>CAWBIR010000015.1:0-1183038 GCA_963788885.1 uncultured Alphaproteobacteria bacterium | reverse complement strand
TCTAGTGCCTCGCTTGTCCTTCCACCTTCGATCGATCCTTATTGCCGTTGTTGCCGTCATGCTGACGGCCCACACGGCATCTGCCGCCGATGTGCATGTGATGATCTCTTCCGGCTTTCACGGCGCCTATTCCGAACTTGCTCCCGCCTTCGAACGCGCGACAGGAAACCATCTGATCACGATGCGCGGTCCCTCGATGGGAGATTCGCCTGAAGCGATCCCGGCGCGGCTTGCTCGCGGCGAGAGCGCCGATGTCGTGATCCTCGACGGCGGCGCCGCCGACGAACTCGGCAAGCGCGGTTTGGTGCAAGCCGACAGCAAGGTCGAACTGGCGCGGTCGCTGATCGGCATGGTGGTGCGCGAAGGCACTGAGAAGCCCGACATCAGTAGTGTCGCCGCCCTTCGCAATACCTTGCTCGCAGCCAAATCCATCGCCTATTCGGACAGCGGCAGCGGTACTTATCTATCGACGGTTCTGTTTCAGAAGCTCGGCGTTGCCGATCAGATCGCGGCCAAGAGCCGGAAAGTGCGGGGACCACCGTCGGGAGAGCCGGTTGCGGCCGTGGTTGCGCGCGGCGAAGCGGAAATCGGCTTCCAGCAGGTGGCCGAACTCATCCATGTTCCCGGCGTCACGCTTGTCGGCGCGCTGCCGGCCGAGGTGCAGCCGATGTTTTCCTTCGCCGGCGTGCTCACCAAGGCGCCGCGCGAGGCAGAGGCCGCACTTGCGCTGCTGGTTTTTCTGTCCTCCCGGGAGGCTGCTCCCGCCGTCACGAAGGCTGGACTGACGCCACCGTCGGATCACTAGCCTGTTCGACGACGACGGGAAGGAGCGTGAGGAATTTAACGCCGTAAGTCCGGCCGCGGCGCCAGACCACCTCGCACAGCTCGCGCTTGTGATGGCCCTTCACCAGCGTCAGCTCGAAGCGATCTCTCACATCCAGGACGTCATCGGTCGCGATCCGCGCGCCGCCGGACGACAAGTCGAGAACATGGCACTCGTATTCGGTCACGCCATTGTCGGCCGAGATCCAGGCCAACCGCCTGTGCAGTTGCCGTCTCGGCTCGCGCTTTACCAATGCCTTCGGCTCAACAACACTCATGAGAGATCACCGCTCGTTGCACGGCTGATCGCCCCGGCAATTGTCGAGGCTTTCCCCGAATCTGGCGGCAACGTCGTAAGGTTTCGTTAGGACATTGTTTTGGAATTTAGACGTTAACCGTTGGCAGACACCGTAAGCGATTAGGCGGACGCACCCTTCGCCTTCGGCCGGCGCAGATGTTCGTCGAGCCGCGGCATGATCTCGACGAAATTGCAGGGCCGCGTCCGGTAGTCGAGCTGGGCGGCGAGAATCCCGTCCCAGCCGTCGCGACAGGCTCCGGGCGAACCCGGCAGGCAGAAGATGAAGGTCGCACCCGCCACGCCCGCCGTAGCGCGGCTCTGGATCGTCGAGGTGCCGATCTTGGCGTGGCTCAGCATGTGAAAGGCGATGGAAAAACCATCCATCCGCTTTTCGAACAGCGGTTCGATCGCCTCCGGCGTCACGTCGCGGCCGGTGAAACCCGTACCGCCCGTCGTGATGATGGCATCGACGCCGGCATCCGCGATCCATCGCTTGATGATGACGCGGATCGCATCGACATCGTCGACGATGATCTCCCGTGCGGCCAGATGATGGCCCGCCGCCATAATCCGGTCCGCCAGCGTCGCGCCTGATTTGTCATCGGCGAGCGAGCGGGTGTCCGAGATCGTCAGCACCGCGATGTTGAGCGGCACGAACTGTTTTGTTTCGTCGATCGAGTTCATGTGAGGCCAGACGATAGTTACAGCGATGCCGCACTAAACGTATCACACGCCTTCAATGTTCCCTGCTGATAGCCGGTCATGAACCAGCGCTTGCGCTGCTCCGCCGAGCCGTGGGTGAACGAATCCGGCACCACGCGCCCCTGCATCTGCCGCTGCAACGTGTCGTCGCCGATCGCGGACGCCGTCGCGAGCGCGCCATCGATATCGCCAGGCTCGATGAAGCCCGGCCGCTTCTTCTCTTCGCGATTGACCCAGATTCCGGAGAGGCAATCCGCCTGCAACTCCACCCTCACCTGAAGCGCATTGGAGGCGGCTTTGCTGCCGGCGGCCTGCTGCTGCGCGGTCACCTTCGGCAAGATGCCGAGCAGGTTCTGGACGTGATGCCCGGCCTCATGCGCAATGATATAGGCCGCGGTAAATTTGCAGGCCGAACCCTGGCAGCCCTTGAAGCGCGTCTCGACCTCGCGGAAGAACCCGGTATCAAGATAGATCTGCCGGTCCGGCGGACAATAGAACGGGCCCATCGCCGACTGCGCCATGCCGCATCGGCCGCCATTGGTGGCATTGCGAAACAGCACGATGCGCGGCCCGGTATAAGTCTGGCCGGCAGCCTGGAAAATTTCGCTCCAGCGGTCGTCGATCTCGCCGAGGATACCGGCGATCATGCTGCCCATGTCGTCGGTGGGAGCCCCTTTCTTCGCCGTCCCTGTCCGCCGGTCGGTCTGGTAGGTCGGCGCCTGGCCGCTGTTCCCGCCGGTGAGAATCTCCGCGCCGCCGATCAGAATGCGCGGGTCGATCCCGAAGGCATAGCCGACCAGGCCGAGCACGATGATGGTGCCGATGCCGAGCCTGCCGCCACCCATCGGCAGCCCAAAGCCGCCACCACCGCCGCCCAATCCGCCACCGCTATCGTCGCGACGGTCTTCGATATCGTCGCTGCGGCGAAAATCATCGTAACGCATGGCCAGATTCCTCGTTGCAGTCTTGCGTCCATCTCGCCGCACCCGGGGGCGAAGACGGCAGAATTTTCTTCGTTACATCTAATAACCCGCCCGGCAAAAATTGCCTAGTGGACGCGGCTTTATGTCAGCCACGCATTTTGCCGCGAACCGGCGCGGCAAACGCGAAATCCCAATTCCCCTTGAATTCCACTGCTATCGTCGCTCCCGTGTCCGACATTCGAAAAAAATATCCGCCGATCGCGGGGCGGGAATTTGTCGGATCGTCGGCGTGAAAGAATTGCCCGGTTAAGTCGATTTTTACTTTGCCCGGTCAAAGTGACCCCAGTCGGTTGTTTAGTCCCGCGTCGCCGACAGCGTCGCCTGAGTCAGAGTATTTGAGTCATGGTAGTGTCGCGTCGCGGGGCGTCTGTAAGGGCGCCCCGCACTAAATTTGAGTCCCAGCAAGACAGCCGCATCATCCTTGGCGATTGCGTCGCCGAGATGTCAAAACTCCCGGCCGGCTCCGTCGATCTCGTCTTCGCTGATCCGCCTTACAATCTTCAGCTCAAGGGCGACCTCAAGCGCCCTGACGAATCGCACGTCGATGCCGTCAATGACGACTGGGACAAGTTCTCGTCATTCGCCGCGTACGACGACTTCACGCGCGCGTGGCTGCTTGCCTGCCGCCGCCTGATGAAACCGTCGGCGACGATCTGGGTGATCGGCTCCTATCACAATATCTTTCGCGTCGGCGCAATCATGCAGGACCTCGGCTTCTGGGTCTTGAACGACATCGTCTGGCGCAAGACCAATCCGATGCCGAACTTCCGCGGCCGCCGCTTCACCAATGCGCATGAGACCATGATCTGGGCGGCGCGCGACGAGAAGGCCAAGGGCTATACGTTCAATTACGAAGCGTTGAAGGCCGCCAACGAAGACGTGCAGGCGCGTTCGGACTGGCTGATCCCGCTGTGCACCGGCGAAGAGCGGCTCAAGGGCAACGACGGCAAAAAAGTTCATCCGACCCAGAAGCCCGAAGGTCTGCTGGCGCGCGTGCTGTTGTCGTCGTCGAAACCCGGCGATCTCGTGATCGATCCGTTCAACGGCACCGGCACGACCGGCGCGGTCGCCAAGCGTCTCGGCCGCCGCTACATCGGCTTCGAGCGCGACAAGACCTATGCGACTGCTGCCGAAGCTCGCATCGCCGAGATCGAACCGCTGCCGGAGGCGACGCTTGCGCCCTTCATGACCGCGCGCGACGCACCGCGCGTGGCGTTCTCCGAACTGATCGAGCGCGGCATGATCTCGCCCGGCACCAGACTGGTCGATGCCAAGAAGCGCCATGGCGCGCTGGTCCGCGCCGACGGCGCCATCATGTTGGGGGACAAGGTCGGCTCGATCCATCGCATCGGCGCGGTCGCGCAAGGCGCGGAAGCCTGCAACGGCTGGACGTTCTGGCACGTCGAGACCAAGCAGGGTCTCAAGCTGATCGACGAACTGCGCGCCGAAATCCGCAGCCAGATGCCGGTCGGCTGAGTTTTCATCTGCACATGTCAAACACCAACTCGGCATCGTTGCGAGTTTCCCGATTTCGTCATGGCCGGGCTTGACCCGGCCATCCATCTCTCTTCTCTCTTCGAAATTGCTCGTTTGCGTAGTTTGATGGATGCCCGGATCAGGTCCGGGCATGACGAAGGAATTTGTTTCGGCACCTTGAGTTACACGTCCGCCTTCTCGCGGCGCAATTCGCCCGAGCTTTGCCAACAGATCGTCCCTCCGAGAACAGAGGGCGCAGGGAATGCCGGGCGCCCGATGCGCCCGCAGCCTCGCATGCAAATGTAGAAAGCATACGAGTTAGTCACCACGGTCACGCCGGAAAACACCCGGCATTCCCCGCGCAATGGTTTTAACGGTTTGCTTCGTGCTCTCCCTGGTGAGCCGGGCTTTTTTGTCACCATCACCCCTGAGAAGTGTTAGCTTCCAAGGAGCTTGATATCAGCGTCGGGATATCAGGACCACACGACTTCGCCGTCCGCGGTGACGTCGCTCGTCCAGCAACATCATCCACGTCCATCGCATCCCGCTACCGAACGTCCGTGACGATCGCGAAACGCCCCTCTTGATCAGGCGCGGGACGCGCGAAGAGGAACCACTGATTTGCCCGACGGCGCAAGCGCTGATTTTCGCATCAACGCTGGACGACCAGATCAGCTTGAACGGATTTTAGAATTCGCGTTTTTGGCGCAGCTCGTCAGGGTGGCGACGCGTGGATCGGCGGCTGATTGTCTCAGTCACGCAGCGAGCCAATGTCCCTTGTGAATATCGAATTTGACTGCGCCCTCGTCCCGCATCTTCAATAGCAGCGATTGACAGTCCTCCTGGTTTCTAATGTTCACACGTTTCATTACCTCGAAAGTCTTCAGGGGCTTTTCGCGCAGGGCGGTCAAGATTTTTTCTCGATCAGTCATTCAATTTCCTAACGTTAGCGTCGGCTATTCTCGGTAATTGGCATCGATGTCGCTCTTGGCTCGAGCTAATCGCCCAATTCTTAATTCAGGACATCGCCGGCATCAGGGCTGAAATCTGGATGGTCGCAAAATTCGAATAGGTGTCGGATATGGCGTAAGGCAAAATGATCTGATCGTTGTGCCGCATCGCCCCGCAGGTGTAGACCACATTGGGAACGTAACCTTCGCGCTCCGACGGCTCCGGGCGCAGCAACGGCTCGACCGAACGCGCCAGCACCTTGGTGGGATCGTTCTTGTCAAGCAGAGCCGCGCCTATTGAATATTTTCGGACCGGACCGACGCCGTGCGTGAGCAGCAACCAGCCTTCATCAAGTTCGATGGGTGAACCGCAGTTTCCGATCTGCACGAATTCCCAAGGGAATTGTGGTTTCAGGATCGCCTGGCCCCCGCCGTCCCACCGGTACAAATCTTTCGAATAGATCAAATAAAGGTTCTCATTGTCCTGGCGTGCGATCATGGCGTATTTGCCATCGATACGGCGCGGGAATAGCGCCATTCCTTTGTTGTGCGCGGCGTTGCCTTGCAACGGTGTCATCCGAAAGGAAAGGAAATCGCGAGTCTCGATCAATTCCGACCGGATCGCCCTGCCTGTATAGGCGGTATAGGTCGCGTAATAGGTTTTCCGTCCGCCATCGCTGAATTCGACAAAGCGGGCGTCTTCGATACCCTGCGACTGGGATTCCGTGACTGGAAATATGACGCGTTCGCTGATGTCTGGACCATCGTCGAAGGTGACTTCGACTTCGTCGCCAAGTGGCCCCGATAGCCGATATTCGATCTTGGGGCTGGAGGCGAGCCGGGCGGTCGGATCGACCGCAAGGCTGCCGTCGGTGGCGACAGTTCCCGTGCGAAATGTAAGTGACGACACGTGGCCCTCGCCAACGGCCCGGAGGCTGAGAACGAAGCGCAGGCCGCCTGCCGGCGTACCTCGCTGGTCGGGGTGGGGCACGATACTAGGATTGAACAACGCCGACGCCTCGAACGAATATTCGTTCAGAAAGTAAGCCCCGAGAAGCTGACGCTGGGTTTCGGAAAAGCTGTCGTGTGTCGCGAGCGCGCTTTCCATCTCGTCGGCACGAAGCTCGAACGTCCTCAGCAAATTGCGATGCCGGCCCTGGAAATTTTCCAAAACGTCCGCCAACAAGCTGGCTGCGACTTGTGGGTCGAGCGCGAGAACGCGCGCAACGATATGATTGGCGCGCGTCTTGTCGGTCGCGTTGAGATCCCGGGGTTCGGTCGCCGGTTTGAACGGGCGCACGATCACGCGCGCGGGATCAGGACGCAGATAGAGTGCCTGCCGATGCAGGAAAGAGGTTTGCGACAAGATGCCCTCGGTTTGCTAGAGATAGCTCAAAATCAGGCGCCGACGGAACGAAGCGCCATAGCGGGTGCTGCGCTGACATTGACGCGCGCGAGCTGACGGATATCGGCAAGTCCCAGCAGATATGAAACGACCGATTCGCCACCGCGATTTTCGTTGGCGCGGTCAGGATGCAATCCGTCGCGGCAACTGCCAGTCTCAGGATCGACAAGCACGACCGACAAATCATTACGACCGAGAAACCACGCAAAGACGTTGGTTGCGATTGCTTTCCATTCGACGTCGCCGTCCGCCCGCCACGCCGTCAGACAAGCTGCGATCGTCGCCGTGGCCTCGACCGGCTGCTGATCAAACGCGCGGGGCGGTTGGCGAAGTTCGCCGAAGCCTGAGGTGCCGACCGGCCGGAACTGACCTGTCGGCGTTGTCTGTTGTGTCATCAGCCAGCGCAGCGACCTCAATCCGGCATCAACATAGCCAGGCGTTTGTGTGGCGATGCCTGTTTGCATCAAGGCCTGCGGCAGCCGTGCGTTGTCATAGGCCAGGCCCTCCTCGAACCACGACCAGTCCGGCGTCTCGACCGCGGCGAGGCCCGACATCAATCCGTCAGCGAGAAAATGCCTGATTTCCCGGGCGCGGAGATCGTCAGGCACGACCGCGCAATAACCATCCAAGCCCAATAGCGTGAAGGCCGATGCCCGAGGCGATTGAAATGTCATCACGGTTGGCAGGGCCTCGGCAAACAGAGCGGCGGCCCATCGCCGGCGCGAGGGGCTTGCATCCCTGCGGGCGCATTCACCCAGCGCCCATAAGGTTCGCCCGTGGCTGTCTTCGGAACCGCGGTCTTCAAGCCAGGTTCGATTGAAACCCATGAAGTTGCGAAATCGTTTTGTGTCGGGATTCCAGGCATGCTGGACGAACGCGGCAAATCGGGCCGTCAAAACCTCAGGCAGACGTTTTTCGCCTGGATTGTTGAGGGCGCAGGCCAGCAGCAGGGCGCGTGCGTTGTCATCGACGCAATAGCCGTGCGCGCGATCCGGCACCGAATGCACTGCGTGCTGGAACAGGCCGGTGTCGTCGCACATGGAAAGAAAGTGGCCCAATTGCATGTCCGACGCCGCAGGGCTGTGCGCAATCGCAACCGGTCCGGTCCGCGCGATCACCTTGAGCCAGTCGCCATGGCGCGCGTTCTCAAATACGGCGATGTAACGCTCCGCTGTACGCTCCCACGTCATCGACCGGCTGTTGGCATAGGCGCGCTCACGCATCGCCTGCCGGCGAGGAGTATCTGTGAGCAATAGCGCAATTTCCTTGCCGATTGCGGCCGCGTTGCCAAACGGAACGATGACGCCGCGGCCGTCATCCAGCAGTTCCAGCGCGTGCCAGTAAGGCGTCGAAACCACCGGCTTGCCCAGTCCGAAGCTGTAGGCCAACGTACCCGACGTCATCTGCGCCTCATTGAGGTAGGGCGTGACATAGACGTCGCACATCGAAATGAATTCCAGCAATGTTGCCTGGTCCACGAACTGGTCGAGGAATACGACGTGACTCTCCACGCCGAGTTCGCGCACGCGCTTGATCAGGCTTTCGCGATAGGCCTCGCCCTGGTCGCGCACCAGATTGGGATGCGTCGCGCCGAGCACGACATAGACCGCATCCGCCCGACGTTGCAGGATCGAGGGCATGGCGTCGATCATGACCTCGATGCCCTTGCTGGGGGAGAGCAGGCCGAATGTCAGAATGACGGCACGGTCGGCGAATCCAAGTTTGGCTTTTGCGGCGTCGGGCTCCACAAACGGAAAGTCGGGGATTCCATGGGCGATGACCTCGATTTTGTCATCCGCTACGCCATAGACGCTACGCAACAACTCCCGTCCCTTGTTGGCCATCACGATGACCTTCGAGGATATCTCGACGAGGCGTTCCATCACCGCACGTTGGGCCGCGCCCGGCTTGGCCAGCACCGTGTGCAGCGTCGTGACGACCGGCATGTTCAGCCGTGACAGCAACTCGAGAATGTAGCTGCCGGCTTCGCCGCCAAATATTCCGAACTCGTGCTGCAGACAGACGAGGTCAAAACGGCCGGCATTCAGGAATGCCGCGGCGCGCACATAATCTTCGACGGTGTCATCCTTGATCTGAAAGGCGACCGAACCGGGGTACTCATAGGTCTGACCGTGGTCGTTCATGGCGACGATACAGGTCTCGACGCTCGCTCGTGAATTCGCGATCGCTCGCTCAAGATCGGTCGTGAAGGTGGCGATACCGCAGCGGCGAGGCAACGAATTGCCGATCACGGCGATGCGGCGAAGCGGCGTCATGCTCGCGCCTCGGCGGGAGCCGCCGAATGAACAGGATTGCCGGGCTGCTCGCCGAGCCTCTGCAATAGCGAATCGACAGGGCGACTTGCCGGATACGCGATCAGCACGCTCAATCCACTGGCGCCAACCTCAATGCTGGTACGACCGCCGCCAACGAAGACGGCCTGTCCGATCGATGCGGCGGTCAATCCGATGGCGGCGTGGCCACCGAGAACGAGAATCCAGGTCTCAGGCTCGGCAAGCAGCGCCCAGCTTGAACCTTCAGGCAACTCAACCCGCTCCAGCACGAAATGCCGGCTCGCGACGAGGACCGTTCGGGCCGCAGTGAGGCGGGTCGGATTGCAGGTCGCTCGAAGCGGCCACGGGTGGGCAACCGCGACGCCGTTGTCTTCGTGCAATTCGCGTTGTCGTCCGAAGTCGAACAGGCGGAATGTCGCGTCGCTATGCTGCTGAATTTCAGCAAGCACGATACCGGCGCCGATGGCGTGGATGGTACCGGCCGGGATGTAGATCACGTCGTCCTTCGCGACAGGGCGCCAGCAAACCAGTTCGGCAATGGAGCCGTTCTGGATCGACGCACGTAATTCCTGCGGCGTTACCTGGTGGTCCAATCCCACGCCTATCCGAGCGCCGGGTTCGGCCGAAAGGATGTACCAAGCCTCGCTCTTGCCGTTCTGCATTCCCATTGCCCGAGCGAAAGTGTCGTCCGGATGAACCTGGATCGACAACGGCTCGCTGGTGAACAGGAGTTTGAGGAGCAAGGCCGGCGTATGAGCCTGTTTCGCGGCCCGTTCGAACCATAGTTCGCCGATAGCATCATCTGAACCGTCAAGACTGCTCCACGGTTGCAGATCGCGCACTCCCCACGGCTTGTGAACAACCCGCACGGCCGCAAGTTCGGTAGGCATAAGTTGTCTCGATTCATGACGCGCACGTCGTGGTGACGTGACGTTGGCCGAAATCGTCGTAAAATCTGGGGCGGCTAGTAGCGCGTCGCTTTCCCGGTCAGCGCTTAAAGCGGGCGGGGCGTTAGCATCAAATGGTTATCCTGGTACTCGATTACAACCCATCTGGCCGGTTGCCCTGTTGAATTGGCCCGCTAATTTCGTGACCTATTGGGCAACAGATGCTTGGCTTCACCGTTTGAGTGCCAGTTTCTTCGGTTGACGCCGCTCGTCTGGCTACACCACTGCGTCCATCGCATCCCGCTACCCAACGTTCGTGACGATCGCGAAACGCCCCTCTTGATCAGGCGCAGGACGCGCGAAGAGGAACCACTGACTTGCCCGACGGCACAAGGGCATATTTTCGCATCATGTCACTCTGTCGAATGGACACGCCTGCGACCGATGCTACGTTTCGTCGCGCGCGATTTGATCGCGCGGCAAAGTGACTTATGCTTGCCGGTGTCGAGACCGCGCGCACGCAAATGCAAAAATGATCGATAAACTGGTCAGCAGGCAGGATCTCCCGCAATCGCCGCGAGACGAAAGATGCCTTCCCTCGATGCCGCTTTGATTGTTGTTGCCGGGGTCGCATTGTTCGCGGCCTTTGTAAATGGCGCCCTTGGCTATGGGTTTTCGTCGCTCACCGTGCCGCTCGCGCTCTTGTTTTATGCAAATCGCATCCTGAATCCCGCCGTCGTTGTGATCGAAGTCTTCCTTAACTCATACGTTCTGTTCATCAATCGAAACGGCGTTTCGGCCGTATGGAAAAAGGTGCTTCCCATTCTCATCGGGCTGCTGCCCGGCATCGCCGTTGGGGCCCTTGTTCTCTCTTCGCTTCAACCTGGCTGGATCAAATTATGGACCTACGCGGCAATTCTGCCGCTCATCCTGCTTCAGGCCGCCGGTTGGCGAAGGCCGGTGCGGTTCGGCTGGTCGATCGGTCTCCCATTTGGAACAGGGCTGGGCGTCCTGTATTCGGTGACGACCATCTCAGGACCTCCCTTGGCGATCTTGTTCAACAATCAGGGCCTGGTCAAAGAAGAGTTTCGGGCCGGTCTCGCATTGGTTCGCGTGGCTGAGTCGAGCGTGACCGCGATCGCTTATTACCAGCTTGGCCTGTTCACAGCCGAAAGCGAGCACATCCTTTTGGTGCTCATTCCCGGCGTTGTGGTTGGAGTACCGCTTGGGGCCTATCTGATCCGACGGCTGGATGCCGAGACGTTTCGTCGGATATGCATGAGCTTCGATGCGTGGGTCGTCGGATTCGGTCTCTCCCGGGTGTTGATCGAGCTGGACTTGATGAAAAGCCCGTGGGCCTACAGCGTCGTGGCCGTCACCATTTTGATAGACGCCTATTTATTGTACATCTTTTTCACAATGCAGAAGGCGGCCTCAGGCCCGCACGATCGCATTGCTTCGGTCATGACGGAATTTCCTCCGGACCCGTTCGATCGCCTTAACCGCTTGCTCGGTTACGTCATTGCAATCGTCGCACTTGCGATGCTGGTATACGCGATCTTCTCGCCGCCATAGGGCGGATCGGCAGCGATTGACAAAGCCGACATGACACAGACTGCGGCCCAAGAATTCACATCGCATTCACATCGCATTCACATCGCAGCGGCGACGAGTTGCCCCAGCGACAGGGCCGGCAATTTCTTGCCCAGGATTGTTTGCAACCGGGTTTGAGCCTGTCTGGCGTGGACAGGCAGGACGCTGTTCAATGCAGCGCGATCACCGTGGCGGATTGCATCGATAATGCCGTCATGCTCGCCGAGATTGATCTTCAGTTGCGTCTCAAGAAGGTTCTTTTCCTTCATTTCCATCTTGTAGAGCAGCACCAGCAGCCGTCTCACGTGGCGATGGGTGGAGCGCGCGAATTCGTAGAAGAACCCATTGCCGATCGAGCGATGCATTCTGAGATGAAATTCCTCGTTCACCGAGGTGATGCCCAGGAACGACTTGGCACGCACCTCCCTGGCATATCTCGCCTGGACGCGTTCGAGATCGGATACCAGGCCGGGATCCTCGAATCTCAGGAGTTGCGCAAGCACGGTCTCCACGAGTTGGTAGGCCATCAGCACTTGATCGATCTCGGATACGTCCAGTTCTCGGACGAATGTACCGCCGCGGTTCGGAAAGATACTGGCCAATCCTTCCGCCACAAGCCGATTGATGGCCTCGCGCGCTGGCGTACGCCCGAGCTTGAACTCCTTGACGAGCAAGGGCTCGTCGAGCTTGGTCCCGGGTTTGAGACTGAGATCGATGATTTTTGACCTGATCAGGTCAACCGCATTTTCCGTCTGCGAGGTCTTTCGACCATTATCTGCCGAAGAGAGCGATTTGCTTGCGAGCGGCGGGCTTCCTCGTCGCTTCCGTTGCGCTGACGGTGCTTTTGTTTTCTTCATCGGTGATCAAACATTCGGCAGGAGATCGGTTGACTGAAAATATATCCGACGTATATTTCTTGGCTTGCGGCGATCAGTCAAGCTCCGCCTCGCGAAGAGCCGGTCTATCGAGTGGGGGTAGTGTGTTGGATCAGGCTGAGCCGATCATCCGGGTAACGGACCTTCATAAGTCATACGCCGACACCGAGGTGTTGCGCGGCATCTCGATCACAATTGCTCAGAGGTCGGTTGTCAGCGTGATCGGAGCCAGCGGCTCAGGAAAGAGCACCTTCCTGCGCTGTCTGAATTTTCTCGAAC
The DNA here is from genome assembly GCA_963788885.1 of uncultured Alphaproteobacteria bacterium. GTDB lineage: Bacteria > Pseudomonadota > Alphaproteobacteria > Rhizobiales > Xanthobacteraceae > Bradyrhizobium. The sequence goes on along the minus strand of CAWBIR010000015.1, from coordinate 1,170,474 downwards.
GTCCGACCTCGGGGACGATCGCCATCGACGGCGAGGCCGCATCGATCGGTCATGGCCCTGCGCCTTCTGCAAGAAATATCGCGCGATTACGCTCGAAGCTCGGCATGGTGTTCCAGCAGTTCAATCTCTGGCCGCACATGACGGCGCTTGGCAACGTCACGGAAGGACTGACCCAGGTCAAGCGCATGGGGCGCAAGGAAGCCGCCGAACTCGGCCGGCATTTTCTGAGCAAGGTCAACCTTCTCGACAAGCAGAACGAATATCCCGCGAAGCTCTCGGGCGGACAGCAGCAGCGCGTCGCGATTGCACGCGCACTCGCGATGCAGCCCAAAGTCATGCTGTTCGACGAAGCGACATCCTCTCTCGATCCGGAACTGACGATCGAGGTGCTCGAAGTCATGCGCGCGCTCGCCAGCGACGGCATGACCATGCTGGTGGTGACGCATGAAATGGGCTTTGCACGTGACGCTTCCGATCGCGTCATCTTCCTGCACAACGGGCGTATCGAGGAAGACGGGGCACCGGATCAGGTATTTCTTGCGCCATCCAGCGAGCGCTGCCAGAAATTCATTTCGTCGGCGTTGAGCTGAGGCGGAGCCGCATCCATGTCGCCCGCGCTCCGGCAGATGCTCGATCCGACCCTGTTCTGGGAATACCGCGCGGTTTTGCTCCAGGGCCTGGCACAGAACCTGTCGATCTTCGCGGAAAGCGCAATCCTTGCCATGGTCGCCGCCACAATCGTGGCGGTGGTGCAGCTCGGTCGAAGCCGGCCGCTGAGATGGATGGCTACGGGCTACACCGAGCTTTGCCGGAACACGCCGGAATACGTGCTGCTCGTCTGGGTGTACTTCGTCCTTCCCCTGATCATCAGCAAAATGATCGGATCGCGCTTCCGCCTCGATCCGCACGTCGCGGCTGTGATCGGATTGGGCGTCGCCTATAGCGGTTTCATGGCTGAGACGTTGCGCGCCGGTCTCCGCTCGATACATCGAGGTCAGGCCGAAGCCGCCGCGGCCATCGGCATGTCGACGTTCAAGACGCTGCGACGGATCATCCTGCCGCAAGCGCTACGCCGCGTCCTGCCCGACATCGTGAACCAGCTCGTGTCGCTGTTCAAATCGACGACCATCGTGTCGCTGATCACGGTGCAGGACATCATGTACCAGGTTTCGATGATCAGCGTCGCCGAGATGCGGCCGATCCCGCTCTACACGGGGGCCGCAGTGCTCTATTGCGCGGTGATCATCCTGGCGACCCAGCTTTTCCAGGGGCTCACCGAGCGATGGCGTAAGCGAGGCTGGTCGTAGCATGGCATTTGTCGACAATTTCAACCGCTTCGTCCTTTCCAATCTTGGCCCTCTGTTCTCGGGGCTCTGGGTCACGATCTACGTCTGCTTCTGGGCTTTCTTGCTGGCGCTGCTGCTCGGCGCCGTCGTCTGCTTCATCCGGTTGAGGATCCCGTATCTGCGGTTCCTGGCGATCGCTTATGTCGAATTCTTTCGCGCGACGCCGATCCTGGTTCAGCTTCTCTGGGTCAACTATGTATGGCCGGAGGTGTTCGGGTTTCCGCGCACCGTCGTCGGTGCCGGCATTCTTGCGCTGGCGCTGCAATCGAGCGGTTATCTCGCCGAGACGTTCCGCGCCGGTTTCGAAGGCTTGCCGAAAGGCCAGCGCGAGGCGGCTGAGGCGATCGGCATCAGCCGCTGGCGCACGATATGGCGCGTCGAGGTCCCGCAGGTCGCGCTCGTCGTTGCCCCGATGGTTATCAACCAGCTCGCGGTCGTCGTGAAGTCCTCGACGCTGGTTTCGGTGATCGCGATCGCCGACCTGATGTACGCGGGGTTGAAGATCGTCAATCAGTGGTACGAGCCGATCGAAGTGCTGACGACGATCGCGCTGGCCTATTTCGTCCTTATATTTTCGATCTCCGGCGTGGCAAACTACGCCTATGTGCACTTCCAGACCAAGTTCGGGCTCGTGGCCCAGCGTTAGGCAGGTGTCGTTCAATCTCGTGCAGATGATCTCGATGGACCAGAGGAGAACCACAATGGATGATATTTCTAAGCGTGGACTGTTGACCGGCGCGTTGGCCGCAGGAGCAGGCGTGGCGGCGATGAGCACATTCGCGAGCGAAGCGCACGCACAGCTTCTCGAGTCCGGCATCGACAAGAATTCGGTGCTGGCCAAGGTGAAGCAGGGTGGCACGCTTGAGGTCGGCTACGCGCAATTGCCGCTCTGGTTCTTCAAGGACCCGAAGACCGGCGAGCTCCGCGGCGCCTACAAGGAGCTGGTGGACATGTTGGCCAAAGATCTGGAGATGACCGCCAACTACCATGAGGTGACGTTCGCGAACTCCACGATCAGCCTGCGCTCCGGTGACTATGACCTGTTCGGATCGTCGGCGACCTACACCGTGCCGCGCGGAACGGTCGTCAACTATGTCGGCCCGCTCTGGGCCAAAGGCAGCCTCGCCGTCATCCGCAAGGAGGACGCCGGCAAATACAAGACCGCCGCGGACCTCAACAATCCCGACGTCACCATCGCCGTGAACGCCGGTTCGAGCGACGAGCAACGGATGCCGCGTCTGTTCCCCAAGGCCAAATTCATGGCAGTGGCTGGACAATACTCCATGGCGGCGGAGCCGGTTCGTGGCGCTCGGGCCAACGCCTGCATCGTCGGCGACACGGAAGCGGTCGCGCTTGCAAAGCGCAACAGTGAATGGTCGGCGGTTATCGAGCCCCTGAAGTCTTTCGACAAGCGCCCGAACACCTGGATGGTGCGCTACGGCGACGTGCCGTGGAAGCAGTTCCTGGACACATGGTGCAATTACGCGATCACGAGCGGTATGGTGCAGCAGCTCTACGACAAATACGCCGCGGAAGTTCTCTGAGACAAACCAGAATGTTTATCAGTCCGGGCGAGCGAAAGCTCTCGTCCGGGCCGGATGTTCGACAAGAGGAAAGAAGCAGTGAACGAGAAAATTGCCCGGATCGAGGCGATCGTCGGGCGCAAGGTGAAGCGTGATATTGGCCAGATGACCGAATGGGCAAAGGGTAATCTCGCGCGCGCCGCGGAATCCATCGCCGGAACGCCCAACGCGCATGTCGGCATCGTCACGGGATTTTATATCAAACACGCAGAGCCGCCGTCGCCGGAAACCGACGGGCTGATCGGAATGGCCCATCTCGCGGCAGGGCTCACGAATGCAGGTGTCGAAGTCACCGTCATTACCGACGCGCCTTGCGCCAAGGCGGTGTGGGCGGTCGTCGACGCATTGCCGGTACCGGTCAACCTCGAAATCACATCGATAGCGGAAAGCTCGGTTCACCGCCTGCGAAAATACCTGGAGACGGGCGATCGGCCGATGACGCATCTGATTGCAATCGAGCGCGTATCTCCCGGCTCTGATGGTAAGCCACATCGCGAGCATGGCTGGGACATGTCGCGCGAAACGGCGCCGCTGCATCTGTTGTTCGGCTCGAAGACCAAGGGCCCGTGGTACACGATCGGCATCGGCGACGGCGGAAACGAGATCGGAATGGGCTCGCTACCGAAGGAGATCATCGAAACGCAGATCCCCAATGGCAAGGTGATTGCGGCAACAACGGCCGTAGATTCGTTGATCGTCGCCGGCGTGTCCAACTGGGGCGGTTACGGTCTGCTCGCTGCGACAGCCTGCATGAAGCCGGCGTCGCGCGGCGCGCTCCTGCATTATTTCAACCGCGAGATGGACTATCGATATTTGCAGGCCGCGGTCGAAACCGGTCAGGCCGTAGACGACAGCCGTGTCGACCATCCCGGACGGCCGCAAATGAGCGTAGACCGCATTCCTTGGGACCAGCATGCAGCGCTTCTCGAAGAGATTGCGGCTGCGGCCCAAGATTGACGTGCCGGCGAACTCTCTTCCCGCACCCGAGTTGAACCGCTACGATGCCCTCGCAAAGTCCGGCGAGTATGAAGCAAAGCGAGTCATCGGCGGAGCGCCGGTTGCTCGGTCGCTTCTGGCGTGTGCACGGCAATCAATGCCGGTCAGAACGTATCGCAACGGACATAGAGGGGGGCAGACTGTGAAAAGTATCGCGAAACTCATCAAAGGAAACATCATTGTTGCATTGACCGCACTGGTCGGCCACGTGCCGGCGCTGGCGGGAACATTCGTCTACGTATCGAATGCCGAAGATGGCGACATCGGGGTCTATAGTGTGCAGGCGGACGGCTCTCTGAAGGCGGGAGAGCGCACCAAGGCGGCGAACGTCGTCATGCCGATGGCAGTGAGCCCGGACAAGCGCTTTCTTTACGCGGCGGCGCGTTCGAAACCATATACGGTGTTCGTCTATGCCATCGACCGCAACACGGGCGCATTGAAGTCTGTGTCACAGTCTCCGCTTGCCGAGAGTTTTCCGTACATTTCGCTCGACAAGACCGGACGTTATTTGTTCGGCGCGTCGTATAGCGCGAACCTGATCAGCGTCAATGCCGTGAAGCCTGACGGAAGCGTCGCTCCCGAGCCGCTCCAGGTGATACCGGTGGGCCGTAACGCCCATTCGATCCGCATCGACGCAAGCAACAAATTCGTTTTCGTGCCCACGCTCGGCAGCAACGAGGTATTCCAGTTCACGTTCGACGCGAAAAAGGGGCGGCTTGCTTCCAACACCCCCGCGGTGTTCCTGATGAAGCCCGGAATGGGACCGCGTCACTTTGTTACGTCGAACGACAACAAGTTCGTATACCTGCTCACCGAGATGACCGGCACGGTCACGACGTTTTCGCTCGACGGCAAGACGGGACTGTTGACGGAAGCGAGTTCGATATCCGGCTTGCCACCGGACTCCAAACTCGTTCCCGGCGCGCCGCGCGGCCCGGTCGGTGCACCCGGCGGCCCGCCGCCGCGCAATACCGACAATGACATCTGGGCTTCGGATCTGCACCTGACGCCGAACGGCAAATTTCTCTATGTGGCTGAGCGGACCGGCAGCACCCTCACCACATTCAGTGTCGATGGTGCGAGCGGCAAGCTTGCCTATCTGGCCAGTACGACCACCGAGAAGCAGCCGCGCGGCTTTGCGATCGATCCGAAAGGAAGGTTTCTCGTCGTTTCCGGGGAAAAGTCGGACACGATTTCAGCTTATAAGATCGATGAGGCGAGCGGCGGCCTGACACTGATCGGAAAGTATCCAGCGGGCAAGGATGCGAACTGGGTCGAAATCGTCAGCTTCGATTGAAGATAAACTCCAATCGCGTTAAGAGGCCGCCTCAGTTGGCGGTCTCTTATATCAGGCCAAGTCTGCTATATCAGGCGAAGTCTGCGGTCTCGCTTACCGGCCCATCGCGTCATTTGGCTGCGCCGCGGAATTTGGTCGCTATCGGTGCATAACGGACTTTTAGAGCCGACTTCACGCCAACACCTTCTGGGCTATTTCGGTGCGACGCTAACTCCCTTCAATCCGTTGGCTTCGATCGCCCGCTGCACCACGCCGGTGCGCTTGGCTTCGCCGATCAGTTCATCGAGACTGGTGCGTGCTTCCGACGATCGGCCTTTCGGAAGCGAGGCTGCTACGCGGACCGTTGCGAACACGCCGGGCACCACTTTAGCGCCTGGAAGTGCTTCGGCGGCCGGATACCCTACGCCCGAGTCGGCGCCGAACACATCAGCCTTGCCGGTGCGCAACAGCTCGGCTGCGTCACTCTCAATTCGAGAACTCAGCGGGATTCGAATAATCTCGGCTGATTTGATTTCGCGGGAAAGTATCCGGTCCGATGGAGCGCCCTGGATCGTTCCAATCTTGACGCCAGGTTTATCCACGGTTGTGACATCCGGAAACTCCTTCCCCGGAGCTGCGACGTATACGAGATTGATGATCCAAATATCCGCCGTCACGTCTGCCTTATCGTCCGGTGCGAGAGCGCGTGGTCCGATGGCAATATCCCATTCGTCCTTTCCGAAACTCTGAGCGTATGCTGCGGGGCTGGAATACATTACGGGCTCAATCGCAACATTAAACCTGGAGCCGATGAATCCAGCGACAGGCACGGCAACACCTCCGAGTACGGTGATTGCAATCATGCCGACGCGCAGCTTCCCTTTAGGAGCAATCTCGGGGAGCGAACTCTGGCCGAACGCGGAAGAAATTTGGGCAATGAACAATCCAGCCCACAGCAGTTTTCGCGAATTCAACTGCATCAAATCCCCCTTTGAAAATCGAACCAATCTCTCCGCTTGCAAACACGGGCCGACGTTATACCAGCGACTGGCCGGCGCGTAATATCCGCTTTCTGGCCCCATCGCGTCATTTAGATTTGCCGCGGAATTTGGTCGCTATCGGCCCCGACGATGGTAGCGAATTTTTAAGGATAACTACTTTCCACCGCAGTGTTTTGGGTTGCAAAACCCTTTAAACACCCTTGGGGCGATACGCTTTTCCGCGAAAATGGTATCCCCTCAGCGGGATCAAGCCCGTGATGTCCGTGCACGACCGACCTGCCGTGGAAAGTTCCGACGTCCTGCTGGCCGCACTCGAGCGGGCCAATGATGCTGTCGTGATCCTGGATCAGGATCATCGCGTCAGCCATTTCAACGCGTCGGCCGAACGGATCTGGGGAATAGCCCGGGCCGAGATTCTTGGTCGGCCCGCCGGCGCACTCGGTCTCAACGACCTCGACGAAGACCGCAGAACCGAGCTCACGATCACGCGTCCCGACGGCGACCGTCTGCGCGTTGCGCTGTCACTCTCGCATGTCATATCCGGCGGGGCGCCACGCACGATTGCGCTCGTGCGGGACATAACGCCCGACCTGGAGCTACGAGAGCGGCTGGCGCTGCACGTGACGATCGCCGACGGAACCAATCGCGCGGTGATCATCGTCGACCGCAACATGAAGGTCGTCTACGTTAATGCCACCTTCGTTGGCATGTTCGGCCACAGGATCGAGCAAGCCGAGGGCCGGCAGATTGGCGAGCTACTCGCCGGGCCCCACACCGATCGCAGGGTGCTGAAGCGGTTGCAGCGCTGTGTCGCGAGCCAAAGCGGCATGGACGAGGAAATCCTGGCCTATGACAGCAGCGGCGAAGAGATTTGGCTCGGGGCCCACGTCAAAGCGTTCCGCAATCCCCGCGGCAAGGTAAAGTACATCGTCGCGCTCCTGGCCGATATCACCGAAAGCCGGCAATTATGGTCGTTGCAGCAATTGATCATGACGGCGCTCGCCGACGAAATTCCAATTACGGAAATCGCCGATCAGCTTTGCCGGCGCGTCGAGGAAATTGCGCCTGACGTCGTTTCCTCGCTGCTCCATATCGACGCCGAGGGATTGATTCATCCGTTGGGTGGCCCGAGCCTTCCCGACGACTATTCCCGGGCGCTGGACGGGGTTGCGATCGGACCCGATATCGGCTCCTGCGGATCGGCCGCCTATCACGGCAAGCCGGTGCTTGCCACGGACATCGACAGCGATCCACGCTGGCAACCCTACAGGACGAGGGCGCTGGAAGTGGGCTTGCGCGCGTGCTGGTCCTCCCCGATCAAGGCCAAGGATGGCCGTGTGATCGGAACCTTTGCCTTCTATTTCAGGGAATGCCGCGCCCCCTCACGCTGGCACGAAAGGATCGTCGAGGCCTGCGTTCAGCTGGGCGCGCTTGCCATCGAGCGCAAGGAAGCGCGCGCCCAGATCGCACAGCTTGCCTATTACGACACGTTGACCGGCCTGCCCAACCGAGCGCGCTTGCGGCATCTGATCTCGGAAGCGATCGCGCAGGTCACCGATGGCAAGAGCGTCGCGCTGGCCTTCCTCGACATCGACAATTTCAAGGATGTCAACGATTCACTTGGACATTCCGCGGGCGACGAGATGCTGGTCGAGTTTGCCGAGCGGCTGTACACGCAGATCCAGCCGAGTGACGTGCTGGGGCGTCTCGGCGGCGACGAATTCGTGATTTTGTTGCCGGATCGCGACGCCGCGGGTGCCTCGCTGGTGGCTTCCCGGATCATGGAAGCGCTCGCCGCGCCGCTCAAGATCGGAACAAGGCAGGTGCCGGTTTCGGTCAGCATGGGTATCAGCATCTATCCGGATAACGCGACCAACCTCGACACGTTGATACAGCAGGCCGATGCGGCCATGTACAAGGCAAAGCAGGCGGGCCGCGCCACCTATCGTTTCTTCAGCGCGGACATGAACCGGCTCGCCGAGCAGCGGCTGGCGTATAGTGCGGCGCTGCGTGTTGCGCTCGCGGGTGGCGGCCTCTCGCTGCATTATCAGCCGCAGATCAGGACAACCGACGGCTCTTTGCATGGCGTCGAAGCGCTGGCGCGCTGGCGTGATCCGGTGCTTGGCGAGGTTTCGCCGGCCAAGTTCATTCCGCTCGCCGAGGAATGCGGGCTGATCGAGCAGATCGGATTGTGGTCGATCCGCGAGGCCTGCCGGCAAATGGCGCAGTGGCGCGACGCGGGCCTCGACATTCCCTGCGTGTCGGTCAATCTTTCTCCGATCAATTTCCAGAACGCGGGTCTCGCTTCCGTCGTCGCTGAGATTCTGGCGGCGTGTGGCTTGCCGCCGGAAATCCTGATGCTCGAGGTCACCGAAAGCGTGTTCATGAACGAGCACTCGGTGGCGATCGAGACGATGAGCGCCATCCGCAAACTCGGAATCGGGCTGTCCCTCGACGATTTCGGAACGGGTTATTCGAGCCTGAACCGGCTCGCGCATCTGCCCATTCGCGAATTGAAGATCGACCGCAGCTTCATGCGTCATGTCGAGAGCGATCCCGCGGCACGGGCCATCGTGACGACCGTGGTGCGCGTCGGGCAGAGCCTGCAGCTCACCGTCGTCGCCGAGGGCGTCGAGACCGATGGGCAGCGAAATCTGCTGTCCGAGCTCGGCTGCGATGTCATCCAGGGATTCCTCTACGCGCCCGCGCTGTCGCCGCCTGCCTTCGGACGCTGGCTGCTTGACCACAGTGCCGACCAGGCGAGCGCCATGCTGCGAAGCGTCGGCCGTTCGATCTCGGGGCGGCCATCCGGCGGCGCTCATGCGCTCAGGCGGCCGGATCAATCAGCGGTGCTGTAGCCTTCGGATCCAAATCCACTCGAATGGATTTCGAATTTGCGCTTTTGGCAGCCACAAAGATGGCGACCACGGCGATCGGCCGCCTGATTTGCTTCTGCTTTCCGCATCACAGCGGCCATGTTTCTGGCACGATCCGGTCGCAAATAACCCAAAGCGGACTTCGGTGGCGCAGGGTGCGGGGGTTTTCCTGCGCTGTTGCCGAAACATGACAGTCGCGAACGAGCGTCGTGGTACCCTCCGCGCCGCTTCAGCCACATCGAACCATGGTTCGTGGTTCCCCGGGGGACTATGGAATGAACCAGCGTTTACGTCCGCTGTCCTGTTTCCTGATTTCGGCTTTGCTCGCTGTGGGTTCGACCAGCGCCCTGGCGCGGGCCAACCATAAGTCTCCGCAGGCCAAAAAGCCGCATGAAGCAAGCGGAGCGCGGCACCACCGCAATGCGGCGCACGAGAAAGCCAGACAGGCAAAGCATGTCGCGGCGAAGCAGCACGAGTTGGTGCGACCCATCGCCGCGCCGTCTGCGAGTGCGGATGCTTCTCCGCTCTCGGCCGATCTCGCCGGGGTGAAGAATGCGATCGATCTCGCGCGCAAAGCAAAGACAATCGAGGCTACCGCGATACAGAAGACGATCGGCGACCCGGCGGCTCGGAAACTCGTCGAATGGTTCGTTCTGCGCCATCCGGACGCTGACGCGAACTTCCACCGATACGCAGCATTCATTGCCGATAGTCCGGGCTGGCCGAGTAAGGGACTCATGCGCAAGCGGGCAGAGGCGCGCCTGTGGCAGGAAAAAAGCGATGCCGCCACCGTGCGCGATTTCGTCGGCAATCAGCCGACGAGCGCCAAGGGTGGCTTCGCGCTCGCGCGGGTCCTGCTCGCCGAAGGCAACCGTGACGATGCGGGGCGCATGGTTCGCCGGGCCTGGAGGTCGGATGAGTTGTTGGAGCGCTCCGAAACCGAAGCATTCGAGCTGTTCCGCGACCTGCTCACGCGCGAGGACCATCGTGCACGCATGGACAAACGCATCGGCGCCAAAGACCTTTCAGGTGCGAGGCGCGCTGCGAAGCGTCTCGGCAGCGACGAGCTTTCGATCGTGAAGGCCTGTGCGGCCGGAAACACGGACGAGGCGCTCGATTTGCTCAACGACGTTGCGGCCGAGGCCCGCGGTGATCTGGGATACACGCTTTGCCGTATCCGCTGGATGGTGCGTCACGACCGGATCGACGAGGCAACCCGTCTGATCCTGGCAGCCGCACCGGAGACCATGGCGCTTCAGGATACCGACGAATGGTGGCGCGAGCGGCGTTTTCTCGCCCGCAAGCTGCTCGATCAGGGCAAATCTGAAACCGCCTACCAAGTGGTGCGTGATGCCGCCCTGCCGGCCAGCGAACATTACCGGGCGGACTTCCATTTCATGTGCGGCTGGATCGCTTTGCGCTATCGCAACGATCCCGCGACGGCGCTGGCGCATTTTGCTCATATAGACGACGGCTCGGCCAATCCGATTGTGCTGGCTCGGGCGAACTACTGGCGAGGGCGCGTTGCCGAAGCGATCGGCGAAAAGGACGCTATGCGCGCCGGCTATGAGGCGGCCGCGAGCTATCCCACCGCCTATTACGGACAGCTCGCGCGCGCCAGGCTCGGCCTTGACAAAATCGAGCTGCGGATGCCGGTGGCGGTTAGCCCGGCTGACGATATTGAGGTCGCGGACGAACGTGTGCGTGCCGCGGATATGCTGTATGCACTCGGCGAACGCGACGTCGTTCTAAATTTTGTTACTGACCTCGCCGAAGAGAGCACTGACGTGGGCTTGCTGGTGGCGCTCGCTGAGCTAACCGGCCGCCACAACGACGCGCGGGCCATGTTGCAGATCGGCAAGCCGGCGCTCGCCCGCGGCTTGGCGCTGGACCCTTACGCATTCCCGACCATCGGAATTCCGCAGCACAGTCCCATCGGTCCCGAGATCGAGCGCAGCATCATCTATTCGGTCGCACGTACCGAAAGCGCGTTCGACCAGCGTGACAAGTCGTCGGCCAATGCGGTCGGCCTGATGCAGGTGACGCCGGAAGCCGGACGCGACACCGCCCGGCGGTTCGGCGTGGCCTATGACTGGGACCGGATGGTCTCTGACCCCGTTTACAATACGCAAATGGGCGCCGCTGAACTCAGCGCATTGCTGAAGGAATATGCCGGCTCCCACATCATGACCTTTGCCGGCTATAACGCAGGCCGGGGTCGCGTTCGCGACTGGGTGAAGCTGTACGGCGACCCGCGCAATCCTGATGTGGACGCGATCGATTGGGTGGAGCGCATTCCGCTCTCCGAGACGCGCAACTACGTTCAGCGCGTCATCGAGAATCTGCAGGTCTATCGCATCCGCTTTGAGAACGGCGCCTCGCTGATGTCAAAGTCCGATCAGCGTCCAAGTAGCCTGCAGGAGGCCAACTCGGCGCCGCCGTTGTTGGCTCCGACGGCCGCTTCCCGAGAGGATTCGGGCATTCCATAACACTTGATCGGCGCCGAGGCCGGCAAGTCCGCCAACCAGGGGCGGACCCATCCATGTACCGCCAGCCGGGACGAAGTAATCAACGATGTCTGCTTCTGGCACTTTTTCGACACGATCAGTCTAACTGACGATGTCGGTCCATATTGCCGAGATTGATCTAGATCAAGTGTAGCTTTCGACGCCGGCCTCAAGCATCCAAATCAAGAAAAAAGATGCTGGAGAAATCTCATGAAAAAGCTAGCAATCATTGGAATGACGGTCATTGGCAGCGCGATGTTTTGCGCGGTCCCTTTAACCGTGAATTTCTCGAAAGAGACCGTCGTTTCGGTCGCGCTGAATACGGCGGATGCCCGGGTCGGGCGGCCAGGAACGCCCGCCAGCGTCGCAGGCGTGGCGCGCAGATCTGCACGGCGCTGTGCCGCTGGCGTTACTTGCTAGTGAGCGGCGTGGCCTGATCGCGCTTGGGGACGCGGACCCGCAGGACACGAGCTAGCAGGACACGAGTTAATGGACCATTTTTCGGCCATTGCGCCGAGAAGTCGTAATTGCGGGTTACGGCATGGAGGCGCTTGCGCCTGGTGGCCCTACTGAAACCAGGTCTGCTTCTACGCCGTATCCAGGTCTGCTTCTACGCCGTATCAAGAAAAAGGCGGCACGTGCATCGGCTCGTCCCGCCCGGGTAGGCCTCTGTTTCGAGCGTCGCCGCTCGCTATAGCCAGGGACGCTCGACGCTCATTCTCTTCTCGTAGGCCTCGATCCTGTCCTTCTTCAGCAGCGAAAGCTCGATCTCGTCGTAACCGTTGAGAAGACTCTCGCGCGAGAACTCCGCGACATCGAAATGGTCGACCTGCTCGTCCGGTCCGGTCACGGTCTGCTCGCGCAGATCGACTGTGATTTCGGCGCCGGGGAGTTCGGTCAGGAATTGGATCAGTTCGTGCACCCGCTTTGCGCTCAGCCGGATCGGCAACATGCCGTTCTTGAACATGTTGTTGTAGAAGATGTCGGCGAACGACGGCGCGATGACGCAACGGATGCCGAAATCGAGCAGTGCCCAGGGAGCGTGCTCGCGGCTCGATCCGCAACCAAAGTTCTCGCCGGCCACCAGGATCTTGGCTTTGCGGAAAGGTCCCTGATTCAGGACGAAGTCCGACCGCTCTTCGCCGTTCTCGTTGTAGCGTCGTTCGGAGAACAGCGCCTTGCCGAGCCCAGCCCGCTTGATCGTCTTCAGGAATTGCTTGGGAATGATCGCGTCGGTATCGACGTTGGGAATTCCCATCGGCGCCGCCACGGCCTTCAGCTTCTCAAACTTCTCCATCACCGTTTTCCTTTCGCATCTTCCCGGTCGACGTCGATCGTCCGAGGCCAATCAAAATCAGCGGCGTTCCAGCCGCCACCCCCGAAAGCTCGCTGTCCACGATCTTGACCGCATTGGAATACAGGCTTTCGTCGGTCAGGTCGACCAGGTGGCTATCATACAGCAAAACCATCCCGAAAAAGGCATCGGTCGGGTACCCCGGTCCGAGCAGATTCATCGATCGCAGGGAATCCTGCCATTTCTCCACGGTCGTCCGATGCACGACCGCATGGCTGCGCTGCAAACGTACGTTTCCGCGCCGGTCGACGATTCTCAACGAATGCCTCGAACCGGCGGTCGGAGCGTAGACGAAGGCGCCAGGGGTCTCGGCCACGAGTTCGATCTCGTCCTCCGTCCGCCGCAATGATCTGGCCGCGATACGACGGGCCTGCCGCTCCGAGACCGTCTCCGTTTCTCCGGAGCTGCGGAGCGCAGCGGCACCAGTGGCGATCGCCCGGATTCTGCCGGTCTGGCGGTCGATCTCGACCGAAATGTCGACCGTCTTCGGGTCGGCGCCGAGTTTGCCGATCGCCTCCAGGGTTTCGGCGCGAAGATGGGCGATGTCGTCGGAGGACGGATCGGGATTGACCCGTTCGACGACCTCGCGAACCATCGCCAGCGCGGCTCCGATCGAGGAAATGATCTCGGCATCCTTCGCTATCTCGAACCGCAGACCCAACCGATCCGCGACGGTGGGCAACAAAGCGCCAATGCCGCCGCCCGTTCCGATCAATACCTGCTGGTCTTCGTCGAGCTGATAGTCCTTGATCAGGGATAGGATGGTCGGCATCACCTTGCCCGACGCCGACGCGAGCACTTCTTTAGCCAGCGCGACGACATCCTTTCCGACCGCTGCTGCGAGCGGAGCGAAGGCCGCGCGGGCGGCTTCCGTCGACGCGTAGCAATGCATCTCCGGAGTAGTCAGGCCGGCGGCATTGGCGGCGCAGGTGGTCGTCAACGCAAAGCGGCCGTGCCGTTCTGTCTCGATCGCGACGAAGTCGTCGCCGTCGCCTGGCTTCGGCTCGAAGAAGACGACGCGGGCGTTGTCGAAGACCTCGGCGGGCGCAAAGCAGGCGTATCGGAGCCCGGCGATATGGGCGCTTCTCGGCCCAACCTCGCGAACCGAACCGTCTGATATCCTGATCAGGCTGCCGCCCGCTACGCCCAGCACGCGCACGTCGAGGGAACTGACGTAAGTATCGTGGCCGCCGACGTTCGCATAAGTCACGACCGGACGGCCGGCCTTCACGACACCGAGGTTCGTCGACGTGCCACCGACTTCAAAATAGATCCCGTCGGACATGCCGACATGCATCAACGAGCCCGCCACGCTCGCCGCAGGTCCCGACAGCATCGTCATGGCCGGACGATGCCGCATTTCGCCGATGCTCATCACGCCGCCGTCGCCGCGCATGATCATGAGCGGCGCGTCGATGCCGGCGTTCCTCATGCTCGTTTCGGTCAGGTTGGCGGTCGCGATCATCCGCGGCAGGATCGATGCATTGATCACCGCGGTGCGCGTTCTGGTCGTCAATCCATAAAGCCGCGTGACCTCATGCCCGCACGTCGTCGGAAGATCGAACTCCTCGCCGACCTCTCGAACGAGTTCCTCGGTCGATGTATTGTCGACGCCGAACGCGGCCGATGCCACCAGCACCTGAGCGCCCTCCGCGCGCAGCGTGCGTACGGCATTCTCGACCGCGTTCCGGTCGAGCCCGTCACTGAGCAGGAATTGGTTGCAGGTCTGAAGGACGCGCCCCGGCGCGAGTTCGATCGGATCGATGCGCACCTGCACCTCGGCGAGTTTCGCCGCCTTGGCGGCCGAAAGACCCACGACTCCGACCCGAGCCACGTCGCCCTCCAGCAAGGCATTCGTCGCCTGCGTCGTGCTATGGGCGAGAAGGACGACGTCGCGAGGGTCGATGCCGGCATCGTTCAAGACCCGCTCGAATACCAGGATGACGCCGGCCGCGACGCCGTCCGGATGGTCATGGGTCGTGTGGACGGATGAGCGCCCGACAACGCTGCCGTCGATATTGTCGATCAAGGCGGCTTTGGTGAAGGTCCCTCCGACGTCGATCCCAATTCGATAGGATTTTTTGCTCAAGGCTTCATCCAATGATCTAGCCGGGCCATAGAAAGCGATCGGAATAACCAGTTGATCCGGTTTGCATTTGTACGCGGTCGAGCGCGCTCGCGCGCTTCTCGTACTAACTGACGAGGAGCAAGGTCAACCCACAATCGTTGCATACGGGAATAGCCGACGGCGTGTGCGCCTGGCGGCAAGTTAGCTTTTGCCCCAAAGGGCACGCTCAAATCGTGGTCTGGATTTCGGCCGCTTCCGGTCTCCCTCACAAACTCGTCGCTTGCCCTTTTCCGCAAAATTCGTGCAAGAAATGCCCGTCCGCTGGCCTTTGGCCAGCGTCCCTGTTTTGCGGCAATAACGAAAAGGGAGATCTGAATGCTCAAGTTCTATTTCAACGGCGCGCCGAACCCGACCAAGGTCGCGCTGTTTCTGGAAGAAACCGGCCTGCCTTGCGAACTCATCGCGGTCGATACCCGCAAGGGCGACCAGTTCAAGCCGGAATTCCTCAAGGTCAATCCGAACGGCAAGGTGCCGGCGATCGACGATGACGGGATTTTCGTTTTCGACTCGAACGCGATCCTGCTCTATCTCGGCGAAAAGACCAGCAAGTTCATGCCCGCCAACACGCCGCAAAGCCACGCGCAGCTTTACTCATGGCTGATGTTCATTGCGACCGGCCTCGGCCCTTATTCCGGGCAAGCCGTGCATTTCAAGCACTTCGCGCCGAAGGACCTGGAATACGCGCACAACCGCTATCAGTTCGAAGCCCATCGCCACTACAAGATCCTCGACGATCATCTCGCCAAGAGCAAATACATGGTCGGCGACACCTACACGATCGTCGACATGGCGTTCTGGGGTTGGGTGCGCATGGGAACATTCATCCTGGGCGAGGAAGGCTTCGCCAAATATCCGAACGTCAAGCGCCTGCTCGACGAAATCTCGGCGCGGCCGGCCGCTGCACGGGCAATCGCGCTGAAGGACAAGTACACCTTCAAGACCGAGATGGACGACGAGGCGCGTCACATCATGTTCGGTCATCTCAAGACCAAGGTCGCCTGATCCAACTCGGGACGGCAAACGGCGCCCTTCGGGGCGCCGTTTTCGTTTTTTCAACCCGCGACGGCTTCCGGAAACTTGCCCAGCGCCTTTTCGGTCAAGACCGAGTCACAATATTCCCGGATCTCCCTGATCTTGCCGCCCTCCAGGCGAAACACCAGGCAATAATCGTTGTCGTAGCGCACGCCTTCCCGCGTGACGTTGTCGCCCTTCGCCTCCACCACGACATGATCGCCGTCGGCGATGAAGCGATGCGCGATCGTGCGGGTCCGCTCGGCGAGCCGCGTGCGGACGTGACCGTGCAGATCGTTGAGGATCGACTCTTTGCCTGTGAAGGTGCGCGACCACGAATATTGGCCGGTCACGGTCCAGATCGCGTCGTCGGCGAGACTGGCGACGAACAACGACCGATCGCGGGCGGCAGGATCGGGGTCGCCGGCGGCGGCGAAAATATCCTGGATCAGTTTCTTGTTGATGGCGATGTCTTTCATGACGGCCTCTTTCGTTCGGTTGAAACGCCTTCCCGATCATTGCGTCACGACCAACTATTCTTCCAATCGATATGAAATATGATTATTATTCGTTTCATGAATTTGAATTCACTTGACCTCAATCTGCTGGTCGCGCTCGACGCCCTGCTCAAGGAAGCCAGCGTCAGCCGCGCGGCGATGCGGATCGGCCTGTCGCAGCCTGCGGCGAGCCATGCGTTGCAGCGGCTGCGCGACGTGATCGGCGATCCACTTCTGGTACGCACCGGTGCGCGGATGGAATTGACCCCGCGGGCGCAGGCGCTACGCGGGCCGCTCGCGCAGACGCTCGATCAGGTGCGTGGGCTATTCATGCCGGAGGAATTCGACGCCGGCCGTAGCGAGCGGCATTTCCGACTGATGATGCCGGATTTGGCGGTCGAACTCCTGATGCCGCCCTTGATGGAGAAGGTGACGAAGCAGGCGCCGGGCGTGACCATCGACGTGGTGCCGTGGCGGGGACCTGCGATCTTCACCGCGGAATTTGCCCGCACCATCGATCTCGTCATCTCGATCGGCGATGCCTTCAAGGGCTTTCATCGCCAGCGTCTTTATATCGACAGCGACGCACTCGCGGTGCGCAAGGGCCATCCGGCTCGTGCCAGGTTGAAACAGCGCGAAGCGTTCCTCGCCGCACGGCATGTCGCGGTCGTGATCCGGGGCCAGAACGAGGACCTGATCGACCGCTGGCTGCATACCAAAGGCATCGAGCGGCGGATCGCACTCGTCGTGCCCGGATATATAGAGGCGCTGCATGTGGCCGCGCGCACCGACCTCGTCGCCTTCGTACCCCGCCGCCTGATCACGGCGTTGACCAAGCAGTTGTCTTTGAAGACGGTCACGCCGCCGTTCGACCCCGGTATCGACGAACAGCACATGTTTTATCCGACGCGCGCCCAGTTCGATCCCGGATCGATCTGGCTGCGCAAGCTGATGCTGGAAACCGGCCGCGGACTGGACGTAAAACGCTGACGGCAGGAACCGCCAAATCGTCATTTCCTTCGCAGTTGCCCCCAGCGCCGCCGCCATGCCATGACGTCCTTTGGAGGGATGACACTGACATGACCGTTCTTATTGCCGGCGGCGGCATCGGCGGGCTGACGCTGGCGCTGAGCCTGCATCAGATCGGCGTTCCCGCCAAAGTCTTTGAAAGCGTACCCGAATTGAAGCCGCTCGGCGTCGGCATCAATGTGCTGCCGCACGCCGTCCGCGAATTGATCGAGCTTGGCCTGCATGAACGGCTGGATGCGGCGGGCGTCGCCACACGAGAACTGGCCTATTTCTCCAAGCGCGGCCGGCCGATCTGGAGCGAACCGCGCGGCCTGGAGGCCGGTTACAAGTGGCCGCAATTTTCGATCCATCGCGGCACCTTGCAACAGCTCCTGCTCGAGACTGCCATCGAGCGGCTGGGTGCTGCGAACATCCTCACCAGCCATCACCTGAGCGACTGGACCGAAACCTCAAACGGCATTCGGGCCAGCTTCGTCGACAAGGCGACGGGAAAACCAGCCGGCAATTACGAAGGCGCGGTCCTGATCGCCGCCGACGGCATTCATTCCGCCGCGCGGGAGAAGCTTTATCCCAACGAAGGCCCGCCGATCTGGAACGGGCGCATTCTCTGGCGCGGCGTCACCTCGGCAAAGCCTTTTCTGTCCGGCCGCACCATGATCATGGCCGGCCATGAGACGCTGAAATTCGTCTGCTACCCCATTTCAAAGAGCGCTGATCGCGACGGCAAACTCCAGATCAACTGGATCGCCGAGCGGCACATGCCGCCGACCTATCAGTGGCGCCGCGAGGATTACAACCGCACTGCCCGGCTCGAAGAATTTCTGCCGTGGTTTGCGGACTGGAAATTCGACTGGCTCGATGTCCCCGGCCTGATCCGCGACTGCTCGCACGCGTTCGAATATCCACTGGTCGACCGCGATCCGATTCCGCAGTGGAGCTTTGGCCGCGTCACGCTGATGGGCGATGCCGCCCATCCGATGTATCCGGTCGGCTCCAACGGCGCCTCGCAGGCCATTCTCGATGCGCGGGTCCTCACCCGGGAAATTCAAACGCATGGGCCGACGCTCGCTGCCCTGAAGGCCTATGAGGCCGAGCGCCGTCCCGCCACATCAGAACTTGTACTGCTCAACCGCCGCAACGGGCCCGAGCAGGTGATGCAACTGGTCGAGGAGCGCGCACCCGACGGCTTCGACGACGTCACCGACGTGCTGTCGCGTCAGGAGCTGGAAGAGATCGCGGCCAACTACAAGCGCGTCGCGGGCTTTCAGGTCGAAGGCCTCAACGCCAAACCGCCGATCGTGGTCATGCGTTAATCTTGTAGCCCGTGCGCAATCACCTTGCGCATCACATTCGGCAGCGCTTCGCCATCCAGCGTTGCGATCGGCACCCAGCGCATGCCTTTCGGCGCGCGGGTACGCGCAGCGACCTGCGCCGTGTAGACCACAAGCTCGAGCGGAAAATGCGTGAAGACGTGCGTGACCACGCCCAGCCTGCGATGCCAGCGCGTCACGCCGGTGAGCTTGGGCACCTGCTTCAGCGCGGTCTCGTCGGTTTGCGCGGCGCGCCAATCCGAGCCCGGCACTTCGGTCATGCCACCGAGCAGTCCCTTCTCCGGGCGCGTCCGCACCAGCAGTTCGTCGCCGCGCGTGACGACAAACGCCGCTCCCCGGCGCAAGTCCCCGGCCTTCTTGGGCGCCTTGCGCGGAAACGTCTCCTGATCGCCGCGCTGACGAGCCGCGCATCCTTCGTTGAGCGGACACAGGCTGCATGCGGGCTTCTTCGGCGTGCAGATCGATGCGCCGAGATCCATCAGCGCTTGCGCGCTGTCGCCGGCGCGAGAGGAACCGAGCAGCGTTGCGGCGAGCTTTTGAATTTCGGGTTTGGCCTGCGGCAGCGGATCCTCGACCGCAAACAACCGCGACACCACGCGTTCGATATTGCCATCGACCGGCATGGTCCGGCGGTCGAACGCGATCGCGGCAATCGCCGCCGCCGTGTAGGGACCGATGCCGGGAAGGCTGCGCAAACCTTCTTCGCTATCGGGAAATGCGCCGCCATGGTCGCGCGACACGGCAACCGCGCAGGCATGCAGATTGCGCGCGCGCGAATAATAGCCGAGCCCCGCCCACATCCGAAGCACGTCGTCGATCGAAGCGCGGCCGAGGGCGGCGACATCAGGCCAGCGCGCCAGGAATTTCTGGAAATAAGGACCGACGGTTTTGACGCCGGTCTGCTGCAGCATGATTTCCGAAAGCCACACGGCGTAGGGATCCGGCTTGCGGCCGGCCGGCGGCCGCCACGGCAGCACCCTTCGATGCCGGTCGTACCACGCCAGCAAGAGCGCCGGGCGCGCGGCGGCAGCCGCTCCAATGCGCTCTCTCTTCTTCGTGGTGCTAGCCGCCGTCATAAAGCTCTTTTAGCGTACCTCTCGCTCCGTCATGCCCGGGCTTGACCCGGGCATCCACGTCTTTTTTTCGCTTCATCCAAGACGTGGCCGGAATGAACCCGGCCCTGACGCCTAATCCGGCTGCATTCGCGCCTTGCGAAATGATACAAGGCGCAATGCGCAAGCCCGGTCCGATGTTCGCAAAACCGTTATCCGTCCTGCTCAGCGACGTCTTTTCCGACGCCTATGCCAAGCAGGGTTTTGCGGCGCGCGAGCTCGTTACGCGCTGGGCCGAGATCATCGGTCCCGACCTATCGGGGCATTGCGAGCCGCTGAAGATACAATGGCCGCGGCCGGTGGAAGGCCAACCGGTGGAACCGGCTACGCTGGTGCTGCAAGTGGAAGGCCCGATGGCCCTTGAGATTCAGCACGCCTCGGACGTGATCCTTCAGCGCGTCAACCGCTTCTTGGGCTGGAGCGCCGTCGGCCGGCTGGCGCTGCGGCAAGGCCCATTATCGCGCCGGGATCGACCGCGCCCCGCGCCTGCGCCGGACCCGCGCGAGGTCGAGCAGATCGCGCAAACGCTGACCTCGGTCGAGGACGACGAATTACGGGCGGCGCTGGCGCGTCTGGGCGCCGCAATCAAGCGAAATTGAGCCTAATGCCGACTTAGGCATCTAAGGCCCGCCATTGCCACATTCGTGGTTTCAAGCTAGCTGGACGTCGCCTAGTGTTTCCGGCGCCAAAGCGCCAATTCGGGAGCCGATCTTGATCATCACGCGTCGTGCCTTTACCGCCGCCCTGTCGCTGACCGGACTTGCCGCTCTCGCAGGAATGTCGCCGTTTCATCTGATCGCCGAGGCGTTCGCCGACGGCGCCGCCGATGTCGCCAAGCCGCAGTCCCTGCCCGACATGGCGCTTGGGCCCAAGGATGCGAGCGTGACCATCACCGAATACGCCTCGATGACCTGCCCGCACTGCGCGGCCTTCAACGAAAGCGTGTTCCCGAAGATCAAGGCGGCCTATATCGACACCAACAAGATCCGTTACGTGTTCCGCGAATTCCCGCTCGATATCAAGGCGGCGGCCGGCTCGATGCTGTCGCGCTGCATCGCCAAGGACGACGGCGCCAAATACTTCGCGGTCACCGACCTCTTGTTCCGGCAGCAAGGCGACTGGGTCTTGAAGAACACCACCGAGACCCTGACCCGGATCGGCAAGCAGGCCGGTCTGAGCCAGCAGCAGGTCGAAACCTGCCTCAAGGACCAGACCCTGCTCGACAAGATCGTCGCCGACCAGAAGTACGCCTCGGACGTCCTGAAGGTGAATTCGACGCCGACGTTCTTCCTCAATGGCGAGATGATCAAGGGCGAAACCTCGTTTGAGGAATTCGACAAGCGGATCAAGGCCCTGCTCAAGAGCTAAGCGGTTAAACGGGAATTGGAACGGTTCCCGTTTAGCGGCAAATCCTGCGATAAATCGCGCCCAATTCGCGCATAATTCCCTTGGGAAAAGCTGCCCGCGCCGGTTGCCCTCGGCTCCCCGCCTCGCCATTGTCGCCCCTGAAGAGGCGCTTAAAGCGACTCACCCCACACACCGACATTGCCTTCTATGGTATTGTCCAGGCAGGGAGATTCGCGCCCTGCCAACAGAGAATCTGTGCCTATGAAGCTGACCCGTCTTCGCCTCCACGGTTTCAAGTCGTTCGTCGAACCCACCGACTTCATGATCGAACCGGGTCTCACCGGCGTCGTCGGTCCGAACGGCTGCGGCAAGTCCAACCTCGTGGAAGCGTTGCGCTGGGCGATGGGCGAGACGTCGCACAAGTCGCTGCGCGCGTCCGACATGGATGCGGTGATTTTCGCGGGCTCCGGCAACCGGCCGGCGCGCAACCACGCCGAAGTCGTCATGACGATCGACAATGCGGAGCGCACGGCGCCCGCGGCCGTCAATGACAGCCAGGTGCTGGAGATTTCCCGCCGCATCGAACGCGAGGCCGGATCGGTTTACCGCATCAACGGCCGTGACGTGCGCGCCCGCGACGTGCAGCTGCTGTTCGCGGACGCCGCTACCGGTGCACGCTCACCGGCCCTCGTCCACCAGGGCAAGATCGGCGAGATCATTCAGGCCAAGCCCGAGCAACGCCGCCGCGTGCTCGAAGACGCCGCCGGCGTCGCCGGCCTTCATGCCCGCCGCCACGAGGCCGAGTTGCGGCTGAAAGCGGCCGAGACCAACCTCACCCGCGTCGAGGACGTGATCGGGCAACTGGCGGGACAAATCGACGGCCTGAAGAAGCAGGCCCGGCAGGCGATCCGCTATCGCGAGGTCGCCGCCAAGGTCCGCAAGGCCGAAGCCCTGCTGTTTCACCTGCGCTGGATCGAGGCCCAGGCCGGCGTATCGGAAACCGCCCACATCCACGACGTTGCCGTCCGCGAGATGGCGGAACGAACCCGCGAGCAGGCGGAGGCCGCCCGCATCCAGGCGATCCGCGCGTCCGAATTGCCCGCTCTGCGCGAGGCCGAGGCCCGCGCCGCCGCCGGCCTGCAACGCCTGACCAATGCGCGGGAGACGCTCGATCGCGAGGAAGCCCGCGCCAAGGAACGCGTCGCCGAGCTCGACCGCCGGCTGACGCAGTTTTCCGCCGACGCCGCCCGCGAGCAGCAACAAACCGCCGACGCCGATGCCGCCCTTCAGCGGCTCGAGACCGAAGATGCGGAGCTGAAGGAAGAAATCAAATTCCGCGTCGAAAAGCGCAGCGGCGTTGACGAACGCGTGTCCGAAGCGGAAGCGACCCTTGCCTCGGCCGAGCGCCTGTTTGGCGAGTTGACCACCGCGCTCGCCGACCTCACCGCCAAGCGCAATCAGCTCGAAGGCAATGTGCGCACCCACCGCGACCGGCTGGCGAAGCTCGATTCTGACATCGGCAATGTCGAGCACGACGAGCAGAAGCTCGCCGAGGAAACCGGCGGGCTCGGCGACCTCGCCGCGCTCGCCGCTGATGTCGAGACCTGTCAGCAAAATCGCGCCAGCGCCGAAAGCGCCTCGCAAGCGGCCGAGGCCGCCCATGCCGGGGCCCGCGCCAGGCTCGAATCCTCCCGCGCCCCGCTGAACGAAGCCGACAAGCGCGTGCAACGGCTCGAGACTGAAGCGCGCACCATTTCAAAGCTGGTCAATGGCGAGACCAAAAACCTGTGGCCGCCGATCATCGACGGCATCACAGTGGCCAAGGGCTATGAAAAAGCGATCGGTGCTGCGCTCAGCGACGATCTCGATGCGCCGGTCGATCCATCAGCCCCGATGCGCTGGACCCACGTCGAGGCGGCCGAAGGCGACCCCGCTTTGCCCGCAGGCATCGAAGCGCTCGCGGCCCACGTGCAGGCGCCGGTCGAACTCAGGCGCCGCCTCGCCCAGATCGGCGTCGTGGCGCGCGAGCGCGGTGCTGAACTGGTGTCGCAGCTCAAGACCGGCCAGCGGCTGGTGTCGCTGGAAGGCGACGTCTGGCGCTGGGACGGCTTTGTCGCGGCAGCACATGCGCCGACCGGCGCGGCGCGGCGGCTCGCCGAGCGCGCGCGCCTCGTCGACATTGAAAACGAACTGGAACAGGCGCGCGTCGATGCCGCCGCCAAGCGGCAGGCACTCGAGACCGCCGATGCCGAGCTGAAGGCGGCGGCCGCAACGGAAGCCTCCGCGCGCGAAGCCTCGCGTGCCGCCCAGCGCGAAGCCGATACGGTGCGCGAGCGTCATGCCGCGGCCGAGCGTGAAATCAACCGTCACACGGCGCGCAAATCCGCCCTGACGGAGGCACGCAACCGCATCGTTGCCGACCGCAGCGAAGCGCAAGCCGCCCATGAGGGCGCGACCGCGGCGCTTACCGAGCTGCCCTCGAGTGAACCCACCGAAAACCGCCTGGCGGAAGTCAAGACCGGCATCGACGGCTGCCGCCGCGTCGCCGCACAGGTGCGCGCCGAGGCGCAGGCACTGGCGCGCGAGGCTGAACTTGCCGACCGCCGGCTTCAAGCCATCACGGCCGAGCGCAACGAATGGCAGAGCCGCAAGACCAGCGCCGGCTCGCAACTCGAAACGATCGAGGCGCGTGTCAACGAGGTCAAGGCCGAACGCGCCGAGCTTGAGAATGCGCCCGTGGTCTTTGCGGAAAAGCGCCGCGCGCTGATCAACGAAATCGAGGCGGCCGAAAGCGCCCGCCGTGCCGCCGCCGACGCGCTGGCGGCCGCCGAAAACCTCATGGCGGAGACCGACCGTGACGCCAAGGCCTCGCTCGAAGCCCTGTCGAGCGCCCGCGAGGCTACCGGCCGTGCCGAAGAGCGGATGGAGGGCGCCAAGCGCCGTCTGGCCGATATCGAGCGCGAAATCCACGACATGCTGGAGGTCGAGCCGCAGGCGGTGGCTGGCCTTGCCGAAATCGAGCCGGGCGCGGAATTGCCGCCACTCGCCGAGATCGAGGAGAATCTCGAGAAGCTGCGGCGCGACCGCGACCGCCTTGGCGCGGTCAACCTGCGCGCCGAAGAAGAGTTGCGCGAGGTCGAGGCACAGCACACGACGCTGACCACCGAACGGGACGACCTGGTCGAAGCGATCAAGCGGCTGCGCCAGGGCATCCAGAGCCTCAACCGCGAAGCGCGCGAACGCCTGCTGGCGTCATTCGAGACCGTCAACGCCCACTTCAAGCGCCTGTTCACCGAACTGTTCGGTGGCGGCGAGGCCGCGCTGCATCTGATCGAGAGCGAGGATCCGCTGGAAGCCGGACTCGAGATCATTGCGAAGCCGCCCGGCAAAAAGCCGCAGACGCTCTCGCTCCTGTCAGGCGGCGAGCAGGCGCTGACGGCGCTGGCGCTGATCTTCGCGGTGTTCCTCACCAATCCGTCGCCGATCTGCGTGCTGGACGAAGTCGACGCACCACTCGACGACCACAATGTCGAGCGCTTCTGCAATTTGCTGAATGAAATGACCGCGACCACGGAGACGCGGTTCATTATCATCACGCACAATCCGATCACCATGGCGCGGATGAACCGTTTGTTCGGCGTTACCATGGCCGAACGCGGCGTGTCGCAGCTCGTCTCGGTCGCGCTCGACGAAGCTGTGAAGATCCTCGATCAGAACGTGGCGTGATTTGTTACCCTCTCCCCTTGTGGGAGCCGAGACGAGCGAAGCTCGCTCTTAGGGTGGCGAGAATAAGCGGAAGCGAATTCGAGCCGGGTGAGGGGTTAGAGTTTATCGGGAGAGCAGAACCCCTCACCCGGTTTCTCGCTAACGCTCGAAACCACCCTCTCCCACAAGGGGAGAGGGTGAAGAGAGCACAATGACCTCTCCCTCCCTTCCCCCTGATCTCCGAGCCGCCCTCGAGGCCAGGCTCGAGAGCCTGCCGCGCGATGACATCGCAACGCGCGCGGCGCAGATTTCCAAAACCTACCGTGACGGCGGCAATTCCCGCACCATCGCCACGTCAGCCGATGCGCTGGCCTATGCATTGGTGCGAATGCCCGCGACCTATGCCGCGGCGGCGGCCTGCCTGAACGCGCTTTTGGAGGCGACGCCCGACTTCGCGCCGAAGAGCTTGCTCGACGTCGGTGCAGGTCCGGGCACGGCGAGCTGGGCTGCGGCCGAGACGTTCGCCTCGCTGCAAAGCTTCATGCTGCTCGATATCAACGCGGCCTTGCAAACGCTGGCGCTTGATCTTGGCAGCACACATCCGCGGCTTGCCGCGATGACCTGCCGCCGTGACGCAGCCGCACTCGACGATGTCGAGCCCGCCGATCTCGTGGTCGCGAGTTACCTGATCGGCGAAATCCGCGAAACCGAGAGGCGTTCGCTCGCCGAACGCTTATGGGCCAAGACCCGCGATACGCTGCTCGTCGTCGAGCCCGGCACGCCAGCCGGTTACGCACGCGTCATCGAGCTTCGCGCGCATCTGATCGCAAGCGGCGCCCATGTCGCAGCGCCCTGCCCGCACGATCTTCCGTGTCCGCTCCTGGCGCCGGACTGGTGCCACTTTGCGCAACGGCTACCGCGGCTGCGCGCGCATATTCAGCTCAAGGGAGCCGAGCTTCCGTTCGAAGACGAAAAGTTCAGCTATGTCGCGCTGAGGCGCGAACCGCCGACCAAGCGCGCTGCGCGTGTGCTGGCGCCGCCTGCGGTCGGCAAGGTCGAGGTATCGGCCAGGCTATGCACGGCTGACGGCGTCGAAGTTGCGAAGGTGCCGCGCAGGGACAAGGCGGCCTATGCAAAAGCCCGGCGCTGGCGCTGGGGCGACGCGCTCTCCGATTAAAGCCTTGATAGATCAAGTTAACCTTGGATCGCGCCCGATCCATTGAACGATCTCGGCCTTGCGGCCGACCAAACAGATACCCACCTCGTGGCGGCTGCCGCTGAAATCCCTTTTGGCTTAGGTTATCCGCATCCGTTTCCCATCAGGAGCTTATTTCCATGTCAGGCTGGATCGTCCTTGGCGTCATCGTCGTTCTCGTCCTGTTTGCCTTCGGAGCCTATAACCGGCTGGTCGCGCTGAGCCAACGCGTCAACCAGGCCTTTGCCGATATCGACGTACAGCTCAAGCAGCGCCACGACCTGATCCCGAACCTGGTCGAGACGGTCAAAGGATATGCGGCGCACGAGCGCGGCACGCTCGACGACGTCATCAAGGCGCGCAACTCCGCGATGTCGGCGCAGGGACCGTCGCAGGTGTCGGCCGCGGAGAACCAACTCAGCGGCGCGCTCGGCCGGCTGATCGCCCTGTCGGAGGCTTATCCGGACCTCAAGGCCAACGCCAACTTCCAGCAATTGGCCAGCGAATTGTCGGACCTCGAAAACAAGATCGCCGCAAGCCGCCGCTTCTTCAACAACGCGGTCCAGGAATACAACACCGGCATCCAGCAGATGCCGGCAGCGTTGTTCGCGGGCATGTTCGGCTTCACCCGCAAGGAATTCTTCGACCTCGGCGCCAGCCGGACCGAAGTCGAGGCCGCGCCGCAGGTCAAATTCTGAGGGCCTTGATGGGAGGTTGTCATTCCGGGGCGATGCGAAGCATCGAACCCGGAATCCAATAACGCACCCAATTTCAAGATTCCGGGTTCGCGCCGTTGGCGCGCCCCGGAATGACGGAGCCTAAGATGGCCGCCTACGGTCTCTACACGCATATCGCGGCGAACAAGACCCGCTCGATACTCCTGCTCGGCGGCCTGTTCGTGCTGGTCTACGTGATGGTCTATGCCGGCGCGCTGATTGCCGAAGTGATGACCTATGGCGGCGCACCGGCTGACTATTATCTTGCAGCCGCCGCGCGCGACCTGATCAAGGCGTTTCCGTTTGCCACCGGCGGCGCGCTGCTCTGGATCGCGATCGCCTATTTCTTCCATCAGAAGATCGTCGATGCCGTGACCGGCGGCGAAGACGTAACGCGGCAGCAGCAGCCGCGGCTCTACAACCTCCTGGAAAATCTCTGCATCTCGCGCGGCATTCCGATGCCGAAGCTGAAGATCATCGAAAGCGACGCGCTGAACGCCTTCGCGACCGGGCTCAATCAGCGCCAATACGCCGTCACCGTCACCACGGGACTTCTGAACGCGCTGGACGATCAGGAGATCGAGGCCGTGCTCGGCCACGAACTCACCCACATCCGCAACGGCGACGTGCAGATGATGGTGATCGCGGTGATCATTGCCGGCGTGGTCGGCTTCTTTGCCGAGCTGTTTTTCCGCAGCTTCACCAATTTCGGCTATTACGGCGGCGGTTACGGCCGAGGCTCGTGGTCCTCTTCGTCATCGAGCGAATCCTCCTCGTCGGACGGCAAAAAAAGCTCTGGCGGCGGCGCCGTTATCGTCATCATCATTGCCGTCGCGCTGATCGCGCTGGCCTGGCTGTTGTCGCAGATGGTGCGGCTGGCGCTGTCGCGCTCGCGCGAATACCTGGCCGACGCGGGCTCCGTCGAATTGACCAAGAATCCGGACGCCATGATCTCGGCGCTGCGCAAGATCGAGAACCGCGGCGAATTGCCGGGCGCGACCTCGGCCGTCATGGAGTTGTGCCTCGACAACCCGCGCGAGGGTTTTTCAGACCTGTTTGCCACCCACCCCTCGGTCGACGCCCGCGTTCAAGCGCTGGTCAAATTCGCCGGCGGCCACGACCCCGGCCCGATTGCGCTGCCTTCCGACCCCACGACGGACGACCAGACGCAAGCCACCGACGATCAATCCCCGCCGCCTTTGCCGAAGGGCCCCTGGAGCGACACCACGGACCCCACCGGCACCTCGCCCGCGCCGCCCTCGGGCCCTTGGGGCAGTTCGACCGGGCCGTCGAGCGAGCCTTCGACCGGTCCGCCTTCCGGACCTCCTTCCGGGCCTTGGGGCCGCCACTAAAGCCGCGAAAAATCAGGCGTCGCCACCTTGAGGCCGCCCTCTGTCGTTAACGAAGCCCGCATGATTGGGGCAAATCGGCCTCTAATGATTTGAATTCTCCCTTGTTTCTGCCATCTTCCCCCCCAAAGCAGGTAGCGGGAGCTTCGACTTCATCGGAGACGCCCGGTGAAGCGACCCAGACGTTCCTTTCAGTTTCGCAGCGGCCTCTTCAAAGGAACGTCAGGGTCAAAGCTTCACCGGAATCATATATTTGCTAGTGTCCCTTCGGTTCTGACATTCGTATATGGACCCGCCGCGAGATGATACGAATGTCAGAACCGGGACACTAGTCGCTTGGGGAATTCGGGACATATCCGGGAACGATCCCGGTCTTTTCGGAACCGGACGTCCGGTTCGGACAGAAAAATGTGCCCAACAGGGATACAGGTAGGTTCATGGCGAAGCCGGCAGTGATCGTGGTAGGCGCTGACAAGGGCGGGGTCGGCAAGACGACCGTCTCGCGCACGCTTTTGGATTATTTCAGCGCCAATAATGTCTTGACCCGGGCTTTCGACACCGAGTCTCCGCGCGGGACGCTCAAGCGCTTCCATCCCGACATCACCGAGATCGTCGATATGACGACGACCTCGGACCAGATGAAGATCTTCGACACGCTGAACTCGGTCAGCCCATCGGTTACCGTGATCGACGTCCGCGCCGGTCTGCTGTCGCCCGCGCTCGCCTCCTTGCGCGACATCGGCTTTCTCGACGCCGCCAAGTCCGGGCAGATCACCTTTGCCGTGTTCCACATTCTCGGACCCTCGATCGCCTCCCTCGACGAAATCGCGGAAACCTCGAGTTTCATGACGGGTGCAAGATATTTCCTGGTGAAGAACTTCATCAACGACACCCAGTTCTTCCAGTGGGACCAGGCCACCTACAATTCGTATTTCCATCGCATCAAGGATGCGACCGACCTTGTCATCCCCAAGCTGAACGAAATGGCCTACGAGCAGGTCGAGGTCGCTTCCGTTCCGTTCCTGAAATTCGTCGCCAACAAGGGCATCAGCGACGAGGCTGCGAACTATTCTTTCGTGCTGCGCGGCTATGTCCGGCACTGGCTCGCCAATGTCTGGGCCGAGTTCGATCGCATCAAGCTCACTGACATCGTCGGTTCCGGCAAATCGAGCACACGCGGCGGCGAAAAATAATTTGCGCGCACCGTGCGATTGGTGCTGGAATGGCTGAGCGTTTGTCGTGATATAGGGCGCGATGCGCCAAACACCCGTTTACATCGTCTGTTCGCCTCGCCCGCTGGTCGGCAAGACGCTGGTCGCGCGTCTGCTGAGCGAATTCCTGCTGTTGAAGAACGGCAAGGTGCTGGCGTTCGACGTCAACCTCAAGGAGCCATCGCTCCTGGAATATCTGCCCGACATCACCGAGACGGCCGAGGTCGACGATACCTTCGGCAAGATGGCGCTGATGGACCGCGTGATCATCAATGACGGCGTCACCAAGGTGATCGACCTCGGCTTCCATGCCTTCGACGAATTTTTCGGGATGACTGAAGAAATCGGGTTTGTGAAAGAAGCGGTGCGGCGCGGCATCGCACCCGTCGTCCTGTTCATCGGCGATACCGACCGCGTCTCGGCGCGAAGCTATCCGACACTGCAACGCCAGATTCCGCGAACCTCGCTCGTGACCGTCGACAACGAATATATCGTGCGTGGTGAACTTCCGGAGGCTTTCACGGAAGGAAAGATCCTGCACATCGGAGCGCTGCCGACGTTTCTGAAAACCTATATCGACCGGCTCTCTTTCTCGTTCTCCGATTATTTGCGGCATGAAAAGGACACATCCACCGAACTGCATCAGTGGATCCGCCGCAACTACTTCAGCTTCCGCGAACTCGAATTGAGCCTGATCCTGCAGCAATCGTGATGGTGTGTTCGCACCATTGTCCTCCCGGCGAACGCCGGGACCCATACCGCGGAATCCATCCGTGGCATTCGCTGGCAAAGAGCTTACAAACCACAAAAGTCTGTGGTTATGGGTCCCGGATCGCGCTCGCTACCACTCGCTTGTCCGGGACGACACCGACTTTGCAGCGAACCTCAATGCCCGTCGAACGTCATCAGCGTGCGGACCGCGACATCCATCGCGCGCAGTTTTGCCGCGCCGCCGAGTTCAGGCAAATCGACGACAAAGCAGGCTGCGACCACATTGGCGCCGATCTGGCGCAGTAACTTGACCGCGCCTTCCGCGGTGCCGCCGGTCGCGATCAGGTCATCGACCAGGATGACGCGCTCGCCGGGATGGATGGCATCGACGTGCATTTCCATTTCATCGACTCCATATTCAAGCGAATAGGCGATGCGCACGGTGGTGTGCGGCAGCTTGCCCCGCTTGCGGATCGGCACAAAGCCCGCGGAAACCTGATGCGCCATCGCGCCGCCGAGAATGAAGCCGCGCGCCTCGATGCCCGCGATCTTGTCGATCTTCGATCCGGCCCAGGGCTGCACCAGTTCGTCCACGGCCCTGCGAAAGGCCCGTGCATCACCCAGAAGCGTGGTGATGTCGCGAAACATGATCCCGGGCTTCGGATAGTCCGGAATGCTGCGAACGGTGGCCTTCAAATCGTATTCGGGGGTCATCGCGGCCTCTCAAATCCTGTTCGTCATCTTCAATTCGTACCCAACCGGAATGCATTTTCGACGATGCGCAAGCCCACCTCGCCGCCAAGCGACATCAGAGACTCCGGGTGAAACTGCACCCCGGCCACCGGCAGCGTCTTGTGCTCGATCGCCATCGCCACCCCATCCTCGGTGCTCGCCGTTACCTGTAGCACATCGGGCATGCTGTCGCGCTCGACATAAAGCGAATGATACCGTCCGATCACGATTTCATTGGGCAGGTTCTGCATCAACCGCCCGCCCCTCACCTGCACCCGCGACGGCCGCCCATGCGCCGGCTGCTGCAATTGGCCCAGCCGGCCGCCGAAATATTCACCGATCGCCTGCACGCCGAGACAGACGCCGAAGATCGGCAGTTTCTTGGCCAGCGCCGCATCGATCGTGGCAGCGATGCCAAAATCCTCCGGCCGCCCCGGGCCCGGCGACAGCACCAGCAGGTCGTAGGCGGCACTGTCGAGCATTTGCCTGGCGTGGACGTACCGGACAACCGTCACGCTGGCGCCGACCTGCCGGAAGTAATCCGCCAGCATGTGCACGAAGCTGTCGTCGTGGTCGATCAGCAGCACACGCTTGCCGGAACCGGTGGCATCGGGCGTAAAGGTCGAAAGCCGTTTCGGCGGATCGCCGCGCAGCGCCTGAAACAAGGCGGCTGCCTTGACCTGGCATTCGCGATCTTCCGCGGCGGGATCTGAATCGAAAAGACAGGTCGCGCCGACCCGCACCTCAGCAATACCATCCTTCATCCGGATGGTGCGGATGGTAAGGCCGGTGTTGATGCCGCCATCGAAATTCACCACGCCGATCGCGCCGGCATACCAGCGCCGCGGCGAGCGCTCATGGTCTTCGACGAACTGCATGGCCCATAACTTCGGCGCACCAGTCACCGTGACCGCCCAGGCGTGCGTGAGGAATGCATCGAGTGAATCGAAGCCCGGCCGCAACATGCCCTCGACGTGATCGACGGTGTGGAACAGCTTCGAATAGGTCTCGATCTGCCGCCGCGCCAGCACCTTGATCGTGCCGGGCACGCAAACCCGCGCCTTGTCGTTGCGGTCGACGTCGGTGCACATGTTGAGCTCGAATTCGTCTTTCTTCGAATTCAGGAGCTGCCTGATCTGTTCGGCATCGCCGATGGCGTCGACGCCGCGCGCAATGGTGCCGGAAATCGGACAGGTCTCGATCCGGCGGCCGTCGGAACGCACGAACATCTCGGGTGAAGCCGACACCAGAAACTCGCCATCGCCAAGATTTATCAAAGCGCCGTACGGCGACGGGTTGATGCGGCACAGCCGTTGAAACACCTCGGCCGGCGAGCGCTCGCAAGGCTCGCCAAACAGTTGCCCCGGCACCGCCTCGAACAAATCGCCGCGCGCAAAAGAGGCGCGCGCGGTTTCCACCGTAGCCTGATATTCGCCCGCCGCGTGATCGGAAAAAGCCTGCCGCGGCGTCCGCGCGTAGACACTTTCGGATGTATCGTGCGGCAGCCCCTCTGACGATTTGCCGTTCCAGGCAAAGTCATAGCTCAGGACCACACCGCGCGCGGTGGCGCGGTCGTACGCGAGCAGCCGGTCGGGCACGAACAGCACGATGTCGCGCTGGTCGCTCTCGCGCTTGCGCTTCTGCACGAGGTCTTCGATCTGGAACACGAGGTCGTAGGCAAAGGCGCCGAACAGACCGAGGAGAGAATCGTCGCTTGAGCCGAAGGCCGCAACGAGATCGCGTACCAGCGACATCACGCTGGCGCGGCGGGTGCGCTGATCCTCATTGACCGGCGCATCGCCGCACAGGATGTGACCCGACAGACGGCTTGCGCTGCGTTCGGTAACGACCACGCAGGGCTCACGCAGCACATCGCCAAGGAAGGCGATCAGGACTTCGCCGCGCGCATTGAGCGCGGAAAGCGAAAAATTCACGCCTGACGTTTGCAACTGAAGCGGCGGATCGGCAAAGCCGATATCGAAACTCTCGTAACGGCCCGGCACCGTCGTGCCGGACGACAGCACCACGCCGCGGCGGCGATCGAGCAGTTCGATCAGATCGTCGAGCCTGCTGGCGCCGCCCGAGAAATGCTCCACCGAGCGCGTCACCAGGAGCCCGCCGCGGGTGCGGTACTCGCTCCGGTCAGGCAGGGAGAAAACGGTCCTGTTCATGTGATCCTCTTAACCAGACTTGCCGAGGGAACGCCACACAGGACAAACGAAGGCCGCCTGCGACGGCGGCCCTTGAACGATGAAAGTTAATGCAAATCGCACCGGCCACCTCTTTTAGGAGGTGCGCCACCAAAGCCGACAGGCGTGAACGGTGCTCATCGCCAACGTACACCATGGCCGGACGGGAACGTCAAGAGAGAGAGCCGCCTGCCGATCCCGCTTCGACCAGGTATGTCGTCCCTGCGAACGCAGGGACCTATAACCACCGGAAGCAGTTATTAGGCGAAGTGGCAGCGTGGCTGCTCTTTCATCGGCCGCGGCGTATGGGTCCCTGCGTTCGCAGGGACGACAGTTTGCTTGCGGCTAGCCCAAATGCTTCCTGAAGAAGGTGGTGGCGCGATCCCACGCCAGCTCCGCCGCCTTGCGGTCGTGCACCGATACGCGCTGCTCGTTAACGAAAGCGTGGTCGGCGTCATAACGAAACAGCTCGAGCGACTTGCCGGCCTCCTTCATCGCCTTCTCGAAGCCGTCGACCAGTTGCGGCGTGCACCAGTCGTCCTTGCTGGCGAAGTGCGCCTGCAAGGGAATCTTGACGTCTGCTGGTTGGGCGGCTTGCTCCGGCGGAATGCCGTAGAACACCACGCCGGCGGTCAGCTCCGGAATCTTCGTGGCGCCGATGATGGTGACGGCACCGCCGAGACAGAAGCCGGTGAGGCCTACCTTGGCGCCGTTGCGCGCAAGATATTGCGCGGCGCCCCGAACCGTCTGCGTCGTCGCATCCATGAAGTCGAGCGAGTTCATCTCTTTGCCGGCAGCGTCGGTGTCGTGATACGGCACCACCTTGCCCTTGTAGAGATCGGGCGCCAGCGCATCGAAGCCGGCGCGCGCAAAGCGGTCGCACAGGCCCTTGATCTGGTCCTGAAGTCCCCACCATTCCTGGATCACGACGAGCCCCGGCGCATCGCCTTTGGCAGCGTTGGCGAGATAGCCGTTGGCTTCCTTGCCGTCAGGACGTTTGAAGGAGATGATGGTGCCCATGGTTCCTCCGGTGGTTGCTTGCAACGATCTTCGGCATTCTGTCCGCAGCCGCAGCCGGACGCAATCGTCCAACGCCCATCAACCACCATCTGCCATGCGCGAGCGCTAAAAAGACCGTGAAGGCAATAAACCTGAAGGACAACAAAAAAGCCCCTCGCGGGGCCTTTTCAATTCATGGCAGCAAGAGATCAGTGCGCGTCGGCCCAGACCTTCTTCTTGGTGAAGTACATCAACCCGGCAAACAGGATCAGGAACACGAAAACCTGCATGCCCAGGCGCTTGCGCGCCTCCATCTGCGGCTCCGCGGCCCACATCAGGAAGGTTGAGATGTCGTGCGCATATTGCGGCAGCGTCGCCGGCGAGCCGTCGTCGAACGTCACCTGTCCGTCGGTGAGCGGCTTCGGCATCTTGATGGCGTGGCCCGGGAAATACTTGTTGTAGTAGGTCCCCTCCGGCAGTTTCACGCCGGCCGGCGTCTTCTCATACCCTTGCAGGACCGCAGACACATAGTTCGGCCCCTGCTCCTGGAACTGGGTGAAGAAGTCGAAGATGAACTTGGGGAAACCACGCTCGTAGGAACGCGCCTTCGCGATCAGCGAAAGGTCCGGCGGCAAGCCGCCGCCATTGGCCGCGCGCGCCGCCTGCTCGTTCGGGAACGGCGAAGGGAAATAGTCCGCAGGCCGCCCTGCTCGCTCGAACATGTCGCCAGCGTCGTTCGGGCCGTCCTTGATCTTGTATTCGGATGCGAACGCCGCCGCCTGCGCCACGGAATAGCCGGGACCGCCGGGATCGGCGATATTGCGAAACGCCAGATAGGACAGCCCGTGGCAGTTCGAGCAGACTTCCTTGTAGATCTTCAGACCGCGCTGTAGCGAGCCGCGGTCGAACTTGCCGAACGGACCGGCAAACGACCAGCTTTGCGACGGCGGCGTTTCCTGTTCCTCCGCGCGCGCATTCTGCGCGCTGCCGGCGATCAAACCGCCCGCAACCACAAACGCAACCGCGATCGAGGCGACCTTCTTGCCGTATTTGGCAAGCACGTCATCGGCGATCGAATTGGGGACCGGCCGCGGCGTTTCGATCCGCGACAGCAGCGGCAGCAGGATCAGGAAGTAAGCGAAGTAGCAGACGGTGAGGATGCGGCCGAGGATCACATAGATGCCTTCCGGCGGCTGCGCGCCGAGATAGCCGAGCACGATGCAGACGACGACAAACATCCAGAAGAACTGCTTGGCGAGCGGGCGATACTTGGACGAGCGCGTCTTGGCGCTGTCGAGCCAGGGCAGGAACACCAGCACGATGATCGCCGAGAACATCGCGATCACGCCCGCGAGCTTGTTCGGGATCGAACGCAGGATCGCGTAGAACGGCAGGTAGTACCATTCGGGCACGATATGCGCCGGGGTCACGCCGGGGTTGGCCGGGATATAGTTGTCGGCGTCGCCGAGATAGTTCGGCATGTAGAAAATGAACCAGGCGTAGAAGATCAGGAAGCAGGAAACGCCGAACGCGTCCTTGATGGTGGCGTAGGGCGTGAACGGCACGGTGTCCTTTTCCGTCTTCGCCTCGACGCCGGCCGGATTGTTCTGGCCAGCGACGTGAAGCGCCCAGACGTGCAGCACGACGACGCCCGCGATCAGGAACGGCAACAGATAGTGCAGCGAGAAGAACCGGTTCAGCGTCGGGTTGCCGACGGAGTAGCCGCCCCAGAGCAGCGTCACGATGCTGTCGCCGACATAGGGAATGGCGGAGAACAGGTTGGTGATGACGGTCGCGCCCCAGAAGCTCATCTGGCCCCACGGCAGCACGTAGCCCATGAAGCCCGTCGCCATCATCAGCAGATAGATGATGACGCCGAGAATCCACAGCACCTCGCGCGGTTCCTTGTATGACCCGTAGTACAGGCCACGGAACATGTGGATGTAGACGGCGAAGAAAAACATCGACGCGCCGGCGGCATGCATGTTGCGCAGGAGCCAGCCGTAATTGACGTCGCGCACGAGGAGTTCGACCGAGCGGAAGGCGAGATCGGCGTTCGGCGTGTAGTGCATCGCCAGGATGACGCCGGTGACGATCTGCACGCCGAGCATCAGCGACAGGATGGCACCGAAGGTCCACCAGTAGTTGAGGTTGCGTGGCGTCGGATAGGCGACGAAGGAGGAATGGACGAGACCGAAAATCGGAAGACGCCGTTCAATCCACTTGATCACGGGATTGGTGGGTTGGAAGTCGGATGGTCCGCTCATGTTGCGATCCCTAGGGAATTAAGACGACGCGACAGGCGTAAGGTCCCGGGCTTCGAAAGCCGGGGCCTTAGCCGATCTGGATTTTGGTGTCGGAAACGAATTGGTAGGGCGGGATGGGCAGGTTGGACGGTGCCGGCCCCTGGCGAATACGACCGGAGGAATCGTATTGCGAACCGTGGCAGGGGCAGAAGAAGCCGTCGTAGTTGCCCTCATGCGCGATCGGAATGCAGCCCAGATGGGTGCAGATACCGATCACGACCAGCCATTGATCATGCCCGGCCTTGACCCGGGACTCATCGGAGGCCGGATCCTTGAGGCTGTCGACAGGAACGCTGCGCGCTTCCTGGACCTGCTTCTTGGTGCGGTTCATGATGTAGATCGGCTTGCCGCGCCAAAACACCTTGATGTCCTGGCCTTCGGCGATCGGCGCCAGATCGACTTCGATCGGCGCGCCGGCCGCAATCGTCGAGGCGTCCGGATTCATCTGGGAAATGAACGGCCAGAGCGTAACCAGGCCACCCACGGCGGCGGCTGCGCCCGTTGCAACGAAAAGGAAATCACGGCGTGTCGGATGCTCCGCCGAAGACGCTGTCGTCACGATTCCAAACCCTTTCATAGCTTGCCGCCGGTGGAACCGCCCCGGTGTGGCCGGGAGGCTGCCGGCGCCCGCGACCCCCGCGGCGGCAGAAAAGACCGCTTTTTCCGACCCCATCGGAGATAAGACAGTCCAGAATCGTTCTATTGGCACCCTTGCCGGAATAGCGCAAGCCCGCTATCGGCTGCCCCGCGTGCAATGCACTAATTCCGCGCAGCACGGCGTTTTTTCGCATATCCGGACGGCGGGTCGCCTTGTGAAATCGACGTAACAACTAGTGGTCCGATTCTAACATTTGCACCCCGGTGAGGCAGCCACTCTTGCAAATGCTAGAATCAAAGGACCACTAGTAAATATCGATTTCTAGTGGAGTTTTAGATTTGACATTCGCATCGCGAATCCGCGGTTAGAGGGTAGCGAATATCAAATCCACTCCACTAGCCACCGGGACGCCAACAATAGAATCGAATGCAGATCGCACTCTACCAGCCGGACATTCCCCAGAACACCGGCACCATCTTGCGGCTTTGCGCCTGCATGGGCGCGTCGGCCCATATCATTGAGCCCGCAGGTTTCCCCGTGTCGGACCGGCATTTTCGCCGCGCCGGGATGGACTACCTCGACCAGCTCGACTGGATGCACCACGATTCCTGGACGAAATTCGAGGAATGGCGCCAGTCGAGCGGTCGTCGGCTGCTGCTGTTCACGACCAAGGGCGCCACGCCATATCTTGATTTTCGCTATCAAGCGTCGGACATCTTGTTGTTCGGGCGGGAAACGGCGGGGGTTCCCGAGGCGGTCGCGGAGGCGGCCGATGCACGGGTCGTGATCCCGATCAGGCCCGGACTGCGCTCGCTCAATGTCGCGATGGCGGCCGCCATGGCGCTGGGTGAAGCGCTTCGGCAGACCGACTGAGGCCTATTAAATGGATGCTTCCGTGCTCGATGAACGAAAGGCACACGCCAGGGCCTGGTTTGAGTCCCTGCGCGACGACATCTGCGCCGCGCTTGAACGACTGGAAGACGAGGCGCCGGCAACGCTTTACGCAGGCCCCCCCGGCCGTTTCGTCCGCACGCCGTGGCAGCGCACCGACCCGACCGGCCAGGCAGGTGGTGGCGGCGTCATGGGCATGATGCACGGGCGGCTGTTTGAGAAAGTCGGCGTGCATTGCTCGACCGTTCACGGCGAGTTTGCGCCCGAGTTTCGCGGGCAAATCCCGGGAGCGGCCGATGATCCCGCCTTCTGGGCATCGGGTATTTCGCTGATCGCCCATTTGCGCAATCCGCATATTCCGGCGGTCCATATGAACACGCGTTTCATCGTCACGACGAAGGCCTGGTTCGGCGGCGGCTCGGATCTGACGCCGGTTTTGAATCGGCGACGCACCCAGGAAGACGCCGACACGATCGCCTTCCATGCCGCCATGAAATCGGCCTGCGATGCGCATGCGACCGTTGCGCCTTACGACAAATACAAGAAGTGGTGCGACGAATATTTCTACCTGCCCCACCGCAAGGAGCCCCGCGGCATCGGCGGCATCTTCTATGACCACCATG
The DNA here is from genome assembly GCA_963788885.1 of uncultured Alphaproteobacteria bacterium. Classification (GTDB taxonomy): domain Bacteria; phylum Pseudomonadota; class Alphaproteobacteria; order Rhizobiales; family Xanthobacteraceae; genus Bradyrhizobium. The sequence goes on along the minus strand of CAWBIR010000015.1, from coordinate 1,131,855 downwards.
ATTCCGGCGACTGGGACGCCGATTTCGCCTTCACCAAAGACGTCGGCCGGGCCTTTTTGAAAATCTATCCCGAGCTGGTCCGGCGCAATTTCGCAACGCCGTGGACGGAGGCCGACCGCGAGGAGCAGCTGATCCGCCGCGGCCGCTATGTCGAATTCAACCTGCTCTATGACCGCGGCACCATCTTCGGTCTGAAGACCGGCGGCAATGTGGATTCGATCCTGTCCTCGATGCCGCCCGAGGTGAAGTGGCCATAGTTTTCTCAAGCGATGTGGACGTTGAGCAGTGCGAGAAGGATGGTGCTCGAGGCAGCGACCCCCGCAGTGACGAGGGCCCATGCGATGCGATTGGCCGTCGCCGGTGAAACATCACGTTGCAGCAAGAACCACCTCAGCCCACAGGCAACGTGGGCGACAATTGCGATCGGCCCCACCCAATAATGGGCAATCAGGCGAAGCTTAAAAAGACTAAGCAGCAGGCTATCGTTGGGGCGGGTCAACCAGGCCCAATTCGTATCAACGTCCGCATGGCGCGCCGCAAACACCGCCGTCATATGGGCGAGAAAATAAACGCCGATATATGCGCCGCACATGGTTTGCACGGTACCGAAGATATCGCTTGGCATTCGCATCCGCCGCTGCACCAGCACGGTGCCGCTTAGAATCTGAAAACCAATCAACGCCAGCAAAATCGGCTGGACAAGGTCGTTCCGATAAACGCGGCGCATGACGTCCATGATTGCGATGTGTACCGATCCGCTCCAGAAGCCGGCCAGATGATTCCCGATGTGAGGCCCGACGAACAGCAGCAGGATTGCGAGCGCGGAAACGCCATGCGCGATGCCCAATCGGCGATATCCGACGGGCGATATGGCAGATGCTGCCGATGGCGACCTGGAGCCCAGCAGGATGATCATCGCCATCAGCGTCCAAAAGGCGACCCATGCGACTACTGCTGAAGGCGAACGCAGCACGCCAGCGACATTTTCGAAGCCCACATAGAGAGAGGGCGTCGCAAACGCCAGAAGGGCAACGCATCGGGCGCGAAAGTCCTCGCCTCTCCCGACATGCGGTGATCCCAGCATCAGTCCGAAGACAAAGCTGACCAGCATCACCGCCAGCGCCAGTGTGAGCGAGGCGATGACACTGACCCAGACGATCGGTCCATTCGGCGAGTCCGATCCGTGCACCAGGACAAGACCAGAGGACAACAAGCTCAACAGTGACGGATAAGCCAATGCACAGAGCGCCGGGACGGCAAGCCAAAGACGACGAAGCGATACCGCGCCCAACCCTGATGGACTATCCGGGCCGACGTCTTTGGACGCAATAAGTACTGAACGGCTGAGCCCGCCAGGTCGATTCATCGTTTCTTCGATCCGTTCTCGCCTCGCAATGATAAATAAAAAGACGACGCAGAGAGAGCATTCCCGCCATTCATGGAATCAACTCTGAGTTACCGGTCGCATCGTGCACATCCGTCCCGGCACAATCAAAGCAGATGCCGCAGCGCCGCCGACATCATGACGATGCCGCCAACGATCACCGCAGCATCGAGAATGGCGGTATGGATATGCACCGGCATCCGCTCGACGAAACGTTTGGCGAAGAAGGCGCCAGGCAAGGCTACGGCGCCGATCAGAAGCGCAAAGGCGATCACCTGGGCCGTGACGACGCCGGCCAGTCCGAACACCGAAATCTTGATCACGCTGGTGACGACCGAAACCACGGCGTCGGTCGCAATCACGCCAGCACCTTCAACGCCCGACGCCATCAGCAGCGACAGCAGGATCACGCCGGAACCCGAGGTGCCGCCGACCAGGACGCCGTAGAAGATCGCGCCAAGACCGAGCCCGGCATCGCCGATCTTCACCTGTCGGCGCCTGGCCAGACGCCGCAGCGGAACGCTTGATATAAGCATCGTGCCGATGACCATCGCTGCGCCAGCGCCGGTCAACATCGTATAACCGTAAGCGCCGAGCGCGGTCGTGATCGCCGAGGCCAGGATGACGATGCCGGCGCGGCGGCGGTCGACGTAACGGCGATAGGCGGTCATCCGGCTAAAGTTAGTGAAGATCGACGAGATCGCCATGATCGGCACCACCGGCTCCGCGCCGACCAGGGGTACCAGCACGAGCGGCATCAGCGCGCCGGTGCCGTAACCGGCCAGGCCGCCGATCATCGACGCCACGAATGCCACGCCTGCGACGAATGCGAACTGGACCAGCGAGATATCAGCAAAGCCGGACAAAAGGCTCACGGTTTGAACTTCACGGCTTGCGTTCGCGGGTCACGCGCGCCACGGCTTGATCCGCAATCACGTCGAGGGAGGACTGCTCGAGCGGAAAATCCGCCGCGAGCCAGGCATCTTCGGCGAGCGCCAGGGCTTGCCCAAGTTCAGGCCCCTGGGTGAGACCGCGCCCAAGAAAATCGGCCGCTTTCAGTGGAAATTTCGGCGCGGTCCAGTGCGCGGGCAGGCTTGCAAGTTCCTGCCACGATATGGCGTCGCTTCCCTCACCGGAGCGCGCCCAGGCCAGGATCAGCCGGTCGCGGTAGCGATCTTCGCCAAGCCGATAGAGCCTGCGCTTCGCCCGCGCCTCGTCCATTCCGGCGAGCCGCCACCAGCGATGGCCCATGGAATCCAGCGCCTTCGTCTCAGCATTGGTCAACCGCAGCCGCGACGCCAAGCGTCTTGCATCCTCGGTGACGGCGACCGCAAGCGCGCCCAGTCTTCGGATCGGATCGGGCACAAGACCCAACGCATGCTCGATCGAAATCAGCCTCGCAAACGGCCCGGTATAAGCGATGCCGCCGAAGATCGGCAGCAACAACCCGCCATCTGCCATCGCATTCACGGCAACGACGGCGCCATCGGCGACCATCAGTTTCAATATTTCGACGCGAATCCGTTCCGCAGACAGGTTCGCAAGGCCCGCTTGTCCGCTGATGCAAGCTAGATAGCTCGCGCGATCGGGTGGACCTGCGCCATAAGCGGCATGAATTCGGAAGAAACGGAGGATGCGCAGATAATCCTCGGCGATCCGCATCGCCGGCTCGCCGATGAAGCGCACGCGCCTTGCCGCGATGTCTTCGAGGCCGCTCACATAGTCGTGAATGCGCCCCTCCGCATCGACCGACAATCCGTTGATGGTGAAGTCACGCCGCTCCGCATCGCGCACCCAGTCGCGGCCGAATGCGACCTTCGCCCTTCGACCGAACGTCTCGGTATCCTCGCGTAGCGTCGTGACTTCGAAAGGCGTGGCATCGACCACAAGCGTCACCGTGCCGTGCTCGATACCGGTCGGCACGCTCTTGATGCCAGCCGCCTTCGCACGGCGCATGACTTCGTCAGGCACAGCCGTGGTTGCGATGTCGACATCGCCGATCGGACAATCGAGCAACGCGTTTCGGACTGCGCCGCCCACCACGCGCGCCTCCTCGCCGTCCGCATTGAGCAATTCGAGCACGCGCGCGGCGGGACCGCTTTTCAGCCACGGCGCATCGTCCAGTCGCCGTTCGCTGCTCATTTCTCTACCCCGGGAATGAGCTTGCCGTTCTCGATATGCGCGGGAAAATAGGTCGAATCCGGTGGCGCGCCCGAGAACTGGGCCAGCAATATCAGGCTGATCACAACGAGCAGCAGCGAACCGAGCAGCAATCTTCCAATGATGACCACCGGCCACGACGAGCGCACCAGCAATCCGGAACGGGTCGCGATCAAAAACAGGGCATAGACCGCAAACGGGATCAGAAAAATTCCGATCTCGGTCAGGGCCTGACGAATCATGATGCAAAGATCCGTTCGTACAGCACGCGCAGAATTCCGGCGGTCGCGCCCCAGATATAACGCTCGCCGTAGGGCATCGCGTAGTAAAGGCGTTCCACGCCGCGAAATTCCTTGCTGTGAAGCTGGTGGTTCGCCGGATTCATCAGGAACGCCAGCGGGACTTCGAAGGCATCGTCCACTTCCGCTGCGCTGACGCGCAATTCGAAGCCGGGTCTGACCTTGGCAACCGTCGGCAGGATGCGAAAGCCGAAGCTCGTCCCGTATAGGTCGAGATAGCCGATCGGATCGACGAATTGACGGGTGAGCCCGACTTCCTCTTCCGCCTCGCGCAATGCCGCATCGAGCGGCGTGGCATCGGTCGCATCGATCTTGCCGCCTGGAAACGAAATCTGACCGGCATGGTCGTTGAGGTGGGCGGAGCGCTGCGTCAACAGCACCGTCGGCTGCGGACGGTCGATGACCGCGATCAAGACCGCCGCGGGGCGGATTGGCTGTTCGCGCGCCAGAATCGCGAGCATGCGATCGGTGCCCTGATCGCCGCTGGCAGGGATCGAATCTGGATCGGTTAGCCCTGCGGGAATATCGAAGTGCAGCCGTGCGCGCGCCCGATCGAAAAACTCCGCCGAACTGATCGCGGCGGGATCGTTCTTCGCCATCGTCTCCGTCAAAGTGCGCCCCTTACCGCTTCGGCATCCGCCATTGCAAAGAATGCACCGGCCGACGCAACCCCGAACATCTCGTGACCATCGACCATCCGCTCCTCGCCGATGTCAACCAGATCATAATAGAGCGCACGTGTAACTTTCGCCCAGAGGTCGGCGCGGACATGCAGGTAAGGCGTCAGGCCCCCCTCGGCGGACGGCTTGAACCGCAATGGATGCTCGGAATCGCACTCCACCCAGTCGTCGACATTGGTGCGAAAGCGCAAGGATCGGCCCGCATCGCCTTGCTCCTTGACCATCTCGACGGCCAGAAACGGCGCATCGTCGACACGAATGCCGACCTTCTCCACCGGCGTCACCAGGAAGTGCTTGCCGTCTTCGCGCTTGAGGATCGTTGAAAACAGACGGACCAAGGCTGGCCGGCCAATTGGCGTACCCATATAATACCAGGTGCCGTCGGCCGCGATTCGCATGTCGAGATCGCCACAAAAGGGCGGATTCCACAGATGCACCGGAGGCAGGCCTTTTCCGGCCGCGCCGGTGTTTGCAGCGCCTTTCGCGGCCGCCGTCAGACCTTCAAGACTTTGAACCGGTTCCCGCCCTTGCTTCGCCATGGTTTGCCGTGAGTTTGAACGTCCCAATATTGGAACGCTTTGACGGATGCTTGGTTTGGCACGATTGGTGCACGCAAATAAATACCTGAACAAATATCCGAATGCCGGCATCACAGCGCTGCGTTTCGAGCAAATTCGGCCGTATTTCCTCGGAACCAAGTCGCCACATCGTGATGCCGTTCCACCCCCGAAAGGCCGATAATGTGGGGATAGTATAATTGAACGAATACACGGCCTTGCCGAGAGTTTAGCATGCGCCGGACGAAATCGGCGGTTCAAGGAGAACAGAATGGCTGGCGCAGACAGTGTCGAAAAGCTCGAGGACGTCATTGTGCGTTCGGCCGAACAAGTTGCCGGTCAGATTCGCAGCGCCAAGGAAGCCATTTCCACCGTCATCTTCGGCCAGGAACGTGTCATCGAGAACACCTTGGTGACGATCCTCTCCGGCGGTCACGCGCTTCTGATCGGCGTGCCCGGTCTTGCCAAGACCAAATTGGTCGAAACCTTGGGCATCACGCTCGGGCTCGATGCCAAGCGCATTCAGTTCACGCCGGACCTGATGCCCTCGGACATTCTGGGTGCGGAAGTGCTGGATGAAAGCAATTCCGGCAAGCGTTCGTTTCGTTTCATTTCAGGCCCGGTGTTCGCACAGCTCCTGATGGCCGACGAAATCAACCGCGCCAGCCCGCGTACGCAATCGGCGCTGCTTCAGGCCATGCAGGAACAACACATTACCGTGGCCGGCGCCCGCCACGATCTGCCGAAGCCGTTCCATGTGCTCGCGACCCAAAATCCGCTGGAGCAGGAAGGCACCTACCCGCTGCCGGAGGCGCAGCTTGACCGCTTCCTGATGGAAATCGACGTCGACTATCCCGACCGCGATGCCGAACGGCGGATCCTGTTTGAAACCACCGGCGCCGAAGAGACCCTGGCGAAGGCGGCGATGGATGCCGAAACACTGATCACGGCACAGCGGCTGGTGCGGCGACTACCGGTCGGCGATTCCGTCGTTGAAGCGATCCTGTCGCTGGTGCGCTCGGCGCGCCCCGGCCCCGAGGGCGGCGAAGCCGGCAAGCTGATCGCCTGGGGTCCCGGCCCCCGCGCGAGCCAATCCTTGATGCTCGCCGTTCGCGCCCGTGCGCTGCTCGACGGGCGTCTGTCACCCTCGGTCGACGACGTACTCGATCTGGCCGAGCCGGTCCTCAAGCACCGCATGGCGCTCACCTTCTCCGCCCGCGCCGAAGGCCGCAGCATTTCCGACGTCATCAAGCAGTTGAAGACACGGATCGGCTGATGGCCGCAGCCGCCGAATACAGCGCAAAGGAAATTGCAGCAGTCCGACGTGCCGATGGCGAAAGCCGAACGCTCGCCGCATCGCTGCCGCGCCTTGTGCTCGAAGCCCGGCGGATCGCAGCCAACGTCATTCACGGCCTGCATGGACGCAGACGCGCCGGATCCGGCGAAAGCTTTTGGCAGTACCGCCGCTTCGTTTCCGGCGAGCCTGCCCAGCGCGTCGACTGGCGCCGCTCGGCGCGCGACGATCATCTCTATGTCCGCGAGCAGGAATGGGAGGCCGCGCACACCGTGTGGCTTTGGCCGGACCGCTCCCCATCGATGGCGTTTGCGTCGAAAGACGCCCGCGACAGCAAGCTTGAGCGCGCGCTGATCGTAACCTTTGCGCTCGCCGAACTCCTCGTCGAGGGCGGCGAACGTGTCGGCATCCCCGGGCTCGTCAGCCCGACGGCAAGCCGCAGCATCATCGACAAGATGGCGCAGGCGATGTTGCATGACGAGGCAACGCGTCTCAGCCTGCCACCGTCTTTCGTGCCGTCGCCGCTCTCCGAGATCGTCATGCTGTCGGATTTCTGGTCGCCGATCGGTGAAATCCGCACCATGCTCGCCACGTTGTCCGCATCCGGCGCGCACGGCACGCTGCTTCAGGTCGTCGATCCCGCGGAAGAAACCTTTCCCTATTCGGGACGCATCGAATTTGTCGAACCCGAGGGCGGCGACGTCATCGTCGCGGGCCGTGCGGAACGCTGGGCCAGCGACTATGTCGCGCGGGTCGCGCTTCATCGCGAGCAGATTCGCCTTGAGACCGGCAAGCTCGACTGGCTGTTTTCGACCCACACCACCAGCCGTTCGGCGGCCGAGCTTCTGCTGTTCCTGCATTCAGGCATGATGGTCAGCAAGGGAGCTGCGCGCGGCGTCACGGTCAAAGCGGGGCGCAGCGCATGATCGCAGGCCTGCCGCTTTCCTTTGCCGAACCGCTGCTGCTGCTGGGGCTCTTGAGCCTGCCCGTGCTGTGGTGGCTGTTGCGCGTGATCCCGCCGCGGCCGCGGCGAATCGAGTTTCCGCCGACGCGGCTGTTGTTCGACATTGCGCCAAAAGAGGAAACGCCTTCGCGCACCCCTTGGTGGCTGACGGCGCTGCGCCTCGCCGCTGCGGCGCTGGTCATCCTGGCCGCCGCGGGGCCGATCTGGAATCCGCCGGCCGGCGTTTCAGCCTCGCGCGCGCCGCTCGCTATCCTGATCGACGATGGCTGGAGTGCGGCCTCGACCTGGGACGCCAGGGTCAGAGCTGCCGACGAATTGATTTCCAACGCCGATAACGACCGGCGCGGCATCGCCCTGATCCCGCTGTCGGAACCGACGCGCGACATTGCGATCATGCCCGGCGGCACCGCGCGCGTCGCCTTGCGCCAACTCTCGCCAAAACCCTATTCGATCGATCGGGCCGAAACCTTGGGAATTATCGATCGTTTTCTGAAGGCGACCGGTGATTGCGAGATCGCCTGGCTGTCGGACGGTGTTGATAGCGTGCGCGGGCCTGAGTTCCTCGCTGGACTGAGCAAAGTGATCGGGGATCGCCCGCTCACCGTATTTGAAGGCGGAACGCCACCGGCGCTGGCGCTTGCGGCAGCCGAAAATGCGGCGGCCAAGATGACGGTGAAGGTGCTCCGCGCCGATGGCGGCGTTGCCAGCGGCGTCGTGCGCGGGCTCGACCAGAAAGGCTCGCCGGTTGCGGAAGCACGCTTCGGCTTTGCGCCGGGCAATCGCGAAACCGAGGCCTCGTTCGACCTGCCGGTTGAGTTGCGCAACGACATCGCACGGCTCGAAATAGCGGGCGAACACTCGGCGGGCGCCGTTCAATTGCTCGACAAGAGATGGCGCCGCCGCGCCATCGGCGTGGTTACGGGATCGAGCAGCGATACCGCCCAGCCATTATTGGCCTCGACGTTCTATCTGACCCGGGCGCTGGCGCCGTTTGCCGATGTCAGACAGGGCGATCGCGGCGCACCGCAACAGGCGATCTCGCAATTTCTCGATCAGAAGCTGCCGATGATCATGCTGGCGGATGTCGGCACCCTGTCGCCGGAAATTCGCGAACGTATCAATGCCTGGATCGAACGCGGCGGCGTGCTGGTGCGCTTTGCCGGCCCGCGACTCGCACAAGCCGACGACGATCTGGTGCCGGTGAAGCTGCGCCGCGGCGGCCGCAGCCTCGGCGGCAGCCTGACCTGGGAAAAGCCGCAACACCTCGCGGCCTTCGCCTCCGACGGACCTTTCGCAGGCCTCGCCGTGCCGAAAGACGTGACCGTCAACCGTCAGGTACTGGCGGAGCCCGACGCGGTGCTGCCGACCAAGAGCTGGGCGTCGCTGGAAGACGGCACGCCGCTCGTCACCGGCGAACGCCGCGGCAAGGGACTGGTGACCTTGTTTCACGTCAGCGCGGACATGAAATGGTCCGATCTGCCGATGTCGGGTTCCTTCGTCGAAATGCTGCGACGGATCGTCGATACATCCGGCTATGCATCGGGGCCCGCTCCGGGCGCGACGACCGAGGCAAATGCCGAGACGGTAGCGCCGCTGCGGACGCTCGATGGATTTGGCGCGTTCGGACCGCCGCCGTCGACGGCGAAGCCCATCCCCGCCGATTTCCGCGATCGGGCGGCGCCAGATCATCCGCCCGGATTTTACGGCCCCGCCGATGGACCGCTCGCGGTGAATACGCTCGCCGCATCTGACCGCATCACGCCGCTCGATCTTTCTTCGCTGAATGCAAGACGCGCCAATTACACCAATTCCGAGCCGCGCGACCTGCGCGGAATCCTGCTGTCATCGTCGCTGGCGCTGTTCCTGATCGACGCGCTGATCATTGCCCTGCTCGGCGGCGGCATCGCGAGCCTGTTGCGGCGGCGTGCAGCGCCGGCTGCCGTTTTGCTGGCACTGCTATTGCCGTTGGGTTTGCCGTCTCCGACCAGAGCCGACAGCACCACCGACGAGTTCGCCATCAAGGCGACCGCACAAACCCGTCTCGCTTATGTGCTGACCGGCAATGCCGACGTCGATTCCATCGTGAAGGCAGGAATGTCCGGCCTCACATTGTTTCTTGCGCAACGCACGGCGCTCGAGGCGGGCGATCCCGTCGGCATCGATCCGGCGCATGACGAACTCGCTTTTTTCCCGCTGATCTATTGGCCGGTCGTGCCGGGTGCACCGAAGCCGCCGCGGGAAGCGATCGACAAGATCGACGCCTATATGAAGCAGGGTGGTACGGTGCTGTTCGACACGCGCGATGCCATCGAGGCCTCGCCCGGCGATAACGGCGCCTCGCAAACGCCCGGCATGCAGTCGCTGCGCGAGATTCTTTCCTCGCTCGACGTCCCCGAACTCGAGCCGGTGCCGCGCGAACATGTCTTGACCAAGACATTTTACCTCTTGCGCGACTTTCCCGGCCGTTTCGACGGCGGCCAGACCTGGGTCGAGGCTTTGCCGCGCGATGAGGATGAAGACAGCGCGTCGCACCCGGCGCGTGGCGGTGACGGCGTTTCGCCCATCATTATCACGTCCAACGATCTGGCCGGCGCCTGGGCTATACGGCCGGACGGGCAGCCGATGCTGCCGCTATCGCCGGGCGAACCGCGGCAGCGCGAATTCGCCTTCCGCGCCGGCGTCAACATCGTGATGTACACGCTGACCGGAAATTACAAAGCCGACCAGGTGCACGCACCGGCATTGATCGAACGGTTAGGGCAATGACCATCGTGCTCATCCACAGGTCCTCGCCATGAACTACGGCATCGCGTTCACCCCGCTGATCCCGACGTCCGTGCTCTGGGCGGCGCTGGCGGCGATCGTCGTCATTGCGGCGTTACTATTGCTGGGACGCTCGCGCGGCATGTGGTTGCGGCTCTTGGCGCTCGGCCTCTTGCTGCTGGCGCTCGCCAATCCCTCGTTCACCCGCGAGGAGCGCGAACCGCTCTCGTCGGTCGCCGCTGTCGTCGTCGACAAGAGCCCGAGCCAGAACTTCGGCGACCGCACCAACGAGACCGCCCGCGCGCAGCAAGCCCTCGTCGACAGCTTGAAGAAAATCCCGGGCCTCGAAGTCCGCGTAGTCGAGGCCGGACAGGCCGATGGCGAGACCGACGGCACCAAACTGTTCGGCGCGGTTTCGTCGGCGCTGTCGGACGTACCCGTCGATCGCGTTGCCGGCGCCTTCCTGATCACCGACGGGCGGGTTCATGACATTCCAGCCAGCGCCACCGCGCTCGGCTTCCAGGCCCCGCTCCATGCGCTGATCACCGGCCGCAAGGACGAACGCGACCGCCGGATTGCGATTACCGCCGCGCCACGCTTCGGCATCGTCGGGCAGGTGCAGACCATCACCTACCGGCTCGACGATCAGGGCGTCACCGGCCAGCGCGCCAAGGTCGCGGTGCGCGTCGACGGCGAAACCATCAATGAACGCAACGTCGTCAGCGGACAGATCGTCAATGTCGATGTCGAGATCAAGCATGAGGGGCAGAATATCGTCGAGATCGAGGCCTCGCCGCTGGATAATGAACTGACGCTCGTCAACAACCGCGCCGTGGTCGCGATCGACGGCGTACGCGACAAGTTGCGCGTGCTTCTGGTTTCCGGCGAGCCGCATTCCGGCGAACGCACCTGGCGTAATCTGTTGAAGTCCGACGCCAGCGTCGATCTCGTGCATTTCACGATTCTGCGCCCGCCGGAGAAACAGGACGGCACGCCGATCAACGAATTGTCGCTGATCGCGTTTCCGACCCGTGAGCTGTTTCAGCAGAAGATCAACGAGTTTCAGTTGATCATCTTCGACCGCTACGCCCGCCAGGGCGTGCTGCCGATCGCCTATTTCGACAATATCGCGCGCTATGTGCGTGCCGGCGGCGCGGTACTGGTATCGGCCGGTCCCGACTACGCGTCATCGACCAGCATCTGGCGCACGCCGCTCGATTCGGTTCTGCCGGCAGAACCGGTCGGCGTCACCGAGAAGCCGTTTTATGCCGCGCTCAGCGACGTTGGAAAACGGCATCCCGTCACGCGCGGCCTCGAGGGCGCCAACAGCGATCCGCCGCGTTGGAGCCACTTCTTCCGCACCGTGGATACGCGCAACGCGATCAGCCCGCCTGTGATGACCGGCGCCGACGGCAAACCGCTGCTTCTGCTGTCGCGCTTCGGCGAGGGCCGCGTCGCCCTGCTGCTGTCGGATCATATCTGGCTTTGGGCGCGCGGCTATGAAGGCGGCGGCCCGCATCTCGATCTGTTGCGGCGAATGTCGCACTGGCTGATGAAACAACCGGACCTCGATGAAGAGGCGCTGCACTTGCAGGTGCGCGGCCATGATCTCGTCGTGCAGCGCCAGACCATGGCCGACAGCGTTTCGCCGGTGACGGTGACCTCGCCGTCCGGCGCCACACGCGAACTTGCTTTAAGCGCCGCCGAGCCCGGCATGTGGACGGCCGCCCTGCCGGCCAACGAACTCGGCCTGTGGCAGGCCACCGACGGCACCCTGAAAGCGCTGATCAATGTTGGCCCGACCAACCCGAAAGAATTTTCGGAAGTCACCTCCACCACCGAGACGCTGACGCCGTTGGCACGGTCGACCGGCGGCGACGTGCGGCGCGTCGTCGATGGCTCCAGCATCGATCTTCCGCGCATCGTCCCGGTTCACACCTCCAGCATTTTCCGAGGCGATGGCTGGATGGGCGTGAAAATGCGAGATGCCAGCGTTGTCCGTGGCGTCGGCGTCTTGCCGCTTTTCGCCGGCCTGGCCGGCTTGTTGCTGTTGCTCGGTGCCTTCGCCGCAACGTGGCTGCGCGAGGGACGTTGATCTCCTCGTACAACGCCCGTGCCGCATTCGTCTTTTCGAATTCACGAATTGTTTGCGGCGCGGACGGTTGACATACAAGTGCAGTACTTGCGATGTTACATTGTAACGTCGGAGCGAACGGGGATTGTGCTTCCGGCGAGGGGCGTGTCGCTAGCATGAAGTGGGTGCGGGCTAATATCAGACTTGGCGCACGGGTCGCGCTGTTTGCGCTCGCGATCCAGTTTGCCCTTTCCTTTGGCCATTTCCACGCCATCGCCGCGCAAACAGCGCCTGCGATTCAGTCCACTCAGCAGCAACTGCCGGCGCCCGCTCCGGATTCGGGTCAGCACCCGGACGATCTCTGCGCCATTTGCGCCGTCACGGCGCTGGCCAGCACGGCTATGGCCGCCGCGCCACCGGCCTTGCCGCTTCCACAAGCCATCGAGCTGCCGCGTCAGGCGGTGGATACGGCATTTTTACATCTGCACGCGCCGCGCGCCGCGTTTCAATCCCGCGCCCCTCCCCTCTCCTGATCTCGATCGCTCCGTGATCCGTATTGATCGGCTGCGTTATTGTAGCTGTGCAAGCGGATCGATTCGAAATCGTCCGTCTCACTGACGGCAAGCGCCAGTTCGCAAATTGCCCCGAATGACATCCGGGCCGGCGCTTTCGGGATCAGATTATGATATGCACGTCCAAAGCCGCTCTTCTTTCGAGCGCCGCATTGCTGCTTTTTGCGGTTGGCGACGCCGCGCTTGCGCAGACAGATTCCGCCGGAACCGGCAACGCCGGAAATAATTCCCAGACGCTTCCAAGCATCGAGGTGACCGCGCCGAAACAAGCCAGCTCGGCGCCCAAGAAGCCGAAGACACACACCGCGGCACGGCGTCAGGTGTCGCCGACGACGGCGCAGTCCACCTCCACTTCCTCCGCCACCGAGCCCGCCTCGCAGGTCGCCGTGCTGGCGGCTAAAAACGGCGTGTTCGATCAGGCCCGCGGGAACATCTTCACGACCGCCGGCACGAACTCCGCCACGATCAGCCACGATACGATCCAGGATCTGCCAGGGGGTACCAACCAGTCGGTGGAGCAGGTGCTGTTACAGGCGCCAGGCGTGACCCAGGATTCCGCCGCCAGCGGCTCGCTTCACATCCGTAATGAGCACGGCAACCTGCAATACCGGATCAACGGAGTGCTGATGCCGGACGGGGTCACCGGCTTCGGCAGCATTTTCGATACCAGCTTCATCGGCAAGATGTCATTGGTCACCGGCGCGCTTCCGGCCGAATTTGGACTGCGCACCTCCGGACTCGTCGACATCACAACCCGCACCGACCTTTTCAACAATAGCGGCAGCGTCGGTGTGTATGGCGGCAGTCATGGAACCATCACCCCAAGCATCGAATATGGCGGCACGTTCGGCAGCACCTGCCCCACGACGACGGGCACGAGTACGCTGACATACAAGGCACCGGTCGCCGCCGCCGATTGCTTCGCCGGCGTCCAATACTACTTCACCGGCCGCTATACTCAGAATACGGTGGGAATTGAAAATCCGACGCCCGCTTATAATGCGATTCACGACTTCACGCAGCAGGACAAGGGCTTTGCCTACATGTCCGCCATCGTCGACCCGACCACGCGGGTCAGCCTGATCGCTGGAACCTCGTACAACAATTTTCAGATTCCCAACAATCCCGGCCAGCCGATCGGACAAAGCAGCGTTCCCGTCACCAACGCATTCGGCGTAACCAACTTCAATTCAGCTGCGCTCAATGAAAACCAGGTCGAGAAGACTCAATTCAGCGTGTTATCAGTGCAGAAGTCGGTCGACGGCTTCGACGGGCAATTGTCCTATTTCACGCGGTACAACGAACTACGCTTCACGCCCGATCCGATCGGCGATCTCCTGATCAACGGCATCGCCTCGGACATCGGCCGCATCTCCTATACCAACGGGATTGCGGGCGACGGCTCTTACAAACTCAACGAGTCGCATACGCTCCGCGCCGGCTTCTCCGTCAGTGCCGAGCAGGCATCCGTCAGCAATACGTCGCTGGTCGAGCGCTGTACGATATGCGACGGCACCGATAATGGCCCGCCCGTCGGCATTACCGACAACGTCTCCCAACTCGGGTGGCTCGCCGGTGTCTATATGCAGGACGAGTGGAAGGTGACCGACCAGTTCACCATCAATGCCGGCCTGCGCTTCGATCAGATGGAGCAATTCGTCAGCGCCAACCAGTTCAGTCCACGGTTGAGCTTTACCTACAAGCCGTTCGAGAACACCACGTTCCATGCCGGCTATGCGCGCTACTTCACGCCGCCGGTCCTGGTGGAAGCCGCACCCGTCAACACCGCTTTGTTCAACAACACCACGGGCGCGGTGCCCGGCCAGACTGATCCGGTCCTGCCGGAGCGCTCGCATTATTTCGACGCTGGCGTCGACCAGAAATTCAAGTTCGGATGCGGTTCGGACCCCAAAAGCTGTTCCACTCTCGAGCTTGGCGTCGATGCCTATTACAAGATCGCGACCGACCTGATCGACAACGGCCAGTTTGGCCAAGCGCTGGTGCTGAGCGCCTTCAACTACGCCCGCGGCTACAACGAGGGCATTGAGTTCAAAACAAAGTTCACCAGCGGCAACTTCCAGGCCTATAGCAACGTCGCAGTTGCACAGCAACGAGCGAACGACCCGGTATCGAACCAGTTCCTGTTCGATAACACGACACCGCTTGCGACCTTAGGCGGCCTGACTGAGCTGCAGTACCTTCAGACTCACTTCGTCTATACCGACCACAACCAGTTCGTCACGGCGTCGGCCGGCGCGCTCTATCAATTCTGCGGCCGCCCAGCCACGGCAGCAGAAGCCTTTGGCGACGACGGAACGTCGTGGTGCGGCGTCAAACTGAGCGCTGACATGATCTATGGCAGCGGTCTACGGGCTGGTGATGCCAACATCAGCTCGGTGCCGGCGTATACGCAGGTCAATATCGGCATCAAGCGCGAATTCCTGCTGCCGAACGATCCCAAGCCGATGACCATCCGCTTCGACGTCGTCAACCTGTTCGATACGATTTACGAAATCAGGGATGGAAGCGGCATCGGCGTGTTCGCGCCGCAGTTCGGACCGCGCCGCGGCTTCTTCCTCGGCATTTCGAAAAAGATTTGAGATGCAAAAGATCTGAGGTGCGGAGGCAGAATCGATCTCGATCCTGCCTCCTTCAATCTCCACGCGGATTCTATCTTGCGGAGTCCCAGTCCGGGCGGATCGCGCCGGAGACGCCGTCAAACGCACCATCGACGAGTTCGGCGACTAGGAGACGGCTGTAGTCGACCGGCCCGGGCATGGTCGCCCGTCCCTGCGGCACGACCTTGAAGCCGGCCCGGCGGTAATAGGCTTCGTCACCGACAAGCAGCACCAGGCGGTGTCCTTTAACCTTGGCGTCACGAAGCGCACGTTCCAACAGCGCACGCCCGACGCCCCGGCTGCGAAACGGCGGCTCGACCGTCAGCGGCCCGAGCAGCAATGCCTTGGTGTCTCCGATGACGACCGGCAATTGCCGCACCGAACCTACCAGCAAGGTCCCGATCCAGGCCGTGAACGACAGATCGAGCACATGATCGACGTGCTCGCGTATCCGATATGCGCTCAGAACAAAACGCCCGGGACCGAAGGTGCGTTCATGCAGCCGCTCGATCGCTTGCGCATCGTTCGAGGTTTCGGCCAGGACGGTCAGGGAGAGATCACTCATCGAGGCACGTTCAACTTCGAATGCGCGAGCCCGTCAAGTCTTCTCGACAGGGGCTTGAGCCAGATAGGCCAACAATTTCATTTCCCGGCGTCCACGCGTCACCGTGTCAAGCACGAGGCCCGACGACACCGAAAGCATTGCCACAACCATCAACCCCATCGACAATACGGCGGTCGGCAGGCGTGGAACGATGCCCTGCTCCAGATAGGTGACGAAAACCGGAATCGCGAGGCTGACCGAAGCCAGCCCTACGCAAATGCCGAGCGCGGTGAAAAAGCGCAACGGCTTTTCCGAGCGATAGAGTTTGAGGATGGTCGCGAGAATCCGGAATCCGTCGCGCCAGGTGTTGAGTTTGCTGACGGACCCCTCGGGCCGCGCGAAATAAGGCGTTTCGACCTCCGCCGCCGGTAGCGCCAGTTCCAGCGCATGGACGCTCAATTCGGTTTCGATCTCGAAGCCGTCCGACAGCACCGGGAACGATTTGACGAACCGCCGCGAGAATACCCGATAGCCGGAAAGAATATCCTTGAACGCCTTGCCGAACACCGAGGCCAGAAAGCTCGTCAGGAGCCAGTTGCCGGTACGGTGGCCGGGCCGCCAGGCGGCCTGCGCCTGATCGACCCGCAGACCGACCACCATATCGAGATGCTCCGACATCAGCATGTCGATCATTTTCGAAACGCTCGCGGCATCGTAAGTCGCGTCGCCATCGACCAGCACGTAAATGTCGGCGTCGATATCGGCAAACATGCGACGGACCACATGGCCTTTGCCCTGACGGCGCTCGCTGCGCACCATGGCGCCCGCATCACGGGCAACCGCAACCGTGCGATCGGTCGAATTGTTGTCGTAGACGTAAATGGCGGCCGAAGGCAGCGCCTTCTGGAAATCGGCGACGACGGTCGCGACCGCGGCCTCCTCGTTGAAGCATGGCACCAGCACGGCTACTCGCGGCTGGGCAGATTGGCCTTGCGGGAATTCGGACTTCGCGAATTCCGCCAGCGCCTCCGCCATTCCGGTCAAATCGCCGCGAAGCGTCAGGGGGCGCGTGGATTGCGATACGGCGCTCATTGGCAAATCCTTAACAACCGTTAGGGTTTTGCCCGATCATAAGGACGTATCGCTAACGTTCTCTAACGCCAGGTTTGAATTTGCGGCTTGTTTTCGGTCACTTCCGATATCCGCAACCGCGTTCCCAGCGTCGTATCCGGCGGCAAGTCTTTTGCGTCGAAAAAGCCGCAATCGATGATCTCGTGGTTCGGCTCCGGCAGACAGTCCTGGCTGAAATTCCGCACCACATAGACCGCGACGTGATCTCGCCTGGAGATATGGCTGTTCAGATAGATGCCGAAAAACGCGGGTTCGCCGACCAGTTCGATCCGCCCCTCCTCTGCCAGTTCGCGTTGCAGAGCCACACGAATGGTCTCGCCGGTTTCCACCCCGCCGCCCGGCAGGTGCCAGCCGCTGACATAGCTGTGCTTGACCAGAAACACACGATTTTCACCGTCAAGCACGACGGCGCGGACGCCAAGCGTCATGCCGCGGGCAAACCGCCAATAGAGGTGGAAGAGCCGCCGCAGCACCGGTTCAAACCTTGTTCGCAGGCGCTGCAATGTCGTCACGGCACATCCTGGCACGTCGGAAATTACGTTTGATCCTTGCATCCCGCCTGCCGGCTTGCCAATACATTCATCGACCTTGCAAGGTGGTGACGAGTCGATCATGCGGCGGCCCTTTCGTGCAGAAGAAGAAAGCGGATGCCGGTGATGGCGCCCTTCACCCTCGCCCACTTGTCGGACCCGCATCTTCCACCGCTGCCGAGCCCGCGGCTCGCCGAACTCGCGGGCAAGCGCGCTCTCGGCTATTTGAACTGGACACGCAATCGCCACCGATATCACCGCCGCGACGTGCTCGATGTATTGATGTCCGATCTGCAAGCGCAGGTGCCGGAACACATCGCAATCACCGGCGATCTCGTCAATCTGGCGCTGGAGGCCGAGTTTGCTCCGGCGAAGGCCTGGCTTGAGACCGTCGGGCCACCGGAGCGCGTGACCGTCGTTCCCGGCAATCACGATGCCTATGTTCGGGCGACCGGCCATCGATTTGCCGAGGCATGGACAGACTATCTTGTCGGTGACGACGCGCAGAATAACAGCACGATCTTTCCGTCATTGCGCCGGCGCGGCCCGCTGGCGCTGATCAGCGTCTCGACCGCGGTGCCAACGCTGCCGCTGATGGCAACGGGATGGCTCGGAACAAGCCAGATGGCAGCGCTCGATCGTCTGCTCGCTGGCCTTGCCTCCGAAAGCGCGTTTCGCATCCTTCTGATTCACCACCCGCTCCGTTCCAAGGCCCGCGCCAAGCGACTGACCGACGCTCCGGAACTCCTGATGCTTCTGAAGCGGCACGGCGCTGAACTCGTACTTCACGGCCACGATCACGTTCATTCGACGATCTGGGTGGAGGGACCGAACGGCTCGTCCATTCCAGCCATCGGCGTGCCATCGGCTTCCGGGCGCGCCCATGGTCACTATCCCGATGCCGCCTATAACCTGTTCTCAATCAAGCACGACGGCGAAGGATGGCGCTGCCAGCAAATGGTGCGCGGTGTCAACGATGCGCTTCAGGTTCGCGAAATACGACGCGTGCGGCTCTTGTAACGCGAGTCGCGCCTGGTCCCCAACGGCGAGCTAGAAGCTGCCCAGGCTCGCCGCCAGCGCGAGGCAAAACAGCGCGAGCGCGCCGAATACAAAGCCGAGCGCGAACGGCCAGAATCGGCTGCGGCGGGGCTCTTCGGCTGCAACCGGAGCCGGCGCGGCGACCGGCGGCACAGCCAGCGCATGTTCGCGCTCCACCATGCGGCGCGCGACATAGTCGGTGACGGCATCGACGATGACCGGCACGTCGTGGGATTCGGCGATCACGATACGGCCAAAGCGGGTGTCCTGCACGAAGCGATAGGCGCGCTTGTCGCGGCCCATCAGAACATGGGCAACCACGTCGACCCACAGCCGCGGCGTTTCGCCCTGGCTGATGCCGCGATCGAACAAATCGACATGATCGGGAATTTGCGCAAACAGCGGGTCCAGCGCTTCGCTCAGGATTTCGAGCCGCGCCACCTCTGCGTCACGCAGGTCGACGACGACGCCGGTGCGATCGGCAGCCTCGATTCGCGCCTTGCGGAGCGCATCGCGCAGCCGCGTCGGCCGTGCTTCGTCAGCCTCTGCTCCGATATTTTGTGCCTCTGCCATCGGCTTTACGTCCCGTCCTGATCGCCCCTGCGGAAAGTCGCATTAACCTATCAGTAACCCTGCCATCCGCAAAGAGCCGTTGGTTCCCAAAGGCTTATGTCCACCTCCAAAGACGAACGCGGCCCCCGTCATCCCCGAGGGGTGAGGAGACCGCGTCCGTCCTTGGACGTCTTCTTGAAAGTATCAGGCCATCACGCGCGCCGGCTCTTCCACGATGGAGAAGCGCACGCCGGCCTTGTGGCGATGCTCCTGCGAGACTTCGCGCCAACAATCCTCGGCTTCCTTGCGCGTCGAGAACGGACCTTTGACCTGCGCCGAGCCTTCCACAAGCTTGTGGAAATTCATCGAACCGAACTCGCCGCCGATCACCCAGAAATTGCTGCCTTTGGTCATTGTCAGTCTCCTGTTGCTGGTGCCGATCAATCTGGAATTCGACCGGACTCCAGACTGGTCAACTTAAGCGTTAGCCGAACTGGTTCATCGTGTTGTGGGCGCCGCCCGCCTTCAGGGCAGCTTCGCCGGCGAAGTACTCTTTGTGATCGTCGCCGATGTCGGAGCCAGCCATGTTCTGATGCTTCACGCAGGCGATGCCCTGACGGATCTCGGCGCGCTGGACGTTCTTCACATAGCCGAGCATGCCCTGCTCCCCGAAATATTCCCTCGCCAGATTGTCGGTCGAGAGCGCCGCCGTGTGATAGGTCGGCAACGTGATCAGATGATGGAAGACGCCGGCGCGCTTCGCTGAGTCGGCCTGGAAGGTGCGGATACGCTCGTCGGCTTCCTTCGCCAGCGGCGTGTCGTCGTATTCCGCCTTCATCAGCTCGGCACGATTGTACTTGCTGACGTCTTGGCCGGCATCCTTCATCGCATCGTAGACCTGCCAACGGAAGTTCAGCGTCCAGTTGAAGGACGGCGAGTTGTTGTAGGCCAGCTTCGCGTTCGGGATCACCTTGCGAATCCGATCGACCATCTTGGCGATCTGCTCGATATGCGGCTTCTCGGTTTCGATCCACAGCAGATCGGCGCCGTTCTGCAGCGAGGTGACGCAGTCCAGCACACAGCGGTCTTCGCCGGTGCCCGGGCGGAACTGATAGAGATTGCTGGGCAACCGCTTCGGACGCATCATCTTGCCGTGCCGGTTGATGATGACATCACCGTTCCGGGCATTGTCGGCCGTCACTTCCTCGCAATCGAGGAAGCTGTTGTACTGGTCGCCGATATCGCCGGGCTTGTGGCTCACGGCGATCTGCTGCGTGAGGCCGGCGCCGAGCGAGTTGGTGCGGGTCACGACGACGCCGTCTTCGACGCCCAGTTCGAGGAACGCGTGGCGGCAGGCACGAATCTTCGCGAGGAAGACGTCGTGCGGCACGGTCACCTTGCCGTCCTGGTGTCCGCACTGCTTTTCGTCCGAGACCTGGTTTTCGATCTGGAGAGCGCAGGCGCCCGCTTCGATCATCTTCTTGGCGAGCAGATAGGTCGCTTCCGCGTTGCCGAAGCCGGCATCGATGTCGGCGATAACGGGGACGACATGGGTCTGGAAGTTGTCGATCTTCTCGATCAGCGCCTTCTCCTTCGCCTTGTCGCCTTCCTTGCGGGCGGCATCGAGCGCCCGGAAGATATTGCTCAGCTCGCGCGAGTCGGCCTGACGCAGGAAGGTATAGAGCTCTTCGATCAGCGCCGGCACCGAGGTCTTCTCGTGCATCGACTGGTCAGGCAGCGGTCCGAACTCGGAGCGGAGCGCCGCGATCATCCAGCCCGACAGGTACAGGTAGCGGCGATCAGTCGTGCCGAAGTGTTTCTTGACCGAGATCAGCTTCTGCTGGGCGATGAAGCCATGCCAGCAGCCCAGCGACTGGGTGTACTTGGTGGGGTCGCCGTCATAGGCGGCCATGTCGGCCCGCATCAGCGCAGCGGTGTAGCGGGCGACGTCGAGGCCGGTCTTGAAGCGGTTCTGCAGGCGCATGCGCGCGACGGCTTCGGCCGTCACCCCGTTCCAGGTCGGCTTGGTGTCGAGGAGCGCTTGGGCCGCCTCGATTTCGCGCTGATACGAAGCCGGCCCCTGGAGAGCCTGATCGCCGATCCCACGTGGCTGGTAGTTCATGATCGTAATCCTTTCGGTGGCGACATGCGCCGCCATTCTCGACATTCGTGACAGAGCATTGCGAAATGCGTGTCAGGAGATAAACGCGAAACTCCCAAATTCGTAAATATGGCTTGATTTCTAATGGTGATGTCATGTAACACCTATACTTGTGATATAAGTCATTTTGTAAATTTTGTCACAAAATGGCGTGTCAAAGCGCCGTTCGCGTGTAAAAATCCAAACAAGCTGCCCGGTCGCGTCGGAACCAGGCTCGCATCAGGACAAGGCCATGCCTGGGGATTCCGGAAAGAAGCTGTTTGTCGGTCCGCGGTTCCGGCGCATCCGCCAGCAATTGGGGCTGTCGCAGACCCAGATCGCCGAAGGCCTCGGAATCTCGCCCTCCTACATCAACCTGATCGAGCGCAACCAGCGCCCGGTGACGGCGCAAATCCTGCTCCGCCTCGCGGAAGCCTACGATCTCGACCTGCGCGATCTTGCGACCGCCGACGAAGACCGCTTCTTCGCCGAGCTGAACGAGATCTTTTCCGATCCGCTGTTCCGGCAGATCGAATTGCCGAAACAGGAATTGCGCGACCTCGCCGAACTCTGCCCCGGCGTCACCCATGCGCTGCAACGACTCTATGCCGCCTATACCGAGGCCCGCCGCGGCGAGACCATGGTCGCAGCCCAAATGGCCGACCGCGACGAAGGCGCGCGCTTTGAGGCCAACCCGATCGAGCGCGTGCGCGATCTGATCGAGGCCAACCGCAACTACTTCCCGGAACTCGAGACATCAGCGGAAAATCTGCGCGACGAACTCAACGTGCCCGCGGAAGAGTTGTTTGCCGCGCTCTCGGCGCGCTTGCGGGAAAAGCATTCGATTCTCACGCGCATCATGCCGGTCGAGGTCATGCGCGAGACGCTCCGCCGTTTTGATCGCCATCGCCGGCAACTCCTGATCTCGGAACTGGTCGATAGCCCGGGCCGCGCATTCCAACTCGCGTTCCAGATCGGGCTTGCCGAATGCTCGAGCATCATCGAGACCATCATCGGCCGCGCCGGGCCGCTGGACGATGCGCCGCGCCGGCTCTACCGCATCACGCTTGCGAATTATTTCGCGGCCGCCACGATGATGCCCTATCAGATGTTTCAGACCGCCGCCGAAGCGCTCGGTTACGATCTCAACGTGTTGTCGCAGCGCTTCAACGCCGGCTTCGAACAGGTCTGCCATCGCCTGACCACCTTGCAGCGGCCCAATGCGCGCGGCGTACCTTTCTTCATGCTGCGCGTCGACAATGCCGGCAATGTTTCCAAACGATTTTCCTCCGGCACGTTCCCATTCTCGAAATTCGGCGGCACCTGCCCGCTGTGGAACGTGCATTCCACCTTCGACACGCCGGATCGCCTGTTGAGCCAGGTGATCGAATTGCCCGATGGCACGCGTTACTTCTCGATTGCCCAGACGGTGCGCCGTCCGGCGGCGCCGTTCGCGCAACCGCAGCCGCGCTTTGCGATCGGTTTGGGCTGCGAAATCCGTCACGCCTCAAAACTCGTCTATGGGAGCGGACTCAACCTCGACAGCGCGGAAGGCGCACCGATCGGCGTCAACTGCCGGCTGTGCGAGCGCGAGAATTGCAGCCAGCGCGCCGAGCCACCGATTACCCGCACCCTGATCCTGGATGAGAACACGCGACGGATGTCGTCGTTCGTGTTTTCCAACGCACGGGAATTGTGAGGGCTGTGAGGCCTCCGGCCTAAGCCGATTGGCAGCGGTTGGCTAATCCGCCGGAACCGTTATGGTGTTTCACGCCTTCTCCAATTCTTAGCCTTCGAAAACTGGATATCCCGACATGTTGGTTTCGTTTTTTCCTCGCCCAAAGCTGTTCTTCTGGTCGGCCGTGATCTGGACCGCATTGTCGATGGCACTGTGGTACGGCTATGCGGGCGGCCTCGTCGACTCGTCTGCGGCTGCGTTCGTCGGCGTGTCGCGCTTCTGGTCTACACCATTCTTGTGGTTCTATCTTTACTACGTCGTCAGCCTGGCGATCTTCGCCGGCTTCTGGATGGTGATCTCGCCGCATCCCTGGGCAAGCTGGTCGATCCTGGGGTCGGCGCTGATCCTCTTCACGTCGTACTTTCAGGTTCAGGTCAGCGTTGCACTCAATGACTGGCGCGGGCCGTTCTACAACCTGATCCAAAGCGCGGTTTCGAAGCCGGGATCTACCACGCGCGAGGAGTTTTTCAGCTTGATCTTTACGTTCGCGAGTATCGCGACAGTTGCAGTCGTCGTGATCGTGCTGACGCAGTTCTTCATCAGCCACTACATCTTCCGATGGCGCACCGCGATGAACGACTACTATGTCGCCAACTGGCCGCGGCTGCGCTCGATCGAGGGCGCCTCGCAGCGCGTGCAGGAAGACACCATGAAGTTCGCAACCATTACAGAGAGACTGGGCGTCAGTCTGATCAGTTCGGTTCTGACGCTGATCGCATTCCTGCCGGTGCTGTTGCGGCTGTCGAGCTATGTCAGCGAACTGCCGATAATCGGTGCGATCCCGTATCCGCTGGTCGTCGCCGCAATTGTCTGGTCGATATTCGGCACCGGCCTTCTCGCGCTGATCGGAATTCGCTTGCCCGGAATTGAATTTCGCAATCAGCGGGTCGAGGCCGCCTACCGCAAGGAACTGGTGCTGGGCGAAGATGACCAGATGCGCGCTGAGCCGCCGACACTGGCGGTACTGTTCCAAAATGTCCGCCGAAACTATTTTTGGCTCTACCTGAATTACATGTACTTCAATGTGGGCCGCTACGTCTATCTTCAGACCGACGCCATCTTCGCCTATATCCTTCTCGTGCCGACGATCGTTGCCGGTACGATTACATTCGGCATCTTGCAACAGATCTTGAATGCGTTTTCGCAGGTCCAGAGTTCATTCCAGTATCTCGTCAGTTCCTGGAGTACGATCGTCGACCTGATCTCGGTGCAAAAGCGATTGTTCGCTTTCGAAGCCACCCTTCACGGCGAGCCGCTGCCGCCGATCGAGGCAGAAGCAGAACCGCAGTCGTTGTAAGGGAAACGGAGGAGATCCTGATGAGGAGGAAAATTCTCGCGACCGCGGCAGTACTGATACTTGCAGCCAGTGCGACGACCAGCGCAATGGCTTTCGACCACAAGTCCAGCAGGAGCGGTCACCACGTCAGGACTATCCACGCTTCCGGAATGCACAGTTTCGGACCTCGACACCGTGCCCGATTTGCCGGAGTCCGCGGCTCAACGAGCCGGGGCCAAGATGAAGCAGGTTACCGCGGCGGGTTCATCGATCTCGGCCCACTCGGGATCATGGCCGCCTGTGGCTCCTATCGCTCGAAACACTATTGCGGCCAGGGCTACTCCGTCTCCACCTGGTCCTACTAGGCGCCGCCAATTGTCGTTGTGCGCTGACGGCCGCTTCAAAGGATGCTAGTGGAGAGCACCTCAAGCGAATCCAGCAGGTCATTGTGATGCGGCTATCGACGAAAATCCCGGCCTTGCTCGGCGCGATCGGGCTTGTGATGTCGGCAGAAACGGCGTGGGCGCAAACCACCGCGCCAGGGTTTCCGACACCGAAGCGACCCGTGGCCGCGCCTGCTCCACGCGCCGCCAGTTGTCATAACGGCGCGAATTTCGACCGCTTTCTGGCCGATCTGAAACAGCAGGCGCTCGCTGCCGGCGTTTCGCAGCGCGCGATCAGCGAGGCCGCGCCCTATCTCGTCTACGACCAGGGCATCGTCAATCGCGACCGCGGCCAGCGCGTGTTCGGTCAGGTCTTCACTGAATTCGCAGGCCGCATGGCCGCGCCCTACCGGATGCAGCAGGGCCAAGCACGGATCAAAACTTATGCCGCCGCTTTCGCGCGCGCCGAAAAGGAATATGGCGTGCCGCCGGCGGTGATCGCGGCGTTCTGGGGACTCGAAAGCGATTTCGGCGCCAATATGGGCAGTCTGCCGACGCTGCGCTCGCTGGTGTCGCTCGCCTATGATTGCCGGCGCTCGGAACGTTTCGCGGGAGAGACCATCGCCGCGCTGAAGATCGTCGATCGCGGCGATCTCACCCCTGGCGAAATGATCGGCTCCTGGGCCGGCGAACTCGGCCAGACGCAATTTCTGCCGACGCATTATTTCAATTACGCCGTGGACTATGGCGGCCGCCGCAATCTCCTGCAAAGCCCGGAGGACGTGATCGGCTCGACGGCGAACTACATCGCCACCGGACTGAAGTGGCGGCGCGGCGAACCGTGGTTGCAGGAAGTGCGCGTGACGGCGCCTGCGAATTTCCCGTGGGACCAGGCCGACCTCACGATCCGCGTACCGCGTTCGAAATGGGCGCAGCTTGGCGTCAAATATCCCGACGGTAGGCCGTTGCCCGACGACGACATGCCGGCTTCGCTGCTGCTGCCGATGGGCCGCAAAGGGCCGGCCTTCCTCGCCTATGCCAATTTCGCCGCCTACACCGAATGGAATAACTCGCTGATCTATTCGACGACGGCCGGCTATCTCGCCACTCGCATCGCCGGCGCACCGCCGATGCAGCGGCCGAGTGCGCCCGTGGCGCAGCTACCCGTGAACGAATTGCGCGAGCTGCAACAGTTCCTGGTGCGCGCGGGCTATGACGTCGGCAAGGTCGATGGCGTGATGGGTCAGCAGAGCCGCAGCGCGGTGAAGGCGATGCAGGTCAAATTCGGACTACCGGCGGACTCCTGGCCGACCGCCGAGTTGCTGACGCGGATGCGAGGCCCTCGCGCGCAGCCGACCACAGCGACGGCCGCGCCCCTACCAAGATAATATCTGACCGGATTTTCGTCTTGACGTAGTTGTATTGTTCTGCAGCTCATCCCATTTGTGGCATGCGCCGTTCGGCGTTGAAAATTCCATGCCACGAAAGAGCATCACATGTCCTTTTACGACGCTTCCGTCCCTGCTTTCCTTCAGATCCTCGGCAGCCTGTCAGGTATTCTCGGCAAAGCGGAAACGCATTGCGCCGCGAAAAACATCCAGCCTGATGTGCTGCTCGCCGCGCGGCTCTATCCGGACATGCTGCCGCTATCGAAGCAAATTCAGCTGGCATGTGATTTCTCGGCGAAGGCCTGCGCCCGGCTCGCCCATGTCGATGTACCGTCGACGCCCGACACCGAGAAGACATTTGGCGAATTGCGTCAGCGGCTCGCCAGCACGATCGACTACCTCAAGAAGTTCACGCCGGCGCAATTCGAAGGCGGTGACAGCAAGGAAGTCACCTTCCCGATCGGCCCCGACAAAACCCTGACGCTGAAGGGCCAGGAATTCCTCAACCGCTTTGCTTTCGCGAATTTCTATTTCCACGCCGCAACGGCCCACGGCATCCTGCGTCACAACGGTGTCGAAATCGGCAAGCGCGATTTTCTCGGGGTTGCCTGAAGCTGACAACGAGTGAGGTCTGCCAAAACAGGTGCCGGAAGAAGGATGAATGTGTCGTCCGGCGCCTGTTTTAGGCAAAATATAGCGGCTGGCGATTTCGTGATCATGGCCGCCTTGCCGTGGTGCCCCGCGATGCACACGTCGAGTTAAGTTTCCCCGCCTCTTTCACCTCACCGAGATCACAAAAATGGCCACGTCCAAACTTCTCGAACCGTTCAAGCTTGGTCCGATCACGCTTCCCAATCGCTTTGCGATGGCGCCTTTGACCCGTAACCGCGCCGTGGAGGGTCTCGTACCCAGTCCGCTCGCCGTCGAATATTACGGGCAGCGGGCCTCCGCCGGATTGCTGATCTCGGAAGCCACTCAGGTTTCGCAACAGGGCCAGGGATACCAGGACACGCCCGGTATCTATTCGAAAGAACAGATCGCCGGGTGGCGCAAGGTCACCGACCGCGTGCATGCCAAGGGCGGGCACATTTTCCTTCAGCTCTGGCATGTCGGCCGCATCTCGCACACCTCGCTGCAACCGAAAGGCGGCGCACCGGTTGCCCCGTCTGCGATCCGCGCCAATACCAAGACCTTCGTCAATGGCACCTTTGCCGATGTCTCCGAGCCGCGCTCGCTCGAGCTCTCCGAACTACCAGGCATCATCGACAACTTCAGACAAGGCGCGGCGAATGCGATCGCAGCCGGCTTCGACGGCGTCGAGATCCATGGCGCCAACGGTTATCTGCTGGATCAGTTCGCCAAGGATGGCTCCAACAAACGCACCGATGCCTATGGCGGCTCCATCGAAAACCGCGCCAAGCTGATGCTTGAAGTGACCAAGGCCGTGGTGGCGGAAGTCGGCGCCGAGCGTACCGGCATCCGCATCTCGCCGGTGACGCCAGCCAATGACGTTTCCGATTCCAATCCGCAGCCGCTGTTCGACTACATCGTCGATCATCTCAACGCGCTGAAGCTCGTCTATATCCACGTCATTGAAGGCGCGACCGGCGGTCCTCGCGACGTCGCCCCGTTCGATTACCGCTCGCTGCGCAACCGCTTCAAGGGCGCCTACATCGCCAACAACGGCTATGACTTCGAACTCGCCAACAAGGTGCTGTCGGCCAACGAAGCGGACCTGATCGCGTTTGGGAAGCTTTTCATTTCCAATCCCGACCTCGTCGAGCGCTTCAAGCGCGACGCGACGCTCAATGCGTTCGACAAGGCTACCTTCTATGGCGGCAGCGCCAAGGGATATACGGATTATCCGACGCTCGAAGCCGCCGACGCGGCGGAGTAACGGTCCGAAGAATATCCTCGGCGGTGCAAGCCCGTTCCGACGACATCGAATAGAAGATCTCGGCCTCTGTCAGAGTAGCGGCCGAGATCTTTTGGGTATTCCGATCACCTCCGGGAATACCTGCTTGCACCCTTCGATCAGTGCCTGACTTTACGAAAACTCCTCCACATCGTTGTTGCCAGCCCGGAATGTTTACCGGGGAGCGGTGTAACAATAAGGGGTGGTGAAAATCGACTTTGCCGGAACAGGCCTCGGGAGGAATGTATGGGAAATTTCGCGATACGGATTTTGACGCTCGCCACGTTTACGATGACGCTGTCAGCTGTTCCCTTGATCTCATCTGCCGATGCGGCAACGGGCGGCAGCAAGCACGCAAAGAGGCACGTGCATAAGGTGCATCGGGCCCCGGCTGTCCAAAACGCCGGGAATAAAAATCAAAGCCTGTTTCCTTCGATGTACGACGATCCGGACCGCAGAGCAGCGGGCGGAGGCTATTAGAGCCTCGGATCAACACGCACCGAATGCGTTGTGGCCTAAAGCGCTCCACGCCACAACCAGATCATCAGGGATCCCAAACGGCCCCGAATTGGGGTTTCCTCTGGCCCAACGAGAACGCCTGATTTGAACAGGGCGCAATCTTGCCCCGCCGCGCGAAGCAATTCGTCGCTTACCGCAAGTTCCGCGCCGTGGCTTGCCGCCACTTCCATCAGTCGGCTCGCCACGTTGACGGTGTCTCCCGTCGCCGTGATGTGATGATAACTTCCTCCGCCGAGCCTTGAAGCAACGATCAGGCCGAAATGACCTCCGACCTTGAATCCGAGGCTCGATGAGGTCGCAAGCCGCAGCGAGACGAGCCAAAGCCCGACGCTGTTGCAGAGATTCGCGGCGCACTGCGCCGCCCTCGCCGCATCGTCGGTCGTCGGTGCGGGCAAGCCGAACAAGATCATGGCGCCATCGCCCAGAAAACTGGTGATCATGCCAGAGCAGGCGACCGCTTCCTTGTCGACAATGGCGTGAAACTCCTTCAACAGATCGCGTGTCCGTTCCGGACCGAGCTCTTCGCTCAACGATGTGAAGCCGGACAGATCGACAAAGACGATCGCTGCATTCTGCCGCACCGGTTCTGCAAGAAAATTCGGATCCCGAGCCAGCCACTTCTGGATTGCGGGCGCTTGAAACCGTTCCAGCAATTCGTTCCTGGCCGCGAAGTATTGCGCCTGGCGCCTTCCCGACCACAGCTGCAGCGATGCGAACAGAACGACCGGCACAGTGGCAGCGGCGACCGGCACGGCCGCACCCATGACGATGCCGGATGAAAATGCCAGGTAATTCCCTGCGGCCCAGATCAGAACGACGGCGGCCGCGAAAATAAGTCCCACGGCACTGCGCCGCCAAGCAAGAAGCCCGACAAGGATCGCCGGCAACAAAACAGCAACGACGCCGTCGGCCATGCGAACGGAACGGTCCCGCAACGGACCATCGCCGGCCAACATGTGAGTGATCGCCGTCGAAATGACTTCCACGCCCGACAACAGCCGATCAAAGGGGCTGGAAAAAAAATCGCTGCCGCCACTGACAGTCGCGCCCACGACGACGATTCGGTTGCGGATATCGTCGGCCGATATCTCGCCGGCGAGCACGGATGCCGCACTTATTGTCCGGATCGTCCGCCGCGGCCCATAGAATGTAATGGGCAAGGCATGATCGAGGTCTGTCGGCACCGAGCGTTGCCCGAACGTCAAACGGTCCGGCTCAATGGTGGGTTCCTGTCCGAGGGCCAGTGAGGCAACGCGAAGCGGAAACGACAGTTCTACCCGATCGGCCGTACGAAACAGCAGCGGAACGGATCGAGGCGTACCCGCCTGGTCGGTCGCCACATTGACGACGCCGATCTTGGCCTGATCGGCGAATCTCTTCAGCGGCAACAGGAATCTCTCAGCCGCCGGCAGCCGGGCGAGCGGTCCGTTGTCCTCTTCTGAAGAAATCGACTGGGTGGCTTCCGGAAAGATCGCGGCAGCCGCGACGACAGCCGGGCGCGACGACAGCGATTTTGCAAGAGCCTCATCGGCATCCGCGGCACCGTTGTCCACCAGGAGCAGGTCGATGGCGAGGACCTTCGGTTCGAGTTGCGCGATCGTTTCAACGATCCGGGCAAGGTCGGCTCGGGGGAGCGGGTAGAGCCCCCGCAACTTCACGACGTCGTCGTCAATTGCGACGATGGTCACGAGATCCGGCGGCGCTCTCTTGCCGCGGGCGAGCGTCCTGATATCGATCGTTGCGGATTCGATACGATCGAGAAATCGCAAGCCTCCCCGGCTATGTTCGAAATAGACGCCATATCCCCAGATCGCTGCCAGCATAACGGCAATCAAAGTCTGGATATGGCGGCCGGCCATCTGACCTACTGTCCGAGACGAGCCAGCAGTGCCGATACACGCGGAGGAGCCCAGCGCTTGACCGTCAGGGGAATGCCCGGCTCAACGTCGACGCCTTCGCCAGGCCGCAAGGCGACGCCGAGACCGCCGGTTCGCCTGACAACGCCGACCTGTCCATTGACGACGAAGACGGAAGACTTGTCTCCGCTGACATCGACTGCCCACCTGGTGCCGCGGACTGCCGCGATTGCCTGTGGCGTAATGACCCGAAAGGTGCTTCCGCCTGACTTCGGCGGGACCTCGATCAACAAGGCTTTGCCGTCGAGTTCGACCGCATCCACGCGCCCGTGACGGCCACGGTACAAGGTATAGTGCGCACCATTTTCGGCGACGATCGTAATCCCCCCGTCGCAATGCACCGTTTGCGTGATACCCGGCGAGTTTTCCGAGGAGCAGCCCGGATCGGCCGGCTGTGCGGCGGCAGTGTCAATTGACGTTAGCGCACATGCGAGCAGAACAACTCCCGCCTTGAATCCTTCCATGACAATTCCTCCTGAACTCCAACTTTACCAAGCAGGGGATCGCGCGCCCTATTCTGTCACGTTGTCATGGACACGGGTAAGGGAAAGCACTGGTGCGGGATGCGGCGGAGAAGCGCAGAAAACCGCGCCACCAACGCGACTACGCTGACACCGGCGGCGGGGCCTGCTGCACCACCTTCGGATGGCCGTCGTCGTCGATGGCGACATAGGTGAAGTTGCCGTCGGTCACCAGGATCGACTGCATCTCCTTGCGGCGCAGGACCCAGGCCTCGAGATGCACCGTGATCGAGGTGTGGCCAATCTTGACGAGATTGGCGTGCACGGAAACGAGATCGCCGACGTAAACGGGTTTGCGGAAATTCATCGCTTCGATGGCAACCGTCACGGTGCGCGATTTGGCGATCTTTGAGGCGAACACGCCGCCGCCGACGTCCATCTGGCTGAGCAGCCAGCCGCCGAAAATATCGCCGTTCTGGTTGGTATCGGCCGGCATGGCCAGCGTACGGATGCAGAGATCGCCGCAAGGCTCGATCTCGGTGACGGGCGGAGCGTGAACGGCTTGGGGATCGGTCATGTCAGAAATGGCTCGCTAGTGTGGCGACTCTGACGTTTCCTTTCAGTGTGGCCCCGGGTTCTTCGAAGGAACGTCAGAGTCAAAGCCACACTAAAATCATATGGTTGCTAGTGTCCCTTTGGTTCTGACATTCGTAAAAGTGCGCGCCGCGATAGGATACGAATGTCAGAACCGGGACACTAGCGAATCCAGATTATTTGAAATTATCCCAACCGGCATCCGGCGTGAACCGGCCGCCGAATTTTGCGGCGAGATTCCGCAAGGTCGCAGCCACATTTTCAGCGCCACGCGTCCGCGCATAGTTCAAGGGGCCCCCGCGGAACGGTGCATAACCTGTTCCGAAAATCATGGCGCCGTCGACCATGTCGGGATCGTCGACGATGCCCTCGCGCAGACAGGCAACACAGACATTCGACATCGGCAGGATCAGCCGGTCGATCATTTCCGCGTCGGGCTCGGCAGCTGACGACGCATGCGCCTTGTCGGCCTTGCCGTCCTTCCAGACATAAAAGCCCTTGCCCGTCTTGCGGCCAAGCTCGCCTTTGCTGACCTTGTCACGCAGCCACGCCGGCGTTGGCGGCAGCAGGTCGCCGAATTTCGAGCGCAGCATGTCGCCGACCGCAAGGCAGATATCGAGCCCGACCTGGTCGGCGAGTTCGATCGGTCCCATCGGCATGCCGAACTTTTCCGCCGCGGAATCGATGACAGCCTTGTCGACCTTCTCGTCGAGCAGCACCATTGCTTCCAGCATGTAAGGCGTCAGCGCCCGGTTGACGACAAAGCCCGGCGAGCTCTTGACCGGCAGCGGCAGGCGATCGATCGCGCCGACAAAGGCCAGCGCTTCCTTCAGGAGTTGCGGATCGGTGCCGTCGTGGCTGACGACCTCGACCAGTTGCAGCCGCGAAACCGGATTGAAGAAATGCAGGCCGAGCAGCCGCTCAGGCTTCGCCAGCGTCGTGCGCAAATCCTGCAACGGAATGCTCGACGTGTTGGTGGCAAGGATCGCGCCCGCTTTCATCCGCGGCTCGACGCCGGCATAGACCTTCTGTTTCAGTTCAAGCTTTTCGGGCACCGCTTCGATGATGAGGTCCGCGGTGCGAACGCCCTCGCCGTCGAGATCGGGAACCAGCCGGTCGAGCGCGTCGCGCACGTCCGTGCGCTTGCGGATGATCTTGCCGAACAGATCGGCCGCGCGCTTGATCGCACCCGCGATCGGCTCAGCCTTCATGTCGGCGAGCGTAGCCCTGAAACCTTGATTGGCGCACCAGGCCGCGATGTCGCCGCCCATGGCGCCGGCGCCGATGACATGGACATGCTTGACCTCGTTGCCGGAGCCGGCATGCTTCTTCATCTGATCGCGCAGGAAGAACACCCGGATCAGATTTTGCGCCGTCGGCGTCACCATCAGACGCGCGAACGAGCTCTTTTCGGCCGTCAGCATCGCGGCCTTGTCGCCGCCGTGTTTCTCCCAGAGATCGATCAGGCTATACGGCGCGGGATAATGTTCGGCAGGAGCCGCCTTCGCCGCCTCGCGACGCATGCGCGATGCGAGAAAGCCGCGCACGGGGCCGGCATTCAGGATGGTGTTGAGAAGGCCAGGCTTGGCGCGCTTGAGCCGGCCGAACACCGCGTCTTTCACCGCATTGCGGACGTGCCGCTCTTCCGTCACCGCATCGACGAGGCCGAGCGACCTGGCCCGGCGCGCATCGATCGTCTTGCCGGTGAGCATCAGCGTCATCGCCTGCATCGGATTGATGAGCTCGGTGAAGCGCGCGGTGCCGCCGAGGCCGGGATGCAGCCCCAGCATCACTTCCGGGAAACCGAAGCGCGCGTCCGAAATGGCAATGCGCGATTGACAGGCCAGCGCGACTTCAAGGCCTCCGCCGAGGCAAAAACCGTGGATCACGGCAACGGTCGGAAATTTCACCGCCTCCAGCCGATCGACCACCGCATGCGCGCGCGCAATCTGCGTCTCGACCGCGACCGGGTCGGTCGCGCCACGAAATTCGGTGACATCAGCGCCGGCAATGAAGCCGGAAGTCTTGGCCGAGCGAATGACAAGCCCGGCGGGCCGCTCACTTTCGAGTGCCGACAGAACCGTGTCGAATTCGGTCAATACCTCGGCCGAGAGCGTATTGGCGCTGGCGCCTTCGCGATCGAACAACAGCCAGGCGACGCCATCGGCATCGCGCGTCAGCTTGAAATGGCGATAGGGTCCGCCTGCTGTGGGTTTCGGCCCGAGTTCGAGCACGCGATCGGCGAGCACGTCGACGATATGGCTTTCCATGACGCCCCCTACACCGTCTCGATCAACATGGCGCCGCCCAGCCCGCCGCCGATACATTCGGTGGCGATGCCGCGCTTGGTGCCGAGCCGCTTCATCGCGTTGACGAGATGCAGCACAATGCGGTTGCCGCTGGTGCCGACGGGATGGCCGAGGCTGATGGCACCGCCATCGACATTCAGTTTGGCCCGATCGATCTGTCCAGCGGCGCCGTCCAGCCCCAAAACCTCGCGGCAGAACTTGTCGTCATTCCAGGCTGCAAGGCAGCCGAGCACCTGGGTGGCGAAAGCCTCGTTCAATTCCCAGGTCTCGATATCCCCGAGCGACAGGCTGTTGCGCTTCAACAGTTCAGTCGCGGACATCACAGGTCCGAGCCCCATGATCGAGGGATCGAGCGCGGCCCAATGGCTGTCGACGATCACGGCCTTGGGCGTGAGGCCGTGCTTTTTCACCGCTTCTTCCGAAGCAAGGATCGTCCAGGACGCGCCGTCGGTGATCTGCGAGGAGTTGCCCGCGGTGACCTGGCCCCACGGCCGCTCGAATACCGGCTTGAGCGTCGCCAGTTTCTCCGGCGTGGAATCAGGCCGCACGCCGTCATCGTGATCGTAGAATTTGCCGTCGCGTGTGAAGGCGGTTTCTACCTCGCCCTTGAGGAAGCCGCTCTCTTGCGCATGCGCCAGCCGCTTGTGGCTTTCGGAAGCATAAGCGTCGGACTGTTCGCGCGTGATGCCGAAGAGATGGCCGACGACTTCCGCGGTCTGCCCCATGTTGAGTTCGGTGATCGGATCGGTCAGCCCACGCTCGAGGCCGATGATCGGCTTGAAATAAGACGGCCGCGTTTTGGCGATGGCCGCGAGCTTCGCCAAAAATCCCTTGGCGGTCGCCAGCCCCGCAAACCAGCGCACGCCCTGTTGAGGCCAGACCAGCGGCGCGTAACTCAGCGCTTCGGTACCACCGGCCAGGATCATCTCCGAGATACCTTCGCGGATGTAGCGGTAGGCCGTGTCGATCGATTGCATGCCGCTTCCGCAATTGATCTGAACGGTGAACGCCACCATCCTCTCGCCCATGCCGAGCCGTAGCGCTGCGACGCGCGCCGGGTTCATCTCATCGGCAATGACATTGACGCAGCCGAGGATAACCTGATCGAAGGCATCCGGCGTGAACGGTTGTCGCGCCAACAGCGGCCGGCCGCATTGAACGGCGAGATCGACCGGCGTGAAGGGTCCGGGACCGGTGCGCGCTTTCAGGAACGGCGTGCGGCTGCCGTCGACGATAAAGACGGGTCGCGCCATCAGCTTGCCGCCCTCTGCTCACCCAACTCCTGGAAGAAGGCGTGGACGTCAGCCGGCTTCTTGTAGATCGGCGATAAAGCCTCCGGCGCGAAATCATCGACCTCGATCACCTTCGCAACCGCCTCATGCGCCGCCTGGAGCTTTTCGCCCTCGGCTTGGGTGATGACGCCGCGTTTAACCGCCTCCTGCCAATCATGCAGGTGCGCGGCGCGCATGCGTTTGGAAATCTCCTCGGCATCGGCGACAAGGAGGAACGCCTTCTCCAGCCGTGCTACCCCGCCGTCGTCATCGACATGCGCGAGATCCGGCGTCAGCCGATCGCGCACGACCGAAGGCTCAAGCACCAGTTGGGCGCATTCGTGCACCACGCGGTCGGAAGGCCCGAGCACGCGAGCGCCGAACGGCTGGACCACGAACTTGAGAATCACGGCGACAAAGCGGTTGGGCAGGTTGGCCAGAATCTCCGCAAAGCGGTTCTCGATGGTGCGGAAGCCGCTCGCCATGCACCATTCGAGCGCGGCAAAATCGGCCGCTTGCCGGCCCTCGTCCTGCCAGCGCTTGAGCGCCGCCGAGAGCAGATACAACTCGGACAGGATGTCGCCGAAACGCGCGGAGAGCATTTCCTTGCGCTTGAGCGCGCCGCCCAGCGTCAACAGCGCCATGTCGGCGCAGAGCGCAAAGGCCGACGAATAGCGCGAAAGCTGGCGATAGAATCCCGTCGCCTCCCCGGCATCGGGCGCCGGCGCAAACATGCCGCCGGTCCAGCTTCGGCCAAAGGCACGAAACAGCGTGACGACGCTGTGCCCGACATGCTTCCAGAACGCATCGTCAAACGCATCCAGGCCCTTGGCGCGATCCTGTTCGCCGAGCGCATTCATTTCCAGCAGAAGATACGGATGGGCGCGGATTGCGCCCTGCCCGAACACAATCAGATTGCGCGTGAGGATATTGGCGCCTTCCACCGTGATGCCGACCGGCACCGAGCGATAGAGATTGCCGAGATAGTTCTGCGGCCCGTCGATCACGGCCTTGCCGCCGTGGATATCCATGGCGTCGTCGATCGCAATCCGCATGCGCTCGGTCGCCTGTAGCTTCATGATGCCGGAAATGACCGCCGGATGGCGGCCTTCGTTGAGCGCCGCACAGGTCAGCCGCCGCGCTGCGTCGAGCAGATAGGCGGTGCCCGCGATACGCGCCAGCGGCTCCTCGATGCCTTCGAATTTGCTGATGGAAATGCCGAACTGCTCGCGAATGCGCGCATAGGCGCCGGTGGTGCGCGCCGCATAGGCTGCACCCGCCGCCGATAGCGACGGCAGCGAAATGCCGCGGCCGGCGGCAAGCGCCGTCATCAGCATTTTCCAGCCTTGGCCGAGGCGTTCTTGGCCGCCGATAATGTAGTCGAGCGGAATAAAGACGTCCTTGCCCCAGTTCGGACCGTTCTGGAACACCTGCATCGCCGGCAAGTGCCGATGCCCGATGGAGACACCCGGCAGGTCGGTCGGGATCAGCGCCACTGTGATGCCGAGCTCTTCCTCCTTGCCGACAAGATGGTCGGGGTCGTAGGCCTTGAAGGCCAGCCCCAGCAAGGTCGCGACGGGGCCGAGCGTGATGTAGCGCTTGTGCCAGTTGAGCCGAAGGCCGAGCACCTCTTTGCCTTCGAACGTGCCCTTGCAGATCACGCCGCTATCGATCATCGAGGCGGCATCGGAGCCGGCTTCCGGGCTGGTCAGGCCGAAGCAGGGAATGTCGCGGCCATCGGCCAAGCGCGGCAGCCAGCGCTCCTGCTGCTCCCTGGTGCCGAAGCGCATCAACAGTTCGCCGGGCCCGAGCGAGTTCGGCACCATCACGGTGACGGCAGCGACCAGCGAACGCGACGACAGCTTGCGCACGACTTCGGAATGCGCGTAAGGCGAGAAGCCCAAGCCCCCGTGTTCTCTGGGGATAATCATCCCGAAGAACTTCTTCTGCTTGATGAAGGCCCAGACCTCGGGCGGCAGGTCGCGCCATTCCCAGTTGATCTTCCAATCGTCGAGCATCGCGCAGAGCTCGTCGACCGGGCCATTGAGGAAGGCCTTCTCTTCCGCTGTCAGCGTGGCCGGCGCCTGGTTGAGCAGCTTCGACCACTCCGGATTGCCGGTGAAGAGATCGGCATCCCACCAGACATCGCCCGCCTCCAGCGCCTCGCGCTCGGTGTCGGACATCGAGGGCAAGACCCCGCGTGCCCAGGAGAAGATCGGCTTGGTGATGAAATCGCGGCGGAAGGAGCTCATGGCGATATCCTCATGGTCGGCGGCGCGATGGGGAAGCTTTGGCTACATCAAAACACGACTCACTTAAC
This sequence comes from uncultured Alphaproteobacteria bacterium, assembly GCA_963788885.1. GTDB lineage: Bacteria > Pseudomonadota > Alphaproteobacteria > Rhizobiales > Xanthobacteraceae > Bradyrhizobium. The sequence goes on along the minus strand of CAWBIR010000015.1, from coordinate 1,094,465 downwards.
CGAATACGTCGGAATTTGGTTGATACTACGCATTCAAAATAAAACGAAATATTGATGCGCCGGCGCCCGCCGGATAACGGGCGACAAGCTCGGCAGTTCCGGAATATGATCAGTAACTTAAGGGGGGCTAATCCGGCCGGGCCATCTCGAGTATCGCGTCCGGACGGACTCGGTCACCGCAGGGGTGAGACAAGGAAACGGCAACTCGCCCGGACGCGGCCGTTCTTCCTTGTCGTCGTTTGACGCGCCCGGGATTTTCAGCCTAGTGACCGAAGCCCACTTTGATGAAGAACATCAGAAAAGCTGCACCCCCGATTGCGAAGATCGCCGCGAAAATCAGCGGGGCCAGCGAGCCCTGACGGCTGGCCGGCTCCAGCACGGCGACATCCGGCTGTGTCGGATCGTAATAGACGGTCACTGTCTGCCCTCGGGGGTATCGGGCGCACACCTGTTCGGCCAGTTCTCGCAAGCCGTAAATCGGCGTCCAACCCCAGGCCCAGCTCGTGCCAACGAAGTCGCGCGAGCCAACCCGATAGGCAAAGCGCAAGTCGACACGGTAACGCAGGGTGTAGCGCAGCTGCCGCTGCTTCAAGCCTGTGCTGTCGTCGTCGTCGCGTCGCTTGTCCTCGATCTTTTCTTCGACAACGGTCGATGTCGTGACGTTGCCCGAGGCAGTCGGCCAACGCTCGCTTGCATTGGCTTGCCGGCGTGCTCTTACGAATGAAACAATGCAAAGGCCTGCGCCGAGAAAGGCGACGAGGGGCAACAGAAAGGCGAATAGCGGAACGCCATTTCCGGTATAAAGGACCTTTCCAGCGATCGCGTGCGCGATCAGAACGCCGGCGAGGGTAGCGAACGTCAGCGCGAAAACGGATTTGGCGACCAGGCTGTCTTTCTTGCGCGGTTCGAGGACGGCGCTGTTGGGATCAAGCGGGTCATAGTAGACGTCGACGCGGGCGCCCGGCGGATATTTCGCTACCAGCGTCTCCGCCATTGCGCGCGATAGCGAGGGCTGGCCGCCGAATTTGACGCGCTCACTCTGGTGGATCTGATCGCCGACCCGATAGTGATAGAGTATGACAGGATCGATATCGCTCTGGTCGTCGGACGTATGAGACGGCGGGATTTTCGCTTCGGACCTGACGATATCGCCTTCGACCCTGACCCACGCCTTGCTTGCTTCCATCGCGCGGCGCAAACGCAGCATATCGTAGAGAAAACCGGCTGATATCAGCAGGCAAATGACAGCGGCGATCTGGGTATAGAGCAATTGGCTGGCGTCAAGCATTTAAAATTTCCCCGGCAATGGTTCAAAGGTGGGCGCACGCATAGCCGCGCGGCGTCAAAAGACGACCGCGGACGCGTCTCAAATACATCAATGATTTTGGAGGGCCTGGTCGCGAGGGGCGCGTGGATGGTGAAAATCGAGCGGAATACCATTGTCGTGTAGTCGCGGCACATGCCCGCGAGGTTCACGTATCCGGAGACGAAAAGAGATCAGTCCGGCCGCATCATCTCGAACATCGCGTCCTCGCGAATTTCGAAATAATCGCCCCTGCGGCCGGCGCGAACGATCGGGCGGGCGAGCGCGGTCTGATAGACGCCGTCCCGGATCATCGCCTTGTCGATGTGCACCGCAACGACCTCGCCAAGCGTGAGCCAGGCGTCAGCCATTCTGCCGTCAGCCCTCTGCAACTGAACGACCTGGGTCAGCTTGCACTCGAACGAGACCGGACTTTCGGCGACGCGCGGCACGCCGACAAGCTTGCACGGCGCAGGCGTCAGGCCCGCGATCGAGAATTCGCTGACCTCGTGCGCGACATGGGCGGCGGTGGCGTTCATCTGCTTCGCCAGATCCTTGGTGGCGAGATTCCAGACGAACTCGCCGGTCTCGCGGATATTGTTCACGCTGTCTTTCCACGACGTCGAGGAAAAACCGATGATCGGCGGCACGTAGCAGAAGCCGTTGAAGAAACTGTAGGGCGCCAGATTGACATTGCCCTTGGCATCGCGTGACGAAATCCAGCCGATCGGACGCGGCGCGACGATGGCGTTGAACGGATCGTGCTTGAGGCCGTGGCCGTTCTTCGGCTCGTAATAGTGCAAGTCCCTGGGGCTCGATGCGTCCACGATATTTTTCCTGCGACGAGGTGCTTATTTCCGGCCACGGGCCGCAAGCCCAACCAACAGAAAATCGATCATCTGGTCAAGCGGTGCATGAGGCTTGGGCTTGTTGATCGCCTGGGCAATCATCTGCGGATGGAAGTAGCCGATCATGGCCTGGCAGGTGCACATGGCCGCCAGCGGCACATCGGTCACATCGAATTCGCCAGAGGCTGCGCCTTGCGCGATCACGCCGGCGATGGCCTGGACGATGGTCTGCATATGCGCGACGCAGACTTCCCAGCTCTCTTCCATCGCGATCTCGACCATCTCGTGCAGCTTGGAATCGCCGACAAAGCGTTCCGAGTTCATGCGATGGATCGTGGTCAGCAGCTCGCGCAAACGCGGCGTGGCGGGGCCCGGCTTCGCCAGGATGGCGCTGGCCGCCTCCTCGACCTCGCCCATCAGGACGCGGCAGACGCCTTCATGGATCGCCTTCTTCGAATCGAAGAAGCGATACACATTGGCCGGGCTCATATGCAGCGCCTTGGCGATATCGCCGACGGTGGTCTTCTGGTAACCGAGTTCGCGGAACAACCGCTCCGCTACCACGATAATGCGTTCCCGGGTGTCTGTTTCGGTATGTTCGGTAATCAGCGTCATATCGGTACTCAATTCAGCCCACTCGATTCGAGTAGGCCCATTTTGCAAACGCCCTCGCAGGGCCGATGTTCAATCATTCAGCCGCGGCCAATGGGAATACGGGCTGGACGATATTGTTGTCCTGATGCTGCGGCGCGAGGCCAACATGAACGCTTCCGCCGCTTTCTTCAAGGCTTTTGCGGAACCAGAGCGCATAGAGGCCCGGCAAATACAGCAGGGTCAGGAAGGTCGCGACGAACAGGCCGCCCATGATCGTGATCGCCATCGGGCCCCAAAACGCCGAGCGCGACAGCGGAATCATCGCCAGGATCGCGGCAAGCGCCGTCAGCACCACCGGCCGGGCGCGCCGGACGGTGGCCTCTACGATCGCCTCGCGCCGGGTCAGGCCGTGAGCGACGTCGGACTCGATCTGGTCGACCAGGATCACGGCGTTGCGCATGATCATGCCGGCGAGCGCGATCAGACCGAGCAGCGCCACGAAGCCGAAAGGCTGGTTGGCGACGTTAAGCCCTAACGAGGCGCCGACGATGCCGAGCGGCGCGGTCAGGAACACCAGGAACAACCGCGAGAAGCTCTGCAACTGGATCATCAGGAGCGTCAGCATCACGATGACCATCAGCGGAAACAGCACGAAGATCGAGGCATTGCCCTTCTCGGATTCCTCGAACGCCCCGCCCGCTTCGATCCGGTAGGCCGGTTCGAGATGGTCGCGGATATCCTTGAGATGCGGCCAGATCTGGTTGGTCACGTCAGGCGCCTGCACGCCGTCGACGACGTCGGCACGCACCGTGATCGCCATGTCGCGGTTGCGCCGCCAGATGATCGGCTCCTCATGGGCGTATTCGATCTTCGCAATTTGCGTCAGCGGCACCGCCACGCCATTGCGCGAGGTTACGGTGAGATCGCCGACATGGCCGAGATCGAGCCGTTCGGACGGCACCGCACGCGCCACCACATCGACCTTCTCGATGCCGTCGCGCACCGTCGTTACCGGCACGCCCGAGATCAGCATCGCGAGCGCCTGTGAGACGTCCTGCGGCGTCAGGCCGAGCGCACGGGCGCGATCCTGATCGACGACGAGCTTGAGATAGGGCGACTGTTCGTTCCAGTCGAGTTGCGGATCCCGGACGTTCTTGTTCTCTTTGACGACGTCGCGAACCTTGTAGGCGATGTCACGCACGACCTGCGGATCGGGCCCGATCACCCGGAACTGGACCGGAAAGCCGACCGGCGGACCGAAGTTGAAGCGATCGACGCGCACCCGCGCTTCAGAGAGATCGCCCTCCTCGACCGCTTTCTCGACTCGCGCCTTGATCCGCTCACGCGCCTCGACATCCTTGGCGACGATCACGATCTCGGCAAAAGCCTCGTTCGGGAGCTGCGGATTGAGCCCGAGCCAGAAGCGCGGCGAGCCTTGGCCGACATAGGACGTATAGGTCGCGATGTCCTTGTCGCCCTTGAGCAGTTCTTCCGCCTTCTTCACCGACTTTTCCGTAACATTGAACGCGGTGCCTTCCGGCAGACGGAGCTGCAAGAACAGTTCGGGTCGTTCCGACAGCGGGAAGAACTGCTGCTGAACGTGACCGAACGCGACGATCGAGAGCACGAAGACGCCGGCGGTCGCAAGCACGGTCTTGACGCGGTGATCGACGCACCATTGGATGACTCGGCGCAGGCCCCGATACATGCGGGTCTCGTAGATCGCATGCGGGTCGTGATTTTGATGGACCACGACGTTCGGCAGCAGCTTGACGCCGATATAGGGCGTGAAGATCACCGCGACGAACCATGAGGCGACCAGCGCGATCGCGACGATCCAGAAAATGCCGCCGGCATATTCGCCGACCGCCGAATTGGCGAAGCCGATCGGCAGGAAGCCTGCCGCTGTGACCAGCGTTCCCGTCAACATCGGAAAGGCGGTGGATTCCCAGGCAAAAGATGCCGCGCGGATACGGTCCCAGCCCTGCTCCATCTTCACGACCATCATCTCGACCGCGATGATGGCGTCGTCGACCAGAAGGCCGAGCGCGATGATCAGGGCGCCGAGCGTGATGCGGTGCAGGTCGAGCGACATCGCATCCATCACGATGAAGACGATCGCGAGCACCAGCGGCACCGAGGCCGCCACCACGATTCCGGTACGCCATCCGAGCGCGAGGAAGCTGACGAACAGCACGATCGCGAGCGCCTCGATGAAGGAATGCACGAATTCGCTGACCGCGTGCTCGACCACTTCCGGCTGATCGGCGATGCGCTCGACATTGATGCCCTGCGGCACCGCCTTCATGAACTCGTTAGTCGCAGCCGAAACTTCTTTGCCGAGTTCGAGGATGTTGGCGCCCTTGGCGGTGACCACGCCGATGCCGATGGCGGGCTTGCCTTCCTGGCGAACGACGAAACTCGGCGGGTCGACAAAGCCATGGCTGACGGTTGCGATATCGCCGAGGCGGAATACGCGACCGTTGCTTTCGACTGGCGTCTCTGCCACCGCCTTGACGCCGTCGAGCGCGCCGGTGACGCGCAGCGGCACGCGCTGCGACGACGTCTCCACGGTGCCGGCCGGCACCACATTGTTCTGCTTGGCTAGCGAATCGAACAGCGCCTGCGGCGTGATGCCGAGTGTTGCGAGTTTCGCATGCGAAAATTCAACGAAGATCTTTTCGTCCTGCGTGCCGTAAATATCGACCTTGGTCACGCCGGAAACCTTCAGCAGGCGCTGGCGCAAGCCTTCGGCGGCCTTCTTGAGCTGCGCGTAGTTCGCGCCGTCGCTGGTCATCATGTAAAGGATGGAATCGACATCGGAGAATTCGTCGTTGACGACGGGGCCGAGCAGGCCGGCGGGTAACTGCCCCTGGACGTCTGCGAGCTTCTTGCGCAGCAGATAAAACAGATACGGCACGTCCTTCGGCGGCGTGGAATCGCGGAAAGTGACCTGCATCGCCGTGAACGCCGGCTTCGAATAGGTCTGCACCTTTTCGAAGTACGGCAGTTCCTGCAGTTTCTTCTCGATGGGGTCGGCGACCTGCGACTGCATTTCGGCAGCCGTTGCGCCCGGCCAGATCGCCGAGACGTTCACCACCTTCACCGTGAAGAAGGGATCCTCGGCCCGGCCGAGCTTCTGGTAGGAGAAGAAGCCGGCCACGCCCAAGGCGACGATCAAAAACAACACCAGCGCGGGATGACTGACCGCCCAGGCCGACAGATTGAAGCGCTTCATCGGTCTTCTCCGCTCGCCTAGAACGACAACGACGATACGACCCGAACCTTCTGGCTCGGATCAAGCTTCTGCACGCCGAGCACGACGATCTTCGCGCCCTCGTCGACACCGCTTGCGATGACGACGCAATTGCTGTCGTAGGACTTGACGGCGACCGGCTTCAGCGAAATCGCGCCCTTGTCGTCGACGACATAGAGCGAGGGATCGCCGCCCTGGCTGTACAGTGCCGACAACGGCAGCCGCGCCACACGATCGCTCTTGGGATCCGACAGCGTCAGCGTCGCGGTCATGCCGAGCGAGACGTTGTCACCGGCTTCGGGGAGCGAAAACTTGGCGAGATAGGTTCGCGTCGCTGGATCGGCCGAGGGCGCGACCTCGCGTAGCGTCGCGGCATACTTCTTTTCGGCGTCCGACCACAGCGTGACCGTGGCAACGCCCGACTTGGCGCGATTGAGAAGCGTCTCGGGGATCGCGACGACGGCTTCCTTCTCGCCAAGCCGGGCGACACGGATCGAGGCCTGACCCGCGGCAACCACCTGGCCAGGTTCGATCATCGTCGCAGTGACAACACCACGGGTGTCCGCCACAACCGTTGCATAAGAAAGCGAGTTCTTCGTCAGTTCGACCGAGCGCTCGGCGCGATTGAGCCGCGCGCGGGCCTCGTCGGCAGCGGCCTTGGCGGAATCGAGCTGCGCATCGGTGGCCCAGCCCTTGCCGCGCAGGTCCTTGGCGCGCTGCTCGGCGGCGCCGGCCTGGGCCAGCACGCCGGTTGCGGCACTAAATTCGGCCTCGGCCTGCTCGGCCTGCAATTTCAGATCGATCTCATCGAGCGTGGCGAGCGGCTGGCCGACATCGACCGTCTGGCCGACCTCAACCAGCCGCTTCGCCACTTTCCCCGCAACGCGGAAACCCATGTCGGTCTCGATCCGGGGCCTGATCGTTCCGACAAAGCTGCGTTCGGGGGATTGGGCTTCATAATGGGCGGTGGCGACCAGAACCGGCCGCGAGTCCGCGGGCTTTTCGGCCACCGCGTTATTGCAACCGCCCAGGGCGACCGCCACGGCCGCCAGTGAAATTCCGACTAAGAGCTTCGAATAGTTTGAAAAAATCCAACGGCCCAACATCAGAACGCTCCTCTTGGCTCTCTGCCTCTGAGGAATGTCGACTATTGAATGATAAATGTCAATATTCGTCAGTGATCATGAAAGCGTGATCGGAGACCCCGGAATGGGGTTTGACGGTCCGGGACGTTGGGATTGGCGGGAAGGCGCGCCTTTTAAGACGCCTTCCCTGCATTGGCGAATTCGGTCTTGCTTTCATGGCCTCCGAGAAACACCAGAAGGCCGCCGAGCAACGGCAAGACGGCGAGCACCAGTAGCCCATTCTGGGTATTGCCAGTCGCTTCCTTGACCCAGCCGATCAAGTAAGGGCCACCGAACCCTGCGAGATTACCGATCGAGTTGATGAGCGCGATCGCACCGGCCGCCGCCGTTCCGGAGAGCCACGCCGTCGGTAGCGTCCAGAAAACCCCGAAAGTACAAAACACGCCGATCGCAGCCACCGACAGCACGACCATGGTCATGGTCGGATCGCTGATATAGCTGGAGGCCGCCAAGGCGAGCGCGGTGAGCAGAAGCGGTCCGCCGACATGAACGACACGCTCCCGCGAAGCGTCCGAATGCCGCGCCCACAGGATCATCGCAATCGTGCCGAACAGATACGGGATCGCCGTGACGAAGCCGGTTTGCGCATTGGTAAGGCCAAACGCCTTCACGATCTGCGGCAGCCAGAATTGCATGCCATAGAGCGCGCCGACGAAACCGAAATAGACCAGGCTCAGCATGATCACCTTCGGCGACGACAAGGCTTCGCCCAGCGTCATATGCTTCACGGCCTGCTTGGCGGCGATTTCCGCGTTGAGTTTTGCGGCAAGCCAGGTCTTCTGCTCGGCCGAAAGCCAGTTGGCGTGCTCAGGCCTGTCGGTGAGATAGAACCAGGTGACGATGCCGAGCAAAATCGAAGGAACACCTTCGATGATGAACAGCCATTGCCAGCCTTTGAGGCCCATGGCGCCGTCGAGCCCGAGTAACAGCCCCGACACCGGCGCGCCGATCACGGTGGAGACGGGAACGGCAATCGCAAAGGCGGCCAGGAAGCGCGCGCGGTATTCGGCCGGGTACCAATAGGTGAGATAGAGGATGATGCCCGGGAAGAATCCGGCTTCGGCGACGCCGAGCAGGAAGCGTAGGATGTAAAAACTCCACTCGCCGCTGACGGTCGCCATCAGCGCCGAGATAATGCCCCAGGTCACCATGATGCGCGCGATCCAGCGGCTGGCGCCGAACTTCTCCAGCGCCAGATTGCTCGGCACCTCGAAGATGAAATAACCGAAGAAGAAGATGCCGGCGCCCCAGGCGAAGATCGTGGGCGAGAATTTCAGCTCCGCATTCATGGTCAGCGCGGCAAAGCCGAGGTTGACGCGGTCGAGGTAGGAAAAGAAATAGGCCAGCACCAGAAACGGTATCAGCCGCCACGAGATCGTGCGGATGGTCGATCGCTCCAGCTCACTTGCAGTGCCGGTGACAGATTGAGATGCGGTAGCCATGAAGTGTTTCCCCCGAAGTTTATTGTTTTGCGCAGTCAGGCCCATGCTTCCCATAGCATCCGCGCGACCGCCAAGGAACGGCCTGTAGCATCCTCTTCGCCTCGCGGATGGCCAGTGCTGGGGGGATTTGCGCAAAATCTGCAAAGAAATCCGCAAATCCTCAGCGTGCCCGACAAATGGCCTGCCAACAGCGCTTGCATCCTCTCGCGCATGGCAAAAATCATCCCCGTGTCATTCCGCCGATCCCGCCTCCCCCGGAGCCTGCTCCGCGATGGCTGGTGGCTGGAATCCCCTCCCTCCCGTCCCACCGTCATCGCTTTCCCCATCCGCGCCGCTTCGAACCCCCCATCCAACGCCAAATCCAAAGCCAAGCTCAACGCCGTCCACCTCACCCTCGTCCATTCCGGGAAATGAACCCATGTCGATCGCGACCACATCCGATTTCGAAACGACGCCTGCCAATCCGCTGACAAGACCGCTTATCCTCGCCGCCTTCTGTGTCGCGCTCGCGGACTGGCTGTTCTACGGCTGGAATATCGGCATCTCGCTTGCGCTATTTTTGGGCGTGCTTGGCATGGTTTGTCTTTTCAGCAATCGCGTGCAGGTACCGCGAACAGACCGCATCATCCTGATCGCGGTATTCATCGCCGGCCTGTTGCCGTTGATCGAGGAGGTCAATTTCCTGTCCGTATGCGTTGCAACACTCACGACCGCAATGTCGGTGATTGCCCTGACGTCCCGCCAGGCAACATCCTGGCAAAGGCAACTGTTTGAAGCGGCGACGATTCCTTTTCGCGGCGCATTTCAATTGGTGGGCGAGATCGTGAGCGCACTCCGGCACATGAAACTCTGGACACCCGCCTGGCTCGGCTGGCTGGTCGCCTGGATCGTCCCACTGACCGTGTTTGCGATATTCCTGACGCTCTTCTCGTCAGCCAATCCGTTGATCGAACATCGTTTGATGCAGATCGATCTTCGCGCGCTGTTTGCGTTGATCAATTCCTGGCGGCTGGGATTTTGGCTTCTTGTCGCCTGCCTGATCTGGCCCCTGATTCATCGCCGCATCAAATCGAGACCCGCTCGCGAACCGGTACCCGCCCTCACCGTAACCGCGGCTGCCGAGCTCGATTATCTCCTCGGTCCGCTCGCCATCACGCGCTCCCTCGTTCTCTTCAACGTACTGTTCGCGCTGCAAACCGCCCTCGACTTGACCTATCTCTGGGGCGGCGCTGCGCTCCCCGACGGCATGAGCTACGCTTCATATGCGCATCGCGGCGCCTACCCCCTGATCGCGACTGCGTTGCTTGCCGCTGGATTCGTCCTGCTTGCGATGCGTCCGGGTGGACCGGCAGAAGGCTCCCGGCTGATCCGCCCGCTGGTGCTGGTCTTTATCGCGCAAAACATTCTGCTTGTGATCTCCTCGATCTTCCGGCTCGACCTTTATATCGCCGTCTACTCGCTCACCTATCTGAGATTAGCGGCCTTTATCTGGATGGGTCTGGTCGCCGCCGGACTTTTCCTGATCCTGGTCCAGATCCTGCGGCGCAAATCGAGCGCATGGCTGCTCACCGCCAACGCGATCTCACTGGCGCTGGTGCTTTATGGGTGCTGCTTCATCAATGCGCCGAGGCTGATAGCAAGCTACAACGTCGAGCACTCCCGTGAAGTGACCGGAAGGGGACAAAATCTCGATCTGAACTATCTTCGATGCCTCGGCACGCAGGCCTTGCCCGCCGTCGAACGACATAGGGAAAAATTTCCAGCTTTTTGGATGACGAGCTCATGCCCGTGTCGCGGCAACACGCGCGAGGCCTTCGTTACCTCGAAAAACTGGCGGGATTGGAGTTTTCGGGCGTGGCGTCTCAAGCAATATTTCGCTAACAACCCGATGAACGCACCGTCTCCCACGGTCGGCGGGCAAGGCTGACAACTATGGCCCATTCGATCCTCGTCGTCGACGATGACCCTCATATCCGTGACGTCGTCCGCTTTGCGCTCGAAAAAACCGGAATGACGATTTCGATCGCGACCGACGGCAAAGAGGCCCTTCGCCAGTTCGACCGGAACATTCACGATCTCGTCGTTCTCGATGTCGGCATGCCGGAAATGGACGGGCTGGAGGTCTGCCGACAAATCAGGAAGTCTGCCGAGACGCCGATCCTGTTCCTGTCGGCGCGCGACGAGGAAATCGATCGCATTCTCGGGCTTGAGATCGGCGGCGACGACTATGTGACAAAGCCGTTCAGCCCGCGCGAGTTGGTCGCCCGCGTCAACGCGATCCTTCGGCGCACCCGCAATGTCCCAGCTCCATCGCAATCGGCGGCACTCCAGCATGGCGGGCTCGCGATCGACCCGGATGCCCGGACGGCGAGATTCCAGGACAAGCCGATCGCACTGACCGCGCTTGAATTCTCGATCCTGCGCACGCTGCTGGCGCGGCCGGGATTCGTGTTCACGCGCGAACTCATTCTTGATGCCGCCTATGCCGGCAATGTCCATGTCGCCGACCGCACGATCGACAGCCATATCAGAAACATCCGCGCCAAGATGGCCGCTGCCGGCTCCGATTCTGTGATCGAGACGGTTCATGGCGTGGGATTCAAATTGGGACGCTGCGAGGAATCGCGTTGACCGAAGACGCCCGACCCACGTCCCGCACGCCTGTGAAGTGGCGGCCAAGCCTTAGTCTCGTGGTGTTCGTGGTGCTCCTCAGCGTGCTGCTGTTGCCGCTATTCAGTCTCTATTTCCTCAGGATCTATCAGAACCAGCTGGTGCAGGAGACCGAGTCGGAATTGATTGCGCAGAGCGCCGCCCTTGTCGCTGTGTTCCATCGAGAGGTCGAAGCTGGAATTCCGCAAGGTATCGCGCTCGGTGCGCGGCTGCCGCCGGCCGCGTCAGGGCCATCGAGCGATCCGTATCAACCGATCTGGCCGAAGCTCGAACTGGCCAACGAAAGCGTGTTGCCGCCCAGAGCCGACGCGCGCCAGGCGGTCGCTCCAGCCGATCCCGCCTTTGTCTCGCTGGGCGCACGCCTTGCACCCATTCTCACCGCAACCCAGAACGTGACGCTCGCGGGCTTCCGGCTTCTTGATCCCAATGGAACCGTCATTGCCGGCCGCGACGAAGTCGGGCTTTCGCTTGCGCACCTGGAAGAGGTTACCGAGGCGCTGCAGGGGCGATTTGCAGCCGCGCTGCGCGTCCGCATTTCCAAGCATGATCAGCCCGCGCTCTATTCGATCAGCCGGGGCACCGGCATTCGTGTCTTTACCGCCATGCCCGTGATCGTCCGCGAGCAGGTCGCAGGCGTCGTCTATGCTTCGCGGACGCCGAGCAACGTCTTCAAAAACCTGTTCGAGCATCGCGGCAAGGTCGCGCTCGCGGTTCTCTTCATCATCGTTCCGACCGTCCTGATCGGGTTTTTGTTTCACCGCACGATCACCGAGCCGATGCGTGAATTGGTCGAACGCACCAATCTGATCGGCAAGGGAGATCGCAGCGCGCTTCGTCCGCTCCGGCGTCACGGCACCAGCGAATTCGCCAAGCTGTCGGAAAGCTTTCTGGAGATGGCGCGCAGGCTCGACACAAGGTCGAGCTTTATCTCGACCTTCGCCACGTATGTTTCGCACGAGCTCAAGTCGCCTCTGACGTCGATCCAGGGCGCTGCAGAACTTTTGCGCGACGACGTCGACGACCCCGACATGGATGACGACGACCGGCGAAAATTCCTCGACAATATCGTGGCGGACACCGAACGGCTCACCAAAATATCGGCACGCCTGCACGACCTGGCGCGGGCAGAAAATCCCGTCGGCGCGGGCGTCACCAATCTGGCCGCTACGGTTGCGTCGCTGCGCCCGTCATTCGCGGCGCTGGATATACGTGCAAGCGGCGACGTCGATACTGCGCTGCGCATCTCGGAAGAAAACGCAACAATCGTCGTCGCCAATCTAGCCGACAACGCGCTCCGCCACGGCAGTACCGTGTTGCACATGTCCGCCTCGCGGCAACAAGCGTTGCTGGTGGTAACGGTCACTGACAATGGCGAGGGTATCTCGCCGAGCAACAGGCCCCTGATATTCGACAGCTTCTTCACGACCCGGCGCGACCGTGGCGGCACGGGTATGGGCTTGGCAATCGTGCGTGCCGTGCTGGAAGCCCATGGCGGAACGGTCCGGCTGGCAGACGCCGAGGCGGGAGCGGCTTTGGCGGGAGCAGCTTTCGAAATCACGATGCCGATCGCCGACAGCGCACTATCATGACCATGGCGCGCGCCGGCCTGTTGGCGACAATTATTGTCCTCGGACTTGCGCTGCGCCACTTCGGGCTTGGCCTCGGAATACCCGCTTCGATCGTGAAATATGGCGGCTCAATTCTCTGGGGCGCCATGGTCTTTTTCCTGGTCGCGGTCGCAATTCCCAGGCTTTCAAGGCTGCGTATCGCGGGAATCTCCGTTGCGATTGCGGTCGGCGTCGAACTGCTCCGGCTTGTGCATGCGCCCTGGCTGGACGGGTTTCGCCTGACGCTCGCAGGCGCGCTATTGCTCGGCAGGATCTTTTCGGTGTGGAATATTCTCGCCTATGGCGTAGGGATTTGGCTCGCGATGCGGCTCGATTATCTGGCCATCCCGGCCTTGACGGAATCGACCGCGCCTCATTCGTCGAGCTGAAAACGCTCGAAGCGGTGCAGCTCTTCCTCGATTTTTCGTTTCAATTCCTTGCGCGGCCCCTTGGCGGCGGCGCCAACCCAATTCCATTTCTGCAACAGCAATTTCCGGCCCTGGCGATCCGTCTTGAGATCGAGCGCGGCCACGATCTCGTCCCCGACCAGAACCGGCAGCGCGAAATAGCCGAAGCGCCGCTTCTCCTTCGGCACATAGGCTTCGAAGAAATGCTCGTAGCCGAAGATCAGATGCGTCCGCTTGCGTTGGATGATCAGGGGATCGAACGGGGAAAGAATATGCACGCGCTCACCATCGCTGTTCACGGCGGTCTCAAGCGTCGCTGGCTCCGCCCAATGCTCCTGCTTGCCGGCCCCTTCCAGCGCGATGGGAACAAGCTCCTTGCGGCGAACGCGGGCCTCGATCAATCGTCGCACCGCGGTTTTGCTCGGCGCGTCGAGATGACAGATGGAATCGAGGCTGACCACGCCCTGCGCGCGAAGGCTGCGGTCAAGCAGATATCCGGTGGTTTCGCGCGCTGAGGCCGCATTCGGCACCCTGTCCCAGCCGAAGTGCCGGTCCATCAGGTCGTAGGTCTTGAGCATGCCGTTGCGCTCGGAGATCGTCACGCGCCCCTCATAGAAGGCAAGTTGCAGCGCCCGCTTCGATGGCTTGCGGCTTGCCCAGGCATGCACTTTCTCAACCAGCACATCGTCCTCGATGTCACGGATGGTCAAGGCGCCGTCCTTCTTCAGAAGCCGCATGACTTTACGCAAATCGGCAGGCTTTACTTCCTTGAACCATCTATGGCCTTCGCGCCGATGCAGCTTCATCGCAGGAATAAAAAACCGGAAATCCTTCGCCGGCACGTAAGCCAGCGCATGGGTCCAGTATTCGAACACGCTTTTGTCGGTGCTCTGGGCGTGACGCAGGTCAGTCCGGCGATAGGCAGGAATGCGGTTCCAGAGAATGTGATGGTGGCAGCGCTCGATCACATGGATGGTATCGATCTGCACGTAACCGAGATGTTCGACCGCGGCTGCCGTGGCTGACGGACCGTCGCCAAACGGCGCCTCGGCATCGAGCCGCTGGGCCCGCAGCCAGATGGCTCTGGCGGTGGCCTTGTTCATTGGTGTGGCTTTGTCGGCACGCATGGCCCCCGCAATCTATCGGGATTTGTGCGTTTCGGCAGGTGTTTCAGCCGGAGCGGATCGCGCGCCTCACGGCTTGGCGCGATCGCCGATGCTGCCGGTCGCAGTCTCGGTGTCGCACACCGCCTTGCCGCGCTCCGGCGCCTTGCACCGGTAGACGCTGCCCGTCAGCCGATCGATCAGCCACACATTGTCTTCGAGCCCGCTTTCCATGCCGATGAAGCGCGTGCCCACGGCCGTCACCAGCGTCGACAGCAGGATGGCGGTCGCAATGATCGCCGAACCGATCAGCACGGCTGCCGAGGTTCCCGTCTGCCCTGGCATGGTCGGGCGATACCCCTGATATTCGTTTGATTTCTTTTGGGTGGGAAACAGAGACAGTTGACATCACTCACAGTAGCCGCAGCCGCAGGGCAGCCATCTTTGAAATCCCATCTGGCCAATTTTTTGTTCGCACCTCGGCAAACAAGCGACAGCTTGGCGATCTGAACGTCAACTCGCACCGAGCCTCGCAAGAGTCCAAGTATTTTTCGCAAGAGTCCAAGTATTTTTTTGGTTCATGGATTTGAACGTAAGGCGACGCGGCCCTCACTAACGATCGGGGTCGTAGCATGTCGTTTGTGGCAAATTTGCCACATGGACTGCTGCCAGCGGGACAACGAAAGCGGCAGACACAATAAACATGAACTGGCGGCAGCGCGTTCTCTTCATTTCGGTCCTCGTGCCCGTCGCGGGACTGGTCCTCAATCCGGCTCAAGCACAGACGTTAACCCGCGTCGGCGAAGCGGTTTTTGTGCAAAACGAGGTTGCCCGTGTTTCGGGCTCCCTGAGCATGCCCATTAACGTCGGTGAAAGCCTCGTGCGCGACGAGACCGTGCGTACCGGCGCGGAGAGCGCGACGAAGCTCGTGATGATCGACAGCACCAATTTGTCGCTCGGTCCCAACGCTTCGATCACGCTCGACCGCACGGTCTTGAACGACGAGCATTCCTATCGCGACATCGCCATCAAACTCGCGACGGGCGCGTTTCGTTTCGTGACGGGGCATTCCGAGAAGGCGGCCTACACGATCACCACGCCGGTCGCGACCATCGGCGTACGCGGTACCATCCTCGATATTCTGTCGCAGCGGGGCAAGACCACCGTGGTGCTGCAGGAAGGCGCCTCGCGCGTCTGCGCCACCGGCGGCGCCTGCACCGAACTGACACATCCGGGCGACACCGCCACTATCACATCGACCGGCAGCAAGACCACGATCAAGAAATCCGGTTCCTCGACCTGGACGTTCGCCAAAAATTGCTCGGCTTCGCCGGGGCTTTGCAGCGTGACGCAATTTGCTCAGGCCGCTCCGCCGCCCGTCGAAAATGCCAATGCCAGCATAGAAACCAGCGCGCTGTGTGGACGCTGACGATGGCCGCATCCTCACGCAAATTCGACGCCAGGATATTGCTTGCCGCGCTGCTTTCCGGCGCTGCCCTCCAAGTGCTGATGCTTCCGATGGCAGCGGCGCAGACCGCGGTGTCTTGCAACTCAGAAGGACCATGCGCGCCGCAGGCGACGGATTCGGGTTCCAGCAGCGGTTCGATCAAAGGGGTTGTCGACCAGCGCTTCAACCAGATCATCACCAACCGCGTACTCGGCACTGTATTGCTTGGCGTCAACGAGCAGGTCAATTGCAGCGACTGCGTGAGTGCGTTCGGCTCCGCCGGGTCGTTTTCGGCCGGCATCCACGGCCGCAAGGAAATCACCTCCAATCTTTCGCTTCTGGCAGGCATCGCCTACACCCAATACGGCGAGAGTGGATACAACGTGACCAGCGCACCGATCGGCGCCTTCGCGTTGCGCTACGATTTCACCGATTGGGGCTCCTCGCGCCCGTTCTTCGATGTCGGCACCATCCTGACGCCGTTCGAAAAGGTGACCTACAGCCGCAGCTATACGACAAATCTCGGCGGCGTTGCGCTGCAAAGCTCGACCAATGCCAGCGACTACGGCGTATATGGAAGAGCGGGCTGGATCACCAGGCTCTCGCCGCGCGATGAAGTCGCAGCATCCGTCGAGATCTGGCAATTGTGGCAAACCGTGAATGGTTACAGCGATCCGAACGCCGCTTTCAATCCGTTCAACGCCAACGTCGCAGCCGGCACCGACCGAACCAATCTGGCCAAGATCGGCGCACAATGGACACATCTGTTCGGCGACAATATCGAAACCAATCTCAACGGCGGGTTTGTGCAGTCGTTCGCGAACCATTCCGGCCTCGTCGCCACCGTGACGGGCGACGGCGTCGTGACGCCGACGATCGGAAATCAATACTGGTTCGAATATGGCGGCCGGCTTGGCTTCCGTATCACCAAGGGCTGGGTCGCAGACCTCTTTGTAAATGGCACGGTGGGACCGCAGCCGGTCGGCAACACCCTTCACGGCGGTCTGGGGCTACGCGTGAATTACTGACTTCACCCGCAGCTTCACGGGGGGCCAGTCGGCGATGGCGAGCCTCCGTGATTTACATCACATACCTGAAATTGAGTCTCTCCTAGCCTTGGAACATCCAATCAGCGCAATGGCGAGGATCAAAATCATGAACGGCTTTCTCGGAATTTCCCGCATCTCGACGATCGCGCTTGGCGCCGCTCTCTCGATGACGATGGGTCCGGCGCTTGCCGCCGACGACAACGTCTCCGCGGACCAGATCGTCAATGCCCTGCAATCGAAGACGCTGACCCGCAGCCTCTCGGCTGACCGCCCGGCCGAGCCCTCGGTTCAGGCCAGGGAAGAAAGCTTCGTCAACAGCGTCCGCAACCGGAAGACCCGCTCGCTCTCGCTCGGTGAGCGCGAGGAGATTGCAGAGCTTGCAGCCGCCAAGCCGAAAATCGATCTCGATATTCAGTTCGAATACAATTCGGCCAGGATCAGCCAGGCGTCGCTCGCCGCCGTGCAGGAACTCGGCAAGGCACTGTCGAACCCGGCGCTCAAAGGTTCGACCTTTGTGGTCGCGGGTCACACCGATGCGGTCGGAGGCGAGGCCTTCAATCAGGATCTTTCCGAACGCCGCGCCGACACGATCAAGCGGTATCTCAACGAGAAGTTCGGCGTTGCCGGCGCCGACCTCGTCACGGTCGGCTATGGCAAGACCAAGCTGAAGGACCCGAACGCGCCGACCTCGGCCGTCAACCGCCGCGTTCAGGTCGTCAATCTCACCGGCCAAACGGCATCGAAGTAAGGCGTCGCCCTACCGGGGCGACCAAGAAAAATGGCCGGGCAAAACCCGGCCATCAGTCAATCTTGATTAGATCGTCTTGTTGTTATGTCGAGATCGGCGTTGGCATGGTCAGGAACGCCTTGGTCGCATGCCAGAACAGCTGCCGGTTCGTGGCCAGCACGACCGAGTGCGCCACGCCGGGCAGAATGATCAATTGGCGATCGCCGTTGGGCAGTTGTCCGTAGAAATCCTGCAGGTCCGCAACGGTGGAATTTCCGTCATATTGACCGCTGATCACCAGCGTCGGCACGACGACCTTCTTGGGATCGACCTGCGGCATCTTGGACGTCATATCGAGGTAGGTGCCGGTCGGAACCTGATCGCCGAACGGCATCTCCACGTCGGCCAGCGCCTCGACCGCCACGAGTTCGCTGGTGCCCGGCTTGTCGCGGGTGGCGATCGAGCGGATCATCTCGCGGTCACGCTTGCGCATGTTGTGCGTGCGATAATAGTCGAGCTGCTCGGCACGCTTGACAAGGGTCGGTGCACCATCGCCCTTGTACGTGAAAGCGGCCAGCACCAGACGATCGACGCGGTCGGGTTGAACCTCCGCAAAAGCGCCGGCGCGGATCGCGCCAGCGGATTCACCGAGGAAGTGATACTTCTGCCGCCCGGTTTCCTTGGCGAGGACGTCAAGCGCGGCCTTGAGATCTTCGACACCGCTCTTGATGTCTGAATTTCCCGAGGTCCGCCCGGACTTGCCGTAGTTCTCGTGGTCCATGGTCCAGCAGTCGAAGCCGTAACGGGCGAACTCGTCCATCACGGAATATTCGCCGCCACCTTTAACGTGAATATCGAAGCAGCGCGACGTCACCGACGAGCCATGCACGAAGAACAGCACCGGCTTGGAAGGCTCGCCGGCTTTCGGCGCACCGACGCGCTTGCGGAACATCCACAACGGCACGTCGCCCTTCGTCGTCCAATACTCGCTGCTCCAGATCTCGCCGCCTTCGGTGGCAGCGCTCGCGCTTGGCGCCGGGCAGCGTGGCAGAGAGGCCGCCTGCGACGAGGCCGAGGCCAGCACCCTTCATCAGGGTGCGGCGCCCGAGCGGCTGATGGATGAGTTGGTCATTGGATTGCGTCACGATTTCCTCTCCGAAGTTTTTGCTCTTTGAATTTGTTTAACGAAGTGAATTTGTTTAGCGAAGCTCGAATTTCGCGACTTTCATCTAATGAAATCGCGCACTTATGAATCCATGACGCAATCTAGCAGACGACTAAATGCGCCGGAAGCTATTCCGCGCCACAGAGCGCAACGGCAGCATCGCCGCGCGGTAACGACGTTGTGTCTAAATGAGCCGTCTTGGCGCGGTTGCCGTTAAGTGTCGTTGGGGTCGCGGTGCACAGGATCGACCCACAGTACCTTTTCCGGCTTCTCGACCGGCTCGATGTCGAGATTGATGGCGACCGCCTCGCCGTCGCTGCGCACCAGCACGCATTCCAGCGGCTCATCCGGACTGGCGTTGATTTCCTGGTGCGGCACGTAAGGCGGCACGAAAATGAAATCACCGGGATTGGCTTCCGCGGTGAATTCCAGATGATCGCCCCATCGCATCCGCGCCTTTCCCTTGACGACATAGATGATGCTTTCGAGGTGACCGTGATGATGCGCGCCGGTCTTGGCATCCGGCTTGATAGTGACGGTACCGGCCCACAATTTCTGCGCACCGACGCGGGCGAAATTGATCGCGGCCTTGCGGTCCATGCCGGCGGTCGAAGGCACATTGGGATCGAGCTGATTGCCGGGAATGACCCGGACACCATCGTGCTTCCAGCGGCTCTCGCCGTGGCCATGGGCGTGGTCGGAATGGCTGTGATGGTGTGGATCGCTCATGTCGGTTGGTTCCAGTGAATCCTCATGTGAACGCTACTGAAAATCGCGGCGACAAGCCAGCCCGCAAGGAACGTTTCGACACCTCGAATATTGACCTCCAGACAATCAATCGAGCAAGGAGACTGTTTCATGGGTAGCGTCGCAGACAAGGTTAAAGGCAATGCCAACGAGGCGATCGGCAAGGCCAAGCAAGGCGTCGGTGAAGCCGTCGGTTCCGACCGCTTGCAGGGCGAAGGCGCCATTCAGGAAGTGAAGGGCAAAGGCCAGAAGGCGCTTGGCGACGCCAAGGAAGCCACGAAAGATGCCGTCAACAAGGCTGCCGCCGCAGCTAACAAGAAACTCTGATCGTAATTACTAAAATCAAAAAGGCCGGTCGTCGCGGACCGGCCTTTTTCTTTTGTCACGTTGTTGTTCTTTGTGGCGTTGTTCGATCAGCCCTTCACGTTGAGCAGTTCGACGTCGAAGATCAGCGTCGCATTCGGCGGAATGACGCCGCCTGCGCCACGCGCGCCGTAGCCAAGCTCCGGCGGAATGATCAGCGTGCGCTTGCCGCCGACCTTCATCGAGGCAACGCCCTCATCCCAGCCTGCAATCACCTTGCGCTGTCCAACCGGAAATTCGAGCGGATCGTTGCGGTCGACGGAGGAATCGAATTTCTTGCCCTTCTGGCCATCCTGATAGAGCCAGCCGGTGTAGTGCACGACGCAGATCTGACCGGGCTTTGGCGTTGCGCCCGTGCCGACCTTGGTGTCGATGATCTGTAGTCCTGAAGCTGTGGTCATGGCTTTTCCCGGGGTTTGCGCCATCGCCGTGGTCGGCATCGAGGCAACCGACACCGTCATGACGGTCAACGTAATGGCGGCCAAAGTGGAAAACGTCGTGCGCATGTTGGCGTACCTTCTTGAATGATCGGGCGCCTGTCTATCGTAATGCATTCGTCCAGACCAGCCTCGATGAGGCCGGTTCACGCGGGCCTGATCTTTTAGTAGCCGAGGGCGCAGCCGTCCTTGCGAGGATCGGAGCCGCCGGTCAGCGTACCCTTCTCCCAGTCGATCCAGATCCCCTGACCGCCGCCGAGCGGCGGGATGATCTTGGTGGTCTGATGACCGAGCTTCTGGAGGCCCGCGACGATTTCCGCCGGCACGCCGTCCTCGAGCTGGTAGACGCCTTCATAATGCAGGCCGCGCGGCATATCGATCGCTTCCTGCACGTCGCATCCGTAGTCGACGATGTTGGTCAGCACGTGGGTCTGACCTGTCGGTTGGTACTGACCACCCATGACACCGTAGGGCATCACCGCGCGGCCGGCTTTGGTCGCCAGCGCCGGCATGATCGTATGCAGCGGCCGCTTGCCCGGCGCGATGCAGTTCGGATGGCCGGGGTCGACGCGGAAGCCGGCGCCGCGATTCTGGAACAGGACTCCAGTCTTGTTCGAGACGATCGCAGACGCCCAAGCGTGGGCGACGGAGTTGATGAACGAACAGACGTTGCGATCCTTGTCCACCACCGTGATGTAGACCGTCGACGGATTCATCGGCGGCGACACCTTCGGCAGATCCAGCATCCGGTCCATGCGGATCTTGGCGACATATTCGTCAGCGTAGCTCTTCAGGATGCCGGCGACGTCAACGTTGGCGAAAGCTGGATCGCCGACACGCTGCTCGCGCATCATGTAGGCGACGCGTGCGGCCTCGGCTTCGAGATGGAAACGCTCGACGCTTAGCGGTGCGAACTTCGTGAGATCGAAATGCGAGAGGATGTTGAGCATCACCAGCATGGTGATGCCGGGTCCGTTCGGTGGGCACTGCCAGACGTCGAGACCTTTATACATGGTGCCGATCGGCACCGTGGTCTCGGTGGTATGGCTGGCGAAGTCTTCCAGCGTGTGCAGACCGCCGGCGGCCCGCAAGGTCTCGACCATGTCCTCGGCGATCGCGCCCTTGTAGAAAGCATCGGGGCCGTTCTTGGCGATCGCGCGCAGCGTCTGGCCGAGTTCCGGCTGCTTGATCACGTCGCCGGCGACGGCCGCCTTGCCATGCGGCAACAGATAGCGCTCGGTGTTGATGCCCTTCTTCAGTTTCTCGAATCCGTTCTTCCAGTCGAAGGCGATGCGGGGCGCGACGACATAGCCTTCCTCGGCCGCCTTGATCGCCGGCTGGAACAACGTGTCGAAGCCGAACTTGCCGTGGTCGCGCAGGATCGTCGCCCACAGATCGATCGCACCGGGAATGGTGACCGCGTGCGCCGAGGTCAGCGGGATCGCCTTGATATTCCGCTCGAGAAACCATTCCGGCGTCGCCGCCTTCGGTGCGCGGCCCGAACCGTTATAGGCAACGATCTTGCCCTCGCCCTTCGGCTGGATCAGCGCGAAGCCATCACCGCCAATGCCGGTCGATTGCGGTTCGATCACCGCCAGCAGCGCGGAAGCAGCAATTGCGGCATCCGCAGCCGTCCCACCGGCCCGCAGCACTTCGATGGCCACAAGCGCCGCCTGTGGGTGGGACGTCGCCACCATGGCGTTCTGGGAATGGACCGTCGACCGGCCGGCGAGATGGAAATTCCTCATGAGAAATCGCTCACTTTGTCGCTGTTTTTACCCTGATTTCCGGGGTTTGATGCGGGGGTGTCTTGGCATACTCAATACCATCTGCGCAATGCTTAGATAACGCGTAAATCGAGGGGCACCCCTGCCCTTCGCAACCACCTGCTGCTAGATCACCAACATGTCCACCAAGGTAGCCGCCTTTTACCAATTTGCATCCCTGCCGGACTTCCGCGACCTGCGTGAGCCGCTGCGGGCGCTGTGCAACGATCTCGCGCTGAAGGGGAGCGTGCTGCTGGCGCATGAAGGGATCAACGGCACGCTCGCCGGCAGCGTCGAGGCCATCGACCAATTCGTCGGTGCCTTGAGCCACGGCGATCTCTTCGGCGGCCGCCTCGGCCGTCTGGAGCTGAAATTCTCCTCAGCCGCGGCGATGCCGTTCGGCCGGCTCAAAGTCAGGCTGAAAAAGGAGATCGTCACGTTCGGCGATGCGGCAGCGGATCCGGCACGGCGGGTCGGCGCTTATGTGAATCCAGAAGACTGGAACGAGCTGATCGCGGCGCCCGACACGGTGCTGATTGACACGCGCAACGCTTTCGAAGTCGCATTCGGCACCTTCGAGGGCGCGATCGACCCGGCCATTGCGAGCTTCGGCCAGTTCAAGGATTTCGCCGCCCGCCATCTCGATCCGGCAAGACATCGAAAGATCGCGATGTTCTGCACCGGCGGCATCCGCTGCGAAAAGGCATCGAGCTATCTGCTCTCGCAAGGTTTTGCCGAGGTCTATCACCTCAAGGGCGGCATCTTGAATTATCTCGAACATGTCCCGGAAAGCGAGAGCCGCTGGCGCGGCGAGTGTTTCGTCTTCGACGAGCGCGTCACGCTCAGCCATGGTTTGCGCGAGCGCCAGGCGGAGCCTGAAAGCCAGACGGAGCTCGAAAGCAGTGAGTGATCTCAAGACGCTCACCGAACGCATCGATGCACTGGAGTCGCGGCTGGCGTTTCAGGACGACACGATCGAGACGCTGAACAAGACCGTCACCGAACAGTGGGCGAAAATCGACGCGCTGACGCGCCAGCTTGCTGTTCTCGGCGAGCGGTTACAGGAGGCCGAGAGCCAGGTGTCGCGGCCGGCGAACGAGCCGCCGCCACATTATTGAATGTTCGACGAACAAGCTTGTTTTTCCGCGCCTTTCTTGGTCTATCAGGGTCAATCCTGCCGATCGCATCGGAATCCGTGAACGCGTATGACAAAGCCATTCCTTGAAGTGCTCTCAGGCCGCAAGCAAGCCGTGCCGCCGATCTGGATGATGCGTCAGGCCGGACGCTATCTGCCGGAATATCGGGAGTTGCGCGCGAAAGCCGGTAGCTTTCTCGACCTCTGTTTCACGCCGGAATATGCGGCCGAGGTGACGCTTCAGCCGATCCGACGCTTCAACTTCGACGCCGCCATCATCTTTTCCGATATTCTCGTCATTCCCCATGCGCTCGGCCGCTCCGTGCGGTTTGAGGTTGGCGAAGGACCGCGGCTCGATCCGCTGGATACGCCCGAGAAGATTGCAACGCTTGCCCCGCGCGCCGACTTCGGCAAATTGGAGCCGGTGTTCGAGGCGCTGCGCCGCGTGCGGCAGAAACTTGATGCGAAAACCGCATTGATCGGCTTCTGCGGCGCGCCGTGGACGGTCGCGACTTACATGGTGGCGGGCCACGGCACGCCGGATCAGGCGCCGGCGCGCATGCTCGCCTATCGCCACGCCGACGCATTCCAAAAGATCATCGACGCGCTGGTCTATAATTCGATTCCCTATCTCGTCAGCCAGCTCAAGGCCGGCGCCGATGCCGTGCAGATTTTCGACACCTGGGCCGGCGTCTTGCCGCCGCGCGAATTTGCACGCTGGTCGATCGAGCCGACGCGCCGGATCGTTGAAGGCGTGCGCCAACAAATCCCCGATGCGAAAATCATCGGCTTCCCCAGGGGCGCCGGCGCGCTGTTGCCGAGTTATGTGGAGGCCACCCGCGTCGATGGCGTCAGCATCGACTGGGCCGCCGAACCGTCACTGATCCGCGAGCGCGTGCAGAACCGCGTTGCGGTTCAGGGCAACCTCGATCCGCTGGCGCTGATCGCAGGCGGCGCGGCGCTCGATCGCGCGATCGACGATGTCCTGGAGAATTACGCAAGCGGGCGGCTGATCTTCAATCTCGGCCACGGCATCTTGCCGGAAACGCCGATCGCGCATGTCGAGCAGATGATCAAGCGCGTGCGCGCGTACGAGCCCTAGCCTAGCCGTTATTTCGGCCGGCTGCGCTCGATGATCTCGGCCGCGCCCTTTGCCAGCAACTCTAACCCGACAGCGCGGCCGAGTTCGCGTGGCCGATCGGCAGAGCCGGCACGCGACACCTCGATGAAGCGTTTTCCGTCTTCATCGAGCACCGAAGCCGTCAACGACATCTGGTGACCGTCGATCGTCGCGAATCCCGCGATCGGCGAATTGCAATGGCCGTTGAGCACCCACAGCACCTCGCGCTCGGCATCGGCGCAGCGGCGCGCGGCGAGGTCGTCAATCTTTGCCAGGATACTTCGTGTTGGCCAGTCGTCGGCTGCGCATTCCACCGCGACGATGCCCTGCCCCGCCGCCGGTAACATCTCGGCGACCGGGAATTCGTAGGCGATGCGGCTTGCGAGGCCCACGCGTTCGAGGCCCGAACGCGCCATGATCAGCGCATCCGCAGGGCCCACCGTACCGCCATCGGCGAGGCGTTGCTTTTCGAGATTATCGAGCTTGCGCACACGGGTATCGGCCGCGCCGCGATAATGGATCACCTCGATCTCGGGAAACAGCCGGCGCGCGTAGGCGGCACGGCGCACCGCATTGGTACCGATCTTGAATCCCTTGCCGCGCGAGGCCTTCAATTGGTCGATCGAAAGCCCGGGTCGAAGCACCAGCACGTCGGTCGCCGGATCGCGCGCAAGCGTGGCGCCGATCACCAGGCCCGGCGTGTCCTCGTTGCCCGGCATGTCCTTGAGCGAATGCATGGCCGCCTGCAATTTGCCGGCGCGAACGGCAGCACGGATTTCGGCGACAAAAGCGCCGCCCTTGCCGCCGTGCGGCAACAGCTTGCCGGTCTGATCGATATCGCCTGTCGTTTCGAATTTGACGATTTCGACATCGAGGCCGGGAACTGCGGCCACGAGTTGCCGCGCGATGGCCTCGGTCTGGGCCAGCGCCATGGTGCTCTTGCGTGTACCGATCCGCAGTCGTGTCAAACTTCGTTCTCGCTGTCTTGATCCTGGCGATGCAATAGCACCGCGGAGTGACCAGCGCTAGCGCGCGTCCCGCAGGATCATGTCGGAGGCCTTCTCCGCGATCATGATGACCGGCGCGTTGGTATTGCCCGAAACGAGGTCGGGCATCACGGAGGCATCGACCACGCGCAAGCCGTCGATCCCGCGAACGCGAAGCTGCTGGTCGACAACAGCGAGCGGATCGTTCCCCATCCGGCATGTCGAGGTCGGATGGTAGATCGTGCTGCCGCGGGCGCGGCAATAGGCCAGCAACGCCTCGTCGCTCGTGACCTTGTCGCCGGGATCGACCTCCTCGACGACGTAAGGCGCAAGCGCCGGTGCCCGCAGGATCTTCCGCAGGATCTTCAAGCCCTCAACATTGGTGGTGCGGTCGACTTCGCTGGCGAGATAATTGATCCGTATTTCCGGAGCATCAGTCGGATCCGCGCTTTTGATTCTGATCGAGCCGCGGCTCTCGGGCCGCAATTGACACACCGACGCCGTGAAGCCCGAGAACGGATGCAGTTTTTCGCCCATCTTGTCGGTCGAAAACGGCAGGAAGTGAATCTGGATGTCCGGCGACGCCAGCCGCGGATTGGTCCTGAAGAACGCGCCCGACGTGCCGGCCGCGATCGTCAGCGGCCCGGTTCGGAATGCGAAGTAGCGCAACCCGGTGATCGCCTTGCGGATCGGATTATTGACGATGTCGTTGAGCGTAATGGCCTGCGAACACCGCATCACGACACGAATCTGCAGATGATCCTGCAAGTCACTGCCGACACCGGGCGCATCCAGCACGACCTCGATGCCATGCTGGCGCAACAACTCCGCCGGACCGATGCCCGAGAGCTGCAAGAGTTGCGGCGAGTTGAACGCGCCGCCCGAAACCAGAACTTCCTTTCGTGCCCGCGCGGTGCGCGGAACGCCCGCGACGCGGTAGGCCACGCCAACGGCGCGGCGTCCTTCGAACAGGATTCGCTCGGCAAGCGCCGAGGTCTCGATGTGCAGGTTTTGTCGTGACTTGGCAGGACGAAGATAGGCGACCGCCGCGCTCGCGCGTCTTCCGCCCTTCGTGGTGGTCTGGAAAAATCCTGCGCCTTCCTGTGTGGCGCCGTTGAAATCGTTATTTCGGGGAACGCCGGCCTGCACGGCGGCATCGACGAACGCCTCCGAGAGCGGGTCGGCGTGACGCCAGTCCGAAACCGGTAGCGGCCCGCCGGCGCCGTGGAAGTCGTTGCCGCCGCGCGTCTGGTCTTCGGACTTCTTGAAATAAGGCAACACGTCGTCGTAGCCCCAGCCCAGATTGCCGTGCTGCCGCCAGCGATCGTAATCCTCGTGCTGGCCGCGGACATAAAGCAGGCCGTTGATCGAGCTCGATCCGCCCAGCACCTTGCCGCGCGGTTGAAACACATTTCGTCCGTTGAGCCCCGGCTCCGGCTCGGTCTGGTACATCCAGTTGACGGCTTTTTCCTTGAACAACCGGCCATAGCCGAGCGGAATATGAATCCAAAGATGCGTATCCTCGGGGCCGGCCTCGAGCAGCAGCACCGAATGTTTCCCATCGGCGCTCAGCCGGTTGGCGAGCACGCATCCCGCCGAGCCCGCCCCGACAATGATGTAATCGAATTCGCGGTGATCAGAGCCTGACGCAGTGTTGTTCATGTCTTTTTCTTCGCCAGATCGATGCGGGAGAGCGAACGATGGACGCGAACATTAACTTCAGGGGATCGTCAGTCAATGAAAGGGCCATGCGACTGGTACGCACACTCGGATGCCCCTCCCGATTACCAGCCCAACCAAGGCAAGACTTAATGCAGCAATCGCCTATTTTATTTCCACGATGCCCACCTGATTGACGAGACTGTTGGCCATCACCGGGTTGCCGCTGGGCGTAACCGACATGTTGCGCACGATGTCGCCTCCGCCAGGAATGGCCCAACTCTGGAATTTTTCCGTCGCGGGATCGAAGCGAACGATCGTGTTCGGCTTGGCGTTCGATTCGTTGTACCAGACCGCGCCCTTGGTGAAGACCATGCCGTAGGGCTCGGACTTCGGACCGCTTGGCGACGGCCATTCCTTGACCGCACCGCTTGCAAGATCGAGCTTGCCGACATATCCGCGCGCGAAATCGGCGTACCAGACGGCGTCATCGGGTCCGATCGCCAGACGCCGCGGCCGCGCCGCCGCATCGGGCAGCGCGAATTCCTTGATCGCCATGGTATCGGGATCGATGGTGGCAATCTTGTTGGTGCCGAACTCGACGAAGACCGGCGTGCCCTTGGAATTGATCTGGATTCCGTAGGGACGCGACTTCGGCGTCGGCGAGGTCACGAGCTTGATCGCGCCGGTCGCCGGATCGAGACGGCCAACGATATTGGCCTGCTGGACCGTGAACCAGAGAACGCCCTTCTGATCGAAATTGAGGGTGTGGGGATCTTTGGCGTTGGGATCAGGCAACGGATATTCGGTGACGATCCCCGTCTTCGGATCGAGCTTACCGATCAGTCCGGCAAGATTTCCCGTAAACCAGATATTGCCATCCTTGTCGTCAACCAGCCCATGCGGACCGCTGTAAGCCGACTTCAGCGAATACTCCTTGATTGCACCGGTCCTGGGATCGACACGGCCAAGCTTGTTGACGAGTTGTCCGCTCCACCAAAGCGAACCATCGCGCGCGGCAAGCGGGTCGTGCGGACGCGAGCCCTGCGTCGGCACATCCCACATTTTGAAGTCAACTTTCACCGGACCATCGACGATGACCGCTTCCGGGCGTTTGCGCTCCGGAAAATTCTTCATGAGATAATCGGTCATGGCGCCCCATTCCGTAGCCGGAACGGGTGCTTCCATATTCTGCATCATGCGCACGACCGTCAGCCAGCCCTCGGCAGTGTAGCCGCCGCGCACCCGGTTGATGTCGTGACAGTTGTTGCAGGTGTCGACGAAGCGTTGCTTGCTCGGCCCTTCCGGCCATTCTTTCGCGGTGTATTGCGCGTGTGCAGCCGATGTCCCGAGCGTGGCAATCACAGACAAAAAGATAAGCAGTTTGGCATGCGCCATCACGTTCGACTTCATGTTCGACTTCTCCCGTCGCCCGCTCGCTGGGGCCGTCTTGATTGATTGGAACCAGCTAAGCCCCAGGCCATTCAGTCCGTCAAGCGCAGCCCGGCAATCGCGACATCGCCGTCGACGACGTTTTTTGTCGACGGCTCGGCATTCGATCATGTGAAATTCGGACGCGGTTGCGTCAACTGGAGCTGCGCGTGCCTTTGGGCGCCGGATCGACGGCCGTAAACCAGTCTGCCAACTGGCTGCCGGTAAAGAAACCAACGTCGGCTGAGGCAGTTAGCAAATCCAGCATGCGCTCCAGTTCATGGATGCGATGCGGCACGGATATCAGATGCGGGTGCAATCCGACGGCAAGCACCATGGCGCTGTCGCGGCATTCCATCTCAAACCGCCGAAGCGTGAATTCCAGACGCCTCGCCATCTCGCCGGTCGCGTGCCGCTCGATCGCGTAGATGATCGAATCGTTGATCTCAAGATTGTACGGCATCGCAATTAATGGACCTGAAGTTGTATTCATCCAGGACGGCCGGTCATCGACGACCCAATCGCAGACATAATCGATCCCGTTGCGCTTGAGGATGTCGGGCGTGTCGACGGTCTCGCGAAGCCCCGGCGACAGCCAGCCGCGCGGACGCCGCCCGGTGAAGTCGGCGATCTTGTCGAGGCTCGCAGCGATCACCGCCTCCTCGCCGCCCTCGGCATGGTTGATGGCTTTCTGGTGCATGCCGTGACCGATGAACTCCCAACCCGCATCGCGCATCGCCTTGGCCGCTTCCGGATAGGCATCGATCACGCCGGCATTGAAGCTCGTGGAAGCCGGCACGCCACGAGAGGCGAACGCTTTGAGGATGCGGGGCAGCCCCGCGCGCATGCCGTAGTCGGCCCAGGAAAAATTCGGTACGTCGGGCACCGTTTCGCGACCATGGGGTGGCGTGACGATCGTGCGCGGCATCGGCTGATCGAATTGCCAGTTCTCGACGTTGACGACGAGATGCACGAGGATTCGTTTGCCATCGAGCGGCGGCAACGGCGCGCGCGCCGACGACAACACATAGGGAATACGCGGATTTGCCATTAAAGACCTTAGAGGTGAGCGGCGCCGACCTTCATGTCGGACATGATGCGCGCCTTGTAAGCCACGAATTCCGTGCTGGTGAGGCTCGCGATCGAACGCGGGCGCGGCAGCATGATCGGAATGGTGCGGATGATCCGGCCGGGCCGCGCCGACATCACGCAAATCCGGTCCGACAACAGGATCGCTTCGTCGATATCGTGGGTGACGAACAACACGGTTGTGCCGAGCGATTGCCAGACATCCAGCAGCAGTTGCTGCATGGACAGCCGCGTCTGCGCATCGAGCGCGCCAAACGGCTCGTCCATCAACAGCGCTTTCGGCGACATCGCGAGCACCCGCGCAATACCGACGCGCTGGCGCATGCCGCCGGACAGTTGCACCGGCAGGGCATCGGCAAAGGATTCCAGGCCGACCACCTTGAGCAGGTTGCGCGCTTTCGACTCATATTCAGAGCGAGAGACGCCCTGAACCTGCGGCCCGAAAATCACGTTTTGCCAGACAGTGAGCCACGGAAACAGCGCAGCTTCCTGAAAAACCACGCCGCGGTCCGGACCTGGTCGCGTCACGGTCTTGCCGTCGAACAACAGCGTGCCTTCGCTCGTGTTCTCGAAGCCCGCCAGCAGATTGAGCAGCGTCGATTTTCCGCAGCCGGAAGGTCCCAGCAGCGCGACGAACTCTCCCTCGCCGATCGCGAGATTGATGGCTTCCAGCGCCCGGACTTCGGTCTGGCCCGAGAAAGTCTTTGAAACGTTTTCGAACGCGATGGTGCCCATCGTCACACCGTCATCACGACTGGAACGATTGCAGGCGCCGCCATGCGAGCACCCATTTCTCGATTCCGAGAATGACGCGGTCGCTGATCAGGCCGAGCAGACCGATGGTCGCCATGTCGGCGATGACGACATCCATTCGTCCGACATAGTAAGCGTCCCACAATACGTAACCGAGACCGGACTTGACCGCGACCATTTCGGCGACGATGACAGCCGTCCAGGCGATGCCGAGCCCAATCCGCAGGCCTGTAAAGATCGAAGGCAGCGAGGCCGGCAACACCACACGCCGCAGAATGGTCCATCGTCCCGCGCCCATCATCATCGCGGCGCGTACGAGATTGCGCTCGATGTCGCGCGCGCCTTGCGCGGTGTTGACCACGATCGGATAGAACGCGCCGAGCGCGATCAGGAACACCGCGCCCATGTCGCGGATGCCGAACACGGCGATCGAAAACGGCAGCCATGCGGTGATCGGGATCGGCCGCAGCAGTTGAACGGTCGGATCGAGCGCGCCTGAGGCGATCCGGTTCCAGCCGATCGCAAGCCCAACCGGCACGGCAACGACAATCGCGACGACAAATCCCTTGCCGACGCGTTCGGCCGAAAACAGCAAATTGGCAAGCCAGGTGCCGCTATAGGGATTGAGGCTGAGGCCGCTGGTGCCGAACGCCCAGACCTTCCATGCCTGCCATACCCGATCCGGTGTCGGCAACACGCCGCCGAACAGCGAGCCGCCGTTGCCCGCCCGCTGCCAGAGCACGATCACCAGGACAGGAAGAACGATGGCGAGCAGAATTTGCCGCAGGTTTCTGCGGGCGGCGGGCGACAGCGCCGACCATGTCGAAGCCTGTGATGCCGACCTTGAGGCAATCGGTCCGGTCGAGATCGACATCCGCGAAAATCCTCAAACCAGGCAGCAGCAGTGTTCGCTGCCGCCGTTACTTGCCCAATGCCTTGTCGACGAACGAACCATCCCAATGCGCGTCGATCTCGCCGGAGACATCTTTCTGGATGACGCCGAGATCGGCAAAGCCCTTGGCCTGACGCTTGATCTGGTCCGGCGAGATCACTTCGCCGAGCTTGATGATCTTCGCCGCTTGCGCCGAAACTTCGGGCGCTAGCCCTGTGAGTTTCGCATACGCATCGCCGAAGGCAGCAGGCGATTTGGCGAGTTCCTCCTCCTTCGCAAGGTAGGCCCAGACAAACCGCTCGATCGCGGCGCGCTTGCCGTCGACTGCCGTCTTCGTTGTCATGAACATACCAAGCTCGGCGCCGACTGCTTTCGAAGAGCCGTATTCAAGTCCCTTGGCGAAATAGCCGTAGCCGTCCATCACGGGGATGGATTCAAACGGCTCCCAGGTCACGAGGCCATCGACCTCGCCCTTCTTCAAGGCCTGGTCGAAGTTGGCGCCGCCGCCCTGAATGTTGACGGCCTCGAAGCTGTTGTAGGGAACGTTGTTTTCGACCAGCGTCGCGGCGAACTGGAACCACACGGCCGAGCCCGGCGCGATCGCGATCTTCTTGCCTTTCAGGTCGCCCCAGCTATCGAACTTCACGCCGTTGCGGCCAATGACATATTTGGGCGAGGAGCCGACGCCCATCAGCCCGACGACGTTGGTCGATCCCTGTGCGAGCGAAATCGCAAGATCCGCCGGCCCGACCGACGCCGCATCGAGCGAGCCCGCGAGCAGCGCCGTGCGCGCATCGGCATAACGGACAAATTCAACCAGCTTGAGATTGACGCCGAGTTTCTTCAACTCGTCGGTGACCAGAATGATCGGCGCCAGATGGCCGACCTTCACATAGCCGACCGTCAGCTCGATCGGGGACGCCAACGGCGCCGGCTCGGGTCCGATCGCGCGTGCCGGCAACGGCAGCGACCCGATCGCCGCGACGACGAATAAAAGCCAAGCAACCTGCCTCAATATCCGCACGATCCGCCTCCGTTTCGATCAGCCCATGGCAGCAACGTCAAAAGTCGAGAATACGGGCAAAGACTGCACCAACTCGCGTCCATTGTGCAACTTGGCCACACATTATAGCGACCATCCGGCGCATCATGGCTCGTCGGCGATTTCCGGTGCGAGGGCCGTCGGCACGCGCCCGTGCCAATCGGTGCGTTCCTGCAACCTGACGGCGATCTGAAGCAAAACTGCCTCGCTCCCCGGCCGCCCGATCAGCTGAAGGCCGACCGGCAGGCCAGCGCTGTCGAAGCCCGCGGGAACCGCCAATGCAGGCAGCCCGAGATAATTGACGAAGCGCGTGAAGCGGCTGAGCGCGTACAGCACGCGCGGATTGAAATGCGCTGATGCCGGATCGACCTCGCTCACGGCAGGCGTTCTGATCGGCATCACCGGCAGGACGACGACGCCGTTCGAGCCAAGATTCGAACCAAGACAGGACAAGATAAATTGATCGCGAAGCGCATCGCGCGCGGCCATGGCCGTTGCAAGCTCGCTATCGGTAATCAGGAGCCCTTTGCTGATACGCTTGCGCAACGTCGCGTCGATCGCCGGGTCGTCGACGCGAGCGCGATGCTCGCGCGCTGCTTCCGCCAGCAGCACCGTGAGGGCATGCAGGTCGGCTTCTTCCGAATACCCGCTGACCTCCTCGATCCGCATTCCACACTCCGCCAGCATGCTGACGGCGCCACGGCACACGCGGGCGATCTCGGCGTCACAGGCTTCGAACGCGTCCTGCAAGACGACTGCTCGCGGAAGCTCCTCGCTCGCCCCAGCCGGATCGCCAGATACGATCGGCCACAGCAGAGCGAGATCGGCGGCGCTTCGTGCGAAAATTCCGAAAGTATCGAGGCTTGGCGCGAGCGCCATCGCGCCGTCCAGCGGGATCTTGCCGTAACCCGGTTTGAGCGCGGTGATGCCGCAGCAATGCGCAGGGATGCGCACGGAGCCGCCGGTATCCGAACCGAGCGCGGCGAAGCAACAACCCGCCGCAACCAGAATGGCGGAGCCGGTCGATGAGCCGCCGGGAACGCAATCGAACCGCCATGGATTAAGCGCGCGGCGCCGAGCCATGCCGGATGGCTCATACGCGAGCTCCGTCATGGTCGCGGCACCAATGAGGCTCGCGCCGGCCTGATCGAGACGATCGATCACCGAGGCGCGCGGCAGTGCCGGCGCTTGCGGCGTGGCACATCCCCACGACGGCCGGCTTCGTCCGGTTGCGAACATGTCCTTCGCCACATAAGGCAGGCCCGAGAGCGGCCCCTCGCGTACCGGCTCGGCATGATAGATGTGTTCGACCGCATGAAGCTTGCGCCCGAGATGCGCCAACCGGCGGCGGCATTGCTCCAGCGCCGCCATCCGGCCGAGCTCGGAAAGCGAGCTCCAATCCGGCAGCCGGGCAACCGATGTGGTCATCGAAGTCATGGCTTGGCGCTCCATCCCCTTCATGCGCGCTTCTTGGAACTCCCGATATCTGTGGGCGTCGAATGTCTGATACCGTGGCGCGCTGCAACGTTGGATATCACGAGGCTGGTCGAGGCGTGAAGTCAGACGATATGAATCTTCCTCACGACGGCTTAGCCCAACCGCAACGCGGCTGGGCTATCCTGACGATTGCGATCGGCCTGATCGTGTCGGTGATGGACGGCGCGATCGCCAACGTGGCCTTGCCCACCATCGCGCGCGAGCTCCATGCCAGCCCGGCCTTTTCGATCTGGATCGTCAACGGCTATCAGTTCGCGATCACGATCTCGCTGCTGCCGCTGGCTTCGCTCGGCGAAATCATCGGCTACCGTCGGGTCTATCTTGCCGGGCTCCTGCTGTTTACGATCGCCTCGCTGTTTTGCGTGCTCGCACATACGCTGACCCTGCTGACGATTGCGCGCATCCTGCAAGGGTTCGGTGCGGCCGGCATCATGAGCGTCAATATGGCGCTGGTCCGCCATATCTATCCGCGCGCGATGCTCGGCCGCGGGATCGGCATCAACGCCATGGTGGTCGCGGTCTCGGCCGCGATCGGGCCTACGATTGCCGCAGGCATTCTGGCCGTCGGGCCGTGGCCGTATCTATTTGCGATCAACGTTCCGCTCGGTCTCGGCGCGCTCGCCGTCGGCATCAGATCTCTACCGCACACCACGCCGGCGAGTCACGACTTCGACTGGAAGAGCGCCGCACTGAGCGCCCTCACCTTTGGCCTCGGCCTCGCCGCGATCGACAGCATCGGCCACGGCGGGGATGCAGTGATTGCGCTCGGCGAATTCGGCGGCGCCGTCATCGCGGGCGTTCTTCTGGTGCGCGAGCAGAAACATGTCGCCTCGCCACTGCTTCCGCTCGATTTGTTGCGCATTCCGATCTTTGCGCTGTCGATCGCAACCTCGATCGCATCGTTCTGCGGACAGATGCTGGCCTTCGTCGCGCTGCCTTTCTATCTCGAAAGCCGCTTCGGCTATTCCGCCGTCGAAATCGGACTCCTGATCACGCCCTGGCCGATCGCGGTGGCCTTTGCGGCGCCCTTGGCCGGACGGCTGGTCGAGCATTATCCGGCCGGGCTTCTCGGTGGCATTGGGCTTCTGCTGTTCGCGCTCGGCCTCGGCGCGCTCGCGTTGCTGTCTCCGCACCCCTCTCTGTTCGACGTGGCCTGGCGGATGGCGCTGGCGGGCGCGGGGTTCGGCCTGTTCCAGACGCCGAACAACCGCACCATGATCGCAGCCGCGCCGCGCGAACGCTCCGGCGGCGCCAGCGGCATGCTCGGCACCGCGCGCCTCCTCGGACAAACCATCGGTGCTGCCCTGGTGGCGCTGTTCATCGCCCGCTTCGCACTGGATGGCGCCCGGATCGCGCTATTCGCCGCGGTGGGCTTCGCGATCGCAGGCGCGGTCGTGAGCACACTTCGTTTGTCGGAAGCCGGCGCCCGGGGTGCCGAATATGTGCGGGTCAAAGAGGATCAGCGGATGAAGGGCGAATAGTGCGGGCTCCGACCCGCCGTATAAATTTATAAACTAGTCTCAAATTTTGTTGCTGGCGCGCCTTATGCGCGCTATAGACAATCGCTTCCTTCGCGCCTTGAAAAGGAAAGCACCATGGGCGAGCTCACCGACTGGCTGTCGCAGCAACATCACGGACTGAAGACCTATAAGGCCTTCCGCCAGACCCTCATCGACCGCGTTTCCTCCGACACGCCCCACCGCGCACTCTACCGCCTGCTCGCCGGACTGACCGAGGAATATATCGCCCGCTACGACGGCGAGGCCGTTCCGGTCGAGGTGGCCGAACAGACCTACCGGCATCTGCTCGAGATCGTCGCGACCGCCGAAGTCGCACTCACGGCGCCACCGCCAAAGCAGATTCAGATTTTGAATGAACTGGCGGCCGCCAAGCTCGTGTGATGCTTTAACGAGGTACGTCGGGCCACTGCGTAAGCGTTCTTCGCACCGCATTTAGCCATATGGCCGGCCCATCCTGATCCACTAATTTGCCTAAAAACCTTGCATTAGCAGGGATTTCGTGATAGAAGTGGTTGTTTCTTCTCGAGCTTCCGATGAGGAAACAACATGGTTGAGTTACATAGCTGGCTGTCTCATCAGCACCCCGGTCTCAAGACCTACGTCGCCCTTCAGCAAAAGACGAATGAACTCGCACAGTCCGATGCGGAGCACCGCGCGGTCTACAAGCTGTTGTCGTCGATCATCGATCCCTTCATCGCCTCCTTTGACGAGGAGCCACTTCCGGCCGGCGTCGCGGAGACCACGTTTCAGCGGTTGCTCGCCGTCGTGCGCGATGCCGACAATGCGATCTCGCTCGCCCCGGATCAGCAGATCGACGCGCTGAACAGGATTGCCTCCGTCGACCTGGTCTGAGCACGCCTGCCGCCCGCGGCGGTTTTCCGTTGATCTCGCCGAGAGCAATGAATTAGCGCTTCCATAAGCGCCGAAAATCATGTACGCCTCTGTCTCAAATATGAGACGATACCGGACAGAGGCGAAAATGAACGCGACGAGCAACCGCTTTGCCGAAATCGGTGAAAGGCTACGCGCCTACCGGATGGGCCGCGGGCTCGCGGCAGAACAGGTCGCCGAACGCCTCGGGGTGTCGCGCGCCGCGGTCTACCGAATCGAGGCTGGCGAAGTCGTCAAGATCGAGACGCTCGATCGGCTCGCCAGCGTTCTCGAAACTTCCGTCGGCTCGCTGCTCGGCCTCGGCGTCGAATACTACGCCAACGCCATCAGCTATTTCGAGCGGATGCGGCAGATCGAGGAGAAATCCGAACAGGTCATCGCGCACTTCCCGCCACTGTCCTACCTCCTGACCTCGGACGATTATGGACGTCAGCTCAAGCAGACGTTGATGGAGGCCGCCCCTTCCTACGCCGAGGACGGCAAGGACTACGAGGCGGAGATCGACGCGATTATCGCGGTGCTCGAGGAGCGCAAGCACGCGCGCCACCGCCGGCATCTCAGCGTCGTCAATTTCGTCAACATGCCTGAGATCGAGCGCTGGCTGAAGCTCGGCCTGCTCGGCCGCTTCGATTTGCCGCCGAACGAGATCGTCGAGCGGCGTCTCGCTGCACGCGCCGAGGTCGAACACCTGATCAAATTGATCGAGCAGGAACCGATGGGAATCCAGATCGGCCTGATCGAAGAGCCGCTGCCGAACATCACGTTTCAGCTGTTTCGTACATCCGAGCGCACGCTGCTGGGCTTGAGCCCGTTCCGGCTCGGCGGCGAACTGCCGAATATCCGCACCGGCGTCGCCATGCTCACCGCCGACGAAGAGCCGGTGCGGCTCTACGAACGGCTGGTCGAGAAGTTATGGCGGCGCGCCCACAAGGGACGCGAAGCGGTGCACCAGCTCCGCATGATCCTGGAGCGCTCGGCGATGCGGTCGCCCGCGCGAAAGGCGTCGTAAGCTAACTTCGAGCAGACGACTTCGAGCGACCGCCGTGCCGCGTCGACCAGGCAACGGGATCGGCGAGGAAACGCTCGACTTCACTGCGATCCTGCACCGAGATGCTGCCCGCCGCAGGCGAGCGCAGGATGTCGGCCCATGTGGCGAGCGGGTGCAATGTCAGTCCTGCTTGCGCAAGCCGCTCGGCCACGCCGGGAAAGACGTCGTGATAGAAGATGGTCAGCACATGCTCGACGATAGCGCCTGCGGCGCGGAGTCCGCGCGCAAAGTTGAGCTTGCTGCCGCCATCGGTGGTGAGATCGTCGACCAGCAACACGTTAAGGCCGTCGACGTCGCCGCCCTCGACCTGTGCATTGCGGCCGATGCCGAGTGGGCGCTTGCGCACATAACGCATCCGCACATTCAATTTGTCGGCAAGCCATGCCGCAAAGGGAATGCCGGCAGTCTCCGCACCCACGACTGCATCGATCGAGGCTTGCGGCAAGATTGCGCTCACATAACGCACCGCGAGCTGCGTCACCGCCTGACGGAGCGCGGGGTCGCCCAGAATGACACGGACGTCGACATAGACCGGGCTCGCCCATCCTGCCGCCAGAATAAAAGGCTGCTGCCGGCTGACGTGAATGGCGCCGCCTTCGAACAGAAGGCGCGCGACTTCGCCGCCGATCTCCTGCCGGATCGCTTGATCGCTCATGGCGTGACCTCTCCGACCGACCATGGCAAGGTTTGCCCGCCCTGGAACACCACGACCTCGGTGTCTTCCACCGCGACGGCGGCCATGACAGGTGACTCCCGGCGTTCCAGCGTGAGCGTGCCGCGGTTGAGCTCGAGGCCATAGAATTCGGCGCCGTTGACGGAAGCAAACGCCTCGAAGCGATCGAGTGCGCCCTCCTCGTCGAACACCTGCACATAGGTTTGCAGCGCCGTCGCGCCGCCGAACACGCCGGCCGAGCAGCATTCGGCTTCCTTGGCCGAGCGGCGATGCGGCGCGGTGTCGGTGCCGATGAAGAAACAGGAATCGCCCGATGTCACCGCCCTGCGCAAGGCGAGACGATGTCGTTCTCGCTTGGCGACCGGCAGACAATAAAGGTGCGGACGCAGGCCGCCCTGAAACAGCGAGGTGCGGTTGATCACGAGATGATGCGGCGTGATCGTTCCGGCCGTATGCGAGCGATGGGAGCGCACGATATCGACGGTTTCCGCGGTCGTGACGTGCTCGATCACGACCTTCAGTCCCTGATGCCGCGTGCGCATGGGCAACAGGCTCTGCTCCATGAACACGGCCTCGCGATCGAAGATGTCGACCGCGGGATCGGTCGCCTCGCCATGGATCAAGACCGGCATGCCGATTTTTTCCATGCGCTCCAGCACCGGCGCAAGCGCAGGAATACTGGTCACGCCATGATGCGCGTTGGTGGTGGCGCCGGCCGGATAGAGTTTCGCGGCAACCCAGACGCGATCCTTGAATCCCTTTTCGATTTCGTCCGGCGAGGTCGCGTCGGTCAGATAGCAGGTCATCAACGGCTGAAAGTCGGACGCCGCCGCGCGCGCGGCCAGGATGCGCTCGCGATAGGCTTTTGCCGCCGCAACCGTCGTCACCGGCGGCACCAGATTTGGCATGATGACGCCACGTGCAAACTGGCCGGCCGTGAACGGCAGGACCGCGGCAAGCATCGCGCCATCGCGCAGGTGAACGTGGAAATCATCGGGCCTGCGGATCGTGATCCTGTCGGCTCGCTTGGGCGCAGCCCGGTCGAATAATTCAGTCACGCTCATTGGATGGCCTCTTCGATCGCCGCCCGCATTACCGCGATTCCCGCGACAAAATCATCCAGATTCATCGCCTCTTTCGGGTTATGCGAGCCATTTTCGTTGCGGACGAACACCATGGCGCTGGGAATGCCGGCATTGGCAAATACCGCCGCGTCATGCCCGGCTCCGCTCGGGATCTCCTCATCCGGCAAACCGAGCGCTTGTGCGGCCTGCCGCAGCCGCCGCACCCATTCCGCGTCCATGGTCGCAGGCGCCGATTCGAGCCGCCGATCGAAGGAGAATTCGACCCCGCGTTCTTCGGCAATCAGATTACACTCGGAACGAAAGAGATCATAGAAGCCCTCAAGCGTTTCCTTGCTCTGGCTGCGCACCTCGAAGCTGAACGACACTTTGCCGGGAATGCGCGCAATCGCGTGTTCCGTCGGATCGGTCCCGAAGACACCCGAGGTAATCACCACGTCGCGCCCGCGTTCCAACAGCGTACGCCAATGCCGATCGAGGTGCGTCATCAATTCGGCAACGGCAAAAACCGCATCATGCCTGAGCCAGCGCGGGACCGCGCCGGAATGCCCGGCTTCGCCGATACATTCAACGGTTCGATGCCGCACGTTGCCCCTGATACCGGTGACGATGCCGACCGGGAGGTCGCGCGCCACCAGCACCGGCCCCTGCTCGATGTGAAGCTCGACCCAGGCGGCGATACGCTTGGCGTCCAGCAGCGGCTCACCCTTTTCGATGCGCACAACGTCGGCGCCGACATCGCGCATGCAATCGCCGAGCGCGTGGCCATCGCGATCCCTGACCCTCAAATCTTCTGACGTGAGTTTTCCGAACAGAGCGAGCGAGCCCATATAGGCCTTGCCGAAACGCGAACTCTCTTCGCCGCGCAAACCGAACAGTTTTAGGGTGCGGCGGGGCACGATCTTGTCACGCTTCAACCGCGCCAGCACCGCAAGGCCCGCCACGACGCCGGCTGCGCCGTCGAAATTGCCGCCTTGCGGCACCGAATCCAGATGCGATCCGCAGGCGAGAAACGGCAGGTCAGGCTCGCTACCTGGAAGCGTCACAACCAGATTGGCGCCGGCATCGCGTTCCGTATCGAGGCCAAGTTCGCGCGCTTTCGCCTCGACGATATCGAGCGCCTTCGACTCGCGCCCGCTATAGCTTTCGCGGGTGATACCAACGCCGTCGAACGACGCCTCACGAAGGGCCTCGAACAACGCGCCAGTGAGCGCGCGGTCCTCCGCATCGCCGGTGAAGATGTTGCGGTTCTGGGTCTCCTGCATCGTCATGTCGGCGGACTGAGCCAGGCGAGATCCTGATCGTCAGCCTCCTCGATCACCACGCCGTGGACGAGATCGGTCACGCTTCTAATCTCGCGTTGCAGGCAGAACATCTCGATGCCGTCGATGATGCTGACCATCGCCGCCGGTTGCAGGAAAGTCGCGGTACCGACCTGCACGGCGGTCGCACCCGCCAGCATGTATTCGATCGCATCTTCCGCCGAAGAAATGCCGCCGCAGCCGATGATCGGAATCTTGACCGCCTTGGCGCATTGAAACACCTGCCGCACCACGATCGGCTTGATCGCAGGGCCGGACAGGCCGCCCATGATATTGCCTAGGCATGGCTTGAAAGTTTTGAGATCGATCGCCATCGACAGGAACGTGTTGGCGACGACAACGGCATCGGCGCCCGCGCCCTCCGCGGCTCGCGCGACGTCAGCGATGTCGCCCGTGTTGGGCGTGAGCTTGACCCATAGCGGAAGTTTGGTCGCGGCGCGCAATTGCCGCGTGACCTTCTCAGCGGACTCCGCGCGCATCGCAAAGGCCTTGCCGTCTTCCTCGATGTTCGGACAGGAGATGTTGGCCTCGATCGCCGAGACACCCGGCAGCGTCAGCTCGGCCGCGAGGCTCGCAAATCCTTCCGCCGTCGGCGCCGAGATGCTGACGACGAGCGGCGGCTCATAGGCCGCGTATTGGGGGATGATTTTCTCGATGAAGTGCGGCACGCCCTTGGAAGGAATCCCGATCGCATTGATCAGGCTGCCCGGCCGCTCGACCACGCGCGGCAGCGGATTGCCGGCGCGCAATTCGCGCGTGACGGTCTTGGTCACGAAGGCGCCGAGAC
The DNA here is from genome assembly GCA_963788885.1 of uncultured Alphaproteobacteria bacterium. GTDB lineage: Bacteria > Pseudomonadota > Alphaproteobacteria > Rhizobiales > Xanthobacteraceae > Bradyrhizobium. The sequence goes on along the minus strand of CAWBIR010000015.1, from coordinate 1,053,462 downwards.
GATCGAAGTCGATGACCTTGTCGAGACCCTCGGCAAAGGTGCCGGACGCCGGCATCACCGGATTGCGCAGCTTGAGCCCGCCGACATTGACGGAGAGATCGATTGAAAACGGCTTGATCATGGCAGCGCCTCCAACAGATCGAACACCGGTCCGTCCCAGCAGACCCGGCGGCTGACGATTTCACCGCCGACGTTGAAGTCACGCACGCAGCAGTAACAAAGCCCGATGCCGCAGGCCATTTGCTGCTCCATCGCCACTTGGCCGGGAAGACCGAACTCGATCGCGAGCCGCTGTTGCACGCGCATCAGCCGGCTCGACCCGCAGGTGAAGAAGGCGTCGCATCTTCCGTCGGCGATCAGGCCGCGAAGAATGCGCTCGACATTGCCGGGCCCGCTGGTCTGCTCGGAGTCCGTCACCGGCACGACGTCCGCGCCATGGTTATTGAAGAGATCGACAGAGACCAAAAGCTCAGGCCGCCGCGCGCTGAAGATCGCGGTGACCTTGGTGCCGTTGGCTTTCGCCGCCTTGGCGAGTGGCGCCAGCGTGGCAAGGCCGGCGCCGCGGCCCACGGCCACGATGTGCCGCCACTTGGGATCGAGCGTGAAGCCGGCCCCGAGCGGACCCATGATGTCGAGCGTGCCGCCCGGCTCGATCAAATCCAGCCCGCGCGTTCCGGCACCCGTCACCTTGTACAGGAACTCGACCTGACGTTTGACCGGATCGGCGCCATAGAGACTCATCGGACGCCGCAGGAAGGGTTGCTCGCCGGCCGGATGCGGACAGAGCAATTGAAAGAATTGCCCTGGCTGCGCGGAAGCCGCGATCTCGCTGCAATCAACGACGAGATGACGATACTCGGCGTTAACAGCTGTGTTGGCGGCGACCCTGGCAACCTCGGCAACGATGCTGGGCTTCCAGGGCGCGCGGGACGCACGCGGCGTCGCCGCCGGCTGCATCGGCACAGTTGGATGATCGAGTGACATGACTGCCTCTCATCAGGTGAGTTGGGCGCCGCGACGCTCAGGGATCAGAAGCCACATGGCGAAAATGTCGAGCACGTAAAGCGTGGCAAGCATCGCAATCGCGGTCTCGAACGAATACGCGGCTGCGATCGCGCCGACGACGACCGGACCAAATCCGCCGACGCCACGGCCGATATTGAACAGCACGTTCTGGGCCGTGGCGCGGGCCGACGTCGGAAACAACTCGCTGATCAGCGCACCGTAGCCGCCGAGCATGCCGTTGACGAAGAAGCCCATGATGGCGCCGACCACGAGCAACTGATAGGGATCGGTCAGGCGCGAATAGACCAGCACCATGACGGCGGCGCCCGCCATGTAGCTGAAGAAGGCCGGCCGCCGGCCGATGCGATCGGCGATATGGCCGAACATGAAGATGCCGAGCGCCATTCCCGCGAGCGTGACGCAAGTCCACGTCGCCGACTGCGTCAGTGCAAAGCCGAAACGGGTCGACAGATAGTTCGGCAGCCAGATCATCACGCCGTAGTAACCGAAGTTCTGTACCGAGCAGAGGATGACCATGCCGAGGCTGAGCTTGGCGGTTTCACCGTCCTTCACGAGCAGATGCAACGCCGACTCCTTCGGATGATCTTTCGACTTTGCGACGAACACTTCGGGCTCATGCAGCGAGGCGCGGATAAAATAGGCCGCGACCGCTGGAAACACACCGAGCGCGAACATGCCGCGCCAGCCGATCACCGGCAGCAGCAACGGCGTGGCAATGGCCGCCACCAGCACGCCCAGCTGCCAGCCCAAGCCGACATACGATGAGGCACGCGCACGCTTCGATGCCGGCCACGCTTCGGCGACCAGCGCCATGCCAATGCCGAATTCGCCGCCAAGGCCGACGCCGGCGATGGTGCGATAGAGCAGCAGGTCCCAATAACCTTGCGCGAACGCGCAAAGACCGGTGAACACCGCGAACACGACGATGGTCCAGGTCAGGACGCGCACGCGTCCGAGACGATCCGACAGCATGCCGAAGCCGATGCCGCCGATCACCGCACCGATCAGCGTGGCCGTGACCAACGACGCCGATTGCGCCTGCGAAAGATGGAGATCGCTCGCGATCGTCCGCAGCATGAAACCGAGAATAAGAAGATCGAATCCGTCCATCGCATAACCGAGCGCAGAACCCGCCAACGCCTTCCAGGCATTGCGGTCGACGGTGGTTGGAACGCTCTCCGCATGGTCTGCCGTGATAGTCATTTTGACACCCCTCCTCCGTTGAACTCCCCGACGGAGGAAAGCATGTCACAATCCTGTATCAATTACAATATTAATCTCAAAAATTATACTATATGGTTTTATCTATCTGATAGCAAATGGTTTATACTTGTATCAATAATTAGATTTAGGCCGCAAACCGAACAAGAGCGCGGACTTATCACGCCGATCGCGCGACGCGGCGCAGGGATTGCGGCGGTTGCCCGAAAGCGCGCATGAAGGCGCGGCGCATCCGTTCCGGATCGCCAAATCCGGTGCTGCGGGCAATCTCTTCGATCGGCTCGCCGATATCCTCAACCCGGCTCTTGGCCACCTCGACGCGCAGCTTCTCGATGGCTTTCGACGGGGTCATGCCGATTTCGGCGATGAAAGCCCTGGTAAAATGGCGCGCGCTCATGTGGGCCTGCTCGGCCATGCGTTCGACCGTCAGCGGTTGATCGAGCCGTTCGCGAGCCCACGAAAGCAGCGGCTTGAAGCGTCCGCTCGGAGCCTTCAATTCCAGCAGCGTCGAAAACTGCGACTGTCCGCCCGAGCGGCGATGATAGACGACGAGTTGCCGTGCCGTTTCCTTGGCGATTTCTTCGCCGTGATCCTCGGCCACCATCGCAAGCGCCAGATCGATGCCGGCGCTGATGCCGGCGGACGTCCAGACATTGCCGTCCTTGACGAAGATTCGATCGGGCTCCAGCCGCACCTTGGGAAAAGCAGCGAGAAACTCGGCCGTCCTTCCCCAATGCGTGGTGGCACGGCGACCATCGAGCAACCCGGCCTGAGCAAGGACGTAAGCTCCTGAACAGACGCTCGCGATTCTCGGGACCCGACGCGCCGCAGACCTCAGGAAGGCAAGCGTGGGTTCGGATAACATCGCATCTGAAATCCCCTCACCGCCGGCCACGATCAGGATATCCAGAGCGCGTGCGCTCTTGACGCTCTGCGCCATCATTTCGACGCCGGAAGAACTTCGAACCAGGCCGGCATCGAGCGCCAGCAGCTTGATCGATGTTCGGCGCTGCGCAAAGCGGCCGGCGACCTCGAATACCGAAATCGGGCCAGCCGCATCGAGTAATTGAAAATCCGGAAATATCAGAATTCCGACCGTGCGAGCCATTCGCGCTCCTCCGATGTCTGGTATGTCCTAAAATGAGGGAATTATGCCATTTGTGACAAAACGCAAGCATGCTTCAAAGGCGGCTGTCAACTCAACGCGGCATCGGAAAGGCCGGAATGATCAGACCGTCGCGCGACATGTGGCTGCTTGCGATCGGCCAGGCACTCAGCGGGACAGTCGTCTCGCTTCTCACGGCCGTCTCCAGTCTGTCCGGCGCGATGCTTGCACCTTACGAGGGCCTGAGCACCGTTCCGGTCTCTGCCACCGTCTGCGGAACCTTGCTCATGATCTATCCGGCATCAGCGATCATGGGCCGGTTGGGCCGGCGCATCGGATTCTTCCTGAAAGCCATTATCGGCATTGCCGGCGGCCTGATATCGGCATCAGCGCTTTTCGTGCAGAGCTTCTCGATTCTGGTGCTGGGCACATTCCTGCTCGGCGCCTTCAGCGCGTTCAGCCAGTACTACAGGTTCGCAGCGATCGATGCCGTGAAGTCCGCGGACCAGCGCACCCAGGCCGTCGCCATGATCACGGGGGCCGGCATTGTCGGCGGCGTATTGGGGCCCTACCTGGCTTCGCGTTTTGACAAGGCTTTCGCAACGCCTTTCGTCGGCTCCTTCATCGCCTTGACGATCGTGTGTATCGCCATCGCCGTCTCGCAGATCTTTCTTTCCGCGGATCTCGGGCGCGATTCGACAGAACCGTCCGGGCAGTCGCAACCCGCATCGCGCTTCAATCCATCATCCGAATTCCTGGCGGCGAGCATCATTTGCGCGGTTGGATTTTCCGCGATGACGCTGACCATGAATGCAGCGCCGCTGGCGCTTGCGCGCGATCCCAGATGCGGCGGCAGCACGACGACTATCCTGCAGGCCCATTTCATCGCGATGTATCTGCCGTCGCTGTTCAACACCGCCCTCGTACGCGTGGCCGGGCTACGCGGACTGATCGCAGGCGGGCTAGTGGCCCTGCTGCTGATGGCGGCATCCGCGCAATTCATCGAGGCAACACCGTCGCTGTACTTCGCCCAGCTAGTGCTATCGGGCCTGGGCTGGAATTTCGTCTTCAACGGCGGAACGCTGATGGTGGCAACCACCTATTCGAACGAGCAGAAGACCAAGGCGCAGGGAATCAATTCCCTGATCGTTTACGGCGCCAACGTCGCAGCATCGCTCGCGGCTGGGATTCTCGTTGCGCAATACGATTGGCAAGTCGTGAATCTGGCCTGCTTCCCGATGGTGCTGGCCGGCGTGCTGTTCCTCTTCAGGATGCCTCGAGCAAAGACGGTTTGAGGCCATTTCGCATCCGGAGGGTCACGTTCGCCGCGGCGGTCGTTCGAGCCGTTCGTCCGGTGGCGCGATTTCGGTCACGAGATCGCGGATCAGCGCCTTTTTCGGCAATGGCGCGAGCGTGGTCGTCCCCTCTTTCAGGCGCGCGGTGCAGGCGTACTCCACTTCGCCGTCGATCAGCATCATGCATTCCTTGCACGCGTTGGCATTGATGCAGGAATAACGAAAGGCGAGCGAAGGGTCATGGTCGCGGCGAACCATCCGCAAACCGTCGAGGACGGATTGGCCATGTTCGAATTCGACGGCGACGGTGTCGATGCGAGGTGTCGTATTCGGTTCACCCCGCTGAATGGCAAGCAAGGCTTTCATGCGGTGACCATCTCGTTCGCGGCTTTGATGTTCAGCCCGCCATCCGTCATCGCCACAATCTGGTTGAGCTGCCAGGCATCATCGAGACCCAAATGATCCTCGCGCTGGTGCGCGCCGCGGCTCTCGGTGCGTGCCAGCGCCGGCAGCGCCACGGCCTGCGCCACCAGCAGCATGTTTCGGAGATCGAGCCAATCGATCAGTACGGGGTCGAAGCTGCCCGACGCAGAAACCAGCGGGCGGTCGCCGAGATCGCGCTTCATTTCCGCGAGACGGTCGATCGCGATACGAAGTTTATCTTCCGTGCGAAACGGTCCGACATAATCGGCCATCAGGGATTGCAGTGCGACAATGCTGGCGGCGACATTCGGCGCATCCCGCCGCTCCGCGCTGCGGAGAAAATCGATTGCGGGGCTGGCGACATCCAGTGATGGCATCGGTCGCTGCATCGCCTTTCGTGCCGCATGATGACCGGCGCGCGCTCCGAACACGAAGCTTTCGGTAATGGCGTTTCCTGAAAGACGGTTGGCGCCATTAGCGCCGCCGATGGCCTCACCGCAGGCAAAGAGGCCGGCGATGTCAGTCTCGAGCCTGTCGTCGACCCGGATTCCGCCCATGTGGTAATGCGCAATCGGCGCCACCTCGATCGGCTGATGCGCGAGATCGATACCGTTGGCAGCGAGCCGGTCAACGACCGGTCCAAAGGCGCGCCGTATCTCCTCCGGCGGCACATGCTGAAAGCTGAGATAGGCGCCGCCGGCCGGCGTACCGCGGCCCGCCTCGACCTCTTTCGTGATGGCGTAGGTCGCAAGATCGCGCGTCAGCACATAGCGGCCATCGCTGCGCGTGTCGCGCGTGGCGTAGTCGCTCTCGAATTCGCGCATCTCGGCGTTCAAGAGTTTGCCGCCGAGCTTGTAACGGAAGGGATCCCACATGATCGGATCCATGCCGACCAGCCGCGGGGCGAGATGGCCGATCGGAAAGAACTGCACGAACTCCATGTCGATCAATTCGGCGCCGGCGCGAAGCGCGAGCGCATAGCCGTCGCCGCCCATGTTAACGGAGGCGCTGTTGCGGCGGTAAAGCCGGGTCAATCCGCCGGTCGCGATCACGACGGCCTTCGCCGCGATCGGCACGATGCGGCCGCTTGAAATGTGAAGTGCGGTAGCGCCGTGGGCCTCGCCGTCGCGGACGGCGATATCCGTGATCAAGAGATCGCCGATCCGGCGAATGCCGTTTGCGTCGTTCAGCCGGCCGCGAAGGGTTTTCGATACCGCCGGCCCGGTCGACAAAAAATCCACATAGACGCAGCGCGGCCTGTCGTGACCGGGAGCCTGAACCTGCTTGATATGGCCGTCTTCGCGGGCCCAGCCGACCTTCCAGTCGTCCATCTCGCGGATGCGCCGCGGACCGTCTTCGCAAAGGATGGCGGCAAGCTTCTCGTCGCAGAGGCCGCGGCCGGCCGCGAGCGTGTCGGCGAGATGATGCTCCCAGTTATCCGGCGTTTGCTCGCCGAGCGCAGCGGCAACCGTCATCTGAGCCATCACGGTGGCGCCGCCGCGGCCGATCAGGCTGCGGTCGGCCAGGATCACATCTGCGTCAGCTCGTGCAGCTTCGAGCGCCGCATACATCCCCGCCCCGCCCGCGCCGATCACGAGAACGTCGGTCTCAAGAGGTGTCACTTGTTGCCGCAGCACGTTACGATCCTTTTGGTACAGCAAAATAAAAGCATAGATCGCGCGCATGTGGCCAGAGCACGGACGGTAACGACATTATACATCGGGTCTGCCATGCAATCACGTGCGAGCGTTGAGCACGTCGAGCGCCGCCCGCACCATGCCTTGATAGCCGGTACAACGACAGAGGTTGCCGGATAGCGCCGTGCGGACCTCGGCCTCCGACACCTGACGACCGCCGACCTCGCGGCTGAGCTCGAGCAGTGTCATCAGCACGCCCGGCGTGCAGTAGCCACATTGCAGACCGTGATGGCGGGCGAGCGCCTGTTGCAGCGGGTGAAGTTCGGAGCCGGTCGCGAGGCTTTCCGCCGTCTCGACGCGGCGTCCGTTCGCCTGCACTGCCAGCATCAGGCAAGAGCGCACCGAGGCGCCATCCACAAGTACGGTACACGCGCCGCAGACGCCGTGCTCGCATCCGACATGCGTTCCAGTCAACCGCAACTCGTGGCGCAGGAAGTCGGCGAGGTTGATCCGCGCATCGACCGTCGCCTCGACACGACGGCCGTTGATATCGAGGGTGATCGGCTGTGGATCATGCATCTGCGCGACTCTCGACATCGGCCAGTGCGGCGGCCAAGGCGCGGCCGACCAAAACACCCGCCAGTTCCTGACGATATTCCGCCGGATAGACGTCGTCGCCAATGCATTCCAGCGCCTCGGCTTCCCGAGCAGCTTCTTCGAACAATGCGGGCCCCGGCTTCCGTCCGATGCTGGCCGCTTCAATGGCTCGCAGACGTACCGGCGCCTCGAAGGAGCCACCGATTGCGACAACAGTCCGGATAATGCGGCCGGCTGCATCGAGTGTGAGGCTGGCGGCGACCGAGACCACGGCGAAATCGGCCGGCCTGCGATTGAATTCCAGAAAAGCGATACCCGTTCGCGGCAACGCCTTTGGCAATTCGATGCGCGCGAGCAGTTCGCCCGGCAACAGCGTGGTGGTCAGAAGACCCGCGGGGAATTGCGCAAACGGAATCCGACGCTCGCCATCCGGCCCGACAGCGACCAGCACGGCATCGAGCGCGGCTGCCGCAACGGGCAATTCAGCGCCGGGATCGAGATGGCATAGCGATCCGCCGATTGTGCCGCGGTTGCGCGTCTGCTGATGTCCGACGTGACGCAGTGCCGCCGTGATCATCGGGCAACAGCGCGCCATGACCTCGGAACGCTCCAGCGTACGCTGCGTCGTCATCGCGCCGATGCTCAGCGTGCGTTCGCTCTCGGCAACACCGACGATCTCGGCGAGTCCGCCGAGGTCGATCAGGTGATCGGGCGCGACGAGGCGAAAATTCATCATCGGCATCAGCGACTGGCCGCCCGCGATCACCCGCGCATTCTCCAGCGTCGCCAAAAGTCTTACCGCCTCGGCAACGGTCGACGGCCGGTGATAGCGGAACGGGGCCGCCTTCATGGCAAAAGCTTCCGCTGCGCCGTCTTGATTGCCGCGCGAAGACGCGCAGGCGTCACTGGAAGCTCGTTGATCCTGATATCGAGCGGCTGTAACGCATCCTCGATCGCCGAGACGATCGTGGCCGGCGCGCCGATGGTGCCGCTTTCCGCCGCGCCCTTGACACCCAACGGGTTCAGCGGACTCGGGCTTTCCATGTGATGGATTTCGATGTTCGGCACCACGTCCGAAGTCGGCAGCAGATAATCGGCGTAGGTGCCCGTCAACGGCTGGCCATCGTCGCCGTAGCGCATCCACTCGAACAAGGCCATGCCGATGCCGTGAACCACACCGCCGAGGATCTGGCCTTCGAGCATCATCGGATTGATGACCCGGCCGCAATCGTGCATCACGATATAGCGCTGGATTTTTACTCCGCCGGTCAAGGCATCGACCTCGACCTCGGCCAAATGGCAGCCGTTGGTGTAGCAAAGACCGGAGGTCATGAAGTCCTTCGCCGCAGCAAGCCCCGGCGTCAGATTGGCGGGGAGCGCGAAACCGGGCGTGCCCGTCAGTGCTTTCGCGATCTGCTTCAGGCTGCGGCCGTACCCCGGCACGCCTTTGACCTGCACCGCCCCGCCACGCAGTTCGAGATCGTCCGCCGCCACCTCCATCATTTCGGCTGCGGCCTGCTTGGCCTTGTCGGCGATCATGATAGCGGCCTGGTACGCCGCGTTTCCCGCCGTCACCGCCTGCCTGCTGGCATAGGCGCCGAGACCTTCGGCCGTGCCCGACGTGTCGCCTGCAACGACATGGATCGTGGCCGGATCGACATCCAGCGCATCCGCGACCACCTGCGCAAGCATGGTTTTCACGCCCTGGCCTTGCGCGGTCGCGCCACTGTGCACCACGATGCGGCCGGAGGCCCCAACGCTGATCTTCACGCTTTCGAACGGCCCGCGTCCGGTGGCCTCGACATACATCGCGAGTCCGAGGCCGATCTGCCGGCCTTCCTGTCTTGCTGCCAGTTGACGGGCGGGAAAATCCGCGAAGCCGGCGGCGGCCAATGCACGGCGCAGAATCTCCGGATAGTTGCCGCTGTCGTAGGTCATCAGACTGCCGTCGCGCTGCTTGACCGGAATCGTGAACGGCATCTTCTCGGCCGGGATCAGGTTGCGGCGGCGGATTTCGTCGCGTCCGATCCCGAGTTGCCGCGCGGTCCGATCGAGCAGACGCTCCATCACGAACACCCCCTGCGGCCGCCCCGCGCCACGGGTCGGCGCCGCCGGGGTCTTGTTGGTCAGGCAGATATCGATGCCGATGCGGCAGGCGGGCAGGATGTAGGGGCCGATGAAATTCGTCGCGGCATTGAAAGGCAACGGGATGCCATAAGGCGTGGCCGCACCGTGATCGTGCCAAATCCGCCCGCGCACGCCGAGCAATTTTCCGCTTCGATCGAATGCAGCCTCGATGTGCCAGACCTGATCACGCTCGCCGATACTGGCGGTGAAACTCTCGAACCGGTCCTCGATCCATTTCACTGGACGGCGCAACAACAAGGCCGCGGTGGGGATCGCGAGTTCTTCGGGATGGAAGACCGCCTTGGTGCCAAATCCACCGCCGACATCGGGCGGCACGACGCGCACCTGATGTTCGCCGAGCCCTAATGTCGCCACCAACATCGCCTTGGCGCGGTGCGGCAGCTGGGTTGAATCCCAGACCGTCAGTTGCTGCTCGACTTCGTCAAATCGCGCCACCAACCCACGCGGTTCGATCGGATGACCGCCGCCTTTGTGCAGCCGGAACTCTTCCGAAACGACATGTGCGGCTGCGGCGAATGCGCCTTCAACGTCGCCGTAGTCGACCTTGGTCTGCGCTACCAGATTGTCCTTAAATCCTATGCGGGCGCGCGGTGCCCCCGGCGCAAGACCGTCGACGGGATCGACGACTGCGGGCAGCGCCTCGATGTCAAGCTCGACCAGCGCTGCAGCATCCTCGGCGACGTGGCGAGATTCAGCCAGCACCATCGCCACCGGCTCGCCGACATAGCTGACTTCCTCGATGGCGAGGCACGTCGGGTTGACGTCGAAGCGCAGGCCGCCGGCAGGCAGATTGAGCGGGATGTCGTCCATCGTCAGCACGCGGCGCAGATCGGCGAAGCACAGCACCGCGTGGACGCCGGGTACGCCGCGGGCAGCATCAGTACCGATACGACGCAACAGACCATGCGCCAGCGGGCTGCGAACGAAACAGACATGCAGCGCATCGGCGAAGGGAAGATCGTCGACAAAGGTCGCGCTACCGCGCAACAGCACGGCATCCTCGACGCGCGGGATGCTGCGGCCAATCCAGGACCTTGGTGCGGCGTCGTCCATGCCGTCTCTTCTCCCGGGGAAAGCCACCTGTCAATCCGGCAGGCCCTTGCCACGCGTTTCCGGCAGCCAGAGCACGGCGACGATACCCAGGAAGTAGATCGGCGCGAAATAGACCGCAACTTTTCCGAAACCGCCGAGCGCTGCAGCCAGACTGCCGGCGGTGATTGCGCCGATCATCGCAAGATAGCGCGAGCCGGAAAAGACAATGCTGATTGCGGTCGCTCTGAAGCGGGTCGGAAAAAGCTCCGGTGTGTGGACCGTGTACCAGCTGTAGAGGCCGCCGGTAAAATAACCGGCCACGAGTTGCGCCCAGGTCACCTCGCTGACCGTGCTTAGCCAAAGAAAGACAACCGGCACCGCAATCAACGAGCCAATGAAGTAGAACACGGTCGTGGGTCGGCGCCCCCAGCTTTCGGCCATGAAGCCGAAGACGATGCAGCCGGCAATCTCGCCAACATTATAAAGTGTGCCGGCCCAACCGGCATAGAAGGCGATGTCGCGCGGGTCTTTCACCAGGCTCGAGACGAAGGTCGGCAGGAACGAGGCCACGGCCCACCAACCGCCGGTGATCGAGATCGATACCAGCAGCGCGCCGACTAGGTTGCGGCGGAGCGCCGGCGCAGCGAACAAGGCCTGCTCGGCATCGCGGGATCGCTGCTTCACCCAGCGCGTCGATTCCGGAATCGATTTGTGGACGAAAGCGAGAATGATCAGCGGGACGATGCCGAACAAATACATCCAGCGCCAGGATAGTCCGAGGGTCGACCCCACCAGGATCCAGACGCCGGAGATCACCACCCCGCCGACCGAGAAGCCGGATTGCAGCAGGCCCGCACCTTTGGTGCGCCATTTTTCCGGCCACACCTCCTGCAACAACGAGGTGCCGACGCCCCATTCCGCCCCGATGCCGACGCCGGTGAAGAAGCGGGTCAAGGCAAAGGGAATAAGCGAAGAGGTTGCGGCCGAAAGTGTCGTCGCAACGCTGTAGAGCAGAACGCCTGCAATCATGGTCTTGCGCCGGCCGAGCCGGTCACCGAGCCAACCACCCAAAATGCCGCCGGTCGCCCAACCGGCCAGCGTGACGGCGACCAACGCGCCGAGATAGGTCGAGAATTGCGGCAGGGCCTCTGGCGGCAGAATGTCGTGCAGCGTGGGGCGAGCAGTGATCAGAAGGACGAAAGTGTCATATCCGTCCGCGATCCAGAAAATCGTCGCAAGAATCAGGACATTCCACGCGCGCCGATCAAGCGACTTCTCAGATTCTTCACCCATTCCTCACCCCAAGCCCTAGCCCGGGAACGATGTTTCCTTGCAATCCTCACACGTGGCAAGGCCGTAGCCGCTTCTTTTTTCAGCAGAAGAGAGATGAATATGCTCCTGACGCAGCAAGGCTGCGAATAATTGATCATGAATACAAAAGAGGCTGCCCAACGGACAGCCTCTTTCAATTCAAATCAGCCGTGGCGGTTACCACTCGGTCCAGCGCTCGCCCTTCCAGTAGCCGCGGCCCTCGTGCTCACGAAAGGTAATCCGTGGGCCGGGACGCCAGTCATCTTCATGAATCACGACTCTGGCCCCGGCAGGATAGTCGAACCGCTCATGCGCGTGCCAGCAGACGTTGCCCTGACAGACGATTGCCGCGGATGCACTGATGCTGGATAGCGCAAGCATTCCTGCGCCGAGAGCTGTGCCAACCAAACTCTTTCCGATGGATGTCATGTCGTCTTCTCCTTGCTTGAGGGCGCATTCCTGCGCCCTCCCGCCAACACCAACGGCCAAGGATCGTTCCGATGGAACCGGATTTGAAAAGGTGCGAGACACGTGCGCGTCAGCATCCCCGGCAGAACGAAAAAACAAGATTGCCGGTTCCACGCCGAACCGCCGAGGCCGTCACGTCTGCGAGATCGGCAGGCCCGCGCCTCTGGCATTTTGCCGGATTATGCTGACCTAAAGCTGCACTCACGCGCGGCACCAAGCGCTATTGCAATGAGCGGCCCATTCGGTCCAAACAAGAGCCTGAAGGGATCCTGCTCACCGCGTATCGCAGGAGTCCTGGACGACAATTGCGGCTGCTGCCATTCCACGCTCGGAGCGGACTGAATGGGTCATCGCATCCTTGTGTTTTACGGCTCCTATCGCTCGGACCGGATGGGCATCCGGCTCGCCGATTTTGTGGTCGACCGGCTGCGCCGCCGCGGTGAAGATGCCGAATTGATCGATGCGAAAGCTATCGGCTTGCCGATGCTGGACCGCATGTACAAGGAGTATCCGGCCGGAAAGGCTCCCGAAGTCCTTGAGCGTCTCGCCGGTCAGATTCGCGAGGCTGACGGATTCGTTTTCGTCACGGGCGAATACAATTGGGGTATTCAGCCGGGACTGAAGAATTTGACCGATCACTTTCTTGAAGAGTGGTTCTGGCGTCCGGCGGCGATCGCAAGTTATTCGGCCGGGCGGTTCTCCGGCGCGCGTGCCGCAACGGCGTGGCACGGCACCCTTTCAGAGATGGGCATGGTGGTGGTATCGAGCACCATCGCCGTGGGGCCCATTGCGGGGACTCTTTCGGCCGATGGCGAACCGACCGGCGAAGGCGGCAAAGCACTTGAGCGCATCTTCCCGCGCTTCGGCGACGATCTCATATGGTGGATCGAAGCTGCAAAGGCGCAGCGGCAGCGCCGGGAGCCGCCGTACTGAAATGCCGTCGCTCGCTAACCGGCTTGCCGTCAGTCGCTGCGCCGGCCGAGCCGCTTCAATACGTGACGTTGAGTCGAAGCTGTGTCTTGAAGTCGTAGACGGGGTAGTCCTTTATGATGGGAACGCCGATCTCCAGCGACAGCGCAACGTTGTCCGTGAATTTCTTGCCGAAGCGAAAGTCGAACGGAACGAACCAGCGGCCGGTTTGTCCCGTGATCGGATCGCCGTAATTGATGCGGATGTCCGTACTCGGGAAAAAGGTGAAAAACCATCGGTTCGGAAGATTGATATTGAGCGTCGGCGCGAATTGCAGATTGCTGATGTTCTTCTTCGTCGGATCGCCGGCGACACTGACGTCGTAGCGAAGCAACGGCTCGAAATAGCTGCCGTTGGTGATTTCCGGCAGAGCCAGACGTGCGCCGACGATCGGCATCACCTGCCATTTTCCGGAGCCGAGGAGATCATCGCCGGTGGGCGCGATAAGCCGCATGCCGAAGCCGAACGCCCAGCGTTGATTGATGTTGTGAATGAGCGCCGCCTGAACATCGGCGTCGCCGATGCCTTGAACGAAGTCGCCGTTCGGGTTTGAAGCGCTGATCGGGTTTTTCGACAGCATTGGCAAATCGGTCCGCGTCGCCAAAATCCAGCCGGACTGCAAATCGAAAGCGTGGTCGTAGCGGAGATTCAGCGTCTCGGTCGTAACCTCGCGGGTCGAGCCCGGCGCGGTCCTATACTCCGTCAGGGCCTGAAACATGTTGGGCGGCGGCTTGAAAAAATCCGGCGCGCCGGTGTCGTCCGCCAGGTTTTGTGTGGTTGTCTGCGCGATGGCCGGGACCGACCCGGCCGTTACGACCGCAACGAAACAGCCGGTGAAGCCGCACAGCCTCAGTCGATTCAGCGCGGCTGCTGTCGCAAACGCTCTGAACGGCCTTCGCATATCACTTGTGATAGGTCGGCGTCGCGGCTGGCGGCGGCGGGGCAGAAGAGATTGCAAAGGTCACCCAGGTATTCCAGCCGGAGGGCCGGTTTTCCGCGGCGAATTCCCAATAGCTCTTGAGATTGAGATATCCCTGCATCTTGTCGGCGAGCGGAATGATGAAGCCGACCTGGGGACCGATGCTTGCGACCTGCGACTGAAAGCAGCCGACGCGATCGCCCGATCCGCTGTCGCAGCCGATTTGCCTGTAGACGTATCCCACCAGTCCGACCTGAATCTGCTTGGTCAGGAATTGCGACGCGCCCCAGTCGAAGTGCATGTCCACGCCGTTCTGGTACTGGGTTGCCGTGTTGATGAAATTATAGGTGAAGCCGAGTACGCCGGAGAATTCGTGTCCGGTCTGCGGATTGAAATAGGTGTATCCGCCGCCCGCGTCGATCGCGCCATGCCCTATTCCGAGATTGGCCAGACGCATCGAGTTGTATGCCCCGACCGGAATGTCGCCAGTGACATAGGTCATGTAGTTGTTGACGCCAGCGTTCCAGCGCAACGCGAATTGCGGGACGAGGTCACCAAATGCGATGAGCGAGCTGTCGATACTGTCGAAGCGCGAAAAGGGAATGCCGATGCCGCCCGGTCCCGTCAACGTCCCAGTGAGCGATCCCGCAAGCGTGGTCGAATTGGCGCCGTAGGCCCCGAGCAGGCTCGCCGAGGCCTGAGCGCCCAATACCGGGGTCGCAAAGACGTAGGTTGCGGCCACGAAACCGAGGTTAACATTGGCGCTGACGTTTGCGTTCAGGCTCGCGTTGAGATTGGCGGGTATCCGGCCGATCTGAATTTCTTTCGCGAGCGCCACGTTGCCGCCAGCGGAAACCGAGTCATGATAATAGATGTTGGCGACGGACCAGCCCGGCTGCTGCGGCGTGGCCGCAAGGCTCCCGAAAAATCCCGGTACCCAGAAGCTGACGCCGCCTTCATCGGCAAACGCGGCTTGCGGATGATCCAGCAGCGCGAACATGCCCGCAATGCCCGCCAGGATTCGATATTTTGCACGTACCATTCTTGCCTCCCCTAGGCTTTGGCCACTATCTCAACTCACGTCAGATACTCCCCAGGTACAGTTGCGTTCGATCCGCCAATTCTTTCACGATCCTATTCCTTATTTTCGCACACGCTAAGGTAGGCGACGATTTAACGCAGGGCTGTGGCAAGGGAATCACATCATCGGGTTCCAATGCATGCCGGTCGTTATGTCTCTCAAAAACGGGTTGACATAGTTCGTGATCGGGTACGGGCCATCATGGCAGCGGTGCCGCTGTAGGGGCCACCCGGGGCAGGATGATCCTGAATTCTGTTCCCTCGTTAGGTCCGCTATCAAGATTGACCTGGCCGCCGAGACAATTGGTGACGATCGTGTGGACGATGTGCAGGCCCAGACCGGTGCAACCCCGATCGCGCCGCGTCGTGAAGAACGGATCGAAGGCTTTCTGCCTGACATCGGCACTCATGCCGCAGCCGTCGTCGGAGAACCGGATTTCGACCTCCTCGTCACCTGACGTCTGCACCTCGATGCCAATGGTACCTTCCCTTCCGTCCGGAAAGCCATGTGTCATCGAATTGAGAAAAAGATTGCTCAACATCTGTCCATAGGGACCGGGATAACTATTCATCGTCAGATCCGGCGGGCAGTCGAAGAGGACGGTCAAGCCGCGATCTCTAAAACCCGCCCGCAAGCTCTTGATGGCCTGCGCGGTGATATCATTCAAATCGAAAATACGCCGATTAGACGAACTCCGGTCGACCGCCACCTGTTTGAACGATTGAACCAGTTCGGCCGCGTGACTGAGGTTGGCGACGAGTTGCGTCGATGCCTTCCGGCTCACTTCGAGGAAATTATTGAGGCTTGATCGCTTGAGACTGCCTTGCGCCGCCTGCGCGGCGAATTGAGCGGTCTTGCTCTCGAGCGACGAGGCGATGGTGAGGCTGGTGCCGACGGGACTGTTCACCTCGTGCGCAACTCCGGCCACGAGCCGTCCGAGAGCGGCGAGTTTTTCGGATTCGATCAGCGACTCCTGTGTCTCCTGTAGATGTCGCAACGCTGCCTGGGCCGCGTCTCTGGCGCTGCGCAGTTCCTTTTCGTGCGCTTGCAATGCTGCCACTGCACGCTTGCGCTCGGTGACTTCCTCGGCGGCCACGTTAATCCCGACAATATCGCCAGCATCGTTGCGCAGCGGATGCCAATAGGTCACCCACCAGCGCTCCTCGGCTTGATCGGCACGCTGGCCGGCGACCTCGATGCCTGTCACCGGCTCACCCGTTTGCATGATCGAGCGGACAATCTCCTCGACCGCATCTGCCAGCGCCGGCACGCAATCCCGGACCGTTCGTCCCAGATGATCCTCGACGGAGATCCCGCATATCTCGGTGAGGCGCTGATTGATGTGCAGATACCGGCAATCCGGAGAGAGAACGGCAAGTCCTATCGGCGCCGTATCATAGATCAGCCGCAGCGCCGGCTGCTCTGGAACCGGCACGCCGGTGATGGGCGGCGGTCTTGCCGATGTTACGCCATGTTCCCCACTCGTTGACAACAAACGATCCCCCTACGAGACCCAGCCTTTGCTCAACAACAACGCACTATACCACCGTCAAAACGGGTTGACGTAATTCGTGATCGCGATCTGGCGCAGCAATACCTTGCGGATGACGTGCGCGGCCTTCACGCGATCCGTGAAAATCGCAGCGGTACCGGTGCTGCCGGCCGGCAGGCTATTGGCAAGCGCGGAATCGTCGAGCCTGATACGTGCGACAAAGGGCGCTGCCTCGATGGCCTTCGATTGAACGGCGAGCCCGGAAGTCTGGAGCTGCCCGGCTGCGATCGCCTGCAGTACGGTCTCGACCTTGCCGGTGAATACCCGGCCGGGGAGATATTTGAAGGTGACCTCGACGCCCTGCCCCGGCGCGACATAGCGCGCGTCGATCTGCGCGAGTTCGACGCCGATCAACGTGTTCGAGGTATCGATAAACGCCATCACCGGCGACAGCGGCAGGTTGGCGACGCGCGCTCCCTTGCGCAGCGCGAGGTTGGTGACGTAGCCATCCGTCGGCGCCCGGACGATGGTCTTGTCGAGATTCCACTGTGCGCCATCGAGTTGCGCCTGCAGATGATCCACTTCGGATTGCCGCTGCTCGACGTCGAAGCCGCGGCCGGAATCGCGTTCGAACAGTTGCGTCATCTGTGCAAGGCGCGTGGCCGAGAGTTTCAACTGTGCCTGGATCGCCTTGACTTGTGCGTCATAAGGTGTGGGGTCGATCTTGAACAGCACATCGCCCGCCTTTAACGGCGCATTGGCGACGACGGGGACATCGGTCACTTCGCCCGCGACATCGGGCACGATCGAAACCGCATTCCTCACGACGAGGGCCGGCCCCTGCGGCGCGCCCCAGCCCATCGGAATAAACAATCCAATTAGCAGGAGAAGAAGTACGATGAACGGCGAGGCCTTCCAGAACAGGGTGAAGCGAACGATGTTCAACTTCACCAGCAGGAAAAGAATGACGAGATAAACGTTGAGAAGGACGACGATCATGGCGCCGTTCCCGGTTGTCGCCGCGCGGGCACGTCGACATAGGCCCAGATCAGCGCGACCGGCCACAGCGCGAAGCCGCAGATCAACGTGATCCAGCCCGCCGCCCTCACGGCGTCGGCCCACGGGTGCCCGCGGGTCTTGGCGATATGCCCAGGCAGCCAGCCCGCGATGCAGAACACGCCGATGGCACTGGCGGCAAGGACGATCAGCACAATCCAGGCGAAGATATCGAGGCCTGTCATTGTCGTTCCCTCAACTCGCTGGCTGACGATCGAGCCGCACCGTATAATTCCAGCCTCCCGTCATTTCATTTTCTCGATATCGTTGAGCGCCCAGCTCTTGTCGTAGAGCGGTTCAAGTGGTCCATAGAACCGGAAGATCGGAAACCAACCCTTGCCTGCGACCGTCTTGATCCAGTTCTTCTCCTGGCCAGGCGGCATCGTCGGACCGAAATACACGTCGACAGAACCGTCAGCATTGACCTTCGGATCGGTATACTTGCTGACGGATGGAAACTTCTCACCGTTCTGGAGTTCGGATCGGCTCATAGAGTCGTAGACAAGCACCGACCAGAAGTCCTTGGCCGGGACATTGGCCGGAATACGCAGCTGGTAGTTCTCTGCGCCGTCGAGAAAGCCACCCGCCGCGTCTTTATACGTCCACAGATAATACGAGCCGATGCCGACGTTCTTGGTCATCATCGCGGGCGAGTTGCCGAGCGCCATGTAATAGACATAGGCTCGGCGATCGATCTCTAGCACACCGTCCTTGTTGAAATTATACGGCACATTGCCGACGTACTGCCATTTGCGATCCTTGTAGTAAAAGGTGTCAGGGTCGGACGACGCGAAGCTGTTTGCTCGCGCCATCGCCGCCCCAACCCTCGCCGCGTCAGCGAGCAACGCCTTGTCTTTCGGTGTGGGGTTGAAGGACTTGCCTTTTCCGATGCCGATCGCCTGCATGTAGAAACGTTCGAGCGGTGTGAAGACTTCGGCGGGCTCCTCATCGACAAGCTGCGCGAGCATTTCGAAAAAGGCGAACGTGTCGGGTGCGACTGTGTTGATGGCTTTGCCTGAGCCGTTCAGGAATTCCATCGGAGGCGGACTTGACGCCTTCGCCAGCGGATACACCTTGGTTTGCTTCATGAGCGCGACGGCTTGATCGGTCTTGCCATCGACCTTGAAGCCGCGCATTCCGAAACTGACCGTAAAGGTGGGCGACTTGAATGCGAAGTAACCGTCTGGCACCGGACCCGCGTAACCCGGTGGCAAGAAGAGGTACTTGCCCCCTTGACCTTTGTCAGGCCCGGGGATGCCAATGTCGACAAGGTATCGCTGCAACGCATCCATGGCGAAACCAAGCATCTTCGGCGGCGCTTCGACGACGGTCGGACCATCGGCCTTCAGATCCAAATGGCCCAGGGCGTAGACGGTTTCGGTATTCGGGGTGAGCAGAATCGTCGTCGCGTCCATCAGTTGTTCCCAAATGACCAACTGATTTGGGCGCTTTGCTCCGAAGTCCGCCAAACCGCGATGCTCTGCAACGATAGAGACGGAAGGAATTTGAGTAAGATAGACTTCAATGCCGCGATTGAATTTCAGTTGATCGAGCAAAGCATCGGCTGCAGCTGGAGTCGGATATCCGTTCCTGAATTCGAAGTCACCGAATCTGGTCCTCACCGTCTCGGAACTGAGCCAACCGTAACCGTCGGTTGAGGAGGACGAGACGCCTGGCGACTGTTGAGCCCGCGAAGGCATAGCCAAGCAGATTGCCAAAAGCGCGGCACTGACGAAATATGGTCTGATGCTGGGCTTCATCTTGAACTCCCGGTTCAGTTCGATCTTTTCATTTCTCAAACTGAAAAATGCCTTCTGTCAGGAAAGTTGCGATGACTGCTGTGACTGCGAGCTTGTCTCTCTTGTTCCGCTCTGAATTCGATTCGTGGACAGGGGTATCTCAACTCCGGCGCTGAACGGGCGGCGGCGCCCATGTGCCATCGAGGATTTCCGCCTTCGGCCAATAAGCCCGGATGTACAGCGAGAAGTCGTCCTTGGGCGCGGGCACCCAATTCGATTCCAGGTCCTTGCCTGGAGATTCGTTCTGGAAATAAAGCGTCAACGAACCATCCGCATTGTATCGGAGGGACTTGCTCTTGGTTCCCAGTGAAAAGCGGTTGAGACTGTTGGGCTCGAACAAGTGCTCTTTGTTATAGAGCGTCAGCGACCAGAACCCGTCGACGGGCGGCGTCCGATCTTTCGCGAAGGTCACCGCATAACGGTTATTTCCATTCAGCGGCTGTCCCTGCGAGTCGAAATCCGTGTAGATGTAGCGCGTTTCCTCCGGCGCATTGTCGTACATGTTTGATCGCGCCGTTGCCGTACGGGAAAGATAATCGGTTCCCCATCTCGCGCCGTTCGGGGGAGAGGTCCAGCCATTGCCCACCGGACGGCCGTTGTTTCTGAAATCGAACAGCGGTTTGATCAGTTCGCGCTCCGCAACTACAGCGGTCTGCACGAGAGCGGCCTTAATCTCCTGATTTTTTGCGGCGCCAGCAAGCACCGATTCAATCATCGAATAAAGCGCCTCCTCGCCGGGGAGCGGCGGAACGCTCTTCATCACACCGGGTAGTTCATCGAAGAACTTTTCCGGAATGACCCACTGGGTTTCGCCGCTCCCGCTCGGTGGCGCGGGAAACGCGGGTGTCGACTTCCAGTCCTTGGTCTTCATCTTGCCGTCGAACTCGCTCAAGGGATAGACCATCACCTGGCTTATCAATGGCTGGATCGCAGCCCTATCCTCCGGCGTGTCGTCCATGAAGACGCGCGGAAAAATCGCAACGAGGTCTGTCGACGAACGATAGACGGCGTTGATGCCTGAAGGCATATCACCCTTCCAGTTCGGGCCGACCAGAAGATAAAAGCCCGGCTTTGTCTGGTACTGCTTGCCGATCGATGCGAACGAATCCGTTCGTGCATCCGCAAGCTGATAGGTAAAGAAGCGGCCGCCGAAGTCTGGTACCTGGACGATGACCGGCTTGGTATCGAGGCGCTGATATCCGGCGCCGTAAACCGTGTCCTGGTTCGGGCATGTCACGAAGTGCTCGGCCGCGTCGATGTAATCGGTCAGCATCGAGACGTAGCCGGCAGGCGCCGCGGGAATGACACCACCGATGCGCCCGGGTCCTGGTAGAGCGGCAACCGCTCCAGCTCGATTGACATTGTTCACCAGCGGCCAGCCCCAGACATAGGCGAGCCGCCCGACCATTTCGACATACTCCTTTGTCATGATCGTCCCGGAGGGCGTGCCCTTGACCTCGGCTGCGCTCGCGGGCACGGCAATTTGCTGCGCATGTGCAGGGACCATGAGACCAGCTAAAGCGGCAAGGAGTAACGCTGGCCTCGGGCTTCGAAATCTCATTGTTTCCTCCATAACGCTCAATTCAGCTTTACGATATCCGGCAACACCCACTGCTTGTCGAAGAACGGCTTCTCCGGCCCGTAAAGACGGAACAGGACTTCAAAGCGGCCATCCGCATTGGTAGGCACCCAATTCGCTTCTTTTCCATCAGGCGCTTTCGCAGCGAAAAAGACGTCCACCGAACCGTCGGCGTTCTTTTGCAGTTTCGGCGTGTTAGAGGAGCGGCTCGACCAGGACTTGTCGCGGATCAACGCGTGCGTGGCGCGGTCATACACGGTTGCCGACCAATAGAGTTTCACCGGCGCGTTGGCCGGCACAGTGAGCCGGTAGGTGCCATTGCCGTCGAGCGGCTTGCGGTCCTTGTCCCTGATGGTCATCAGGTAATATTGGCCGGCGCCGAGATGCTTGGCGCTGAAAAACGCCATCGAATAGGCAACGCCGCGTCCGTCCACCGCATAGGCATTCGGATTGGCGAAGTTGGTCATCATTGCTTCACTGAGGCCGGGCATGGCCGGCAGCACCCACTGCTGTCCTTCGTTGAACGAGGTCGTAAAGATGCCCTCATAACGATTGTCGAGCCACGCGCGCGCTTCGCCCATCGCATTTTTCAAGGCTGCCTGCATGCTCTGGTCGGGCGCGAATGTCTTGCCCTTCTCGATGCCGATTGATTTCAGCATATCGATCATCACACGGTCACGGTCGATCCACGGCTCATGCTGCACGAAGCGGTCGAGCGCTTGAAAGAACCTGAGATCGCCGGGAATGGTGCTGTCAAAGACGACGTCGATCGCGTCGACGAAGGTGGTGGGTGGCGGGTCCTTGGCCTGTGACAGCGGATAGACCTTCACGCGCTTGCCGTAGGCGACCGCCTTGGCGACATCCGCATCGCTCCCGCTCGCCAGATTGGAGCGCAAAAGAGCGTAGCTGCGGAATGTCGGGGACTGAAGAGCGATGTATCCCTCCGGCGCCTTGTCCTTGTAGCCGGGCGGCAGGATCAGATATTTTCCGCCCGCGCCCTTGTCGACGCCGGCAGGGCCGACATCTTCGAGCGCAGTCTGCCAACCGTCGTCGATGCTGCCGGTAATCGAGCCGTCGGCGCCGGCCGGCGGAATCTCCATGACCATCGGTCCGACATCCTTGGTGTCGAACAGAGGCATCAGATAGATCACGTCGGGATTCGGCGTGAGTGTCTGGTTCTTCCAGTCCGGCAGTCGTGACCAATAGATGACCTGGTTGGATTCGCCTTTGGCACCGATGGCCGCCTGAAGCATCAGATCGTAGTTGACGGCCGGCATGCCCCAGATGACGGCCTCGACCGCGCGCCGCTCGATGGTTCGCTGCGCGAGCTGATCAGGTGTCGGCATCTGCGCGAAGGCCGCCTGCGAGACCGTAGCGGCGAGCATGACGGCGAAGAACAACTGCTTCTTCATCTCTTCTTCCTTCACTTCTCGGCCGGAAATACCGTCTTCCAATCTTGCTTCATGTCCACGACGGTCCAGCCTTTCGCTGTAGCCTCGTCGAGCGCCTTGTCGAGCTTGCCCACTTTGGAGTTCCGGTCGTAGGCGTACTCACGCTCGGCATCGGTGTGGTGGACGAGGCCGGCGAAGCGCGGTCCCTGCCCGGCAACAGTCCATTGCAGCATCTGCAAATCGCCATCGGAGTTGCCGAACGCGAAGATCGGCCGCCGGCCGATGAAGCGGTTGATGCCCACCGGCTTGCCGGGGCCGTCGTCGATGAACTCGATCTTGGCGAGCTTCATCAGTTCCGGCTTGCCGTCGGCGCCGATCTGGTATTTCACCACCCCGGACGAGCCGACCACCTGCTCCGGCGGAATGCCGTAGACACGCTCGGTCCACGGCCGCATGAACTCGATGCCGCCGCCGGACACGATGAAGGTCTTGAACCCGTTGGCGCGCAGATAGGCGAGCAGTTCCAGCATCGGCTGGTAGACGAGCTCGGTGTAGGGACGATTGAAGCGCGGATGGCGGGCGGTCCTCGTCCAATCGATCACGGTCCTGGTGAAGTCCTCGACCGTCATGCCGGCATGCGTCGCCGCTATGATTTGCAGCAGCCCGTCCTTGCCGGCCGCCGCCAGTACTTTCTTGTCGCCTTCCAGCAACGCCTTGAATGGTTGCTTGGTCTTCCATTCCGGATGCTGCGGCGCCAGCGCCTTGACTCGATCAAGCGCGAAGGCAAGCTGAAAATAGTAGGGCTGCTCGGTCCACAACGTGCCGTCGTTGTCGAAGGTGGCGATGCGCTGCTCGGTCGGGACGAAGCCCTCGCCCTGCGTCGTGACGCGCGCGATAAAATCGGTGATGGATTTCTTGACCGCACCATCGTTCCAGGACGGCAACGGATCGGTTTGCGCGAACGCGCTTGTGCATAGAGAAGCAAGAATGCTGACGACAAAAAATGAAGTGAAAAAGGTTCGCCGAATGATGGGAATGGCAGGCATTTTTGGCCCCGCGATTTTTGTCGAAACGCCATACCGGCCCCATTTGCAGGGGTCGGTATGGCGCGCGGCGTCTTACTTGATGCCCCGCTGTTGGAGCTGTTGCTCGATCATCTGGTTCACGCCGGAGCGGATCTTGTCGATGCTCTGCGCGCGTTGGCCCGCCTTGGCCCTGTTATCCTTGATGTCGTCCAGCGTCTCCTCCATGATGGTCGCTGGCACGAAGCTGGGCGGGAACGCGCGCGGCGGAAACTCCTTGAACGTCATCACGAACGCCCCGACATCGTCCATCGCGCCGTAAACCTGCCCGACATGGTTGAGCTGCCAATCCCAGAAGGTGTTGGAGGTCATGTCGGCCCGCTCGAACGGATCCTGGAGCAGATTGAAGATCTTCTGCAGGCGAAGCTTGGTAAACGGCTCGGCCCATACCCCCAGCGTTCCGATCAGGCGCTGTTCGGCGTAGACGTATTTGTAGTCGCCCTTACGAAAGCCGACCAGCAAACCGTCATCGTCGGAATAGAAGAAAATGTCGCGGGCGCTCTTGGTGCCGTTGTTGTTGCCGGCAGTACCGCTGACGTTGCGCAGGAACGTGGACTGATCGTAGCCGTCGAGATGTACTTTGTAATTGATGCCGTTCGCCGTGTAGCCCGACCTGAGCTTGCCAACGATATCAGGCTCGCCGGCGGCAGCGCATAGCGTCGGAATCCAGTCGTTATGACTCATGATCTCGTTGGTCACTGTGCCCGGCTTGATCACGCCGGGCCAGCGCACCAGGCACGGCACCCGAAAGGCTCCCTCCCAGTTGGTGTTCTTCTCCGAGCGGAACCAGGTCATGGCGCCGTCGGGCCAGGAGTTCATGTGCGGTCCGTTGTCGCTTGAATAAACGACGATGGTATTGTCGGCGATGCCCATGTCGTCGAGGGCCTTGAGCAGGCTGCCGACGGTGTCGTCGTGTTCCAGCATGCCGTCGATATATTCGCTGTCGCCGTGGGTGTAACGGCCACGATGGCTGGCGCGGACGTGGGTCCGCAGATGCATGCGGGTCGCATTGAACCAGACGAAGAAGGGCTTTCCCGCGCCCTGTTGCCGCTTCATATAGTCGATCGCTGCGGCCGAAGTTTCATCGTCGACCGTCTCCATGCGCTTCTTGGTCAGCGCGCCGGTATCCTCGATGGTCTGTTTGCCGATCTTGCCGAAGCGCGGATCGACGGTCGGATCGTCGCGATCGGTTGCCTTACACTTCAGCACACCGCGGGGGCCGAACTTGGCCAGGTAGGCCGGATCCTTCGGGTAATCCGGCAGCTCCGGTTCTTCTTCGGCGTTGAGATGGTAGAGATTGCCGAAGAACTCGTCGAAGCCGTTCACGGTCGGCAGCGACTCGTTGCGATCGCCGACGTGGTTCTTGCCGAATTGCCCAGTCCCGTAACCGAGGTTCTTGAGCAGGCCGCCGATCGAAGGATCGAGCTGGCTCATGCCCATAGGCGCGCCGGGAAAGCCGACTTTGGTGAGGCCGGATCGAATGCCGTGCTGGCCGGTCAGGAATGCGGCGCGGCCGGCGGTGCACGACTGCTCGCCATAATAATGCAGGAACTTGATACCCTCACGGCCGATACGGTCGATGTTCGGCGTTTCATAGCCCATCAGGCCGTTCGAATAAGCGCTGATGTTAGCGACGCCGACATCGTCGCCCCAGATGATGAGGATGTTCGGCTTGCGACCGGAAGGAGCCGAGGGCGTTGCGGGCGGCGTAGCCTGCGCCGGAGTCGCTTTTGGTGCCTGCGCGAGCGCGCCGGAGGTTATCGTCGCCGCTGCCACCAGCGCCGAAGAGCCGAGCAGGATGTTACGACGGCTGAGGATGTTGTCGTCGATCTCGTGCGGCGACGCATCGTGCCGGTCTTGGTCTTGAGTGTCGTCGGGCATCTTGGGCTCCTTCTTCACTATGAGGACTGACAGCTATTCAGCGGCTTGAGTCCTCTTCACGCAACGGAAAACGACTTGGCTTGTGAGGTACCGATCAGCTCCCGCTCACTCAGCTCTCCATGAAACCGGCGTTGCCATCGTCAATCGGCGCTCGATCCTGCCTTCTCCAGCTTCGCCATCACCGCGTCGAGGTTGAAGCTCGCGGGCTTCTGCCGCACCGGATAATCCTTGAAGCTTTGCAGCCACTGCGCAGCAAGCGCCTGCATCGGCACCTGGACGAAGGCACGTTCTGCCATCCACTTGTTATAGAGAATGGACTCGTCGCCGCGCTCGAATGGATCGGAGCGTAGGTTGAACAATTTCGGTATGCGCAATTCGGTGAATTGCCCGGACCATACGCCGATGCCCTTGTTGTTCTGCTCGAGGAAGACAGATTTCCAGTCGAAGACGCGGATCGCGACGAGCTGGCCGTCATCGTTCCAGTAGACGAACTCCTTGCGCGGCGTCTCCTTCGCTTCGCCCCTAAAGAACGGGATGAGATTGAATCCGTCCAGATGAACCTTGAATGTCTTGTTGCCGATCTGCGCACCTCGCATGCATTTGTCGACGATATCGGAATCGCCGCCGGCCGCAGCAAAGGTCGGGATCAAATCGTAATGCGAGAACATTTCATTGTAGACCGTGCCGGGCTTGATCGTGCCAGGCCAGCGGATCACCATCGGAACGCGATAGCCGCCTTCCCAGTTGGTTGCCTTCTCGCCGCGGAACGGCGTGGCGCCGCCATCCGGCCAGGACATCACCTCGGCGCCATTGTCGGTAGTAAACAACACGATAGTGTTGTCGGCGACCCCGAGGTCATCGAGTTTCTTCAGCAACTGGCCGACCAGGCCGTCCAGTTCCACCATGCCGTCAGGGTAAATCCCAAGCTTGGTCTTTCCGTCCGAGGCGGGCTTTAGATGCGTCCATACATGCATACGCGTCGGGTTGAAGTAGCAGAACCACGGCGTGTTTTCCTTGTGCTTGCGGTCGATGAAATCGATCGCCGCGCCGATGAATTCTTCGTCCACCGTCTGCATCCGCTTGGTGTCGAGCGGGCCGGTGTTCTCAATCACCTGCTTTCCGACACGCCCATAGGATGGATCGACGGTTGGATCGTCGGTGTCACTGGCCTTGCATTTGAGCACGCCGCGCGGCCCGAACCTGGACCGAAACTTCGGATCCTTGGGGTAATCCGGATTCTGCGGCTCTTCCTCGGCGTTGAGATGGTAGAGATTGCCGAAGAATTCGTCGAAGCCATGTACGGTCGGCAGATATTCGTTGCGGTCACCGAGATGATTCTTGCCGAATTGCCCGGTGGCGTAGCCGAGCGGCTTCAAGGCCTCCGCGACACTCATGTCTTCGGCGTGAAGTCCGATGGACGAACCGGGCAGACCGACTTTGGTCAGGCCGGTCCTGATCGGGGATTGTCCCGTGATGAACGCCGCACGGCCTGCCGTACAGCTTTGTTCGCCGTACCAATCGGTAAACAACGCGCCTTCTTTGGCGATGCGGTCGATGTTGGGTGTGCGGTAGCCCATCACGCCCAGATTGTAGGCGCTGACATTGAACCAGCCGATGTCGTCGGCCATGATCATGAGGATGTTCGGCTTGCGTCCGGATGGCGCGGCCGGCGCGGCTTTTTGCGCCTGTGCCAGGGCGCCCGAGGTCATTGTCGCCGCTGCCACCAGCGCGGACGAACCCAAGAGTATATTCCGGCGGCTGAGAGCGCCATCTTCGGTCTCGTGCAATGAGGTTTGGTGCCGGTCTCGGTCTTTCTCACGGCTCGTCATGCTACTCTCCTTCACAAG
Organism: uncultured Alphaproteobacteria bacterium; assembly: GCA_963788885.1. Taxonomy (GTDB): domain Bacteria; phylum Pseudomonadota; class Alphaproteobacteria; order Rhizobiales; family Xanthobacteraceae; genus Bradyrhizobium. The sequence goes on along the minus strand of CAWBIR010000015.1, from coordinate 1,026,103 downwards.
AAGGCTTGGACACTCATTGATCAGCGGGTTTTCTTTTCCTGCGACCGAATCCGACGTGGCTAATGGAAGTCTCGCTCAATTCACCTCTGCGATGCCGATGCTTCTGCGGCTCGTGATGGTTCTCCGTTGCTTGGTGCCGTAGATATGATCGCTGGGCAGGCGGCTCTTGCGAGCCGCCCGCTGAGAAACATTGGTCAAAGCTCCTGTCGTGCCTACTTGGCCATTGCGGCCCTCGCAGCATCGATTTTCGCCTTCACGGCATCCAGATTGAAGCTCGCGCCCTTTTGCATCGGCGGAAACTCAATCGCGGTCATCGCCAGCTTTTCCACCTGCTGCTGAACAAACACGAAGCGCCAGAATTCGTATTTGAACCAATCGAAGTATTGCTGCGCGCCCTCCCTTGTCCCGTTACTCGGCCAACCAGTTCGTTCGAAAGGATCGAGGCGGAGGTTGATCAGATAGGGCACGTCGGGCTTGGTCTTGTCGCCGAGCCAGCCTCCGGGCTGGTCGATGAAGCGATATTTGTAGTTATCGATGCGCACGGCACCGAGTTCGCTTTCGCCGAAATACCAGATCTCGTGCCGGTTCGACGGACCCTTGCCAGTGATCATGTCCATCTGGTTATAGCCATCCAGATGACACTTGTAGGTCGTGTCGCCGATCTGCTTGCCCTTCTTCAGTTCGTCGGCGATGTTCGGGTTGCCGGCCGCCGCAAGGAAAGTCGGAAACCAGTCCAACCCTGAGATGATGCCGTTCTCGACCTTGCCGGCCGGCACTTTGCCCGGCCAGCGGACCATGCAGGGCACGCGGAAGCCGCCCTCAAAAACCGTGCCCTTGCTCTGTGCGAATGGCGTCTGTCCGCCATCAGGCCAGGTGAAGACCTCGGTACCGTTGTCAGTGGTGAAGACAACGATAGTGTTGTCGTCGACGCCCATGTCTTTGAGTTTCTGCATCACGATACCGACATCGTCGTCGAGCTGCGCCATCCCTGCTTCATGGATGGTCCAGCCGTTCTTGGAATTGCGCAGCGCTTCGTATTTCGGCGACAGGTGGGTGACGATGTGCATCCGGGTCGGGTTGAGCCACAGGAAGAATGGCTTGTTGTCGGCCTTGGCTTTGTCAATGAACTTCAGTGCAAGGTCGCGGATTTCGTCGTCCACGGTTTCCATTCGCTTCGGATAAAGCGTTCCGGCGTCCTCGATCCTCTGCTTGCCGATTTTGCCCCAGCGCGGGTCCACGGTGGGATCGTCCGTGCTGGTCGCGTACGAATGGATCATGTTGCGCGGACCAACCACATTCAGCAGATCCTGCGGATAACCGGGGTGGGCCGGATCTTCCATCGCGTCGAGGTGATACAGGTAGCCGAAGAATTCGTCGAAGCCGTGCACCGTCGGCAGAAATTCGTTCTTGTCGCCGAGGTGGTTCTTGCCGAACTGGCCGGTGGCGTATCCCATTCCTTTTAGTGCGGTGGCAATCGTCACCGCCTGGGCCGGTATACCGGTCGGCGCGCCGGCCTGACCGACCGTGGTCATGCCGGTGCGGATTGGCAGCTCGCCGGTGATGAAGTTGGCACGGCCCGCCGTGCAGCTTGCCTCAGCGTAGTAATCGGTGAACAGCATGCCCTCGGCGGCGAGTTTGTCGAGGTTCGGCGTTCGCCCGGCCATCATGCCGCGGTGATAGGCGCCGATATTCCACATGCCGATGTCGTCGCCCATGATGACAACGATGTTGGGTTTGCTTCCCGCGGCGGGCGTGGGGGCGGGTTGCTGAGCCTGCGCCTGTTCAACGATAGACGACGCGGCAAGAGCAGTTGCTGCCATCGCCGTGCCCGCAAGCAGAACGTTTCGGCGGCTTGGTGGACCGGTTTGCGGTTTGGGGAAAGCCAGTTCGCCTGCGGCCTTAGGTGCGTCCGTCATTCTATCCTCCACTCTTACTTGGCTATGTTTTCGACGCCTCGTGGTCTTCGAATGCTGGTCCAGCTAGCTTTGGCACGACATTTCTTCGCCCGAAGCTCGCAAATCGTCACGCAGGCGCCTTCCTCGCTACACACCTGAATCCGACATGACAGGTCGACGTATCGATCGGCTCCGGGTGTCGGGCCGCGGGCCGATAGCGGCGGCAATAGTTCGGCGCACAGAGGTGCGATCCACCCTTGAGAACTTTTCGAGGAATTTTGATCAGCGGCTGACGACGGTCGTAGCTTGCGCGTTCGGGGCCGCCGCGCGGATTTTCGGGAATGCAGCACGCCTTTGGCGCGTCCGCCTCGTGCTTGTCCGACCACCAGTCGGTGGTCCACTCCCAGACATTGCCGATCATGTCGTAGACGCCATAACCGTTCGGCGGAAAGGCGGTGACCGGCGCGGTGCGCTCGTATCCGTCCTCGCACACATTCTGGTTCGGGAAATTACCCTGCCATGTGTTCGCCATGTGCTTGCCACCGGGCGTCAAGGCATTGCCCCAGGCGAACTCCTCGCCATCGAGACCCCCGCGTGCGGCGAACTCCCATTCGGCCTCGGTCGGCAGTTCCTTGCCGGCCCATTTGGCGTAGGCGAGCGCGTCCGTGTAGGAGGCGTGCACGACCGGATGGTGGTCGAGCACGTTGATGTTGCTCTTGGGTCCGTAGGGATGACGCCAGTCGGCGCCCCTCATCAGCGTCCACCACTGGCTCCAGTCGCGCAAATCGTTCACGCGCGGCAGCGGCGAGAAGACCAGCGATCCCGCATAGATCATCTCCGGCAATGCGTTGGGATAATCGGCTCTATCAGGAGTGATCTGCGCGGTGGTGATGTGGCCGGTCGCCTTGACGAACGCCTTGAACTGCCGGTTCGTCACCGGCGTGCGATCGATCCAGAAACCGTCGACGGAGACCCGATGGGTCGGCGCCTCCTCTGGATAATGATGGTCGGAGCCCATGCGGAAGGTGCCGCCGGGAATCCAGATCATGTCAGAGCTGTCGGCGTCCGGCGCCGGTTCGATTTGCCTGAATTGCCGGTGCAACATCGTGATATGCCCTCACGCGCTGCATCGTTACTGGCAGTAGTCCCAGAATCCCTGGGTGCGGGACGGGTCGGTGTAATACCAACACATGCCGGCTGCAGGAGCAGGACCGGCCCAGGCCGCCGCTGTTGCCGCCGTCACGAAGCCGATCGCCGCGCCGGCTGCGATGGCGCCGCCCCTTGGCCAGCGGTACGTGCCGGGGCGCGCCCAGGCGCCTCGTCTCGTGGCAACCGCGGTGCTTCGAACGGCAACATTGCCGCGCGGGCCGACCACTGCCGTGCGCCGATAGGCTGCACCGCCGCGTGGGCCAACCGCAACGCCGCCGCGGTGGGCCACGCCACCGCGCGGACCAACCGCGACTCCGCCACGGCGGGCAACCGCGCGGACCTCGATGCGATCTCCGAACGCTTGGTCACTGGCCTTGATGCCGAGAGAAGCAGGCGTTGCAACGTTCAAGGCGTACACCGGCGTCATTGTCACGACAGAACGATCGTGCCGATCGTCGGCAAAAAATGAAAATGAAGCTGAGCCGTTGAACGCATGGTTACTCCTCGCAATGTCGTGGTGCTTTTTTTCTCTGGCAAATTTTCTCTGGCAAAAATTGCGTCAGTGCTCTTGTCCATTTTTTCGCGCAATTTCGCGCACGCAGCTTCTCACTGCGCGTGCCCCGGCGAGAAGCCGGAGAGCTCGCGTGCCCGTTCTCGTTGAAGTTTGAACGCTAGACCAATTCGCCGGCGGTGTGATGTGCAGTTTGTGCCATCCGGATCGGCCCCGCGCTCGCTCACGCTTAATGAGATATGACACCAGTCGGTCAAACTATCTCGCAATGCTCATGCAGTTCGCTGGAAAACAGAGGAAAATTACATCGCCCATTGAATCAAAAACGCATCGAGCCTGCGACGTTATGATCACGGGTCATGTTGTCGCAATGGTAGAATCCTGCGGTGTCTTGCAATTGATATCCCGCTAGGGTTGTATCGGAGAGGGCAAGGATCATCGATCATCATGGGCCGCCACTTCACAGTCGAAAGACGCGATCTCGATGGCTTCGAGGGTATGCAGCAGGCCGTCCAGGGAACGCATTTTGACATCGTGCAGCTTGGCCGCGGCAAGCTGCAAGGCCGCATCGCGTATCTTGGAATCGACGATCTCACGCTCAGCCTTAACGCTTTCAGCGCCGGCATTTACGCCCGGCGCACTTCCGCCGATGAAAAGATTCTCATTGGAATGTTGTTGAGTGCCGAAGATCGCGTAACTCAATGGTCGTTCGACATGGTGCCCGGAGACATCGTCGTGATACCTCCGCTGGCCGAACATCATGCCGTTCACTGCGGTGCATCTTCGTATGCCGTTATTCGCCTCGATCCGCGCGAGCTGCCGTCAGCCTTCGGCGGCGAAGCTCGACTGAGCGATCCGGAGAACTGGCAGGAGAAGAATCGTTATCGGGCGAATTCCGATATCGGGACGACTGCGGCGCGCGGGTTATCGCAGTTGGCCGACCAACTTGCTCGGCATCAAGGAGTCCAGTCGGAGGAAGCCGCCAATTTCTGGAAGCGGACGATCATCGAATGCATGGCCGCGACGATCAGAAGTTCGCTTCCACCCGATAATGGCGGCCGTCTGATATCGGCCATGAAGCTCGTCCGATTGGTGGAGGACTATCTGCAAATGACGGGCGACCGTCCCCTGCATATATCGGAGATATGCTCCAAACTTAGTCTGTCGCGCCGTAGCCTGCACCGCGCATTCCACGAAATATTTGGAATCGGTCCTGTGACATTCCTTCGCCAGAAGCGACTGTGCACGGTTCATTCGATCCTGAAGGACAGTTCTCCGGGAACGACGACAGTCAGTGAAGTCGCGATACGGCAGGGCTTTATCGAACTCGGCCGTTTCTCCCACGACTACCGCGTCATGTTCGGCGAATATCCGTCGCAGACCCTGAGCGGCCGCGCCAACTAGCCCTCTCGCGGTTTTGCTTCCTCGTTCAGCTTCGGCTCCTTCGTGGTCGGAGTCGCGGCTCAGCTGCGAATCCGCTTGACGGCGGAGTATCGCAAGCATGCTTCTAGGTCGTTGACGCGAAAAATATGACCCGGAGCAGATGCGTATAGTCGGATTCGAACACCATGATCCCCACAAAAACCAGCACCAGCACCGGCGGCAACAGAATGGCGTAGGCCAATGCCAACCGCTCCCAGGCCATGTGCATGAATACAGCAACGATCAGGCCGGCCTTCAGCACCATGAACAGCAGGATCAGCGACCAACGGAGATGGCCATGGATGCCAAAGAAGTCGACAAGGTAGGAGCAGGTGCTGAGCACGAACAGCCATCCCCAGACCACGAGATAAAGCTTGATCGGGTGCTGCTGGCCTTTTGCGTGCGCAGCTCCTGATGCGACTGCGTCATGCACATAAGCGTGTAGCGCATGTTGCGTTGCCTGCCCTTCCACTTGTGCCGCTACGTTTGTCATGCGCCAACCTCACCAGAGATAGAAAAAGGCAAAGATGAACACCCACACAAGATCGACGAAGTGCCAGTACAGGCCGGTGATCTCGACGATCTCGTAATACCCCCTCCGGCTCGTGAAGAAGCCGCGCCTTTCGATATCGAAGTCTCCCCGCAAAACCTTTCGGGCGATGGCGATCAGGAAAATCACGCCGATGGTCACGTGGGTACCGTGGAAACCGGTGATCATGAAGAAGCATGCGCCAAATTGCGGCGCGCCCCACGGATTGCCCCAGGGCCGCACGCCCTCCATGATCAGCTTGGTCCATTCGAAGGCTTGCATTCCGACGAATGTTGCGCCGAATGCCGCGGTGGCCAGCATCAAGGCTGCGGTCCTGGCGCGATCCTGGCGGTAACCGAAGTTGACGGCCATCGCCATCGTCCCGCTGCTGCTGATCAGGATGAACGTCATGATCGCGATCAGGATGAGGGGGATGTGTTGCCCCCCAATCGTGAGAGCGAATACCTCGCTCGGATTCGGCCACGGCACGGTCGTGGACATTCGCGCCGTCATGTACGACAGCAGGAAACAACTGAAGATGAAAGTATCGCTCAGGAGGAAGATCCACATCATGGCCTTCCCCCAGGAAACATTCTTGAAGGCGCGCTGGTCTGAGGCCCAGTCGGCGGCGATGCCTCGCCATCCGGCGATCGTCCCGGACGGTGCCTTCGGGTGTGCCAGTGTGGTTTCTGCCATCGGTCCTTGCCCTCGCTAGGTGAGCAACTGGCGACAGATGTCGACGAAATTGTCGGTCCAGCCCGTTAGCAGACCGAGCAAGACCAGCCAGACCAACAAGAGGAAATGCCAATAGATAGCGCAGAGTTCCACACTCAGGCGCATCTGCATCATCGGAGCGCCACGCCACACCTTTGCGGTCGTCCTGCCAAGCGCTACCAGACCGCCCATCAGATGCAGTCCGTGCACCGCGGTGATCAGGTAGAAGAAGGAATTGGCTGGATTGGACGCCACGAAATACCCGGCGACGTTCAGCTGCCGCCACACCAACAACTGCCCAGCCAGGAAAGTCATAGCGGATGCTCCGCCGACGAAAAGGCCGACGATCAAGCCGTCAATGTCGTCGCGTCGCGCGGCTATGAGCGCCCATTGCAGCGCCACGCTGCTCATGACCAGGACGCCCGTATTGAACCACAACAGCCTGGGCAGGGGCAGCTCCCGCCAGTCCGCCACGTTGGTACGCATGGAGTAGGCGCTGATCAGGAGCGCGAACAACGAGCCGACAACCGCGAGAAACACACCCAATCCGATCTTCGCCGCCGGCACGGACGAACCACTCTGGTCGCGGAAATCGACGGCCACTCCCTCCTCGAGCCAGGGTTTGGATGCAAGCCGTTGCTGCGAGAGCCACCATCCCGCGATGGCCGCGACCGTAGCCATGAACAGGAGAATGGCACTCACGGGTGGGCGCCCTGCGCCACCAATCCGGCCGGCGGTTCATTTTGCGGCACAAAGTCCCTGGCGGCGCCGGGCACACTGTAATCGTAGGCCCAGCGATAGACGATGGGGAGCTCCTTGCCCCAGTTGCCATGCCCGGGCGGCGTTTCCGGCGTCTGCCATTCCAGCGAGGCGGCGCCCCAAGGATTGCCACCAGCCTCTTTTCCTTTGAACAGGCTCCAGAACAAGTTGAAGAGGAAAACAAGCTGGGCGAAGCCGACGATCAAGGCCGCCACGCTCATGAAGGCATTGAGGTCATGGGCTGATGCCGGGACGAAAGCCGTCTCGCCCATGTCGTGATAGCGGCGAGGCATACCCAGCAGGCCCAGATAGTGCATCGGGAAGAAGATCGCATAGGCCCCGAGGAACGAGACCCAGAAGTGGAATCGTCCAAGCGCCTCATTGAGCATTCGTCCGGTGACTTTCGGATACCAGTGATAAATCCCGCCGAACACGGCCATGATCGGCGCAATGCCCATCACCATGTGAAAGTGCGCGACAACGAACATCGTGTCGGACAGCGGAACATCCACGACCACGTTGCCGAGAAACAGCCCGGTCAGGCCGCCATTGACGAAGGTGACGATGAACGCGAGGGCGAACAACATCGGCACCGTGAGATGAATATCGCCGCGCCACAGGGTCAACACCCAGTTGTAGACCTTGATGGCGGTCGGGATTGCGATGATGAGCGTCGTGGTGGCGAAGAAGAACCCGAAATACGGGTGCATGCCGCTCACATACATGTGGTGCGCCCATACGACGAAGCTGAGAGCACCGATCCCGACGATGGCCCAAACCATCATGCGATAGCCGAAGATGTTCTTCCGCGCGTGGACGCTGATCAGATCGGAAATGATGCCGAAGGCCGGCAAAGCGACGATGTAGACTTCGGGATGACCGAAGAACCAGAAAAGGTGCTGGAACAGGATCGGGCTGCCACCGCCATACTTCGTCAGTTGGCCCATCTCGACGAGCGTGGGCATAAAGAAGCTGGTTCCCAAAATGCGGTCGAGCAGCAGCATCACCGAGGCGACGAACAAGGCAGGAAAGGCGAGCAGCGCCATCACAGTCGCTGTAAAAATGCCCCACACCGTAAGCGGCATCCTCATCAGCGTCATCCCGCGTGTGCGCGCCTGCAGCACCGTCACCACGTAGTTAAGCCCGCCCATCGTGAAGCCGATGATGAACAGGATCAGGGAGGCCAGCATCAAAATGATGCCCCAATCCTGCCCGGGGGTTCCGGAGAGGATCGCCTGGGGTGGATACAGCGTCCAGCCGGCGCCGGTGGGACCGCCAGGCACGAAGAACGTCGAGGCCAACACCAGGACTGCGAGCAGATAGACCCAGTAGCTCAGCATGTTGACATAGGGGAAAACCATGTCCCGGGCGCCGACCATCAGCGGGATGAGGTAGTTTCCGAAACCTCCCAGAAACAGCGCGGTGAGAAGATAGATCACCATGATCATGCCGTGCATGGTGATGAACTGAAGATACTCGTTGGCATCGATGAAGGAGAATGTTCCCGGAAATCCCAGTTGGAGTCGCATCAGCCACGATAACACCAGCGCAACCAGTCCGATTGCCGATGCCGTGAGCGAATACTGGATGGCGATGACTTTGGCATCCTGCGAAAAGACGTACCTCGTCCACCAACTCTTTGGGTGATAGAGCTCGACTTCACCTACTTCGGCGGGCGGAAGGCCTGCGACCTCATCAAACGGAATATCGACCATCGGAATACCCTCCTTGGTCTTCTGTTCAGCGACGAGTTCGCCTTATATCTGGCCGATCCTCGTCGGCATGTTCATTCGCTACCAGTCTTGTACGCTGCCTTCGCGACGTTGCGCTGGCCCGACAACTCCGCGAACGTCCGCTGCTTTTCCAGCCACGCGTGATAATCTTTCTCTTCCTCAACGATGACCTTGCTCCGCATCTGTGCATGCGCGGCACCGCAGAGTTCCGCACAGAGGACTTCGAATGTTCCGGTGCGGGTGGGTGTGAACCAGTAATACGTCACTGAGCCCGGTATCATGTCCATCTTCGCTCGGAACTCAGGCACATAGAAATCATGCAGGACGTCAATTGAGCGGAGCAATATCTTCACCGGCTTCCCAACCGGCAGGTGCAAGTCGTCGCCTTGAATGACGATATCGTCTTTGCCGTTCGGATCGTTGGGATTCAACCCCAGAGGATTGTCAGAGCTAACATCGCGCGCGTTGGAGGTACCGAGCCGGCCATCCTTTCCGGGAAGCCGATAGCTCCACATCCATTGCTGTCCCACGACCTCGACCTCGGTCGCACCGGCCGGAACCGTGACGAACTGGTGCCAGACAACCAGCCCGGGCGCCAACATGGCTGCGACGCCGATTGCAGTCCCGATGGTGAGCCACCATTCGAGCTTCTTGTTTTCGGGCTCGTAGGCCGCCCGCGTTCCCTCCTTGTGACGAAAGCGGAAGACACAATAGGCCATGAACACGACGATTGCCGTGAAAACGGCCCCGGTGATCCAGAATGTCAGGGTGATCGTGTCGTCGATGTATTGCCAGTTTGAGGCAAGCGGCGTCCACCACCATGGGCTGAAGAGGTGAAACAGCACCGAGGCGATCGCTACCAGGAGCAGTATGAACGCTACAGCCATCTCTCGCCATCCTTGCCATTAAAGGCCGAGGATACGAACTAAAGGGCGGAGCACACGTCTGTCGCGATGGCTGACTTTGCATTCGTCAGCGTCGTGGCTGTTGCCTCGCCCACCCAGACGGTCGCGACGTCAAGGCTCAACGGATGATGTACGTTACGACCGCTGACCTCATCAGAGTTGGGGCGTTTTGAATGTGGTCCCCTTCGAGGTTGTCGTCAATAGAAGAGGCGTGCCCGATGGCGGGCACTGGCCGACGCCGATGGTTGGTGATGCAACGCAACAAAACTACTTTCGCTGCGCAAACGAACACTTCACCCAACCGTGAGCGCCGCTTGCCATTATCCGCGATAAAATTCCGCGGACCGGTCGCGACAGGTGTCGTCCGGCAAAGCTTCTGTTGAATCTGATTTGCCGGACTCAGTCGCGATTTTCGCGCATGAGGCGGCTGCGCGCGTTTTGAGCGCGCTCCGTTCCCCTGCGACCACAAGCAAGGAGACCGGAACCATGGCCACAGTATTCGCAAGGCCCAAACTGCAATTGTTTGGTGCCCCTACGACCTATGTCGTTCGCAAGATCAGCATTTCTGACCTGGGCAACGCGCTGCGCCTGGGCTGGGAAGACTTCAAAGCGATCCCAACCCACGCTATCGTCCTGTGCGTGATTTATCCCGTCCTCGGACTTGTCCTGTTCAGGCTTGTTCTTGGTTATTCAGTGCTGCCGCTGCTCTTCCCGCTCGCCGCCGGCTTCGCCCTGATCGGTCCCTTCGCCGCGCTCGGCCTCTACGAACTCAGCCGCCGCCGCGAGCGTGGAGAGGAAGCAGCAGCCTGGAATGCAATGCACGTGCTGCGCGCGCCGTCCTTCGGCGCCATGCTCGAACTTGGCGTCCTCCTGCTCGTCCTGTTCGGGGTCTGGATCGCCACCGCGGACGCGGTCTACGTTGCGACCTTCGGCCACGCGCCGGCTGCGAGCATCCCTGATTTCGCACAGCGTGTGCTGACGACGCCTGAAGGCTGGTCGCTCATCATCATCGGATGCGGCATCGGCTTCCTTTTCGCCTTGATTGCCCTGTGCGTCAGCGTCGTCTCGTTTCCACTGATGCTCGACCGGCATGCGACAGCGATCGATGCGATCCGCACCTCGATACGGGCCGTGACGATGAATCCAATTGAGATGGCTGTGTGGGGATTGGTTGTTGCAGTATTGCTGGCTTTGGGTTCGCTGCCATTCTTCGTCGGTCTCGCCGTCGTTCTGCCGGTGCTCGGTCATGCCACCTGGCATCTTTACAGAAAAGTGGTGGAGCCCGACCCGAATCCCCCGCAAGAAGAGCCTCGCCCGCCGATCGGTCACCGCTACGCGGCAGATTTCCCGGCCTCTCTCTTCCCGTGGAGCCGTGAGCGTTAGACATGATCCGGAAAAGTGTGAAGCGGTCTTCTGAAAAGATGATGCTCAAACAAAAAACTAGTGTGGCGATTCAGAAGTCCGCTCACTTCCGCCGTGCTGGATCGTAGGAAATCGCAGGACCGCGAACAAAATCGCAGACTTGGTAGCGGGAGAGGGACTCGAACCCCCGACCCCAGGATTATGATTCCCGTGCTCTAACCAGCTGAGCTACCCCGCCACGGCGCAGGCGAACGCGGACATTATAATAGAGGCCGCAGTGCCAAGCGCGCGGCATATAAGAAGTAGCCCTCGGCCCTGTCAAGCAAAGCCCGAATTCACCGGGAAATACCTGAAATACCCAGCTATTTCGGCCGGATGTCCGGGTTGCCGCCGGGGCTGCCGGGCGGCGGAATCACCGGCGTGTTGCCGGCATTGGGCGGCGTCGGCGCGTGGATTTCCGGGTCAACGCCGGGAGGCGGGCAAAGCACCCCATCGGACCTGGCGAGCTTGTCGCCGAGCGGCACGGTCGCCCGTCCGGTCGTGGTGCCCGGTTCGCTATTGAGGCGCGGCAAGACTGACTTTGCGTTCGGCGCACAATTGTCGGCTTCGGCGATTGCCGTTGGCGGCGGCGGTGTCGTCACCGTCGGCGGCGCCTGCGCGGCCACGCCCTGTACGCCGGCTGCTAACGCGAAAGTGAGAAGGAGTGCATGTGTCTTCATGCAACGAAAACGAACGGCGCTCGCGCTTGTTCCTCGCCTTCGCGGTAACGATTTCAGGTTTTCCGGTAACGGATCAGCGAAAAATGTCCCATCGGCGGCATTGGACGGCGTTCGGCAAGCACAACGCCGCCATGTCTGGCTGCCCAGTTCACGAGCCTTGCCCACGGAAATTCCGGCCGCCAGCCCAGCCTACGGGCGAGCGGCGCAAATGCGAGCTCAAAAGCGCGCCGCGGCCCGCTCTCGGCGCCGATGTGATTGACCAGGATCAGTTCGCCGCCGGGCTTGAGCACACGAACGAAATCATCGAGCGTTCCTTCCGGATCGGGAACCGCGGTGATGACATATTGCGCGACCACCGCGTCGAAGAAGCAATCGGCGAAAGCGAGATTCTTGGCGTCCATCACCGCCAGCGTCTCGACGTTTTTCAGGCCCAGCGACCGCACCCGCTGCTGCGCCTTGCGTAGCATCGGCTCGGAAATGTCGACGCCGCATACTTTCGTCGTCGAAGCATAGTCCGACAGCGACAATCCGGTGCCGACGCCGACGTCGAGAACCCGTCCGCCGATCCGGTCGGCTTCCGCAATGGTCGATTGCCGGCCATGATCGAACACTTTGCCGAACACGAGATCATAGACCGGCGCCCAGCGCCCATAAGCCTTCGCGACCCCCTCGCGGTCGATATCTGACGCCATTCCCCGCTCTGATTTTTCTAGTGGTCCGATTCTAACATTCGCACCCCGTCGCAGCGGACCCCTTTGCGAATGTTAGAATCAAAGGACCACTAGCAAATATAAGTTTATAGTGGAGTTTTGGATTTGACATTCGCTGACGAACTCGCGGCCAAGTGGATAGCGAATGTCAAATCCACTCCACTATCCGCGCACTGTCTCAACCATCGGCGCGGCTCCCCTCGCCGTCCTGCCGGTCATCCCCTTGGCGCTCGCGCTTTGAATAAAGCCGCCGCCGAGCACGCGCGCGCGGCCCGAAGGCGCATCGTAGAACACACAGGCCTGACCCGGCGACACGCCCTCTTCGCCGGCGACGAGATCGACCGCATAGCCGTCATCGGTGGCGCGCAGCCATGCCGGCTGCGGCGCGCGCGTCGAACGAACACGGACGAAAACTTCGAGACCCGCGCCGACCGCACGATCGAGCGGTCCGTCGCCGATCCAGTTCATTTCGCGCAGAGCGATGCGGTCCATCCGCAGCGCCTCGCGCGGGCCCACGACCACGCGGCGGTGTGCTGCATCGAGCTTCACCACGTAGAGCGGCGCGCCGGAAGCAATGCCCAGGCCGCGGCGCTGGCCGACGGTGAAATGAATGATACCCTGGTGAGCGCCGATGACGTTGCCGTCGAGATCGACGATGTCGCCCGGCTCGATCGCATTCGGCCGCAGCCGCCCGATCACATCGGTGTAGCGGCCACTCGGCACGAAGCAGATATCCTGGCTGTCATGCTTGTCGGCGACTTCAAGGCCGAAGCGGCGTGCGAGTTCGCGCGTTTCGGGCTTGGTCATGTCGCCGAGCGGAAAGCGCAGATATTGAAGCTGCTCGCGCGTGGTCGCAAACAGGAAGTAGCTCTGGTCGCGATCGCTATCTGCGGCACAAATGAGTGCACGCTCTCCATCCGCCAATTCGCGCGAGGCGACATAATGCCCGGTCGCCAGCACCGAGGCGCCGAGTTCGCGCGCGGTTTCCATCAAATCGCGGAACTTGATCGAGCGGTTGCATTCGATACAGGGAACGGGCGTCTCGCCCGAGGCGTAGCTCTCGGCAAAATTGTCGATCACCGACTGGCGAAAGCGGCTTTCGTAATCCAGAACATAATGCGGGATGCCGATCCGCTCGGCGACATTGCGCGCGTCGTGAATGTCCTGCCCTGCACAGCAGGCGCCCTTGCGGTGGGTCGCCGCGCCATGGTCGTAGAGCTGCAAGGTGATGCCGACGACGTCGTAGCCTTGCGACTTCAACAGCGCCGCCGTGACCGAAGAATCGACGCCGCCCGACATGGCGACGACCACGCGGGTATCCTGAGGACGGCCTTCGAGATCCAGACTGTTGCGCATGTCTTCAGGTCACCAATGTCACCTTGGTTTCCCGGTTCTGACAATCGTACGCTTTCGCGGCGAGTTCTTTACGAATGTCAGAACCAAAGGGACACCAGAATATATGTTTCAAGTGGAGTTTAGGATTTGGCGTTCGCTATAAGAGTTCGCAGCAACGGTGTAGCGAATGCCAAATCCACTCCACTTACGCTTGGCGGCCACAAGCTCATCTTGCGGTGGTCAGAGACGTCGAGGCGCTCTTCCCTGAGGCCTCACCCGCTTTTTTTGGGGGCGGCCGGAAAGCTGCACTTTAATATAGGCCGAGATGGCGCGAAGCAATCACACGGTCCCCATGCGCTTATGGGACGGCAAATCTTGCCGCCGGGCAGAAAAGGCGGCGCTTCGGACGGCGGCCACGCGATCCGCCGAACCATTAAGATATTGAAATAACTACATATTTTTTGCGCACCCGGATGGCCCGGTCCTTGCTGACCTGTAATGCGAGTTTCTCCGTCGGAGGCCGTCCAGTGGTCAGTGCTACCCAAGATACCGCAGCCGCAGCCAATGCCGCGTTCCAGGCCGCACCCGCCTGGCTGACGCGTGCCAATACGCCGCCGGCCAACGACCTATTTGCGGGTTTGGTCAGCCAGAACACGTCAGGCGATTCCACACCAGCGCTGCCCCCTCCGCCGCCGCAAAACAATGCGGATAGCGCCCCGCCTCCTCCGCCCGCCAGGAATACACCGGCCAACAACGCCAATAACAGCAACGCCCAAAACAACGCGGCGCCCGCCAGCAACAATCCGCCGGGCCCCCCGCCTGCCAACAACGATTCCGCGAACGCGGCAAACGCCAACCAGCCGTCCGACGCTAACAATAGCGGCACGGCAGCGAACACGAACGGCGCGACGACGGGCGGCACCAGCCAGTCGTCCTCCACGACCACTTCGGATTCAACGCCGTCGACCGACGGGAAATCCAAGGATTCCGCGACCGACGCGGATTCGGCCGCGCTCGACGCCGCCATCCTGGCGCAACAGGCCGGCAATGCCGCGACCACGCCGACGCCGGTCGCCGTCGCGGTTCCGACATCCGCGCCTGTGACCACTACGCCGCCGGTAACGCCGACCTCCGCCGGTCCGACCGCGCCGCTCGCCATCGCCGCCGCCGCGATTGCCGCGAGTTCCCAACCGTTTGCTCCGCCGCCCGGACCGTCCGCACCGGACAAGACCGATCCCACCGCGACACCCACGACGACTGCGTCCGGCACCGACGCGACAAAGCCGGCCGTTGTTACGCCGGCTGCCGTCACCGTCACTGCGGCCGTGCAGGCGCAAGTCGATTCCGTCTCGGCGCCAACGACAGTCGGGCCGACCGTGCCGGTCACATCAAAGACTTCGCAAGGAAAAGCCCAGGCTGCGACGACCGACGCTTCGGCGAAGACCGCAGCGACGACCGACCCGACTGCGCCCGGCACGGTCACTGACCCAAGCCAGAACGCCGCTGCGATACAGACCTCGACGACGACCAAGCAGGAGACGGCGAATGTCGCCGTTCAGGCTTCTGCTTCGGACACCGCCAATCCCGCCCCGGCGGCAGCCGCGCGTGACCACGCGGTTGCAAACGCCGCGCATGCTGCGGCAACAGATGTGGCTGACGTCAACACCCAGGCAATCGGCGCGCTTGCGCCTCAGTTCAATTCGACGTCGGCGCTTGGCTCGGCGAGCAATTTGACGGTGACGTCGGGAGCCAACGGAACCGTGCCCTTGAGCGGCGTGGCGATGGAAATCGCAGCCAACGTCAAGAGCGGCAAGAGCAGCTTTGAAATCCGCCTCGATCCCGCCGATCTCGGCCGTATCGACGTCCGGGTCCAGATCGATCAGAACGGCCAGGTGACTTCGCACCTGACGGTCGAAAAGCCGGAAACGCTGTCAATGTTGCGCCAGGACGCGCCGCAGTTGCAGCAAGCACTGAACGATGCGGGCTTGAAGACCGACAGCGGCGGCCTGCAATTCAGCCTGCGCGACCAGTCTTCGTCCGGCCAGAATAGCGGCAACAACAGTAATCCCAACGCCCAACGGCTAATCGTCAGCGACGAGGACGCAGTCCCCGCCGCTGTTGCAGGCCGCAGCTATGGCCGTTCGCTCGGATCGAGCGGCGGCGTCGACATCCGAGTATAGAGAGTTTGAGGAGAACGACATGACTGTTGTTTCAGGAACGACGCCACAGACCTCATCGTCCACCAGCTCCAGTACGGCCTCGGCCACCAACGCGCTGGCGAACCAGCAGATCGCGGGCAACTTTCAGAGCTTCCTGCAACTGCTGACGACCCAGCTGCAGAATCAGAATCCGCTGAGCCCGCTCGACACCAACCAGTTCACCCAGCAGCTGGTCGAATTCGCAGGCGTCCAGCAGCAAATCAACACCAACGATTCGCTGGCCACGCTGGTCTCGCTGCAGCAAACCGCACAATCGAGCCAGGCGCTGGAATTCGTCGGCAAGACCGCCGTGGTCAAGGGCAGCACCACGTCGCTCACCAACAGCGAAGCGGCCTGGGGGCTCAACATCGCCTCCGCCTCGCAGGTCACCATCAATATTACCAACAGCTCGGGCGCGACCGTCTACACCAGCAGCATCGCCGCCAACGCCGGCAACAACCAGACCTTCACCTGGAACGGGCTTGGCACCGACGGCACGCAGCAGCCCGACGGCACCTACACGCTCACGGCAACGGCCAAGGATTCCGCCGGCAACTCGGTTGGGGTCTCAACCGAAATCCAGGGCGTGGTCTCCTCGGTCGATCTCACCCAGTCGCCGCCGCTGTTGTCGATCGGCGGCCAGACCTTCACGGTCAATCAGGTCCAGAGCATCGTAAACTAGCGAAATCAGGCGCGCGGGCCTCGTCCCGCGGCCCTCGCAGGCGTCTTGCGGCCTAACAACCGGTTAACAAAGTACCGGATCGGGCCGCGAGCGCGCGGCAGCGCGCAGCATTTTCAAGGAGATTCGCATTAGAGCCTTGGGTTTAGGCAAATTTTAAGTCGCCCGGCGTAGTTTGATGGCGTGAGTTTCAGTGGTTTAGAGTTTGTGAGTACGCCATGACAGAGCCTCATCGCCCGAGGGTAAAATACGTCATCGGGCCCGACGGCAGTCCCCTGACGATTGCGGATCTGCCCGCTCCCGGAACCAAGCGATGGGTGATCCGTCGCAAGGCCGAAGTCGTCGCCGCGGTTCGCGGCGGTCTGCTCTCCCTCGAGGAGGCTTGCAGCCGCTATACGTTGACCGTCGACGAATTCCTGTCCTGGCAGTTCTCGATCGACCAGCATGGTCTTGCGGGATTGCGGACCACCCGCATCCAGCAATATCGCCAATAATCTCCGCCTGAGCGGCTATTGGTCCAGTTTGACGAAAATCGACTTCGCCTTGCGAAGCCGATTTTTGCCGTCTCGAACTTTCGCCCCCACCCTTTACCTTTGTTAACCATATCGAAACCATACCGTAGGCAATAATTGCCCAGTGGTCCGATCCCGGCTGGGACCGAATCTGAGGGGCGGTTGGTTTGCAGAGTCTCGTAAGCTTTCTGAGGGGCTTGGGCGCTTCGCGGTTGATGGCGATGGTGGCGGTGACGGCCGCGCTGATCGGCTTCTTCGCGTTCGTCATCATGCGCGTCACCACGCCGCAGATGACCACTTTGTTCACCGACCTCAGCCTTGAAGACTCCAACGCCGTCATCAAGGACCTGGAACGGCAAGCCATTCCCTTCGAAATCCGCAACGACGGCGCCATCATCCTGGTGCCAAAGGACAAGGTCACGCGGCTTCGCATGAAACTCGCCGAGGGCGGCCTGCCCAAGGGCGGCGGCGTCGGCTACGAGATCTTCGACAAGTCGGACGCGCTGGGCACCACGAGTTTCGTCCAGAACATCAACCATTTGCGCGCACTGGAAGGCGAATTGGCGCGCACCATCCGCGCCATCGATCGCGTCCAGGCCGCCCGCGTCCATCTGGTGTTGCCGGAGCGGCCGCTGTTTGCGCGCGAGACCCCCGAACCTTCCGCCTCGATCGTCGTACGCGTCCGCGGCACGCTCGAACCGCAGCAGATCAGGGCGATCCGCCATCTGGTTGCCTCCGCGGTCAACGGCTTGAAGCCGCAGCGGGTATCGATTGTCGACGAAGCCGGACAATTGCTCGCTGACGGCGCCGGTGGTGAACAGGACAACACGGTCGCCGATGAGCGCCGCTCGGCCTACGAGAAGCGGCTGCGCAACGAAGTCGAAGGGATTGTGTCGTCCGTGGTCGGCGCAGGCCGGGCGCGCGTCCAGCTCTCGGCCGATTTCGACTACAACAAGATCACCCAGACCTCCGACAAGTTCGATCCCGAAGGCCGCGTGCTGCGCTCGAGCCAGACCCGCGAAGAATCCAGCGCCACGGCCGAGACCAACGGCCAGGTCACGGTCAATAACGAACTGCCGGGAAA
The DNA here is from genome assembly GCA_963788885.1 of uncultured Alphaproteobacteria bacterium. Lineage (GTDB taxonomy): Bacteria > Pseudomonadota > Alphaproteobacteria > Rhizobiales > Xanthobacteraceae > Bradyrhizobium. Next base: position 1,007,887 of record CAWBIR010000015.1, on the reverse strand, counting down.
TCAGCAGAACGGCAACGCACCGGCCGCGCGCGACCAGAGCAAGAAGACCGAAGAAACCAACAATTACGAGATTTCGCGCACCACCAAGACCGAAGTAACCGAGGCCGGACGCGTCAACCGCATCTCGGTCGCCGTGCTGGTCGACGGCAGCTACGTCAAGAACGACAAAGGCGAACTGGTCTATCAGGACCGCAACAAGGAACAGCTCGACCGGATCGCCACGCTGGTGCGTTCGGCGATCGGCTTCGACCAGAAGCGCGGCGACCAGGTCGAGGTCGTCAATCTCCGATTTGCCGAAGCGCCGGCCGTGGCGCCGGTGGCGGAACCCACCGGCCTGCTCGGCATGCTGCAATTCACCAAGGATGACGTCATGTACGTCATCGAGCTCGGCGTGATGATGCTGCTCGGCCTTGTGGTGCTGTTCATGGTGATCCGCCCGCTGGTCAAGCGCATTATTGCCGATGAGCCGGTCGCCTCCCTGGCGAACGACGCGCTACCGGCAATTGCGGACGGCAGCGCTCAGGCTGCGTCAGCCTCCGGCAGCCTCGTTCCAGGCGTCAACAACACCGCTCAAATGATCGACGTGGCCCAGATCCAGGGACAGGTCCACGCCCAATCCGTTCATCGCGTCGGCGAACTGGCCGAACGCAACCCCAACGAAACCGCAGCCATTATTCGTCAATGGCTCTCCGAACCTGCCGCGTGATCTGAGATGGCCTTGCCTCAAGCCAATAATAACGCCAACGACATCACCAGCGTGATTTCCTCGCTGGCCGCACGTCAGGCCAACAAGGGAAAGGGCGAGCCGATTGCCGGCCCGAAGCGCGCGGCCATGCTGATGCTGGCGCTTGGCGAACAATATGGCGGCAAGGTCTGGTCGCTGCTCGACGACGACGAAGTGCGTGAACTGTCGATCCATATGTCGACGCTCGGCACCGTCGAGGCCGACACGGTCGAGAATATGTTGCTGGAATTCGTGTCGCGGATGTCGGCATCGGGCGCATTGATGGGTAATTTCGACGCTACCGAGCGGCTGTTGCAGCAATATCTGCCGGCGGAACGCGTCACCGGCATCATGGACGAAATCCGCGGACCGGCTGGCCGCAACATGTGGGAGAAGCTCTCCAACGTCCAGGAAGAGGTGCTCGCCAACTACCTCAAGAACGAATACCCGCAGACCATTGCCGTGGTGCTGTCGAAGCTCAAGCCCGAGCATTCGGCGCGGGTGCTCGCAATCCTGCCCGAGGACATGGCGCTCGACGTCGTCAACCGCATGCTGAAGATGGAAGCGGTGCAGAAGGAAGTGATCGAACGCGTCGAGCAGACGCTCCGCGTCGAATTCATGTCGAACCTTTCGCAGACCCGGCGGCGCGACGCGCACGAGGTGATGGCCGAAATCTTCAACAATTTCGACCGTCAGACCGAGACGCGCTTCATTACCTCGCTGGAAGAAGACAACCGCGAATCCGCCGAACGCATCAAAGCGTTGATGTTCACCTTCGACGACCTGATCAAGCTCAACTCCGGCTCGGCACAGACCCTGATGCGCAACGTCGACAAGGACAAGCTCGGCGTCGCGCTCAAGAGCGCCAATGAAGAAGTCCGCGCCTTTTTCCTCGGCAACATGTCCTCGCGCGCCGGCAAGATGCTGCTCGACGACATGGCCGCGATGGGCCCGGTGCGGTTGCGCGATGTCGACGAGGCGCAGGCGCTGTTGGTCAATCTCGCCAAGGATCTCGCGGCCAAAGGCGAAATCACCCTGACCAAGAACCGCGCCGACGACGAGTTGGTGTACTGATGGCCGCGCCCGCAAAATTCCTGTTCGACACGGACTTCGCGGCGCCCGACCGGACGCGCGAACGCGCCACCGCAGCCGAAGTCGCCCAGAAGGTCGCCGCTGCAGAAGCACGCGCCTATCGCGACGGCTATGACGCCGCCTTGCGCGAAGCCAAGGTAGAAAGCGACCGTCGCGCGGCGCTCGCGCTTGAGACGATCGGTGTCGCCATCAAGGGCATCGCCGCGGGCTTTTCCGGGGTGGAGCGGCGGATGGAGACCGAAGCCGTCGACGTGGCGGTCTCCGTCGCCCGCAAGCTGGCCACCGAACTGATCGCGCGCGAACCGCTTGGCGAGATCACCTCGCTCGTTGCCGACTGCTTCGCCCAGCTCGTTTCGACGCCGCATATCGTCGTCCGGATCAACGAGGCCCTCTACGAGGCGGCGCATGCCCGCATCGAGACGTTGGCGAAACAGAGCGGGTTTGCCGGCCGTCTGGTGATCCTGGCCGAGCCGGATATCCAGACCGGCGATTGCCGGATCGAATGGGCGGATGGCGGCGTCGTGCTGGAGCGCGCGGCGATCGATGTCAAGATCAGCGAACTCGTCGGACGCTATATCGCGTCCCGCAACCAGACATGACCCAAGAGGAATGAACCATGAGTGACACCGACACGCAGGTTCCGCTGCCGGATTTGAACGGCGCAGACGCGCCGGCCGTGGGCGACGACATCGCCTATAACGAGGACGAGAATGCCGCCCGGATCGCGGCCGATCTCGAGGCCGTGTTCGACGTGCCGGTGCAGGTCTCGGCGGTGCTCGGCCGCTCCAAGATGGATGTCGGCGATTTGCTCAAGCTTGGCCCCGGGACCGTTCTCGAACTCGATCGCCGCGTCGGCGAAGCCATCGACATTTACGTCAACAACCGCCTGGTCGCCCGCGGCGAGGTGGTGCTGGTGGAAGACAAGCTCGGCGTCACGATGACCGAAATCATCAAGGCCGAACGCAACTAAGAACTTATTGAATAAAGCGCGCCTGAAGGGGCGCGAACAGACGAACAGGAGATTACCATGCGGCTTCTCATCGTTGGCACCCTGAAGGGGCAGCTCACAACAGCGACCAAGATCGCGATGGATAACGGCGCTTCCGTCACCCACGCGGAGGACAACGAACAGGCGATGCGGGTGTTGCGCGGCGGCAAGGGCGCCGATCTGCTCCTGGTCGACGTCTCGCTCGACATCCGCGATCTCGTCATGCGGCTCGAGTCCGAACACATTCATGTGCCGATCGTCGCCTGCGGCATTTCCAACGATGCCCGCGCCGCGGTCGCCGCGATCCATGCCGGCGCCAAGGAATATATTCCGCTGCCGCCCGACCCCGAATTGATCGCCGCGGTCCTTGCCGCCGTCGCCAACGACTCGCGCGATCTGGTTTATCGCGACGATGCGATGGCCAAGGTCATCAAGCTTGCCCAGCAGATCGCGGGGTCCGATGCTTCCGTCATGATCACCGGCGAGTCCGGAACCGGCAAGGAAGTGCTGGCGCGTTACGTCCACACCCGCTCGAACCGCGCGAAAAAGCCGTTCATCTCGATCAACTGCGCGGCGATCCCCGAGCATCTGCTGGAATCCGAGCTGTTCGGCCACGAAAAGGGTGCGTTCACCGGCGCCATCGCACGCCGGATCGGCAAATTCGAGGAAGCAACCGGCGGCACGCTGCTGCTCGACGAAATTTCCGAGATGGACGTGCGGCTGCAATCCAAGCTATTGCGCGCCATCCAGGAGCGCGTGATCGATCGCGTCGGCGGCACGCGGCCGGTACCGGTCGATATCCGCATTATCGCGACATCGAACCGCAACCTGTCGGACGCCGTGCGCGACGGCAGCTTCCGCGAGGACCTGCTGTTCCGCCTCAACGTGGTCAACCTGAAGATTCCGCCGCTTCGCGAGCGCCCGGCCGATATTCTCGAGCTTGCCCAGCATTTCGCCAGGAAATACTCCGACGCCAATGGCGTGCCGCTGCGGCCGTTGTCGGCCGAAGCACGCCGCGTGCTGACCACCAACCGCTGGCAGGGCAACGTCCGCGAACTCGAAAACACCATTCACCGCTCGGTTCTGATGGCGCAGGGTGATGAGATCGGCGTCGAAGCGATCCTGACGCCCGACGGCGACCGGCTCGATGGCCCCAAGACCGTTCCGGCGGTGGCGCACGCCACCTTCGCCGCCGAACAGGTGACGCGTGCTTTGGTCGGCCGCACCGTGGCCGACGTCGAACGCGACCTGATCCTCGAAACGCTGAAGCATTGCCTTGGCAACCGCACCCACGCGGCCAATATCCTCGGCATTTCGATCCGCACCTTACGCAACAAGCTGAACGAATATGCCGATGGCGGTCTGCCGATCACGCCGGCCGGCGCCGGCGAACCGCATCGGGCGACCGCAGCCGTCTAGGATTTACCGGCAACATATCCATCCGGCGCGAGGGCAACCTCGCGCCGGATTTTTTTGCGCTTAGCCTAGCTCCGGCGCGTCAGGTTTGCGGAAGATGTGGATGGGATCGCCGGGCTCGAAGGGACGCCCGGTGAAGGCGACATAGGCGTAGAGCGCAAGATAGGCGATCGCCAGCGCACCGACGGCATAGAGGGCCCAGGTGGCGATCCGTTTCATCGGAGAGCGAACCGGCCTACCACGACGGCAGCACCGCGCCCTTGAATTTCGTCAGCACGAATTCGCGGACTTCCGGCGTGTGATAACTGTCCACCAACGTCTTGACCCACGGCTTGTCCTTGTCGGCGCCGCGCACCGCAATCAGGTTGGTGTAGGGCCCCTTGGGGTCTTCGCGCAGGATCGCATCCTTGACCGGATCGAGGCCGGCTTGCGATGCATAATTGGTGTTGATGCCGGCAGCATCGACATCGTCAAGCGTTCGCGCGGTCTGCGCGGCGTCGACTTCCACGATCTTGAACTTCTTCGGATTGTCGGTGATGTCGGCGATCGTCGGCTTGAACCCGACATTGGCTTTAAGTTTCAGCACGCCCTTGTCCTGCAACAGAAGCAGCACGCGGCCGCCATTGGTCGGATCGTTGGGGATCGACAAGGTCGCGCCTTGCGGCACCGCATCCCAGCTCTTGTATTTCTTGGAATAGATTCCCATCGGGAAATTCACGGTGAGCGCGACCGTCTCGATCTTGTAACCGCGGTCGGCTTTCTGATTGTCCAGATAAGGCTGGTTCTGGAACGAATTCGCCTGCAAGTCGCCGGCATCGAGCGCCGCGTTCGGAACCACGTAGTCCGTGAATTCGACGATCTGGATCTCGAGACCGTTCTTCGCCGCGATCGGCTTGACCGCTTCGAGGATCTGCGCGTGCGGACCGGGCGTGACGCCGATCTTGATGGTCTCAGAGCGGGCCGGAGTGGCAATGGCCGCGGCCACGACAACCGAGGCCACAGCAACAGAGGCCAGGAGAATACGGAGGGACATGATCAATCGATCCTTTTTAAAACGCTACTCATGATTTCCGGCTGCGCTTGTCGAGCCGGCGCGCGATCGCTTCGCCCAGCGTCTGCACGCCCTGCACCAGCACAATCAGCACAATGACGACTGTTACCATCACCTCAGGCATGAAGCGCTGGTAGCCATAGCGAATGCCGAGATCGCCGAGCCCGCCACCGCCAACCGCCCCCACCATGGCGGAATAACCGAGCAGGCTTACCAGCGTCAATGTGAGCGCGAGCGTCAGCGCCGGCAAGGCCTCCGGCAGCAGCACCTTGCGCACGATCTGGAGCGGACTGGCGCCGAAGGCGCGCGCGGCTTCGACCAGCCCCTGATCGACCTCGCGGATCGCGGCTTCGACCACGCGGGCAATGAACGGGATGGCGGCAATCGTCAGCGGCACCACCGCGGCGCGGGTGCCGATCGAGGTGCCGACGATCAGGCGGGTCAGCGGCACGATGGCGACGACGAGAATAATGAAAGGCGTCGATCGCGTCGCGTTGACGATCAGGCCGAGGATGCGGTTGGCAGCGGGTGCGGCAAACAATTCGTTGGCGCGGCTGGTCGCCAGAAAGATGCCGAGCGGAAGCCCGAACAGCGTTCCGAGCATGCCGGAAAGGCCGACCATGACGAGGGTGTCGAGCGTCGATGATGCGATGAGCTGGAACATTTCAGGCGACATAGCCGAGATGCTCCACCGTATTCTGCCCCGCTGCGAGCTGCGCCATGATCTGCCGCAGGGCATCTGGGTCAGCAGAAACCGAGATAAACAGCGATCCGAACGGACGGCCGGCGATCGTCTCGACTTGTCCGTGCAGGATGTTGACATCGAGACCGAGATTGCGCGACAGCCGCGACAACACCGGCTGATCGGCCTCAACGCCGACAAAGCCGACGCGCAGTACCGCGCTGTCTCCCGGCTGGCTCTCTCGCCTCAATTTCGCGACCAGCCACTCCGGCACCTGGCTGCCGGTGATGGCGCCGATGAAGCGCTGCGTCGTCTCGTGGCGCGGATACGCAAAGATCTCATACGTCGTGCCCTGCTCGACGATGCGGCCGCCTTCAAGCACGGCAACGCGGTCGGCAAGTTTTTTCACCACCATCATTTCATGGGTAATGAAGAGGATCGTCAGCTTGAGTTCGGCGTTGATCGTCTTGAGCAGCGCGAGAATCTGGTCGGTGGTCTCGGGATCGAGCGCAGACGTCGCCTCGTCCGATAGCAACACCTTGGGCTTGGTCGCCAGCGCGCGGGCAATGCCGACGCGCTGCTTCTGTCCACCGGAGAGTTCCGCCGGATAGCGGTCGCGCTTGTCGGATAGCCCGACCATCGCCAGCAAGGGCTCGACGCGTTTGGAGATTGCGGCCCTGTCGAGGCCCGCGATTTCGAGCGGCAGGGCAATATTCTCGAATGCCGTGCGCGACGACAGCAGGTTGAAATGCTGAAAGATCATGCCGATCGAACGGCGCGCCTGGCGCAGGCCGCGTTCGTCGAGCGCCGTGACGTCGGTGCCATCGACGATGACGCGGCCGCTGCTCGGGCGCTCAAGCCCGTTGACCAGCCGAATGAGCGTCGATTTGCCGGCACCGCTCTTGCCGATGACGCCGACGATCGCGCCTTCGGGCACTTCGAGATTGACGCCGGAAAGCGCCGCCACCTCCGCCGCGCGGGCCCGTGACGGATAGAGCTTGCTGACGTCGGCAAAGGCGATGAGGGGACGGGTTTGCACGTCGCTCGGCGGCGCTCCGGGAACGGGGAATGGAGCGTTCATGGCAATAAGGTTCTGCGCAAAGTTTGACTTGTCAGGCCATAGCAAAATGCCGCTTGCCCGGCCAGCCTTTAAAGGCGCCGGGCGGGCCGTTTGGGACTCAGGTCAGAGCTTGATCGGCACGAAATGGTTGACGGCGATCAGCACGACCAAAAGGAAGATACCGAGACCGAGGCTATAGCCGATCAGCTTCTTTTCGATCGGCAGCAGCGGCTCCACTTCCGTGGGATTGATCTCGTCTCCGAGGTTGGATGTCGGCATTGCGATAACCCCTAAGGTTAGCTGGCAAGCGGCGGCTTGAAGCCGCTGAAGAACAGCCAGGAAATCAGAAGCCCGACCCAGATCACGAACCCGAACAGGCTGACGAAATAGACCGCCGCCAGCTTGCCGAAACCCTGCTGCCAGAGTTTGCGGAAATCCGACAGCACGCCGATCGAGAAGAAGGTGAGCACGAAGAAGATGACGCGGAACACGTTCGCTTCACCGGCCGCCGCAGGCAGCGCCTTGGCGACTTGCGGCGTCGAACCGACCGCGAGCCAGAGCGACACGGCGAACACGAGGATGAAGCCAAGAATGAACTTGGGAAACCGCTGCCAGATCTCGCGCGGCTTGGCCCGATCCGGCCCCTTGTCGATGTGATTGGTCCAGATATAGCCGAGGATGAAGGCCCAGATGCCGATGAAGATATCGATGAAGATCTTCACCGTGGTCGTGGTCGCGAGAATCCAGCCCGGCTGATACTTGATGCCTTCGGCGGCCGACTTCGCCATGATCAGCAACTCGGTGATGCCGCCGCCTGCAACCGCCGCGCCGTCGGTCTTGATGGCAAGACCGATCCAGGCGCCCGCCACCAGCGGTTCCTGCCACAGGAACGTCTGGGCCAGGAACGGCAGGATCAGCACTTCGACGACCGCGAACACGACGACCAGCGAGGACACCAGGATCGGCACGGCCGGCCGCGCGCGGATCGCGCCGCCGGTGGCAATCGCAGCCGCGACGCCGCAGATCGAAATGCCCGACGCCAGCGGCACCGACCATTCGCGGCTGAAGCCGAACCATTTGCGCGCGACGTAATAGATCACCGCCCAATAGATCAGATAGGCCTCGACGATGGCGGCGGCGCCGCGCAACAGCAGCGAGGACGCAAGGTTGAGGCGTCCGGCCGCGGTGACGGCAACGGTGGCGCCGAGAATGACGATCGCGATCTTGATGTAAAGCTCAGGCCGGATCGCTTCCTTGAGCCATTCGGCAAAGCGCGGAAAGAAATTGGCGATCACGATGCCGGACAGAAGCGCGACGATGAAGCCGCCTTCATTGGTCAGTTTCAGCGACCAGGCGAGGCCGAACTTCTGCTGCTCGGCGGGCGTCACGGCGGCGACATAGGCGTAGCTGCCGACGATCCAGCTGGCATAGGCGATGGCAAAGACCGCGGTGAATGCGAGGGCAAATTTCCGGACGTCAGCGCCAAGCGCCGCGACGCCGGCGCTCAACACCACCAGCAGTGAGAGATAGGTTGCGATCAGGGCACCGCCGCCGCCAAGCCATGCATAGGCTTTGGCGAAGGGGTTGAGGGCTTGGGTAAGGTCCGTATACACCGACGTGGTGACGGCCCAGCCCAGAAAGTCGGTTCCGCTGATACTGACCAACGCCGCGCCGAACACCAGAAGCCCGATAACAACGGCTAGCCAATCTTCGGTCAATTGCGCCCGCAGCGTCAGCGGCTCGGAAGCCTTGATTGCAATGTCCGACATTCCAATTCCCCAAAATGATCCGGATGGAGGGCTGAAAAACCCTTCATTTTCATTGTTCAGGATGATGGCGGCGGTTTGTCCTGTCGAGGACTCGAGAAAAAAAGCGATGTCCGGCCTGCCGGATTACCGGCAAACGCCAGCTTTCTTCCAACCAGACACCGGAACTTAGGCCAATTTTTCCCTAACCGGCGATCGGCCCCACGCGCCGGGCGCGCCGCCTATTCCGCGGCCGTCGAGGCTGGTTTCGACGAGCCGACATTGGGCGCGAGCTTGCCATATCGATCGGTGAATTCAGCGGTATCGATCTCCTCAAGCCTGATGTCGCCGCGCATCACGGCCGCCTTCCAGGCGTCGTGCTCGGGGTCCTTCTGAAACTCCGGCATCACTTCGCGGGCGAACAGTTCGAGGGATTCGCAGATGTGCTCGTGGCTGTTCTTGCCGGCCTGGTTGAGCAGGATGACCTGATCGATATGTGAGGTGCGGAAGCGCCGCAGCTTTTTGCGGATCGTTTCCGGCGAGCCAATGAGACCGCTGCGAAGCGCGGCTTCCTGAGCCTGCGGGTTCTCACGTTTCCACTTGTTGTATTCGTCCCACATGTTGACGGTACCGGGCGCGGGACGCTGGCGGTCCTGTGAATCACCGTAGAAGCGCAACGCGAACTGGAAAAACGTGGCGCCGTCGGCGCGTAACCGCGCCTCCTCATCCGTTTTCGCGCACATGAAGAACGACACCAGCGCCATGTTCGGATTGATCTCGTAGTCGGCGAGCTTCTTCAACCGTTTGGTGATGGCGTTGTAATAAGCGTGCACCCAGGCATGCGCCGCGTCCGCGCTGACGAACTGAAAACCGAGCGCGCCAAAGCCGCTCTCGCCGGCGCGTTCGATGGTCGGCAATTGCGAACAGGCCATCCATAACGGCGGATGCGGTTTCTGCACCGGTTTCGGCACGACATTGCGCAAGGGAATATCGAAGTATTTGCCGTGGTGCTCGCAGCCGCCGTCCCGAAACATCGGGAAGATCGCGCGGACCGCCTCCTCGAACACGTCCTTCTTGGTTTCCATGTCGCGGCCGAACGGCTCGAGTTCGGTGATGGAGGCGCTCTCGCCCATGCCGAATTCGCAGCGGCCGCGGCTCAGGAGGTCGAGCACCGCGATGCGTTCGGCGACGCGCGCGGGATGATTGGTGGTGAGCTGGAAGATGCCATGGCCGAGCCGGATGTTTTGGGTGCGCTGGCTTGCGGCGGCGAGAAAGGATTCCGGCGACGGCGAGTGCGAATACTCTTCGAGGAAATGATGCTCGACGACCCAGGCGTGGTCGTAGCCGAGCCGGTCGGCGGTCTCGAGCTGCGTCAGCGCGTCCTGATAGAGCTTGAGTTCGTCACCGGCCTGCCATGGACGCGGCAGTTGCAGCTCGTAGAAGATACCGAACTTCATGACGTCTCCCGCAGCCGGATTTATGTTTTGGGACAGTGTAGTGCTGGCAAAACCTTAGTCCAGCCGCAGCCCATTCCGTGACACGGAAGCGCCTTGCGCTACCGGCATGAATGGTTAGCTTGGGATATGCGCCTCGAATCGGCGTCCTCCCCATCCGAGCGTCTATGACCAACTTCACCCCGCATCAGGATGCCGCGCTCAATGCCGTGGCGAAGTGGCTGAAGGCCAAGCCCGGCCGCAACGGGACACCGCCGGTTTTTCGCCTGTTCGGCTATGCCGGCACCGGCAAGACGACGCTCGCCCGCCATATCGCCGAGGACGTCGATGGCGAGGTGAAATTTGCCGCCTTCACAGGCAAGGCGGCGCTGGTCATGCGCAACAAGGGCTGCGACAACGCCTCCACCATTCATTCCCTGATCTACCGCGCCCGCGAATCCGGCGTCGAGCAACCGAGCTTCGAGCTCTGGGACGATGCGCCGGCCTCGAAAGCGAAGCTGATCATCATCGACGAATGTTCGATGGTGGACGCCGAGCTCGGCCGCGATCTGATGTCGTTCGATTGCCCGCTGCTCGTGCTCGGCGACCCCGCGCAATTGCCCCCGATCCAGGGCGGCGGCTTCTTCACCGACAGCGAACCCGACGCGATGTTGACCGAGGTGCACCGCCAGGCGCAGGACGATCCGATCGTGCGGATGTCGATGGATATCCGCGAAGGCCGGGAGCTCGAACTCGGGCGCTATGGCGAAAGCGAAATCATCTCGCGCGCCGATCTCGATCCGGATCGGGTGATGCAGGCCGATCAGGTGCTGGTCGGGCGCAACAACACCCGGCGCGCCTACAACATGCGGATGCGGCAGAAGCAGAACATCGAGGACGCCTTGCCGGTGGCCGGCGACAAGCTGGTTTGCCTTCGCAACAACCGCAAGAAAGGCCTGTTCAACGGCGGTCTTTGGCGCGTGAAATCACGCAACGCTTCAAGATCGAAGTCGCGCATCGTGTCCTTGCGGCTCGCGCCCGACGAGGAGTTCAGCCACAAGGTGACGAAAGTCTCGATCCGCTGCGACTGCTTCGAGGGCGGGATCGAGCAAATCCCATGGGAACAGCGCAAGCCTTACGACGAGTTCGACTACGGCTACGTGCTCACCGTGCACAAATCGCAGGGCTCGCAATGGGATGACGTCGTATTGTTCGACGAAAGCTTTGCGTTCCAGGACAGCCGCGCCCGCTGGCTCTATACCGGCGTGACGCGGGCGGCCAAGCGGCTCTCGATCGTGGTGTAAACGGCCTCCCTACGAGACCCGGCGCGGCAAAACGCTGGGCTTTTTCACGGACTCGTGTGCTTTTCCCGGTAACAGGCCGGCTTTTGCCGCGTATCTTAGGCCGAGAACGTCCCGCGAGCGCCATTTTGCGAACGGGCTAAGCCCGCCTTAAATTATCAGCCGAAACCGACAGGAAACCAGGAGCCAGCTCCCATGACCCGCCGTCCCCTCAGCCGCTTTTCGATCTATGCCGCCGCCATCGGCCTTTTGGCGATTTCTGCGATCAAGGTCGCGCCCTCCCTGGCGGCCGAAGCTGCCGTGGTCATCCCGGCGCCCACCGTCGATGTCCAGAATGCAAGCGGCATCCAGACCGCGGTCTTGGCCGGAGGCTGCTTCTGGGGGGTGCAGGGCGTGTTCCAGCACACCAAGGGAGTCGTCAACGCGGTGTCCGGTTATTCCGGCGGCAGCAAAATGAGCGCCGACTATACGATGGTCTCGACCGGCACGACCGGACATGCCGAGTCGGTCGAGATCAAGTACGATCCGAAGAAGATCAGCTACGGCAAGATCTTGCAGATCTTCTTTTCAGTGGCGCACGATCCGACGCAGTTGAACCGCCAGGGACCGGATAGCGGCACGCAGTATCGCTCGGCGATCTTCACGACCTCCGATGACCAGAAGAAGGTCGCGGAAGCCTATATCGCGCAGCTCAACGCGGCCGGCGTCTACAAGAAGCCGATCGTGACCAAGGTCGGCGCGCTGCAAGCCTTCTTCGCCGCCGAGGCTTACCACCAGGACTACCTGACACTTCACCCCAATCAGCCCTATATTGCCTACAACGACCTTCCCAAGGTCGAAAACCTGAAGAAGATTTTCGCCGAAGACTATAGCGAGAAGCCCGCTTTGGTGAGCGATATCAAGGTCACTAACTAAGGGTGTTCTTGCTGCAAAGGAGGTTTCATGTCCGACGCCAAGACGACGCCGAAAGTCGAGAAGAGCGAAACCGAGTGGCGCAAGGAACTGACGCCGATGCAGTATGCAGTGCTGCGCGAGAAGGCGACCGAACGGCCTTTCTCCGGCGAGTACGAGCATGAACATCGCCCGGGCACTTATGTGTGCGCCGGCTGCGGACAGACGCTGTTCGAGTCCGATGCCAAGTTCGATTCCGGCTGCGGCTGGCCGAGCTTTACCCAGCCGGCCACCGAGAGCCATGTCGATGAGGAGCGCGATGTTAGCCACGGCATGATCCGCACCGAGGTGCTGTGTTCGAGCTGCAACGGCCATCTCGGCCACGTGTTCGAGGACGGCCCTGCGCCCACCGGATTGCGTTACTGCATCAATTCGGCGGCGCTGAAGCTTCAGCCGAAATAATTTTCCCGATTTGCTTCGAACATCTTTCGGAACCCGCGCGACCAACGAACTGGTCGCGCGGGTTTTCGTGCGCAAGCCTAAGGAAAGGTCGAGATGCAAATTTCCAAACGCCTGCTGCTCAGTGTCGGCGCGGCAGCCTTCGTCGTGGCGAGCTTTATCATCCAGCCCGCTTCGGCCGCGGACAAGGTTTCCCTGTTCAAGATCGTCACCGTGAAGGATGAAATCGTTATCGGCATTCCGGACGATGAACTGGCGCAACTCGACGGCAAAGACGCCGGCGGTGTCGCCAAGATGCTGAAGGCGAAGGGCGCGATCAGCGTGTGGCAATACGCGGCGCACAAATCGGCCACCGGCGACCTCGAGCAGGCGCCGTTGCGCAAGATCGGCCTGATCGCTGCGGATTCGCTGCGAGTCGAGCCTTATGCCTCCCCGCTGAAGGTGCTTCCGATCGACGATACCAAGAAGTAAACCCTCGCTTTCGCGAAAAGCTCCTCCCAATTCTGGTTCCGCAGATGGAACCGGCAGGCCAGTGATACGGTTCTTCTTCATCCGGCCGGCAGAATTGATCTGCCGGCCGGATGAACGGGGAGCAGCGCCATGTCGCTTGGAACGATCCTCATCATTCTCGTCATCCTTTACCTGCTCGGCGGCTGGAGCGGCCGGATCGGCGGCTACGGCTATGGCCTTGGCCATTCCGGAATGGGGATTGGCGGGGTGATTTTGGTTGTATTGCTCGTGCTGTTGCTACTCGGCAAGTTCTGACGCGCATAAGCACTTGTAAATAAACATATTTTTAGTGGACAGGCGACCCACGGGACGGATTCATCATTCGTCCCGACAGGAGTCGCAATTCCCGTGGAGAAGCCTATATTAAGGCCTGTTCACAACGGAAATGACGTGTGCCGGCGCCGCCTGATTTTTGCGCCCGTGCAATCTGTTCGCGACAATGTTCGCGTTCTCACTAAAAAAGAACAGAGGTCCCCGACCATGGCTTTCAGCTTCAACACTGCCGCCGAACTGTTTCCTGCAGCCATCCGCAAGAAGAAGCGTGCGGGCTTCGCCTATCGGCGATTTGGCACCGCGGCCGAAGCAGTTCGTTTCGCGATCGAAGAGTTGCCGGCGGATTCGCTGAATGGCGCCTATTTGCAGGTCGATGAGGCCCGCTTCGACCAGATGGGTATTCGTACGCTCTACGAGAGCAAGGACTTCCCGCTGCCGCGCCGTCCCCGCGCGCCAGAGCCGGCTCCCGCCGCCGTCGAAAAGGCTGACGACAAGGCCGCCTAAGCCTCAACAAGCTTGCTGGAATGACAACCGCAGCCGCGAACTAACGCGCGATAATCGCGCGTTAGTTTTTTGATTGCGCATGATCTCCGCGCAAACGCATTTGCGTTTGTCGCGAGGGAAAACCGCTACACACTTTTCCGGATCAAGCGCTAGCGCGGCTGCTTGTCCAGCCAGCGCCGAAGCAGCCGCACATTGCGCATATTGGCGCGAAACAGCACGTCAAACGCATCGCCCGCGATCGGCACTATACCGACCACGCCGTCGACAGCGACGTTGCCGAGCATTCGCGCGGTAACATGCCACGGCGCGCCCAACGCACGCGCCTCGCGCACCAGCCACAATGAGAACGCGGTGGCCAGGAGATCGCCGACGATCGGGATCAATCCGATAATCCCGTCAACGCCGTAACGGATCTTGGTGCCCGGCAGAATGAAGGCGATGTCGAGCAATTTCGCCACGGCTTCGAAACGCGCCAGACGCTGCTCATGCGTCAGATTGCCGAACGGATTGGCGCTGGAGTGCGCGAAGTCGAACTGAAATTGCCGAAAGCCGCCGCGCAACGAACTTTCCGGAATTTCGCGGCCTTCCTGATCGATCACGGGACCGGGCTTTCCCGCGCGGGACGCCCCTCGCGCGGAATTAAAGCGTGCTCGCGGAGCGATGATTTCTTCGTTCGTCATGCCCATGAGATGGGAACGGACAGCATCGGCGCAAGTGCCAATTTTAATCAGGACGGAAGCGGTCCGGAAGGTTGCGCCGCACCGACCGGCTGGTCGTCGAAACGATGGGCAATCGCTGACGACACCGCGGCAGGAACGAACCCGACGAGACCATAGAGAACGAATTGCAACACGCCGCTGTCGGGGCCGCGCGATCCGTAAAGCAACTCGGCCGACGCAAACCCGATCAAAGCGACGATCAGGACGCGCAGGCCCGGCCCAATTCGTTTGATGTGAACGACGATATCGTCGACGGCCCCTAACATCAGCGCCGGCAACAGGCCAAACAGGTAGGAATACTGCAACGTGCTCGCGAACGCCTTGAGCAGTTTGCCGACTTCCGAAAGGCTCGGCGGATGGCTCCAGAAACCGGACATCACGGTGGTCGCGAGCAGAAGCAGAAACCCGCCGAACAGCGGCCCAAGGACGGCGAAGATTGCGTACCGCTTCATCCCGCGCCCTCGACTACTCGCCCCAGGCGGCGAAGGCGTCGTTGAAGGCGCGCTCGCCCGGAGCGCCCTTCTCGATGGCGATGATGGCGCGGCGCTGGTTGACATAGACCAGCGGCACGTCGAACCAGGAGCGTTCTTTCAACAGTTGCAGGTTGCGCGAACGATCGGCATCGACATTCGACAGGCCGACCAGGAAGAAGCCGTCGGTGACCTTGACGGCAAGGCCCGCGAGCGGCGTACCGCGCGCCTGCTCGTTGGATTTCATCAGGATGCCCGGCACGTTGCTGACGCCGCCGCCCGAGAAATCCGGCGGCAGGATGAAGGTCAATTCGGCGGTGTGACTTGCCGGCAGTGACGAATCGGTATTGCGGCGGAACGACATCGTCATCTTGAACTTGCGATCCGGAATCTCGATATCGGCGCGTACCGCGACGTCGACCTTCTGGTTGCCGGTGGCCTTGATCGGTTCGGTCCGCCAGACCACGGAGCCGACATATTGCTTGCCCTTGGGATCAGAGGGATCCTCGTCATACAGGACGACGCGCTGCGCCACCGGCGCCAGTTGATCGCTCGACGATGGCTGGCCGACACGATCGGGAATCTTCGGTTTGGTGCCGGGAGCGCTCGAATCCTTGGGCGCTTCGACGACCGTCGGCGAAGATTTGAACAAGCCGCTCACCGAACTGACGACCGACTTGCCCCACAGGATCCCGGCGCCGATCAGGATCAGGACGATACCGACCGCAATCGCGCTCTTGAACGGAAATACCGCTCCCCGCTTCGGCTCGCGGCCACGGTCGGGCGCAATGCGCGGGCGCGGCGCCGATGGCTGCGACGGCGCGTAGCGCTCCGCCTCCTCTGCGGACTCGTCGTAAGAATAAGGCGCCTCGGAATCGAATCCGCGATCTTCCATGACCGGTTCGAGCCGGTCGAACTCGGGCGACGGCGAAGGCACGTTGGCGTAGGTCTTCCGCGCCGCGCGGCTCGCCTGCGCCGCGGCGCGGCCGAGATCATCGGTATCGGCGGTAATGTCGCGAAATCCGCGCACGCCCGGAGATTCGGGCGCATTGACATCGGGACCACGGCGCGACGCGCCCGGCCGCGTGGGCGGCAGCGACGGGTCCTGCATGGAAACTTGCGGCTGACGCGGCGTATCGGGACGGGCACCGCGCGGCTGAAACGAATCCTGTCCTTCCCCGGCGAGCGATGGCCGGTCATTGCGCGGCAGCGGCGGCGGACCCGCTGGCCGCGAGCGCGGCTGCGATGGCGCGGGCTCGGACGGACGACCGGCGGGTCGCGCGGCGCTGGCGCGCAGCGAACTGCCGGCTCTCGAACCAGAACGCGTCGGATCGCCGCCCCCCGATCGCGAGGCGTCGCGCGCGCGCTGCGCGGCCTCGGATTCGACCTTGCGTACGGCTTCTTCCAGCGACAGCCGCTCGCGGGTGATTTCGGATTCGCTGAGCGGCGGCTCGACGCTGCGGAGTTGCGCGATCAATGCCGCTCGCGCCCGCTCATAGAGCGCGCGACGGCTCTCGCCGGGAGCACTGGGGTCCAGTCCGGCGATGGCGCGGGCGATCAGCGGGTAGTAGTCAGCCATCTCGACTCAACAATGTACGCTCTGGCAGTGGTCTGATTCTAACATTCGCGAGTAATATCTCGTTAAGCCTCGAACGGGTTCTGCACCAGGATAGTATCCTCGCGTTCCGGACTTGTGGAAAGCAAGGCAATCGGACAACCCACCAATTCTTCGACCCGGCGAACATATTTGATCGCTTGCGCCGGCAGGTCGGCCCAGGAGCGCGCATTGGCGGTGGGTTCCTTCCAGCCTTCGATCGTCTCGTAGACCGGCTTGACCCGGGCCTGAGCGCCCTCGCCCGCCGGCAAATAGTCGATTTCCTTGCCGTCCAGGAGATAGCCGGTGCAGACCTTGATGGTGTCGAAGCCGTCGAGAATATCGAGCTTCGTCAATGCCAGGCCGTTGATGCCGCAGGTGCGCACGGTCTGACGCACCAGCGCCGCATCGAACCAGCCACAGCGGCGCTTGCGTCCGGTGTTGACGCCGAATTCCTTGCCGCGACGGCCGATCTCCTCGCCGATCTCGTCATGCAATTCGGTCGGAAACGGCCCTTGGCCAACGCGGGTCGTATAGGCCTTGCAGATTCCAAGCACATAGCCGACCGCGCCCGGGCCCAGACCCGTGCCGGTCGCGGCTTGTGCTGCGACGGTGTTGGACGAGGTGACGTAAGGATAAGTGCCGTGATCGACATCAAGCAGTGCGCCTTGCGCGCCCTCGAACAACATGCGCTTGCCCTCGCGCCGCTTGATGTCGAGTAGCCGCCACACCGTTTCGGCGTAAGGCAAAAGCTGCGGCGCCAGCGCCGTCAGTTCCTTCAGGATCTGCTTGGCGTCGAACTCCGCCAGATTGAGCCCGCGGCGCAGCGCATTGTGATGCGCCAGCAACCGGTCGATCTTGTGCGGCAGCGTATCGAGGTCGGCGAGGTCCATCAGGCGGATCGCGCGCCGTCCGACCTTGTCCTCATAGGCCGGGCCGATGCCGCGACGCGTAGTGCCGATCGCGGTGGCGGTGTTGGAGGATTCCCGAAGCGCATCAAGTTCGCGGTGTAAGGGCAGGATCAGCGTGACGTTTTCGGCGACGCGGAGATTCTCCGGGCTGATCGCAACACCCTGCCCTCTGAGCTTCGTCACCTCATCGAGGAAGGCCTGCGGATCGAACACCACGCCGTTACCGATCACCGCGAGCTTCGAGGGACGCAATACGCCGGAGGGCAGTAGTGCGAGCTTGTAGGTCTCACCATTGATGACAAGCGTGTGGCCGGCATTGTGGCCACCCTGAAAACGCACCACGATATCGGCTTGCTCCGACAACCAGTCGACAATCTTGCCCTTTCCTTCGTCGCCCCATTGGGCGCCGACCACGACGACATTCCCCATTCGCAGCTAATCCCTCTGCAACTTTCTATGTTCAGGCATGATCTGTTCGAAAAACCCGGTCCTCAGCCCATCCAGGGTATGCCGGGGCCGGTCGCAAGCGAGGCACACAACCGGATAAAGGATGCGGGCTACCGACGCAAGCAAGAAGGCGCATTTTGGAGCCTGAAGAAGGCCTATCAACCCATTGATATCCCCCGAAAATATGCGCCCTCCAACGCCTGGGCCGGGGTCGTTCCGCAAGCCTTGCGCATATTGGGGCAGGGATAGGGCAGATCGCGCCCGCCCCTCCCGGCTTTTCGTCGCAACCCTGCCCCCTATCAGGCACGCCAGCGCATGCTACGGTCGGTGCAGCGGTCAAGTTTCGAAAATCCGGTCATTCATGCGAGGCGACTTCAGATCGGCGATGCTGGGCGGCCTGCTCGCCTGTCTGGCGGCCGGCGCATCGCCAGCCGCTCCCTACCCGGACGGGCCCATCACCATCGTCGTGCCATTCGGCAGGGGCACCACGGCCGACCTGATCGCGACCGTCGTCGCCGAAGCGATGTCGAAAAACATCGGCCAGAAAGTCATCGTTGATCTCAAGCCCGGTGCAGGCGGCGGCATCGCGATGGCGCAGGTCGAGAAAGCGGCGCCCGACGGCACGACGCTCGGCATGATCACGCAAGGCACCCACGTCTTCAACCTGAGCCTCTACAAGAGCCTGCCATACGACCCGGACAAGATCATTCCGATCACGCCGATAGCAGCGGTCTGCAATGTGATGACGGTTCATCCGTCCAATCCCGCGAATACGCCGCTCGCGGTGACAGCAGCGGCTAAGGCGGCACCGGGCCAGCTCACTTATGCTTCAGGTGGTGTCGGCACGTCGCACCATCTTGGCGGCGTGCTGTTCGCCTCGATCGCCGGCGTCGACATCAAGCATGTGCCGCATCTGGTTTCGGTGGATGGCGTCAACAGAATCGTCAACGGCGAAATCACCATGGGCTTCTTCAACCTGCCGACGGTGATTGATCAGATCAAAGCCGGCAAACTGAAACCCTTGGGGGTGACGTCGCTGACGCGTTCGTCACATTTGCCTGACGTGCCGACGCTCGATGCTTCGGGGCTGAAGGGCTACGACCTCGTGACCTGGTTCGGTTTCGGCGCGCCGGCCGGCACGCCGGCGGAAATCGTGCAACGGCTTCGCGGCGAGTTTGCAAAGGCCGCAGCCGATCCCGC
Organism: uncultured Alphaproteobacteria bacterium; assembly: GCA_963788885.1. GTDB lineage: Bacteria > Pseudomonadota > Alphaproteobacteria > Rhizobiales > Xanthobacteraceae > Bradyrhizobium. The sequence goes on along the minus strand of CAWBIR010000015.1, from coordinate 988,417 downwards.
CGTCAAGGCGAAGCTCGACGCAGCCGGGCTTGATCCGATCGATCAACTGCAACCTGCGGAATTCGCCCGGCTGATTGCATCCGACCGCGTCAAATGGACACCGATCATCCAATCCTCTGGCGCTAGCGCGGAGTGAAGCCATCTGGCGCATGGTCGCGATGCGTCCACAACCGTTGATGCTGCCCGAAAATCCGTGTCTTTGAGATGGCCGGGCAACGATCCACCGGCCGTGCGTGTTGCGCCGCCCGGCCGGGCCGCGGCGTCATGATCCATGCACATCAGTACCACCGCCGCAATGTCCGCCTCCGATGAGATCTCCGACGCCGCGACTGGAAGGTGGCTTGCCAACCAGCCTTATGTGCTGCTGTCGATCGCGGCTGTCTGCTGGGCCGGCAATGCGATCGTGGGCCGGCTTGCCGCGGGCCATATTCCGCCGGTGACGCTCGCCTTCCTGCGCTGGGGGCTCGGCTTTCTGATCATCCTTCCCATCGCGTGGAAACATCTCAGGCGTGACTGGCCGGCGATCCGCGCCAAGCTCAGCTTGATGATCTTCCTGTCCGTGTTCGGCGTCGCCGGTTTCAACACCTTGCAGTACTGGGCGCTGGAACATACCCAGGCGTTGAATACGCTGCTGTTGCAATCGACCGGACCGCTGTTCGTCGCATGCTGGTCGCTGGTTCTGTTCGGGATTCGACTGACAGCGGCGCAGGCCATCGGGATCGTGGTGTCGCTGACCGGCGTGCTGGTGATCCTGCTGCGTGGCGACCTCACCGCGATCATGGCGATCGATTTCAACAGGGGCGATCTCATCTTCCTGCTCTCGCTCTTGATCTTCGGACTCTACTCGGTGATGTCGCTGAAGCGACCGGCGATTCACGACCTGTCGTTTACCGCCTTCACTTTCGCCTGCGGCTCCGCGGTTCTTATTCCGCCGGTGATCTTCGAATTGCTGTTTCGCCCGGCCGTGCAATTGAACGTGGCCAATCTGCTGTCGGTGATTTATGTCGCGATCTTTCCCTCCACCATTGCCTATCTTTGCTACAACAGAAGCGTCCACCTGATCGGCGCCAATCGCGCCGCGCCGTTCTTTCATGCGGTGCCCCTGTTCGGCGCGACAATGGCCATCGTCTTTCTCGGCGAGCGGCCGCAGGCTTTCCATTTTATCGGCTTTGCGCTGGTGCTGACGGGCATCTTCGTGGCATCCCGAAAGCCGTCGGCGGCGCCCGGATGAAGCGCATTCAACCATGACCAACGCCGCGCCACCGCAGCCGTCCTTCAACCCCGCCCGATGGCTCAACCACCAGCCCTATCTGCTTCTGACTTTGGCCCAGCTGTTCTGGTCCGGTAACATCGTGCTCGGACGCTATGTCGCCGGCCACGTGCCGCCGATGACGCTGTCCTGCATCCGGTGGATCGGCGCCTGCCTGACGCTGTTGCCGTTCGCCTGGCCACACCTTGCGAAGGATTGGCCGGCGCTGCGCCGGCGGTTGCCACTCGTGATTGCGCTGTCGGCCACCGGATTTGCCCTCAACAACGCCCTGTCCTACTGGGCGCTGCAATTCACGCAGGCGCTCAACGCGCTGTTGCTGCAATCCGCCGGTCCGCTGTTCATAGCGCTGTGGGCGCTCACGCTGTTCGGGCTACGCCTGACCTGGGCGCAACTCGCCGGCATCGCGCTGTCATTGCTCGGCGTCCTCACCATCTTGCTGCGCGGCGATCTCTCGGCGCTGGCCGCCATCAGGCTCAATCTCGGCGACGTCATGACGACCGGCGCGCTGATCTCGTTTGGCCTCTACTCGACGCTGATGCTGCGCCGGCCGGTGACGCATCAACTATCGTTGATCTGCTTCACCATGGCCTGCGGCGCGACGCTCCTGCTGCCGCTGTCGATCTGGGAATATACCAACGGCATCCGGCTCCAATTCGATGCCATCACGATGATCACGCTGGCCTATATCGTGATCTTTCCCTCCACCCTCGCTTATCTCTTCTTCAACCGCGGCATTGCGTTGATCGGGCCGAACCGCGCCGCGCCGTTTTTCCATCTGGTGCCGGTGTTCGGCTCGGTGATGGCGATCTTCCTGCTCGGCGAAAAACCGCGGCTGTTTCATCTTGTCGGCTACGTCATGGTGTTTGCCGGCATCGTGATCGCCTCGCGCAAGGCGTCCTCGACGAAGTAGCCTTCCGCCAATCGCAAGCGGCGAACCAAATATCAACGTCCGCCGCCTGCGCAGGCCATACTAGCCCGACGGCACCATCACAACGCCCCTGTCCTTGGGCCAGCGGACACGCCACGCAAACGCGATTTCCTTCGCGTCCGCCGGCGCTACCTCGACCGCCCATTCCAGCACGCCGCGCTTGTCGCGCAAATTGGTCGTGGTCGGCGGCGTCGTTGCCGGCAACATCTCGACCTGGATGTCTTCGTTTTCACTGACCGGCAGCTGATCCTCGATCGCGACCCGGATCGGGAAGTCGTGACCATTGCGAATGGCGGTCTTGAACGAACGTTCGTCGGTCTTCGAGGTTGTGACGATCAGGCCAGCCGATCCTTCGTTACGTTTGACAACGGAACGCACGATCTTGACCTTGTCATCGGCGCCGAAGCCGAGCCGTACCTTTTCCTCCTTGCTTGCAGCCGCCATCTGACCGCGACCGACAAACACACCGTCACGGTAGATCGACATCCGGCCCGGCAATAGCGGGGCGTCCTCGCTCTGGATGAAACTCGCCTCGAGGAACGCGGTCGGATCGATCACCGGAACCGAACGCACCACAAGATCGGGCGAGATCGCAGCAGTGGAGATGTAGAGGCTCTTGGCGCCCTCGCTTGCCCCGACGCTGACGCGGCCGGGAATCTTGAAGACCACCTGGAAGCCGCTCACTTCAGCCACGGCCTTTTTCTCAATGGCGTCGGCGAACAGGTTCTGTTCCTTCGCCATGTGCGGCTGCAAAGACCGCTGCCCTGGCGCCGGAACGCTCGAAGGCGCCGGGGCCTGGACGACAGCCGGATATTGCACGACCAGCGGACTGAGCTCAGGCGCCTTGCCGCCCAGCGCAGTGCGCACGGTCGAAACGCTCAGCACAACATCCGACCAGTCCTCACCCGTCGCTTGCGTGATTTCGGCGCGGCGTACCAATTCGAGAGCAGGCTTGCGGTCTTTCGCACCGGTATCAAGGCGGGCATCGTAAACCGGAGTCCAGCGCGCATTCGGCACGGTGTAGGTGACATGCAGCGTGGCCTTGGCCGGTGCGTTGGCCGCAAGAGCGATTTTGACTTCAAGCTTGCTCGGTGGCTTGGTCGCGCGGTCCTGTTCCAGCCGGGCAATCTCGCGGTCGATGTCGCGTTGCTTGCGCGCGGCCTCGCGAATGGCGGCATCCGCCGCGGCGACCTCGTCTGCGACCGCCGCAAAAGCCGCGCGCCAGTCGGCAAGCGGCCGTGCCTCACCCTTGTCGCCGATTCCTGCAGGCGAGGTCTCGGCAAAACGCTCGGCGAATTTTCGGCGTGCTGTGGCAGCCGCAATCGCACCGTCGAGGTCGGCGCGTTCATCCTTCAGTGTCTCCATGCGCTTGTCGAGTTCGGGCAAATTGACCGGCGGCGCCGCGCGCGGCGATTTCGTATCGATCGCGCCGATGGTGAGGCTGGCATCGGCCTCACCTTCCACCCGCAGCGAAGACGGATCGAGCTTGAGCGGGAAATCCTTGAGGACAAGCGTGTTGTCGCCGGCAGGCAGCTCGACCGAAACAACGCGCGTCACGCTGGCGCCATCGGGATAAACGGTGACGGCATCGACTGCCGACGCCGCCTCGACATCGGCCGCCTCGGCCCGCGCGGCGGCAAATACCGTCAGCACGATGATGCTGGTCATAACGACACGATTTGCGACAAAACCCATGATCTTCCCTCCTGCAAAACCTGTGGCGTGCAGCCAGATGGAATCGCGTCACGCCTCGTGATGAGACGCGGCAGGGAAGGAATTGGTTCGATTGAGGTTTCCGTGCGGCACGGCGAAGGCGAGAACGCGGCGGGCGTTCCTGCAAGGACACGTCATAGCTTCGTCATTGCCTGCGACAAACGCAACGCGTTTGCACAAGGGAGCGTAAGCGACGAAGCAATCCAGTTTATTTTCTTGTTAGTTCTGGATTGCTTCGTCGCTTGCGCTCGCAAGGTCGAGACAATAAGCCGCAACGCTATCGCTAGAACGCGAGCACCTTCGCCTGCTTCACCTGCGGCAGCGCCTTGACCTTGGCGAGCACTTCCTCCGGCACCACGCCGTCGATCTCGACCAGCGCAATGGCATCGCCGCCCTGCTTGACGCGGCCGAGATGGAAGGTCGCGATGTTGATCTTGGCGTCGCCGAGCAGGCCGGCGAAATGGCCGATGAATCCCGGCTTGTCTTCATTGGTGACATAGATCATCGACTTGCCGAACTCGGCATCGACCCGGATGCCCTTGATGTCGACCAATCGGGGTTTGCCGTCGTGATAGACGGTGCCGGAGACAGAACGCTCCTGCCGCTCGGTGATGACCGTCACGGTAATCAGGCTTTCGTAATCGCTTTGCGCGGCGCGCACGATCTCATCGACTACCATGCCGCGTTCCTTGGCAACGGCCGGTGCCGAAACGACGTTGACGTCGCCGAGCATCGGCCGCAGCAGGCCGGAGAGCACTGCCGAGGTCAGCGCCTTGATCTTCATCTCGGCGACATGGCCCTCATAGGTGATCTCGACCTTGGCGATGCCGGTCTCGGTGAGTTGCCCGGCGAACGAGCCCAGCTTCTCGGCAAGCTCGATGAACGGCTTGAGCCTGGGCGCTTCTTCCGCCGTGATCGAGGGAAAGTTGATCGCGTTGGAGATCGCACCTTGCAACAGATAGTCCGACATCTGTTCGGCGATCTGGAGCGCGACATTTTCCTGCGCTTCGGTGGTGGCCGCACCGAGATGCGGGGTGCAGATCACGTTGGGGTGGCCGAACAGCACGTTCGACGTCGCCGGCTCCTCGACGAAGACGTCGAAGGCCGCCCCCGCCACCTGCTTGGAATTCAGCGCATCGACCAGCGCCTGCTCGTCAACCAGCCCGCCGCGCGCGCAGTTGATGATGCGCACGCCCTTCTTGGTTTTCGCCAGCGCCGCCGCGTCGATGATGTTTCGTGTCTTGTCGGTCAGCGGCGTATGCAGCGTGATGAAATCCGCGCGCTTGAGCAATTCGTCCAGTTCGACCTTTTCCACGCCGATGTCCTTGGCGCGCTCGGGCGACAGGAACGGGTCGAACGCGACCACCTTCATGCGCAGACCCTGCGCGCGATCGGCAACGATGGAACCGATATTGCCGCAGCCGACCACGCCCAGCGTCTTGCCGGTGATCTCGACACCCATGAAGCGGTTCTTTTCCCATTTTCCCGCTTGCGTCGAAGCATCGGCCTGCGGAATTTCGCGCGCGAGCGCCAGCATCAAGGTGATCGCGTGTTCGGCGGTCGTGATCGAATTGCCGAACGGCGTGTTCATCACGATGATGCCCTTGGCGGTGGCCGCGGGTATCTCGACATTGTCGACGCCGATGCCGGCGCGCCCGATCACCTTCAGCTTTACGGCCTTCTCGATGATCTTGGCGGTCGCCTTGGTGGCGGAGCGGATCGCAAGACCGTCATAGTCGCCGATGATGGCGGCGAGCTTGTCCTTGTCCTTGCCGAGGTTGGGCTGGAAGTCGACCTCGACGCCGCGATCCTTGAAAATCTGCACCGCGGCTGGCGACAGCGCGTCGGAAATGAGCACTTTGGGTTTTGTCATCGGTGTGATCCGTCAATGGACAATGCATTTGAACTCGTCACCCGCGGGCAAAGCGCGCCTTCGCGCTGGAGACCCGCGGGTCCATCTTTTTGGATGGATGGCCGGGTCGAGCCCGGCCATGACGATGTTGGAATGAACGAAGCTACGCCGCCTTCGCAAGCTGCGCCTTGGTTTCGGCAAAGGCCCAGTCGATCCACTGCGTAAGCAACGCAACGTCGCTCGCCTCGATAGTGGCGCCGCACCAGATGCGCAAACCCGCCGGTGCATCGCGATGGCCCGCGAAGTCGTAACCGGCGCCTTCCTTTTCGACCAGACCGACCATCTTCTTGATGAAGTCGATCTGCGCATCCGAGGTCAGCGAGGCGATCGCGGGATCGGTCACCTTCATGCACACCGAAGTGTTGGAGCGGATCGCAGGCGTCCCGGCCAGGAAATCGATCCACGGTGTTTTCGCCTGCCAGTCCTCGAGCACCTTGAGGTTCTTGTCCGCGCGCGCCATCAGCGCCTTGAGCCCGCCGACCGATTTGCCCCAGTTCAACGCGTCGAGATAATCCTCGACGCAGAGCATCGACGGCGTGTTGATGGTCTCGCCGACGAAGATGCCTTCGTTGAGCTTGCCGCCCTTGGTCATGCGGAAGATCTTCGGCAACGGCCAGGCCGGCTTGTAGGTCTCGAGCCGTTCGACCGCGCGCGGCGAAAGCACCAGCATGCCGTGTCCGGCCTCGCCGCCGAGCGCCTTCTGCCAGGAGAAGGTCACGACATCGAGCTTGGGCCAGTCGAGCGGTTGCGCAAACGCCGCCGAGGTGGCGTCGCAGATCGCAAGGCCTTCGCGCCTGGCGCTGATCCAGTCGGCGTTAGGCACGCGCACGCCCGAGGTCGTGCCATTCCAAGTGAAGATGATGTCGGAGGCCGGATCGACCTTGGAAAGATCGGGAATCTCGCCGTAACCCACGGCAAGCTTGGTCACGTCCTTCAGCTTCAGTTGATTGAGGATGTCGCCGGTCCAGCCTTCACCGAAGGATTCCCAGGAGAGCGCCGAGACGGGCCGCGCGCCGAGCAGCGACCACAACGCCATTTCGACTGCGCCGGTGTCGGAAGCCGGAACGATGCCGATCCGGTAATCGGCAGGCACCTCGAGCACTTCGCGCGTCAGATCGATGGCGCGTTTGAGCTTCTCCTTGCCGATTTTCGCACGATGCGAACGGCCGAGCGCTGCGTCCTTGAGATTTTGCGGGGTCCAGCCGGGGCGCTTGGCGCAAGGGCCGGAAGAAAAATGCGGCACAAGTGGCCGCGAAGCGGGCTTCGCTGCAGTCATGATCTACCCTTCCAGATAGCAAGCCTCCCGTTGGGGGGAGGTGTCCCGCCGTCGTGAATAGGGGAATCAGCCTAAATCGTCAAGAAACTTCGGCTTCCTCGATGGGCACTTCGCTTTCTTCGGTGGACGAAAGCTCCGGCTCGACCGCAGGCTGCGGCTTTGCATTCAGCAATTCTGCCGCGTCGGTCACCAGTTGCGCGGCGCGGCGGCGACTTGCGACCTTCAGCACATTTTTATCGTCGGCGCGCACAACATAGTCGTCGCCGATCCGGACAATGGAATAGCTATTCATCTGACGTCCCCGAGTTAGCCTGCGCCGGGCAGACGCCAAGTGCCACGGATCGTTCCTCGGCAAAATTCCTGATGGCTGAATTAGTTTATCGCGCGTTAAGGGGAAAGAACGGCGAAACTTGTTTTCCAGCATCCGCAACGGCGAATTCAGCTTGCAGTCAAAACTGCGGCAAAAGATGAGCGCGATTCCGGCGCCTCGATCGGCGCGCAGCCGTCAGAATTTATGGGCGTCAGAACTTATAACCGAGACCGGCGCGCACGGTGTTCATGTTGACCTCAATCTGATCAACAAAACGCGCGTATTCCCACTCGGCGCGCATGAACAGACCGCCGACCAGCTTGATATCGACGCCGAGGCCTGCGGAGTAACCGTAGACCAGGTGATTGTGCAGGGTGTTGTCGGCGCGTATCGTGTAACATACTTGGGGCGGCGTCGGCCCAGAACACGAGGCCTGCGAATTCGAAAAAGTGGGGCCATATTGGTCATGGACACTGACCGCCTGTGTGATGTCCGCATTGCCGAGCGCCAGCCCTGCGAACACATAGGGAAGGAAACTTCCATAAGCGTAGGCCGCGCGCGCGCGGAATGTCGCCATATCCGAAATCGCGATTGAATCAGTGGATGTAACGGAGACGGTGTGGAAGAATCCGTCGGATAGCTGTGGTCCGGTGAGAGGCCCCGCGGTTGCCGTCGTCGCCCCCCCGAATGAGCCGTGCAGATAGGATGCTTCGAGGCCGACAACAACGTCATCCCATTGCCAGTTATAACCCGCGAACCCCCCGTATCCAGACGAGCGCACAGAGACGCCGCCGAGCTGAAGATTCCACTGACCTACCCCCATCTCCTGAATTACGTTATTCGCAATCAGGGAGTTCAGCATGCTGGTGTTCGAACCGCTGAAGTGCTCGTCGGAAGAGCCGTATCCATATTGTCCACCGACGTAAAAGCCCTGCCAGTTAACCGTCGGAGCGGGAGCGCTGAACGAACCACGCAGGACATCCGGCATGTCGGCGGCCTGCGCCTGTGCGACCATTCCGAACATCGCTATCGCCCACAGGGCCCTACGCATCGAACCACTCCCATTCGCAACTGAACTCTGCGCCGATCATCGCCTGTTAACCTTAATCAATCGTTGTCGCGCGAGCTTCTGCGCAAAACAAAACGGCGCGGGAACATCCCGCGCCGTTAAGAAGAGTTAACTGAGTTGCGTTCGATCAGCCCTTGGTGACGAGCGGCGGCACATAGGCCGGCGGGCTGTCGAGATTCCAGCGCACGCCGAGTTTCAGATCGTGCGAGGTGATGTTGTGGAACTGGAAGACGTGGCCGCCAGCCGAATGATCGAAGGCGCTGTCGACACCAGTGGTGCCGTCGCCGAGATTGACGTAGCTGTAGCCGAGTTCGATCGCCATGTTCGGGTTGACCTTGTAGGCGAGACCCGCATGAAGCGCCCAGGCGAAATTCCACTGCGAACCGTTGGCGGCCGACACCAGGCTCGGACCGACGCCACCGCCGCCGAGCGTTGCAACACCGGCGTCGGTGAAGTTCGCAATCGTCACCCGCGCAGTACCGATGCCGGCGCCGATGTAAGGCGTGATGCACCACCAGGTGCCGAGATCGGCATAGGCGTTGGCGAGGAACAGCCATTCGGACTTCTGGGCGTTGTAGGTGTCGGAGCCAAATCCGGCCGCACCGCCGTTCGGGAAGCTGATCAGGTCGAGCCCGTGGAAATTCGAATTGCCGCGATACTCGCCGGTCACGTCGACACGGAACCAATGATTGAACTGGTAGCCGACACCGACCTGATAGATGCCACCGGTATCAAAGCCGGTCGATTCCTGGAACGAGGTCAGGCCGGTATAGAGCGCCGCGTTGGTATTACGGACACTGTCGACACGCTGGTTGCTGAAACCGATGTCGCCGCGCAGATACCATCCACCGAAATCGGCGGCCGGAGGCGGAGCATAGGACATCGGCGGGGGCGCGATGGCCATGTCGGCGGCGAACGCCATTGAAGACACTAAAGATGCCGCTCCGGCGACAACGAAAATTTTCACACTACGCATTGGTTTCGTCCCTCTGGCCGGTGAGGCAGACGGCCCCACATCGAAAACTCACGCCGGGACGATGGCACCAAATGTTTAAGCGCCGCTTAACCCTAATTTTTAAGGTTGATTTTTCGCGAACAAAATTGTCGCTGGGTGTTTCCCTCACCCCAAAAAGACGATGGCCGCCACAATCGCTAACAAAAGCTTGATGGTCGCTGTGCCCGCGAACCCGCGCGTTAGCGCGACGCTGGTGTTCCGGTTCTGACATTCGTACCGTCTTGCGGCGTCAAATCTGCCGCACTGATGGCATCTTCGGCAAGAACACCGCGAGCAATCCGATCGCCGGCAGGAACGAGCAAATCTCGTACACGAAGGCGATGCTGGTGTGGTCGGCGAGCTCGCCGAGAGCCGCAGCACCGAGGCCACCGACGCCGAACGCAACGCCGAAGAACACGCCGGAGATCATGCCGAACCGGTGCGGCACCAATTCCTGTGCGAACACGATGATCGAAGACGTGGTCGAAGAAATGATGAGGCCGATGAAAACGGTCAGCACTGCGCTTGCGTGAAGGCCCACATAGGGCAACGCCAGCGTGAACGGCAGCGCACCGACGATCGAAAACCAGATGACGATCTTGCGGCCGAAACGATCCCCTAACGGTCCGCCGAAGAAGGCGCCGACCGCGTTCGCTGCCAGGAAGACAAAGAGATAGAGCTGCGCGGCTTGCGTCGAGATGCCGAAGCGGTCGATCAGATAAAAGATGTAGTAGCTCGACAGGCTCGAGACGTAGAGCTGCTTCGACAGCAACAACACGACCAGGACGACGATTGCGATCGCGACGCGGCGAGAGTCCGGCGCATCCGGATGGCGATCGACGGCAACCGCCTTCTTCGCCTTGATCTGCGGCTGGTACCATAGGCCGATCCGCCACAGCACGACGATCGCAAGAAATGCGATGGAAGAAAACCAGGCGATGCTGGGCTGGCCAAAGGGAACGACGATCAGAGCCGCGAGCACCGGCCCCATCGAGGTGCCGAAACTGCCGCCGAGTTGAAACACCGATTGCGCAAAGCCGTACCGTCCGCCGGACGCAAGGCGGGCGATGCGCGCCGATTCCGGATGGAACACCGCCGAGCCGAGGCCGATCAGCGCGGCCGCGATCAGAATCACCGTGTACTGGTGCGCGACGCTGAGCAGCAACAGACCGAAGAACGTCGAGGACATGCCGATCGCGAGCGAAAACGGCTGCGCCTTCTTGTCGGTGAAATGGCCGACCAGCGGCTGCAACAGCGAAGCCGTGAACTGGAACGCCAGTGTGATCAGTCCGATCTGCGCGAAATCCAGCGCATAGTTGTCCTTCAGGATCGGATACACCGATGCGATCAGCGATTGCATGGTGTCGTTGAGGAAGTGCGAGAAGCTGATGCCGATCAGGACGACATAGACCGGTCCCGCGACGCTCGCCTGCAGCGCGGGCGAAGCGTCGTCGACGATGACCGGCTCGGTCAGGATTTCCTCGGAGACGACAACAGGCTTGTTCAACGAATCATTCCCGGCGACATCAATGCGGCGTGTACTGCGCAGTTCCTACGACGGCAGTGCTTTATGCACCACCGCCATTAGAAAATGGCTGCGATGCACGCGGGCGAAAGTAAGAGTTTCATGATGTAGAACCGCCCGCCGGCGCAATAATTTGCAGGCCGCAAACGGGAAACACTTTGCAATCGACGTGTTACGCCGCGGCCTGGCCGAGCGCGGAAACGATGTGGTCGACCACTTCCTCGACCAGCAGGCGATCGTCGCCCTCGCCCATCACGCGGATCACGGGCTCGGTACCCGACGAGCGCACCAACAGCCGGCCGTGACCGTCGAGCCGTTTCTCACCGGCGTCGATCGCCGATTTGACGTCGGCATTGTCGAGCGGCTTGCCGGAGCGGTAGCGCACATTCTTGAGGATCTGCGGCAGCGGATCGAAGCGGCGGCAGACTTCCGACACCGGACGGCGAAGTTTTTGCACGACCGCCAGCACCTGAAGTGCGGCGACGAAGCCGTCGCCGGTAGTGGTGTAGTCGGAAAGGATGATGTGGCCTGAGGGCTCGCCGCCGAGATTGTAGCCGGCGGCGAGCATCCGCTCGAGCACGTAGCGGTCGCCGACGGGGGTTCGAATGAGTTCGATGCCCTGCCCTTGCAGGAAACGTTCGAGACCGAGATTCGACATCACGGTAGCGACGACGCTGGGCTTCGCCAGCCGGCCGTCTTCCTTCCAGCTTTGCGCGATCACGGCGAGCAACTGATCGCCGTCGACCAGATGGCCGCGCTCATCGACCAGAATCACGCGGTCGGCGTCGCCGTCGAGCGCGATGCCGATATCGGCGCGCAGTTCGCGCACCTTGCGGCTCAAGGCTTCCGGCGATGTCGAGCCGCATTCCTTGTTGATGTTGAAGCCGTCGGGTTCGACGCCGATGGCAATCACATCCGCGCCGAGCTCCCATAGCGCCTCCGGCACGACCTTGTAGGCGGCGCCGTTGGCGCAATCGACCACGACGCGCAAACCCTCGAGGCTGAGCTGACGCGGCAACGTGCGCTTGGCGAATTCGATATAGCGATCATGCACGCCGTCGATGCGGCGCGCGCGCCCGAGGCTTGCGCTCTGCGCCAGACGGCGATCGAGCGATTCATCGAGCAACTGCTCGATCTGCTTTTCGACGTCGTCGGACAGCTTGAAGCCTTGCGGGCCGAACAGCTTGATGCCGTTGTCTTCGAACAGATTGTGGGAAGCCGAGATCATCACGCCGAGATCGGCGCGCATCGACTTCGTCAGCATCGCAACCGCCGGCGTCGGCATCGGACCGAGCAGCAGCACGTCCATGCCGACCGAGGTGAAGCCCGCCACCATGGCGGTTTCGATCATGTAGCCGGAAAGCCGGGTGTCCTTGCCGATCACGACGCGATGCCGGTGCTCGCCGCGCTGAAACACGAGGCCAGCTGCCTGCCCCACCTTCAGGGCGAGCTCCGGCGTGATCAGGCCATTGGCGAGACCACGAATCCCGTCCGTTCCAAAATATTTACGGCTCATAGTACCCCCAGCATCGCCCGTATCTCCTGGTCATGCCAGTGCCGAGATGCCGGGGCGTCAGCCCGATGCTAACGCAGGCGGCGGTTATAATGCCTTCGTTGCTAAAACGACTTCAAAAAATATGATGAATCATTTCGGCCCCGGTTTCCAGATCGGAACTTAAGTCATTGAAAATACGTAAACTTATTCAGCCGCCCGGCACGAGGCGCGAAGCCTTCAGCGCTTGCGCCTGACGTGGCCGTCCTCCTTTGACGGCGCCGGCTGGGTGACGTTGACGGGGTCGGAACCCGGAAAAGTCTCCTCCAGCCCCTCCTCCAGCGCGTCCTCAAGCGCCTCGTCGCGCTGCTTCTTCCCGGGCTTCTTGATACCGGAGGACTTCGTGTGCGGTCCGGTCATGGCAATGTCCTCTGCGTTATCCTGGACGATGTTGCGTTGGCCTCACCCATGCTAGATGACAGCCAACGAGCCAAATACAAGATCAGGACAGGGACCGGAAAACGTCGATGAAACACATTACCTGCATTGAGGATCTGCGGCAGCGCCATATGCGAAAGGTGCCGAAGGCATTTTTCGACTATTGCGACCGCGGCTCCTATGCCGAGGAAACGCTGCGCGCCAATCGCGAAGACCTGCAAGCGATCAAGTTGCGCCAGCGTATTCTGGTCGATGTCTCCAAGCGCGATACCTCGACGACCATTTTGGGCGAACCGGCCGCGCTGCCGCTGATCCTGGCGCCGGTCGGCCTGACCGGCATGCAATACGGCGACGGCGAAATTCACGCCTGCCGCGCGGCGCAGGCGGCGGGCATTCCCTACACGCTGAGCACGATGTCGATCTGCTCGATCGAGGACGTCGCCGCCAATGTCGACAAGCCGTTCTGGTTTCAGCTCTACGTGATGAAGGACCGCGGCTTCATCAAGGCACTGATCGAACGCGCCATGGTCGCCAAGTGCAGCGCGCTGGTGCTCACTGTCGATCTTCAGGTGATCGGGCAGCGCCATGCCGACATCAAGAACGGCATGACGGTGCCGCCGGAATGGTCGCTGTCGAAGCTGATCGATTTCGCGACCAAGCCGGCCTGGGTCGCCGGCGTGCTGCGCGGCAAGCGCCGCACCTTCGGCAATCTCGCTGGCCATCTCAAAGGCGCGGACGATGTCGTAGCCCTCGGCCAATGGATCTCGACGCAGTTCGACACCACGCTGAACTGGAAGGATGTCGAGTGGATCCGCAGCATCTGGCCGGGCAAGCTGATCCTGAAAGGCATTCTCGACGTCGAGGACGCCAATGAGGCCGCCAAGACCGGTGCGCAGGCGCTCGTTGTATCCAACCACGGCGGCCGTCAGCTCGACGGCGCACCTTCCTCGATCGCGGCGCTGCCGGAAATCGTTGATTCGGTCGGCGACAAGATGGAAGTGATGTTCGACGGCGGCATTCGTTCCGGCCAGGACGTGGTGCGAGCGCTCGCACATGGCGCGAAATCCTGCATGATCGGCCGCGCCTATATTCACGGCCTCGGCGCCTATGGTGGCCCCGGCGTCACCAAGGCGATCGACATCATCCGCGCCGAACTCATGACCACGATGGGGCTGTGCGGCGTCAACACCATCGCCGAGATCGACGACCACGTGCTGGCGGTGTAAGGCGCGAAGGTGAGGCTTGTTCGGAGCACCCTCTCCCCTTGTGGGAGAGGGTGGCGAGAATGAGCGAAAGCGAAATTCGAGCCGGGTGAGGGGTTCACTCACACCTGGCAGACTCACCCCTCACCCGCCCGCAATGCTTCGCATTTCGGGCACCCTCTCCCACAAGGGGAGAGGGTAAGCGAGTGTCACATCGGCGGCGCGATGCCGTCGCGACCGACGCCGATGCGGTTGGTCTCGAGCGAGCCGTCGTCCTTCTTCACCGCACCGAAGATGATGATCTTCGCGCCCGGCTTGATCTCGGACTTTTCGCCGGTGACGAAAGCGACGATCGCCGTATCCGGCGTCACCACGACCTTCTTCTCGCCGTCCTTGTACTTGACATCGATGACCTGGCCGTCGACCCCTGCGACGGTTTGCGCGACGGTGGCGTTGGTCATCGTGGAGTTCGGGCGCAGATCCCAGGCCCGGAATCCTTCAGCCGCGCCGCGCATCGCTTCGGGGAAGATGTGGATCGCGATCGCCTTCTGGCTGCCGTCCGGCTGCGGCATGCCGGACACGCCGATGTAGCTGCTCTGCTTGATATCCGAGAGCGATGTCTTGGCGACGCCGATGACCGTGATATCGTCGGTGATGTTCACCTTCACCTCGGTGCCCTCGCGGGTCTTGATGCCGAGCGTCTTGCCGTCGACGCTTTCGATCGTGCCGCGGATGCGGGTCGGCGCGGGCGGCTGCTGCGCCCAGGCGCGCGGACGTGAGAACGGAGACGACGGCGAGCGAAGCCACGAACGAACGCGGCAGCCACGAAGAAATTCTCGGCATGATTGATCCCTCAAAGGTTTAGGTAGAACGGCTAGTCTAGGTACCCCGCCGGAGCGAGGTTATTCCGTAACGGGAGGACGATGGCCTCCACTTGACCCTACGCACGGGTGCGGGAATCGTTACATTGGCGGCGTCAGCCCGTCACGGCCGACGCTGATGCGGTTGGATTCAAACGATCCGTCCGGCAGTTGCTTGATGAAGGCGATGATCTTGGCGCCCGCCTTGAGGTCGGCTTTTTCGCCGGGAACATAAGTCACGACCGGTGTATCCGGGCCGACGGTGACTTTCTTCTCGCCGTCCTTGTATTTGATCATCAAGGTCTGGCCGTCATTGCCGGCCACTTGCTGGGCCACCGTCGCATTGGTCATGGTCGAGTTCGGCCGCAAATCGTAGGGCCGCGATCCCTCGCCGGTGCCGCGCATGTCTTCCGGGAAGACGTGCACTTCGACCGCATTTTGCTGGCCATCCGCTCCGGGCACCGTGGTGGTGCCGATGAAGGAGCCGAGCTTGATATCGGCGAGCGAAATCTTGACGATTCCGACGACCTTCGCATCGGAGGTCATATGCAGCTTGACGTCCTCGCCGCTGCGCGACTTGACCATCAGCACGTCGCCATCGACGCCTTCGATGGTGCCGCGCACCCGTGTCGGCGTCGGCGGTTGTTGCGCGATCGCGCCGAGAACGGAAGCCGTCACCATCGCAGCGGCGATCAGCGGGCGGGTAAGCGTCGAACGGTGCATGGGCATATTTGGATCTCCTCGGTACCCGACACCATAGCGACGCGCGCGGACGGTTTCATGATACGGCCGCTCACAAGCGCGCGATCAACCGCCGATCAGGCACCCCTCAGATCGGCCTCGACCAAGGCGCGCAGTTCGGGCGTCACTTCCGGCCGTTGCCCGAACCACAATTCAAAGCCGCGCACCGCCTGGTGCAACAACATGCCGAGCCCGTCGGCGGTCTTCAGGCCCCGTGCCCGCGCCGCTTTCAAAAGCGCCGTCTCCAACGGCACATAAACGAGATCGGCCACGATCGCCTGGGCCGGCAGCAGATTCACATCGACATCGAGCGCCGGCTGGCCATGCATGCCGAGCGAGGTCGTGTTGACCAGAAGGCCGGCGCGCGGCAGCACGTCGCCGACGGCGTCCCATTCGATCGGCCGCACCGCCGCTCCGAACTGGTCCGCCAGCGCCTGCGCGCGTTCCATGGTGCGGTTCGCCAGATGCACGCGCTTGATGCCGCGCTCGAGGAGACCGAACAAGACCGCGCGGGATGAGCCGCCCGCTCCTAGCACCAGTGCCTCCTCGATTTCGTCCCAACCATCAGCGGATGCATCGAGATTGCCGATAAAGCCTTCAATGTCAGTATTGGTCGAGCGCAGCTCGGCGCCGTCGTACCACAGCGTATTGGCAGCACCGACGGCGCGCGCGCGTGTGTCCGGTGTCGTCAGTGCCAGCGCGCGCTCTTTGTGCGGAATGGTGACGTTGGCGCCGACAAAGCCGTGTGCCGAAAGACGCGACACGAATTCCGCAAAACCTTCCGGCGGAATCGCTTCGATGATGTAGCCACCTTCGATTCCGAGTTTGCGCAGCCAGTAATGATGGATCAGCGGCGAACGCGAATGCGCCGCCGGCCATCCGATCAGGCATGCCGCGCGGGCTTTGGTTTTGGATGCCATCACACGTCCTGTCGCCGCCTCGCCATTATACTCACATCGGTCAAGGCAGAGCCTGAGTCAATGCCAGCACTCGAGCGCCGGCCGTCAGGACGTCGCTAGAACGGTTGCCGCCGGTGCTTTCCGCTCGCCTTTGATGTCGGCAACAGCTCGCGCGATGCTCTCGCGGTAGGTGGCGCGCGACCGGCCCACGCCGTGGGTGAGCAGCGCACGCCGCACCACCGACGATGCGCCCGTGATGTAGAGCCGGATGCCGTGACGCGCGGCCTTGCTTGCGACCCTGCTCATCGCGTTGGCCGCGGTGGAATCCAGAAACGGCACGGCCGCAAAATCGATCACAAACGCCTTGCTTGTGTCGGCGATACCGTCGAGCACCGCACCCACCGATGAAGCCGCGCCGAAGAAGAAGGCCCCGCTGATCCGGTACACCAGGATATCGCGATCGGCCGCGAGACGGGAATCGTAGGGAACACGATCGCCATTGGCGAAGTCGGCCCGGTCGGCGGGCACCAGCGGGGCGTCGGCTTCTACCCCGGTCATCTGCGCCATGCGGTTGATGAATAGCGCCGCGCCAAGTGCGAACCCGACCAAAATGCCCTGGGTAAGGTCGCGAAAGACCGTGAGCAGGAACGTCGCGAGAAGCACGATGGCATCGCCGCGCGAGGAGCGGATCAAAAGCGCGAACTCGTGCTTTTCGACCATGTTCCAGGCCACGACCGCGAGCACGGCGGCGAGTGCCGCCAGCGGAATGAAGCTGGCGAGCGGCGCTGCGACCAGCATGAACAGCAGGAGAAATAATGAGTGCAGCATGCCGGAAACCGGACCACGCGCACCAGCGCGGACGTTGGTCGCGGTCCGCGCGATCGTGCCGGTGACGCAGATGCCGCCAAACAGCGCCGAGCCGATATTGGCAAAGCCCTGCGCCACCAGCTCGCAATTGGATCGATGCCTGCGCCCGGTCATGCCGTCGGCTACCACCGCCGACAACAGGGATTCGATGGCACCGAGCAACGCGAAGGCGATCGCATCGGGCAGAACGGCCTGCATCATCGCAAGCGAGAAGGCCGGCCACGCCGGATGCGGCAACTGCCGGGGAATCCCGCCGAAACGGGTGCCGATTGTTTCCACGGGAAGCGACAACATCCAGGCCGCGAAGGCAGCCCCCGCCACCGCGATCAAAATGCCGGGCCAGTTCGGCCGCAACCGGCGAAGGACAATGATAATGGTGATGCTGGCAGCGGCGACCGCGATGGCCGGACCGCTGGCGGTATGCAGCGCTTGCGCCAACGCCTCGAGTTTCGGGACGAATTCGCCCGGCTCTTTTCCCGCAAGCGTGATGCCGAGCAGGTCCTTGAGCTGGCTTGCCAGGATGATGATGGCGATGCCGGAGGTGAATCCCACCGTCACCGGATAGGGAATGAACTTGATGTAAGTACCGAGCCGCAACAAGCCGGCCGCGATCAGGAACACCCCGGCCATCGCGGTCGCAAGCATCATGCCTTCGACACCGTGTCGCTCGACGGTCAGCGCCACCAGCACGACGAACGCGCCTGCGGGCCCGCCGATCTGAAACCGGCTGCCGCCGAGCAGCGATACAATGAAACCGCCGACCACGGCGGTATAGAGGCCGCGGTCGGGCGTCACGCCGGATGCGATCGCAATCGCCATCGACAATGGAAGCGCGACGATCGCCACCGTCAGGCCGGAGGTCACGTCGGCGCGAAAATCCGCGAGGCCATATCCCTCGCGCAGAACCGTGATCAGCTTCGGCACATAGAGTTCGACGAAGGTCGGCTGATGCGTTTGACGCGTTCGCCTGGCTGCGATGCTCATGTCCGCTCGTCCATCCCAATCGCACGATCGTTCGCGCGACGATGGCCCGAACCTAGTGCCCACTTTCCGAAGTTCGTGTTGCATCTCAGCACGCACCTTTCACGAACTTCGGAAAGTCATGGGCACGAGCAAATCTATGATTCTAGTGCCGCTTTCTATTTGAAGTTCCTGGATCGAATTCGCCGCTTGTGGTGCAGGAACTTCAAATAGGCGGCACTGGTGTCAGTTTCGGCGCGGCGGCCGCGGTTCCTTCAACCGCACGCCGCGTCCGCCGTCTTCGCTGCGCGCATGATCGCCGATCAGCTCCACCCCGGCCTGGCTCAGCGCGTCGACGACCTTGGTGAGGGATTCGACGACCCCGCGGACGGTACCGACGCTCGCTTCCATCCGCTGAATGGTTGGCAGCGAAAGCCCAGCCAGTTCGGCAAGCGTTCGCTGGTCAATCCCCAGGAGCGCCCGAGCCGCCTTCATCTGGAACGACGTGATCATGCGATCATTCCATATCCTAACGATGATAAATGATGTCTGAGATAATGAAAATGATGTAAAAAACATCATCTAGCAAGCATAAACCGCGCTCAAAACAAATCCGCCGTCCCCATCAGGGAACGGCGGATCGAGACAGGCCGGCCTGGAAGAAGTTATCAGGCCGCGACGCGGTGGGCGGCGATGATCTGGTCGGCCATCCGGCCCGTCACCTCCGCCATGCGGTCGAACTGCCGCGTGAAACTGCCGGCGCCCGCGGTTGCGGATCGCAGCTCCACGATCAATTCGCCGATCTCGGCCTCCGGCATCATCGCGCGGACGCGGTCCCATCCCGGCCAGCCCTCGCGGGTGTCGAAGCCGAGAATCTGTCCGCGCCGTCCCGACAGGATGGCGTTGATCTTCGCGGTCGCTTCCGTCGGACACACGATGTCCACGATGTGGATCGGCTCCAGCAGCACCGGCTGACATAGCGGCAATGCTTCGCTGACACCGATCCGCGCAGCGGTACGGAACGCGAGATCCGACGAATCCACGCTGTGATAGGAGCCATCGATCAGCGTCACCGCGACGTCGATCACGGGAAAACCGAGCGGCCCCCGCAATAGACCGTCGACGACGCCTTCCTCGACCGCCCCGATGTAGTTGCGCGGCACCGCGCCACCGACAACCTTTTCGTGGAATTCGAAGCCGCTGCCGCGCGGCATCGGCTTGACGTCGAGCACGACGTCGCCGAATTGGCCGTGGCCGCCGGACTGCTTCTTGTGCCGGCCACGCTGGGTGATCGGCTTGCGGATGGTCTCCTGATAGCCGATCGCAGGCGCGTGCGACTTGATGTTGACGCCAAAGCGTTCGCGCAGGCGTTCGAGCGCAACGCGCAGATGCATCTCGCCTTGTCCCCACAACACGGTGTCATGGGTGCGCGGGTTCTGCACCATGGTGAGCGACGGATCTTCCTCGTTCAGGCGCAGCAAGGCCTGCCCGAGCTTGACGTCGTCCTTGCGGTCGGCGGCGGCAACCGCAAGCGCGAGCACCGGCGGCAACGGCTCGACATGGACCAACGCCTTCGGCGCGGTCTTGCCGCTTGAGAGCGTATCGCCGGTCTTGACGGTGTCGAGCTTGCCGAGCGCAACCGTCTCGCCGGCTTCGGCGGACGGGCGCTTGTTGTCCTGACCGACATAGAGCGCCGAGACGCCCGACACCCGGCCGGCTTCGCCGGACGAGGCCTGGAGCGTGGCCCCATCATCGAGGCGTCCGGCCAGAACACGTGCGAAAGACAGCTTGCCGCCATGTTGCAGATGTACCGTCTTGAACACGTAGGCGAGCGCATCTTTCGAGGCGGCCACACCGAGCCGCTTGGTGGTCTCGCTGACGCCGGGCGCCTCGTGCCGCAACGCCTTCATCAGACGCAGCACGCCGTTCTCCCGCATCGCAGAGCCGAGCAGCACCGGACAGATCAGACCCTCGCGCAGTTCGCGGGCGAGATCGTCGAACACGGCATCGCGCGGCGGCGCGATGTCCTCGAGCAACTGTTCCATCAATGCGTCGTCGTGGTCGGCCAGCTTCTCCAGCATCGAGAAACGGGCCTCCTTTTCTCGGTCGAGGTTGCCGCCTTCGAGCGCGACGACTTCGGACGCCTTGTGCTCGCGATAGACAAACGCGCGCTCCAGCGCCAGATCGACGAAACCCTCGATCAGGTCGCCGTTCCAGATCGGGATCTGGCGCAGCACCAGCGGGATCGTCGAGGCCGGCTGCAAGGTCGCAAGCGTCTCGCGAATGCGCTTGTTGGCGCGGTCGATCTTGTTGAGAAACAGAAAACGCGGAACGTTCAGCTCTTCAAGCTCGCGCAGGATGATCTGGAGCTGCGGCAGTTTTTTCTCGTCGGCTTCGCAGACCACGACTGCCGCATCGACAGCTGGAAGCGCCGAACGCATGTCATGGGTGAATTCAACGGAACCCGGGCAATCGATAAACGTATAGCTATCGCCCATGAAGTTAGTCGTGACCGCTGTCAGTGCGACGCTCATCTTGTGGCGGCGCGCTTCTGCGCTTAAATCGCCGACGGACGTGCCGCCGTCGACACTGCCGGCGCGCGAGGTCGCACCCGTGCGCGCCAATATCGCTTCTAGAAGTGTGGTTTTACCGCTTTGGAAAGGGCCCACCAGTGCGATGCACCGTGGACCGCGGGGACTTCTGACGTCTTGTCCCATTGCCGCCTCCTTTGTGGAGCTCGGCCCGTGATTGGGTCGGCAACGGTGTATGCTCCTCCTCCGCCGGAGTTTTGGCAAGGAAGAAAATCGCTGCGGTGCATCGACCAAGGAATCGTTCCGCCGCCCCCTAATGGAGTGGATTTGACATTCGCTATCCCCTAGCCGCGTATTCGGGACGCGAATGTCAAATCCGAAACTCCACTAGAAACCTATATTTGCAAGTGGTCCCTTGATTCTAACATTTGCAAAAGTGCCTGCCGCACGCGGATGCAAATGTTAGAATTGAACCACTAGTGGGCACGGGAAACCGTTGGTAACTATCGTCCGGGGCGCAGTTCCAGGCTTTCAAGTCCGGCAGCGACGCTCAAACCAACCTGGCCTTGCAAGCTGAGAGGCTGCAACGCGATCGAATTGTTGGAGCCGCCGACCAGCACATTGCCGCCGGCGCCTACTCCGATCGTGGCGCTGCCCTGCGCGCCGGCATAGTTGCCGGAGAGATCGCCCGGTCCAAGCCGCCTCGTCGGCGCAAACACTCCCCAGGCGAGCGCGGTTTCCTCGGTGATGCCGATATCAAGGCCGACCTTGCGGATGGTCGCGACGTAACGGTCTTCCGGCACGCCGTCGATGCGCAGCACACAACCGAGATTGGTGACCGAGCCGACGATGAAGCCGATGCTGGCCCCGCCACGGCATTCGAGCACACCGACCTGGACGCGCTCCTGGGCACTGGCGCCAGCGAAGGGCGCAGTCAGCGCGGCGGCAATGCCGGCAAGAATGATCAAACGACGCATAAGGAAATCTCCAACTAAAGATGTGATGCGAGCCGAGAAAGATGAACGCGCGCCCACGTGAGGGGCGTGGTCATTTTATGGCATATCTTCGATAGCCGTTCCAGATTTCGCGGCTTATGCCTTGAACGTCATTCCGGGGCGCAGCGCGAGCTGCGACCCCGGAATCTCGAGATTCCCCGATGCGCAATTGCGCATCTGACGTCTGGTCCTTCGGACCATCCCGGAATGACGGGCCTTTACTCAGCGCAGATTGCCGCAGAAGCGCTGGATGCGCTTGCAGGCGTCTTCGAGGTCGGAGGTTTTGGTGGCGTAGGAAATGCGGAACGCCGGGCCCAGGCCGAACGCCGAGCCCTGTACCACCGCAACGCCCTCGGTTTCCAACAGCTCGGTGACGAAGTCCTCGTCGTTGGCCAATACCTTGCCCGATGGCGAGGTCTTGCCGATGGTGCCGGCGCAGGAGGGATAGACGTAGAAGGCGCCCTCCGGCCGCGGACAGTCGATGCCCTTGGCCTGGTTGAGCATCGAGACCACGAGGTCGCGCCGCTCCTTGAACACCTTGTTGTTCGCCGGAATGAAATCCTGCGGACCGTTCAACGCCTCGACCGCCGCCCATTGCGCAATCGACGACGGGTTCGAGGTCGACTGCGACTGGATCGTCGACATCGCCTTGATCAGCGGCACCGGACCGCCGGCATAGCCGATGCGCCAGCCGGTCATGCAATAGGCCTTGGAGACGCCGTTCACGGTCAGCGTGCGCTCATAGAGTTTCGGCTCGATCTGCGCCAGCGTGGTGAACACGAAGTCGTCGTAGACCAGGTGCTCATACATGTCGTCGGTCATCACCCAGACCTGCGGATACTTCACCAGCACGTCGGTGATCGCCTTCAGTTCGTTGCGCGTATAGGCCGCGCCGGTCGGGTTCGACGGAGAATTAAGAATGATCCACTTGGTTTTTGCTGTGATCGCTTTTTCCAGCGCGGCGGGCTGCAACTTGAATCCATGCTCCGCCGTACACACGACCGAGACCGGCTCGCCGCCAGCAAGCGCCACCATTTCCGGATAGCTCACCCAATACGGCGCGGGGATGATCACCTCGTCGCCCGGATTGATGGTCGCCATCAGCGCATTGTAGAGCACCTGCTTGCCGCCAGTGCCGACGATGATCTGGTTCGGCTTGTACGACAGGCCGTTCTCGCGCTCGAACTTGGCTGATATCGCCTGCTTGAGTTCCGGGATGCCGTCGACCGCGGTGTACTTGGTCTTGCCGGCCTCGATCGCGTGGATCGCCGCGAGCTTGATGTTGGCGGGCGTGTCGAAGTCGGGCTCGCCGGCGCCAAGACCGATGACGTTGCGTCCCGCCGCTTTCAGCTCGCGCGCTTTATCCGTGACCGCAATCGTTGCGGACGGCTTCACGCGGTCGAGTGCAGCGGACAGGAAAGGCATCATGATCTCCCGGCAAACGTCGTGTGTTCAAAAACAGCACGACTCGATGTGAGTGGATACGCAGCAACCACTGAAAGGAACGTCAGAGTCGCCACACCAACCACAGTAAGACCAGGCCCGCATCATCGCAAGAAGCTTCGGCAAAAAGCCTGCAACTTTAGAGATCGTTAAAGCGCAGCCGCCAGCCTGCCTGCGCAATATTCCTAAAATTCCACGGCAAAATGGCTCATTTCCGGCAAGGCATGGGATCCGGCGCGTGTCCGACAACCGCGCGCTCAAAACCGCTGCTGGCGTCGGCGACCGCGCTCACCTCGCCGCATCTTCTGGGCTACGACCTCGTGCTGCTTGCACCAGCGCTGGCGTTCCTGACTGCGGTCATCAAGGACGATGGCGCGCGCGACTACGATAAAAGTTTGATGGCGCTGATCTGGATTGCACCGCGGCTGGCCGCAGCGTGGCCGGCCTCGCCGGCATCCCGCTCGGCCTTTTCGCGATGTTCGCGCTGTTCGCGTTGATCCTGCGACGCCTGCACCGACAGCGCGAACGCGTTGCTAGTGGAGTGGATTTGACATTCGCTAACCCGTAGCCGCGCATTCGCGATGCGAATGTCAAATCCGAAACTCCACTAGTGTGGCGGTTCAGAAGTCCGCGTCATTGCTGCAGCGAGTTCGTCATGCGGACTTCTGAACCAAAGCCACACTAGATCAATAGGTTTGCTAGTGTCCTTTCAATTCCGAAGTTCGAAACGTGCCTCCGCAAAATGCTACGAACTTCGGAATCGGGACACTAGAAACCTAAATTTGCTAGTGGTCCTTTGATTCTAACATTCGCAAAAGTGGCCGCCGAGAAGGGATGCGAACGTTAGAATCGGACCACTAGATCGCTTTGACTCTCGCAAGAGTGACCTGATTTGTTACATCGTGTTGGAATGTTGTTGCCTGTGGTTGCAGTGCAGTAGAGGTTTTTGACCTATTCCAGTTTCAACCCTTGCAGCGCATCCGCATCGGCATCATTGTTTGGCCAAGTTGCGGGCGGAGAAGCCGCCCGCACCCAATGGTCGAAACTGTTTCGCAATGTACAATCTCTATTCCATGCAGCGGTCTGGAAACAGCTACAAGGTCCGCCTCGCCCTTGCGTTGCTCGGCGCGCCCTATCGCGCGATCGAGATCGATATCCTGCGCGGCGAAAGCCGCACGCCGGATTTCCTCGCGAAGAATCCATCCGGCCAGGTTCCGCTGCTCGAAGTGGCCGAAGGCCGCTACCTCGCCGAATCCAACGCCATCCTCTGGTATGTCGCCCGTGGAACGTCGCTGGCGCCGGAGTCGCCGATCGAGCGCGCGGAAGCGTTGCAATGGATGTTCTTCGAACAGCACGCGCTGGAGCCGAACATCGGCGCGGCCTATTTCTGGCTCGCGCTGGTCAAGGGCGGCCGCGATCTGCAAACGCATGCGCTGGAAGACTGGATGGAGCGTGGCTACGCCGCGCTTCAGGTGATGGAAAATCACCTCAAGACCCATGACTACTTTGCAGCGGGCCAGTTCACGATCGCCGATATCGCGCTCTACGGCTACACCCACGTCGCCGACCAGTGCGACTATGATCTTTCCGCCTTCCCCGCCGTGCGCGCCTGGCTGAAGCGTGTCCAGCAAATTCCGGGGTTCGTGCAAATGGACCACCAGGCAGCACCTGCCGGCCTTGCGGCGGAAGCCTGAAAATCGCGAAAAGCGGGGACGAATTGCCGGGATAGTGGGCATAACGGCTTTCCTGCCCCGATTTTGCCGTTTTCGAGTGGTCCCCGCCCCAATCTTGCCGGCGAAAATTGTCACAAACCCACGTCGTGGGTGATTTGTCCACGGTCGCGGGCGATTGGCCCGTTTCAAGGCGTTAAGGATCAGACCATGACCCGGTCTTCAGGCGCGGCAGGCTTTAGCTGCCCCGCGATTGTGGTGGCATCTCCCCGGCTGTTGGACGCGGTTGCGGCCTCGCTGGCGATTGCCTCGCTGTCGCTTTGCCTGATGGTCACCCTCACGGTGCTGTCGAACAAGCTCGGCGCGGGATTGCCGCTTCCGGCATAGATCGATTTCATTTCATTTTTTCTCGAACCATCTTGGTTTTGCGCAGGCTTCGTGGGCTTACGCGATGATCCGCATCGCGATCGGGTGACGATGAAGAGTCCTACCGCACTGGTTACGGCGGCGCTGGTAACGGCCATCCTGGTGGCGGCATCATGTCTGATTGCCGCCGGGACGCGCGGCGAGGATGCGCCGCTTCCGCCCGTGAGCGCGCCTTACGACCATTCGTGAAAGATAAAGAACGCGCCACACGCGATCAGCGCAAATCCCAATCCGTGATTCCAGCCGAGCGGCTGCTTCAGGTAGAGCACCGAGAAGCCGGCGAACACGATCAAGGTGATGACTTCCTGAATCGTCTTGAGTTGCGCGGCGCTATAGACCGCGCTGCCCCAGCGGTTGGCGGGCACCGCCAGCCAGTATTCGAAGAAGGCAATTCCCCAGCTCGTCAGGATGACGAGCGGAAGCCAGTGTTCCTTGTATTTGAGATGGCCGTACCAGGCGAATGTCATGAAAATATTGGATCCGAACAGCATCAACACAGGCAAGACGGCCGGCGGCACGGTGGGCATGGACATCCTTTCGAGATTTCAGGATTGGGATTGAAACGGATGAAATCGGACTAGCCCCAACCCTCAGACACGAAGGTGGGTTCCCGGCTATTCCGTAGCATTCGATGCAAAAAGACCGAACAGTTGTAAGGAAGCGCTCAACGGCTTTTTAAGGTTAGGCCGCGAAACATCGCTGACATCTAGGCATAATCCATCAAACTGGCTGCATCATTGTTGTGTGCAAATGATGCAGCTCGACTGGCGCGCCATCCTTGGACCGGCCCTCACCGTCACAACGGCATTGAGCGCGTTCGCAGCCAGCCATCTGCTCTCGACCGCCCCGAACCCCGCACCTCTATTTGTCTGCATCGTCGCCCTTGCCGGCTCGCTTTCCGGCCTTCGTTCAAGTCTGGTCTGCGCGACGCTCGCGATTGCAGCTTCCGCGCTGTTTTTCTCGGACCACGGCGCTCCCGTCGGCGCTTCGGCCGCAGGTCTTACCCGTCTTACGATGCTCGCAGTCGCCGTGATCGGCACCGCGATCCTGACCGGCCTGTTGCGCAAGCGGCTGGTCGACACGCTTGTCTGGGAGCGTCGCCACCACGCCACCGCCGCGCGGCTGTCGGCGTCGCTCGATCAGGTCGATATCGGCATCGTGCTCTTGGATTCCGATACCCGCGCCGAGTTCATCAACCGCGCCTTCCGCCAGTATTTTGCGTTGTCCGACGAAAAGGCGGACAGCAAGCCGCCCTTCATCGCGCTGATGTATCATGGCCGCGACACCGGCGCCTACGAAATGCCGGAAGAGGAGTTGAGCACCTTCATCGCCGAGCGCACGGAAATGATGCGCGTGGGCGACTCCACACCGATCAACATCAACCTCAGCGACGGTCAGGTGCTCCGCTTCAGTTGCACGGCGCTGCCGGACGGCGGGCGGATGCTGAGCTATACGCCCGTGACCGAGCTTGTTCGCCGTACCGACGATCCTGCCTATGCCGAATATTTCCGCGCGATGCGTGGCAAACGGCTACAGGGTCCCTTCAAGGATCTTCGCGCGGCCGAATAGAGGCTGTGCCAAACCGATTGATCGCCCCGGCCGTTACGGCTTAAATCGGCTTCAGATCCTTGTCGCCGAACGAGCCCCATGTCCGCTTCCCTTCTTGTCCGCCCCATCGCCCGCTCCGACTACGACCGATGGCTGCCGCTGTGGGATGGCTACAACGCGTTCTACGGCCGCTCGGGCGAAACCGCGCTGGCGCCCGCGATCACAGAGATGACGTGGGCCCGCTTCTTCGACGCCTATGAGCCCGTGCATGCGCTGGTCGCGGAAAGCGGCGACCGGCTGGTGGGACTGGCGCATTATCTCCTGCATCGTTCGACGACTTCGATCGCCCCCGTCTGCTATTTGCAGGATCTCTTCACTGACGCCTCAGTGCGCGGACAGGGAATTGGCGGCGCCCTCATCAGCGAGCTTTATGAGCGCGCGCGCCAGGCCGGAACGTCGCGCGTTTACTGGCAGACGCATGAGACCAACCACACCGCGCAAGCGCTCTACGACAAGGTCGCGGAGCGATCCGGCTTCATCGTCTATCGCAAGGTATTTTGAGGCGCCGGCTCTGACCAAGGGTTGAACACCCCCTGTGGATAAACACGGCTGTCACGGCCGCGTTACAATGCAGGACTAGCCTTCACCTGCGTTTGATCAGGCCCCCCGTCTACGATCATCCGCGCCCCCAGCGGTCCCCGTCAGTCGCCGCGTCTGACCGGGGCCGCACTTTTTTGTCCCATTGCAGCACCGTCCGCCGCCCTGTGTCCGTACGCAGGGCGTGCTCGAGAACATTCCTTGTCATTGCCGGGCTTGACCCGGCGATCCATCCACCTTCGCTAGAGCTTTCAAATTCGATGGATGCGCGGGTCAAGCCCGCGCATGACACCGGGGTCCTTGCGCGCTAGCGCCACAGGGTCAAAATAGGCGGCTTTCATAACCGCCCACAGGATGATCCATGGAAATTCGTAACCTCGGCAGCTCGGGCCTTCGCGTCTCGGCGGTCGGTCTCGGCTGTAACAATTTTGGCCAGCGCACCGATCTCGAAACCTCGCGCAAGGTGATCCACAAGGCGATCGACCTCGGCATCACCCTGTTCGATACCGCCGATATCTATGCCGACATGGGCGGCTCCGAGACCGTGCTGGGCGAGGTGCTCGGCGACCGCCGCAAGGACATCGTGCTCGCGACCAAATTCTCGAAGCCGATGAGCGACGACGGCACCAAGCAAGGCGCCTCGCGGCGCTACATCATGTCTGCCGTCGAAGCGAGCCTGAAGCGGCTGAAGACCGATTACATCGATCTCTACCAGCAGCACGACTATGACCCGCTGACGCCGATCGACGAAACGCTGCGGGCGCTGGACGACCTGATCCGGCAGGGCAAGGTGCGCTACATCGGCAATTCGAATTTCCCGGCATGGCGGATCGCGGAAGCCGAACACGTCGCGCGCGCGATGAATGTCGGCCGCTTCGTCTCGTGCCAGGACGAATACAGCCTCGTGGTGCGCGACATCGAAAAGGACCTGTTGCCCTGCGCGCAGGAATACAGGCTCGGGCTATTGCCTTTCTTTCCGCTCGCGAGCGGTCTTCTGACCGGCAAATACAAGCGCGGCGCGGCCGCGCCGGACGACACGCGCTTTTCCAAGATACCGCGGCTGCGCGACCGTTACGTCACGCCGCGCAACGAGGAAATCGTCGAGAAGCTGCAAGGCTTCGCGCAGGCGCGCGGGCATTCGATGCTTGAACTCGCCTTCTCCTGGCTCGCAGGCAGGTCGCAGGTCTCAAGCGTGATTGCGGGTGCCACCCGCGTCGAACAGGTCGAGCAGAACGTCAAGGCAATCGGCTGGAAACTCAGTGCCGAAGACACGGCGGAGATCGACCGGATTACGATGGGGTAGGTTCGCCGCACTCTCTCCCCGCAAAATACAGGGAGAGATGAAGCTCGCTTAAGCCACCAGCCCCTGCATCGGCTTTACCGGCGCGCTATCGGGGAAAACGTTTCTCGCCAGCACGGTTTCGCTGATGCCGAGGTGGTCGTGCAGAACACCCTTCAAGGCCGCGCGTAGATCAGTGGTTGGCGCAAGGTCGCGGCCTTCGTAGAGATTGGCGGGCTTCAGCCCCGGCCAATCCGAAATCATCCGCCCGCCCTTCACTGCGCCGCCGGCGAGCAGCGCGATGGTGCCGGTGCCATGATCGGTACCCTCGGTGCCATTGATGCGTGCAGTGCGGCCGAACTCGGTCGCGACCACCACGACTGTATCGCGCCAGCGTTCGCCGAGCCCGTTCTGGAATTCGCCGAGCGCGCTATCGAGGCCCGACAACAATTGCGGCAGTCGCCCGATCGGACCGCCTTCGTTGGCGTGGGTATCCCAGCCGTCGAAGGCGAGCGCGGCGATGCGCGGACCATCGTCGGCCGCCATCACCTTGGCGGCGCCGCGCGCGACCTGCCGCATCATGCCGGCGTTGTTGCCGCCGGGCTTGGCTTTCATGTCGTCACCGGTTGCGGTCTTTTCCAGTTGCAGGCCCTGCGACAAGGCAGAAGCCAGCGCGGGATCGCGATGCTGATAGAGGTCGAGCAGCCGCGCGGCAGTGTCGTCGGCCGCTGACGGCAAGGTCACGGGCGCCCAGCCGACCGTTGGCGCGGCACCGCGCAGCACCAGCGGCGTGGTCGTTCCGACCGCGAGCCCGCTCATGACACGCTGGCCTTTCGGCAAACCTTCGAGCGCGCGGTTGAGCCAGCCCGACTGCACGCGGCCGGGACCGGCGAAGCCGCTCTCGAGCACGTCCTGCCCGTCGAAATGCGAGCGGTCGCGATAGGGCGTCGACACCGCGTGGATCACAGCGGCCTGCTTGTCGCGATACATCCGCGCGAATTCCGGCATCGAGGGATGCAGCGCAAAGAAGGAGTCCAGCATGGTCGCGGCGTGCGGTCCGTCGGCCGAGAGCGCGATCGAACCGTGCAGGCCGGCGTAATCGGGATCGCCGATCGGAGCGACCGTCGCAAGGCCATCGAGCGCGCCGCGAAGGATGATGGTGATCAGGCGCGGATCGCGCCCGTCGGCAGCGCGCGCGAATTTCGGCAGGTAGGCCCAGGCGGCAAACGAAGCGCCACCGACCAGCAACGCGCGGCGTGACGTGATGACGTGGTTTTCGCAGCAATCCATCATCGTTTCCATTGCCGTCATCTCCTCTGGAATTCCGGCGACATCAACAACAGCGCCAGGGCCTGCTGGCGCGATTCCGCGCGCTCGATCGTGCGGCGCGTCTCTTGTGACGAGGCATCGGCCGCCACGAGCTCCAGCAGCTCGCGCGGATCGACGACGTCGCCGAGGCGCGAAGCGACCACGGCTGCGATGTCGAGCCGCAATTTCATGCCTTCGGGCGCAGCCCAGGCCGCATTGGTGTCCGGGAATCCATTCGGACCCGACGGCGCCCACAAGGGCTGGCCAAGCGTATTGAGACCGCCGAGATAGCGGCTCGGCTCTTCCGGAATCTGGCCCAGCAGACGCCCGGCCGCGACCAGATATTCGTAAGGGCTGCGGATCTTGGTGAGTGGCCCCTGCCAAGCCTCGTCGGAGTCGACGAGCGTGATGGCAAGCGCCTTCAGATCGCCGTCGGTCTTGCGAAACACCTCCTGCAACCGCGCCACCAGCGTTGGCGGCGGCTCGTCGCTGACAAAATGGCGGGCGAACTTGGTGGCGATGAATTTCGCGGTCGAGGGATGGCGGGCGATGTCGGCGAGCGCGCGCTCGCCCTGCGACACGCCGGTGTCGTCGTAGGTCTTGCCAAGGAGGGTTTGCGGCCCCGGCTGATGCGCATTGACATTGAACGCGAACGTGCCGGGCGTTCCCAACTGCCCCTGCCGTCCCGCGAAGGTCCAGCCGGTGATGATGCGCGCCAGCGATGTCACGTCTTCCTGGGTGTAACCGCCGCCGACGCCGAGCGTATGCAGCTCCATGATCTCGCGTGCGAGGTTCTCGTTCAAACCGCGCTTGCGGTTTTGTCCGGCGCGCGAATCCGGTCCCAGCGATTGCTGGTTATCGAGAAAGAACAGCATTGCCGGATGCTGCTCGACCGCGCGCAGCATGTCGCTGAAACGGCCGAGCACATGCGGGCGGATCGCTTCGCGCTCGAACGAGCCGGCCCAGATCCGCGCCAGTTCGCCTTTCGCCGCCGAGATGCAGAAATGATTGGACCAGAACGTCACGAGGCGCTCGGTAAAGCCGCAATCGGCCGTCAGCGCCCGCTGCAACCGCGCCAGCGCCTCGGCACGAAACGTCTTCTGGATCACGTTGAGCGGTTTGGCTGGGGCTGCGGCCTCGGCCGCCTGCATCGGTGCGTTGGCGACTTTCTCGGTCGGCTTGTCCATGGACACGTTTTCCATGGGCTTGTTGTCGGATGGCTTATCGGTCGCCTCCGCTGCCGCAGGCTTGTCCGACGCCATCGCCGCCGCTGGATTTGCTTTCGCCGCTTCGCGCTTGGCTTTCACTTCGGCCTGATAGGCGAACACGGCCTGGGCCAATGCCGGCGTTGGCTGTAGTCCCGATATTTCAAGCGCCGCCCCGCCGGGACGGCCGAGCTCTGCCTTGACGAAGCCGCGCGGGTCGGACGCCGCATTGGTGAGATCGCTCGAGCCACCGCCGCGGGCGCCAAATCCGAAACGATTGAGCGCCATCAGGGCAGTTTGCGGATCGCGGGCCATCGGACTTTTCCCATATTTTGAACGGGCGAAGCAGCGCGTATATTACAGCCAGATTGAACGCCCGCAGGAATGAACCGCACATGAAAAACACGGCGAAGTTTCGGTGCCTTTCATGACAAATCGTTTAGAAATGCCGCCTCCCCGCCGCGTCGTCTGTTCCCGGTGCGGAACGGATTTTTCCTGTACACAGTCGGAAACATGCTGGTGCGCCGAGGAAGACGTGCAATTGCCGATGCCGCGCGATGGCGAGGATTGCCTGTGCCGCGAATGCCTGCGCAAGGCGGCGGCGCAACGCTCGCGTTAAGCCGCAAGTCGAAAGATCGGCATCTAAGTCGGCGCCAGCGGCGCGCGCGCAAGATTGACGTTACTGCGTACAACTCCGCTCGACTTCAGCGCTTCTTCCAGACGATCGATGCCCGCCCTGATCTGGTCTTCCGACAGCGAGGCGTAGCCGAGCAAGAGCCAGCTGGTTTCGAAATGCGAGCCGTCATATTCGTGACCGCCCCCGGATTGCACGGTGTAGACGCCGATATTCCGGGTGCGCGCAATCGCTTTGAAATTATGCGCCGGCATCAGCGATGGTGGCAGCCGCCACGCGATATGGGTCCCGGCCTCGGTGCCGAGGAGATCGACCTCGCCAAAACGCTCGCGCAACCGGTTGATCAAGGCATTGCGCCGTGAAAAATAATGCTGCTGACAGCGCCGCAGATGGCGCAAGAAGCCGCCGCTTTGCATGAAGCGGGCCAGCGTTGCCTGCTCGAGCCAAACCTGGCCGTTGTCGAGCAACGCCTTCGCGGTTGCGGCGGCATCGACCAGGTGTTCGGGGAAAATCGCAAAGCCGGTCCGCAAGCCGGCCCCGAGCGATTTCGAGAAGGTGCCGAGGTAGATGACGTGGTCCGGATTGAGTGCCGCCATCGCCGGCAGCGGCGCGCCGTCGTAGCGATATTCGTTGTCGTAATCGTCCTCGATCACATAGGCGCCGGTCCGCTGCGCCCAGCGTAGAATTGTCCGCCGCCGGTCGAGCGACAGCGTCGCCCCCATCGGAAACTGATGCGACGGCGTCAGGTAGACGAGCCGCGCCTCGGTTGCGGCTACCGCCGCGGCATCGATCCCGAAGCGATCGACCGCAATCGGCCGCAGCCGCATGTGGTGGCTCTCGAACAGATAGGCCGCGCCCTGATTGCAGGGATTTTCGACCGCGATCTCATCGCCCTGGGAAGCCAGCAGGCGCAGCGCCAGATTGAGCGCCAACTGCGCGCCGGCGAGGATCACCACCTGCTCCGGTCGCGCCTGAATGCCACGGGTATTGCCGATATGTTCGGCAATCGCGACGCGCAGCGCCATCAGCCCGCAAGGGTCGCCGTATTCCGTCAGGTTATGCCCGGCCGAAGCCAGCGATTGCATGACCAGGCGCCGCCAGGTCTTCAGCGGAAACGCGCGCGGGTCCGTCCGCTGGGTCCAGAAGTCGATCGGAATATTCGAGTTGTTGAGGATGCCGTGCTGCCGCCCGGAAAAGACAGGCATCCGGCGCGCTTCCAATATTTCGGGAAGCCCCGCGGTATCGTCGTTCTGGCTCGTATCGATGGCCTGATCCGGCAGGACGTCGGCGACGAAAGTGCCGATCATCGGCCTGGCGACCAGATAGCCCTCGTTGATCAGGCGCTCATAGCCAAAGATCACGGAGTTGCGCGACACCTTGAGCTGCGCGGCGAGGATGCGCGACGACGGGATCGGCGAGCCCGGCCGCAGAACGCCGGTGACAATCTGCTGACGAATACGCGAGAAAATCTGCTCTTGCAGGCTTTCGGGGCTGTCGCGGTCAACGGTGATCAGCATGGAGGTCTCTACGTCCGGCACCGCCAGCAAAGACCAAATCGGGCCGCGCGGCAACCAATTCGGGTCCAGTTCATGACCACTTTCTGGAACCACGCCCGGCCGGCAGTTGACTTAAAACTGGTCCGACATCAATCGTCTGCCATTAAACAATAATGAGAGTGGAGCCCATGTCGGCAACCGGTCACTTCCTTAACGACGGCGAAACCATCTTTCCCGAGGAGTTGTTGGCGGCGGCGGCAGCAGTGCTCGATGCGGCGAAGAAAAAGGGCATTCGCCTCGCCACCGCCGAAACCGTCACCGCCGGCCTTGTCAGCGCCTGCCTGACCTCGGTGTCCGGCGCCTCGCAGATTTTCGATCGTGGCTATGTCCTCTACCATGAATCCGCCAAGGCGACGGGACTTGGCGTGGCCGAAGAGGTCTCCAAACAGCACGGCGCGGTCAGCGCCGAGGTGACGCAAGGGCTCGCGGAAGGACTGTTGTCGAATTCCGGCGCGGCGGTGACCGTTGCCATCACCGGCTATGCAGGCCCCGGCGGCGGCAACGCCAAGAACCCCGTCGGCACCATTTACATTGCCGCGGCCCGCAAGGATGTCCCGCTCCTCGCCGAGCGGCACGTCTTCCCCGGAGGCCGCGACAATGTCCGGCTCGAAGCCGTGGCGGCGGCGATCCGCCTGCTGCACAAACAGATCGACGCATGAACCGCATTCCGCTGGTTTTGCTGACGGGCTTTCTCGGCGCCGGCAAGACGACTGTTCTCAACACGCTGTTGGCGACGCCGGATTTTCGCGATACCGCCGTCGTCATCAACGAGGCCGGTGACGTCGGCCTCGATCATCTGCTGGTGGAGCAAGGCTCGGACTCCATCACGATGCTGGAAGGCGGCTGCCTATGTTGCCGCGCCAAGGGCGCGCTGGCGCCGGCGCTGGCCAACCTGATGCGCCGCGCCCGCGAACAGAGCCTGCCTCCGTTCAAGCGGGTCGTGGTCGAAACCAGCGGATTGTCCGATCCGGCTGCCGTGCTCGAAGGGTTGATCGCGGACGCATTCTTCAATCGCTTTTTTGAACTGGCTGGCGTCGTCACCGCGATCGATGCGCGCGCGTTCCTGGCGACGGTAGATCAGCATCCGCAGGCACGCATGCAGGTCGCGCTGGCCGACCGGCTGCTGGTGACCAAGACGGACCTTGCGACATCGGGTGAGACGCAGAAGGTGCAGCAGGCGCTGACATCCCTCAATCCGCACGCGCGGCAGCACTTCGTGCAGCCCGGAGCGGCAACGATGTCGGCGTTCTGGCCCGAAATTCTCGATTTGCCGCGCGCGCTCGCCAAGCCGAACATGATCTGCTCGCCGGAGCCCGCGGCCATCGCGACCGCATCGTTGGCATTTGACGGCGCGATCGAGCCGGACGCGCTCGAAAGCTGGCTCGACCATACCATCAATCTGCTCGGTCCGATGCTGCTGCGAATGAAGGCGATGCTGAACATCGCAGACACGGCGCAGCCGACCGTATTGCACGCGGTTCAAGGGCTGTTGCACCGGCCGGTCGATCTCAAGGCCTGGCCCAACGGCGATCGAAAGAATCGCGTTGTCTTGATTGGCCGTGATGTCGAAGAGCAGATTCTGGTAGACGCGCTGGCGCGCTTGTCGGCGATCGCGAGGCGCACATCTGCGATGCGCCAAATCGCGCACTAACTAAGTCTCGCTCTAAATTAAATAATCTTTTAGCCGCCTTCATGGGTCCAGTCGCGGCTGGTACCATCAACGCGTTATGACGCGGACCTTGGGCAAGGCCGGGCAGCCCACTAGCTTGCCGCTTCAGCTGACCAGAGAGGCTTCCATGGCAAAAAAACTCAAGGGCGATATGGGCATCGTTCCGGCGCTTGATATCGATTCCCACGAGCATCTTGAGCGCGTCGTGCGCGAAACATCGAAGCGCGAAGGCGTCGCCGGGTACAAGCTTGGTCTGACTTCGGTGCTGCATTTCGGCTTGCGGGAATCGGTGCGCCGCCTGCGCGACCTGACTGATCTGCCGATCGTCTATGATCATCAGAAAGCCGGCCCCGACATGCCGGACATGGCGAAGAAATATACCGCGCTCTGCAAGGAAGCAGATGTCGACGGCCTGATCCTGTTTCCCGTCGCCGGCCCGACGGCGGTCGACCAGTTTGTCGGCGAGGCCATTCGCGCCGACCTCACGCCATTTGTCGGCGGCGAAATTCCCGTGCCAGACTATGGCGTCTCCGGCGGCGGCTATATGCTGGACGATGCGCTCGATCGCATTCTGGTCCGCGCCGTACAGAACAAATCCGATCATTTCGTGCTGCCTGCCCATGATGCGGCAAAGATCAAGCGATGGTCGAAGTGGATCGCGTCCAACGTGTCCTCGCCGCTGGCGCTGCTGACGGGTTTTGGCGCGCTTGGCGGCAGCATCGAGACATCCTTTGCCGCAGCATCCGCCTGCAAGCGCCGTTTCGCCATCGTCGGCCGCCTGATCACCGGCAGCCAGGCGCCCGGTGATGCGGCTGCACGAATGTATGAAGAGATGCAGGCCGTGAAGCCGGCCGCCTGATCATGAAGGCCGCACTCCCAAACCTTCGGCTGACGCCTTTCATCGACGGCGCGTTCGAGGAGACGGGCGTTGCGGGCGATGCGTTGCTCGATCCGGCGACCGGCGAAGTCCTGACGAGCGTTGATTCGGCAAGCCGCGAACAGGTCGTGAAGGCGATCGCTGCCGCGCGTCACGCCTTCGACGAGGGCGACTGGCCGCATATGCCCGTGTTCGAACGCGGCCAGGTTCTGCGCGCCATCGCGGACGGCATCCTGGCGCGATCAGAAGATCTCGCGCTGCTGGAAAGCCTCAATGGCGGCAAACCGATCACAGGCGCGCGCCGCGAGGTCGCGGGTGCAGCCAAAGTCTTTCATTACTACGCCGGCGCCATGGACAAGTTCTTCGGCGACACCATTCCGGTGTCCGAGGCGCTGTTGAACTTTACGCTGCACGAGCCGCTCGGCGTGGTCGCGCAGATCACGCCGTGGAATTTTCCACTGCTTGCCGCCGCCTGGAAACTCGCCCCCGCGCTCGCCGCCGGGTGCGCCAGCCTTTTGAAGCCGTCACCGTTGACGCCGCTCTCCACGCTCCTGCTTGCCGAAATCATTGCCGAGTGCGGCGTCCCGAAAGGGATCGTCAATGTCTTGCCCGGCGGCGCGGAGATCGGCCAATTGCTCGCCACCCATGAAGCCGTCGACGGCATTTCGTTCACGGGTTCGACCGCCATCGGCAGCGAAGTGATGCGAGCCGCTGCCGGAACGGTCAAGAAGGTCGCGCTGGAACTGGGCGGCAAGAACGCCTGCATCGTGTTCGATGATGCCGATATCGAGGGCGCGGCAAAAAGCGCGATTGCGGGGGCCTTCGGCAATGCCGGCCAGTCCTGCTCGGCGCGCTCGCGGTTCCTGGTGCAGAAATCCGCGGTCGCGCCTTTCACCGAAGCGCTGCTCGCTGAACTCACGAAATTGCGGCTCGGCTCGCCGCTCGATCCCGCAACCACACTCGGGCCACTGATCTCGCAACCGCACTGGCAGCGCGTCGAGCGCTCCGTTCGCAACGCCGAGCACGAAGGCGCGAAGCTTTTGTCCGGCGGCCACCGCCCGGGCGATCTGAAGAGCGGCAATTTCTTTCTGCCGACGGTGTTCGGCGACGTCTCGCCTGACATGCCGCTCTATAACGAGGAAGTCTTCGGTCCGGTGTGCAGCATCACGCCGTTCGGCACCGAAGCGGACGCGATCCGCAAGGCCAACGATTCCGTCTACGGGTTGAACGGCTCGGTGTGGTCGCGCGATATCGGGCGTGCCTTGCGCGCCGCCAAGGCGGTGCGCACCGGCATGATCGCGGTCAACGGACTGCCGAGCGCCGGTTCGACCAGTCTGTTTTCTCCGTTCGGCGGTTACAAGCGGTCAGGCGTGGGGCGCGAACTCGGGATGAGCGTGCTCGCTTTCTACACCGAAGTGAAGACGGTCACCGTCGATCTGTCCTGAGGCATTTGGTCCTCGGACTCTTCGGGCTTGATACCTCGACAAAGCGGTCCCGGGATTGCAGATATAGTCCCGCATAAGTGGACCCATGGATTGAACGGCCTTTGGCACTTCGCCTTGGTTTTCGGCCTGTTAGCTTTTCAAATTGGTCACAAAGGCGTGCGTGAATGTTGGCTGCGATTGTCGGCGGTACCTTGATCGACGGACTTGGCGGTGAGCCGGTCCAGCGCGGCGTCGTTGTCATCGAGGATGGGAGAATAATTGCGGCGGGGTCAGAGCGGAACGTAGCAATTCCTGCCAAGGCGACGCGCCTCGACGCAACTGGCCGCACCATCCTGCCGGGTTTCATCGATTGCCACGTTCACGGCACCTACCGTGCCCGCGACATGCGCCAGCATCTCTTGAATACGCCGACCTATAATGTGCTGCGCTCGATCGATATCTTTCGCGAGACGCTGGCCTGCGGCATCACCACCGCGCGCGACATGGGCGGCGCCGACGCCGGCTTCCGTACTGCAATCGACGAAGGCCTGATCGACGGGCCGCGGCTTCTGATCTCGCTCGGCATGATTTCCCAGACCGGCGGCCACGGCGATTATTGGGTACCCGCCGACATGCGGATCAAGAAACGAGCCTGGTTGCCCGATACCGTGGCCGACGGCGTCGAGGAAATCCGCCGTGTGGTGCGCGAATTGCTGATGCGCGGCGCCGACTTCATCAAGATCTGCGCGACCGGCGGCATCACTTCCGTCACCGACAGCTGGGACGAACCGCAGTTCACGATCGAGGAAATCCGCACCGCCGTCGAAGAGGCCGCCGCCAAGCGGCGGCGCGTCGCCGTCCATGCCGAAGGCATCGACGGCATACGCAATGCGGTGCAGGCCGGCATCCACTCGCTGGAGCACGGCTGGTTCATCGACGAACAAGCCGTCGACAAGATGATCGAGATGAAGACCTGGTGGGTGCCGACGCTGGCGCTGGTGCCGCTGTCGGTGAAGAAACGCGGCAGCGACAAATCCTGGGCCGGACATCAGATGGGCCAGGAAGACGTCAAGGACAAAGAGATCTACGACCGGATGCAGGAGCAGATTCCGATCTGGAAAGAGGCCGTGCGCCGCGGCGTCAAGGTGGCGATGGGCACCGACCAGTCGCATCGCCTGCTGGTCGGCGAGAACATGGTCGAACTGGAATTCATGGTGAACTGGCTCGGCATGACGCCGATGCAGGTCATCGTCGCATCCACCAGCAAGGCAGCAGAATGCATCGAGCGTCCCGAACTCGGCGCGCTCGCCGCGGGCAAGGCCGCCGATGTTCTCGTGGTCGACGGCAATCCACTTGACGATATTTCCGTGATGCAGAAGCGCGACAAGCTCCACCTCGTCATGAAGGCCGGCAAGGCATTTACCAACAAGCTTTCTTCGTAAGTCAGAAGGGACCGATCCGATGAGACTGAACCGATTCATGATCCGGCCGCTGGTCGAACAGGCATTGCGCGAAGAACTCGGCCCCGGCGACACCACCGGCGGATTTCTGGTCGGTGACGATCCTGTCCAGACCGCGCAGATCTACGCCAAGGGCACCGGCATCGTGTGCGGCCTGCTGCTGGCCGACGAAACCATCAAGCAGATCGATCCGGAAGCGCAGATCGAATACGCGGTGCAGGACGGCGATCCCGTCGGACCCGGCACCGTGCTGTTGCGCATCAAGGCGCGCGCCTCGACCTTCTTCATCATCGAGCGCAACGCGCTGGACTGGATTCAGCAGATGTCCGGCATTGCGACCAAGACCCGGCGCTACGCCGATCTGGTCAAGCATACCAAGGTGCGCGTCACCGATACGCGCAAGGGATGGCCGGGCCTGCGCATGATCATGAAATATGCGGTGCGCGTCGGCGGCGCCCACAACCATATCTTCAGCCTCGCCAACTGCATCCTGGTCAAGGACAACCACATCAAGATCGCGGGCTCTATCACCAATGCGATCGAGACGTTGCGCGCCACGGCGCAACACACCTTCAAGATCGAGGTGGAATGCGAAACGCTGGAGATGGTCGAGGAAGCGCTGGCCTGCGGCGTCGAGATCATCATGTTCGACAATATGGACCTCGACGAAATGAAGGCCGGCTTAAAACTCGTCAACGGGCGTGCGATGACCGAAGCCTCCGGCGGCATCAACGAGCAGACGAT
The DNA here is from genome assembly GCA_963788885.1 of uncultured Alphaproteobacteria bacterium. Classification (GTDB taxonomy): domain Bacteria; phylum Pseudomonadota; class Alphaproteobacteria; order Rhizobiales; family Xanthobacteraceae; genus Bradyrhizobium. The sequence goes on along the minus strand of CAWBIR010000015.1, from coordinate 948,595 downwards.
CGTGCCGATTGCCGAAACCGGCGTCGACATTATTTCGGTCGGCGATCTCACGCACTCGATCCGCGCGCTCGACATCAGCCTCGACGTACAGGACATCAAACCGAGCGCGCAGCGGACCATTCGCCGCTTGAAGGAGGCCGCGCGCTGAGTTCGTCGCTTCTCTGACGGGCTTGGACGATGCGAAAATTGCAATGACCGAATCAGCGGCCACGGTGATCGGCGGAAAGCCGGCAGGCGTGCGCGAGTCATTCGCGCATGTCGACACCTGGGTATTCGACCTCGACGATACGCTTTATCCGCGCTCGGTCGACCTTCACGGTCAGATGAGGGAGCGCGTCGTGACCTTCATCGCCGGCCGCATGAAGATCGATCGCGCGGCGGCCCAAGCGGTCCATGTCGATTATTACGAACGCTTCGGGTCGACCTTGCAGGGCATGGTCCAGTTGCATGGCATCGCGCCGAACGACTTTCTGGACTTCGTTCACCAGATCGATCTGTCGGTATTGGTGCACAACGAGGATCTGATCGACGCGCTACGGGCGCTCCCGGGACGCCGGATCATCTTCACCAACGCCCCGCGCGGTCACGCCACTGCCGCGCTTGAGGTCATGGGCATGGCCGAGCTGTTCGACGCCATCGCGAGCATCGAAGACAGCAACTTCATCGGCAAACCTAACTTAAGTGCCTTTTCAGGCTTCTTCGAAGCCCACGGCGTCAATCCCATGCAGGCTGCGATGTTCGAGGATCGCCCGGGCAATCTGGTGGTGCCGCATGAACTCGGCATGAAGACCGTGCTGGTGGTCGATCCCTTGTTCGAAGACGCCGAGCGCGTCGTGAAGCCACAGCACGCGAATCTCGTCATCACGGACCTGACGGGATTTCTTCGTCAGTTGGTCCGTGACTAGAACACAAGCTTCTAGTGAAACCGGTCGCGCGGCCGTTCCTGCGGTCCGCCCGTCGGCTGCGGCGTGGTTGCCGCCTTCAGCTCTTCCGGCGTCACGCGGCAGTCGCCGTTCTTGTCGAACCGCAGGATGAAGACGCTCGGCTTCTCGACGAACTCCTTGCGCGAAATCTTGCCGTCCTGATTTTCGTCGAAATAGCCGAAGTCGGCGTCAGCAAGGCTGGGATCGGCCTTCTTGATCGAGTTCGAATTCCTGCCGCGTGAGAAAGCCCTTGCGCCCCTTATCACCGGAGACAAACAGCTGCTCCATGAACTTCTTCCATTCGTCGCAGGTAAAGACGCCGTCGTGATTGGTGTCCCACACCGGCGGCCCGTTGTTGAGCAAGGGATCGGTGCGGCCGGACTGCGCCAGCGCCAGCGAGGAACCAAGCGCGCTGCCGGCTGCCAGTACCGCCAATGTCACGCCAATACGAAGTACAGAAATTCCGTCACGCAACTTCTCGTCTCCTGTCGTTACACGCAAAGGCGGCGCAACGAACAGAAACATCAAGCCCGCCGCTGATCTACTTTGGATCATCACGGCGGGCTTGTCATCGACGGCACGCGCAAAGTTGCGTGCGCTCTTGGCTATTAAAAAGCTATTTCACCACCGCGGCTGTTTGCCCGAACAGCAGCTTGCGTTCTTCATCGGTGCGGATCGAAGGCTGGCCAAAGTTGGGATTGACGTCCTTGGCGAGCGCGTAGGCGCGAACCGTGGCCGGGCGTGCGCCGATCGTTTCTAACCAGCGCTTCACGTGCGGAAACTGATCGATATCCTGACCCTGGTTCTTGTGCGGCACGACCCAGGGATAGCAGGCCATGTCGGCGATCGAATATTGGCCGGCGATGAATTCGCGATCCGAAAGCCGCTTGTTGAGCACGCCATAAAGGCGGTTGGTCTCGTTCACGTAGCGGTCGATCGCATACGGGATTTTATCTTGCGCATAATTGCGGAAGTGATGGTTCTGTCCGGCCATCGGCCCGAGCCCGCCCATCTGCCAGAACGTCCATTGGATGGTGTCGTAACGGCCATAGAGATCGGCGGGCAGGAACTGGCCGGTCTTCTCGGCGAGATAGAGCAGCATCGCGCCGGACTCGAAGATCGAGATCGGCTTGGCCCCGCCCTTCGGCTCATGATCGACCATCGCCGGAATCCGGTTGTTCGGCGCGATCGCCAGAAACTCCGGCTTGAACTGATCGCCCTTGCCGATGTTAACCGGAAAAATCTTGTACTTCAGCCCGGCCTCTTCGAGAAACATCGTGATCTTGTGACCGTTCGGCGTGGTCCAGTAATGCAGGTCGATCATCGCTGCGCTCCCTTCGGCAGGCGTTCAAATTGGAAAAAGATGCGGATGCATGGAGTTCACCGCAAAGGCCATTGCAAGTCAATCGTGATTGCAGCGAAGTCATGCGCACTTAAGGAGAGCAGGCACGAGCCTAGCGCATAGGCGTGACAGTGATCGTCTGCACGTCGGTCTGGATCAGGTTCTGTTCCATGCCGCGAAACACCGTCGTCGACTTCTCGGCGACTTTCCGCGTCATGCCGTCCTCGACTTCGAATTCGGCATGCTTGTCGACGGAAAACAGCATCGAGCTGACCAGCTGATTGACCCGTTCGGGGGTCACGCTGTCGCCGGAGGCGGCAAGCAGGCTTCTCGCAAAGGACTGCATGAACGCGTTCATGTCAGCCGGGTCGACGGAGTTGACACTGACGAATTTGAGCCGCGCCGCGGCATCGGCTGCGACCAATTCGAATCGCTCGGTCGATTTCAGCGCGTCGCCGCCCAGCGGATTTTCCGCAGGCTTCAACGCTTGCCTGAACTCACCAGGTTTCATGCCGGTGTTTTGCGCGATCGCGAGCGTGCCGAGCGCGTCGACATAAACCGCGGCGGCGCTGTCGGCGTTGACCTCGACCAGTTCCGCCATCAACTGATCGAACAGCCCACGCGCCGCCGGCCGATGATCGAATTGCCCCACCAGCTCATTTGCGGCGCTGCGCATCTGGCCCTTGGCTTCATCGAGATTGTCGATATGCAGCGGCTTGCCGGAAGGATCCGTGCTGGCGCGGATCACCACATTCTCCAGCACCTTCATATAGGCGCGGCGCAGCGGCACGCTTCGCGCGTTGCCCTCGACGGTGGCGTCGCGCTGAACGAAGGAAATGCGGAATCCATCGGCCGTCTTCTGCTCGACGGTCAGTTCGGCGCGTGTCCTGATCAGCGACGTCGCCGTGCCGTCCGGTCTCACCTCTTCGCCGCGCATCTCGGTCTCGACCATCCAGCGGCTGCCGACCGGCGGATCGTAGATCTGCTCGGCGGCGAAGCCCGGTGCAGCACCTGATATCGCGAGCGCCGCAACGGCGACCGCAAATAGTCCAGCGCGCGCGAAAGCCGGCGTACCCATCGCCCTTCCCCCAAAATCCATCATCATCAGCTCAATCGGCCATGCCTGCGCAGCCATTTCCGGCCATCTTCCGTGACGACGACCATGGCTCGAGAACCCGAATCGCTGGCGCGGGCGACATATCCGGAATCGACGGCGTCCTCCCAGACCGTGAGCCGCGGGCATGAGGTCCGCCAGGTGGCAATGACCTCCTGATACGGGCGCGGTTCCCGGGCGACCCACTCGACCAGGTCAAGAACCAGCGAATCCGCGGCCTCCACCATCGATTCCTCCTGTTTGTGCGCCGCTTATATAGGTTCCCGGAGCCCGGACGTCGAACTTCTCCCGAAACTGTGAACCAGTTCACAGGCGTTTTGGCCGGTTGGTGGTTTGATCTTCGTCCTGATCGGCGGGGACGCAACATGACTCATGACGGCTTTCACATCGAGACTTTCGAACTCGGTAAGGGACTTTGGCACGCCAGGATCCGGCGCGAGGATTCCGAGCCCGTCGTCATCGACGGCGTCTCATTCCCCGAGCTTGAGGTAGGTTTTGCCTGGTCCGACGCGGAGGCCGCGATCGCCGACGCCAAGACCCGCATCGATTACCTCAACCGGCGATCCGTCGTCGAACCAAAGCGGAAGACGGCCCATGCATGAATCGAGGTCCAATTCCTCCGCCGACGTCCGATCCAGCTGCCCCGATTGCGAGGGCCAGCTGAAGGTGTTGCGCGTGATCGGCGGGCGCGCCGGCAACGAGTACTGGACCATGCGATGCGTCAGCTGCGGCGGGATTCACCTCGACATCGTCACCAGCCCATCGACGAGCCCGGTACCGGCCGCGTAACGACCGCCCATCGCGGACATCAGCCGGCGAAGGCGCGCGCGATCGCCGATTGCGCTTCTTGCTGGATCTGGCGCAGGTGCGCTTCGCTGCGAAAACTCTCCGCATAGATCTTGTAGACGTCTTCGGTGCCTGAGGGACGCGCCGCGAACCAGCCGTTATCGGCCACGACCTTGATGCCGCCGAACGATTGACCGTTGCCGGGCGCGGCCGTGAGCGCCGCGGTTACCCTCTCGCCGCCCAGCTCCTTCATCGCGAGTTTCTCGCCGGTCAGCGACTTGAACAGGCTCTTTTGCTGCGGCGTCGCCGGCGCATCGATCCGCGCATAGAACGGCACACCCAGTTCTTTGGTCAGAGAATCGAACAACTGACTCGGGTCGCGCCCGGTCCGCGCCGTGATCTCGGCGGCGAGCAACCCCATGATCACGCCGTCCTTGTCGGTGGTCCACACCGATCCGTCCTTGCGCAGGAACGAAGCGCCCGCACTCTCCTCACCGGCAAAGCCGAAGCCGCCACTGAGGAGCCCGTCGACAAACCATTTGAAGCCGACCGGCGTCTCCACCACCTTGCGGCCGATCTTGTTGGCGACGCGGTCGATGATCGCGCTGGAGACGACGGTTTTACCGACCGCGCTGTCCTTGCGCCATTGCGGCCGGTGCTCGAACAGGAACGCGATCGAGGCCGCGAGAAAATGGTTCGGATTCATCAGGCCGTTGGAGCGGGTGACGATGCCGTGGCGATCGGCGTCGGTGTCATTCGCAAAGGCCACATCGAACTTGTCGCGCATGCCGATCAGCTGCGCCATCGCATAAGGCGAGGAGCAGTCCATCCGGATCTTGCCGTCCCAGTCGAGCGTCATGAAACGGAAGGTCGGATCGACCTCGTCGCGGATCAGCGTCGCATTCAGGCGATAGCGCTCGATGATCGGCTGCCAGTAATGCACCGCCGCGCCGCCGAGCGGGTCGATGCCGATCTTCACGCCGCTCGAGCGGATCGCCTCCATGTCAAGCACGGAAGCGAGATCGGCGACATAGGGCGTGATGTAGTCGTAGCGATACACGCATAAGGCCTTGCGGGCGCGTTCGTAAGGGATGCGCTTGACGCCATCGAGGTTGTTTTCGAGATAGCGGTTAGCGGCGCGCTCGATCGCGCCGGTGATGTCGGTGTCGGCCGGCCCGCCATTCGGGGGGTTATATTTGAAACCACCATCTTCCGGCGGATTGTGCGAGGGCGTGACCACGACGCCGTCGGCGAAGCCTTCGGTGCGGCCTTTATTATAGGTCAGGATCGCGTGCGAGATCACCGGCGTCGGCGTGTAGCCGTCGCGGTCGTCGATCATCACGGTAACGCCATTGGCGGCGAACACTTCCAGCGCACTCGCCAACGCCGGCTCGGCGAGCGCATGGGTATCGATGCCGATGAACAAGGGACCTGTGAGATTTTTCTCAAGCCTGTGATCGCACAGCGCCTGGGCGATCGCCAGAATATGGGCCTCGTTGAAGGCGTCGTTGAGCGCCGAGCCGCGATGGCCCGAGGTGCCGAACGCGACCCGTTGCGTCGCGACCTTGGGGTCGGGCTTGCCCGCGAAATAGGCCGTCACCAGCCGCGGAATATTGGCGAGCATCGACGGCGCGACGGGTTGGCCTGCGAGCGGATGGATGTCGGGCATGGAATTCCCCAAAATGATGTCCGGCACTTTGCGGTTTCGCGCGCGTACTGACAACTGCTGACAACGCAACGGGCCGTGACGCGGCCGGTTCCTGGCCCTTTTCTCGGGCGCGGACTCGTCCCATATTCCGCCCATGGCGAAGTCCCCCAATTCCCCCAAAAAAACCGGCAGAACTCCCAAGTCGAAGGCCCACCGTCCCGACGTGCAGCCGATCGGTCCTGCGCTCGCGGAATTGCTCAATCCCGCGATCAATCGCGGCGAAAGCGGGCTCGGATCTTCGACCGGATTGCAGCCGCCGCCGGACAATTCCTGGGATCGCCGCGCCGGCGGTGAGGCCGCAGCCCATCGCGCCCGCGCTTCGACGCGTGGAACGGCTGATGATGTCGCGAAGCGAGATGCCAAGACGCGCGACACTGCGTTCCCTCCCCCCTTGCGGGGGAGGGTCAGGGAGGGGGGTGAGCCAAGCGGCACCGAACAAGACGTTACCCCCACCCCCAACCCCTCCCCGCAAGGGGGAGGGGAACCGAGAGAGCACGCGCAGGGCTTCTCTAAATCTTCGCAACGCGAATTCGCGCCCGCCAATTACGGCACCGCCGCCACCATTCCCACCCTCGATCCCGAACTGGCGCGGCAGCTGGGCTTGCCGACTGCCGAGGATGACGAGGAGGCACTCGCCCGCCCGCCGCGCAGCAAGATGGAAGCCCTCGGCGTACAGGCCACGGCCGAGGCGCTGGAGAACCTGATCCGCGACGGCCGACCGGAATTCCGCGGCGACGACGGCGCGCTGAAAGTGTGGACGCCGCACCGTCCGCCGCGCCCGGAAAAATCCGAAGGCGGCGTGCGCTTCGAGATCAAGTCGGAATACGAGCCGAAGGGCGACCAGCCGACCGCGATCGCGGAACTCGTCGAAGGCATCCAGCGCAACGACCGCATGCAGGTGCTGCTCGGGGTCACCGGTTCGGGCAAGACCTACACCATGGCCAAGGTGATCGAGGCGACGCAGCGCCCGGCGTTGATCCTCGCGCCGAACAAGACGCTCGCCGCCCAGCTCTATGGCGAGTTCAAGAGCTTCTTCCCCGATAACGCGGTCGAGTACTTCGTCTCGTATTACGACTACTACCAGCCGGAAGCCTACGTCCCGCGCACCGACACCTATATCGAGAAGGATTCCTCGATCAACGAGCAGATCGACCGCATGCGCCATTCGGCGACGCGCGCGCTGCTCGAGCGCGACGACGTCATCATCGTCGCTTCCGTGTCCTGCATCTACGGTATCGGCTCGGTCGAGACCTATACCGCGATGACCTTTGCGCTGAAGAAGGGCGAGCGCATCGACCAGCGGCAACTGATCTCCGATCTCGTCGCGTTGCAGTACAAGCGCACCTCGGCCGATTTCTCCCGCGGCACCTTCCGCGTCCGCGGCGACGTCATCGACATCTTCCCGGCGCACTATGAAGACCGCGCCTGGCGCGTGAATTTATTCGGCGACACCGTGGAAAATATCGAGGAGTTCGATCCGCTCACCGGCCACAAGCAGGACGAGCTCGAATTCATCAAGATCTACGCCAATTCGCACTATGTGACGCCGCGCCCGACGCTGGTGCAGGCGATCAAGTCGATCAAGGGCGAACTCAAGCTGCGTCTCGACCAGCTCAACAACCAGGGACGCTTGCTGGAAGCGCAACGGCTGGAGCAGCGCACCACCTTCGATCTCGAAATGATGGAAGCGACGGGGAGCTGCGCCGGCATCGAAAACTATTCGCGCTATCTCACCGGACGCCGCCCCGGCGAGCCGCCACCGACGCTGTTCGAATATGTGCCTGATAATGCGCTGGTGTTCGCCGACGAGAGTCATGTCACCATTCCGCAGATCGGCGGCATGTTCCGCGGCGACTTCCGCCGCAAGGCGACGCTCGCCGAATACGGCTTCCGCCTGCCCTCCTGCATGGACAACCGTCCCTTGCGCTTCGAGGAATGGGACATGATGCGCCCGCAATCGGTCGCGGTGTCGGCGACGCCGAGCGGCTGGGAGCTGAACGAAAGCGGCGGCGTGTTCGTCGAGCAGGTGATCCGCCCCACAGGTTTGATCGATCCGCCGGTCGACATCCGCCCGGCGCGCACACAGGTCGACGATCTCCTGGGCGAAGTCCGCGCCACCGCGCAGAAGGGCTATCGCAGCCTGGTCACGGTTTTGACCAAGCGCATGGCGGAAGACCTCACTGAATATCTGCATGAGCAGGGCATTCGTGTGCGCTACATGCATTCGGACATCGACACCATCGAGCGCATCGAGATCATCAGGGATCTTCGCCTCGGCGCGTTCGATGCGCTGGTCGGCATCAACCTGCTGCGCGAGGGCCTCGACATTCCCGAATGCGCGCTGGTGGCGATCCTCGATGCCGACAAGGAAGGTTTTCTGCGCAGCGAGACCTCGCTGATCCAGACCATCGGCCGCGCCGCGCGCAATGTCGACGGCCGGGTCATTCTTTATGCCGACCAGATGACGGGATCGATGGAGCGCGCGATTGCGGAGACCGACCGCCGCCGCGAGAAGCAGGTCGAATACAACACCGCCAATGGCATCACGCCGGAGAGCATCAAGAAATCCATCGGCGACATCATGAACAGCGTCTATGAGCGCGACCATGTGCTGGTGGAGATCGGCGACGGCGGCATGGCCGACGACGTGATCTCGATCGGGCACAATTTCGAGGCGGTGCTGGCGGACCTCGAAACGCGGATGCGCGAGGCCGCCGCCGATCTGAACTTCGAGGAAGCAGCCAGACTGCGCGACGAGGTCAAGCGCCTGCGCGCGACTGAGATGGCCGTGGTCGACGACCCCACCATCAAGCAGCGCGGCGTCGCGACCAAGGCCGGCGCCTATGCGGGCGCCAAGAAATACGGCGAGGCCGCCAATTTGCCCGCGTCGGCGATGAAGAAGCGCGGCGGCGCTCGCTCTTCTCCCTCCCCCTCGCGGGGTCGAGACGAGCGAAGCTCGCTCTCGGGGTCGACCTCCGCCGCAGGCAAGTCTACGCAGCCTGCGAACAATGACGGAGGTCGGGGTGGGGGGTCAACGGATTCAGGATCAAAAGTCCACAAGCCGCATCTCGACGAGATGCACGGGCCGGAATCGCTGCCCTATCGCGCCAACCAGGCACTCCCCGAGAAGCCGTTCGGTGAGCAAAGCAAAATCGTCCAGCCCAGCGACTCCCGCCAATCGGGTCCCGAGTTCGGCCCCGCCCCGCGTTCAACTGGCGGTGCGCCGGGGCATCGGGGTGGATGGAAGAAGAGGTAGAGCAGCAGACCTAGAACTCTGGCTAGGATAACATGCGCCTGAATTTTGGCGGCAACCTCGCCGGTGCCGTGCCTGTCTGCAATCGCCGATGCGGCGTAGTCGGTTGCTGCTTGCAGTTTTCCTGCGTCTCTGGCTTCGATTTCATTGCGAAGAACGGTTCCCTGACAATAGGCCACGGCCGGAATACGCGGCGAAGATGCACGGCTTTGTTCGGCTTTCGTCTCGATCGCGATACGGGAGAAACCGGCGTCCTCCAGTTCGCGACGGATCAGCGCCGTATCATGGTAGCCGTGCGGCGTGCGTGCCAGAAAGCGCGGCGGATCGTCCCGAAAAATCCTGGCGAGAGCCTTCGTCACATCGTCCGCAAAGACATTCTCCTCGATGCGATCCCATACGTTGAATAAAAAATTTCCGCCGGGCTTCAGGACTCGCCTCGCCTCGCGATAGGCGGATAAGCGGTCGGGAAAGAACATCGCGCCGAATTGACAACAAACGAGATCGAAGGCCGCATCTTCAAACGGCAGCGCCAGCGCATCCGCCTGTCGCCATGTGATGCGGCTGTCGGCGGCTTGTCGCGAAGCCGCGTAGTCGAGCATCGGCTGGTTGAGGTCGGTGACGACATAGCTTGCGGTAGGAGATAGTTTTGGCGCCAATGCGCGGGTGACCACCCCGGTGCCCGCGGCGATTTCCAGAACGGCGCCTGGCGACAGGGACGCGGCGCGTTGTGCAAGATCGGCGGCGAACGGCTCGAAGATCAACGGCACCATATAGCGGTCGTAGTTTTCCGGAATCGAGCCGGCAAACAGCTTGTCCGCTTCCAGCATGGAGATCACCCGAGGTCCGTTAGATGGCGCGCGAGATTAGCACATCGCTCGGGTTCTGTTCGACCGCACCCGCAGATCAGGCTGCCGCCCGTGAGCGGCGGAACCATTCGTCGAAACCGATGCGGCCGAGGCGCGCTTCGCCCAACGGCACGAGTGAGTGCTCCTCGACCCGGCCGCCCCAGTAAAAGGCCGCAGGATCGCGAACGACCTCACGCGGGTCGCCGACCGCCTTCAGATAGCGGGCGATGATTTCATTAAACGGCGCCCGTTCCGGGCCGGCGATCTCGACAATGCCGTTTCGCGGCGACGCGAGCGCCACATCGGCAACGATCTCGGCAACATCGTCCGCCGCGATGGGTTGGAACAGGCCGGGCGCGATCCTGACCATATTCCCGTCTGCACTCGAAGCGGCGATGGCCCCGAGGAATTCCAGAAACTGGGTGGCGCGGATGATGGTGTAGGGGATGCCGGAAGCCGCGATCAGTTTCTCTTGCGCAACCTTGGCGCGGAAGTAGCCGTTTTCAGGCGTCCGGTCGGTTCCGACGATGGAGAGCGCGACGTGGTGCCGGACGCCGGCTTCGGACTCCGCCGCGACAAGGTTGCGGCTGGAGGTCTCGAAGAACTTCAGCACCGCCTTGTCTTCAAATGAGGGCGAATTGGCGAGGTCGATCACCGCCTGCGCGCCGGCCATTGCCTCTTTGAGCCCCTCGCCGGTGATCGCGTTGATCCCGTTTTTGGGCGAAGCAGCGATGACCTCGTGGCCGCCCTGGCGCAGAATAGCGCCGGTCTTCGAGCCGATCAGGCCAGTGCCGCCGATCACGACGATCTTCATGGTTGACCTCCATTTCCGATGACTGGAATGCTGGATAACCGGAGATCTGCAAATCGGTTCGAATGCCCATGAGAAAAAGCCACATAATGCCGCACGGCTTGCGCGCAGATGTGGTTGATTGGTCAGCGATGCTGGCAGATTCCCACTTGACCCGGCCCTTGGGGCCGCCCTGATAAAGATTGCGGTCGGTCAACTCTGGGGCGATTCGTGAACTCCTCCGCGCAATTCCTGAATCCTTCCGAAGCCGCCAGGCGGCTGGGCGTTTCCGTCAAGGCTTTGCGGCTTTACGAGCAGCGCGGCCTCATCGCGCCTGTCCGCACAGCGGCCGGTTGGCGCGCATATGGTCCCGATGAGATGGCTCGCGTCGCCGAAATAGCGGCATTGCGCGAACTCGGTCTTAGTCTCAGCCAGGTGGCCCGCGTGCTGACAGGAGATTCCGCGAGTCTTGAACCCGCATTGGCTGCGCATCAGGCGGCGCTCGAAGGTCGCGTTCGTCAGTTCGCCGATGCCATTGAGAAAGTGCGCCGCTTGCGGTCTGACCTCATGGGTGGACAGGCGCCGGCTATCTCCGAACTCGCGCGTCTCGTAAGACCGGCGTCCAAATTCGGCGTCGCGTTTGACCTTCCGTGGCCTTGGGGTGGCGAAAGGTTTGAATTGCAAACCATCCATTCACTGACCTACATCATTGGCCCTCTCGGCAGCGGAAAGACCCAACTGGCCAGGCGTATAGCCGAGACCTTGCCTGGTGCCGCGTTTCTCGGCCTGGACCGGCTGGCGCATGGAGGCGCGACGGCCAAGGCACTGTTGGACAGCGATCCAGCCCTCAAGTCGCGGGTTGATCAGACCTTGGCTTGGCTTGTTGAGGACGGCGCCACGGTTTCTGACGCCTTGATCTGCCTGCTCGCCGGACTCGAAACTGAAGGCCCGACGATCCTGGTCATCGACATGCTCGAACAGGGGCTCGACAAGACGACCCAGGAAGCTCTCATCGCGCGACTGCGCCGCCGTGGTTCCGAATCTCGGCCGCTCTTCTTTCTCACGCGATCCAGTTCAATTCTGGATCTGGATGCCGTGGGTGACGACGAAACAATCATCCATTGCCCCGCCAATCACAGCCCTCCAACCCATGTCCGTCCGCAGCCGGGATTCCCTGGCTTCGAGGCCGTCGCGACCTGTCTTGCATCACCCGAAGTGCGCGCACGGACAGAGGGTGTCATCGCCTGGCGACCTCAAGTGGCCTAGGATCGGCCGCCGGAGCGGCAGGGCGTTTCACGCGACGAAGGCGATCGGGGGCGAGGGTTCAAAAATCCACAAGCCGCATCTCGATGAGATGCATTGTCCGGAAGCGCTGCCCTATCGCGCGGGCCGCGCGTTGTCCAAAAAACCATTCGGCTATACGAGTTTCTTGAGCTTTCAATTGACGAAGACGCTGAAACCGAGGTCAGCCCCGAGCTGCGTCAGCGCCTGAAGCGACTTAAAGAGCTCATCGATCGAATCTTGCGGTCGTGACGCATGCCTTTCGACACCCTATCCGAAAGGTTGAGGCTTGTAGCAGAGAGGAGTCTGGCTCTGTGCCGGACTGAATGGGGAGGCAATGGCCTTAAAAAAGAGGCGTCGCTTGACACTCGTATTGGATGGAAGCCAACATTCTTTTTAAAACCAAATCGACTACTCACCGTCGGTGTCGAGGTATCGGACGTCTTATATCCTTCGATTCTAAAGATCGCTGCGCATGATATCGAGCACGTGAATTTCCCGGTTTCAATTTATCAGGCCTGCGCGCTAGATTTATTTCAGAGGGACCCGCATATGGCTCGCGTTCGTGAGTTACGCGAACATGGCTTTGGAATAATTACGGTTGACGATAATGGATTCGCACAAATTCAATCTCGGGCTGAGCCTATTGCACAGCATCTATCGCCTGACCGTCTAGATGAGTTATTGAAGCCGCTGAACCCTGCACTGAAGGTGAAATTTAAAAGTGCGCATGCCACTTATCAAACGAACATTGGTCAGGGATTGCAAGAATGCGGGCAAATAATTGAAGCACTGATTATTTCAATCGAAGCACAGGCTGCAAGCAACGGCATTATCACGACGCGTGCGACTAGCACGGCTGGAATGATTGATGCACTCTATCCAACTCCTGCATTCCAAAATTATCGAGCAACTTTGGGTGCTGCGCGCGATTTCGTGAGCACGTATCGAAATATAGCAAGTCACGCACCCCAAACGCCAGCACAGGCGGCTAACAAGATAAGGAGGTGTAAGGCTGGCTTTTCAGAGGCCTGCCGGATAGCAGGTAAGTTGCGCGATACCTTCCAACAATTGGGCTATAAGATTCGGATCGTTTAGTACGCCGGCTCTAGACCGACCAGCTATCCTGCACGTCTAGTCGTTCGGACCATCCCTGAAATACCAGCGCAAAACATGTATTCACCGCGCCTTCACCGGCCGGTTGGCGTGGCTCGCCTGCGGGACGCCGCGGTTGAGCGACATGTGCGAGTGCGTACAGAGCCACCCCTGCCCGTTCTTCGAAAATATCATGGTCGCGCGTCCCGGCCGCGGAAACGGCTTGCCGTCCTCGTGATATCCGGTGCTGGTCCAGGGAGCGACCACGATCGCCATCGCTCCGTCGGCTGATGCGAGAACAGAGGTCTGCTCCAGGACGAAACGGAAATCGGACGTCTTCGGCCAGACGTGATCCCACTGCGTCACCACCCATGTGTCGAGGCCCGGAATGACATCGTTGTGCGTGCCGAAGGCGAGCACGTCGGGATGAAACAGCGGCTTTGCCGAGGCGTAGTCGACGTCGCGGACGTAACCGGAAAAAGTTTCGAGCCAGGTGTGAAAGAACTTCGTCGTCTCGGCATTCGCAATCGGCAGGGGATTCATATGGGCTCCGTGTCAGTCTCTGGGCTAGAGCAGTCTGAAGCAATACTCACCATCGTCATGCGCGGGCTCGACCCGCGCATCCACGTATTTCTTCCTTCCTGCTGCTCTAAAGACGTGGATGGCCGGGTCAAGCCCGGCCATGACGACTTCCTTCTTGACTAGCATCCTCACATGTTGTCGTCGTCACGGTTACCGAGACAGTTCTTGATGTAGTCGCGCCGCTGCTCGCGCTCGACCACCTTCTTGCCGATGGCCTCTTTCAGGCAATCCATTCGCGCCTGCACCATGCAGAGCTGATATTGATCCACCCTGTCCTGCTTTTCACCTCTCAGGGCCAGCGCGGCCGCCCGGCAATCGGCGCGCTTCACACCCGCCGCCGGCGCGGCCTTCCCGGACGCCGCAGGCGGAGCGGCGGAAGGCGTCTGGCAGTAGGCGGGCGCAACCGTGAAAGCCAGCAAGCCCAGCCCGGCGACAACAATCGACTTCATCAAACACCCCTCGTTGATCCCACTGCGGTTCCAAAAGCGTATCTTGACTGGCCGGAACTGACAAATCCCCCGACCGACCCGGTTCCATTTCGTTTCAAATCGTTTCGCCATCGAACCAACCCGAGCCCGCCAACAACAAAGCAGTACGGCGCCATTGAATTTGATGACGCTTTGTCCGGCCCGCCCCGGCCAAATCGAGAAATCGGACGGGCCACCCGGCACCATTGATTGCAGGCACGAGGTTTATCCATGCCAACACTTGTTTTGAGAGAGAAGTTTCCGACGGCGGCGGATGCGCCCGCGATGCCGGCCCGTCTTGCGCGTGAAGCAGAATCCCGCGACAGATCGCTCGAAGGCGTCCTGATCTTCTCGGGCATCGGCTTCGGACTGATGGTACTGGCCGCCATCTTTCGCATCCTGGAATTGCCGCCGCCTGTTTTCTGAAACGCGACGGGCTTGACACGGTATCGACGCACGCAACCTGATTTGCCCGTCGTGCCAACATGTCGCAGACGCATTCGCTTGCGACGTCGGGCAAATCAAAGGCATTTTTCCGCGCGTCCCGCTGCCCTCACGAGGGGCGTTTCGCGATCGTCACAAAACGTTGGGCGCGGGATGCGATGGACGCTTTGACGCGACAGACGAGCGCGCGCAAGGCGGACGGCGAAGTCGTGTGGTCCTGACTTCTCGACGCTGAAGTCAAGCGAGCGACAATGCTTACGCATTGCGCTGGCGACGGTGACAAGAAAGCCCGATCACCGGGGAGAGCACGAAGCAAACCGTTAAAACCATTCGCGCAGGGAATGCCGGGATCGTTCGGCGGACCTGTGGTGACTTGCTTGCGTGCTTTTTTACTTTTGCACGCGAGGCTGCGGGCTCTTGTCGAGCCCCCGGCATTCCCTGCGCCCTCAATTCACGAGGGCCAACGATGTTGGGAAACCTCGGGCATGATCATGCCGCGGGAAGGCGAACGCACGCCAAGCAACAACGTCGTCGTTCCGGGATGCGCCGTCGCGACAAAATCGCGAAGCTATTTTGCGCGGAAGGCGCAGGCCCGGAATCCATTGGGCCAGAACAATGCAGGGAGAGATGGATTCCGGGCGCAGCCTGGCGGCTGCCCCGGAATGACGAAACGAGAAGGAACGACAAACGAATGAGGACGACTGTCCTACGTCACTACCCGCCGTCGGAGCCCGAGGTTTTGCGGTCGGGGTCCTCGTCGTACGGAGGCGGCCACACGGCGCAGTCGAAGCTTCGGCCCAAGCCGGGGCAGACCGTGCCTCGATTGTACGCTGGGGCGACGGGCCGAATCTCTTCAGCCGCCCAGGCACGCCTGAGGCCGGGACTCACGCGTTGATGGCTTATCGATTGATGCTTGTGGACGTGCCGGCTGCTCGCCTCGCCCTCGGTTACCGTAACCAGGGGAATCACCGCCGTCGCACAAATCGTCAGGGTCAAAAACCGGATCGCAGTGGGGCGCATGCATGCCTCCCAAGGATTTCAGAAGTCGAGGTTGAGCCGGTTCGACGCGCTTGTCGCGTAAATTTTTATTTATCCGCCTGCGCTGCGGACGCGGGAATATTTCGCCTCACTCGCTGCGGACTTGGCTCTGATGCTGCTCCGCGCCCTGCTGTTGCCGCTCCTGCTCCTTGGCGCGATGACGACCATAGAGACAACCGGCGGCCGCGCCGAGCACACCGTGATGGCCGGCATAATGTCCGGCGACGCCGCCGACCGCCGCACCCTTCAGGCAGCCTTTGGCCTCGGCGCTGCCGGCTGCAACGACGACGGCCGCAACGGCGAGCAATGCGGTAACGGTCTTCATGACGATGATCCCTTATGACAACCTGGCGAACAATTTCGCGCTCTCGCCATCAACCGCGCAGCAGGCGATCCGGTTCCATCGGGTTGCGTCACCGAGACGCGCCTTTCACGCCATCCAGAAACGCCGCCGTCTCGCGGTTGAGGAATTCGACATCGGCCGGGATCGCGCCGCCGGCGGACGCGTGGCCGGTGATGGTGCCGGGACTGATCGTCATCATCTTGACGCCGACAATATTCTTGCCGGCCTCTGTCGGTTCGAATTCCGGATTGAGCAGGTCCTTGGTGCCGGTCATGATCAGGGTCTTCGCCTTGATCGAAGCCAGCGCTCTGGCGGTGTCGCCGTTAAATCCCGGCGTGGTGCCGACGTCATGACGCTCATAGGCCCAGGTCTGGTAGATCCAGTCGTTGGCATCCATCGCCTTCAGCATCCCGGTCTCCTGTGCCTCCATCCAGGGCAGCGCATCCATGCCGTTCTTGAACTGCGCCGAATACATGTCCGGCGTGCGCGCCGAAATCAGGTTGATGATGTCGCGCATCAACCGGATGCCCTTCTCCGGCGGCGCGTCGTAGTTGCCGCCCGCCCACGCGGCATCGTTCATGATGGCCTTGCGCGAGGCGTCGACCACCGCGACGCTCCAGGCCGGCGTCTTCGCCAGCGGCACCATCGCCACCAGCGCGTCCATGAAGCCGGGATGGCTGACACCCCATTGCAGCGTCTGCATGCCGCCCATCGACGGACCGACCACGGCAACGACATGCTCGATGCCGAACTTCTCCTTCAGCAGCCGATATTGCGACTCCACCATGTCGCGCATGGTGAACTTCGGAAAGCTCATCCGCGGCTGCGATTTGGAATTGCTCGGCGACGTCGTCAGCCCGTTGCCGATCGCGTCCGTGCAGATGATGAAATATTTCTCGGGATCGAGCGCCTTGCCGGGCCCGATCATGAAGTCGATGCGGTGGTGATTGCCGCCGATCGCCGTCACCATCAGGATGGCGTTCGATTTCGCGTCGTTGAGTTTGCCGTGGGTGACATAGGAGATCGAGAAATCCTTGATCGCCTCGCCGCTTTCAAGCTTGAGGTCGCCTTCGCTGTAGGACTGGTGCGGCGGTTGCTGCGGCGTATGCGCCAACACCGGAATCGATACCACCGAGAACGACAACAACAGGCCAAAGCCGGCAGCGTGGATGATGCTTTTCACGCGTATTCCCCCCTTTTATCGCCCGATTTCGGATCGGTTGCGCGGGACGATAGACGGGCGGATGCGGGCTGTGAAGGCTCCGGCTCGGTGGGACGCCGCGATGCGGCCTTGTGGCGCGCCCGCACCGCGACCGGGGCCGCAAAACGTCATACCGGCCGTGAACCTTGCTTCTCCTCCGCAGACTACCAAAGGGGCATCCCGCCCCTCGGACCAAGACCATCATGAAAATCGCGCTATTCGCCTTGCTCGGCCTGGTGTTGGGGGCGATCGGAGGCGCGGCGCTCGGCATCGGCGCCGGTCTCGCCTGGATCGAAATCTTCAAAACCACGAATTTCGAGGGCTATAGCGGCATGCTGGTATTTTTCAGCTTCATGCCGGCCGGCGCCATGATCGGCGGCATCGGCGCCGCCATCTGGTTCGGCATCATGGCGGCGCGCGACGATGAAATCGCCATGGAGTCCGAATCACGCATGCGACATGAGCGCAGGTAGGGCCTTCGCATTTGTGCAATGCATAATTGCATTTGCATTTCGGCGAACTTCGACTATTTGAAGCTTCAAATATCGACGCTGCCGCGTGCGGCAGAATCAGCTTCCAGGCACGGCGTCGCCAATGACGCCCATCAGGGCCGGCCGCTGACGAACAAATCCAGTTTGGGAACCAATAATTATGACAGAGCATAGTCTCTGGCGTTTCTCTCGTGCATTGCATCGCGCGATCAACGAACGCCAGCATGAAGATCTCGAAGCGTTGATCGACGACGATATCGACTGGGCGATCTATGGCCCGATCGACATGTTTCCGTTCTTCGGCGCCCGCCACGGCAAGGCCGCCGTGCTCGAAGTGATCCGCCGGGTCGCCGACAATATCCGGGTGCACCGGTTCGATCGCGAATCCATCATGCTGGGCGCGGATTCGGCGGCTTCGATGATGCGCTATTCGCTGACCATGCTCGACGCCAACAAGCCGATCAGCCTGCGGCTGGCGCAGTTTGCGCGGTTCAAGGCCGGCAAGCTCGCCAGCATCCGCATCCTGGTCGACACGTTCGATCTGGTGGAGCAGGCGCTGGGCCATCCGATTCATCTGCCGCGGGTCGCATCTTAAGTCTAACCAAGTCTAACGCGCGATCGGCCTTGCGGCGGCCTCCCCTGCACGCCACATTTCGGCAACGAAGCGCCGTCATCACTGGCAGCGAGCGGGCAGGAGCGATGACTTTCAGGTTTGGATACGGCTTGGCCGGTTTCCTTTTGCTGGCCGCAAGCGGCTGGCCGGCCCACGCGCAGGTCAAAACTCCAGAAGTCAAATCCCTGGAAGACGTGCCTTTGCCGGCTCCTCCGAAGGTGTCGCCCTGGCAGGGCACCGCCGATCCGCAAGCCGAGGCGACCGAGTCCGACTCGCCTGGAAAAGACAACGCGGCCGCGGCCGCGACCGAAGAGACAGATATTGCGAATCTCGACATCGACTGGAGCCTGCTCGACGTCGATGCCTCCACCTTGATGACGGCGAACCCCAAGCAACTGCACGCCGGCCCCCGCGCGGCGGCATCCAACGAGATGACATGGTCCGCTCAGGACAAGGGCTATGGGTCCGCGGTCTCGGTCAAGCAGCCGGTGTCGCCGTTTCTGGATACGCGGGTCGGCGCGGACATGACCGTCGTGCGGCAACCGCAGACGTTTGCGGAATTGCTGGCCGAGCGGGCCAGCAATGGCGGCAGCGAACCGCAGTCCGGCGGCTCGGCATGGGCCGCGGTCACCGCACCCGGCGTCGGCTCGATCTGGGACAAGACGGCGGTCGAAGCGCGGATCGACCCGGCGCAGGATCAGGGCAAGCTCGGCACCTCCTTGAGCAAGTCGCTCCATCTCGGCGACCAGTATTCGCTCACCTTGCAGAACGGCTACAACATGACCCAGGGCTTTGCCCCGATGCCGGGCGCCGCCAGCCGCACCACCTATGCGACCGAGCAGTCCGCCAGGCTCGGCATCGCGGAGACCGGCACCAGCTTTTCCGCCGGCCAGACGCTCTCGACCGCCGACGACAAATGGCTGCGCAAGATCGGCGCCGAACAGAAGATCGTCGGCGGCTTCAACATCTCGGGCTCGATCGCGGAAACCCCACTCGGTATTGCGAACAAAAGCATCTCCGCCGGCTTCAAACAGAGCTGGTAGCGGTCATCGACCGGTCTCGCGAAAGCACCTTCATTGCCGCATATTGGCCGCGATGCGGTCAAAATCGGAAGCCCTGATGGTCGTGTCAACATCGACGTGCGGGGGGACACCCGCGGGTCGCGATCAACGCGAAACAGGGAAGCAGCCGATGAACGCCATTCGTTCCGAAAAGATTGAATCGATGGAAGAGGACACTAACGTGGATGCAGTCTCCGACGTCGAGGCCGGCATTCGCGACTTCGTCCGCAACGACATCGCCTATCTGCGCCGCCCGACGCCGAACATGGTGGTCGGCACCGACGTGGCCGATCCGGGCGCGGACGCTACGGTGACCAATGTCAACTCGCTGATCCAGCGCGTGGCCGGGACTTCGTTGGCCGAAATCGAGAACCTGATTTCAGAACTCGAGAGCCTGCGCGACGTCCTGCATGCCGAAGGACAGCGCGTTCAGCGCGAGATTTCGGGTTATGCCCAGCTCAGCCAGGCGGCAATGAAATCGACCCGCATGATCGCCGACAACGTGGCGCAGTGGAAGCGCACCGCCGACGGCTTGCGCAACAGCTGATTGATTCGCTGACGATGCGAGACAATGGGCCGGGGATTTATTCCCCGGCCCAAAGTTTTGGGATGATGCGTAATTAGGAGCGGCTTTGCCTTGAACCTTTCGGCTCCGGTTCGCGACCAAGTGCAGGTAACTTTGGGGATTTCCTGCATGAAGACCTTTCGGCCCGACAACAGCGATCCAATTCCCTTGCGCCCGCAACCCCAACATGTCGGGACCATCATGATCCGCTTTGTCGGGTTGCTGCTTGCGGCAATCGTGGTGCTGGCGCTGATCTGGAGCAGGTAGAAAGCCGCCGATTCGCCAGCCGCGTTTTCAGCCGCCGTATTTTCAGCCGGTCTTTTGCAGCTATGGTTAGCGGAGTCTGATTATCGGGCCGCGACCTGCTCGTTCTCGAGCGAATACGCGCCGTCGGCATAGCCCTTCACCACCATTCCGGTGGCGAACATCACAGCGATCGTGACGGTCGCAAAGATAAAGCCCAGCAATTTCAAACCGCGGCGGTCGGCCATGATCGTCCCTCTCGTACCCCGCCTTTTGTTTGACAGGCACAGGTTCATAATACGTTAGCGAGGATTTGGTTTCGCCCGCGCGTTCAGGCCGCACTATTTCGTCGCGGAACGAAGGCCGTCGCCAGCATCGAGAACACAAGTTCCCCTCGCTGGTTGGTTCCGCTATGGCGGGTTTCCAGAATTCCCCATTCGGGCCGGCTTTCAGAGGTACGGAGCGTTTCGATTTCGCTCGCAAAGCTGATCGTGTCTCCCGCCAGCACCGGTTTGATCCAGCGCAATTCGCGGAAGCCGGGAGAAGGCCCCCAGGCCGCGACCTTCTCGCCGCGCGCTGTCATTTCACCGGCCTGACGCTGGCCATCATCCACCAGCAGCCTCATGCAGACCGACCCGACATGCCATCCGGAGGCGGCCAGGCCGCCGAACAGCGATTTGCGCCCCTCTTCCTCGTCGAGATGAAAGCGTTGCGGATCGAACTTCAACGCGAACGCCTTGATGTTCTCGGCCGTGAAGGTGAACGAGCCGAATTCGCGCCGCTGCCCGATCTTGATGTCTTCGAAGAAACGCATCGATACACCCGTCAGCTTGCAGCGTCGTCGCGACGCTGGACGATGATCGGCGACGTCATCTCGCACAATACCTGTCCCGATGCATTGCGCGCAGTCATCTTGAACATGATGATGCCGGTGGCCGGACGGCTGCGTGAAACACGCGCTTCCGTCACCTCGACATCGAGCATGATGTCGTCACCGGGCCGGAACGGCGCAAGCCAGCGCAGTTCGTTGACGCCCGGCGAGCCCAATGATGCAGTCCGGCCGATAAATCCGTCGAAGATCATGCGCATGGTGATCGAGCAAAGATGCCAGCCCGAGCCGGCAAGCCCCTTCAGCATCGAACGCGAAGCGGCCGCTTCGTCCAGATGCATGGGCTGCGGATCGAACTCGGCTGCAAAGGCGCGAATTTCCTCGGCCGTGACATGCCGCGGTCCGAAGCGGCCCAAATGGCCCAGCTTAAAGTCTTCGAAGAAAAGCTTATTCATCTCGGGGGACATCTTGCGGGAAGCCAGATTGTGGCCGCACTTTGTGGCAATCTCAACCCAATCCACGCGCATGGCTCGCCTTCAACTTGCCCGAACCTGCGTTCGGCGCTAGCCATTTATTGAACGAGACGGATCGCGCGAATCACATTCGACTTCCCGGGAGAAACCGATGTTCGATTTTCAGGATCTGTTTCAGTGGGACCGCTTTATCACACCCACGATCATCAAGACATTTTACTGGCTGGTGATCGCGCTGATCTGCCTGTTCGGTATCGCCGGCATTTTCTCGGGCCTGGCCGCGATGGCGATCAGCCCCTTCGGCGGGTTCATCCAGCTACTGTCGTCGATCGCCAGCGTCGTCGTTGGCGTCATCTTCTCGCGCATCGCGGCGGAATTCATCCTGATCGTGTTTCGGATCAACGAACATCTCGGCGCGATCCGCGATCAGGGCGCAGGCCACCAGTAGTCCGATTCTCACCCCGCAGCGTCAGTTATTGAACCGGAAATGCATCACGTCGCCATCGGCGACGACATATTCCTTGCCTTCCAGACGCAGCTTGCCGCCGTCACGCGCGCCGGCCTCGCCGCCGAGCGCCACATAATCGGCGTAAGCGATGGTTTCGGCGCGAATGAACCCCTTTTCGAAATCGGTATGGATGACGCCCGCCGCCCCTGGCGCCTTGGTGCCGCGGTGGATGGTCCAGGCACGGGCCTCCTTCGGGCCGGCGGTAAAATAGGTGATGAGATCGAGCAACTGGTAGCCGGCGCGGATCAAGCGGTCGAGGCCGGCCTCCTCCAGACCCAGCGTATCGAGGAAATCCTTGCGCTCCTCACGCGACAGGGTCGCGATTTCAGACTCGATCTTGGCCGAGATCACGACCGCGACCGCGCCTTCCTGTTTGGCGCGCTCAAAGACCTGCCTGGAAAAACCGTTGCCGTCCTTTGCCGAGGATTCCTCGACATTGCAGACGTAAAGCACGGGCTTTGACGTCAGTAATCCAAGCATGCCGAAGGCACGCTCTTCTTCCGCCTTGCGTTCGAGTGCCCGCGCCGGCTTGCCATCGCGCAGCAGCACCAGCGCGCGGTTGACCAGATCGAGTTGTTCCTTGGCGTCCTTGTCGTTGCCTTTCGCCTTCTTGGCGAGGTTGTCGACACGCTTTTCGAGGCTATCGAGATCGGCAAGCATCAACTCGGTTTCGATGGTTTCGATGTCCGCGAGCGGCGCGATCTTGCCCTCGACATGGGTGATGTCGGAATCCTCGAAGCAGCGCACGACATGCGCAACCGCATCGACCTCGCGGATGGTGGCGAGAAACTGGTTGCCGAGGCCCTCGCCTTTCGAGGCGCCGCGCACCAGACCCGCGATATCGACAAAGGTCAGCCGCGTCGGAATGATCTGCGCGGATTTGGCGATTTCCGCGAGCTTGTCGAGCCGCGGATCCGGAACCGCGACTTCGCCGACATTCGGCTCAATCGTGCAGAACGGATAGTTTGCCGCCTGCGCCGCCGCCGTCTCGGTCAGTGCATTGAACAGCGTCGATTTGCCGACATTGGGCAATCCGACGATACCGCATTTGAATCCCATGATCCGTCCTGAAAACCGATTGAGCGAGCGTATTAGACGACGTCGCCGTCATCCTTGTCGGAAAATCCCTTGGCCTGCATCGCCAGGTGCACTTTGTTCTGGAACGTCGAATCCTTGTCGCTCGCAAGCAGTCCGGCGTTGTCCGCAATCACGCTGCACAGCGCTTCGACCCATGGCCGGTCGGCTTTGGAAAAATCCGACAACACGTAGCTGTGCACCAGTTCCTTGACGCCGGGGTGACCGATCCCCAGCCGCACGCGGCGATAGTCGTTGCCGATATGCGCCGAAATCGATCGCAGACCGTTGTGACCGGCGATCCCGCCGCCAACCTTCACGCGCAGCTTGGCGGGCGGCAGTTCGAGTTCGTCCTGAAACACCACGATGTCGCCCGCAGCAAGCTTGAAGAAATTTGCCGCCTCCTGCACTGCACGGCCGGATTCGTTCATGAACGTTCCCGGAAGCAGCAGGACGACCTTCTCCTGGTCGAGGGTGCCTTCCGACGTCACCCCCTGAAAGCGACGGCGCCATGGTGCGAAACCATGACGCCGCGCGATTTCTTCAACGGCCATGAAGCCGATGTTGTGGCGGTTATGCGCGTATTTCGAGCCGGGGTTGCCGAGACCAACAAAGAGGCGCATGGCGCGGCATCCCGTCTCCTCTTACTTCTTCTTGTCGCCACCGCCTGCCGGGGCTTTGGCGCCCGCCGCCGGAGCGGCAGCGCCTGCTGCGGGAGCAGCAGCACCAGGAGCCGCAGGAGCGGCAGCCGCAGCACCAGCCGCAGGAGCGGCGCCCGCCGCCGGTGCGGCAGCAGCGGCCGCAGCCGCCTTCATTTCTTCGGCGTAGCCGGACGGCGGCACGATGGTGACGAGCGTCGCGTCCTCACGCATCAGCGACTTCACGCCTTCGGGCAGCTTGATGTCCGACAGATGGAGTGAGTAGCTGATCTCAAGGCTGCTGACGTCGGCTTCAACGAATTGCGGAATGTTATCGACCTTGCATTCCAGATCGATGGCGTGCGTCACGATGTTGACGGTGCCGCCACGCTTGACGCCGGGCGAAGCTTCGGCCTTCACGATGTGCAAGGGAATGCTGACGCGGATCGTTGCGCCTTCGCCAAGCCGCATGAAATCCACATGCAGCGGGAAATCGCGCACCGGATCGAGATGGAAGTCGCGCGGGATCACGCGGTGCTTCTTGCCCTCCAGATCGATATCGTAAACCGTCGTCAGGAACCTGCCCGCCAGGATGCGCTGGCGCAGGTCGCGGTCCTCGACCGAAATGGTCACGGGGGGCTGATTGTTACCATAGATCACTCCGGGCACTCTCCCGGCGCGACGCTCGGCCCGGGCGGCCCCCTTGCCGCTCTTCGGACGCGCGGTCGCCTTCAATTCCTTGACGGTCGCCATTGCGTTAAGTCCTTGTTTTCTAAAAAGTTAAAGGCCGCATCGCGGCCCGTTTCCTATTCGCAGCAAGCCTCCAGGGGTGCGGGGGCCGCGAACGTGGCGGCGTTCTAGCCCCAAAGGGCCGAAATGACAAGGAAATGAAGCAATATTTCTCGGGGCGGGCCGCTTCTCCCGGTCAGGCGGATAGGCCTCTATTTCCGTGTCTTAGCGTTTGGATTTCGGCGGATGGATGGTTTCCCCGGCCGTCAGCATGGCGACGAATTTCTTGACATGCGCCACCCGGGTCTCGGGCTTCTTCGCATTATGGATGCGGTAAAGGATCGCGTAGCGATTGGCGCGATCGAGCGTCTCAAAAAAGCGCCGGGCTTTCGCGTTTTTATTCAACGCAGCCTGAAGATCGTCGGGCACCTGCGCGGTGCTTTGGGGCGCATAGGCAGCCGCCCAGCGGCCGTCTCTCTGTGCGCGCTCGATCTCTTTCGCGCCAGCGGGGAGCATGCGGCCCATTTCGACCAGTTCAAGCGCCCGGGTGCGATTTCGTTCGGACCACTTGCTGCCGGGAAGGCGCGGGGTGAAGCGGATCAGCCAGTACTTGTCGTCGAAACTATCGAGTTGGCCGTCGATCCATCCATGACAAAGCGCGGTATCGATCGCCTCCGACTTTGAAACACTGGCAACGCCGGCGGATTTTCTCGCCAACTTCAGCCAGAGCCCGGCGGAATCCGACGCTTGTGATACAAGCCAGTCGTGCCACGCCTCTCGCGATTTAAAGGCAATGACAGGCAAGTCGCGCTTGGGCTTGGCCATCTGGAGCGAGCGACGAACCAATAGGGATCAGGAAGAACCGCCAAGCTTTGCTTCGAGAGCTGCAAGGCGCGTCTTCAACGCCTCGTTTTCCTCGCGCGCCAGGCGCGCCATGTCCTTGACGGCCTCGAACTCCTCGCGCTTGACCACGTCGAGGTCGCGCAGGATTTTTTCGGCCTGGTTGCGCACCACCGTGTCAACCTCGCGCTTGACGCCCTGGGCCGCCCCGGCCGCATCGTTCATCAAACGCCCGATCTCGTCGAAAAATCGATTGCTGGTCTGGGTCATCCCTCATCTCCGGCCGGTTTGCACAGTTCACCAGAGACAATGGCGATCCGCGCCGTGCGGTTCAAGACCATCCCTCTCCTGGTGGTCCGATTCTAACACTCGCAAAAGTGCCTACCAAACCGGTCCACGGATGTTAGAACGGACGACAGTTTACCATCTCTTGCAGCCAGCGATCGCGAATGCCCCTACTCACCATCGCCTTTCCCGTCTTCGACCCCGTCGCCTTCGCGATCGGCCCGTTCGTCGTGCGCTGGTATGCGCTCGCCTATATCGGCGGCATCGTGCTGGGCTGGATCTATGCGCGTTCGCTGATCAAGAACGGGAAGCTCTGGGCCGGTCCTTCGCCGATCACACTCCCCCAGATGGACGACTTCGTGCTGTGGGTGACGATCGGCATCATCGTCGGCGGCCGCACCGGCTACGTGCTGTTTTACAATCCCGCCTTCTTCATCCAGCACCCGGCCGAGATTTTCGAATTATGGAAAGGCGGAATGTCGTTTCACGGCGGCTTTCTCGGCTGCGTCGCAGCCGTGATGCTGTTTGCAATCAAGAACAACATCTCGATCCTGTCGCTTGGCGATGTCGTTACGGCGGTGGGACCGATCGGGCTGTTCCTCGGCCGGATCGCCAATTTCATCAACAGCGAATTGTGGGGCCGAGCTGCAGATCCCACTTTGCCCTGGGCGATGATCTTTCCCAACGGCGGCCCGATACCGCGCCACCCGAGCCAGCTCTATGAGGCTGCGCTTGAGGGCATCGTCCTGTTCACTATTCTGGCTGTCATGATTCGGATGGGCGCGCTGAAGCGTCCCGGCTTGATCCTCGGCAGTTTCATCTCGATCTATGGGATTGCCCGCATTATCGGTGAATTTTTCAGGGAGCCCGACCCGCAGCTCGGATTTTTGTGGGGCGGACTCACCATGGGCATGCTGCTTTCGGTGCCCATGATCATTGCCGGAGCTATTATTATTGTAGCGGCGAAGCGCCGAAGGGCGGCTGAAACGGTTGCGCCAATTTAGGAAACCACGTGACGGAAACTTCTCTGCTGCTGTCGGAAATCAAGAAGCTGATCAAGTCGTCTGGCCCGATCCCGGTATGGCGTTACATGGAGCTGTGCCTGATGCATCCCCAGCACGGCTATTACCTTTCCAAGGATCCGCTGGGGCGCGAGGGCGATTTCATCACCGCGCCTGAAGTGAGCCAGATGTTCGGGGAATTGCTCGGACTGTGGGCGGCTTCGGTGTGGAAGGCGATCGATTCACCACCGCTCCTGCGCTTGATCGAAATCGGCCCCGGACGCGGCACCTTGATGGCGGACGCGCTGCGGGCGCTTCGGGTCTTGCCGCCGCTTTACCAGGCGTTGAGCATCCATCTGGTCGAGGTCAATCCGGTGCTGCGCGACAAGCAGAAGTCGGCACTATCCGGCTCGCGCAACATCACCTGGCACGACACCATCGATGACGTGCCCGACGGCCCTTCGGTGATCTTCGCCAACGAATATTTCGACGTGCTGCCGATCCATCAGGCGGTCAAGGCCGAGAACGGCTGGCACGAGCGCACGGTCGAACTCGACAGCAGCGGCAAACTGATCTTTGGAATGACGAGCGAACCCATTCCGCGTTTTGAAGTGCTGCTGCCATCGTGGGTGCGCGCCGCTCCGATCGGCGCGGTGTTCGAGTGGCGGCCGGATGCGGAAATCATGAAGATCGCCAGCCGCGTCCGCGATCAGGAGGGCGCGGCGCTCATCATTGACTACGGCCATCTGCGCAGCGATGCCGGCGATACGTTGCAGGCGATCGCCCGGCACAGTTTTGCCGACCCCTTGAAAAATCCGGGAGAGGCCGACGTGACCGCACATGTCGATTTTCAGGCCTTGGTGCGTGCCGCCGAGGATCTCGGCGCCGGTGTTCATGGCCCGGTGCCGCAGGGCGATTTCCTCAAGCGGCTCGGGATCGAAACCCGCGCGGTCAACTTGATGGCCAAGGCGACGAGCGAGACCTCCGAAGACGTCGCCAGCGCGCTGAAGCGGCTCGTCGGCGGCGGCAGCAGTGGCATGGGACAGATGTTCAAGGTGCTCGGCATCTCCGAGCCCAATATCACCACGCTGGCAGGTTTCACCGACGAGACGCCAGAGGACAAGGCGGAAGCGGAAGCGTCATGACCGACGAGCGATCGCATATGGCGGCTCGCGGCCTTCTCCCTCCCCCTTGCGGGGTCCGAGGCGAGCAAGCTCGCTCTCGAGGTCGGCGAGCGAATGCGAGCCGGGGTGGGGGTTCTCCTAGTACTCCCTCAGCAGCGGAGTTTTTCGATCACGCCAACACCCCCACCCGACCGCCGCTTCGGGCACAGCCGATGCAAAGCATCGGCGTTCTGTTATCTAGTGACGGCGACCGAAGGTCGCCTATGCGCCCTCCCCGCACTCGCTTCGCTCGCGGGGGAGGGATAAGAAGATGCGCGTCATGACGCTGCAATCTCCCCTGCTCTCGGCCATCCCCAGCCTGCATCATGCTTTCTTCAGCCGCGAAGGCGGCGTCTCCGAAGGAATCTACGCTGGCCTCAACGGCGGCGTCGGCTCCAATGACAATCCTGCGCATGTCGCGGAAAACCGCCGCCGGATGGCGGCGACGCTGCGCGTCGCACCGGAACGCTTCCTCACCGTGTTCCAGATTCATTCGCCCGATGTCGTCGTGGCATCAGCGCCGTGGGACACCGCGACGCGCCCCAAGGCCGACGCCATCGTCACCCGCACCGAAGGCTTGGCGATTGGCGTCACCGCCGCCGATTGCGGCCCCATTCTGTTTGCCGATCCCACGGCGCGTGTGATCGGCGCGGCGCATGCCGGCTGGAAGGGCGCGCTGACGGGCGTGGTCGAAGCCACGGTCGAAGCGATGGAGAAGCTTGGCGCCGAACGCGCCAATGTCGTGGCGGCGGTCGGCCCCTTGATCCGCCAGCCATCCTATGAAGTTGGCAACGAGTTCGTTGAAAGATTTGTCGACGCGGACGCCGAGAATTCGCTCTACTTCGCGGCCGCAGCGCGCGAAGGCCATGCGATGTTCGATCTCGCCGGCTTCATTCGCAAGCGGCTCGAACGGGCCGGCGTCCTCTTTGTCGACGACACCGGCATCGACACCTATTCCGACGAACGTTTTTTCAGTTACCGCCGGTCCGTGCATCGCGAGGAAGCGGATTATGGCCGCCACGTTCACGCCATAGTTCTCGAGCGCTAAGGCCGTATGCAAAAAATTCGGAAATTTTTTGTCGAACAGATCGGGCCCCAACGGTGAACCGAAGGTGCCTCGAAGCGATTGCTTCCTTCGCTCTGCCCTAGACCTTAATCGATTTTAACGATATCGCTCTTGCTCCATGAGCGACCTCATTTTGTTCCGCGTTTTTCGGATCGCATCACGCCCCGCAGCGGCAGCGGTTCTGCTGACGATGGCTTGCGGCCTCGGTGGCTGCGCCGGGGGAGCCGCGAACAATTCCTTTGCGATGGCCAGCAACACAAGCGGTCCGACGGTTGCGTTCGAGTCCATCGATGGTCCACCACCACAAGTATTCGACCGGATGGTGAGCGTACTGGACAGCGAATCCAAGTTGCGGAGCCTGTCGATCGTGTCCCGCGAAGGCACAGCCGCCTACCGGGTGCGAGGCTACCTTGCCGCGGAGATCAACCACGGACGCACCACCATCGCCTGGGTCTGGGACGTCTACGATCAGAACCAGCAGCGCGCCTTGCGGCTTTCCGGCGAGGAGCCGGCCGGAAAGGCCGGCCGCGACGCCTGGGCGGCGGCTGACGATCTGGTGTTGCGCAAAATCGCGCAAGCGGGCCTGAGCGGCCTGGCCGGCATGATCAATGGAACTTCTCCGGCCGATGCGCCTCAGCCGGCGCCCCCCGCGACGCCCTCCAGGCGCGGGCCGGCCGTCGCCAGCGTTGGTGATCAGCCTGTGCCACAAGAGGGCGAATTCGCCGTCGGCGCCCTCGGCTACACGAGCTATTAGCTACATCAACGCGGAAATGGGCATTTTTGCCCGGGAAAACCGGGCAGACGGGTTGCCAGCCGGGTTACCCTCTTGATATCACCCCGGTTATCGAAACGCGCTTTCGTGGGTATTGCGATATGCTGAACATTGTCTCCAGCAAGGCGCGGGGAGAAACCTCGATGTCGGCCAAGAACGGCTCGATCAAGCTTGTCGCCGGCAATTCCAATCCGGCGCTGGCAAAGGACATCGCCAGCACCCTGAACCTGCCGCTGACGAAGGCGATCGTCCGCCGCTTTGCGGACATGGAGATTTTCGTCGAGATCCAGGAAAACGTCCGCGGCTCGGACGTGTTCGTGATTCAGTCGACGTCGTTTCCTGCCAACGATCACCTGATGGAACTCCTGATCATCACGGACGCGCTGCGCCGGGCTTCCGCGCGCCGCATCACCGCTGTCGTGCCCTACTTCGGCTACGCCCGGCAGGACCGCAAGGCGGGACCGCGCACCCCGATCTCCGCCAAGCTGGTGGCGAACCTGATTACCCATGCCGGCGCCGATCGCGTCATGACGCTCGATCTGCACGCCGGACAGATCCAGGGCTTCTTCGACATTCCGACCGACAATCTCTACGCCTCCCCGGTGATGGTGCGCGACATCCGCGAACGGTTCGACCTCGCCAATGTGATGGTGGTGTCGCCTGACGTCGGCGGCGTGGTCCGTGCCCGCGGGCTCGCCAAGCGCATCAACGCCCCGCTTGCCATCATCGACAAGCGTCGCGAACGCGCCGGCGAATCCGAAGTGATGAACGTGATCGGCGATGTCGCCGGTTATACCTGCATCCTGGTCGACGATATCGTCGATTCCGGCGGCACGCTGGTGAATGCCGCCGATGCGCTACTCGCCAACGGCGCCAAGGAAGTTTACGCCTATATCACCCATGGCGTGCTCTCGGGCGGCGCGGTCACGCGCGTTGCCTCTTCGCGGCTGAAGGAACTCGTCATCACCGACTCGATCCAGCCGACCGAAGCGGTCGTCAAGTCGCCGAATATCCGCACGCTGCCGATTGCCGATCTGATCGCCGAAGCGATCGGCCGCACGGCCGCCGAAGAGTCGGTTTCAAGCCTGTTCGATTGAACTGAAAGTCGGGCCGCCCCTGACGGTGAGGCAATGTCGTCAGTAGCACCTGATGACGTTGACCTGCCCCGTGCCGCCGCGGCCGTCGGGAACCGTCACGGCTTCAGCACCGCAGCTCGAGACATAGGGGCGATCGGACGGCATGACAGCCGGCGGATAGCGATGAGCCCAATCCCAGGGAATGTCGCTGGCATTCGAATTGCGGACCTCGCCGGTTAGCGGGGCGCCATCGAGCCCGGCGTCGCCGGTCGGTCCGTAGAAGTATCCGTCGTCGCTCGGCCAGACAAACGCGCCCTGCGATCGATGATGAAAGCGATGCGCCGCCAATCGATGCGAGATCGAATGCGCGGAGGCACCGCCTCCGCGCGAAGCGGCAAAGGTTTCGTTCGCGGAAAGGGTCAGCACGATCGCGCCGACCGACGCAATCAATATCCCATACATTCTGGCTTTCATGACGCACACACCCATTACTGTTACGAAGCAGTCTTTGGGGAAGGCTAGGCAGCGCTTTTGGCGCCGGCAAACCCATCCTTAATTTTTAGTTAAGACGTAATCTTAACCGGGAACCGGGCAAAACGTCGCGGGTGCGACAATGACGCCAATTGGCGGCATCTTTGGTCGATCAAATCAACCTAGACGATGCCCGCCGCGACCTGCCCGCGCAGCCGCTCCAGGCTGAGCAGCGTGTTGGCGCAGGCCTCCGCGACCTCCACACCCTTGGAGGCGAAATGCCGGTGCAGGAAATCCGCATCCGCCGTCTCGCGGAATTGCTGCGGCGTCACCACCGCCGAGAACACCGGGATCTCCGTGCGCAACTGCACGTCCATCAGCGCCTTGATCACGGTCTCGGCAACGTAGGCATCGTCGATCACAAGACCGGCCGCCACGATCGCCGTGTAGCGGCGCGTCTTGGCCAGGAGCTGCACATGCAGCGGAATTTCGAAGGAGCCCGGGACTTCGAACACGTCGACATGGGCGCGCGCGATATGACGCGCTTCGATCTCGGCGAGAAAGGCGCCGCGGCATTCGGCCACGACATCGCGATGCCACGCCGACTGCACAAAGGCCACGCGCTGCGGCTTGGTAAAGCGCGGATGGGCCGGCGCCTGTTCGGCGGCTTCGGAAGTGCCGGTTGCGTCCGTGCCTTCCTGCGACGTTTGATTCATGGTGTCCTCGTTTTTGCGACGGGAGCCGGCAAGACGACGCCCCACGCGCAGCGAATTATGGCGAGCGGCGGCCGCCGCAGCAAGAACCCTTGACTTCGGTCCAAATCAGCAGCGCGACGCTTCCCGACCGGTTCCGGGCGCTGAAAAATTAACGATTTGAGCCCCGAGCGAATCTGATTCCGATTTGTTCTCCTCGCAAAAGTTAACGCGCACGAAGAGTTGTGGACGATTTGGCCCTAGCCTGTGGATGGACTCACCGCCCCGTTGCGCGGATTCCGCAAATCACATCACTTCGTCCCGGCACGCCCTGATCCCGACGCGAACGATCATCGGGGCGTGTGAGCCGCCACGGCGCGCAATGCGGGCGCATGTCGGCGCGCCGTGTGCGTATCGCGCGTATCCGAATTTTTGAAAAGGCAAGGTCGAGACGGCATGTCCCTCCTCGAAGGCATCATCGATTCCCCGAACAATCCTCTTGCAGTCGTTGAGGACGTGGCCGCCGACAACAACCTGTCGTTCGAGCGCTCCGGCGAAGACGAAGTCACGATCGTCTCCAGAGGCGACTGGACCGACTACCAACTTTCCTTCACCTGGATGAACGAGATCGAGGCGCTGCATCTGGCTTGCGCTTTCGACATGAAGATTCCGGAGCCAAGGCGTAGCGAAGTGCAACGGCTGATCGCCGCCATTAACGAGCAACTCTGGGTCGGGCATTTCGATATCTGGACCCACACCGGCATGATCATGTACCGGCAGGCGCTGGTGTTGCCTGGCCGCATCCCCGCTTCGACCGCCCAATGCGAGACCATGCTGGTGAGCGCGCTCCACGCCTGCGAGCGTTACTATCCGGCATTTCAGTTCGTGGTCTGGGCCGGCAAGACGGCCGCAGAAGCCATGAGCGCCGCGATGTTCGACACCGCGGGCGAGGCGTAGCGTCCCGCCGTCATGCGCGGGCTTGACCCGCGCATCCGGATGATTTGTGGTGGGCGCGTGAGCAACACGACCAAACTGAAAGACGTCAAGGGCACCATCGTCCTCGCCGGCGCGGGAAAGATGGGCGGCGCGATGCTGTCCGGCTGGCTCGCGCAGGGCCTCGACGCTGCCCGCGTCGCGGTGATCGAGCCGCAGCCGTCGGACGATATCCGGGCGCATCTCGCCAAAGGCGTGCGCCTCAACCCCTCGCCGCAGGATTGCGCAACCGTCGCCGCCTTCGTGGTGGCGCTGAAACCGCAGGCCTTCCGCGAGGCGGGACCGGCGTTGAAGCCCTATGTCGGCGCCGCCACGCTCGTCGTCTCGATCATGGCGGGCACGACAATGGCTTCGCTCAGCGAGGTCCTGGGCGGCCATATCGTGCGCGCGATGCCCAATACGCCGGCCGCGATCGGCCGCGGCATCACGGTTGCGGTGGCGGCGAAAGATGTCAGCGCCGCGCAGCGCGAGACCGCCGACGGCCTGCTGCGCGCAACCGGTTCGGTCGAATGGGTCACCGACGAAGGCCTGATGGATGCCGTGACCGCCGTCTCCGGTTCCGGCCCGGCTTACGTGTTCCTGCTTGCGGAAGAGCTGGCGCGCGCCGGCGTCGCGGCAGGATTGCCGGAGGCACTCGCGACCAAGCTGGCGCGCGAAACCGTCGCCGGATCAGGTGAGCTCCTGCATCGCTCGGAGCTTCCTGCGGCGACGCTGCGCCAGAATGTCACCTCGCCCGGCGGCACCACGGCCGCCGCGCTCGCAGTGCTGATGGGAAAAGACGGCCTGCAATCGCTGATGACGCGTGCGGTCGCCGAGGCAACGCGCCGCTCGAAAGAATTGGCGAAGTAGGCGTTTGTCTTCACCTCTCCCCGTTGGGGAGAGGTCGGATTGCGCAGCAATCCGGGTGAGGGGCCGCAGCTTTCACGAGAGACCGTAAACCCTCACTCCAGGGGGCCGAGCTGCGTCGCTGACGACACCAGACCTCAGATCCCGCCGAACTGCTTGGTAAAAGCCTCGACGTTGACGAGGCCGCGGGCGTGACGGCCCTCGCCGATCCGGCGTTTCTCATCGAACGCCTCGACTTCAAAGCGGATCAAGCGGCGGTCGACCGCAATGACCCGTGCGACGGTTCGCACTGTCGCACCGACCGGTGTCGCCGCGAGATGGCGGATGTCGACCTCGGTGCCCACCGTAACCCAGCCGGGCTCGAGACCGGATTTGATGGCGTCGGCGGAGACCAATTCCATCTCCAGGATCATCATCGGCGTGGCAAAGACCATTGGCATGCCCGCAACGAAATGCCCGACCGTGCGCTCGGGCGGCACGATCAGGCTTCGTTCGGCGCTCATGCCGATCTTGATGACGTCACGCGCGTCCATGGAACTTCCGGATGACGCTGCGCGTCACTTTTTCGCGGCGGCCGCGCGTTCGACGAAGGTCTTGCCGCCCTTCATCTTGTGAGCCAGCGGCGCCTCGTTGATCTGGATCACGACGGCGTCGGCATCGACGCCGAGGTTCTTCACCAGCGCCTGCGTGATATCGCGCATCATGCCGGCCTTCTGATCGTCGGTACGGCCTGCGGCCATGCTGATGGTGATTTCGGGCATTTTATTTTCCTCTTCTCTTACTGCAAACTATCAAATGCTTGCGCTGACCTCATCCTGAGGAGCGCACCTCTTGTGCGCGTCTCGAAGGATGGACCTATTGTCCTCATGGTTCGAGACGGCGCAACCATGAAACGTGAAAAGTCCGATAGACTTTCTTCCGCGCCTCCTCACCATGAGGACCTAGCCCCATGTCACGGCGTGCCGTGCCAATATTTTGCGCACGGCCGTTACGAGTTCGCTTTCACCGACCTCGGTTTGCGCCTCGGCCTGCTTCTTCAGATATTCGTCGCGGTCGCTCGGTGTCGGTCAACCCGGCGCCGAGGATGAGATCCTTGACCAGAACCTTGCCTTTCGCCTTCTCGTCCGAACCCTGGATGATCACACACGGCGCGTTGCGGCGATCGGCATATTTGAGCTGGTTGCCCATGTTCTTGGGGTTGCCGAGATAAAGCTCGGCGCGGATGCCGTCGTTGCGCAAGCTCGCAACCATCTTCTGATAATCGGCGACGCGGTCGCGGTCGAACACGGTGACGACGACGGGACCGGACTCCGGCCGCGTATCGAGCTTGCCGAGCAGCGTGAGCGCGGCCTGCAAGCGCGACACGCCGATGGAAAATCCGGTTGCCGGCACCACCTCACCGCGGAAGCGCGAGACGAGGCCGTCGTAGCGGCCGCCGCCGCCGACCGAGCCGAAGCGCACGGGACGGCCTTTCTCGTCCTTGGTATCAAGCAGGAGTTCGACCTCGAAAACCGGGCCGGTGTAATATTCAAGGCCGCGGACGACGGAGGGATCGATGATGATCCGATCGGAGGCATAGCCGGATGCCGCGACAAGCTTGCCGATATCTTCCAGCTCTTCGCGCCCCTGTTGTCCGATCTTGCTGTCGCGCAATCGCGGATCAATGGGACCGTCGCCTTGCTCGACCGATGAGACGACGAGCGCGATGTCAGCCTCTTTCAGCCCGGCGCCTTTGGTGAAGTCGCCGGACTCGTCCTTGCGGCCTTCTCCGAGCAACTGCTTGACGCCCTGGACGCCGAGCCGGTCGAGCTTGTCGACCGCGCGCATCACTGTCAGCCACTGCCCGTCGTCAGTAATGCCGAGCGCATCGCGCACCCCATCGAGCACCTTGCGGTTATTGACCTTCACCACGTACTGGCCACGCTGAATGCCGAGTGCCTCCATCGTGTCGGCGGCCATCATGCACATTTCGGCATCCGCCGCGGCGCTCGACTGCCCGCCGGCTGCAGTGCCGATGGTGTCGGCGTCGAACTGCATGAACTGGCGGAAGCGGCCGGGGCCAGGCTTCTCGTTGCGATAGACGTAGCCGAAGCGATAGGAGCGATAGGGCAGCACGAGATTTTCGGTGCCGTAGCGCTCGGCGACATAGCGCGCGAGCGGCGCGGTGAGGTCATAGCGCAGCGACAACCATTGCTCGTCGTCGTCCTGGAAGGAGAACACGCCCTCGTTGGGCCGATCCTGATCGGGCAGGAATTTTCCGAGCGCGTCGGTATATTCGATCGTCGGCGTCTCGACCGGCTCGAAGCCGTAGCGCTCGTAGACGGCGCGGATTTTCTCCACCATCTGCCGCGTCGCGTTGATCGCGGCGGGGCCACGGTCTTCCAGACCGCGCGGCAGGCGTGCTTTGAGCTTTTGCGGCTTTTTCGGTTTGTCGGACATGATGCGCGCGTTGGTATCAGCGGAAATGCGAGGCGGCAACCGGCGCTATCGCATCAAATTCACCTCGTCATGCCCGGGCTTGTCCCGGGCATTCATGTCTTACAAGACCGCGGCAGCAAAGTCGTGGATGGCCGGGTCAAGCCCGGCCATGACGAACCTCGAATATCACAAAACCTTTCTGATCCAGTTGTGCGGGTCGTTGGTGCGACCGTACTGGATGTCGACCAGTTTCTTGCGCAGCCCCATGGCGACTGGGCCGGCCGCCCCGCCGCTGATCAGGAAATCGCCACTGCCGGAACACACCTTGCCGATCGGCGAGATCACGGCCGCCGTACCGCAGGCGAAGGCCTCTTTCAGCTTGCCGCTGGCGGCATCCTTGCGCCACTGGTCGATCGAGTAGGCCTCCTCGCGCACGCGCGCGCCGGCATCCTTCGACAGCGCAATGATCGAGTCGCGGGTGATGCCGGGCAGGATGGTGCCGAGCGGCGGCGTCAACAGCGAGCCGTCGTCGAACACGAAGAAGATATTCATCCCGCCGAGTTCTTCGATGTAACGGCGCTCGACTGCATCGAGGAACACCACTTGATCGCAGCCGTGCTCGATCGCCTCGGCCTGGGCGCGCAGGCTTGCGGCGTAGTTGCCGCCACACTTCACCGCGCCGGTGCCGCCGATTGCGGCGCGCGTGTAGTTCTCCGACACCCAGATCGACACTGGCGCGGGGCCGCCCTTGAAGTAGGAACCGACGGGCGAGGCAATGACAGAGAAGATGTATTCGGCAGACGGCTTCACGCCGAGGAAGACCTCGCTGGCGATCATGAACGGCCGCAAGTAGAGACTGCCCTCGCCGCCTGGTATCCAGGCGCGATCGATGCGCACGAGTTGCTCGACCGCTTCGATGAACACCGACTCCGGAAGCTGCGCCATCGCCATGCGGTCGGCCGAATTGGCAAACCGCTTCGCGTTGGCGTCAGGGCGGAACAGATTAACCCCGCCATCGTCGCGCCTGTAGGCCTTGAGGCCTTCGAAGATCTCCTGCGCGTAGTGCAGGACGGCGCCGGCTGGATCGAGCGGGAAATTCGCCCGCGATTCGATGCGCGCACTGTGCCAGCCCTCGCCCTGGGTGTAGCGGACGATGGCCATATGATCGCTGAAAACGCGGCCGAAGCCGGGATTTTCAAGCTTGGCCGCGCGCTCCTTCTCGGGCGTCGGAGTAGCTGAGGGGCGGATTTCGAATTTCAAACTCATTGCCTCGTTTCCTGCTGTTCTTGGCCGTCGCGACCGCTAGTGCCCCGATTCCGCGGCGTAAACCATGCGGACTTCTGAACCGCCACACTGGCGCCGGCCCGCCTCTTTCGGGCTTGCTGACTCAGTCGGTCTGGACTTTCATCGCCCGCCTGCGACCAGGTTATCCACCAGGCGCGTCGTTAGGACATGCTTTTGTGAGGCGCGGAAGTCCAGTATGTTTGCCGAAATGCCGCTCGACAATCGTAGGGTCAACCCAATCGAAGGCTCGGTTGCCTTCCGGCCTCCTCCGGCCGCCGGCGGCATAACGACCCGCTTGAAAGGATTTAATATTTCGTCGCGGGCAATGGTTTTGTAACATTGAACCCAAGATATGTCAATATGGCTGACGTAATTTTATCGAGCCCGTCGACGGCTGCCGGCTCCAGGCCGAACGAGACGCGTTCGGCTGCGGCCTCCGGCGGGCTGCGCTGGGACGTCATCGAACTTCTGTTTTTCGCCTATCGCGATTTCGTCGGTGACGCCGACCATGAGCTCGAAGCGTTCGGCTTCGGACGTGCGCATCACCGCGTGCTGCACTTCGTCTACCGCTATCCCGGCCTGAAGGTGGCCGACCTGCTCGACGTGTTGCGCATCACCAAGCAATCGCTCGGGCGCGTCCTGAAGCAATTGCTCGACGAGGGATATATCGTGCAGAAGGCCGGCAACAACGACCGCCGCCAGCGCCTTCTTTTCGCCACCGCCAAGGGCGAGGCGCTGGTGACCAAGCTCGCTAGCTTGCAGACCGAGCGACTCAACCGCGCCCTGCGCGGCATCGAACCGGCCGGGCTCGAGGCGGTCAAGCAATTCCTCTGCGCGATGATCGATCGCGACGATCCCGACAAGGTGCTGGAAGTGATTTTCGGCGCCACGCCTTCGGGCGGCAAAACATAAGGAATAGATGTGGCTGAGGCCGCAACCATCGCACGCACACCGCGGGAACCGGCCGACGACGCGCCGCATCTTCTGCTGGTCGACGACGACCGCCGTATTCGCGATCTGTTGTCGCGTTACCTCTGCGGCGAGGGCTACCGCGTCACCACCGCGATGAGCGCGAAGGATGCCCGCGGCAAACTCAACGGCCTGCATTTCGATCTCTTGATCCTCGACGTGATGATGCCGGGCGAGACCGGCTTCGACCTCGCCCGGTTCATCCGAAGCTCCTCTTCCGTTCCGATCGTCATGCTGACGGCGCGCCACGAAGCCGAAAGCCGGATCGAAGGCCTGCAGATCGGCGCCGACGACTACGTCGCAAAGCCGTTCGAGCCGCGCGAACTGTCGTTGCGGATCGGCAATATCCTCAAACGTACCGCGCCGCCTCCGGTCGAGACGCTGGAGCAGATCGCGTTCGGGCCCTATGTCTATCATCTCGAGCGCGGTGAATTGCGCCAGGGCGAGGAGGTCATCCGTCTCACCGACCGCGAGCGCGACATGCTGCGGATTCTGGCGCTGGCGCGCGGCGAAACGGTGCCGCGCAATTCGCTGACCGGCGACGGCACCGTGAACGAGCGCGCGGTCGACGTGCAGATCAACCGTCTGCGGCGCAAGATCGAGCGTGATCCGGCCAATCCGTTGTTCCTGCAGGCGGTGCGCGGCATCGGCTACCGCCTTGTCGCGTCCCCCTGAGCCGATCACGATGACCACGCTCGACACCGGACTGACGCTGATCCGCACCGCCGCAGGGCGGGTGTCGGCGGCCAATGGCTGGATGGGCAACGCGTTCAAGAGCTGGATGCCGACCGGCCTCTACGCCCGCGCGCTGCTAATCATGATCGTGCCGATGGTGGTGCTGCAATCGGTGGTCGCTTTCGTGTTCATGGAGCGGCACTGGAACACGGTGACGCGGCATCTGTCGGCGGCAGTCGTGTCCGACATTGCCGCGCTGATCGACGTCTACAAGAGCTACCCGCAGGACAAGGACCACGCCCAGCTCCGGCGGATCGCCCAGCAGCGGCTCGGACTGGTGGTGGATTTCCTCTCCACGGGCGATATGCCGCCGCCGGGACCAAAGCCGTTCTTCTCGCTGCTCGACCAGACGCTGTCGGTGCAGCTCGGCCGACAGATCGCAAAGCCGTTCTGGATCGACACCGTCGGCCGCTCCAACCTGGTCGAAATCCGCATTCAGCTCGATGACTCCGTGATGCGCGTCTTCGCCCAGCGCAGCGCCGCTTACGCCTCCAACTCCGAAATCTTCCTGTTCTGGATGGTCGGCACGTCCTCGATCCTGTTGATCGTCGCGGTCCTGTTCCTGCGCAACCAGATCCGCCCGATCCTGCGGCTCGCGGACGCCGCCGAGAGCTTCGGCAAGGGCCGCGAGGCGCCGAACTTCCGCCCGCGAGGCGCGCGCGAGGTGCGCCGCGCCGCGCATGCCTTCCTGGAAATGAAGTCGCGCATCGAGCGCTCGATCGAGCAGCGCACGGCGATGCTCGCCGGCGTCTCGCACGACCTGCGCACCATCCTGACCCGCTTCAAGCTCGAACTCGTGCTGATTGGCGACAGTCCCGAGGTCGATGCGATGCGCAAGGACGTCGACGAAATGTCGGGAATGCTGGAGGACTATCTCGCCTTTGCGCGCGGCGACAGCGGCGAGCAGGCCCAGCCGACCGACATGACGCTCGCGCTGGAAGAATTGCGCAGCGACGCCGAACGCAACGGCCATACCGCAACGGTGGCGTTCAACGGACTTCCGGTCGTCACGGTGAAGCCTGCCGCCTTCAAGCGTTGCCTGGCCAATCTCGTCTCCAACGCCGCGCGCCACGCCAACGCGATTTCGATCACCGGCCAGCGTGACCACCGCTATCTGACGGTGACGGTCGATGACGACGGTCCGGGCATTCCGCTCGCCATGCGCGAGGAAGTGTTCAAGCCGTTCCTCAGGCTCGACGGCGCCCGCAACCAGGACGAAGGCGGCACCGGGCTTGGGCTGGCGATCGCCCGCGACATCGCCCGCTCGCACGGCGGCGACATTACGCTTGGCGACAGTCCGATGGGCGGCTTACGTGCGGCGGTCCGGATTCCGGTGTGAGCGAGACTACTGCTTCGCGCCGGGCAGCAGGGCCTTGAGTTTGTCCACGTCCTTGACGTTGATCTTGAAGCCGCCGCCCGGCATCACGATGTCGCCCGGCTTCTGATCCGGCTTGCAGGCCCCCAGCCACTTCGCCTCGATCTTGGTCACGGTGTCGCGCGGCGGCTCCTTGCCGCCGCGATCGCTGTGCGACGACGTCGTCACCGTATAGGCGGAATTGAAATCGCCCGCGATTTCCGAGTGCGAGACGATCGAGGCGCCGGCGACGCCGCAGACCGAGTTG
Organism: uncultured Alphaproteobacteria bacterium; assembly: GCA_963788885.1. Lineage (GTDB taxonomy): Bacteria > Pseudomonadota > Alphaproteobacteria > Rhizobiales > Xanthobacteraceae > Bradyrhizobium. The sequence goes on along the minus strand of CAWBIR010000015.1, from coordinate 907,926 downwards.
GTCACGTAGCCGGCCGACGTCTTCTTGATATCCTGCTTCGAGCAGATTTGCTTCGCCATCGGCGAAACCATGTTGTTCATCTCTTTGTCGGTGGTCTCGTCGGTGCAGTGCTGCATGGCCAGTTCCGGCAGCTGCGACCCGGTCCTGACCACCTTCATTTCCCACAGGCCTGCCTTGCGGATCGGCAGATCGTCGGCGCGGGCATGATCGGCCGGCACGGCGACCGATAGACACAGAGCTAAACCCAAAGCAGCACGTTCACGCGTCATCGGTCACGTTCCGGCATCGACACGACAAAAAAGCGCTTGGGCCAGCCCGCCAAGGCGGGCCAAGCCCTCAGTAGAGGGTGCGCAGCGGCCGCTGGCTGGCGCCATAGGGCACCCAGCGGCAGGCGAAGGAAACATAGCCGCCATACTGCGCGTCGACGGCGAGAAACTTCACCACCTTGCCATAGGTAGCGCAGTGTTCGACCGCGAGCTGACGGGCGTCGGCGCGCTGCGCCAGCTCATAGGCGATGATGCCGCCGGTATCGTTGCCTTTGAACGCCGGCACGATGTCGGCCCGCGCTGGCGCCCACGACAGCATGGCGCCAGAGGCAATCAGAACGGCGGCCTTGATGATTCGCATCGCTTACTCCGTTTATTTGGACGCCACCTTAAAGCGCATCAGACGCCGTGAAAAGCGCGCGAGGCCACGGGAAACGGAGTTATTGGCAGGTGTTGCCGCGCTGCACTTGACCTTGAAGAGGCTTCGCGGCACGGTTTGGCCGCTTCATCATCGGCGGACCGACTATGCGTGACATCTTTTCATTGGCGAGAAAGACAGGCCTTGGCGCAGTGCTCGGGGCCGCATTCGGCCTGTTGGCGCTGGGCCAGACCGCCGAGGCGGCCAATCCGCTGGAGCTGAACTTCTGGCTCTCGGGCCCGAAATATGACGGCCGGCTGAAGACCTGCGAGGCCGCGCTCGGGACCGTCACCTCGCAATTCCAGGAAAAAGAGAGCACCTACTGGAATTCCAACCTCACGATCACTGCCTACGGCCGCATTCACGAAGTCGCCTACCGACCCTGGCAGTCGGATAACATTCCGCGGCGGTATTGCAGTGGCGATGTGATGCTGAGCGATGGCCGGGTTCACGGCGTGCACTATTCGATCATCGAGGACGGCGGCTTCGCCGGCTACGGCCAGGGCATCGAATGGTGCGTGACCGGGCTCGATCGCAACTGGGCCTATAACCCGTCCTGCGCCGGCGCCAAGCCCTGATCCCACTCCTGATTCCTTGCCTGACTTTCGGGCTGTTTTTCGAATCTCGGATGTGAGACGCCTGCTTCAGGCGCGTCCCCCTCATTTTGTTCTTGAAACGTTCTCTCCCCATGCTAGGGTTCTGGCAGGCATTTGGGAGTGAGGGCAGCGACATGTTTGGGCGTTTCTTGGGTCAACGGCTTCGGATTTCTACCTGCTTTGGCTACGTCTTGTTGATTGCAGCGTTTGGCATCGTTGGCGCCTCGGCGCAGGACCGGCGGCAAAATGCGCCCGGCGAATTTGATTTCTACGTTTTGTCGTTGTCCTGGTCGCCCTCCTTCTGCGAGGGCGCGGCCGAGCGCGGCAATGGTGGGCGCTCGCAACAAATCCAGTGCGGCGGACGGCCGTTCTCGTTCGTCGTCCATGGGCTGTGGCCGCAATATGAGCGCGGCTTCCCTGAATATTGCGACCGGGATTCCTGGCTGGACCGCAACATCATGACCTCGATGCTCGATCTGATGCCGGCGCCCGGCCTGATCTTCAACGAGTGGAAAAAGCACGGCACCTGCTCCGGCCTTGGCGCCCGCGGCTATTTCGAGACCATCCGCAAGGCACGCGCCGCCGTGAAGATTCCGCCCGAGTTCATCGATCTTGCCAATCCCAAGACCGTCTCACCGGCCGACGTCGAGGACGCCTTCATCAAGGTCAATCCGGGCCTGCCTGCCAACGCCATCGCGGTGACCTGCAACCGTTCGCGGCTCAGCGAGGTGCGCATCTGCATGGGCAAGGATCTGCAATTCCGCGGTTGCGACGAGGTTGATCGCCAGGCGTGCCGTCGCGACCAGGTGACGATGCCGCCGGTGCGCGGCGGGTAAATCAGAGCGCGCGAGCGAGGCCCGCAATCCCGATGTCTGCGGGATCGGTCGCATCGGCCTGTGGTCTCGTCCTGATCCAGCGAGCAAGTCGTTCGACCTTCGGCTCGGGTCGTGAATTGACTTCAGCCCGTCCGCTGAACAGATGCGAGGGCGCCGATCGGAGGTCATGCATGCCAGAGCAGCCCCACCGCCGCCTCGTTGCGATTCTGCCGTGCAACGACATCGAGGCGAGCACGGAATTTTATGGTCGCTTTGGTCTTTCGGTTCAAAGCGATCATGGCCGCTACCGCATTCTGAGCGACGGCAAGGGTTGGCTGCTGCATTTATCCAGTGAAGTGCCGCAGGGATGGCTAGTTCCTGGCCGCAATCCCAATGGGCTGTATCTCTACCTGGAAGACGTCGACGGGCTCGCCAGTAGGCTAAGCGATCTCACCCTCGGCCACGGGCCTGAGCACAAGCCGTGGGGAATGTACGAGTTCGCCCTATCGGACCCTGACGGAACACTGGTGCGGGTTGGCTGGCCAAGCCGGCTGATGGGTTGAATGCACGCCCGCTCGGCCGCCAGATGAGCGGATGCCCCGCTTCGACACGCGTTACTTTCGTTCCTTGATGTCGTAACTCAGGGCCATGAACTACCGCCACGCCTTTCACGCCGGCAATTTTGCCGACGTCATCAAGCACATCGTGCTGGTGCGCATCCTGCTTTATCTGCAGGAGAAGGAAGCAGCCTTTCGCGTGATCGACACCCACGCCGGGGCCGGCGTCTACGATCTCACCGGCGAAGAGGCGGAGCGCAGCGGTGAATGGCTCACGGGCATTGCGCGCATCATGCAGGCGCGGTTTTCGGAACATGCGCTGCCGCTGATCAAGCCCTATCTCGACATTGTCCGCTCGTTCAATTCGCATCCCGCCAAGCTCGAGCGCTATCCCGGATCGCCGCTGATCGCTCGCGCGCTGCTGCGGCCGCAGGATCGCCTGACAGCTTGCGAGGTCGAAGCCGGCGCACGCAAGGCCCTGATCGACGGGCTGCTCCGCGACGCCCAGGCACGCGTCGTCGATCTCGACGGCTGGACGGCGCTCCCCGCCTTCGTGCCGCCGAACGAGCGGCGCGGCCTCGTCCTGATCGATCCGCCCTATGAACAGAAGGACGAGTTCGAACGGCTGGCTGCCGGCTTCGCCGAGGCCTTCGCGAAATGGCCGACGGGCAGCTACCTCATCTGGTATCCGGCCAAGAGCCGCCGCGCGACCGACGAACTGGCGCGGCGGGTCGCCGACGCGGCCGATGGCGCGAAACCGCCCGGCAAATGCCTGCGCCTTGAATTCAGCGTCGCGCCGCAAGCCACGGGTGCGGGTCTCACCTCGGCGGGCCTTCTGGTCGTCAACCCACCCTGGACGCTGGCGGCCGAACTGAAAGCAATCTTGCCCGAACTGGAAAAGCCGCTCGGTCAGGGCGGCGCCGGCCGCTTCCGGCTCGAGATGCCCAGGCCCTGAACCCTCCCACGTCTGAAAAGTCCGATAGGCAATGGGCCGGGAACCGTACTATGCTTGTCGCCATTGGGATCGGCTTTACGTTCCGCTTCCGCGAATGGTAGCGGCGGAGTGAAGGCCTCTTCTGATTCAGGGCGGGACAGCCATCACACCGGCCCGCCTGGATGGCCTAAGCTTCTGGCGGAAAATGTCCGCAACGAAGGTCCGGTCTACCGATACGCGAGAGGGGCGTAACGGCAGGGGGAGGTTTCCCGATGGCCATGACTGGGACGGTCAAGTTCTTCAACGGAGAACGCGGCTACGGCTTCATCAAGCCGGACGACGGCGGTCGCGATGTGTTTGTCCACATCACCGCCGTGGAGCGGGCCGGACTGAAGGATTTGACCGAAGGACAGCGCATCACATTCGACGTCGAGCCGGACAAGAAGGGCAAGGGGCCCAAGGCGGTCAATCTCGTGATTTCGTAAGTTACGAAGCAAAAAAATCCCGGCCGAGTGGCGGCCGGGAGTTTGCAGTGTCCGGTATTTTCTTGTCTTAGAAGTGATAGTTCACGCCGGCGCGCAAGAGACCGAAGTGGTAGCCGTTCTGGGCACCGGTGATCGTGAAATTGCTGTCGTTCAGATCGACGTAGAGATACTCGACCTTGGCGCTCCAGTTGCGCGCCAGACCGACTTCGGCGCCCAGGCCCACTGTCCAGCCGGCATTGGTATGGCTTTCCGAGAGGCCGCCGAACGTCTGTCCGGTCAACCCGCCGAACGCCAAACCGCCGGTGCCATAGAGCAGGACATTGTTGATGGCGTAGCCGGCGCGGCCACGGACGGTGCCAAACCAGGGGTTGGAGAATTTCCACGGCGCAAAGGTGTCCGAGGCGCCATTGCCCTGAATATCGCCTTCAATACCGAAGACCCAGGGACCGGTCTGGAAGTTATAGCCGGCTTGCGCGCCGCCGACGAAGCCCGACGGCTTGGTTGGGTTATTGTCTACCCCGCCCCAGTTCCAGCCGATATTTCCGCCGATATATGGCCCGGCCCAACTATACATGTTGAGCGGCTGATTGACGGTGTAGGGGGGGCGCGATCCATAAGGCAGATCGGCAGCCAGCGCCGACGACGTGCAAACTGTGGCGACCAGTGCCACGGCGGCCAGTACGATCCTGCTCATCACGCATACTCCACGCGGGAAGTGCAGAACCGTCGCCATCGGCATGGTTAGGGATTTGCACTGTTTACTGAGCAGATTTATCGAGAGTTTTAAGTTAAAGGGTTGTTAAGGCCTGCGACTCGCCGCTTCTTACTCTTAAAAGAGTATTACCGGCGCGTTTCCCCGCCACGCACCAGCCTTTCGCCGTTGGCAGTTTTTGGTCTGACAAAGCGTGGGGCTGCGCTGGCAAGCGAGCGCCACGACGCTTAAATTCAGGCCTCTCAAGTTCATAGACCCGTTCACGTTCACAATGGCTCGCGAATTGACCGATCAGGCAAAAGCCGCTGGGGCGGAACCGTCCCCTTCCCGGCCCGACCCGGCGCAACCGGAACAGATGCAGGTGGAAGCGGCCGCCGAGGCGCGGCCCCAGGATCTTGCGGCCGGCGACATCGATCCGGCCACCGTCAGCACCGATGAGGAAGACGAGGGCAGGCTCCCGGAAATCGCCGAAGACGGCAACGAGGTCATCGTCGAGGGCCGGCTTGCGATCGGACATGCTGCGATCGAAAACGCGGTCAAACTGGCGCCGACATCGCCGGGCGTCTACCGCATGCTCAACGCCGCGAACGACGTGCTCTATGTCGGCAAGGCCAAGAATGTCCGCAAGCGGCTGTCGTCCTACGCCCGCGCCAGCGCGCCGCAGCCGGCGCGCATCCTGCGCATGATTGCAGCGACCGTTGCGGTCGAGATCATCTCGACCGGGACTGAAACGGAAGCGCTGCTGCTCGAAGCCAACCTGATCAAACAGTTGCGCCCGCGCTTCAACGTGCAACTGCGCGACGACAAATCGTTTCCTTACATCTTGATCACCGGCGACCATTGGGCGCCGCAAATTCTCAAGCACCGCGGCGCGCAGAGCCGCCCGGGGCAATATTTCGGACCGTTCGCCTCGGCCGGCGCGGTCAACCGCACCATCACCGCGCTTCAGCGCGCCTTTTTGATCCGCTCCTGCACGGATGCGTTTTTCGAAAGCCGCACCCGCCCCTGCCTGCTCTATCAAATCAAACGCTGCGCCGGTCCCTGCACGCGCGAGATCGACTTTCCCGGCTATACCGAACTCGTGCGCGAAGCGAAGGATTTCCTGTCCGGCCGCAGCCGGGCCGTCAAACAGCAACTCGCGGGCGAAATGGAAAAGGCGTCCACCGAGCTCGAATTCGAGACCGCCGCGCTCTACCGCGATCGGCTCGCCGCTTTGTCGGCGATCCAATCGCAGCAAGGCATCAACCCGCGCACGGTGGAGGAAGCCGACCTGTTCGCCATCCATCAGGAGGGCGGATATTCCTGCGTCGAGGTGTTCTTCTTCCGCACCGGCCAGAACTGGGGCAACCGCGCTTATTTTCCGAAGGCGGAGAAGTCGTTCACGGCGGAGGAGGTGCTGGCCTCGTTCCTCACCCAGTTCTACGACGACAAGCCGCCGCCGAAACTCATTCTGCTGTCGCATCCGATCGAGGAAGCCGAGTTGATGGCGAGCGCGCTGTCGATCAAGGCGGGCTTCAAGGTCGAGGTTTTGACGCCGCAGCGTGGCGAGAAAAAAGAATTGATCACGCATGCGCTGACCAACGCGCGCGAAGCGCTCGGGCGCAAGCTTGCCGATACCGCGACCCAAAGCCGGCTGCTTTCGGGGCTTGTGACCACGCTCGGCCTGCCGCAGTCGCCGCGCCGCATCGAGGTTTACGACAACAGCCACATCCAGGGCACCAACGCGGTCGGCGCCATGATCGTCGCAGGTCCGGACGGATTCACCAAAAACCAGTATCGCAAGTTCAACATCAAGTCCGAAGGACTGACGCCCGGCGACGATTACGCGATGATGCGCGAGGTATTGCAGCGGCGCTTCAAGCGGCTGTTGGCGGCTGCCCCCGAGGGCGAGACGGCCGGGTCCAAACCGGAGGACGACGGCGTTCCGCAGTGGCCCGATCTTGTGATCATCGACGGCGGCCGCGGCCAGCTCAACGCTGCGAAGGAAATCTTCGATACGCTCGGGCTCTCGCAGGTCGCGCTGCTTGCGGTCGCCAAGGGGCCGGAACGCGACGCCGGCCGCGAAACCCTGTTCATGCCGAATCGCGAGGCGATCAAGCTCGAACCGCGCGACCCCGTGCTCTATTTCATCCAGCGGCTGCGCGACGAGGCACACCGCTTCGTGATCGGATCGCACCGCAAGCTGCGCAAGAAGGATATCCGCGAGGCAGGACTTCAGGAGATCCCCGGGATCGGCCCCTCGCGCAAACGGGCGCTGCTGCACCATTTCGGAACCCTGAAGGAGATCGAGCGGGCCTCGATCGCCGACCTCGGCAAGGTGCCGGGCGTCAGTGCCGAAAGTGCCCGCAAGATTTTCGAGTTTTTCCACACCCAACCCAGTTAAGAATGTCACCTTAAGGTCATATGTGTCGCATGGTTGACCTTCAGGATTCGGCGGTATTGGTAGGACCAATGAACATCGCAACGACCAGGGGACTGGCGAAAGGCTCGCTGTCCCTGCCCAATATTCTGACCTTTGCCCGGATCGCCGCGATCCCGCTGGTGGTCGGCTGCATCTATGCGCAGGCGATCCTGGACTGGCCGCTGTGGCTGCGGTGGGTCGCGCTGGCCGTGTTCATTGCCGCAGCGGTCACCGATTTCCTCGATGGCTACTATGCGCGGATGTGGGATCAGCAATCGGCCCTGGGGCGGATGCTCGATCCGATTGCCGACAAGCTGCTGGTCGCCTCCTGCCTTTTGATGCTGGCCGCCGACGGCATCATCCACGGTTGGACGCTGTGGGCGGCCATCGTGATCCTGTGCCGCGAAATCCTGGTCTCGGGCTTGCGCGAATATCTGGCAGGTTTACGTGTCAGCGTGCCCGTCACCAAGCTCGCCAAATGGAAGACGACCGCCCAACTCGTTGCGATCGGTTTCCTGCTCGCCGGCGAAGCGGGCGACCAGGTCATTCCCCACACCACCGAGATCGGGCTGTTGCTGCTGTGGATCTCGGCAATCGTCACGATCTATACCGGCTGGGATTATTTCCGCGCCGGTATCCGTCACCTCATCGAGGAGGATGAGGGATGAAACTGAAATATTTCGCCTGGGTGCGCGAGCGGATCGGCAAACCGGAAGAGACGCTCGAGCCGCCCGCCAACGTCAAAACCGTCGAACAGCTGATCGCCTGGCTTGCCGCGCGCGGCGAGACCTACGCCCACGCTTTCGAGACGCCCCGCGTGATCCGCGCGGCAATCGATCACGCGCACGTCAAACAGGATGCGGCGATTGCCGGCGCCCGCGAAATCGCCTTCTTCCCGCCGATGACCGGCGGTTGAAGCCCGTCATGACCGCCAATGTAACCATTCGCATCCAGGAATCCGATTTCGACATTGCGCGCGAAATTGCAGCGCTGACCGCAGACCGCAGCGACATCGGCGCGGTCGTTTCCTTTACCGGGATTTGCCGGGGCAGCGAGGACGGCGCTGACATCGCCGCCTTGACGCTCGAGCACTATCCCGGCATGGCGGAAGCCGAGATCGCACGCCACGCCGAAACCGCGATGGCGCGCTGGCCCGTCACCGGGATAAGGGTCGTGCACCGCGTCGGCCGTATCACCCCGGGTGAAAATATCGTGCTGGTGGTGACGGCCTCGAAGCATCGTCAGGCCGCGTTTGAAGCCGCCGAATTCCTGATGGATTACCTGAAAGCCAACGCACCGTTCTGGAAGCGCGTCGATAGTGCCGATGGCGCCAGCTGGGTCGAGGCGCGCGGTCACGACGATCAAGCAGCCGCGCGCTGGACCAAATCCTGATGGCGAAACGCGCCAAAGCTTCTGCCAAACGTTCCCGTACCGCAGCGAAACCTCCAAAGGTTTCGGCGAGCGAACTGGCGACGCTGCTCGATTTCGTCCGTTACGCCGTGAGTCGTTTCAACGAAGCGAAGCTGACCTTTGCCCACGGCACCACCGATCCGGTGGCGGAAGCAGCATTCCTGGTGTGCGAAACGCTCCATCTTCATCCCGATCAGTTCGAAAGCTTCGCACCCGCGCGCGTGACCACGAATGAGGCGCGCGCGCTCCTCGAGGTGATTGCGCGCCGCGTCAGTTCGCGCAAACCGGCCGCCTACCTCGTCAACAAGATCTACATGCGCGGCCTGCCCTTCTATGTCGATGAGCGCGTGATCGTGCCGCGCTCGTTCATCGGCGAACTGATCGAGTCGCATTTCGGCGGACAGGATGGCGAGGCGCATTCGTTGATCGCGGACAAAGGCGCGGTGGAAAACGTGCTGGAACTCTGCACCGGCTCAGGCTGCCTCGCCATTCTTGCTGCACACGCTTTTCCCAACGCAGAGATCGATGCGGTCGACATCTCCAAGGACGCGCTAGCGGTCGCCGCGCGTAATGTCAGCGATTTCGGTCTTGATGATCGGATCATGCTGCATCGCGGTGACCTTTACGCGCCGGTCGCAAGCAAACGTTATGATCTCATCATCGCCAACCCGCCCTATGTCGATGCGCAAGGCATGGCGGGGTTGCCGCCGGAATGCCGCGCCGAGCCGAAAATCGCCTTCGATGGCGGCGCCGACGGGCTTATTGTCGTCAGGCGCATTCTGGATGAGGCCAAAAAACACCTGACGGCCGAAGGCGGACTGCTATGTGAGATCGGCCGCTGCCGCGAAACGCTGGAACTGGCCTGTCCAAACGCCGAATTTCTGTGGCTTGATACCGAAGATTCCGAGGGCGAGGTGTTCTGGATCGCCGCTTCCGACCTTGCAAATCTGCATACGCGCGGCGATTGACCACCGCTTCTAGTGGTCCGATTCTAACATTCGCATCCCTTCTCAGCGGGCACTTTTGCGAATGTTAGAATCAAAGGACCACTGGCAAGTATAAGTTTCTAGTGGAGTATTGGATTTGACATTCGCCTGAAGGGCCCGCCACCAAGTGGGTAGCGAATGTCAAATCCACTCCACTAGTTGCACGGAAAAAGTCCGGCTCTGGCATTCCAGTACGATGGCGAAAATGCTAACGTATTGAACAACGATCACCGAAAACTCAAAGAGGCCCGCCATGCTGGACAAGAGCCCGCGCTCCGCCGCCGTCAACGTTCCCAACGACCTTGCGGCGCACTGGATGCCGTTTACCGCCAACCGTGCCTTCAAGAAGGCGCCACGGCTGCTCGCCGGCGCCAAGGACATGCATTACTTCACCGTCGATGGCCGCAAAATCCTCGATGGCGCCGCCGGCATGTGGTGCAGCAACGCCGGCCACGGCCGCACCCAGATTGCGGAAGCCATCGGCAAGCAAGCCGCGACATTGGATTATGCGCCGCCGTTCCAGTTCGGCATTCCGCAGGCGTTCGAACTCGCAAGCCGCGTCGCCGATCTCGCGCCCAAAGGGCTTGATCACGTCTTCTTTTGCAATTCCGGATCGGAAGCGGCCGATACCGCGCTCAAGATCGCGCTCGCCTACCACCAGATTTCCGGCCAGGGCGGCCGCATCCGTCTGATCGGCCGCGAGCGCGGCTATCATGGCGTCGGTTTCGGCGGAACGTCCGTCGGCGGCATGGTCAACAATCGAAAGATGTTCGGCTCGCTGCTCACCGGCGTCGATCATCTGCCGACGACTTACGACCGCGAGAAGCAGGCGTTCTCGAGGGGCGAGCCGGAATACGGCGCGCATTTCGCGGACGCGCTGGAAAACCTGGTCAACCTGCACGGCGCCAACACCATCGCGGCTGTCATGGTCGAGCCGATGGCCGGATCGACCGGCGTGCTGCCGGCGCCGAAGGGCTATCTCAAGCGGCTGCGCGAGATCACGCAGAAGCATGGTATCTTGCTGATCTTCGACGAAGTCATCACCGGCTTCGGCCGGCTGGGCTATGCCTTTGCGGCCGAGCGTTACGGTGTGCTGCCGGACATGATCACCTTTGCCAAGGGCGTCACCAACGGTGCCGCGCCGATGGGCGGCGTCATCGTGCGCGACACCATCCACGATGCCTTCATGAGCGGCCCCGAGCACGTCATCGAGTTGGCCCACGGCTATACGTACTCGGCCCATCCGCTGGCGTGCGCGGCAGGCCTTGCCACGCTCGACATCTATCGCGACGAGAAGCTGTTCGAACATGCCCGCGCGCTCGAGCCGAAATGGACCGACGCCATCATGTCGCTGAAGAACGAGCCCAACGTGGTCGACATCCGTACCGTCGGTTTGACGGCCGGCATCGACCTCACCTCACGCCCCGACCAGCCGGGCAAGCGGGGCTTCGACGCGCTCAACAGCGCCTTCTTCGACAATGACCTGATGATGCGGATCGCCGGCGACACCCTGGCGCTCACCCCGCCGTTGATCGTCAGCGAGGAGCAGGTCGGCGAGATCGTCGAGAAGGTCGCCAAGGTCATCCGCGCAGTGGCCTAATAGGCTAGCGCCACCCCGTACAACCACGGACCTGCGGCTTTCCCGAGGGGAAGCCGTAGTTCCCGCGATGCCCAAAGAACACTACCCTGCCGAATTAACATTAGTGCTAGTGTTGCGGAGCCTGGGCCAACGAAACAGGACGGCGCGAACCGTTCCCCCAGGCGACGGATGCCACGGGGGCTGAGGGGCTTTACGCGCACATGATCCGCATTTCCACGATCTTTATCGCCATTTGCATGGTGCTGGTCGCCGCCTCGCTCGGCCTCGTTCTGTACTCGGTGGCCGGATTGAGCGGGCTGGAATCGGCCATCGTCGCCCTCACCGCCCTGACCTTCCTGATCCTCTACAACGCCGTGTCGATGCGGCTGCGCGACCGTACCGATGTCGGCGGCCAGATCGCCGATCTGTCGCGCGGCACCGCGGACCTTGCCCGCCAGGTCGCCGAGTTCGGCCGCAGGCTTAGCGCGGTCGAGGGCAAGCTCGCCTCGCTCAATCACGCCGGTGCCGACCGCATGCAGGCGGTGGTCGGCGAGATCAACGAACTCGGCGGGCTCGTGAAACAGCTCGCGGTGTCGGTGGCAAGCCACGAGGACATGTTCTCCGCAAATGCGGCCGCCGCGGCGGCGGCGGCTGCCGCAGCCGAATCGGAAAAGCCGCCGCGCCAGGAACCGTCCTTCGCGCCTGAACCTCCGAAACTGGTCGCGGCTGCGCCGCCGATTGTCGTCCTCAATCCCGACCCGCCCGCGGCGCCGCGCGGCGAAATGCAAACCTTCGCCGCCGTGAAAACTGCGATCGAGGAAAACCGCCTCGATATCTACCTGCAGCCGATGGTGACCCTGCCTCAGCGCAAGGTTCGTTTCTACGAGGCCGTGACGCGCATCCGCGACGAGCATGACCGGGTGCTCGCAGCCGATGACTTCCTTCCCTTTGTGGAAGCGACCGGGCTGATCGGACGGGTCGATCAGGCCGTGATGCTGCGCTGTGTGCAGGTGCTGCGCCGTCTGATGGTGCGCAACAAGGACGTCGGCATATTCTGCAATATGGCCGCCGCGACGCTGCGCGATCCCGCGACCTTTGCGCCCTGCCTGGATTTCCTCGAAGCCAACCGCGCGCTGGCGCCCTCTTTCGTGATCGAGTTCAAGCAGGCGATGTTCCGCAATCTCGGCAACGCCGAGAGCGAGCACCTGGCGGCGCTGGCACAGCGCGGCTACCGCTTCTCGATCGACCATGTCACCGACTTGCGGATCGAACCGCGGGAGTTGGCCGACCGCGGCGTCCGCTTCATCAAGGTGCCGGCCGCGCTATTGCTCGATCCGAAGGTGTCGTCGACGTCGGACATTCACCCGTCCGACCTCTCCGATCTGCTTGGCCGCTTCGGCATCGACCTGATCGCCGAACGGATTGAAGGCGAGCGCGCGGTCGTCGATCTGCTCGATTTCGATGTCAGGTTCGGACAGGGCTTTCTGTTCGCGCCGCCGCGGCCGCTGCGGCCTGAAAACGCACCGGCCGCCGATGGCGTGGTTGCGGGCAAGGCGCCGGAATCCAATGGTACGGTCAAGGCTGCGGCCGTCGAGGCGCCTGTCATCGATCCCCCGCCCCGCGTTACCGGCAATGCCGCACTGGCCCGGCGCGCGGCCGGCCCAAACTAATTCCCGCCTAAGATGACGACGCTGAAATTTGCCGAAGGGTTGCGCGACCTCGTCGGCGAGGTAGACGTCTTGCTCAGCGACATCTGGGGCGTCGTGCATAACGGCCTCGTCGCATTCCCCGACGCCTGTGCGGCGCTGCTGAACTTCCGCAATCAGGGCGGCACCGTCATCCTGATTACCAACGCACCGCGGCCGGCGGATTCAGTGCAGCGGCAGTTGCGCAAGCTCAACGTCGCCGACGACACTTACGATGCCATCGTCAGTTCGGGCGACCTCACGCGGAATTTTATCGCCGGCCATCCCGGTCAGAAGATCTTCTGGGTCGGGCCCGAGCGCGACAGCTCGATCCACCGCGGCCTCGATGCCCCCTTGGTGCCGCTGGAGCAGGCCGACTACATCGTCTGCACCGGGCTATTCGACGACGAAACCGAGTCGGCGGAAAACTATCGCGCGATGCTGCTCAAGGCGCGGGAGCGCAAGCTCACGTTCATCTGCGCCAATCCCGACATCGTCGTCGAGCGCGGCGACCGGCTGATCTATTGCGCGGGTGCGATCGCCGAACTCTACGTGGAACTCGGCGGCGAGGCGATTTTCTACGGCAAGCCGCACCGGCCGATCTATGAGCGCGCCATGGCACTTGCGGCCGAACGGCGGGGTCAGGCCGTTCCGCCCAGCCGGGTGCTCGCGATCGGCGATTCCGTGCGAACGGACCTCACCGGCGCGCATGGCTTTGGAATCGATTGCCTGTTCGTCGCGCGCGGCATTCACTCCGAGCAGTTCGAAGGCCTCGATCAGTTCGACCCTGCCTCCGTCAAGGAGTTGTTCGGCCATCCGCCCCGCGCGCTGATGCGCGAGCTGAAGTGGTGATCCGCCGGGGCAGCTACCTGCGTCGTCGTCCCGGCCAAGCCAACGGGCCGCGCGAACGCGCGCCCGATGACAGGCTCCGCGCGAGCCGGGACCCATAGCCACCGGCCGGTCGAAATGAGCGGGCTGGAGCCCCATCCGGCGTAACAACGAACGCATGTGGTTATGGGTCCCTGCGTTCGCAGGGACGACGCCGATGGATTGGGAGGAGCGAAGTAAACTTACGCGTTGGCCAGATCCGGGAATACCGCCTCGATCTTGGTCTTCAGCGTGGCGGCATTGAACGGCTTGACGATGTAGTTGTTCACGCCTGCCTTCTTGGCAGCGATCACGTTTTCGGTCTTGGACTCGGCCGTGATCATGATGAAGGGCGTGGTGGCGAGATTGGGGTCGGCGCGGACTTCCCGCAGCAGGTCGTAGCCGGTCATCGGCTCCATGTTCCAGTCGGAGATGACCAGACCGTATTTCTTGGCGCGCATCTTGTTGAGCGCGGCCGATCCGTCGGCGGCATCGTCGATATTCTCGAAGCCGAGCTGCTTGAGGAGATTTCTGATGATGCGAATCATGGTGTTGTAGTCGTCGACCACCAGAACCGACATCGATAAATCCACCGCCATCTTCAAATCCCCTGGGCAACACACGAACGCTGCTGGGCCAAAATGCGCCCCGCAATCCAGCCCAAGGACTACCACCAGCCGTTAAACAGCCCGTTAACCGATGCCCGAATCAGAGGCTGATAGGCCCTCGTAAAATGCCCTTCGGACCCGGCTTGACTTCATGCTCCGCCCCAAGCCACGGTCGCAGCGAATCTCAGCTAAGACTTTGTAAATGGCCTCTGATTTTACCGTAATCCGCGATACCGACCCGGCCTCTGCCATCCCGAAGGGAATGGTGGTTGCGATGGGCAATTTCGATGGCGTTCACCTCGGCCACCGCGCCGTCATCGATGCCGCCCTACGCATGGGCCAGGCCCATGGCAGGCCGCCTTTTGCGGTGACCTTCGAGCCCCACCCGCGGAGCTATTTCAGCCCGAATAGCCCGCAGTTCCGCCTTACCGATGAGACCGCAAAGCTCCGTCTGTTGGCGGCAACGGGTCTGGCGGGCGCCGTGGTGATGACCTTCGACAAGCGGCGAGCCGAGACGACGGCGCAAGATTTCATTCACCATGATCTTATCGAGCGGCTCGGCATCAGCGGCATCGCGGTCGGCTACGATTTTCATTTCGGCAAGGGTCGGGTCGGCTCGCCGAGCCTGTTGGTCGCGGAAGCGCCGCGGCTCGGCATCGAGGTCGACGTCCAGGCCCATGTCGACATCGCCGAACGGCCGGTCTCTTCCAGCGCGATCCGCATGGCGCTCGCCGAAGGGCAGATCGACGAGGCGACCGCGATGCTCGGCGGCCCCTGGTTCATTACCGGCGAAGTCGTCCACGGCGAGAAACGCGGCCGCGACCTTGGCTATCCGACCGCCAATATCCGGCTCGACAAGAATTGCGGCCTCAAGCACGGCATCTATGCCGTGCGCGTCGGCCTCGGCGACAAGCGTTTCGACGGAGTTGCGAGCTTTGGCCGCCGTCCGACCTTCGACAATGGCGCACCGCTGCTCGAAGTTTTTCTGTTCGATTTCAACGGCGACCTCTATGGCCGCCGATTGGACGTCGCCTTCATCGCCTTTCTGCGCGAGGAACTGAAGTTTGACGGCGTCGAGGCGCTGATCCGCCAGATGAACGACGATAGCCGGCTCGCCCGCGAGCGCCTCGCTGCGGTGTCAGGCGCCTTCCCTCAACTGGGGTCGTAGCCAACATTTGAAGGATTATGAGGGATTAGCAGGCTTTGCGATTGCGTTAGCCCCTGCTATGGAAGGCCCATGTTTGCGCGGCGCATCATCGGCATTAGCGGCCCGGCTTCCGCCTGAGCTTTAGAGAAGCTCGGTGAGAAGACCGGGATTTGTCGCCCTTCCGCCACTCGCCCTTCTTAAGACCGCGTACCAGAGCTCCCATGTCCGAAAAGCCGCAAAAGTCAGACGCTACAGACTATTCAAAAACCCTGTTCCTGCCGCAGACGGAATTTCCGATGCGCGCCGGCCTGCCTCAGCGCGAGCCAGAAATCCTCAAGAGCTGGAACAAAATAGGCCTCTATGAGCGCCTGCGCGAGACCTCCGCCAGCCGGCCGAAATTCGTCCTTCACGATGGCCCGCCCTATGCCAATGGCAACATCCATATCGGGCATGCGCTCAACAAGATCCTGAAAGACGTCGTGACCAAGAGCCAGCAGATGCTGGGCTTCGATTCCAACTACGTGCCGGGCTGGGACTGTCACGGCCTGCCGATCGAATGGAAGATCGAAGAGGAAAATTACCGCTCCAAGGGCAAGACCAAACCGGACTTTCGCGACTCGGCGGCGATGGTGGCGTTCCGCAGGGAATGCCGCGCCTATGCCACGCACTGGCTCGACGTGCAGCGTGAGGAATTCAAGCGGCTCGGCATCATCGGCGACTGGGATCATCCATACGCCACGATGAGCTATCCGGCGGAAGCGCAGATCGCGCGCGAGCTGATGAAATTCGCCGCCAACGGCACGCTCTATCGCGGCTCCAAGCCCGTGATGTGGAGCGTGGTCGAAAAAACCGCGCTCGCCGAAGCCGAAGTCGAATACGAGGATTACACCTCGGATACGGTGTGGGTGAAATTTCCCATCACATCGCCCGCGCATGGGGCGCTTGCCGGCGCCAGCATCGTGATCTGGACCACGACCCCCTGGACGCTGCCTGGCAACCGGGCGATCAGCTTCTCGCCGAAAATCGCCTATGGCCTCTACAAGGTCACCGATGCCCCCACCGATAACTGGGCCAAGAACGGCGACCTTTTGATCCTGGCGGATGCGCTCGCCGAGAGCGTGTTTAAGCAGGCGCGCGTCACAGCTTTCGAAAAGGTTCGCGACTTGCCGGCCGACACACTGGATGCAATCGAATGCGCGCATCCGCTGAAAGGCCTCGACGGAGGCTATCAGTTCGTCGTTCCGCTGCTGTCAGGCGATCATGTCACCGACGACACCGGCACCGGCTTCGTGCACACCGCGCCGGGCCATGGCCGCGAGGACTTCGACGTCTGGACGGCCAATGCGCGCGAACTGGAAGCGCGCGGCATCAACACCACCATCCCCTACACCGTTGACGAGAACGGCGCACTGACGGCACAAGCGCCCGGCTTTACCGGCAAACGCGTCATCAACGACAAGGGTGAGAAGGGCGACGCCAACGACGCCGTGATCAAGGCGCTGACCGAGCGCAGCATGCTCCTGGCGCGCGGGCGTCTGAAGCACCAATACCCGCATTCCTGGCGCTCCAAGAAGCCGGTGATCTTCCGCAACACGCCGCAGTGGTTCATCGCTATGGATAAACCCATTTTGGACGCCCCGGGCAAGCACGGGGCTATGGACATCGCCGAGCACGGCAAGGCGAAACCGGGTGACACCTTGCGCGCCCGCGCGCTGCACGCGATCTCCGTCACCCAATGGGTGCCACCGGCGGGGCAAAACCGTATCAACGGCATGATCGTCAACCGCCCGGACTGGGTGATCTCGCGCCAGCGCGCCTGGGGCGTGCCGATCGCGGTGTTTGTACGAGAGAAGAGCGACGGCTCCGCTGAAATCCTCAAGGACGAGGCGGTCAACCAGCGCATCGCGGATGCCTTCGAAAAGGAAGGCGCGGATGCCTGGTACATGGAGGGCGCCCGCGAACGTTTCCTGGGCTCAAGAGCGAACGAGGACTGGAAGAAGGTCGACGACATCTGCGACGTCTGGTTCGATTCCGGCTCGACGCACGCGTTCGTTCTCGAAGACCCCGTCCACTTCCCGGGATTGGCCGGCATCAAGCGCAAGATCGACGGCGGTCGAGATACCGTGATGTATCTCGAAGGAAGCGACCAGCATCGCGGCTGGTTTCATTCTTCCCTGCTGGAAAGCTCCGGCACCCGCGGCCGCGCACCGTTTGACGTGGTGCTGACGCATGGCTTCACGCTGGACGAGAACGGCCGCAAGATGTCGAAATCGCTCGGCAATACCGTCGAGCCGCAAAAAGTCATCGCCCAATCCGGCGCCGACATTCTGCGGCTGTGGGTCTGCGCGACCGATTATGCCGACGACCAGCGCATCGGTCCCGAGATCCTCAAGAACACCATCGAGACCTACCGCAAGCTGCGCAACACCGTCCGCTGGATGCTTGGCACGCTGCATCATTTCAAGCCGACCGATGCGGTCGCGCCCGCGGACATGCCGGAGCTCGAACGGCTGATGCTGCATCGCCTAAGCGAGATCGACGCCGTTATCCGCGAGGCTTACGCTGCCTTCGATTACAAGACAGTCGTGGCATCGCTCACCCATTTCATGAATACCGATTTGTCGGCGTTCTATTTCGACATCCGCAAGGACGTCCTGTATTGCGACCCGCCGTCGTCGTCGACCCGCAAGGCCGCGTTGACCACGGTCGACATCCTCTGCGACGCGATCCTCAAATGGCTGGCGCCGATCACTAGCTTCACAGCCGACGAGGCCTGGTTCATGTACCGGCCGGATGGCTCGCCCTCGGTGCATCTGCTCACCTTCCCGGACAACCTCGCCGGCTTCCGTGACGACGCACTGGCGGCGAAATGGGAGTCCATCCGCGACGTGCGCCGCGTCGTGACCGGCGCGCTGGAACTCGAACGCGCGGCGAAACGTATCGGCTCATCGCTCGAGGCGTCTCCGATCATCTATGTGTCGGACAGGCAAACCCTGGGCACGCTGTTCGACATCGATCTCGCCGAGGTCTGCATCACTTCCAATTACGAAGTGCGAGAGGAAGCCGCGCCGGAAAGTGCGTTCCGGCTTGACGCGGTGCCCGGCGTTGCCGTCGTCGTCGAAAAAGCCGCAGGCCGGAAGTGCGCGCGGTCCTGGAAGATCCTCACCTCGGTCGGCGATGACGCCGAATATCCCGACGTATCGCCGCGGGACGCCATTGCCTTGCGTGAATGGAAGGCGATCGGAGTGGCGCCTTGAGCCAACATTGGCGCTTCGGGGTCATCGCGGCCGCGATCACGCTTATCCTCGATCAGGCTTCCAAATTCTGGCTGGTCCGGGTGTTCGACATCGCGCACCGCGGCACCGTCAAGCTCACGCCGTTCTTCGATCTGGTCCTGGCCTGGAATCAGGGCATCAGCTTCGGCTGGTTTCAAAACGACGGCCCCACCGCGCAGATCGTCCTGATGGCGATCAAGGCTGTGGCGGTGGTGGTCCTGGCCGTCTGGATGGCGCGGTCACGTACCCTGCTGGCGACGGTGGGGCTCGGGTTGATCATTGGCGGGGCGATCGGAAACGGCATCGACCGCCTGGCCTATGGCGCGGTGGTCGATTTTGCCCTGTTTCACGTCCGGATCGGCGAAAATACCTTTAATTGGTACGTTTTTAACGTGGCCGACGTCGGGATTGTTGCCGGGGTGGCGGCCCTATTGTATGACTCGTTCTGGGGAGTACCCGCCGCAAAAGCGCCCTGATCCGGCACATAGTAGCCGTTGAGCATGAGGCTTTGCAGCCCCCGAGGCCAGATCCAAAGGTCTGGACGATAACGCGATTTTGGACGGGAAAGCGCGATGCACCGAACTGAAACTAGCTATTGGATTGAGCGGACTTTCAGTCTTGCCGTCCTCTCCGTAAGTCTTGGCCTCCTTGTAACCGCCGGTCCGGCCCGTGCGGAAGACAACGACGGCAGGACCATGTCGGAAAAGATCTCGGACGGCTTCTACGGCATGATCCGCGGCACCAACATGGACAACCGCGGCATCGACTACCGTGAACGTTCGCCGCTGGTGGTGCCTCCGACCCTCGATCTGCCGCCGCCGGCCGCTTCGACAGGCGACGCCCAGCAGATCGCGAATTGGCCAAAGGATCCCGACGAGCGTCAGCGCCGGGCCGTGATTGCGGCCAAGAAGAAAAATGCGCCACCCGTGTCCCGCGTCCAGGTTACTGCCACGGGCGCTCCGCAGACCCAGGCGATCAACATCGCGCCTCCGGTCGAAGAGCCGCCGGTCCCCGGCACGACGCGTCCGGCCTACGCAAGCGATCGCAACGGCACGGCGCTCATCGATCCGGTTTACGACAAGCCCGGCGATCTCTTCACTGGCGGCGCGGCAGATTTGGCTGACAAAATAGGCCTCGGCGGCGACCTGTTCGGCAGCAAGAAGTCTGCCCCGATGGAGCCTGGTACGGAACCAGCGCGCCAAGCCTTGACCCAGCCGCCGATCGGCTACCAGACGCCGTCTCCCAACTATGCCTATGGCGAACAGAAGAGGGGCATCTGGGATGGCACCGCGAATCCGGATCGCAATCCGCTTGCCGCGCGGTCCAGCGCAAGTAGCGTCGAAAAGTAGCGTCGAACATCAAAGGCACTCTTGCCTTTGATTTCCTGACCTAGACCGGCGCCGCCCGACGTGCGGCGCCTTCGTTCCAGCGATAAGGATTCCCTGTGGAATTTCGGACATTCGCTTTCGGGGCTTGCTGCTGGATCGGCAGCGAGCCTGTCCTCTGCCCCGCCAGTCTTCCAGACTGCCCATGATATCACCGAGGAGATTGCGGGCTTTCCTGTTCGCCGGCCTGCTTGCCGGTCTCAATGCCACCGCCGCGCCAGCCGAGACCACGGCTTCCCCTTCTTCGCCGGCGACATTCACCCTCGCCAATGGACTACAGGTCGTGGTGATTCCGGATCACCGCACGCCGGTCATCACCCAGATGATCTGGTACAAGGTCGGCTCCGCCGACGAGACATCCGGCAAGTCCGGTCTCGCGCACTTCCTTGAACACCTGATGTTCAAGGGGACGAGCAAACATCCGGCCGGCGAATTTTCGCAGACGGTGCTTCGGGTCGGCGGTAACGAAAACGCTTTCACCTCCGCCGACTATACCGGCTACTTCCAGCGCGTACCGCGCGAGCAGCTCGGCAGCATGATGGAGTTCGAGGCGGACCGCATGACGGGCCTCGTGCTGAAGGACGAAAACGTGTTGCCCGAGCGCGATGTCGTGCTCGAGGAATTCAATATGCGGCTTGCCAACAATCCGGACGCGCGGCTCACCGAACAGATCATGGCCGCGCTTTATCTCAACCACCCCTACGGCCGGCCGGTGATCGGCTGGCACCAGGAAATCGAGAAGCTCGATCGCGAAGACGCGCTCGCCTTTTACAGGCGCTTTTATGCGCCCAATAACGCCATTCTGGTGATCGCCGGCGACGTTGAGGCGGACGAGGTGCGTCCGATGACGGAGCGGACGTTCGGCGCCGTTGCCCCTCAGCCCGCAATCCCGCCCAAGCGCATTCGTCCGCAGGAGCCCGAACCTGCCGCACCGCGCACCGTGACCTTGTCCGATCCGCGCGTCGAGCAACCCGCGTTGCGGCGCTACTATCTGGTCCCGTCCGCAACCACGGCAGCAGCCGGCGAGAGCGCCGCCTTTGACGTGCTGGCGCAGTTGATGGGCGGCGGCAGCAACTCCTACCTCTATCGCCGGCTGGTGATCGACCGGCCGCTTGCGGTCAACGCCGGCGCTGCCTATCAGGGCGCTTCGCTCGACGCGACGCAGTTCACGATCTCGGCCTCGCCGCGGCCCGGCGTGACGTTCGCGCAGGTCGAGCAGGTAATCGACGATGTGATCGCCGACATCGACCAGAACGGGATTCGCGCCGAAGACCTCGAGCGTGTCAAAACCCAGTTGATCGCCGAGACGATCTACGCCCAGGACAACCAGGCCACGCTGGCCCGATGGTATGGCGGGGCGATGACGACCGGGCTCAGCATCGAGGACATCAGGAGCTGGCCGGAGCGCATTCGCGCCGTCACCGCCGATCAGGTGCGGGGCGTCGTGCATAAATGGTTCGACAAAAAGCGCTCGGTCACCGGCTATCTGATCAAGGATGCAGCGCCGAAGCACGTGGAGAAGCGGTCGTGACTTTTCCCAAGACCACCACCGCGCGCTTGCAGCTCCTGCTGCTCGGCATCTGCATATCCATCGCGATCCCGGCGCCTTCGCATGCCGCTGCTAAAATTCAGCACCTGATTTCGCCCGGGGGCATCGAGGCCTGGTTTGTGCAGGATGCCACCGTCCCGCTCGTCGCCATGGAATTTGCGATGGATGGCGGCGGCACGCAGGATCCGGACGGCAAGGCCGGCGTCGGCAACATGGTAGCCGACCTTATCGACGAGGGTTCGGGCGATCTGGATTCGCGCGCGTTTCACGAACACCTCGACCGGCGCGCGATCGAACTCAGCTTCAGCGTCACGCGGGATTATTTCCGCGGCTCGTTGCGCATGCTCAAGGACAACAAGGACGAAGCCTTCGAACTGTTGCGGATGTCACTGACCTCGCCGCATTTCGACAGCACCGACGTCGAACGCATCCGCGCGCAACTCGTCTCGGGCCTCAAGCGCGAGACCTCGAACCCGGGCTCGCTTGCGAGCCGCAAATTCCTGGAGATCGCCTATGGCGATCATCCATACGGGCGGGCCACCGGAGGCACGCTGGAAAGCGTTCCGAATATCGCGATCGCCGACATGAAAGACTATGTCAGCCGCGTGCTGACGAAAGAACATCTGAAGATCTCGGTGGTCGGCGACATCGACGCGGCCTCGCTCGGTGCGCTGCTTGACCGCACATTCGGCGGACTGCCTGCCAAATCGAAACTCGTGCCGGTGCCGGACATCTCGGCCAGCAAGCCGCCGCAGCGCGAGTTCATCGCGCTCGACGTACCGCAAACCGTCGTGACCTTCGGCGGCCCCGGCATCCGGCGCAACGATCCAAATTTCATGGCGGCCTTTGTCGTCAATCACATTCTCGGCGGCGGATCGGGATCGCGGCTCTACCGCGAAGTTCGCGAGAAGCGCGGCCTTGCCTATTCGATCTCGGATTCGCTGGTCTGGATGAACCACTCCGCACTGTTCGTCGGTTCGACCGGAACCCGCGCTGACCGCGCCGGCGAGACGGTCGAGGCCTTGACCCGCGAAATCCGCCGCATGGCCGAGGGCGGCCCGACCGAACAGGAACTGGACGAGGCCAAGTCCTATCTGAAGGGCTCGCGATTGCTCTCCCTTGATACGTCGTCGAAGCTTGCCTCCGCCATGCTGCAGTATCAGCTCGATCACCTTTCGATCGACTATCTGGAGCGTCGTAACGCGCTCGTCGATGCGGTCACCATCGAGGACGCCAAACAGGTCGCACGCCGGCTGTGGGGTGACGGCCTGTTGACGGTCATCGTCGGCCGCCCACCGGAAGCGGCCCAGCCCGTGGCCGGCACGCCGTTGAAGGCGAATTAGGCCCTTCCTCGTCCGACAAATCGCGCGCAAAACCGCTATTGTGGGACACTAGCGGGGCGGATTCGACATTCGCTACCCGCCTTTCGGTTCGGTGAAGCCATGCTGCGGATTGCCCGCGACCTTTCGATTGACGAAAACGATCTCGATATTTCCTTTGTTCGTGCTTCGGGTCCGGGCGGACAGAACGTCAACAAGCTCTCGACCGCGGTGCAATTGCGGTTTGACACCCGGCGGATCGTTCTGCCCGACGATGCCGCTTTGCGGCTGGCGCGGCTCGCCGGCCAGCGCATGACCAAGGACGGCGTGATCGTCATTCACGCGCAGCGCTTCCGCACCCAGGAGAGCAATCGCCGCGATGCCATCGAGCGCCTGGTCGAACTGTTGCGCGAAGCCATGATACGGCCGATTCCACGGCGCCCGACCCGGCCGACGCTGGGTTCGAAGAAGCGCCGCCTCGAGGGCAAAAAGCGGCGCAGCGACGTAAAGGCAAGACGCGGCTCAGGCGGCTTCGACGACTAAAGCAAACCGGGGACTTCTCAGGCACTCCCCTCCCGCGGCGCCGCTAAAGCCACTAGTGTGGCGACACTGACGTTCCTTTCAGTTTTGCCGTGAGGTCTTCGAAGGAACGTCAGAGTCAAAGCCACACTAGAATCATATGGTTGCTAGTGTCCCTTTGGTTCTGACATTCGTAAATGTGCCCGCCGCGATATCGTACGAATGTCAGAACCGGGACACTAGATTGGGCCGTATCGTTGAGAGCAGCCTTAAATGCCCGTCCGACAATTGCCCGAACAGGTCGTCAACCGCATCGCCGCGGGCGAGGTGGTGGAGCGTCCTGCGAGCGTGGTCAAGGAACTGGTCGAGAACGCCATCGATGCCGGCGCGAGCCGGATCGATGTCTTCACCGACGGCGGCGGCCGGCGAAAAATCGCGATCACCGACGACGGCGGCGGCATGACTCAAGCCGATCTGGCGTTATCGGTCGAGCGTCACGCGACCTCCAAGCTCGACGACGAAGACTTGCTCCGCATCCGCACGCTGGGGTTCCGCGGCGAAGCGCTGCCGTCGATCGGCGCTGTGGCCAAGCTCAATATTGCTACGCGCCACGCCAGCGAACCGCACGCCTGGTCGCTGTCGGTGGAAGGCGGAATGAAATCGGAAGTGGCGCCGGCGGCGCTATCGCAAGGCACGCGCGTCGAGGTGGGCGATCTCTTTTACGCGACGCCGGCGCGTCTCAAATTTCTCAAGACCGACCGCACCGAAGCCGAGGCGATCCGCGAAGTCGTTCGGCGGCTCGCGATGGCGCGGCCCGACATCGCCTTTACGCTGGCGGGCGAGGAACGCAGCCCCGTCACCTGGGCAGCCGCCCTGCCCGGCGCACCGGGCCAGTTGACGCGGCTTGGCGACATTTTGGGCGCGGACTTTCGTACCCACGCGATCGACGTCCGCGCCGAACGCGAGAGCGTTCTCGTCGAGGGATTCGCCGCCAGCCCTTCGCTGACCCGGGCCAACGCGCTCGGACAATATCTCTTCGTCAACGGACGACCGGTGCGCGACAAGCTGATCCTCGGCGCGGTGCGTGCGGCCTACGCCGATTATCTGCCGCGCGACCGTCATCCGGTCGTAGCGCTGTTCGTGACGTTGGATTCGCGCGAAGTCGACGCCAACGTTCATCCGGCCAAAACTGAAGTCCGCTTTCGCAACGCAGGGCTTGTGCGCGCGCTGATCGTACATGCGTTGAAAGAAGGTCTCGCGCGCGAAGGCAAACGCACCGCGGCCAACAGCGGCGGTGCGGCGATCGAAGCGTTCCGTCCCGCCTTCACGCCGGGGAGAGCGAATTGGGATTGGCGGCGCTCGCCGGCTTTCCCTGTCGGGCCGTCGCCAGCGTTTCAAGCCGCCGCAGCGACGGCGCTTGCCGAACCGGGCCAGGCAGCCTTCGATGTCGGCGCGCCGACAGCAGACGTACGGCTGTATGAGCAACCCGCCGCCGATCTGGTCGACCGTCCGCTTGGCGCGGCCCGGACGCAGATTCACGAGACCTATATCGTCTCGCAGACCCGCGATGGCCTCATTGTCGTGGACCAGCACGCCGCGCATGAGCGCATCGTCTACGAGAAATTGAAAGCGTCGCTGGCGAAAAACGGCGTACAACGGCAAATCCTGCTGATCCCTGAAATCGTCGAAATGGATGAAGCCACGGTCGAGCAATTGTTGTCCCGTAGCGAAGAACTCGCCTCGTTCGGCCTTGCGATCGAGTCCTTTGGTCCCGGCGCAGTCGCGGTGCGCGAGACGCCGTCGCTGCTCGGCAAGGCCAATGCCGGTGGATTGCTGCGCGACCTCGCCGAGCACATGGCGGAATGGGACGAGGCGTTGCCGCTGGAACGCCGGCTGATGCATGTGGCGGCGACCATGGCCTGTCACGGCTCGGTTCGCGCCGGACGCCGGCTCAAGCCGGAAGAGATGAACGCGCTGCTGCGCGAGATGGAAGACACGCCCAATTCCGGTCAATGCAATCACGGCCGTCCCACCTACGTGGAACTTAAACTCGCTGATATCGAAAAGCTGTTCGGGCGGCGCTGACGCCTAGACGGCACGCAAAAACACAAATTCGGTATCATCATAGAGGCGCCGTTCCAGTTCCGAGAAACCTTCCGGCGCCTTGAAGCCGGCGGCCGTCGCTTCTTCGACCACAAGCAAGGCGTCTGGCGTCAACCAGCCGCCGTCGCGCAAGGAGGCCAGCGCCTTGTCCGCAAGACCCTTGCCGTAGGGCGGATCGAGGAACACCAGCGAGAACGGCTCAACCGGATGTGCAGGTCCCAGGTCCGTCGCGTCGCGGCGATAGACCTTCGTGACGCCCCCGAGACCGAGGGCCTCGATATTGTCACGCATCAAGGCACGGGCTTCGGCGCCGTTGTCGACGAACAGCGTAAATTTCGCGCCGCGCGAGACCGCCTCGATGCCGAGCGCGCCGGTGCCGGCAAACAGGTCGAGCGCGCGCGCATCGGCAATCGGATCGTCGTAGGCATGAATCAGGATATTGAAGAGCGACTCGCGCAGGCGGTCCGCGGTGGGACGAATGTCGCGAGAGATCAGGTGAAGCGAGGTTGCGGCCCTTCAGCCTGCCGCCGACGACACGCATCAGGAGCTACCCGGTTGAACTCCCCTCCCCCTTGCGGGGAGGGGTTGGGGGTGGGGGTGCCACACGCGCAGATACTTCGTGGGATACCCCCCTCCCTAACCCTCCCCGCAAGGAGGGAGGGAACGGAGAGATCGTTCGCGCAGCCAGAAATAACATCGCAGCGATTCTCACTCATCCCGCGGCTTGAGATCGCGCTTGCCGTGATAGCCGCGCTTCGGGCGCCGCGGCGGACCGTAGCCGTTAGCCTCTTCCTCATTCCGCGCACGCGCCTCCTCGCTGCCGGTGCGCCGCACCAGCACGCGGCGGCCCTTGCTGTCGGCGATCAAAGCGCTTTTACCTGCCGGCTTGAACGGCTTTTTGCCGCGCGGCGCGTCAACCGCTTCACCCTCAGGTTTTGCGGCCGCCTCGCCCGGCATCGGCCGGTTGAAATCGGCGCCGGCAAGGGTTGCGATCTTTTCGCCGAGTTGCTCGCGCAGCACCCGCGTCTTGACCTCCTCGACCGCGCCTTCGGCCAACTCCTGCAACTGGAAAGGACCGTAGGACACGCGGATCAGCCGGTTCACCTCCAGCCCTAGATGCGCCATCACGTTGCGCACCTCGCGGTTCTTGCCCTCGCGGATCGCAAACACCAGCCAGACATTGGCACCCTGGTCGCGCTCCAGCGTCGCATCGATCGGCCCGTATTTGACGCCGTCGACCTCGACGCCTTTTTTCAGCTCGTCGAGCTGGCCTTGCGTGACTTCGCCATGGGCGCGGACGCGGTAGCGCCGCAGCCAGCCGGTGTCGGGCAGTTCGAGCGCACGCGCCAGCCCGCCGTCGTTGGTCAGCAACAACAGGCCTTCGGTGTTGAAGTCGAGCCGGCCAACGCTGATCAGCCGCGGCAGGCCCTCCGGCAGATTGTCGAACACCGTCGGCCGCCCCTCGGGATCGGCGTGGGTCGTCATCAAACCGCGCGGCTTGTGGAACAGAAACAGCCGGGTGCGCTCGCGCGGCGGCAACGGCTTGCCGTCCACGGTGACGACATCGTTTTCGGTGACGTCGAGCGCGGGCGAATTGATCACACGGCCGTTGACCGTGACCCGCCCCTGCACGATCCATTCCTCGGCGTCGCGGCGCGAGGCGAGCCCTGCGCGCGACACGACCTTGGCGATGCGCTCGCCCGATTTCTTGACCTTTGGCGGACGTGCGGGCCGGCGATCGTCGCTATCGCGCTCGCGATAGGTGCCACGGCCGCCGAACGCCGGGCGTTTGACGAATATCCTACTGTCGTCCTCGTTGTCGCGGCGGGGCCGATCGAAATCCCGGCCGCGTGGCTCGCTGCGGGGATGCTCTTGCCAATCGCTACGGCCTTCGGGGCGTCCAGCGTCGCTGTCCCGACGCGGGCGGTCGAATTTAGGACGGTCCTCGCGGGGACGGTCGAATTTCGGACGCTCACGAAACGGACGATCGCCTTCGGGCCGATCGTTGCGCGGGCGCGAAAAACGCGGGCGTTCATCGCCACCCGAGGCACCGTCGCGGTCGCGTGGCCTGTCATAGCGCGGCTTGTCGAATTTTGGACGATCGAAATTCCGCGCGCCCTCACGAGAGGGACGCAAATTGCGGTCCGCACGATCCGGCGAGGCCGCATCCCGTTTCTGCCATGGCTTGGCATCGCCGCGGTCGCGGCCAAATTCGCGGTCGCGATCCGGCCGGCTGCCGAAATCCTTGCGCGGGCCACGCGAAAACTTTTTATCGCCGTCGAATTTTCTTTCGGGACGCCCGGCATAAGGACGATCACCACGCGGACGATCACCATCCCGCGGTCGCGCATTGAACGGACGGTCGCCGCGCGGTCGATCGCTGTCCTTGCGGAATCCTTCGCCTCGCGGCGTATAGGGCCGCTTCTCGCCATCCTCGCGCGGTGTGTAAGGTTTCTTGAATTTCCTGTCCTGGAAACGCGCCGCCGGTCGCGCGTCATCGCCGCGACGGTCCGGGCGATCTCCGCGCGGCGCGTACGGGCGCTTGTCACCGCGATCCTCGCGCGGCCGAAACGAACGCTTCTCACCGTCGCCGCCGCGGGACGGACGATCGCCATACGGTCGATCGCTGCGACCACGCGGCGCATCGCGATCCTCGCGGCGCGGTGGTCGATCTTCGCGGTTGCCCGCGTAAGGACGCCGTTCACCCTCCGCCTTGCCGCCGAAACCGCGCTTGGCGAATTTCTTCTCAGGGCCCCGAGGAACGCCCGAGCGGCCCTTGCCGCCGGACGGACGGTCGCGCCGGCCGCGGGAATCGTTGTTTTTATCGCTGTCGCGGGGCATGAAAGGTCTCGTTTCGGGTGCAGGTACAAATGAGGATCATGCGCGCTCTTTCAATGAGGCGCGTTCTCACGCAAAACCGGTATCGACTTTTGCTGAAGGGACCTCCCATAGCAGACTTCTCCTGAGGATACGAGGCATGACAGCCCCATCTTTCATGGATTTGGCGTTGAAAGCGGCCGAAACGGCACGAAAATCGGCCGAAGTGCCGATCGGATGCGTCATCGTGCTTAATAACGAGGTCATCGCCACGGCCGGAAACCGGACCCTGACCGACCGCGACCCAACCGCGCACGCCGAAATCCTGGCGATCCGGCAGGCTGCAAAAGCCGTCGGCAGTGAACGGCTCACCGATTGCGACCTCTACGTCACGCTGGAGCCCTGCACGATGTGCGCCGGCGCGATCTCGTTTGCGAGAATCCGCAGGCTCTATTTCGGCGCCGCCGATCCGAAAGGCGGCGCGGTGGAATCAGGCGTGCGCTTCTTCGCGCAGCCGACCTGTCATCACAAGCCGGAGATTTATTCTGGCGTCGGGGAGCAGGAAGCCGCGGCGTTACTGCGGGATTTTTTCAAAGCAAGAAGGTAGTTTGATCTTCACCTCTCCCGCGTGCGGGGGAGGTCGACGCGCAAGGCGCGGCGGGTGGGGGAAGTCTATCCACTCGACTAACTTTTGTTCGGAAGCACCCCCACCCCAGCCCTCCCCCGCAAGCGGGAGAGGGAGCACTTCTCTTTGCGGCGAGAGAAGATCTTCAAACCGCCGCAAAAAACTCGCGCAACAGCTTCGCCGTCACATCCGGATTTTCTTCTGTGAGGAAATGCCCGGAATTGACCGGCGAACCCGAAACGTTCGTCGCCCAGTTCTTCCAGGTGTCGAGCGGCGTGGCCGCAGCGCGCGCGATGCCCGCATCGCCCCACAGCGCCAGCACCGGAATCGTGATCTTCTTAGCCATCTCGCGATCGGCCTTGTCGATCTCGTAATCGGCATAGGCGCCCGCGCGATAATCCTCGCACATCGCATGCACGCGCGAGGGGTCGCGGAACGCCGCGAGATAATGTTCGAGCGCGCGCGGATCGATCGCCTCAAGGGTTTTGGACTTGGTCTGGCTCGCCATCTTGAAGCGCAGGAAGAAATCGGGATTGCCGCCGATCAGCGTCTCCGGCAGCGGATGTGGCTGCGCCAAAAACGTCCAGTGATAGATCTTCAGCGCATACGGGCGATTGATACGCTCCCAGTAATCATAGGTCGGCAGGATATCCAGCACCGCGAGCCGCGACAGCCGCCCGGGATGATCGAGCGCGAGACGATAGGCGACACGGCCGCCGCGATCATGCCCGGCGAGCGCAAAATGGACATGGCCGAGTTGCTCCATCATATCGATGATGGTTTGTGCCATCGCGCGCTTGGTATAGGGCGTGTGATCGCTATCGCTCTCGGGCATATCCGACCAGCCGTAACCCGGCAGGTCGGCAATGATCAGCGTGAAGCGGTCGGCCAGTTGCGGCGCGACGCGATGCCACATCACATGCGTTTCGGAAAAGCCGTGCAGCAATAATAGCGGCGGCCCCTTGCCGCCGACCCGGGCAAAGATGCGGCCCGAACTCGTGTTGATCCATTCGGAACCAAAGCCAGGAAATAAATCGGCCAGATCGGGCATCGTCGATCACTCCACGCTTGATCCATCCGGAAGGCTATTTCAACGCCTGTTCCTGCTCCACCGCCTGCCAGCCGATGTCGCGCCGGCAGAATCCGTCAGCCCATTTGATCCGGTCGATTGCGGCGTAAGCGCATTGCCGCGCCTCGACGACGGTTTTGCCCGAGGCGCAGACATTTAGAACGCGGCCACCATTGGCGAGAATGGCGCCACCCTCGGCGATTGTGCCGGCGTGAAAGATTTCGACGCCTTCGATTTGCGCGGCTTCTTCGAGCCCCTCGATGCGGGTTCCCTTGGCGTAATCGCCGGGATATCCGCGTGCCGCGATCACGACCGTCAACGCCGGTTCCGGATACCAGCGCAGGTCGAAATGCTTCAACTCACCGTCGCAGGCAGCAAGCAATGCCGGCACGATGTCGGACATCATCCGCAACATCAGCACCTGGCACTCGGGATCGCCGAAGCGGACGTTGTATTCAAACAGTTTTGGACCATCAGCCGTGAGCATCACGCCGGCATAGAGCACGCCAGAAAACGGCGTGCCGCGCGCCTTCATGCCGGCCACCGTCGGCAGGATGATATCAGCCATGATCTGATCGTGAATGGCAGGCGTGACAAAGGGCGTCGGCGAATAGGCGCCCATGCCGCCGGTGTTCGGCCCCTGGTCGTGGTCGAAAACGCGCTTGTGGTCCTGCGCGGACGCGAGCGGGATTGCGGTGTCGCCGTCGCACAGCGCAAAGAAACTGATCTCGCGCCCCTCGAGATATTCCTCGATCACGACCTCCGCGCCCGCAGTTCCAAAGGCGCCGTCGAACATCATGGCGATGGCGGCCTCGGCCTCGGTAAGCGTCATCGCGACCACGACGCCCTTGCCTGCCGCGAGTCCATCTGCCTTGACCACGATCGGCGCGCCCTGCTGGCGCACATAAGCGAGCGCATCGTTCGCATTGGAGAAGCGGCGGTAAGCGCCGGTCGGAATGTTGAATTCGGTGCAGAGGTCCTTGGTAAAACCCTTCGATCCTTCCAGCCGCGCCGCCTGCTTGCGGGGTCCGAACGCCTTGATGCCTTTGCCTGAGAGATCGTCGACGATGCCCGCGGCAAGCGGCGTTTCCGGGCCGACCACGACGAGTTCGACCTCGTTGCGCTGGCAAAACGCGATCACGGCCGCATGATCGGCGACATCAAGCGCCACGCATTCGGCCTCGCGGGCGATGCCGGCATTGCCGGGCGCACACCAGAGTTTGGTCACCAGAGGCGAAGCCGCAATCTTCCACGCGAGAGCATGTTCACGGCCGCCGGAACCGAGCAGAAGGATTTTCATTTTAACGTCGGTCGCACAAAACTCCGCTTCCCCGCAAGAGCCTGACGATGAGAACTAGCCGTTTCCCCCGGATGCGGCGATGATCTGCTGGAGCGATGCGACGTGGCGGGCGAAGGCGCCGCGCCCGGACGCGGTCGCTGTCACTGTCGTCTGCGGCTTCTTGCCGACAAAGGCCTTTTCGACCCCGACATAGCCCGCCCTGGCCAGCGTTTCGATATGGGCGCCGAGATTACCGTCGGTGGCGCCGGTCAGCTTCTTCAGGCGAGAGAATTCAAGTCCCGCGCCCGAAGGCAACGCGTTCAGCGCCGCCATGATCCGTAAGCGAAGCGGCTGATGAATGATGTCGTCGAGTTCGGCCATGGATCAGATCCTGCGCATCCAGAGGCCGGACAGGATCAGCCCGCCGCCATTGACGGCCGCCATCCACAACAGAAACGCGGCGCCCTCGACGAAGAAGTAGCCGATCAGCGTCAGCACGATGATGGAAAGCCCGATGGCGATGAAAGCGCGGCCGAACCACAGCCCGGCGATGCAATAGAACAGCATGAAGTAGATCGGCCAGAACGCGCCGAGTTCACGCGGTCCGAAATGGCCCAGCACGCTGCTGCACAAGATGCCGAAACCATAGAACAGCAGGAATGCGGCGAGCATCCGGAAATCGAATGTCTGCACGCCAGATCTTTTTCCGCCCATGGTCGAGAGTGCAGCAACGGTTGCAACGTTCAGCACATTGACGGCAATCCAGATGAAGTTCGCCTGGCGAGGGGCGACGAAGTTGGCGAGATTGCCCGCCAGCACCAGAACCCCCGCCGCAATCATGATCTGGCTTGCGATATCGTAGATGCGCGACTGGCGAACGCGCTGAACGATCTGTTCGATATCGTTCAGCGCCTGGGCTGCTTCCTTTGGGCCGAAGTCGGTCATGATCCTATCCGTGCATTCGCAACATAATCGGCGACGGCCGCGACGCCTTGCGCGTTGCCGACAATGCCCATGTGATCGACGCCGTCAATCAGCTTGACCTCGGTTGAGGGTGAAACCGCATGCACGGCGTCGGCATATTTGTCGGCCAGCATCAGTTCATCGCTCGCGCCGGAAATCAGCGTGACCGGGTGGCGTGCGGCGGCCAGATCGAGCTGATAGCCGCGGGTAGCGAAGTTGCGCATCAGGCGGTACGAATAGGTCGGGTTGAGAATGCGCTCGGAGTTTGCCGGCACCGCGAAGGCAAGCGTCGGCAACCCTTCGCAGCAATCGATGCCGAGTTTGCCGAGCGCCGTGAGGCCGAAGAAGCGCGGAATGTCCGCCTTCGCCCAGCCGCCGGAACCCGGACGGTTGGTCGGCGCGTCATAGCCGAGATAGGGCGCCAGCAGCACGGTGCGCGCAAACAAGTCCTGAATCGGCGAGCCCGCCACCCGCAGCGCAAAGCCGCCGCCGGCGGAGTGGCCGAGCAACAGCAGAGGCTCCGAAGGCGAAGTCTTGCGTACCAGCGCGACGAAATCCGCCATGTCGTTTTCGAGCTGACCGACGAAGCCGACGTCGCCGCGGGTGCCGGAACCGCCATGCCCGCGAATATCAGGGGCGTAGGTCTCGACCCCGCGCGCGGCCAATGCATCCGCGAGCCCATGGACGGCAACGCTCGAGCCGGAGGAGCCGTGCACCAGAATGGCGATCTTGCCGCTGGAGGGCCCGCGCGCCGGATAGTGCCTATAGGCAAGCTCGGTGCCGTCGCGGGCGGAGAACCGGGATAGCGGCGGCATCGTGCTGCGGTCCACCGCCCGTGCCGACTGCGAGATCGAGGTCAATTCAGGCAGGCGCCCTAAAGGCGTTGCGATCATCGCCGTTAGCGTCAGCGCAGCGATACCGACAAGGCCGAGGGCCCAGCTCAACACGTTCAGGGGAAACCGAATGATCCATTTCGACATGGCCCGCTCCTTTGGGTTGAATATAGATAACTCTATAAGACAGAGTTCTTTGCCAAACAACTACAAAGTTGGCGGTCGGGGAAGAAACTCCTTAATTTTGGATAGCCCGATCCCCCGAATCGATTGACCGAGATGGCCGCAACCGAAGCCCTGATCAACGCACCCGAATTCACGGTGTCCGAGCTGTCGTCCGCCCTGCGGCGGACGGTGGAGGACGCCTATGGCCATGTCCGGGTGCGCGGCGAAATCAGCGGCTTCCGCGGCGCGCATTCATCGGGCCATTGCTATTTCGCGCTGAAGGACGACGGCGCCAAGATCGACGCGGTGATCTGGAAGGGCACGCATTACCGGATGCGTTTCAAGCCGCAGGAAGGGCTCGAGGTCATCGCCACCGGCCGGCTCACCACTTTTCCCGGTAAATCGACCTACCAGATCGTGATCGAGACGCTCGAGCCTGCCGGCATCGGCGCGCTGATGGCGCTTTTGGAAGAGCGCAAGAAGAAGCTCGCCGCCGAAGGCCTGTTCGACGAAGCGCGCAAGCAGCTATTGCCCTGGCTGCCCGAGGTCATCGGCGTCGTCACCTCGCCGACCGGCGCCGTGATCCGCGATATCCTGCACCGGCTCGAAGACCGTTTTCCCCGCCGGGTATTGGTATGGCCGGTGCGGGTGCAAGGCGAAGGCTCGGCCGAACAGGTCGCTGCCGCCATTCGCGGCTTCAACGCTCTGCCCGAGGGCGGGCGGATTCCGCGGCCCGACCTTCTGATCGTGGCGCGCGGCGGCGGCTCGCTGGAAGACCTGTGGTCGTTCAACGAAGAGATCGTGGTCCGCGCGGCGGCCGACAGCATGATCCCGCTGATTTCGGCGGTCGGCCACGAGACCGACATCACGCTGATCGATTTTGCCGCGGACAAGCGCGCGCCGACACCGACGGCTGCGGCCGAGATGGCCGTTCCGGTGCGAAGCGAGCTGATGGTCGAAGTGGCTTCGCTGGCGCGGCGCTCGACGCTGTGCTGGCAGCGCGGCCAGGAGATGCGGCGCAACGAGTTGCGCGCTACGGTACGCGCCTTCCCTGGCTTGAGCGAGCTTCTAGCCATTCCACGGCAGCGGATGGACGGCGCCGCCTTCGCCCTGCCCCGCGCGTTGAAGGCCAATACGCATGCGCACTTCCGGCACTTTGCCAGCGTCAGCGGGCGGCTGACCATGCGGGTGCTGCGCGCGCAACTCGCGCACGCCCAGCAGCGCCTCACCGCGTCTGGCGAACGGATCACGCATTCGGCGAAAAGCGGGCTGCGAAATCGCAACGACCGTTTCATGGGACTTGCGATCCGGCTGAAAGCTTCAAAACTTTCGAACGCGAAGGCGCAGCACCAGGCGATCGCGCGCGACCGCGAACGCGTGCTTCGGCTCACTGAGCGCGCCCGCCGCGCGCTCGCCACTTCGACGCAGCGGCTTTCGGCGCGCGTCGCTCACAGCGGGCAACTCCTGAATGCATTGTCGTATCGCGGCGTATTGGCGCGCGGCTTTGCGCTGGTGCGCGATGACGCCGGCCATCCCTTGCACGCGAGATCCGATGTCGCACCGGGCGCGCGGATGAGCCTCGAATTTTCCGATGGGCGCGTCAGCGTTACCGCGGATACGAGCGAAGCTGAGCCGGCGCGGGAGCCTGTCGCGCGAGAGCCAAGGCCAGCCGCGCCAAAGCGCGTGGCCAAACCGGTCGACCAAGGCAGCCTGTTCTAGATTTTGCAGGCAGGCCGACGCGGCGCTAGCGCGCCAGCCACTCCGCGACGCGCTTTTGCGAATCGGCGCGCGCTTCCGCATCTGTACCGACGTGACCTTTTTCGGGATCGGCGGCGTCGGGATTAGGGCCTATCGCCTGAAAGGGCAAATTCGGACGATCGAAATCGTGATAGGCGCTTGGATAGACCACAATCCGCGTCAGCGCGCTGCGGCCATGCGCGCCATCCACCATCTGACGGCAGGCCGGCGGCGAACTGACATCATCCTTGGCGCCGATCAGAACCAGCGTCGGAACGCGCGCGCTCCAGCCAAGCCCGGACGACAAGCGGCAGTCGGGATAGAAGGCGACTGCCGAACGGAAGTCCGGCTCGGCGTGACGCAGCAACAATTGCGGGCGAACCGCCCACAACAGCGCGCTGGCGCCGTTGGCCCAGCCCAACAGGCTGATGCGGTCGCGCGCCGCCCAGCTCTGCTGCATCAGCCATTGCCGCGCCGCCAGGATATCGGCGACGCGCTCGCGGCGGGCGGTGATCCGGCGTTCCTTGACTCGGCACTGCGGACCGAGTTCGCGCGAGCCGTAGCTATCCGGAAACAGAACGGCTTTGCCGTCCTTGAGTAATTCCTCGGCCCAATCGCGATAACGAACCTGTACCGGCTCGGAATGACCGGCTAACCCGCCGCATCCATGAAGCGCGATCACGACTGGAAATGGACCACTCCCCTCCGGCTTGAAAAGCTGGGCGTGGAGCGTCGCCGTCCCGGACGGAATCTCGACGGACAGCGGCGCCGGCGGTACCGCATACGCGGGCCACGTGGCCGCCAGCAGGGCGAGTGCGACGATGGTCGATGGAAAACGCATCGCTTTGCCGGTCCGGAATGGTTCCTGACTTTCGCTTCCCGTTTCTGCGGACATCACGAAAAGCTAACACGCGTTCAGCCGCCAAATCATCACAAATCGGTGGGTTTGACGGGCGGACATGTGCGCTTATGTATGATAGTAGTCCTTTCGTCTGATTGGGAAACAGACGGAAACGTTCGGAGAACTTTCTGGTGCTCAATAAATCCGGCCCGGCGGGCCACGGCGAGGCACAGCTGCAATATCTGGATGGCGACTTTCGTGTGATCTCGCCGGGAACCTATGTGCGGTGTGCCGTGACCGATGCGCGGATACCGCTCGACGAACTGAAGTATTGGAGCGTCGATTTGCAGGAAGCCTATGCGCAACCCGCCGCCGTGCTCCAGCGGCATTTTCCCGGCGCGTTGAAGCGCTAGCGTTTCCGGAATTTCGCATCCCGCGCACGAAGCAGCCGGTCGGACACAAACCGGCGCAGCTTGAGCGCGCTGTCGAATTCCAGTTTCACCGGAAAGGCTACGATGCCTTGCGCCCACGCTGGCAGTTCGCCGCCAACGTGAAGCCGCGCCAGATCCTTTTCGGTCGTCACCGGTATCAGAGCATCCCGTTTGGCCGCGGCTACCAACGATTCGATTTCGCCTCGCATAAAGGGATGATGATCGGCGAAAGCGCGTTGGCTGACGACCTCGACACCGTTGCCGCTCAAGGTACGGAAAAAGCGGTCGGGGTCGCCGATGCCGGCAAAGGCGAGGACGCGCTGACCGCGCAGCGACGCCAGCGCGGCATCGTCGGCTTTGATTTGCGCGGTCAGAACCGGCTTGTCCCGCACCGCCACCGTGGCGGCGACCGCGTCAGCCGCACTGCCCTCGCCGACGACAATCAGCGCGTCGGTGCGGTCGATCTGCGGCGGCAGCGGTGCGCGCAAGGGCCCCGCAGGAAGAACCCGGGCGTTGCCGAGCCCGCGACGTGCATCGATCACGATCAGCGAAGCATCTTTTGCGATCGTCGGATTCTGAAAGCCGTCATCCATCACGATCACGGTGGCGCCTTGCGACTTGGCCAACGCCAGTCCGTCGAGGCGTTCGCGGGCGACCGCGACCGGCACCGTTCGCGCCAGCATCAGCGGTTCGTCGCCGACGTCAGTCGCGAGATGGCGATCGGGCTCGACCATGACCGGACCGCGCAACCGCCCGCCATAGCCCCGGCTGAGCACGACCGGCGTCTCGCCGAGATCGCGCAGCAACTTCACCAGCGCGAGCACGGTCGGGGTCTTGCCGGCCCCGCCAACGTGATAGTTGCCGACGCAGAATACGGGAATGCCGGCGTCAAAGCCCCTGCGCTGCATTCGACGGGCAGCGACCGCACCGTAAATGGCGGCGAGCGGCGACAACAGCAGCGAGATCCCTGATGATGGCCGGTGCCAAAAGGCCGGCTCATGCATCCGCCGCCCCCATTTCGAGACGCAACTGAAAAATATAAGGCTCGAGCGCTGCGAGCGTCCGGTCGAGCGCGCCGCCCAACTGCGACACCACGCGCTCGGCAGCGCCGAGCACGCGGCTGCGCGCACCGGGATCGGCCAGCAATTGGCCGAGTTGCTTCACCAGCGCCTCTCGCGTGTCCGCCAGCCTGGCACCGCCCGCGCCATCGAGCGCTTCGTAGACGTCGGCGAAATTGAACACATGAGGTCCGTGAACCACCGATGCGCCGAGCTTGATGGCCTCGATCGGGTTCTGCCCGCCGTGTTCGATCAGCGATCCGCCCATGAAAACGATCGGCGAGAGCCGGTAGAACAGTCCCATTTCGCCCATGGTATCGGCGACGTAAATATCGGTCGCTGCGATCGGCAGCTCATCGCGCGAACGCAGACTGGCATGCAGGCCTGCGGCTTCGATGGTTCGCGCAACCGCCTCGCCGCGACCGGGGTGCCGCGGCACGATCACGGTCAGAAGCGATGGAAAAAGCCCGGCCAGCGCACGGTGCGTTTCGAGCAGCACCTCCTCTTCCCCCGGATGCGTCGATGCCGCCACGATAATGGGGCGGCCGCGCGTCACCGACATCAGCCGCTCGAGTTTGGTGAAGTCGGCGGGAGGCGCCGGAACATCGAGCTTGAGATTGCCCGTGACAACGACATTGCGGGCGCCGAGCATGGTGAAGCGCTCCGCATCGACGCGGGACTGCGCCAGGCAAACATCGAACTGGCTGAGCAAGGCCGAAATCGTGCTGCTGACGCGCCGCCAGCGCGGAAACGAGCGGTGCGACATTCGCCCGTTGATCAAGACCATCGGCAGCCGCCTGGCGGCGCTCGACAGAATGAGATTCGGCCACAAATCGGATTCGATAAACAGCGCAAGACTGGGCCGCCAGTGGTCGAGAAAGCGCGCGACATAGCGCGGCGAATCGTAAGGCACGTATTGATGAATGATGTCGGGCGGAAAGCGCTTGGCGACGATCGCTGCCGAGGTGACGGTGCCGGAGGTCAAGAGAATGCGGATATTGAGCGCGCGCAGCTTCTCCATCAACGCGGCCGACGCCAGCACCTCGCCGACGCTCGCACCATGAATCCAGACCAGTGGCCCCTGCGGGCGAAGGTCGGCGCTTACGCCTCGCCGCTCGGCGACGCGCTCAGGATCTTCCTTGCCCTGCTTCAACCGCCGCTTGATCAGCGCTGGCGCAAACGGGACAGCCACCGAGGACAGCCGGCGGTAGACGCGCAGCGTCATCGGCAGGGCATTAGCCATGGGGCGTCCCTTCGGGACGACCTACCTGCGCATAAGCGCGCATCGTCGCGTCGTTGAGGGATGTTTCCAGCCGCACGCGCAATTCTTCCATCTTCTCGGAATCGGCGTCGGCTGGAACCATGATTATTTCGCCTCCCACCAACGCCCCTCGCCCGAACGGCAGATTGATCGTGGTCCGGTCCCAGTTCTTCAAACGCCAGTAGCGGCTGGTCACCATCGCGAACGGCATGATCGGCCGCCCGGTTTCGCGCGCCAGCATGATGATGCCAAGTCCCGCTATTCGCGCGCGCTTCGGCACATCGGCGGTCAGGGCGACGTTATACCCCTGTTCGATCGCCCGTACCATCTCCTTGAATGCGCCCACACCGCCCTTGCGGTGAAACGCCGAACCGTGATCGCCGGAGCCGCGGATGATGCCGATCCCCAATCGTTCGGCGGCAATGGCGTTGTATTCGCCGTCGCGATGCCGCGAGATCAGAACCTTGACGCGCTGACTTTCCTTGGTCTTGACGAAGGGGGTGATGAAATGCTGGCCGTGCCAGAACGCAAAGATCGCCGGCATCTGCGGTTCGACGATGTCGTAGATGTCGGGCGGATCGAAACTGAACCGGTTGGTGCGCCAGACCAGCCGCAGGAATGCGGCCACGAGCGAACCCACAGCGCGCTGAAACCAACTGCTGCGCAGCACATCGCGGATCAGTTTTTTCAATGGGCAGGCTTCACGTCTTGATCGGGATCGAGCAGCCGATGGAGATGGACGATGAAGTACCTCATCTGGGCGTTGTCCACCGTCTGCTGCGCCTTTGCCCTCCAGGCCGTGTAGGCGGTCGCGTAATTTGGAAACAGACCGACGATTTCCACCTTCGAAAGGTCCTTGAACGTGTTGTGCTCAAGGTCCGTCAGTTCGCCGCCAAGGACGAGATGCAGCAATTGCTGTGGGGCACTATCTGGCATGGTCTTTCTTCCTAAAGCTGTACCCGCTGCGATAGTGGAGTGGATTTGACATTCGCTACCAGCCTAGCCGCAACCTTGGAAAGCGAATGTCAAATCCTAAGCTCCACTAGAAACTTATATTTGCTAGTGGTCCTTAATTCTAACATTCGCAAAAGTGCCCGCTGAGAAGGGAAGCGAATGTTAGAATGGACCACTAGCCCTTGCGAGAAACATCGGGACAAGTTCACGGCAAGGGACGGCTTCGAAATTGCTCGACGATGCTTGCATGACGATCGCGCCCCGCAGCCACCAATACTCCGTGCGTCACCTCGCGGCGATTGTACTGGATGGTGTCCCCCGACAACGCAGTCATGCTACCATTCGCTTCCTGCACGATCAAATTGGCCGCCGCAAGGTCCCAATCGCGGCTCTGGCCGCCTGCAAAAGCGGCATCAAGCTTGCCGTCCGCTACACGGCACAAGCGAAGCGCCAGTGACCCGATGCGCGGATGAAGCGAGATTTCGCCGCCCATGCGATTAAGCCGCTCGACGAGCGGCTTCGGGCCCGCGATGCGGGGAAAATCGAGCGCCGTGCCGGACGTCGAACGGATTGCGGTCCCGTTGAGCCGCGATCCCTGCCCTCGCCGCGCAAAAAAGAACTCGTCGCTCGCCGGCGCAAATACCGCGGCCAGCACCGGCTGCGCATCTGCGACCAGCGCCACACTGACGCACCAGTCCTCACGGCCGGCAAGATAGGCCCGCGTGCCGTCGATCGGATCGAC
The DNA here is from genome assembly GCA_963788885.1 of uncultured Alphaproteobacteria bacterium. Lineage (GTDB taxonomy): Bacteria > Pseudomonadota > Alphaproteobacteria > Rhizobiales > Xanthobacteraceae > Bradyrhizobium. The sequence goes on along the minus strand of CAWBIR010000015.1, from coordinate 867,535 downwards.
GATCCATACGATGCTCTTGCCGAGACGCGTCTCGTCATCGGCGCTTTCCTCGGACAGCCAGCCATAGTCCGGTGTCGAAGACCGAAGCCTGCGGGCAATCAGATCGTTGACCGCGATATCGGCCTCCGAGACGGGAGACGACGCGCCCTTGATCCAGTTCTTCAGCTCGGTCCGGAACAGGGAAAACGCCAGCCTGCCCGCTTCCCGCACCGTGTCGGTCAGGAGGGCGGCGTCGCGCGCAAGATTTCCTGGATGCACATTGTGTGCGGCATCACCGTCCGCCAAGCGTCAATCCCTCGACCCGTAGCGTCGGTGCGTTGACGCCGTAGCGAAATGAAAGATCGTTGGCTGCTACCAGCGATTTGAAGATATCGAAAAGATGACCGGCAATCGTCACCTCGCTCACGGGGTAGGTGATCTTGCCGTTCTCGATCCAGAAGCCCGAGGCGCCGCGGCTATAGTCGCCGGTCACGCCATTGACGCCCGAGCCGATCAGGTCGGTGACATAGAAGCCCTGGCGAATATCGGAGATGAGCTCTTCAGGCGTGGGCTCACCGGCCTCGAGATGCAGATTATACGACCCCGGCGACGGCGAGGATGACACGCCACGATGCGCATGGCCGGTGGTTGTGAGCTTGAGTTCGCGCGCGGTCGCGCAATCCAGCAGCCAGGTGGTCAGAACGCCCTGATCGACGATCGCGAGCTTCTTGACGCTGACGCCCTCGGCGTCGAAGGATTGCGAACGCAAGCCGCGCCGCCGCAACGGATCGTCGATGATGCGGATGTTGCTGGCGAACAGCTGTTCGCCGAGGCGATCTTTCAAAAAGCTGGTCTTGCGCGCGATCGATGCGCCGTTGATGGCTCCGACCAGATGGCCGACCAGCGACCCCGCAACGCGCGGGTCATACACCACCGGCACCTTGCAGGTCTCGACCTTGCGCGGATTGGCGCGGGCCACCGTGCGCTCGCCGGCACTGCGGCCGACGCTTTCGGGGGAAATTAGATCTTCGGCATGCGGCGCGGCCGTGAAATCGTAGTCGCGCTCCATCGAAGTGCCTTCGCCGGAGATGGCCGTCGCCGAGATGCCCTGGCTCGAGCGCAGGTAGGCGCCGTGAAAGCCGGTGCTGGTCACGAGCACCATGCCGCCTATTCCGGTCGATGCCGACGCGCCGCCCGACTTGGTGACGCCCTTGACGGCCAGTGCGGCGGCCTCGGCTTCGCAGGCGCGGCGCTCGAGTTCGGCGGTCGTCGGAACCTTGGGATCGAGCAAATCGAGGTCAGGAAACTCGCGCGCCAGCAGCGAGGGATCGGCAAGGCCGACAAATTCGTCATCCGGCGCCACACGGGCCATCGCAACCGCGCGCTCGGCGAGCCGCTCTACGCCATCGCCGCCGACATCATTGGTCGAGACCACCGCCTGGCGCTTGCCCACGAGCACCCGCAAGCCGACGTCGTCGCCTTCGGAACGCTCCGATTCCTCGACGCGGCCGTCGCGCACTTCGACCCCTTGCGAAATGCCGCGTACGGCAACCGCATCCGCCGCGTCGGCGCCGGCGCGTTTGGCGGCTTCGACGAGCCGCTGCGCCAGTGTCGTCAGCGCGGATTGATCGAACAGCTTGGCGGTCGCGGCATCAGCTGAAAGCGAAGATGCGCTCGATGGTGAAGAGTTCACGAACAAAATCCCGCAGATTTACGGAGGGGCTGGCAGTTTTCGAAAAACGATCGAAAGCAAGCCAAGGGAATGCATGAAATGTGCCTGATTCACTTGAATTTCAAGCATTTTCACGCCGCCAAAGAATAAGAATTTCGGCAACTCTGCAAGGTCTCGTCAATCATGTGGACCAAGGTGTTGTCAATCATGCCGACCGAAGGAAGCCCGGTGACGGCGGATTAACCAGCCTTTTTAAGCCAATGCGGACACCGCTCTGGCATGCTCTCACGCATCGACCGGGAACATAATTCCGGCGGGGAGATAAAAGCCGTGAGGCGTCAAACAGCAACAAGCGGGATCAATCCCGCTGGGTCGAGCCGCGTCTTGCGGCTCGACCCTCTCTCTTTACCCGTAAGTTTCGATGCGCACGATGTCCGCGCCGACAATGGCGTGCGCCATGTTGAACTTCACCGCGAGCGCGTTGTGCTCCGGCGGGCCGTCCAGGGTATGCGGATGGCCATCAATCTGCGGGTCAGCGATTTCCGCGGCATTGCGCTACGCGGCAGCGACGACGCCCAGATGCTTGTGCTGCTGCATCGTGATCCATCGCTGAACATTCCGCTTTGCGTGAGTTCCGACCGTGAGGAGATTTCCACCGCCTGGCAAACCTGGAGCGATATCTTCGCATTGCCACAGCTAGCGGAGGAAGTATGCGAACCGGCGCCACGGCGGCGGCGGCGCAACGCGGTCTGGGCACGGCGTCCGAAATTCCTGGTGCGGCGGCGCGGCGGCGGTCCGCTTGATGGCACCAATGTCCATCGCGACGAGCGCGAGATCATCGCCAGAAACTAACCGCGGCTCAGGCCGAGCTCATCAGCGCATTCACCACTAATCCGGCAAACAGCAACAGCCCCGCATCGCGGTTGGATTTGAAGACCCGCAGACAAAGCGCGGGATCATCGATCCTCAGGCGCGCGATCTGCCAGCCGAGATGAACGGCGAACGCGGCCAGTCCGATCCAGGCCCAAACGCCCGTGCCGGACAGCGCGAGCGCCGCACCGATCAGGATCACCGCCAGACCATAGAACAAGACGAGCGCCCGGTGCGTCTGCGCCCCGAACAGGCGCGCGGTGGATTTGACGCCGATCAGCGCGTCATCCTCGGCATCCTGATGGGCATAGATGGTGTCATAGCCGATCACCCAGGCGATCGAGCCGGCATAGAGAAAAAGCCCGGGCAGGCCAATCGCTCCAAGAACGACGGCAAACCCCATCAGCGCACCCCACGAAAAGGCGAGCCCGAGCACGACCTGCGGCCACCAGGTGATGCGTTTCATGAACGGATACACCGCGACGATGGCCAGCGACGCAATACCAGTGATGATCGCAAAGCGATTGAACTGGAGCAGCACCGCAAGGCCGATCAAGGCTTGCGCGGCTAGAAACGCCAATGCCTGCGGCACGCCGACCTGCCCTGCCGGTATTGGGCGTGATCGCGTGCGTTCGACCTTGGCGTCGAGATCGCGATCGGTAATGTCGTTCCAGGTGCAGCCGGCGCCGCGCATCGCAAAGGCGCCGATAAAAAACAGGGCAAGGATCGTCGGGAACCGGCTGACATCGTGAGCCAGCGCCGAGGCGAGCGCGGCCGACCACCAGCACGGCAACAGCAACAGCCAGGAACCGATCGGACGGTCGAGACGTGCAAGCCGCAGATAGGGTCTCGACCATATGGGAGCGTGCGTATCGACCCAGTTGCCGATCGCGTCCGCTACGCGCGCTGCAAGCTCGGTCATGGGAAGCCAGCCTTTGCCGTCGATGCCCGGGCCGGACCGGACATCCGCATCATCGCGCCAGCGCGTTGCCGCTCAAGGTGTCGAAGGTGGTGCCGCCGCTCTTTTTGGCAACGGCGGCTTCGGGGAGCGTGGCCGCAGAGCCGAGCACCTCGCTCAGGCTCGGACCGGTTGGACCAGCCGCAGCCTGGTTCTTCATTTGCGCGGCTGCGCCGCAAATTCTCGCCCGCATTCCTTCCGATCCAGCGTGGCCCTTCTTGAGCTGCTCGCTGATCTGCGGCGGGATTCCGCACCTTGCTGCATTGGTATCAACGTATTTCATCATCTTGACTTCAGCCTGGATGAAATTGTTGATCAGTTTGCAGGCTTCCTCTGCGGTGACTTTTTTGTCGCCCGCCTCCTTCAGGAGGTGACCGCGCTTTTCCGCCTCCTGCCGCAACGGCAGGAAATTCTTCATGCACTCGTCAGCACCACCTTGCGTGGGCGGCATGGCGAGTGCCGAACTCGGCGCCCCTGGAAAGGAAGCCTGGGCGGGCGCATTGCCGAAGGCGCCCGATGGCGGGGGTGCGTTGCCGAAAGCGCCAGATGGCGGCGGCGCCGCACCATTGACCGGCGGGAAAGCCGGATCGTTCGCGGTCCCGGCCTTGCCCGGCAGCGGCGCTGGGAATGCGCCTTGCGCCCAAACCTGGCCGGCATGGAATGTGACAACAGCGACCACAAATGGCGCGATCAATCGGCGGATCATCAAAGCTGTTCCTTCAGGCCTGCAAGCTTCTTCCCGACAGGAGAGCGACTCCAGATCGGTATTTTACGATTGCTGCCAATGGTTAACAACCCGTGGAATTGGGCAAGAACGCGGCGCGACGTCGCCCCTATCCGGCAATATTCACGCAATTTCTCATCCTTTGGGCTAAAACGCCCGCGGACTGGACGACTGGACCCCGACCCTTAATGCCTTCGCATGACTTCCGCAAACCCCGGATGTTCGTGGATGCCGCGCTCGAACCCGGCGCCACGGTCGCGCTTGAGCGCGACCAGAGTAATTATCTCGGCAACGTGTTGAGACTTAGCGCAGGCGAGACCATTCTCGTTTTCAACGGGCGCGACGGCGAGTGGCAGGCCACGATTGCCGGCCGCAAGCGGCCCGAAAGCCTTGAAATTACAACCCAGACCCGGCCTCAGGATCGCTTGCCGGACCTCGCTTATGTATTCGCCCCGCTCAAGCACGCCCGGCTTGATTATGTGGTCCAGAAGGCCGTGGAGATGGGGGCCTCAAAGCTGCAACCGGTGCTTACGCGCTTTACGCAAGTGGCGCGCGTTAATACCGAACGGATGCGCGCCAATGTCATCGAAGCCGCCGAGCAATGCGGCATTCTCGGCATCGCCGAGGTCGCGGAGCCCGCCTCCCTCGATCGCTTCCTCAGCCAGCGCAAATCACAACGCCTCCTTGTTTTTTGCGATGAAGCGGCCGACGTCGCAAATCCGCTGAATAGCCTTTCAGGCGAAAAAGCGGCCGAGGGAATCGATGTCCTGATCGGGCCCGAAGGCGGGTTTGCCGAGGAGGAGCGCGCCATTCTGTTGCGGCAGCCACGCACTTTAAGGCTTTCGCTCGGCCCCCGAATCCTGCGGGCCGATACCGCCGGCGTCGCAGCACTCGCGCTGGTCCAGGCGGCGCTCGGCGACTGGGGTCGTGCGGCGAACTGAAATGGGCCAGTCGTTAAGTCATTTGGCCGATCCCGGTCGAAACCGCAGCCACGCCATGCTAAAGGGCTGCGGCTGGCGCCCCTGGGTCCGGACCGGCCATATCAGCCGCGGACCATCCGCTCAATAAATATAATTGCGTCAACGACTTAGACATGTATCGGTGGTATGAGCCCGTTTTTCGGGGGATTTGGACTGCAAGATGACCGCAACCGCGCCTCTTCGTGCGACCGGGTCCGCTGCATGGGCGGATACGCTGCTATTGGCGTTCGCCAAGGCTGGCTACACCCTGGCCGAGCCGCCGATCTTGCAGCCTGCCGATCCTTTTCTCGATCTCTCCGGCGAGGACATCCGTAAGAGCCTGTATCTCACGACGGATGCGACCGGTGAGGAACTCTGCCTTCGCCCCGACCTGACCATTCCGGTGGCGCGCCAATATCTCGCCTCCGGCCAGGCAGGACAGGCGGCTGGCTTCAGCTATCTCGGCCCGGTGTTCCGTTATCGCGACGGGGCGCGAAGCGAGTTTCGGCAAGCGGGCATCGAATCGTTCGGCCGGCTCGATCGACCGGCCGCGGATGCCGAAATGCTGGCGCTGGCGCTGGAAGCCACGCGCGCCTTTGGCGTCAAGGATGTCGAGATCCGCACCGGCGACGTCGCCCTTTTCACGGCGCTGATCGATGCGCTCGATCTTTATCCGGTATGGCGGCGGCGGCTGGTCAAGGACTTCAACCGCAAGATCAGCCTCGAACAGGATATCGAACAGCTGACCGTCTCGAGCACTACGACCCGCAACGAATATGAGGGCGTGCTGGCTGCGCTTGCCGGTTCCGACCGCAAGGCAGCGCTCGCGCTTGTCACCGACATGATGTCGATTGCGGGCGCGACCACTGTCGGCGGCCGCACGGTCGCCGAGATCGCCGACCGCTTCCTCGAACAATCGACCTTGAAGGCCGGCGCGTTGCCGCGCGACGCGCTCGGTATCATCAAACGTTTCATCGCCATCTCCGGCGATCCCCGCGACGCGATCAAGCAATTGCGCGTGCTCGCAACCGACGCCAGGCTCAATATTGGCGCGGCCATCGACGCCTTCGAAAGCCGCGTCGGCTTTATGGCAACGCGCGGCATCGACATCGCACAGATGCGCTTCGCAACCGCATTCGGGCGCGGACTTGATTACTACACCGGCTTCGAATTCGAACTGCACGCCAGGGGTAACGGCGTCGAACCGCTGGTTGCCGGCGGCCGCTATGACGGTCTGCTGACACAGCTCGGCTCGGCCACGCCTATTCCCGCGGTCGGATTTTCGGTGTGGGTCGAGGCGCTCGCCGGGATCGGCCAGCCGACTGCATCCGGGAGGCCGTCGTGACTACGCCCTTCGTTCTCGCCGTCCCCTCAAAAGGCCGCTTGCAGGAGCAGGCGGAGGCGTTCTTCACGCATGCCGGGCTCGCATTGGCGAAGCCACGCGGCGCTCGCGAATATCGCGGCACCATTGCCGGACTCGACAATGTTGAGATTGCCTATCTCTCGGCAAGCGAAATCGCCTCGCAACTGGCGCGCGGTGCGGTGCACATGGGCGTCACTGGCGAGGATCTCGTGCGCGAGAGCATCGTCGATGCCGACAGGCGCGTGCTTCTGATCGACAGCCTCGGCTTTGGCAGCGCCAATGTCGTGGTGGCGGTGCCGCAAGCCTGGATCGACGTCCGGACCATGGCCGATCTGGACGACGTCACCTCGGGCTTCCGCGAGCAGCACAACCGGCGCATGCGGGTAGCGACGAAATACATCAACCTCACCCGCACCTTCTTCGCGACGCACGGCATCGTCGACTACCGAATCGTCGAGAGCGCCGGCGCGACCGAGGGCGCACCCGCCGTCGGCACCGCCGAGATGATCGTCGATATCACCACGACCGGCGCGACCCTTGCCGCCAATGGGTTGAAGGTGCTCGACGACGGCGTGATCCTGCGCAGCCAGGCCAACCTCGTCGCCTCGCGCGAGGCGGACTGGTCGAGCGAAGCGCGGGAAACCGCGCGCGTGATCCTCGACCACATCGCGGCGCGCGCGCGTGCGAAAAAATACCGTGAAGTCCGCACCCGTTTCACCGGATGCAACGCCGCCCTGCTCGCCGAGGCCCGAGAACGCTTCGGCGTCGAGTTGCCGTTCGGCGGTCCGACGTCCTCCGGAATGGTGACGCTGCACTGCCCGCCGGCCCAGCTCTATGCGCTCGGCAGCTTCCTGCGAGACCATGGCGCGGAGACGGTTTCGGTAGCCTCGCTCGACTACGTGCTCGGCCGCGAAAATCCGCTGTTCGCCCGGCTCCAGACATTCCTCGGCCATTAAGCCGAAAGACCCCGTGGCGACATTTCCTGGCAATTGCCATATGTTGTGGCACACAACGAATTTTTCGGACCAGGTTGAATACCAGACGATGCTGAGATTGGAACCTGATCGATGATGCTGGGTACCGACGTATCGAGCCTGTCGACGACTGCGGCCACCGCCGCGGCGCAGGGCCTGTCGATCGTTGTGCCGCTGTACAACGAAGCGGCCGGCCTTGCATCGCTGCACCAGCGGCTTTGCGATCTCGGCAAGAGGCTGCAGGCGCAATATCGGCTGGCCAGCGAAGTCGTCTATGTCGACGATGGCAGTTCCGACGGCACGCTTTCGATCGCGCTTGGTCTCAAGCCCGATTGTCTCGACGTTCAGGTCGTGTCGCTGTCGCGCAATTTTGGCAAGGAAGCCGCGCTGATGGCCGGCCTCGATCACGCCAAACGCGGCGCCGTGCTGTTCATGGACGGCGATGGCCAGCACCCGCCGGACCTGGTCGAAAAGCTGGTCGGCCACTGGATCGACGACGGTTACGACGTCGTCTACACGGCCAAGGCCCATCGCGATAATGAACCGTTCCTGCGGCGATTGTCGGTGCGTGGCTTCTACGCGCTGATCAACTGGGGCGCCCGGCAGAAAATCCCGGAAGATGCGGGCGACTTCCGCCTGCTGTCGCCGCGCGCGGCCGCGGCATTGCGGCAATTGCCGGAGCGCAACCGTTTCTTCAAGGGTCTCGCCAGCTGGATCGGCTTTCGCCAGATCCGCGTCGATTATGAACCGGCGGCGCGCGCGCATGGCATGACGACTTTCAGCCCCGGCCGGCTGGTCGGGCTTTCGATCGAGGGCCTCACCTCGTTTTCAGTCGCCCCGCTTCGCTTTGCGAGCCTGCTCGGAGTCTTTCTCGCATCCGCCGCCTTCCTGTTCGGCCTCTCGATCCTCTGGGAAACGATGATCGATGGCAAATCGGTCCCCGGCTATCCCTCGCTCGTGGTCGGCCTGATGACGATCGGCGGCGTGCAACTCATCATGATCGGTATTGTCGGAGAGTATATCGGCAAGATCCTCTCCGAGCTGAAGGCGCGCCCGATCTATTTCGTCGCTGAACATTCCGAAAAGCGTGCCGAGGCGCGCGCGGATAGCGATGCGAGCGAAAGGACCGCGGCGGAATGAGCCGGCGCATCTGGTTGTGCGCCGACGACTACGGCATCAGCCCCGGCGTCAACCGCGCCATCCGCGATCTGATCGAGAACGGCCGCCTCAATGCTACGTCCGCAATGATGGTGGGTCCGGCGATCGGCCGCGACGAAGTGAGTGCGCTGAAAGAATCTGCGACAACCAACGCGGCTTGCGCGATCGGCCTTCACGTCACCCTGACCGCGCCGTTTCGGCCGCTGACCATGCACTTCAGACCGCTCGAAGGCGGCCTGTTCTTGTCCCACACCGCGTCGCTGCGCCGTGGCCTGATGGTAAGGCTCGACTCGGAGCTCATCTACACCGAGGTGATGGAGCAACTCGCAGCCTTCGCCGACCTGTTCGGCCGCGCGCCCGACTTCGTCGACGGCCATCAACATGCGCAGCTCTTTCCGGGCGTGCGCACGGCTTTCGTGGCGGCCGTGAAGAAAGCAGCACCCGAGGCATGGATCCGTCAATGCGGCCGCGACCTGCCGTGGGCTCAACGCCTGGATTCGCCGAAAGCGCTCTTGCTCGACATCCTGAGCACGCAGTTCCGCACCCGTGCCGCGCACGCCAAGCTTGCCTTCAATCCCGCTTTCGCCGGCGCCTATGATTTTTCGAAAGAGCCCGACTTCGGCGCCTTGATGCGGCAATTTCTTCGGAGGATGCCCGAAGGCGGCGTCGTGATGTGCCATCCGGGCTTCGTGGATGACGTGCTGGTCGGCCTCGATCCGCTGACGGTTCAGCGCGAACGCGAATATGAATTCCTCAGCGGCGAACAGTTTTTGCCGCTTCTGGCCGCCAACGAAGTCACCCTCGGCTAAGCTTCCGGAATGTCAGCGGAAGGCGTGCCTGCGACAATGGGCCGCCTCCGAATTCTTGGCCCCTATCAAGGGTTTGCACGCAAGCCGCCAGCCGCGGCAGGCGCCTACGTAAATTTAATTTCGACCCATACTACCTGCGACATGAAGGCCGCCTACATCTCAGCCACGCCCCGGTTCGGAGCGAGGGAGAAGGCTGATGACACCGCAAGAACGCCAAATGGTTGACGAGCTTTTCGACCGGCTGTCGAAGATGGAGAGCGCGCAGCGCGATCCCGATGCGACCGCTGCGATCGCGCAAGGCCTGCGGAGCGCGCCGAACGCAATTTATCCGCTGGTGCAGACGGTGTTGGTTCAGGACGAGGCGCTGCGACGCGCCGACGATCGCATCCAGCAACTGGAGCAACAACTCCAAAGCGCGCCCCAACAGGGGCAAGGTGGCGGCTTCCTGGATTCGATGCGCGGCGCCGTCTTCGGGCAAGGCCAGGGCGGCGGTTCAGTCCCGAACGTGCGGCCTCCGGAGGTCGGCAGCCGTCCGGTCTGGAACAGCGGCCAGGTCTTGCAACAGGGTGGGCATTCTGACCAAGGCGGATACGGTCAGCGCGACCAAGGCGGCTATGGTCAGCAAGGCGGCTATGGTCAGCAAGGCGGCTATGGTCAGCCCTATGGCGGCCAGCAGTCGCCTATGGGCGGCGGCATGATGGGTGGCGGAATGATGGGTGGGAGCGGCGGCGGTTCATTTTTGGGAACTGCGGCGGCGGCAGCCGCTGGCGCCGTCGGCGGGTCGCTTTTGCTCAACAGCTTCCGCTCGATGATGGGTGGCAGCCACCACCAAAGTTTCGGTGACACCGCGCGCACCACCAGTCAAAGTCCCGGGACCGACCAGTCCAACAGCAGCCTCGCCCGCGACGCCGGCGTCAACGATATCGGCTCGTCGGGAAATCGGAACGACAGTTCGCATGCCGGCCTGTTCGACACAGCTGACAACAGCGACGACATGGACGACGATTTCAGCGGCGATGACGACAGCGACACCGTCTGAGGCCGTCGACGCAAGCAAACAAAAAATGGCCGCTCCACTAGTGGAGTGGATTTGACGTTCGTTACACGCCCGCTGCGAACTCGCAAAGCGAACGTCAAATCCGAAACCTCCACTAGAATATCAAATTTGCTAGTGGTCCTTTGATTCCAACATTCGCAAAGGTGCCCGCCGAGGAGGGGTGCGAATGTTGGAATCGGACCACTAGTGGAACGGCCATTTCATTTTGCCGAGTTCGATCGATCAGATCACGATGACCCTGGTGCCGACATTGACGCGGCCGTAAAGGTCGATCACGTCCTCATTGCGCATCCGAATGCAACCCGACGACACGTTGGTGCCGATGGTCCAGGGCTCGTTGGAGCCGTGAATGCGATAGAGCGTGGAGCCGAGATACATCGCGCGCGCGCCGAGCGGATTTTGCGGCCCGCCCTCCATATGCCGCGGCAGGTCCGGCCGCCGCGCCAGCATCTCCGAAGGCGGCGTCCAATCCGGCCATTCCTTCTTGGCGGAAATCGTCTTGACGCCCGACCAGGTGAAGCCGGGGCGGCCGACACCGATGCCGTAGCGCATCGCCTTGCCGTTGCCTTCGACCAGATAGAGGAACTTGTTGGGCGTATCGACAACGACGGTGCCGGCGCTCTCTTTGCCGCTGTAGTCGACGACCTGCTTCTCATATTTCGGATCGAAGGCAGGACGCGCCGGCTCACCCATCATTGGCTGCTGCATCGTCTGCTGCGGCACCATCATTGAAGGCTGCTGATACGTCTGCTGCTGCGGATAGAGAGGCCGTTGCCGATCGAGTTGGCTCTGCGACTGATAACCCTGCCCCTGACCGTCTCCGAACAGGAACTCGATGAAGCCTCCGCCCATGTTGGGCCGATCGGCTGACGCCATTCGCACCGGCGCGGGAGCGGACGCTGTGGATTGATCGGCATGAAGGACGACCGGCGCGGTGACGAAGTCGGCTTCGTTGGCGGCGGCTTGCGGAAATCCAGAGCCAAGCGAGCAAGCGCTGGCGAGCAGCGCGAAATACATTTTCTTCATCGACGTACTCATACTGTTTTCGTCGTGGACGCGCCGGAGCGGCGCCTTTGCACGCGAACAGCTAAGAGCAGAAACCGCATCGGTTTGGTAAACAGAATCGCCGTTTCGATTCACCACGTCGTCAGACGGGTTCGGTTTTGTCCGGTAGCGTTTATTTTCGGTGAATGGCGAAGCGCATGGTTAATCATTGGTGTGCGGAGTTTGCCGTCTCATGCATAGCGGTTCCGGCGTGAACCTCGTGTTAAATCCAGTCTGCTTTAAAGCACAGCGGAGTGAAGGGGTTCAGGGACATTCTTATGCCGGTTCATCGCAGACGTTTTCGAATCGAAGAAGCTATCTCCGGGGACATTCAGTTGCCGCCCGAAGTCGACAGCGAAGTAGGCCCCATGCACAGCGAGATCATGAACGAGCTGCGTGCCATTCGCGCCCAGATGGCCGGGGTACGCACCAGCGTTGTGACGGAGACAATCGGCGAAGCCGCAACGCGCGAAGCTGCAGAGGCACAAGTCATGCTTGACTCCTATCGGGCCCAGATCGAGCAATGCGAGAAGCTGAAGGTCGAACTCGACCTGATCTATGATGCCATTACCCGAACCAAGCGCGAAATTGCCGTTCTGCATGGCAAGAGCTTCAACGGCGAGGAAATGGCCAAGGTCAACGGCGAACTCGGCGCCGTCGTCGGCGGTACCGAAGAGGCCACCCAGCAGATCCTCGAAGCCACCGAAGCCATCGACAATGCGGCCACCGCGCTCAGCAAGGTCACTTCGCCGGATCAGCAGAAGCTGCTGAGCGAAGAAATCCAGGAACGCGTCGTCTCCATTTTCGAGGCCTGCAATTTCCAGGACCTCACCGGCCAGCGCATCAAGAAGGTGATGGACACGATGAAATTCATCGAGCATCACATCACCGTCATGATGGACATCTGGGGTGGCGTCGACGCCATCAAGTCCCATGCGCCGCCGATCGTCGATACACGGGAGGGCGACGCCAAGCTCCTCAACGGTCCGAAACTGGAAGGCGACGTCGGTCACGCCTCGCAGGACGATATCGACGCGCTGTTCGACTAAACGAAAGCGCTTCGCCTCAAACAAAACGCCGGCCCCGCTACACGAGGGCCGGCGTTTTCGTTTGGTTGGTTACGAAAAAGTCGGTTCGCGCCGTCACGCCCGCGGCGCGCAGCGGACGTAGACCATGTTGCCGTAACGGGTCGCTGCGTCCTTGTCGATGAAGCGGGTGATCAGGACCCGCCCATCGAAGGAGACAATCTCGCGGTCCTGCTCGCCGCCGGTAGGTCCCGGCGGGCCGATGTAATTCTTGCCACTCGGGCTACCCTTCAGGCGCAATTCCTGCGGCGTTGCCTGATCGGCGAGATGCATGATGACGCCGCCGCTGCCGCCGGCGCCAATCACGTAAGGCTGCTTGCACTGGGCCTTTGCGGCGGCCTCGGTGCGGGCGCGATCATTGGGATTCTGGAACGACGCCAGGCCCCATTTACCGACGATTTCGTCGGCGCGAATGGTCGCCGGCATTTCCGGCACGGGCGCCGGCTCGGGCGCCGGCGAAGGCGAGGAGGAAGAAAACGAGGGCAGGCTCATGCTGCTGCATGCTCCGAGGAAAATCGCCAGCACCGAGGCGATCCCCAGATTGGCAGCCGTCCGCGCGCCACCTGAACCGATCATGTTCTCCCCCAAGAAAATCTGTGGTCGCATCCGACCAGCAGCCAAGCGCAAAAAACCTGACCTAGCAACGACGTCCTGCAAAGTACGCCGACGCGCCGATATGGTTTCCCAAAGCATCCTATATGAGCCTCACCAACGCATTAATCTCCGTTTGCTTGACAGGACCGCTGCAAGGCCATATTGCCCAGTCGCTCAATTGGCACTCTAAGCATTTGATTGCCAGTATAACAGAATAGGCTGCCCTCGGCGGCATCGAATACGCCGTATTCCAAGGCTGCTTTCGACGGCAGATCACCAGCAGAACCAGGCCTCCAAAGGAACCGTCATGGCTAAAACCACATTTCGCCCACTGCATGACCGCGTCGTGGTCAAGCGTATCGACGCTGAACAAAAGTCCAAGGGCGGCATCATCATTCCCGATACCGTCAAGGAAAAGCCCTCGCAGGGCGAAATCACGGCAGTGGGCCCCGGCGGCCGGGACGAAGCCGGAAAGTTGATCCCGATTGACCTGAAGGTCGGCGACCGCGTCCTGTTTGGCAAATGGTCCGGCACCGAAGTCAAGATCGACGGTGAGGAACTGCTGATCATGAAGGAAAGCGACATCATGGGCGTGCTGGCCTAAAGCCACCGCTTCGATCGTTCCCCCCGCCCCGGCGCGCACTTTTAAGGCATCATGCCCGGACTTGAGCCGGACATGCTCCCCTCTCCAACTCGGGATTTCCCGGCCCAAGCCGGCAATTGCGATGTGAGCGACGCGGCAAGCATAAACCTTCCAATTTGAGGAGTTAGGATCATGGCTGCCAAAGACGTCAAATTTTCCGGAGACGCGCGTGACCGCATGCTGCGCGGCGTCGATGTTCTCGCCAACGCCGTCAAGGTGACGCTCGGTCCCAAGGGCCGCAATGTCGTCATCGAAAAGAGTTTTGGCGCGCCACGCATCACCAAGGACGGCGTAACCGTCGCCAAGGAAATCGAACTCGAGGACAAGTTCGAGAACATGGGCGCGCAGATGCTGCGCGAGGTCGCCTCCAAGACCAATGACACCGCCGGTGACGGCACCACCACCGCAACCGTGCTGGCCCAGGCCATCGTGCGCGAAGGCGCCAAGGCCGTTGCTGCCGGCATGAACCCGATGGACCTGAAACGCGGCATCGATACGGCCGTGATCGCCGTCGTGAAGGATCTCGTCAAGCGCGCCAAGCCGGTCGCCTCCTCCGCCGAAGTCGCCCAGGTCGGCACCATCTCTGCCAATGGCGATGCCGCGATCGGCAAGATGATCGCGCAGGCGATGCAGAAGGTCGGCAACGAAGGCGTCATCACGGTCGAGGAAAACAAGTCGCTCGAGACCGAGGTCGACATCGTCGAAGGCATGAAGTTCGACCGCGGCTACCTGTCACCCTATTTCGTCACCAACGGCGAAAAGATGACCGCCGAGCTCGAAGACGTCTACGTGCTCTTGCACGAGAAGAAGCTGTCCGGCCTGCAGGCGATGTTGCCGGTGCTGGAAGCCGTGGTGCAGTCGGGCAAGCCGCTTCTGATCATCGCCGAGGATGTCGAGGGCGAAGCCCTGGCGACGCTGGTCGTCAACCGCCTGCGCGGCGGCCTCAAGGTTGCCGCCGTCAAGGCGCCGGGCTTCGGCGATCGCCGCAAGGCGATGCTGGAAGACATTGCGATCCTCACCGGCGGCCAGTTGATCTCCGACGAACTCGGCATGAAGCTCGAGGGCGTTACGATCAACATGCTCGGCCGTGCCGGCAAGGTGGTGATCGACAAGGAAAACACCACCATCGTCAAAGGCGCCGGCAAGAAGAAGGACATCGAGAGCCGCGTCAACCAGATCAAGGCGCAGATCGAGGAAACCACCTCCGACTATGACCGCGAGAAGCTCCAGGAGCGTCTGGCCAAGCTCGCGGGCGGCGTCGCGGTGATCCGCGTCGGCGGCGCGACCGAGATCGAGGTCAAGGAAAAGAAGGATCGCGTCGAGGACGCGCTGAACGCGACCCGGGCGGCCGTGCAGGAAGGTATCGTGCCGGGCGGCGGTGTCGCTCTGCTGCGCGCCAAGAAGGCTGTGGGGCGCATCCACAACGATAATTCCGACGTTCAGGCCGGCATCAACATCGTGCTCAAGGCGCTGGAAGCTCCGATCCGCCAGATCGCGGAGAATGCCGGCGTCGAGGGGTCGATCGTTGTCGGCAAGATTCTCGAAGAAAAGTCGGAGACCTTCGGCTTCGATGCCCAGACCGAAGAGTATGTCGATATGGTCGCCAAGGGCATCATCGATCCGGCCAAGGTGGTGCGCACCGCGCTCCAGGACGCCTCCTCGGTGGCCGGCCTGTTGGTGACGACGGAGGCCATGGTGGCGGAGTTACCGAAGGAACCGGCTCCAGCAGCGGCCGGCGGCCATGGCCATGGCGGCGGCATGGGCTTCTGATCGCCAATCGCACGTCCGTTACGAAGAAGGCCGCCATCGCGCGGCCTTCTTTTTTGGCGATTTGCCGTGAGCTTTGCTAGGAAGCCAATGCGGCCCCGAACTCAATGTCGGCCCGAATCCTACTTCTTCCAAGGAAGTGCAGATGCGCGCACCTTTGCTTCTCCTGACCGTTTTTGTCGCGGCCGTGACCGGAACGGCCTACGGCCAAATGAAGCTGTCGCCGAAGGCGGCGCCCGGCGCCAACGATGTCAGATACTTCACTGCGATCGATGGCCTGATGGATGGCAATGCCGACGTGGTCCTGAAGGAGACCCGGCAAGGCAAGACCCTTACCGCGGCATCCCTCGATGTCTGCTACCCCGTCGCCAAAGGCTCCGATCGCAAGGACCGCTTCGTCGTCAATCTCGCGATCAACGGCCAAACGCTTAGCGGCACCACGCAAAGCATCGGCGCCAAGTTGCCGGTCACGGTCAAGCTGACCCGAAAGCCAGCCGGCGACAATTTCGAGTTCAAGGGTCAGATCAGCATCGGGCCAACGGTCACCGAGGTGAACTCGACGGACAATTCCGATCTCAGCGAGCGGGAATTCCAGGAAAGCCAGAGCAGCGACGATGGCATCACGCCCGCGCCGAAGGATTTTACCGAAGTATCGCCGGAAGCGATCGGCGTTCGCGTCAAACTCGACGCAGTTGCCGACTTTCTCAAAAGCCTGAAAGGACAAGACGTCGAGGTTTCCCTGAGCAGCCTTGCCGTCACCTGCGATGTACTGCGCGCGGGCGAACAGACCGTCACGCTCAGCGCCGATCCCGATCGCGCCGCCGGATTGATCGCCAAATTCAAGCAGGCCGCCGGCGTGGTCACGGTCGGATGGTCGAGCGGAATTATCGAAATGGACCGCACCATCCGCTTTCCCGCCTCAGGCTGGCGCGATGGCGACCGGCCCAACAAGGACAAGCTTGCCGCAACGATCGCAAACGTTCTGGCGAGTGCTTTTTCGGCAAAGCCTGCAAGCTCTGCCTGGAACCCCACGAACGGCAAATTGAAACTGACCTTCAAGCGGCCAAACCAGCTCTATCCCACGCTCGGTCTCACCGACACGCTCGAGGTGAACGCACTCGTCGCCTCCGAAAAGCCCGGCGTATCGGACCGGATGATCCTGTGGGTCAGTAGCCCCTCGATCACGACCGCCGATGAGAATTCGGGACCTGCCCTCACTCTCGCCAATGACGCGAGCGGCGACGAGGAAGGCACCCAGAAGGACGACAACGGCGTCGTCGATGCGCTGGTCAGGGAATTCAAGGCGCAGCGCTGGGACGCCGACAAGTCAGTATGGAAGTAGCGGGCAGTGTGGCGCCGCGACAAGAATACGAATGTCAGACCCGTGACACCCGGTCAGTTGGTGTTGAGGTGAAAGCGCAGCGGCTTGGTTCCCACAAAGGACACTTGGTCGCCCCGCCGGCGCCAGGTGGTGGCTTCGCTTAGCGCCGCGACAAGTTCGTCATCGGCCTGGGCGCGCGGCGGTGTGCAGCCACGGTCCTGCAACTGACCTGGAACGAAGATCACGGTATTGCCGGCGACCGAGAACTGGCCCGTGCCGGACTTGCACCACAAATCGAGCTTTGCCTCGCCGTTGTCGCCGATCTCTAGCGTCGGAATTCGTTTCGACCCGGGCTGAGGGGGTCCATCGAGCGTCATCTCGAAGCCAAACGGAAAGCCTTCCTCCGCGGCGACAGCGCCAAGCGGCAAGCCGGCTGCAACGAACACGGCAGTCGCCAGCTTCAAAAAACCTCGCGTTGAAAACATGCAAGTCCTCTAAAAACCCGGAAACGTGCGCGGTTGTAATCGGCCAAAGCGGCATTGACCAGATTGACAACGGCAAAATAAATCCCCCGCGTCCGGATCAGGATGCGGGGGATTTGATCTGGTAAAGCCGAGGTCTACTTCAGAACCATAGCCGTGAACGGATAGACATAGGCCTGCAGCATCACGAACAGGCCGACCAGACAGGCCAGCGCAATCGAATGCTTGAACACGAAGCGCAGGATCGAGCCTTCGTGCCCATACCAGTTGGTCGCGGTGGAGGCGACGACGATCGACTGGGCGTCGATCATCTTGCCCATCACGCCGCCGGATGAGTTCGCCGCGGCCATCAGCACCGGCGATATGCCCAATTGCTCGGAGGTGATCTTCTGCAGGTTGCCGAACAGGATGTTCGACGCCGTGTCCGATCCGGTCAGAGCCACACCCAGCCAGCCGAGCAGCGTACCGAAGAACGGATAAAGCACTCCGGTTGCGGCGAAGGCGAGACCCAACGTCGCATCGATGCCGGAGAGACGCGTCAGCGTGCCGATCGCAAGCATCGCCGAGATCGTGATCAACGAAATCGCGCAAAGCCTGATCGTGCGGCCATACGCCGCGATCATCCTGGCTGGCGAAAAGCCTGCCAGGAAGCCGGCGATGATTGCCGCAAGCAGCATGCCCGTGCCGGTAAACGACAGATAGGTGAAGCCGAATACCGCCCCTTCCTTGGTCGGGGCAGGTGCAACCGGAGGCACCTTGTTGATCATCTGATGCAGTTCAGGCACCGGATAGTTCCAGGTGAAGATCGAATTCGCCCATGTCTTGAAGGCTCCGTTACCCCAGATCAGCATCACGATGCAGACGATGATCCACGGCAACAACGCGCTCCAAAGCTCGCTTTGAGTCAGCGGAGCTTTGTCGAGCGGCTTTGTCGGCGCCATCGTCGCCATGGACTCGTCGTTGCCGCGCAGCGCCGGCGACAGCCAGAGCTGTTTCGGCTGCCAGACCTTGAGGAACAGGATGAGGCATCCCATCGAGATCAGCGACGCGCCGATATCGACGATCCAGGGGTTGATGTAATTGGAGATCACGAATTGCGGGATCGCGAAGGATACGCCGGTGACGAGAATGGCGGGCCAAACGTCCTTCATGCCCTTCCAGCCGGCGAACGCCCACACCACCCAGAACGGAACAATCAGCGAGAACACCGGCAACTGGCGACCGACCATGGCACCGAGAATATAGGGATCGAGCCCGGTCACCGAGGCAAGACCTTGAATTGGCGTGCCAAGCGCACCATAGGCGACGGGGGCGGTATTGGCGATCAGGGAGAGGCCGGAGGCCGCAAGCGGGGAGAAGCCGAGACCAATCAGAACGGCACCCGTAACAGCGACCGGCGTGCCGAAGCCCGAAGCGCCTTCGAAGAAAGCTCCGAATGAGAATGCAATCAGCAACAATTGCAGACGGCGATCTTCGGTGACGCCACCCACCGCGCGCTTCAACAGTTCGAATTGGCCGGTTGCGACCGTAAGCTGGTAGAGAAAGATAACGTTCAGCACGATCCAGCCGATCGGGAAGAAACCTGCCACCACGCCAAGCAGTGAGGCGCGGATCGACATGTTGGCCGGCATCGTGAAGACGAAGATCGCGATCAAGTTGGTGAGGATCACCGCAATGATGGCAGCGATATGCGCCTTGACCTTGCCGCTTGCGATCAACACCAAAAGCGTAACGACCGGTATCGCCGCGGCGATGGTCGAAAGCACGCTGTTGTTAAACGGATTATAGACTTGATTCCACATTATGATTCCTCCCCACGCTTCTTTGGCGAGCCAGCCTGCGTGAACGGCTGGTTCGCTGGCGCGAATTCTTCAGGGACCTATAGCAAAGCGCGACTGCCGGTGCGGATTTGGCCCCACCAAATCCGCTCACAAACGCGCGAAATGCGAGGGCCCCCTGCCACCCGCCATTGGCCGCATGCTAGAGTTGACTCGCAGGCGGCGACAAGCGAACCCATCCCGCCAATGTTACAACTTTAGTCTAGTTCTGGAGACAGACATTCGCATAAGGTGTTGCGGATGCTGGAAAAGGACCGCGGAACACCGGTTGCGAACGTCAAATCTCCTAGCCAGCCCAACACCTGATCCGCGCAGCTATTCCCCCGGAGACTACGATCTGTGAACAATATGCGCTCGACGCTTGCGACCGTGTGGCGGATCGCAACCCCCTACTTCCGTTCGGAAGACAAATTCGCGGGCCGCCTGCTGCTTGCAGCGGTCGTCGCGATCGAACTCACGGTGGTCGGGATCAACGTTCTGCTCAATCAGTGGAACAACCGCTTCTACACCGCGCTGCAAGACAAGAACTGGGATGCTTTCGTCCGCGAAATGGGCATCTTTTGCGTCCTCGCATTCGTCTATATCGGGCTCGCGGTTTATCAGCTTTATCTCAATCAGTGGCTCCAGATCCGCTGGCGTAAGTGGCTGACCGACCATTATCTCAGTCAATGGCTGCACGGCGCCAACCACTATCGCATGCAGCTCCAGGGCGATGCCGCCGACAACCCGGACCAGCGCATCGCCGAAGACGTCAGAATGTTCGTCGATCAGACGCTCACCATCAGTGTCGGATTCTTGAACGCGGTGGTGACGCTGGCCTCCTTTGTCATCATCCTGTGGGGGCTCTCGGCAGACTCGCCGCTGACGATGTTCGGCCACGAGTTCCACATCGCGGGCTACCTGGTATGGGGCGCGCTGATCTACGCGACCATCGGAACCTGGCTGACATTCTTGATCGGTCAGCCGCTGGTGAGGCTCGCTTTCCGGCAGCAGCGCTTCGAAGCCGATTTCCGTTTCAACCTGGTGCGGGTCCGAGAGAATTCCGAGCAGATCGCGCTATTGCGCGGCGAGAGCGCCGAGCAAGAGCGCCTGCTGGACCGCTTTGGCCGGGTGGTGCAGAACTGGTACGAGATCATGACCACCACCAAGCGGCTGACCGCGTTCAGTTCGAGCTATTCGCAGGCAGCCGTGGTGTTTCCCTACATTCTGACGGCGCCTGCCTATTTTGCCGACAAGATCCAGCTCGGCGGCATGATGCAAACCGCATCCGCTTTTTCCAGCGTGCAGCAAGCGCTGTCGTTTTTCATATCGATCTATCGCGCATTCGCCGATTGGCGGGCAATCACAGCGCGACTCGACGGCTTCGAAGAATTGATTGCCGGCGCGAGCCGGTTCACAAAGGACAAGCCTTCGATCGAAGTCGTGCGCTCGGATCAAAGCGAAGCGATCGAGCTGCGGCAGTTTCTGGTCAAGCTGCCCAACGGCACGTCGCTCGTCGCAGCCGACGGCCTGCGCATCCAGAGCAACGAGCACGTCCTCATCACTGGACCGTCCGGCGCGGGAAAATCGACGCTGTTTCGCGCGATTGCCGGCATCTGGCCGTTCGGCGGCGGCGTGGTCACGATCCCCGCCAAAGCCACGCTCATGATGTTGCCGCAGCGGCCCTATTTTCCGATCGGCACGCTGAAGGCCGCGATCGTCTATCCGGCGAAGCCGGAGGCGTTCAGCTCGGCTCTGGTCGAACAGGCGCTTACCGCCGTCGGCCTGCCGCAGCTCGCATCACGGCTGGAGGAAGAAGCCCATTGGAACCGGATGCTCTCGCTCGGCGAGCAGCAGCGGCTTGGCCTTGCGCGCGCGCTGCTGCACGAGCCGGACTATCTATTCCTCGACGAGGCGACCGCATCGCTCGACGAGCCTTCCGAGGCGGCGCTCTATCGCCTGCTGGCCGACAAGCTCAAGGGCACGACCACGGTCTCGATCGGACATCGCAGCACGCTGGAGGCGTTTCACGACGGCCATATCGTGCTGGATCATGAGGGCGACCATTTCGCCGCACACGAGCGAGAAAAGCTGGCAAGTCCCTCATAGCCAACGCAGCGGCCATGACTTTCGCAAAACAAGGCGGTGCCAAAGATACGCGAAGGCGGTGAGTGACAGCGCGCCCGTCAACACCGGCGCCAGCAGGAACGACCAGGGAAGATTGGCGGAGACGACCAGTAACGGGTCAATTCCGGCTGGTGGATGGAAGGTGTCGGTGAGATACATCGCCAGCACCGCGAAGTCCTACCGCGGCCGCGGCCGCCCAGGCCTGAGGCCCGGCTACGTGCAGCACCGCAAATCCAACCAACGTCGCGATCAGATGCCCGCCGACCAGCGCCCGTGGCTGGGCGGGCTCGGCCTCCGGAGAGCCGACGACCAAGACGATGGAGGTCGCAAACGGAATAAGGGCCAGCGGATAGTGAGCGACCACCGAGGACCATTCCATCGCGCCGATCGCGAAAGCCACGCCCAGCCCTGCCGCCGCCGCCTGCGCCGCATACCGATGGACGTTCCACCGGGCGGTTTTTTTCGCGGTTTCCTTCGCTTCCAAAATTGTCGGTCTCCAAAAACAAAAAGCGGCACCGTTGTTGTGCCGCCCTTTCAAACCCCGTGCCAGACAAACTTACTTCAGATTGCTCATCGCGGTCAGGTCGGCCGAAAGCTTGACGACACCGGTCGCGCCACACCAGTTGGAACCGAAGCCGTTGGGATTGATGGCGGTGAGGTTGCCGGGGATGTTGGCGTTGAAGGCGCTCGTCAGCGCCGCACAATCCCCCTTGCTCAGATTGGTGTCGGAATAGCGCAGGTCGAGCGTGAATACCTTGTAGGTGAAGGCGATACCGATATTCCAGGTGTTGTAGCTGGGATAGGGAATGCCGACGGGGGCTGCCGTAATGCGATAGAAGGCGTCCGTGGTTCCGAACCACTGGCGCCCGACCTCCGCCGACAGATACGCCCCGACCCCGCTCGACCCAAACCATTTGCCCGGCGCCGTCGCCTTGGCGGTGATCGAGGCGTAGTCGCCCCAGGCCCCCGAATTCAGGAAGCTCGGCGTGTAATACTCGTTGGCGCCGAGCGCGAAACTGTCGTTGATGGTCCAGTTGAACTTGGCGTAGCCCTCGTAAAAGCTGAGGTCTTTCTTGATTTGCGTGAAGTCAGGACCGAGCGCGAGCGGTGAGCCCGGCGGGCAAACGGCGACGCCGCCAGGGAAACTCTCCTGACATTGTCCGCCCGGATAGAGGTAGCCCCAAAGGCCGAAGTCCAGCGCCACGGCGCCGAAGGTCGGCCGAACGCCACCATAAATATCGACCTCGGCCGCAGCGTGGTTCGCAAAGGAGATGCTCTCTGCCGAAGTGCCGATATAGAGCTGCAAGTCCTTGTTGACGTTGTAACGCGGTTCGAAATAGGCGGCGACCGACGGCTGGTGGTTGGACTGGGTGATGCCGCGAAAGACATAGTCGCTCACCACGGCGCCGCCGAAAGCGATATCCCAGGGATCGAACGCCGGCGCCTTCGCGGCCTTCACCGGCAAATCGGCAGCAAAAGCCGGTCCCGACATTGCGAACACGGCGGCGGCCATTATGAGGATTTTCATCAGCGGCCTATCCGTCCTTGCCGAGCGTGACGCCTCGGGATCCGGGCGCGATGTCCGTTCTGCAGTTTGATCTGGAATAGGATTGGTATGGTTAATAGAGATTAAAACATGATCATCTGCATATTTTTTATCCGCCCTTTGGGGGAAGGCGGAAATTTCGGTAAACCGTTGTAATCTGACCACAAATCGCGCCTTCAGGGGCGATCGCCACCGATGGGCGGCACAAAAGAAAAAGGCCGCAGCGACGAGATGCTACGGCCCTTCAATTTTGTCAGCAGGTGGCCGGCTAACTAGTTTCCGTGATCGTCACCTGACGAATGGTGCTCCCAAGACGGCGCGGCAGCAGGCTCGTCATGGTGGCTTGGCGTCGCCCAGCTATGGGACGGCGTCGCCGTCTCGTGCGAAGAAGCGGCTTCCGGCTCGTGCGCCATGACCGGCGCGGCCTTCTTTGCAGCGGCTTTCTTCTTCGGCGCCGCCTTCTTGGCGGCTTTCGCGGCTTTCTTGGCAGTCTTCTTCGCAGCCTTCTTGGCCGATTTCTTCACGGCCTTCTTGGCTTTCTTCGCGGATTTTTTCGCGGATTTTTTGACCGCCTTCTTGGCGGATTTCTTTTTCGCGGCGAGAACCTTTTTACTCTTCTTCGCCTTCTTACCCTTCTTCTTCTTCGCTTTAGCCATGTAGTCCTCCTGTTGCGCTGAGCCGCGTCTATCGTGCATTCAGGCTGTCGCTGCGCACAAGCCTGTCGGGACCGCTCGATTTCGGCTGCGGGCCGCCCGTCGCCCAATCGAGAAGCTCAATCGTGTGCATCACAGGAACTGACGTACCGCTGGCAATCTGCACCATGCACCCGATATTGCCCGCAGCGATCATGTCCGGCTTGACCATCGCAATATTGGCGACCTTTCGATCACGCAATTTGTTCGCAATGTCAGGCTGGAGAATGTTGTAGGTCCCCGCCGAACCGCAGCACAAATGGCTCTCGGGTACATCTTTCACCACGAATCCGTTCTTGGAAAGCAATTCTTTCGGCAGTTGGTTGATTTTCTGCCCATGCTGTAGCGAACAGGCGGAGTGATAAGCGACGACGATGTCGTCGTGACGCTGCGCTGGAGCCGCAAGATCAAGCCCGCTGACATACTCGGTGATGTCCTTGGCGAGCGCTGAAACCCTGGCGGCACGAGCGGCGAAATCGGGTTCCTGGCGCAGCATGAAACCGTAGTCCTTGATGACGGTGCCGCAGCCCGACGTCGTCACCAGGATCGCATCGAGCCCGCCGCGATCGGCCTCGGCAAGCCAGGCCGTGATGTTGGCGCGGGCGAAGGCGAGCGCCGCCTCCTCGCGACCCATATGATGGGTCAATGCGCCGCAGCATTGTTCGTCCTTGACCAGCACGACCTCGACGCCATGACGGGTCAACAGGCTGATGGCAGCCTGATTGATCCGTGGCGCCAGCACCTGCTGCGCGCACCCTTGCAGCAAAGCGACGCGTCCGCGCCGCTCGCCCTGAGCCTCAAAAATGCTGCCGGCGGATGGTCCCGCCTCGGGCAGGCCGGGCGGCGACAGCGCCAGCATCGCCTTGATTCGCTTGAACAAAGTCGGCGTCGCCGACGCGCCGCCCGATGGCAGGAGGCCTGCGAGCGGACGCGCCAGGCGCGCCAGGATCATGCTGGTGCGAAACAGTCTTGGCCGCGGCAGGACCAGCGCGAGCACGGCGCGCAGCAGCCGTTCGGTCAGAGGCCGCTTGTAATCCCGTTCGATCCGCACCCGCGCCTGATCGACCAGATGCATGTAATTCACGCCCGATGGGCACGTGGTCATGCAGGAAAGGCAAGAGAGACAGCGGTCGATATGCTTGACCACCTCCGCGGTCGGCGGGCGGTCTTTCTCCAGCATCTCCTTGATGAGATAGATTCTGCCGCGCGGACTATCGAGTTCGTCGCCGAGCAGCACATAGGTCGGACAGGTCGCGGTGCAGAACCCGCAATGCACGCACTTGCGCAGGATCGTATCGGCCTCGGCGATATTGGGGTCGGCGAGCTGGGCTGCGCTGAATTCCGTCTTCATCGCACGGCTCCCCGGACCATGCGGCCGCGATTGAGAATACTTTTTGGATCGAAACTCTGGCGCACGCGCTCGCTCAACGCGGCGACGCCCTCGCTTGCGGAATGGAACACGTCGACCTGCCGCCTCATCTCTTCGGAGCCGCGCAGCAGCATCGCATGGCCGCCGGCCGCGCTCGCGCGCTGCCGCACCAGCGCCGCCTGGGCATCCGGCTTTGGCGGCATCGCCGCCCAGATCAGGCCACCGCCCCAGTCGTAAAGCACGTCGCCCCCGGTTTCACGGGCAAGGCGTTCGCCCAACGCGGCGCCAGCGGCCGGCGGACAGACGATACGCCATACCGGCCAGGCGCCGAGAGGCCCCTTGGCCGCAAAGGGTTCCACGTCGCGAACGCTTTCCCACACCGCCGCCGAACGCTCGTCCTCGATCGTTTCCGCGGTTCCAAACCGCTGTAACAGCCCGGCAAGCGAGGCGGCGCGATGCGTGGCTGAGGCGGTGATGCCTTCCAGCCGCACCAGCGTCAGCGCCTCGCGCGGCGATCCGAGGCCGCCAAGCGCACCGATGGCGTCGCGCAACGCCGATTTCGGCACATGCGCCGCACCGGATACATCGAAGGGGGAGCCCAGCGATGCGGTCATCGCCCGGTTGGCCGTGGCATCGTCAAGGCCGCGCAGCACGAGCGTGCGCTCGCTCTCCGGCCTTGGCATCACCTTCAGCGTCACTTCGGTCATGACCGCAAGCGTGCCCCACGAGCCCGCAAGTAGCTTGCAGAGGTCGTAGCCGGTGACGTTCTTCACGACCCGACCACCGGCCTTGAAGCTGTCGCCGAAGCCAGAGACGGCATGCGCGCCGAGCAGATGGTCGCGGGCGGCGCCGGCCTGGATCCGGCGCGGGCCGGCAAGACCCGCGGCGATCATGCCGCCGATCGTGCCTGCTTCAGGCGTGCCCAACAGCGTCGCGGTGTTCATCGGCTCAAACGCAAAGTGCTGGTTCTTCGAATCGATCAGCGACTTGACGTCGGAAAGCGGCGCGCCCGCCTCCACCGTGATGATCAGCTCATTCGGCTCGTAGGATTTCACGGCGTTGAGCGCCGACAGATCGAGCAGCGCATTGGTCGCCATCGGCTGGCCGACCATGCGCTTGGTGCCGTGGCCGACGATCTCGAGCGGCTGTTCGCCGGCGATCGCAGCCCGCACCGCTTCTTCGACATCCTTGGCGTCACGTACTTTCAGGGTATCCACGACGACACCGCGTTGTTCCCTCCTCCCTTGCGGGGGAGGGTTAGGGAGGGGGGTAAGCCGCGTTCACCGGAGTTTGTCACATCCCCTTCTCCAGCTCTCCCCCACAAGGGGGGAGAGAGCAGACCGCGCCAGATGTCAGCTTCTTTTTTCATTCGTCTAAAATCTCGGAATATCCGGAAAAGCGAGCTTGCCGCCATGGACGTGCACGCGACCCAGTTCAGCGCAGCGATGCAGGGTCGGAAACACCTTGCCCGGATTGAGAAGCCCCTGCGCGTCGAAGGCGCATTTGAGCCGCTGCTGCTGATTGAGATCCACTTCCGAAAACATTTCCGGCATCAGGTCGCGCTTTTCGATTCCGACCCCGTGTTCGCCGGTCAAGACGCCGCCGAATTCGACGCAGGCACGCAAGATATCGGCGCCGAAGGCTTCCGCGCGCTCCATCTCACCGGGCTGGTTGGCGTCGTAGAGGATGAGGGGATGCAGATTGCCGTCGCCGGCGTGAAACACGTTGGCGCAGCGCAGTCCGTATTTCTCGGAGAGATCGCGAATTCGGGCGAGCGCCTTGGGCAGCGCGCCGCGCGGGATGGTACCGTCCATGCAGAGATAGTCCGGCGATATCCGCCCGACGGCCGGAAATGCAGCCTTGCGGCCGGCCCAGAACAGGTTGCGCTCGGCCTCCGAATTGGAGATTAGGCAGACCGTCGAACCACAACCTTGCGAAATCTTCTCGACCCGCTTGATCAATTCGTCGACCTCGACGCTTGGGCCATCGAGCTCGATGATCAACAGCGCCTCGACATCGAGCGGGTAGCCGGCGTGAACGAAGGCCTCGGCCGCGTGGATCGCGGGCTTGTCCATCATCTCCATGCCGCCGGGAATGATGCCGGTGCCGATAATCTGCGCCACGCATTCGCCGGCCGCCTCGACTTCGGAAAAACCGACCATCAGAGCGCGCGCCGTCTCCGGCTTTTGCAGGATCCGCACGGTGATCTCGGTGATGACGCCGAGCAGCCCCTCCGAACCCGTGATAATTCCCATCAGGTCGTAGCCGGCGCTCTCGGCCGTCTTGCCGCCGATGCGCAGGATCTCGCCTGATATCAGCACGATCTCGCAGCCGAGGACGTTGTTGGTGGTCATGCCGTATTTCAGGCAATGCACCCCACCGGAATTCTCCGCGACATTGCCGCCGATCGAACACGCGATCTGGGACGACGGATCGGGCGCATAATAGAAACCGGCATGCGCGACCGCCTGGCTGATGGCGAGATTGGTGACGCCGGGTTCGGTGACCACCACACGATTATCGAAATCGATCTCGCGGATACGCTTGAACTTGCCGAGCCCCAACAAAACCGCATCCGCCAGCGGCAGCGCGCCGCCCGATAGCGATGTGCCGGAGCCGCGCGGCACCACCTTGATGCCCTGCTCGAAGCAATATTTCAGCACCTTCGAGACCTGCTCGGTGGTGTCCGGCAGCACCACCACCATCGGTGGCTGACGATAGGCCATCAGCCCGTCGGACTCGTAAGGGAGCATTTCGGCCGGCGTATCGATCACGCCCTCGCCCGGAACGATGGCGCGCAACGCCTCGACGATGGCGCTGCGGCGGGCCAAAACTGCCTGATCCGGCGCGGGCATCATGATGGTCATTTCGATCTCTCCGCGGCAGTCTTATCAGGCAAGCGACATTGCCGATTTCTCGTGAAGAATCAAGCACGTCCGGCTGCCTCGCGAGCACGAGGGGCGCGACCGGCCGAAACCCGTGTTTTCATAAGGTGGAAGTCGCGCCAGAAGTTGCAAACCTCCCCCTCCCGGCTCTTGTCCATCGCCCGCGCCCTATGCCACAACGGGACTATCCTCCCGTCCCAAGCAAGAAGAGCCGAGAATGAAAACACTGATACTGAGCACCGTGATCGTCCTTGCATCGTCGGCAATTGTGCCGGCCGCGCTGGCGCAGGACGCCGCCGCCGGCAAGAATTCCTTCAACAAATGTTTGGCCTGTCACGCGATTGGCGAGGACGCCAAGAACAAGGTTGGACCGGAGCTCAACGGGCTCGACGGCCGCAAGGCTGGCAGCGCACCGGACTACAACTACTCCGAGGCCAACAAGAATTCCGGGATCACCTGGAATGAGGCCAACTTCAAGGAATACATCAAGGACCCGAAGGCCAAGGTGCCCGGCACCAAGATGTTCTTTGCCGGCATCAAGAACGAGAAAGAGGTCAACGACCTCTGGGCCTACCTCTCGCAGTACGACAAGGACGGCAAGACCAAGTAAGCCCGCTTCTCAAGCTTTCCTTCTCAATGGCCGGGCCCTGTCCCGGCCATTTTCTTTTCGCTCACATGAAGCGATGCTGGTTTTAATTGGCGGCGGCGGCGGTTCCGCGCGCGGTCAGGCGTGTGAGAGCTTCGATCTCGCCGATCACGAGATCGGTGGCGGCGTTTTGCACCATGTGGCCGACGCTAAGCAGCACGATCAGCTTCGCGTTCGCGACCGCCGCGGCAAAGGGGCGGGAATGAATGTTCGTCGACACGGTCTTGTCGACGTCGCCTGAGATCACGACCGTCGGCGCCGTGATTTCGCCGTAGCGCTGCACCTGCTCCCGGACGGCTTGCTTCAGCCGCACCAGATCGCGGGCGTTGGCGAGAAACTCGCGCGGGCGCAACAGGAGCGGCGTTGCGGTGTCGGCGACGAAATCGTCCGGCATGACTTGCGGCAGAAACACTTCGCGCGCGCCGGGCGCCAACAGGAAATAGCCGAGTGGAAGCGTGACGGTATAGGCGAGCAGCGGGCCGATCACCGGCTTGGTGACAAGTTCGTTGTACCAGCCGACGCCGCCTTCCCAGGGATGTGTGACGGGCGCCAGCATCGCAAGACCTGCGACGCGCGCGGGATAATCGATCGCCATCCGCGCGCCGAGCGCACCGGCCCAGGAATGCACCACCAGGATGACCGGACCGACGTCGAGCTTCTCCAGCGCCTCCTCGATCATCCGCGCTTGCGCGGTGGGCGTGGAAGTTTCCTTGAGCGAGCCCGAACTCCAGCCGTGGCCCGGCCGGTCGATCAGGATCACGCGGTGGCGGGCCGCAAGCCTGTCGCCGAGTGGCCTGCGCATCGTTTCCAGATTTGAGCTTGCACCATGAAGCAGGACGATCGGTGGGCCGGCTGCATTCCTGGGTCCGATTTCGAGCACGTTGAGTGTCGCGCCCGCGACCTCAATCGCCTTTCCCTGGGCAGGAAAACGGTGCTGAAAAGCGATAACGCCGGCTTGGGTCGCGAGCGCCAGGATCACGAGCGTGGCGACGAGAAGCGCGGATAACATCCAGAATGTCCGGTTCGATACAGGCACACAGCAGCTACGGGCCAGCCTGGGGCGCGGTTTCGGGGGAGTTTTCCACCGCGCCGCACAGCCGATCTCCTGTGCTTCATACAACCGTCATCGCCGGCTTCCTATAAGCATAGGCGGCAATTTTTGTTTCCGAGGGTTTGCGGCATCGAGACGTTACTGGCCCGGCCTTTCCACATAATCCACAGCAACCCGCTTGCGCTGAGAGAATTATCTAGCGGGGATATTTGGAGGCTTTTCGATGAGTTCGGGATTTCATGAGGCCGCGATCGACGAAATTGTGGCCCGCTGCGACGGCGATATTCGTGGTGCCCTGAAGGCGCTCTTGCTGGTCAATGAACAGCTTGAGACGGAGCTTGCCGAACTCCACGCCGCCGTCGCGCATGGCGGATTGACAGGACCGAAGCGCGGCGTTCTTCACTAGTGGTCCGATTCTAACATTCGCCATCCCTGCTCAGCGGGCACCTTTGCGAATGTTAGAATCAAAGGACCACTAGCAAATATAGGATTCTAGTGGAGTTTAGGATTTGACATTCGCTGTACGAACTCGCGGCTAGGAGGGTAGCGAATGTCAAATCCACTCCACTAGCTCGCGCTGGATATCGCGCCGCTAGATATCGCGGCCCTCGACTTTTTCGGTGAGGGTCTTGACCAGTTCCGGCACCTTCTCAAGGTGCGGGTTGACGGCGAGCGCCTTGCGGAACGCATCCAGCGCGCGTTTCTCGTCGCCGAGATCCTGCATGATCATGCCGAGCCCGGCCAGCGCGCCGAAATGGCGCGGCTCTCGCGCCAATACCTGCTCGATATCCGCAAGCGAACGGGCGTAGTCGTTTCTCAGGTAGTAAAGCGTCGCGCGGCGATTCCAGCCTTCGACATAATCGGGACGCAGCTTGACGACGGAATCGAGCAGCTTGAGCGCGACGTCGGAATTTTGCGACTCCATCGCGGTCTTGGCTCGGACCATCAGAAGCGCAACGGTGTCGCTGGGCGTCTGCAGCCAGATCGCCCAGATCCTCGCCTCGACATGCTTGGCACTCGCTTCATCCGGCGCCGCCTTCAGCGCACCAAACAGGAAATCGAGCCCACGCGTCTTGTCGGCCGGAACCTTCGGCAGTTTCGCCGGCGCATCCGGCAGCTTCTTCTGCTTTGGATCTTGCCCGAACGAGGCGGCTGGCGCCGCGCTGATGATCACAGCGAGGAGGATGGCAAGCCGACGATGATGATGACGCGCGGCGTGGAATCTGGTGGCCATCTGAAAAGTCTAGACGCAGCAAAACGCGCTTGCAAAGCGCAGAAGCGTCAAAGACCTGTGATGAACGAAAAAACAGCCGTAACCGGCCGCAAAGCCGGTTTCGGAGGCCTTAAAGCGGGCGTACGGTCGGCCTCGGCGCGAGATCAGCCCTGACGCGCCTTGAAGCGGCGCTGGACCTTGTTGATCACGTAAACCCGGCCCTTGCGGCGGACCAGACGGTTGTTGCGATTGCGACCGCGCAACGATTTCAGCGAGTTACGGACCTTCATGGGACATTCCTGATGCTTTGAAAGGCCGTATTCGGCGCGATCATCCGGGTAGCCCGAAATACCTCCGGGAGACCCCAACCATGGAAAAACGAAATTTTCCCCGCCGACGGCTGCGCCGCCCGGGACGCGCGGTTTCTAAGGCAAACCTCGGCCAAATGTCAATCCAAAGGGTTTTGGGGCCCCAAATGCGCTTATGGAACCTTCTGAATCCCTTTTCGGTCTTCTCGGCCACCTCGCCAAATTGTTATACGTTATAACCAATTTCAAGACCGGGCCGTAAAACCCCAAGGGGGTGGGAAAATGCCGAAGCAAAAGCTGCCCAATCTCGACGACGCCGTGGCGATCGATATCCACACCCATGCCGAGGAACCCTGCGGCCTGCACGGCGACGATGGTTACGACGACTTCCAGGCGCAGATGGCGGCCTATTTCAAATCGCCGAACAGGCATCCGCCGACGGTAGCGGAAACCGCCGCTTATTATCGCGCGAAGAAAATCGCGGCCGTGATCTTTCCGGTCGATGCCGAGCGCGAGACCGGCTTCCGGCGCTACAGCAATGACGAGATGCTCGAGGTCGCCGCGGAAAATTCCGACGTGCTGATCCCGTTTGCGAGCATCGATCCGCATAAAGGCAAGCTTGGCGTCCGCGAAGCGAAACGGCTGATCTCGGAATTCGGCGTCAAAGGCTTCAAATTCCATCCGACCATGCAGGGCTTCTATCCCAACGACCGCATGGCCTATCCGCTCTATGAAGCGATCAGCGATGGTGGCGCGATTGCGCTGTTTCACACCGGGCAGACCGGGGTCGGCAGCGGCATGCCGGGCGGCATGGGCATGCGGTTGAAATATTCCAACCCGATGTACATGGATGACGTCGCTGTCGACTTTCCCGACCTCAAGATCATCCTCGCGCACCCGTCATTTCCCTGGCAGGAAGAGGCGCTGTCGGTCGCGACCCACAAGCCGAATGTCTATATCGACCTCTCCGGCTGGTCGCCGAAATATTTCCCGCCGATTCTCGTGCGCTACATCAATTCGATTCTGCAGGACAAGATGCTGTTCGGCTCCGACTGGCCGGTAATCACGCCGGACCGCTGGCTTGCCGATTTTGCCAAGCTCGATATCCGCGACGAGATCCGGCCGAAGGTGCTAAAGGAAAACGCGCGAAAACTCCTGAAGCTCTAGTCGGCGGTCCGGGCGCTGTCCGCAGCCGTCAAGAGGGCAACGGCACCGCGTGCGTGGTTCCCGCGTTGGTGAGACTGTCGGTCAGATAGCTGGCGAGTTCGCTGACGACACGCGAGTTGCTCCGCCGGCCGAACGAATAGACCAGTTCCACGGCAGGCAGCTGCGGCAATCGCAATCCGTGACGAACCACACGAAGCGGCGGCGTAACAAGCGCGCGGGCCAACACGGTGATTCCCATACCCTCTACCGCAGCCGACTTCAGGCATTCGAAACTCGGACTGACAAAACTGACGTGCCACGACCGCTTGTGATCCCGCAAGGCTGAAATGGCGTTCTGACGATAGGCGCAGCCCTCCGGAAACAGGATGAGCGGCACCGAGTCCGTGGAGTCGGGTGAATAATTCGGGCCGCTAACCCAAACGAGTTGCTCGCGTAGCGCAACAGTGCCGTTCCTTGCGCCGGCCTGCTGCTTGAAAAACGCCAGATCGAACTCGCCGCGGGCGCTGCGCTTCATCAGGTTTTCCGATTGGTTGGCTTCGACTTCCAGCCCCACCATCGGATGCCTGTTCTTGAACCGCGCCAGCCACGTCGTGAAGTCACGTCCGAAAAAGTCAAGCGGCACACCAAGGCGCACAAAGCCGGTCAATACATCGTCAGACATCGAGGCATAGGCCTCGTCGTTGAGTTGGAGGATACGCCGCGCATATTGCACGAGCTTGCCTCCCTCCGAAGTCAAATTGATCACACGGCCCTTGCGCCGTGCCAGCAGATCCTTGCCGACCTGCGATTCGAGTTTGGCGATCTGCTGGCTCACGGTCGACTGCGAACGGCCGACGCTTTCTGCTGCGCGCGAGATGCTCAGGGTGTCGGCGACCACCATGAACGAACGGAGACAGTCGATATCGAAATTCATCCGCACTCCATTATCGTAAAATACGATACTCATCATCGCGATTATTCATTTTGTCACTTCACAAGCCGTCGGTAAAGAAGCTGGCTCGGGCTTGCGGGCCTTACCGCGCAGCCTTTGGCCAACCCGTCGCAGTGCGGGAGAACGAATGAATAGATTAGGGGGAGGCACATGGCTCGCAACGTGGGCTCGCTTGACGCTGCGCACGCCTCGGTCAAGCTGCTGGTCGCCGAAAAGCTGAAATATCTGGTGCCGATGACTATCGTCTTCATGACCAGCTATATCGGTCTGACGATCCTGGCCGGTTTCGCCAAGGACTTGATGGGAACCAGATTGATTGGCTCTCTCAATCTCGGCTTCGCGCTGATCGCGTTCAACTATCTGCTGACATGGGGGCTTGCGATCGTCTACGGACGCATTGCCGCCGGTCGATTTGATCCGCTTGCCGCAATAGCTGTTGCGGATGTTGCGAGATCGGGAGAACCGAAATGAACCCGACCCTTGGTATCTTCGTCATCATACTCCTGATCACTCTTGGCATCACTTACTGGGCCGCGAAGCGCACTTCGACCACGGCCGATTTCTACGCAGCCGACAGTCGGCTCACTGCGTCCCAGAACGGCTTTGCGCTTGCCGGCGACTGGTGTAGTGCCGCGGCCTTTCTCGGATTTACCGGATTGACCGCCCTCTACGGCATGGACGGCGCGTTTTACGCCCTTGGGCCGCTGGTTGCGTTCTGCACCGTGCTGTTCCTGATCGCCGAGCCGATGCGAAACACCGGAAGGTATACGCTCGGCGACATCATTCGCAGCCGCATGCAGACGCGAACATCTTTGCTGGCCGCGATCGTCGGAACCGTGGTTGTCAATTTTGCCTACCTGATGCCGCAAATGGCCGGCGCCGGCGTGCTGGTGCGGCTGCTCACCGGGATTTCCTATGACTGGGCGGTGGTCTTCGTCGGCATCAGCATGATCGTCTACGTCGCGTTCGGTGGAATGTTGGCGACCACCTGGGTGCAGATCGTCAAAGCAGTGCTGATGCTGGGCGCCGGCGCGATCATCCTCGTGATGATCCTGTCGCTGGTCCACTTCAATCCGCTCACGCTGTTTACGGATGCAGAGCAAAAATATTCTGCCGAATTTTTGTTGCCCGGCAATTATCTGAAGAATCCATTCGACCAGATTTCGCTCGGGCTCGGATACACACTGGGCCTTGCCGGACTGCCGCACGTCATGACGCGATTCTACACGGTGCCGGATGCCAAAACAGCGCGGCGCTCGGTGGTGTGGGTGATGTTTCTGGCCGGCGCATTCTTCGCGGGCACGACGATCTTCGGTCTCGCTGCGGCAGACTTCGTCGGGCAGGATGTTATCCGTGCCGCCGACAAGGGCGGCAACCTGACGCTGCCGCTTCTGGCGCAGTACCTGGGCGGCGGCAAAGACACTTTCGGTGGCGACCTCATGCTCGGCTTCGTCGCCGCCGTCGCCGTGGCGACTATCCTTGCGGTGGTCTCCGCCTTGACGCTCTCGACATCCGGCGCGATAGCCCATGACTTCTACGTCAACTGGGTCAAACGCGGCCAGGTAGAAGCGAAACAGGAGGTCTGGCTGGCACGTGCCGCCGCCGTCGCGATCGGCGTGCTGGCAATCGCACTCGGCATTCTCGCCCAAGGCGTCAACGTCGCGGTTCTCGTGATCCTTGCCATCTGCATCGCTGCCAGCGCGAACTTCCCGGTGTTGATACTTTCGCTGTTCTGGCGTCGATTCAATACTGGAGGTGTAGTCGGGGGCATGACCGTCGGCCTTCTGTCCTCGGTGGTGCTGGCGGTGATCGGACCCGCCATGCGCGGCGCCGACGCGCTGTGGCCGCTAGTCAACCCGACCATCGTATCGCTGCCGCTAGGTTTCCTTGGTGCGGTTCTCGGCACGTTCGCATGGGGGCGGGACAAGGAAAATGAGCGGCGCTTTGACGTATTCCTTCTGCAGGTTCATACCGGTGCCAAATCGACATAGACGGGCACGGCGTTATCCGGCTCCCGAAGAGAGAACCATTAACTGAAGAAAGTATCGCAATGACGATCAAAGCCGTTGTCTTTGATGCCTATGGCACGCTCTACGACATTCAATCGGTCGCCACCGTTACCGAGGAAGCCTTTCCCGGCTATGGCGACATCATCACGCAAATCTGGCGCATCAAGCAGCTCGAATACAGCTGGCTTCGCTCGCTGATGCGACGCTATGAGGACTTCTCGGTCGTCACCAGAGAATCCCTTGCCTATACGCTGCGCGCGCTTGGGCTAGCCTATGATGCGGCCGCTTTCGATCGCATCATGAACAAATATCTTCATCTCGATCTCTACCCTGACGCATTGACCGCGCTTGCCGCACTCAAAGGCAGAAAGCTTGCCATTCTCTCCAATGGCTCGAGCGATATGCTCAACGCACTGGTCAAGAATAGCGGGCTGGATCGCGTGCTCGATGCGACCATCAGCGTCGACCGCAAGCGCGTCTTCAAGCCGGCGCCGGAGGCCTACACGCTGATCGAAGAGGTCTTGGGTGCGCGCCCAGACGAAGTCCTCTTCGTATCCTCCAATCCGTGGGATGCCTGTGGCGCCAAGAGCTCTGGCCTCAACGTCGCCTGGATCGAGCGCGTGACGCCGCAAGCGATGGCGGAGGCTTGCGTGAAGAGCGATGTCGTTCCGCCCTTGACGATGTTCAAGGCGCTGCGTACGCAAATGGACGAACTCGGGGTGACACCCGACCACCGCATCCGCACTCTGTCAGAATTGCCGAACCTTATCGCTAGCTAGCCCATGAGCCTCGAATCCGTCCGCGCCTTCTTCGCCGAGAAGGCGCCCGAAATCACCGTGCTTGAATCGACCAAGAGCTCGGCGACCGTCACGCTTGCCGCCGAAGCCTATGGCGTCGAGCCCGCGCGGATTGCCAAGACCTTGAGCTTGCGGGTCGGCGAACAGGTGATCCTGATCGTCGCGAGCGGCACCTCGCGGATGGATAATAAAAAAGTGAAGGCGCGCTTCGGCGGCAAGCCGAAGATGCTCGGCCTCGATGAAGTCGCCGACATTACCGGCCACGAGGTCGGCGGCGTCTGTCCGTTCGGACTGAAGACGCCACTGCCGATTTACTGCGATGTTTCACTGAAGGCGTTCGACGAAGTCGTGCCGGCGGCAGGCTCGATCAACAGCGCAGTGCGGATTGCGCCTTCGCACATGGCCGAACTCGTCGCCGCCGAATGGGTCGACGTCTGCTAGGCGCGCACCCTTATTGATACTGATAGCTGCGCCTCACCGGAGGGGGCGCCACCTGCTGCCGCAAATTCTGCGGCGGCGGACCGTTGGCGCTGTCGCTTGATTCAAACACAGCACGGCACGGCGTGCTGAGCTGCGGCGTGTTTGCCTGCAAACACGCCACGATTCGATTCTCGTCAGGTATCGCAGCCCCGCATAATCGGAACACATCAGGCGTGCAGGCCATTTGTTGTTCCATGGTGCCGCGATGTTCCTGGGCCACGGCAGAAGTTCCGCCGGCGGCCGTCAACGCGACCAAAGCAAAAATTTGGAAAATTCGGTGCGTTCGCATGACCGCCCCCTTCCTCTTCAGCACATGAGTAACCGTCCGGCGAACCGGTTCGCCAAACCAACCAAATCAATGAGGCCGGGGCTGGTTCGCGCCGAACAAAAAAATGTGAGCGTGCCGGAAGGTCGTTACTCAACCCTGCCGATGCGTTTGACCGCAGCGACGAGGCGCGCGCTGTCGGTTTCAACAAATTTTGAAAACTCCGGCGCGTCCATATAGGCGACCGGGCTGCCGGCCGTTTCGAACGTCTTGATCACTTCCGGACTTTTCACCGCCTGCGCCATCGCTTCGCGAAGTTTCGTCATGATCGGTTCCGGCAGCGCCTGCTGCGCGAACAGACCCGCCCAGATGTAGAACTCGACATCCTTGTAGCCACGTTCCCTGAACGTCGGCAGATCGGGAAAGCTCGCGATGCGCTCGGCACCCCAATTGGCGAGCACGCGCATCTTTCCATCGTCGACCTGCTGCCGCAGCGTGCCCGGCGCCGATGCGACTGCGTCCACTGTCCCCGTCAGGATCGCATTCAGCGCAGGAGCTGCGCCACGATAGGGGATATGCAGCAGCTTGATGCCGGCGGAAGCCGCGAACATTTCCATCGCGACATGCAGCGTGCCGTAGGGACCGGACGAACCGTAGCGAATTTCGCCGGGGCGTTTCTTTGCATCCGCGACGAATTCTTCCAGCGTCTTCCACGGCGCCGAGGCCGGCACGGCGAGCAGCGTCGGATCGGCCAACACGCGTGCGACCGGCGCAAATTGCGAGACTTCATAAACCGGCGGCCGATCGAAAAGACGATCAGCTTCGGGAAGTACCGCAAGCGACGACAGCGTCATCAGTAATGTATAACCGTCGGGCTCGGCGCGCGCCGCGACCGCATTGCCGATGGCGCCGCCCGCGCCGCCGGCGCGGTTGTCGACGATCACCGATTTGCCGAGGATCTGCTCGAGCGCATGCGCGATGGGACGCGCTGCGAGATCGGCTTGCCCGCCGGCCGGAAACGGCACGATCATCGAGATCGTATGCGTCGGCCAATCCATGGCCACCATCGCCGACGATGGCCGAGCGGCCTGCAACAGCGGCAGCGCGGCGGTCGCTTTCAGCAATTCACGTCTGTTCATCGGCAGTTTCCCCTGGGGCGTTTATTTTTCTACTGGACTGGTACACCAACCGCCGCACCGGGTGAACTGCGCAAAAGGTTGAACAGTCCGCAAAATGCCTGCCCAACCTCAAGCGCGACGTGAGGGTTTTTTCACCCTGCCAAAATGCTCCGCGAGGAAACTTCCCAATGCCTCGACGCGCGCCGGACGCGGACCGCCTGGCGGCATCACCAGGTGTACCGCGCCTTCGGGTTGCGACCAGCCTTTCAGAATGACTTCGACCTCTCCCGACCGGATCGCATCGCCCGCGATGAAATCCGGCAGATCGGCGATGCCGAGGCCCGCGATCACCGACGGCAGCACTGCTTCACCATTGTTGACACGAAGCTGGCCTGCAGGGCGCACGCTCACCTGTTCGCCCGCGGCGTTGTGGTAGTGCCAGACATCGGCGGTCGACAGATAGGCGTAACCAAAGCACTTGTGTTGCGCGAGGTGCATCGGATGGGTCGGCCGACCGTGGCGCTTCAGATATGAAGCGGCGGCGACCGTGTGACGCGGCATCGCGCATAGCCGTCGCGCAATCAGCGAAGAATCCGGCAGCCGCGCAATCCGCAACGCGGCGTCAAATCCTTCCCCGATCAGATCGACCGTCGCATCGCTCAAATGAAGGTCGATCGAGACGTCGGGATAGGCTTCAAGAAATTTCGGCAGGATCGGCGCCACTGCCTTCACCCCAAAGGTCATCGGCACCGCGAGACGAACGAGCCCGCGCGGTGCAACGGATTGCGCCAACGCCTCGTTCTCCGTGGCCTCGCCATCGGCCAATAGCCGCTGGGCGCGTCCGGAAAGCTTCTGGCCGGCGTCGGTGAGCGCGAGCCGCCGCGAGGTACGGTTGAAGAGCCGTGCGCCAAGCCGCTCCTCGAGGCGAGTGACCGCCTTTGAGACCGTGGCCTTCGACAGCGCCAGTTCGCTCGCGGCGGCCGCGAACGAACGGAGCTCAACGACCTTTGCAAAAATCGCAAGCGCCTCGAAGTCCGGAAGTTTGGCCATGGCCCCTCACGGTCAAAAAAGGAAACGATATGTTTCAATTGTTTCTATTTATACCCGAATGCGGAGCGCTTATCCAGAAGCCATGTGAACTTCAGAACCCTGGGGAGTAGCCCATGCTTGATCTTCGTCCCTTCAACCGGCTTGGCGCCGCCGATCACGGCTGGCTCAAGGCCAAACACCACTTTTCATTCGGTAGCCACTACGATCCCGAAAATATGGGCCATGGCGCGCTTCGCGTCTGGAATGACGACGAGATCGCGCCCAACACCGGCTTTCCTGCGCATCCCCACGCCAACATGGAAATCATCACCTATGTACGTGAGGGCGCGATCACGCATCAGGATAGTCTGGGCAACAAGGGCCGCACCGAAGCCGGCGACGTCCAGGTGATGAGCGCCGGAAGCGGCATCCGCCATTCCGAGTACAATCTGGAGCCCAAGCCCACCAAG
The DNA here is from genome assembly GCA_963788885.1 of uncultured Alphaproteobacteria bacterium. Taxonomy (GTDB): domain Bacteria; phylum Pseudomonadota; class Alphaproteobacteria; order Rhizobiales; family Xanthobacteraceae; genus Bradyrhizobium. The sequence goes on along the minus strand of CAWBIR010000015.1, from coordinate 828,156 downwards.
ATCTTCCAGATCTGGATCGAGCCGACCACAGAAGGCGGCGCGCCGACCTGGGGTGCCAAGCCGTTTCCGAAAGCGGATCGCTCCGGCCAGTTCGTTGCGATTGCGAGCGGGCAAGCCGACGACACGGACGCGCTACCGATCCGCGCCAACGCGCGCGTGCTGGCCGCCACATTGAAGGCGGGCGAGAGCGCGCACTACACGCCGAACAAGGCGCATCGTCTCTATCTCGTGCCCGCCGCCGGCAAGGTCGACGTCAATGGCGTCAACGTCAACGCCCGCGACGGCCTCGCCATCAGCGACGAGCGAGAGCTCAAGATTACCGCGCTGGAAGATTCCGAACTGGTGCTGGTCGACGCCGCGTAACGCCTCCGCGCCTCGAACTTACACCCATCCCAACCCTGCATTGCCGACTCGATTGGCAATGCAGCCCCTTCCCCAAGTGTCCCTGGAGATCAGATCATGACAAAAGTTCTCGTGCTTTATTATTCGGCCTACGGCCATATCGAGGCGATGGCGAATGCCGTGGCCGAAGGCGCGCGCGAGGCCGGCACCACCGTCGACATCAAGCGCGTCCCCGAACTGGTGCCGCTGGAAGTCGCGAAGGCCTCCTACTACAAGGTCGATCAGGCCGCGCCGATCGCGAAGATCGAAGATCTGGTCAATTACGATGCGATCGTCGTCGGCACGGGCACCCGCTTCGGCCGCATGTCATCGCAAATGGCGAACTTCCTCGATCAAGCCGGCGGCCTGTGGGCCAAGGGTGCACTGCACGGCAAGGTGGGCGGCGCCTTCACCTCAACCGCGACCCAGCACGGCGGCCAGGAGACCACGCTGTTTTCGATCATCACCAACTTGCTGCATTTCGGCATGGTCGTCGTCGGCTTGAACTACGGCTTTGCCGGCCAGATGAAACTCGATGAAGTGACGGGCGGCTCGCCCTACGGCACCACCACGATCACCGGCGGCGACGGCAGCCGCCAGCCATCGGAAAACGAACTCGCTGGCGCGCGCTATCAGGGCCGTACCATCGCGGAGACCGCGAAGAAGCTTCACGGCTGACAACTAAAAGGGCGGCATCTCCGACAAGGGAATGCCGCCCTTTCAAACTGACTTGCGGTTGAGACCTACTGCGCGATGCCGACGGAGCCAACGCTCGCAGGCGAATTCCGCCATCGCGATTGAGCAAGACGCGCGAACAATTTCTGTCCCGGCCGCTCGATCAGGTAGTAGCTGACGCTGGCGACAGCGACGAGAACAACAAGAAAGAGCAGCGTGACCAGTATCGGCAGGACGTGACCGCCGAGCACGATCAGCTTGCCGGCTTCCCCTCCAAGCGCCGAACTCACACCTTCCGTCGTCGTCAACACCTTCCCGGTTATTTTCTCGACGATGGAGACCGGCCGATCGACAAAGTTGAAGATGATGAACGCCTGCCACATGTAGATCGAATAGGAAATCTTGCCGAGCCAGTCGTTCACTTTGTTCGACATCAGGCGCGAAACCGGCCCCGCCTCGAACGCGAACACGAACACTGCGGCCGCAAATACCAACGGCGCGAAGAACGAATATTCGCTACGCCCGGCCAGCGATACATACTCCACGATCACGATCAGCATCGCCCATTCCGGCAGTCTGGAATCAAGCGTGGCTTTTGGCGTGACTTGAAAAAGCCGATAGGTCAGATGACCGACCAGAAAGCCGTACAGGCAACGGACAAATCCGAGGTCGTAGCTTGCGTCCATGCCGTGCCGGGAAAACAGGACGAGGATAGACACGCTTGCCGCGAGTATCGCCGCAATCAGGCCTAGCGCCGCAAAACGAAATCGCGCCAGCCAGGTCGAGCTGATAACGAGGACGGCCGCGAATACCAGATAGGTCCAGAATTCCGCGCAGATGCTCCAGCTCGGCGGGTTCCACGTCAAATGCTGCACGAGACCGAATGACTGGCCGAAAATCAGGTTGATCGGAATGGTGTCGAGCGAATTGGTTCCCGTGAACGGCGGAAGGTAAAACGAGGCGCCGCGCGCCGCCATCACGGCCTTGGCGCCTTCGGCCGCCACAAACGCCAGCAGCACGACGACGTGGAGCGGCCAAAGACGACCGAACCGGCGGATGGCAAACGCACCGAGATCGTCGAGCGTCTTCAGTCGATCGCCATAGCTATAGGTAATGACAAAGCCGCTCAGCACGAAGAAGAAATCGACAAACAGATAGCCGTTACGAACGAAGTCGAGCGGGTAGATGGCGCTGTAGAGATTGAGGTGAAACAGGGCGACAAGCAGCGCGGCAATGCCGCGCCAGCTATCGAGTGTCCGAAAATGCGTTTTCTTCGTTTCTACAGATGAACCCATCTCATTCCTCATGTGAGGGTCTGCGCAACGCACGCCCAACCAATTGCGCGAGCCACGGATAGCGGCGCAGTCCTTGCGCGGTATGATCGCGCAAGACATAGGGGATGCCGCGCCAGCCGAGCGCGATACTCGCATCGGTCAATGGAATCTGGGTCGCACCGAAGCGGCGCTTGAAGGCGTAATTGCCGACGCTGAAGTCGAAACGCCGAACGCCCTGTTCGTGAAGCGCGGCCATCGTGCGCTCGACGACGAGCTTGCTCGGCGAACACTGCGACCAGCGCGCACCCGCGTTGCTGATCCTCAAGACGGCGAAGTAGTCGCGATGTCTGATGCCCAGCATTGTCGCCACAACGGCCTCGTCACAGCTCAGCGTTGAAACGACGACATAACCGTCCGGCACTCCGCGCCTGACCAGGTCGCGATAGAAGCCGCCATGAATAGCGTCATTGAGCACGAACTTGAGACCAAGCTTCTGCATGCGCGCCTGTTGCTGCGCATCCATAACGTCGACCGCCTGCAACGCTTCATCGACTGAACCGATCATGCGAAACGCCGCACCTGGGGTGCGGCTGAAGACGCGCCAGTACCGGGGCATCTGGATTCGCTTGATCGAGGCGCGATAGGCCTCAAAATCGTCGCCGGTTTCGATGATGTTGCCGTTGAGCGAACTGGAGCCCTCGCGCCCAAGCAAAGCGAGCGGATTGATCCCGCCCGCAATCTTGCCAGGCATTTTCCGCAAGCGAACGAGGTCGACCCCGCCGGGCACCTTGCGCAATTCGGAGATCAGCGCCTTGGCGATCGCGCGCGCCTCCGTCATGTCGAATGTTACACCCGGTCGCAAAACCGGCGCATTGTAGTCCGTCACGTTCAGGTCGGCGAATTCGACAACGCGCACGCCGTGGCGCACGCGCCGGATCAACGGCAAGAGCGCAAGCTTCCGTCCGGTTGCGGCATCGCCCACGATCGCAATCAGCGGCGATATATTCTTGAAGGCGCCGTACCACGCGTCGAACCATAGCGGATGCTGGAAGGCCGTTTCCTGACCGTCAGCAGACCAGCATGCAGCAGCCAGCTTCCAGTCGTCGACAAAATCGATTGCGAATCTCGACGCGGAAAGAGCAGACGCGCGGCTGATGATTTGCTCGGAATCCACGATCGCCATCGTCCGCCAACTTCCCTCAACCGACCCTTCGATCGAACATTCGACGGCAAGAGGCAGCCATCGCAGTCCGGAGGTCTTGTTCAAGTTTTCCGCTGATCGCCGCCAATTTTTCACACGGCCTCGGTTAGCTTTTTGCGTTATCCCGACGTAGAGCGGACGCGCGATCTTTGGCTGTTTATCCCGCGAAAATAGGCCCCAAGGCAATCGCAGCAGCTGACAGTAAGACAATCACAGGGATATATGGCTAACGTCGATATTTGGGGAACCGCGCGGGGTAGAGCACTCGCGCCTTCATTTTTTCGGAATCCTTAACGCAATCCCGCAAGCAGCATGACCGCAGAAGGTAAAAATAAGGCGCTGTTTCTCGGCGCAGGGCCGCAGATGCAGTGCGGGGTCGGTCAATTCACAGGGCTGTTACAGGAGACGACCGAGAAGCTCGGTCCCGGCAGCAGCACCACGTTAACCTTGACGCGAACTGAGGGCTCGATCGCCGGTATATGGCGCGCGATTGGCGCCGCGCGAAGCGTGGTTTGCAATTTCCCGATTGTGGCGTGGAAGCGCGTTATCCTGCGGCCGCTGCTGGCGCTTGCGTTCGCCCGGATGCGCGGCCGCAGCGTCATTCTGATTCAACACGAATGGGCGAGTCTGCATTGGCTGCGCCGCGTCACCTACCTCCCGGCGCTGCTGCTCGCCAATACCGTCATCATGTTCTCGCCGCAGGTGCGTCGCGAGCTCGCGCGCGATCCGCTCATTGGCTGGACGGCCGCGAAATGCGTGATGGCGCCGCTGCCACCCAATATCGAGGCACCTTCGCAAACCGCCGACACTCCATTGCGCCAGAAGCTCAAAGCTGCACGCCAAAGCGGCCGGCTCGTGATCGGTCATTTCGGATCGATCTATCCGGGCAAGCAGCCCAATACGCTGCTCGATGTCACCGCCATCCTCAGGGAGCGCGGACACAATCCGCTCACCGTCTATGTCGGCTCCTTCATCAAGGCCTTCGACAATGTCGAACAGGATTTTCTTACGCGCCTGAGCGAGCTTGGTCTCTCGGAGGACGTCATCGTCAGCGGCTACGTCGAATCCAGCGCCGAGGTGTTCGGATTGTTCGACGAGGTCGATGCCTTTTGTTATCCGCTCGAAGAAGGCCTGACGGCGCGGCGCGCCAGCATCCTGACAACAGTACAGTCCGGTCATCCCGTAATCGTGACCGGACCTGCCGAAGCAGACGAATTCGACCACCATCCTCGCTTCAAGGAATTGATCGAACACGGCGCCATCGTGCTGGTCCCACGCGGATCGGGTGATGACGTCTATGCCGACGCGATCGTCGCCTCGCTCGATCGACCAACGGCATACGCTGCCTTCGATTTCGCCGGATGGTGGCGCGACGCCGCGAATGCGATCAAGGCGCAGCTCTAGAGCACGCTGAGCTGCGCAGCATCACTCGGCGAGGCGAAAGCGCGCCAGATAATGCAGCCCGAACATGGCCACCAGCATGCTGAACCACATGGGATCGGCCCGGTCGAAGAAGAAGCTTTCGAGCGACGAGAGATACAGTCCGAACAGCCAGACCTGAAGCAATGCCTGCGCCAACGGACCATTGTTGCCGCCGCCATCGGCAGCGTGAAAATCCCGCAAGGGTCCGACGACGAACACGGTGATCAACAGCGCCAACCCCGGCAGCCCCATCGCTAGCGTGATATCAAGGTACCCGTTGTGGCTGTGGGCGGCAGTTGCAGCCCACTCCATGCCTTGCGGCAGGTTTTGAACCGCACTGCTACCCCAGAACGTGGAAAATCCGTATCCCGTCCACGGCTTCAACGCTGCCGCTTGCAATCCGAACGTCCAGATATCGGTGCGGCCGGTAAAGCTCGCATCGAGCGGCAAGGCCTTCGATATCGCGGCCAGGTTTTCGCTCATCACACTGCCGATGCCGATCATGTTGAGCAGCACGAGCGGCATCAACAACACGACCGCGCGGAACCAGAATGACCGGATCGTCGTCGCGAGCGAAGTCAACACCAATACTCCGAGGCACAATGCGAGCGCGCTCTTTCCCTCGGTGTTGACCAGAAACAGAAGCGTCAAGCCGACGGCTATCCCGCCGACAAGCGCCGAGCCTGCGCGAATGACATAGATGCCGAGAAAAAGCAGCATCGCCATCATGCCCGCGGCCATATTCTTGTGCCCGAATACGCCACGCCAGGCCCCGGCCAGTGCGGGCTCCTGAGCGTCGGTAGCCAGGTGAACCGATAGATTTGGTACCAGCAAGACGCCGAGATAACACACCGCCAGTAGCGCCAAAATCGCGGTTGCGAGCCAGTACCGCAATTCGGTCTGATTTTTCGGCAGAAGCATCAAAGACGCGGCAACCGCAGCGACACAGAGCGCCAGCACCAGACGGCGAGCGGACGTGCCGGGCTCGATCGACATCACCGTCATCACGGCGATCCAGCCGCCCAGTGCGAGATAGCCGGGCGAAAGCAGTGTCGCAAATCCGCGTTGGCCGTCGCGCATCGCAAGCGCGACCGTCAGCACGGCGAAACCGGCAAACGCCGCATAGGTCCACACCTCGTTGCCCATCGTCACGTCGGTGAGCAACATGTCGCTGAGATCGATGAACGGCCGCATCGATATCCACGCCAGCAGCAGCGCACCGATAAAGGCGCCTGCCCGCGCGATATCCATCACCTGCTGGCCGCGAAGCTCACCGGCGACGGCGCGGAAGTCGGATGCGACGGCAAATTGGCTCAGGAAACGGCTCAAGCTGTGATCTTCGAGGCTTTATAGGGTTGAGGTTCGATTCCGATGGCCGCCAGCAGACCGCCGCACGCGACAATCATCGGATGCAAGGCGATCAGTGGCTTCCACTCAGTCAAAAACAGGCGAAGCGCGCGAACTACCGACAGCGGCAACAAGGCCAGCACCTTCGTGGCAAGCCTGATGCGCGACCACCGTGTCTCCGCTACCTTGCGCTGAACGCGATAGTTGATCGCACCGATGCGAAGCCCGCGCAACGCAATCCAGGACGTCCGCGTCCTGGCATCCGGAACGGTCTCGATGATGACCGCTTCCGCGACCCAGTAAAACTTCATTCCGATTCGCCGGCAGCGGGTGAAGAAATCAACATCGCCGCCGCCGAGAAAATTGAAACGCAAGTCGAACGCTGGACTGCCAAGCCTTTCGAAGACCTGACGCCGGATCAGGCAGTTTCCGCAGCCATAGATGATCGGCACGGCTCCACTTGTCTCATAGAATGGACGAAACGCCGGGTGACGCTGCAACCCGCGTTTGGCCTCGTCATCGAAACGTTGAAGCACCGGACCGCCGACGACATCGGCGCCGGTCGTCTGTGCCGCTTGCACCATCCGCTCCAGCCAGTCCGGTGACGCAATCTCATCGTCGTCGATCATCAGAAAGTCGCTCGCATTGGGGAAGATAGCGAGTGCCGTTTCGAACGCCGCGTTGATCGCCTGGCAGTTACCCTGGCGCGGCTCGACCACGCAAAGGCCGGCCAGTTTTCCGGGTCGCAAAAACTCGTTGGCGACCGGCACGCTGCCGCAAGCCGACGCGTCGTTCTCGACCATCACAACGGCGAAGCGGCGATCCGTGCATTGATCGACTAGCGACTGAAGCGTTTTCCGCAAATGGTCCGGACGACGGAAGCAGGGAATGCAGACCACGATCCCGATCGCCGGATCGAGCGCGGGCGATATCGCCGCGATCGCGCGGGAAGTGCCGCGCGTGGGTTCAGAGTTTTCCATCTGGAGATACCTCGATCCAGGGCAACTGCGACAGACGCGGCCACCATCGGCGGCGCATTTCTTCGGCGGCCACAACGTCGTTCAACGTAGAAGCCGGAATTTCCGGCATTTCGGCTGCAAGGACGTCGTCGCGCAGAAAGATCGCGTTAAATCCAAGTGCGTTCATGCCGACGAGACGATAACCCTTGCGCCGGCTAACCGCGACGTAAGCGGCGAGACTTGCCGAACGGAACATCGCCTGCTCGGCGGGCAATGCCGCGAAAGAGAAACCAGGCCGGTAGGGAATGGTAAGCGCGAGATCGCTCGGCACGGCATTGTTGAATTCGCAGATCAGAATCCGCGGGCGCACCTTCATCTCGCTCCACAGATAGAGATCATTGCCGTCGATATCGAGCGACAGCACGTCGACCTCGTCGGGCACGCCCGCGGCGGCCAACACATGGTTGACATTGTCGCGCGTGAACCACTCGGCCCTCATGACGGGGGGCGCGCTGCGGGTGGCAGGATGAGCCGCGAAGAAACGCCGGCCTTCCCGGACAAAGACCGGATCGCCATCGAACAGAAAGCCTCGCCAGCGATGATGCACCAGAAGGTTGGTCGCCATGCAGACGCGACCGTCCTGTGAGGAAATCTCGACCACGGCGCGGGATTTCGATCCCGCGAGCGTCAGCAGATACAACAGCTGGCCATCTTCCTCGAACTCCGAGAAGCGGCTGAACCCGACTTGGTCGAGCGGCAGGATCACGTCCGATGCCTGTAGCTGCTTCCAGGAAGCGATCAGGTTTTTCTGGGCGACCTCGGACTGACGGTAGATGATTTCTTCCGAACCGCGCGTGAACTCGACCAGCCGGCGCTTGATGGCTCGCAGCAGGGATACGCCGCGCAGCCGCGCGATCACAGCGTCGACCAACTGCCGGCTAAAGGCAGGCCGGGGCGCAACAGCGGGAAGCGTTGCGGGCTGAAACTCGGTTGTCGTGTCACTCATCGTATGATCAATTCCAAAAGCTGTGGCATTTTCGGGTAAAATGGGCAGGCCATTCTCTTCAGGCCTTGCGCCGAAACTCCTCGATCACGTCAAACAGCGGTTTGCGCTTGAGCTCGGCGTCGAGCGGAAGCGGCCGGTTAGGCATACCATCGCGGCGTTTATAATAGGTTGGCACCCAGGTGTAGCGATCGCTCAAGCCCCAGGTCAGGATCGCCCTGGGACGAACGACTTCGGTGACGGTTTGCAGAAACTGGCTCGCCAGGCCGGCGACCTGCGCGTCGCGCTCGCCGATCTTGCCGGGGAGTTCGTAATCGATCACGTCGAGTTCGGTTATCCAGACTTCGAGCTTGAGCGCTTTGATTTCGGCAAGGAGCGCCTGCAAGCCATCACGATCGATGGTGCGGCTGGCAAAGAGATGCGCCTGCAATCCGACCGCGTGCAACGGCACGTCGCGATCGCGCAGCGAGCGCAATAGTTCGACCAGTGCTTTTCGCCGCGCCGCAAAGCGCGGGCCGGCATACTCGATGTCGTATTCGTTGAGCACGAGCCGCGCGTCGGGATCGACCGATGCGGTCCTCTCCAAAGCGAGCCGCAGATAGTCCGGCCCGATGCGCTTCGCCCAGATCGAGGGACGAAGCGACGATGCGTTCTCCGGCCATTCCGCAAGCGGCTCGTTGATCACGTCCCACGACGGGATGACGCCGCGATAACGGGACACCACCGTCTCGATATGATCGGCTAACTCACGCTCCGCCTCGGCGCGGGTTGCAATCCCCTCGGTCCATGACGGCAAAGCGCCGTACCAGGCGAGCGTATGGCCGCGGACCTCGATCGCATTCTGGCGAGCGAAGTCGATGATCGCGTCCGCCTTTTCGAACCGATATTCATCCCGTGTCGGACGCAGCTCCAGCCATTTGAGCTCGCTCTCCGGCACGACCATCTGGCAATTCGCGATGACCGCATCGCGATAGGACGGATCGGAGGCCAATGCGTCGGATCGCACCGCCGCGCCATAGGGAATCAAATTCTCAAGGCCGGCAGCTGATCTCGATGGTGTCGCAAAAGCGGACATACCGGACACTTCGCCTGTGCCGAAAACGGCCAGTGCCGCGGTCGTTGCCGCGCCAGCGAGAAAATCGCGGCGGGATTTCGCCTCTATCGACATTCCTTCACCCTTAGGGGCCGGCCCTTCCAGGCCATTCGCAAACGAAACTACAAACCCAACTGCAATATCCGGTCCAACGCGATGCATTGCAGCAGCCGATGCATTTGATGGTTACCGCGGCGCTCGGAATTAACCAGCTTAGCAGCGCGATCGATGTGATGGCTTCCTCCGGCACCGATCTTGCTGTCCAACCATCTGATGAAGTCAGAACCTCTAAACGCGCTTGAGCTGGATTCACCAGTCATCTCGCGGGCATCGCAACTGCTCGCGCTGCTGATGCGCGCCTTCCGCACACAATTTACCAACTATCTTCAGGTTTTCGCCGGCACCGGCGTGCGCCTCGGCCTTCAGGCCGTTTACTTCTTCGTGTTGGCGAACACCTTGTCGCTGCATGACATGGGCGTTTTTGCCTCGGCGTCCTCGACCGGGATCATGATCGGCTGCTTTTCAGGATTCGGCTTTGCCTCGCTGGCCTTCAGGGCTTCGGCCGGCAAGCGCCGGACACTCGGTGGTTATCTCGCCGTCTTCTACGCCAGCTGGTTGATGGCGCTGCCGCTCTGCCTCGCCGCCTCGCTGCCGATATTCTATCTGCTGTTTGCGCCGTCGCTGTCGCTGGTCGCGTTCCTGCTCATCATTCTGGTCGAAACCGGCCTGTGGCGGATCGTGGAAACGATCCACCAGGTCAATAACGGCCTGGGTCGCTATGCTTCGGCATCACTGGTCATCTCGCTGGGCTCTGCGTTACGAACCGCCGGCGCGGTTGTCTTCGCCGCTTCGAGCCGGCATGACGTCGAAACATGGTCGGTGATCTATTTCGCTTTCAATCTCGCAGCAATGGCGCTTGCGATCGCGATCTATCAGCCACGCGTCAAGTTGCGTTGGCGAAATCAGATCTTCTTCGGACGCGTCCGCGACGGGTTGTTGTTCTCGGTCGCCTACTGCGCCTCGATCGCGCAAAACGAAATCGACAAGCTCGTGATGCTGTCGCTGGCGGATCAGCGCACCGTCGGCATTTATGCGATCTCCACCCGCATCATCGATTTTACCTCGGTGCCGATCCGCAGCTTCTACGTGCTGTATTCGCGCAAGCTCATCATCGAGGGCCGACAGCGCAACCAGATCGGCCGCAGCCTCGGCGTCGAAGCGCTGATCGCACTAATTTCGACCGCAGGTCTCGCGGCGCTCTTGGTCGCACTATCAATCTGGCCGGACCTGCTCGGCCCCAACGTAGCCGTTGCGACGCAATTGTTCGGTGTGCTGCTCGCAGTGCCGGCGTTCAAGAACCTCGTCGAATATCACTCAGAGCTTTTCTTCGTGTACCAGCACATGACGATCCGCGCCGTCATTGCGACCGCGCTGGTCGGATTGAAGGCCGCAGCGCTCGCCTTCCTGCTGATTCACTTCGACAACATCGTGCAATGGGGTGTTTGGCTCAACGCTGTCTATTTCGGGCTCTACGTGTTTTCCGCCATATCCGTTTATGGATCGGTCTTCGGGAGCAAGGATCGATGACAACGCGCGCCGCCGAAGCCGATAACGAATCGTTAACTATCGAGCGTGGTATTGCGCGCGGCGAAAGAAACGCGATCGCTGGACGCTTAAACGGTTTCTTTGCTAATTCGGTGAATAGTCCTTCAAAGAGTATGGTTAATTTTTCCTGTTGCGTTCGTTCCTCGCCCGACGTGACCCGAGAACTAACCGCTCAGCCGATACGTTCGGCGGTTCGAATGGAATCCGGGGTTCATGCTGGCGTATGACCAACCCATAGCGCGACCGAGGCCGGACGCCGGGCCGACCCCTGCGCGGACGTCGGCTGGCTTGAGCGTCTCGCAGCTCTTGCACCTATTGTGGCGGCGCAAGACCGCGATTGCGGCTGCGGGTCTGATTGGCGCGTGCGCGGCCATCGCGATCGGCAAAAGCCTGCCCCCGAAATATTTCGCGACCGCGCAGCTCTATGTCGATCCGCGCGAATTGCAGCTCGTCGACCGCGAATTGACGCCGCGCTCGCAGGATATTTCCGGGCTCGCGATGGTGGTCGAAAGCCAGGCGCGCGTGATCACCTCCAACAGCGTCCTGACGCAGGTGGTCCGGGACACCCATCTCGAGAAGGACCCCGAATTCGGCGGCGGCGCGAGCGGGCCGATGTCGGGCCTGCTCGGCCTGTTGGGGTTCGAGCCGCGGCCATCCAGCGCGCCGACGCGCAGCCAGACGACGGCCCTGGACGCGCTCAACCGCCATATCATCGTCAAGAAAACCGATCGCACCTTCATCGTCGATATCGATGTTTGGTCGGAGGACCCCGCCAAGGCGGCGATGCTCGCCAACGCGATCTCCAACGCCTATCTGATCGAAACCAAGAACTCGCAGTCCGTCGCCGCGCGGCGTGCCACCTCCGACCTGTCGGGCCGCTTGAAGGAATTGCAGGAACGGCTGCGCACCGCCGAGAACACGCTCGCAGTCTACAAGGCGCAAAACAATTTCGTCGGCACGCAGGACACGCTGATCACCGATCAGCAACTGCTCGCAAGCAATCAGCGGCTCGCGGCCGCGCATGCGGCAACCCTCGATGCGCAAGCCAAATACGATCAGATCGAAGCGAGCCGCCGCGCCGCGGGCGACGCCGGCGCCATTCCGGAAGCCTTGCAGTCGCCGACGCTTGCCAACCTGCGCGCGCAGTATGCCGAGGCGCGCCGGCGCCTCGCCGAAATGACGAGCGAACTTGGACCGTTGCATCCGTCGCTCCGGCAGATGGGCAAGCAAGTGGAAGACTTGCACCGCACAGTCAACGAAGAGATTGATCGCTACGCGCAGTCGGCGAAAAACGATCTCACGCGCGCTCGTGACTACGAAACCTCGCTCACCCGATCCTTGGAGGCGCAGAAGCGCCAGAGCGTGCAGCTGAGCCAGGCTTCGGTGCGGCTTCGCGAACTCGAACGCGATGTCGAGGCAGGCCGCGACGTGTATCAGTCTTTCCTCAAGCGCTCGCGCGAAACCGAGGAACAAGAGAGCCTCAATACGTCGAACGCGCGCATCATCGGCGAAGCCACCGTACCGCAGCGGCGCTCGTTCCCGCCGGCCACGAGCCTGATCGCGGCGATCGGACTGGTGCTCGGCGCGCTGGCGGCCGCGATGTGGTTTGCCGCCGTCGAACTGCTGTCGGTTGATCCTGTCGCAGCTCCGGCCAAGCAGACCGCGCCCGAATCCGCAACACCGCCTTCGCCGGCGAAGCCGCCGGAGAATAAGCCTGCACCGCTCGCGGCCGAGAAAGCCGGCATTGCGCGCTTGCAGGAATCCGACGTGATCCGCACGCTCGGCGGCATTCTCGCTACCGGCGGCATTCCCGACCTGACGCGGCTTGGCTGGCCGACGCTGCGGGCCACCCTCCCGCTCACAACCTTCCTCAACGCGATGCGCGACATGCGCGAAGCACTTGGCCGGCGCTCTGCCGCCAATGTTGCGCCCATTATGGCGGTGATCGGCCAGGGTGCCAGCCGCGACCGAAGCATCGTGACCCTGAACGTTGCGCTCGCCGCCGCACGCGACGATGCGAGGGTGCTGGTGATCGACGCCGACCACGAGACCCGTCTCCTCTCCAACAAATTGCAAGGCACGCGCAAGCCGGAGGCGAAACGTCTCGGCTGGCTCTCGATCGGCAGCAAGGCCCAGCGTGCGATCAAGACCAAGAACAACGTCGACGTGCTGCCCGCGATCGGATCGGACGCCACCGACGCCATCCGAAAGGCGATCGCGCAGGCGCGCGCCAGCGGCGACCATGACCTCATCATTATCGACGGCCCGGCGATGCCTTTCGGTGCCGAAGATCTCAAGCTGATCAGCGTTGCCGACGGGTTGATCGCGGTGCTGCCGGCCAGTCTCGATATCAACAGCTGCATGGACGATATCATCGCGGGCCTTGGCGGCGCCGAGCGCAAGCTGATCGGTGTGGTCATCAACGAGCTCCATTCGGCTCCCGTCCAATCGGTTCGGAGCGCGCAATATGCTTGAGCGGCGCGCAAACCCGATCGGCCGGGCTGCCACGGCCGGCGTCCCCAGGATCACGCTGGGCGGCCTTCGCATCGCCGTGCTCGACCTCGAGCAGACCGCCGATTTTATGATCGATCTCGTATTCCCGCAGCGCCGGCTCACGCGGCCACTCTATCTGACGTCGGCGAACGGTGAAGTGCTGGCGCGCTGCTCGACCGAGCCGATGACCGACCAGCTGTTCCGCGCCGCCGACCTCATCAATGCCGACGGCCAGCCGCTGGTGACGGTGTCGCGGCTTAAATCGCCGGTACGGTTGCCCGAACGTGTTGCGACGACGGACTTGTTCGATGTTGTCGCCCGCAAGGCGGAAGCAACCAATCTCTCTTTCTATATGTTCGGCGCGGACGAGGCCGAAAACGCTGCCGCGGTCGCCAACGTCCGCAGGATGTACCCAAACCTTCGGATCGTCGGGCATTGCCATGGTTATCTCCGCGGCGACGAACTGCGCGCCAAGGTCGATGAAATCAACGAGCTGGCACCGGATTATCTGTGGGTGGCGCTGGGCGTGCCCTACGAGCAGGCCTTCGTCGCGGAATTCGCCCCGCGGCTGACCAAGGTCGGCGTCATCAAGACCTCCGGCGGCCTGTTCAATTTCCTCTCCGGCAGCCGTGCTCGCGCGCCGCGATGGATGCAGGACGCGGGCCTCGAATGGGCCTGGCGCATCTGGCTCGAGCCGCGCCGGCTGTTCTGGCGCTACCTCACGACGAATCCCCGCGCGCTTTATCTCCTGCTCAACCGCAGCCGCAGCCTGAACGCGGACTGAACGCTGCACGGCTCACGTCGCGCGCTTTCAATTCCCATAGACCACGTGCGGCAGCCACATCGTGAGCGCCGGCACGTAGGTGATGATCATCAAGACGATCAGCAGCAGGATCAGGAACGGCAGGACGCCGCGCACGACCTCGCCGATCGGCGCATGCGAAATCGTCGAGAGCACGAACAGGTTCAAACCCACCGGCGGGTGAACCAGCGCGATCTCCATGTTGTGGGTGAAGATGATCGAGAAGTGCACGGGATCGACGCCGAGCGCCGGCAGCACCGGCGCGAGAATCGGCAGCACCAGAAGCAGCGTTGCGATCACCTCGAGGAAGCAGCCGAGCACGAGCAACAGCACGTTGATCACAAGCAGGAACTGCCACGGCGCCATGTTCTGCGCCAGCACCCATTTGACGAGTTGGGCCGGAACGCCCGACGCCGTCATCCAGTGACCGAAAGCGAGCGCCGTCGCCACGATCAGCATGATCGCGCCGGCGCTCTTCAGCGCATCGGCCACCACCCACAGCGTTTCCGACCAGTGGAAGCCGCGATAGTAGATCAGGCTCACCAGCAGCGACACGACCGCGGCGATCGCGGCAGCTTCAGTGACGGTGACAACGCCGCCGTAAATGCCGACCAGCACGATCACGGGCACGCTCAAGGCGGGGATCGCCCGTGCCGTCACGGTGAGCCGTTCGGCCAGCGGCAGGCTCGGCTCGACGGGGAATTTTCGCCGCCGCGCGTCGTACCAGACCCAGGCGAAGAACACCGCAGCCTGCAACAGGCCCGGCAATACGCCGGCGAGAAACAGGCGCGGCACCGATTGCTCGGCGACGATGCCGTATAGAATCAACGCGAGCGACGGCGGGATGACGATACCGATGGTGCCGGACGCGCCGACCACGCCGAGCGCGAAGCTGCGCGGGTAGCCTTTCTCGATCATCGCCGGCAGCAGGATCGTCCCCATCGCGAGCGCCGTCGCGACCGACGAGCCGGAGATCGCGGCAAACAGCGTGCAGGCGACGACCGTGACGAGCCCGAGCGAACCCCTGACACCGCCAAGCCAGGCCGCGGACAGATCGACCAGTGCTTTCGCCACACCGCCATAACGCATGAAGGTCGCAGCCATCACGAACAATGGCAGGGACATCAGCGTTGGCGAGTTCAGGTGATCGATGATCACCTGCGCCACGCCGATCAGGGGTTCGCCAGACGCGAGGTAGAGGATCGCGGCGCACAGTCCGAGCACGAGGAAGATCGGCATGCCGGCCGCGAGCAGGCCGAAGAACAGCACCAGGAACAGGATGACGAGCATACTAGTACGCCTCGCCCCTAGGGCGCGCTCTCTCCTCCCTCCCCCTTGTGGGGAGGGTCGATGCGAGTGAAACGAGCATCGGGGTGGGGGTACAAGAGGCACCCCCCACCCTGGCCTTCGCTTCGCTTCGGCCTTCCCTCCCCACCGCTACGCGGGGGGAGGGATAAGAGGAGAGCGGGTCCACCTTCATCGCGATCGTAAACAAATCCAATTTCATCAGTCGACCTTCGGCAGCACCGCGCTCGCGCCGGCCTGTTCATGTGCGGGGATATGGCCGACCGTCATCGTCAGGGGATCGAAGGCGAAGAGATAACGATAAAGCCGGATCAGATAGCGGCCGGACATCAGCGCGGCGCCGGTCGGAATCGCCGCCGAATAAAGCCACATCGGAAACTGCACGTCCGAGGAGGAGCGTTCGTCCAGCATCCACGACGTCTCGACGATGCTGGTGCCATACCAGGCGAGGCCGGCGCAGAACGCGAGCGCAATGACGCAGTTGACGACTTCCATCCAGCGCTGAACGCGCGGCGACACCGCCCGCAGCACCAGATCCGGCCGCACATGGCTGTCGGTGCGCACGAGTTGCGAAGCCGCAAGCATGATGCCCCAGACCACGAGATAGACGATCACCTCCTCCGCCCAGGAGATGGCGTAGCGCGGCGCGACGTAGCGCCCGACCACCTGCACCAGACCTACGACCATGGCAGCAAGGCCCAACAGGCCGATCAGAAACCGCTCGGCCTTGTCCCACCAAGCATCGCGCACGCCCCGATTCCCCCCACCCGCGGCCATCTTACTAGCTATGGCTACCGACGGTATCCGTCACGAGCTTGACGATATCGGCCGACAGTTTGGTGTCGCGGACCAGATCGGCTTGCGCCGCGATCATGCGCTTGCGGTCGGCGGCCACTTGATCCGCCGGCGGGTCGAAGAAGGAAACGCCGTTCGACTGCATTGTCGCCCGCGCATCGGCTTGCGACTTCGCCGACATCGCGCGGTAACGCTCGATATTGGCGGCCCAGACATCGCGCAGCAGCTTGCGTTCGGTCTCGCCGAGCTTGGACCAGAAGGTATCGCTGAGCATCGGGATATAGTTGGCGTAGAACTGGTGATCTGCGTAGGAATATTTGACGCCGGCTTCCCAGAGCTTGGCCGAGTTGACACTCTCGTCGCTAGAGACAAAACCGTCGAAGGTACCTTGTGACAGCGCCAGCGGCACGTTCGGCCACGGCGTGACATTGGGAATGCCGTGCACAAAGCCGATGCGCCAGGAGATGCCGGCGCCACCCGGGCTGCGGAGCTTCAAACCTGAGAGATCGTCGAGCGAACGAACTTCTTTCTTCGTCGTGTACCAGTTCTCGTTGCCGAGCTCGAGCCAGTTGCCAAGCACGTGCGAATGCAGTTTTCCTTCGAGCTGCTTGTTGACGAGCTCGCCCGGCGCGCCGTCCGCGCAGCGGCGGAACACATCGATCGCGGGGCTATAGAGCGCCGGCAACTGGCAGAAATCGACGTCGGGCACGAGCCCGGTCATGGTCCAGGTGCCGGGCGCGGCCATATCGACCTGGCCCTGTATCAGAGCCTTGGTGACGTTGAGATCGGCGAACAACTGCCCGGAATGAAAGATCTCGGCCTTGATCTTGCCCTGGCTCGCCTCCTCGATCTTGCCGAGGTAATCGACGATCGCTTGGTTGCGCGGATGCGACGGCGCAGTGTCGAGCGAGCAGCGCAGCTTGATCGCATCGTCCGCCCGCGCGCTGCGCGACAGATAGGGCGCGGCGATCGCGCCTGCAGCGGCCGTCACAAAGGCGCGCCTGTTCAACTGGGTCATCGCTTCCTCCCGATTTTTCTGGCCTGTTTTTGCGGCCTCTTTCGTGGGCGTGAGGATCGCGCCTGTTTTGACCATTGGCAACCGTAATCGGGGTGGTTTCTCGGCGTTTCGGCTCAGACTTTTGGCGTTGGCTACCCTCTGGCCTCATGGTTCGAGACGGCGCTCTGCGCCTCCTCACCATGAGGGTCTTCGAACCGCGTCCTCATCCTGAGGAGCATCGCGAAAGCGATGCGTCTCGAAGGATGGGTAATGGGAACAGGCTCCTTCCTTCCCGCGACGCTTCGCGCCCGAGTCATGCTTTCGTCCTCGTCCCTCAAAAACAGAGGGCGCAGGGAATGCCGGGCGCTCGCCGCACCGGCAGCCTCGCGTGCAATTAAAGAAAGCACACGAGTTAGTCACCACAGGTCAGCCAAACGATCCGGCATTCCCTGCGCGATTGGTTTTAACGGTTTTCTTCGTGCTCTCCCTGGTGATCGGGCTTTCTTGTCACCATCGCAAGCCGCAATGCGCAAGCATTGTCGCCCACTTGATGCCAGCGTCGAGGCATCAGGACCACACGACTTCTCCGTCCGAGAGCCGCGCGCTCGTCTCAAAGCGCAACCCTCGTCCATCGCATCCCGCGCCCAACGTCCGTGACGATCGCGATACGCCCCTCTTGTGGGCGCGAGACACGCGGGCTTGTAAAGGTGATTTGCCCGTCGGGGCAACGGGAGAAATTTTTCGAGAGAAGGATGGACGACGTCTTGAGTGATTTGCCCGTCGGGCAAATCACTCAAGACGGAATGAAACGCGGCGCTTGAGGACATCAAGCGCCGACGATGTCGAACGACTGAGCTATTTCTTCTCTTCCTCCATCGTGACGGCGACCGCGCCGACGGCGGATAGCCGCACCTTGTTGCCTTCAACGCCGGCAACCAGGCCGCGGTCGATGTAGTGGTGATGGCCCTTGTGCGATCCCTCTCCGCTGTCCTTCCTGGTCAGCTTGATCCGGCTGCCCTCGATCTTGTCGACGGTGCCGACGTGCACGCCGTCGGCACCGATGACTTCCATATGCTCTTTGATATCGGTCATTATCCATAGCTCCCTTGATCTACGGCTCCCTCGAATAGCCGATGGACACAACGTCCATCAGGCCGCCAGGTCGTGTTCGGCTTCGATGTTGACCAGGGATTCGGCCAACTTGGTGAGGGCTGCGTCCGTCGCCTCTTCTTCGTCAAGCGTCGCCTGTAGAAGCCTGGCCGCGTCAGCCATCCCAAGTTCTTCGGCCCATGTGCGCAGCGTGCCATAGCGCGACATCTCGTAATGTTCGACGGCCTGGGCCGCCGCGAGAAGCCCTGCATCGAGCGCCGGCATTCCCTTGAAGTCCTTCATGATCTCGGCGCCTTCCTCAGTGATGCCGTTGATGGCCGCACAGGTTTTTCCCCGCGGCGGCTTGCCGATGATCTTGAAGACCTGATTGAGACGCCTCACCTGGCCTTCGGTTTCACGGAGATGTTTCGTGAAGGCCTTTTGCAGCTCTTTCGACTGCGCAGCCTTCGCCATCTTCGGAAGCGTCTTCAGAATCTTGTTCTCGGCAAAATAGATATCCTTGAGCGTCTCGTGAAAGAGGTCGCTCAGCATCATCGACTTCCTGGCCATGTTCGTTCCAATCCCGGTTGATACCCGCGTGGGCGTTGCCGGAACTAAGATGCGGAAGAGAACAATGGTTCCAAAACGCGGCGATTTGTTACGCCGTCTTTTCGCTAAAGCTGCGTCTCACCTTCCCCGGTAGCCGAAAGGCGACGCTCCCGGCAACAACGCGGAGTTGAGGTCGTTTGGCTGCTGCGAGAAGCTGGCGCCGACCGACAGGCTGAGGTTCGAGGTCGGACGGAATTCGACGCCCGCATTGACGCGATAGCCGGGCGTGCTGTTGGACGACATGGAGTTGAGCGCCGTGAACGGACTCGCGATCGGCGAATTGTACTTCACGGTGTCAAAGCCGGCATAGACCGAGACCGGCGCGCTCTTGAAGTTGTAGCCGACCTGGCCGCCTTCATACGAGAACGAGGTGGCGCTGCCGAAGGCGCTTACGGGGGTGAAATTGTTCAGACCCCAATTCAGGTTGCCGCGCTCGCTGCCGATAAACCAGCCGTTCTCGAAATTGTAACGCGAGGAAAAATTGCCGAACGCGTTTCCGTTCGGGTCCGAGGTCAGGTTGCCGAACCCGGTCGGCCATGTCGAAGTCCAGTAAGGCACGGACTGGGCGCGCGCGGCCGGCGCGCCGAGACAAAACACGGCCAGCGTCAAAGCGAGGACAACGAAAAAACCTGATTTTTTGGAAAGCCTGGACATCCGCCGACCACCTGACGTTTGCAACCAATTATACGGCGGAGATGCCGGGAATGCACGCTTCAAAAGCTATGAACTGGCGGATTTGATGAGCGAAACGCTCAGTGGCATCCCTCTGCGCGCCATCTCGTTCTGGCAATAGAGCGAAGCATCGCGATCTCCCAATAAAATCGAGACGATACTCAGCGAGCCAACGAATGGCCGTCGCGGCAATGGAGAAATTAGATCACGAGCTTATTCGACTGAAATATCGGCCGCTCGTGCTATTTTCCGGTACTTCTCGTTCTCATCCAGAATGAACTGGGCATATGCTGGTGCAGACATCGGCGTCGAAAGGAAACCAACTTGATTTAGCGCTTCTTGAAAGTCGGGCATGATCGCAATTTTTTGCAAGGCACCTTGAAGCCGGGCCACTACGGCCGGTGGCAGTTTCGCGGGACCGGAAAGGCCGTACCACAAATTACCGGCGACCATAGGGTAGCCGGCCTCGGCCATCGTCGGGACGTCGGGGAAAAAAATGGAGCGCTCCGCACTCATTACGGCTAGCGGACGCAATTGCCCGGTTTGTATCCCTGAGATTTGAGCAGCCGCCGCGTCGAACATCATTTGAATTCTGCCGGCAAGCAGGTCGATCACCGCAGGAGCCGATCCTTTGTACGGAACGTGGGTCAGCTTTACACCCGATGCGGCCATGAACATCTCTCCCCACAGCTGCGGTCCACTGCCGTTGCCGGAAGAACCGAAATTCAGCTCGCCAGGTTTGCCTCTCGCGTAAGTGACGAGATCGGCGACCGAACGAATGGGTAGCGTCGAATTGACACTGAGTATCGCCGGTGCTGTCGCTATCAGACCAATGTGCGAGAAATCCCTGGATGGATCGTAGGCTATATTCTTGTAGACGACGGGAGCGGTGCAGTGAGTGGCGATCGACGACAGAAGCAGGGTATAACCATCCGCCGCCGCGCGCGCCGTGGACGCGGTAGCAATAGTGCCAGCTGCACCTCCCCGATTTTCGATGACCACATTTTGCTTCAGCAATTCGGAAAGCCTGCTCGCAAACTGCCGTGCGACCAGATCGCCCGCCCCTCCCGCAGGTACAGCGACGACGAGAGTAATCAGCCTCTCCGGGTACTCGGCTTGCGCCGGATTCGAAAATGCCGCAATCCAAACTCCGAACACCAACCAAATCCAGACGCGCACGATCAGTTCACCCCATCTGTCAGCGAAGATGATTGCATATTTTATGCCATACCCCGCACCCTGCCGACTTCCTGACAAGGCCAGAAACAGGATTTGGATCGTAATGCTTCGCCTTGCCCTGATCGTCTTGCTTACAGCCTTCGTTACGCCGATCAAAGCCGAAACCTGGCCGAACCGGCCGCTAATGATGGTAGTCCCGTTCGCGACCGGTGGTCCGATGGACGCGGTTGCGCGCATTTTGCAATCCGCTTTGAGCGATGCCTTGCATGAGCAGGTGATTGTCGAGAACGTCGGCGGGGCCGGCGGCATGATCGGCGCCGCCCGGGTCGCGAAATCGGCGCCAGACGGATATCAATTTGTGCTCGGTAATGTCGGCACGCACGCCGTCAGTCAAACGCTCTATAAAAATCCATTCTATAATTCGACGGTCGATTTCGCTCCGGTCGTGCTGGTCGCGGAGCTGTCGCTGGTGATGGTGGTGCGCAAGGACTTGCCTGCGAATAATTTGCAGGAATTCATTGCGTACGCGAAGGCAAACCAGAAGACGATGCAATTCGCTTCGGCGGGCGCGGGCTCCGCTACCCATCTCGGCTGTGCCTTGATTAACGCTCGAATCGGCGTCGATGTCACCCATGTCCCGTATCGTGGCGGCGCGCCGGCGATGCAAGACCTGATCGCCCAGCGGGTCGACTATCTGTGCATCGATACACCGACAGCGCTTCCTCAAATTGAAAGCGGCGCAATCAAGCCAATCGCCGTATTGAGCCACGGGCGTTCACCGAGCTTGCCAGACCTTGCGTCGGCGCATGAGCAGGGACTGACCGGTTTCGAGGCATCCAACTGGAGCGCGTTCTTCCTGCCCAAAAATACACCTGCATACATTGTCCAAAGGCTGCACGACGCCAGTGTCGCGGCCATGAACGATCCGACGGTGCAGAAGCGCTTCAAGGAAAATGGCATTGATCTCGTCGACGATGAACGGAGATCGTCGGCCTATCTTTTCCAGTTCGTCACCAGTGAAATCGCCAAATGGGCCGGGCCGATCAAGTCATCCGGCCTGGTTTTGGACTAACCTGAATTTGCGACAATATCGATTTTTGGAGATCGACGTGAAGATCAGACTCATGGAGAACTTCCGCGCTGTCTTCTATGCGCCGTATTATGCCATTGGCGCGCTCGGCTTTTACGCAAACGAAGGCCTCGATGTCGAATTGGTCTCCAGCGATGCACCGGGTGACGCAATTGCTCATCTTGCAAATGGCACGATTGATCTGACGTGGGGCGGTCCGATGCGCGTGATGACCGCGCACGATCGGGACGATCAAAGTCCCCTGATCTGCTTTGGCGAGGTGGTGTCTCGGGACCCGTTTTTTCTGATTGGCAATTCCGAGGGGTTCAGGCTTTCGGACCTTGCGCACCTGCGTTTTGCCACCGTCTCGGAGGTGCCGACACCCTGGATGTGCCTGCAGCAGGACTTGCGCGAGGCCGGTATTGATCCTGCAGCTCTGACGAGGGTTTGCGATCGAACAATGCCGGAAAACTACACGGCGTTGCGCGGGAAAACGCTTGATGTGATACAGGCGTTCGAGCCGTTTGCATCGCAAGCCGAAATAGATCGAGCCGGCACGATACTCTACGCCGCCAGTTCGCGGGGGCCTACCGTCTACACTTCCTTTATCTCAACCCGGAGCAAAGTCGCGGCACACCGCGATGCATTTTTCGCAGTGACCCGCGCGCTGGCAAAGATGCAGGGGTGGCTCTACGCCCACAGCGGAAAAGACCTCGCTGAGGTGGTGGCGTCCTTTTTTCCGAATGTACCGAACGAACTGCTCGTGTGTTGCCTGCAACGTTATCTCGATGCGGGCCTGTGGGCGCGCGACACGGCCATGTCGAAACAGGGATTTGAACGGCTCGGCTTGAGTTTCGTCTCAGGGGGCTCCTTGAGTCGCTCACCGGTTTTCGAAAATTGCGTCGATGCAACTCTGACTTAAAAAATTTCGACAAAATTGGCATTCAAACAGAATTCCCCAAACCACTTCAGACGGTTTGGGGAAGCAGCCAAAACTGTAGGGAATTCAAAACGAGTGGAAGACTTTGGCGCTCCCTAGGGGAATCGAACCCCTGTTTCAGCCTTGAGAGGGCCGCGTCCTAACCGCTAGACGAAGGGAGCGTAAGGCCAAGGGAATAGCCTTGAAATCGGCCCGCGGCAAGGCGGGTTTTCGCTCTCCGCGATGAAGGTAAACCACCTTTCTGCCCGCAGGCGGGGGACGAATAAAAGCTACGGCTCGTTCACAAATCTGAGGCGGCCGACGGCTTTCAGCGTATGCGCATCGAAGGTGCGGATTTCGGTCACCCCGCCGACGTCGAGCGTCACCACGATCCGGTCGCCGGCGACCGTCGCCGAGACGATTTTCGCACCCCTAGGCAGCACGGCCGTGATCTCGGCCTGGTTGACGCTTCCCTCGGCCTTGAAAAGACGGTAGCCGATGGCGATCAACACGGCCGCAATCGCCACCCCCGTGGTCAGGCCCGCGATCAGCATCATGCGCCGCACCCGCGCAAACAGCGCGGCCTGCTCGGGGGTCGGTTCGGGCGCAACGGTGTCGGTCATTTGGCTCTTTGGAACGGAATTTGAGTAACGGTCAAAAACTGGAAGTCATTGTCGAGGGCAGCGAGGGTTCGCCCCGGCTCGACCGCGTGCTGGCGGCGCGCTTGAACGAACTGTCGCGGTCGCGGCTGAAAGCCTTGATCCTCGACGGCCAGGTAGCGGTCAAGAACGCGCCGGTCCGCGACCCCGCTTATCATGTCGTGCAGGGGGATACGATCACAATCGACGTGCCGGCGCCGGTGGCCGCCGAGCCCCTGGGTGAAGATATCGCGCTCGATATCGTTTACGAGGACGACGACCTCGTCGTCATCGACAAGCCGGCCGGCCTCGTCGTGCATCCTGGCGCGGGACATGAGACGGGGACGCTCGTGAATGCGCTGATTGCGCATTGCAGGGACAGCCTTTCCGGCATCGGCGGAGTGAAGCGGCCGGGCATCGTGCACCGGCTCGACAAGGACACATCAGGCTTGCTCGTGGTCGCCAAGAACGACGCGGCGCATGCCTCGCTGTCGGCGCAATTCGCCGACCACGGCAAGACCGGCGAGATGCGGCGCGGCTATCTCGCTTTCGTCTGGGGGGTACCAAACCGCATCCGCGGCACGGTTGACGCGCCGATCGACCGGCACCCCTACGCACGGGAGAAGATGGCGGTGCGCGAAAGTGGCCGTCACGCGGTGACGCATTGGGAAATCGTCGAGAGTTTCAAGGCGCCGGACGGCAAGCCGGTGGCGTCCCTCGTCGCCTGCGAACTCGAGACCGGCCGCACCCATCAGATCCGGGTGCACCTTGCCCATATCGGCCACCCCCTGATGGGCGACCCGGTCTATGGGCCGCACTTCAAGACCAAGGCAAGCCACCTCGGGCCCCAGAGCCAGGCGGCCCTGGCTGCCCTCGATCGACAAGCGCTACACGCATACCTTCTGGCTTTGGAGCATCCCAAGACCGGGGCGATTCTGGAGTGGAACTCGGATTTGCCAGCTGATTTGCGATTTTTGGAGGGCTCGCTCCAAGCGGCGCTATGACGCAGGGCCTCAGAAAAGCGTCGATATGCCAAATGGTTATGGCAGCCACACCGTAACGTGACGGGGGTTTAACTTTCAAAACGGGCCCCGTTTGGTGTATCTTGCACCTGCGTTGAATATCCAACGCGGAACATCGCAGAGCGACTGGCTTTAACAAAGGAGCCGCCTGCCTGGCCCGCCGCTATCGGGGGCCTGAACCAAGTGGAGGGCGCACGAATGGCCCGCACAGCTACCCTGCCGGTTCTCAATGGAGAATCCGGCCTGTCCCGATACCTCGCCGAGATCCGCAAATTTCCGATGCTGGAACCCCAGCAGGAATACATGCTCGCCAAGCGTTTGCGCGAGCATGACGATCGCGACGCAGCATCCCAACTTGTCACCAGCCATCTCCGGCTCGTGGCCAAGATAGCCATGGGCTATCGCGGCTACGGATTGCCTATTTCCGAGGTCGTCTCGGAAGGCAATGTCGGCCTGATGCAGGCGGTGAAGCGGTTCGAACCCGAAAAAGGGTTCCGGCTCGCTACATACGCCATGTGGTGGATCAAGGCCTCAATTCAAGAGTACATCCTGCGTTCCTGGTCGCTCGTGAAGATGGGCACCACCGCGAACCAGAAGAAACTGTTCTTCAACCTGCGCAAGGCCAAGAGCAAGATCTCCGCGCTTGAAGAGGGCGATCTGCGTCCCGACCAGGTGAAGATCATCGCCAAGCGCCTCGGCGTGACCGATCAGGACGTGATCGACATGAACCGCCGTCTCGGCGGCGATGCCTCGCTCAACGCGCCGATCCGCGACGACGGCGAAGCCGGCGAATGGCAGGACTGGCTGGTCGATAACTCGCCCAACCAGGAAGCCATGATGGCCGAGCACGAGGAGTTCGATCATCGCCACCAGGCGCTGACCGGCGCGATCGGCGTGCTCAACGCGCGCGAACGCCGCATCTTCGAGGCGCGGCGTCTGGCGGAAGAGCCGATGACGCTGGAAGATCTCGCCGCCGAATTCGGCGTGTCGCGCGAACGCGTGCGGCAGATCGAGGTCCGCGCCTTCGAGAAGGTGCAGTCGGCCGTGAAAGGCACGATCGCGAAGGCGGAAGCCGCCGCGCTCGAGGCCGCCCACGCCGCCTGATCGAGGCGATCAAGAGAAAAGACGAGGAAGCCGGCGGCAACGCCGGCTTTTTTGTTGGCTACTCGTGTCCCGGACGCGGTGCAGCGCAAAAGCGCGTTCACGCGCGTCTTCGACGCGCTATGGCGATGCACCGCAGAGCCGGGACCCATCACTCTTGCGGCGACCTGGACCCCGGATCTGCAACGCAACCACACCCGAAGACGGCGTGTCGCGTCGCGTCCGGGGAACAAGGTCCACGCCTGCGGTGAACCGGCGGGCACCAACGTTCGACCAAGGGAGGACGGCATCGGCAATCGAAGCCGATGCCACCTCGCAATCTGCCAGCAGACTCAGCCATGCCGATCACCTTGCAATCGACCATCAGTTTCTCTGGCGAATTCATGCGCAAGCTGCCGGCGCTCGAGCAAACCATGATCGCCCACGGGCTCGATCCATCCGGCTTCGTGATCTCCAAGGACCGCGCTACGCCATCTTCGGTGGTGCCGTTCGTCGGCCCGTTTTTCTACGCTTACACCGTGTTCGTCGACGGCGAGAGTTTTACCCTCACCGAGCCGAACGACATGGTGTTTCTGGATTACTTCCTCAAACTCTGCACCGCCGAGGAGGACGATCGTCCGCTGCCGAAACTGCGCCGGGAGCAGCGCTCCGGGCCCATCCGTCGTTTCCTGGCCTGGATAACGCAACCGGTGTGAAATGCCGCGCGGCGAGGCCGCGCGATACACGGCAATATTTACGTGCCCTACTCGCCCCACTCCCGCGCCAGCGTCGCGAGCGTGCACCCCTCGCAGTAGCGAGCATCCTTGAAGTCGATCCAGTTGTGCGCATAGACGTGATCGAGTGGGATGCGGTAACGCGCGCGCAGCACCTTCACCAGAATCCGCCAGGCCTCGACCTGCGCCTCCGTCGCGGGCTTGGTGACATCGGGATAGTTGCCGGCAAACTCGACGCCGATCGAGCTGTCCTTGTTGACCTGGTGATAGGTCTTCGCATTGTCGATGTACTTGTTGTCGTTGCGGTCGGCGCCGTCGGTGTGCGTAGGGACGAGATTGTCGGCCACCGCCCAGTACACCGTGCCGTCGGTCTCGACCCACACCATGACGCCGCGGCGCGTCGGATTTTTGGCCTGCGCCTGCGCGCCGCCGCGCGCCGAGCCGGCCGGCCCCTCGGTCTGATGCACGATGATGTTGCGCCAGGGATGGGCCTTTTCCACATCGCCCCATGGCGCGAGCCACACCATCTTCAACCCTGGAATTTCCGGCGTACCGGAGGAACGCGCGATCGCCTCGAGCGACGGCTCCCCGGCCATGGCCGGAGATAACAGCAGCGCACACAAGGTGTTCAGGAGAAAACGCAAGATCATGTCCGGCACTATGCGCCGGACTTGCTTCAGATCAAGGACTTCAGGCGTGAAGCCGCAACGGCGCCAAATCCGGCACAAGCGTCGGCGCCGGCTCGTAGACCGAGAAGCGGTTCCGGCCCTCGTTCTTGGCGACATAGAGCGCGTGGTCGGCCGCGGCAATCAGCCGGTCCGGGAAGGCGCCGACATCACGGGTCCATTGCGCGACGCCGATCGAGACCGAGAGCGGGACTTCGTTGCCGACGCAGCCGGCGGCATCCTCGCGGCACACCTCGATGATGCGCCGCGCGATCGCAGCCGCCTCGCGCAGCAAGGACGCCGGCAGCATGACGCAGAATTCGTCACCGCCGGTGCGCGCCAGCAGGTCGCCGGGCCGCAGCCGCGTCTGCGCCATCAGGGTGAAATGCTGCAGGCAGGCGTCGCCCGCGGCGTGGCCGTGGGTGTCGTTGATGGTCTTGAAGTTGTCGAGATCGATCACGAGCAGCGCAAACGGCTGGCCCGAGCGATCCGATCTGGCGCATTCCTCGGTCAAACGTTGCAGCAATTGCCGCCGGTTGCCGACGCCGGTGAGGTCATCCATCATCGCGAGATCGGCGACCTCATTGCGCAGACGGTCCATTGCCATCAGCAGGAAGCCGAAGTTGCAAACCATGGACAAGAAAATCAGCGCCAGGATCATGACCGATTGCGGCGCGTTGACATGGACAAAGGTGAAGTCGCCGCTGGTCTGCAACAGCTTGTCGACCGCGCGGAACACGCAGACGGCGATCATCACGATGACAACGAAACCCGCGAGCCGCGCGCCGGCATTGACCCGGCCATCCCGCTTCGGCAGCAGCAACGGCAGCGAAAGCGCGAGCGGCACCGACAAGCCCGCGGAATAGATCAGGATGCGGATGGTCGCGCTGTCGTAGGCAAAGATGAAGATCGAGAGGCCGGCAAAGGTCAGTGCCGCGATCGCGGCCGTCTGCCCCCAAGGGGTCGGCTCGCCGTAAAACCGCCGGACGCCCATCGCCGCAAGGCAAACCGCGAGAACCGCCGTCGTACCGGCGAACAACAGCGGGATCAGCGACTCCGTGACCGTCGTCCCCATCGCCAGCACGGCCGCGCCCGCGATGGCGAACGCAGAGGCGGTCCAGTACCGCGCCGCCTGAAGGCTTGGATAGCTGTGCAGGATGTAGGCCCAGATCAGGCCGAGCGCGAGGAAATTGAAAATGAACGCCGTCCAAAGCGTCGGAACGTTCAACATTTAAAACCCAGAGCGATCATCGCCCTGTCTCCCCCGTTTTCCAGCCGCCCCGCGAAATGACTATCCCCGTAGTCCTGCGGAGCAACATGCAGCCGAGGCGATTAACGGAGTCTCACCTTGGGAACCAAATCCGCGTCTTGGTTGTGAAATGCTGAAGGCGATGATAGGCGCCGCGATACTCGCCAGACGGCGTTGCGTTAACCTCGCACTCACCACGAGAGACGCCTTGCCGTAGTAGCTTTCATCGATCGCGTGATGCGACTTGAAACGCGCGAAGCGGAAGCTTCTCGCCAAAAGCACGCCAAAACGCGTAACTTCTGTGGATAACGTGATGACACAGGCGTGACAGCGCGGGGCATTCGTCCGCGAATCTGCTGGGATTACAGTTGAGGATATTGCGAGGCTGGCCCTCCGCCGAGCATGCCTCGTGTCGCGTTTCAATCCATTAACTCAAATGAGGATGCTATGGCTAAGAAAGCGAAGAAGGCAAAGAAGGCGAAAAAGGCCAAGAAGTCGAAGAAGAAGTAACTTCGATACTTCTTTCAGCCCGGGTGGAGCCTCGCTCTGCCCGGGCACCCAAGTCGGCGATAACAGCGATCATGCGGCGGGCTCAGGGCTCGCCTTTTTGATTCCGGCTTTCATTTCGCTTGATCCGGCCTGCCCGATCCGCTTTCAGTGGCGGAGCTCGCCTCTAAATCGGACCACTAGATGACTGCGATCCCTGGAGCCACCGTGGCCATCACGGGTGCGGCGAGCGGCATCGGCCGTGCGCTCGCGATCGAGCTTGCTGCTCGCGGCGCCGATCTCGCACTCGCCGACCGTGACGAGGCCGGACTTCAGTCGGCCGCTGCCGACATCGCCAAAGGCTCACCGCGAAAAGTCACCTTGCATCGCGTCGATGTCGGCGACCCGGAGGCGATCGCAGGCTTTGCGCGCGAGGCGATCGCCGCCCACCCTACGCTGAACATCCTCATCAACAATGCCGGGGTCTCGCTGCTCGGCCTGTTTCACGAGTTCGATCAGGCGCAGATGGAGTGGCTGTTCAACATCAACTTCTGGGGCGCCGTGCATGCGACCCGTGCGTTCCTGCCGCATCTGACCAGCCAGAAGGCCTCCCATATCGTCAACGTCTCCTCGATTTTCGGCATCATGGCCCCGCCCGGCCAGACCGCCTATTCGGCGGCGAAATTCGCCGTCCGCGGCTTTTCAGAAGCCCTGCGTCACGAGTTGCAAGTCTTCGGCAGTCCGGTTCGTCTTTCCGTGGTGCATCCCGGCGGCATCAAGACCAACATCGTGCGCAATTCGCGCACCGGCTCGGGCATCGCCGACAATGAGCGGCGATCGCAGGCGATCGAACGGTTTGACGTCATCGCGCAAACGACTGCGAAAGATGCGGCGCTGCGGATCATCAAGGGCATCGAGAAGAACGAGCCGCGCATCCTGATCGGCAACGACGCCCGCTTCATGGACATCTTGCAGCGCTTCCGCCCCGCCACCTATTGGAAGGTGATGGCTAAGCGGATCGAGAAGATGTCGAAGCGGGGGAAATGAGGGCGGGTGCTCTCGGTCAACTTTGACCCGTCATTCCGGGGCTCGCGAAGCGAGAACCCGGAATCCATTTCTCCGAGTGTACTCTCCTTAGGATGGATTCCGGGTTCGCGCCAAGGCGCGCCCCGGAATGACGGCTCTATGAGGGCCTCACCTTCCCACCAACTGATCGGCGAAATAGGCGATGGTCTTGCGGTAGATCACCGCGTGATTCCACTCGCGCATCGCCTCGAAATTGGCCGAGCCCTCGCCGTAGGGCGCACCCATCTTGAAACCGTTGGTGTGCAAAAGGTTCGCGGTGGAAGCGAGCACATCGGCAACGCTGTGGCGCAGGTCGACGCGGCCGTCGCCGTCGAAATCGACGCCGTATTTGATGTAAGACGACGGCAGAAATTGCGTCTGCCCGATCTCGCCGGCATAGGCGCCGATCATCTCACGTAGCGGCAGGTCGCCGCGCTGCAGGATTTGCAGCGCCGCCATCAGTTCGCCCTGGAAGAGTTCGGTGCGGCGGCAATTATGCGCCATGGTCGCGAGTACGCGGAACACCGGCAGTTTGCCCATATCGCCCTTGCCGAAATCGCTTTCGAGCCCCCAGATCGCGACCAGGATCTGCCGCGGCACGCCGTATTTGACCTCGATGCTCGAGAGCAGGCCCGCATAGCGCTGCAGCATCGCGCGTCCGCCATTGATGCGGCCGGGCCCGACGCGGGTCGCAACATATTGCTCGAAGGTCTTGGTGAAAGTGCCGCGCTGGCGGCGGTCGAACGCGAGCACGCCAGAATCCTGCTGCACACCGCCCAGCGCTTCCGCGATCGTCGCCTGCGAGATGCCGTTTGATGCGGCTTCTGCCGAAGCGGCCTGCACGAAGTTGCGGAAGTCGCCGCCGCAGCGCGCAGCGAAAGCGGGGGTGACGGCGACTGCCATTGCCGTGGTCCCAATGATCAAACCGAACTTGCGCATGCTTTCCCCGGTAGGAAGCTCCCGATCTCTGGTAGGAAGCTCCCGATCTCTGGGTTTCCGTCATTGCGAGGAGCGTAAGCGACGAAGCAATCCAGAGTTTCCCCACGATTCTGGATTGCTTCGCTGACGCTCGCAATGACGAAGAAAGCGAGGCGAGATGATCTCACTCCCCGCCGTCGATCTGACGACCCATCAGCGCGATCGCCTGTTGATAGACGCTGGCCGCATTCCACTCCTGGATCGCCGCAAAATTCGGCTGGCCCGGCTGATAGCCGGCGCCCGCGCGCCAGCCATGGGCTTTGAGATAATTCGCCGTCGAGGACAGCGCACCGGAGGCGCTTTCGAGGTTGCCGACGCCGTATTCCAGCATCGTCTTCGGCAAAAACTGCGTCTGGCCGATCTCGCCATGCATCGAGCCGCGCTGGCTTGCCGACAGCGTGCCTCGATCAATCAGCTTCAACGCGGCGTAAAGCTGGTCGGTGAAGTATTCCGGACGCCGGCAATCGTAAGCCAGCGTCGCAATTGAGGAGAGCATGTTCTGGTTGCCATGCTGGCTGCCGAAGGCGGTCTCCATGCCCCAGATCGCAATCAGCGGCCCTGCCGGCACGCCATAGCGCTGCTCAATCGAAGCGAACAGCGCCGCGTTCCTCTGCTTCATGGAGCGGCCACGGGCCACGACTGCCGCCGCTCCGCGCTTGACCATGAATTGATCGAGCGAAAGCTTGAAACTGCGCATGCTGCGGTCGGCGTTGATCGTGGCTTGCGCATAATTCGTGCCCATCAGCGCCGAAACTCCGGTAGCGCCGACGCCTTTGGCGCGCGCCTCGCCTGCGAACTGCTGTTTCCAGCCCTCGAACCCACCGGGTCCGTTGCCGCATTGGGCTGCCAGGGCCTGCGAGCCGAGGCATGTCAGCACCGCGAATGTGAAGAAAGCGGCGGCTAGTCCTTTGCAGTTGATCATTCGAGATTTCCCGGCGTTCGGCGGTCTGTGCCCCGATATCAGCTTAACGCAACATGCGCCATGGTCTAGCCGTTCCGGACGTATTTGCGATGACGACAACGGCGGGCGTTCGCCCGCCGTTTGGCCTCGACGAAAATACCCGCTGGTTCAGCGAACCAGAAACTCCCGGATCGCCTGCCCGATCTCGCGCGCGTGCGTCTCCAGCGCGAAATGACCGGTATCGAAGAAGCGGACGACGGCACTGGGAATATCGCGCTTGAACGCCTCCGCGCCCGGCGGCAGGAAGAACGGATCGTTCTTGCCCCACACCGCCAGGAATGGCGGTTTGTGGGTACGGAAGTAGTTCTGGAAGGCCGGATAGAGCGCGATGTTGCTCTTGTAATCGCCGAACAGGTCGAGCTGGATTTCATCCGCGCCCGGACGCGCGAGATAGAAATTGTCGAGCGAATAACCGTCGGGTGACACCGCCGTCTCGTCCGTGACTCCGTGGGAGTATTGCCAGCGCGTCGTCTCCGGCGCGAGAAAAGCACGTAGTGCTTTCCGATTTTCCGCTGACGGCTCCTGCCAGTAGGCGCGGATCGGATTCCAGCCCTCGCTGAGACCCTCTTCGTATGCGTTGCCATTCTGCGAAATGATTGCGGTGATCCGCTCGGGGTGCCGCATCGCGAGCCTGAAACCGGTCGGCGCGCCGTAATCGAAAACATAGACCGCAAAGCGATCGAAGCCGATCACCTCGGTGAAGCGCGCGATCACCTCGGCAATATGATCGAACGTGTAGCTGAACTTTTCGCGCGGCGGCATGTCGGACTGTCCGAAACCCGGCAAGTCCGGCGCGACGATATGAAAATCATCCGCGAGCTGCGGGATCAGGTCGCGGAACATGTGGCCTGCGCTGGGAAAGCCGTGCAAGAGCAGCAATTTTGGTGCGCCTTTCCGTCCCGCTTCCCGATAAAACACCTTGAAGCCGTCGACGTCGGCCGTTTTGTAACGTGTTGCTGACATGGGATTTCTCCTTCTCGTTGGATTGGACGCTCACGCAGCCACGCTGCGGATGGCTTCGCGGATGATCTCGACCACGATATGGGGCGCGGTGACGATCGGCGCGTGATCGACCGCATGCATCCTCACCTGCGCTTTCATGCGCTCGGCCATGAAGCGCTGCGTTTCCGGCAGAATCATGCGGTCCTCTTCCGCCAGCAGGAACCAGCTCGGCACATCCTTCCAGAGTGGACGGCCCACCGGCACCGTGATGCAGGCCGGCGAGATCGGCCGCTGCACGGCGGACAGCACCGCGAGATCGTCCACACTCGCCTGCTGCGCGAACGCGTTCTTGAACGCTTCGTCAGGCAACCAGATCAGGCCGTTGGCGTCGGGGGCGAGCTTCGGCGCCAACGGATGCGGCGGCAAACGATAGAAGACGTCGGCGACTTTCTCGCCTTCGTCGGGCGCGAGTGCGGCGACATAGACCAGCGCCTTCACGTTCCTGGCTTTGGTCTCGGCAATGACGGCGCCCGCATAGGCATGCGCCGCCAGCACGACCGGCCCTTCGAGCCGCGCCAGCGTGCGATCGAGCGCAGCAACGTCGTCGGCCAGCGACGTCAGCGGCAGCGGCGCCGCCACCACATTCACGCCCTCCGATTTGAGCGCTGCGATGACCCGCGCCCAGCTCGACCCATCCGCCCAGGCTCCGTGCGCCAGCACCACGTTGACGTTCTTGGCTGCCATTTTTGCTCTCCTTGGTAGTAACCTATTAACTAGCTATTGACAGGTTACTATCACCCGGTTAGTAACTAGTCAAATAGTTTTTTACAGGTTACGATCCGAAGCGCTTTCAGAGAGCTTCAGCAATCAAGAGAAACGTTTTGCAAATGAACCACCACCCGCCCGCCATTTTCATCGCCGACTCCCGCGGCCTGGATTTTCTCAACTCGGTCGCGACCCCCGTGGATACGCCAATCGACTGGATCACAGATGGTGAGGGCCTGGTGGATTGGCTGGCACAGGCCAAATCCGTCCCCGCAAAGGTGCTGGACGAGATCAAGGCGCGCGCGAAACCGGGCGAACTGGACAAGGTCGCGAAGCAAGCCAGGGAATTGCGCGAGTGGTGCCGCGGCTTTGTCCGCAAGCACATGGGCAAGCCGTTGAAGCCGGCGGCGGTGCGCGAACTCGATCCCGTGAACAAGCTGCTCGCGCGCGATGAAATTTTCAAGCAGATCCACGCCTCTCATGACGAGTCCGGCGGTCACCTCGAACTGCACACGACGCGTAATTGGAGCTCGGCGGAATCGCTGTTGCTGCCGATCGCCGAAAATCTGGCGCAGTTCATCTGCGAGGAAAATTTTTCTGACGTCAAAGCGTGCGAAGGAACGAGCTGCACGCTGATGTTTGCCGACCACACGCGAAGGCGCGCGCGGCGCTGGTGCAGCATGGCGATCTGCGGCAATCGCGCCAAGCAGGCGGCGCACCGGGAAAGGCTAAAGAACCAGCACTAGTGTGGCGGTTCAGAAGTCCGCATCAAGAAACCCAAGAAGAAGGAGTCCGGCCCATGGCCAAGCTACCCCTGATCGTTTTCGACGTGAATGAAACCCTGCTCGACCTCGAAACGATGAACCCGACATTCGAGCGCATCTTCGGCCACAAGGACGCGATGCGGCTGTGGTTTTCCAACTTCATCATGTATTCGGCGGCGCTGACGGTTGCCGGCTGCTATGTGCCCTTCACCGATATCGGCGGCGCGGTGATGAAAATGCTGGCGGATGTAAGTCACATCAAGATCACCGAGGCCGACAGGAAGGAACTGACGGACAAATTCTCGACCATGCCGCCGCATGCGGAAGTGCCGAGCGCTTTACGCAAACTGCGGAGCGCAGGCTTCCGCCTGTTCACGCTGACCGACAATCTGCTCGAGGTGCAGACGCGGCAACTGACGCATGGCGGCATTGTCGATCTGTTCGAGCGCCGCTTCAGCGCCGACGGCGTCAAGCACCACAAGCCGTCGCGCGAGGCCTATGGCTATGTCGAGAAAGAGCTCGGCACAAAACCGTCCGACATGTGCCTGATCGCCTGCCACACCTGGGACACGCTGGGTGCGGTCGCGGCCGGATGGGAAGGCGCGCTGATCAAGCGGCCGGGCAACGACGTGCTCGGCGTCGGTCCCCAGCCGCACATCGTCGGCGACACGCTCGATGACGTCGCCAATCAGCTCATCGCGCGGCACAGGTCTTGAGGGCGTTCGCCCCCTACTGCGCCGGCGCGGGGACCGTCATCGGCTTGCCCTTGTCGACGATGTGCACGGTCAACAGTTTCAAAACCTTGTCGCCGATCACCTTGTAACCGGCATGCGGCACGTCGCGGACATTCACGCCGGCCTGCCCCGCGGGGCGGTCGATTTCCTTGCCGTCGGGCATCTGCAACTTGGCGCCTTCCAGCACATAAACCGCTTCCTCGCCCGGATGCGTGTGCCGCGCGATGGCGACGCCCGGCGGCACTTCGAGAACGGCGATGATGATTTCCTTGTCGGTGCCGGTGAGATCGGCGGTCTTCAGCACGGTGCGATGGGGCTCAGCGGTCTGGGCAAAAGCAGTGGGCACGAAAAACGCGGACGACAGGACAATCAGGCAAGCGGCGGCGCGACGTAACATTCATCTTCTCCCTTTTGGGCCAGCGTCCCCTTGAAAATGGGACGGCTTTGGCCGGCGCAGTCTAAGCGCTGGGGCGCGGTCTCGTCGCGAATAAAGTCAGACAAACGGCATGCAGTGGACGCGCGGGCGGTACCGCGTCTTCACCAGCCCTGCCGCCCATAGCCCTGTTGCGGCGGTTGGTCCTGCTGCGCCGACGGATAGACCGGCCGGCCGCGCCGCGTTGGCGCCGGCTGGGAATCGCTGTTCTGCTGGAAAAAGCCGCCAAAGCCATTACTGCGCTGCACGGCAACGGCGCCGTCATTGCGCTGGAAGAAGAAACCAAAACCGCCGTCGCCCCCGCTCGCCATGAGATCGGAAGGCGGCGACGGCTTGCGGGTGATGAAGCCGCCCTGCGGCTGGTTGCTCAGCACGACCACGAACTCGGTGCGATAGTTGGTCTCCTTGCTCAGCGGCTCGTCCGAGATGACGATCGAGGATCGCGGCAAGGCGGTCGGTGCGATGCGATCGAGCACCTCCTGCGGAATGGTGATGCGGTCGAGCGCGTCCTTGGCGTCGTCGCCGTTGTCGATCGTCACGGCATTCCAATGCAGGCCGGCGTTGTCGCGCGACACCGCCGTGAACACATGGGTGCCGATCGGCCTGCCGGGATCGCGGATCGTGACGGGAACCTCGATGGTCGAATCGAACACCTCGCCGCCGCCGTCCGGCGCCGGCTTGTGCGTGTCGCGCCGCACGTAGAGCTTTTGTGTCGCCCGGCTGATGTAGACCGAGACCGGCTCGACCGCGAGCTTGGCGTCCAGCGCTGCTTTGGCGGTATCGGCTTTCTTGGTCGCAGCCGATTTGAGAGCGTCCTTTGCGGCGGCCGCGGCATCGAGCTTCGACTTTGCGGCGGCATTCGCGGTATCGAGCTGCGTCGCGGCTTCTGCGGCTCTCTGGGCGAGCTTGTCCTTCAGCTCCTCGGCCTTCGCCTTTGTCTCGTCGGTCTTTGCGTTGCCGACCGCCTTGTCGGCAAAAGCGAGTTCGGCGTCCGCACGCTTCTTGGCCAGTTCCAACTTGCGCAGCGAGGCCGGGATTGCCTTGGCCTCGGCCGCCGCGGTTGCCGCCGTCCTTTTTGCTTCCTCGGCCACCTGCGCGGCCTGGTCAGCCTCTCGGGAGAGCGTCCCGATACGATCGGGCGCCGCCGCGATGACCTCCGCCTTCGGCGAGAACAGCGCGGGATGCGAGAAATCGACCGGGGCGGCGTCGTTCGGCGAGATGATCACCCGCATCCCGATCCGCGTCCTCTCGAACAGGTTCTCCGCAAAGTCGAAAGGCATGCGCACGCAGCCGTGCGAAGCCGCATAGCCCGGCAGCGGGCCGCCGTGCAGCGCGAGCCCGTTCCAGGTGATGCGCTGCATGTTCGGCATCCAGGCATCGTCATACATGGTCGAATGGTGGTCCTTGTCCTTCTCGACGATGGCGAAGACGCCGGCCGGCGTCTCGCGTCCCGTGGTCCCAGTCGACACCGGTGCGCGGAAAATCCAGCCTTCGGCGTCGTAGAAGGTGACCTGCTGGCTCTTGATCGACACGATCGCCATGATCGGCTCGCCCGCCGGGCGCGGCGCCGTCGCTTCACGGATCTGCGCCGCCGGCCGTGCCACGGCCTCCGTGGTCGGCGCCGTCAGGGCAGCCATTGCCGCCAACATCACCGTGGCGGATCGCGCCGTCTTCAATAGACTTGTCATGCCATGCCCTGGTTGAAATGCCGTACGCGCTTCAGACGTCAATTAAGTGTCAGAATCGTTATTTTTGGCTTGAGCGCCGGCCACCGCCGTCCACCTTAGCCCGTTCATTCATCGCCATCGTCGGCATATTCCGGAGGGCAACCCTTCATATACGACAGCCCGCCAAGGCGGAAGGGTGGCGCTGGGCTGAAAATTGGCGAAAGCGGACGCAAGCCGCGGCCTCAATCTCGATCAGATCAGCCGCGCCGCGTGTGGCGCCGATCTCAACGGCATCATTGCGGCTTCTGGGCGGCTTTGCTCTGGGGAGCCTCGACGATCTCGACTTCGAACCAACCCATGTCACGCAGTTCTTCGGCTTTTTTCCGGGCAGCCTCGTGCGTATTTCTTCGCAGCACGATCAATGCGGTGCCGTCGCGCGCAAGAATCTGGAAATTTGGTTCGGGCCCCATCTTCATTTGCATACATACGAAGCTGGGTTCCCGCAATATTACGGTGTCATCTGCGACGATTTACCCCAAGAATGATGCGCCAAGCCTTACCGCGGTAGCGAAAGCATAAGTCGTCCCTCCCCGCGACGCGAATGCGCCCGGGTTTAAACAAAACGATGCCCTTCGGAATGAGAGGGCGCAGGGAATGCCGGGTGCGAGCCCGCACCCATAGCCTCGCGTGCAAATGAAAAAAGCACACGAGCAAGTCACTACAGGTGAAGCCAACAACCGGCATTCCCTGCGCGATGGTTTTTCCGGTTTCCTTCGTGCTCTCCCCGGTGATCGGGCTTTTTTGTCACCGTCATCCCCTGAGAAGCGTCAGCTTCTTGGGAACTTGATGTCAGCGTCGAGACATCAGGACCACACGACTTCGCCGTCCGCCTTCGCCTGCGTTCGTCGTTCGCAAGAAAAGAGCGTCCACCGCATCCCGCAACTCAACGTTCGTGACGATCGCGAAGCGCCCCTCTGGTGCGAGGCGGGACGGCACGGAAGATGCGACTGATTTTAGCTGCGCGCGAAACGATTTATTTTTCGCATAAGGGCTGGACAGGGTGTGCAGAAATTTACCCGACGGGCAAATCAGTCCGCGCCAGACAATCACTCCGCGCCAAACCGCGTCTCAAACGGCGGCCGGACGCGCCTCGGAGGCGGCCCTCACTTCGCCGCGTGCCCATCACTGAGCAACCGATCCGAAACGGCGGTGTTGCTATTTCGGAGGCTGCAATCCCGGCGAGTTGACCCACGCATCGATATGCAATGCGGCGTCAGCCTGCCGGGCCTTTTTGAGCAGCGCGTCTCTCTCGGGACCGGAAAGCTGCTCGGCCCTTTCGCGCGTTTCGATCGCAAACGCGGCAAGCCTGTCTTTCAGTGACATCGTCTGTTTGAAACGATTCCGCCTAAGATACATGGCGCTGCTCCATTTGGTGGAGGCGGGAGCGCAACCGGGCGTTCTCATCACCGGTATATACCCAAGGATCCTTGCGGTGATGGTTCCAGTGTCCGACTCCAGACAGCGGAAAGCGAGTCCAAAATTCTAAATTTTGGCCGGACCGAAAGCGGGCACCGCCAACGCCGGACCGGAGCTCCGGGGGTAAAATACGCTTCCAATTTATTTTGACAGCGGCGTCCTTATCGGAGAAAAGCCGCGCATGCCTAAAAAACCCGGGACCAATCCCAAGGGCGAATTCGCCTTCTTCAACGTCGTCTATGAAGACGGCTCCCAGCGCTCCAACCGGCGGGTGCCTTCCGAGCTTCTTGGCGGGCTGGACGGCGACGAGCCGGCGCGTGCGTTCATTCACGAGCAGGACCGCGAAATCGCCGAGAAATCCGGGCGGCCGCCGCTTGAGATCAAGGCGATCAGCCGGGTCGGGGCGAAGAAGAAATAACCCAGCGATGAAATCCGAGACGCGACGGCGCGACCGGCTTGACTCCTGAAGAACAAAAAGAGAACATATAACACCAGCCAGCCAATCGGGAGCAGCGTCTTGTCTTCGGAAACCGCGCCGAAACCCGACGACGCCTGCGAACTGGAGGCCGCGATCGACCAGGCGATCGCCGCCTGCGGCGGCGACCTGCGCGACACCATCGGCTCGCTCATCGTCGCGAACCGTTTTCTGGAATCTGAGGTCGGGGAATTGATGAAGGCGGTGTCGCACGCCTTCGTGCGCGGAAGGTTTGGGACCTATTCGGGGTAGCCCATGGACGCCGGCCAGCTCGCCGAAGGCTTTCATATATTCGTTGACACGAATATTCGTGTATGATGATATACGAAGATGAATTCCGAGACGCTTGCTGCGCTGGGCGAACCCAATCGACTTCGAATCGTTGAGCTGCTTCGCGCAGGACCTCGGCCGGTGAGCGACATCCATGGCCGGCTGGGGCTCAGACAATCGCTGGTTTCCCAGCACCTGAAGGTGCTCAAGGATGTGGGCCTGGTTGAAATGGAGCCTCGCGCGCAGCAGCGGTTCTACCGGCTACGCGCGCGGCCCCTGAAGCAACTTCACAAATGGCTCGATCGTTACCGGCACATTTGGGAAGAGCGTTTCGAGCAGCTGGATGAGATCGTCGAGGAACTCAAGCAAAAGGAGAAATCGGATGCAGCCGGCAAGAACAGATGAGGCCGCCATGAGAAACGAAACGATTGTGGAACGGACGGCCGACCGTGAGCTCGTCGTCAGGCGCACGTTCAATGGACCGGCGCATATCGTCTTCGACGCATGGACGAAGCCGGAGCTCCTGAAACGATGGTGGGCGCCCAAGTCCTTCGGCGTGTCGCTATTCGAGTGCGAGTCTGACCTGCGCGTGGGAGGAACCTATCGCTACGCGTTCGGGCGCGACCCAGGGAATCCGGAGGTGTTTTCAGGACGCTACATTGAGGTGAGATCGCCCTCACGGCTGGTCCTCACACAGCTCTATGAGCGGATGCGCGACGCGGGTGAGGCCGTCGTCACGGCCACCTTCGAGGAGAGCCAGGGCAGAACTCGCCTTACCCTGCACCAGCTTTTCCCCAGCAAGGAAGCGTTGGAAGGCGCGCTCGCCTCCGGGATGGAGCGCGGAATGCGCGTGACGCTCGACCAACTCGATGAACTGGTCGCCGCATCGCACTGACGAAGTGAGCAAGAGATACCAGGACCGATTAGTATTTGATTCATCGTAATTGTTAGACTGAGATTCAAATTTTCGATCCATCATCGCCGCGCTTTTCGCGCGAGGTTGCGTTGCCGACGGCGGCCGCAACCTGCCTCGCCACGGTTCGAAAACGATTGGCATGGCGATGGCGGATTCTGCGCATAGTGCAGAGGAGAGCGAATCTGTAGGCACGCAGGCGCGGCCGAACGGCCCGCGCGCGTTGCGTTCAAAACTGCTGATCATTTCCGTGACTGCCCTTGCGCTGGAGCTAGGCGGATGCGCGCGCAATCCGCCTCCGCATGAAAGCGGTCTGGTTCAGCGGCAGGTCCGCACCACCCCTGTTCGCGTGGTTTCGCATGCTCGTGTGCACTCCGAAGCACAGAAACATGTCGAACTGCGCGTACGACGCCCCGATCCGGCACTGCTTGCTCCCCAGCCGACACCCAACTGCGAGTTCAAGAGGGCCGACATCAAGGCTGTGGACCCGGATGAATGGGCGCGCCTGAAAATCGAGTACGAGCGGCAGTGTTATCAGGAAGCCGAAACCGCAGCGCGAGAGCGCCTGAGCCGGTTGCAGGGGGCCGCTGCCTGCGAAATCGAGCGCGCTCCGCAACCAACCGCGCATTCCCAGAGGCACGCACATTCGCGGCCAGAGTCCTGAAAAACTAACAAGCTCCTGAAGAATTAACCATGGCGCTCGCGGCCGTTTGTGTCACGTAGATGACAACCACCATACAACGCTCCCAAGATTTGGTCGCGTTTGCGCCACATCATGGCGCTTTTTTCCCGGGAAAATCCGCAAAATACCGGTGGTAATTGCTGCCACCGCACGTCCTGGAAGGGGGGAATTTTTGAGCCAAAATAATCGCGAGGGATATTGTGCAAACCCTTTACGAATTACTCGGTGCGCTTCCTGAAGATGATGCCGATAGCCTGAGGGCGGCATTCCGCAAGGCCGTCAAAGCAAGCCACCCCGATAATCATCCCGACGACCCCGAGGCTCCGCTACGGTTCAGGCGAATCGTCCGGGCCAACACCATCCTCAGCGACGAACGCCAACGCGCCACCTATGATGTGCTGTTGGCCGAGGCGCGCCAGGAGCGCGCCCTCGATGCGGAGCCCAGCAGCTTTTCAGAACCCCGTCACCGCCTTCCCGGCGTCATCAGCAGCATGGTGATCGCCTCCGTTTCAATCGGCGCATTCCTGCTGCTTGAGCGAGTTTTGACTGACACCGTCGTTGCGGAGCAAGTGCGGGAGTTGCCCGCACAAGCAGCAGCTTTGACCGCGCAAACGTCGGCTTTGACCGCTCCGATACCGACGGCGATGCCATCATCCGAGACGGTCGGCCTGGTTGGCGAACACAACAAGCAAGACAAGACCTCGGTCTCGGGCGAGCCGGAAGTTCTTGATGCCATCAAGCAGACAGTGAATCCGGTGGCCCCTCCAACGGCTGAGGCGAGCGTCATTCCCGCAACGCCTGAGGCCCCGGTTTCCGAGCCCAAAGTGAAGGATGCCAAATACTATCGAGAACGAGGCACCCTCGCCTATCGCGACGGGGATTATCTCCTGGCACTCGTCGATTTTGATTTGGCGATCAATCTCGATCCGGATTCGCTGGACACTTACGTCGATCGCGCGATCGTCTTCCGTCGCATGGGCGATATGAAGCGCGCAATGGCTGACATCGCCAAAGCCAAGCACATCGACGACCGGAAGCCGCGATAGACCGGCGGACGATGCTCGCCTCGTCCCGCTTCAACTCACCGGCGCCACTGCGCGAAGGAAGTAGAGCCATCCCAGAAGCGTCGCGACCGACAGCACCGTTGTGATCGAGACCGTGGCCGCGACCAGTTCTTCCTCCACCTTGTACTCGCCGGCGAGAATGAATGTCGTCTTGGCGGTCGGGACGGCGGCGCAGATGACGGCGGCGATCGTGTAGAGCGGATTGAGACCTGTCGCCACGCAGAGCCCGTAGACGATCAACGGCATGATCAAGAGCTTCACAACCGTGAGCACGATGGACGCCGTGAGATTTGAGGTTATTCCTTCAACCGAAAGGCCGAGCCCGATGGCGAACAGCGCGCACGGCGTCAGCGCGGCCGCGAAGATGTTCAAGTAAGCCGCAAGCGGGGCCGGAATTGGCCAAGCCCACGATCGCCCAGCCGAGGCCGATCAAGGTCGACAGCACCATCGGATTGAGCACGATCTGCTTCATCAGCGTGAGCGGGTGCGCGATTCTGCCATGCTTCTCGCTTTGCTCGCTCTCCAGCAGGACGACCGCGAGCGGGAACATCACGGCCGCCACGAATACGGTTGCGACGGCGGCAGGCAGGACAGCGGGCTGGCCATAGATCGAATGAAGGATCGGCAGCGCGACAAAGCCGGTGTTGGTCATGGCCGCCGTCATTCCGTACATCGTGCTGGCGGCGACGCCGCGTCCCAGCCCTGCGCGAACCACAGCGAATACCAGGAGGAAGCAGAGGATGGAGCCGCCGCCGAAGGCGAGCAGAAAGCGCCACTCCAGAAAACTGCGCGCCGATTCCTGCGCGATCGTCACGAACAGCAGCGCCGGCATCGCGACATTGTAGGCAAAATGCACCAGCCCGTCGGCCAGCGATCGCGAGATGTAGCCGAGCCGCCCGGCGAGCCAGCCGGTGACGATGATGGCAAAGACGGGCAGCACCAGGTCGGCGACTTGCATTTCGTTTGCCCCTTTCCTGCCCCTCGATGAACTGAATCGGGATATCAGCGACTAATGCCTGACCGGACCAGTGGAGCCAGGACATGAAGGTTAGAGCATTTTTGATCGGCTTGCTCACTGTTTGCTGGATTGCTGTCTGCGGGATCGGCCTCTCGCCGATCGGGGCAACCGCCGCGCAGCCGTCGGCTCCATCAGCCGGTTACAACATCGATCCGGAATTCACGCGAGCCTCGGCGGACGGCGCGATCACCATCGAGCAATACCTGAACAAGGAGACCGACGACTGGAAATGGCAGTTCTGGGTGCGCCGGCAGGGCACCTTCACGCTGCTCGATCCGGAGCCGGCCGGCTATCCCGCGTCGTTTCTCTTCACCGACGACCTGAAATGGATCGTTCGTTTCCAGAAGACCGGCTCCGGCGAGCAGTCGCTCTATCTCTACCGCGTCACGCCGCAGGGCACCGCGCCTTCGAGCAAGAAGCCGCTCGGCGACCTCGCATGGGCCTACTTCAAGACCCGCCCCGAATGGCGGAGAATCGCGAAGGCGCCCGAGTATCACGAGGCGGCGGGTCTCCTGAAAGGAATCGAGGACAACTATCGCTCGCTCGGCGTCGATTGGCCGAATAACCGGTATCTTGTGATCACGCTGTCGGGCGATGCCGACGTCAAAGGCCGCAAGCCGATGCAGACCCGCGTCGTCAACGGCTGGCACTGCCGATATGATTTGCAGACCGGCAAGTTCGACGCGCCGGCGGTTTTTTCCGACAACAACAAGAAAGCTGTCGTGCCGGAGTGAGCGGCGGGGGTCGGTGTTCGCGCGAAAAATCCTGGGCCCCAACAAGCGCCGCTGCGACTAATTAACTTAATCTGGCCGATCGATTGGCTTCGATGGTCACAGCCAGTTACGATCTTCCGGGGCGTGGGCAGAATGAATGGAAAGACCAATGCGTCCATCTATTTGTATTGCTGGATTGACTGCGGCGCTGTTGATCGCGTCATCCGCCCAGGCCCACAGTCGCGGCTTCGCCTGGTTCTTCGCGCACTCCAAGCCTCAGGGAAGCTGTGCGGGCCAGCATGTGGTTGCGACCTACTATTCCTCGGGACGGCGAACCGCGAGCGGTCAGGCCTTCAACAGCAGCGGCTATACGGCCGCGCATCGCACGCTGCCCTTCGGATCACAGGTGACGGTCACCAATCCCAATAATGGAAGATCTGTCACCGTCGTGATCAACGACCGCGGTCCGTTTACATCAGGGGTTACGCTTGATCTGGCGCGAGGCGCGGCTCACGCGATT
The DNA here is from genome assembly GCA_963788885.1 of uncultured Alphaproteobacteria bacterium. Lineage (GTDB taxonomy): Bacteria > Pseudomonadota > Alphaproteobacteria > Rhizobiales > Xanthobacteraceae > Bradyrhizobium. The sequence goes on along the minus strand of CAWBIR010000015.1, from coordinate 783,953 downwards.
GGCATGCATGGGACGCAGTGGGTCTGCATGAGCTGACGGCTGCGCCTTCGAGAGCCGAAACGAAAAAAGGCGGGCTTGCGCCCGCCGTTTTTTGTTTACCTCATGCTGAGGAGCGCGGAACGCGCGTCTCGAAGCATCTGGCCCTCATCCTTCGAGACGCCGCGCGATGCGCGGCTCCTCAGGACGAGGAGATCAGTTATCCAGGAACGACCGCAGTTTCCGCGACCGCGACGGATGCTTCAATTTCCGCAGCGCCTTCGCCTCGATCTGACGGATGCGTTCGCGGGTGACCGAGAACTGCTGGCCGACTTCTTCCAGCGTGTGGTCGGTGTTCATGCCGATGCCGAAGCGCATGCGCAACACGCGTTCCTCGCGCGGCGTGAGCGAGGCGAGCACGCGCGTGGTGGTCTCGCGCAGGTTCGACTGGATCGCCGCATCGATCGGCAGGATCGCGTTCTTGTCCTCGATGAAATCGCCGAGGTGCAAGTCTTCTTCGTCGCCGACCGGCGTCTCCAGCGACAACGGCTCCTTGGCGATCTTGAGAACCTTGCGCACTTTTTCCAAGGGCATGCCGAGCTTTTCGGCGAGCTCTTCCGGCGTCGGCTCGCGGCCGATTTCGTTGAGCATCTGACGCGAGGTGCGCACGATCTTGTTGATGGTCTCGATCATGTGCACGGGAATGCGGATGGTGCGGGCCTGGTCGGCGATCGAACGCGTGATCGCCTGCCGGATCCACCACGTGGCGTAGGTCGAGAACTTGTAACCCCTGCGGTATTCGAACTTGTCGACCGCCTTCATCAGGCCGATGTTGCCTTCCTGGATCAGGTCGAGGAATTGCAAACCGCGGTTGGTGTATTTCTTGGCGATCGAGATCACGAGGCGAAGGTTGGCTTCCACCATTTCCTTCTTGGCCTGACGTGCCTCGCGCTCGCCCTTCTGCACGCCGTGCACGATCTTGCGGAATTCGCCGATCTCAAGGCCGGTGAGCGCAGCCAGCTGCTGAATCTCGCCGCGCAGTTCCTTGATGCGGTCCTTCTCGTGATGGACGAAATTCTTCCAGCCCTTGGCGGAGAGTTTCGAGACACGGTTGAGCCAGCGCGGATCGAGCTCCGAGCCCTGATAGTTGCGCAGGAAATCCTCGCGCGCCACGCCATGGCTGTCGCCGAGGCGCAGCAGGCGGCCTTCGAACGAGACCAGCTTCTTGTTGATGTCGTAGAGCTGCTCGACGAGCGAATCGATACGCGCCTGGTTGAGGCGCAGCGACTTCACCTCGACGATGATCTCGTCCTTCAGCTTCTTGTACTTGCGCTCCTGCGCGGGCGACAGCGTCTCGTTCTGGAGCTGGTTGGAGATGTCCTGCTCCTGCAGGCGCCGCAGCTTCTTGTAGTTGTCGGCGATCTTGTCGAAGGTTTCGACCACCTTCGGCTTCAGCTCGGCCTCGATCGCGGCGAGCGACATCTGGTTTTCGAACTCGTCGTCGTCCATGTCGGACTCGGCGGCGGCTTCGCCGGGATCCTTCTCGGTTTCCGCAGCCTCGCCACCGGGCACGGCGCGGAACGGGGTCGCCGACGGCGGGGCCGCGGGCGGGGCGACCGCAGCCGGCATCGCGCCGCCATGACCATTACCCTGGCCGTTGCTATGGCCGTTGGCAGCCGCGCCTTCGGTTACGACCGGCTGGCCGTCGGGACCGATGACGGGAGCGCCGATCATCGCCGGGTTCATGTTGTTCTTGGCGTCGGGGCCGGCATAGGTGGCCTCGAGATCGATGATGTCGCGAAGGAAGATCTTTCCTTCGTTGAGTTCGTCGCGCCAGATGATGATGGCCTGGAAGGTCAGCGGGCTTTCGCACAGGCCCGCGATCATCGCCTCGCGGCCGGCCTCGATGCGTTTCGCAATCGCGATTTCGCCCTCGCGCGAGAGCAACTCCACCGTGCCCATCTCGCGCAGATACATGCGCACGGGATCGTCGGTGCGTTCGCCCGGCTCGGATTTCTTGACTTCGGTGACGGCCTTGGAGGTGACCTCGACGAGTTCGTTGTCGGTCTCGTCGTCGGCCTCTTCCTGCTTGTCGTCGTCGCTATCTTCTTCGGCCTCGGTGACGTTGATGCCCATGTCCGAGAGCATCGACATGATGTCCTCGATCTGCTCGGGCGACGTGGTGTCGGAAGGCAGCACTTCGTTGAGCTGATCGAAGGTCACGAAGCCGCGCTTCTTGGCCTGCTTGATCATCTTCTTGACGGCAGCATCCGACAGGTCGAGCAACGGTGAGGGCGCGTCGGGCGAATCCTTCTCAGGCGTGTCGACGGCCTTCTCGTCCGTTTCCTTTTCCTTCACCTGAAGCGTCTTTGCCTTGCTGGCCATTCAGTGCTCTCCAACCGCGCCTCGCTTGCCGGACTTCTCGCCCATCGCGAAACGCTTAAAACCTTCAACTCAGTCACATGACGCGAAAGGGCGGCGTCAAGTTTCGCCACCCCCAATCGCTTTCGGCGGATTTCACACAAATGGCCTTGATGCAAATTGCGGAAATCGCGTGACACCGGATAGTCGAACAAAGTGTGCGGGATGTTATTCCGAACGCTTCTTTTCGATTGGTAACCGGCCGTCCGCTAGTTCAGAAAATGCCTCAAAGCCATTAAGCTTCGCTTAACCCTGTTTTTGCCGCCAAACCACGGGTTTGGCGAGTTTTTTTGCGGTTCCAGCTAGTATCGTCCGCACAATTTTCGTCCCGCAGACCGTTCAGACCGAGCCCTGGATCCGGCCGGATAATTCGCCAAATCCTTCGATCATGGCTTCCGTCCCGTCCATCTCGGACAGCCGGGTCTTGATGTCCCGCAGCCAGGCCAGATTGGCCTCGCTTGCATCCTCGCCCAAAGCGAGCTCGGCATCCTTCAATTCCCTAAGTAAGGAGTGGTACTGACGATGCAAGGAGACAAGCTGGTGCCACGTGGAAAGAACATCGTCCCGCGCCGCGCCGGCTTTCGCGCCCCATACCGCACCGGTCGTGATCGCGCCATCAACCCTTTGAAGTAATTGTGAAAATCCACCCTTGGCAAGATCCGCGCGGAGCTTCTCGCTGTGCTCGGCGACGTCAGGCGAATGGTGATGGTCGCCCGCAAAAGCCGCTATGATTCCGGCACGGAGTTTGTGGGCCTCGGGATGCGGCAACTCCAGCGCGGCCGCCTCCTCCAGGTGGTCGTGCAGCAGCCAGGGATGGTTGAGCAGACATTCCAAGATCAACGCCTCCCGGCGGGACAGCGCGCTGCGCTGGCCGCGCATGATCGAGCTTGCCGCGAGCTGCGAACTTGCCGCCTGATAGGGGCCGCGGAACCCGGCGCCAGGTCCCTGTGGACGGCCGCTCCCCCGGGGGTCAAACCGCCCCTGATTTTGGCCCCCGCGAGGGGCAAAACGGCGGCCTGATTCGCCATAATTTCCGCTCGCGCGGCCACCGCCATAGGGGCTGCGCGCCACTTCGGGGGCGAACATGCGCGAAAGCCGCTCGGCGAAATCCTGGCGATAATAGCGCCGCACGACCTCGTCGCGGATGGCGTTGGAGAGTTCGCCGATGCGTTTCTCCAGCGCCGCGCGACGTTCGGGCGTAGCGAAGTTGCCGCCTTCGATCTCGCGGGCCCAGACCACGTCGACCAGCCCGCGCGAGGCCGAGATCACATCGTCGATCGCCGCGCGTCCGCCTGATCGCGCGAGGTCGTCGGGGTCCTGCCCTTCCGGCAGCAACGCAAAGCGCAGGCTCTTTCCCGGCGCCAGATGCGGCAGCGCGAGTTCGGCCGCGCGCCATGCCGCTTTCTGTCCGGCGCGATCACCGTCGAAACAGAGTATCGGCTCGTCCGCCATTTTCCAGAGCAGCGCGAGCTGGTTCTCGGTGAGCGCCGTGCCGAGCGGCGCGACGGCGCCCGGATAACCTGTGCCGACCATGGCGATCACGTCGACATAGCCTTCGACCACGACAACGGCGCTGCCGTCATGCGCGGCCTGCCGTGCGGTGGCGAGGTTGTAGAGATTGTCGCCCTTGTGAAACAGCGGCGTTTCCGGGGAATTCAAGTATTTCGCCGGCACGTCCTTCTCGAGCGCGCGGCCGCCGAACGCGATCACGCGGCCGCGTGCGTCCGTGATCGGAAACATCACGCGGTCGCGGAAGCGATCGTAAGGCACGGGAATGTCGTCGCCGCCGATCAGCAATCCGGTCTCGATCATGTCGTTGACCGGGATGCCTTGTCCGCCGAGATGCTCCTTCAGCGCGAAGCGATCGGGCGGCGCGTAGCCGAGGCGGAATTGCAGTTGCGTGTTGGGCAAGATGCCGCGATCGGCAAGATAGCCGCGCGCTTTCGCGCCATGACGTGACGCCAACGTATCGCCGAAGAATTTCGCCGCGAGTTCCATCACGTCGTGCAGCGTCTTGCGCCGCGCCTCGTGACGCGCGGCATCGGGCGTCACCGCCGGCAGCGGCAGGCCCGCCATCGCCGCGAGGCGTTCGACGGCTTCCGGGAACGTCACGCCTTCGGTTTCCATCAGGAAGTCGAAGATGTTGCCGTGCTTGCCGGTCGAGAAGTCGTGGTAAAACTGCTTCTGGTCGTTGACGGTGAAGGACGGCGTCTTTTCCTGCTGGAACGGCGACAGACCCTTCCACTCGCGCCCGGCCCGCTTCAGCTTGACTCTGCGGCCGACGACTTCCGAAATCAGAAGTCGCGCCTTCAGTTCGTCAAGGAATTGGGGCGTAAAGCGCATGGCTCTCTGACTGGCGGTCGAGTTGGGGCTAACCGATCATCGATATAGGGTTGGCCCCGAGAAATACGAAGCGAGTTGGGCTTTTCCGGGCTATTCACAGGCTTCCGTCATTCCGGGGCGCCCGAAGGGCGAACCCGGAATCCATCGCGCCACAATACCGCTGGGAAAATGGATTCCGGGTTCGCTCGTTTCACTCGCGCCCCGGAATGACGGCGATAGGCTTTCCCGCACGCTACAAAAACCGCCCCGTTTCAATCCAGGTCAGCCCCGTCAACGGCCAGTTGTAGATGTAGGTCCAGGCGTCGCGCGTCGTCCCGTCCGTGAGCGTGACGGACAGCATCTGCCGCACATATTGCGTCGGTTCCGCAAAACCCTCGCCGCAGGCCTCGTACATATCGAACTCGCGCAGGAGATCTTCGACCGCGCGCAACCGATAGATTTCGCCGAAGACGACGTCGGATGCGTCGTCCGACAGCACCAGGCCCGGATAGTGCTTCACCTTGTAGAGGCGCCCGCGGCAGCTCGCAGGCCCAAGGAAATCGGCATTGGCCGACAGCAACCGCGCCATCGGATGCGAATAGCCGCGCATCAAGGTGCCGTAGACGAAGAGAAGGTCGGAGGTCATCGCGTCCTGTCATTCCGGGGCGCACCGTGAGGTGCGAACCCGGAATCTAGAGGTGATGAATCGCAAGACAATGTCTGGATTCCGGGTCTGGTGCTAACGCACCATCCCGGAATGACGGCAAAGATTCAAGCCGCCGTCACTTCGTCGCTGACGACAAAAAACTTGGCGAGGGTCATGCGGCCAAAGCTCGTGGAGAGTGCGACGTCGGCGGCATCGCGGCCGGTCGCCATCAGGATGCGGCCGATCCGCGGCACGACGTGACGCGCGTCGAACGTGTACCATTGGCCGGAAAGATAGGCCTCGAACCAGCCGGAGAAATCCATCGGAGCCGGATCCGGCGGAATGCCGATGTCGCCCATATAGCCGGTGCAATAGCGCGCCGGAATTCCCATGCAGCGGCAAAGCGTCAGCGCCAGATGCGCGAAGTCGCGGCACACGCCGGCGCGCTCCTCGTGCGCATCGAACGCGGATTTCATGTGATGGGCATGCGCGTAGCCGAAGGTGATGCGGTCGTGCACGTATTGGCAGATCGCCATCACCCGCTCCCAACCGGGCTTGGTATTGCCGAACTGCGACCAGGCGAGATCGACGAGCTTGTCGGTCTCGCAGTAGCGGCTCGCCATCAGATAGACCAGCACATCGTCCGGCAGTTGCTCGATCGGAATCTGCTGCGCGTGCTCCGCAACCGTATCCGGCAACCCGCTGTCGCGCACCAGCGCTTCGCCACGCAGCGTGATGCCACCGGCGGGCGCGACGAGGCGGCCGCAAATATTGCCGAAGGCGTCGTTGTAATAGCGGATGCTGACATCCGGATCGGCAACGATGGTCTCACTGCCGATGATGTCGTGGCGGCGCGAGGGATGGATCGAGAGCATGATCACCATCGGCGTCGGCTGTGGCGCGGTATAGGCGATATCAAATCCGAGCTTGATCTGCATGATCAGGTTTCCACCGCTTGTTCGGCGGAGACGACGCGGATGCCGACCTCCATGCCGATGAAGGCATCCGCAGATCCGAGATAGGTGCCGTGCAAGGGGATGGCCTGGCGCGGATCGCGCGCCACTGCGACGCGAACGAGGTCGCGTGTGCCGACAATGCCGTTGGTGGGATCGAACTCGATCCAGCCGGCGCTCGGCAGATAGACCTGCACCCAGGCGTGCGTCGAGCCGCCGCCGACATAGCCGCCGTCCGCCGGCACGAACAAATAGCCAGACACGAAGCGCGCGGCGATGCCGAGGTGCCGCAACGCCTCGATCATCAAAAGCGCATAGTCGCGGCAGGTGCCCGAGCCGGTCTGCAATGTGTCGAGCGGATGCTGGGTACCGTGCTCATGGCGCTTGCGATACGAAAAGGCGTCGCGGATGCCATGGGTCATCTGGCTCAGAATCTGGAAGGTCGGGGTCGGTGATTCCGCATCGAGGAATTTCCGCGCCCAGTCCGCCAGCTCGCCGTTCGGATCGCTGTATTGCGGCGTGATGAACTGGCGAAGATCCGGAAACTCCTCCGCATCGTAGAGGAACGGATAGAAATAAGCGGGGTCGTCCGGGGTTAAAGCAAAAGCTTCCGCCGGGTTGTGCTCGACGGTCGCGCTCCAGGTGAAGAGGAGGCGATCGGAGCGCTCATCGAAGGTTGCGATCGCCACGCTGTTGCCAAACACGTCGTGAATCCAGCGCAGCGACATCGGAGCCGGCTCGATCCTGAGATCGCCCGACAGCACGCGCAAATCGTGCCCGTCGCGCGGACGCAGCATGATCCGGTGCTCGCCGAATGCGACGGGGTGCGCATAGCGGTATTCGGTCTTGTGGTGAATTGTCAGACGCGGCATCGTTGATTGCAACTATTATGGCTTCGTAAGCTGTAATCTATACCTAGTGTAGTGGATTTCGAGATCGCTAGTGGTCCAATTCTAACATTCGCATCCCTTCTCAGCGGCCACTTTTGCGAATGTTAGAATTAGAAGGACCACTAGCAAATATAACTTTCTAGAGGAGTTTGGATTTGACATTCGCTTGACGAACTTGCGGCTAGGTAGGTAGCGAATGTCAAATCCACTCCACTAGTGCCGCTCAAATAGGCAAAATAGGCAAGAAAAGATGGCCTTGGTTGACGCCGGCGACACATCGTTACTTCTGGGACGCGCAGATGCCCCACCGGTCGTGGAGCACAATCCGCTGGGACGCTCGCCGTTCCTTTTGACCTCGGATCATTTTGGTCGCGCCCTCCCCGAAAGCCTCGGCGACCTCGGCCTGCCCGAAGGCGAACTGACGCGGCACATCGCCTGGGACATCGGCATTGCCGGCGTGGCGCGCGCGCTGTCGGAACGGTTAGATGCTCATTTGATCGCGCAGCGCTACTCGCGACTCGTCATCGACTGCAACCGTCCCTTCACCTCGCCAAGCTCAATCCCGTTGATGAGCGAGGCCACGATGGTCCCCGGCAATGAAGGTCTCACCCGCGAAGCGACCGAGGCGCGACGCCGCGAGGTGTTCGACCCCTATCATCGCCGCATCGCTGACGTGATCGACCGGCGCCTCGCCGATGGTCTTCCGACCGTGCTGGTGTCGCTGCACAGCTTCACGCCGATCTATGCCGGCATCAAGCGGCCCTGGCATGTCGGCACGCTGTATCAGCGCGACACGCGGCTGCCGCTGTTGCTGCTGAAAGCCCTGCGCGCGCAAGCTGATCTCGTGGCCGGTGACAACGAACCCTATGCGGTGAGCGACGAGACCGACTACACGATCCCCGTGCACGGCGAAGCGCGCGGGCTGATGAATACCGGCATCGAAATCCGCCAGGATCTGATCGGGGATCAGGCCGGCGAAGCCGAATGGGCGGAACGGCTCGGCAATATCTTCAACGAGATCGAAACGACGCTGCGCGCGCTGGCGCTATTGCCTCTCTGAGATTTATCGCGCGCGCGTCAGCGCGAGCCAGACGCCGCCGCCGATCATGACACCGCCCGAGGCGCGCGACAGAAGCCGCGTCCGCCGCACCGAGAAGAACGATCGCACGCGCCCGGCGAGCAGCGCGTAAGTGCCGTCCGTCAAGCCTGCGACAATCATGAAGGTGACACCGAGAATCGCCACCTGCGGGAAATGATCCTTACTCATATCCACGAACTGCGGAATGAAGGCGCCGAAAAACACCAACAGCTTGGGATTGCTTAGCGCCACCAGAAAGCCCTGGAGGAAAAACCCTCCGCGCGGCGGCGGTGGCGCTTCGGCTTCAACGCCCTCGACCGGCGAGCGGATCAACTTGATGCCGAGCCAGACCAGATAGGCCGCGCCGGCAAAGCGAACCCAGTCGAACCAGTAGCCCATGGTCGCCATCAGCGAGGTCAGCCCGATCGCGACAATGCCGATCACGATCGTCATTGCCGCCTGCACGCCCGCAATATTGGTCAGCGCCGCGCGCGTGCCATGGCGCAGGCCGTTGGCAATCACGAGTGTCACGATGGGCCCGGGCAACAGCGCTAAGCCCACGCAGGCGGCGATATAAGCGAGATAGACTTGCAGGGACATGGGTCTGTCCGTCATCTTGGCCGGGCAACAGCGCGAAGCGCGACTTCACACCAGATGGCCCGGCGATCTACGTCTTATTTTGCCGACCCAGCTAAGAAGACGTGGATGCCCGGGTCAAGCCCGGGCATGACGGTCGCTTGGGTTTATCACTTGAGGTTTGATCGCTGGCGATGATGTCTGCTTCACGGGTAAAGTTGGACCAACGCCCAATAAGAAGTCTGCGACGAAGTGCGCACTGAAGTACCGAAGGAATGTGTCGGCTCGCTTCGGGAACGTGTCCGCATATTCTTTTGTTCGTAATCCACGGAACGTGATCGTCGTACCGGTCGAAGCACCGGTCGCTGGCTCTTCTTCCCGTGTCGGCTTAACTTGATCATCGTGCTCCAAAACAAATGAAAAAACACGACGAGACCGCCCTTTTGGACTGTCGTAGACGCTCTCAACAACGATTGACCTGAAGGCGTCCAACCAGAACAAGCGGCCAATGCCTTTACCGCCCTTGGCACGCTTGAAGTCCGTGTCGATCTCGCAGAACGCGTCATAACGCCGTGCATCGAGACCTATCCCGGTGTCGGCCACGACGATTTCGATCTTGTCGAGAGTTGGACAGCGACTTAACGCGGATGGAGATTTTTCCTTTGGCGACATCTGTCCCCAACAGATCTTCTATCGCGTACATCGAATTGCTCACAGCCTCGAACAGCGGCTGCAGTCCCTGAGCCGCATTTGACGGCTTGGGGAGTTTCCGAACGCGATTTTCAATGTTTTGAGTAAGGGTCGCCACGATGAAATCCCAGAAACGTTAGAATGCGGCAGCATGCCATCCATAGGTTGCATTGTAAACGGACGAGACCCGCCAAAATCTAATCCCGTGCGAGACAACGCAACGATCAGCCGAGCAGCGGCGGGTCGTAAAGCCCCCAGTCCTTGAGGTAGCTCCGCAGAAAGCTTGAGAATTCCAGGCGTCGAAAGAGGACCCACAGAGTGCAACGATGCTCACGAACTCCGTCGAAGCCGCATCTGAACCGACTTGGGCCGCCAAGGTTTGCTTGGGTCCGCAGAGGCTCAGGCACCTTCGTGGTCGCGGTCTCCTGTGGACGCTGTCGCTGCGGTGGGGGCGAGCTTAGCTCAAACACAATCTGCTTGCCCGCGCTGCCGAGGTTGCCACCGCACTTTCTGAAGCTTCGGCTCTATCCAATCTACCAAGAGTTCAACATGCCGCACAGCCTCTTCAAGCGTCTCGCTCGAAATAACAAGCTCCGAGCCGAGAAACCTGAACGCCGACTTCTGATCTTCGTCTAGCGCGTGCTTCTCGTAGTCGTGAAGGAATAGCGGGCTTTCAAGCTGTTCCCGAACTCCCTTGGGATAGCGCACGGTCATGCTTCCGATATGTCCATGATGCGCAGCAATATCCTTGCGAGCGCAACTTCCTCGATGATGGCCAAGTCTGCCGGACACTCGTCCCATTTTAGCTCCGCTACCTGCCGAAAGCACTCCTTGTATCCGGCCACGAAGCCTTGCTTCTTGAATAGCTGCGCGAGAGCGTGCTGACACCTCACGCCGAGCAGCTCTTCCCAAGTTTGGAAGTATAGTTTCACCGTCTCCGACAACATGGTGATGCAGGCCCGACCGACGACTTGAATAGATGCGCGGGCATCCGACCACTCCACCTGAAACGGCGGCTCACCATCCTCACTGTAGGGCGGCGCATAAGGCTCTTCGCCATTCTCGATTTGAGAGTTGATAGCGTTAAATGGCGTGATAGCCACCGCATAGTACTGGCGGATGAACTTGGTCCGCTCTTTCAGGAACCAATCCACGTCCATGTTACGGCCCACCTATCCGATTGAATGAGCAACTGCCACTTCCCTGCGAACTCCTAAGAGGGCTAGGCTGCACCCGCGCTGTGGGTGCAAGTCGCGTGCAGAGCGCTGTAGTCCGCCCAAGCTTCTTACTCAGCGAAAAGTAAATCGAGGCTAGTATGTCAAGAGCGTCGATAGCGTCAGCTCTTCTACCTCGTAGCACTAGGCTCGGCGCAGTTTGCTGTTGCGGGCTCGCTGGAGGACGCCGCGAAGCAAGGGGATGCCACCGCGCAATTGCAACTCGCCAGGAAATACATCCTGGACCAACCCCCAAACTATCCAGAAGCGTTCAAATGGTATCGCAAATCTGCAGACCAAGGCAACGTCACCGCACAAGCACTCGTCGGCGGCATGTATGCCCTCGGCCAAGGCGTAGCAAAAGACGATGTTGAAGCGGCGAAGTGGATGCGGAAAGCCGCTGACCAAGATGATGCCGACTGCGCAACGATGGCTTGCTTCATTTTACGTCCAAGGCCGGGGCGTGCCGCAGGACTACTCAGAGCTGCAAAGCTGGCCCGGAGGGCTGCTGATCGTGGCAATGCAGAAGCACAATTCTTGCTTGCTTCCTTGTACGCTCTGGGGCTAGGCGTGGAGCAGGACTATTTATAAGTCTGCAGAGCTTGGTTAAGTAAGGCCGCAGAACAAAATGATGTTAATGCCCAAACCGCACTTGGGCTCAATTACTACGAGGGCTCAACGGCCTTACGCAGAATTATGCGGAGGCCTTCAAGTGGCTTCGAAAAGCTGCCGAGCGAGGCGGCGCTTCTGCGCGGGGCCTACTTGCAATGATGTACGCCAACGGAGAAGGAACAGCGCAGAACTATTCGGAGGCATTGAGGCTGTCTCGTCTCGGTGCCGACCAAGGCTCGGTCGAAGCACAGTTCAATCTCGGCAATATGTACGCGAACGGTCAAGGTACAGCAAAGGACCCCACAGAAGCAGTTCGTTGGCTGAGACGCGCGGCCAACCAAGGCTTCACCGAAGCGCAGTTCAATTTGGGCGTCATGTACAGAAACGGCGAGGGGGTACCGCAGGACTTCGTACAAGCGCACATATGGTTCAACTTGGCGGCGGCACAGGGGCGAGTAAAGCAAGCCGCGACGGCAAGAGACCAAGTTGCCCTGTCGGATGTCTCAAGCGCAAATCGCAGAGGCGCAACGACTAGCGCGTGAATGGAAGCCTACCAAGGAGCTTCCTCGTTAACGTGAGCTTTCCGGTCACTCCCAGCGCGAAACGCCGCTGCGTTCAGTCGAGCCGTTTTTGCCGATTTAGCTATGACCCGCCCGGCATCTCCCATATAGGAAGGGCATGGTAAAGTTCTCGAAGATATTCGTTGCGGTTTTCACAACAAAATTCCTCGCTTCAATCGTTTGCTTTCTAGCGGGCGTTCTTCTCATGAAGAGCTTGAGCAACTACTACGACTTCAGTTGGATTAGCGCTCTCGCTGCTGAAGAGGCCATTCCGCCTTATTTTGCGAATGCATAGGACCCGGATTTCGGAACGCGAAAGCGCCGTCGCCAGCCGAGCAGCCGCGCGTGTAAACCGCCCAAGTTTTTGAAGTCGGGTGGGGCCAAGTCGTCAGGATTTCAGAACCCGAAAGAGGACCCGTTGCAGAAGCGGCGCAGGTCCGTCGAACTCGCTGGCGATCCTAAGCGAGCAACCAACCCGCGATGCCAAAGAGCACCAAAGCCGCTTCGACGCTTTCGAGCGATAGCGCGACGAGTCCGGTGGCAGCGACGCATAGTCCTATTGTGATCATTAGCTTGCTCCTGTCTGAATGTGGGCCGCGCCCGTCGCGCTGTGTGTCGATAGCCTCTTGAGCAAGCGTGAGACAGCCGTGGGATGCCATGTGTCACCACGAGGGGCATGTACCCCTTGCTCGTTCAACGCATCGGCGAGGCTTCGGACGCTCGTGAAGCCCTTAGCACGCAACGAGTTCACGATGCCTGCGAGGTCTAAAGCGCGCTGAGCGGCGTCAGCCTTGATCTTCGCCACCGCGTCCGCGTTGCCCACCTGCTTGCCCCTGAGCGCCCGGGCTCCATTGGGATTGCCCAGCTTGACACCGCGGGCCTTGGCGGCCGCAAGGCAGTCTTGGTGTTCTCGGAGATGGTGCGGCCCACGGCCTCAGCCACCGCTGCGATGATGTGAATGGTGAGCCGGTTCGCGTCGGGCATATCTGCCGCCACGAAGTCCACGCCGCGTTCCTGGAGGCTTGAGACGAAGTGAAGGTTTCTCGCGAGCCGGTCGAGACGCGCTATCACCAGCTTTGCCCCCGTGGCCTTGGCGTGGCTGATGGCTGCTTGCAACTGAGGCCGACTGTTGCGCTTGCCGCTCTCTACCTCAACGTATTCGGCCACGAGCTTCCACCGGCCACCGTTGAGATAGCGGGCCACCGCGTCCCGCTGAGCTTCCAGTCCGAGGCCGCTCCGCCCTGCTTGTCAGTCGAGACGCGCAGATACGAGACGAACTTGCCCTCTGCCATGATCGGATGCCCCTGTTACAAATCACCGCAACGAACGTTAGATCAATTTGTAACAACAGCTGGATTCAACCGGAAGGCGCGTTTTAGAATCCCTTCGATTCCGTTTTGCATAGGTGGAGCATATTAAGCTGAGGGCATGATAGAATGTTTCGTGCCGAGCCGAGAGTTGTCATGGCTGATTATCGGCAACGTCCCGTTGGAAAGGACCGAGAATTGGGCGGAGCGCGTGCTCATCACTATGTCCCGCAGTGTTACCTCGCCAGCTTTACGAGCGCGCGTAAGATCATAGTGTTCGATTTCGAGAGCGGCAAAGACCCGTTCTCGACGAATACTAAGAACGTCGCGCAAGAACGAGATTTTAATCGCATTGAGAGCGACAACCTTCCACCAGACGCGTTGGAAACTGCCTACGGGAAATTCGAAGGTGAACTGGCACCCGTTCTCAAAAGGCTCGTCTCTGGTGCTGTGTGCACGGAAGACGACTTTTCTTACATCCTCACTTTGATCGGCGTGCTCGCAATCCGAAATCCGCGCTTTCGGTCGAACTTCTCTGAGTTCCAGAACGATGTCCGACTAAAGATGTTGGCATTTCAACTGTCGACCAAAGAGCGCTGGGAACGACAATTGGCCCGAATGCGTGACGAAGGGTACCTGGAAGGCGTAGCCGATGTGCCCTACGAAACGCTAAAGGCTCAGCTTGAAGAGGGTGCTTTTAGGTTTGTCACGACGACGAGCGAGCACGCCCGAACGGAACTCCACACGTTGGACAAGCTCATCAACACTCTGGCTAGTCGCGCGTGGCGTTGGGTGCGTGCCTCCGCAGATTCCGGCGGCTTCATCACGTGTGATCACCCCGTATGCTTGAATTGGATCAAGCGCCCGCAGGGCTTCGCACCGCTTGGATATGGGCTTTCGGGAACCTCTGTCTATTTCCCGCTCGCGCCTGATCTTGCCGTGCTTGGCGAGTTCCAAGGACCAACCGACGATTTACGCGCGGATGCGTATATGGTCGGCAATTTTAACCGGCGCATCCTCAACAACGCCAACCGGCAAGCGTATATGGCCAACAGTGATTTTAAGGTATTCGACTGCGATATCCTCTTTGGCATTGACGAACTAGTTCGACGCGCTCGGGTACCTGATGCCGAGATGCAAAACGGGTAATCCGTCTATTGCGGAGGCCGGGAGGGGTTTTCCTTTGACCGAAGGAAAGATAGCGATAGGGCGCTGATCCGTTTTTCTACGTGGCTTTTTATTGGAGTCCCATGGCTAATCTACCTCGTCAAGCGGACACAGTTTCGCGAAGTCCCCGAACTCCTGGTTCACGACACGCGAGTTGCGCCAAACGGCCGTGTCGCAGCCCGATTCTTCGTTGAATTGGCGCCCGCTAGACGTCCTTCAGTTTAATGAGGAGTGCGTCCATGGGACCAAGCATAGTTTGTAACGGCAACGGCTTGATTTCGTATGTCAGCTCGCGGCCCCGCTGTCTGAGAAAGTCTGTCCAAGCATCCAAGGAGGCTGAACGGATGTTTTGGTCTAGCGCCGTCCATGTCCAACCTGATCAAATTTCCGGAAGTGACTGGACGCAAGGTAGGAAGATTTTCGATGACCATTGGAGGAACATTGGTCTCAGCGAATTCCAGCCGCCTCGACTTCAGGCAGGCAATCTGAGTTTGCTGAAGGAGATTGAACATATTCTCGAAGGGCAGCAAGTTGTACTGACTATTCGGAAACACCACCGGAAAACTAATTGCGTCAATCGGGTCTAAGTCTGCATTCGATAGATTTGATGCTGCCCAATATAACTGTTCTACAGTAGCGCCCTTCGTCTTCAGAATAGACAACTGTTCATCCGCCCAAGTTTGTAGGGCTTCTGTAGTGGCGATTCTCTTACCCGAAGAATTCTCTTTTCGCTGTTGCGGGTTAAGTTTCCATAAATCCCATGAAAGTCGCTTGTCCCGCGTATCACTTGATTGGTGAGGCCGCCAATCGTGTCGGTCGTGAGACATTGAAGACCATGAGTATTTCGGTCGATCAAGGCAGCAAGTCCCACAACGCGGCCATCGTGTTCAATACGCCTCACTCGATCGGCGTTCTCTTGAACATACTGCACCGCGTCTGCGGACTCCTTGAATCCCGGAAGGTCGAACAAAGGTAATTCCTTTTAGCCAATTCCAATATTTTCTCGGGGCTATCGAGGCTGTCGATAGGTTGATGAATGCATACCGGAGGTTCGTTCTCGATCTGAAGTATCACCGGAACATCAAGAGCGGCGGTTATGGCAGCTAGATAGCTGTGAAGGGGAATTTGTCGTTCATGGTGGACGTTTCCTTTGTTGTGCCACTGAACCTTTAAGGCATCGATCGGCTCGTTGATTGTCAGTCGCACGCTCGTGGACGACATCACGTCGTAGTTTTCGTCAGCGCCCCTTGCGAGGATGGGACGAAGAGTAAGGCCATCGACAAAATGCAGCCGTATGACGTCCGCCAGTCCTTCGTCATAGCGCCGACTTGCGACAACGACTTCCGACGCAATCATGAAAACGGCATAGAAGCCGATGCCAAATTTGCCGACCGGCCTGAAGGATGACGAGCGCAAGCCAGGAAATTCAGACCGCACCAAGTCTGAGGCCCAAAAGGATGTCCCGAAGTCCAGAAGGGCGGTCGTCATCGTCCGCTCTGACATTCCAATTCCATCATCTCGGACTTCGACAACTGTTTGCGTATCGGATTTGCTGGTGACCCTCACGAGAATACTTCCTCGCAAATCCCGTCGTGAGGGACCTGCGGGCAGCAACTGCATCTCGAGCGTTTTGAAGCAATTCCCGCATGACAATGGCCAAGTTGTCGCCGCTGCCGTATAAGCTCTGGCCGCCGAGAGTTTCAATGAGTCGTTCGAGATTGCCGACGTGGATTCGCGCGCTCGTCGGTGTCCAGCCCGTCCGTTTCAATCGACTTCGATAACTCACTAGGCGCATTCGCGCCGATCACGCGTTGCATCTTGAACGCGGGGCTGCTGCTGTCCTTCTGAACCCTAGACAAAAGAAGATTGTTTGATGCGCGAATCTCTGCGTCCAATACACTGATTGCATCATAAGCAACCCACCATGCGCTCGCGTCGCTCGGCTTGAATGCGCGAGTGGAAGTGAACAGCAAGCTGCTTTTGGTCGGATCGGATTGGTCCGCATCCACTCGCGATAACCAATTCTGCGCTTTCCAATGATCGAGCGAGACGCCGCTCCGTCGAATGAGGGCGAGCAAAAAGTCTGGGGCTCTCCGGTCATCGATATGTGCCGCGTCAGCGCATCTTAGAAGGCAGGCAATCTTTATTGGATCGACGCGCCATTCGCTGGGCCAATTTCCGGGCGCATTGACTTGTCCGCGCAGTCGGCTCTTGACGTCATCAATGCTCCAGTTGTGACTCGCGGCAATTCGTCCAATGAGCGCACCGTATCTGGAGCGGAGGTCTGTATCTTCGATAAGGAAAAACGACGAAGTGTCATTTTCACTTTTCCATTCTCGTTCGCCTAACTTCTCCGCTTGCCGAGCGTGCAACAGGCGGATCGCAGTAAAGTCGCAGTATTGTTCCAATTTCTCGCGAGGCTCATTTGGGTGCGCAGCCAATTCGGAGGCAAACGCATCTTTCCAGACCAACGTGCTTCGGACAGCGGTTTGCCCACCATCGTAGGCTTCGAAACAGTGTGCCGCATCGTGCAGCAGAATCGCGCCCCCGAAGACAAACGCCTCCAACGGATTTAGCGGGTAGCCCTCGCCAGCGATAAGGCTTCCAGTTTCCCAAAGTGCATCGAGATGCGTCACATCATGCACCGTAAGTTCTGGAAATGTTGCAGAAATTCTTGCAGTGATAACACTCGCGCGCTCGCGAAAGCGAAGTAACACGCTTCTCAGGAGTTCTTTCTTGCGCTCTATCTCTTGATCCGCATCTTTTGAGCCGAGGCTAATCGCCCAAAGGCGCGTTTTCGCGATTTGAGAGTTCACCCAGCAACTCCATTGCTCATCTCAACCTTGTCGAGTTCTCGCTGCTCTGTAATTTCAACGAAGATGTCCCATCCAAACTATTATCGGACGGTATCATAGGGAGTGAGTTGTCGAACTGGAATTCACAGTCGTTTTCGACCACCTGCGCCCCAGAGATGCTCACCGGGTGGCTTGACCAAATACAAAATGCAGATACAAAAGGCGTCACCAGCGATGCAAATTCGCGTAGATTATCAACGCAAGCGGGATGTTGGCGGTACCAACCCAACTGTACTAAGCGGCTCGTCTGCGCGTCATTCGACCATTTAGGATTGATACAACGCTCGTTTTGGAACCGCTGCGATTCCATTGCATGGCTCTTGAGCCAAGCTTGCACACTTCGACGGGCACGACGCGTTCGGCCAATGGCGTGCTAAGTTCCTCTGGGAGAGAAACTCAGTTAGGCCGGGGCTAAAATGGCGAATGGCGTCACAGCGCAAGTAATTGGGGAGCTTAGGGCAGCCTCCGTGGCCCAACCAAATCAGCGATTTACCAGCAGATCGTTAAACCGCGTGATCAGGTTCTTGCTCAAGATTTCGGCCGATCTTTTCGCCCGATCATGTTCTCACAATTAACGCTGATGAGTTCAAGAGCTTCCTTCTCTTGGAGAACAACCGCCATTGGAGCGGACTTCATCGTCAAGGGACACGAATGTGCTCTGACATGACAAAGCTGCGCCGCGGACTATCCGCACTTCTTGCGGAGGACAGACCACTTGCATCGCGGCTCGACGGCGCAACTAACGATATCTACGGTATGGGTAAGAACGTCGCGTCCGCGATTTTACTCGTGGCTCATCCCGATAAGTACGGGGTGTGGAACAACCGATCAGAAGCCCGAATGAAGCGGCTTGGCGTTTGGCCAGACTTTGAACGCGGCGAATCGTTTGGCAATCGGTACGTAAAGGTCAATCAGGTCCTCCTGCGGCTTCGTGATGCACTGGGCATGGATTTGTGGACGCTCGACGGGCTCTGGTGGTTTTTGGACCAAAACGATTTAAGCGAGCCTGACCCGGAGTCGAGCGATATGTTAGCTCTTGCTGGAGAAGGCAGTGCGCTCACAGCTAAGACTAGCCAGCAGTTCGGTCTAGAACGACATTTGCATCAATTTCTACGTGACAATTGGGATCATATTGAGCTCAGCAAAAATTGGGCGATTTACAGCGAGCCGGGTGACTTGGAGGCTGGCTACGAATATCCGTGCGATGTGGGACGCATCGACCTTTTGGTCAGGCACAAGCGTGAAGGTCGATGGCTGGTCATAGAACTAAAGCGCGAGCAATCTACTGATCAAACGATTGGTCAGCTTTTGCGGTATATCGGTTGGGTCAAACGACACCTTGCGGGAAAAGACGAGCCTGTCCAAGGATTGATCATATGTCGCGAGGCCGACAAGACCCTTCAATACGCCCTGGATGCTGTGCCCAATGTAGAAGTGCAGTCGTACGAGGTTGAATTTCGACTGAGTCGACGGGTGTACATCCCCGAGTTCCCGAACGCGGAACCTAGATGTGGTTGAGAAGTGATCATGACGACATACTACGTCTACGAGAACTGGTTGCATGATCGAGCGCGGATACATACGGGCGACTGTGGTTATTGCAACGAAGGCCGTGGCGTTCACGCGGGATCGTCGCCTCGCTACGGAAAGTGCGCATGGTCCCTACGGTCGCGATGAGGCGCTTCGCGCGGCAACGAAACTAGGACGCACCGATACAAAAATGTGCCCATCGTGTGAGGTTTAGGCCGCCAATCGGATTGAGCATGGTAGATATTTTTGAATTTTTGTCTCCCATCCCCCACGTGGAGCCCACATCCACCCAGACGACGTGCAACGTTTGCACGGATATTGGCACAACCGATTTAAGAGTAAGAGAGCGGGTGGAGAGTGGTTCTCACTGGACGTTGCCGACTTGAAAGCGTTCAAGGCAAGACGGTTCATGTGAGATTGTGAAGGGCCGCACGCCGTGCTGTGTTCTCATCAGGCTGCATAGAAGATCAGCCGATACAAGCCTAACCCCATCAAAACAGACCCCTACCGTGTCACAGATGAGGCCGAAGACCTTTGGGTCCCACGGATGAGAGGTAAGCTTGAAGCCGGGCACGAAACGCGTCTGTAGCGGACGGTTGATCCACTCACCCACGCCAAGAAAAAGCAGGCCAAGGCCCAGCAATAGAGCCGGAGTGAACTTCGATGCTACTGCGGCAACTGAAATCGCGCCACCAGCCGCAGCTAACAGTTTCCACCACTTATCAAGGCTCAATTTAGATAGGTCAAAGTCCGACATGCCGCCAGTTTATCCGCGAGTATTGTGCCTTTGGTCGTGAATCAGCCTTCTCCACTGAGAATAATTCCTGACGTTCCTTGTGAGTGGTATCCCCAAGTGGTATCACTAGTTCAGCAGTCAAGCTGGTTTTTGCTTGTTTTATCAGTGTTTTTCAGGTCGCGCTTCGTATCCCCTAGGGAGCGCCAAAGTCTTCCACTCGTTTTGAATTCCCTACAGTTTTGGCTGCTTCCCCAAACCGTCTGAAGTGGTTTGGGGAATTCTGTTTGAATGCCAATTTTGTCGAAATTTTTTAAGTCAGAGTTGCATCGACGCAATTTTCGAAAACCGGTGAGCGACTTAAGGAGCCCCCTGAGACGAAGCTCAAGCCGAGCCGTTCAAATCCCTGTTTCGACATAGCCGTGTCGCGCGCCCACAGGCCCGCATCGAGATAACGTTGCAGGGAACACACGAGCAGTTCGTTCGGTACATTCGGAAAAAAGGACGCGACCACCTCAGCGAGGTCCTTTCCGCTGTGGGCGTAGAGCCATCTCTGCATCTTCGCGAGTGCGTGAGTCACCGCGAAAAATGCATCGCGGTGTGCCGCGACTTTGCTCCGGGTTGAGATAAAGGGAGTGTAGACGGTAGGCCCCCGCGAACTGGCGGCGTAGAGTATGGTGCCCGCTCGATCTGCTTGCGTGGCCCCTTCATCCTAGTGCATGAACCACGATAGCCAGGCTGCAACTCGGATCAGACGAGAGCGACAAATGCGCTCGCCTGATCGATGTTGGCGTTTGGCCGATTGCTGATATGGCCACATATGTTGGTTTGCGCCAGTTGGGGTCGCAAGTCGTCTGCCAGTGGGAGAGCCAACCGGACTGTCCTCCAGAATACCAAATTTCGGCAAGCCGCCCAGCGTGGCGTGAACGGCGCCGCGCGCTCAGGCGGCGGTGCGGCGTACGCCGAAACGGGCGCGGTACTCGCTCGGGGAAGTACCGGTGTGCCGCCGAAACAGCGTGCGGAAGAAGGCGACGTCCTCGTAGCCGACGGCGGCAGATATATTCTGGACGGAACGCTGTGCGTTCTCGAGGTAGTGCCTGGCGGCATCGATGCGGAGACGGTGCGCGTAGGCGAGCGGCGCGGCGCCTGTCGCCACTTTGAAACGGCGTGCGAAGTTGCGCGGGCTCATCCCGGCTTTAGCGGCAAGGATTTCGAGATCAATTGGCTCGTGGAAGTGTTTGAACAGCCACGCCTGTGCGCGTCGGACCGCTTCGTCCTCGTGGTCGGAGCGTGGCGGCTGCGCGGCGTAGGTCGATTGCCAGATACGCGGCGTCTCAAGCAAAAGCGCCCTGGCCGTTTGCACTGCAACCTCGTGACCGCAATAGTGCTCGACGAGGTACAGGCTAAGGTCGATCGAGGCATACAGGCCGCCGCCGCAGAACACGTTTCCCGATTCGGTTACAAAGCGGTCAGCCTTCCAGCGCACGTTGGGGTAGAGCGCCCGGGCATGGTCGACGACACCCCAGTGGGTCGTCCCGTTCTGACCTTCGAGAAGTCCCGCAGCCGCGAGCAGCGTTGCACCGGTGCAGATCCCCGCGACGGCAGTTTTGCTCCCGCGCCGAGCGAGCCAGTCAACGACACGGGCGTGCTCGTCGCGGGCTTGCCCGAGGTTCATCCCTGCGGTCGGCACAACGATCAGATCTGTGCGGCCAACGTCGGCGAGCGATGTCGTTGGCACGAGTGTCACAGGTACGAAGTTGTTTGTCTTGCGGCCGTCGATCGTCGCTGTGCGCACCCGAAAGCGGGGTTCGACCGCCGTGCCCATCAGCATGCCCCACAGCGTGCCGGCACAGGAGAATATCTCGAGAGGCGCCATCGAAGTCGAGGGTAACCCTCCCTCGAGCAGCAGAACTGTCACGTCGATCATGTCCAAATCGCCCCCGATGTTTGGCCGGTCCACCACTTCCAGCCCCGCTCGAACGTCAATAGCGTCCTTGTTGCAAGCGTACCACAGGGGGAACACAAGGGTGAATCCAAATCAGGCACTATGGGAAAAGGGCGACTTCACCCGCATTGCGGCTGCCATGCGCGGCAGCGGCGCAGCACTTGTCGACACGCTAGGCGTGCAGCCGGGCCTCGCCGTACTCGACCTCGGGTGTGGCGACGGGACGACGGCGCTCCCGGCCGCGAGGCTCGGCGCCGATGTCATCGGCGTCGATATCGCACGAAATCTCGTGGATGAAGGAAACCGGCGTGCGAAGGACGCGGGCCTCTCTAACCTGCAGTTTCGGCACGGCGACGCAACGGCGTTGGTGGAGCAGGCGGACAAGTCGTTCGACCTGGTGGTGAGTATTTTTGGCGCCATGTTTGCGCCCAAGCCCCAAGACGTCGCGAAGGAGATGGTACGCGTGACCCGGCCCGGCGGCCGCATCGTCATGGGCAACTGGATCCCGAACGACCCGACACTGGTCGCCCAGATCCTCAAAATCAGTGCATCGTATACGCCGCCACCGCCCGAGGGGTTCGTGAGCCCCATGTTATGGGGCGTCGAGAGCGAGGTCGCCGCACGCTTCACCTCAGCGGGGATCAAACGCGAGCAGATCACCTTCGCGCGCGAGACATATACGTTCGAGCATGACGGACCGGCTTCGGAGTTGGTCGGCGAATTCCGCAAGTATTACGGACCGACCATGAACGCGTTCGAGGCCGCTGAGAAGGCCGGCCGCGCTGACGACCTCGCGCGTGAGCTGGACGACCTGTTCAGCGCGCAGAACCGCAGCGGGCGCAAGGACGTGACCTCGATTCCCGCGACCTTCCTGCGCGTGACGGTGGCGGTCTGATCCTTCCGGCAGGGCCCGCGACCACCTGTCCGTGGGTGAGCTCGGGTCATGCGGAGAGTCCTCGTGATTTAAAACGAATACCGGAGAGCCTTGCCATGATCATGCGCCCGGACCCGACCTTCCACGCTTCGCCGAAACTTGCGATGGAGGCGCCGGCGGAAGACTTTGCCTATACTCTGTTGCTCTCCCCCGATGGTTCGGAGCCCGATGCACTCGCGGTCATCGACGTGAAGCCGGGCTCGCCGACTTTCAGCCGCGTGGTGCACACTGTACGAATGCCGAGCAAGGGTGACGAGTTTCACCACTTCGGATGGAATGCTTGTTCATCGTCCCTGTCACCACTGAGCGGTCATGCGTTCCTGGAACGGCGTTACTTGATTATTCCGGGGATGCGCTCCTCGCGTATATACATCGTGGATACCAAGCCCCACCCGACCCAGGCGCGTATCCATAGAATCATTGAGCCCGAGGAAATCTTTCGCAAGACCGGCTATTCGCGGCCACACACCGTGCATTGCGGTCCGGAAGGAATCTACGTCAGCACGCTGGGTGGTGGTGGGAAGGACGGCACGGACGGACCGCCCGGCATATTCATCATGGATTGCGAGACCTTCGATATCCTCGGCCGCTGGGAGATCGAGCGAGGGTCCCAGGAGAAACATTATGATTTTTGGTGGAACCTGCCGCGCGACTACATGGTGTCGAGCGAGTGGGCGTTGCCGCCGCAGTTCGAGAACGGCCTCGTTCCCGAGGAACTTCTTTCCAACAAGTATGGGCATCGCCTCCATTTCTGGGATCTGCGGGCGAGACGCAATATGCAGACGATCGACCTCGGTGCCAATCACCAGATGGCGCTCGAAGTGCGGCCCGCGCACGACCCGTCCAAGGAGTACGGCTTTGTCGGGGTCGTGGTTGATACGACGAACTTGTAAGGATCGATCTGGACTTGGTGGCGAGAGGGCGGGAGATTCCACGCCGAGAAGACGGCGATTATCGAACCCGAGCCCGCATCTAAAGATCTTCTGCCGCCGTTACTTCAGGGCTTCGGTGCCGTGCCGCCGCTCGTGACTGACATAGATCTCTCCATCGACGACAAGTTCCTGTATGTCGCATGCTGGGGAACCGGTCAGATGCGCCAGTACGACGTGACGGATCCCCGCAGGCCGAAACTCACCGGGTCGGTCCACATCGGCGGCATCGCGCGACGGACGCCGCATACGAACGGAAAAATCTATGCAGGCGGTCCGCAGATGGTCGAGATCAGCCGCGACGGGAGACGAGTGTATTGGACCAACTCGCTCTACTCGACCTGGGACAACCAGTTCTACCCGGATGGTGTGCCCGCGGCGCAAGTCATGGCGCGGGCAGAGCCTGGCGGCGGTCTGGCGCTGGCCGACAACTACTGGGTGGATTTCCCCGAAGGCTACCGGGCGCATCAGATTCGGCTAGAGGGAGGGGACTGCTCGACCAATTCATTTTGCTACCCTTCGGTCTGATCTTGATCGACCCCAGTTGGTCGCAGATCGGCCTGTGGTCCGCGGTCGCGACGAGCGGTCTCTATCACGGCGCCAACCCGGCGATGGGGTGGCCGCTTGCGGTTT
Organism: uncultured Alphaproteobacteria bacterium; assembly: GCA_963788885.1. Classification (GTDB taxonomy): domain Bacteria; phylum Pseudomonadota; class Alphaproteobacteria; order Rhizobiales; family Xanthobacteraceae; genus Bradyrhizobium. The sequence continues at coordinate 759,982 of CAWBIR010000015.1, read as the reverse complement.
CGAGCGGGCTGATGGAGAGACGAACCTCGGCACTGTTCGTGGCGCTCGGCTATCTCTCAGCCGGGCACGTGCTGGCGATGTTTGTGGTGATCGTGCCTTTCGCCATTCTCGTGGTCCTGCTCGAATGGCAACGGGAGATTCAGATCGGCGCGAGCGTGCTGATCATCTGCTTTGGCGCCTTCCAACTGATCAGGAGACGGCACCCACGGATGCTCGTGCGGATACCGCCATCACGGCTCGCACTTTGGTCCTTCGCCGTTGCCATTGCGCACGGTGCGGGGCTAATGCTCATACCGATCTACCTTGGCCTTTGCCGGTCTTTTGACTTGACCTCAAGCCATCGCGCCGCGGCAGCGCTCATGGGCGCCAATCTGGGCATGGCAGTAGTTGTCTCAACTGTTCATGCCGTAGCTATCATGGTTGCGGGCGGGCTCCTCGCTTGGCTGGTGTACCGCTATCTGGGGCTGAGTTTCGTGGCGCAGAGTTGGTTCAACCTGGATGCGATATGGGGCTCAAGCCTCATGCTGGTCGGTGTCCTGTCACTTGCAATTAACGCCATGGGCTAGAGGCCATTAAAAACTGCGGAACAAGTGCAGCGGCGCCGTTTTATTGTAAATCGCGTGCCACCTGTGCCAGCGCACCAAGAAGCGTTGATAACTCAAGAACATCCGTAAAATCAGGCCTTGGCTGCTGTCGTGGTGGTATCACACGGTGGGTCATTTGGTGCGCGCGCTCATGGGATTGATGAAGGATAGGCACGGGACTTGGTACGCCCGCGTCAAGGTCCCTGAGCGGCTGCAGGCTGCTGTCGCGCGCGTGCTCGACAGGGCAAAGACGCACTCAGAGCTTTCTCAAGAAGTCCCTCGGCACCAAAGACCTCAAGGCCGCGAACATCCGCGCCAAGCCCGTGCTTGCCGGATTTGACCGGGTGTTTGGTGAGGCTGAGCAACTCCTAGCCGCGCGCCCGATGCGTGAGAGCCTCAGTGCCACCGAAATTAAGCGCATGGCCGAAATCTACTACGCAGTCATGTTGGACACAGATGAGCGCACGCGTCGGAGGGCACAGGCACGGAGCGGCTTTCAAGTCCATCGCGGCAGCAGCTCACTGCCGCAGGCGTAGACGGTCAATACCCGTTCGCAATAGGGGCGCTCCCCGAGGCCGGTCTGTCGGATCGTGAGGTCTACAAGCGTGCACGAACACCTATCGTGGGAGCTTGCCGTCACTGCCCGAGGCGCTCGCGCGCGGTGACATCGCAGCATTCGGGAGGAGCTAGGCTGACGCTTCTGGATGTCTATCAGATAAACCTTGACCCCAAGTGCGAGGCCTACCGCCGTCTCGCGATGGCCGTCCTGACGTGCTCATGTGAAGGCGCTGAAGGATATCGAGCGGCGCAACGGCGGTGAACCTATTGATACGCCTCAAATTCCCTGAGGTGCTCTGGCGAGAGCTGAGGCTGTCGGAGGGTCACTCCGTGATGCGTTCGAAGGCTGGAATAAAGAACGCTCACGCCCGGCTGACACGGTCCACGAATACAAGCGCGCCGTTGAGATGTTCATTCAGTTGCACGGCGACTTGCCGGTGGCTGCGATCAAGAAATCTCACGCGCGGCGGTATCGTGAAGCCTTGCAGGAGGTGCCACAGAGGCGCACCGGCGACCTGCTGAAGGCCTCGTTGCCGGAGCTGAGCGCGTGGGGTCGCAAGCATCCCGACGCACCTAAGGTCTCCCCGGGTACGGTCAACAAGCAGCTTGGCGCGGTGCAGGCCATCGCAGCTTGGGGGTATGCCAACGGCGTGGTCCCTGAGGATTCGCCGTGGTCTGACCCGTTCGCGAAGATGCGAGTGCAGGGTGAGCAGTCCGAGCGCACGTCGTTTGAGAACCCCGACCTTCGGCTGTTATTCGCGGCCCCCGTGTTCACGCGAGCACGAATATCCAGAGGGCGGTCGTGGTCCTGCGGCCTATTGGTTGCCGCTGCTGACGATGTTCAACGGTGCGAGGCAGGCCGAGCTGGCGGGCCTCACGGTCGCCGACGTGCAGACAAGAGCCCGTGACGTCAACGCCCCTGCTCTACATCACCACGCAGGCATCACGAGGGAAGAAGCTTAAGACGAAGGCGTCACAGCGTGTCGTGCCTATTCATGACGAGCTTGTGAGGCTCGGGTTTCTCAAGTTTGTTGAGGACGTGCGGGAGCGAGACGGTGAGAAGGCTTTCCTGTTTCCCTTGGTTGCGCCCGACAAAGGCCGCGCGGGAGTGAAGGCGTGGTCGAAGTGGTTCGGTCGATATCTCAGGGCTCAAGGTGTGACCGATACCGCGAAGGTGTTTCACTCGTTCCGGCACGGCTTCAAGGACGCGCTACGGCGTGGCGAGGTGAATCAAGAGCTACACGACGCGCTAACAGGGCACGCTCAGAACTCCACGGTGAGCGGCGGCTACGGCGCAAAGGAGATGCTAGCACGTTTTGGCGTGAAGGTACTGAAGAGCGGCAGTGGCGAAAGTTGCGTATCCGGGGCTGGACCTGTCGGGTGTCCGGCCATTCGTCGTCGCAAGGCCTACGCGTAATCGGAAATGAAATTCCCGCGTTACATCGTGGCGCGTGGACAATGGGAGAGCTGGGATGCGAAGTCCTTGAAAACAGATGAGAGCACCATGGGTCGGAGCCGGAAATCCACGGTCGAACTTGCATGCCCAGCCAAAACGTCACCGGAACTTGCTGACGAGTTGCGCTTCGCACCTCTCGCCAACCTCAAGGGGCGAACGATCAGCGCATCAGCGGCCGCGCTCGTGTCGCATCTGGCTGCAGCGTATCCACGAACCACGAAGAACGCCACGAGGTCCAACAAGCCCCGCAAGCTTGAGCCCAAGTTTCACGCGGCGATTGGTGCTTTCCTGGCGGACCTTCTGATGGCGCAAGGCAACGAGGATGGCGCAGGATGGCTAAGGCTTTCGCTCGACAAGAAGGACTTCAAGAAACCCAGCCCGGTCAGTTATCGGATGTTTGATGGCCTGCGCACGTCGTGGAAGGCTGCGGGGCTGATTGCGGAACACGCGGGCTATCCCGGCAAGCTGGGCTTCGGCAGTCCCGGTCCACTCGTCGGGAAAATGACGCGCTTCCGGGCCACGCCCAAGCTCCTCAAGATTTCCGAGGATCACGGCGTGCTCGTTGGTGAGGTGCAAGACCACTTCTTCATCGAATTTGACATGCCAACGGAGCTTGTGCAGCTCACCAAGCCCTCAGGTGTCTACGCGGAACACTGCCGAGGCGCGGAGCATGAGGAAGGAAATCGCTGAACTGAACGCGCACTTTGCGACACACGAGCTGGAAGGCGCACGCCACATTGGCTGGGTAAGGAAGTTCCATGGTGCCTCTCCAGACAAGTACATGTTGAACCGTGGCGGACGGCTGTACTCGCAGCCACCGATGCCCGCGACCAACTATCAAAACATGTCGCAAGAGCAGCGATTGAAGTTGCGGATGGATGGTGAGCCCGTATCAGAAATCGACATCAGCGCTTCGTATCTCACCATCTTCTATGCCGCTCACGGCAAGCGCATAGAGATGGATGACGCTTACAGCAATATCGTGGGACCGGATCCCCTAGACCGTGCCATCGTAAAGTTCTGGGTCAACGCATCGTTCGGCAATCGCTCTCTGATCACGAAATGGTCGGCAGACCTCAAGAAGGCGTTCGCGAAGAGATACCGGGAGGATGGTTGGACCATTGATCCCAAGAAGTACTCCGGTCCGCTTGGTTCGCGAAAAGACGCTCGCTTGTCACCCGCTGCTTGGCCAGTGGGGCACCAAGAGTCGCTCCCAACATGCCGTGGAGCTATGGACACCTGATGTTCAGCGAAAGCCGAGTCATTATATCCACCATGTTGCGCCTTGCGAGGGAGCACAACATTCCTGCCGCGCCGGTCCACGATAGTTTGATCGTGCCAAGGTCGAAGGAAGAGATTGCTGAGCGGGTACTGAATGAACAATTCACCAAAATTATAGGTGTGAAGCCGACGCTGAAAATTCGCCCATTGCCCGCTGCGATTCTTCTAGCTTGGTGCCTCGCCTTCTCAGTTCCGCAATTAAGACGTAGCTTAAGTGGCTCTAGGGGACACTAGAGAAGCCTAAGGAAGCATAGGAGAAGGAAGGGTAGAATAGGGGGATATATCTTAGGAAACTGAGTACTCCTCAGCCCCCTGTCCATAACGTGGAACGTTTTAATCGACAGTCCAAATGGGGTAACTGTCCTCTTGCGAGCCCCGCTGGCCCCACAGGGCACCTAGCGACTCCAAGGATTTGTTTGCGCCCGTTCCCGCTGTGCAGGTAGCGGGCGATCAAGAGGGCACTCAGCGACTCTCCAGATTCCAGGAAATGGCATTAGCCGGATTGCCGTGAAACCCTTGAGCGTACCGTGCACAAACCGGTTCGGGACCAAGTTACGCTTGGGTCCAGAGGGCTCTTGGGTGGCTCCCTCGTCAGCCCCTTACGTCGATTACTACGCCGCTGACCCGCCTCACGTCAGGAACCGGCCGGATCGAATACCTGTCTCCGGCTGCTCAACGGCAACCGCTGGAGCTTCGATTTGCGTCGGCTTCGACCTACTTAAACCTGCAGCGCGCAGCGTCGCCCGATTGCGCATCCATGCGTCGTTCACGGTAGGTCTTGCCATTGGATCACTTCAATCGCGCCTCGGTACTGATTTTTCAGCTGGTCGAATGCGACCCTGACCATTTGCGGTCGTCTCCCAATCCGACAACTGCTGCTCCAAGTCACCAACGATGTCGGCGACGACATAACAGTGGAAGACGCAATCTTCTGCCACCCGGATGCTGGGCACGGCTGAACGACTCCAGCTCACCACCTCGGTAACTTGCCCGAGGTACTTCACGTATCTGCGCTCTCTATTTGATCATCGGCTTCTTTGTAGTCCTTTCGGCCGGGCCGCTTGAACTCAACGATCATCATCGTGCGGAGCGGTTCAGATGTGTCTACGGAGTCGTGTCTCGGTGACACCCAAACCATATGCCAAATTCCAGACCAAAAGGTCCGGTCTATCAGCCGATCCACCATCGGCCATGATCGCGTCGAGGCGCTTGTCGGAAGAGAATGCTCTCGTGCAAACGCTAACCGCTCATCCACAATCCAGAGTTCATGAGCACGGTTCTTTACTTCCGCCGTATCTCGTCGCCACGTATGCCCATCGGACAAATAAAGGAGTGCAGAGTTCTCAAGATAATGGTCGTCGTCCTTATTTTTGCGGGCACGAAGACGTTTGATAAGCTTCTCCAGAAGCTCCAGAGCAAGCTTTCGACGGACGACGTGCTGTGCCAGAGCCAGTTGCTCGGACGTTTGTATTCCCCTCGCGGCGTCGCTGACAGTCTTATCGAAGTTTGCAGGGATGCTCCTGCAGATCCAATGTGTCAATAAGCACCTGTAGCGCTTTTTGGCGTTCTTCCTCTCGTCGGATCTGATACTCACCAACCCCGCGGCAAATTCTTCCGCCGTCGTTGCATGGAACGGCACTCGTTGCAGCTGGGTTTCGTCATCATCGAACCCAAAGGTGGGATACCGCGTCACGAAAGACTGATAATTCTCCTTCCGTGTTTCGACATAAAGGCTTCCACCTGTGCTGGAAGAAGTTTTGTTCGGACCTGCTCCATGCAGCCGCGACTAATCTCGTTGAGTGTCTTCTCAGTCAAATTGAATGCAGTGCGGCCTTCGTTTACTCGCAAGTCCAAGTACTCGCCTGAAACGCAGCCGTGAAACACGAGGCCTTCTTTCGCATCGCGTGTAAGGTCCGTTACACCGAGCAGTCCATCGACCTTGCGCGTCTCAACCGTTCGACCATTTGCGAGAAGGTGCAGTTGGTGCTTTCCGTCGAGCCCAGTGCTAGCTTCAGCCTTACAAGTAAAACCAACGATGGATAACGCTCCGAACTCTTTCAATTCGAAGGTGCCGGTCTCCAGCGGCGTACCAACTGTGAGTTCCGCGACGGCATGCGGATAGGTGGTAACATCACCGTCGAGATCAACGATGATAGCGGAAATCCCATAGCCCTGCCGCCACGTCTGCTCGTGACCCATTTCGGACGTCCTTTGATCTGGGTCAACAGGAGCAGCGCGGCGCTCTGCTCCCCTCAGGCATCAGGATCGTCCTGCGGCGCGTATAACAGATCGAATTGTTGTCAGTAGTTGTCTGGAAGGTTGCCAGATGTTGAAGGACAAGCAGAAGGACGAGGCAATTGGGGCACCGGCTGCGTCTGGCAAGTTGAGCCGCAAGGAATTTGAGAAGGAGCTCGCGAAGCTTCAGGTTGAGCTAACCCGGTTGCAGACTTGGGTTAAAGACAAGGGGGCACGCGTCATTGTGGTCTTCGAGGGCCGGGACACCGCGGGTAAGGGCGGCGTGATCAGCCGGATCACCGCACGCACCAGCCCGCGCGTCTACCGCCACGTGGCACTGCCTGTCCCATCCGACCGCGAGAAGACGCAAGTTTTCATTCAGCGCTACATCGCCCATTTCCCGGCGGCCGGCGAGATCGTCCTCTTCGACCGCTCGTGGTACAACCGAACCGGGGTCGAGCGGGTGATGGGCTTCGTCACCGACGAGGAGTACGAGCGGTTCATAACGATGGTCCCCGTGGTCGAGCGGGAGATGATCGTCAACAACGGCATCATCCTGCGCAAGTACTTTCTCGATGTAAGCCAGGACGAGCAACGGCGCCGATTTGAGGCGAGGATCAAAGACCCGGTGAAACACTGGAAGCTGAGTCCGATGGACACTGAATCGGTACGGCGCTGGTGGGACTACACGGCGGCCTACCAGCGCATGATCGAGGCCACCCACACGTCATGGGCGCCTTGGTACATCGTCCCCGCTGACAACAAACGTCGCGCCCGGCTAAACCTGATCCGGCATCTGCTCGACACTATCCCATATAAGAAGGTCCACATGGACTTGCCGAAGATTCCCAAGGCGCAGCGGCGGCCTAAGGATGCTACCGAGGGTCTGGGCGGCGGTGAGCCGATTCCCAACCACTACTGATGTTTCGCGCGTTGTGTCTGCCTGGTTGGCGCAGGAAGAGCAGGGCAATGAATGGCAAGTTTGATCATTGCGGACGTCCTTTGATCTAGATCAAGTCCCGACTACCTCCGATGGCCACAACCCAAAATCATAGTCGCGATTGACGCGCCATCCAAAGGAGGCCGCCATGTCAAACTTGCCGAAAGGCGTCCTAGCCAGGCTCGCGGTTCTTACGCTTTTGATGCTTTCACCTAATACGAACGCTTTCGCGCAAACACGTCCGCCAGCAACACCATCGAGTGTTCTGCCGACAGGTGGCGGTTCAGCGCTTCTCGACCCTTCTGACACGGTAATCTTGTTGCTGGATCATCAAACCGGTCTCTTCCAGACCGTAAAGGATATTAGTGTCGCCGAGTTGCGGACGAACACCATCATGCTTGCCAAGCTTGCTACACTTCTGAAAATTCCAGTCATCACAACAGCCTCCGAGCCAAATGGGCCGAATGGCCCGCTAATGCCGGAAATCCATCAATTCGCGCCACATGCAGTGTACGTCCCCCGAAAGGGAGAGGTTAATGCGTGGGACAACGAAGACTTCGTCAAGACCGTGCGTGCGACTGGTAAGAAGACTTTGATCATGGCTGGGGTCTGGACCAGCGTCTGCGTGATGTTCCCGGCGTTGGATGCAAAAGCAGAGGGGTTCAAAGTCTATGCGGTGACTGATGCCTCGGGTGATCCGAGTGAGATGGCATCGCGAACAACAGTCGCCCGCTTCACTCAGGCCGGTGTCATCCCGACTTCAACAAATGCGGTGCTATCTGAAGCGCACCGCACATGGAACCGTCCTGAAGCCGCAGAGCTTGGGAAACTTTACGCTTTAGTTGCACCCAACTACGCGGCAGTCATCGAGAGCTATCAAAAGGCTCAGGAAGCCGCGAAGCAGACGACCGGACAGGCGCCCGCCGGCAAATAGGGTCGTGCCAAGTTTTGCAATGCGAATGTCCCCTTGTGGCACTTAACCGACATGTCCGGCCGCGCTCGCGATGCCCGCTTCCAGATGTAAAGCGGACAGCCCTTGGTCAGTTTGCCCGAAGCTGCACCTTGATTTAAAGACCAATCAGTCTATATATCAGTAATGCGTCACCAGACCCCAATACGCTTGCCCCGTGGCCGCCCCAGAAGTTTCGACACGGAGGCCGCTGTCGAACGCGCGATGGGCGTGTTCTGGTCGCGCGGCTATCACGCCACGGCGCTCCCGGACCTCCTTCGTGCGACGAAGCTCTCGCGTGGCAGCCTTTACGCCGCTTTCGGTGACAAGCACTCGCTGTTCCTGCGTGCGCTCGATCGCTACATCGCCGATGCCGTGAGGCGGATGGATATCGAACTCGCCCCCCGCAGAGAGCCGCTCGACGGCCTGCGGGCCTACCTTGCCGGCTACGTTGACCGCACGAGCGGCGCCAATGGCCGGCGCGGATGCCTGCTGGTGGCCACAGCCATGGAACTGGCCGGCCGTGATGCTGAAGTTGATCGCCGCATCGGAAGCTTTTTCAAAGCCATGGAGGCCAGGGTGGCCGATGCACTTTCCCGTGCGAAGGCGGCGGGCAAGCTGGCCGATGGTGTCGAGCCTTCAAGTGCCGCCCGAATTCTCGTCTGTTTCGTCGAGGGGCTGCGCGTGGTCGGCAAAACGGCGCCGGCACGGCTCACGTCGCAAGCCACCGCCGACGCTCTTCTCGACCGCTTCATCAGGTAGACAACCCATGGACGCCTCCGCGGTCAGCACGTCTATATCTAGACCAAATGGTCTTGAAAGGAAGGATGCGATGTCTGCTATCCAGATCGTCTGCGCGGTGGCCGTCCCCTTGCTCTGGGGTTATCAGTTCGTGGCCATCAAAGTGGGCGTTATGGAGTTTCCGCCGCTCTTCTTCCTCGCACTGCGCTTCCTGGCCATCGCGCTGCTGCTTATTCCGTTCGTCAAAAGGCCGACGCGTCAACAGTTCGGCCCTGTCGCAGCTATTTCGGTTTTCCTTGGTGGACTGAACTTCGGGCTCTTCTATGTTGGCCTTGGGCTCGGCTCGGGAAGCCTATCGGCCGTCGCCTATCAACTCGCCACGCCCTTCACCGTCCTGTTGGCCTGGCCGCTGCTCGCGGAGAGACCGTCTCTCACCACGTCCGCCGGCGTGGTGCTTGCATTCGCCGGCGTGGTCGTATTGGCAGCGGGACCTGGCCTGTCGGCCAACGCGCTTCCGCTGATGCTTGTGGTCGGGGCAGCCTTCGCGTTCGCGGTGTCCAACATCTTGACGAAACGCTACGGCCCTTTCGATCCCCTGATGTTGATGGGGTGGTCGTCGCTGCTCACGGTGCCGCAGGTCATGTTGATGTCGTTGCTCCTTGAACATGGACAACTGGCGAGCCTCATCACGGCGGACGAACGTGGTTGGCTGGCACTCGCCTATACAATTTTCATCGGAGGAATTGTCGGGTTTGGCCTTTGGTTCTGGCTGATCGCGCGTTGCTCCATGAGCCGCGTCGCACCCTTCGGTCTGCTGCTTCCGGTGTTCGCCTTGATTTCGAGCGTGTTGTTCCTTGGCGACCGCATGACCCCAAAGTTGATTGTCGGTGGGCTGCTCGCGATCTCCGGCGTCGCCATTACGCAAGTAAGACCGAGCGCTCGACCAATTTGAACCCGGAAGTCGCGTCGTGGCCTGATGTCGCCTGTTGGCCCTTAGCGGACGCGGCCATTCCGCGGGACAATGTCCGCTCTTGAGCGCAAGAGCGGACACGATGTGCCTTTGTGGTCAATCGGTTTTAACGCGCACTGCGCAGGCTCTAGTTAGCTGGCGGCAAATCAACGATCTTCCGCGCCTCGCCGGTCAATTCGAGAATGTGCATGCCGGTGTTGGCGCGGTCGACGATGTAGATGTAGCCGCGCTCGTCGGTCTCGAGATTGTTGGTCTGGATCGCGACCTTGCAGCGGTCCTTGCCGTCGATCTTGACGCAGCGCTTGTCGGTGTTGGCCGTGATCGACGGAATGAAATAGCCGACCTCGGTCGGGTGATAGGGATCGCGGATGTCGAGCGCGCGGACGCCGGCATTGAAGTAGGAGATGAACGCCATCTTCTTGTAGTAGACCGGCGCCATGCTCTCGTTGGAGGAATGCGCGCCGAAGCGCCCTCCCCGCTGGCAGAAATTGCCGTTTGCTTCCTTGGCCGTGTAGCTCGAGATCACCATCGGCGCTCGTTTCGATCGTGACGTCGACGAACCAGACCATCTGCCGCGGCTCGGCGCATTCGTTGACGATTTCCTCGTCAACGATCATGACGATGTCGCGCGTCGGCTCCTTGTCATGGGCGAATTCGGCGATCGGCATTTTCAGCATCGGAAACGTCGTGTGTGCGCCGTTGAAGGCCGACATCGACATGCGCGAAATCTCCGGATAGCGCAGGTTTTCCGCCGTCGGCTCCTTCGGCCCGTTCAACAGCTTGTCGCGGTCGACGATCTGCAGGAAGCCGCCCTTGTCGGTGCCGTAACCGAAATAGACGCGGTTGCCTTCGGGGCCAGCCGAGATCGGTCCGTGCAATTCGGTCGGCACGGCGCCGGTCGAGCCGGGCTCCTGACCGGGAAGCCCGAAATCCCGGATCTTCGCGGGATGCGCGGGATCGGAGAGATCGTAGATCATCGTCATCCGGCGCGTGCGCCAGTCAGGCTTGCCCGACACCAGGTAGGCAACGCCGGTGTTGCATTCCCACCAGTTCTTGTGCGTGTCCTTCAAGCCCTCGCCGATACGGCTGACGAGCGCGGGATGGATCGGATCGGCCGTGTTCCAGACTTCATGGCCCGCGCTGCCGATTGCGCGCAGCATATAGACCGCGTTCGGATCGCCCTTGGGCAATTGCTTGCCATCGCACACGCGCACCATCTGCGCGCCGCCGCTTTCGTACTTTCCTTCCTGGCCCGGAATGTGGGCCAGATATTTCGGATGCGCGGGATCGGTGACGTCGACGATCGAGGTCCCGTTCGGCTCGGCCTTCCCGGTCAAGGGATTGACGGGGTCGGGAATTTCGTCGGTGCCGCCGTGATGACCGATATAGGCGATCCAGCGGTCGCCCTGATGATGGATGGTCGGCTGATAGGCGCTGCGCGCCTGCAAATCGCTGTAGCCGACGAGCTTCATGTTGGAGGCTTCGGGCGGCGCGCCGATTTTTTGTGCGGTCGATCTTTTGTTCGGGCTGAGCGATCTGACTCTGTGCAGACGCATTTCCACAGAACAGGACCAAGGTTGCGAAGCAGGCTGCCGATTTGACGTAACGGTTCATGTTTTTCCACCCAGGCTTTTAAAGCCAGTCTTTGCTGGCTCGCCCTCCCCTAGCACAGTCAAATCAACCCGCCAAAACATCCCCTTGACATGCAACCATTTGGTTGCCTATTCTTAAACCCATGGATGACGTGTTCAAGGCCCTGGCCGATGCATCGCGACGGTCGCTGCTCGACAGGCTTCACGTGAGAGGCGGACAGACACTGAACGAACTCTGCGAGGGCCTCGCCATGACGCGGCAGGCCGTCACCAAGCACCTTGCCATTCTCGAAGAGGCCAACCTGGTCACGACTTACAGGCAGGGCCGCGAAAAACTGCACTACCTCAATCCCGTTCCGATCCATCAGATCGGCGAGCGGTGGATCAAGAAATTCGAGCGTGGAAAGCTGACTGCGCTCAGCGAGCTAAAACGTCGGCTGGAAAGCGAAGAGAAATGAGCAACTCGACATTCATTTACGTCACCTACATCAAAACGACGCCGGAGCGCTTGTGGTCGGCCCTGACCTCCAAGGAGTTCACGCGACAATATTGGCTCGGCGCCTATTGCGAGAGCGACTGGAAGCCGGGATCGCCGTGGAAGCTCGCCTTTGACGACGGACGTATCGCCGATGCCGGTGAGATCGTCGAGGCCGATCCGCCCCGGCGACTGGTCATCAAATGGCGCAATGAATGGAGCCCGGAGCTCAAGGCCGAGGGTTATTCGCTCTGTACGTTCGAAATCGAAGCGGTCCCGGGCGCAGACGCCGAGGCAGTGAAGCTGAGCGTCCTCCACAACATCGATCGCCCGCAGTCGGCATTCATCCAGGCGGTCTCCGGCGGCTGGCCGCGCATTCTCTCCAATCTCAAGTCATTGCTGGAAACCGGGACGGTCGTGCTGCCCAAGAAGGCCTGAACGTGGCCGCGGACGAGCGCGACCGCAAATCCATTGTCAGCGAATACATTATCAACTGGAGCAACGTGATGAGTAAGCCTGATTTTATTTACGTCACCTACATCGTGACCACGCCCGAAAAGCTTTGGCAGGCCCTGACCGACGGCGACTTCACCGAACGTTACTGGTTCGCCCACCGTGCCGTCTCCGACTGGAACGTCGGATCGCCCTACCAGTTCACACTTGAGGGCGAGAAGCGCCTCGAGGGAAAAGTGCTGATTTCAGATCCGCCGAGGAAGCTGGCCTATAGCTGGAACGGCTGTTCGGAAGAGGTTCGGCGCGAACAGACCCCGCGCGTCATCTTCGACATCGAATTGCGCGGCAAGGTCGTCAAACTGACCATGACGCACGACAACCTCGACGAAGCCGGCGTGACCGCACGCGGCATCGCAGAAGGCTGGCCGATGGTCCTGGCAAGCCTGAAGAGCTTCCTGGAGAACGGTCAGATCCTCGACATCCCGAGACCGGTCGCCGCGCACGAAGCGGTCAGTGCCTGAGTTCACCTAAATCGCGTCAATCGGCAAGGAAGATGACGATGTCCAAACCCGAATTCATCTACGTCACCTACATCGAAACCACGCCGGAAAAACTCTGGCATGCGCTGACCGACGGCGATTTCACCGAGCGGTACTGGTTCGGTGCACGCCTTCGGTCGGACTGGAAGGTCGGCTCTTCGTTCGAGATGGTGCGCAGCGACGGCGCCGTCTCGGACGCCGGCAAGGTCGTCGAATGCGATCCGCCCCGGCGGCTCGCCTACACCTTCATCAACCTGTCGGACACATACAAAAACGAATTTCCGGCGCTCGCGACCTTCGTGCTCGAACCCTATGGCAAGCTCGTCAAGCTGACGCTGACCCAAGAAGGCTTTGTTGAAGGCGGCAAGTTCTACGCAGGCATCTCAAAGGGTTGGCCGGCGATCCTGTCGAGTCTCAAGAGCCTGTTGGAGACCGGAGAGCCGCTTCAGATCCCGTTCGAAGCGCTGAAGATGGAAGGTTAGGGTGGCCATGAAGATCGACCACTTCAAGCCGCTGACCGTCTACGCGATCTACATCGCCTCCAGCCCCGAGAAAGTGTGGGAGGCGCTGACCTCGGCCGAATTCAGCCGGAAGTATTTCTTCGGCAACACGGTCGAGGTCGATCTGAAGGTCGGCGGCGCCTACATCGTGCGGACGCCCGATGGCGCACTGCACATCTCCGGCGAAGTGGTGGAATGCGTTCCGTATCGCAAGCTCAGCTTCACGTTCAACGTGAACTGGCCGGAGCTGATCGAAAAGCTGGGCGCAACCCTCGTGACCTACGACATCGAGCCCGCTGGCGATGCCGTGCGGCTCACCATGACGGAATTGCATGACCGGCCGCTCGACGACGACATTCTCTCCGGCGGACGCCAGGGTTGGCCGGCAATCCTCTCGAGCCTGAAGAGCCTCTTGGAAACCGGCGAGCCGCTCGTCGTCAAAATGGCGCCGCCGGAACGAATGCTGGCGGCGCTGAAGAAGCTCGGCATCAAGACGCCGTAGGAGAAGCCGCGGCCATGTCCTAGAACTTACGGCAGTACAACTGACAGGAAGCGCGATTCATGTTATGCTGTGACCATGGCCAAGAACAAAAAGCCTTCCGAACGCGATGCCAAATCTGGTCAATTCGTGATCGGTAGTGATGCCTTTGGCAAAATCAGCGCGGTTGAGGGTATCCGACTAACGCCCACGATGAAAAAGCGGGCTGGTGACGCCAAGGCCAAGGGTCTTTCAGCGGAACAGTATCGTCAGACGATCATTCGCAGCTATCGCAAAGATAGATGAACTGCGCGGATGTATGACGCGGTCGACGATCCCTATACTTACGAAAACTCGACAGTTTTGATGAACAAGCTTGACCTCCGGGATCAAGTGGAACTCGATGCCTTTGAAGCCGAAATATCCGCTGCGCGAGCGCAGGAGGCGTTGCCCGAAGGAGAACTGGGACTTTCAACATTTTAAGGACGTTCATCATCACTTGTTCCAGGACGTGTACAACTGGGCTGGCCGGGTCCGAACGGTTCGTATCTCGAAAAGCGGCAACCCATTTTGCTTTCCCGAAATTATCGAAACCCAGGCCGCAAAGCTGTTTGATGATCTCAAGCAAGCCGATTATCTGAGAAATCTCGACACAACGGCGTTTTGTTCGACTGGCGCGCATTTTCTGGCGGAGTTGAACGCCGTCCACGCGTTTCGCGAAGGTAATGGCAGAGCCCAGCTTACGTTTTTCGCCCTGCTAGCCGATTATGCGGGCCATCCGCTTGACCTCGACAGACTTCAGCCCGACGAAATGCTCGAAGCGATGATAGCGAGTTTCGACGGCGACGAACACAAATTAGCAACGGCGATCAAGTCGCTGATCGATTGAGTTCGGGTGTAGCCCCCGCAATCGTCTCGAGGCCGAAGAGCCTGCTGGAAATCTTCTCAAACTCCGGCTACCGGGATTTGAGAAACTGCGCAAACGCCCTCAGCGTCACGTCGGAAACATGATGCTCCATGCCTTCGGCATCGGATTCGGCGGCCTCGGCTGGAACGCCAACGGCGCGAAGCAGATCGACCACCAGCCGGTGGCGCGCATGCGAGCGTTCGGCCAGTTCATGCCCCTTCTCGGTGAGAAACACGCCCCGATAGGGGCGCGAAGTCGCCAACCCTGCCCGCTTCAAACGTGAGATCGTCTTGATTGCCGTTGCGTGGGATACGCCCAGCCGGCGCGCGATGTCTGTCGGCCGCGCCTCACCCGAGCTTGTCAGCAGGTCGGCGATCAGCTCGACATAATCCTCGAACAACGCCGTCGATTGCGCCGAGCGCGTCTTCCCGAAGCGGCGCGCCTGAACAAGCTCGGTCGGCAGATCCTTGCCGCCGCCGGCATCCCGCCGTGTCTTCCCCGATATTGTCGGCGCCATGCCGGTGACCCTGACTTTGCGGAATCGCGTTGCCGGAACAACATACCTCAATCCACGCGTAATGTAACCAAGGCTACAACTACTGGCCGTTGACAAACAATGATTTGGCTTTACTCTGTAGCCGAAGCTACATTTTGGTGAAATTCCGGATCATGCGCCAATGATTGAAAGCACGGCTCGACGCGAATCACCTGATGATGGGCAGGCCTGTCGTGGTGCCGCTGCTGTCGTGGTCACTGCTGCAGCCAGCGCAACCGGGCCGCTTGTCATCAAACGGTCCGCCCGGCGGTCTAACGCTGTTCGTGTTTTCAAATTTGCGATTGATTTGGACGCTCTTTCGTATCACAGCAGACCGGGTTGAGGGGCGAAGTCGGTGTGGGGAAGATTACTCCAGTTAGCCTTGGTATCGGCAACGCTGGTGCCGTCGGCCGGCGCGACCGATCTTCCAGTCGCGCTGCCGACGAAAGCGCCGGCTGCCGCCGGCTACGACTGGACCGGCTTTCTATGT
Source organism: uncultured Alphaproteobacteria bacterium (assembly GCA_963788885.1). Classification (GTDB taxonomy): domain Bacteria; phylum Pseudomonadota; class Alphaproteobacteria; order Rhizobiales; family Xanthobacteraceae; genus Bradyrhizobium. Next base: position 744,299 of record CAWBIR010000015.1, on the reverse strand, counting down.
CGGCGGCCACATTGGCCTTGCGACCGGCAACTCCGGCTGGACGCTCGACCCCGTTGGGGGCGGCGCGCCGGTGGCCGGCTCCTTCAGCCTTTATCAATCGCCCAATGCCTTCAAGGACAGCGGCAGCTGGTTCGAGGGCGTGCAAGCCGGCTACAACCTGATGCTGCGCAACCGCGTGGTGCTCGGCGTCGAGGCCGACGGGTCGTTTCCTACTTTTCCCGATCCCATCACTGGTCAGACCATCGGCGGGATCTCGAACTTTGCCTCCCCCAGCTTCGGCACCGGGACCTTCAGCGAAAACGTGCTCGCGTCAGGCACGGTGCGGGGCCGCATCGGTTATGCGCCCGGCCATTGGCTGTTCTACGCCACCGGCGGCCTTGCCTGGAGCTACAATCAGCAAACGCTGACCCAGAACGCGACCGGCAATACCGAAGACCGCTTCCTTTACCGCTTCGGCTGGGCCGCTGGCCTTGGCATCGAGACCGCGATCGCGCCGAGCTGGACGGTTCGGGGCGAATATCTCTGGACCGGCTTTCCGACTGTCACCGGAAACTTCCCAGTGTCGGGGCAACGGGTCAATTCGGGTTTTACGGAGCAACAGTTCCGGCTCGCTCTCAACTACCGCTTTGACGATCCGTCAACGCCGCCCGCCTTCGCACCGTCGCGGTTTATGCAAAACGCCGATATTTTCGCGGTGCATGGACAGGCGACTTTCGTCGAGCAGGCCCATCCGGCGTTCCGTTCACCCTATGAGGGGACCAACAGCCTCACCGGCGGCGCGTCATCGAAAGAGACTTTCGACATGACGCTCTCCACCGGCGTCAAGCTGTGGCGGGGCGCGGAATTCTGGGCCAATCCGGAAATCGACCAGGGTTTCGGCTTTAACGACACCCATGGCGTCGCCGGATTCACGAGCGCCGAAGCCTACAAGCTCGGCTCGTCGACGCCCTACGCGCGCCTGCAACGCGCTTTCCTGCGCCAGACCATCAACCTTGGCGGCGAGACCGAAAACGTCGACGACGACTTCTACCAGTTCAAGGGCACACGCTCGACCGACCGGCTGGTGCTCACCGTCGGCAGGTTCTCCATCGCCGATATCTTCGACACCAACCGCTACGCCAACAGTCCGAAGTCCGATTTTCTCAATTGGTCGCTGATCAATGCCGGTACCTTCGACTACGCCGCCGACGGTTGGGGCTACAATTACGGCGCGGCCGCCGAATGGTACACCGGACGCTGGACCTTTCGTGCCGGTCTGTTCGACCTTTCCGTTTCGCCCACGGGCGGCGTGAGCCCTGCCGGCGTTGCGCTCGACCCGACCTTCCAGCAATTCTCGCTGCTCGGCGAAATCGAGCGGCGCTACGACCTGTGGGGCCAGCCCGGCAAGATCAAGATCACCGGCTTCCTGAACCGCGGCAGCGCCGGCAACTTCTCCGATGCGGTTGCGCTCGCGCAAGTGACGGGCATGCCGGCCGACATCAACGCGGTGCGGTCCTATACCAGCCGGCCCGGCGTCAGCCTCAACATCGAGCAGCAGGTGAACGACAATTTCGGACTGTTTTTCCGTGCCGGCTGGGCGGATGGGCAAATCGAGCCCTGGGACTTTGCCGACATCGACCGCACCGTGTCGGGCGGCGTCTCCATCAACGGCAAATCATGGGGCCGGCCCGACGACACCATCGGCATTGCCGGCGTCGTCAACGGCATCTCGAGCGCCCACATCGCCTTCCTCAACGCCGGCGGGCTCGGCATCCTCGTCGGCGACGGACAATTGACGAACTACGGCACCGAGAAGATTTTCGAGGCTTACTACACGTTCTCGCTGAATGCCTCGACCAAGCTCACTTTCGATTATCAGCTCGTCGCCAATCCCGCCTACAATGCCGACCGCGGCCCGGTGAACGCCTTCGCAGCCCGCGCACACTGGCAGTTTTAAGCCTTACGTGATTTCATGGGCCGCTGTTTCTCCGGAGACGGAAATATGCTGAAACGCCTCACAACCATTTTGGCGATCAACCTCGCCGTGTTGTTTGCGGCATCCACGGGCAACGCGATGGAAAAGTTGACAGTCATGATCTCCGGCGGCTTCTCGCTGGCGTACAAGCAGGTGTTGCCGGAATTCGAACGCAGCACGGGCATCACTGTGACCACGCTGTCCGGCGCCTCCCAGGGAACGGGTCCGAAGACGATCAAGTCTCAGCTTGAAAGCGGCACTGAGGTCGACGTGGTCATCCTCTCGAAAGAAGGTCTTGGCGAACTGATCGCGATGGACCGGATTGCTGCGGGCTCGGACGTAGAGCTCGCCAGCGTGCCGCTTGGCGCGGCCGTGCGCCAGGGCAGCCCGAAACCGGATGTCAGCAGCGTCGAGGCGCTCAAGCGGGTGCTGCTCAGCGCGCGTCTGGTGGCATTGCCCGCGAGCACCAGCGGCATTTTTCTGAAGGACGAGGTATTTCCGAAGCTCGGCATCGCCGACAAGGTGTCAGCAAAAATGTTCGCGCGCGGCATCGAATCGACCAACGCGGTGGCCGCCGGCGAGGCCGATCTTGCCATTGGCCCCGTCAGCGAACAGGTCAATCAACCCGGCATCGAGCTGGTGGGCTCGCTTCCCGACGAGGTGCAACTCATCCAGATCTTCACGGCCTCGATCGTCAAGACGACGCACAATCCCGAACAGGCCAAACGGCTGATCGAGTTTTTGGCATCCGACCAGATCACGACGGCCATCAAGAACTCCGGCATGCAGCCGGTCGGCAATCGTCGCAAATAATATCCGGCTGACTCAGCCCAGCGACCTCAACTCACGCCGCAACACTTTGCCAGTCGCGGTCATCGGCAGGGCATCCGTGAACTGGACAAAGCGCGGATATTCGTGCGCGGCGAGTTTGACCTTCACGAAATCCTGGATCTCGCGCGCCAACGCTTCGCTCGGCGCAACGCCCGGCCGCAGCACGATCCATGCCTTGATCGATTCGGTGCGAACGGGATCGGGAATGCCGACCACCGCCGACATCGCGACTGCCGGGTGTTTCAAAAGACAATCCTCGATCTCGGACGGGCCGACGCGATAACCGGCCGTGGTGATGACGTCGTCCTCGCGGCTCAGATACCAGAAGTAACCGTCCTCATCCTGTCGCCCCAGATCGCCCGTCAACAGAAATCCACCGGCGTATTTCTTTTGCGTCGCTTCCGGGTTCTTCCAGTATTCGATCATGGTGACGGGATTGGGCTGGCGCACGGCAATGATGCCGCGCTCGCCCCGCGGCAATTCGTTACCCTTGTCGTCGACGATCCGCACGTCGAACCCCGGCGTCGCCTTGCCCATCGAGCCCGGGCGGATCGGAAACAGGTTGGCGTTGTTGCCGACCGACAAATTGCATTCGGTCTGGCCGTAGCCTTCATGCACTTCGATGCCGAAGGTGGCGCGCACCCAATCCAATAGCTCGGCGCCGAGCGCTTCGCCGCCCGAGAAAATGCTGCGCAGCTTCACGCCGGGATGGCTGACCTCGGCCTGCCGCATCAGCTTCAGCGCGGTCGGCGGCAAGAACACATTGCGCACGGCGTGATCGGCCATCAATTGCATCGCCGCCTGGGAATCGAACTTCTTGGCGCGATGCCCGACCACCGGCACGCCGTGATAGAGCGAAGGAAACAGCACGTCGAACAAAGCCCCGATCCAGGCCCAGTCGGCGGGCGTCCACATCACGTCATCCGCTTTGGGAAAGAAATCGTGGATCATCTCGACATTGGGGAGATGACCGAGCAGCACGCGATGCGCATGCAGCGCGCCTTTCGGACTGCCCGTCGTGCCCGAAGTATAGATGATCATTGCGGGATCGTCGGCCGAGGTATCGACGGTGGCAAAATCGTCCGACGCCGCTTCCAGCACCGGCCAGAATTTGTTCGTAGCCACAGGCGCGTCGTCGCCAACGAGATAGATGTTCTTCAGTTCGGGAAGCCGGTCGCGGATTTTTTGCAGCTTCTCCCATCCGGCCGCGTCGGTGACGATGGTCCTGGCCCCGGAATTGGCGAGCCGGAATTCCAGCGCGTCCTCGCCGAACAGCGCAAACAATGGAATCGAAATCATGCCGGCGCGAAATGCGGAGAGATGCCCGACCAGCAATTCCAGCGATTGCGATAGAAACAGCGCGACGCGGTCGCCTCGCTTCAGGCCGTCTGACACAAGCACGTTAGCGAAACGGCGCGACAGATCCGCGAGTTGATCGAACGACGTGCGGCGCGAGGTGCCGTCCTCGTCGACATAGATCAGCGCCAGCCGGCCCGTGCCGTCGGCATGGCGATCGCAGCAGGCGGTCGCCATGTTGAAACGATCAGGGATTTCCCAGCGAAACTCGCGGCAGAGTTTGTCGTAGTCGTTGGTTTCGGTGAGCATGAACTCAGCCTGCTGCCCGCTCCATGGCAATTTCCGCCTCTAGACTTGCGACATCGCGATAGATCGAAGCGACTGCAAGCACGCGTCCGCGGCTCTTGTACCGCACCAGGCAATCCTTTGCACCGATATCGCCGTCGATTGCGATTTCGTCCCACTTCTCGGCGTGACCGACATAGTTGATCGGCACGTCGTAATGCTGGCTCCAGAAAAACGGCACCGCGTCGAAGGTTTCACGCTGGCCAAGCATGTTGCGCGCCGCGGCCTGACCCTGCCGTTCCGCCACCACCCAATGTTCGACGCGAATCGCCTCACCGGAGTGCCTGTCCGGCCAGCGGGCGATGTCGCCGGCCGCATAGATGCCGGGAATGCTGGTTTCAAGATAGGCATCGACCTTGACGCCGCGATCGATCGCAAGCCCGGCCTTTTCGGCGAGCGCGAGGCGCGGCTTCACACCGACGCCGATGACCACGAGGTCGGCCTCGATCACGACGCCGCTCTTCAGCGTGGCCCGCTTGCCGTCGATCGCGTTCACGGTGTCGCCGAGGTGAAAGATGACGCCGTGCTCCTCGTGCAGCGCGCGAACGAAGTCGCCCATTTCCGCGCCGAGCACGCGCTCCATCGGCCGTTGTTCGAGCCCGACGACGTGCACCTCGATATCCCTCGCGCGCAGCGCCGCCGCCACTTCGAGCCCAATGAAGCTCGCACCGATCACGACGGCGCGGCGCGCGTCCTTGGCGGAAGCAATGATGGCACGGCAATCGTTCAGCGAGCGCAACAGATGGACGTGCGACTGGTCGGCGCCCGGAATCGGCAGATGCACCGGCTCCGCGCCCGTCGCGAGCAACAGCCGGTCGTAAGGAACCTTCTCGCCGCCGGCGAGGAGCACCTGTTTGGACTTGGTGTCGAGCGCGGCGACTTCGACGCCCAACCGCAGGTCGATTTTCGCCTCGCGGTAGAAATCATCCGGACGCAGCGGCAGCCAGTCCTCCGGCGCGCTGCCGGCGAGATAATCCTTAGAAAGGTTCGGCCGGTCCACCGGCGCTGCGGCCTCCGCGCTCAGCATCACGATGCTGCCGCGATAGTCCTGCCGGCGCAACATCTCAGCGGCTGCGAACCCCGCCGCGCCGCCGCCGACGATGACGATCCGCGACGGCGCATCCACCACGCCCTTGATGCGCGGCTTCGGCTGCTCACGCTTCTCCCGGACTACAATGCGCTCGCCTTCCCGTTCAACCTTCCAAACCGAAAGCGCGTTGAACGCGGGCGCATGGGTTGCTTCGCCGGTGCGCAGATCGAAGCAGGCATGGTGCCAGGGACAGCGAACATGCTCGCCGTCGACGACACCGTCGGCAAGCGGACCGTGGTAGTGGCTGCAATGCGCGTCGATCGCGAAGATCTCGGAGCCGGAGCGCACCAGCAGCACTTCTTCATCGCCGACATGCCCGAGCAGCATGGCGCCGGAGAAGTCGGAAGGCGCGACGCCCTTGGACAGATCGGGGCCGGCGGGTGAAGCTTGCTGATCTACCATGGTCTTCCTCCACTAACACACTTGGTTACGTCGCCATTCCCAGGAATTCCTGACGGGTCAGCGCGTTGTCGCGAAAGCAGCCGAGCATGCGGCTGGTAACGAGATCGGTGTCCGGCTTGTGGACGCCGCGCGTGGTCATGCAATGATGCGATGCCTTGATAATGACGCCGACGCCTTGCGGCTTCAAGACCTCGTTGATCGTATTGGCAATCTGCGCCGTCATCTTCTCCTGGATCTGCAGGCGCCGGGCATAAACATCCACGATACGTGCGAGCTTGCTGATGCCGACGACGCGGCCGTTTGGAATATAGGCCACCCACGCCTGGCCAATGATTGGCGACATGTGGTGCTCACAATGGCTCTCAAAGCGGATGCCGCGTAGCACAATCATCTCGTCATAGCCCTCGATTTCTTCGAAGGTCTTCTCGGGAATCTCGGTGGGGTCCTGATCATAGCCGGCGAAGAATTCTTCGAAGGCGCGCGTCACGCGGGCCGGCGTTTCAAGGAGACCGTCCCTTTCGGGATGATCGCCCGTCCACCGGATGAGGATGCGGACAGCCGCCTCGACCTCGGCTCTGCGGGGCCTCTCGGTTTGCAGCTGCGACGCTCTTGCGCGATCAAACGCATGTACACTTGTATGCACAGTTGGGCTCATTGGAATGTCTCTCCACACGGGATAACGACCGTGAGCCCATTGGATGTTCCGGCGACCAAAAGGTTCCGCAAAAAGGAAGCCAATCGGCCCGGCAGGCCAAGCGCCTGCCGCAAGGCACGATCAGCGCGAGGGCGTACGAATCAGACAGTCCTTCGCGTTTTCCCGCAACTGTTCGAACTGCGCGTCTGCGCGGTAACGCAAAATCGCAGGCCTATTCAGCCTTGTTCTGACTGAGGATCTTGCGCACAACGTGCCGCCGCTCCCCCCTCCGGCCGACCAGCGCATATCCGGCCTGCTCGAAAGCGGACACATATCCTCCAAAGCGATAGCTCGGAGAATCCGGATCAACCGGATATCCTTCGAGCATGGTCGCTCCGTTTCTCGCCGCAACCTCTTCAGCGGCCGAGATCAACTTCTGAATGATCCCTTGTCCACGGAAAGGCCTTGTCACGAAGAAGCACACGATCGACCAGATTCTCTGCTTCTCGTCGCCCGGCATCACATTGCTCATTGATGCGCGGTAGGTATCTCGAGGCGCGATCGAGCACCAGGCGACAGGCTCCGAGTTCAAGGTAGCCAAGCAGCCCAACAGGTTCTGCCGACGATACGCGTTTCTTCATCTCAAGCTTTTTGGCGGCGGCCGGCCGCTCCGCCTCCGGGAGAGCCTCCACTGTTCGCCACACCGTGCACCAACACGATTTGGGGCCACCTCGGCTCTCAAACAGCTTTTCAAAGTCGCGCCAATTCTCCGGGGTAACTGGCCGAAAGGTTATTCGATCAGCCATTCAATGGTTCACCCGGCGAACGTGTTGGTCCGCCCCATCGCGTCTCGATGGCATCCGGCACGAGTACGACGGAGCAAGCGGAATGAAGATTAAGAGTTAAGCGCCGCCTTCACGAGCCCGCTGGCTTTGCCGAAATCCATCTGTCCGGCATATTTGCCTTTGAGCACGCCGACCACCTTGCCCATGTCCTTCATGCCGGCCGCGCCGGTTTCCTGGATGGCGGCTGATATCGCGGCCTTCATTTCGGCCTCCGACATCTGTTTCGGCAGGTAAGCCGAAATCACCGCGATCTCCTCGCGCTCTTGCGCGGCGAGTTCGGCACGGCCGCCCTTTTCATAGAGCTCGACCAATTCCTGGCGCTGCTTGATCATCTTCTGGAACACGCCAAGCAGGTCGGCGTCGGACAATGGCGGCTTGCCCTCCCCGCGCGCGGCGATGTCGGCGTTCTTGATGGTCGAGTTGACCATCCGAAGCGTGGAGAGCTTGCGCTCCGCCTTGGCCTTCATCGCCTCCTTGACCGCGTTGTTGATGTCGTCGCGCAGCATGGAATCAGTCTCCTCTCGGCTGAGAGGGTTGATCTAGGCCGTTCGCCCCATTCAGACAACCGGCCTAGTGCCCACTTTCCGAAGTTCGTGCTCCATCGCAGCGGCCACCGTCACGAACTTCGGAAGGTCATGGGCACTAGCAAACATATTGAATCTAGTACCGCTTTATCGATCTGAAGTCCCTGATCGAACTCGCGGCTTGCGGTGCAGGGACTTCAGATCGGCGGTACTAGCCCTGAAACGATGCCGAAATATGCCAAAAACCCGTGTGAATCGGCCTTAAGCGACTTTGACGCGGGCCCCGCGCGCGACTATGTAAAGGCCTCATGACGACATCAGAAAATACTGCCGCCTGGCCGGACCACAAGCCGACCGCACTTCTTGTGCTGGCCGACGGAACGGTGCTGGAAGGATTTGGCCTCGGCGCCGAAGGCTATGCCGTCGGCGAGGTCTGCTTCAACACCGCGATGACCGGCTATGAGGAGATCCTCACCGATCCCTCCTACGCCGGACAGCTCATTACCTTCACCTTCCCGCATATCGGCAATGTCGGCACCAACGACGAGGATATCGAGACGGTGAACATGGCGGCGACGCCGGGCGCGCGCGGGGTGATCCTGCGCACCGCGATATCAGCCCCTTCGAACTACCGAGCCACCCGCCACCTCGACCAGTGGTTGAAGACGCGCGGCATCATCGGCCTCTCCGGCATCGACACCCGCGCGCTGACCGCATTGATCCGCGCCAAAGGCATGCCCAATGCCGTGATCGCGCATGCGAGAAGCGGCGAATTCGACCTGCACGCCCTGAAGGAAGAAGCGCGGGAATGGCCGGGCCTCGAAGGCATGGACCTCGTGCCGATGGTCACTTCTGCCCAGCGCTTCACCTGGGACGAGACGCCGTGGGCATGGGAAAAGGGTTTCGGCCGCCAGACCAATCCGGAATTCAACGTGGTTGCGGTCGATTACGGCATCAAACGCAACATCCTGCGCCTGCTCGCCGGCGTCGGCGCCAAGGTCACGGTGGTGCCGGCGACGACCTCAGCCGAAGACATCCTGGCGATGAAGCCGGACGGCGTGTTCCTGTCGAACGGCCCAGGCGATCCGGCCGAGACCGGCAAATACGCCGTTCCCGTCATCAAGAAGGTGATCGATTCCGGCACGCCCACTTTTGGCATCTGCCTCGGCCACCAGATGCTGGGCCTGGCTGTCGGCGCCAAGACCAAAAAGATGCATCAGGGCCATCACGGCGCCAATCACCCGGTCAGGGATGAGACCACCGGCAAGGTCGAGATCACCTCGATGAACCACGGCTTTGCGGTGGATCAGGCCACATTGCCGAAAGGCGCGACGCAAACCCACGTCTCGCTGTTCGACGGCTCCAATTGCGGAATCGCGCTCGACGGCAAGCCGGTGTTCTCGGTTCAGTATCACCCTGAAGCTTCACCGGGCCCCCGCGATTCCCACTATCTGTTTCAGCGCTTTGCCGATTTGATGCGGGCGAAGAAGCGGGCTTGAGCTACCCCTTCGTCATTGCCGGGCTTGACCCGGCAATCCATCTTTTCAAGAGTGATGGGTACCCGGATCAAGTCCGGGCATGACCGCTGGTGGGACGGCACGATCTTTTATATGATAAGCATCATTGTAGCTGCCAGGACATTCCCATGACCGATCCCACCGCCCGCAAGATCGAATACGGCGTCACCCCCACAGACGTGATGGCGTCGATGGCGGGAATCGATTTCCTCCGCGCCATGTTTGCGGGCAAGCTGCCGGCGCCGCCGATCATGCAGAACATCGAACCGTTCGACTATTCGGCCGAACCGGGCGTGGTGTCGTTCTCGAGCGTCCCCGGCTTCCGGCATTACAACCCGATCGGTTCGGTGCATGGCGGCTACGCCGCGACGCTATTGGATTCCGCGATGGGCCTTGCCGTGCACTCGATGCTCCCGGCGGGATCAGGCTACACCACGCTCGAATTCAAGGTCAGCTTCATCCGCGGCATGACCAAGGATACCGGCCCGGTGCGGACCGAGGGCCGCACGCTCAATGTCGGCCGCCGCGCCGCCACCGCGGAAGCACGCATTACCGACGCCAAGGGCCGCCTGATCGCGCATGCGACCACGACCTGCCTGGTGTTCGAGATTCCGGGGCCCGACGCTAAGGGAATGTAGTCGCCCTCGGCAGGAACGTGAGGCGCTGACTTCTGTTATTCCCGCATTATGCTGGCGAATGTCAGCGGGAGTTTCGTTTTGCCGATCATCAAGAACCCAAGGCCGGCCACCTTCATCTTCGAAGACGACGGCCTCGTCCCCAACAACGTCCTGCCGTTCGTGATCTACAAAGGCGCGATCGACGTCGACAACGCCTCGCCCGAAGCAACGATCGAAGAACTGTTCGGCGCCAACGGCTGGGGCGACATGTGGCGCGATGGCGTCTACGACTTTCTGCACTATCATGCCACGGTGCACGAAGCGCTCGGCATCGCGCGAGGACACGCGCGGGTCCGGTTTGGCGGCGATGGCGGCAAGGAGTTCGAGCTTGACGCGGGCGACGTTGCGATCCTGCCAGCCGGCACCGGTCACCAGTGCTTGCGTGCGAGCTGGGATTTTTCGGTGGTGGGCGCCTATCCGCCAGGCGCGAAAATGCAGGTGACGCAGCCGACGCCGGAGAATCACGCACGCGCGCTGAAGACCATTCCGGAAGTCAGGTCGCCGAACAGCGACCCGCTTCTGGGAACGGACGGGCCGCTCGTGAAGTTGTGGCGGCGCTAGTCATTGCCTGCGACAAACGCAAGGCGTTTGCGCAAGGGAGCGGCAGCGACGAAGCAATCCAGCATCCTTCTTATCCGGATTGCGGAGCCTGTCATCGGGCGCGCATACGCGCGACCCGTTGGCTGACGCTCGCAATGACGAGGAGCCAGCTTACACCGCGTTGCTGCCTTCCTTGCGGGAGGCTTCGAACAGCAACCAGGTGCGCCGTTCGGTCTCGTCGATAAAGGTCTCGAGCGTCCCCGGCTTCCGGCATTACAACCCGATCGGCTCGGTGCATGGCGGCTACGCCGCCACGCTATTGGATTCCGCGATGGGCCTTGCCGTGCACTCGATGCTCCCGGCGGGATCAGGCTACACCACGCTCGAATTCAAGGTCAGCTTCATCCGCGGCATGACCAAGGATACCGGCGCGGTACGGACCGAGGGCCGCACGCTCAATGTCGGCCGCCGCGCGGCGACCGCAGAAGCACGCATTACCGACGCCAAGGGAATGTGACGCCGCGCGATCGGGCGACTCCCGCCTGCGTCCAATCGTCCGACCGGGGTGAGTTGATTAAAAAGCGCGAGAAATATTCGCGAGAATAAGCACGCCAACAAGCATAAAAACCTTTCGCAACAAACATCCCGTCACACGAGTTTGAATTTTAGAACACGAGCGTGACGAATCGGAGAGGCACAAAATAGGGATCACGGCTGGCACTCTTTATCCGTTCGTGCTAGGATTGTTTTTGTAGAGGGCCCCGCATGACAGGCAGCCGAAGAGGCCCTTCAAGCGACGTTAACTTCAAGCGACGTTAATCAGTCCGCCTAATCGCATCTACTTCATCGATCCATTTTCAATTCTGCAAACGCCTTGCGGCGTTTTGTGCAGCCGGTGGTGCACGTCCCGTCACAGGCGAAACGCGATCTCGCGCCATAGCGATCATATTTTCCAAATCGTTCAGCCGAACTCGACCGGAGGGCGTATCGCAAATCAAGAGGCCGCAAAATGAAAAATGCTCACATCAAGAGAGGAGTATTCAACATGTTCCGGGCGATGATGAAGCTGACATTATTTCTGTGCCTTGGCGCGGTAGCTGCGCCCGCAGCGCCGGTCCAGGCGGCGCCGATCACCGAACAGGAAGCGCACGCGATTGCGGTGGACGCCTATGTTTACTTCTACTCGCTGTTATCGATGGACGTCTCACGCAAGCAGTTCACCAACGTCGAGCCCGGCAAGGAGTTCGGGAAAGGGCCGATGAACATGTTCGTCAGCGTTCCGGAATACCCGCCGGCTGACTTCAAGGGCGTCGTCCGGTCCAATTTTGACACGCTTTATTCGATTGCATGGCTCGACTTGACGAAAGAGCCGATGATCATCGCGGCGCCGGACACCGGCGGTCGTTATTACCTCCTGCCGATGCTCGACATGTGGACCGATGTGTTCGCCTCGCCGGGTTGGCGCACAACCGGGACAACGGCCGCAACCTACATCGTCACGCCTCCCGGCTGGAGGCCGGATTTGCGCGACAGGTTCATCGACGAGTTCAAGCTTCCGAAGGACACCCAGCGGATCGAGGCGCCGACGCCCTACGTCTGGATTATCGGCCGCACCAAAACCGACGGCCCGGCGGACTATGCTGCCGTCCACAAGATCCAGGCCGGCTATAAGGCCACGCTTCTTTCCGAATATGGCAAGGCGCCCAAGCCGGTCGAATTCAAGCCCGACCCGAGTGTCGACATGAAGACGCCGCCAAAAATCCAGGTCGATACCATGACGGCTGGCGTTTATTTCGCCTACGCCGCCGAGTTGCTCAAGCTCCACCCGCCTCACATCACCGATGAGCCGATCATCGCGCAGATGAGGAAAATCGGAATCGAGCCCGGCCAGAGCTTCGACATCGGCAAGCTCGATCCAGCCGTGCAGCGGGCGCTGGAGACCGCGCCGGCGGACGGACAGAAGCTGATGGCCTGGAAGATACCGACGCTGGCGCGGGTCGCCAACGGCTGGTCGATGAACACCGATACGATGGGTGTCTACGGCAACTACTACCTCAAGCGCTCGATCGTCTCGCAAATGGGACTAGGTGCGAATCTGCCGGAAGACGCCATTTACCCCCTCAATCTCGGCGACGAATCCGGCAAGCCGCTCGATGGTGCCAACAAATACACCATCACGTTTGGGAAAGAGGCTGCCCCGCCGGTCAACGCGTTCTGGTCGATCACGCTTTACGATCAGGAGGGATTCCAGGTCGGTAACAGCCTGAACCGCTTCGCCGTCAGCAGCTGGATGCCATTCAAGACCAACGCCGACGGTTCGCTCGATCTCTATTTCCAGAACGAAAGCCCGGGCAAGGACAAGGAAGCCAACTGGCTTCCAGCGCCAAAGGGGGCGTTCAATCTGACCATGCGCCTCTATAGCCCGAAGTCGGAGGCGCTGACCGGAAAATGGAATCCGCCGCCGGTCACGCGTGCGCAACAAGGAACGGTCGGTCTGTCGGCTCAATAGGTGTTGACCGGACGCCGGCGCACCAGGCGCCGGCGTTCGATTTGTCGCCGTCTCGCAGACGGTTCGCCAAGGCCTACTCCGCGTTGCTGCCTTCCTTGCGGGAGGCTTCGAACAGGAACCAGGTGCGCCGTTCGGTCTCGTCGATAAAGGTCTCGAGCAGACCCGCGGTGCCGGAATCCTCGTGGTCGTCGCACAGCTTGTGCGCCTTTCGCATCGCGGCTGCGATGTGCTTGTTGTCTTCCATCAATTCGCGCAGCATCTCGCGCGGCGGCACAAAGTCTTCGTTGTTGTCCTTGATGGTCTGCAATTTCGAAACCTGTCCGATCGAACGCAGCGTGGTACCGCCGAGCTTGCGCGCCCGCTCCGCCAGCTGATCGGTGGTGGCGAAGATCGCATCCGACTGCTCGTCGAGCATCAGATGGTAGTCGTGGAAATGCCGCCCGCTGACGTGCCAGTGGAAATTCTTGGTCTTCAGATAGAGCGCAAAGGCGTCGGCCAGCAGCACATTGAGCGCGGCCGAAATCTTGTCGACAGCCGCTTTCGGCAGGTCGTTCGGGGTGTCGAGATCGGGGGAGGTTTTGCTGGCTTTGCTCACGATGGACCTTCCTGTTACGAACCGGGAATTCTACCAACCGGACTTAGGCGGCGATGGACATCAGTCACCGGACCATTTAACGCCTCTCAGGCGAGGCGGTTCCTCAGCCGGAACCTTAGCATTTTCGGACGCTAGAAGTTATGGACGAATGGATCGACTATTACGATTCCACGCATACGATCTATGCCAGTAAGCTGCACCGCGACCTGCATTTTCAGCTGATTGCGCGGGACATCATCGGCTATATCGGCACGCCGGACGCGGTGGTGCTGGATTACGCCTGCGGCGAGGCGTTGTCGGCGGCCAGGGTCGCGGATGCCTGCGGCCTGCTGTACCTCGCCGAGCCGGCGCCGGGCGTGCGCGGGCGGCTGATCGCGCGCTTTGCGCCCAACACCAAGATCCGCGTGCGTTCGCTCGAAGACGTGCGGAAGATGGCCGAGCAATCCATCGATCTCGTGGTGATGAATTCGGTCACCCAGTACATGACGCCGGAAGAACTCGATGGCGCCTTTGCCACGATCCGGCGGCTGTTGAAACCCGGCGGACGGCTCGTGATCGGCGATGTGCTGCGCCCCGAAGTCGGCATGGTCAAAGACGTGATCGCGCTTTTGCGCTTTGCCGGTGCTTACGGATTTCTGCGCGACGCGCTGATCGGGCTGGTCTCGACTGCCTTGTCGGATTACCGGCAATTGCGCAGCCGCGTCGGCTTGCAGCGCTACAGCGAAGCCGAGATGACTGCGAAGCTCGCGGATAGCGGCTTCACCGGCTCGCGCGTCGCCGTCAATATCGGTCACAATCCCTGGCGCATGACCTATGTGGCGCGACAGGCCCTGAGCGCCTGATCGCGCCGAACCGGCCTGCCCAACCCCGCGGTAGGGTTAACCGCGACAAGGAGTGGCGACGCGCCCGCCATTGGGGGAAGATCGACGCGGCCCGGTGGCGGAAAGCGTCGACGCGAGAGCAGTGCAATGCTCTTTATCCTGGTTCAAATCCAGGCCGGGCCTCCAGCCTTCGCTCTGCTCACGCGAGCTACGGCTAGGCAGGCCAGCCTCGCACTATCCATAGCGAAGCGAGCCGCGCCATAGCCCAAAGGCGACGGCGGGCTCCATCCGCAAGTTTCGATCCAAATCCGCTATTGCAGCTTCGGGCCAGGCAAGCCAGCCCAAAAAAAGCCTTCAGCCTGAAGGCCAAGCCCCCAGGGCTCGCCCCGCCGTAGCTCGGAGAGCGAAGGCGGGAAAATGCCGGTTGATGGCCCGTTATTGGGGGTTTCGCGGCTGCGGAATCTGGTCTAAAGACGCCTCGCGCGCGAGGGCTTGCCTCACGCAGTAGCTAGAGGGACGCGCGGAATGCGCGCCCTTTTTTTGTGCCCGTTTTCGGCTTGCCCAACGAGACTTGATGCCCAAAAGAACCGACATCTCCACCATCCTGATCATCGGCGCCGGTCCCATCGTGATCGGCCAGGCCTGCGAGTTCGACTACTCCGGAACGCAGGCGGTGAAGACGTTGAAGGAAGAGGGCTACCGCATCGTCCTGGTCAATTCCAACCCGGCGACGATCATGACCGACCCGGAGCTCGCGGACGCAACCTATATCGAGCCGATCACGCCCGAGATCGTCGCCAAGATCATCGAGAAAGAGCGCCACGTCATTCCCGGCGGCTTCGCGCTGTTGCCGACCATGGGCGGGCAGACCGCGCTGAATTGCGCGCTGTCGCTGCGCCGGCTGGGCACGCTCGCCAAATTCGACGTCGAGATGATCGGCGCCACGGCGGACGCCATCGACAAGGCCGAAGACCGCCAGCTCTTCCGCAACGCCATGGAGAAGATCGGCCTTCAGACGCCGAAGTCGCGGCTCGCCAACGCCTCCGGCTTAAAGAAATCCGACCGCGACAAATATCTCGCCGATCACGAGAAGCTCACCGGCGAGGCGCTGGAGGCATTCGAACGGCAATGGACGCTCGGCGAAAACGAGCGGCGCAAGCGTTATCAGCAGCAGGCGCTTGCGGAGGCGCTGATGGCGCTGTCCGAAATCGGCCTGCCCGCGATCATCCGCCCCTCCTTCACCATGGGCGGCACCGGCGGCGGCATCGCCTACAACAAGGAAGAGTTCATCGACATCATCGAGCGGGGCCTGGACGCCTCGCCGACCAACGAAGTCTTGATCGAGGAATCCGTTCTCGGCTGGAAAGAGTTCGAGATGGAGGTGGTGCGCGACAAGAAAGATAACTGCATCATCGTCTGCTCGATCGAGAACCTCGATCCGATGGGCGTCCACACCGGCAACTCGATCACGGTCGCGCCGGCGCTGACGCTCACCGACAAGGAATACCAGATCATGCGCGACGCCTCGCTCGCGGTGCTGCGCGAGATCGGGGTGGAAACCGGCGGCTCCAACGTGCAGTTCGGCGTCAATCCGGCCGACGGCCGCATGGTCGTGATCGAGATGAATCCGCGCGTGTCGCGTTCATCTGCGCTCGCCTCGAAAGCGACCGGCTTTCCGATCGCCAAGGTCGCGGCCAAACTCGCGGTCGGCTACACGCTCGACGAAATCGCCAACGACATCACCGGCGGCGCGACGCCGGCGTCGTTCGAGCCGACGATCGATTATGTCGTCACCAAGATTCCGCGCTTTGCGTTCGAGAAATTTCCCGGCGCCTCCACCACGCTGACCACCTCGATGAAGTCGGTCGGCGAAGTGATGGCGATCGGCCGCACTTTTCAGGAGAGCCTGCAAAAGGCGCTGCGCGGTCTCGAGACCGGCCTCACCGGGCTCGACGAAATCGAGATCGAAGGCTTGCACCGCGACGACGACAAGAACGCGATCCGCGCCGCGCTCGGCACGCCGACGCCGGACCGCCTGTTGCAGGTAGCGCAGGCGATGCGGCTCGGCTGGAGCGACGAAGACATCTTCAACTCCTGCAAGATCGATCCGTGGTTCCTGGCGCAGCTGCGCGCCATCGTCGACATGGAAGCCAAGGTCAGGCAGGACGGCCTGCCGCCAAATGCTTTCGGTCTGCGCATGCTCAAGGCGATGGGCTTTTCCGATGCGCGGCTCGCCGTGCTTGCCAACATGACCGAGGCCGAAGTGAAGGCGCGCCGGCATACGCTTGGCGTGCGGCCGGTGTTCAAGCGCATCGACACCTGCGCGGCTGAGTTCGCTTCGCCAACCGCCTACATGTATTCGACCTACGAGGCGCCGTTCGCTGGCCCCCCGGCGGACGAAAGCGCGCCGTCGGACAAGAACAAGGTCATCATTCTCGGCGGCGGCCCCAACCGGATCGGCCAGGGCATCGAGTTCGACTATTGCTGCTGCCACGCCTGCTTTGCGCTGCACGACGCCGGCTATGAATCCATCATGATCAACTGCAATCCGGAAACGGTGTCGACCGACTACGACACCGCCGACCGGCTGTACTTCGAGCCGCTGACGGCCGAGGATGTGCTCGAGATCATCGCGACCGAACAAACCAACGGCCGCCTGCACGGCGTGATCGTACAGTTCGGCGGCCAGACGCCGCTGAAACTGGCGCATGCGCTCGAGGAGGCCGATGTGCCGATCCTCGGCACCTCGCCCGACGCCATCGACCTCGCCGAAGACCGCGACCGCTTCAAACGCGTGCTCGACAAATTGCGGCTGAAACAACCGAAGAACGGCATCGCCTATTCGGTCGAGCAGGCGCGGCTTGTGGCCGCTGACCTTGGCCTGCCGCTGGTGGTGCGGCCGTCCTATGTGCTCGGCGGCCGCGCGATGCAGATCATTCGCGAAGACAATCAGCTCAGCGACTATCTGCTCGGCACCCTGCCCGAGCTCGTGCCGGGCGACGTCAAGGCGCGCTATCCCAACGACAAGACCGGGCAGATCAACACGGTGCTCGGCACCAATCCGCTGTTGTTCGACCGCTATTTGTCCGACGCAATCGAGGTCGACGTCGATTGCCTCTGCGACGGCAAGGATACCTTCATCGTCGGCATCATGGAGCACATCGAGGAAGCCGGCATTCACTCCGGCGATAGCGCCTGCTCGTTGCCGCCGCACTCACTCGACGCCGAGACGCTTGCCGAGCTTGAGCGGCAAACGCGCGAATTGGCACTCGGGTTAGATGTCGTCGGTTTGATGAACGTGCAATACGCCATCAAGGACGGCGATATCTATGTGCTGGAGGTCAATCCGCGCGCCTCGCGCACGGTGCCCTTTGTCGCCAAGGTGATCGGCATGCCGGTCGCCAAGATCGCGGCACGGCTGATGGCCGGCGAGAAGCTCGCTGACTTTAAATTGAAGAAGCCCAAACCCGACCATGTCGGCGTCAAGGAATCGGTATTTCCGTTTGCACGCTTCCCCGGCGTCGACACCGTATTGGGACCGGAAATGCGCTCCACCGGCGAGGTCATGGGCATCGACCGCACTTTCGAAATTGCCTTCGCCAAGAGCCAGCTTGGCGGCGGCACGCGTGTGCCGCGCAAAGGCACCGTGTTCGTCTCGGTGCGAGAGAGCGACAAGACGCGCATCGTCGATGCGGTCCGGTTGTTATCTTCGCTTGGATTCAAGGTATTGGCGACGTCGGGCACGCAACGCTTCCTCAGCGATCAAGGTGTGCCGGCGGAGAAAGTTAACAAGGTGCTGGAAGGACGGCCGCATATTGTCGACGCCATTACCAATGGCGACATACATCTCGTTTTTAATACCACTGAGGGACCGCAGGCATTAGCCGATAGTCGTTCGTTGCGGCGCGCTGCCCTCTTGCATAAAGTGCCGTATTACACCACTCTCTCGGGTGCTGTGGCGGCAGCCCAGGGCGTCCGCGCTTATCTGGGCGGAGACCTTGAGGTCCGCACCCTGCAGAGTTACTTTTCCGAGAACTGATCATTTGCGGGCCATAAAGCGCCTGCAATGATTGGCAACAATGCCAGCTGGGAACTCTCCGCCCGAACAGATGTTGAGTTGGCCTTCTGTCACGGGGCCGAGTTAACGGGCTGTTGAACTGTTTCGGCAGCGAAGGCCTGATTTGAAGACGTTTCGCGCGAGCCGCACCTTCATCGGTGGCACGCGCGGACAAGGGATTAGAGAAGATGATCGAAAAGGTTCCGATGACGGCTGGCGGCCACGCCGCGCTCGAGGAAGAATTGAAGAAGCGCCAGTCGGTGGACCGTCCGCGCATCATCGAGCATATCGCGGAAGCGCGCTCGCATGGCGATCTCTCCGAGAACGCGGAATATCATGCCGCCAAGGAAGAACAGTCGCATAATGAAGGCCGTATCGCCGAGCTCGAGGACAAGCTCGCGCGCGCCGACATCATCGACATCTCGAAGCTTTCCGGCGACACCATCAAATTCGGCGCCACCGTCACGCTGATCGACGAAGACACTGAAAAGAAAGCGGTGTGGCAGATCGTCGGCGAGGTGGAAGCAGATGCCAAGAAAGGCAAGATCTCCATCACCTCGCCGCTGGCCCGCGCGCTGATCGGCAAGAAGAAAGGCGCCTCGGTGGAGGTCGTAGCTCCCGGCGGCGCCAAAGCCTATGAGATCACCAAGGTTGAGTGGCGCTGATTTTCGCCGTCCTGCGCGTCAAATCATGGTGTTCGGAAAGCCGCGCCTATGGCGCGGCTTTTTGATGTGTGGAATATTTCCGCACCAGAAGGGGTTAGTCCGAAGGAACGCGCGGGGGTCGGTGTGTTCTGCCGGACTGCAAAACCCTGCTATTCCAGAGTGTCAAAACAGGGGGCTATGACATGGACCAGATGCTTTCGAAATTTCAGCCGGTAGCACTTAGCTTGTTTCGCTTCATCACCGGCCTGCTGCTGTTTCAGTACGGTGTCGCAAAGATTCTCAAATTCCCGGCAATCCCCCAATTCGCCGACCCGCCCCCGCTGATCCTGACGGCCGGCGGGCTTGAGCTCGTGCTCGGCGCGCTGCTGATGATCGGCCTGTTCTCGCGCATCGTCGCTTTCGTCCTCGCGGGCGAAATGGCCTTTGCCTATTTCATCGGACACTTCCCGCGCGGCTTCCTTCCGTTGATCAACAACGGCACGGCTGCGATCCTGTTCTGCTTCGCATGTCTGTATCTGGCGACGTCGGGCCCCGGCCCCTACAGCGTCGATGCGAAGATGGGAAAGAGCTGACGGCGTTCACCTCCCCTTGAAAAGGAGAGGTCGGTTGATGCGCCAGCAGCAACCGGGAGGGGATCAACTCCTGCATCTGTCTGCGATGTGGTGGACCCCCACCCCAACCCTCCCCCTTGCAGGGGAGGGAGAAGAGGCTGCGCGAGCGCTATCCCTTCGCCTTCACTTCCAGCGGCACGGCCGCTTCATACTTCGAATTTTGCAGCACCAGCGACGTCCGCACGTTTCTCACATGCGGTGCGGCGGTCAGATGCGTGACGAAATCCTGGAACGTCGCCATGTCGGGCGCGACGCATTTCAGGACGAAATCGACTTCGCCTGACAGCATCCAGCATTCCCGCACCAGCGGCTCGGCGCGCACGAAATCCTCGAACGCGCGCAGGTCGGCGTCGGCCTGGCTCGACAGATGGACGGAAGCAAATACCGTGACGTCGAAGCCGAGTTTTCGCGGGTCGAGCAACCCCCGATAGCCCTGGATGTAGCCCGCCTCCTCCAGCGTCCGCACCCGGCGCAGGCAGGGCGGCGGAGAAATGCCGACGCGTTTGGCCAATTCAACATTGGTGATTCGGCCGTCAGCCTGGATTTCGGCGAGGATTTTCAGGTCAATTTCGTCAAGATTCTTCGACACGCGGTCCGGGTTCCAGCTGGCTGAGAGTGACTTCGAGGGGTCGGCGGCATGTTTTCGCGGCCGCTCACTGGTAACTCTCTTAGCGCAGCTCGCCTACGGCACGCAATTTTATTTCGCGTGCATTGCGCCATTTTTCTAACTCACGGGAAATTTTGCTGATTTGAATTGCAATTCTTGCATAGCTCGCCAGATACCTTAGACTTGCATTTGACACTTTCGGCGTCATTGCGGCGCCTTCCCGGGCGAAATTCGCTTAAGCGCTCATCAAATCCCCCTCGAAAGGGACCGGTTTCATGCCTGCACCTATTCACGCCAAGGTCGTCATCATCGGTTCCGGCCCCGCCGGGTACACCGCGGCGATCTACGCGGCGCGTGCGATGCTTGAACCGGTGCTGATCCAGGGCATCCAGCCCGGCGGCCAGCTCACCATCACGACCGACGTCGAGAACTATCCGGGCTTCGCCGACGTGATTCAGGGCCCGTGGCTGATGGAGCAGATGGAAAAACAGGCGGCGCATGTCGGCACCAAGATCGTCACCGATTTCGTCAACAAGCTCGAACTGTCGCAACGGCCGTTCCGCCTGACCTGCAACTCCGGCGACGTCTACCTCGCCGAAACCGTCGTCCTCGCCACCGGCGCGCAGGCGCGCTGGCTCGGGATGCCGTCGGAAGAGAAATTCAAGGGCTTTGGCGTTTCGGCCTGCGCGACCTGCGACGGGTTCTTCTATCGCGGCAAGCAGGTCATCGTGGTCGGCGGCGGCAATACCGCGGTGGAGGAGGCGCTCTTCCTCACCAATTTCGCCTCGCAGGTGACGATCGTGCATCGCCGCGACCACTTCCGCGCCGAGCGCATCCTGCAGGATCGCCTGTTCAAGCATCCCAAGATCAAGGTGGTCTGGGACAGCGCGCTCGACGAAATCAAAGGCGCGGAGAATCCGTCCAAGGTCACCCATGTGCGGCTGAAGAACGTCAAGACCGGCGCGCTCACGCAAGTACCCGCCGATGGCGTCTTCATCGCGATCGGCCATGCACCGGCCACCGACCTCGTCGTCGGACAGATCAAGCTCAAACCGTCCGGCTACGTCGAGGTCGCGCCCAACTCGACCGCGACCTCGGTGCCCGGCGTGTTTGCCGCCGGCGACGTCGCCGACGAAACCTATCGCCAGGCAGTCACGGCCGCTGGCCTTGGCTGCATGGCGGCGCTTGAAGCCGAACGTTTCCTGGCGCTGCGCGCGAGCGATCGCGCGGCAGCCGAATGAACATTCACCGAACTCGCGACGGATTTATCAATATGGATTGGGACAAGCTGAAAGTGTTTCACGCGGCGGCCGAGGCGGGGAGCTTCACGCATGCCGGCGAGCAGCTCGGTCTGTCGCAATCGGCCGTTTCGCGCCAGGTCTCGGCACTGGAGCAGGAACTGTCGGTTTCGCTGTTCCATCGCCATGCCCGCGGCCTGATCCTGACCGAACAAGGCGACCTGTTGTTCCGTACCGCGCATGACGTGTTCATGCAGTTGCAGGCCGCCCGCGCCAAACTCACTGACAGCCGTGAGCGGCCGAGCGGCGATCTCAAGATCACCACGACCCCCGGCGTCGGCATCAACTGGCTGATTCCGCGGCTCGGCGAATTCACCGCGCTGTATCCGGAAATCCGGATTTCCCTGATCGTCACCGACGAAGAACTCGATCTCTCGATGCGAGAAGCGGATGTGGCGATCCGGACCCGCAAGCCGACTCAGCCCGACCTGATCCAGCGCAAGCTGTTTGCGATGGGCTTCCACGCCTATTGCTCGCCGGAATACGTCAAGCGATTCGGCACGCCGCGCACGCTCGACGAACTCGACGCCCACCGAATCATCACGCTCGCCGACGGACAGGTCGCGCCGCATCTGCAGAACCGCAACTGGCTGATCGAGGCCGGCCGCAATGGCTCTGGCCCGCGCGAGGCCTATTTCAAGGTCAATAATATCCTGGGCCTGGTGCGCGCCTGCCAGCAGGGCCTCGGGATCGCGGCATTGCCGGACTATCTGGTCGAGGAAAACAGCCGCCTGGTGCAGCTGTTTGGCGAATCGGATTCGATCCAGCTCGACACCTACTTCGTGTATCCCGAAGAATTGAAGACGGTTGCGCGCGTTCAGGTGTTCCGCGACTTCGTGGTGAGCAAGGCGCAGCGCTGGCCGTCCTAGGTCTCTATTTGAGCGTCATCTCCGCGCAAACGCGTAGCGTATGTCGCGAGGGAAAACCGCTGCACACTTTTCCGGATCACGCGGTAATTATCGGTCGATAATCGGTCCCCGCATGTCTGACATGCGGTCCACCCCGTTGCTGCAAGGCACTTGCAGAGCCCATAATGCTTTCACACTGAGCTTTCGCGCTGCGCACATGTCCCCCTCCTCCAGTGGCGCGGGTGTTCGGTTATCCCTCTTGGAAGGTGATTGTGTCGGCCCAACGAGGCCAATACTCAAAGCCGGGCTCTCACGAGCTCGGCTTTTTTTCGCGCTGACATCAAAGAGATTTTCCATCAGGCGGTTCTCGGCTTCCCGTTTTCATCATGAGAAAGCGCGAGCCCAGTCTCCACCACGCTAGAGTTGACAGCGGAACCGACGCACCGCATCATTAACCCATGATCACGCGTTCGTGCGCAGCCGCCGTCGTAAAAAAAGCACCCCTTTCGGGGGCTTCGGATCGGTGCGCGCGATAAACGTTTCGTCTTAACCCGATCTTTGAACCCCCGCCGCGAGGTGGGGTTTTTTGTGTCCCGTCTCCGGCCAATCAGGAGATGGACCATGACTGCACCCTTTCAATCTTCAGGCCTTCGCTCGCAACTGCACGGCCTCTGGCTGCCGCTCGTCACGCCATTTTGCGATGGCGTCGTCGACGAGGCTTCGCTGCGGCGGCTGGTGCGCCACTACGCAGCGCTTCCGATCGACGGTTTGATCCTTGCGGCCACATCAGGCGAAGGCCTGACCCTTGGAATGGCCGAACTCGAATGGATCGTCGCGGTGACGCGTGAGACCCTTGCTGAGGCGAAGCGTTACTTGCCGATCTGTCTCGGGCTCGCCGGCAGCTATACGCGCAAGCTCTGCCACACCCTGGATGAGACGGCCGGCTGGCCGATCGACGGCTATCTGATCTCGAGCCCTTATTATTCGCGGCCCTCCCAACGCGGCCTGTTGCAGCATTTCACCGTCCTCGCCGATCGCGCTTCCTGGCCGATCGTGCTTTACAACATCCCCTACCGCGCTTCGGTCACGCTCGAGACCGAGACGCTGCTTGAACTCGCAAGCCACCCCAACATCATCGGCATGAAGGATTGCGGCGCCAACCGCGCGCAATCGATCGAGCTGTTGCGGCGGCGGCCGGCCGGCTTTCGCATCCTCACCGGCGAGGACGCCCTGTATTTCGATGCACTGAGCGACGGCGCCGACGGAGCGATCCTGTTGTCGGCCCATATCGAGACGTCGACCTTTGCCGCGATATGGCGGCTTTTCCGGGAAGGCCAGGTCGAGGACGCGCGCGAACGCTGGGAAAGCCTGTCGACGCTTCCGCGATTGTTGTTTGCCGAACCGAGCCCGGCGCCGGCGAAGTACTGGCTTTGGCGCATGGGCCTGATCGACAGCGCCGAGGTCCGCCTGCCGATGGTGGAAGTCAGCCGCGAACTCGCGAGCCAACTCGACGCCGAGATCGCGCGGCGGCGGCAGGTTCCCGCGTCCCGCCTGCAACCTTCGGCTTAATGGAAGACGCAGTACTAGCTGCCGGTCCAACGAAGTGCTTTGATATCGCCACCGACAAAAGAGCGATGTTGGAGGCTTCTTGACCGGCGAAGGCGTGCAACGGCGGCTGGCAGCGGTGTTGGCGGGGGTGGTCGAGGATTACGGCGGCCTGATGCAGGCCGACGAGGAAGCCGCCATGACCCGGCTCAAGGCGATCCGAAACACCATCGTCGTGCCCGCCATCGCGTCGCATCGCGGCCGCATCGTGAAAGCATCCGGCGAGAGCATGCTGGTGGAGTTTTCAAGCGCGGTCGATGCGGCACGCAGCGCCGTCGAAGTCCAGCGCACCATGGCCGCGCAAGACAGCGGCGAAGCCAGCGCATCCAGAATCGTATTTCGGATCGGCATGAATGTCGGTGACATCATGATCGACGAGAACGATATTTTCGGCGACTGCATCAACATCGCCGTGCGCCTTCAGGGACTGGCCGCGCCCGGCGGCATCTGCTTCTCCGACGACGCCTACCGGCAGATCCGCGGCAAGATCGAGCTGTCGTGCGACGATCTTGGCCCGCAGCGGCTGAAGAACATCGCCGAGCCGGTACGGGCGTGGCGGATTTCCTTCGGCGAAAGCAGCCGCTCCGAAAGAGATCGCGCGGCCATCGCGTCCTCCTTGCCAGCCGATGAGCCACCCGCGCTCGAACTTCCAGCCAAACCATCGATCGCGGTGCTGCCATTTACGAATATGAGCAACGATCCCGAGCAGGATTATTTTGCCGATGGCCTGGTCGAAGACATCATCACCGCGCTGTCGCGGTTCAAATCGCTGTTCGTGATCGCGCGCAATTCCTCGTTCGTCTACAAGGGCAAGTCGGTCGACATCAGGCAGGTCGGGCGTGAACTCGGCGTGCGCTATGTGCTCGAAGGCAGTGTGCGAAATGCGGATTCGCGGCTGCGGATTACCGGACAGCTCATCGATGCCGCCACCGGCGCGCATTTGTGGGCCGAGAAGTTCGACGGCCCGATGACTGACGTGTTTGCGCTTCAGGACAAGGTTGCCGCCAGCGTCGCCGGCGTGATCGATCCTCTGCTGCTCGACACGGAAATCCAACGCGCCCTGGAGCAACCCACATCCAATCTGACCGCTTATCATTTTTATCTTCGTTCGCTGCCGCTTATTCGTGCGTGGACGCCCGAGGCCAATCTACAGGCAATCGCGTTACTCGAACGCGCGGTCGAATGCGACCGGCGTTACGGGATGGCGCTCGCCTCACTCGCTCTCTGTCACGCCCACAATCTCTTGAACGGGTGGGTCAAGGACGCCGCGGCCGAAAGAGAACTCACCATCATCTGGGCACGTCGCGCACTTGAGGCCGCGCCCGACGACCCCTCGACCGTCACCTCTGCCGCGGGCGCGCTGATGGACACGGGCGAAAACATCGAAACGCTGAAGCGGCTGGTCGACGGAGCCCTGACGCGCAATCCAAGTCACGCCTTCGGCTGGTTATGGAGCGGTTGGATGCGCACCGTTTCCGGCGAGTCCGATCTCGCGATCACCCATTTTGAAACGTCCCTGCGGCTCGACCCTCGCGCCACGCGCAAGGCGTTTCATCTGACCGGCATCGGCATGTGTCATTTCTTCGAATCACGTTTCGGCGAGGCCAGCCGAATACTGGAAATTTCCTTCAACGAACTCCCCAGCTATTCGCTCACCGTCTGGTTCCTGGCCGCCACCTACACAAAAATGGGACGGCTCGACGAGGCAAGGGAGTTCGCCAAACGCCAGGGAATTGCGCCCGGCGGGGCGTGGCTGGTGATCGGACAACTGCTTGGTAACGCGGCGCATCGCGACATGGCTCTGTCAGCGCTCAAGCTCGCGACGGGCGAAAGCGCCGCGCCCGGTTCTGTGAAGCCATCGTGATCGACGAAGGGGAGTACACATTCACATTTACTATTTATAGTTGAATTTGCTATAGCGAGGCGACATGAGCAACATCACCATCGCCGCCGAAGATCATCTTCCCCGGCGCCGGATCCCCATCCTCGACACCGAAATGAGCCATGTGACGGTCGGCAAGGGCCATCCGATCGTGTTTCTGCACGGAAACCCGACGTCGTCTTATCTTTGGCGCAACATCATCCCTCATGTCAGCGATCTCGGCTGGTGCCTGGCGCCCGATCTCGTCGGCATGGGACAGTCGGCGCCCTCGCCTTCCGGCGGCTATCGGTTTCGCGATCATTCACGTTATCTCGACGCGTGGTTCGATGCGCTCGGCTTGCGCGAGAACATTACGCTGGTGCTGCACGATTGGGGATCGGCGCTCGGCTTTTACTGGGCGTCGCGGCATCCCGAACGCGTGCATGCGATCGCCTACATGGAATCGCTTCTTTTCCCGCGCGAATGGGAAGACCTGCCGCCGAGCCGGGCGCCACTCTTCCGCGACCTGCGCTCCGAGAAGGGCGAGCACATGATCCTCGACGAAAACTTCTTCATCGAGGTGCTGCTGCCGAAGCTGGTTATTCGCCCGCTGAGCGAGGCGGAAATGAATGTGTATCGGCGTCCATTCCAAACCCGGTCGTCGCGGCTGCCGACGCTGGTCTGGCCGCGGGAGTTGCCGATCGGCGGCGAGCCGGCAGACGTCGTCACCATCGTCGAAAAGTATGGGCAGTGGCTTCTCGAAAGCCCGATGCCCAAACTGTTCATCAATGCCGAACCGGGCTCGATGCTGACCGGCCGTTCCCGCGAATTCTGCCGGCGCTTTCCGAACCAGCAGGAGATCACGGTGGCTGGCCTGCATTTCATTCAGGAGGATTGTCCGGACGAGATCGGCGCTGCGCTTTCGCGTTTCATCAGCGCCAACCGGCCGAGACGAAGCTGATTAAAGCCTCGTGCGCGACAGCCGCAGCGCGTTGCCGATCACGCTCACTGACGACAGCGCCATCGCGGCGGCACCCAGCATCGGCGACAACAGGATGCCGAACACAGGATAGAGCGCGCCCGCTGCGATCGGCACCCCGGCCGCGTTATAGATAAAAGCGAAGGCGAGATTTTGCCGGATGTTGCGCATGGTCGCGGCCGACAATCGCCGCGCCCGCACCAGGCCGGACAGATCGCCGGTGAGAAGCGTGATCCCTGCGCTTTCGATTGCGACATCCGTGCCGCCGCCCATCGCGATACCGACATCGGCGGAGGCCAGCGCCGGCGCGTCGTTGACGCCGTCGCCCACCATGGCGACGCGGCGTCCCTCTTGCCGCAGGCGCTGCACCACCTCGCCTTTGCGTTCGGGGAGCACGCCCGCTTCGATCTCGGTGATGCCGAGCTGGGACGCCACCGCGCGCGCGGTGGTCGCGACGTCGCCGGTCAGCATCACGATTCGCAGACCATCCGTCCGCAACGCCGCGATGGCGGCTTTTGCCGAAGGCTTGATCGGATCGGCGATGGCGAAGATGCCGGCGGCGCGGCCGTCGATCGCAGCATGGATCACGGTCGCGCCCGAGGCGCGCGCTGCTTCCGCCGCGGTTTCGAACTCGGATATCGCGACATTCAAGTCGCGCATCAATGCTGCATTGCCGAGCGCGACCGCCTGCCCCCGAACGTTGCCGGTCGCGCCCTTGCCCGGATGGGCGGCAAAATCGGACAATTTCTCTGCTGACAGGTCCCGGGCCTTCGCAGCCTCGGCGATCGCGCGCGCCAGGGGATGCTCGCTCGCTTGTTCGACGCTGGCGGCAAGCTGAAGCAGCGTGTTCTCGTCAATGCCGGGCGCGGTCGTGACGGAGGTGAGCTTCGGTCTGCCCTCGGTCAACGTGCCGGTCTTGTCGATCACGATGGTGTCGATCCGCTCAAACGCTTCGAGCGCTTGCGCGTCGCGGATCAGAATGCCCGCGCGCGCGCCGCGCCCTACCCCCACCATGATCGACATCGGCGTGGCCAGCCCGAGCGCGCAGGGGCAGGCGATGATCAGCACGGTCACCGCGGCGACCAGGCCGAAGGTGAAACGCGGCTCGGGCCCGAACATGACCCAGGCGACAAAGGCGAGGACGGCGGAAGCCAGCACGGCCGGCACGAACCAGCCGGCAACGCGATCCGCCAGGCGCTGGATCGGCGCGCGCGAGCGCTGCGCCCGCGCCACCATGTCGACGATCCGCGCCAACATGGTGTCGCGGCCGACCTGTTCGGCCACGAGTACCAGCGCACCGTGCTGATTGACGGTGCCGCCGATGACGCGCGCGCCTTCGGTTTTCGCAACCGGCATCGGTTCGCCCGTCACCATGGACTCATTGACAAAGGAATTTCCCTCCGTCACGCGGCCATCGACCGGGATTTTCTCGCCGGGACGAACGCGCAAGCGATCGCCGGCCGCGATCGCATCGATCGCGACATCCTCGTCGCCGCGATCGGTGATGCGCCGCGCGGTTTTCGGCGCCAACCCGAGCAGCGCCCGGATTGCACCCGAGGTGCGTTCGCGCGCCCTTAATTCCAGCACCTGGCCAAGCAGCACCAACACCGTGATCACGGCGGCCGCCTCGAAATAGACCGCGACCGCGCCGTGCGCATCCTGAAAGCCGGCCGGAAAAGCCTGCGGCGCCAGCGTGCCGATCACGCTGTAGAGCCAGGCCACGCCCGTCCCCATCGCGATCAGCGTGAACATGTTGAGATGACCCGACGCCACCGAGCGCCAGCCGCGGACGAAAAACGGCGCGCCCATCCACACGACGACCGGCGTCGAGAGCAGTAACGAAATCCAGTTCGACCAGACCGGCGAGAGCTGATGCATCAGGCCGAGATGACGGCCCATCTCGATTGCAAACACCGGCACGGTCAGCGCCAGCGCAATCCAGAAGCGCCGCGTCATGTCGGTCAGTTCGGGATCGGGTCCCTGGTCGAGCGAAACCTGCTCGGGTTCGAGCGCCATGCCGCAGATCGGACACGTCCCCGGTCCGACCTGACGGACTTCCGGATCCATCGGACATGTGTAGATCGCGCCACTGGCTGCCGCGGGCTCCGGCTGTGGCTCCTTTGGCTTGAGAAAACTTTCGGGATCGGCCTGAAAGCGCTCACGGCAGCGCGCACAGCAAAACAGATATTCCGTTCCCTGATATTCAAAGCGGTGCTTGGCGGTCGCGCGCTTGACCGTCATGCCGCAGACCGGATCGATCGCGGCCTCGGCCTGCTGTTCGGCTGAGCTGTCATGCTTGCCGCCGCAGCATGAAGCGGCCGGCTTGGCGTGATCGTGGCCGGCGTGGTGGTCGTGATGATGGCAGGCGTGATGGCCGGAGGCGGCGTCTTTGGCGCCGTGAGTGGGTTCGCCACCGTGATCGCTTTGGGCCACTTTTCGATTCCGCTCTCTTGAACTCGACGCTCTTGAACTTGATACCCTAGGGGGGTATATGAACCCTATGCGCCAGGAGATCAAGACGTCCTGCCTGAAAAGGCTGAAACGAATCGAAGGCCAGATCCGCGGGCTTGCGGGCATGGTCGAGGACGACCGCTATTGCATCGACGTCGTCACGCAGATCGCGGCGGCGAAGGCGGCGTTGCGCCGCGTCGAGGAACAGATCCTGCGCGACCATGTCGCCCATTGCGTCGAGCACGCGATCGTGTCCGGCGACAAGGCCGATCAGCGCCGCAAGATCGCCGAACTGATGGATGTGGTCGGCCGCGCCGATCGGTAAGTTGATCAATCCGGAAAAACACCGCCTCCAAAGCACTTGGTTAACGTGCGCTGAAACGCCCCGTTAAACTCTATGGCGGCGGCGGGGCAGGTATTTTAGGACTTTGCCGCTACGGATAGCCCCAATCAAAAGAAGGCGGGGGCAATCATGACGACCGAGATCATTCCAAACAAACGCTTTGCAAATTCCAAGTGGGCCGAGAGGAAGCAGGATTTCCTGATCGTTTCCTCGTTCGCCCTGTGGTCGATGTTGCTCGGCTTCTCGCCGGTACTGGCCGTTCGCTTCCTGGCCGGAAGCTGAAGGCGCCACAACAGGAAAACGCGGGGGCGTTATGGTGGAAATTCAGGACAATTCGGAGCCCGTAGCGGTCGGCTTCTGCCGGCAGGACATCCTGTGGGCGGTCGGCATCTGGTCGGCGATCCTGACCTTGTCGCCGGTCGTGGTGTTCTACGTGCTGATGGTGCACTAAATTCACGCAACATCATCCCGCGTGTGCGCCCCATTTTTGCGCACGCGGGATGATGTTGACTTACAAGCGCGCCGTCAGGCGGCCTGTTTGTGCATGACGCCGCTCGCCGATGCGGTGCCTCGGATCGCCTTTACCGAACGTTCGATCGCAGCCCACAACCGGCCGACTTCCGCCGCCGCACGTCCCTCGGCAAAATATTCGCGGGCGCCTTCGCCCTTGCCGAGCGCCATCAAGAGGTCGGCGCGGTTGGTGATCTGACCGCCCCACACCGGCGCGCGGAATTTGGCCAACGCTTCGCGGGCGATGGTGACGATGCGGCTTTCCACCTCGTCGCGCCGCGCCGGCGCACCGTTGAGCACGACCGCGTAAGGCTTGCGCGCCGAACGGCACATCTGAATGGTTTCCTGCACGGCGTTGACGTCGAAGACGCCCGGACGCGCCGGAATGACGACCATGGTGGCGTTCTTGATCGCGTCGTCGACCACGGCCGACAGATTCGGCGGCGTATCGATGAACACCCATTCGTAGCCGTCGCGCTTGGCAGCAGCAATGATCCCGCTGACGGAATTGACGGCGGTTTTGATCTGCGGTTCGTTGGTGCCGCGCAATTTGTGCCACAAGGTCAGCGAGCCCTGCGGGTCCGCATCGACCAGCAGGCACGGCTTGGTTGTCTTGTGGACGTGCGCCGCAAGATGGGCTGCCAGGGTGCTTTTCCCCGAGCCTCCTTTGCGCGACGCAAAAACTATAACGTTCATACCCTTCGCCTCCAGATTGACCCCAGGAAGATAAAAATGAATCAGCGCGCTGATTCGTGGAAGCGGAATTTGGAGTCAAATGTGGCGAAGGCAACGAATAGCCATCAGTGGTTGCTTTTGAGTCACCCTTTTGAACAACGCCCTGCCGCACCCTGGCACCACGAATGGCCGGATGCGGTGTTCGCCGGGGGATGAGCGCCTCCGCCCTTCGAGGGAGGCGCGTCGTGCGAGAAGCTCTAGTCGTCCGAGCTGTACCGCTGCCGATACGGCCGGTGCTGACGCCGAGGCCTTTCAGAGACTTGCTGAGGCTCCGGCCTGAAATAGATCCGGCATCCGGGGCTGAGTTGGGCCTGCTTCCTGACCATGCAGGCCGTCGTCCGCTGCACGTCGGGAATTTCAGAACCGCACAGGCTGAACGCATCGCCCATGCAGGCCTGCTGCTGTTCGGCGGTATAAGCCCACCCGCTGGCGGGCACGGCCCACGCCGCGACAGCCAGGATCATTCCACCGAATAGCTTTCGTCCAAGCGCAAAGTCACTCATGATTCCCCCAATCCACCCCAACGCAAATTGTGAGTAAGCGACATCGCGTTGGCAAGCGAAGCTTCGCAGGATGGTGCCAGCTAACGGTGGAAAGATGCGCGGTGTGTTCTTGCTGCACATTCGCCGCCCCTGGGTTCCACCCGTGAAACTGCGGAGGAGTGGGCGAACGATAACTCGCAAAGGCCATTCGCAACATCGAACGCGCCACTTTCGCAAACGCTCAATCAATCTGACAGGCGCTGCAAACAGCAAGCGCTCCCTTCGCTTCGGCAGACGCAACAGGCGTATGGCGGCCATCATCACGGCGGCGGCGTGAGTTCGGCCAGCTCAGAACGTCCAGCGGCGATTTGCTTGATGCGGAGAGTGGTACAGTTGGGTGGGCTCGAACCACCGACCTCCTGTTCCACAGACAGGCGCTCTAACCAACTGAGCTACAACTGCATCTCTGATCGGCCCCACAAAATGGGGGCGAGACCGGGCGGAAACTAGAGCATGATCCGGCAAAGTGGAAGCCGGTTTTCCGAAATTAGACAGCATCAGCAGCGGTTTCGCGGCATAGCCTTAAACCCGCGGAAAACAACAAAAAACCCGGACCGCAGGTGGTCCGGGTTTTTTAGCTGATCGCTGGCTAAAATCAGGCGGCCGGCTTGAACAGCTTGCTGGCGTTGCTCTTGATCGGCTCAACGGTTTCGGTCGCAACGCGCTGCGACAGCTCGGTGAGCTCCTTGCTCCAGGCCGAGTAGGCCTCGAACTGCTTCTTGGCGTGGCTGGTCCAGAGCTCGAGCGCTTCCGACGGCGTCTTCACGCTGACCAGTTCCTGCGCGAAGTCGAGCGAAGCGCTGGTGTTGGCTTTGACGATTTCCATCAGCTTGGCGGAATACTCGCTATAGCCCTTGGTGGCCTTGGAAAACACGGCTTCCATCGTCGAATTGTTGCTTTCGGCGACGTCCTTGAAGCGGGCATAGTTGTCGCGAGCCTGCGAAACGCCCTTTTCGGCGAAAGCGCGAACCTGCTCGGGGACTTCGAACGGGACGACAGAAGCGGAGAACGGGTCGGTGGTGTTGGCCATGGCATGCATCCTCTGGGGGAAGGGTGGCTACGGTTGTGACCCCTTGCTTGCCCAGCTAACGTCCGGGCACGTCGGCACGAATCACAAAGACGGAGGTGCCCTCTTGGGGCGCTTAAGATATGAGCACATTATCATGGCATTTTTGTGCAACGCAACGAAATAGCCGGTGCAATGCCATAAATTAATATTCAAAGAGCCGGCTTCCGGAACCCGGAAGCCGGTCGTTCCATCTTAAACGATTGTGAAACCTAGTTTTTTGGCTTTGCGGCATCCATCGCCGTGCGGCCCATGATCTGGCCCATTTCGCTCGCCTGCTCGCCCAGCGAACGTATCTGGGACTGAATATATTCGCGGTGCAACCGCATGACCTCGCTCATATCTTTGGCGTGCACCAGCGCCTGCGCGTAGTCGAGCGAGGCCTGAACGTTCTTTTCGGCATAGGAAAATGCCATCGCGCTCGCGTCCTTGGCGCCGGTGCCGACGGTCGCCGTTCGCGCAGAAAGCGAATCTGCCGCCACTTGCGCGCCCTCGATGAATCTTTCGAAGGTTTTGCGCGCCTGCTCCAGGCCTGCATCCGCCATCGATCGCATCTCCTTTGGAATCTCGAAATTCCTCTGTTCTTGTTGGCTCATGGTGACCTCCCGCTTAGCGCTCCCATCCACCCGCCCAACGTCCGAACGCGCAACAAGGTCCAAGGGGATGTCAAAGGGGATTAAGGTTATCCAGCCTTTCGAGCCTGATCTCATGTTGCTCCCCGTGGACCTGCAAGACGCGGAAGGCGATACTAACGATCTATTAACGCTGTCCTGTTCCGCAGTCCGACAAGCCGACGCCCGGAGACGATGCAAAATACGGAATTCAAGGCGCGAGGCCCCGGCGATCCGCGGCTGGCGGTGCATGCAACAAGCGTCCTTCCCGCCTGGTTATGGTCGGTCGACGGCACGCGGGTGTTGTGGACCAATCCGCCTGGCGCGCTCGTGTTTGGCGCCCAAAACAGCGTTCGTCTCGCCGGCAAGGTCTTCGGCCCGGCCGACCCCCACCGCCGCCAGATCGCGCAACTCGCGCATCGGCTGTTGCCGAACGGCGCCGTTCGGCTGGAACGGCTGCGCGGCTTCGGCTCGGTTCTCAACACGCTCGTCACCTGCGCTTGCGCGCGGCTCGAATTCGCCGACGGCAGTGAAGGCGTTCTGATCGCCGCCGCCGAGCCGGTCGGCTGCTCGTTGCCGCTGACCGAACGCTTGCGGCGGCTGGTCGGCGACATCGATACTTCAGTTGCGACCTTCGAAAGCGACGGCACGCTGGTGGCCGCAAGCAGCCAGGCCGAGGTTTTCGGACTCCATCATCTCACCGATGCCGGCCTCGAGGAAGCGCGCCAGACCGCCTTGAAGGAAGGCCGCGCCGAAGTCCCGTTCGGCGGAGGCCACATCACGCTCACGCGCCTCGGCAGCCGCGCTGACGTGGGACTTTTTGCCGTGATCACGCCCGCGGAGATCCCGATCGCGGAGGAAGAGACAACGGCCGCTGAATCCAGCGACACCGTCCCGCATGATGATGCGACAGCGGCAGCGGCCGCACCGATCGCTGAACCGCCCGCCGCCGATCCGCAATCCGTCGAGCCGCCAAACCTGCCGCCACGCCGGCATCCGATGCGCTTCATGTGGCAGATGGATGCTAGAGGCCGCTTCTCGCTCGGCTCCGACGCTTTCACCCGCTTGATCGGCGTGCACACCGCCGCCGGTTTCGGCCGGCCGTGGGTCGAGATCGCGGACATTTTCGGGCTCGATCCGGAAGGGCTCGTCATCAAGGCCATCGCCACGCGCGAAAGCTGGAGCGGCATCATCGTGAATTGGCCGGCCGACGACGGCAGCCGCCTGCCGGTCGAAATGTCGGGATTGCCGATCCACGATGCGATGCGAAATTTCGTCGGTTACCGCGGCTTCGGCATCTGCCGAGACGTCGAGGGCCTTTCGCGGCTCGACGTCTTACGCAGTCAGGAATTCTTCAACGATCCGCCATCAGCAGACATGATGTCGCCTGAAATTGGCCCAGCCCTTGTGGGAACTTCTGAATGGCCTCCCCCGCCTCACATTGCCGACACACACGTTAATTCGATCGCCTCCGTTTCTTCGACTGCACCTTCATCCGATATTGCAGAATCAACCGATCAGGACAGGCCGGTGGACACGCCCAACGAAATCCTCCAGGAAGCGCCGCCGGTCTCGCCAAACGTCGTTCCGTTCCGCCCGCTCGGCGAGGCGCGCGCGCCGGTGCTGACACCGGTCGAGAACAGCGCCTTCGACGAACTCGCCCGGCAATTGTCGGCAAGGCTCGAGAACGAGAACGGCGCGCTTGGGACCGGCGAACCGTCCTTGTCTCCACAAGCGCTTGCTGCGCCGCCCGTGCAAATCGAAACGACGCAGGCTCCCGTCGCGCCGCCGACCTGGCTCGCCGAACCCGAGCCGCCGGCGCGCGGCGAAAGCAAGCGCGACAAGACGCTGCTCGATCTCTTGCCGACGGGCGTGATGATCTATCGGCTCGACCGCCTGATCTATGCCAACCAGGCGTTTCTCGAACGCATGGGATATCCGAGTTTGCACGCGCTGGAGCAGGCCGGCGGCGTCGATGCGCTTTATGTCGAGCCCGGCGTCTCCAACGCCAGCAGCACGTCGGACACCGGCACGCCGGTCAGGATTTCTTCCCCGGAAGCGCCCGCCGCAGGCGCCATCGACGCACGCCTCCATACCATCAACTGGGACAACGACGCCGCGCACGCCTTGATCTTTGCCGGCGTGTTTGCGGAAATCACGGCCGCAGCGCCGGTAGCTCCGCCGCCATTACCCGTCGAACCCGAGCCGTCCGCGGTCGGCCAAGCCAATGCCGAAGAGCTCGCCACCATCCTCGACACCAGTGCCGACGGCATCCTGATGTTCGATGCGCTGGGCAACATCCATTCCTGCAACCAGAGCGCCGAAGCGCTGTTCGGTTACGGCGGCGACGAACTCACGGAGCGCAATCTCGCCATCCTGCTCGCGCCGGAGAGCGAAGGCGTCGTCAAGCAATATCTCGAAAATCTCAGCGGCACGGGCGGTGTTGCGAGCCTTCTGGAACACGGCAACGAGATTTTGGCTCGCCGGCGCAGCGGCGATCTCGTTTCGTTGTCGATGACGATCGGACGGACAAAGGCGAACGGTCCGAATTTCTTCGCGGTATTCCGCGATCTGTCGCAGATCAGGAAAGGTGAGAGCGCGCTGCGCGAGGCACAGCGGCTCGCCGACCGTACCGCGAACGCGAAAGCCGATCTGCTCGCACGGATCAGCCATGAAATCCGCACGCCGCTCAACGCCATCATCGGCTTTGCCGAAGTGATGATCAGCGAGCGTTTCGGCGCACTCGGCAACGAGCGCTATATCGAATACATGAAGGACGTCCGCACCTCCGGCCAGCGGGTGGTCGCAGTGCTCGACGACATGACCGATCTCAGCCGCATCGAGACCGGCAAGCTCGACCTCGCCTTCACCAGCCAGAACCTCAACGACCTCGTGGAAAGCTGCGTCGCGGTGATGCAGCCGCAGGCCAGCCGCGAGCGCATCATCATCCGCACCTCGCTGGCGCAGATGCTGCCGCTGGTGGTGGCTGACGGTCCGGCGCTGCGCCAGATCACCATGAACCTGATCGGCAATTCGATCCATCTCACCAATGCCGGCGGTCAGGTGATCGTCTCGACTGCATTGACTGATTTCGGCGACGTCGCGTTGCGGATCCGCGATAGCGGACCCGGGCTCAACGACAATGAGGTGGCGGCCGCCATGGAGCCGTTCCGCCAGCAGGCGCCGTTCGATCAGTCGCCGGAGGCCGCGGCCAGCCTGTCGCTCACCAAGGCGCTCGTCGAAGCCAATCGCGGTCAGTTCAACATCAAGACCGGCGCGCGATCCGGCACGCTCGTCGAAGTCGTGTTCTCGCGGGCGACGGCGAAAACCTGAAGCCGGGCTGCCGATCGTCAGGCAAAAAACGCGGTTGTCCGCTCGATCAACCAATAGGCGGCGACCCCACCTATCGCGTAGGCGATCGCACCATCGAGCCGGTCAAATGCCCGCTTAACGGAAGCCCCGTCCGCGAGAAGTAACGCCGCGTGTCGTAACAGCCAGATCAACGACAGCACCGTGGCCACGAAGATCAGTTGTCCGACCTCCACTCCGATATTGAAAAACAGCAACGCGACCGGGATGGCATGTTGAGGCAATCCAACCTCGGCCAGCGCTCCGGCGAAACCGAAACCGTGCAACAGACCAAAACTGAAGGCAACGAGCCACGGCAGCCGCGCCGTAAAGCTGGGCTTGCCATGTCGTGCATTCAAAATCTCGACGGCAACCAGCATGATGCTGAGCGCGATGGTTGCTTCCACGGGCGGCCCCGGGACATTCACAAAACCGAGCGTGGCCGCTGCGAGCGTGATGCTGTGTGCAATGGTGAATGCCGTCACGGTGACGGCGACACGCCGCCAGTCCCGGACAAGGATCACCAACGCCAGGACAAAAAGCAGATGGTCGAAGCCGAACAGGATGTGTTCGACGCCAAGGCCGAGATAAGTCGCGGCGACTTCGCCTTTGCCTGGCGCGGCCTGAACGACGAACGCCGTCCTGGTCGGCGAAAGCCGCTCGGTCTGGAGAGCGCCGGCAAGACTTTCGACCCGAACCAACACGTCGGTCGACGTAGCCGACAGGCCCTCGATGGTAACGGCGCGTCCGGCGAGGCCGCCATCGCGGCGAATGGTGCGGCGTTCAACATAGGCCCCGTCGCCGAACGACGCCCGCGGCGCCCCAACATCCTGGGTGCCTTCAGGCAGGTTCAGATAGATCGCAAGCCGCAGATCCTCGCCCCGGGCCGGTATCTTGAAAAGCAGGTTGTAAGTATCGGGGGCCGTCTGACGCAATTCGAGATAGCCGGGCCGAAGCTCATCCGCACGCGCGGGTTGCGCGAGCAACACGCCGAGGACTGCAAAAAGCGCAAACAGACATTTCATCGGCTGGCTTCCGCCTGTGCTGACGTAGCCGGCGGCCAATCCACCACGATCTCGTAACGCTCCCGAAGCGAGCCATAGAGCTTCTGTTCTGCCTCCAGCCGGCGGGCATTCGACCACTCGCGACGGACCGCGTCCCTGATAGCGTCGAGCGGCGGGGCGCCTCCCTGTATCCGTTCGCTGATATAGACGAAATGCTGACCGAAGCTCGAGGGGATCGGACCCTGCCAGCGGCTCAGCTCCAGAACAGACATGCGTTTGGCAAAGACGTCGCCGAATATCCCCGCCAACTCCGTCAACGATACCGCCTGAAATTCTTCCCCAAGCAGGAAGGGATCGCCGATGGCGGTCGTGTCCACCGTCTTATCCGCGAGCGCCAGCGCGTTCGAGATTTGCTGGCCATCGCGATCGATCGCCGCGCCGCGCCGCGTCGCGCTTAGAAATACCTGGTGGAACGTGAGACGCTCCTCGGTCCTGAAACGCTCCGGGTTGGCCCGAAGATAGGCGGCAAGCTGCGCCTCACTGGGTTCCGGCACAGACGCATCTTCCGCGAAAAACTCCATCTTCTGCCGCACGCGGCGGCGGATGATGACATCGTCGCGATCGAGGCCGGCTGCCCTGCCTTCGCGGTAAAACACTTCATCGCGAATGTAGTCGTCGACGAGACCTTGCAATTCTTCCTTGCCCGGCGGGCGCCGCCATGTGCGGGCAAAACCGTCCGCGAGGTTATCGATTCGGGCGGAAGAAACCACGATCCTTTCGGGCGCGTCAGCTTTCCTGTTGCCGACGAGATGGAAAAGGCCAAACAGAGCCGCGCCCAGCACGAGAAACTGGAACAGCGGCTCTCTGAGCAGGGCGAGTTTCAAAACGCGCACCATGTAAAGGCGTGTCTCAGATCAAGGCGTGTACCAGATCGGCGACGTATAAGCCCGTTCCGTCGTCGTCATCGGAGCTTCCTTCGGCATGGTGACGCCGAAATATTTTGCGTCATAAGCCGTCCAGCGTGGTGTCGGTATTTCGATCACGCGCACATAGTAGAACGCACGTAGTGCCGGATCGAAATCCGGATCTCTCCAGACCGTGATCATCTCGCCCGCGCCGATGGTATTGGTCCAGGTTGCGTTCGCGATATCGACCGTGTTGCCGACGGCTATCCTGCTGCGCCCATCCGCCTCGATCTTGCGGCCGCCGGAGACCGCCACGTCATAGATACGCTCTTGGGTCTGGCCGTCCTTGCCGAGCCAGCCCTTGATGACCTGGATGCGATCCAGATTGGCGCCGATCGGATCCTTGAGCGCGGCAACAAGGAAGGTCGGCGATTTGCCTTGCGGCGCACTGTTCAGGTCGCCACCCATCGGCACACCCTTGGTGTAGCCAACCCTTGCCGGCATACGATTGTTGGCATCGCCGGCTTCGAAATCCCAGCCGCCGAAGAAGCGAACGACCATGCGCGGGCCGGTGGTGGCATAGGTCTCACGGCGCTTCATGGCGTCGAAGATCGCTTCCCGGGTATTTTCAGTGGCCCAGACAGCCGCGTAACCGGAAGCCGTCGTCTCCCAGCCCATGATGACGGCCTTTTCGGTCTTCACGAACGGATGCGTCGCGCGTTCCGGACTTGGCTCCGCGGACGATGTCTTGCCGAAGAAATTATCCTCCTCGACCGCCGCAAGACCGGTATGGGCATCGGTGCTGCCGACAAGACCGAACTTGTAGGGATTGACGCCGAGTTCGGCCTCCATCTTGAGGCCATTCCTGAGAGCCGAGCGGGTGTATTCGAATTCAAGCATCTCCGGCTTTTTCAATTCGGTCAGATCAAGGTTGCCCTTGTCCCAACGCTCGAAATTGGCGAATTCGTCATTGGGTGAAAGGAACGGATGCGTCTCGCCGTCCCCCTTGATCTGGGTGGCTTCGTAGAGCGGCTCCCAACGGACGCGATTCTCCGCGTATTCGCGATCGATCCGTTTACCGTTGAACGATTCGATGATCGGAAACATGCGGCCGTTGCTGAGATTGCCGTTATGCGCCAACGCAAGAATCTCGGCACCGGTTTTCTCCTCGCACATCGCCATCCACTTCCAGAGGTCGCGCGGATTGGGGCTTCCGAGCGGTGGCTGCGTGGTGAATGGTTCGATCAGGCTGGCCTTGGCGCCGTTGTCGCGCCAGATCACATTGCGATGGAGATTGTTTCCCGCGGCATTCGACGTCCATTCATAACCGATGAAAGCGGTGAAGCGGCCCGGATCGTTGGCCTCTTCCGCCGCCTTGATCGTCTCTCGCCACGCGCTGCGGTAAGCCGGCGTTCCCGGCGTCGGGAACCCCTTCGGCAAATCGCCTCTGCCAAAACTTGTGATGATATCGACGGCGGCCTGCGCGCCTTTGCCGGAATTGATCTGGTCGTACCATCTGCGCCCCTGCGGCGTTGCCATCAGCGCAGGATCGGCGGCCATCAGTTGCGGGAAAAATCCCATGCCATCCGAGTGGTCCGTCACAACCAGAAAATCCAGCGGGCGTGAAAGCTTCGCACGCTGTCCGCTGGAGGCGATCACTTCCTCGCCCTTGGCAAAACGATAAGCATCCTTCGGACCGAGCCGGGCACCGAAGGCGCCCGCGTCCATTGAAAACGAAGTGTGCAGGTGCGTGTCGCCAAAGAAAGGTCGGGTTGGGAAATTGCGGCCCGCGTAAGGCGAGTAAGCCGGCTTGGCGGGAAAGACCTTTTCGGCCGCCCCCTGGTCGAGTGTGCCGATGTCGGTGGTTACATTTGGCTCGGCGGCGAACGCCGGCACAGCGAGGCTGATCGAGAACAGGACGGCGAAACTCGTTTTCTGCAGGCTTGGCACGTGCATCGCTGTCTCCCCTTGG
The DNA here is from genome assembly GCA_963788885.1 of uncultured Alphaproteobacteria bacterium. Classification (GTDB taxonomy): domain Bacteria; phylum Pseudomonadota; class Alphaproteobacteria; order Rhizobiales; family Xanthobacteraceae; genus Bradyrhizobium. The sequence goes on along the minus strand of CAWBIR010000015.1, from coordinate 703,701 downwards.
GAGTTCAACTCAGATCATTCAGGCCGCCCGTTCAAAATAGATGATTTATGCAACAACAACGTTGCGACCAATTGTCGTTCTTTGGATCGACAGGGTCAATCAGATAACGTGAGGTCGATAAGGTTTGAATCGAGTCTGAGAGGTACCGATGTGCGAATTGTGCCGTTCGCATCGATGGCGCCGTGTCTTACGGACCCAACGGCGCTAGCGCATTGCTCAAGGGTGCGTTCGAAATCATGATGAGGCCAGCCACGCGATCGGCAAACCTGCCGTCGCTGAGCTACGTTAGATCAGAAAGCTGTCTCAAAAATAGCCGCCGTTTTGTCCTTCGAGCCCGCCTCACCCCTTGAGCTTTGCGATCTCGTTCTTCGCGGCGGTCACGATCTCATCGTTGGTATGGGCATGGCCCCAGAGCCCCCAGCCGCCCTGCACCGCCTCGGTCAGGAGAACCCAGGTTCGCTGCTTGAGGCTGTCGTCGCCGGCAGCCTTGGCGACGAGGTCAGTCAACTGGCGCACGACCTCGATTTGTTTTGGCCGATCGAGCGCGCCCGCATTGGTGAGCACCTGAACGCGAACGTAGTTGCCGTCGCCATCCACGTTGGAGAGTGAGCCACTCTTGAGTTCATGCACGAAGGCCGCGGTGTTCTTGCGGAACATCGGAATGTCCGGCACCTGCTCGATCGATTTGACGGTGGCGGCGGCATCTTTTGCCAAAGCGTGCGGATCGCTAAAGGTGCCTGCGGTGGCGTAGATATCGATCATCGGCATCGACGGCGCTCCTTTTATCGGGGTATGATGACTGTCATAGTCTACTATGACGATCGTCATAGTCAAGAGGCGAAGCGTTGGCCGGCAACATCAAGCAGACCATGATTGAGCGCACCGCGGTGCTGCTGGCCAAAAAAGGCCTGCAAGGCGCGTCGTTTAGCGAAATCCTGGAAGCCTCCGGCGCGCCGCGCGGCTCGCTCTATCATCATTTTCCCGGCGGCAAGGATGAACTGGTGCTGGCCGCGCTCGAACATGCCGGAAACCAGGCGCTCGGCGTGCTCGACCGCCTGTCCGGCAAATCGGCGCGCGAGATCGCGGAAGGCTTTCTGTCGTTGTGGCGTTCGGTGCTGGCGCGATCGGACTTTTCGGCCGGATGCGCCGTCGTCGCGGTGACGGTGGCCGCGGAATCGGAAGACTTGAGGGGGCGCGCGGCCGCGATCCTGCGCGGCTGGCGTGAAAAGCTCGCCGTGCTCTTTGTCGAAAGCGGGATACCGAAGAAAAGAGCACGCGCGCTCGCGACAAGTCTCGTGGCGGCTTGCGAGGGCGCGGTGATCCTGGCGCGCGCCGAGCGCACGTTCGAGCCGTTCGATCTCGTCGCGGCCGAGCAGTTGGCGATGGTCGAGGCTGCCGCGAAATCCGCTTCGTAAGCGAGATCGAATTTCAGGCCGCGTGGGCCGCCGTCAGAAAATCCGCGATCGCGTCGAGAAAGGCCCGTGGCGCCTGCAATTGCGGGACGTGCGCGCAGCCGGCGAGAACCTTCAGCCGCGCATTCGGCAACAGTGCCGCCAGTTCATGCGACATCGGCGGCGGTGTCGCCTCGTCATGTTCGCCGACCAAAACCAGCACTGGCATTTTGACCTTCGATAGCTCAGGGCGAAGATCGAGTTCGGCGAGTTGCGCGCAGGCTGCCTGCAACACGCCGGAATCGGTCCTCAGAAAAGCTTCACGGCGGTCGCGCATCAGCTCGGGATGAGCGGCCTGAAATTCCGGCGCGAACAGTCGTCGCATCGCGACGTCGGTAATTGCAGCCAAGCCCTTGGCTTTCGACGCCGCCGCCATATTGCGGAAGGCCTGGCGCCCCTCTTCCGAAAACGCCGCCCCGCAATCGGCGAGAACGAGTTTGCTTGCGATCGACGGGTGGCGGATCGCCATCTGCAAGGCGACGAAGCCGCCATAACCGTTGCCGAGTACGATCGCATCGCGGCCGCCGGCGGCGTCCTTGACCACTTCAGCCATGCGATCGGCAACCGCTGCAAGTCCGCCGCTCACGGCTTGCGAGCCGCCGAACCCCGGCAGTTCCGGCACGACCACATGATGGGACCGCGCCAATTCCGGCTCGATCGACGCAAAACTCGCCCGGTCCGACAGCAGCGAGTGAAACAGGAACAGCGCCGGTCCCTCGCCTGAGACGGCGGCATTCACCGTGCCGTTGGCGAACAATCGATCCATGCGGGTCTTTCTATCTGCTGAGGCGTACTGGGAGAAGGCGTGAGATGGAACCGATTGATAGATCAAACCACGGGGTTTTCAAGCCCTCAGTGCTTGACGTGATATTTCACGAATGCAAGATAGCGTCAAAATCCGGCGGAAACACTCATGCTTTTGCGCGACAACGTCTATGAAAGCCTGCGCGCTGATATTCTAAGCTGTCGGCTGGCGCCCGGCGATGACGTGCGCGAGCAGGAGCTCGCCGAACGCTATGCCGTCAGCCGCCAGCCGGTCCGCGAAGCCCTGCTGCGGCTGGAGCGCGAGCATCTCGTCACCGTGCAGCCGCGCCAGGGCTATCGCGTCAATCCGATCTCGCTGTCGGATGCGCGCGACCTGTTGCGATTTCGCCTGGCGCTGGAGCCGGCCTGTGTCGCGGAAGCGATCGAGCATGCGGCGGACAAAACCCTCAAAGCGCTCGACGGCTTCAGAAGCTTTGCGGGGAATCGCGAGGATTTCATCACCTATAACCGCGCCTTCCACTCGGCGCTGGCACATGCTTCCGGCAACCGCCGCATGGCCCGTGCGCTGTGCGACCTGATCGGACAGGCCGACCGTCTGGTGCGCGTCAGCCTCGCCAATGTCAGGGATCACGATCCGACCCAATTGGTCGCCGAACATGGCGAGCTGATCGAGGCGATGCAGCGGCGCGACCGCAGGCGCGCGCTGGGACTTATCAAAGCTCATATCCAGCAGACCGAAAAACGCGTGCTGCCGGCACTCAAGCGTAACGCCGTGATCGTGGAGGAAAAAAACACATGAATATTCCAGCCAAACCGGGCTCCGCATCCATCGAAATCCACGGCAATTTCGTCGACGGCCGCGAAATCGAGGCGGGACAAGGCGCCATGCTCGACGTGCGCAATCCCGCAACCGGCGAGGTGATCGCGCAAATCCCGAACTCGACCGCAGACGATATCGACCGCGCGATGAAAAGCGCGCGGGCAGCCTTCGAAGGCAAGGCATGGGGCGGCATGGACGTGCGCGCCCGTGCGCGGCTCGTCAACAAGCTCGCCGACGCGTTCGAAGCCAATCTCGACCAGCTCTACAAGCTCGAGACGCTCAACAACGGCCGCCCGGTCAACGAGACGCGCGCGCAGCTCTCGCGGCTGCCGGATTTCTTCCGCTATTTTGCCGGGCTTGCGCTGGCGCGGCGCGACTCGGTGATCCCGGTCGAAGGCTCGTATCTCAACTACACGCTGCGCACGCCGATCGGCAGTTGTCGCCAACTGCACGCCGTTCAATCATCCCTTGATGATCCTGTGCAAATCGCTCGCCGCGGTGCTGGCGTCGGGCTGCGTCACCGTGGTGAAGCCCTCGGAATACACGCCGCTGACGACGCTGCGGCTGGCCAAAATCTTCACCGAGGCCGGCCTGCCGCCCGGCGTGTTCAATGTCGTGCTTGGCTTGGGGCAAAGCGCCGGCAGGATGCTCGCCGAGCATCCCGACATCGACAAGCTGGTCCTGACCGGCGGCACGGAAGCTGGCCGCATCGCCGGAAGTGCGGCGGCGAAAGTGTTCGCGCATCAGACCATGGAGCTCGGCGGCAAGACGCCGGTGATGGTATTCGACGATTTCGACATCGACCGCGCCGTGAACTACGCGGCGTTCGGCGCCTTCATCGGCGCGGGCCAGACCTGCATCTGCGCCTCGCGTCATCTGGTGCAGGCCACGATCTACGATGAGTTCGTCGCCAAGCTAAAGGCGAAAACCGAAACCATCCGGATCGGCGATCCCTCCGATCCCGCCACGCAACTCGGGCCCGTGATCTCGGCCCGGCAGCGTGACCGCGTGCTGTCCTACTGCAAGTTCGGCCACGAAGACGGCGCACGGCTCGTCAGCGGTGGCGTGGCTGCGAAGATCGCCGGATTCGAAAACGGTTACTTCGTCGAGCCCACGGTGTTTGCGGACGTGAAATCCGACATGCGTATCTTCCAGGAAGAAGTGTTCGGTCCCTTCACTTCCGTGACGCCGTTCAAGGATGAAGCGGATGCGCTTCGGCTTGCCAACGATTCACCGTTCGGGCTTGCGGCGGCGATCCGCACCCGCGACGTCGGGCGCGCGCATCGCGTCGCGAGCGCCGTCAAATGCGGCATCGTCTGGATCAACGATCACCACCGGCTCGATCCGGCCTCGCCCTGGGGCGGCGTCGGCGATTCCGGGGTGGGGCGCGAATGCGGCACCGAAAGTTTCGACGATCATTTCAACGTCAAGAGCGTGATGGTCGCCACCAATGATGCGCCGTTCGACTGGTACCGCGACACGGCGGGCCAGCGGCGACTGAACTGAACTAATCAGCGCCGACCGAAAGACCGGCGGCACTACATTATCAAAGGGGGAAACTTTCCATGGCTCTGCAGTAAACGCCGGCGCGCGCCTCGACCGCTTGCCGATCTCGTCATTTCACTACCGCATCTTCTGGCTGGTCGGCGCCGGCATGTTTTTCGACGGCTACGATCTCTATGTCGCCGGCGGCGTGCTCGCCTCAACCGTCCAGTCCAAATTCTCGACCGTGGCTGAAAACCTTCAGTTCATTTCGCTGACGTTCGTGGGCATGACGGCGGGCGCGCTGATCACCGGCTTTATCGGCGACAAATTCGGCCGCCGCTTCACCTACCAGATCAACCTCCTGATCTTCGGCTTCGCTTCGCTCGCGGCCGCCTTCGCGCAGGACATGAACCAGCTCATCATCTGCCGCTTCGTGCAGGGGCTGGGACTTGGGGCCGAAATCGTCGTCGGCTATTCGACCCTGACCGAGTTCGTTCCACCGAAGACGCGCGGGCGCTGGCTGTCGATGATGGCCTTTGTCGTGGTCGCGGGCTTTCCGGTGACTTCCCTGCTCGGCTATCTCGTGATCCCGAATTTCGGATGGCGGCCGATGTTCGTCATCGCCGGCATCGGCTCGCTGTTCGTCTGGTACTTGCGCAAGAACTTGCCGGAATCCCCGCGCTGGCTCGAATCGGAGGGCCGCCTTGAGGAAGCAGAAAGCCTGATGCAGGCGATCGAAAAGGAAGCCTCCGACGGCAAGCCGCTGCCGCCCGTCGTGGTGCCCGCCCCTGTGGCGCAAGTTGCCGCGTCCGATCTGCTCAAGCCGCCGCTGTTGCAGCGTATGATTGTCGGCTCCTGGGTCTGATCACGATCAACACCCTGATCTTCGGCTTCGTGATCTTCCTGCCGCAGTTCTTCCTGCGCCAGGGACTGACGATCGCCAACTCGCTCGCCTATACGCTGGTGCTGTCGGCCGGTTCGCTGGTCGGATGTGTATGCGGCGCGTATCTGTCAGACGGCATCGGGCGGCGCGCCAGCATCATTTTCGCCTCCATCATCACCATCGTCAGCGGCTATATCTACGCCCGCTTCGATGCGGCGTCGGATCCTGCGATCGTGCTGAGCGTCGGATTCGTCCTGGTGGTCGCGATCTATATTCAGACCGCGATCCTCTACGGCGTCTATACGCCGGAACTGTTCCCGACCGAGATCCGCCTCCGGGCAAACGGCATCTGCAACTTCTTCGGTCGCGGCGCCACCGTGGTCTCGCCGTTCATCGTAGGTAGCCTGATCGCTTCCTACAAACTGCCGGGCGTGGTGTGGCTGATGATCGGGCTTGTCGTGGTGCAGATGATCGTGGTGTGGGCCTGGGGCGTCGAGCCGCGCAACCGCGGACTGGAAGACGTTGCGAAGGCGAAAGCGTGAGGCGCGGAAGGCGTGTGCCACCACCCCGTCATCCCGGCCCGAAGCGCGAGCCGGGATCCATAACCACCGATCTCGGTTTTGGCCCGAGCTGGAGCGCCAGCTTGCCAATTACGAAGTCCCTGGGGTTATGGGTCCCCGCCTTGCGGGGACGACGATAAACACCGATCGCGCTTACGCGTTCTTCAGCGCGACCCGAAATTCGGCCTCGGTCTTGGCCTTCACTTCGTCGAGCGTGACGCCGTCGGCGAGTTCGATCAGCGCCATGCCGTCCTTGCCGTGCTTGTCGATGGTGAAGACGGCGAGATCCGTCACCACCATGTCGACGACGCGCTCGCCGGTCAGCGGCAGACTGCACTTCTTCAGCAGCTTCGCGCCGTCCTTGGCGGAATGCTCCATCACCACCACGACGCGCTTGACGCCGGCGACGAGGTCCATCGCGCCGCCCATCCCCTTCACCATCTTGCCGGGGATCATCCAGTTGGCGAGATCGCCGTTCTCGGCGACCTGCATCGCGCCGAGGATCGAAAGATCGATGTGCCCGCCGCGCACCATGCCGAAGGAATTGGCCGACGAGAAATAACTCGTGTCCGGCAATTCGCTCACGGTCTGCTTGCCGGCATTGATGAGGTCCGGATCTTCCTCGCCTTCATACGGGAACGGCCCCATGCCGAGCATGCCGTTCTCGCTCTGCAGCGACACGTCGATGCCGTCCGGAATGTAGTTGGAAACCAGCGTCGGAATGCCGATGCCGAGATTGACGTAAAAGCCGTCGCGCAATTCCTTGGCGGCGCGGGCGGCCATCTGTTCGCGGGTCCAGGCCATCGGAAGCTCCTTCAGAAATCGGTTTAGTTGGCGGGCCGCGGACGCGTGTTGCGGAATTCGATCCGCTTCTTGGCGTTACCGACCTCGACGATGCGCTTGACGAAAATACCGGGGGTATGGATGTGGTCCGGATCGATCTCGCCGGCCGGCACCAGGTGCTCGACTTCGGCGACCGTGATCTTCGCGGCGGTCGCCATCATCGGGTTAAAATTCCGCGCGGTCTTGCGGTAGACGAGATTACCGGCGGTATCGCCCTTCCAGGCGTGAACGATCGCGAGATCGGCGAACAGGCCGCGCTCCATGATGTATTTCTCGCCGTCGAAAACCTTTTCTTCCTTGCCCTCGGCGATCAGCGTGCCGACGCCGGTCTTGGTGTAGAAGGCCGGGATACCGGCGCCGCCGGCGCGGATGCGCTCGGCCAGCGTGCCCTGCGGATTGAATTCGAGCTCGAGTTCGCCGGCGAGGTATTGCTGGGCGAACAGCTTGTTCTCGCCGACATAGGACGAGATCATCTTCTTGATCTGGCGCGTCTCGAGCAGGCGGGAGAGCCCGATGCCGTCGACACCGGCATTGTTGGAAACCACCGTCAGGTTCTTGACCCCGCTGTCGCGGATCGCATCCGACAGGGTCTCGGCGATGCCGCAGAGGCCGAAGCCGCCCGACATGATCATCATGCCGTCCTTGAGAATGCCGTCGAGTGCCGATTTGGCGTCGGGATAGACCTTTTTCATGCAATACGACCTGATGGAGAAAATGCGGTAAGCGCTCGCCATCTATTAGGCGAAATCTTCGCAGTGCGTCAATGATCGGGCCCGCCGGCCTACAATTCGGAGCCTCATCCTTCGAGACGCCCGCCTGTGGCGGGCTCCTCAGGATGAGGTCTAACCCCTCATGGTGAGGAGCGCGGGCAGGCCGAGCACTGCAAGTGTATCAGCGAACGGCGCAATCAGACCGTGCGTCTCCGGACGATGCGTCGCATCGCCGGGAGAACCATGAGGCCCACCGCGATCGGTTTGAACGGCCTTGAAAGGGTCACGAAAAACCAGCAAGTTGCCACGGGTTGGAAGGCGTTGGCGGGCGCTGGATGTCCTGCTCACCCTTTCGGCAAAGACCAGCGACCTCGTGCCGATTGCGCATCCGGTTCCAGCGACGCAAAGCAAACTTGGATATTTCTAGGATTTTCCATTGACGATGGCCCAGGGAACACGGCGCCTCGCGATGCCGGTCGCGGCGCTTTTCGGCTTGGCGGTGGTCGCGCTGATCGGCTCGTCGTGGCTGCTCAACCGCGACGCCCTTCGCAAGGCCGTGGAGGCGCAGATCCGCGCCGTGACCGGGCTCGATCTGGTCGTCAAGGGCGGCACCGACATCTCGGTATTTCCCGGCAGCTATGTCTCCTTCCATGACGTCGGTTTGCGCGGCGGGGCCGCCGCCGATCCCGCGCTCACCGTCGATGTGCTGACGGCGAACCTGCGCCTGTTGCCGCTGCTGTTGCAGCGTTTCGAGATCGCCGATGTGATGATGCTGCGGCCACGCATCCGGGTGGTCCGCGACATCAACGGCGACAGCAACTGGACGCCGTTCGTCGGCACCATCACCCGCACCATGAAGCCGGGCGCGGAGAACCAGGTATCGTTCTCCGAAATCCGCATCCAGGACGGCGAACTCACCTATGAAGACCCGGTTCGCCAGGTCAGCGAAGCCCTCGGCGACATCGACCTGTCGCTCGCCTGGCCGTCGATCTCGCGCTCCTTTGCCGCAACCGGCCAGTTCGACTGGCGCGGCGAACGCGTCGACGGCAGCATCTCGATCGGCGACTTCCTCGCCGCATTGTCGGGCGACCGCTCCGGCTTCAAGGCCCGCCTTGCCAGCGCACCGTTAAAGCTCGCCTTCGACGGCACGGTCGCCAATCGCACCAGCATGATGATGGAAGGCACGATGACGGTCGACTCGGCATCGCTGCGCAATGCGCTGCGCTGGACCGGTCAGGCGCCTCCCGGCAGCGGCGGCTTCGGCCGCTTCGCGCTGAAGGCCCGCGCCAATGTCGTCGGCGCTTCGGTGGCGCTGACCAACGTCAACGTCGAACTCGACGGCAATGTCGCCGAAGGCGTGATGACCTACGCCAATAACGGCCGGCAATCGTTGCAGGCGACGCTCGCCGCCGACGCGCTCGACTTCACGCCCTACATCTCGACCTTCCGCCTGCTCGCGAGCGGTGCGCGCGACTGGAACCGGCAACTGTTCGATCTCGATTCACTGTCGACGACCGATCTCGATATCAGGCTGTCCGCGGCAAAGATGACGGTCGGCCCGTCCAAGATGGGACGCACCGCGATCGGCGCCAACCTGCGCAACGGCGCGTTGGCGCTGAGTGTCGGCGAGGCGCAGATCTATGGCGGCATCGCCAAGGGTTCGTTCGGCCTGTCGCGGGCTGAGGCTGCGGCCGACGTGAAGGCGCAATTCCAGTTCACGGACGTGGACCTGCAAGCCTGCGCCAGCGAATTGTTCGGCGTCAACAAACTGTCCGGCCGCGGCAATCTCAGCGTCTCGCTCGCCGCTTCCGGCTCGAGCCCGTTTGGCCTGGCGCAATCGCTCGACGGGACCGCGATGCTGACCGGCCATGACGGCGCGATCTCGGGCTTCAATGCCGAACAGTTGCTCCGGCGGCTGGAGCGGCGGCCGCTGTCCGGCGCCGGCAATTTCCGCTCGGGATCGACGCCCTACTCCAACCTCACCGTCGCCGTGAAATTCGCCGACGGGGTCGCGACCGTCGACGACGTCCATGTCGACGGTCCGGCACGCATGACGCTGACCGGCACGGCCTCGATGCCGGCGCGCGAATTCGACATGAAAGGCATCGCCAGCCTGACCACGGCCAACGGCACGCCCGGGTTCGAGCTGCCGTTCGTGGTGCAGGGACCGTGGGACGATCCGCTGATCTTTCCCGATCCCGACAGCCTGATCCGCCGTTCGCCGGCCACCGCGCCGCTGCTCGATGCGGTCAAGGACCGCAAGACCCGCGATGCCGTTCGCTCGGTGATCGAACGCTTGACCGGCGGCGGCAACAAGGCGCCGGACGACGCGGCGCCTGCTGCACCTGCCGACGCAGCCAACGCGAAGGCGAACTAAGCGGCATTCCCGCGGCGACGCCGCGCACTGCCCGTCCAAGAAAACCGGTCGACGCTTACAGATTTTTAACAAGACAAAGCCCGGCTCCCTCGGCATTCTTTAGCTAGCATCACCAAGAGGGGCCTTTAGCCATGCGCTTTGTACAAGCCGCGGCATCCGCCGCCTGTCACCTTGCTGTTGACGGGTGTCGCCACCGCCAAGCCGATCGCCACGTCAGCTGAGACAAACCTGCGAAAGGGACCGGGCACCGACACCGAAGTGCTCACCCTCATTCCGAAGGGGACGACGGTCGAAGTCGGCAAATGCACCAACGGCTGGTGCGAGGCTTCGCTGGACGGCAAGGACGGTTTCGTCATCGCGCGCAACGTCGGCCTCGGGCCGCGCCCGGCGCCGCGCCACGGCCCTCCCCAAGTCTACGAGGAAGAGGTCGTCGAGGCACCGCCGGTCTACTACCGCCCCTACCGCCCCTACCCCTATTTTTACCGCCCTTATCCTTACGGCTATTACTACCGGCCGTGGGGCTGGGGTTGGGGCTGGGGATGGGGATGGCGCTACTGATCTCGGCCAGCGCGTTGCGCGTCCGCGAACGTGCGGCGTGATCTCGAAGTCAAATCCGTCCTGACGGAACGGCTCATCGACGAGTTCGAAATGCCACCATTCCTTGCTGTAGGGACGAAAGCCGACCGCTTGCATCGCCGACTTCAGCATTTGACGGTTGGCCAGCGCCTTCTCGCCGACAGCAGCGTTTGATGTCGCGGCCATTTTGTCGAGGCAGTCATAGCCGGTGCCGAAATCGATCGCGCCATCCTCAAATCGTTCGCCCTTCGGCGAGGTGCATGCCTTGAGCGGCTGCGAGGGATCGGGCTTCGGCGCAGACGACAACGTGTCGGGGACGACGCCCAGATCGATCGTGCTGCCGCGCGAGTGCGCCGAGCGTGTCGCGAGATAGCCGAGCGCGAACAGTCTTTCCTTGTCGGAGTTGGGATAGAATTCGGCCTTCATCTCGGCGTGGGCCGGATCCTTGCTCCACTGCAAAAAATCCTCGACCGCCCGCTTCGGCCGGTAGCAATCCCAGACGATCAGCGAGAGCTTTTTCTCGGCGAGCTTCTTCTGCACGGCGGCAAGGCCCTTGGCCGCCGGCTCGCTGAGGATGCACTCCGCTGCGAGATAACCCCTGACCGGCCGGCCCACGAAATTATGCGCGCTTGCATAGCGAATATCCTGGACGATCGTGGGATCGACGTCGCGCAGGTAGACGAAGCCTTCGGGCAAGGCGCCTGCGACGGCCAAACTCGGCAGCGCCACGCTCATCAAGACAAGGCCGGCGCCGATCAATCGCCGCATCACCGGCCGGTCGCGGTGGCCTGCGGTTCTGGCGGGCTACAGAAATTCTTCACGGCTGCCACGACAGCGTCGCTGATCAGGTCCCTGCGTTCCGGGCGAGTCCATCTTCAGCTCCTCGTCCCGATTGATAATCGAGCCGGCCTCGAGCAGGACCGCCGGCATCCGTGTCTTTCTCAGCACGATGAGCTCGTCATGGGCATAGACGCCGGTGTCCTTGTCCAGCAGCGTATACTGGTAGTGGCCCATGATCGGCATGGTGTATTGCCTGGCATATTCCAGGCCACTGTCCTTCATCGCCTTGCCCAGCAGTTCGGCGAACGCGAAGCTCGTCTTGAAATCCGCATTGTCGCGAGAGACGAAGACGGAGTAGCCGCTGAAGCGGTCGCTGAAATGACTCTTCTTGCCCTCGAACTCCCAATCCTCGAGAAATTTATTGGGCACGGAGTCGTGGTGGATCGACAGGAACAGATCCGCGTTCATATCGCTCGCAACGCTGACCCGTTTGAAGAGGCTGGGCTTGGCTTTGCCCTCGGTCACGAGCAGCCTGGTCGCCGCAAAACCCTCGGTCTTCAGTTTCTCATTGATCGCTTGCGCCAGACGAAGATTGAAGGTGAACTCGGTGACGTTGCGGGCGCTGGTTGCGCCTTCGGATTCGGCGGTATGGCCGACATCGAGCGCGATGCGGAATTTCGCAGGCGCACATGCGACTGACGACGGCTTCAAGGCGGGAGCGCTCACCGGTCCCAGCGCTGCAAGCTTGACATGGTGGGGCTTTGACGAGGCGGCGTATTTGGCCTCCTTCGCATGTTTTGACGAGGCGTGCTTCGACGGCGCGGCCTGCGCGTTGGCTTTCTTGTCCTTGCCTTTGAAAACGTCCGACAGCCAGTTCGCTTCGGCTACCCCGATCGGCAGACACATCAAAGCGACGATTGCCGCGACGACGATGTGCCAGCGCCGAGCGCCAAAGCCCGAGCCGAGAGTGTGCGATCTGTTCAGCCGACGACGGCAATCCCTGGGCCCCCGAAATGGTGTTCCCGTTCACTAATGGCTGCACAAGGCGACCTTAAAAGATTTTGAATCGGGCGCTACTGAAAATATGTTTCCAGTTCCACGAGCCCGACAAAACGCTTTGAGAGCAATCGCTTATCGCGCCCTGATCTCGTCAAATTTGAGACGCGCCTGTTCAAACTTTGCGTTGAACAGCCACATTGCGTCGAGAATTTCCCGATAATTGGCCGATCCTCTCGCCCGGTCGGCCTGCCCGAAAGCGAAGACGCTGTTGTTCCGCAGATATCCCATCACCGTCGGGTCGGAAACCCGGCTGCCCAGCAAATTGCCTGATCGGAGCGCGGCGCGGGTCGGCGGTCGGAATGATCTGCATCAATTCGAACAGCTTCATCTGATCGATCGGATCCGGCAGCACTCTTCGCGATTGCCGCCACCTGCGGGAAGATATCGGCGTGGGTGCTCATCAGGGCATCGCGCACGTTGGTCCAGTGGTTGAGCCGGTGATCGAGATTCGCCGATGCGCGCCTCTTCCTTGTCGTCGCGAAGGCTCAGGGCGGGATCGAAGGCCGCGACGCGCCCTTTGATCGCGGCCCATGCCGCTTGACCGGTTCGATCTTCGGACGGGCCGGTCTGAAAACTTCCCTTGTATTTGTTCGAGCGCGCGTTCCCGGCGTTCTGAACGCCATTGGTCTCGGCGAAGAAGATCCCCAGGCTGATACGGCCCGCGATCTCCGCATTCGCCGCATCGAGGCCTTTGGCGCGCGCGATCGCCATGGCCAAATCGACGACATCCCTGAACGGCGTATCCGATTTCTGCGCGTTGGCGGGCGGCGCATCCAGGACGTCGAACAGCTTGTAGTATTGGTCGAGCAACGGCTCGTTGCCGGCATCAAAATACGCAGGAGGGATTTCGAATTTGTTGGGCTTTCCGATCCTGGACGGAAGGGCATCGGTGAGGTCCTTGTACGTACTGATCATGTCGTTGCGTGCCAGGTAGAGCGCCTGCCCCGGCAGGTTCGGCAACGCTTGATGTGAATCGATCTGCGCGCGCCGCTGCTGCAGGACCTGCTCGAATTTGTTGACGGCGGCGCGATACGCGTCGAGCGCATCCGCTCGCGCCGACGCCGTCGGCACCGCGAGCAGCACAAGCAAGGCGACGAACCAGTTCGAAGCTATTTTCATCGCCGCCTCTCACGTCGCAACGCCAGTTTAACCGGTCTTTTCCGCCGCACTTGAGAGGAAGTGTGACACCGACGATGAACGGCGGCAATGGATGGTAAGCGGACATCGAACGCTTTTGGCTTTAGGTCTGCTTATGACCCAACTGAGACATCAAGTCTGACCGTGGTTGAAATGCTTAGTGCGATTCCTCATTTCGTCGCCATTGTTCATTTAGTGCAATTGTTCATTTAGCAGTTGTTGTTGCACGTTGTTGAGATCTTGTTCATATTTATCATCAATCCCCTTCTTTCCCAGCTTCCAGCCGCGGCTGAGCATACATCTGCGGTGGGCCGCGGTAGTATCGTTGTTCCTGCCGTAGGTTTTATCGCAAAAAGCGGTGGCGGCATCGAAGGAGGCGGCATCGGAGGCGAAGCCGTTATTGCCTTTCCTCAAATTGGAATACGGGTAGCCGTCGGCCTGAACGTTCACGATGCCGCCGAGCAGCGCGAGCGTAATGAGGGCTATGCGTGTCATGATATGATTTTCCGTTTCTGCCTCGATTGGTTGGCGCTGCTTTCGCGGCCGTTCACAGCTTGCTGAAATTTAATGGGCTGGGTTCGCCCGCCTCCCACCCTTGAAATCTTCAAACGTTCCGATTCGAGACGGCGGAAGATGTCGTCAATGTAATCGACGACGTATCGAAGAGCGATAATCGTCGTGACCACTAATTGTGGCCAGCCCACGTCATCCCCCTTCAATTCCCTTAGCGCTACCAGCGGCTCTGATGCCGCTTGTTGGCACAAACCGGCGGCTAGAGGCCGGGCAGAGCATGTCCGCTCTGCCCGGGCATTTCAGACATCAACTTGTTCCGCTATTGCCAAGGCGTCATCGACTTCAATGCCGAGATACCGGACTGTGCTTTCGATCTTGGTATGCCCGAGCAAGAGCTGGACGGCCCTGATATTACCCGTCCGCCGATAGATCAGGGTAGCTTTCGCGCGTCGCAGGGAATGCGTCCCGAACAGCCTTGGGTCCAGTCCAACGCTGCCGATCCACTCGGAAACGAGACGGGCATATTGGCGCGTTGTCATGTTGCGGTTAGAACCACGACGGCCCGTGAACAAGAACTCGCCTTGCCTTTTGCTGGCGGCCTTTGGATAGTCATCGACCGCCTGGCGGGTCTGCTCGCTCAATTCAAATCTGACTGGCCGCCCAGTTTTCTTTTGTCGGACGGTTGCGCGATCCGCCGTGTAGCCGCCTGCAGCGACATCTTCGACCCGAATGGCGACGACATCACACCCACGGAGCTTGCTGTCGATTGCCAGATTGAACATGGCGAGGTCACGACTTCGGCCTTCGATCTAGCGCTTGGTTCGTATCGCCCAAACGTGCTTCGGTCACAGCGGCGGCTTTGACCCGGTCAACTTGCCCTTGTTCCACGGCGCGCGTTTTTGTGTCGCCGGAGTCGCACTCAATTGGTCCTGCACAGGAGGCGCGCGCAAGGGCTGCGGTGGCCCAAGGAAGCGCGATGCCCGAAGGTCCTCTTAGATGTTGATCTATCTCAATGCAGCTTTGATGAGCTGGCGGACGGTCAATGGTCGATGGTCGATTTCCGGACGCCAGCAGCCTCGGGCTAGAACGCCCCCATTGTTGATTGCGGGCCGAAGCGCGCGCAGCGGACATCTCGGACTACTGATCGAGGAGGCGCATGATGTCGCTTCGCGAACCCATTATCAAGCCCGTTGCGATCGCAGACCTGCGTCCGACCCAGATGACGGTCGGCGTTCGGGAGGTCAAGGAGAAGCGCAAGCGCTGGCGTGATGAGAGCAAAAAAAACGGCGCCGAGTTTCTAGGCAAGCATTTGATCCCGGTCGTGCTTGGTCCGGAGGATAACCACTACGTCATCGATCATCACCACCTGGCGCGGGCGCTGCATGACGAAGGCGTCGAAGATGTACTGGTTACCGTGGTGAAAAACCTCCGGACGCTGGAGCCCGATTCGTTCTGGTTCGTCCTGGACAATCGCAGCTGGATGCATGCGTACGACGACGAGGGCCGCCTGCGCCCTTACAAGGATTTGCCGAAGACCGTGGCCGGGCTTGTTGACGATCCGTTCCGCTCGTTGGCGGGCGAACTGCGCCGCGCTGGCGGGTTCGCCAAGGATACGACGCCGTTCAGCGAATTCTTGTGGGCGGATTTTTTGCGTCGACGGGTCAAGCGGAAAACCGTTGAGGACCACTTCGAGCGTGCGGTCGAGCAAGCCCTGGAATTGGCCAGAAACGAGGAGGCGAGCTACCTGCCCGGCTGGTGTGGTCCGGTCTTGGAGGATTGAAGGCATGCCTATCCAGCGCGAGAAATCCGCAAGCGCGTTGAAGATCCGACGAGCCGTGCTCGCCCGGTGCGAGAAGCTAATGGACAGCAGCATCGACTAGAGGAAAGAACAGCTCATGGCGCATGCAGAGGCCAATGGAACACTGAGCCATCTGGATTACGAGCTCGTCGCGTCGCTCAACGACTTCCACGATCCGAACCAAGAGTGGCGCCGCCTCTTCTCGGAGCTGCTCGGAACGTTCTTCCTCGTGCTCGTGGCCGCCGGTGGCGGCATGATGGGGCAGGCCTTTCCCGGGACGATCAGCCGTGCCGCCGCGGTCGTCGCACCCGGTCTGATGGTGATGGCGATCATCCTCTTCATGGGCAAGGTGTCCGGTGCTCACCTCAATCCCGCGGTTAGCATCGCGTTCTCGCTGCGTGGCGACTTCCCATGGCGTCGCGTGCCGGGATACATCGTCGTGCAGTTGACGGGCGCGACGCTCGCGGCATTGTTCCTGAACGCGGTGATCAACGTGTCGGCCAGCTACGGGTCGAACTATCCTGCGTCGGGATACTCCGCGTCCGATGCGTTCCTGATGGAGGCCGTGCTGACCCTCGGTCTCGTCAGTGTCATTCTCGGCACTGCGTCCGGCGCCCAGAACATCGGGATCTTCGGCGCGATCGGCGTCGGCGCGTACATTGCGCTCGCCGGCCTGTGGGGGAGCCCTATCTCGGGCGCATCGATGAACCCCGCGCGCACGTTCGGCCCGAACTTGGTCGCAACCGACTTCACGAGCTACTGGGTGTATGTCGCAGGCCCACTCGTGGGTGCAGCTTTCGCAGTGGGTGCAGCATGGGTGCTCCGCGGTGCCGGCGGCGGCCGCGCAGGCTCAGGTGCGGCACAGGGAAGCCTTTTCACCAAAGTCGAGCATCCGGAGAAGGGGTGAGGTGCAGGCTCTGAGCTGGTCGCTCGTGGCAATTTTGTATCGCGGATCTGATACTCGGATCGGCAAGGCCTGTGGCGCAACGCTATTGGATGTTCACACGGATGGAACGGCACCTTCAGGCAATTGTGACGGTTCTTTCACTGGTGAATCCTTTGATCTGCGGGGTCATGTTCGCGCAGATCGAGGCCGGTCAGACGCGCGCCATACGAATAACTGATGCCACCAAGGCGGCGCTGGCCGTGCTCGTCATTCTGCTCGTAGCAGCACTGGCGGGAGCAAGAGTGCTGCAAATTTTCGGCGTCTCGCTCGACGCCTTTTCGATTGCCGGCGGAGGTGTGCTGACCTGGATCGGGTTCTCAATGTTACGCGGTAATTCTCCGCAAGCTAGAGACTACTCGAAGGATGGCCCTGCCGAGAAACGGTCGCTTACGCCGGTCATCTTGTTTGCGGCGAGCCCAGGCACGATTACCGGAGTCATCACGCTCGCTGTTGCGCATGCGAAGCTGGCGCTGCCGGTCACTGCACTCGTCGCGGTCGTGGTAGCCGCGGCCGTAATGTGGGTCGCTATGCTGCTTGTGGCCCGCGGCGGCCCTCGTGCAAGTGGCGGGGGCAACCTGCTGCACGACATGGTGACGCGGTTTATGGGATTGATCGTCCTCGCTATGGGCGTGCAGTTCGCGCTGACAGGTTTCCGCGATTTTTTCGGCTAAGGACATAATTCAAATTGTCCGTTATGTGCTGCCAGCTCAACCGGTCGACGCAACACAGGCGTTAAATCTCTCTGCTGGGGTTTCAAATTGCAAGGTCTGCCGTGGCCGTTCGTTGAGCTGACGAGCTACTCTGTTCAGATGGGCTTGCGAGTGCACCGACAAGTTGGTGCCCTTCGGGAAGTATTGTCGCAGCAGGCCGTTGGTGTTCTCATTCGACCCCCGCTGCCACGGGCTTTGCGGATCGCAGAAGTAAACATCGATGTTGGTCGTCAGGGTAAATCGTCGATGATCCGTGAGTTCCTTGCCCCGGTCCCAGGTCAGCGATTTATAGAGCTCACTCGGCAGCTTCTTTGCCTGCTTGATGAGCGCGGATACGACCGTCTGGGTGTCCTTATTGGCCACCTTTGCCAGCATCACGTAACGGGTATGACGCTCGACCAGGGTCGCGATATAGCTGTTCTTCGACCCGGACAGGAGGTCGCCTTCCCAATGGCCAGGCACCGCCCGATCTTCAACCGCTGCCGGCCGCTGACGGATCGAGACGATGTCCTTGATTTGTCCCCGTCCATCATTGATGAGACCCGCCTGTTTCGATCGACGGATCGTGCGCTTCGACCGAAGATGGCAAAGCAGCTCTTTCTTGAGCACCCCGCGGGCTTGAACAAATAGACTGCGATAGATCGTCTCGTGTGACACGTAATAACGCTCGTCTTCAGGATGGGCTCTTTTAAGCCAGCCGGCTATCTGCTCGGGCGCCCAGTTTAATCTCAGCTTGTTGGCCACCGCCTGTCGCAACCAAGCATTGGTCGCCAGCTTACAGTGTTTCGGGCGACGGGTTCGGGCCCAGGCCTTGTCATCCGCCAAAGCCGCTCGGTAACCATCATAACCGCCGTTCCGACGAATTTCCCGGCTCACCGTCGAGGGCGAGCGGCCGAGCAATCGGGCCATTGAGCGTGCCGATCGATGGATCGCGATGCCTCTCGATATCTCCTCGCGTTCTGAGAGCGTCAGAGCCAATCGCGAGCGACGCCGGGGAGTTGGACGAATTCCTCCGTATGGCGACACCTGGAAATAAATCGACGATGACGGCTTACCAAACGCCCGTCCGATCGCTTTGAGAGACTCCCCGCGTTGCCAGCGATCCCATAACTCCGTCTTCTCGGCCGCCGTAAACCCTCGACGAAAGCCTCGATCCATCGCCACACTCCATCTCTTCGCTTTAAGATAAAGTGTTGCGTCGACCGGTTGAGACCGCCGGCACTTTGCGGACGCAGCACGATCTCCAGATTGAGTCCGCACTCGGTAGCAAAGCGGACATCCATCGTCCGGCCATCGCTTCAGTGATTTGCCCGTCGGGCAAATTTGCAAAACCCCTGTCCAGCCCTTTTACGAAAAATATTTCGCTTCGCCGTTCGGTAGAAGCAGCTTTATTGATTCGATTGTCCCGCACCCGTCAGAGGGGCGTTTCGCGATCGTCACGAACGTTGGGCGCGGGATGCGATGGACGCTTGGGCAACGCAGACGAAGTTGCCACAGCGGACGGCGAAGTCGTGTGGTTCTGACGTCTCGACGCTGACGTCAAGCTCTCAGGAAGCCAGCGCTTCTCAGGAGTGACGGAGACAACAAAGGCCGATCTCCGGGAAGAGCACGAAGGAAACCGTTAAAACCATTCGCGTGCGGGAATGCCGGGTGATCCCGGCGCGACCGTGGTGACTAACTCGTGTGTTTCATTTCTTTACACACGAGGCTGCGGGTGCGCTCAAGCACCCGGCATTCCCCACGCCCTCTTTGGGCGCGCGACGAACGATGCGAAACCCGGCCGTATTTGCGGGGCGGGAAGGTGGAGGTGTGTCGATCTTCTCCAAGCGGAGTTGCGGCACGATGGAATCTCGAGTGCGCAACTGCGCACCCTGGTTCACGCTAATGCGCCCCCCGCAATGACGGCAGGGGCGCGCCTCTGGCGGTTGCTAGCACTTGGAGAGTTTTTCGTAGACCAACCCGGTGGTTTTCGATGCAGATGAAGCACTCGTTTTGATTGGCATACAGTGAGGTTCCCCATCGAAAACACCTTTGGCATTCTTCACGTAGACTCTGTACGTGATGTCCACGTTGCCATCGTATTTCACTGTAACGTCCGCAGAGCCGCTGCCATTTGGCGTGATTTCATTGTATTTCACGACAGTCAGTTTTGCGACCTCATCATACAGAAATACCTGGATCGGGACTTTGGACGACCCATTGCGATAATTCACCTTAACGGTCTTGGCAGGATCGGCCGCAACCAGGCCCGATCCGACAAGGGTTGCAGCTACGAAAGCTCCGGCAAACGTCATTGCCGTCATCGCGCGCTTGTTCCGAAGTGTAATGAACATTGCAATCTTCTCCGTCTGAAATGATTTTATATCGATCCGTCGCGCTGGGCGGCCACCCGGTTCACGGGCTGCGGCGCTAACGCGCGCCCCGGAATGACGGCCAGAGGAGGTGAGGCGCTACGCTGCTACCTAAGTGCGATAAGAACCGGCTGGACATGTCCCGGCCTTCCGCTAGTCTTTCATCCAACCGGTTAAAATAAGGCCGGACACCAAGCAGGGAGAGAGATGTGAGAGTTCGGGGACGTATCGCGCTTTTGGCTGTCGCAACGGCAGCGTTGTTGGCGGCACATCCTGCCGTCGCGCAGGACACCATTACGGTCTGGTGGGGCAAGGGCTTCTACAAGTCCGAAGACGACGCGCTGCTCAAGGTCGTCAAGAAATTCGAAGAGAAGACCGGCACCAAGGTCGAGCTGTCGCAATACGCGATCCAGGACATGATCCCGAAGACGGTGGCGGCGCTCGATTCCGGTACCGTGCCGGATGTTGCCTATTCCGACACCTACGATGTGCAGGCCGGAGGCAAATGGGCCT
Source organism: uncultured Alphaproteobacteria bacterium (assembly GCA_963788885.1). Lineage (GTDB taxonomy): Bacteria > Pseudomonadota > Alphaproteobacteria > Rhizobiales > Xanthobacteraceae > Bradyrhizobium. The sequence continues at coordinate 683,424 of CAWBIR010000015.1, read as the reverse complement.
TCGAAGGCAAACTCGAGGATTTGTCCGACATTCTGGTGCCGATCAAATCGAAGTTCGCGCCGAACACACTCGAGACCGCCTATCTCCAAAACGGCGTGACCAAGAAGAAGGGCTATTACGGCTTTCCGCTGAAGCAGCAGAGCATGCATGTGCAGATCTGGAAGGACATGCTGGAGAAAGCCGGTTTCAAGGAGAGCGACATCCCGACCAAGTGGGAGGACTACTGGTCGTTCTGGTGCGACAAGGTGCAGCCGGCGAGCCGCAAAGCCACCGGCCAGCGCATCTACGGCGTCGGCCAGCCGATGGGCGTTGAATCCACGGACTCGCTGCAATCGTTCTATACCTTCATGGACGCCTATAACGTTCATCTGGTCGACGACGACGGCAAGCTCACGATTGACGACAAGACGCGCGACGGCCTGATCCATGCGCTGAAGGATTACACCGACACCTACATCAAAGGCTGCACGCCGCCCTCCTCAACCACCTGGAAGGACCCGGACAACAACGTCGCCTTCCACAACAAGACGACCGTGATGACCCACAACTTCACGATCTCGATCGCGGCGAAGTGGTTCGAGGATTCGACCAATCCGGCGCTGACGCCGGAGCAACGCGCCGCCGGCAAGAAGGCCTATGAGGAAGACATCATCACCGCGTCCTTCCCGAACAGGCCGGACGGCCAGCCGATCAAGTACCGCTCCGACGTCAAGACCGGCGTGATCTTCACCGCCGCCAAGAACAAGTCAAAAGCGAAACAGTTCGTCGCCTTCCTGCTCGAGGAAGAAAACCTCGGCCCCTATGTCGAAGGCGCGCTCGGCCGCTGGTTCCCGGCGACCATCGAAGGTCAGAAGAGCCCGTTCTGGCAGGCCGACCGTCACCGCAAGGCGGTCTACAACCAGTTCACCGGCGGCACGCAGCCGTTTGATTTCACCAAGAACTACAAGTTCACGATTCTGAACAACGAGAATGTGTGGGCGAAGGCGATGAACCGCGTCGTCAGCGAGAAAGTGCCGGTCGAGAAAGCCGTCGACGAGCTGATCGCGCGCATCAAGGAGGTCGCGGGGTAGATTGAAGCTGGCGCAGCATCGAAGGTGAGCCCCCTCTCCCCTTGTGGGAGAGGGTTGGGGTGAGGGGTCCAGGTCCCTCGATAGAGCTTAACCCCTCACCCGGAGACTTCGCTGCGCTTCGTCTCCGACCTCTCCCACAAGGGGAGAGGTGAAGACCAGCGGTGTGAGCAACGAAACATGGCGATCACGATCTCCGCATCCGACGTACCAAGCGCCCCGCTGGCGCCGCGGCTGTCGACGACGCAGGTCTGGGGCATCCTGCTGATCGCGCCCTATCTGCTGGTATTCGCTGCCTTCGTGGTCTATCCGGTCTGCTACGGCTTCTGGCTGGCGCGATCGCCGTCGAACTACGTGGCGCTGGTCAACGATCCGATCTTCGCGCGCGCCGCCGTCAACACGCTGATCTTCCTGCTCATCGGCATCAACATCAAAATGCTGATCGCGCTGTTCCTGTCCGGCTTCTTCGTGGAGCAGCGCAGCTGGATCAAATGGCTGTCGGTGATCTTCATCCTGCCCTGGGCGGTGCCGTCGATCCCGACCATCCTGTCGGTGCGCTTCATGCTCAATCCGGAATGGGGCATGGTGAACCAGATCATCTTCAAGCTCACCGGCGATGACGGGCCTAACTGGCTGAACGATCCCGCCGTGGCGCTCGCGATGGCGATCGGCGTTCATATCTGGAAATCGCTGCCGTTCTGGACGCTGATCCTGATCACGGGACGGCTCGCGATCTCGCATGACCTGTTCGAAGCCGCCGAGGTCGACGGCGCGAGCTGGTGGCAGAAATTCCGCTTCATCACCTGGCCCTCGATGCAGGCGCTGTACCTGACCTGCACCCTGCTCTCGATGCTCTGGACGCTCGGGGACTTCAACAGCGTGTATCTGTTGACCGGCGGCGGGCCGGCCGACCTTACGCATGTGCTCTCGACGCTCGGCATCCGCTATCTGAGACTGGATCAGCTCAACCTTGCGATGGCCTCGATCGTCATCGCGATGCCGTTCGTGCTGCCGCTGGTCTATTTCATGATGAAACGGCTGTCGCGATGAAGCTTCCGACCTTACGCCAGACGGCGACCGAAGCGCGGCTGCTGCTGATCGGCATTCCCGTGCTGATCTGGACCATGATTCCGATCTACCACATGTTCGTGTTCGCGATTTCGCCGAAGGAAGACGCCTTCTCCGGCAAGTTGTGGCCGGAGCATCCGACGTTCCACAATTTCGAAATCGTGTTTCACCAGCAGCATTATTTCCTGCGGGATTTCTGGGTGCAGTTCGGCAATTCGGTCGTGATCGCGGCGGCCGTCGGCGCGCTGACGCTGGTGATTGCCACCGCTGCGGCGTTCTCGATCTCGCGGCTGCGCGTGCCCGGTGGCCGCGTCGTGCTCAATCTCGCGCTCTTTACTTATTTCATCCCGGCGGCGTTTCTCGCCGTGCCGATGTATCGCACCATGGGCAATTACGGCCTGCTCAACACGAGCTGGGCGCTGATCCTCGCCATGGTGACGATCGCCTCGCCCTATGCGATCTGGGTGTTGAAGCAGGCCTCCGACAAATTGCCGGTCGAACTCGACGAGGCCGCGGTGATGGACGGCGCCACGCCATTGCAGATTTTCCGCCTGGTCTACGTTCCCCTGATGATGCCGTCGCTGGTTGCGATCGGCACCTACGCGGTGTTGCTCGCCTGGAACGAATATCTCTACGCGTTTCTGCTGCTATCCAACGACCGCGACATCACGCTGCCGGTGGCGCTCGGCAATTTCCTCGCCGCCGACGACTCGCCCTGGGAATTGCTGATGACGACGGGCTTCATCTATGCCTTGCCGCCGGCTGCGATCTACTACGCCTTCCGCCGCTACATGGTCGGCGGCCTGACCGCGGGTGCGGTGAAGTCGTAAAGACTCACAACGGTGCCCCGCTCTTGGCGCGCGCGTCCGAAATCTTGGAGGCGAGCGAAGCGCCGACGATGACGACCGCGATCAGCGCCACCACCAGCGTGCAGATCGCGTTGATCTCCGGCTTCACGCCCAGCCGCACCTCCGAATAGATCCGGATCGGCAGTGTCGCGGAGCCGGGGCCGGTGGTGAAGCTTGCGATCACGAGATCGTCGAGCGAGAGCGTGAAGGCCAGCATCCATCCGGCCGCGACGGACGGCAGGATCAACGGCAAGGTGACCAAGAGGAACGCATGCGCCGGCGCGCAGCCGAGGTCCATCGCGGCTTCCTCGAGGCTGCGATCGAGCGCGCCGAGCCGCGCCTGCACTACCACGGCGACGAAACACATCGTCAGCGTGGTATGGGCGATGACGACGGTCCAGAAGCCGCGCTCGGCGTTGATAGCCACGAACAGCAGCAGCAGCGAGAGCCCGGTGATCACTTCCGGCATCACCAGCGGCGCATAGAGCATCCCGGAAAACAGCGTCCGTCCTCTGAAATTCGTGCCGCGCGACAATGCTATCGCCGCGAGCGTGCCGAGCAGGGTCGCAAGCGTCGCCGAGGTCGCTGCCACGCGCAGGCTCATCCAGGCCGCATCGATCATGGCGCTGTCGTTGAAGAATTCGCTGTACCAGCGCAGCGACCAGCCGCCCCACACGGTCACCAGCCGCGAGGCGTTAAAGGAATAGATGATGAGGATCACGATCGGCAGATAGAGAAACGCGAACCCCAGCGCGAGCGCCGTGATGTTGAAACGCGTGAGCTTGTTCGCACCGCTCGCCATCACGCCTGCTCCAGCTGCCGCCGTTGCACGCGATCATAAAGCACCAACGGCGCCACCAGCAGAAGCAGCAGCACGACCGCCGTGGCCGAGGCCACCGGCCAGTCCTTGTTGGTGAAAAATTCAAGCCACAGCGTCTGGCCGATCATCAACGCGTCGGAGCCCGCCAGCAGATCCGGAATCACGAACTCGCCGACAATGGGAATGAAACAAAGCAACGCACCCGCACCGATGCCCGGCAGCGACAACGGGAACGTCACGCGCCAGAAGGCTTCGCGCGGCGAGGCGCCGAGATCGCTGGCGGCCTCCAAAAGCGCCGGATCCAGTTTGGAGAGCGTCGCATATAGCGGCAGGATCATGAACGGCAGATAGGAATAGACGATGCCGAGATACATCGCCCCGTCAGTCGAGAGCCAGACCACCGGCTTTGATACGATATGCAGCGCGAGCAAAATCTCGTTCAGCAGCCCGTCATGCTGCAAGATGTTGATCCAGGCATAGATGCGGATCAGAAACGAAGTCCAGAACGGCACGATCACCAGCATCATCGCGACGCTCTGCCAGCGCTGCGGCAGGCGCGCCATGCCATAGGCGATGGGATAGCCGATCAGAAGCAGGATTGCGGTCGAAATCGCAGCCACCGTGAGGCTGCGCAAGTACGACAGGACATAAAGATTGTCGGAAACCAGCAGTTTGAAATTGTCGAATGAAAGGGCGGAGAACGCCGCCTCGATCGCCTCCCATCCTTCGCTAAAGTCGAACACCGGCGTATAGGGCGGCTGTGCGATCGCGGTCTGCGACAGGCTGATCTTCAGGACGAACAGGAACGGCACGAGAAAGAACAACGCCATCCAGAGATAGGGCGCGATGGCGGCAAGCCGCGCCGGGCGGGTAAAGATCGCGCGCCCGCTCATTGCTCCAGCACCATGCAGTCTTCCGGCGAGAACCACGCCACCACGCGTTGGCCTGGAGCATAGGCATCCATGTCGAGCCGCGCGGTGTTGGCAATCGATGAGCGCAATACCATGCCGCCGTCGAGCTTGATCTTGTAGCAGGTCAGGCCGCCGAGATAGCCGACGTCGGTCACAACTCCTTCGAGCCTGTTCATCGCGCGCGGGTCTTCGGACGCCGGCGCACGGCGCGACAGCTTGACCTTCTCGGGACGGATCGCGACGCAAAGATCGGTCTTGGTGAGCGGCTGGCGCGGCTCGGCCACGTGGATCGTTCCGGCCTGGCTGGTCGCAATCGCGATACGCCGCGCCATGGTCGGGTAGTTGTCGGCACCCGTTTCGAGCTGGCCTTCAATCAGGTTGATGTCGCCGACGAATTCAGCGATCCAGCGCGAGCGTGGCGCCTCATAGAGTTCGCGCGGGGTCGCGACCTGCTCGAGCCGGCCAGCATCCATCACGCCGATTCGGCCTGCCATCGTCATCGCTTCCTGCTGATCGTGGGTCACGATGACGAAGGTCAGGCCGAGCCGCCGCTGCAATTCCATCAATTCGAGTTGGGTGCTTTCGCGCAGCTTCTTGTCGAGCGCGGCGAGCGGCTCGTCAAGCAGCAACAGTTGCGGGCGGCGCGCCAGCGAGCGCGCCAGCGCCACGCGCTGCCGCTGGCCGCCGGAAAGCTGGTCGGGCTTGCGCTGCTCCATCCCGTCGAGCTTGACGAGCGCGACCATCTCGGCGACGCGCGCATCGATATCGACCGACGGCAGGCGTGCACGCCTCAATCCGAACGCGATATTGTCGCGCACGTTCAAATGGGGAAACAGCGCGTAGCTCTGGAACATCATGTTGACGGGGCGCTGATGCGGCGGGACCTGTGCGATGTCCTTGCCGTCGAGCAGAATGCGGCCGGCGTCGGGCGTCTCGAAACCGGCCAGCATCCGCAGCAGCGTGGTCTTGCCGCAGCCGCTCGGACCGAGCAGCGCGAAGAACTCGCCGGCATGGATGTCGAGCGACAGCGCGTCGACCGCGCGAAACCCGCCGAATGTCTTGACGACCGCGTCGATGCGGAGGAGCGGAGTGCCGGGTGCTGGCTGCGGCGCGGATTGCGGCGAGACCGCCTCGTGCGCGGCCTTCGCGGGTTGTTCGATCATGCTGTCAGCCTGCCCCATGGAAGGCGCAAACTAACCCCGCAGCAATCCTGGCTCAACCGCAGCGCTGTGGATGGCGGCGGATATCCGGCCTTTCACGCCGCCGCCATGAAAGCCGCCAGACGTTCGCGGTCGGTCTGCGCCATGGTCAGGCCGAGTTTCGAGCGGCGCCAAAGAATATCGTCCGGGAAACGCGCCCACTCCTTGGCCATGAGGTAACGCACCTCCGCTGCCGTCAGGTCCGGTCCAAAATTTTCGCCGAGATCGGCCTTCTCTTTGGCTTCGCCGAGCAACTCGCCAAGCCGCGATCCGTAGGCCGAAACCAGCCGCAACGCCTGATCGGGGGTGAGGAATTTCCAGCGCTCACGCGCATTCTCCACCTCCGTCTCAAAGCCGTGAGACGGAAAATTTCCGCCGGGAAGCGCTGCCTGCGCGCTCAAGCTCTGCGACATCGGATAGAACGGCAAGAGACGGGAGACGGCGCGTTCGGCGCGCAGCCGCGCCGTCGTCACATCGCCGCCGAAGATGGTCAGCAATGGCGCACGGCGCCGGCGCGCATCAAACGTTACCGTCCCTTCGCGGGCAAATCGTTTGCCGGGGCGTCCCGTGACGAGATTGACGCCGGCCACCGACCTGATCACGTCGGACGTATCGATATGCTCGCGGAAATACCGGTTGGCCGCATCGCAGAGATAGGTCACCTCACCGGCGGACATCGCCACCGCCGCCGGATCGCCCTTGAAACTTCGTGCAATGGTGCCGATCAGGGTGAAATCGCGCTGATAGGGACTGGCGAAGACCAGCCGTCGGTCGGAGTTTTGCAGGACGTAGACGTTATCGGTCTCGAACAGGCGGCGGACGATGATCTGCCCGAGCTTGACGGTGGTCGCACGCGGCGGGGGCACCCGCAGCACGGTCTCCGCGACGGTCGCGGTCCAGGCGCCGGAGGCGTTGGCAAGCGCCCTTGCCGTGATCACCTGACGATGCCCGCGATCGATCATCACGAGCCGCCAGGTATCGCTGCGATCGGCACGCACGCATCGCGCACCGGTGCGGATCACGGCCCCCCGCTCCGCCGCATCCACGGCGCTCGTAATCACCAGACGCGAATCGTCGACCAGGCAATCCGAATATCCAAAGGCGGTGCCGAACGGCCGCTGTAACGCATCACCGATCGGATGGTGGGTGATGTCGATCGTGGCCGAGCGCGGCAGGCTGTCAGGCGGAGCCAGGCGGTCGTAGACGAACAGTCCGAGACGCAGCAGCCACGGCGGACGCTCGTCGGAATGGGCGGGAATCACGAAATGGGCGGGCCTTACCAGATGCGGCGCGATCCGCATCCACACCTCGCGCTCGGCGAGCGCCGTGCGCGTGCGCCGAAACGCCCGCCGCTCGAGCACCGACAGATCGCCCTGGACCAGTCGCCCGCTGGCGAATGAAGCTGCGCCACCAAGATCGCCCTGCTCGATCAGAATGACCCGCAGGCCGCGCCCCGCAGCCTCCCGCGCCACGCTGACGCCATTCAACCCGCCGCCGATGATCGCAAGATCGTAATCCGCCATATTAAAGGTATAGCGTCTTCACTTGTTCATCGCTTGACAGAAATGGCGCAAGAGTTAGCCGGTCTTGCGGGCCGGTTCGGCGGGATCGCTTGGCGCACGGCCAACCAGCGCGTCGTACTGCTCGATGGGCAGCGGCTTGCCGATGAAATAGCCCTGCACCGCGTCGCATCCCTGCTCGGCGAGGAAGCTGAGTTGTTCCTGGGTTTCGACGCCTTCGGCGACGATCGACATTTCCAGGCCATGACCGAGGCCGATCACCGCGCGCACGATCGCGCCGGATTGCGGGTTGCGTCCCAGATTGATGATAAAGGCGCGGTCGATCTTGATCTTGTCGAACGGGAAGGCCTGCAGGTAGCTGAGCGACGAGTAGCCGCTGCCGAAATCGTCCATCGAGATGCGCACCCCGAGCCCCTTCAGTCGCCGCAGCAGCGACAGACCGCGGTCGAAATCCTCGATCAGCACGCCTTCGGTGATTTCGAGTTCCAGCCGCCCTGGCACGAGACCGGTCTCGAGCAGGATCGAATGCACGAGGCTGACAACGTCGCCGTGCATGAATTGCGCCGGCGACAGGTTGACGGCAACCTGCAACGGCACCGGCCAGGAGGCGGCCTCGCGGCAGGCCTCGCGGAGGATCCACTGGCCCATCTCGAAGATCAGGCCGCTTTCTTCCGCGAGCGGAATGAAATCGGACGGCGGCACGAAGCCGCGCACGGGATGGCGCCAGCGCGCCAATGCTTCGAAACCAATGATCTCGCCGTTGCCCTCGCCGTGACGCGACGACGCCTGCGGCTGATAATAAAGCGAGATTTCGCCGTTCTTGATCGCGGTCGAGAGATCCTGGTGCAGCACGCGCCGGTCGCGGATCTGCTGATCCATCTCCGGCTCATAGATGCTGATCGTGCCGCGCGATTTCGCCTTGGCACGTGACAGCGCCGCGCCGGCATTGGCCAGCAGGGAGGCGGCGTCACGTCCGTTATGCGGAAAGATCGAGATGCCCGTGGTCGCCCCGGTGCGAACCGATTTGCCATCGATCACGAATTCCTTGGCCAACGTCTCGGCCAGTTTCTCCGCCAGCAACATGCCGGCGATCGGCTGCTTGCCGTCGATGATCAAGCCGAACGCGTCGCCGGAGAGCCTCGCCACCACGCCGCCGTGCGCCGACGCTTGCATCCGCTGCGCCACCTCGATCAGGAGTTTGTCGCCCACGGCGTGGCCGAACACATCGTTGACTTCGTTGAGACCGTCGAGATCGATCGACAGAACCGCGAATTCCTCTTCCGCTTCGGTGCAGGCCTCGATCATCTGCGTCAGCGCCTGGAGGAATGCGGCGCGATTTGGCAGATCGGTCAGGCCGTCGTGGTAGGCCATATGGGCCATCCGCGACTCGGTCTGGCGGCGATCGGTGACGTCTTCGTGGGTCTTGATCAGGTATTGCGGCTGGCCCGCATCGTTGAGCACGGTCACCCGGCGCGTCAGGAACAGCCGCAAGCCATCCTTGGTGCTGATCGGATGCTCCTCGGTGAGCGGCCGGCGGCCCTTGAGCGCGGCCTCGTCGCGCGCCACGATGAGCTTGGCTTCGCGCGAATTGAAGATTTCTGCCGCCGTCAGCCCTGCGACCTCTTCACGGCGCCGGTTGAGGATGATTTCTGCGCTGCGGTTTGCCAGGAGGTATCGGCCATCGCCCGCCCGTTCGACCGTCAATGAGACCGGAATGTTGTCGACGACCAGTTCAAGGAATTTCTTGGTGCTCTCCAATTCCTGGGAAAGCGTCTTGCTGTTGGTCACGTCGTCGAACAGCGCGATCAGGAATGCAGGCTCGCCTTTGTCGTTGCGCGCGATCACGCGGCTTGAGGCAAGCACCCGCTTGTGCGATCCACGCTCGACGACGAATTCGCTGCTAAACGCGCCTTCCATTGCATTCAGCGCGGCGCGGTCGGCCGCCTCGATACTGGCCGCCGTATCGGCCGTGAAAATCTCGTCGGCGCGCTTGCCGACGATGAAATCGCGCGAAAAACGCGAGAAGCGTTCGAAGGCACGGTTGGCGAAGATATAGCGGCCGTCGTCGATGCTCTTGGCGGCGACGCAGACCGGAATATTTTCCAGCACGGATTCGAGAAACTGCTTGGTGGAAGCAAGTTCCCGCGACAATGAACGCTGCTCGCTGCAATCCTCGTGCGTGGTGATCGACCCGCCGTTTGAAAGCGGGAAATGCTTGACGTGAATCGATTGACCGTTCGGCAGTTCGGTAATGAGGCCTTCGGGCTCGGCCGACTGCGCATAGAACTCGTCGACGCTGACATCGAGCACCCTGCGCTGCAAGCGCAGCTCCAGCAGCTCTCTGCCGCTCATGGTCGGCGGGATTTCCGAACGCGAAAGCCCGTAGATCTCGAGGTAACGGTCGTTAAGGAAAACGATCCGCTGCCGCGGGTTGGTGATCACCACGCCCTGCTTGAGATTGTTCAGGGCGGAGCTGACGAAGGCATTCCGGCGCTGCTTCGACAGGCGGAACCGGCGCACCGTCGACATGATCCAGAGCCCGACGGCGACGGCGAAGCAGCAAACGACGAGGCCGCCAAGCACGACATCCGAAACAACGTCCGGATCGGCCGCCGTGAAATACCTGACGATGCTGGATTCGGCATTGGATGCGGCAGCCGCCCAAAGGGACGCAGCCAGGCACAGCACGATTCCTGCCGGAATCATGATCCTGCCGCCAGCCTGCCAGTTCTTGTCAGCCATCGGTCACCCGCGGATTACTGCGGCGGAGTTTCTGGCTTCACGGGTTTGGATCAGGTAAACGCGTACCCCAGCCGCGCGCTTTACAGCGGGAAATTGCGCCAATTGGCGGGACATGATTAATGGATCACTAATGATTTGGGGTGGACAACTTCCGAAACAAATCCAAAGAGTTGCGTAAGCGAACGAGCTACAACCAGAACCCGCGGTCAGGTGGGGTATTCCGCGCGAAAGTTGCAACCGGCCAACTCTCCCGCCGCCCCGACCAGCCAGCCAAATCCGGATCAGATTTTTCGAATGGAAAAGGTCGAGTGCGTCGTCGTCGGTGCGGGAGTGATCGGCCTTGCCGCGGCGCGGCGGCTGGCGCAAAGCGGCCGCGAGGTGGTCGTGCTGGAGGCGGCCGAGGGGATCGGCACGGTAACCTCCTCACGCAACAGCGAGGTGATCCACGCCGGGATCTATTACCGCGCGGGCAGCCTGATGGCGCAGATGTGTGTCAGCGGCAAACAGGCGCTGTACCGGTATTGCCGCGAGCAAGGCGTCCCGCATCGCAATTGCGGCAAGCTGATCGTCGCGACAACCGCGAGCGAAACCGAAAAACTGGCATCGATCAGGGCGCACGCCGAGGCCAACGGTGTGGCCGACCTGCAAACGCTTTCGGGCGAAGCGGCCCGCGCGCTGGAGCCGGCGCTTCATTGCGAGGCGGCGTTGCTGTCGCCGTCCACCGGCATTATCGACAGCCACGCTTATATGCTGGCGCTGCGCGGCAATGCCGAAGACGCCGGCGCTGCCTTTGCGTTTCACACCCCGCTGCTCGGCGCGCGCGTGCGGGAGGGCCGCATCGAGATCGACGCCGGCGGCGAGGCGCCGATGTCGCTTTCCTGCAAGCTTCTGATCAACGCCGCGGGCCTTGGCGCGATGACGGTGGCGCGCAGCATCGACGGCATGCCGGTCGAAAAGATCCCGCCGGCGTACCTCGCGAAAGGCAACTATTTCAGTTGCTCGGCACGGGCGCCGTTTTCGCACCTGATTTATCCGGTGCCGGAGCCCGGCGGCCTCGGCGTCCATCTCACGCTCGATATGGCGGGACAGGCGCGGTTTGGCCCCGATGTGGAATGGGTCGACAACATCGACTATGCGGTCGATCCGGCGCGGGCCGAACGGTTCTATCCGGCGATCCGCCGTTATTGGCCGGCACTGCCGGATGGTGCGCTGATGCCGAGTTACTCAGGCATGCGGCCGAAGATCGTGCCGCCGGCGGTCGCCGTGCAGGATTTCCTGATCCAGGGGCCGAACGACCACGGCGTCGACGGGCTCATCAACCTGTTCGGGATTGAATCGCCCGGCCTGACGTCATCGCTCGCGATCGCGGACTATGTCGGCGAATTAGCGGAAGCGTGAGGGCGTTTATCTGAAGCGCACAAGCAGCCCGGCTACGCCAGTCGACGCTGACAGCGCCGACCGGCGATGGCGATCAACAAGCCTCGGGTCTTTACTGTGACTGACTAATGCAATGTGGCGTTGGCGGAGCACTTCAAGCGCTCGATCTCGTCCTTGACCATCAACTTCCGGCGCTTGAGTTCGACAATCTGCAAGTCATCTGTTGAAACGTGTAGAAGGGCGTCGTGCAATTCGTTTTCGAGAACCTTGTGTTTCCGTTCCAGTTCAACAAGATGAGCGTGAATTGCCATTCGAAACCTCCTCGGCTGGGTTAAGACCTCAGATTCGATCCGGACAACCAAGTCTACACCAAGCCTCGAATCTGTCGATGGGTTTGAAAGTGGCCGTCCTCATATTTCACCGGCATCTGTAACGAATCGTGAGGGAACGCGAAGCTCTTTCGCAGCAGCCGGATAACCGTTCCGAAAGCGCCTGCAACATCATTGGAACCCGACCGTTCGGCGGCTTCCGCGCGCCGGCGCTAACGACCGGGCGCAACGCGGCTTTCAGGCTGAAAGCAGCTTGTTGGTCGCGCTGGAACACGCTTGCGGAGCAGCTTGCCAGGGAGGATAGTTGTGGTTCGGCTTGTCGGAATTTTCGCAAATCTCATCCGCGTTTTGATTAAGTAAACCATGACCGACGAAGATGAGCGCGAACTCCAATCCGAGCTCGCAAGGTTGCAACAGGAACACCGCGATCTCGACGCTGCGATTGATGCGCTGCATCAGTCACCTGCGCCCGATTTGTTGCGGCTGCAACGGCTGAAGAAACGCAAGCTGCAGTTGCGCGACCGTATCGCCTTCATCGAAGACCAGATCACGCCCGACATCATTGCGTGAACCTAGGCCGCGTCGCGCCCGAAAATCAGACTTGACTCCATGAGAACAAAATAGGAACATTCAGACACCCCCAACGCCGCGCCCCGAGGATTTCGCCATGCCCGAACCGGTCTCGTTCCCCTTTAGCCCGAGCTACGAACAGGCCTGCGATCGACTGATCGCGATGTGCAATGGCGACCCGCGCAGCACGATCAAGGCGCTGATCCTGGCCAACGAATATCTGGAAACCGAATTGAGCGAGTTGCGCGCGAAAGCTGTGAGCCTGGGTGCGGTCGTCCGACGGTCGCGCACGAGAGACGACGCGGCCTGATCATCTCAAAGGACAGGAGCAGGTAAATGGCCAACGTCACTTATTACGTCGCAATGCCATTTTTCCATGATGAAGCAGGCCTCTTGGTCGCAGGTGCTGCGGAAGAGTGTCAGCACTCGTCCGCCGCATTGCGGCGTGCCGAAGTGATGTCACGTACGGCCGGCAGCATCGGTGCGGTGGCGTTCTGCCGCAGCGGCGATCCGATGGCCGGCGAGTTCGGCGATGCGCGTGTGCTCAAGAAGTTCGGCCAGGTGCCGGACGATCTGGTCGAGTTATAAATCTCGCAATTCGCGGAAGAACGCGCGCACCTCGTGAGCCAGTTTGTCAGGCTGCTCGAGGGCAGCGAAATGACCGCCCTTTTCCATGACGGTCCAGCGCCGGATATTGGTATGCACGCGCTCGATCGCACTACGCGGCGGCTTCAGGATTTCGCGCGGAAATTGCGCATAACCTGTGGGAACGCTGATGACCGCGCCGCGCGGCAGAATGGCCGCGCCGTGCAACCGCGCATAGTAAGGCCAGAATGACGACCCGATCGCGCCGGTGAACCAGTAAAGCGAGATATCGGCGAGCATACGGTCGCGGCTGATCGCGCTTTCGACATCGCCGCCGCAATCCGACCAGGCGCGAAATTTCTCGACGATCCACGCCGCGAGGCCCGCCGGCGAATCCGTCAACGCAAAGGCAAGCGTTTGCGGACGCGTGCCTTGAATCCATTGATAGCCGGTTTCTTCGCGCGTCCAATGCGCGAGTTCGCCGAGATAGCGCTTCTCCTCCTCGGTCGGATTCTCGAATGCGCTTGCCTCACGCCCGGCTGCCGCCCACAGATTGAGATGGATGCCGATCATTTTCTCCGCATGGGCATAGCCGAGCCGGCTGGTGACGGCCGCACCCCAGTCGCCGCCCTGCGCGGCAAAGCGCGAAAAGCCGAGAACGTCGTGCATCAGCGCGGCGACACAATCGGCCATTTCAGGAACGCCGTATCTTTTTTGGCCGGGCTTGAACGAAAGCCCATAGCCCGGCAGCGAGGGCGCAATCACCGTGAAGGCGTCGCGGGCATCGCCGCCGAACCGCGCCGGATCGGTGAGGCGCGGAATGATATCGAGGAATTCGAACACCGAGCCCGGCCAGCCGTGCAGCAAAAGTAACGGCATCGGATTCTCACCTTTGCCCTCCACATGCAGATAGTGCAGGTCGATGCCGTCGATCGGCACGCGGAATTGCGGAAAGACATTGAGCGCCGCCTCTTCGCTGCGCCAATCAAACCCCTCGCGCCAGTAGTCGACGAGGCCGCGCAGATAGGCGACGTCAGTGCCGTAGGCCCAAGGATCGCTCGAAGCCTCGCCAGGCGCGGAATCCGGAAAGCGCGTCCGCGCCAGGCGCGCCTTAAGGTCAGCGATGTCGGCATCGGCGACGTGAAGCGTGAACGGCACTGGTTTGGTCATGATGCTGCTCGGCTCGTTGGTTGAAAGGTGGTCTCAGGTTTCGTGGCGTCGCTGCGCCTTGCGCACATACATCGCGCGATCGGCATCCGCCAGCGCGCGGCCTGCTTCCGAATGCGGTCCAAGAAGGCTGACGCCCGCGGAGACGCCAGTGCCAACCGTGCCGCCCGCGAAGGCAAAACTGAGGCGGTCGATATCCTCCTCAAGCGCGGCTGCCTTGGCATGGGCATCGGTCTCGCTGAGATTCCACAGCAGCAGCGCAAACTCGTCACCGCCGAGCCGGCCGATTACATCGGACGAGCGGATCTGCCGCGACAGCACCGCAATGATCGCTTTCAACACCTCATCGCCCGCCGCATGGCCGAATGTGTCGTTGATCGGTTTGAGCCGATCCACGTCGAGCACGATCAGCGCGCCGCTGGCGTGATAGCGCTGGATATACGAAATGGCGCGCCCGAGTTCGCGTTCGAAGCCGCGCCGGTTGGGAATTCCAAGCAGGAAATCCGTCTCGGCTGCCGCCTGCAATTCCCCGATGCGCGCGGTAGCATTGGCCAGCTGGGTTTTGAGCCGCCTGATCTCGGCCTTCGCATCGTCCTTCGCCGCCGGGCGGGGTGTGAGCTGCGCGGCGCGGCGCACGAGGGCCGTGCCACTGGCCGCGGCGCGCTTTTGGCGTTTGGTGGCGCGCGATGCCGTTACCCTAGTTTTCTTCTTCATGGCTCTTCCTTAAAACGCGCGCGGATCCGGCCCTAAAGCCTGCCTTTTCGCCACCTCGCGTTAACGCCGGTTGCGGGTTCTGCATCAAGAAAGCTTGCCTGTCCGTACCAAGACAGGATAGTCCATTGTCGATCCCCTGCCAGCTTGCCGAACAGAGGGCCGATCCTATAATCGGACCTGCGTTTTTTGGATTCTGTTGCGAAGAATTAACGATATGCCCGCGCCGATCGCCATCATCATGGGAAGCCAGTCCGACTGGGAGACCATGCGTCACGCCGCCGAAACGCTCGGCGCGCTCGGAGTTGCCTTCGAGAAGCGCATCGTCTCCGCGCATCGCACGCCCGAACGGCTCTATGCTTTCGCCAAGGGCGCGAAGGCGGCCGGCTTCAAGGTCATCATTGCCGGTGCCGGCGGCGCCGCGCATTTGCCCGGCATGGCCGCATCCCTGACGGAACTTCCGGTGCTCGGCGTTCCGGTCGAATCAAAGGCGTTGTCGGGCGTCGATTCGCTCTACTCGATCGTGCAGATGCCGGCCGGCGTTCCCGTTGGAACGCTCGCGATCGGCAAAGCCGGCGCGATCAATGCGGCGCTGCTGGCGGCCAGCATTCTGGCGCTGAACGACAAGGCGCTGGCGGACCGGCTCGCCGCCTGGCGCAAGCAACGGACCGACGCGGTCGCCGAGCGCCCGGAGGAGTCCGCGTGACGAACCTGACGCGGGTGAAACTGAAGCCTGGTGACACCATCGGAATTGTGGGCGGCGGACAACTCGGCCGGATGCTGGCGATGGCAGCGGCACGGCTCGGCCTGCGCTGCCGGGTGTTTTCACCGGACCCGGATTCGCCCGCCTTCGACGTCGTCGCCAATGCCACCTGCGCCGAATATGCCGATGTCGAGGCGCTTGAGCTTTTCGCCAGCGACGTCGACGTCATCACCTACGAATTCGAGAATGTGCCGGCGGCGTCCGCCATGATCCTGGCGGCGCGGCGGCCGGTCCTGCCGGATCGCAAGATTCTCGAAACGACGCAGGATCGGCTGATCGAGAAGGATTTCGTCGCGCGTCTCGGCATCAAGACCGCCGATTATGCCGACGTCTGCTCCGCCGCAAACGCTGCACGCTGCGATCGCCAAAATCGGCCTGCCCGCGGTGCTGAAGACCCGCCGCTTCGGCTATGACGGCAAGGGCCAGACGATCATCCGCTCGAGCGACGATCCGGATCGCGCCTGGGAGGACCTCGGCACCAAATCGGCGATCCTTGAAGCCTTCATTCCGTTCGAGCGCGAAATTTCGGTCGTCGCCGCCCGCTCGGCCGACGGCAGCGTCGAATGCTTTGACGTCACGGAAAACGAGCACCGGGATCATATCCTCAAGGTGTCGCGCGTGCCCGCCGGTATTTCCGACGCGCTGGCCGCACAGGCGCGCGACATCGCGCGGCGGATCGCCGACGCGCTCGACTATGTCGGCGTGCTGGCAGTCGAGATGTTCGTGGTGCCGGGCGATGACGGGCCTAAGATCCTCGTCAATGAAATCGCCCCCCGCGTGCACAATTCGGGGCACTGGACGCTGGACGGCGCCTCGATCTCGCAGTTCGAGCAGCACATCAGGGCTGTCGCCGGATGGCCGCTCGGCAAGCCGATCCGCCATGGCGACGTCACCATGACCAATCTGATCGGCGACGAGATCAACAGCTATCAAGACTGGCTCGGCGTGCCCGGCACGACGGTCCACCTCTATGGCAAGGGAACGCCCCGGCCCGGCCGGAAGATGGGCCACGTCACCAAGGTCATGCCGGCGGGCCAGGAATAGCCCGCCAGCTGTCGCGGAGGGTCCGACCGTTACGCCGGTCTCTTACCTTCCACCACACCGGTCGGCTCTTCGCTCAGCCAGCGATAGATCACGCCTCCCAGCGCACCGCCGATCAGCGGCGCCACCCAGAACAGCCAGAGCTGCGCCAGCGCCCATCCGCCGACAAACAAAGCGGGGCCCGTGCTGCGCGCCGGGTTCACCGAGGTATTGGTGACGGGAATACTGACGAGATGGATCATCGTCAGCGCCAACCCGATCGCCAGCGGCGCAAAGCCCGCGGGCGCCTTGCCGTGGGTCGCGCCCATGATGATGAAGAGGAACATGGCGGTCATGACCACTTCGGTGATGAAACAGACCATCATGTCGTACTGACCCGGCGAATGCGCGCCATAGCCGTTGGACGCAAAGCCTTTGCCGAGGTCGAAACCCGGAGCGCCGCTTGCGATCACATACAGCAGCGCGGCGGCAGCGATGGCGCCGATGACCTGCGCAATCACATAAGGCAGGACCTGGCCGGTCGGGAAACGCCCGCCGGCGGTGAGGCCAATGGTCACGGCCGGGTTGAGGTGGCAACCGGATATGTGGCCGATCGCATAGGCCATGGTCACCACGCTCAATCCGAAGGTCAGCGATACACCGAGCAGGCCGATCCCGACCTGCGGAAAGCCGGCGGCAATAACGGCACTGCCGCATCCCGCAAAAGTGAGCCAAAAAGTACCGATCAGTTCAGCGGCGTATTTTTTCGCGTCCATTGGAGCCTCCCGGATACACCCTCCGCGACCCTCCACCCGAAATTCGTCCAAAAAGTTGCAAATTCCCTAAATCGGGATATTCGGCGGTGGATTTCACCAGCTTCAAGCGGCCAGGCGCGGGCTGAAATTACCGCTTCCAAGGTGGACATTCCGCCTTTTGTCTGATACATCCGCGCGCTCAAAGGTCGGGAGCAAGGCTTTTCGCCAGCCCTTTGACCTTAGCAGAATCCAAGCCGATCAATTGAAAGAGGATGCCGCGTGCAGGTTCTCGTTCGCGATAACAATGTCGATCAAGCCCTCAAGGCGCTGAAGAAGAAGATGCAGCGCGAGGGAATTTTCCGCGAGATGAAGCTCCGCGGTCATTACGAAAAGCCCTCCGAGAAAAAGGCCCGTGAAAAGGCCGAGGCTGTGCGCCGTGCGCGCAAGCTCGCCCGCAAGAAGTTGCAGCGTGAAGGTCTGTTGCCGATGAAGCCGAAGCCGGTGTTCGGCGCTGGTCCTGGCGCCGAGCGCAGTGGTCCGGGCGGCGGCCGCGGCGGTGCGGGTGGCCCTCGCGGGCCGCGCTGAGCGAAGTTATTTTTTGAATATGAGTTGATCGACGCGGGCCCTTCGGCCCGCGTTGTTGTTTGTAACGGACGCATCCGTAAAACTAACGGCGATTTGGCCGATGCATTTCAAAGCGGAGCGCGCTACCACTAACAGGTAAGCGCGTGAGTCCCGCACGATGACCGTCCCGGTCCCTTTTTCCGGAAATTTGCACCGCGGCCCGCGCGCGACTGCTGCGATTGCATTGGCTGCGATCGCGCTGGGCGGCTGCTCCATGACGCTGGGGTCGCTGACGTCTTCCCCGGAGCCCAAGGAAGAACCGGCGCAGATCACCTCTTCGGCCAACATCGCCTCGCTCACCGAGACCATCAAGAACAACCCCGACAATCCGCAAGCCTACAACATGCGCGGATCCGTGCTGGCGCAGGCCGGACGGACCGAGGAGGCACTTGCCGACTTCAACAAGGCGATCAGCCTCGATCCCAATTACGGGCAGGCCTTCGCCAATCGCGGTCAGATCTACCGCAAGACCAAACGGCTCGACCCCGCGATGTCCGATTATGAACGCGCGCTCGCGCTCGATGCCAACTATGCGCCGGCCTGGCTTGGCCGCGGCGTGGTGCACAAGGCGCGCGGCGAGGCCGCTCAGGCGCTTGAGGATTTCAACAAGGCGATTGCGCTTCGACCCGACGACGCCGAGGCCTACTACAACCGCGGCCTGCTCTATCAGAGCGAAAAGCAGCACCAGTTTGCGGTCGAGGACTTCACCGCAGCCAACGGCCTCGTCCCGCAGCAGTTCGAGCCCCTGCTCGGCCGCGCGCTGAGTTATCTGGCGCTTGGCAAAGCCAAGGAGGCCGCCAACGATCTCGACGAAGCGGTTCAGGACGATCCGCAAAACCCGCAAGCCTGGATGACCCGCGGGCTGGCCTATGAACGTCTGGGCGACAAGACGAAGGCCGCCGGCTCCTACGGCCGCGCCATCAACCTGCGCCCGAAAGACGAAGCCGCGCGATCCGCCTTCGCCCGCGTCGGCGGGCGGCCCGGTCAAAGCTACGAAACATTCTGAAATGACTTTTTGAGCGGCGCCGGCGTCAAGCGCCCGCGCGGCTACTTCGGCAGAACCGAGTTGAACAGCTTCTTGGTGGCCGAGAGTACGTCGTCGGCAACCGACGGCCGTTTAGCCGGGGGCTGATCCATTGCATCGGCGCGCAGGTCCAACGGCTGGTGTGCGTCCGGAATGTCGGCCGGCGGCGTCGGGTGGAGCGGATCATTGGCCCGCACGGCGGCGGCGGCCGGCTTATTGTCGACCGGCGGGGTCGACACCTGGATCGGCGGCGGCAATGGCTGGAGCGAGGGGGCTGACACCACCGGCGCGGGTGCCGGGGCGACCGGCACTGCCACGACAACCGGCGGTTCCGCAGGCTTGGGTTCCACCACCTTGGGTTCCACCACCTTGGGTTCAACGGCTTTGGGCCGGGACGCAGACTCACTGCCACGGAGGCGCTCGATCGCCGCGCGTGCCAGATCGTTGGCATCGGGCGTAACAGCCGGTTCTGCGGACGGAGCGGTAACGGGAGCGGCCACCACCGGTTCAGCGGCGGGTGCGGGAGCAGGCTTGGAAGCGGCCTTTTCGCGCGACGCGGGCCCGTGGCGGGGCTTATCGGCCGGCGTGGTCGGTGGAATACTGGCGGTTTCCGAGGGCCGGTCAGCCTTTTCGGCGGGCTTTTCAGCCGGCTTTTCGAAGGTCGCCTTGTCCACCGCTTTATCGTTGATCGACTTTTCGGAGATGCCCTTGGCCCGGACGCCCGGCTCGGGGGCGTTGCCAAGGTCGGCCGAGCGCTCGACCGGCTTCGAATTGGCCTTGGAGGCCGCCTTTTTCGGGTCAGCCGTGGACACAGCCGCCGCGGCATCGGCAGGCGGCTTGGCGTTAATGTAGTGATTGACGATGTAGGCGCCGAGGATGGTCGCAATCACCGATGGAAAGATGTCCATCGCAAATTTTGAGGCCAATTTCAGCATGCCGACCACTCCCGCGCGGGCTCTGATGCCGAAGCTTTGAGGCATATCGGTGGCAATTCGGTAAACGGCCGGGTTATGGCTTTAACTCCACTTCCAAAAATACGATCTCGCTCGCGGTTTCGTTACGAACATCGTGTTCCACCCCGGCCTTGCGGAAGTAGGACTGGCCGACCCCCAACTGGGCCTTGGAGCGCTCCCCATTGGGCGCCACGATGGTCATCTCGCCCGCGGTCACGGGAACGATAACATAATCCATCTCATGAATGTGATGGCCGGTGGCCGATCCGGGGGCTAGCCGCCACCGGGTCACGCGCACCTCCGGGGTGTCGACCTGCACGTCGGACGCGGCGCTCATCATTTTCAGCTCTTCTCCCGTTCAGGGAACGAACACCAGGAACATGAATATCGCAAATACCACAAGGTGGACCAGCCCGAAAAGGATGTTGGTGCGGCCACTGCCGAGCGTCAGCATGCCGAGCAGCAGTGTCAGCGCCAGAAGCACCATCTCCTGGGGAGGAAGCCCCAGCACGAGTTGCTTGTCGAGTTCGTAAGCCACAACCGCCACAGCCGGGATCGTCAGCCCGATGGTGGCAAGCGACGAGCCGAGCGCGAGGTTCATACTCTTTTGCAGATCGTTCGCTCGTGCGGCAGCGATCGCCGCCACGCCCTCGGGCAACAGGATCAATAGCGCCACCAAAATGCCGGCAAAGGCCGTCGGCGCGCCGATCAGCGCCGCGCTGGCATCGATCACTTGAGAGAACTTCTTCGCGAGCAGCACCACCGCCAAAAGCGAAATCAGCAGGAGCACGGCGCTGAGCGCGATCGTCCGGTTCGATGCCGGCGGACCGTTATGGGCGACGTTCGCCGAATCCGCCACGAAATAATCCCGGTGCCGCACGGTCTGCGTGTAGAGAAAGACGCCATAGAGCAGGATGGTCGCAACACTGACGAAGCCAAGCTGACCCACGGAATAGACCGGTCCCGGCGTCGTCGACGTGTAGTTGGGTATGATCAACGTAATGGTGGCCAGCACCGAGAGAACGCTGAGATAGACGTTCGATCCACTCGCCTGGATATCCTGCTCGCGGTAACGCAAGCCGCCGACGAGGATGCAGACGCCGACGAGTCCGTTACAGACGATCATGATCACCGCAAACACCGTGTCGCGCGCCAGCGTGGTCACTGTCTTTTCACCAAGCATGATGGTTGCGATCAGCGCGACCTCGATGATGGTAACGGACAGCGTAAGCAAAAGCGTACCGAAGGGCTCGCCGATCCGTTCCGCGACCACCTCGGCATGATGAACGGCCGCAAAGACGGTGCCGAACAGGATCACGAGCAAGACGGCCGCGAACAACCAACCGAACGCCGTCGGCGCGAACGTGTAGTGAAGCGCGGTAACGCCCGCGAACAGCAACACGGAAAGCAGGGGAAAAATCCACGCCGAGCGTGGCATCGGTCCGTGCAAGCTCACCTGACTACCCCCCTTCACATCGGGTCCACGACCGCCGAAAGCGATCAATCGTTCGAGGTTCCGATAAAACGTCGCACCATCTCGATCGCGCCGAATTCATCCAGATTTTCGTGACCGCCGCCTGGAAAACGGACGAATTGCTTCGGCTCATGAGCCATAGCAAATAAACGTTCGCCGAACTTGATATTAATCGCGGGATCGGCCTCACCGTGCATGATGAGAAGCGGCACCGTCACACGGCCAATGCGCTGGTCGGAATGAAACTGATCGCGCATCAACAGACTGACAGGAGCGATGGGAAAGAGAGACGCGGCAACGTCGACCGTCGACGTGTAAGGCGCCTCCAGAATCAATTTCCCGACCCGATGTTCGGATGCGACCGCGACCGCAACGCCTGACCCAAGCGAGAAACCCCATGGCACGATCTGGCGCGCATCGTAGCGCGCGGCCGTGAAGGCATAGGCCGCCGCCGCATCCTTCAAAAGCCCCTCCTCGCTCGGCGATCCCGTCGATCCGGCGTAACCGCGGAACGAGAGCGCGACAAGCCCGGTGCCGTCGGAGGTCAGGTTGCGAAAGCGGCTGACGCGGCCGGCGAGGAAATCGCCATTGCCGTGGAAGAACAGAATAACGGGCCGGCCCGGCTTTGCCGGCACGTGCCAGACGATGACCTTTTCGCCGTCGCCGGTCGTCAGCACGTGCTCTTCGGCCTCGGGAAGGCCGGCGGCGGCCGGAGCCGTGCGTCCGACAGGCGGAATCGGAAACAGCATTTCGCGCTGCCTGAAATACAGCATGGCAACGCCACCGAGATAGACCAACACGGCGGCCACAACGATCCATTTCAGCGCAATCATCGATCGGAAACCGGCCGGCCGGCCGGCTACCTTTTCCGTTGTTTGAGAAGTTTCTCGACGTCGGACTTGATGCTGTCCGGAATTTCGCGGCAAGCACAGGCACGGGCATGCGCGACGTGCCATCTAATGCGCTGTTCGCGCGTGGCCCTCGGCGGCATGCGATTTGACCGATGCCACTCTTTGTTGAGGGCCACGGGCTATCGCCTCACATCGCTTTGACGATATTTTCGGTGACCTTCTTGGCGTCGCCGAGCAGCATCATGGTGTTGTCGCGATAGAACAAGGGATTGTCGATGCCGGCATAGCCCGACGCCAGCGAGCGCTTGATGAACATCACCGTGCCGGCCTTCCAGACCTGCAACACCGGCATGCCGTAGATCGGCGAGGTCTTGTCCTCTTCGGCCGCCGGGTTGGTGACGTCGTTGGCGCCGATCACAAACGCAATGTCGGCCTGCGCGAATTCCGAGTTGATGTCCTCGAGCTCGAAGACCTCGTCGTAGGGCACGTTGGCTTCGGCGAGCAGCACGTTCATGTGGCCGGGCATGCGGCCGGCGACCGGGTGAATGGCATATTTCACCTCGACGCCTTCCTTCTTGAGAATATCGCCCATTTCGCGCAGCGCGTGCTGGGCCTGCGCCACCGCCATGCCGTAGCCGGGCACGATGATGACCTTCGAGGCGTTCTTCATGATGAAGGCGGCATCGTCCGCCGAGCCGAGCTTGGCCGGCTTCTGCTCGCCGCTGCCGCCAGCGGCAGCTGCCGTCTCGCCGCCGAAGCCGCCGAGGATCACCGAGATGAACGAGCGGTTCATGGCGTGGCACATGATGTAGGACAGGATCGCGCCGGATGAGCCGACCAGCGCGCCGGTGATGATCAGCGCCGAGTTGCCGAGTGTGAAGCCGATGCCGGCCGCCGCCCAGCCGGAATAGGAATTCAGCATCGAGATCACGACCGGCATGTCGGCGCCGCCGATCGGGATGATCATGAGTACGCCCAGCGCCAGCGCGAGGATCGTGATGAGCCAGAAGTCGAGCGCACTGCCGGACATCACCAGGCCGACGATGAAGAACACCAGCGCCAGCGCGAGAGCGATGTTGATGACGTGACGGAACGGCAGGATGATCGGTGCGCCGCTCATCCGGGCCGACAGTTTCAGGAACGCGATCACCGAACCGGTGAAAGTCAAGGCGCCGATGGCGACGCCGAGCGACATCTCGACCAGGCTTTGCGAATGGATATGGCCGGGCGTGCCGATGTCGAAGGCTTCGGGCGCATAGAAGGCGCCGGCGGCGACCAGCACCGCGGCCATGCCGACCAGCGAGTGGAATGCGGCAACGAGTTCGGGCATCGAGGTCATGGGCACGCGGCGCGCGATCACAGCACCGATGCTGCCGCCGATCGCAACACCGAGGATCACCAGAAGCCAGGCGGTGCCGTCGGCGGGCGGATGGGCTGCCAGCGTGGTCGCCACCGCGATCGCCATGCCGGTCATGCCGAAGAAGTTGCCCTGCCGCGACGATGCCGGGCTCGACAGCCCGCGCAGCGATTGGATGAACAGCACGCCTGCCACGAGATATAAAACTGCAGAAAGATTGGCGCTCATCTCAGGTCCCCCATTTCCTTCTCACCCCGAGGTGGTTGCCGATCACTTCGATTTCTTCTTGTACATCGCAAGCATGCGCTGGGTGACCAGGAAGCCGCCGAAGATGTTCACGCAGGCGAAGGTCAGCGCGACGAAGCCGAAGCCGCGCGCCCAGCCCGAGCCGCTCGAGATCATGCCGACGCCGACCGCCAGCAGTGCGCCGACCACGATCACCGAGGAAATCGCGTTGGTCACCGACATCAGCGGCGTATGCAGCGCGGGGGTAACCGACCACACCACGAAATAGCCGACGAACACGGCGAGCACGAAAATCGACAGCCGGAACACGAAGGGATCGACGGCCTGTGCGAGATGCTCCATGGCTTCTCCTCCTATTTCGGCTGGAAGTTCGGGTGGATGACGGCGCCGTCCCTGGTCAGCGCGGTGGCCTTGACCAGCTCGTCGTCCCAGTTCACGGCAAGCGCCTTGTTGGCTTTGTCGATCATGGTCTCGATGAACGAGAACAGATTGCGCGCGTAGAGGCTCGAAGCCGAGGCCGCCACGCGCCCGGCCACATTGGTGTAGCCGACGATCTTGATGCCATCGATCTCGACGACCTCACCGGGTTTGGCGCCCTCGACGTTGCCGCCGCGCTCGACCGCGAGATCGACCAGCACCGAACCCGGCTTCATCGATCTGACCATCTCGCCCGACACCAGCTTTGGCGCCGGACGGCCCGGGATCAGCGCGGTCGTGATCACGATGTCCTGCTTCTTGATGTGCTCGGCAGTGAGTGCGGCCTGCTTGGCCTGATACTCTTTCGACATTTCCTTGGCGTAGCCGCCGGCGGTCTGCGCGTTCTTGAATTCCTCGTCCTCCACGGCCAGGAATTTCGCGCCGAGCGATTCCACCTGCTCTTTCGTGGCAGGCCGAACGTCGGTTGCGGTAACGATCGCGCCGAGGCGACGCGCGGTCGCAATCGCCTGAAGGCCGGCGACGCCGACGCCCATCACAAAGACTTTCGCTGCCGGCACCGTGCCGGCCGCCGTCATCATCATCGGGAAAGCGCGGCCGAAAGATTCCGCACCTTCGATCACCGCGCGATAGCCGGCGAGGTTCGCCTGCGAGGACAACACGTCCATCACCTGCGCGCGGGTGATGCGCGGCATCAATTCCATTGCAAAGGCCGCGACGCCCGCGTCCGCTATCGTCTTCAGCGCGGCGTCATTGCCGTAAGGATCCATGATCGCGACGACCAGTGCGCCGCGCTTATACTGGGAAAGCTCGGAGGCCTCCGGCCGTTTCACCTTGATGATGATGTCGGCATCCTTGAGCGCATCCGCGCTGACGGTCGCGCCGGCCGCGGTGAAGTCCGAATCCAGCAAGCCCGACTTGATCCCGGCGCCCGGCTCGACCGCAACCTCGACGCCCAGCGCCTTGAATTTTTTCACGGTGTCCGGTGAAGCGGCGACCCGCGGCTCGGATGGATCGATTTCCTTGGCGACGGCAATCTTCATGGGGCCTCCGGCGGCGCGGAAAACTCGCAGGCGTCATTCCGGCCAGATTGGCAAATCCGGTGCCGACCTGGCAACGGGCACAAGCGAGCTTCTTTCGCGAAATTGCGCCGCAAGGAGGCGGTGCAAACGTCAAGAAATCAGACGAGGAAAATCGCCATCAGAGCGAGGATCACGATCACCGTGACGGTGCCGTACTTCACCAGCTTGATGAAGCCCTCGTAGGTCTGCTCATGGGCCACGTAGTCGTTGCCATCGGCCGTCGTGTAGGCCACTTCGCTATGGTCTGCCATTGCTCTCCCCAGTGAATCCGAGCGCTAAAACACTGATCGTGCACTTACCGCAAACCGGGGGGCAGAGCAACGCCGCGAAACCTATCGGGTCATTCGGGAGGCCAATTGTCCCTGATCCAGCGGGTCAGGCTTTCCTCGCTCACCTCGCCGGCGGCAAGCGAGAGAATGATTTTGGTCGCTTGTGCCGGATCCGGTGCGAAAGGGACACCGTTTTTAGCTAGAAAGATCATCATCGCCATGAAGGCGATGCGCTTATTGCCGTCGACAAAGGCGTGGTTCTTGGCAAGCCCGAAAGCATAAGCCGCCGCAAGCTCGGCGAGTGGCGCCTGTTCGTATCGCCATTTATTCTGAGGGCGCTCCAGCGCTGAACGCAACATCCCTTCGTCACGCAGACCTGGCGCACCGCCGAAGCGACGCAGCTGACGGGCGTAGATGGCGATGGCCTGCTCGTAACTGATCCAGAGCGGCTCTTCTGGCTCGCTCACTTGGCGAGCGCTGCTAGCGTATCGCGATACTTGTCCATGACTTCGTCGGCAATCTCCATTGTCCGCTCGAAATCCGGATCGTATGGCAATGCCTGAAAGCCTCCGCCCGGCAGTTCCGTGATGTGAAGCTCTTGGCCGCGTTTGAGATCGAGGCGCTGCATCAATTCCTTGGGCAGCAACAATCCATCAGAGTTGCCGATTTTCTTGATCTCGATTTTCATTCTTCCATGCCCTCAGATCGCGTTATACAAATGTATAACGCGCCCCGGCGTCACGTTCAACAAATGTTTTACGCTACCCCATCGCTTCCAGCTCGTCGATCATGCCTGAAATGACCGACAGGCCCCCGTTCCAGAATTGCGGGTCCTTGGCGTCCAGCCCGAACGGCTTGAGCAGTTCGGAATAGTGCTTGGTGCCGCCGGCTGACAGCATCGCGAGGTAGCGTTCGGCAAAGCCGGCTTGCGCGTGTTCGTAGGCGCCGTAGAGCGAGTTCACCAGGCAATCGCCGAAGGCATAGGCGTAGACATAGAACGGCGAATGGATGAAGTGCGGGATGTACATCCAGAAATTCTCGTAGCCCGGACGGATATCGATCGCAGGCCCCAGGCTCTCGCTCTGGACGCTGAGCCAGATTTCGCCGATCCGCTCGGCGGTCAGTTCGCCGTTCTTGCGTTCGGTATGGACCGCGCGCTCGAAGGTATAGAATGCGATCTGACGCACCACCGTGTTGATCATGTCCTCGACCTTGCCGGCGAGCAGCGCCTGACGCTGTTTGGCGTTCTTGGTCTCGCCGAGCAGCCGGCGGAAGGTCAGCATCTCGCCGAACACACTCGCGGTTTCCGCAAGCGTCAACGGCGTCGGCGCCATCAGCGCGCCGTTCCCGGCCGCAAGCACCTGATGCACGCCGTGGCCGAGTTCATGAGCGAGCGTCATCACGTCGCGCGGCTTGCCCTGGTAGTTCATCAGCACATAGGGATGCGCCGACGGCGTCGTTGGATGCGAGAAGGCGCCCGGCGCCTTGCCCGGCCGCACCGGCGCATCGATCCAGCGATCGGTGAAAAAGCGCTCGGCGATGGCGGCCATGTCCGGCGAGAAGCCGCGATAGGCCGACAGCACCATGTTCTTGGCATCGCTCCAGGCGATCGCGCCGGACGCCGCAAACGGCAGCGGCGCATTGCGGTCCCAATGCGGCAGCTTCTTCTTTTTGAACCAGCCGGCTTTCAGCCGATAATAACGATGCGAAAGCGTCGGATAGGCCGCGCGCACCGCACTGACCAGCGCATCGACCACCTCGCGCTCGACGCGATTATTCAGATGGCGCGAATCCGCGACATCCTTGAAGCCGCGCCAGCGGTCGGAAATCTCCTTGTCCTTGGCGAGCGTGTTGGTGACCAGCGCAAACGTCCGCTCATTGGCCTTGAAGGTCTTGGCCAGTGCCTCGGCTGCAGCCTTACGCTTTGCTCCGTCGCGGTCCTGGAGCAGATTGAGCGTCGGCTCGATCGCAAGCTCCTTGGCCGAAACCTTGAACCGCAGCGCGGAGATGGTCTGGTCGAACAGCCGGTTCCAGGCGGCGTAGCCGCTCTGGGATTTTTCGTGAAACAACTGCTCGACGCGGTCTTCCAGTTGATACGGCTTGTCCTTGCGCAGATCCTCGATCCAGGGACGATAATGCGCGAGCTCGGCGTCGCGCATCGCCTCCTCGATCACGGCATCGTCGATGCGGTTGAGTTCGAGCGCGAAGAACAACAGATGCACCGAGGCATTGGTCAGCCGCTCGGAGACGTCGCCGTAGAATTTCGAAATCACGGGATCGACGCTGTCGCCGGCGTGCACCAGTCCGGCATAGGAAGAGAGACGACCGGCGAGATCGTCGATCGCTTCATAACGCTTCACGGCTCCCGCAAGCCAGAGGCCGCCGCCGGCTGCTGCGGTCCGCTCGGCGAGCTTGCCTTTGTAGTCGTTCTCAAACGCGACACATTCGGAATCCAGCCTGTCGAGATCGCGCGTCACTTCCGGCGCGTCGATGGCGGAATAGAGATCGGACAGATTCCATTCCGGCAGCCTGTCCGCCTCGGGCCGAGGAGGCCTTTTTGGGACTGGGCTTGCGTTGGGTGGATGATTTGCGGAGGGCGGAAGTGGCGCGCGAGGTCATCTTGTTCGAAACCTGTATTCCATCAGAACGGCGAGGCAAGGTTTAAGCAGGCGTTAATCGACGTCGGCCAGAGTGCCCCGATTCGAGACAGATAGTTGTTGCGTGTGAGGAACACCATGCCTGCCACCATTTTGATCGCCGACGACGATGCGGTGCAACGCCGCCTGGTTGAGAATATGGTGCAAAAATGCGGTTATGAGACGGTCATGGTCGATTCCGGCGATGCCGCGATCGCGATGTTGACCGCTCCCGATGCGCCGGCGATCGACGCGCTCCTGCTCGATCTCGTGATGCCCGGCCTCGACGGCATGGGCGTTCTCGCCAAAATCCGCGAAGCCGGTCTTTCCGTCCCCGTCGTGGTGCAGACCGCGCACGGCGGCATCGACAACGTGGTGTCAGCGATGCGCGCCGGCGCCCAGGACTTCGTCGTCAAGCCGGTCGGCATGGAACGGTTGCAGGTGAGCCTGCACAATGCGCTCACGACCAGCGCCTTGAAGGGCGAACTGCAACGCATCCGCCACAGCCGCGAAGGCCGGCTGACCTTTGCCGACATCATCACCCGCAGCGAGGCGATGGCGGGCGTGATGCGCACGGCGAACAAGGCTTCCGCCTCGACCATTCCGGTGCTGATCGAGGGCGAGTCCGGCGTCGGCAAGGAATTGTTCGCCCGCGCCATTCACGGCAGCGGCGAGCGCAAATCGAAGCCGTTCGTGGCCGTCAATTGCGGCGCGATCCCCGACAACCTCGTCGAGTTCGATCCTGTTCGGCCACGAAAAGGGGGCCTTCACCGGCGCAACCGAACGTCACGCCGGCAAATTCGTCGAAGCCTCCGGCGGCACGCTGTTTCTCGACGAAGTCTCCGAGTTGCCGCTCTCCGCCCAGGTCAAACTGCTCCGCGCGCTTCAGGAAGGCACGGTCGAGGCGGTCGGCGCGCGCAAGCCGGTCAAGGTCGATGTGCGGATCATTTCCGCAACCAACCGCAAATTGCTCGACCGCGTGAAGAGCGGGCATTTCCGCGAAGACCTGTTCTACCGGCTTCACGTATTGCCGCTCACGGTTCCGTCTTTGCGGATGCGCCGCGAAGACATTCCGCATCTGGTGCGGCATTTCCTCGCCCGCTTCTGCGCCGAGGAGAACCGTCACATCAGCGGCGTCAGCGGCGAAGCGATGGCGCATCTGTCCCAACTGGATTGGCCGGGCAATATCCGCCAGCTGGAAAATGCGGTCTACCGCGCGGTCGTGATGAGCGAAGGCGATCAGCTTGTTCTTTCAGACTTCCCGCAAAGTGCAGGCATAGCGTCGCCGCCGACCGCGGCGGTCCATGGCGAGCCCCTGATCGTCGAGCCGGCGTTTCATGCGGGCGGATCCATCAATGGTAATGAAATACCAATCGCACCACTCCCGGCTGCGGGCATGCTCTCGATGCTGACCGATAGCGGCGAAGTCCGGCCGCTGGAAGAACTGGAAAGCGAGATCATCCGCTTTGCGATTTCGCATTACCGCGGACAGATGTCGGAAGTGGCGCGGCGTCTGAAGATCGGCCGCTCGACGCTCTATCGCAAGCTTGACGAAACCATCGACCATTCGGGGGATGGCGGTGGAACGGATCAGGCGGGATAACGCTTGGTAGGAATGCGGCGTCCGTAACACGCGGGCGAAGCAACCGAAATTGCAGCGCGGCAGAACATTTGAACCGTTGCCCTGAGGTGACAGACAAATGGCAACCCGCATGGCAAGACTTTCAGCCAAAGCGACGCAATTGGACGCTTTGCGGTCAGTTTGTCGTGAGTTGCCTTGCCGCTGCTGGCTGCTCGTGAGGTGCCCGTGTATCGTCTGCGTATGAATTGTTGCGGCAGCCATGCCAAACGTGGAGCTCTGGAGCATAATTTCACCGAAATGGGCTTCAGAATCCGACCGGGCGGCGCTTTCGCCAAAGCTTTGACGGACAAACCACAGCTGCTTCGGGATAGAGGCAGCTCACCCAAGGGGTGTGATAATGCGTGACTGTTGGAAGAGCCGTAGAGGATATGACCGCGTCTTGATGACGGTCGCGGCGACGTTCCTCACGGTGTCGGCGAGCGCGGCACTGGCGCAAAACGATGCGCCGCGAAAGTCCGCCGCGGAGCTTGCGATCGATGCCGCGGTCCCGCTCCCCGAACCGGCCAATGTCCCGCCACCCACCGCCGCCGATATCAAGCTCGATACCGTCGCGACCGTCCCGATTTCCGAACCCACCAAGATCGAGCCTGCGAAGTCTGAAGCTGCCAAGTCTGAAGCTGCCAAGGCTGAACCCGCCAAGTCTGAACCTGCCAAGGAAGAGGCGAACAAGACCGAGCCCAGCAAGATCGACGCACCCAAGATCGATGCGCCCAAGGCGGACACGGCAGTCGTAGCCCCCGCGCCGACGCCGGCACCCGCCACGGCCTCAACGCCCGAGCCGGCCCAGGAGCCCGTCAAGGCCGCCAGCAACGTCGCGCCTGAGGATCAGCCGGTTGCCGACAAACTGCGCGAAGTGTTCGGAGCCAAAGCCCAGCGTTATTTCGATCGCAAGGCCGAGCGGGCCGCGGTGGAGAAGTTCTACACCGCGCGTGACTATGCTCCGATCTGGACGCAGGGCGGCAAACTGACCGGCAGCGGCAAGGGCGTCGTGGCCCGGTTGAAGGACGCGGCCTCCGACGGATTGAATCCGGCGGATTATCCCGTTCCTGATTTCGCCGCTGCAACCAATCCCGATGCGCTGGCGGATGCGGAGCTGAAGCTGACCGCGAGCATGCTGGACTATGCGCGTCACGCACAGAGCGGCCGGATGCACTGGTCGCAGGTGTCGGGCGATATTCAGTATCCGGAACACCCGACCGATCCGACCGAGGTGCTCGCCAACGTCACGTCGGCAAAGGACGCCTCGATCGCGCTCGACAGCTATAACCCGCCGCACAAGCTCTATCTGGCGCTGAAGAAGAAGCTCGCCGAATTGCGCGGCCAGGGCGACGGACCGGTGGTCCAGATCGCCGACGGCCCCGCGCTGAGATACATGCCACAGCGTGGCAAGAGCCAGCCCGCGATCGTGCCGGAAGACGACCGCGTGCCGCAACTGCGCGCCAAGCTCGGCCTCGAAAATCCTGACGACCATCACTACGACGTCAAGGTCGCCGATGCCGTGCGCAGGTTCCAGGCCACGGCCGACCTGAAGGCGACCGGCATACTCGACGACAGGACCGTCAAGGCCCTCAACAGCCCGAAGCGTGACCGCCAGATCGACACGGTCGTCGTCAACATGGAGCGCTGGCGCTGGCTGCCGCGCGACCTCGGCGCTCCCGCGATCGGCAACGCCTATGTCATTCTCAACATCCCCGACTACACGCTCAAGGTGATGCAGAACGGCGCGCAGGTCTGGACCACGCGGGTCGTGACCGGCCAGCCCGGCATCCACGCCACGCCGCTTTTGACCGAGACGATGAAGTTCATCACGGTCAACCCGACCTGGAACGTGCCGCCGTCGATCATCTACAACGAATACCTGCCGGCCCTTCAGCAGGACCCTTCGGTGCTGGAGCGCATGGGCCTCAAGCTTGAGCATAACCGCGACGGCAGCATCCACATTTCGCAGCCCCCGGGTGAGCGAAATGCGCTTGGCCGCATCCGCTTCAACTTCCCGAACAAGTTCCTGGTCTATCAGCACGACACCCCGGACAAGCAATTGTTCGCCAAGGAAGACCGCGCCTTCAGCCATGGCTGCATGCGGGTGCAGAATCCGGATCAGTACGCTTCGGTCCTGCTCAACATCACCGAGCCGAACGCGCACTACACGCCGGAAAAGATCCGCGGCATGTATGGGCACAGCGAGATCGACCTGAAATTCCCGACGCCGATCCCGGTCAACATCACCTACCAGACCGCTTTCGTGGACGATGACGGCAACCTGCAGCTCCGCAAGGACGTCTATGGCCGCGATGCGAACATGCTGTCGCTGTTGCGCTCGGGTAAGAACAAGGACCTGGAAAGCGTGGTCGCCCACTCCCAGCCGAACTATGTGAAGCCGGTAGGTGATCTGCGGATCGCCAGCGACAATTCGGTCTCGTCGGGCGGCCCCTCGTTCTTCGAGCGGCTGTTTGGCGGCCCCAGCCAGTACCCGCCTGCCCCCGTTGGCCGGCGCCGTCCACAGGCCCCCGCCGGGCAGTTCTACCAGCGCTAACGCCGGCCCCGGCCCGCGCTTTAAATTATCGAGTTAAATCAAAGGCTCCGCCATTCGGCGGGGCCTTTTTACGTTAACCATTCTCCATCGGGAATTAACCGGCGGGCTCGTTTTCGCCACACTCGATGGGTTAACTTTACCCTTCGGATTTGGGGGGAAGGGTTAAGTCCCGCTTAACCCTCCCGCGTTAAGAGTGCATTTACCCTATTCGCCACACGGGGTCGCGAAAGGGTTTAACGCGAAGTCTGTAGGGGTGGGTTCATTACGTGCTGACCGGTTTCGCACGCTTATTCGATTTGTCGTCTCTGCCAAAGACCGGATATCAGCTCGGGTTGACCTCGGTGCTGCTTCTGGCGGGGATTGGCTCGGTCCACGACGCAAGTGCCCTGAATGAAACCCGCACACTGTCGTTCCATCACACCCATTCGGGCGAAGACCTCACCGTCACCTTCAAGCGTGAAGGCCGCTACGACGAGGAAGCGCTAAAGCAGCTCAACCATTTCCTCCGCGACTGGCGCAGCCAGGAACAGACCACGATGGACCGGCATCTGTTCGATATCCTCTGGGAAGTCTACCGCGACGTCGACGGCAAGAAGCCGATCCAGATCATCTCCGCCTACCGCTCCCCCGAAACCAACGCCATGCTTCGCCGCCGCTCCGCCCATACCGGCGTGGCGCGCTTCAGCCAGCATATGCTCGGCCATGCGATGGATTTCTACATCCCGGACGTGCAGCTTGAGCAGATCCGTTTCGCCGGCCTGCGCCTGCAACGCGGCGGCGTCGGCTTCTATCCTACTTCCGGCTCGCCGTTCGTCCATCTGGACACCGGCAACATCCGTCATTGGCCGCGGATGACGCACGACCAGCTTGCGCGCGTATTCCCCGACGGGCGCACGGTCCATGTGCCCACCGACGGTGCGCCGCTGAAGGGATATGAACTGGCCCGTGCCGAGATCGAGCGGCGCGGCAGTGGTGACGACGCGGCAACGGTCGGCAAGCCGCCGAACCTGCTGGCCCGTCTGTTTGGCGGCAAGTCGAACGATGACGAGGACGAAGGTTCCGCGCCCGCCGTTCAGGCCAAGACCGTTCCGGTTACGCTGGTTGCCGCCGCCAAGCCGGCTGAAACCGCACCGGCGCCGCGCACCAAGCCCGCGGCCGCGACGCTGCAACTGGCCGCGGCCGACATGCAGGTCGTGCAGCCCGCCAAGCCGAAGCAGCCGATCGCGTCGGACAGGGCTGATGAGGCCAAGCCGCAGACGCCGGCTGACATCATCAACGCCCGCGGTTTCTGGGACGACATGCCGGCCGCGCCGAACCAGGCAACGCCCGCCCAGATCGCAGCCCTCAACGCCCGCAAGGCGCTGGCATCGACCGATCCGCAATCGACCGCCAGTGTTCCCGCCGTCTATCAGGCAATGGCCTATGCGCCGGCGGAAGCCTCGCCGGCTGACCGTACCCATGTTGTTGCCGCCAGCGCGCCCATCCCCCGTAGCGCGCGCCCGGCTTCAGCCAACCGAAATTCGATGGCGGTCAACGACACAACCGTCGTCGGCAAGAGCCAAAGTCAGGGGCAAGGTCAGGATGGTGTGGTCGCGACCGCGACGCGGATCGTCGCCTCCAAGGCCAACGACATCTGGATGCGCATCGTGATGCTGGCGCCGAGCGCGAGCCGGTCGATGTCGGTCACCATGCTTGGCGACGCCAACATGACGCTGCTGAGCAAGCTGTTCCTCAAGCCGCAGGCGACGATCGTGATGGGCTTCTCGGACGATCCGCTGATGGGCTTGACCACCGACCGGTTCAGCGGCCCGGCGACAGCCCCGCTAACGACGCAGTCCTTCGGACTGCGGACGGCGTCGTTGCACTAGATCATTCCCAGCGCCTGGAGATAGGTTTCGAGGATCGTTTCTTCCTCGGCTCGCTCGTTGGCGTCCTGCTTGCGCATCCGGATGATGGTGCGCAGCGCCTTGACGTCGAAGCCGTTGCCCTTGGCCTCCGCATAGACGTCGCGGATATCGTCGGAGATGGTTTTCTTTTCTTCCTCCAGCCGCTCGATGCGCTCGATAATGGCCTTGAGCTGATCCTTGGCGAATTTCGTCGCGGGGGCTTCGTCTTCCTTGACGGCAGCAGACGTGGCCATCGGTTACTCCTGAAATAGACTGACGGTTGGATGGAAAAAGAAAGCGCCGCGCATCTCAAAAGCGCGAAGCGCCATCTTCAAAATGACCCTCATGAGTATGGCTGCTTACGTCAAGCCGACTGGCGCGCTCATCCACAGCCGCCCACAGAAAGCAGCCAATCACGGCCTACGGCGCATCTTTCGCGCCGGATCAGTGTCCGGGTTTCGCCTTGCTCATTGCGGCCAATTGCGCAGGAGTCGCTGTTTCCTGAAATTTTTCTTTCCAGGTCTCGTAAGGCATGCCGTAGACCGCTTCGCGGCTCTCATCCTTGCTCATCGCAACGCCCTTGGCGTCGGCTTCTTCCTTGAGCCAGTTGGACAAGCAGTTGCGGCAGAAGCCTGCCAGATTCATCAGCTCGATATTCTGAACGTCGGTGCGCTCGCGCAGATGCCCCAGGAGCCGCCGAAAAGCCGCGGCCTCCAGCTCTGTTCTTGTTTTGTCGTCGATCGCCATGGCCTGTTCCGCCTTCGCTCACGCATGATCCGCAAAGGTTCATGCTCCTATCCCCAGGTAAGAAACCGTCACATATTTTTCCACATCGGGACGCAAACATTTGGCCGCCTCGCGGGTCCAGGCCGGCCCCTTTGAAGCGGAAATATCAGCGAAATTCCGCTTGACCGTAGGTCCGCCCTCACGCGAAATCGTCAATATCTTGATATAACTTCGCCTCGATGACTGCAAAAGATTCGCTTTTTCCAGCCCGAACCGCAAAACGCTTCCGCGCCGCCCTGGCACCTGCTTTGCTATTGGCGCTGGCCTGCCTGTGGAACGGATCGGCGGCGGCGGACTTTCGTCTCTGCAACAATACCTCAAGCCGGGTCGGTATCGCGCTCGGGTACAAGGACGCCGAGGGCTGGACCACCGAAGGCTGGTGGAACGTGTCCTCGCGAAGCTGTGAGACGCTGCTGCGTGGCACGCTCGTCGCGCGGTTCTATTATATCTACGCGCTCGATTACGATCGCGGCGGCGAATGGTCGGGACAGGCTTTCATGTGCTCGCGCGACAAGGAATTCACCATCCGCGGCGCGGATAATTGTTTGGCGCGCGGCTTCGACCGGACCGGCTTCTTTGAAGTCGACACCGGCGACCAGCGCGCCTGGACCGTGCAACTCACCGAGTCCAACGAACAACAACCCGCACAGCGCGTGCCGGGGATTCCAGGCACGATCGGTCCGGGTGGCCCCGGAAATATTCCGGGCATCTCCAGTCCGCCGGGCGGATTGCCACCGGGCGCACCGGGTCTGCCGCCGGCGCCTGGGACGAAGCCATGAGGCGTATGCGCCGGATCAAGATCCTTGCAACGCTCGGCCCCGCCTCTTCCGATAGCAGTGTGATCCGGAAGCTGTTCGAGGCGGGCGCGGACGTTTTCCGCATCAACATGAGCCATACGCCGCACGACAAGATGCGGGAGTTGGTCAAGACCATTCGCAATGTCGAGAGCAGTTACGGCCGGCCGATCGGCATTCTGGTCGACCTGCAAGGCCCGAAACTCAGGCTCGGTTCGTTCACCGACGGCGCGGTGCAGCTCAATAACGGTCAGAGCTTCGTGCTCGATTCCGACAAGGCGCCGGGCGACAACACCCGCGTCCACCTGCCGCATCCCGAAATTCTCGCCGCCCTCAAACCGGGCCATGCGCTTCTGCTCGACGATGGCAAGGTGCGGCTGATTGCGGAAGAAACCTCGCCCGAGCGCGCCGTCACCCGCGTCGTGATCGGCGGCCGGATGTCGGACCGCAAGGGCGTCAGCCTGCCCGACACCGATCTGCCGGTCTCCGCGATGACACCGAAAGACCGCGCCGATCTCGAGGCGGCGCTGGTGACCGGCGTCGACTGGATCGCGCTCTCCTTCGTGCAACGCGCCGAAGATGTCTTCGAGGCCAAGAAGCTGATCCGAGGCCGCGCCGCGGTGATGGCCAAGATCGAAAAGCCGCAGGCGATCGATCGGCTGCCTGAAATCATCGAGGCTTCCGATGCGCTGATGGTGGCGCGCGGCGATCTCGGCGTCGAATTGCCGCTGGAGCGCGTGCCGAGCCTGCAGAAGCAGATGACGCGGCTCGCGCGGCGCGCCGGCAAGCCGGTGGTGGTTGCAACGCAAATGCTGGAATCGATGATCCAGTCGCCGGTGCCGACGCGCGCTGAAGTGTCCGACGTCGCGACCGCGGTCTATGAAGGCGCCGACGCCATCATGCTGTCGGCGGAATCGGCCGCCGGCAAATTTCCGGTCGAAGCGGTCTCGACCATGAATCGCATCGGCGAAGAGGTCGAGCGCGATCCGACCTATCGTGGCGTCGTCAATGCGCAGCGCGCCGAACCCGAGCCGACCGTGGGCGATGCGATTGCGGATGCGGCGCGGCAGATCGCCGAGACGCTCGATCTTTCCGCGATCATCTGCTGGACCAGTTCGGGATCGACGGCGCTGCGCGTCGCACGCGAACGGCCCAAGGTGCCGGTCGTGGCAATCACGCCAAACCTTGCCACCGGACGCAAGCTGTCGGCGGTGTGGGGCGTGCATTGCGTCGTCGCCGAAGACGCCAAGGACCTCGACGACATGGTGAGCCGCGCCGGCAGCATCGCCTTCCGCGACGGCTTTTCGCGCGCCGGCCAGCGCATCATCATCGTGGCCGGCGTGCCGCTGCGCGCACCCGGCACTACCAACATGCTGCGCATCGCCTCCGTCGGCCCGGACGGCGACGCCGACATCTAGAGCCTATTCGGCGTCACACGAGTTTCGCGTCGAGCGAAATCTTGGTGTTGAGAAGCTTCGACACCGGACACCCGGCCTTGGCCATGCCGGCCAGCTCCTGAAATTTGGCGTTGTCCGCGCCGGGGACTTTTGCGATCAGCGCAAGATGCACCGAGGTGATGGCAAAGCCGTCGCCGACCTTTTCAAGCGTGACGTCCGCCTTGGTTTCCATCTGCTCGGCGGTGAGTTTCGCTTCGCCCAGAATCAGCGATAGCGCCATGGTGAAACAGGCCGCGTGCGCCGCGCCGATCAGTTCTTCCGGGTTCGATCCGGGCTTGCCTTCAAAGCGGCTGGCAAATCCGTAGGGGTATTCACTTAGGGCGCCGCTCTTGGTCGAAATCGCGCCCTTGCCGTCCTTGATGCCCCCTCGCCATTTCGCAGATCCCGATGTGGTGGTCATGAGAACTCCTTTGAGGCTTGGTAAATGAACCGCGACGCCATCCTGGACCGTCAATGCGGCAGAATTGCTCGCGGACGAGTGCTCTCTCTATCTTCCCATTCACGAATGGTGCCCCGCGCGGCGCTTGCGACCGCGAGTTCCACGCAGGCATTCGTTAACCAACGGGATGCTTCCAGCAGGCCGTCATCAAAATGCACTGCTGACTTTTACCCCGCTTTAGATCGGGTCGCCGTAAAGCGGTTGATGTTTGCATCTTCACGCAAGCCAAAAAAATGCGGAGCCTCAAACAGGCTCGGATCGATCTTCAGGGAGCCGTTATGTAC
Organism: uncultured Alphaproteobacteria bacterium; assembly: GCA_963788885.1. Taxonomy (GTDB): domain Bacteria; phylum Pseudomonadota; class Alphaproteobacteria; order Rhizobiales; family Xanthobacteraceae; genus Bradyrhizobium. The sequence goes on along the minus strand of CAWBIR010000015.1, from coordinate 645,200 downwards.
GCGCTGGACGCTTGGCGCGGTCCCAGGTTTGGCCAGGGGCCACGGACCGTCGGGACCTTCTTTCAGACGTCAGGCATCTACGTCTTCCTGATCTCGTTCGCCTGCGTCTATTACCTGTCGAATACGTCTCTCCTGCTTGGTCACTATGACCTGGGATGGCATCTGGCCGCCGGCGACCTGATCAGAGAGCGCGGCAGCGTTCCCTTTCAGGACCCGTGGGCATTCACCCTCGCCGACAAGCACTGGTACAATGTTTCCTGGCTTTGGGATGTGATTGCCAGCGTCGTATTTCAATATACGGGTCTAGGCGGCCTCACTTTATTCGTCGTTGCGTGCGGCGCCCTCATCGTCGGATATCTGACGTCGCTCTGCTTGAGCAGCGGAGCCTCAGTGCCGGCCGTTTGTATTTCCGTTTTGTCCGCGTCCGTGCTCTACCCCGCCTTCGCGACGCCACCGAATATCTATCTTGCTGCCTCGCCAAACACGGCGACGATGTTGTTCAGCGTCATTTTCTTCGGCGAGTGTCTGAAAAGAACGCGATGCTTCCTGTTGCCCGTCATGATGGCCCTGTGGGTCAATCTGCACGGCGGCTTTGTGTTGGGCTTTCTGATTATTGGCCTCTTTGGCGCCTTCGCTTTGCTCCGGCGAGATTGGGCTAATTTCAAACTCTATGGCCTGGCTGGCGCCGGCTGTCTCATTGCGATCTTCATCAATCCGCTCGGCTTTCATATCTATGACGGGGTTACGGCGACGCTGGGCCACTTCGTGCAGGCCAATATCACCGAGTGGCAGTCTTACTTTCATAACGTCACGATGCCGGGCAGCATCCCCGGCATCATCTACGTTCTGATCTTTGTCGTGCTGGAGCTGCGCAACCGCGGCTCCAGCGCCGTTCCGTTAGAGGCGCGGCTATTGTCCTGGCTGTTCTTGGGCCTGGGATTTTACCAGTACCGGTATATGTCCTTCTTTTTTCTGTTCTCGACCGTTACGCTCGCGCTTCACCTTGGTCGGCTGCTGCCTGAGGGGCTCGCTCGTCTTGAAGTCCAGAAGTCATTGTTGGCTGCCGGCATCATTGGAATGTGCGCGCTGCCACTGGCTTTTGTACACATACGGCCGGCCCTTGCGCTTCCCGATGAGTTACTTTCCGAACAGGATGCGCGTTATCTCCAGGCGAATTTCTCGCATGCGCGGATTCTCAATCACTGGAACGTCGGCGGTATCTTGATTTTCCGCACGCATGGCGCCGTGCCGGTGTTCATCGACGGCCGGGCGGCGACCGCCTATCCCGACGGCCTGCTGCGCGACTATTTCAAGCTGGTCAAATGGGACATCGACGAAGCCAGCTGGGACACCGTGCTTGAGAAATACAAGATCGACGCGGTGCTGTGGCCGACGGCGCACGACGTCCTGAAGAGATTTCTCGTCGACAAGCGCGGCTGGAAAGAGCAGTACGTCGGCTCGCACGAAAGCCTCTACGTCAAGCCATAACGCCGCCTCATGCCTCGCGGCCTAAGCGCGCTTACGCGCCGGCCAGCGCCTTGGAGGGCAAGACTGCCTGCACCACGAGGCCCCGCGCGCGCGCATCCATCACGCCGACCGCGCGTAGCGCAAGCAGCGTGACCGTCTGTACGGCGTCGCGCAGCTTTCCCGGATCGTCCATGTTCTCCGCCGCGAGCGGCCCAACCAGCGCTTCGTTCAGCGCGCCGAGCAGCGCGATAGCGGCGAGGCTCGTGTCCTGCGCCGGCAGGTGCCCGGCACGGACCGCCGCATCGATACGGCCCGCGATTTCGCCGACTACCGCGCGGCGGCTGGCAAGCCGCGACACGCTGACATCGACATCGACCGGCTCGGCCAGGATGCCCCAGGCGAGCTTGCGCTGTGACAGCGCATGCACCGCGACCGTGGTGACGGCCGCCGCCAACGCCGATGATGGGCCGGGCGCGGCATCCGCGGCGCGACGGATCGCCGCCAGTTCGTCGCGCGAGACATCGGCGATCAATTCGGAAATCAGCTCGGCCTTGGAAGGGAAGTAGCGATAGACGGTGCCGGCAGCGACATTGGCGCGGATTGCAATCGGCGCGATCTGGACCGCGCTCATTCCGCCTTCCGACGCAGCATTTCGCGCCGCGGTCAGAATGGCACTGCGGCGTGCCGCAAGGCGTTTCACGACCTGGTGGGTCCGCCGATAGACCATTTTGCGTTTCTCGCTCCCGGCGCGCCCGAGGCCGAAACCTGCCGAGGCGCCTATTCAGTTCTTGGCGGCCGGTAACCGGCCGCTTCAAGAAGTGAACAATAATTCACGCTTCATGACAAGCGTTTTAGATGATGGCCTATCCCGCGCGGGCGACGGCCGGAGCGGACGACCCCTGCCCTCGCCACCACGGTCCGATGCGGTGCGCGACGAGTGCGGTAACCACCAGGGTCGCCCCGAAGCCGGTCGGCGCGCCCAGAAGCGAAAAGATGATCAACAACACGGCGACGAGGCCGAGCGCCGGCAGTTCGTGCCGTTCAAATCCGTCGTCCAGCCCGACGCGAACAAGAAACGCCACGGCAATGGCAAGCACCATCTCGTCGTAGAGAAAGAGATAGGGCGTCACCAACAACGCGCCCGTTGCAAGCGCTGCGGCTTTCAGTTCATAGCGGACAGCGCGGCTGCGCCACACAAGCGCAAGCAGAACCGCGACGGTGACGGTCATGATCCACTGCAACGTCCAGGCGAATGTTTCCGCACCGCCGAAATAGCGGGTCAGTCCGAAGATGCTTTGCAGCTTGCCCCACGGCGCGCGTCCCTCGACCAGGAACGCCTGATTGAACATCGGCAGCCAGTGAACGAAGGCTTGCCAGCTCTCGGTACCGAAAGCGAGCCAGGAGACCGCGGCCAGCAACGCCGCAACGATACCCGCGGTGAAAAACACCCGCCATTGCGAGGCTGCGATCAGCACCAGCGGAAACAGCAACCCGTATTGCGGCTTGTAGCTCAAAAGCCCGAGGCATATGCCCGCGAGAGTCGGCCAGCGCGGCATCGCTACCAGCGTGCCGCCGATCAGGGAGGCGGTCAGAAATCCGTTCTGTCCGACCAGCGTGTTGGTGAAGACCACGGGAAAAGCCACGGCGAGCAGCAAGCCAAAGGAACGGCCGACGATCGCGCGCATGACGGCCAGATAAGGCACGAAACTAACCGCGGCCCAGCCGAGAAAAGCCACGCCATACGGGAAATGGGCGAGCAATGCTGCCACGAACAGAAACGGCGGCGGGTAATGCCAGGCGAAATTGCCGGGATAGCTCTGGCCGAGGACAGCGACCTGAACTTCTTTCTGGATGTCCCAGTCATAGGCCAGCGCCGGATGACCATCGAGGACGAGGCGGCCTGCGGACCACACGTTGACGAAATCGGTCGGGATGCCGAGCCCGTTTTCATCGAAGATCCACCAGTGGGCGGTGAACCCGTTTTGCAGCAACGCCACGTTGATCATGCACAGCACAAGACAGGCGATCGGGAGCGCGGGCGGAAGCGCGTTCCTCGCGGTGGGCATGGTGATATCGGACGTCAGCGTCGCCATAGGGCTCCCGGCGCGTCAGGACACGCGCGCTCCCCTAAAGCTTTAGGCCGGCCGGCTTGCCGAAATCTTAAGACGGAATGGCCTTGTCTTAAGAAGGAATGGCCTTGGGCGCGGGATTTGGCCGGATCAGGCCACAGCCCCCGATGGAGCCGGCGCCTCGCGGCCGCGCATCAGCGCCGTATAGAACAGCGCGCCGAGCACAGCCCCGATCAACCAGCCCCAATCCCCGACATTGGTGATCGCGCCGTAGGCGCCGGCGAGCGAGAGCCCGATCGAGACCGCAGCCGAGCCCGCCAGCGCCAGCAATGCTCTGGTATTCCAGCCGCTGTCGAAATGCAGCGAGCCTGTTGGCGACATCGTATAGAGATCGTTGAGGACGATGTGTTGCCGCTTCACCAGGTAGTAGTCGGCCACCATGATCCCGAACATCGGGCCCAAAGCGGCACCGAAGATGCTGACGAAGATCGTGATGGCCTGCGGGCTCGAGACGAAGATCCACGGACACACCATCACCGAGAGGATCGAGGTAATGAGGCCGCCGCGACGGAAATCGATCTTGCCGGGATAGAGATTGGAGATGTCGTAGGCCGGCGACACGAAATTGGCGACGATGTTGATCCCCATGGTGGCGACGATGAAGGTGATCGAGCCGATCGCGACGACCCAGGGGTTGCCGATGCGTTCGACGATTGCGACGGGGTCCATGATCGCCTCGCCGAACACTTTCACGGTGCCCGCGGTGACGATGACGGTGATGATGGCGAACACGATGAAGTTGACGGGAAGGCCAAGGAAGTTGCCGACCTTCATCGACCGTTCGTCCTTCGCAAAACGCGAGAAGTCGCCGAAGTTGAGCAGCAACGCCGCAAAATAGGCGACGATCAGCATGGCTGCATTCGCCATATGCCCGATCGCGGATCCCTCGGCGCGCGGGCTCAGTTGCAATGACAGACTGGAAACGCCGGTTTGCATCACGATCCAGATCGCCAGCGCAAACATCACGATGTAGACGACCGGTCCGCAGAAATCGATGAACTTGCGGATCGTCTCCATGCCATTGAGGAAGATCAGGAGCTGGAAGAGCCACATGAAAAGAAAACTGCCCCAGCCCAGGAGGGAGAGCCCGGCAAAGCCCGAATGAGTCCACGCTTCGGCGCCCGGATAAAAGGTCAGCACCAGCGCTTGAACGGCTTTCGAAGCGAAATAGGTCTGCACGCCGTACCAGACGATACCGACGATGCCGCGCAGGCCCGCGGCGACGTTGGCGCCCATCACGCCGAACGACATCCGTGCCACGACCGGAAACGGCGTGCCGTATTTCAGCGATGGACGCCCGATCAGGTTCATCAGGAAATAGACGATGGTAATGCCGACCACCATCGCGAGCAGCACTTCCCATCCGTTCAGGCCGAGAAAGAACAGGCTCGCGGCAAAGGTGTAGCCGCCGACCGAATGCACGTCCGACATCCACATCGCGAAGATGCTGAAAATGCCCCACGTGCGCCCCGCCGGAGCAATCGGCGCCAGATCGTGGTTATAGAGTCTGGAGTTGGCATTCGGGACGGCAATGACGGGTATGTCGTTCGGTTGACCTGACATCGGCGGCTCCCAGAATTCGGCAACGGCGGACGTTACAGCTTATTTCAAGCAAGTCGCGGGCCAAGGGGGATAAGCGCGTCATCCCGCCCTTTCGGGGAGCCTGTTGGCCGCTGGTCTTCTGGGTAACGATGCGCCGTCGACAAAAATACAAAAGCCCGGCTTGATGCCGAGCTTTTGCACAACTGGTTTGGCTGAGATAGCCGCAAGGCCCGTGTTTTACGCCTGCGGCTGCGGCTCCAGGCCGGGATCCGGATCGGGACGCGGACGCGGCTTGCCGGCGGGCGGCACCGCCGAAGCGCGCGGCGTCGTCGGCTCCAGCACCGACTCGCGGTTCGGCTTCTTGCCTTTCAGGAGATCGATGATCTCATCGCCGGTCAGCGTCTCGTATTCCAGAAGCCCCTTGGCGAGCGCTTCCAGATCGGCGCGTTTCTCGGTCAGGATCTTGGTCGCCTGATTGTAGCCCTCCTCGACGAACCGCCGAATCTCGGTGTCGATTTTCTGCACCGTCGCCTCGGACGCATTCTGGGTGCGCGACACTGACATGCCGAGGAACACTTCGTCCTGGTTTTCACCGTAGGACACGGTGCCGAGCTCTTCGGAGAGACCCCAACGGGTCACCATCATGCGCGCCAGCCGCGTGGCCTGCTCGATGTCGGAAGAGGCTCCAGAAGTCACCTTCTCCTTTCCGAACACCAGCTCTTCCGCGACACGGCCGCCCATCATGATCGCAAGGCGCGACGTCATCTGCTCCAGCGACATCGACAGCTTGTCGCGCTCCGGCAACTGCATCACCATGCCGAGCGCACGGCCGCGCGGAATGATCGTTGCCTTGTGGATCGGGTCGGTGGCGATGACGTTGAGGCCAACGATCGCGTGGCCGCCTTCGTGATAGGCGGTCAGCAACTTCTCTTCCTCGGTCATGACCAGCGACTTGCGCTCGGCGCCCATCATGACCTTGTCCTTGGCCTCTTCGAACTCGGCCTGCGTCACCATACGCTTGTTGCGGCGTGCAGCCGTCAGCGCCGCCTCGTTGACGAGGTTCATCAGGTCGGCGCCGGAGAAACCGGGCGTGCCGCGCGCGATGGTCTTGAGGTTGATATCGGGCGCCAGCGGCACCTTGCGGACGTGGACCTTGAGGATCTGCTCGCGGCCGACGACGTCCGGATTGGGCACCACGACCTGACGGTCGAAGCGGCCGGGCCGCAGCAGCGCCGGATCGAGCACGTCCGGACGGTTGGTCGCGGCAATGAGGATCACGCCCTCATTGGCCTCGAAGCCATCCATCTCGACCAGCAACTGGTTCAGCGTCTGCTCGCGCTCGTCATTGCCGCCGCCGAGCCCCGCACCGCGATGGCGGCCGACGGCGTCGATTTCATCGATGAAGATGATGCACGGCGCATTCTTCTTGGCCTGCTCGAACATGTCGCGGACACGGCTTGCGCCGACGCCGACGAACATCTCGACGAAGTCCGAGCCGGAAATGGTGAAGAAGGGAACGTTGGCTTCGCCGGCGACCGCTCGCGCGATCAGCGTCTTGCCGGTGCCGGGAGGACCGACCAGCAGCACGCCGCGCGGAATCCGTCCGCCGAGCCGCTGATACTTGCCGGGGTCGCGCAGGAATTCGACGATCTCCTGCAAATCCTGCTTGGCCTCATCCACACCTGCGACGTCTTCGAAGGTCACGCGGCCATGCGCTTCCGTCAGCATCTTGGCGCGCGACTTGCCGAAACCCATGGCCTTGCCGGCACCGCCCTGCATCTGCCGCGACAGGAAGATCCACACGCCGATCAGCGCGATGAAAGGCAGCCACGACACCAGCAGCGAAACGAACCACGGCACGTTGTCGCCGGGCGGCTTGGCGGTGATCTGTACCTGGCCAGCGTAAAGCTTCGACACCAGCGTCGGATCATTCGGCGCATAGGTCTGGAAGCTCGAGCCGTTGGTGAAGGTACCGTGAATCTCCGGCCCCTGAATCACCACGTCGCGCACATGCTTGGCGTCGACCTCGGTCAACAACTGCGAGAAGGAGATATCCTGCGAAGCGGCGCGCTGCCCCGGATTCTGGAAGAGCGTGAACAAGGCCAATAACAGCAGAACAATAATGACCCACAGGGCGAAATTGCGCAGATTGGCGTTCATTGATTTTCCTTCGTGGTCGCGCGGATCGCGGCCTTGGTCCTTGGGTCAGCGCAAGAGAATCCCTATGGCGACTACGCGTTACAATTTAGGTGCCAAGTCGCCCCCTGCCAAGGGAACCGCATGAGACTATTTAGCCTATCCCAGGACTATTGCGGTCCAATTCATGTCGCGGAAATACGGTGTTTTCGGGGGTGGTTAAGACCCACAAAACGCGGGACTTCGCGAAAAGCCGCTTAATTTCCCCGGCGGCGGCGCGGCGGCGCCGGTTCGATGACGATCCGCCCCTTGGCAAGGGCGATGACGGCGCCGGCAAGGGTCTGTTTCAGCCTCAATTGCCGCGCTTTGCCGGTGGTCCGCAACGTCTGGTCGAACACCGCCAGCAGGGCCTCGACCTTGCCCAGTTCAGCCGACCCCTCATGACCGAACCGTTCGATCGCACGCAACAAGAGCCGCAGCCGAATCTCTTCGGGCAGGGCAGCGAAAGTAGCCGCATCGAAACTGGCATTTTCGGACTGGCGGGGATTTGTCGGCCGCGATGCGGCTTCGGGGTCTCTCAGCGCCAGATAGCGCGCGGCGCCGTCGACCAGGACTTCGATCGCCGCGTTGGCGCGCGCCAGCCGCGAGGCCAGCCTGGCGAGGTTGCGCGCATCGCCGCCTTCGACGGCAAGCCCTTCGATCACCTTGCGAAGGCGCGGCCGGGTAAAGCTGATATCGCGGTTGGTTGGATCATCCGCATAGCCGATCCCGGCTGCCTCGAGCGTCGCGATGAGCTGCGATTTCGAAATATTCAGAAAAGGGCGGACAATGAACACGCCCTCGCGCTCGCTCTCGCGCGCCATTGCCGCCAGACCGCCGATGCCGCTGCCGCGCAATAGCCGCATCAGCAAGGTTTCGGCCTGGTCGTCGCGGGTATGGGCGGTGAGGATGTGACTGGCGCCGCTGCCGCGGGCGGCGCGGGCGAGAAGCCGGTAGCGCGCCGCCCTCGCCGCCGCCGGCACGCCCGATTTCGGTTTCGCCCCGGTCCAGCGCATCGTGAGATGCGCCAGCCCGAGCGTACGCGCCAGGCGCTTGACGTCGCGGGCCTCGCGCGCGGCCTCTCGCCTCAGACCATGATCGATCGTTACCGCCAGAAGATGCGGTCCGCGCGAACGAGCCCTTCGCCAACGCGCAGCCAGCCACATCAAGGCGATGGAATCCGGGCCGCCGGATACCGCAAGGACCAGCGCGGGCGCATTCTTCCAGTCCGCAAACAGGCCTTCCGCCTGCCGTACCGAGATCGGGGATTTGTCGTCCTCAGGCATGACGTCGCTGGCTGATGGATTAAGGCCGTGAAGCGGACCTTAGCTCATGCGCCGTGCGCTAGCACGCGACCACTAACACTTCGAGCGCTTCTGCTCGCGGTCGACACCCTGTTTGACGTTGGCCGGGGCACGCGGATATTTCCGGGCCACCTCGCCGAAGGCGGCGCAGGCGGCTTCCTTCTCCTTCAACGCGGCCAGCGACTGGCCAAGCCGCAGCAAGGCATCCGGGGCTTTCGCGGACCGATCGAACTTGGTCGTCACCCCAAGAAACGCTTCGGCCGCTTCGCGATATTGCTGGCGCTGGAAGAAGCTCTCGCCGAGCCAGAACTGCGCCTCCGCCATCATCGGATCGTTCGGGTACTTGCGCTGGAAGTTGCGCATGGTCTCTTCGGCAAGCGCGTAATCCTTGCGCTGCATATAGCCGACACCGAGATCGAACTCGTCGCGGGGCGTGGCAGAGGGCGGCAAAGTGGTGAGCGCGCCGGTCGCGTTGGTGTTGCGTGACGGCGGAGGCGGCAGCGCGCCGGCGGGCGCCCCGCCGGTATTGGCGAGATCGAGCGGCTCGCCGGCCCCTCGCCCGCCCGGTGCGCCGATCGGCGCCTCGGCGGGAATTGACAGCTGGCCGCCACCGAGCGCGCGCGGCGCGCCAGGCGCGTTGGGATTCTGGGTGGGATCAAAGGCATCGCCGCGGCGGCCGCCTCTCGGTGGTACCCCTGCCGGCTCCTGAACGATTGGCGCGGGTGCCGCGGCCTGTGGCTGATAGCCGCCAGGCTGTTGCTGATAGACCGGTGACTGCTGCTGGTAAGAAGGCCCTGGTTGCGCGGGCGGCAACGCGGCCGTGTTCGCCATCGGGGCGCCCACCTGACCGGGGGCAGCGCCTTGAGGCGATCCTTGCGCACCGCTCTGAAGCAACCTTAAGCGCTCTTCGAGCTGCCGGTTGCGATATTGCAGTTCCTCGTTCTGCCCGGTGAGCTGCCGCAACTGATTTTCGAGCTGCTGGATCCGAACCTCCGGATCGACATCGTCGGATTGCGCAAACACCGGCGAATCCCAGGCGAGAGCGCACAGCCCGACTATCGCGGCCAACGTGGCAGCGCGGGTGGTTTTATGAATTCTCAATAACATTTCAGCCAGGCGAATGAGCGCGACAGTGGATCAGCTTGCGTGACGGAGTACGCCAAAAATGTGACTGAAACAAATCACGAAGACCACTCCCAAAGTAGTACCGGCGCCGCTCAATTGAGAGGGCGCCGGCAAAACTCTTCCAATCAGGCGGCTTTTACGAGTTCGCGTTCAGCACCGTGACGGCGCGGCGATTCTGCGACCAGCAGGAGATGTCGTTGCAGACCGCCACCGGGCGCTCCTTGCCGTAGGAGATGGTGCGCATCCGCGACGCATCGATGCCGCGCGAGGCGAGGAAAGAACGCACCGACTGGGCGCGCCGTGCGCCGAGCGCAATGTTGTACTCGCGGGTGCCACGTTCGTCGGCATGGCCTTCAATGGTGAAGCTATAGCGCGGATAGGTCTGCAGCCATTGCGCCTGCTTCTCCAGCGTCGTAATCGCTTGCGGCGACAGCTCGGTCTGGTCGCTCTCAAAGAACACGCGATCGCCGACATTGACCACGAAGTCCTGCTGGCTGCCCGGCGTCGCCGCGCTGGCCATGGCGCCATCGGTCAGTGAATTCTTTGCACAGGCACCCATCGACAGCGCAATCGCAAGCGCTGCAGCCAGCTTAAGACCCTGGAGGATACGCATAGGGTGTTTCATTCGGGAGCCTCCACGCTCACGTTTTCGACTTCTATCCGGTCTACAGGGCGATGGTTAAGCGAACGTTCCGTCAACCTTGATGAGGCGTTGCCGAACCCGTTCAAATGCCCCCAAACGGCGAAAAGCGACCGAGATGGTTAATGGGTTGTAAATGTGGCACGAGGGTGAAGGCAAGGCCATTCACCTGAATATATTGCCTTTTCAAGGTGATCGGCGGGGATTTACCCGCAAAACCACGATAGCGCACGGTTTGCCGGATCGAGGCGTATCCCCGCCTAGTGGGGTGGCAGCCGGTTGAGGCGGACTAGTCCCGCGCGGCGGACGCGCCAGCTTTGCCGGAATTAGCCGGTCGGCGAGATCGAGGCCTGGCCGTTCGGGAGTTCCGGCAGATCGACCAGCGGGGACAACGGATCGCGATTCCGCTCGAACAGCATCTGCCGCTCCGCATCGGTGGAGCGAAACAGCGGATAGCGCTGAAACACCTTGTCGCGCAGTTTCGGATAGTCGACCGCCATCAGGCACAGCGGCTTGGTGAGCGTCGGATACGGACGCGGCAGGCACAACGGTTGGTGCAGAAACACCCGGCGGTAGAACGCCTGATGCTCCTTGCGGACGGTCGCGGTGCCAATATCGGCGTTGAAATGCTCGCACGCCACATAAGCGAGCCGCAGCGTGACGTAAGGAAGCTGCGGAAATTTGGTCCGGCGAACGGGATCGGCGACGAAGCGGTTGGGGTCGACGATCACCTTGCCCTTGGCCAATTCCGGCTCGAGCAGGTCGCGGAAGGCGTCAACCGCCGGCGTGTCGCTGTGATCAGGCGCCGCGACGCTGATACGGACCGAACTGGTCAGTTCGCCGCTGAGATAGATGCCAAACGTCCAGGAATTCGGCAGCTCGTCGAAACGGTCGGCCAGGCGCTGTTCAGCCTGCGGTTCGATGGCGCCCTCGTTCAGATAAGCCCGGTATCTTAAGTTGTAGATCTCTTCTTTTTCAACTTCTGTTTCTGCCAACCGGTACTCGACTTGATCCAGCAGGTCGATTTGGCTCTGGAGGGGGCCGCTCCGACTTTCTTGCACTAAACTCAATCAGACCTCCTCGCAGCAGCCGCCTAGCCGCATACAACCGAAGGTTAATTGTTTCTTACCGCAAGTGCAAACAGATCGACCGAACAGGGTTAACCCGATGGTCGCGAATGGTTTTCCGGCGAGAGGGAATAAGCCCACTCGATCCGGCCGCGGTCGTGCAAGGATTTTCTAGGCGATCGATCGCGAGGGGACGGACTCGTCGTCCGAGCGGCGGCCGTGGGATGCGTTCAGGAGCTGCCGCACCCGCATCGCGGGCACTGGCCGGCTGAAGAGATAGCCCTGGGCTTCGCTGACGGTGCCATCGGCATTGACGAGTTCAAGCTGCTCGTTGGTCTCGATGCCCTCGACGACGACCGACATGCCGAGATCGGCGCTCAGCCGCGCGACGCCGCGCAACAACCGCAGCGGGCGATCGGTATCGATCCCTTCCAGGAACGAACGGTCGATCTTGACCTTCTGCAATGGGAAACTGTGCAGATAGCTGAGGCTCGAATAGCCGGTGCCGAAATCGTCCAGCGAAATGCGCACGCCGAGTTCACGCAACTGTGCGAGCAGTTCGTGGGTGAACTGCGTGTTACGCAGCAGGGAAGATTCGGTGATTTCGATTTCGAGCCGATCGGGCGGCAACCCCGAGACGTCGAGCGCGTAGCGAACCTCGCTCAGCACGTCGCGCTGATGAAACTGCTGCGGCGAGAAGTTCACCGCAACGCTGACCGCCTCCGGCCACTGCATGCACTCCAGGCAGGCCTTGCGCAGGATCCAGCGGCCGAGATCGACGATCATGCCCATGTCTTCGGCGACCGGGATGATGTCCGCCGGCGACACCGTGCCGCGAAGCGGATGATTCCACCGCAGCAACGCTTCGCAGGTCGATATCTTGCCGCTCTGCAGATTGACCAGCGGCTGATAGAACAGCTCGAATTCCTCGTTCGCGAGCGCCCTGCGCAGGTCGAGCTCGAGGATGCGGCGCGCCTCGACGGTCTGCGCCATTTCTTCCCGGAAGAAACAGAAGGTGCCGCGACCGTCCGCCTTGGCGCGGTAGAGCGCCATGTCGGCGTTCTTCAACAGCGTGTCGGCGCCGACGCCGGACGTCATCGCAATGCCGATGCTGGCGCCGATCTCGACCAGGTGATTGTCGATCTTGTAGCGTTCGCTCAGGTGATCGACGATGCGGCGGGCCAGTGCAGCCGCCTCGTCCGGCGACCTGATGTTCTGCTGGAACACCACGAACTCGTCGCCGCCGAACCGCGCCACGAAATCCTCCGGGCGCAGCATCGCGCGCAACCGGTCGGCGACCGCGCACAACAGTTGATCGCCGCAGGGATGGCCGAGCGTGTCGTTGACCTGCTTGAACTGATCGAGGTCGATGAACAACAGCGCCGACATTTCGTCGATACCGTGCGGGCTCGCCAGCAGATGTCCTATTTCGTCGCGGAAATTGACCCGGTTCGGCAATCCCGTCAGTTCGTCGAAACGCGCCAGATGGGTAATTCTGGCTTCCGCGTTGCGCCGCTCGGTGACGTCCTCCAGCAGGACGACGGCGCCGCCGTCGGCCATCGGCTGGAACGCCCACGACAGCGAGCGGCCGCGCGCCACGTCCGGGTCGGTCGTGATGATGCCCTTCGCCTGCGGATTCTCGATTTCGGCGAGGATCATGTTGGCGTTGGCTTCCGAGATCGATCCGGCATCGACGCAAGCAGCCAGGATGCCGGATGCGCTGGGACGCAGATGCGCCAGATCCGCCGGCAGGTCCATCATCTCGCCGAAGCGGTGGTTCATCACCGCCAGATGCCCGTCGCTGGTGAACATGCACAGGCCGTGCGGCATGTTGTTCAGGGCGGTATCGAAACGCGTGGCCAGCGCCGCTTCCCTCATGCTGGAGGTCAGCGCGTCAACGAAGATCGCATTGAGGCTGAGGTTGATGTACTTCAACCCGACGAAGAACAATGCCAGCAACAGCCCGAGCCCGGTATAGTAGACGTCGCCGTGCAGGATCAAAGCCAGCGCCAGCGGCGCGCAGCCAAACACGATGTGGCGTTGAATGATCCATGGGCGGGCGTAGTTGCGCCCGGCGCTCGCGGCGGTGTAGCCGATGGTGACGGCGGCGCACAGCATGTGAGCGACGGCGTCTCCGCTCCCGAGCACCACGACAAAGCACCACAGGCCGAGCGAGCTCGCGTAGAGGTCCGCCAGATTCTTGTAGTTGTTCTCCCACCAGGGAGCGCGCTCCGGCGTGAGCGGAGACACCTGCCGTTCCAGTTCGTATTCGCGCATCTGCATCGCGCGCGCCACGCCAACGATCGAAATCCAGATCGCGCACGGCCAGATCATGTGATTGCCGGTCTTCAGCGCCGTCATGACGGCGACAATGGTCGCGCACAACGTGCCCGCCAATGTCGGCACGAAGTTCTGAAACAGCGAATCGACCAGCGCCGCATAGATGGTGGGCGGCAGCTCTTCTCGATTGCCTTGCTTTTTTTCGTCGACCAATTGCATGCGGACCGCGGACGTCATTTGCCCGCGCAGTCTTACCCGCCGCGAGTGAAGCCTTTCTGAGGGAACATCGTTACCGGGACGTTGTTTTTTGTCTGGAAAACGAGAATCTGCTCACGGAATCAGCAGGCTAGGCAAGGTTTGCCGTCCATCGTACGGATGGGCCCGGCGATTTCTGTATTAACCCTGTCAGGAAAGCAGCGGTGACCAGGCCGGATCGGAAGCAAAGCCCGGCGTCGGCACGCGCTGTTCGAAGCGGCCGGAAATATCGACCGAAAACAGCGACGGCCCGCCGTTGCCGCCGGGATCGCGGAAGAACATCAGAACGCGCCCGTTCGGCGCGAAGGTCGGCCCCTCATTATGGAAGCCCGAGGTGAGAATCCGCTCGCCCGAACCGTCGGGCTTGATGATGCCGATCGAGAACTGCCCACCGCCTTGTTTGGTAAACGCGATGTAGTCGCCGCGCGGCGACCACACCGGCGTCGAGTAGTTGCCATCTCCGAAGGAAATACGCTGGGCCTGGCCGCCGCTCGCGGGCATCACATAAATCTGCGGCTTTCCGCCCCGATCGGATTCGAAGCTGATGCGCGAGCCGTCGGGCGAGTAGGACGGGGAGGTATCGATCGCCGGCGTATCGGTGAGGCGCGTGGTCGATTTCGATCGCAGATCCATCGCGAACAGGTTCGAGTTACCGCCCTGTTGCAGGCTCATGATCACGCGCTGGCCGTCCGGCGAAAAGCGCGGCGAGAAGGTCATGCCGGGAAAATTGCCGACGATCTCGCGCTGTCCGGTTTCGATGTTGAGAAGATAGACGCGCGGATCGCCCTGCCCGAACTCCATGTAGGTGATTTCCTGAGTCGACGGCGAAAAGCGCGGCGTCAACACCAGATCGCTGCCACGAGTCAGATAGCGGACATTGGCGCCGTCCTGATCCATCAGCGCGAGCCGCTTGACGCGCCGCTCCTTGGAACCGGTCTCGTCGACGAACACCACGCGGCTGTCAAAATAGCCTTTCTCGCCGGTCATGCGCTCGTAGATCTGGTCGGAGATGATGTGGGAAATCCGCCGCCAGTTCTCCGGCTGGGTGAAATATTGCTGGCCGGCCAGCGGTTGGCCGGTCGAGACGTCCCACAAACGGAATTCGGCCTTCAGGCGACCGTCCGGTTGCCGCGTCATCCGGCCGGTCACCAGCGCCTGCGCGTTGATGGTCTTCCAGTTGTTGAACTGCGGCACCACCTCGAAGTTGATGACCTTTTCAAGGTAGGCCGCCGGATCGATCGGCGCGAACAATCCACTGCGCCTGAGATTGTTGGTGATGACCTGGGTAACGCCGGCGCCGACGTCGCCATCCGACGGCGTACCGGCGGCGAAATTCGGAATCGCGATCGGCACCGGCGCGAAATCGCCCTCGGGAATCTGAACGCGCTTTTGCGCGGCGGCCTGGCGAACGGAAGCGCCCGTGAGCAGGCCAAACGAGGCCATGCCGGAAACGAGCTGACGGCGATTGAGGTGAAACGGCATCTGGCGCGGGAGATCTTTGTCGGTCATTTGCAGGGCTTCATTTCATATACGCGGATCGTAACTCTCACGTTTCAGCTCTTTCGTTCGGTGAACACCGGCGCAAAAAATTTCCACTCGTCGAAATACGCGGCGGGCAGATTATAGGGCGCGCAGTCGATGATCGCGCGCAGCGCACTCTCCTGATAGACGCGAAGATAAGGCGTCGGCGGCGTGCCCTCGGGCACCGGCATCGACTCCAGCGTGCCGTCGCGCTTCAGCCGGATCGAAAAGGCGGCTTCGGGATTCTGGCTCTCGATCCCGCCATACGGCTTCTTCCAGCAGCGCTCGACCTGGGAACGGAACATCGCGCCCCAGGTAGCGGAGTTGTCCGCGGACGAACCCTTCGACGTGCCCAGCGCAGCGTTGGAATTGATCGTATCGCCGGTGACGGCCTGACGCGACGGCTCGCGCTTGTCCAGAAGTGACGCGATCTTCGTGGCGTCGTAGGTGCGCTCTACCTTCTTCGGCGGCTGCGGTGGCGGCGGCTTGGCTGCCTCGACTACCGGCTTCGGCGGCTTCTTCTCTTCCTTCTTGATGGCTTCCGCGATCGGGTCGGGAGTTTCAGGTTTCTTCTCGACCGGCTTCGGCTCTTCCTTCGGCTTGGCTTCGGCCACCGGCTTGGGCGGATCGGGTTTCTTCTCGACCGGCTTTTCGACGGGCTTGGGTTGCGGCGGCGGCGTGGTGTCGGTGACGACAGGCGGCTTTTCGGTGATCTTGCCGACGGTGTCGTCGACCGGAGGCTTGGCCTCGGCAACCTTCTCGACCAGCGGCTTCGGATTTTCTTTCTTGCCCGTCTTCATGCCGGCCATGGCATGCGAAAGCTGATCGGCGGAGATCACGTCGACCGCGACCACGTCCTCGTCCGGCATCACAAAGGCCTTGGTCGAAAACGAAAGCATCATCCACCCGATCACGAGGACGTGCAGGATAATCGACGCAATCACTGTCTTGCCGATTTTGCCCTTCAAGTCAGGCCTTCCGTTTCGATCCAGACGCAGCTCTCGCCGTCATTCCCTTACGAACCCTGTTCGGGAATGATGACGATATTAGCCTTGAATCCGGCGGTCCGGATCTGCCCGAGCAATTTCATCATATCCGTGTAGCAGACATCCTTGTCGCCGCGCAGGTAAACTACACTCTCGGCCTCAGACCGAGTCTCGCGGATCGCCTTGATTTTAGGCAACAAATCGGCCGCTGCAACCGGCGCATCCCCAAGATAAAGCTCGACATTGGAGTTGCAGCTGCCGTTGGTGCGTTTGACCGACAGCGTGAGCGGCGGCGTGTTGGCGGCGATCGATTTGCCGCCCGAGGCAATGGGCAGGTCGATATCGATATTCGAGGTCATCAGCGGAGCTGCCACCATGAAGATGATGAGCAGCACCAGCATCACGTCGACCATCGGCGTGACATTGATTTCCGCCATCACGGCGGCGCGCCGGCCGCCACGGCGCCCGCCACCGCCGGACGAGCTTGCCATGTTCATCGCCATGTTTCGGTGCTCACAATTCAGCGCTCACAATAAGCTCACATGATCTTGTGGATCGGTCTTTACCCGCGCTCGTCGATCTGACGCGACAGGATGGCTGAGAATTCATCCGCGAACCCTTCCAGCCGCTGCGCCTGCCGGTTCACCTCGGACGTGAACTTGTTATAGAAAATAGTCGCGGGGATGGCGGCGATAAGGCCGACGGCGGTGGCAAAAAGCGCTTCCGCAATGCCCGGGGCCACTACCGCCAGCGAAGTATTTTTCGAAGCGGCGATCGACTGGAAGCTCGACATGATGCCCCAGACGGTGCCGAACAGACCGACGAACGGTCCCGCCGAACCCACGGTCGCAAGCACCAGAAGCCGTCGTTCCAGCCGCTCGATTTCGCGCGCGATCGAGACGTTCATGACCTTTTCGATCCGCATTTGAAGGCCGGCAAAGGATCGCGCCTGACTTTCAAAGGAACGCTTCCATTCGCGCATCGCCGCCACGAAACACGCCGCCATCGACTGCGTCGGCTTGGCGGCGAGCGTGCGGTAAAGTTCCTCGATCGACTGGCCCGACCAGAACGCCTGCTCGAAACGATCCATCGCGCGGCGCGTGCGCGAGTAGAGAATAATCTTGTCGATCGCGATCGCCCACACCCAGACCGAGCACGACAACAGCCCGAGCATCACGCATTTGACGATCCAGTGCGCCTGCCAGAACAGGGCAATCAGCGAAACGTCAGCGGATGGCAGCGGCAAGACAGACTGCGCCACGTCAGCCGGATTCATAAGCGATGTCCTCTCAACGCAAGTTTCCCAAAATTTCGGTAGTCATTCACTCGTGAATGCAACGACTTCCGATCCTACGGCCGCATGAAAAGCGCGGGCTGTGTACGCCGGCGCGAAAAGCCGTGAATGTGTCACATGGGAGGCCCGTCCAAAGCCGGGGCTGGCTTCCCCTGCCAACGTGTCAAAACAAGGGCTTTCCGCGCGTCCTTTCGTCTCCCACCAGACGACAATCGTGGTTAACGTCTGGTTACCAAAGGGGATTTCGCCTGGGGGAAATACCGGCCGGCCAAGGACTTAAAACCGCCGTCAGGCGGCCGTTTTGGCGGCAAAAAGCAAACCGCCCGTCTGCTTTCGCAAACGAGCGGCTCGAGGGCCTCAAGGTCGTAAGGGGCGTTACGCCTTAAGTCCTGGTTCCAGTCTCAGCTCTGGGGATGGTCGTCGGCCGGCGGCGTCGGACGGGTACGGTGCTGCGCCATGAACGCATCAAACTCTTCCTTGTCCTTGGCGTGACGCAGGCGATCGAGGAATTCGCGGAAGTCCTTCTGCTCGTCTTCAAGCCGCCGCAGCGTCTCCATGCGGTATTCGTCGAAGGCGCGGTTGCCGCTCGTGGACGGGCCGAACGGGAAACCACCGCGCTCCATGCGGTTCTTCATCCGCTCCATCTTGTACTGCATCCGCTCCATCTTGTTCGCCCAGCGATCTTGATGACTCCAGCAACCCATTTTTCTGCTCCCGAGTGTGAAAAAGAGAAGGGCAAGTCCAATCGGCCACCAGATGAAGAAGCCGAGGATGGTCACGGCAATCCAGCCGGGATGCCAAGGCGTCTCGAGCATATGGGGGCGGCGGTACTCTTCGGTCGGGCCGCGCCATCGATTGACATCTGCGGTGTAGGCCATTTCCCTCTCCATCGGCGAATGCCGTTGTGAATGTAAATAACATTTACATACGTATACCTTTCCGAATTTTTGTCAAGCTGGGCAGGCCGTCGCCCCGCTAAAATTATTTTGGCCGGCCCCAAGGACCGGATGGAGGCCCGGATGGAGGTATCGGCGGAGGCCCCGGCGGATTTTTTCCGGTTCCCTCCTGAGCCGCCGGTCTGCGATCGGTCATAAAACCGAGACCGCGCAAATAGATCAGCACTTCGGCTTCCAGGAGTTCCTCGGCCGACATCGGCAGTTTGCGCCGCGCCGCATCGCCGCGCGCAAACAGCGAGGCGACGCCGTGCGACATCGACCAGATATGCAGCGCCATCATCAAGGCCGGCGGCCGTGGCGATCCCGGCGGCGCCAACGCGGCAAGCCGCTCGGCGGCGGCGCGGATCACCGCGAATGCACGCTCGCCCGCAGCCTGCAAAGGCGCGCTGACGTCGGCCGCAAGGCCGGATTCAAACATCGCGGAATAGAACGCCGGCTTCTCGCGCGCGAAAGCAAGATAGGCCTTGCCGACCCGCTCAAACGCCGAGACGGTGTCGGGCCGCCCGTCGTCCCAGGCTTCCGACAATGCGGATTCGAACTGCTCGAAACCACGCTGCGCGATGTTCGACAGCAACTCGTCGCGGTCGCGGAAATGCCGGTAGGGAGCCGCCGGACTGACGCCGGCGATACGCGCGGCGTCGGCAAAGGTAAATCCGGCGGCGCCTTTGGTCGCAATGAGCTCGAGCGCTGCCTGCAGCAGCGCCTCTTTCAGATTGCCGTGATGATAGCCGCGCTCGGTGCGGCCGGGATCTTTGCGCCAGCTCATGTAAAGGGCTTTTACATGAGCCGGCGCTTAAGTCCAAGGACCGTGATTGACTAGAGCCTATTCGGTTCTGATGGAATCAGAACCGGGCTCTACTCTTTTGTTTTAACGCGTTTTCTTCACGCGAACCGGCGCCCACTTCGCTCGAAAACGCTTTAGCCGGCCGGGATCGGGAGCACCGGCATAACCTCGACGGACTCGCCGGGGAAGATCGAGAAGTGCGGATGGTCCTCGAACATTTTCGCCGCCGCCTCGTGCGAGGCCGCGCGAACCACCGTGAACGCGCCCATTGCGTTGGTCACATCGGCGATTCCCTGCGCATCGACCTTCTTGGTCTTGCCGAGTGGCCCGCCCATCTGAACGAGGGAAGCCTGGTGCTTTTCGACCCAGGCCTTCCACGCGGCGATACCCCGCGTCTCCCGCGCTTTGCGCTCGGTCTCCGACAGCGCGTTCCACGCCGTCCACTTCGCACTGTTTTTGCTGCCAAGGAAGACAGCGAGGAAGGTGTCATTCGTGCTCATCTGATTTCTCCTGTTTTGCAGTTGGCTGGTAGAACGATTTCATCTCAGCGCGTGCCGCGCTGCAGTTCGTCGAAGCCGGCCGCCAGTTCCTGAATGTCCGGCGGGAAGTCCGACATTTCCTGAACCTGGCGAATTTCGATGATCTCGTTGTTCGAGGCCGGGCAACGCTTGGCCCAGGCGATCGCTTCGTCGCGCGATTTCACGTCGATCATCCAGTAGCCGCCGATCACCTCTTTCGATTCGGTGAAGGGCCCGTCGGTGACGACCGGCTTGCCATCGTCGAACGAAACCCGCGCGCCTGATGACGGCGGGTGCAAACCGTCAAGGGTGATCAGAACGCCGGCTTCCTTCAGCGCCTCGTTGTATTTCATCATCGCCGCGACCGCCTCCGCAGACGGCATTGCGCCCGGCGCCGCGGTCTCGTAGCCCCGCGGGATCATCAGCATCATAAAACGCATCGTATTCTCCGTTTCGGTTCGAAAGGCCCCCGGACAGGCCGGCCTTCCCCCATAAGACGATTGACCTCGGGCGATCCCGACATCGGCGGTCGAATTATTTCGGAAAACCATGTTTCGGAAAGCCATGGCAGCCGGGTGGAGTGCCCTGGCCGGCTCAACTCGCGGCGATTTCGTCAAGCGTGGTCCAGAAATCCGTGAATACAGCCGGAGGCTTCGGCGAATCCATTACCCGCTGGGTCAAGAGAATGCCGGTGAGTTGCGCGTTCGGATCGGAATACCACGACGTCCCGTAGCCGCCATCCCAACCGAAGCGACCGGGCCTGGCGTTCGGGTCGTCGATCCCGGTGAAAACGGACAAGCCAAATCCCCAGCCCCGGGCGCTACCGAGGAACAGCTGCGACTCGCGTTTCTCGTCCGCCACGATGTGGTTTGTCGTCATCAGCGTCACGGATTCGCGCGACAGCACGCGTACGCTTCCCACACTGCCGCCATTGAGCATCATTTGCGCGAAGGCGTTGAAATCGTCCGCGGTGGAGACAAGACCGGCCGCGCCGTTTTCGAACGCGGGCGGATTTGAAAACCGCCCCGTCACGGGGGGATCGAACACCTTCAATTGCCGCACTGATGAATCGTACATATAGGCGGTCGTGAATCGATAGTGCTTGTCTTTGGGGGCGTAGAACGCGGTGTCTTTCATGCCGAGCGGCGCAAAAATGCGCTCGTTCAGGAATTCCCCAAATGTTTTGCCCGCCACCCGCGCGATCAGCACGCCGAGAATTTCACTGCCGGCGTTGTAGAGCCAGTGCTCGCCGGGCTGGTAGGTCAGCGGCAGGCTGCCGTAGCGGCGCATCAACTCGTCCGGCGGAAAAGACGGAAATACCGGGCCCGGCGCCAGACCCGCTTCCGCATAGGCGCGCTGGATCGGAAGGCGCTCGGGGAAAATCGGAATGATGCCGTAGCCGCACTGGAACGCGAGCAGATCGCGCAAGGTGATCGCGCGCCGCGCCGGCACGGTTTGATGAACCAGCGCATCGAACCTGAGCAGCACCTTGCGATTGGCCAATTCCGGCAGCCATCGGTCGACGGGATCGTCGAGCCGCAACCGGCCCTCCTCGACCAGGACCATCGCCGCCGCGGCCGCCACCGGCTTGGTCATCGAGGTGATCCGAAACAGCGAATCCCGCAACATCGGCGAGCCTTCGAAGGCGAGCCGCCCGACGGCTTCCGTGCGGACTTCGCCATGATCGCTGACCAGCATCACCAGGCCCGGCAAATCGCCGCGCTCGACGTGTTCAGCCATCACGCCGCGGAGGCGATCAAATCCCGCTTTCAAAAGCCTGCCTTCACTCGTCATTCTCTGATTTCCTCTACTCGGCGATCGTCGTTTGCCGGGGGCGCAACAAAGCAGAGCTCCGCCTTCCATGCTAGAGACAAGGACGATGAAAGTCAGAATGGAACAGGCATGACCGCTTCCTCGCATAAAGTCGCCTTGGTCACGGGAGCTGCCCGCGGCATCGGGCTTGCCGTGGCCAAACGCTTTCTCGCCGACGGCTGGCGCGTGGCCCTGCTCGACATTCTCGGCGACCTCCTGGAGAAAAGCGTGGCGGGTCTCGCCGCGCCTGACACCACGCTTGCGTTGACCTGCGATGTGTCCGACGCCAACGCGGTGGCTTCCGCATTTGCCGAGATCGAGCGCCGGTTCGGAAGGCTCGATGCGCTGATCAACAATGCCGGGGTCGCGGTCTTCACGCCGCTGATGGAAACCTCCGACGCCGACTGGAGCCGTGTGCTCGCGGTCAATCTGACGGGCCCGTTTTTGTGCGCGAAGGCCGCGGTGCCGTTGATGCGCCGGCATGGCGGCGGCGCGATCGCCAACATCACCTCGATCTCGGGATTGCGCGCCTCGACGCTGCGCTCGGCCTACGGCACCAGCAAGGCCGGACTTGCGCACCTGACCAAGCAGCTTGCGGTCGAACTCGCCGAACTCGGCATTCGCGTCAACGGTGTGGCGCCGGGCCCGGTCGACACCGCGATGGCGAAAGCGGTTCACAGCGCGGAAATCCGGGCCGATTATCACGACGCGATCCCGCTCAACCGCTACGGCCTCGAGGAAGAACTGGCCGAGGCCGTGTATTTTCTTTGCAGCGACCGCGCAAGCTACATCACCGGCCAAATTCTTGCCGTCGATGGCGGCTTCGATGCTGCCGGTATCGGTCTGCCGACGCTGCGCGGCGCGAGAAGAAACGGATAAAGCCTCATTCCGCGAGCGAGCTACGTTATTTTTCCATTTCCTTCGCTTGCGCAGCGTGACCTTCCCGGCACAAACGCCTAAGTTGCACGGGCGCGGCGATGGTCCGGCGCCGTTGACAACGCTGAAACTGAACACCGGATCGGGGGAGTTTCGCGCCATGTCGGGAATGCTCATCAGCCTTATCATCCAGATCGTCAGTGGGGCCATTGGAGGAAACGTCGCCGCAGGCGCCGCCAAGAACATCGATCTCGGAACGATTGGAAACACCATCGCAGGAGCAATCGGCGGCGGCGCCGGGAGGCCAGTTGCTCGGTATGTTGATTCCGCTGCTTGCCAATTCCGCATCCACGCCGGATATCGGCAGCATCATCGGCCAGGCGGCCGGTGGCGGCGTTGCAGGCGCTGTCCTCACCGCGATCGTCGGCGCGCTCAAGAACCGCACGGCCTGACTGATCGGCTGATTTAACTCGATCGTCAGGGAACGCGCGCCCCGGCCGGGCGCGCGACGGTGCTGGCATCGGATTGCCGGCGCCGCGTTGACCGAGACGGAACGGGTAATGCGGCGTTTTTCCGATTGTGCCTCTCGGCAGATCGTCGAATATGCCGGAACCTTGGCGTAGGCTTTGCATTTTCCTAATCGTCTCAAAGGCTAACTCGTCCTAGAGACCGCTCGTCTCAAAGGCTCGCCGTCTCAAGAGGGAGGGTTCGAAACATGCGGACACGTTTCGCCAGAATTTGCGCTGTCGCCGTAACGTTGTGCGCGCTTGCCGCGCCCGTCCATGCCGAAGTCCGAATCCTCGCGAGCCCGGGCGGTCAGGTCGGCCCCTTTCTCGATCTGTTCGAAAAAGTGCGCGATTCCGGTGAACGCGTCGTCATCGATGGCCCCTGTCTTTCCGCCTGCACGCTGGTGCTGAGCATGGTGCCGAGTTCGCGCATCTGCGTCACCCGCCGAGCCGTCTTTGGATTTCATGCCGCGAAGTCGATGGACCGGCGCGGCCGGATGTATGCCGAACCGGAGGCCTCCGCGCTGGTGCTCCAGGCCTATCCGTCCGGCGTGCGCAACTGGATCGTTCACCGCGGCGGACTGACCTCGCACCTGCTGCTGTTGCGCGGCCGCGAGCTCGCCGCGCTTTATCCGGCATGCCGCTGATCAATCCGGTTCGCGTGAAGTGCTACATCCCTTCCAGCGGCGAGTTCACCATCCAGGGGATGCCGAACTGATCGACGCACATGCCAAAGCCCTTCGAGAAAAAGGTCTTGCCAAAGGGCATGTTGAGGCTGCCGCCTTCGGCGAGTGCGTTGAACTTGCGCTCGGCTTCCGCGGGATCCTTGATCGTCAGCGAGACCGAAAAGCCCTGCGGCTTGTGAAAATGCCCAGGCGGCGAGTCTGACGCCATCAACACCTGACCGTCGATCGAAATCCGGCCGTGCATGATTGTCTTCTCTCGTCCCGGTCCCGCCGGCATGTCGGCAGGCGCCTCCTCGGCCCTGATCAACGCCTCGATCTTGGCTCCGAGCGCCTTTTCGTAGAACTTGAACGCGGCTTCGCAATTGTCGTTGTAGAACAGATAGGGATTGAGCTGCATTGCTTCCTCCTTGCTGGTGACGTCTGGTCTATTTCTCCGTGAGCTTCTTCAGATTGGCGAGACCGGTCTCGAAATCCCTGCCGATCATCTTGTCGAAGTCCATGAACACCTGCATCACCTTGGACATGAACGACGACGGGCCTCGCATCACCCAGATGACGTTGGTCGCGGCGGCGTCGCGCTCGGGCACGAAAGTGAACTCGGCCGTGTTGTGGGCCTCGAACGGCTTGAAGAAATCGAGCTTGATCGTGATTTTTGACGGCGATGAGGCGTCGAGAATTTCCATGCGGCCGGAACCGACATTCTTGTTCCCGTCCCACGCATAGATCGCGCCCTTGCCGCTCTCGGCGCCACTATAGCTGCGCTTCAGCGCGGGATCCCGGTTCTCCCACGGCGACCACTTCGTCCACTGATGAAAATCATTGATCAGCGGGAAGACGGTTTGCGCGCTCGTCTGCATTACCGCCGACCTCTGGATACTGAACGTGGCCGGCTTGGTCGAAGCGAGGACCAGAACGATCGCGATGGCGATCGCCAATACGACGGCGATGATGGCAATGATCTCAAGCATGGATACTCCCCTTTCAGTCAAATGAATTAGCCTTCGAACGGCAGCAGCGAGCGCAGGCGCTTGTCGCGCAGCCATAGACCGCCCCACACCATCACGCCGAGATAGAAACCGAACAGGACGTGGGTGAACAACGGGCTTCCGATTCTCACATGCGAGGCCATCGCGCCACCGAGATACCCGGTCATCAGGATCGCTCCCACGAACGACGTCGGCGGGAAAGCGTATAGCGCCGTGCACACCAGGCTGATCGCGCCCAGGCATCGCGCGAGGCTTTCGCTCGCACCATAGCCCATCCTGTCCATCGTCTCCGTGACAATCGGCCACGGCACCAGCTTGATCGCGCCATCCAGCAGCATGAACAGAATGACGAGGCCGCTTGTCGCACGGCCAAGCCAGATCGCGGGCCTCGACACTGCGGTCGCGGGCGTTCCAGGCGTGACGTTCTCGACGTAACTGACATCTTGGGTATTCATGGTCGCGTCCCCTATCGCGCATCTCATGACCTCAAGACGAACGGGAGGACGGCGGGCCGACAGGGCCCTCGAATTATTTTTTATTTTTTTGCCTTGGCCGCCGGGCTGGCTGTCGCGGATCAGCCGGTCCAGATGCATGCGGATATGGGCGGCTTCCGCCGAGGTATTGGCCAACGCAATGGCGCGATCGAACGCCACGCGCGCCTCTTCGTTGCGGTTAAGCTGCATCAGGAAAGCGCCGCGCACCCCGAAATAATGAAAGTAATTCGATAGGCGCTCGCCGAGCGGCTCGATCATCTGCAAGGCGGCCTCGGGCCCGCGCGCCTTGGACACCGCCACCGCGCGGTTGAGCGTGATGACCGGCGAAGGCTGCATGATTTCGAGCGTACCGTAGAGCAGATCGATCTGCGCCCAGTCGGTATCTTCGGGCTTTTTCGCGTGCGAATGCAAAGCCGCAATCGCCGCTTGCACCTGATACGGCCCCGAGCGGCGATGCCGCATTGCCTTGTCGATCAGCGCCTGACCCTCGTTGATCAACTTCTCGTTCCACAGCGTGCGGTCCTGATCCTCGAGCAGAACGAATTCGCCGTTTGCGTCGAACCGCGCCGGAGCGCGGGAATGCTGCAACAACAACAGCGCAGTCAGACCCATGATCTCGGGCTCGCTCTGAAACAGCCGGAGTAATAGCCGTGCCAGCCGGATCGCCTCTTCGCACAGGGGTTTTCGGATTTCGGAAGTTTCGCCGCTCGCCGAATAGCCTTCGTTGAAGATCAGGTAGATCATCGCGGCTACCGCTGCGAGCCGCTCGCTCCGCTCGACTGCGCCCGGTGTTTCAAAAGGCACGCCGGCATTGGCCACCTTTGCTTTGGCGCGGGTGATGCGCTGCTCCATCGCCGGTTCCGAGACCAGAAAGGCGCGGGCAATCTGCTTTACGGAAAGGCCGGAGACGATGCGAAGCGCGAGCGCAATCTGCTGCGTTGCCGGCAGATCGGGATGGCAGCAGATGAACAGAAGCCGCAAGATATCGTCGCGGTAATGCGAACCGTCGAGCCGCTCGGCAAGCTCCTCCTCCGTATCTTCGAGATCGGAAATCGCGGCGTCGTCGGCTAGCGCCTCCTGCTTGTTCGATCGGCGCACCTCGTCGATCGCGGCGTTGCGGCCGACCATGATCAGCCAGGCGGCGGGATCGCGCGGCGGGCCGTTCTGCGGCCAGCTCTTCAGGGCACGCAGACAGGCGTTCTGAAATGCTTCTTCCGCGGTATCGAGATTGCGAAAATAGCGCAGCAGGGCGCCGACGGCCTGGGGACGCGCCGAAGTCAGGGCCGCATCGATCCAGCCGGTATCCGTCATTTCGCGTTGGCTCCGGGCTCGAAAAATCCAACCGGGCGGATCTCATAGGCTCCGCCGGGATTGGCGGCGCCGAGATCGCGCGCGACATCGACGGCGGCGTCGAGATTCTCGCAGTCGATGATGTAGAAGCCGAGCAGTTGTTCCTTGGTCTCGGCATAGGGACCGTCCAGCACCAGCGGCGGATCGTCCTTGCGCAGCGTCGTCGCCGCGGTGGTCGGCAACAGCCGGGCGACCGGGCCGAGCCGGCCGTCCTGCTTCAGTCTGTCCTGGATGACCATGAGCTTCGACATGACAGTGGCATCATGTTCGCGGGTCCAGGAGCCGACGAAATCCTCGTCATGATAGCAAAGTATGGCATACAGCATGGGCAAAGGCTCCTTTGTGACCCAAGGACGTACGGCAGCTGACCATTCCGACACTGCTTACGGAAAAAATTGTACTGAAAATAGGCCCGTTACCGGGTGAGAGGTGGCAATGAAAAAAGGAACGCTGGCGCTGCTGATCCATGGTGGCACCGAAAACTGGTCGTCCGAGCGCTGGAAGCAACGGTTTAACGAGGTCTGTGCGGACCGTCCGACCTGGCTGGCGACGGAAAAAGGCGGCGACCCGGCCGACGTGCACTATGCGGCGGTCTGGAAACCGGCGCCGGGCGAACTGGCCGCGTTTCCGAACCTGAAGGTGATTTTCAATCTCGGCGCCGGCGTCGACGCGTTGATGGCCGACAAAACCTTGCCGAAGGTGCCGCTGGTGCGGGTCTCCGTCGGCGATCTCACCGGCCGCATGACCGAATACGTCACGCTGCATGTTCTGATGCATCACCGGCAGGAACTCTATTTGCGCGACAGCCAGCAGCAAAAGCGCTGGGCGCCGAAGCATCAATGGTCGGCCGCCGCCGTGACGGTCGGAGTGATGGGGCTCGGCACGCTCGGATCGGACGCCGCTGAAGTGCTGGTGCGGCTTGGCTTTCAGGTTGTCGGCTGGAGCAACAGCGCCAAGACCATCAAGGGCGTCGAATGCTTCCACGGCAAGGCGCAGCTCGATGCGTTCCTGCGCCGCACCGACATTCTGGTCAGCCTCTTGCCGCTCACGCCCGATACGCGCGGCATCCTTAATCGCGAACTTTTTTCCAAGCTGAACCGGTCAGGGCCGCTTGGAGCGCCTGTTCTGATCAATGCCGGCCGCGGCGGCCTGCAGAATGAAGCCGACATTCTGTCGTGTCTTGATGACGGCACGCTAGGTGCGGTCTCGCTCGACGTCTATCAAATCGAGCCGTTGCCATCGGACAGTCCGTTCTGGACCCATCCGAAGGTGGTGCTGACGCCGCACAATGCGGCCGACACCGATGCCGACGAGATCTCGAAATATGTCGCGCTCCAGATCGAGCGCTTCGAGAACGGCCAGGCGCTTGAAAATCTCGTCGATCCCGGACGGGGATATTGAGAGGTATCGTAGCCTCTCCTTAGAGCATCATCCGCACATCACGCCGATCGCGCCCTTCGCGATCATCTCCAGTTCCTTGCGGGGCACGCGCGCCCGCGACCGGATCGCGATCGTATGGATCGTGGCGGATGCGAGCTGCGCCAGAACGAGGGGATCGGCGGACGGCGGCAATTCACCCTTCTCCTTGGCGCGGCGGAAGCAGGATGCGAACGCTCTGTCGAGTTCGGTAAATCCATCCAGCACCATCGCGCGAATCTGGGGGTCGGCGACGGCCTCGGAGGCAGCCGTCATCACCGTGAAACAGCCCTGCGGCTCCGAAGTGTCAGCAACATAGATATCGAGCGCCGCCGAATAGATGCGCTCCAGCCTTTCGCGGATCGGAACTTCGCCTCTGAAAATCTCGATCATCCCGGCGCGCGCGTCGGCGCGATAACGCTCATAGCTCTTGATGTAGAGCTCGCGCTTGTCGCCGAACGCCGCGTAGAGGCTGGGCCGGTTCATGCCCGTCGCCGCGCTGAGTTCGTCGAGCGAGGTCGCGGCGAAGCCGTCCTTCCGAAACAGATCGAGCGCCTTGCCGAGCGCGACTTCCGGCTCATAGGCGCGCGGCCGTCCGCGGCGCTTCGGCGCAACCGCTTCAGGTTTGATTTCCGGAGACTTTTTAGTTTTTTGTACCATTTCGCAAAAATTTCCTTGACCTGATTTATATTATGCGAGACAGTACAAAAAGCAACACCCGCTCAGAAATTCCGAGAGCCAAGCCCGCGAGGAGCCCCATGGATCTTTATTTCTCACCGCTCGCCTGTTCGCTTGCGACCCGCATCGCGTTCTACGAAGCAGGCTATGAGGCGACCTATCTCGAAGTCGATCCGAAAACCAAGGCGGTGCAGAACGACGGTTCGGATTTTCGCAAAATCAATCCGCTCGGCCTGGTGCCGACCTTGCGCACCGATGACGGCGAAGTGCTGACCGAGAACGCGGCGATCCTGCAATATGTCGCCGACCGCCTTCCGGAAGCGAAGCTCGGCACGTCGCCAGGCATGGACCGCAGCCGGCTGCATCAATGGCTCTGCTTTATCGGCACCGAACTGCACAAGGGATTGTTCGTGCCGCTGCTCGACAAGAAAGCGCCAGCGGAAATCAAGCCGTACATCCTCGGCAGAGGTCTTTCCCGGCTCGACTACCTTGAAAATTATCTGAAAGGACGCGAATTCCTGCTCGATCATTTCACGGTGGCCGACGGCTATCTCGTCACGGTCATCAACTGGACCATGGCGACGCCACCAATTGAGCTGGCGAAATGGCCTACCGTGAAGGCCTATTACGAGCGGCTGCGCACGCGGCCCAGCATCGCGAAAGCGATCGCGGAAGAGTTCGAGCTGTACAAGGCCGAGCTCGCCCGCCACAAAGCCGCGGCCTAATGCTCTATCCGTCGTCCCGGCTCGCGCTTCGCCAGGCCGGGGCGACGGAAGAGGTTCAGAACGGGTTTTCGCTCAGGCCCGGGACGTCCTGAGGCCGAGGTCCGGGCGCGGGCCAATGGAAGCGGCGGTCTTTTTCGGCAATCGCGACGTCGTTGATGCTGGCCTCGCGCCGGCGCATCAGGCCGTGCTCGTCGAACTCCCATTGCTCGTTGCCATAGGAACGATGCCACTGGCCGTTCGCGTCGTGCCATTCATATTGAAAGCGCACGGCGATGCGATTGTTGTCGAACGCCCAGAGATCTTTGATCAGGCGATACTCAAGCTCTTTCGCCCATTTGCGCGTGAGAAACGCGACGATCGCGGCGCGCCCTTCGAAAACTTCGGAGCGGTTGCGCCAGCGGCTATCCTCGGTATAGGCGAGCGAAACGCGTTCGGGATCACGTGAATTCCAGGCGTCTTCCGCCATGCGCGCTTTCTGCGCGGCGGTTTCGCGGGTGAACGGCGGCAGCGGCGGACGCGACATCTTGACCTCCCGGTTTCCGGATTGCCGCCAAGACTATCGCGATGACGACGAGAGTTCGATGGCTGTCTTGCTATCGGCCGATTGCAAGAGCCAATCGACGATCACCTATTCGAGATCGGCCTTCATCAGGACGCGCAGCGATTTCGGAATTGGCTGCGCCCTGCCCTCGCTGATGAAGGCGACCCGCACCTCGGCGGTGACCAGCACATCAGTGCCGCGCCGCACTTCCTGCGCCAGCACGATCGAGGCGCCTTTCACGGCGACCGGCCAGGTCACGACGTCCAACACATCGTCCATGCGTGCCGGCTTCAAAAAATCGAGTTTCATCGAACGCACCACAAAGGCAAATCCCGGCGTCTCGGTCTCCACTTCAGTAAACAGCGCGTGCTGCTGGGCGCCCATCAGCCGCAAATGATTGGTGCGGCCGCGCTCCATGAAGCGCAGGTAGTTGGCGTGATAGACGATGCCGGAGAAATCCGTATCCTCGTAATAGACGCGGATTTGCATGTGATGGCGGCCGTCGCGGATTTCGCCATCGAGATGAGGTAATGTCACGTGCGGCCTCGATCGCCTCTTTCAGACAATCGTGTTTTGCGAGAAATCTCCGTGCCGCGCAAGCACGAGCTCTCGTGCCGGATGCCTATGATACGATCAGAACGCTACGATAAGATCAGATTCGGCTTTCCGAGCGTCACCTGCACGATTTCCGGCGGAACACCGATCCGGAACGGCATCAGGCTGCAACCGAGGCCTCCGGACACGATGACATCACAGTTCATCCGGATGTGGCCATAGGTCAGAAGTTGTCCCGAGGGCGCAATGGGCGACCAGCCGAGCACGCGCACCTGCCCCCCATGCGTATGCCCAGAGAGCTGGAGCGCGACTCGCGAAGACACGCGGTGAGCGACGTCCGGTTCGTGCGCGAGCAGAATGACCGGCGCATCGTCCGTCACCTTGCCGAGCATGGAGCTGAGGTCATCGATGCCAGCGCGTTTGACGATACCGTGCCGCCGCGCCGGAGCGTAAGCCAACTGATCGCCGAGCCCCGCGAGCCAGAACGATCGTCCCGACTTGCTCAAACGCCGGACGTCATTCTCGTAAACCGGAATGCCAGCGGCTTCGAGCGCGCGACGAGCCGCGGTCGCGCCCCGCCCGTTGCTCTGCACCGTTCGGTCGTCCCAATAGTCATGATTGCCGAGGATGGCGTGCACGCCGAGCGGAGCCTTGAGGCCGGCGAGAACGGATGCCCATTCATCGGCCGGAATAAACCGCGTGACATGCCGATGGCCGGCGACATAGTCGCCAAGCAGGACGGTGATGTCAGCGCCGAGCGCGTTGGTGTGGTCGACTATACCCTGGATGCGATCGAGCGACATCCATGGATCGCAGGCGTGAATGTCGGCGATGACGGCGATCTTGAGGTTGAAGTCGGCCGGCCATTGCGGCGGCGAAACCTGATATCGCGTAACCCGGAGTTGAAGCTCCGGTTCACTGACCCCATAGGCAACGGTCGAGACCCCGGCGATGCCGAGGCCGGAAAACGTGCGCAGGAAATGACGACGGGAGATCATGGAAAGCGACTGTGATGCACTTTCCTCTATGATCAGCAAATGCAGCCGAATTGGGAAGCGCTTGCGCAGAAACCGTGCAGTAACCTTACCTAGGCCTGCACGGCCAGCGGCAGGACATGATCACGCGTCAAGGGCGCCAGATGAATGTCGGGCGGCGACGCCGGATCGATCCAGATCGCCTCATCGATCTCCTGGCGCGGCGAAATCTCGCCGGTCACGTCGACGCGATAGACATTGGCCTGTACGCGGAAGCCGGGCTCGTTGGCGGCGACCGCATCGAACGCACCGAGCGGCCGAACCGAATCGGTAACAACAAGGCAGCCGAGTTCTTCCGATATTTCGCGGGACAGCGCAGTAACGTCGTCTTCGCCGGCGTCAAGCTTGCCGCCCGGTTGCATGAAGGCGCTGGTGCCGCGTTTGCGCACGAGCAACACGCGTCCCGCATCGTCGCGTATCAGGGCGGCAACGATCCTGATCGTTCGGGAAGCCGTCATTCGTCCTCGTCGCCGCTGCCGAACAAACCGAACTGCGCCGGATCGCGCGCAGGCTCCGCCAGACCGAGATGGCGGAAGGCGTGCGAGGTCAACAGACGCCCACGCGGGGTACGTTGCAGATAGCCGCACTGGATCAGATAGGGCTCGATGATGTCTTCGATGGCATCGCGCGGTTCCGACAGCGCCGCGGCCAGCGTCTCGACGCCGACCGGGCCGCCGCCATAGTTCATCGCAATCGTCATGAGATAGCGCCGGTCCATCGCATCGAGGCCGACGGCATCGACCTCCAGCGCACTCAGCGCGTGGTCCGCGATCTTGCGATCGATCGAATCCGCATCTGCCGCGGAAGCAAAATCACGCACACGCCGCAACAGCCGTCCGGCAATGCGCGGCGTACCGCGGGCGCGGCGCGCAATTTCGTTGGCGCCGTCGCCGGTCATCCCGATGTTGAGCACGCGGGCGCCGCGGGTGACGATCTTTTCCAATTCGTCTTCGGTGTAGAAATTCAGCCGCACCGGAATGCCGAAACGGTCGCGTAGCGGGTTAGTCAATAGCCCTGCGCGCGTGGTGGCGCCGACCAATGTGAATTTTGCAAGCTCGATCTTGACTGAGCGCGCCGCCGGCCCTTCGCCGATGATGAGATCGAGCTGAAAGTCCTCCATCGCAGGATAGAGCACTTCCTCGACCGCCGGACTCAAGCGATGGATTTCGTCGATGAAGAGCACGTCGCGCTCTTCGAGATTGGTGAGGAGTGCAGCGAGATCGCCGGCCTTGGCGATCACGGGACCTGAGGTGGCGCGAAAGCCGACGCCGAGCTCGCGCGCAACGATCTGCGCCAGCGTTGTCTTGCCCAACCCTGGCGGGCCGACGAACAGCACGTGATCGAGCGCCTCGCCACGCTTGCGCGCGGCTTCGATGAAGATCGAAAGGTTCTTGCGCGCTTGCGCCTGACCGACGAATTCGGAAAGCGATTGCGGCCGCATCGCGGTATCGCCGACATCGTCGCTGCGGCGCTCGGGCGTGACAATGCGCGGGGGCGGGTTCATTCGTTGCCCCGCCGGTACTTGTTCGGCAGCAGTTCGCCGATTTTCACGACTTTCGGCGTGCGGCCGCTATTGGGCACGATGACACGCGCCTTGGCGTCATAGTCGTGGATCAGTTCGCGGCAGATGCCGCAGGGCGAGACCACCGCGATCTTGCCCGGCTCGTCCGGCTTTGGATGGCGCACGGCCACGATCGTCTCGATTCCCTTGTCGCCGCCTTCGGTGATGGCGCGGCCGATCGCAATCGCTTCGGCGCAGACCGCGATCCGTCCGATATAGGCATCGATATTGACGCCGGTGATGATGCGGCCATCGCGGGTACGCATCGCCGCGCCGACTTCCTGCCAGTCGTTGCGATAGCGCCGGCTGATCGCCTTGGTGGCGGCGTCGATCAGTTCCTTGTCTTTCTTGCTTACCATGATCGACGATGCATTCCTTCAGCGGCCGGCAGCGCTAGTGGTCCGATTCTAACATTCGCATCCCTTCTCAGCAGTCGCCTTTGCGAATGTTAGAATCAAAGGACCACTAGCAAACATATTTTTCTAGTGGAGTTTTGGATTTGACATTCGCCTCCGAGTTTGCGGCTAGGCGGGTGGCGAATGTCAAATCCACTCCACTAGCCTACTTCGCCAATTCCTTCAGGCCCAGCCGGATCAGCTGCGCCGTCTCGGCTTTTTCACCGGCGCTGCGCGAGGCAGCTGCAATCGCCGCTGCTGCCTGTGGCTGGCCGTAACCGAGATTGACCAGCGCGGAGATCGCATCCGTCACCGGACGCGGCGCGCGGGAATCGTCGATCGCGCCGGAGAGACTGACGACCGCCGGATCGACGCTGGCGAATAGAGGCGCCTTGTCCTTTAGCTCGGTGACGATGCGCTCGGCGACTTTCGGGCCCACGCCGGGCGTGCGTGTCACCGCTGCCTTGTCGCGCAGCGCAATCGCATTCGCCGAGTTCCGCGGCGGCAGCGTACCGAGCACCGCAAGCGCGACCTTGGCGCCGACGCCCTGCACGGTCTGCAACAGGCGAAACCATTCACGCTCGATGTCGCTCTTGAAGCCGAACAGCTTGATCTGGTCCTCGCGTACATAGGTCTCGATCGAGAGCACGGCTGCCTCGCCCGCTGCAGGCAAGGCCTGCAAGGTCCGCGAGGAGCAATGCACCTGGTAACCGACGCCGCCGACATCGAGGATGACAAAATCCTCGCCGTAGGAATTGATCAGGCCCTTGAGCTTGCCGATCATGCTTTCTCTCTCCCCTCCCCCTTGTGGGAGAGGGTGGCGCGAATGAGCCACGCGAATGAGCGACGGGTGAGGGGTATGCGGCACGCGCCAGTGACGGTGCCGGCATGCATCATAGACCGACCACCTTGAGCCGCATCGCGGCGCTGGTGCGATGATGCGCATGCGTGATCGCGATGGCGAGCGCGTCGGCGGCATCGGCGGATTTCGGCTCGGCCTTGGGCAACAGCACCTTGAGCATCACCATGATCTGGTTCTTGTCGGCGTGGCCGGCGCCGACCACCGTTTTCTTCACCTGATTGGGCGCGTATTCCGAAACCGAAATTCCAAACATCGCCGGCGCCAGCATCGCGACGCCGCGGGCCTGGCCGAGCTTGAGGGTCGCCACGCCATCCTTGTTGACGAAGGTCTGTTCGACGGCGGCCTCGACGGGGCGAAAATCGCCGAGCACGGCGGCAAGCCCTTCGTGGATCGCGAGCAGACGGCTTGAAAGTGGCAAATTTTCCGGCGGTTCGACCGAACCGCAACCGATGTAAACGAGACGGTTGCCTTCGACCTCGATCACGCCCCAACCGGTGCGGCGCAGGCCGGGGTCGATGCCGAGAATACGAACGGGGGCGCGAATCGGCTGCGAGGACATGGGCATTTATACCCGTGATTCGTGCCAAACGCCGAGAATTGGGCGGACGTTATGCGCTCATCCTGGCCACGAGCGCGTCGGAAACCTCGAAATTGGCATAGACGTTCTGGACGTCGTCATGCTCGTTGAGAAGATCCATCAGCTTCAACAGCTTCTCGCCGGTTTCGTCGTCCACCGCGACCGTATTTTGCGGCTTCCAGATCAGCGCCGCCTTGCGCGCCTCGCCGAACTTCGCCTCGAGCGCCTTGGCGACATCGCGCAAGGTTTCCTGCGAGGCGTAGACTTCGTGACCGTTTTCGCTGGACAGCACATCGTCGGCGCCGGCGTCGATCGCCGCTTCCAGCATCGCATCGTCGGACGCCACCTTGGCGTCATATTCGATGATGCCAGTGCGATCGAACATAAAGGACACCGCCCCGGTTTCGCCGAGGTTGCCGCCCGACTTGGTGAAATAGGAGCGGATGTCGGACGCCGCGCGGTTGCGGTTGTCGGTCAAGACCTCGACGATGACGGCGACGCCGCCGGGGCCGTAACCCTCGTAGCGGATTTCGTCGTAGTTCTCGCTTTCGCCGCCGAGCGCCTTCTTGATCGCGCGCTCGATATTGTCCTTCGGCATGTTTTCCTGCCGCGCGGCGATCACCGCCGCCCGCAGCCGGGGGTTCATGGCCGGATCGGGCGTTCCGAGTTTTGCGGCGACCGTAATTTCCCGGGCCAGCTTGCCGAACAGCTTCGACTTCTGGGCGTCCTGACGCCCCTTGCGGTGCATGATGTTCTTGAATTGGGAATGTCCGGCCATGCCTGATCTTTCGGAAGTCGGTACCGATTTGGATGGAAAGCGCGGCCTTATAGGCCTCTAACTCGCTGAAATCAAAGATTTAGCTGCGTTGCAGGTACCGAGGTAGCAGAAACTGCCGACAAATCAGGCATTTGTTAACCATCATTTCACGGCGCCATGGGACGATGGTCGTCACCCTGTCCGACGGCTGAGACCCCCAGATGGCGATTGGATTGTTCCGGAAAGCTGCGCCCCCACCCGCGCCTGCGCCTGAATCCCAGGCAAAGCCGGCTCAGGTCGCGGAGACCGTAGACAATTCCGAAGCCGAATTGATCCGGCAGATTCTCGAGCTGCTCGAAATCGAACTCGGCGGCATGATTCGCCAGCTTGAACGCGCCGCAGGTTCCGTCGCCGGCGGCGCGGAGGCGACCGCCGTCACGCTTGCCGCCGTCCGCCAGCGCACCGATGCGCTCAGCCAGCGCTCGAGCGAAGCCGAGAGCACCGCAGCCATTTTCTCGCATGCCGCCGACAAATTCGCCGATTCGGCGAAAGGCATCGGATCGCAGGTGCGCGACGCAGGCAAGCTTGCCGATGAGGCAAGCGCCGCCGCGCATGACGCGAGCCTCAATGTCGACCGTCTCAAGGAGTTTTCCGCGGCGATCGGCAATGTCGTCAACCTGATCGCGCAGATCGCAAGACAAACGACGCTGCTCGCCCTCAACTCGACGATCGAAGCCGCGCGCGCGGGCGCCGCGGGGCGCGGCTTTGCGGTGGTCGCCTCCGAGGTCAAGGCGCTGGCGGTACAAACCCAGGATGCCACCGAGGAGATCAAGAAGAAGATCGACGCGCTGCAACGCGACGCCGCCGGATCGGTGGAAGCCGTGCACCGGATTTCGCTCGCCATCCAGGCGATCCGCCCGGTGTTCGAGAACGTCAACGGCGCGGTGGCCGAGCAGACCCAGACCACCAGCGAGATGACCGAGAACGTCGCGACCGCCTCGAACTTCATCGCTTCCGTCGGCGACAGCGCCTCCGAGATCGACCATGCGGTGAAGGAAGCCGAATCGCATCGCGAGCACGTCGCCAATGCCGGCAAGGCCGTCACCATCTTCGCGCAGAAACTCAAGACCCGCTGCGCGGTCCTGCTCGGCCACGACATGCGCGCGGACCGCAGAAAAGACGAGCGGCTGCCCTGCAACCTCAAAATCGAGATCGACACCGCGCAAGGCCGTATCGCGGCGCAGGTCTACGAAATTTCCCTCGAGAATATTCTGATCGGCGGCCCGGAAGCCGCCAAGGTGCCGCTCGATCAGACGCTCGGCGCCACGCTGGAGGGCATCGGCGCCTGCAAGATCCGCAGCGGCGAAAAGTCGAGCGCCGGCATTCAGGCGACCTTCATGAGCAACGACGCCGCCTTCGTCGAGCAAATCGAAGACAAGCTCTGGTCGATCCACGACGAAAACACCGAATTCGTGACGCGAGCCATGGAAGCCGGCGTTGAGCTCAATCAGATGTTCGAACATGCGGTCTCAAGCGGCGCGATCACGATGGAGGCGATGTTCGACACCGACTACGTCGAGATATCCGGCACCAATCCGCTGCAGCACCGCACCAAGATCCTCGACTGGGCCGACCGCGCGCTGCCGCCGTTCCAGGAAGCCTTCCTCGCCAAGGATCCGCGCATGGTGTTCTGCGTCGCGATCGACCGCAACGGCTACCTGCCGGTGCACAACAAGGTCTATTCCCATCCGCAACGCGCGGGCGACGTGGCCTGGAACACGGCCAACAGCCGCAACCGTCGCATCTTCAACGACACGGCCGGACTTGCGGCGGGCCGCAACCAGCGCACCTATCTGATCCAGAGCTACGCCCGCGACATGGGCAACGGCAAGACCGTGATGATGCGCGAGATCGACGTGCCGATCCGCGTCAAGGGCAAGCACTGGGGCGGCTTCCGCACCGCCTACAAGCTCTGACGGGGCGGCGGGCAAAAGCACTTCTTTGAAACCTGTTTCTCGATTGACAACGTCGTCCCCGCGAACGCGGGGACCCATACGCCGCGGCCTATCTTCTGCCCAGCAGCTAACGCCGCGCGCAACAATAGGATTCAGTGGTTATGGGTCCCTGCTTTCGCAGGGACGACACACAACTCCACCTTCCCGCAACGCATTGCGTCCAGGTTGATGAACTTCGTCCCCTCGAAAACAGAGGGCGCAGGAAACGCCGGATGCGCAGCCGCACCCGCAGCCTCGCGTGCGAAATAAAAAGCACACGAGCAAGTCACCACAGGTTCAGCCGATGCAATCCGGCGTTTCCTGCGCAATGGTTTTAACGGCTTATTCCGCGCTCTCCCTGGTGAGCCGGGCTTGTTGTCACCATCCCCGCGCAATGCAAAGCATTGTCGCGAGTTGACGCCAGCGTCGGGGCGTCAGGACCACACGGCTTTGCCGTCCGCTTGTTGGCGCATTCGTCTTGCGCACCAAAAGCGTCCACCGCATCCCGCACCCAACGTCCGTGACGATCGCGATACGCCCCTCTTCTCGAGCGCGAGACAGCGGAATCAATAGTGCTGCTTCTACCGTCAGGCGAAGCGAATTATTTTTGCTGACAGGGCTGGACAGGGATTTTGCAAAACTACCCGACGGGCAAATCACTTGCCCGGCTTCGACCGTCGGCGGAGGCAATGCCGTAGCTTAAGGGATCACCGGCGGATGATATTCGAGCGTGTAGGCCAGAGCCCACAACAGGAACAGCACAATCGGCAAGTGCAGCAGCAGTTGCAAGAAAGTGAAACCCACGACGTCGCGAGCGCGCAAGCCCAAGACGCCAAGCAGCGGCAACATCCAGAACGGATTGATGAGATTGGGCAACGCTTCTGCCGCATTGTACACCTGCACCGCCCAGCCGAGATGCACCTTGAGATCGTTGGCCGCCTGCATCACGTAGGGCGCTTCTAACAGCCACTTCCCTCCGCCCGATGGAATGAAGAACCCCAGGATTGCCGAATAGACGCCGATCACAAGCGGATAGAGATGTTGCGTCGACATGTTGACGAAGGCATGGGTGATCTGGTCGGACACTGTCACGCCAGCACCGTTCTTCGCCTGCGTCATGATCGCGGCGATCGCGCCGTAAAACGGAAACTGGATCAGCACGCCCGACGTTGCCGGCACCGATTTGATGACGGCTACCAGAAACCGTTTTGGCCGCCAGTGCAGCAGCAGGCCGAGCATGATGAACATGAAATTGTAGGTGTTGAGGCTCGAGATCGCGATCATCCAGTCCTGGCGGGCGAACTCGTTGATCACCCAGCCAAGCGCGAGCAGCGCGAGAAGGACGGTGAGGATGGGCGAATGCTCAAGCCACTCCCCCGGCTGCTTCGGCGGAGCCACGTTGATGGTGTCCTCGCGTGAGGTTTCGATGCCCATGGCTTCGGCAGTCACCGCCGTGTTGGGACCCGGCGCCGACCAGATCGCGATGGCTACCGAAACCACGAGAAGCACCGCAGTGATCACGACCGATTGCCATAGGAAGATGGTTTCGGAGAACGGGATGACGCCACTAATAGACAATAGGCTCTTCGGCAGGCTCGCCGCATTGGCCTGCAATTGCGCCGCCGACGAGGACAGCCCCATGGCCCAGGTCGCGCCGAGCCCGAGATAGGCCGCAGCGCCCGCTGCCCGATAATCCATCCGCAGTTCGCGCCGCGCCGCGAGCGCCAGCACCAGCAACCCGCCAAGGATCAGGCTCAGTCCCCAGTTGAGCAGCGAGGCCATGATGCTGACGAAGGCAACAAGCCCCACGGCGCCGGTGCCGGTCTTGGGCAGATCGGCGAGCCAGCCAATCAGCCGCTGCGCGGGCGCGGAGGTTGCGACGACATACCCGCCGATCGCCACGAAGGCCATCTGCATGGTGAAGGTGATCAGGCTCCAGAAACCATTACCGAAGGCCACGCTGACCGCCATCGGCGACGCGCCGTTCGCAATGGCTGCAACCGCGACCACTACCACCGCGATCGCGACAAAAATGAAAGCGTCGGGGAACCAACGCTCCGCCCACGCCGTGAACCCGATTGCGATTCGAACCAGTGCGCCTTCCTGTTTCGTCGAACCGCCGGGAGATGCTGCCGTGATTGTCGTTGTCATGTTGATCAAACGTCTCGTCAGCCCTGGACTAAACTTGGGAACGCCTAAGCACGTTGACATAGATCAATAGCCGTTGGGCGATCCTGCCCCTCGCTATGGAGCAAGCGAAGGAGAGATGGATTGCCTCGTCGCGTCGCTCCTCGCAATGACGTCGCACCCCGACGAGCAAATCAGCCCACCTACCGCACCCAAAATTCCGGCAGCGCCGGCGACAGCCGTCCGCCGACCCGCACCGGCGCGACTTTCACCGCGAGCCCTGTCGTATCATCGGTCTCGACCGCGAGGCCGGACAACGTCGCCGGTCCCAGCGCCGGCTCAAAACGCGCCGCCGGAATCCCCGACGTGAAACGCCGGATCGGCTCGTCCTTCTGCATGCCGATGATCGAGTCGTAATCGCCGGTCATGCCGGCATCGGTCATGTAGGCGGTGCCGCCGGAAAGAATCTGATGATCGGCGGTGGGCACGTGCGTATGAGTGCCGACCACGAGGCTGGCGCGGCCGTCGCAGAAATAGCCGATCGCCTGCTTTTCGCTCGAGGCTTCGCCGTGGAAATCGACCACCACCGCATCCGCCGCTTCCCGCAACGGACAGGCCGCGAGCTCGCGGGCGAGAGACGCAAAGGGATCGTCGAACGGCGTCATGAACACGCGACCGATGGCGTTGACGATGAGCGCGCGCTTGCCGCTTTTGGTGTCGATCAATGCGGCGCCGCGGCCCGGCGTGCCGCTCGGAAAATTCGCAGGCCGTATCAGACGCGGCGCGCGCTCGATGAACACCAGCGCCTCGCGCTGATCCCAGGCGTGATTGCCGAGCGTGATGGCATCGGCGCCGGCATCGAGCAATTCCTGGTAGATCGCTTCCGTGATTCCGAAACCGCCGGCCGCATTCTCGCCGTTCACAACGACGAGATCGAGCGACCAGTTGCGGATCATCTCCGGCAGTTGCTCCATGACAGCGGTGCGGCCGGATCGGCCGACCACGTCGCCAACGAACAATATCCTCACTCACGCACTCCGAAAATCGAACGCCTTCTTTTCCGTTAGCACATAATCGAGCGCGACGTCGTGCGCGAGCGCGGGGACAGCCTTGATTTCCTGTGCAGCAAAGGCAAGGCCAATGGTGGTGATCGGCTTCATTTTGCGCAAATGCGCCAGCGTGTAGTCGTAATGCCCGGCGCCATAGCCGATGCGGTGGCCGAGGCGATCGAAGGCGGCAAGCGGCACCAGCATGATGTCGGGAACGAGTTCGGCCGCGGCCGGCGACGGCTCCAGGATGCCGAGCGGCCCCATCGTGAGGCGATCGCCGGGTACCCACGCGCGGAACACCAGCGACTTGCCGCGGGCGAGCACCGCGGGCAGCGCTAGTTTTGCGCCTTGCGCGGCGAGCTTCTGCATCAGCGGCACGGGATCGAGTTCGCTTCGGATCGGCGAATAGCCGGAGACGACGGCCCCCGATGCGACCTCGAACGGCAGCCCCCGCGCGGCGAGCTTTTCGCTGGCCGCCGCGCGCGCCGCCGCTTCCATCGCATCGCGCGCATCGAGCGCCGTTTTGCGGAGATCGCCCTTTGACGGGGGTGCGGTCATGCGGTCGTGCTCTGTCGTCGGCGCGGTGGAAGCACGCTGGAAAAGAAGCACTCAAAAAAAGCACGAGGCCGCGATCGCCGTTGAAGCACTCGATCCCGGAGTTCCCTACGAAAGTAGGTGGGCACCATATGTCCGGATCCACGGACCCGGCCAGGGACAGTTCCCTAAAGGATCGATAAGGCCCCGGGGATATATGGCTCCTGACGCGCGACGCAGCCTCGCGGAACCAATGTAACAACGAAGCGACCGAATAACCAGCGGCAGCTGCCATCATCCTTGGGACATCATCCGCGCGGGACCATCGGGCCGTCACCAGCACCACATCTTCGCTTGCCGGCAGACCGGTCGCGCCGCCCTCTTATTCTGCCCCGCTGACGACGACCTCCACCGGGGTGGGCGCAAATCCGGCGGCGGGATTGTGTTGCTGCGGGCAGTTCGAGATCACGACGATGAGAGACATTTCGGCCCGCAGGACGACGTAGTCACCCGGTTTTGAAATTCCATCAGCAATCGTCAGTTCGCCGTCGGCGGCAAACTTGACCCTCATGAAGAAGTTGATGTTGGAGACGATCTCCGACGGCGACATGTTCCACGTCGCCAGTTCGGCGATGAAGTTTGTCCGGCAACTCTCGGTCTTGTCGACCCCGTAGCGAACCTTGTCGATCTCGCAACTACAGCAACCGGCAAGCGTATCATGGTAGCCGCAGGTGTCCTCGAGCACCGACATCATCGCTCGCGCGCGGTCCGAATAAATCTTCGAGCCCTTCGTGATGTAGAGCGATTTGTTCAACCTCACGGTGGTCGGGATATTGATCCGGTCGAGCGGGAGTTCGGCGCCGTAGCAGAGGAAGTCGATAGCCTGTTGCCCCATGGTGTCGATCAGCTTCAGCGTCTGACCCGGCTCCAGGCGCGCGGACCATCGTCCCTTTGCCGGAACGACCTCGCGGCGAATGACGGCATTTGACGCAATCCCTGCGGCCGCTTCCATGACGTTCTCCTTTTCAAGGTTCAATCGGCATTTCCGACGATCATTGCAGCATCGCGCTCAGTCCCGAAAAATAGTAATGTGTGCAAGTTCACATCAGGATTTTTGATATAATGCAGGTTTCGAATTCCGATCTGACGTCGCTCACGG
Organism: uncultured Alphaproteobacteria bacterium; assembly: GCA_963788885.1. Classification (GTDB taxonomy): domain Bacteria; phylum Pseudomonadota; class Alphaproteobacteria; order Rhizobiales; family Xanthobacteraceae; genus Bradyrhizobium. Next base: position 602,483 of record CAWBIR010000015.1, on the reverse strand, counting down.
TGTTTCGCTCGGTTGTCGAACATCGGGGCTTCCTCGGCGCGCAGGTCGCGCTCGGGCTCAGCCAGTCCGCGGTCAGCTTCCACATCAAGGGCCTCGAACAACGGCTCGGCTTCCGACTTATGCAGGCGGGGACGAAGCGGCTTCGAACTGACCGACCGCGGCGCGATCGTCTACGACCGGTCGAAGCTGCTCTTCTTGGGACTCGGGGCATTTGAAGACGCCGTGGGCGGGCTGAGAGACCGTCTGGTCGGAACCTTGCGGCTGGGCCTCGTCGACAACACGGTGACCGATCCCGACATGCCGATCTACCGCGTCATCGCTGCCGTCAACCGGAAGGCGCCCGAAGTCATCGTCAAAATCGAGATCAAACCGCCGGAGCTGCTGATTTCGGAGCTCGGCAACGGCGGAATCGATGTCGCGATCGTGCCGGAGACGCAGACCTATCCCGGTCTGCGCTTTTCCCCGCTGAGAGAAGAGCCGCAATCCCTCTACTGCGGCGCATCGCACCCGCTGTTTCGCGCGTCCCCCTTGAAGATCGACGCGAAGACGGTGGCGCAATATCCGTTTGCGGTCAGGCCTTACGCGAAGGGTTTTGAATTGCAGCACGTGCCCGGCGCGACTGCAAAAACCGCGGTCTCAAGCATGGAAGCCCAGGCCATGCTGGTGCTCAGCGGGCTCTATCTGAGTTATCTGCCCGAACATTACGCAAAGGCCTGGACAAGGACGCGCGAAATGCGATCGCTTTCGCCGAAAATTCCCCGCATCTTTTCGAAATTCTTCCTGGCCACGAGGGCTGAAAAACGATCGTCATCAATCCTGGATGTCTTCATTCAGGAATTGATCTCGCTGGGATCGGAAAATTCACATCGGTTGAAAGGTCTTCTTCCAAAACCGCCAAGACGCCATCCACGGAAGGATTCTTGAGAAGTCCGCATGACGAACCCGTGGCAGCATGATGCGGGCTTCTGAACCGCCACACTAGTAACAGTTGTGATTTCCGGCGCCTGAAATCGCAACGAACGTAATTGTTGCCGGCGCGAACCTTACCGGGCCCGGGCTCGCCGGTATGCCGGCCAGGCCGGGCAATTGGTCCACGGCCTCTGCCGCCAATACAGTGCCGTTCAAGCGCACCGCGGTGCCTTGCAAAGTTGGCGCGTCCAGCGTGAAGCGCTCGGAAGAATTCGGCAGGACCAGTTCGTGCGCATTTTGAGGATCGTTATTGATGACAAGCAGCACCACGCCGCCGGGCCTCCGCCGCTGGCAATGGGCGTAGACGTGCAAACCTCGCGTGATCGGCACGCCAGAATCGAGCACCACGGTCCCCATCAATTGCCGCCACAACAGCGCACCCCAATAGTTCGGCCTTGGCATGAACGTCGTTTCGTCGAGAAGGCCATAGTCGCTTCCAACAAGCGTATTGTGCATGACGATCTGCACCCCGGCCCTTGCCAGTCGTCCAAGCTGGTCGAGGTATCTGAAGGTATCGAGAAAGGTCGAACTCCATCGGTTTCCGCCGCATGCTGCTTCTGCCGTCTCGGTGAGCCAGATTGGCTTGCCCGGTGCGGCCCGGTCGCGCAGCCCTCGATAGAAGGCGAACGTCTGTTCGGTGCGACCGAGCCACTCCTCCGACAAGGCGGCATCGGCGGTATGCTCAGCCGCGCAGCGCTCGGATAGTGCTCCGTAGTGATGATATGACACGGCGTCGATGTGAGAGGCCGAAGCCAAAAACAGCTCGGCAACCTCGGACGTACGACCAGCGGTGCCTGGTCCGAGGATCATCACGTCCGGCGCCGCCTGCTTCATGAAAGTATGAAACACGGCGAAATCCGCCGCGAAAGCGGCTGCGCCATAGCCGGCGGGCGCGCCGCCGATCGCGGGCAGATCCGGCTCGTTCATGAATTCGGCCCCGGCAATCCGGCCGCCGGCCGAACGGGTCGCGAAAATGATCTGTCGCGCCTGATCGGGCTTCCATACTCCCGTCCCGTCACGCGTGCCGGCGCTGATGGCAAAGGATGTTACGATCGGTGCATCGACGGCTTTCGAAAAATCGATCACCTCGTTCCACTGTTGACCGGTCAGCACGCCCTTGTACCCGGCTGGCGCTTGAGGCCGCCTGCCGTCTGATCCCGCAAAGAACGTCGCATTCGCCCAGGTGCCGCTGACGCGCATGTAGGCTGGCGACAGTGCGGACGCGAACTTCCTCAACATCGCGCTTGTGAAATCGATCGGTGATCGGTTTGCAAACAACTCGGATTTATTGACTGCCGTGGATCGTGCCTTTTCGTGACGCTTCGCCGCACCCTCACCGGCCGGATAGGGTTTCCAAAACGCTCCGCCCGTGACTTCCACCATTTCAATATTGAACGATTGAAAGCGCGCGTCGATCGTGCCGACAGACGGCAAATCTGCGGGCACAACGGTCGCCTCGCCCGCGCTCGCGCCATGACAGTTCATGACGAAAAATGCCGCTGCGACGGAGAACGCGCGGAGGTGCGGGTTGGTCCAAACGAGAAAGCGGGGCATCAGTGAAGTCCGTTGCATCGCTCGTCCGGCGATGCCATCCGCGCCCTTCGCCTCCCGCGCTCCACGTTCGTGACGGTGCGCAACGCCCTTCCTGATCGCGCGCAAGAGGCGCGAAGAGCTAGCCGTGATTTGCCCGACGGAGCAAGGGGGATTGCCACCGCCGACGCACACAACCTCTACCCGTTTCGGTAAGTATAGCTGTACCCGTTGAGCGCGGGCGCGCCGCCGAGATGCGCGTAAAGCACCCTGGCTCCGTCCGGAAAGAATCCCTTCCTGACCAGATCGATCATCCCCTGCATGGATTTGCCTTCGTAGACGGGGTCCGTGATCATCGCTTCGGTCCGCGCGGCGAAGCGGATGGCGTCGTTGGTCTCTTGGCTCGGCACGCCGTAAGCGGGATAGGCGTAGTCTTCCAGAATGACGATTTCGTCGTCGCGCACCTTGCGTCCGAGTTCGACCAGTTCGGCAGTGCCGTCGACGATCTCGCGGACCTGCGCGCGCGTCTGCGCCGGCGTGCCTGAGGCATCGATGCCGATGACGCGGTGGGCGCGATTATCAGCCGCAAAGCCGACGATCATGCCGCCTTGCGTCGAGCCGGTCACGACGCAGACGACGATGTAGTCGAAGGTGACGCCCATCTGCTTTTCCTGGGCGCGGACCTCCTCGGCAAAGCCGACATAACCGAGGCCGCCATATTTATGCACGGACGCACCGGCCGGAATGCCGTAGGGCTTGCCGCCGGCATCTTTCACCGACTGGATCGCGTCTTCCCAGCTCTTGCGGATGCCGATATCGAATCCGTCCTCGACGATTCGGCTCTCGGCGCCCATCAATCGGGTCAGCAATATGTTGCCGACACGATCGTACACCGCGTCCTCATGCGGCACCCATGACTCCTGGATGACCACGCACTTCATGCCGATCTTGGCCGCGGTCGCCGCCACCATGCGCGTGTGGTTCGACTGCACCCCGCCGATCGACACCAGCGTATCGGCGTTTGAAGCGATGGCATCGGGAACGATGTATTCGAGCTTGCGCAGCTTGTTGCCGCCCATTGCGAGACCCGAATTGCAGTCGTCGCGCTTGGCATAGATCTTCACCTTGCCGCCGAGGGCTTCCGTCATCCGCGGCAGATATTCGATCGGGGTCGGACCAAAGGTCAGCGGGTAGCGTTCGAACTTGTCGAGTTTGAGCATGTCGATCTCCGTGGGAATGCTGCGCAAACCTAGTCAAAATACGGAAAAAGGTGCTCTCTAATTCCGCCTGCCTATTTACGTAAACGCCTCAAACGGTAATGATGGATGATGCAGTATTTCCAATAGAGCGGGCAAATATGAAAGAATCTTTCACAGCCTCCGAACTTGACCGCATCGACCTGCGCATCCTTCGCCGCCTGCAACGCGACGGGCGGACGACGAATGCCGATTTGGCGAAGGTTACCAACATCAGCCCGGCCACCTGCCATCGGCGGACCCAGCGGCTATTCGACGAGGGCTATATCCGCTCGGTGCGCGCCGACATTACGCCCGACAAGGTCGATCGCGGGTCGCTTGTCATCGTCGGCGTGGTGCTCGATCGCTCGACGCAGGAAAGTTTTTCAGCCTTTGAGGCGGCGATCCGGAAATTGTCGTTTGTGCTCGATTGCCACCTGGTGGCCGGCGACTTCGACTTCTTTCTCAAGATCCGCGTCAAGGACATCGCCGATTTCAGACGGTTGCACGGCGAGCAGCTGCTGGCGCTGCCGGGCGTCCGTCAGACCCGCACCTTCTTTGTCATGAAGGAAGTCGTCGACAACGCCGCGCTCGACTTCTAGCGGGATTTTCGAAGACGCTCTCGGGAGCGCAGCAGATTAGGCGCGGCAATCCGGCGGCATAAATCCGGGGGCACTTCCTCTAAGCCGTCACCTTGTCTGTTACCGGGTCCGGCATTCTCTGCACTGCAATGCCGCCTTCAAGCTCGATCGCAGGTCGATGCGCCCACAGGATCGTCGCTCCCGCGACGATAGCCGACAGGCCGATCGACACGAACATCGGCGTCGGGCTTTGGTAGATCTGCTGCAAGGCGCCTGCGACCAGCGGACCGAGGATCGCGCCAAAGCGCGCGATCGAAAGCTCCATTCCGACCGCCGTAGCTCTCACGCCCGTCTCGTAGGAGTTGGCGGTGAAATTGTTCAACACGAATTGGGCGCCGATGATGCAAAAGCCGGAGAGTGCGACAGCTGAAACATTGACAGCGTGCGAATTGAACGCGACTAACATCAGCACGGCCAGTCCTCCGGCCGCCCACCATAGTGCCAGGAATCCGCGGCTCCGGCCGGCCGTATCGATCAAATGGCCGAGCACGAGTCCGCCGACGAACGACATGATCTGCATCACCGCGCCGAATCCGAAGCTCGCTGAAAACGTCTCGCCGCGTTGCATCATGATCGTCGGTATCCAGCCTGTGAGGCCGAAGATGCAAAACAGGCTCAGGAATGCCGACAGCCAAATCGCTAAAGTCGTGCGCCTGTATCTTGGGTTCAGCAACACCGCGACCGGGTTGGCAACCTCGGACGCCGCCGACACGTAGATGTCCGCCGATGCATAAGACGCCGCGCGATCAGGACGAAGTCTTGCGAGGAGCAAGCGCAATTCCTCGGATCGGCCCTTTAGCAGCAGGAATTTCGGCGACTCCGGAAGTTTCGCGTGGAGAAACGGCAGCAGGACAAACGAGAGCGATCCGGTCCAGTACAGAGCCTTCCAGCCGAACTGCGGCGTTGCGAAGACGCCTACCAGTCCCGCGACGGTGCCGCCGAGAGCCCAGCCAAGCGCAACGCCCCACAACGCAAAGGTGTTCGCGATCCGGCGTGGTGCAAGCTCGTTGATATAGGTCGTGGCTAGCGGGAGCAGGACGCCGAGTCCGAGGCCGGTCAAGAGGCGCAAGGCGCAGAACGAGACGAAGGAGTCCGCGAACAGCGCGGTCAGCAGCGTGAAGATGCTGGTGATCCATAGGCCGCCGAGCAGCGTGCCGCGCCGGCCGATCCGATCGGCGATGATGCCGTGAGCAGCGGAGCCGATCAGGAAACCAATCAGTCCGCTCGAGATCAGGAAACCAGCCTGACCTCCTTTAAGCCCCCACGGCCCCACCACATAATGGATCACATAGGCCGGATTAAAGGTGTCGTAGCCATCGAACAACGTCAACAACGCCATGATCAAACCGAGGCGCAGGTGAAATCCGCTGACTTTCGCGCCGGCCAGTTCTTCGTGAACATCGATCTCATGATCGGACATGGCATTCCTCTCCCTTGACTGCGGATGATCGTTCTTGAAGAAACCGCTTATTCCGCGGCTTGTTTGACTTTCGCTGCTGCGCCTTCAGTATTGTCCCTGCGGCGGCAGACCGAGCGCCATTTGCCCGTACATCGTGCCCACCGCGTCCCAGTTCATGCTGATGTGGCGGCTGACCGCGTTGACGTCGCGCCAGGCCCGCTGCACCGGATTCGACAGATCGAGTCCCGCGCCGCCGGTCGAGGCATTGAGCGCCTCGACCGCTCGAAGCGAAAGGTCGACCGAAAACGCCTGTCCGCGCCGGCTGATGATTCTGTCCTCGACGGTCACGGGCGCTCTGGACCGAACCGTGGTCGCGCGGCGACGCAGATCGCGCAGCAACAGTTCACGCGCCGCATCCGTCGATGCGGCTGCCTCCGCGACACGGAGCTGAATGGTCGGGAATTCCGCCATCCTGCTGTTGCTGCCGGCCACCGCGCCGCGCGTGACGCGCTTGCTGGTCCGCTCCAGATAATCCTCAAGCGCGCCCGCGGCCGCGCCCACCGCCGTCGAGGCGAGACACGATGGAATATTGGAGAGCATCGGGATCGAGAAGGCGGGATTATCCGCATAAAGCGCGGCTCCCGGAGTGCGTCCGCTCGTCGTGTCTGCAAAGGTCAGAACACGATGGGCGGGCACAAAAACGTCGTCGAGGACGAGCGTTTTGCTGCCGGTGCCGGCAAGCCCGACCACGTTCCAGGTATCGTCGATCGTGTAGTTCGCGGCCGGAACGAGCAGAAACGCCGGCGCAAACTGCGTACCGTCCGTGCCCGACGGCAGCAAGGCGGCGCAGAGCGACCATTGCGCATTGTCGCAGCCGCTCGCGAACGACCATCGTCCGCTCAGGCGAAAGCCTCCGCGCTCCACGATCGCCTTCGCTGCTGGCGCGTAGGAGCCGCAGGCCAGGGCGCCGGGATTCTCGTCCCAAACGTCGCGCTGCGCCTGTTCCGGAAAACTTGCGATCAGCCATTGATGCGCGGCGAGCAATCCGGCGACCCATGCCGTCGAAGCGCAGGATTTTGCCAGCTCGATGTTGAGCTCCACCAGCACGTCGAAATCATGCTCGAAGCCGCCGAACCGCGCCGGCTTGACGATGTCAAAATAGCCGATGGCTCGCAGTGCGGCGATATTCTCCGGGAGGACGCGGCAGGCCTTCTCGGTTGCAAAGGCGCGCGCGGCGATCTCGGGCCGCACGGCGGACAGCAGCGAATTCAGCCTGGCCAGATCGGGACGCGGCTCTGACCGCCGCCACGTTTGGTCGTTCAGCTGTGCAGCGATCGTCATGGCTTCCTCCTTACGCGGAACGGCTAATTGAAGGCGTGCTGCTTCGAGGCGCGGCAACCTGCGCTCCGGCCTCGCCTGCGGAGGAGCAGTATTTGGCGTCCTGGTAGATCAGCGGCTCGACCGGGTCGTGGACGTTCACCGCCTCTGCTTCGCCGATAAAGATCGTGTGGGTGCCGTAAGGTACCGCCGCAACCTTCCGGCAGAAGATGTTGACCTGCGCGTCCGCGAGATAAAGAAGTCCCTCCGCCGAGGTAAACCAGGTGCCGCAACCGAAGCGCGATTCGGCGGGCAAGGCACCGCTGAAAGCCGACGAAAGCTCGGCTTGATCCCGCCGCAGAACGTTCACGCAGAAATGCCGGCCGACCTGCATGATGTCGTGCAGCAGCGTCGAGCGGTTGATGCAGGCGATCAGCGAAGGCGGGTCGAGCGACAGCGAGGTGACGGCAGTGGCGGTCATGCCGTGCCGGCGGCCCTGGTCGGCCGAGGTGATCACGGTCACCGCAGCCGGAAACCGTCGCATCGCGAGCTTGAAGGAAGCTCGCAATTCCTCGGGCAGCAACGACATCGCCTGCTCCTTTAATTTTAATTACAATAATTGCATTTGCAAATGATAGTCAATGAGAAATTTGCGAATGCAACTTTCGGCTTGGAAGACGGAGACGGAATCGGCTACCGTCGGCGTGCAAAAGTTGCAGCGATGAAAGCGACAAGCCGTTGTACAGGTTGACCGATTCTCTGCCCTACCTGCTCAACAGAGTTGGCGTTCGGATGGGCGAGTTGTTTTCGCGGCGGATTGCCGGCCATGGCGTGACGCTGCCAATGTACCGCGTCATGGCCGCGCTCTGGGAAAAGGGCGATCAGCGATTAGGCGACCTCGCGGCGATGACATCGATCGAAATCTCGACGCTGTCGCGTCTGATCGGTGCGATGAAACGCAAGGGGCTGGTCTCGCGCAAGCGTCTCGAGGACAACGGGCGAACGGTCGCCATCAACCTAACCGCAAAGGGAAGGAAGCTGGTTGACGAGCTGATCCCGATTGCGATGCAGTTTGAGGATGTCGCGGTCAGCGATTTTCCGAAGAATGGCGTCTCGGATCTCAAGGCCACGCTTGCGCAAATCTACGACAGCCTGGGTTCGCTCGAGCCGGAGATCAGGGAAGCCGAGGCGAGACGCCGTACCGGCAAACCCTGGAGCTCCGACTAACGCCCGGACATTTTACCCGATCGCGACGCCGCCACCGATGGTGCGGTTGAGCACCTGCGTGGTTTTCTCGATGCGGTCGGCGGCGGCGTTGAGCGCGCCGGCCACGGCTGCCTGCGTCGCCTTGGCGCGGTCGGTTGCGACGGTGCGCACGTCGCGAAGTGCGTTCAGTTCTTCTTCCAGCGCGCGGATGCGATTGCCCGCATCCTGCAACTCGTCGCAGACGGTGAGCGCCGCCATCACCGTGAGCCGCGCGTCGCCGATCTCGCCGAACTTGCCGCGCAGGCTTTCGATCCGCGACTCCAGGCTCTCGGCGAGCTTCAATAGCCGCAGCTCCTGCCCCTCTTCGCAGGCCATGCGGTATTGCCGGCCGTTGATGGTGACGTTGATGTGGCTCATGACAGCTCTCCGGATTCCAGCACTTCGCGAATGGTGCCGATGGCGGCATCGAGCCGCTCGGCGATCTCGCGATTGGAGCGCTCGAGCCGCTTCGAGCGCACCAGCGATCCGTCGAGTTCGTCGGCAAGGCGTGCGCGGTCGGCGCCTAACGCCTGGATCCGCGCCGCCAACTCGTCCTCATCGCGGTCAGCCTCGCGCCGGCGCTCGACCGCCCGCTCCAGCGCATCGAGCGCTGCCATCAGGCGCCGCGTAGCGGTATCGAGTTCGGCGAAAGCCTGTTCGGGCTGGCCCGAACCGTTGACCGTTTGATCGTCCATGGCATCGCTCATAACAGGCGGCAAGTGCCTCCGACAGCGCCGGATGGTTTTTGCAAAATCAAGCGCTTGGGAGGAGAAACTTACGTAACGAACAAGGCCAGCGCAACGCCACTCCGGAACTATGCACCGCAAAGCCGGTTGAAATATTCCGCTTCCTTTGACTTTGGCAGTTGAGGTGCTATCCAGCCCTTAACTTCAGGTTCCATCCGAGCGTGCGCTGACCGTGCAAGCTCACCTGTGCGCTGACCGCGTAGGCCCACCCAAGCATCTCATTAATCTGACGGAATTTCATCATGACGCAGGTCGATCACGTCCGTATGGCCAATGCTATCCGGGGACTGGCGATGGACGCGGTCGAAAAGGCCAAGTCCGGCCATCCGGGCTTGCCGATGGGCGCGGCCGATATCGCCACCGTCCTGTTCACGCAGTTCCTGAAATACGATGCAGCCCACCCTGCCTGGCCCGATCGCGACCGCTTCGTGTTGTCGGCCGGCCACGGTTCGATGCTGCTCTATGCGCTTTTGTATCTCACCGGCAACAAGGACATGACGCTTGATCAGATCAAGCGCTTCCGCCAGGTCGACTCGCTCACGCCGGGACATCCGGAAAACTTCCGCACCAAGGGGATCGAGACCACCACCGGCCCGCTCGGCCAGGGCATTGCGACCTCGGTCGGCATGGCGTTGGCGGAAAAAATGCTCGCCGCAGAATTCGGCAAGAAGATCGTCGATCACCATACCTACGTGCTGGTCTCCGACGGCGACCTGATGGAGGGCGTGTCGCAGGAAGCGATCGCCATGGCGGGCCACTGGCGGCTCAACAAGATGATCGTGCTCTACGACGACAACGGCATTTCGATCGACGGCCCGACCTCGATCGCCAACTCCGTCGATCAGGTGAAGCGCTTCAAGTCAGCGGGCTGGGCGGCCGAGCTGATCGACGGCCAGGACCAGGCGGCGATTGCGGCTGCGATCACCCGCGCGCAAAAATCCAGCAAGCCCTCGCTGATCGCCTGCAAAACCACCATCGGCTACGGCGCCCCCACGAAAGCCGGCACCGCGAAAGCCCATGGCGAGGCGCTTGGCGCCGATGAACTGAAAGGCGCCAAGGAAAAGCTCGGCATTTCGCTTGAACCGTTCTCGGTGCCTGACGACGTGCTGAAAGCCTGGCGCGAGGCGGGCAGCCGGGGCGCTGCCGCGCGCACCGAATGGGACGCGCGCTTTGCAGAGTTGGGGCCGCGCAAGCGCGCCGAGTTCGAGCGGCGGTTGCGCCACGAACGGCCGGCGTCGCTGGCAAAGGCGTTGCGCGACCACAAGAAGAAGCTGCTGGAAAGCCCGCTCAACATCGCCACGCGCAAATCCTCGGAAGCCGCGATCGATGCGATTGCAGAAGCCATGCCGATGGAATTCGTCGGCGGCTCGGCCGACCTCACCGGCTCCAACAACAACAAGCCGAAATCGGCCGAAGCCTTTGCGGCCAAAACCCCGAAGGGCCGCTTCATCCATTACGGCATCCGCGAGCACGGCATGTGCGCTGCGATGAACGGCATCTTCCTGCACGGCGGCTTTGCGCCGAATGGCGCGACCTTCCTGGTCTTCACTGATTATGCGCGGCCGGCGATTCGTCTTGCCGCGCTGATGGGAACGGGCGTGGTCTATGTGATGACCCACGACTCGATCGGGCTTGGCGAAGACGGCCCGACGCATCAGCCGGTCGAACACCTTTCGGCGCTGCGCGCCATTCCGAACATGCGGGTGTTCCGCCCGTGCGATGCCGTTGAGGTCGCCGAGTGCTGGGAACTTGCGCTCAACCGCACCAACGGTCCGACCTTGCTGGCGCTGACCCGCCAGAACCTGCCGCAACTCCGTACCTCGGCACCATCGGACAACCCGTGCAGCCACGGCGCCTACGAATTGGTCGCGGCTTCAGGCGAGGCAAAAGTGTCGCTGTTTGCCTCGGGCTCCGAGGTCGAGATTGCGGTTGCCGCCCAGAAGGAACTCGCCGGACGCGGCATCGCGTCGCGCGTGGTCTCGGTGCCGTCACTCGAATTGCTGCTGTCCCAGCCGGAGGACAAGCAAAAGGCCATCATCGGCAACGCGCCCGTGAAAGTGGCGATCGAGGCCGCCGTCCGCTGGGGCTGGGATGCCGTGATCGGGCACGATGGCGTCTTTATCGGCATGCATGGTTTCGGCGAAAGCGGTCCGGCCAAGGACCTTTACAAGCACTTCGGAATTACTGCGGAGGCCGCGGTTAACGCAGTTCTGAAACGCGTAACGTAACGCTCGCCGGGCGTTGAGATTGTTGGAAAAAAGGACTAGCTAGGAACGATCTAGTCCGTTTTCGCCCGGCCGAACCGGGTGAGCCGCCGTCCAAATCTCCGAAAGGGGTGCGTTTCGCGTCCTTTTGGGGATGGCACCAGCTTTAAAGGAGAAACACGCATGGCAGTCCGGGTCGCTATTAACGGGTTTGGCCGCATCGGCCGCAACGTGCTGCGCGCCATCGCCGAGTCCGGCCGCAAGGACATCGAGGTGGTCGGCATCAACGATCTCGGCCCGGTCGAGACCAACGCGCATCTCTTGCGCTTCGACAGCGTTCACGGCCGCTTCCCCGGCACGGTGACGGTGGACGGCGATCAGCTCAGCCTCGGCAACGGCAAGATCAAGGTTTCCGCGGAACGCGATCCCTCGAAGCTGCCGTGGAAGGCGCTCGGCGTCGACATCGCGCTCGAATGCACCGGCATCTTCACCGCCAAGGAAAAGGCGGCCGCACATCTGACCGCCGGCGCCAAGCGCGTGCTGATCTCGGCTCCGGCCGAGAACGCCGACGCCACCATCGTCTACGGCGTCAACCACGACAAGCTCACCAAGGAGCATCTCGTGGTTTCCAACGGCTCCTGCACCACCAACTGCCTCGCGCCGGTCGCCAAGGTGCTCAACGACACCGTCGGCATCGAAACCGGCTTCATGACCACGATCCACGCCTATACCGGCGACCAGCCGACGCTCGACACCCTGCACAAGGATCTCTATCGCGGCCGCGCGGCGGCGATGTCGATGATCCCGACCTCAACCGGTGCGGCGAAAGCGATCGGCCTCGTGCTGCCGGAACTGAACGGCAAGCTCGACGGCGTCTCGATCCGCGTTCCGACGCCGAACGTCTCGGTGATCGACTTCAAGATCGTCGCCTCCCGCAAGACCACCAAGGAAGAGATCAACGAGGCGATGAAGCGGGCAGCCGAACAGCAGCTCAAGGGCATCCTCGGCTACACCACACATCCGAACGTCTCGATCGACTTCAACCACGACCCGCATTCGTCCACGTTCCACATGGACCAGACCAAGGTGCAGAACGGCAACTTCGTGCGCGTGATGTCCTGGTACGACAACGAGTGGGGCTTCTCCAACCGCATGGCCGACACGGCGGTGGCGATGGGCAAGCTGGTTTAAGAAAAATAGCGTCATGGCCGGGCTCGTCCCGGCCATTTGTTTGTTTACCCGTCATTCCGGGGCGCGCAGCGAACCCGGAATCTCGAGGTTCCGGGTCTGGTCCTTCGGACCATCCCGGAACGACGCTTCAGGAAGCGCATCAAATGACAAACCCATTCCGCACCCTCGATGACGTCGACGTAAAGGGCAAACGCGTGCTGCTGCGCGTCGACCTCAACGTCCCCATGGAGCAGGGCCGCGTCACCGACGCCACCCGCCTCGAGCGCGTCGCGCCGACGATTAGCGAAATCGCCGACAAGGGCGGCAAGGTGATCCTGCTGGCGCATTTCGGCCGCCCCAAGGGCCGCGACGCGAAGGATTCGCTCAAACCCGTGGCGGCCGCGCTATCGCAGGTGATCAAGAAGCCGGTTGCCTTTGCCGAGGACTGCATCGGCGAGCCGGCCGCCAAAGCGGTGGCGGCGATGAAGGATGGCGACATTCTTTGTCTGGAGAACACGCGCTTCCACAAAGAGGAAGAAAAGAACGATGCGGCGTTCGTCGCGGAACTCGCCAGGCTCGGCGACATCTGGGTGAACGACGCCTTCTCGGCGGCGCATCGCGCGCACGCCTCGACCGAAGGCCTCGGCCACAAGCTGCCGGCCTATGCGGGCCGCACCATGCAGGCCGAACTCACTGCGCTCGGCAAGGCGCTGGAAGCGCCGACGCGGCCGGTGATCGCGATCATCGGCGGCGCAAAAGTTTCGACCAAGATCGATCTCTTGGAAAACCTCGTCAGCAAGGTCGATGCGCTCGTCATTGGCGGCGGCATGGCCAATACCTTCCTGCACGCGCAAGGCATCGGCGTCGGCAAGTCGCTGGCGGAAAAAGACCTCGCCGCAACCGCGCAGCGGATCATGGAAAAGGCGGACGCCGCCAATTGCGCGATCATCCTTCCCGTCGACGCCGTGGTGGCGTTTCATTTTGCCGCCAACTCGCCGTCCCACGCCTATGGCCTCGATGCGATTCCCGCCGACGGCATGATCCTCGACGTCGGCCCGCAGTCGACGGTGCGGATTCATGCTGCCATCGACGACGCCAAGACGCTGGTCTGGAATGGTCCGCTCGGCGCGTTCGAGATGACGCCGTTCGACCGCGGCACCATGGTCGCGGCGCGCCATGCCGCCGAACGAACCAAGGCGAAGAAGCTGGTGTCGGTTGCCGGCGGCGGCGACACCGTAGCGGCGCTAAATCAGGCAGGTGTTTCCGCCGATTTCAGCTATGTTTCTACGGCAGGTGGCGCGTTCCTTGAATGGATGGAAGGGAAACCCTTGCCCGGCGTCGAAGTTTTAAAAGCACGATAGGCCATTTCGGGCGATCAGCCCCCAGCGCGGAGAAAAGTTTCATGGCTCGGATCACGTTGCGCCAATTGCTCGACCACGCGGCGGAGCACGACTACGGCGTGCCGGCCTTCAATATCAACAATATGGAACAGGCGCTCGCGATCATGGACGCGGCGTCGAACCTCGACGCGCCCGTCATCATCCAGGCCTCGCGCGGCGCGCGCTCCTATGCCAACGACGTCATGCTCCGCCATATGATGGATGCGGTCACCGAGATCTATCCGCAAATTCCGGTCTGCGTGCATCTCGATCACGGCAATGAACCGGCGACCTGCATGACCGCGATCCAGTCCGGCTTTACGTCTGTCATGATGGACGGCTCGCTGAAAGCCGACGGCAAGACACCGGGCGACTGGGACTACAATGTGGGCGTCACCAAGACCGTCACCAACATGGCGCATCTCGGCGGCATTTCCGTGGAAGGCGAGCTTGGCGTGCTCGGCTCGCTCGAGACCGGCATGGGCGACAAGGAAGACGGGCACGGCGCGGAGGGTAAACTCTCGCACGACCAGCTTCTCACCAATCCGGACGAAGCCGTGAAGTTCGTCAAGGAGACCAAGGTCGACGCGCTCGCGATCGCCATGGGCACTTCCCACGGCGCCTACAAGTTCACCCGCAAGCCCGACGGCGACATTCTCGCCATGAAGGTGATCGAGGAAATCCACCGCAAGCTGCCGAACATGCATCTCGTGATGCACGGCTCCTCCTCGGTGCCGCAGGATTTGCAGGACATCATCAACGCCAATGGCGGCAAGATGAAGCCGACCTGGGGTGTGCCGGTTTCCGAAATTCAGCGCGGCATCAAGAACGGCGTCCGCAAGATCAACATCGACACCGACAACCGGATGGCGATGACCGGGCAGATTCGCAAAGTCCTGACGGACAATCCGGAAGAGTTCGACCCGCGCAAATATCTCAAACCCGCGATGGAAGCGATGGCCAAGCTGTGCAAGCAGCGGCTTCAGGAGTTCAATGCCGCGGGCCAGGCGAGCAAGATCAAGAAGGTCCTGACCACGGCCGAGATGGCCAAGCGCTACGCCAAGGGCGAACTCGATCCCCGCGTCGCGTAGCGATCCCCGCGTCGCGTAGCGATCGCGAAGGTGGCGTGAGTCGAACGGCTCTTACTTCACCTCGCCTCGCCCCGCTACACGCACAGCCTTTCTTATCCCTCCCCCTTGCGGGGAGGTGCGAGCGAAAGCGAGCCGGGGTGGGGGTTCTGAAAAGCCGCCCTCACTGTTGGACTTTCCCGATAACGCTTGCGTCCCCACCCGACCGTCGCTTCGCGACGGCCACCCTCCCCACGCGTTCCGCGGGGGAGGGAGAGAAGAGGTCCCACCCTGCGACCAACGTCAATCTCCTCTTTTGCCCGAGAACGGTCTATTTTGGCGGCCAAAACCGCGCACCTTCCGGAGGACGTTCCCGATGAAGACAGCCGATCTCAATAAAGTCGCCGTTGCCATGGTCACACCGGGCAAGGGCATTCTCGCCGCCGATGAATCCTCCGGCACCATCAAGAAGCGTTTTGACGCCATCAAGGTGGAGTCGACCGAGGACAGCCGCCGCGACTATCGCGAGATGCTGTTCCGCTCGCGGGAGGCGATGAGCAAATATATCTCCGGCGTCATCCTCTATGACGAGACCATCTGGCAGAACGCGAAAGACGGCACGCCGCTGGTCAAGCTGATCGAGCAGGCAGGTTCCATTCCCGGCATCAAGGTCGATGAGGGAACGCAAAGCTTGCCGAACTGCCCGGGCGAACTCGTCACCGTCGGCCTCGACAAGCTCGCCGAGCGCCTGAAGAAATATTACGAGCGCGGGGCGCGCTTTGCGAAATGGCGCGCGGTGATCGATATCGGCCAGGGCAATGGCGGTCACCGCATTCCCTCGATGACCGCGATCCGCGTCAACGCGCATGCGCTGGCGCGCTATGCCGCGTTGTGCCAGGCGGCGCAGATCGTGCCGATCGTCGAGCCGGAGGTTTTGATGGACGGCGATCACGATATCGATCGTTGCTACGAGGTGACGCAACGCGTACTCAACAAGACCTTCCAGGAATTGCGCGTGCAGCGCGTCGCGCTCGAGGGCATGATCCTCAAGCCCAACATGGCGGTATCAGGCAAGAAGTCTTCGAAGCAGGCCTCGGTGCAGGAAGTCGCCGAAAAGACCATTCGCCTGTTGAAGTCTTGTGTGCCGGCCGCCGTGCCCGGCATCGCCTTTCTGTCCGGTGGGCAATCCGATGAAGAAGCGACCGCGCATCTCAACGCGATGAACGCGATCGGCAACCTGCCCTGGCGCCTCACCTTCTCCTACGGCCGCGCGCTGCAAGCAGCACCTCAGAAGGCATGGTCCGGCAAGTCCGAAAACGTCGCGGCCGGACAACGGGCGTTCAGCCATCGCGCACATATGAACGGGCTCGCCTCTACCGGCCGCTGGACCGCCGATCTCGAAAAGAAGGCGGCATAGACTTGGCCTCAAAGAACTCGGCGTCAAAATCGGCGCCGCCGCGCCCCTTGCCGCGGCTCTACCTCGCAACGCCGGCGCTCGACGATCCGCAAACCCTGGCGAAAGTGCTTGCGTCGCTCTTGACGGAAGCCGACGTCGCCGCCGTGTTGCTGCGCTTAAAACCTTCCGATCCGCGCACGCTTGTTTCGCGCATCAAGGTGCTTGCACCCATTATTCAGGGTGCAGGCGCTGCACTTCTGCTCGAAGGAAACGTCGAGCTGGTGGCGCGCGCAGGCGCTGATGGCGCGCATCTTTCCGGCATTGCGGCGCTGGAGGAGGCGCTGCCGACACTCAAGCCCGATCGCATCGCGGGCGTCGGAAGCCTCGCGACGCGACACAACTCGATGGCGGCGGGCGAATTGGGCGCGGACTACGTATTGTTCGGCGAACCGGACCAGCAAGGACAGCGTCCTTCGACGGCAGCGATCTGCGAGCGCCTGGAATGGTGGGACGAATTGTTCGAACTGCCTTCGGTCGGCTTTGCCGGTGCGTTGGAAGAGGTCGGAGTGTTCACTGCCGCCGGTGCGGACTTCATTCTCGCCGGCGATTTTGTCTGGAGCGCTTCCGAAGGCCCCGCTGCCGTCTTGCGCGCGGCCTCGGACGCAATCCGCAAAGCCCATGCCGCGGGTTCAGCGAAAGCCGAAGCGCCGCGACCATGAGAATCATAAGCCCCCTTCTGATCCTTGCCGTCGTGATCTTGACGACCGGCGCGTTCGCGCAGGTCTCGCTCGCCCCGCCCGCAGGTGCGCCGGACAAGCCGGCCTCGCCGCCGCCACCAGCCAAGGCGGCCCCCGCCGCCAAACCGAAGATCAGGCCTGCGGCCAGGAAGCCGGCGCCCGCCCCGCCCCCCGCCACGACCGCCGCGCCCGTCGAGGCGCCCGACGATCCCAATGCCGATCTCGTATATGGCGCCTATCAGCGCGGCCTCTACAAGACCACGTTCGATCTTGCGACCAAGCGCGTGCAGGACAAGGGTGATCCCAAGGCGATGACCATGCTCGGGGAGCTCTACGCCAACGGGTTTGGCCTGAAGCGCAACGATGCCAAGGCGAGCGAGTGGTACAAGCGCGGCGCCGACGCCGGCGATCGCGAGGCGATGTTCGAGCTCGCGATGCTGCGGCTGGCCGGCCGCGGCGGACCGGTCAATCGCGAGGAAGCCGCCAGGCTGCTCGCGTCTTCCGCCAAGCTCGGCAATCCCAAGGCGGCCTATAATCTCGCTTTGATGTATCTCGGTGGCGAGACGCTGCCGCAGGACTTGAGGCGCGCGGCGGAATTGATGCGTGTCGCGGCCGACGCCGGCAATCCGGAAGCGCAATATGCGCTCGCGACCTTCTACAAGGAAGGCACGGGCGTGCCGAAGGATGCCGAAAAAGCGGTGCGGCTGCTCCAGGCGGCTTCAATGGCCGGCAACGTCGATGCCGAGGTCGAATATGCGATCGCGCTATTCAACGGAACCGGCACGTCAAAGAACGAAGCCGCGGCGATCACGCTGTTGCGCAAGGCGGCCAGGCAGAACAGTCCGATCGCGCAAAATCGCCTGGCACGGGTGCTCGCCAGCGGCCAGGGTGTACCGGTGGACAAGGTCGAGGCGCTGAAGTGGCACACCATCGCCAAAACCGCCGGCAAGGGCGATCCCGACCTCGACCTGGCCCTCTCCAACCTCAGCGCAGCGGACAAGGCCAAGGCGGAGGCTGCCGTGCGCAAATGGCTCGGCACCAAATGACCTTGACGGCTCCCGCGCTACAGGGCACGCACATCTTCGCCGTTTCTCCCGCCGGGCGATCGGACGCACCCTCTCGCTGAAATCCGAGTTGCCCTAGATCATGCTGCAATCAGCCCTCCTCAACGTCATGGTCAAGGCCGCGCGCCGCGCCGGCCGCAGCCTCAAGCGCGACCTCGGCGAAATCGAAAATCTTCAGGTGTCGATGAAAGGACCGGCCAATTTCGTCAGCCTGGCCGACAAGCGCGCCGAGGAGATGCTGTATTCGGACCTTTCCAAGGCGCGCCCCGGTTACGGCTTTATCGGCGAGGAAGGCGGCGCGCGCGAAGGCGACGACAAGACCCACACCTGGATCGTCGATCCGCTCGACGGCACCACCAACTTCCTGCACGGCATTCCGCAATTTGCGATCTCGATCGCGCTTCAGCGCGAGGGCACGGTGATTGCGGGCGTCATCTACAATCCCGCCAACGAGGAGCTCTATACCGCCGAACGCGGCAAGGGTGCCTTTCTCAACGACCAGCGCCTGCGCGTCGCAGGACGACGCAATCTCAACGAATGTGTCATCGCCTGCGGGTTGCCGCATATCGGTCGCGGCGATCATGAGCTGTCGCGCCAGGAAATGACCGAAATCCAGAACCGCGTGGCGGGACTGCGCCGGTTTGGCGCCGCCTCGCTCGACATGGCCTTTGTCGCAGCCGGGCGCCTCGACGGCTATTGGGAGCGCAACCTGCAGTCCTGGGACATGGCGGCCGGCCAGATCATGGTGCGCGAGGCCGGCGGCATCGTCTCCGGCATGAGCGGCCATGACGACCCGCTCATCACCCGTAACGTGATCTGCGGCAATGAATTCGTGCACGCCGAATTGGTCAAGATCCTCAAGCCATTGGGGACGTGACACGATGGCCAGCCCTCGCGGTTCGCGCGTGAAATGCGGCGATTGATGCCTGGAACCAACAGCCGGGGACAATAGTTGCCCCGCGACAAAAGGAGAGTTGAAGGCAACGCCGGCTATCTCTAGTTTGGATGGAGCCATCGATCTTCAACTCCAACGTCAGGCATCAGGCCATGCGCGCCTTGATTCTCGTGTTGTTCATCCTGGGAGTCGCCGCGAGCACGCATTCGGCCAACGCCGGCTTGAGCACCACCTCCCGGGAAGTGCCTGCATCCGTCGATAATACGGCGTCGTCGACCGACGAGGCCACGCAGCAAAGCGAAGACCAGATTCGTCTGACCAAAACCAAGCGCCGCGACGTGCAACGCGGGCTGACGAGACTTGGTTTCGACACCAAGGCCAACGGAAAATTCGACGAGGCGACCCGCGACGCCATCGCGCGCTGGCAGGAGCAGCACGGCTATCCCAGGACCGGCTTTCTCAACACCGCGCAGCATCAGGCGCTGTTGAGCGAAAGCGCCGCAGCGGCGGACGCCAGCAAAGCCGACCGTGCGGACCGTCGCCGCGGAGGTCGCGCGCGACATGCCCGCGGCGGCATTGGGGGCCCGATCGGGGCAATCGGCCACGTGGTGGGTGGAATACTCGGCCGCTGATCGCGGCAACGAATTCGCTACGTGCGGACTTGCAAAAACTCAAAGCCAGTCAAGACATGAACGGCGCGCGCGCGTTTGCGCAATGCAGCATGACGGGCTGACCCGCTTCGATGTGGGTGGTGAAAATTTGTGCGGTCAGTACAACATCTTTGCAGACCGAGCGCCTCTTCCGATGTTGCAATCCCCTCCCGTTTCCATTGAGACCAAGGCCTCCTGGGCCGTCGCAACGGCTGCGCTTTTCGTCCTGGCAATGTCATTTGGCGCTGCCTGGATCGCCGCCGTGGCGCTCAAGGACATCGCGAGCGAAGTGGGTGGGTCGCGTTCCATCCCGGCGCTTGCCAGTTCGCTGGCGTGGCTCGGCTCCGGAATTGGCGGCATCATCATGTCTCAGATCGCCGGGCGGATCGGCACGCGCTGGACCGTGATTTTCGGCTCGCTGATGATCGCCCTTGGTCTTGCCATTTCGACGCTCGGTCCGTCCTGGCCGTTGTGGATCGGCCACGGGCTGTTCATCGGCGTGATCGGGATCGGCGGCATCAACGCGCCGATGTATGTCTATGTCAGCCGCTGGTTCGACCGCCGGCGCGGCTCGGCGCTCGCGCTGATCTCGAGCGGCACTTATCTGGCCGGGACGATCTGGCCGCCGATTTTCCAAAGCGCCATCGTCGAATTCGGCTGGCGGAATTCGATGCTGCTCTACGCTGTCGCCGAGATCCTTGTCGTGGTCCCGATTGCGGCGATCTATTTCCGTGCGCCGCCCGAAGCCAATCATCCGGTGACGTCATCCGCAGCCGGCGCTGCAAGAGCGCAAGTGCTCGGCTGGCCGCCCAACGTCGTGTTTGCGATGATCTGTTGCGCGGCGGTGCTGTGCTGCATTCCGATGGCGATGCCGCAAGGACATCTCGTCGCGTTTTGCAGCGATCTCGGCATCAGCCGGTCGGTCGGCGCGCTGATGTTATCGGTGCTGCTCGGTACCGCTTTTCTGAGCCGGCAGGTCTGGGGCGCAATCTCCGATCGTATCGGCGGTATCAATACCGTGCTGATTGGATCGGCCTGGCAGGCTATAGCGATGACGGCGCTCCTGCTGACGCAGAATGAGATCGGTCTTTTCACCGTCACGGCCGCATTCGGCCTCGGCTTTTCCGGGATCATTCCGGCCTATGTGCTGGCGGCGCGTGAACTGTTTCCGCCGACGGAAGCCTCCTGGAGAATCCCGACCCTGCTCTTGTTCAGCGGCGGCGGCATGGGCGCCGGCAGCTGGATCGCAGGCCTGCTGTACGACCATTTCGGATACTACGCGCCAGCCTTTGCCACCGGCATCGGCGCCAACGTCCTCAATCTTCTCGTGGTGTGCATTCTGGTCGGGCGTCAACGGCACCGCGCGGTCTACGCAGGGGCATAAGTGTTCGCATACATCTTTGGATGACGCATGCCGCGTCACCCCGCCCGCATCCGGTAATGGCTGATGCCCCACTCGCTGCCGCCTGAATAGCCAAAGAGGCCTGCGGTCGCGAGAAAGAACCAGCGCCAGCGCCGCATCCACAATTCGGTATCCGCACCGTAGACGCTGCGCAGAACCACCTCGATCTCGCCGCTGTGGGCATCGAAATTGGCAAGCCAGTCCATCGCCGTGCGCTGGTAATGCTCGCCGCTCCAGCGCCACTCCTTCTCCACCTCGAACAGATCGGCATATTGCCGGATCAGAAGATGGCTCGGCATCACCCCGCCGGTGAAGAAGTGCTGCGCGATCCAGTCCGCTTTGTCGTTGCGGTCGAACAGATAGGCGCCGGCACGGTGGGTGAAGATATGCATGAAGAAGCGGCCCTGCGGCGTAAGCCACGATCGCACGCGGCCCAGAAGTTCGCGCCAGTTCATCATGTGCTCGAACATTTCCACCGACACGATGCGATCGAATTGCCGCGCCGGGTCGAAACTGTTCATGTCGGCGGTGATCACCGCCAGGTTTTTCAGCCCGCGCGCGGCGCCCTCACCCTGGATATACATCCGCTGCGAATGCGAATTCGATACTGCAACCACTTTTGAATTCGGGAACCGCCGCGCCATCCATAGCGACAGCGAACCCCAGCCGCAGCCGAGTTCGAGGATCGATTGCCCATCGGCAAGGCCGGCGTGATCGACCGTCTGGCGCAATGCCTCTTCCTCGGCTTCCGTCAGGGTCGAGTCCGGCGCGCGATAGAAACAGGAGGAATATTTACGGGTCGGCCCGAGCACATGGGCGAAAAACTCGGCCGGCACCTCGTAATGCTGCGCATTGGCGGCTTGCGCATGTTCGGCGATGGCGCGGGCGGCCATTTCCCGGGCGAATCTTGCATCGCTCTCCGGATCGCCCTTGGCGAGCCGTGCGGCGGTGCGCGAACAAAGCTGGCGGATCGCCGCGCGGATCACGAAATCCGGCAGCGGCACCCGCTCGGCGAAGCCGATGACTCCCGACGTCAAGCTCACGTTGGCTCTCTTTCTGATCTTTCCCCGCGCGGCGGCAGGGGAAAGAAGATGCTGGTGCGCGCCTGATAGTCGCGATAGCGCTCGCCGCGCGAACGCAACATCTGCGCCTCCAGCGGCGGAATGCCGGTGACATGAACCAGGATCCAGTACATGAAAGCGGGCGCCAGCAGGCTCGCCCAACCCCAGGCATAATGCGGCGAGATCGCGATGACGGGATAAGCGAGCCATCCTAGCCATTCGAAGAAATAATTCGGATGCCGCGACCAGCGCCACAATCCGGCGTCGCAAACCTGGCCCCGATGGCCGGGGGTTTCGCGAAACTGTTTGAGCTGGCTGTCGGCGAGCGCCTCGCCGCCAATGCCCAAAAACAGGATGATGGCGCCGAGATAGTCCTGTGGCCGCAATTCTTCGCCTGGGAAATGCGCGGCGACAAAGATCGCAAACACCAGCGGGATCGACCCGAGCGCCTGGTTTTGCAGAAACACGAACATCCGGCGCGGCGCGGCAAGCCCCCACTCTTTCGCGAACGCCGCATAGCGCGGATCGTCGGTGATGCCCGCGGTCCGCACCGCGATATGCATGCCGAGCCGCAGTGACCAAACGATTACCAGGGCTGCAACCAGCCCTTGCCGGGCATTCGGCGCATCATTCGCGAGCGGCCAGAGCGCGCTCGCCGCACCGACCAGCCCGACCGAGAATGTCCAGATGGTGTCGACCCAGCCGGAATTGCCGGTGCGTTGCTGCACGACCCAGGCGCCCGCCATCAGAACGGAAAGCGCCACCGCAATCGCCACCAGCGCCGCCAGATATGAAACCATCCGAAATCCGTGTTTAACCGGCTGAGCCGTAAGGGCTTTACTTAAATACGGGCAACATGCCGCCAGGTTTCACGCGGAAGTTCCCGTTTCGCTTCCCGATCCGTCACGAGCCGCCTTCCCTCTCAGGCGCGCTGTGCCATATTGGGGGTTTGAAAAGCCGCAACGGATGACACGGATCACTGGAAATGCCCCCTTCTTCCCGTTCCACGATGGAGCTTGAATTCACGAAGCTCGCTCCGCCGCGCATTTTCCTGGTGCGGATGCTGGTGTTTCTGGTGCTGTGCGCGCTGATCGCGGTCGTGCTGTACAAGCAGATCGTCACCGCCTTCTTCGCCAATCCCGGCCTCAACGCCCTGATCGGCCTCGTGCTCTTGATCGGCATCGTCCTGTCCTTCCGCCAGGTGATCCGGCTTTATCCGGAAGTGGCCTGGGTCAATAACTTCCGGATCGCCGATCCGGGCCTCGCCCTCGCCCGGAATCCGACGCTGCTGGCGCCGATGGCGGCCATTCTTGGCGGCGAACGCTCCGGACGGATCACGATCTCGCAGCAGACCATGCGGCATCTGCTTGATTCCATCGCCACCCGCCTCGACGAGGCGCGCGACATTTCCCGCTACATGACGGGGCTATTGGTGTTTCTCGGCCTGCTCGGCACATTCTGGGGCCTGATCGAAACGGTGGGCTCGGTCGGCCATGTGATCGACGGGCTCAAGGTTGGCGGCGACGCCGGCGCCCTGTTCGATACCTTGAAGGAAGGCCTGGCCGCTCCGCTCGGCGGCATGGGCATCTCGTTCTCGTCCTCGCTGTTCGGCCTTGCCGGCTCGCTGATATTGGGCTTTCTCGACCTGCAATCGAGCCAGGCGCAAAACCGCTTCTATACCGACCTCGAGGACTGGCTCGCCTCCACCGTGCGCAACTATTCCGGAGAGGCCGGATCAAGTGGCGATCTTGAGGGCGCGATCGATCGGCTGCGCGCCGCGCTCGAAGAAGGCGGCGGTGGCAAGGGCACGACCGCGGCGATGGCCAACCTCGCCGAAGCCATCCAAGGCCTCGTAACCCATATGCGCACCGAACAGCAGATGATCCGCGAATGGGCCGATGGCCAGGGCGAGCAGAACCGCGAGATCAAACGGCTGCTCGAACGGCTGGCGCGCCAGCCGGAGAAGAGCTAGGCGCGATTTATTGCGGCAACGGAAGTGCGCTCCCTCTCCGTTGGGGAAAGATGACACTTCTCGGACTGCGTAGTGGAGAATAACAAATGGCACTCGCCCGGGCACGACGCAGCGAAAGCGCTTTCAATTACTGGCCCGGTTTCGTCGACGCCCTGTCGACGCTGGTGCTGTCGATCGTGTTCCTGCTCTCGGTGTTCCTCGTGGTGCAGTTCTTCCTGTCACAGGAAGTCACCGGCAAGGACAAGGCGCTGCAGCAACTCAACGCCAAGATCGCCGAATTGAACGAAATTCTCTCGCTGGAAAAGCTCGGCAAGTTCAATCTCGAGGACCAGCTCTCTCAGGTGCGCGCCGGGCTTGCTTCGGCCGAAGGTGAACGCGACCGCGTCAAGGGGCTCTATGAAGGCCTTGCCGGCGCGGGCAGCGACGCGGCGAGCCGCACAGGCGAACTCAACAAGGCGCTCGATTCCGAAAAGCAGGTCTCATCGCGTGCGCTGGCGCAGATCGAGGTGTTGAACCAGCAGATCAGCGCGCTGCGCCGCCAACTCGCGGCGCTCGAGGAAGCCTTGCAGACCTCCGAACAGCGCGACAAGGAATCGCAGGGACGCATCGCCGACCTCGGTCAGAGGCTGAACGTCGCGCTGGCGCAGCGGGTGCAGGAATTGTCGCGCTACCGCTCCGAGTTCTTCGGGCGGCTGCGCGCCATTCTCGGCAACCGGCCGGATGTGCGGATCGTCGGCGACCGCTTCGTGTTCCAGTCCGAAGTGTTCTTCGACACCGGACAGGCGCTGCTGTTGCCCGAAGGCCGTGCCGAACTCGACAAGGTCGCCGCCGCGCTGACCGAACTCGACAAGCAGATCCCGAGCGAGATCGCCTGGGTCTTGCGGGTCGACGGTCACACCGACGTGCGGCCGATGACCAACAGCCCGCTGTTCAAATCGAACTGGGAACTGTCGTCGGCGCGCGCGATCTCGGTGGTGCAATACCTGATCTCGCTCGGCGTGCCGTCGCAGCGGCTGGTGGCCGCGGGCTTTGCCGAGTTTCAGCCGCTCGACACCGGTAACACCGAAGAAGCTTACAAGCGCAACCGCCGGATCGAACTAAAGCTGACGGAGCGGTAGGCAACGATTGAAAAAGGTGGCCGTCATGGCCGGGCACGTCCCGGCCATCCACGTCTTGGGTTGCAAAGAAAGACATGGATGCCCGGCAGCGCAGACAAGTGTACGCAGTCTGCGCAAGGCAGACTGCTATGGCCGGGCATGACGCGGAGAGACCAATGACCACCTTCACCCTCCGCCCTTATCGCACTGAGGACGAAGACGCCGCGATCGCGCTGTGGCTGAAGACCTGGCAACAGGCCTATCCCGAAATCGACTTTGCCGCCCGCCTGCCGTGGTGGCGCGAACGATGGCGCAACGAATTGGTGCCGAGCGCTGCCATCATCGTCGCCGAGGAAGCGAGCACGTTGATCGGCTTCGTCACCATCGACGAGAAGGCCTATCTCGACCAGCTTGTGGTCGCGCCCGATCGATGGGGTTCAAAACTCGCCGATGCGCTGGTCGATGAAGCCAAACGCCTGTCGCCGGATTCCATCACGCTGCTGGTCAACGAGGACAATGCCCGCGCAATCCGCTTCTATGAACGCAACGGCTTCGCTTACGCCGGAAAAGACGTCAATCCGACCTCGGGCCGGCCGGTCCTGAAGATGGTATGGAAGAAATCCGACTAGTGTTCCGAACCGCCACTCCAGGAGGAGGGCCGATGACGCAAAGAGAACTGGTGCTGGGATCGGCTACATTCCTCGTCGTCATTGTCACGGGGTTTTTCTCGGCCGCATCGGTGGCACGCCACTACGCCGTTGACGCTACACAAACGGCGGGCACCGCCTGCGTTGGCTCGGACGGTTCGTGGAAGAACTGGGTCTGGGCGAACGTGCCGGCACTTTCGCCGAAATGCGAATAGTCGCGCGAGACGAAAACCCCGAAGTCCGCCTTCACGCCCCTTCGAACTGTAACCGCGCCAGCCGCGCATAGAGTCCGTTCGCCGCGACCAGCGAAGTATGCGTGCCCTGTTCGACGATCCGGCCCTGATCCATCACGAGGATCCGGTCGCAGGATAGAACGGTCGCCAGCCGGTGCGCGATCACGAGCGTGGTGCGATGGCGCATCAGTTCTTCGAGCGCGGTCTGCACCAGCGTCTCGGATTCGGCGTCGAGCGCGGACGTCGCTTCATCGAGCAACAGGAGTGGCGCGTCGCGCAGGATCGCGCGCGCAATCGCGATGCGCTGACGCTGCCCTCCCGATAGGGTGACGCCGCGCTCGCCGAGCGGCGCATCGAACCCGCGGGGCATCCGCCGGAGAAACTCCGATGCATGCGCCAGATCCGCGGCGCGTTCGACCTCGGCATCGCTAGCCTCGGGCCTGCCGAAGCGGATGTTGTCGCGAGCGGTCGCGGCAAATACCACCGGATCCTGCGGCACGAGCGCGACCCGTTTGCGCACCTCGGTCGGATCGGCCGAGCGAATTGGTACGCCGTCGACCGAGATCGTGCCGGAGGCCGGATCGTAGAACCGCAACAACAGATGAAACAGCGTGCTTTTGCCGGCGCCCGAGGGGCCGACGATCGCGACTTTCTCCCCGGCCCGTACCGAGAACGAAACGCCGTGGACAGCGGGCGCATCGGGGCGCGTCGGATAGCAAAAGCTGATGTTGTCGAACGTAACGTCGCCGCGGGCCGGCTCCGGCAACGCAACGGGCGATGCGGGCGCCGTGATCTGCGACTTCACCTGCAAAATTTCAAATAGCCGCTCGGCGGCGCCGGAAGCTGCCGAGACCTCGCCCCAGACTTCAGAGAGTTGGCCGAGGCCGGTGGCGGCAAACGCCGTATAGAGCACGAACTGGCCAAGCCGGCCTGGAGTGATCAATCCGGCCTCGACGTCATTCGAGCCGATCCAGAGGATGACCACCACGCTGGTGAACACGATGAAGATGACGATGGCGGTGAGCAGGGCACGCGCCCGCGTCGAACCGACGGCCGCGTCATAGGCCTGCTCGACATCGCCGCCGAAACGCGAATTGGCAAGCCGCTCGCCGGTATAGGCCTGCACGGTACGGATCGCGCCGACCAGTTCGGAAGCATAGGCGCTGGCGTCGGCGAGCGTATCCTGCGCGGTGCGCGACAATCGCCGCACCCAGCGGCCGAACGCCATCAGCGGCAGCACGATCAGGGGAATGGCGAGCAGCACCAGGCCGGACAGCCTGGGGCTCGTCACCA
The DNA here is from genome assembly GCA_963788885.1 of uncultured Alphaproteobacteria bacterium. GTDB lineage: Bacteria > Pseudomonadota > Alphaproteobacteria > Rhizobiales > Xanthobacteraceae > Bradyrhizobium. Next base: position 575,134 of record CAWBIR010000015.1, on the reverse strand, counting down.
CCATCATGGCGGTCGCGCCGATGAACAGCATGACGTTGCGCAGCGCGATCGACACCGAGGCGCCGACCGCGGATTTGATCTGCGTGGTATCGGCGGTGAGCCGCGAGATCAATTCGCCGCTGCGCGAGGAATCGAAGAACGCCGGCGACAACGACATCAGATGCGCGAACACGTCGCGCCTCAGGTCCGCTACAATGCGCTCGCCAATGGTCATGACGAGGTAGAAGCGCGAAGCGCTCGCGAGCGCGAGCACACCGACTACCGCGATCATCACGCTGAAATAGCTGTTGATGCGGGCGATGCCCTCCGGCGTGAAGCCGAAGTCGATCATGCGGCGCACCGCGAGCGGTACGACGAGCGTGGTGATCGCAGCGATCGTCAGCGAGATAAAGGCGAGCGCGACCCGTCCGCGATAACGCGCCACATAGGGCGCCAGTGCCAGCAGCGGACGCAGCCGCGCGGCGCGGCCCGCGGGCGCCGGATCCAGAACCACGTCGAGCGGCGATGAGCCTTCACCAACAGAAGGCTGTTTGGCTGACCCCTCCCCGGAGGGCGTCGCTGGATCACGCCGGTCTTCAAGCCGTTCAACTGCGCTCATGTATCGGAACCACTCATTTTGCCACCCCCAGATAGGCCCCTCAGCCTGCCGAGGCAAATGGGTCCGGCGATCGGCGTCAAATCAGCTTCCTCGGCTTGTTTTGAGGGGCCGCTTGCGTTATAGAGCCGACCAAATCCGACACCTCCACATCGAAATATATGGGCGCCGGCGCGCCGAAGGACCCGTCATGAAAGCCGAAATTCATCCGAATTATCATATGATTACGGTCGTCATGACCGACGGTACCGAGTACCAGACGCGCTCGACCTGGGGCAAGGAAGGCGACAAGCTGAACCTCGATATCGACTCCAAGTCGCACCCGGCCTGGACCGGCGGCACCCAGCAGCTGATGGATCGCGGCGGCCGTGTTTCCCGGTTCCAGAAGAAGTTTTCGGGCTTCCTCAAGAAGGATTGAGGCCGGAAAACTTCCGCCTCGGAGCCTGTTTTTGGACGCCCTCGACCAGTTCGGGGGCGTCTTGCTTTTCAGGGCCTCCAGCCGACGCAGGCGGCGCCCAAGGCGATGATGCAGCAGGCGGTGAGCCGCAGCCCGGTCAGGCGTTCGCCGAGAAAAACGGCCCCGAGCAACGCCGCAAACACCACGCTGGTTTCGCGCAGCGCCGATACCGCTCCCATTGCGTTGCCCCGCATCGCCCAGATGATGACGCCGTAGGCGGCAAGCGAAATCAGCCCGCCGCTCGCAGCCTTGGCCATTTCGGGCAGCGGCATCGCGAAGGCCGGCCGTCCCCGCCGCACCAGAACCCATAGCGGCATCGCAAGAAAGAACACGAAGATGCCGCCGGTGTAAGCGATCCAGTTGCCGGCAGCGCGCACGCCGAGCCCGTCGACCACGCTATAGGCCGCGATGCTGACGCCGGTCGCCAGCGCATAGGGCAAGTCGGTGAGGTGCAATCGGGCGTGAGCGGCTTGTGCCCGCGCTGCCGCCAGCATGAATATCCCCGAACAAACGAGACCAATGCCGAGGATTCCCAGCGGGCCCATCCATTCGCCGGCCAGCACGCTGCCCCCGAGCGCGATCAGCGCCGGCGAGGTGCCGCGCGCAATCGGATAGGTCTCGCCGAGATCGCCGCTGCGGTACATCCGCACCAAGAGCGCGTTGTAACAAAGGTGAATGGCGCCTGAGGCGACAACATAGCCCGCGGCGGGCCACGGCACGCCGGCCACGGACATCATGAGGAAACCGGTGAAGCCGAGCGTGATGCTCATGATCAGCATCGACTGGAGACGATCGGCTCCGCCGCGCAACAGCGCATTCCAGCCTGCATGCAGCAATGCGGCAGACAGCACCAGCAGAATAGAGAGAGGAGACAGCAACGCCTATTGTTCGAACGCGGCCTTCAGCCGGTTGAGCTGCGGCACCAGCGGATTGCCGATCGGCGCGCGCTCGGTGGGAGCGGCGTGGATCGTCGCATCGAGGCGGCGCACCTTGCCTTGCAGCGCCATCGAGCGGCCAATCAGATCCTGCAACTGCTGCGGCAATTTCTCGATCATCTCGGTCGGACCGGGATCGGCGGCCGAGAGCTTGACCTTGGTCTTTTCGCGATTGGCCTGGGTCAAGGTCATCTCGCCTTCCTTGACTGCGCGGTGCAGCAACAGCCACGAGGCCAGTTGCATCAGGCGGGTGGTCAGCCGCATGCTTTCGGTGGCGTAGGTCAGGCTGACAGAACGTTCCAGCGCCTTGGCCTCGGTACGGCCGGCGCCATCGAGATAGGCGGCGGTCTCCTCGACCAGATCCATGCCTTCCCGGAACAAGGTGCCGAACGCCGCCGAATTGGTCAGCCGCTCGCTGAAATGGACAAGCGGGGTTTCGCCTTGCGACCGATCCGACATCTAAAACGCCTCACGCAACAGTTCACTGCCGGCAAGTACCGGCTTTTCGAAGTTCGTACTCTATCGCGGCACTAGAAAGCCGGAAAATTATGATGAACAAATCATTGCGCACGCGGACACGCGTGTCCAGCCGCAACCCAAATTATGGTTTCCAGCGGCCTCCGCAAAGCTGGCGCGCTGAGGTACCGCACGAACTTCGGAAAGTGGGCGTTGGCGCCAACGTTGCCGCAACTTCTCGGAAAGCGAAGCTATCTGACGGAAAACGCGCAAAAAAAGAGCCGCCGTTGCCGGCGGCTTTTAAGTTGATAACAGGGAGGCGTCAAACAGAGTGACAGGAGCCACTCGGTGTCCAAAGAGGACGTTGATAGTCATACCTGGGAAAGCTTAATCGACCGTAAACGAGCGATTTTTTTTAGGCTTTGTTTGCCATGTCGGTCATTGGCCGAGTTCGCGGTGCACCCTCTCCCCTTGCGGGAGAGGGTGGCGAAATCGAACGAAGTAAGATTGAGCCGGGTAAGGGGTTCATCTCGTTCACCCCTCATCCGGCTCGCATCTGACGATGCGAGCCACCTTACTCCCGCAGGGGGAGAAGGTAAGCGCGGCCAGCCTCACGACTTGAAGAAATTGTTCGCGGCTTCCTTGGAGGCACGTTTCTTCGCCGCTGCCGCCTGCAAACGCTCGGCCTCCGAGTTCAACAGCAAGATCCGTTCGTTGAGTTCTTCCACCGAGAGCAGCGAGAGGTCCTGGCCGATCTCATGGGTGACTTTCTTGCGCGGCTTGTCGTCGTCTTCGATGGTGGCCATGTGCCGTGCTCCGTGATCGACAAAGGCATAGGCTGGTTGCCAGAACACAGACCGCTGGCTAATCAGGTGCCTCTTTCGAAAATTCTAGCGTTTGGCCAAGGACAAATCATGGAAAAAATCCCTGCGCAAATGACCGTCGTCGCGATCAGCAAGCCCGGCGGTCCGGAGGTGCTGGTGCCGGAGACCCGGCCGGTGCCCAAGCCTGGACCCAACGAAATCCTGGTCAAGGTGATGGCCGCGGGCGTCAACCGGCCCGACGTGGCGCAACGTGCAGGCGTTTATCCGCCGCCGCCCGGCGCCAGCGATTTGCCCGGTCTGGAGATCGCGGGCGAAGTGGTGGCGATCGGTGACGGCGCGCATAAGCATAAGGTGGGCGACAAGGTGATGTCGCTCGTGGCGGGCGGCGGTTACGCCCAATATTGCATCGCGCAAGACGCACAGGCGATGGCTGTCCCCGCTTCGCTCTCGATCCTCGAGGCCGGCGCGACGCCGGAGACGCTGATGACCGTCTGGCACAACGTGTTCGAGCGCGGCGGGCTCAAGGCCGGTGAAAGCCTGCTGATCCATGGCGGCTCGTCCGGCATCGGCACGATGGCGATCCAACTCGCCAAGGCCTTCGGCGCGAAAGTCATCGTCACTGTCGGATCGAAGGACAAGGCCGATGCCTGTCTCAAACTCGGCGCCGACCACGCCATCAACTACAAGACCGAGGACTTCGTCGTTGCCGCCAAGACGATGACGGCGGGCACCGGGCCCAATGTCATTCTCGACATGGTCGGCGGCGACTATGTCGAACGCAACTACGAGGTCGCTGCAACCGACGGTCGCATCGTGCAGATCGCAACGCTGGGCGGCGCCAAGATCACCGCAAACATCGCACGGCTTATGGTGAAGCGGCTGCACCACACCGGCTCAACGCTCCGCCCCCGTAGTAATGCGGACAAGGCGGCGATGGTCGCCGCAATCGAGGCCAAGGTGATGCCGCTCCTGCGTGAAGGCCGCATCAAGCCCTTGATGGACAGTACTTTCCCGCTGGAAAAGGCGGCCGATGCGCATCGGCGCATGGAGACCAGCGAACATATTGGCAAAATTGTGTTAGAGCTTTAACGCTCGCGAGCGATCGCAGGGTGGAAACCCTTTGATTTCCCTCGCATTCGTGTCATCTATCCGGGGCGCGCTGGGCAGCGGTTTCCGCCCGCCGATGGTGCTGACCGCGGAGAATTGACATTGCGTCTGATCAGGTGCCTGGCAGCCTTCGCGCTGGGCCTCATGATGATTGCGGCCGCGCCGGCGTGGGCGATCGACGCAGTGAGCGTCCGCAGCGACGTGTCCGCCATCGACCTGACCGCGGTACTCGAACATCAGCACAGCGACACCGACCGCATCCAGGTCTCGACCGCGCCCGGCACCGACGGCATCGTTCGCCGCATTGAAGTCCGCGCGCGTGAGGGCGGCCAGAACTGGGTGGTGTTCGCGCTCGCCAACAACACCGACGACCAGCTCGACCGTCTGATCGTTGCGCCGCATTATCGCATCGTCTCGTCCGGCCTGTTGTGGCCTGATCTCGGCCTGTCGCGCATCGCGACCATCACGCCCTCGACCGGTGATCGGCCGGATCGGCAGGAGAGCGCGACCGCGGACATTTTCCGCATCACGCTCGATCCGGGTTCGGTCGTCACTTACGTCGCGGAGCTGCGCACCGACAAGTTGCCGCAGCTCTATCTGTGGGAGCCCGACGCCTACAAGGACAAGGTCAACTCGTTCACGCTCTACCAGGGCATCGTCATCGGTATCTCCGGCCTGCTGGCGCTGGTCTTGACCATCCTGTTCGTGGTCAAGGGCAGCATCATGTTTCCGGCCGCCGCCGCGCTCGCCTGGGCCGTGCTGGTCTATATCGGCGTCGACTTCGGCTTCTGGGGCAAGGTGCTCGACATGTCGAACAACGCCGAGCGCGTCTGGCGCGCCGGCGGTGAAGCGATCCTCGCCGCAACGCTGCTCGTATTCCTGTTCGCCTATCTCAATCTTTCCCGCTGGCATGTGCGCTACTCGCACATCACCGTGGGCTGGCTGGCGTTTCTCGGCTCGCTGGTTGCGCTCGCGCTGTTCGATCCGGCAGTTGCCTCCGGCATCGCGCGAATGTCGCTGGTCCTGATCGCGATCGCCGGCTTTGCGCTGATCGTCTATCTCTCGACGCATGGTTTCGATCGCGCGGTGCTGTTGATCCCGACCTGGTTCCTGCTGGTGGTCTGGGTGATTGCGGCGGGCATGACGATTGGCGGCAGCGTCACCAACGACATCGTCGGCCCTGCGCTGCTTGGCGGCCTCGTGCTGATCGTGATGCTGATCGGCTTTACGGTGATGCAGCACGCCTTCGCCGGCGGCGGCGCCACCACCGGCATCGTTTCCGACGTCGAACGCCGGGCGCTCGCGCTTGCCGGATCCGGCGACCTGATCTGGGATTGGGACGTCTCGTCCGACAAGGTCTTCACCAGTCCGGAAACCGAATCGCTGCTCGGCCTCAAGCGCGGCACGCTGGAAGGCCCGGCGGCGAAATGGCTGGAAGTGCTGCACCCGCTCGACCAGGATCGCTTCCGCGCCGCGCTCGACAGCGTACTCGACCAGCGCCGCGGACGGCTGGTGCAGGACTTCCGCCTGCGCACGCCGGACGGCCATTTCATGTGGTTCGCGCTGAAAGCCCGGCCCGTCGTCGGCTCCGACGGCGAGGTTTCACGCGTGATCGGCACGTTGACCGACGTGACGGAGAGCAAGAACGCCGAAGAGCGCTTGCTCCATGACTCCGTGCACGACAACCTCACCGGCCTGCCGAACCGGAAACTCTTCATCGATCGCCTCAACGCGGTCGCCAATTTCGCCAAGTCGATGCCGACCTTGCGGCCGACGCTGATGGTGATCGACCTCGATCGCTTCAAGCAGGTCAACGACTCCGTCGGCATTGCGGTCGGCGATTCCATCCTGCTGACGCTGGCGCGGCGGCTGACCCGCATTCTCAAGCCGCAGGACACGCTGGCGCGGCTCGCCGGCGATCAGTTCGGTCTGATCCTGATGTCGGAACAGGATCCCGCGCGCATCACCGCGTTTGCCGAAACCATCCGCAAGACCATCCGCGCGCCGATCGCCTTCAACGACCGCGAGATCTTCCTGACCGCTTCGATCGGGCTGGCGCTGTCCGATCCGCAAACGCAGCTCACCGATGAAATCATCAAGGACGCCGAGCTTGCGATGTATCACTCCAAGCGGATCGGCGGTGACCGCATCGACGTCTACAAGCCCGCGATGCGCGCGCGAAAGACCGACCGGCTGACGCTGGAGAGCGAATTGCGCCGCGCCATCGAGCGCGAGGAAATCACGATCCTCTATCAGCCGATCGTGCGACTGGAAGACCGCTCGGTTGCCGGCTTCGAGGCGCTGGCGCGCTGGGACCATCCGAAGCTCGGGCGGATGTCGCCGATCGAATTCATCACCATCGCCGAAGAAATCGGCCTCATCGTCGATCTCGGCACCTTCGTGCTCGACCGCACGGCGAGGCAGCTTTCGATCTGGCAGCGCGCGATGCGCTCGCGCGAGCCGATCTTTGCCAGCGTCAACGTCTCCTCGCGCCAGCTGCTGCGCCACGATCTCATTCACGACATCCGCACCGTGCTGTCGCGCTCCTCGGTCGCGCGCGGCACGCTGAAGCTGGAATTGACCGAGTTGCTGGTGATGGAAAATCCGGAGCACGCCGCGCAAATGCTGACGCGTATCCGCGAACTCGGCACCGGTCTTTCACTTGATGACTTCGGCACCGGCCATTCGTCGCTGGCCTACCTGCAACGTTTCCCGTTCGACACCATCAAGATCGACCAGTCCTTCGTGCGCACCACGAGCCGCGGCACCCGCCCCGTCATCCTGAAATCGATCATCGCGCTGGCCCACGACCTCGGCATGGACGTGGTGGCGGAAGGCGCCGAGACCGATTCCGATGCGGTCGAGCTCTATCAGCTGGGTTGCGAATACGCCCAGGGCTTTGCCTTCGGCGAGCCAATGGACGCCGACGCCGCCATGCGGCTGCTGACCGAAGTCAGGCTGGAAGCGGCGAGCTGACGCGAAGCGTCATTCCGGGGCGATGCGAGAGCATCGAACCCCGGAATCTCGAACTTCCGGGTTCGGCTCTGCGAGCCGCCCCGGAATGACGACGACGGTAGCGCTCGACACTTCTCATCGTACTCGCGGCGTTTTCTTGAACTTTACGCTTTTGCCGTCCGGCTGACGCGTGGCGATGAAGCCGGCCTCGAGGCAGGCTTCGCGCTGCGGCATCTTTTCCTGCGGGCTGCGCAGCGTCTCCCACCACGAGGCACGGTGCGCTGCACGCGGCAAGGCGTCATCGATGATCTCCTCGATCTGCTCGAAACTCAGCACAAGTTCTGCCTGCTTCTGTTGTTTCAGATAGTCGCGCAGCGCGTCGTAGTTGGTCACCATAGCCTCTTGGTCAGGATAGCCTTATTGGTCAGGATAGCCTCAGCAGCAACGAAACGTTAACGGTTTACAGCTCTCACCGGCCCGATTTAAGCCAGCAGCAACCATTCACGGCGCATTCCTATCCTTCCGGAGCGAAGTGATGGGATTTGGACGGCGCAAGGATAAGGCCAGCCGGCCTTGGCGGCTATCAGCAAAGCTGCTGATCGCCTGTTCCGTTGTCACAGTGATCGGCTTCTCGGCGATCTGCGTTAACGTGATGCTCGACATGCGCCGCAGCGAAGAAGAGCTGGCGCGCCAGACGCTGGAAAATCTCGCTTCCGGCATCGACTCCGACATCGGCAGCAACGTCGAACTGTACGATCTTTCGCTACGTTCGGTCGCCAACAACATGGTGGCGCCGGAAATCAACGACGTCAGCAAACCCTTGCGGCAACTGATCCTGTTCAACCGCATGGCGACGGCTCGGCATTTTGGCGCGATCCAGGTATTCGATTCCACGGGAAAGCTCATCGTCGATGCCTCGACCCTCGACCCACTGCCGGAAAACCGCGGAGCTGAGGAATATTTCACGGTTCACCGTGACCAGCCGGACCTCGGCCTGTTCATCAGCCACCCGATGCTGCATCACGGCGCCTACGCCATTGTGCTGAGCCGCCGCATCACGGGTGAAGATGGCCGCTTCCTTGGCGTGGTCGCAGGCTCGATCCGCTTTTCCTATTTTCACGACCTGTTCGGGCGGCTGCGGCTCGATCCCAACGACATCATCACAGTGTTCCGGCATGACGGCACCGTGATCATGCGCACGCCCTTCGATCTCGATATCATCGGCAAGAACCTCGGCAGCCTGCCGGGGGTGAAGCGGGCGCTTTCCGAACCGAGCGGCTCCTATTCGGGGGTCGCATCCGCTAGCCACTCACCGCGGCTCTATGTCTGGCGCGATGGCACACGGCCGCTCGTCGTCATGGTCGGCAAGCCGTGGGCCGACATTTACAAGCTCTGGCGCATCGAAGCGACCCGGATCGGCGCGATCATGGCAGCGCTCGCGGTATTCGTGCTCGGCGCGACGCTGTTTCTGGCGCACGAAATCAGCCGCCGTGCGACGGCCGAAGAAAAGCTCGAGGAGCTTGCCACCACCGACGCCCTCACCGGCCTGCGCAACCGCCGCAAGTTCGACGCTGCGATCGAGATCGAATGGCGGCGCGCGGCGCGGCAGAAGCGCCCGCTTGCGCTTTTGATGATCGACGCCGACCATTTCAAGAATTTCAACGACACCTATGGCCATCAGGCCGGCGACGAGGTGTTGATCGGTATTGCGATCTGCATTTCGGATTCAGTGCACCGGGCCGGCGACTGCGCCGCCCGTTACGGCGGCGAGGAATTCGCGGTGCTGCTGCCCGACCAGTCGCCGGCGCAGGCGGTCGCGGTGGCCGAGACAATTCGCCTGAAGGTCGAGCAATGGTGCGGCGAGGCAGCGACCACGACCGTCAGCATCGGCGTGGCAAGCCTGGTGCCGGACGCCAAGTCCGAATGGACCACCATGGTCCGAGCGGCGGACGAGGCGCTCTACGCCGCCAAAGCGAGCGGCCGCAATCGTGCCGTGCTTGCCTCCGGCCCGAAACTGTCGCTGGTCGCTTGAGCGGCCTTTCAGGTGTCATTCCGGACGGCGCGTTTGCGCGCCGATCCGGAATCTCGAAGTTGTTTGAGAAGCAGAAATACGGCACAAGATTCCGGGTTCGCATCTTCGATGCGCCCCGGAATGACGACGTGAGCGCTCAGCGCTCCTGTCGTCATTTCCCGGAATATTTCTTCATCTCCGCGAGCAGGCCGTCGCGCAGTTCGGGGCGCGCCATGCCGAAGGCGATATTGGCGCGCAGAAAGCCCGGCTTTGAGCCGCAGTCGTGCCGTTCGCCGGCGAACTCAACGCCGTAGAACTTTTGCGTCTTCGCTAGACCGATCATGGCGTCGGTGAGTTGAATCTCGCCGCCGGCGCCGCGCTCCTGGGTTTCGAGGATTTTGAATATTTCGGGCTGCAGGATATAGCGCCCGGTGATCGAAAGGTTCGAGGGCGCCGTGCCCTTCGCCGGCTTCTCGACCATGCCATCGACCTCGAAGACTTTGCCGTTGCGCTTGCCGACGCCGCAAATGCCATATTGATGGGTCAGATGATCGGGGACCGCTTCGACCGCGATCAGATTGGACTTATCGCCGAGCTTGCTCGCCGCCTCGATCATCTGCGCCAGGCAGCCGGGCGTATGCAGCACGAGTTCGTCGGGCAACACCACGGCAAAAGGCTCATCCCCAACAATATCTCGCGCGCACCATACCGCATGGCCGAGTCCGAGCGGCGCCTGCTGGCGCGTAAAGCTCATCGCGCCCGCCGGCGGCTGGTCACGCGCCAGGATGTCGATCTCGGCCTTTTTGCCACGCGCTTCAAGCGTGGCGTCCAGCTCATACATGCGGTCGAAGTGATCTTCGATCACGCCCTTGTTGCGGCCGGTGACAAAGATGAAATGTTCGATGCCGGCTTCCTTGGCTTCGTCGACCACATACTGAATCAGCGGCTTGTCGACGATGGTCAGCATCTCCTTCGGCATCGCCTTGGTGGCGGGCAGCACGCGGGTGCCGAGACCGGCGACGGGGAAGACGGCTTTGCGGATTTTCATGGGATGGTACTGCCTTGCGGAAGCTCGATTGAAAACGATATTTGGTAGCGGGTTTGCAACCGGGAACAAAGGCCAATATGGGCACGTAGTTCCGACCGGACCGCTCTTTTTCGGCAAATCCCTAACGGCAAAAGCCTACTTTTGTTAAGCTATTGGAAACGACATCAAGGCCTCTTGAAGTCTGGGCTTGGTGACGGATTTCATGGGTGAACGATGGGACGGCAAATCAAACGACCGGTCAGACGAACGGGCGCTGCGGTTTTCGCTGCCGCGCTTCTTTGGTCGGCCCCGGCGCACGCCCAGTCGGCCAATGGCGGACCGCTCGATTTTCTCGGCAACATCTTCGGCGGCAAGTCGAAGACCGATCAGACCGGCTCTACCAACCCGAGCCAACCCGCCTCGACCGGTGGCGCGCCGCAATGGAGCGGCGAAGATGGCGCCTCTGGCCATCCGCTGATGACGGCGAGCGCGATCCGCGAAGCGGCCTTGAATTTCGACAATTGCATCGCCTCGATGTGGCCAGACGCCGCACGGCGCAATATCGCGCAGGAGAGCTTTCAGCGTTTCACCGCGGGCCTCACCCCGGACCTGCGCATCATGGACCTGCTCGACTCGCAGCCGGAGTTCACCAAGTCGATCTGGGATTATCTCGACATCCTGGTCAATGATAATCGCCTCGCCAAGGGCCGCGAGATTCTCGCCAAGTACAAGCCGCAGTTCGACGCGACCGAGAAGGCTTACGGCGTCGACCGCTACACCATCGCCGCGATCTGGGGCATCGAATCCAACTATTCGACGCAGATGGGCGATCGCAGCGTGCTGCAATCCACCGCCACGCTCGCCTGCATCGGCCGGCGCCAGAAATATTTCCGCGATGAATTTCTCTCGGCGCTGGAAATCCTCCACCACGGCGATCTCAGCCCCGAACAGATGCACGGCTCATGGGCCGGCGCTTTCGGGCCGACGCAGTTCATGCCGACGGCGTTCAAGCGCTACGCGGTCGATGCCGACGGCGATGGCCGCCGCAACGTTGTCGATGATCCAGCCGACCTGATTGCCTCGACCGCCAACAACCTGAAAAAGGATGGCTGGCAGAGCGGCCAGATCTGGGGCTTTGAGGTCGTGGTGCCGAAAGGCTTCAACTACATGCTGGCGGACCGTGCCAAGGCGATGACGCTTGCGCAATGGGAACATCTCGGACTGAAGCGCGCCAACGGCCAGGCCTTCGCCGCGACGAGCGACAAGGCCTATCTGCTGGCGCCTGCGGGCGCCGAAGGGCCCGGCTTTCTGATGCTGCAGAATTTCCGCGTGATCATGAAGTACAATCCGGCGGAGGCCTATGCGCTCGCGATCGGCCATTTCGCTGACCGTTTGCGCGGCGGCCAGCCTTTCGTACAGGCCTGGCCGCGGCAGGAACGCGAGTTGTCGCGGGCCGAACGGCTGGAACTGCAACAGTTGCTGTCGCAGCGCGGATTTTATCGCGGCACGCCGGACGGCCAGTTCGGCGGCGAAACCCGCGAAGCGCTACGCGGCTTCCAGGCCTCGATCGGCGCGCCGGCGGACGGCTTTGCCTCTTCGGCGATGCTGGACCGGCTCCGAGGGCAGTGAGCCGCGGCGGCAGGCGCCAGCGGTTCGATTCTAACATTCGCATCCCGTTGCAACGAGCACTCTTGCGAATGTTAGAATCGTCGAACCACTGGCCAATATATTGTTTCTAGTGGAGTTTAGGATTTGACATTCGCTTTCGGCGTTTGCGGCTAGGCGAGTGGCGAATGTCAAATCCACTCCACTAGAGTAACCCTGTTCGGGCTAATCGGCGGACTGCGGCAGGAAAATCAGTTCCCCTGGGAACCGGATCGTGCTCTACGAACTTGCCTTCGAATTCAAGGCAGTAGCACGGCACGGCGCAGCCCGTTATCCACCAGGAAATCTGCCCGCTTGCAGCCCGATTTTGCTACTATCTTGGCCTGATCGAACCACCATTTGCGACCGAGCCGGATGCCAGAGAAACGATCCTTTTTGCGGCTGTTTACGGAGCGTGGGCCCTTGGTCGCGTTTGCGGTCGCCTTCCTGATTGGGGTCGCGGCGCCTGCGTCCGCGCAGTTCTTCAACTTCGGCGGTCCGCCGCCACGGCCAATGCCCCAACCTGGGCAACGCGGACCCGGCGGCTGGTTCGGTGGCGACCTGTTCGCGCCTTTCCAGCAGCAGGCGCCTAGGCCCGTCGAGAACTACTCCAAGGCCCCGCCGCCGCAAAAGCGCGACACGGTCGCAGAGCACAACGTGCTGGTGCTGGGCGATGCGATGGCTGACTGGCTCGCTTACGGCCTTGAGGATGCTTACAGCGAACAGCCGGACATGGGCGTGATCCGGCGGCACAAGACCGTTTCCGGCCTTATCCGTTATCAGCCCAAGGGCGATCCGGCCGACTGGGCGGCCGCAGCCAAAGGCATCCTGGCGCCCGAAAAACCCGACGTGATCGTGGTGATGCTCGGTCTCAACGACCGCGTTTCGATACGCGAGCCGGAAAAAGCCGAGGCCAAGCCGGGAGACAAGGCTGGCGACAAGAAGGGCGACAAGAAAGAGGCCCGCAAGCCAGGCGAAGCCAAATCCGACGCCAAGGGTAACGACGCTGCCGAGGCCGGCAAACCCGAGGAGAAGATGTCGGACGCCGAGTCCGACGATGCCGCCGACAACGACGTCCCGCAGGTCACGACGCCTGAAAGAGGTTCGCGCGCGCCGAACGGCCTGGTCGAATTCCACGACGAGCGCTGGGTCGAACTCTACAACAAGAAAATCGACGAGATGATCGCCGTCCTGAAATCAAAGGGGGTGCCGGTCATCTGGGTCGGCCTGCCCGCGGTGCGCGGCCCCAAGGCGACCGCCGACGCGCTGTTTCTGGATTCGCTCTATCGCGAAGCTTCGAACAAGGCGGGCATCACTTATGTCGACGTCTGGGATGGCTTCGTCGATGAAGCCGGACGCTTCCTGCAACAGGGCCCCGACTTCGAAGGCCAGATCCGCCGCCTGCGTTCCTATGACGGCGTCTATTTTACCAAGCCCGGCGCGCGCAAGCTGGCGCACTATGCCGAGCGCGAAATCACGCGCCTGTTGGCTTCCCGCTCCGCGCCGATCACGCTGCCGAGCGAACCGGCAACGCCCGATGCCAATGCGCAGCCGGGTCAACCGGCGCCGCGCCCGCTCGCCGGCCCGATCGTGCCGCTGGTGGCGTCCTCAGTCGGCACCGACCAGTTGCTCGGCGGACCGGGATCGCGCCCTGCCGCAGTCGATGCGCTGGTCGCCCGTACCCTGGTGAAGGGCGAGGCGCTGACACCGCCGGCCGGTCGCGCCGACGACTTCGCTTGGCCGCGCCGGGAAGTCGGACGCGAACAAGTCAAGGGCGATACGCCGGTGGCGTCGACCTCTCCCGACGGAACGCCGGCAGGAACACAGCCTCAGGCGCTGCCGAAATCAAAGCGGCCCGCGACCGCCCAGCCGGGCCAGCCCGCCGGTTCGCCGCCTCAGGCGGCGCCACCGGCATTCCGCAACCTGTTCGGCGGCTTTGGTGCGCCGCCACCACCGCCGCCTCCGCGGCAAGTCCAACCACAGCCCCGTAACGCGCCCAACAATCCTGCCGCGCCGCGGCCGCCGGCGAATGTCGGACGGTCGGCGTCGGTGCCGCCGGGTAACCTCGCGCAATAAATCCATATCCCCGGACAAACCTGTCCCGCGAGCGGCGCAGGTCGCGGTTGCGTTGACTTCGCCGCGACCGTGAGTAGCCTTTGCCTGAAAGGACAAGCGGAGAAACCGCGCGCTAGCTAAATCAGGGAGGCACGCCATGACCGTGACGATCCGCCAGCTTCATCCGCATTTTTTCGGCGAAGTTTCGGGCGTCGACATCCGAAAACCTCTCAACGAAGATGAAGTCAGGGACATCGAAGCCGGCATGGACAAATACGCCGTGCTGCTATTTCCCAACCAGGACATATCAGACGAGCAGCAACTGGTGTTTGCCCGGAATTTCGGCGAGCGCGAGAGCGCGCGCGGCGGCACCGTCACCAAGAAGGAAGACTATCGCCTCACCTCCGGGCTCAACGACGTCTCCAATCTCGGCAAGGACGGCAAGCCGCTGCCGCGCGATCACCGCACCCATCTGTTCAATCTCGGCAACTGCCTCTGGCATTCCGACAGTTCGTTTCGCCCGATTCCCGCAAAGTTCTCGCTACTCTCGGCACGGGTCGTGAATCCCACGGGCGGCAACACCGAGTTCGCCGACATGCGCGCCGCCTATGACGCGCTCGACGACGACACCAAGGCCGAGATCGAGGACATGATCTGCGAGCACTCGCTGATGTATTCGCGCGGCTCGCTCGGCTTTCTCGATTACAGCGAGCAAGAGAAGCAGATGTTCAAGCCGGTGCGGCAGCGGCTGGTGCGCACGCATCCGGTTCATCGCCGAAAATCGCTTTATCTCTCCTCGCACGCCGGCGCGATCCTCGGCATGAGCGTGCCGGAAGCGCGGCTTCTGCTGCGCGATCTCACCGAACACGCCACCCGGCCGGAATTCGTCCACGTCCACAAATGGACGCTGCATGACCTCATCATGTGGGACAACCGGCAGACCATGCACCGCGTGCGCCGCTACGATCAGTCGCAGCCGCGCGACATGCGGCGCGCCACGGTTGCAGGGACGGAGCCTACCGTCGCGCAGCAGGCGGCGGAGTGATTTTCGATCGTCGTCCCGGCCAAGCCAACGGGTCGCGCGAATGCGCGCCCGATGACAGGCTCCGCGCGAGCCGGGACCCATAACCCCCAGATCGCATCGCTGCGAAGATTGCGGCCACAGCTCGCTCCGACAACGGGCATCTGTGGTTATGGGTCCCCGCTTTCGCGGGAACGACGGGTAAAGATGGCGCCGTTAAGAAGGCTTACGCGTGCCCGGCTTCGTTGGAGAGCATCCCGACATCGATGCCGATCTTGCGCAACGCACGGTGGTACTTTTCTTCGACATCGATGCCGAAAATCAGGTCGGGATCGGCGTCACAATGCAGCCAGCCATTGTCCTGAATTTCGCTTTCGAGCTGGCCTGCGGCCCAGCCGGCATAACCCAAAGCCAGTATCGCGTGCCGGGGCCCGGAACCCTTGGCGATCGCCTTTAGAATATCGACGGTTGCTGTCAGGCAAATCTCCTCGTCGATCCGCAGCGTCGCATCCTGAATGAAGAAGTCGCTCGAATGCAGCACAAAGCCGCGGCCCGTCTCGACCGGTCCGCCCTTGAGCACCTTCAGGCTCTCGGCGCTTTCCGGCAGCGTGATCTGATCATCCTTCTTGATGATGTCGAGCTGCACCAAAAGACCGGGAAAATCGATGCTGCCAGCGGGGCGATTGACGATGATCCCCATCGCGCCTTCCGCCGAATGTGCGCAGAGATAAATCACCGATCGCTCGAAGCGGGGGTCGCCCATGACCGGCATGGCAATCAGCAACTGGCCGTCGAGATAACGGCGGCCTTCGGTCTCACCGGCATCCGCAATCTCGCGGCGATCTGCTTTCGGTCTTTTGCTTCCTGAACTCATCGCCAAAGACTCGCTATATGATCCATCCTGATATTGGGCGTAAGTTCTGTCAATCAAGCTTCGCTTGCGTTTGCGCGTGCATCACAAGCAATTCAATAGCTTGCAATCTCGTCCGGAGTTAAGGACGCTTTATGAACATGATGGTTCCCCCCTCGCACACGCGGGCGCCTTCGCGATCGTCGGCGCTGCTTGCTGTGGCCGCGTTCGCCTGGTTGCTGCCGATCGACGCACAGGCCCAGGATGCGTCGCCCTGGCAAAAGGAGAGGCATGCGGCGGTGCGGCTGTTGGCGGGGTCGCGCAGCGGGCCGGTGCTGCTCGGGGGCATCGCCGTTCAGCTCGATCCGGGTTGGAAGACTTACTGGCGTACCTCCGGCGATTCCGGCGTGCCGCCGCGCTTTGATTTTTCCAAATCCGATAATGTCGAGGCGGTGACGGTTCTGTGGCCCGCGCCGGCGAAATTCGACGACGGCGCCGGCGGCTTCTCGCTTGGCTATCACGATCAAGTGGTACTGCCGTTGCGGATCGTGCCGAAGAGCAACGACAAGCCGGTGACGCTTCGCGCCAACATCAATTACGCAGTCTGCGAGAAGATCTGCATCCCGGTCGAAGCAAGCGCGGAGCTGACCTTTGCAAGTGTCGCCAGCACCGAAGACAGCGTGCTGTTTGCGGCGCTCGACAGCGTTCCGAAGCCGGCGTCGGTCGGCGATCCCAATCCGCTCACCATTCGCGACGTCAAGCGCGAGGGCAAGTCCACGGTGCTGGTCGACGTGCTCTCGCCCGATGCGAGAACGGTCAATCTGTTTGTCGAAGGTCCAACTCCGGATTGGGCGCTGCCGGTTCCAAAACTTCTCGAGCACGGACCGCCCGGCGTTAAACGTTTTGCCTTCGAGCTCGACGGCATCCCGCCGGGAACCAACCCGCAAGGCGCCGCCCTCAAATTGACACTGGTCGGAGGCGACCGCTCCTACGAGTTCAATATCAATCTGGAATAAGCGCGTTCCAACCGATTCTTAACGAAGTGTTGATAACTGAAGCCTTCCGCCGCATTGCCTGCGGCATGAGGACTTCCGCCTTGGCCGCGATCGACGCTCAACCCGCCACTACACCGCCGCAAAGCGCGGTCGCACGTCTGCGATCGATGCTCGCCGGTTTGCTTGGCGGCGCCAGTGAAGCCTCGCTGACCCGACGCCTCGCGGGAACGATCTTCATCATCCGCGTGCTCAGCGCAGCGCTTGCTTATTTCTCGCAAATCCTGCTCGCGCGCTGGATGGGCGGCTCCGATTACGGCATCTATGTCTACGTCTGGACCTGGGTGCTGCTGCTCGGCAGCATGATGGACTTCGGCATTTCGTCGTCCGCCCAGAAGATCATCCCGGAATATCGCACCCGCGGCGAGCATGCGCTGCTGCGCGGCTTTCTGTCCGGCAGCCGCTGGATGACGTTCGTGGTTTCCGCGACCGTCTCGGCGTTGCTGGCCGGTCTCGTGAAATTGCTGTCGCCGTGGATCGGCGCGGACGAGGTCGTTCCGCTCTATATCGGTTGCGCGACCCTGCCCGCTTTCGTCGTCGCCAATACGCAGGACGGCATCGCACGCTCGCATGACTGGATGCGCCTCGGATTGATGCCGCAATTCGTCATCCGCCAGGCCCTGATCATCGGCGTCACCGCCGGGATGTTCGTCCTCGGCTTTCATCTCGGCGCCACCGCGGCGATGCTGGCGAGCGCAGCGGCGGTCTGGATCGCGATGGTCGGCCAGATGATCGCGCTCAACCACAGGCTCGCCGGGCACATCCAGCCCGGCCCTAAAGCCTATGACGTCGGCTTCTGGCTTTCGATCTCGCTGCCGATCCTGATGGTCGAGGGCTTTTACCTGCTGTTGTCCTACACCGACGTGCTGGTGTTGCAGCAATTCCGTTCCTCGGAGGAAGTCGGCGTCTACTTTGCCGTCGTCAAGACACTGGCACTGGTTTCCTTCATTCACTACGCGATGTCGGCCACGACGGCGCACCGGTTTGCCGAATATCACGCGCTCGGTGATCAGGCGCGGCTCTCGGCCTATGTCGCGCATGCGATCAAGTGGACGTTCTGGCCTTCACTCGCCGCGACCGTCCTGCTGCTCGCGCTGGGCAAGCCGCTGCTGTGGCTGTTCGGGCCTCAATTCGTGATCGGTTACGACATCATGTTTGTCGCCGCGATCGGGCTTGTGGTTCGCGCCGCGGTCGGCCCGGTCGAGCGGCTCCTCAACATGCTCGGCCATCAATATGTTTGCGCGCTGGCCTACGCCCTGTCGTTTGTGATGAACGTTGTGCTTTGCGTGGCGCTGGTGCAGCGCTTCGGCGGCCACGGCGCTGCCGCCGCGACCTCGATTTCGCTGGTGTTCGAGACAGTGCTGTTGTTCTACATCGTGCGACAGCGGCTCGGGCTTCATGTGCTCGCGTTCGGCAAGCAGCCCTGAACTCGTCATGCCCGGACTTGATCCGGGCATCCATCTCTAAAATTCCTTGCGATGGATTGCCGGGTCAAGCCCGACAATGACGATCCGATTGACAGGGTCGTCCTACTCCGCGGTCCAGCCGCCGTCGATCGAGAGGTTGGCGCCGGTGATCTGCGCGGCATCATCGCCGCACAGAAACAGCGCCAGCGCTGCGACCTGCTCCGAGGTCACGAACTCCTTGGTCGGTTGCGCATCCAAGAGCACATCCTTGATGACCTGCTCCTTGGTCATGTTGCGCGCCTTCATGGTCTCCGGAATCTGGTGCTCGACCAGCGGCGTCCAGACGTAACCGGGGCTGATACAGTTGCAGGTGATCTTAAAGGTTGCGACCTCGAGCGCCACCGTCTTGGTGAGGCCGGCAATGCCGTGCTTGGCCGAGACGTAGGCCGACTTGAACGGCGAGGCCACCAGCGAATGGGCGGAAGCCGTATTGATGATCCGGCCCCAGCCGCGCTTCTTCATGCCGGGAACGGCAGCGCGAATGCCATGAAACGCGGACGACAGGTTGATCGCGATGATCGCGTCCCATTTCTCGATCGGAAATTCCTCGATCGGGGACACGAACTGGATGCCGGCATTGTTGACGAGGACGTCGACCGAACCGAAGGTGCTTTCGCCGAGCGCAATCATGCCGGCGATCTCGGCCGGCTTGGTCATGTCGGCCGGCGAATAGGCCGCCTTGACCTTGTAGTCGGTCTCGATCGCAGAGCGTTCCTTTTCAATATCGGCCGGCGCGCCAAAGCCATTGATCACGACATTGGCGCCGGCGCTGGCAAAGGCGCGGGCATAAGCGAGCCCGATGCCCGAGGTCGAACCGGTCACGACCGCCGTCTTGCCCTTCAAACTTGTCGTCATTTCACTGCTCCTTTTTGGGGGGATCTTCTTCGCCCGAGAGATCGTAGGTCACCATGGTTTCTTCGGATTGCGGCCGTTCGAGCCGGTCGCGGCACTGCATCGACCGGTGAACGTCGCGCACACCCGCTTCCCAGTGCTCGACCATGGCGACATGGGAAAAGTCGTAATCTTTCGACGAGCTCTCGTAATTCTTGCTGCGATAAATCAGGTGCACCACCGTCACCGTGCTTTCCCTCGCTGCCTCGCGCAAAAAGACCGCCGACGGATCGGTCTTGAGATCATCGGGCAACTTTTCGATCAGATCGAGCACCGCCTTGCGCGCGTTATGGAGCTGCCTGTTCTTGTCGGTCGACATGCGGGTGCGGCTTGAGAAGCGGATATCCTTCTCGCGCTCTGCGGCTTCGAGCAGGGATTGCGGCAGCGGCCCGCGCGCGCTGAAGAGGTCGATCTGGAAGATCAAAAGGTCGTTTTTGGTTTCGGCATCCAGCACAAAGTCGAGCGGCGTGTTGGAAGCGATGCCGCCGTCCCAATAGTGCTCGCCATCGATGACGATGGAGGGAAAGCCCGGCGGCAGCGCACCGGAGGCCATGATGTGCTCGGGGCCGATCCGCTTTCCCTGCCGTTTCAATTCGACATTGTCGAAATATTTGAGATTGCCCGTGGTCACGCCGACCGCGCCGACGCTGAGCCGGCATTTCAGGTCGTTGATGCGGTCGAAGTCGACCAGCCGTTCCAGCGTCTTTCGCAACGGAGCGGTGTCGTAATAGCTCTGCGCTTCCGGGCTGCCTTTCGGCCACAGCGGCGCCGGCGGCAGCCGCGGCGTGAAGAAGCCGGGCGTACCGAAGGTCGCAACCAGAGCGGCGTTGGTCTCGTTGTATAGCGAGCGCTCACGGTCGGCCTTGGTGATCGGCGCCGGCACCCAGGGCGCGCCCGGAGATACCGTCTGCCAGAATTCCTTTAAGCGAGCGACGCGCTTTTCCCGCTCGTTGCCGGCGATGATGGCGGCGTTGATCGCGCCGATCGAAACTCCTGCAATCCACGTCGGTTCGAAATCAAAGTGACAAAGCGCCTGATACGCCCCGGCCTGGTAGGAACCGAGCGCACCGCCGCCTTGCAGGACCAGGATGCGTTGTGCTTGGGCTGGCGTCGTTGCCGGATTCATCATCGCCTCTGACATTCGCAAGGAAACCCGCCGTGACGGGTTCTGAACGGCAGAACTAGGACACTAGCTCGCGGTCGCGTCAATCGGTCATGCCGGCAGATAATGGTATGCCAGATTGCTGACGCGGCTCGGTCGATGCGAGGATGAGCGTCCAGAACACCTTGTATTTGGTATTTGGAGCATAGCTTGCCGCAATGCCCATTTTTGTGACACCCATTTGCAGCATATTTGCCCGATGGGGCGGCGAGTCCCGCCAGCCGGAAAACGCTTCTGCCAGCGTGTGGTAGCCCGCCGAAACATTCTCCACCGCAAGCGTCGAAGGGTATCCGGCGGCCTGCAAGCGCTTGGGTAATGGGGCCTTGACGTCATGGTCGAGCTTGTTGCGGCTCGCCATGGCCTGCGATTGTCCTTCCGCGATCTTCATCAGTTCGGGGTCGATAACGACAGCGCCGACACTGTTGTTCTTCCGGTAAAGCGAGATCATCGTGGCCGCGGCCTGGGCATCGAGTTTGGCGCCCGGTTCAGCCATGCTGAAGTACATGCTGGGCTGCTCCACCGGAGCGTCCGAGGCGCAGCCGCCAAGCACTAACAGTCCGATCATCGCGACCGGTGCCGCCCATTTGAAGTTCCTGCACCATAAGCGGCGAATTCCGTCCAGGAACTTCAAATGGAAAAGCGGCACCGAGATCATAGATTTGCTAGCGCCCCTAACTTTCCGAAGTTCGTGAAAGGTGCCCGCGGTGGTGTAACACGAACTTCGAAAAGTGGGCGTTAGCGCGCGCATCAGTCCCCCAAATATTGCCGGCGCCGGTTGTTGCACGCCAACCGTGGCTGAAAGGTGAACGGAAGGGCTTTTTTCGGGCAGGCCGGGGGTGCGTTCAGGCCGTATGGATGCCGCATTCCGTCTTGGCCCGGCCGCGCCAGCGCCCGTCACGGGCATCCTCGCCCGGTTGTGCGCGGCTGGTGCACGGCATGCATCCGACCGACAGAAAGCCCGAATTCACGAGCGGGTGCGGCGGCAACTGCGCGTGCGCGTAGATCGCCTCGATGCCGGCCCTGGTGATATTCGCAAACGGGTTGAATTTCAGCCTGATGCCGTCTGCCTCAACCACGGGAATTTCCGCACGCGAGCCGCCCTGGAAGCGTTTGCGCCCGTTGATCCAGGCATCGAAGGACGCGAGCGCGCGCTTCAGCGGTTCTACTTTGCGAATCCGGCAGCACGCGTCGGGATCGGAGAACCACAATTCGCGATCGGGATCCCCACGATGCAAGGCTTCTTCCTGCGGCTTGATCGAGCGGACGTCCCGCAAGCCCAATCGCGCGATCAACGTATCGCGATAGGCAAGCGTCTCCTCGAACAGCCAGCCGGTGTCGAGAAAGATTACAGGGATCGCCGGATCGACGTCGGCCATGACCTTGAGCAGCGCCGCCGATTCCGTACCGAACGAGGAAACCAGCGCGAGATGCTCGCGGCCGACAATGCGCAAGGCGCTCTCGATCACTTCCGACGGCGAAGCGTTGCGAAGCACCTCATCAATCGCGGCGGCCTTGTCGGTCGCCGCTGTCTCCGGTGTTTGCTCCGCAACGGCGCTCATTAGCCCGCGCTTTCCGAATGGCGCTGCTGCATCCGGCGGTGAAGCGCTGTGAGCCGACCGTCGCCGGTCGGCTGGTAAAAGACAGAATAACGCTCTGACGTGAGCGCGAAGGCCTCGGCATCGCTCGCTTTCTTCGCTTCAAGCGTGTCGAAGCCGGCGCGCAGCATGAACAGAAACTGGTCGCGCAGCACCTGGCCGGTGGCGCGCAATTCGCCGTCGTAGCCGTACCGCTCGCGCAACAGCCGCGCCTGGCTATAGGCTCGCCCGTCGCGGAAGCTCGGAAACACCAGCGCGACCGCTGCCAGCCGGTCCAGGAACGGCACGAGATCATCGAGGTCGCGGTTGTTCGGCCAGATCACGCCGAGCTTCGCCGTCTTCGAAAGCAGGCCTTCGGGGTTTTCCAGAAAACGCGCGGCCGAGACCAGCGCGTTGCCTCCCTCGGGCAACTCGCCATCGTCGGCAACGTGGACGAAAACGTCGGTGGCAATCTTGCCGTTCTTAACGAGTGGCATAGACCCGCTCCCTGAAAGGTTCGACGCCGAGCCGCTTCACCGCGTCGACGAAGAGCTCGTCGGGGCGTTCGCGCAGCACCAGATAGGCTTCAACAATGTCCTCGACCACGTCGGCGACTTCGCCATAAGGCACCGCGGGTCCGATCAACACGCCGAGTTCGGCGTTCTCGTCGGCGCGACCCCCGATCGTGATCTGGTAAAATTCCTCGCCGTTCTTCTCGACGCCGAGAATGCCGATATGGCCGACATGGTGATGGCCGCAGGCGTTGATGCAGCCGGAGATGTTGATATGCAGCCGGCCGATCAACTCGGCGGTATCGTGATTGGCAAAGCGGCGGGTCAGTTCCTGCGCGATCGGAATCGAACGCGCATTGGCCAGCGAACAATAATCCAGGCCCGGACAGGCGATGATGTCCGAGACCAGGTTGACGTTCGGCGTCGCCAGCCCGAGCTTGTCGAGCGCGTTCCACAAAGCCGGAAGGTCGCGCTTGGCGACATGGGGCAGTGCGAGATTCTGCTCATGGCCGACGCGGATTTCGCCGAAGGAATATTTGTCGGCGAGGTCGGCCAATGCGTCCATCTGATCGGCCGTGGCATCGCCCGGCGGTCCGCCGACCGGCTTGAGCGACAACGTCACGATCGCATAGCCCTGCACCTTGTGCGTGAATACGGAGTTGCGCCGCCAGCGTTCGAACAGCGGATCGGCCGCTGCCTTCTTCAACTCGTCCGGAACATGCGGCAGCTTCTCGTAAACGGGATACGTGAAGCGCGAACGGATTTCCTCGATGACGCCGTCATCCAAGGTCAGCGCGGTATCGCCCATCGCGCGCCATTCCTCTTCGACCTCGGCGGCGAATTTCTCGATGCCGAGTTCGTGCACCAGGATCTTGATGCGGGCTTTGTAGATGTTGTCGCGGCGGCCGTACTGGTTGTAGACGCGCAGGATCGCCTCGACATAGCTCAGGAGATCGCGGCCGCGGACGAACGGCTTGATGGTCTTGCCGATAAAGGGCGTGCGGCCGAGGCCGCCGCCGACCAGCACCTCGAATCCGATTTCGCCTTCCGCATTCCGGTGGAGCCGCAATCCGATATCGTGAATCTTGATCGCGGCGCGGTCGTGGTTGGAAGCCGTGATCGCGAATTTGAACTTGCGCGGCAGGAAGGAGAATTCCGGATGCAGCGTCGTATATTGCCGCAGCAATTCCGACCAAATGCGCGGATCCTCGACCTCGCTTGGCACGACGCCGGCCCACTGATCGGAGGTGACGTTG
Organism: uncultured Alphaproteobacteria bacterium; assembly: GCA_963788885.1. Classification (GTDB taxonomy): domain Bacteria; phylum Pseudomonadota; class Alphaproteobacteria; order Rhizobiales; family Xanthobacteraceae; genus Bradyrhizobium. The sequence continues at coordinate 551,284 of CAWBIR010000015.1, read as the reverse complement.
CGCGTGTTGTTGCCCGAGGTCTGCATGGCATGGATGCCGACCTCGGCGAGATCGGCGAGCGCGTCCGGCAATTCGGCAAGCTTGATCCAGTTGAACTGGATGTTCTGCCGCGTGGTGAAATGCCCATAGCCGCGGTCGTATTTCCGCGCCACATGCGCCAGGCGCCGCAACTGCTTCGACGACAGCGTGCCGTAGGGGATCGCGACGCGGAACATATAGGCGTGCAATTGCAGATAGACGCCGTTCTGCAACCGCAGCATCTTGAATTCGTCTTCGGTGAGTTCGCCGGACAGCCGACGCTTCACCTGGTCACGAAACTCCTCAACGCGTTCATTGAGGAGCGTTCGGTCGAGTTCGTCATACGCGTACATGGCGAAGCCTTATGCCGAGACCGGAAGAAGATCGATGGTGAGGCCCTTGAGGCGAATGTGCTCACGCAGGTTGCCGGGCTTGATCGCGCCGCTATCGCTGATTTGCACCGGTGCGATATAGGGGCCGACGGCGCCGACGTCGTCCGCAACCGCCTCGACGAGCAGCGCGCGCGCATCGTCCGCGTTGCGAACAACGGCGGCTTCCGCCAGCTCAGTCGACCAGCCCTGCGTGCGGTTACGGTAGATCACCGCGCCATCGAAGGTACGATTAGCGGTGACGATGGACGGCCCGGTGATACGGATCTTTTGCTCAAGCGGAGATGTCATTCGGCAGCGTCCTGAAAATAACTAGCGAGTTGGGTGAGTTGCTGATGGCGCGCGGGCGCTGAATGCGCGACCACGTCGCCGATGATCAGAATGGCGGGACCGCCGACGATCTTTTCGACGAGATCGGGCAATTCATCAAGGGTGCCGATCGCAGCCGCCGCGTCTTTTCGCGTCGCGCGCGCGAACACGCCGACGGGGGTCTGCGGCGAACGCCCGGCGGCGAGCAGGCCCGCGCGCACGGAAGGAGCGGCCGTCATTCCCATATAGATCACGATCGTCATCTTGACGTCGGTCAGCGTCGACCAGTCGACGGCCTCGGCATCCCTCGCCTTGTGCGCGGTCAGGAAGGTGATGCGCAGCGCCTCGTGGCGGAAGGTCAGCGGCACCTCGAATTGGGCGGCCGCACCGAGGCCTGCGGTGATGCCGGGAATGACCGAATAGGCGACGCCGGCCTGGCGCAGCGCTTCGATTTCCTCGCCGCCGCGGCCGAAGATGAAGGGATCGCCACCCTTCAGCCGCACCGCGCGCTTGCCGGCTTGGGCTGCTTCGATCAACAGGCGGTTGATAGCGTCCTGACCGATGCCGGGCTTGCCGACACGCCGGCCGACCGGAACGCGGGCCGCATCACGGCGCGCGCGGTCGAGAATTTCGGCGGCAACCAGTTCATCGTAGAAAATCACATCGGCGTCCTGCAACGCGCGCAGCGCCTTCACGGTCAGCAGATCCGGATCGCCGGGGCCGGCGCCGACCAGCGTGACATGCCCCTCCGCCTTGCCCGACGGCAGACCGCCTGCGAATGCGGAAGCATCGTCGATATCCTTCAAAGCAGCTTCTGCTTCGTCGCTGCGTCCGGCCAACACCAGCGCACCGATCTCGCCATCGACCACGCGCTCCCAGAAGCGGCGGCGGAGCGGAAACTCCGGAATCGAACCGTGGATGGTCTTGCGCCAGCGGCCGACAAAGCCTGCGAGTTCGCCGATGCGCGCGGGCAGCACGGTCTCGATCAGCTCACGCACCCGCCGCGCTACCACCGGCGAGGCGCCGCCGGTGCCGACCGCAACCACGACGTCGCCCCGATCGACGATCGCCGGAAAGATGAAGGTGGAATGTTCGAGATCGTCCATCACGTTGACGGGCAGACCGACCGCTTTGGCGCGCGCAGCCATCGCTGGACCAACATCGCCTGCGCCCGCGCAAAGCACCGCGATCACGCCATTCAATTCGGCTGCCAGCGGATCGCCGGTCGCAAGCTCAATCCGCAAGGCTTCTTCTTCGCCGAGCCCGCCGAAATCGTGGTCGCCACCGGTCGCATACCAGCGCACGCGAGCCCCGGCGGACGCCAGCAGGCGAAGCTTGGCGCGGGCGAGATCGCCCTCGCCGACGAGCATCACCACGCCGCGTCGCAGATCGAGGAATACGGGCAGATATTGCATTGCGATCTCAATCCCCGGAACTTCCGAGTTGACTGGAATTATTTTCTATATATGTGTCATCAAATGCCCGCAAAGAGAAAATTATTTCTTCTCTCGGGCGACGCAAATATAGAATTTTCACTTCGTAAGGCCAAGGGTCCGTAGATGCATCTTCTTGAAGAGAGTTACGCGCATAACGGGGTGCATCACGACGTTTCAGCCAGGACCCCGCAGGTCACGCAAAATTCAAGCCAGACGGCGCGGGCGGCCGCCTCGATGGACCACCTCGACGCACTCGAGGCGCAAAGCATCTACATCTTTCGGGAAGCCTTTGCCCGGTTAAAGAAGATCGCGCTGCTGTGGTCGCTGGGCAAGGATTCCAACGTCATGATCTGGCTGGCGCGGAAGGCTTTCTTCGGCCGCGTGCCGTTTCCGGCTTTGCATGTCGATACCGGCAAGAAGTTTCCGGAGATGTATGCCTTCCGCGAAATCTTCGCGAAGGAATGGGAACTCGACTTGAAGGTCGAGCCCTGCCCGCCGATCGATGCGGTCGATCCCACCCTGCCGCCGGCCGCGCGTTCGGCCGCGCGCAAGACCGAAGGCCTCAAGCTCGCGCTCGCCAAATACGGCTTCGACGGATTGATCGCCGGCATCCGCCGCGACGAAGAAGCCACCCGCGCCAAGGAACGCGTGTTCTCGCCGCGCGGCGCCGAGGGCGAATGGGACGTACGTGACCAGCCGCCGGAATTCTGGGACCAGTTCAACGCCTCGCCGCCACCCGGCGCGCATTTGCGCGTTCATCCGATCCTGCATTGGACCGAGGCCGATATCTGGGCCTACACCATGCGCGAGAACATCCCGATCATTCCGCTTTACCTCGCCAAAGGCGGCAAGCGCTATCGCTCGCTGGGCGATGCCGACATCACATTCCCGGTGGATTCGACCGCCGCCAACATCGAAGAGATCCTGCTCGAACTCGAGCGCACCAAGGTGCCGGAACGCGCCGGCCGTGCGCTCGACCACGAGACCGAAGATGCTTTCGAGCGGCTGCGCGTCGCCGGCTATCTGTGATTGCCATGAACATGACCGTCCCCGCCGCGATACCAGTTCGGCCAAACAACCCCACCCGCCCACAAGTGCGCATCGTCATCGTCGGCCATGTCGATCACGGCAAGTCGACGCTGGTCGGCCGTCTTCTGCATGAGACCGGCAGCCTGCCCGACGGCAAGCTCGAGATGCTGAAAGCGGTGAGCGCGAGGCGCGGCATGCCGTTCGAATGGTCGTTCCTGCTCGACGCGCTGCAAACCGAGCGCGACCAGGGCATCACCATCGACACCACGCAAATCCGCTTTCGCACGCGCTCGCGCGAAGTTGTGCTGATCGATGCGCCCGGCCACGCCGAATTTTTGCGCAACATGATCACCGGCGCTTCGCAGGCCGACGGCGCCTTGTTGATCATCGATGCGCTGGAGGGCGTGCGCGACCAGACCCGGCGCCACGGCTATCTGCTGCATCTTCTGGGCGTCAAACAGGTCGCCGTCGTCGTCAACAAGATGGACCGGGTCGATTTCGGCGCCGCGCGGTTTTCAGAAATTCGCGACGAGATTTCAGCGCACCTGACCGGTCTTGGCGTTACGCCACTCGCCGTGATCCCGATTTCGGCCCGCGACGGCGACGGTGTTACCGCCTTGTCGCCGCGCATTCGCTGGTACAACGGCCCGACTGTGGTCGACGCGCTCGACGCGCTCGAGCCGGCGCGACCGCCGGAGCAGCTCGCGCTGCGGCTGCCGGTTCAGGCGATCTACAAATTTGACGACCGCCGCATCGTCGCCGGCCGGATCGAGTCCGGACAGCTTTCGAGCGGCGACGAGATCGTCATCATGCCTGCCGGGAAAATCGCAAAGATCAAAAGCATCGAGAGCTGGCCGGTGACGCCGCTCGCGGGCATCCAGACCGCGGGCCGCTCGGTCGGCATCACGCTCGATCGCGAATTGTTCGTCGAACGGGGTGACGTCATCGCGCACGCCGCATCGACACCGCGCGACACCCGGCGGATCCACGCGCGCATCTTCTGGCTTCACGACAAGCCGCTTGGCAAAGGTGATCAGATCCTGGTGAGGCTTGGCACACGCGAGAGCCGTGCCAGCGTCGTGGCGATCGAGAAGGCGGTCGATCCCGGCGAGCTTTCGAGTGTCGAAACCACATCGATCGCCCGCAACCATGTCGGCGAGATCGACATCGCGCTCGCGCAGCCGATCGCGGCCGACATCTACGCCGACAACCCGCGCACCGGACGGCTCGTCATCGAAGTCCAGGGCCGCATCGCCGGCGGCGGACTGGTGCTGTCGGTCGACGCCGGACGACGCGCCGTTCCGATCGACATCGTGCCGGTGGAATTGGCGCTTCGGCCGGACGAGCGCTCGGCCCGCTACCACCATCACGGCGCGGTGGTATGGCTGACGGGGTTACCGGCTTCCGGAAAATCGACGCTGGCCCGCGCGCTCGAACGCAGCCTGTTCGAGCGCGGCGGCTCGCCGATCCTGCTCGACGGCGACACCCTGCGCGCCGGTCTCAACCACGACCTCGGCTTTACGGCAGAGGACCGCAGCGAGAATATTCGACGGCTCGCCGAAGTTGCCACCCACCTGGCGACGAATGGACACATCGCCATCGTGGCCGCGGTTTCGCCCTCGCGCGACGACCGCGCGGGCGCCCGCCAGATCGCCGACACCGCGTTCCGCGAAATCCATGTCGCGACGCCGGCGGACATCTGCGAGAGCCGCGACCCGAAGGGGCACTACGCCAAGGCGCGCGCGGGTGCCTTGCCGGCCTTCACCGGTATCGGCAACGACTACCAGCCGCCGCTCGATTGCGAGCTTGTGATCGACACCTCGACGGGCTCGGTCAGCGAGGCGGCCGCGGCAATCGAGCACATGCTGCTGACATCAGGCGTATTGCTCGACGAAGTCGTTGATCTGGCTGCTAATATTTAAGCGAGCCCAGAACCGAACCTTCGGCCGTTCAAGGGCTTTTCTTCCCGAGCGCTTTAGGGCTAAAAGGCCGTCAAAACCGGCGCCACAATGGCGCGCTTTTTGCCTCAACATCACCGAATGACGGCGCCTCCGGGCGCTGCCTCCTTGCGAGAAAAATCCATCATGAACCGTATCGACGCCCACGGACTGAAGATTGCGCCCGTCCTGTTTGATTTCATCGCCAAGGAAGCCACGCCGAAAACCGGGATCGCACCCGACGCATTCTGGGCCGGGCTTGCCGCTATCGTCCGCGACCTGTCGCCGAAGAATCGCGAGCTGCTGACGTTCCGCGACACCCTGCAAGCCAAGATCGACGGCTGGCACCGCGCCAACAAAGGCAAGCCGCTCGACCTCAATGCCTATACGGCCTTTCTGAAAGAGATCGGCTATCTGCTGCCGGAGCCCACGACCCACAAGGTCGAGACAGTGAATGTCGACGAAGAGATCGGCAAAATTTGCGGGCCTCAACTAGTGGTTCCCTTGACCAATGCGCGCTATGCGCTGAATGCCGCGAACGCGCGCTGGGGCAGCCTTTACGACGCGTTTTACGGCACCGACGCGATCCCGCATGACGCAAGCGAGAGCGGCAAGGGCTTCAGCAAGGCACGCGGCGACAAGGTGGTGGCGAAGGCCAAGGCCTTCCTCGATTCCGCCGTGCCGCTCGCGACCGGCAGCCATACCGACGTCGTCGCCTATACCGTCATCAGCGGCAAGCTCGCAGTGAAGCTGAAGAGCGGCAACGCCACTGCGCTGAAATCCAACGATCAGTTCGCGGGCTTTGCCGGCGATGCCGCCTCGCCCTCGGCCATTCTGCTGGTCAACAACGGCCTGCATATCGAAATCGTGATCGACCGCAAGCACATGATCGGCAAGGACGATCCCGGCGGCGTCGCCGACGTGATCATGGAGGCCGCCGTCAGCACCATCCTCGACATGGAAGACAGCGTCGCTACCGTCGACGCCGAAGACAAGGTCGAGGTCTATCGCAACACGCTCGGCCTGATGAACGGCACGCTGTCGGCCAATTTCGAAAAAGGCGGCAAGACGCTGACGCGCGCGCTCAATGCGGATCGCGTCTACACGGCGCCCGACGGCAAGCAGCTCAAGCTTCACGGACGTAGTCTCCTGCTGATCCGCAATGTCGGCCACCACATGTTTACCGATGCGGTGCTCGACGCTTCCGGCGCAGAAATTTTCGAAGGCATGCTGGACGCCGCCATCACCGGCCTGCTCGCGATCCACGATCTGAAAGACAATACCAAGCTGAAGAACAGCCGCACCGGCTCGGTCTACATCGTCAAGCCGAAGATGCACGGGCCGGACGAGGTCGCGCTGACCTGCGAATTGTTCGCGCGCGTCGAGAAGATGTTGGGCTTGCCGGAAAATACCCTGAAAGTCGGCATCATGGACGAGGAGCGCCGCACCACGGTGAACCTCAAGGCTTGTATCCAGCAGGCGCTCAAGCGCATCTGCTTCATCAATACCGGTTTCCTCGATCGCACCGGCGACGAGATCCACACCTCGATGGAAGCGGGCCCGATGATCCGCAAGAACGAGATGAAGGCGCAGCCTTGGATCAAGGCCTATGAAGACTGGAACGTCGACAATGGCTTGATCGACGGTCTGCCCGGCCATGCACAGATCGGCAAGGGCATGTGGGCGGCGCCCGACATGATGGCGGATATGCTGACGCAGAAGATCGCGCATGTGCAGGCCGGCGCCACCACCGCGTGGGTGCCGTCGCCGACCGCGGCAACACTGCACGCGCTGCATTATCATCAAGTCAACGTGCACGCGCGCCAGCAGGAACTCGCCAAGGGCGGCCCGCGCGCGAAACTGTCCGACATCCTCACCATCCCGGTTTCGAAATCGAACTGGGCGCCGGACGACGTGCGCCAGGAGATTGACAACAACTGCCAGGGCATTCTCGGTTACGTCGTGCGCTGGATCGATCAGGGCGTCGGCTGTTCGAAGGTGCCGGATATTCACGATGTTGGTCTAATGGAAGACCGCGCCACCTTGCGCATCTCGAGCCAGCATCTGGCGAACTGGCTGCATCAGGGCATCATCACCAATGAGCAGGTGATGGATTCGCTCAAGCGCATGGCCGTGGTGGTGGACGGCCAGAACAAGGGCGATGCGCTGTATCGACCGATGGCGCCAGGCTTCGACGGTGTCGCCTTCAAGGCAGCATGCGACCTCGTCTTCAAGGGGCGCGAGCAGCCGAACGGCTACACCGAATACATTCTCACCGCGCGGCGTCGCGAAGCCAAAGCCGCGACCTAATCGCGCGGCCTCTTTCAGGAACGATCCGCCATAGCAGCCGTTTAGTCGTCTTCCTAACATGGGAGACGATAATGGACTGGAACCAGGTCGAAGGGAACTGGAAGCAGATCAAGGGGAAGGCGAAAGAAAAGTGGGGCAAACTCACCGATGACGACCTCAACGTGATTGAAGGCCGCCGTGAACAGCTCGAAGGCAAGTTGCAGCAGCGTTACGGCTTCGCCAAGGATCAGATCCACAAGGACGTGGACGACTGGTTCAGGACGCTGAAGTAAGGCTTTCGATAGCCTGATCTGAAATTGCAGCTCGAAAAATCCCGACTAAAAAGCCCCGGTCTTCACCGGGGCTTTTTGTTGCGAAAGTCCGTGCGGGCCACGAGCCGCTAAAACACCGCGATGTATTTGAGCAGCGACAAGACGCCGAGGATGATCACGATGACGCGCACGATCTGCTTGGCGCGGCCATCGAGCGGCAACAAGTTAACGAGATATAAAATCAGAATAACGACCAAAAAGGTCACAAGCGCACTGATGAGCATTTAGATTCCCCCTGACTGCGAAAAAGGAACGTCGGCCCGGTCTCAACGCGCGAAGCGCGCGCCCGGTTCCGAGGGCGGAACCGGCTTACGAAAATACCCGAAACATCAGCCTTTTCGCAGCATCAACGTCAGGGTTGCTGGCTAAAAATTTACCCTTTTTTGGCTAAGTCGTCAGACTTGCTTTGGGGGTGGCCATGCTCGATCGCTTCACGGTATCTTCGCTCATCAAGTCGGTCATCGTCCTGATGGCCCTCTGCATGACCGCGCTACTGGGCGTCAGCGCCTGGAATTCGCAGGCTCGGCTCGCCATGACCAGCCGGATCCTGGTGGTCGCGGACGCTTCCTCGAATCTTTTCAAGGCGATGCACAATCTGCGCAGCGACCGCTCGACCACCAGCCGCAACCTGACCGACGATGCGCCGCTTTCGCCCGACATGCAGGTCTACCTGCGCACCACCCGCGACGCCGAACTGCCGGCGATGCGCGCGGCGGCGAGCGCGCTGGAGGGTTTCGAATTTCCCGATCGGGAGACGCTGCTTCCTCAACTGAACCGGCTGATCCAGGCCTTTGCGGCGCTGGACGCGGAATCCTGGGAAGCGCTGAACAAGCCGAAATCGGCGCGGCGGCCCGCGCTCGGCAAGGAGTTCATGGACAATACCGCCGCCATGGTCGAGACGCTCGACAAGGTGTCGACACGGATCGCAGCCGCCGTTGGCCATCAGGATCCCGTCATCGACCAGATGCTGGCGATCAAGCAACTCGCCTGGCTGATGCGCAATACGGCCGGCGAAGCATCGCTGTTGATCTCGAATGGACTGACCTTTGGCAATGTCGGCCCTGAATTCCGGCAGAACTACACCAAGCTTGCCGGTGGCATCGAAACGGCGTGGGCGGCGGTGAAGAGCGTTGCGTCCGGCGATTTGCCAGCCGAACTCTCGGCCGCGATGACGGCGGCGCAAACGGCGTATTTCGACAAGGAATTTACCGGCCCTCGCGACGCACTCGCCAACGGCCTGGCCGCCGGCGAAAAGCAGAAGATGAAGGCCAACGAATGGAGCCCGTTCTCGGTTGCGCATATGACGAGCGCGGTCGTCGTCGCTGAGCGTGCGCTGGACGCGGCCCATGCCTACGCCGCGGCTCAGCACGCCTCCGCCCAGCGCTCGTTGATCCTGCAACTGGTGCTGTTGGTCGCGGCGCTGGCGCTGACTTGCGCCGCCATGATCGCGGTGACGCGCCGTATCATCAACCCGCTGCACACCATGCGCGACGCCATGCTGAAAGTGGCGTCCGGCGATCTCGGCGTCGACACCGGCTACGCGCAACGCCGCGACGAGATCGGTGCACTCGCCGGCGCGCTGGAAACCTTCAAGCAGCAGGCGACGGACAAGCTCAAGATCGAGGCGCAGGAGCGCGAGCGCAACGCCAATGCGACCACGCGGCAGCGGACCATCGACGTCTATGTCGGCGAATTCGAGAGCCAGGTCCAGGCGACGCTTGGCCAGTTGAACGAGGCTTCCAACGGAATGCGGACCACCTCCGCCGGCCTGTCGCAGGTGTCCGATCAAACCAATTCGCGGGTCCAGGTTGCCGAGAAGGCCTCCGGCGAGGCCTCGATGAATGTCGAGAGCGTCGCCTCCGCTTCGCATGAATTGAGCGTTTCAATCGGCGACATCAGCCGTCAGGTCTCGCATGCCGCGGGCATCGCCAGTCGCGCCGTCGAGCGGGCACGTGAGACCGACGACACCGTGCAGGGACTGGCGAAGACCGCGGCCGGAATTGGCGAGGTGGTCGGCCTGATCAACTCCATCGCTGCGCAAACCAACCTGCTGGCGCTGAACGCGACCATCGAGGCCGCGCGCGCCGGCGAAGCCGGCCGGGGCTTTGCGGTCGTCGCCTCCGAGGTGAAGTCGCTCGCCAGCCAGACCGCGAAAGCGACCGACGAAATCTCCGAGCAGATCGCCGACATCCAGAAAGTCGCCAGCGAAGCGATCGAGGCTATCAAGGGAATCGGCGGCATCATCGGCGAGGTCAATGAGGTCGCAACCGCGATCGCGGCCGCCGTCGAAGAACAGGGCGCCGCCACGCAGGAAATTTCGCGCAACACGCAATATGCCGCGCAAGGCACCCGCAACGTCTCCGAGAATATCGCAGGCGTCAAAGTCGATGCGGACGCTGCCGCCACTGCTGCGCAAAATGTCAGGCATGCTTCCGAGACTCTGGAGGCGCAAAGCCTTCAGCTCAGCGGTCAGGTCACCGAATTCCTGGCGAAGATCCGCGCGGCCTGATCGGCGTCGCGGCGCTAGTGGAGTGGATTTGACATTCGCTACCCGGTGTAGCTGCGGGTTCGTAAAGCGAATATCAAATCCAAAACTCCACTAGAAAAATATACTTGCCAGTGGTCCTTTGATTCCGACATTCGCAAAAGTGCCGGCTGAGGAAGGATGCGAATGTTGGAATCGGACCACTAGCGCTTACTACCGCGCGACGACCGGCATGCCGCGATAGCGCGACCTGATCGAATCCGGCGCGGGCGAGAACTCGAGCGAAGCCCCGCGCCGATCGGCGCCGCGGGCGGCCACCATCAGTCCGTCGGGACTGGCGACGATATCGCCCCTGCGCAGGGTCGGATCGTCTTCGACTTTTACCTCCGCCAGGCCAACCGAGCTTTTGCCATTGCAGGTGCAGCCCGCGACGAGTTCGTCACGGTAACGAAACGCGTTGGGCAGGTCGGAATAGCGCTTGCCGTCTTCGGTGACGGCTCCATCGATACTGCCGCCATAGACCACCTTGGTTTCGCTGGTCGGGCAGAAGCTGTTGCAGGATGCGGCGCGGCTTAGATTGCCGGAGCTTGAGATCGGGAAATAGCGGCCGTCGCAGGTTCGCACGCAATAGGCCTGCCCGCCGCCGTAGGTTCGCGGACGCGCGACCTGGCCCTCCGGCGGGAACACCACGTTCTGTTCGCCGCCGAACGACATCGGCGTCATCGGCGGCTGCGGCCGGTGAGCCCCGAAAGCGCCGAACAGAGCGGAAAGGAAGTCCTCGGCCTGCGCCGCGGGCGCTATCGCAACCGCAACCAGCGCGACAGCGCCACCAAGAGCCCATTTACCGCTGCTCATGCCCATGCGATCGCCTCCGCGGCTCTCTTCTTCAGTACTGCGACGACGTCGAAAGGTTCATGGCCTGGCGTCCCGAGGGCAGCGTCGTCACCGCGACGCGGGCCTGGGGCGCCGCGGAGGCCACCTCGCCGGCAATGGGTCTTGCCGCGAGATGGACGGCGTTTTTCGGCATGACCACCACCCTGGTGCCGACGCTGACCCGGCCAAACAGGTCGGACACGTCTTCATTGGTCAGCCGGATGCAGCCGCTGGAGACGAATTTCCCGATGGTCGTGGGATCGTTGGTGCCGTGGATGCGGTATTCGCTGGAGCCGAGATACATCGCGCGGGCGCCGAGCGGATTGCCGGGGCCACCGGCCATGAAGCGCGGCAGATAGGGCTGACGGGCGATCATTTGCGCCGGGGGATGCCAGTCCGGCCATTCGGCCTTGTTGGTGATGGTTTGCACGCCGGACCAGGTGAACCCCTCACGACCGACGCCGACGCCGTAGCGGATCGCGCGGCCAGGGGCGACCACGTAATAGAGCACGGTATTACCGGTATCGATGATGATCGTGCCCGGCGCCTCTCTGGTATCGAGCGCCACCATCGTCCGGCGCAAACGGTCCGGAAGCCCAGAGGAGCTTCCTTCCAAGGAGCCATTCGGCGCAACGGCAGCTTCAGCCGACGGGAAAGCGGAGGATGACACCGGCGCATAACTCAACATCTGCGCATTGGCCCGATCGGCCAGGGCAAACGGCGCCAATGCCAGGACGCCCGCTACAACAAACGCGTTGACGGCTCCGAGCCGTGGCTGGCGCCGACGCGTCTGCGTGAACATCTCTGTCATGGTTTGCCCCCGATGTGGCGCATCGCGTGGATGCCAGTCACAGCAACAAACGCGGGTGACCGGGCTCAGTTCCAATGTGGCCTGCGGTCAGATTGTCGCTGTCAAGAATTTCAAAACTCACATCTGCGCGATGGAACCCGTGGAACGCCTCGCGCTTTAACTGTCGTATGCCGGAGAGCCGGTGCGGCTTGCGAACTTCGGAATCGGAGCTCTAGTTGCGTGTGCTGCCTAACGAACGTGCGCCGGCCAATGATGTCGCTCGTGCGAACGAGCCCGGTGGCGACGCCGAACCGTTGCCCGCCCTCTATCGCTCCGATGTCGTCGCATTTTCGCTGATCGCGCTTCTGGTCATCACCGTCGTCGCCGTTCTCTATTTCGCCAAGGCTTTCTTCCTGCCGATTGTGGCGGCGTTCGTGGTCGGCACCATGCTGTCGCCGGCAGCGGGTTTCCTGGAACGCAATCGCATTCCCCGCGCGGTTTCGGCCGTTCTGATCGTGAGCGCGGTGGCCGCCGGCGTTACCTTCATTATCGGCCTGATTTCAGCGCCGGTCATGCAATGGACGAACCGCCTGCCCGAACTCGCCGGACTATTGAAAGACAAGCTGCACATCTTCGACCGTCCGCTGGCGCTCTGGCACGAGCTGGAGGGCATGCTCGGCGCCTCCAACGCCTTTCCGACGGCGCCATTCCAGATGCCGAAGCTCGAATGGGTGCAGCCGGCGATCGAATTCCTGCCGCCGACCTTCACCGAATTCCTGCTGTTCTTTGCAACGCTCATTCTCTTCATCGCGAGTTGGCGGGAGCTGCGCCGCGCCCTCGTCCTGACCTTTACCAGTCACGATTCCCGGTTGCGCGCCCTTCGCGTCCTCAACGCCATCGAAGACCATCTCGGCTCTTATTTGATGACGGTGACGCTGATCAATATGGGCGTCGGAGCGGCAACCGGCCTGATTTGCTGGGCCAGCGACACGCCCAATCCGGCCGGCCTCGGGGCGCTTGCCGCGACATTGAACTATCTTCCCATCATCGGGCCGATCGCAATGTTTGCGATCCTGGTGCTGGTCGGCCTGGTGGCTTCGCCAACGATCGGCATGGGCCTGATCGCACCGGCTGCTTTTGTCGGACTAACGTTTCTCGAAGGCCACTTCATCACGCCAACCATCATCGGACGCCGGCTCGAATTGAATGCGCTTGCGGTTTTCATTTCACTCGCGTTCTGGACCTGGCTTTGGGGACCGATGGGAGCCTTTCTGTCGTCACCGCTTTTGATCGTATCCTTGATCCTGCGCGAGCATCTGTCGCCATCGAGCGCGCCGCAACTGCCGTAAGCCGTCGCAAATGCAGGCAAGTTTCGTTTTGGGAACTTCCTGAAGCGGCAAGCGTTTTTCTACAGCCGATCCGAATGCCGGGAGCTTTCGATGTCGAGCACCGATAGTGAGATGGGAGCGCAGGCCATGACAGACAAAACAACCTACGAAAGCCTGGAGAACGACGTGGCCAGAGTGAAAGACGATATCAGCGTACTCGCCGATCAAATTACCGACGCGCTCAACACCATTGCCGGCAACGCGCGCAAGCAGGCGCGGCGCGGCTACAAGCAGGCCCGCGCCAATGTCGATTCGGTCGTCGACGACGTTTCCGAGCGCGGCAGCGCAGCGATGAACGCCGCGCAAGACGCTGCCGTTTCGATTGAAGAAACGCTGGAGGACGTCATCACCGAGCGGCCGCTCGCAACAGTCGGACTTGCGCTTGGAATTGGCTTTCTGATCGGCGCGATCTGGCGCCGTTGAAGCAGGCTTGCGCGTAACGGTTAAGACGGAGCAATGCTGGTGCGCATGATCGACGACCTGAAGGAATCGACGGGGGTGGCCGTCAGAATGACGTCGCTCGCCGCCGCGATCGCGGTCGCGTTCTTCGTTACGATTTCATTTCTGTGCGCAGCTGCCTTCGTCTACGTGCTGCAGAACTACGGGCTGATCGAGGCCTGCCTGACTGGGGCTGCCATTTTCTTTGTCATCGCGCTGATCGGGACCGTCGCCTACGCGGTGCGGAAAATCCAGATCCGGCGAGAGGCCAAAGAGACGGCCAAGGAAACGGCAAAGTCCGCATTGCATACGGCGCTTGCCGATCCCATGGTCGTTGCCGCCGGTATCCAGGCCGTCCGCGCCATCGGTGTCAAACGCCTGGTTCCGCTTTTGGCCGTCGGTGGGCTCGCTTTGGGATTGCTCGCCAACCGGCAGTCCTCGCGCGAAGCGGAAGCGCCAGCCGAGTAATCAGGTTTAATCAGATGTTGATCAGGTGACGCAGCTGCCGGGCTGAAGCCGTCTGGCGACTTCGGTCAACACGCTGACGACCGGCTCGCATGCCACCATCGGCCTGCGCGCGAAAGGCTTGGCCGGAGACGATGTGGCCGATGGAGTCACGACGGCTACGGGAATGCGCATCAGGACGACCGTATCCGAAACGCCGTTTAGCTTCAGCGAAATCGTTCGCAACAGCGCCGGCGAGCCTGACGGTCCCGCCGCCCGGTCCGCCTTGGCGCCGCGGTTAATCGCAACCGTATCATCCGGTGTCAGGGAACCTGGCGACGACTGAAGCCCGTCAGCCACGGGGGACAGGTCGCGTCCCATGGCAAATTGCGCTGCGCCTGAAATCAGCACGAGGGCGATGGCGCCCGCTACTCCGGTTGTGAGCCCTGACATTTCTTGTCCCGCGGTCCATGACCTGTTGGCAGCTATCAACGCCGTCGAAACCCCAAAGGTTTCGTGGCGCCGGCTCGCGGCGCAAAAAAAATGTGGCGGTGACAAAATCAGAAAAAAATCGCGCTCCGCTGGAACGATCCTTTTGCCTGCGCGTCTTCTAGGCAGCCGGTTATCCCCCCTGCCCCATTGACCGGCGATTGCGGGGCGCGGCTGTGGTGATGCCAGCCGCGCCCCGATTTCTTTCTATATCCTTGGACGCAAACGGTTATCTGGACGGCCGCGCAGGACCGGGAACCTGCCTACAATCCACGCAACGTGACTGCGGACGCGCCAGAACCGCGCCCACGCATTTTGCCTTGTCCGGGCGATTTGCCAGACCCGTTTTCCACTGCTTTTTACCGTCACAAAACCCGCCAAAACCGCACAAAATAAAGCGCCGCCGAAATGAGTTGGCGAGTGTTGCACTGCGTTCCTAGACGATGAATCGGCATTGATCTTTAAGTGTCGGTGCGGCGGCGTGGTTCGTCCCCCTCCGCATATCCATTGCAATCGTCAGGAGCGGTTCCATGGCGGACGACACCATTGCTTCGGTTATTCCCCTTCATCAGGTCCCGCTGAAAAAGAGGGAAAAGAGGGCGGCTGGGCGTATCAAGACCGATCGACCGCGCAAGAGAAAGGCGAAGGCCGCCGCCTCGGAGGAAGCCGAATACCCATCTTCGCCGTCATTGTTGCCGTCGGAATTCCTGATCCCGCCGGAGTTCCTGCCCGCGAACGATGTGGCTGCGGAACCGTCAGTTGCGCCGCCGGCTGCGACGTCCCATCCGAACGAAGCCGTCACGCGCTCGCGCGCACAGCTTGCGCCGGTTCTGTTATCGATCGCCGCGCTTGCGCTCGCCATCGTCGGCATCACGATCAACGGCTGGTTTGCCCGATCGTTGGGGTCAAGCGACGTCGCGGGATGGCTTTTTCTTGCCGTTGGCGTCGCCGCCGACCTCGTCGCCCTCGTGATGCCGTCCTGTGCTGCCGGCCTATGGCAGAGCGGGCAGCGCGCAACCGCATTGGTCGGCTGGACCGTCTGGGTGATGACGTTCGTATTTGCGGTGACGGCGGGCATCGGCTTCGCCTCTACCAATATCAGCGACGTGACCATTGCACGCGCCTCGCGCGTAACGCCGGCGATTGCGAACGCGCAAGGAGCGCTCAACGACGCCATGGCTGCGCGCGACCGCGAGTGCAAAAGCGGCGTCGGAAAATTCTGCCGAGAACGCGAAGCTGCCGTCGTCGAACGGCGTCAGGTACTCGACTCGGCCGCGACCTCCGTTGGACAGACCGCGGACGCCCAAAGCGACGCTGCAATCAGGCTTGTTACGTGGGTCTCCCGCGGCTGGCTGCGGCCAACGCTGGAAGACTTCGCCATGCTGCGGCTGGTCCTGCTGGCGTTGCTGCCGCAAATCGGCGGAATCCTGCTCCTGATCGGACGCCATTCGGCGCTGAGATCTCATCGTTGATAGGACGTGCACTTGCACGCGAAAAAAACGGACGCGCTTTTGGCGCGTCCGTTTTCTTACCTTCCCTGGGCGTTATTCTTGTTAAGCCACTTTCGGCGAGCGGTTACGCGAGTTGCGCTGGAAGAACAGCGCCTGGCTCGCCACCGCCGACACCATTGCCGGCTGGAACGGCTTTGAGATCAGGAACGCCGGCTCCGGACGCTCGCCGGTCAGGAAGCGCTCCGGGTAAGCGGTGATGAACACCACCGGCACCTCGAAGGTCCGCAACAATTCGTTGACGGCGTCGAGACCCGATGAGCCATCCGCCAGCTGAATGTCAGCGAGAATCAGACCCGGCCGCTTGTTCTTGGCAAGCGCAACCGCATCGGTGTGAGTACGCGCAACCCCGATCACGTGATGGCCGAGATTCTTGACCAGGCTCTCAAGGTCCATCGCGATGAAGGTCTCGTCCTCGATGATCAGGACGTCGGTCGCGATTTCCGCGGCCATTTCGCGGCCTGCCGTGTCCGCGAGCTTGCGGGCCTCGGCCACATCGACGTCGAGAACGAAGGCGACTTCTTCTTCGGAAAAACCCTCCAGCGAGAGAAGCAGGAACGCCTGACGCGGCAGCGGCGTAATGTTCGACAGCCGCCGCTCCGGCGGCATCGGCAACGTCGCGACATCCGGGTCGTCGTTGATTGCGACCGAATTCCAGATCTGGGTAAACAGGCGATAGAGACCGGCGCGAGGGCCGTGGTTTTCATCCAGCAGGGACGGATCCTGAAGCAGCGCCTCGAGCATGGCTCCAACGTAAGCGTCGCCCGAGGACTGATTTCCGGTCAGCGCGCGAGCGTAGCGGCGCAACAACGGCAAGTGTTCGGCAACGAGCTGTGATCGGGACATCCCCACTCCATCTCTCTCTTTTCAGGGTCAAACCTTTTTGAATGGGGCCGACCCGATAACTCCCCAAGCCGGAGAGTTTACGCTGAACCCCAAGAAAAGTTCCCGCCATTCGGGGAACTATTATGCGCAGTTCGAATTAGGCCTTCGCACGGTAAGCGCCGACGCATGGGTCATTTAGAGGGATAGCCGTGAAAATACAAAAGCTTAACCCCCGGGGAAGCGTGGGACAGGACATGAAGGAAGCGAAAAAGCAGGGCGGCCTGAATGCCGAGATCCAGTCCAGAATCGGCCACCAGTTGCGCGCCATGTACGACGACGTCGTCCGACAGGGTGTTCCCGACCGGTTTGTGGACTTGATCCGCAAGCTTGATGTCCCGGCAACCGATCCCCAACTCCAGGGAACGGGCGATCAGACGATCAAAAATGACGGGAGGGACTAATGCCTCTCACCGATTCGCTGCGCGACGACATTCTGGCGTCGGTACCAAGCTTGCGCGCCTTCGCAATCTCGCTTTCGGGTAACGGCGATCGCGCCGACGACCTGGTGCAAGAAACGCTTTTGCGCGCTCTCGCCAATATCGACTCCTTCCAGCCGGGATCGAACCTGCCGGCGTGGCTGTTCACGATTCTGCGCAACCTCTTCCGCTCGGATTATCGCAAGCGGCGGCGCGAGGTGGAAGATGCCGACGGCAGCTATGCCAAGACGCTGAAAGCCCAGCCGTCACAGGGGGCTCATCTGGAATTCGAGGAATTCCGGGTGGCGCTCGACAAGCTGCCGCAGGACCAGCGCGAGGCTTTGATCCTGGTCGGCGCCTCCGGCTTTTCCTATGAAGATGCCGCGGCGATTTGCGGCTGTGCGGTTGGCACCATCAAGAGCCGCGTCAATCGCGCGCGATCCAAGCTCTCGGCCTTGCTCTATGTCGACGGCGCCGAGGACTTCGGCCCCGATGAAACGGTGCGCGCCGTGATTGGCGGCAACGGATAGCCCTCTCGGCGACAAACGCGAAGTCGCGTTTGCGCTGGGACAAGGGCGACAAACGCGAAGTCGCGTTTGCGCTGGGATCGGCGGCAACGGATAACTGTATTGCGGTTCCAGCCGCTCGCGGTTATCGAGCGGTCTTGAGCGGCGCCGAAAACTGCTCGGTGCGGTCGCGCTCCGACATGTCGACGACCGTATCCATCGGAGCCGTCAGTTCATAGACGTAGCTGACGTCGGTGAAATATCGCTTCGATGTGCCCCCGAGCGCCTCGGGAGCTACGCGATCAAGCAGAATGAGGCTGAAGTCGCTATCGGCCCGCCGGGTCGCGGCGCTGGTGTTGAATTCCTCCCAACGGAAGTGAAAGACCACGTCAGGCTCTTCCCCTGACACTTCCCAATGCGCGACGATGTGCGGGTGCTTGCCGACCAGCGAGAGCCCCTCGTCGGAATGTGACGCAAGTTCGAAAAACAACAGAGACAGCGACTGCGCCGCCCGCGCGCTGACCGTGATGTCGGGCCCGCTGACGGCGATACGGTCAGCATGCGGTATTGCGCGCGCCTCAAACAGCCCCTTCAGGTTGACGCCCTGCCACTGGCTTTCGCTGAGCAGCGAGACCACGTTCGACATCGCGTGGATCCGGCCGATCAGGAGTTCGCGGGCGATATCGATATCAGCCCCATGGCGCAGCGTGCGCGTTACGATCGACTGAATCACCGCCAGGATGTTTTTGACGCGATGATTGAGCTCGTCGATGACCGCGGTCAGGCGCCGCTCGAAGCCGATCCGCACCTGAATCTCGCGGCTCAAGCGCAGGTTATTATAGGCGACATAACCGAACAAACCGCAGACGATGGCGGTCAAGGCAAGGCCGATGGCTGCCACGATCGCCGCTGTCTGCCGGGCGCGATTCATCGCATTGGTCTTGGCGTAGTAAGTCAGCGTCCAATCGCGCCCGCCGAATGAAACCGCCCTGTTCACAGGCGCCGCCGGACCTTGCAAATCAATCGGTCGCGAAACCACGCTCCCATGGTCGGTCGCGGTCAACTCGGTATCGTCGCTGCGCGGATCTTTCAGCGCCACCGAAAACAACGACAGGTCGTCGTTGGTCAGCATCAGGGGCGCAAGCTCGTAGGAGAAGGTCACAAATCCGATCGGCTGCGTTCCGTTTTCCTGCAGGACCGGCGCTGCAAGCAGCAGGCCCACGGGACCGTCCTTGCGCAACAGCGAAAACGGATCGGACGCTACGGGCTTCAGCGACGACATTGCCCGCTCCAGCATCGGCCCGAGAATAGGATGCTGGTCCGGACTGCGGCCGGGAAAGTGCATCGTTTCTGCGTTGCGGGGCTCGACGTCCATCAACACATCGACCGGCCCGGACAAGGCCGACGCCTGCAGCGGAACGTCCTCGAAGTTGCGGATGGTCGGATCAGGAAATCCGGCATAGGCAAGCTCGGCCTGCGCCGCTCCAAGCTCTTGCGGGCGAAGCCGCGCGATCCAGGTTGCCACCACGAAGTCGGTCTTGAAGGCGTAGATCGACGAGCGCAAAGGCTGCAGCATGTTGGCCTTGATCACGGACGGCGAACGGAAAAGGCCGGACGCCACGCTCGCCAGCAGCTCGCGCTCGCTCAGGCGTTCCTGCACCAGACTCGCGTGAATGTCGATCGCGCGCGCCAGCGCAATTCCGTCAACCGTCAATTCCTGGTCATGAACGCGATAGGCCGCAAGACCGGAGAGCAGAACCCCGATCAGTGCAATAAAACCGGTGATGAAGCCCAGCCGAACCACTCGTTCACTCAAATAGGATGCATTGGCAAATGGATTGAACCACCATCTGATGACGGCCCGGACGGGCATAGATCGAAATGCAGTGATAACCAACCGCTCTGCATGGAAAAGCCGTCATCATCGATCGGAACGAACGCTGGCGGAGCGTGATCTAACACGGCGGACAAAGCGGCTACCACGTAAAAGAGGTTAACGGCGTCGGAGTATATTAACGGCCGTCGGCCGATTTTGTTCCCGGCAGTCCTGGGGTGGCCTGGAATGAGAGACGGGCGGGGTCAGCGCCCCCCGGCCCCGCGCTGCTTGGCGGACGCGGCCGGGCCAAGGCCGCCCTTGGTCTCGATGAAGCCGATGATGCGATCCAGGCCCTCGCTTTTCTTCAGGTTGGTCATGACGAAGGGCCGCTCGCCGCGCATCCTCTTGGCGTCCGTATCCATCTTTTCCAGCGACGCCCCGACATAGGGGGCGAGGTCGATCTTGTTGATGACCAGAAGGTCCGAGCGGGTGATACCCGGCCCTCCCTTGGAAGGAATCTTGTCGCCGGCCGCCACGTCGATCACGTAAATCGTCAGGTCGGCAAGCTCAGGCGAGAAGGTCGCGGCGAGGTTGTCGCCGCCGGACTCGATCAGAACCACGTCGAGGCCGGGAAACTTCGCGCGCATGTCGGCGACCGCCGCCAGATTCATCGAGGCGTCCTCGCGAATGGCGGTGTGCGGGCAACCGCCGGTCTCGACACCCGCAATCCGGTCGGGCGTCAGCGATCCCGATCGCACCAGGAATTCGGCATCCCACTTTGTGTAGATATCGTTGGTGATCGCGGCGATGTCGTAGCGCTCGCGCATCGACTTGCACAACAGGTCCATCAGCGCGGTCTTTCCTGAACCGACCGGGCCTCCGATGCCGACGCGAAGCGGACCATGCGAACTAGCCATTTTTCGTTTCCTTCAATTCCGTTGTTCCGGCTCTCATGACCGGAATAACCGCGTGTACTGGGTTTCGTGCCGGATGCTGGCGAGATCGGCGCGGAAGGTCGCGCTGCCGAGATCATCGAGCGAGGCGGCCAATGCGCGCCTTGCCGTATCCGCCACGACCGGTTCGAGATCCGCCAGCAGACGCTGGCTGTCGGTCTGACCGAGCGGCACGAGGCGCGCGCCGGCCGAGATCCAGTTCGACGTCACTGCATGGAGGAAGGCGTGAACCGTCGGCGCCAGCGGAATAGCGTGCGCGACGCTGACAAGGCCAACGGCAACGGGATAGACGATCGCGGACTCGCAGGCGGCGACCAGCCGATCCAGCACCGCCTTGTGCCACGCGGCGCGCGCAATTTCGATGAAGGCCCTGCCCTGCGCCGTGGTTTCAAGAAGACGCTCGCGCGAGGGCACGAAAGCCGAGGCGAGTTCGGCGATCTCTGCGAGCAATGCTTCGTCACCTGCTGACGCAGCCCGATAGGTGTGCACCAGAAAGATACTGTCACAAATCCCCGCACCATCCGTCAGCATCGACGAGAGCCATTGCCGCAAGGATGCGGCATCGGTGATGTCGCCGGCTTCGACCGCCCATTCGATACCGCTGGAATAGGAGAATGCACCGACCGGAAAGGACGGGGAGAGCCAGGTCATCAGCCGGTAAAGCGCGGCCGCTTCGCTATCCGACATTCCGGTCGATGTAGACGCAGGGGCATCGCTTGACGCCATCGAGTCAGTCGCGGCGGCCGATCGCTGTTCAGGCGGCTTACTTGTCTTCATGAGCATGAGAGTGGCCGTGGTGATGGTCGTGACCGCAATGCTCGTCGTGGTGATGGTGGTGGTCGTTATCATGCGCATGGTGATGACCATGGCCATGATGATGACCGGCGTGGTCGTGCGAATGATCGTGCGACGCGTGGTCATGCGGCTCGTCGGGCGCATGCACGTGGCCACCGCCATCATAGGCGCCGCCCTCGGGGTCGAACGGCGCTTCGATCTCGATCACGCGTGCGCCCAACCCCTTCACCATCTGCTCGATCACGTGATCGCGCCGGATACGCAATGCCTTTCCCGAAATCTGCGTCGGCAGGTGACGGTTGCCGAGATGCCAGGCGACGCGAACCAGGTGTTGCGGATCGTTACCGCGTATTTCCAAAAGTGGCTCCGCCGCCGCGACCACCTCGACCAGCCGGCCGTCCTCGAGCACCAGTGCATCGCCACCGCGCAAGGCGACCGCATTCTCGAGGTCTAGCAGGAACTCTAGACCGCGCGTCCCCGTCATCGCCATCCGCCGCCGGTGGCGATCGTCGAAATCGAGCACGATGGTATCGGCCGGAGGCTCGCTCCAGCGATGATGCGGCTTGACCTCAGTCGCGCGGATCATTTTCAACCAGTCCCTAAAGCTTCTCGATCTTGGCGTCGCTGATGATCTCGATCACCGTCGGCGACGCCCGATACGGTGCGGCATATTCACGCCAGACCTTTATGTGCGGCGCCCTGCCATGCGCGTTGAGGTCCTCGCGCGTCTCCCAGCGCTCCACCACGACATAGAGATTGGGATCGTTCACACTGACATGTCCCTCATAGGAGAGACAGCCTTTTTCCTTCAACGTCTCGGCAATGCATTTCTTGTGGCCCGCGATGAAGGCTTCCTGGCCTTCCGGTTTCACGTGCGTAGTGGCGATGACATAGATCACGAGGATCCTCCCGGTATTGTTTGTTGGTCGACCGGGCCGACCTTAGAACATGAAATAGCGCTGCGCCATCGGCAGCACTTCGGCCGGCGCGCAGGTGAGAAGTTCGCCATCGGCGCGAACCTCATAGGTTTCGGGGTCGACCTCGATCTTGGGCGTGGCGCCGTTATGGATCATGCTCTTCTTGGAAATCTTGTCGCGGGTGTTCTGCACGGCATAGAGCTTCTTGGAGATGCCGAGCTTGCGCCCAAGACCACCGGTCACAGCGGCCTTTGAGGTGAACACCACCGAGGACGCGGTGAGCGACTTGCCGAAAGCAGCAAACATCGGCTGATAATGCACCGGCTGCGGCGTCGGGATCGAGGCGTTGGGATCGCCCATGGGAGCTGCCACGATCGAACCGCCCTTGATGATGCATTCGGGTTTCACGCCAAAGAACGCCGGCGACCACAAGACGAGATCGGCGAGCTTTGCCTTTCTCGACCGAGCCGATCAGCTTCGAGACGCCGTGCGCGATCGCGGGGTTGATGGTGTACTTGGCGATGTAGCGCTTGACGCGGAAATTGTCGTTGTCCTTGCCCTTGTCTTCCGGCAAAGCACCGCGCTGCTTCTTCATCTTGTCGGCGGTCTGCCAGGTGCGGATGATGACTTCGCCGAGCCGGCCCATGGCTTGCGAGTCCGACGACATCATCGAGAGTGCGCCGAGGTCGTGCAGGATATCTTCGGCTGCGATGGTCTCCTTGCGGATACGGCTTTCGGCGAACGCCAGATCCTCGGCAATCGACGGATCGAGGTGGTGACACACCATCAGCATGTCGAGATGCTCGTCGATGGTGTTGCGGGTGAACGGCCGCGTCGGGTTGGTCGATGACGGCAGCACGTTCTTCAGTCCGGCAATCTTGATGATGTCAGGCGCGTGACCGCCGCCGGCGCCTTCAGTGTGGAAGGCGTGGATGGTGCGGCCCTTGAACGCCTTTACCGTGTCCTCGACGAAGCCGGATTCGTTCAGCGTATCCGAATGCAGCATCACCTGGACGTCGTAGTCGTCAGCCACGGAGAGGCAATTGTCGATCGCCGCCGGCGTCGTGCCCCAGTCCTCGTGCAGCTTGAGCGCGCAGGCGCCGGCCTTGATCATCTCGACCAGCGCGGCGGGGCGCGACGCATTGCCCTTGCCGGAAATGCCGAGGTTGACCGGGAACGCATCGAACGACTGAATCATCCGCCCCATGTGCCACGGTCCGGGCGTGCAGGTCGTGGCGTAGGTGCCGTGCGACGGACCGGTGCCGCCGCCCAACATCGAGGTGACGCCCGACATCAGCGCGTGTTCGATCTGCTGCGGACAGATGAAATGGATGTGGCTGTCGAATCCCCCGGCCGTGAGGATCTTGCCTTCGCCCGCGATCACGTCGGTGCCGGGCCCAATCACGATGGTGACGCCCGGCTGGATGTCGGGATTGCCCGCCTTGCCGATCGCGCTGATCATCCCTTCCTTGATCGCGACGTCGGCTTTGACGATGCCCCAGTGATCGACGATCAGCGCGTTGGTGATGACGGTGTCCGCCGCACCCTGCTTGTTGGTCACCTGCGACTGGCCCATGCCGTCGCGGATCACCTTGCCGCCACCGAATTTCACTTCCTCGCCGTAGGTCGTGAGATCCTTCTCGACCTCGATGATGAGGTCAGTGTCGGCGAGCCGCACCTTGTCACCGGTGGTCGGACCGAACATGTCGGCATAGACGGAACGTTTGATTTTCACGGACATGTATTTGCTCCGGCCGCTTTGGATATCTTCACAGCTTTCCCATCACGTCGCCGCGGAAGCCGTAGACGGTCCGCTTTCCCGCAAGCGCGACGAGCTGCACGTCACGAGTCTGGCCGGGCTCGAACCGCACGGCGGTGCCGGCAGCGATATCGAGCCGCATGCCGCGCGCCTTCTTGCGATCGAATTTCAGCGCCGGGTTGGTCTCGAAGAAATGATAGTGCGAACCGACCTGAATCGGACGGTCGCCGGTATTGGCAACCGAGAGCGTCACCGTCTTGCGGCCGGCATTGAGCTCGATCTCGCCATCCTTGATGAAGAGTTCACCGGGGATCATTTTATCTTCTCCAACCTCTGGATTCCGGATCAGTCGCTTCGCGACATCCCGGAATGACTGGCGTCACCTGATCGGCTCGTGCACGGTGACAAGCTTGGTGCCGTCCGGAAACGTTGCTTCCACCTGAATGTCGTGGATCATCTCGGCGATGCCATCCATGACCTGCGCACGGGTGAGCACTTGCGCGCCCGCCTGCATCAGTTCGGCCACGGTGCGGCCGTCGCGCGCGCCCTCGACGATGAAGTCGGAGATGATGGCGATCGCCTCCGGGTGATTGAGCTTGACGCCGCGCTCGAGACGCCGGCGCGCGACCATCGCCGCCATGGAAATCAGCAGCTTGTCCTTTTCGCGGGGAGAGAGATTCATGCGAGCACTCTGATTGACCTGAAACTAGTTGAGCCACAGCCGCGGCAGCGCCGAACCGAGGGCAGCGCCGAGCACCGCCATCATGTCGGCGCGCAGCCGCGCCGCATCTTGGGCACAGAAGCGCGCCATTGCAAATCCATTCCATGCGGAGATGCCGACCTCGCTGCCGAACGCCGGCGAAAGCTCGCGGATCCGTTCGACCAGTGCCTCATCGCCGGGCACGATCAGCGCGGTCCCGATCGCGACGCCACCTTTGGCGACCGCCGGGCTCGCAAGCTTTGCGCCGATATCGCCGTCGAGCCGGATGTTCTCGGCGAACACCAGCCTGCCGCCGCGGCGAAGCCGCCAGTGATCGAGAAATTCGCCCTCACGCATGCGCTCGCCCATGGCGAGACGGCCGAACACCACGATCTCGCAGAGCAGTAACGAGGCGGTTTCGGAAAGGTCGATCTCGAAGCGGCGATGGATCCGCGTGCGGTCGAACAGGATGGTCTCCTGCGGCAGCCACGACAAATGCGAACGGCCTTCGGCCTTGAGCGTGACATTGAGCGCCGCCGCAGGGCCGCTGGCGCGGTAGATTTTTTCCGCCGCGGCCGTCGTGACGGTCAAGCGTGCGTCGCCCGTGCTTGCGATGTCGACATCAAAACGGTCGCCGCCGGCAATACCGCCTGCGGTATTGACGAGCACCGCCGAAAGCCCCTCATCCTCCGGCGAGGGAAATCGCACCCGTAACGATCCGGCCTCGTGAAGCTCGCGGCGGCGCGTCACGCCATCGACGCTGTGCACATCGAACCGCACCGCGCCCCTTGCGCGGTTGGCGGCGAAGATCGCAGCGCTCTGATGTACGGTATCGGTCTGCATCCGGCTCCAACCTTCACCCCAAACCGCCGTCCGCCGCGCCCGTCCGCCTACAAAGCCATTTGACGGCTGATCTCGCCTGGATCGAGTTTCGTTCGATCGCAGGCGTATTTCACGGCGCCGCGGTCCATGACCGCGAAATTGTCGCCGAGCTCGCAGGCAAAGTCGAGATATTGCTCGACCAGCACGATCGCGATGTTGCCGAGGCTGCGCAAATAGGTGATCGCGCGGCCGATATCCTTGATGATCGAGGGCTGGATGCCTTCGGTCGGCTCGTCGAGCAATAGCAGTTTCGGCCGCATCACCAGCGCCCGGCCGATCGCCAATTGCTGCTGCTGCCCGCCCGAGAGGTCGCCGCCGCGGCGCCCCAACATCGATTGCAGCACCGGAAACAGCGAGAACACATCGTCCGGGATATTGCGGTCCTGACGCGGCAATGGCCCGAAGCCGGTCTTCAGGTTTTCTTCGACCGTCAGCAGCGGAAAAATCTCGCGGCCCTGCGGCACGAAGCCGATGCCCTTGCGCGCACGTTCATAGGGCTTGAGCCCGGTGATGTCGGCACCGTCGAAGGTGATCGATCCGCCGGAAATCGGATATTGCCCGACCATCGCGCGCAGCAGGCTGGTCTTGCCGACGCCGTTACGGCCCAGCACGCAAGTTACCTTGCCGGGCTCCGCCGAGATCGAGACGCCGCGCAACGCCTGCGCCGCGCCGTAATAGAGGTTGATGTTATCGACCTTCAGCATGGATCAGCGTCCCAGATACACTTCGACCACGCGCTCATTCGCCGACACCTGATCGATGGTGCCTTCGGCCAGCACCGTGCCTTCGTGCAAACACGTCACCTTGACGCCGAGTTCGCGGACAAAGGTCATGTCGTGCTCGACCACCATCACGGTCTTGTCCTTGTTGATTTCCTTCAGGAGCTCGGCGGTCTGATGGGTTTCGACGTCGGTCATGCCAGCGACGGGCTCGTCCACCAGCAATAGTTTCGGATCCTGCGCCAGCAGCATACCGATCTCGAGCCACTGCTTCTGGCCGTGCGACAGGCTTCCGGCCAGCCGGTTGCGCGCATCTTTCAGGCGGATGGTCTCCAGCACACGCTCGATGCGCTCGGCCTCGGTCTTGCTGCCGCGCCAGAACAGCGTGCCCTTGACGCTGTGGTCGACATTGAGCGCGAGCAAGAGATTGTCCTCGACGGACTGGCTTTCGAACACCGTCGGCTTCTGGAATTTTCGGCCGATGCCGAGTTCAGCGATCCGCGTTTCGTCGAGCCGCGTCAGGTCGGTGATGCCGTCGAACAGCACGGTGCCTTCGTCCGGCTTGGTCTTGCCGGTGATGATATCCATCATCGTGGTCTTGCCGGCGCCGTTCGGGCCGATGATCGCGCGCATTTCGCCGGGCTCGAGCGTCAGCGACAGGTTGTTGATGGCGTGAAAGCCGTCGAACGAGACGTGCACGCCGTCGAGATAAAGCAGCGCGGAAGTCGCACGGGTATCCCTGACGTTCATCGCTCTCACTCCGCCATATGAGGTTCGCTGACGCCGTCTTCGGCCGCCGCGCTTTCGGCGTTTGCGCTCAACCGTCTGGCTTTCAACGGCTCCCACCAGCTGTTGAAGGTGCCGACGATGCCCTTGGGCAACAGCAGCGTCACCAGGATGAACATGGCGCCGAGCATGAACAGCCAGTACGGCGCGAGCGGCCCGGAGGTGAAGTAGGTCTTGGCGTAATTGACGACGACGGCGCCAAGCGCAGCACCGATCAGCGTACCGCGGCCACCGACGGCGACCCAGATCACCGCCTCGATGGAATTTCCCGGCGCAAACTCCGATGGGTTGATGATGCCGACCTGCGGCACGTAAAGCGCGCCGGCAACGCCCGCCATGCAGGCCGAGAGCGTAAACACGAACAGCTTGTAGGATTCGACGCGGTAGCCGAGGAAGCGTGTGCGGGATTCAGCATCGCGCACCGCGATCAGCACCTTGCCGAGCTTGGAGGTGACGACTGCCCGGCAGATCAGGAACGTCCCGATGACGGCGGCGCAGCTCAAGGCAAACAAAGCCGCGCGGGTGCCGTCCGCCTGCACGTTGAAGCCGAGGATGTCCTTGAAGTCGGTGAGGCCGTTATTGCCGCCAAACCCGAAGTCGTTGCGAAAGAAGGCGAGCAGCAGCGCATACGTCATCGCTTGCGTGATGATCGAGAGGTAGACGCCGGTGACGCGGGAGCGGAATGCGAGCCAGCCGAAACAGAATGCGAGCAGGCCCGGCACCAGAACGATCATCAGGGCCGCGAACCAGAACATGTCGAAGCCATGCCAGTACCACGGCAGTTTCGGGTAGTTCAGAAACACCATGAAGTCAGGCAGAAGCGGATTGCCGTAGACGCCGCGGCTGCCGATCTGGCGCATCAGATACATGCCCATGGCGTAGCCGCCGAGCGCAAAGAAGGCGCCGTGACCGAGCGAGAGGATGCCGCAATAACCCCAGATCAGGTCGATCGAGAGCGCGAGCACCGCATAGCAGGCGTATTTGCCGAACAGCGCCACCAGATAGGTCGGCACCTGCAAGGCCGAACCCGATGACAGCAACAGGTTCGACAGTGGGATCAACACGCCGAGGCCGGCGACGACCAGCACGAAGAGCGTCGCGCCGCGGTCGAGCGAGCGCGTCAGCAGATGCGGCATCATGCTTCCACCGCCCGTCCCTTGAGCGCGAACAGGCCGCGCGGCCGCTTCTGGATGAACAGGATGATCAGAACCAGAATGGCGATCTTGCCGAGCACCGCGCCCGCCACCGGCTCGAGGAATTTGTTGGCGATGCCAAGCGTGAACGCGCCGACCAGCGTGCCCCACAGATTGCCGACGCCACCGAACACCACGACCATGAAGGAATCGATGATGTAGCTCTGGCCCAGATTGGGGCTGACGTTGTCGATCTGCGACAGCGCAACGCCGGCAATGCCCGCAATCCCTGACCCGAGACCGAAGGTCAGCGCATCGACCCGCGAGGTCGCAATGCCCATCGAAGCCGCCATGCGGCGGTTCTGCGTCACCGCGCGCATCTCCAACCCGAGCGCGGTATAGCGCAGCATCGCCAGCAGGATCGCAAACACGGCAAGCGTGAAGCAGAGAATCCAGAGACGGTTATAGGTGATGGTGATCTGGCCCAACTCGAACGCGCCGCTCATCCAGGAAGGGTTGCCGACCTCGCGGTTGGTGGGACCGAAGGCGGTACGCACGGCCTGTTGCAGCACCAGCGAGAGGCCCCAGGTCGCGAGCAACGTCTCCAGCGGACGGCCATAGAGGAATCGAATGATGGTCCGTTCGATCACGACGCCGATGGCCCCCGCAACGACAAAAGCCAGCGGTACCGCGATCAGAAGCGAGTAATCGAACAGGCCGGGAAAACTGGTGCGGATGATCTCCTGCACCACGAAGGTGGTGTAGGCCCCTAACATCACCATCTCGCCATGGGCCATGTTGATGACGCCCATGACGCCGAAGGTGATGGCGAGCCCGATCGCAGCCAGCAACAGAACCGAACCGAGTGACACGCCGTACCAGGCGTTCTGCACCGCCGACCATACCGCGAGCGTGCTCTGGATCGAGGCGATCGCGCTTGTGATCGCCTTCGCAACCAGCGGAGGCTGGTCGGAAAGACCGGTCAGGAGCGCCAGCGCTTCCTGATCGCCCTTGGCCTTGATGGCAGCGATCGCCTCCAGCTTGTCGGTGTCGCTGGCATCGGATTTGTAGAGCAGGATCGCCGCGCGCGCCTCGGCAAAGGCTGCCTTCACCGCCTTGTTGGTCTCCTTCGCCAACGCCCCGTCGATGACGGGCAGCGCGTTTTCATCATGCGACTTGAAGACCGATTGCGCGGCCGCGATGCGTTTGGCGGGGTCGGGCGACAACAACGTCAGGCCGCCAAGCGCGGCATCGACGGAACGGCGCAAGCGGTTGTTGAGGCGAACGATCGCGGCATTGTCAGGCAGTTTGTCGACTGCGGCTCCCGTGGCTGCATCGATGATCTTGCCGTCGTCCTGGGTGACATAGACCTTCTTGGTATCAGGATCGGCCGACAGCCGACCATCCTGAAGCGCGCTAATGATGGGAAAAGCGAGCGAATTGCCCGAGCTCGCCACCTCGCCGATCGCTTCGTCGGTGTCGGAAAATTCGTCGTTGGCGAATTTCGCGACCGCATCCTCAAAGGCGCCGGCGAATGCCGGTGCGGCCAAGACGACGATCATGAAAACGGAAAGAACGAGCGCGCGAAAACGGTCAAAGACGTTGGCGACCACTGGAAGACCCCGGCAGAAATAGGAAGGCGGCGACATCGCCGCCTTCCTGTCTTGTGGTTGGCTTTTATCATGATCCGCGAGCAAGATTTACGGCAAACGCGCTTTGCTCGCAGCGATCACTTCACACGGAGATCAGGATCCCTGACCGCCGCACTTGTTGGTCTTGGTGTTGTAGTTACCGCACTTCTTGCCAACCCAGTCGCCGATCAGGTCCTTGGAGCCATCGAGTTCCTTGGACCATGCATCGCCGGCAACAAGACCCGGCGTCTTCCACACCACGTCGAACTGGCCGTTACCCTTGATCTCGCCGATGAAGACCGGCTTGGTGATGTGGTGGTTCGGGAGCATCTTGGAGACGCCGCCGGTCAGGTTCGGCGCTTCGATGCCGGGGAGCGCATCGATCACCTTGTCCGGATCAGTCGACTTCACCTTTTCGACTGCCTTCACCCACATGTTGAAGCCGATCACGTGTGCTTCCATCGGATCGTTGGTGACGCGCTTCGGATTCTTGGTGTAGGCCTGCCACTCCTTGATGAACTTCTCGTTGGCGGGCGTCTTGATCGATTCGAAGTAGTTCCAGGCCGCGAGATGGCCGAGCAGCGGCTTGGTGTCGATGCCAGCGAGTTCTTCTTCACCGACAGAGAACGCGACAACCGGAATATCCTTTGCCTTGATGCCCTGGTTGCCAAGCTCCTTGTAGAAGGGAACGTTGGCATCGCCGTTGATGGTGGAGACCACCGCGGTCTTCTTGCCGGCCGAGCCGAACTTCTTGATGTCGGCCACGATCGTCTGCCAGTCGGAGTGACCGAACGGCGTGTAGTTGATCATGATGTCTTCCTGGGCGACACCCTTCGACTTCAGGTAGGCCTCAAGAATCTTGTTGGTGGTGCGCGGATAGACGTAGTCGGTGCCGGCCAGCACCCAGCGCTTCACCTTCTCATCCTTCATCAGGTAGTCGACGGCCGGGATCGCCTGCTGGTTCGGCGCGGCACCCGTGTAGAACACGTTGCGCTCGCTCTCCTCACCCTCGTACTGCACGGGATAGAACAGGATGTTGTTCAATTCCTTGAAAACCGGCAGCACAGATTTGCGCGAGACCGAGGTCCAGCAGCCGAACACGACGGCGACCTTGTCCTTGGTGATCAGCTCACGGGCCTTTTCGGCAAACAGCGGCCAGTTGGAAGCGGGATCGACGACGACGGCCTCGAGCTTCTTGCCGAGCACGCCGCCCTTCTTGTTCTGCTCGTCGATCAGGAAGAGGACGGTGTCCTTCAGCGTTGTTTCGCTGATGGCCATGGTGCCGGAGAGCGAATGGAGCACACCGACCTTAATGGTGTCGTCGGCAGCCTTTGCGTTCGAGAACGCCGACAAGCCGAGCACCAGTCCCGCTGACGCCGCGAGCCACTGGCGGCGACTGAATGTCGCGTTCGCATGAGTAAGTTTTGTAAGCATGAAATGTCATCTCCCTGACGCAGGCGTGAAACGCGCGAAACGGCCCCTCTGGCCGCCTGCGTTAACGGAATCGCAAGAACCATGCCACGCCCCCCATGCATTACAAGCTATTGTTTTTGTTTATTAATTCGAGTTTATGACTTGTGGGAAATGTCTAATTGGCTACTTTTTATGCAGAAAAAATGGATGCTCTTTTCGCAAATCGATTAATTTCTAGTCAGTTTTGTCATGACATTCATGTGTCGGCACAAAAATGCAGCAACGGCCACGCAACGCAGCCTTTACCGAATTCGGACATCGCCGAGGTAAATGGACGATCTACCTTGAAAGCGCCGCGTTCATGTTCCATATGAGCGGCATGCAACCCGAATCATCGGGTCAGCGCGAGCTGCGTGTTCTTTAGCCCTGCAGATTTGCACCGGCTTCTGGCTTGCCCTTTCAGCAAACCACATCGATACCCCATACACGCGGGTGTCTCAGCACCCCGCAAGCTGCTGGTCCTGACAGGACCGGGCAGCTAATGCCCCACATGGAAAGTACCCCTATTTTGACCTCCTTTCAGGATTTCGGCCTCGCCGATCCCATTTCGCGCGCGCTCAAGGAAGAAAACTACCTGACGCCCACGCCCATCCAGGCTCAAACCATTCCCCTCGCATTGGCCGGCCGCGATGTCGTCGGTATCGCCCAGACCGGCACCGGCAAGACGGCGGCCTTCGCGCTGCCGATCCTGCACCGCATCCTGGCCAACCGGATCAAGCCGCAGCCCAAGAGCTGCCGCGTACTGGTGCTCAGCCCCACCCGCGAGCTGTCCGGGCAGATTCTCGAGAGCTTCAATGCCTATGGCCGGCACATGCGCCTGACCTCGGCGCTGGCGATCGGCGGCGTTCCGATGGGACGCCAGGTCCGCTCAATCATGCCGGGCGTCGAGATCCTGGTGGCCACGCCAGGCCGCCTGCTCGACCTCGTGCAGAGCAACGGGCTGAAGCTTAACCAGATCGAGTTCCTCGTTCTCGACGAGGCCGACCGCATGCTGGACATGGGCTTCATCAACGACATCCGGAAGATCGTCGCCAAGCTGCCGGTCCGGCGGCAGACGCTGTTCTTCTCGGCAACGATGCCCAAGGACATCGCCGAGCTGGCGGAAGCCATGCTGCGCGATCCGGCGCGGGTTGCGGTCACGCCGGTGGCCTCCACCGTCGAACGCATTACCCAGCGTATCATCCAGGTCGATCATTCGGCCAAATCGGCGTTTCTGGCGCAGCTTCTGAAGCAGGAGCCCGTCGATCGGGCGCTGGTCTTTACCCGGACCAAGCACGGCGCCGACAAGGTGGTGAAGAGCCTGGCGCGGGCCGGCATCACCGCTGACGCCATCCACGGCAACAAGTCGCAAAATCACCGCGAGCGGGTGCTTTCGGCGTTCCGCTCCGGCGACATCCGCACGCTGGTTGCAACCGACATTGCCGCCCGCGGCATAGACGTCGACGGCGTCAGCCATGTCGTGAATTTCGACCTCCCCAATGTTCCCGAAACCTACGTCCACCGTATCGGCCGCACCGCGCGCGCCGGTGCCGAGGGCACAGCGATTTCGCTGGTCGCGGGCGCCGAGGAGCTGGCCTGGTTGCGCGACATCGAGAAGCTGATCCGCATCTCGTTGCCGAAAGAAGATCGGCGTACGCCCGGCCATCGCGAGGCGGCGCCGCCAGCGACCTCGCATCGCGGCGGACGACCTGCGCCACGGGCGCATGCGAGCCGCACAAATGGTGCTGGAGAAGCGCCGAAAGGCCCTCGCCGACCCCGCCGTCATGGTGGTAGTAATGGCGCTTCAAAATTCAACCAGAACGAGGTCAATCGGCAGCAGCCGAACCGCCCCTCACACAGCGGCGGTAACCCCGAAGGATTGCAGGGGGTCGCCTTTCTGTACCGAGAAAGCCGCCCGAAAACCCGACCCAACCGCAACCAACGGCCACGCTAACCGCCGATCGACCTGGAGAAAACCATGGCTAAAGAAGAGCTGATCCAGTTCGAAGGACTGGTCACTGAAATCCTCCCCGATGCCCGCTACCGCGTCCAGCTGGATGCGGGGCATGAGATCGTTGCCTATACCGCAGGCAAGATGAAGAAAAACCGCATCAAGACGCTCGCGGGCGACCGGGTGACGATCGAGATGTCGCCCTACGACCTGGAAAAGGGCCGATTGATCTTCCGCCACAAGGACGAACGTCCCGGTGGCGGGGCTCCCGGCGCCGCTCAACGTGGCGCAGCGCAGCGGGGCCAATTCCGCCGCAGATAAGCCTCACGAAACTGTTGGCCGCGTGACAGGACCGTGTCAGGGCCTCACGCGATCTGGCGTCGCCTTGCGGGCGCGATCGAAAATTCGCGCCGCTTGAGGATTGTTTGGGACGCTACTTTGGAATAATATGAGCCAATCGATTTTCGGCCGGACGACATTAGCTATCCACCGGTACAGCCGGTTTAGACGCTGACGACCCTTCCAAAAATTCGATCTCACCAGCCAGCGAAAGTTGGCTTCGTTATGTTTATCTTGAGAAGGGACTATCCCGTGAGCATGGGAACCGTAAAGTGGTTTAACGCTACCAAGGGCTACGGCTTCATCCAACCCGACGACGGCGGCAACGACGTGTTCGTGCACATCAGCGCCGTCGAACGCGCTGGCCTTGGAACCCTGCGTGAAGGCCAAAAGATCAGCTACGAAATCGTCGCTGATCGCCGCTCCGGCAAATCTTCCGCCGACAATCTGCGCGCAGCTACTTAAGGTCTGGCGATACGCTGGAAATCACGGCGGCCGAACATCGACCGCCGCGATTTTCGGCCTTTTGCAGACAAGCTCTCATACGAACAAAAAGGCCGCGCATGCAGCGCGGCCTTTTTATTTTGTGGCCCTTACCGACTTGACTGCACCGGGCTGGATCACGAGGTCGGACAGGTAGCCGAGGCGCCCGCTGCCTGCGGAGGATAGAGCATGCAGGTGGACCGTCGGAGAGCGCAGATCAGACGCCGCCCTTTTTGCACATTGGTGAGCACGTCAGAGTTTCGCTGTCGACGCCCCGAAACACGGTGATCATTCCGTCACTGTTTTCGGTGCTCTAAATCTTCTTGCTCGCGTCTACCAGGGCCCGCAGCGCCAGCGAGATGACCCCCGCCTGACGTGCGCGTGCGAGCGCCGTGGCCTGCCCAGGTTTCACCTCAAGCGTCGCCGTTCTGCCGACGACCGAATTTTGGCCGTCCTTTTCCTTCGGCGCCTGGTCGATGGCCAGCACGCGGATGTCCGTCAAGATGATGTCGGACAAGATGGTCTCCACGCCTGTATCCGGATTTTTCATGCGCCTCGACAGCAGGACATCGACCCGATCGTTCGGCAGAATGAAACCGCCAGCTCCGGTCTCGGGCGAGATTTCCGTCGACACAGCGCGCATCCCACCAGGTAGTACCGCGGCCATGAATCCCGCGCCGTTCGCCTGGATCAGCTTCGGATCGCGGATCGGTTCGCCTGCGATGAAAGGCGCCCGCGCAATCGATCCGACGACCTGGGTATTCCCGTCCGGCCGTTCGGCGCGACGAATGAATTTGTCGCTGGCTGTTGCCTGTGGCCACGTCTGCCATTGCACATCGGCCGGAGTGAGGGTCTGTCCGAGGACAATATCCGACTTCGCCACCAGCACGTCGACAGTCGGTAATTGCGGCTGCTGGACCGCAACGGGCTTGGGTTCGGACCCTCCGCTAGCGAGATAGGCAGCAACGCCACCGGCGGTTAAAGCGATACCCAAAACGATAATCTGTGCGGTTTTCATACGCGTTACTCTTTACGCTGCGCCTTCGAATACGACTCGGTACCGGGAAACACTCAGACGAGCCTGAGATCGCCCAGCAGGCCCGCCCGATCTGAGCCCAAATACATGAAGGAACAGCAAAGATCGCCGCGAAAAACGTCACGACCGCAAAAAGCGACGGCGTTCGATCGGCTGACGATCACTCACCCGCATTGACCGCTCCAGTTACGCCCTGTGACAGCCCCATCCGCTTGAAGGGATAGGCCAGTTGCCCAACAATTTCATGAGGAATGCGCGCATCGTCGGTGCCGTAGTCTTGCGGGAGGCGGCCCTGCGGCATCCGGAACGTCCCGAACAGGATGTCCCAGATCGGAAAGGTTCCTGCGAAGTTGGTGTTGCCGCCGTCGTCAACGGCGGTGTGATGCCAGCGATGAAACACAGGGGTCGCCAGCACGTATTTGAACGGGCCGAGCGTCCAGTTCAGATTGGCGTGCACAAAAGCGGAATGGAAGGTCGTGAACGGGCCGACCCAAAGCATGATGTTCGGCGAGATCCCGGCCATCAGCAGGATGACATCGACCCCGATCGTGCCCAGGAACAGATTGACCGGATGGAAGCGCGCCGCCGAAATCCAGTCGAGCTCCTCGGATGAATGATGGATCGCATGGTATTTCCAGAAGCCGCCGCCATGAAACAGCCGGTGCAGCCAGTACAGCATGAAGTCGGACAGCACCAGGAACAGCAGCGCCTGACACCAGAGCGGCAGCTGCGATAGCGGGCCATGTCCGTTATCGTAAAATGCGATCAGCTCGTCGGCATCGTGAATGTTGAAGACGACTCCGGCGCCGAGCACCATTAGGCCGATCCGCAGCACGCGCGCAAATACCGGAACGAAAAACCAGTAGCAGACGTCGGTGACGATCTCCCGCTTGCGCCACCACGGCACTGCGTCGTTGCAGGCCCATAGATGCGTCAGCACCGAGAATACCACGGCCAGCGCGATCGTGATCGGCACCACCTTGGTAATCGTCTGACCAAGCATTTCGACGACTTCCAAAGGTAGATTGGACATAGCGGCCTCGTTTGAACGACGATCTCAAGGCGTACGCCTCGCCGCTTAAGGAGCCGTAAAGCAGAGCGCGGCGACGGCTCGTTCTGTCTCTATATTTATTAGATGCGCGATACCGCAATCCGCATCACTTGAACTTGAGGAAGCGGGTTAAGTCCAAATTTACTGTGCCCAAGAACAGCGCCGTTTGCGGCTTTTTGCGCGGTCGAATTAACCGTGCCGAAATTTGTCCGCACGTAGGGTTACGCCATGGTCACGGTGCTGAGAACGCCGGCGAGACCACAGTTAGTTCGACCAGCCACGTGTCACATGGAGTTATCTATGAAGAATCTGATTGCGCGTTTTGTGAAGGACGAGTCCGGCGCCACCGCCATCGAATAC
Source organism: uncultured Alphaproteobacteria bacterium (assembly GCA_963788885.1). Classification (GTDB taxonomy): domain Bacteria; phylum Pseudomonadota; class Alphaproteobacteria; order Rhizobiales; family Xanthobacteraceae; genus Bradyrhizobium. The sequence continues at coordinate 514,560 of CAWBIR010000015.1, read as the reverse complement.
GGCCTGATCGCCGCTGGCATCGCGCTTGCCATTATCGCGGCCGTCAACGGCCTCGGCAGCAACCTGCAGGGCAAGTTCACCTCGATCAACTCCTCGCTCAAGTAAGCGTCGGTTGACTCGTTGATATCAAGGCCCCGGTCAATCCGGGGCCTTTTTTCTTCCCCGTGTTCGGTAGCGTTGCGTCATGCGTATTGTTCCGGTCGTGCCGGTTCCGGCAAAACCGCTGCCCGTTCCGCCTCGTGCCGCGACCGCTTCGCCGACGGCCATCATATGCGCAGCCTTGATGCTCGCGCTGGTGTTCCTCGCCTTCCAGATCGCAGGCGCGTTGCGGACATCCACATTTTCCGATTGTTCACCTATCGGCGATAGCGTCAAAGCGAGCTGTCCCTCTTAATTAGCGCGAGCGGTCCCGTTCCATGATCCTTGATGTTGCTCGCCTCCTGGTTTTCCCGGCCCTGATGGCGTTCGCGGCCGCGAGCGACCTTTTCACCATGACGATCTCGAACCGGGTATCGCTGGCGCTTGCGGCGGGCTTTCTCGCTCTTGCGTTCGCAAGTGGCATGGCCGCGCCCGATATTCTGATGCATCTGGCGGCAGGCAGCGTCGTATTGGTCGCAGCCTTCGTCTGTTTCGCCTTTGGATGGATCGGCGGCGGGGATGCCAAGGTGGCCGCGGGAGCTGCGCTTTGGTTCGGCTTTGCGCACCTGTTGAACTATCTGGTCTATGCCTCGCTGTTTGGCGGTGCGCTGACGCTGCTATTGCTGCAGTTTCGGCAGTGGCCCCTTCCCTACGCGCTGGCAGGTCAAACCTGGCTGCTCAAACTGCACGCCAAGGAGAGCGGGATTCCCTACGGCATTGCGCTCGCCATCGGCGCGCTCGTGGTCTATCCGGAGACCGAATGGATCAAGGCCGTCGACGTGACACGCTTCATGATCGGCTGATCGCTCGAGAGGTAAACTCTCGTTAAGGCGATTTAGATACGCCTCATTAACCATGCTTTGACGAATAACTGGTCAACTCCCGTTACGGCGGCGGAAGCGTCGCGGCGTAATGTGGAAAGTGAAGCGTATGAATAGGGCACGCATTATCGTCCTGACCATCGCTATTGGCGCTGGCGGTGTCGCTGCCTGTCTCGCAAGCGGATCGGATAGCAAGCCACCGCCGGCCGAACCGGTCGCGCAGCTACAGACCGTCGACGTTCTCGTGGCCAATGCAGACATTAGCCTCGGCCAGACCGTCACGCCCAATGAGATGGTGTGGCAGAGCTGGCCGGCAGCGACCGCCAGCAACGCTTTCATCCGCCGCAGTGATCACCCCGCCGCAGCGCGCCAGGCCGGCACGCTGTCGCTGGCCTTGCGCAGCATCGCCGACGTCAACCAGGTGGAAATCGCGGCCGACGACCGATCCCGCCAGCGCGGCAACATCAATGTGGTTCGCTACGGAGTGACCAGCTCTACGGCGGTTCATAAGTGACCAAGGGACCAGACGACATGAAATGCAGGGAAAAACAGCTTCCGAAGCGGGTACTCTGGATCCGCACCCTGTCGTTTTCGGCTGCGGCCGCGATGGTGCTCAACCCTGCTTTGGTGCCTGCGGTGGCTGCCGACTATCGTCCAGCTCCGCAGGTTTCCGCCGACGGGCAGATGAATGCACGCTTTCTCTCGCTCGGCGTCGGCAAGTCGATCGTGATCGACCTGCCCCGCGATATCAAGGATGTGCTGGTCGCCGACCCGAAGATCGCCAACGCGGTGGTGCGTTCGGCGCAACGCGCCTACATCATCGGCGCGACCATCGGGCAAACCAACATCGTCTTCTTCGACTCGGCGGGCCAGCAGATCGCGGCCTATGACATCGCCGTCAAGCGCGATCTCAACGGCATGCGCGCCGCGCTCAAGCAGATCTTGCCGGATTCCGACATTCAGGTTGACGGCCTCGGCGATGGCTTGATCCTCACCGGCGCGGTGTCGAACCCGATCGAGGCGCAACAGGCCAATGATCTCGCCACCCGGCTGGTCGGTGGCGGCGACAAGGTCGTCAACTCCATCACGGTACGCGGACGCGACCAGGTGATGCTGAAAGTAACGGTCGCCGAGGTTCAACGCACGATCATCAAGCAGCTCGGCATCGATCTCTCCGGCTCGCTGAACTACGGGACTGCCGTCGTAAACTTCAACAACAGCAACCCCTTTACCGCCAACAACGCGCCGCTCGTCCAAGGCAATGCCATTACGACCTCTTTCGGAGCGACGCCTTCGGTCAGCGCTACGATTCGCGCGATGGAGAGCGCGGGCGTGGTGAGAACGCTGGCAGAGCCGAACCTGACGGCGATCTCCGGTGAATCCGCGACGTTCATCTCAGGCGGCGAATTTCCAATTCCGACCGGCGTCACCTGCCAAACCACGACGGGTGGCACCATCGGACAATGCGTCCAGACCGTCAGTTTCAAGAAATTCGGTATTTCACTGAACTTCACACCCGTTGTGCTGACCCAAGGCCGGATCAGCCTGCGGGTAATGACCGAAGTATCCGAAATCTCCAACGAAAACTCCCTCCAAGGCGGCGCCGGTGGCACGACGATTCCTTCGGTCAAGACCCGCCGCGCGGAGACCACGCTGGAAATTCCCTCGGGTGGCGCAATGGCGATGGCCGGCCTGATCCAGGATCAGACCAAGCAGGCGATCAACGGTCTCCCCGGACTTTCGCAGCTCCCGGTCCTCGGCACCCTGTTCCGCAGCCGAGACTTCCAAAACAACCAGACCGAGCTGGTGGTCATTGTGACTCCGTTGGTCGTTCGCGCGGTCGCGCAGAAGGACCTGTCGCGTCCGGATGACGGCTTCGCGGCGGCCTCCGACCCGCAAGCCGATCTGCTCGGCAGCATCAACCGCATCTACGGCGTTCCCGGCCGCACCGAGCCGGCCCGGAGCTATCGCGGCACCTATGGCTTCATCACGGACTAAGGCGGGACAAGGACGAAGATCATGACAGCCAGAACACCCGTCGAAGTCAGGCGCGCTCTCCGCATCGCGGCGGCGCTTTTCGGTCTCGCCACCGCACTCGGAGCCTGCACGCATACCGACGAAGTGGCGGCAACGGCGAGCGTTCCCGACGACTACCGCTTGCGGCATCCGATCGCGATCCAGGAATCCAATCGTTCCGTCGTACTCTTCGTCGGCCAGGCGCGCGGCGGCCTGTCGGCGGAACAACGCGCCGACGTGACCGGGCTTGCACAGGTCTGGCTGCAAGAGGGCACGGGCGCCATCGTGGCCGACGTGCCGGTCGGCACTCCCAACGCACGGGCCGCCGCCGACGCTTTCCGCGAAGCCCAGGCTCTGCTCTCGGCCGCCGGCGTGCCGTCGCGCGGCGTGGTCATGCACCACTATCACCCGGATGATCCGCGGCAGCTCGCCACGCTACGGCTGAATTATCCGAAAATCTCGGCAACAGCCGGCCCCTGCGGATTGTGGCCCGACGACCTCGGCCCCTCGATCAAGGACAAAGGCTACTTCGAGAACAAGCCGTATTACAACTACGGCTGCGCCCAGCAGCGCAACATGGCGGCGATGGTCGACAATCCGTCGGACCTCGTGCAGCCGCGTTCTGAGACCCCGGCCTATACCGTGCGGCGCACCGAAGGCTTCAAAAAATATCGCGAGGGCAACGCCACCACGACCAACTACCCCGAAGCCGACAAGGCCAAACTCAGCGATACAGGCAAATGATCAGTTACGCGCGTCAGAATCCAGAAGCACAGCCAGACGGCGCGTCGCCGCAGGCGGAAGAGCATATTGCGCCGGCGCCACGGGTGTCGGTGCAGGCTTTCTGCGAAACGGTCGAGACGGCGGCAGCCGTGCAGTCGGCGGGCGAAGACCGTCGGCTTGCCAAGGCACATCTGAAGATTCAGATGGGCGGCATGGCCGCTGCGATCGAGGCATATCGAACCGCGCCGACGCCGAATGTGATCATTCTGGAAACCGAAGGCCGCACCGACATCCTGGCGGGTCTCGACCAGCTTGCTTCCGTATGCGACTCCGGCACGCGGGTGATCGTGATTGGCCGCATCAACGACATCACGCTGTATCGCGAACTGGTGCGCAGGGGGGTCAGCGATTACGTGATCGGCCCGATCACTACCATCGACGTGGTGCGATCGATCTGCGGACTGTTCTCCTCGCCGGAAGCCAAGGCCGTTGGCCGCATCATCGCCATCGTCGGCGCCAAGGGCGGCGTCGGCGCGTCGACCGTTGCGCACAACGTCGCCTGGGCGATCGCACGCGATCTGGCGCTGGACTCGGTCGTCGCCGATCTCGACCTCGCCTTCGGCACCGCGGGGCTCGACTACAATCAGGATCCGCCGCAGGGCATCGCGGATGCGGTGTTCTCGCCCGACCGGGTCGATACCGCCTTCATCGACCGCCTGCTGTCGAAATGCACCGATCACCTCAGCCTGTTGGCAGCGCCGGCAACGCTCGACCGCGTTTATGATTTTGGCACCGAAGCTTTCGACTCCATCTTCGATACGCTGCGCGCCTCGATGCCGTGCATCGTGCTCGATGTTCCGCATCAATGGTCCGGCTGGACCAAGCGTGCGCTGGTGGCGGCCGATGACATCCTGATCGTGGCGGCGCCCGATCTCGCCAATCTGCGCAACACCAAGAATATCTTCGATCTGTTGAAGGCATCGCGCCCCAACGACCGGATGCCGCTTTATTGCCTCAACCAGGTCGGTATTCCCAAGCGTCCGGAGATCAATGCCAGCGAATTCGCCAAGGCGATCGAGAGCGATCCGATCGTGTCCATTCCATTCGATGCGCAGATGTTCGGTGCGGCGGCCAACAACGGACAGATGATCGCCGAGATTGCCGAAAGTCACCGCAGCACCGAAATGTTCCGGCAAATTGCGCAACGGCTCACGGGCCGCGGCGAGACCAAGAAGCCGCGAGCATCGTTCCTGTCACCTCTGATCGACAAACTGCGGTCGAAGTAAGCTGAGCCGTCGGGAGTGTAGTCGTGTTTGGTAAGCGTAGCGGAACAGATGGCGATCCGAGGAGCATGCGCTCCCCCGCGGCACCGGAGCCTGCACCGCCCGTTGCGGCGGCAGCGCCTCGCGCGGCGCCGCCGCCGGCGGTCGCGGCGCCTCCGCTCGTGCCCGCCAAGCCTTCGGCCCCGCCGCCGCCTGCGGAAACACGGAAATCCGACAACTACTACCAGGTCAAGGCGACGATCTTCGGTGCGTTGATCGAAGCCATCGACCTTGCGCAGCTTGCCAAGCTCGACGGCGAATCGGCGCGCGAGGAAATCCGCGACATCGTCAACGAGATCATCGCGATCAAGAACATCGTGATGTCGATTGCCGAGCAGGAAGAACTGCTCGACGACATCTGCAACGACGTTCTCGGTTATGGTCCGCTTGAACCGCTTCTGGCCCGCGACGACATTGCCGACATCATGGTCAACGGTGCGGGCACGGTCTTTATCGAAGTCAGCGGCAAGATCCAGCGTACCGGCATCCGCTTCCGCGACAACCAGCAGCTTCTCAACATCTGCCAACGCATCGTCAGCCAGGTCGGCCGGCGCGTCGACGAATCCTCGCCGATCTGCGACGCCCGTCTCGCCGACGGTTCGCGCGTCAACGCCATCGTTCCGCCGCTGGCTCTCGATGGTCCCGCACTGACCATCCGCAAATTCAAAAAGGACAAGCTGACGCTCGATCAGCTCGTCAAATTCGGCGCAATCTCGAAAGAAGGCGCGGAGATCCTGCAAATCATCGGCCGTGTCCGCTGCAATGTGCTGATTTCCGGCGGTACCGGTTCGGGCAAGACGACGCTTCTCAACTGCCTGACCAACTATATCGACGAGGAAGAACGCGTCATCACCTGCGAAGACGCCGCCGAGCTTCAATTGCAGCAGCCGCATGTGGTGCGGCTGGAAACCCGTCCGCCCAATATCGAGGGCGAAGGCCAGATCACCATGCGCGAGCTGGTACGCAACTGTCTGCGTATGCGCCCCGAACGCATCATCGTCGGCGAAGTCCGCGGACCAGAGGCATTCGACCTGCTTCAGGCCATGAACACCGGTCACGACGGGTCAATGGGTACGCTGCACGCCAACAATCCGCGCGAAGCTCTGTCGCGCTGCGAATCGATGATCACGATGGGCGGCTTTTCGCTGCCCTCGCGAACCATCCGCGAGATGATCTGCGCCTCGATCGACGTGATCATTCAGGCCGCACGTCTGCGCGACGGCTCGCGACGTATCACGCACATCACCGAGGTGATGGGCATGGAAGGCGATACCATCATCACCCAGGATGTCTTCCTCTACGACCTGATCGGCGAGGACGCGAACGGCAAGATCATCGGCCGTCATCGCTCAACAGGCATCGGCCGGCCACGGTTCTGGGAGCGCGCGCGCTACTACGGCGAAGAGAAGCGGCTCGCAGCCGCCATCGACGCCGCTGAAGTCGCGGAGCCGACTTGAGGAGAATGCGATGAAGATGCAAGCACTCGCTTTGGCCTTTCTCGCAACCGCCGCGTTCGGCGGGCTCGCCTGGGTCTTCCTTTATCCGCTGCTATCCGGAGAGAAAAAGGCGGAAGGCCGCCGCGCTTCCGTCGCCAAGTCGGAACCTGTCGCGGCGCGGCAGACACAGAAAGAGCAGCGCTCCCGTCGTGAACAGGTCGAAGGAACCCTCAAGGAAGCCGAAGCCAGGCGCGCGAAGGATTCCAAGGTCCCGCTGACCACCCGCCTGACGCAGGCCGGGCTCGATTGGGAACCACGGAAGTTCTGGATCTTGTCCGGCATTCTGGCGGCGGCCGCCTTTGGCGGTGCGATGGTGGCCGGCGGCGGACTGCTCGGGGCCCTCGGCTTGGCTTTCGCCGCCGGCTTCGGCCTGCCGCGGTGGCTGCTGGGCTTCCTGAAGAAGCGCCGCGAGAAAGCCTTCCTGCGCGCGCTGCCCGACGCCGTCGACGTGATCGTGCGCGGCATCAAGGCTGGCCTGCCACTGTTTGAATCGCTCAAGGTGGTCGCGGCCGACTCGCCGGAGCCGTTGCGGTCCGAATTCGCCGCCATCATCGAAACCCAGGCCATCGGCATGCCGCTCGGCGAAGCCTGCGGCCGCCTGTTCGACCGGATGCCGGTGCCGGAAGCCAACTTCTTCGGCATCGTCATCGCGATCCAGCAGAAGTCGGGCGGCAATCTCTCCGAAGCGCTCGGCAACCTCTCGAAGGTGCTGCGCGACCGCAAGAAAATGGCCGAGAAGATTCAGGCGATGTCGATGGAAGCCAAGGCATCGGCCGGCATCATCGGCTCGCTGCCGCCGATCGTCATGCTGCTCGTCTATCTCACGACACCCGACTACATCGCGCTGTTGTGGACGCACCCGACGGGCCAGTTGATGCTCGTCGGCTGCGTGCTCTGGATGTCGATGGGCATCATGGTGATGAAGAAAATGATCAACTTCGACTTCTGATGGTGCTGCATGTTTAGTTTTCTGGTCGAAAAGATCCACGACGTTCATTTCATGACCATGGTGCTTGCGGCCATCGCGGCCAGTGCAACAGCCTATACCCTGGTCATGCCGCTGTTCGCCGGCGAGGGGTTGGCCAAACGCATGAAGGCGGTTGCCAGCGAGCGCGAGCGGATCCGGGCGCGGGAGCGCGAACGTCTCAACAAGACCGAGAAAGTGTCGCTGCGGCAGACGCCAAAGCAACTCGTGTCGAGGGTGGTGGAAGATTTAAACCTCGGAAAATACCTGGCGCAGGAAGCAGCGCGCGACAAGCTGATCCAGGCGGGTTACCGGGGCCATGCGCCCTATGTCACGTTCCTGTTCTTCCGGGCGCTGACACCGCTCGCGCTTTTCGTCGGGGCGATACTCTATGTGTTCGTGATCTCGCACATCGAGAAATCGCTGCCGGTCAAGGTCGGTATCTGCGTCGGCGCTGCCTGGCTCGGCCTGCAGGCGCCGATGCTGTTCTTGAAGAACGCGATTTCAAAGCGGCAGCTGTCGATCCGGCGCGCGTTTCCGGACTCGCTCGACCTGCTCTTGATCTGTATCGAATCCGGCATGTCGATCGAAGCCGCCTTCCGCAAGGTCAGCGTCGAGATCGTGACGCAATCGGTCGCGCTGTCGGAAGAATTTACGCTGACCACCGCCGAACTGTCTTATTTGCAGGACCGCAAGGTAGCGTACGAAAACCTGGCCCGGCGCACCGGCGTCGAAGGCGTCAAATCGGTCTGTCTCGCGCTTCAGCAGTCCGAGCGTTACGGAACGCCGCTGGGTCAGAGCTTGCGCGTGATGGCGCAGGAAAACCGCGATATGCGCATGAACGAGGCCGAGAAGAAGGCCGCGGCGTTGCCGCCGAAACTCACGGTGCCGATGATCCTGTTCTTCCTGCCGGTTCTGTTTGTCGTCATTCTCGGGCCGACCGGCATCAAGATCGCCGCGATGCAGTAGCGCTTCTAGCGTGGCGGATTTTGACATTCGCATCGGTGCGCGCCGGTTCGTAAGCGAACCCGCCGCGACATAATACGAACCTCAGAACCGGGACACCAGACGCGGGCAGTGTCCTTCAGGAATTCAGCCAGAAGCGAAAGATGGGAAGCCGCTACTCGGGGCGGCTAAGCGAGGCTACGGGCATCTTGCCCGCGGCGCCCATGCGCGGATCGTCCTTGCGGTTCAGCATCTGCTTGAGATAGGCGACATTGGCCGTTGCCTCATCGGGAGGAAGATCGGCGCGTACGATCTGCTCGGCTTCGGCGAAACGGCCTTGCAGGCCGATCACCAGCGCCAGGTTCTGCCGCACCCGCGCATCGGCGCGCCCGCTGGCATAGGCCTGGCGAAGCGCTTCCTCGGCTTTCGGCAGGTTCTTCGACAGCATGTAGGACAGGCCGACATTCGAAAGCACCGTCGGCTCGCCGGGGACGATCTTGAGTGCGCTTTCGTAGTAGCGGCGGGCCTCGTCGTGACGGCCAAGCTGGTCCAGCGCAGTACCCTGCACCGAGAGGATCCGCCAATCCGGGTTATCGGGCGAGTGCGCACGGTTGAGCACATCGAGCGCCTGCTGGAAATTGCCGTTGTCCACCAGCGACCGGCCGTAGGCCGCAAGCAGCGCCCTGTCGCCCGGATGGGCGATGGTGGCCTGCTCCAGCATGGCGGCAGCCTGGCTGCGCTGGCCCGAAGCGCGCAACGCCTGACCGTACGCCAGCGCCGCTTCGACATTCTTGGGGTCGGCGCGGTAACGCTCGCCGGCGGCTTCCACCGCGTGACGTGGATCGGCGTCAGCGCTGGGCGACGGCTTCGGCGATATCGATCCCGTGATGTCGGACATGGTCTGGCAGCCGCCAAGGCCGGCGGCCACCATCACCGTGAGGGCCACGGATGCAAGAAACCGGGACTGCTGACGCATGAGACGTGACTCGCGGGCTGAACGGCGGACCACGCCGAATTCGCCCAGCAATAGTCTGTTAACCCTAACGGCGGGTTAACGGCGCCCGTCGGGCAATCCCGGCAAAGCCGGCAGATCTGTATTCCCGGGAGCCGGGCAGCCGGACTTGCGCGGTTACTTATGGTGCTTGCGTAAATAGGCGTGAAGCGAATCCGTGCCGGTCTCGGCAAGCAGAGTCTTCAGCATCATGTCTTTGCGCCGGCCTTTGGCGAAGTGCTCGCCATAGGTCTTGCGAAGGTTGCCGACACGCGTGTTGCCGTGCTTCCTGTCGATACGGCCAGTCGTGTCGCGATGCCGGCCATCCAAACCTTTTCTAGCCATTTGACACTCTCCTGCTGAACCAATTCACGCAGGCTATCATGGCGGCGCGGAGACGTGTAGATCGCGCGGCCATTCGCTCCAATATCGCCGATCTGAAGTCCCTGCGCCGCGCGCGTCACACTGTTTCAGGGACTTCAGATCGACGAGCGATATTGGCGCCATATTCTTGCCAGCGCCCATGGCTTTCCGAAGTTCGCGTACAGGTCTTGCTGAGGCAGAAGCGCGAACTTCGGAAAGTGGGCACTGGTTTGGCGTCATATGCCATTGTAGAACCTGAGACTCAGCGACGATCGAAGATCGGGAGAAGCATGCATTCAGCGTTTGAAACCGCGCCTGTAACGCCGGGCATTCCGATTACCTTCGCAACCAAGACCACATGGGATGCGGTTGCCGCCGATCTTCCCACGCCGGGGCGGCAGTTCGCGCTTGCCAACGGATTCAAGGCCAAACCCGGGGCCTGGCTCGCTTTGCCCAACGCCAACGGCGAAATCGCGCAAGTAATCTTCGGGCTGGACAGTGAGAGCGGCAAATTCCGTGACCCGTTCCGGCCGGGCCAATTGCCGGGCCTGCTGCCACCGGGCGTCTATCGTTTTGCCAATGTCGGCAAGGATCAGGCGTATCTTGCGACGCTGGCATTTGCCCTCGGCTGCTATCGGTTCGGCCGATACCGAAACTCGGAACCTTCAGAGGTCAGGCTGGTCCCTCCCGACGGCGTCGATGTCGCCGACGTCACGCGCATGGCGGCTGCGGCCACGCTTGCCCGCGACCTCATCAACACGCCGTCCAACGACATGGGGCCGGAAGAATTGGCGCAAGCAGCGCAAAAGCTCGCGCAAGGCTTTGATGCCAAATTCAACTGCATCGTCGGCGAGGATCTTGCGCGGCAAAACTTCCCGCTGATCAACGCCGTCGGCATGGCATCGCCCCGCGCCCCGCGCCTGATCGATTTCACCTGGGGCGATCCGTCCCATCCCAAGGTGACGCTAGTCGGCAAGGGCGTGTGCTTCGACACCGGCGGCCTCGATCTAAAGCCGTCCAGCAGCATGCTGCTCATGAAGAAGGATATGGGCGGCGCCGCCAACGTGCTCGCGCTGGCGCAGATGGTGATGGACGCCAAGCTCAAGGTGCGGCTGCGCGTGTTGATTCCGGCGGTGGAGAATGCGGTGGCTGGGAACGCTTTCCGCCCGCTCGATGTCTTCACCTCGCGCAAGGGCCTCACGGTTGAGATCGGCAACACCGACGCTGAAGGGCGGCTGGTGCTGGCCGATGCGCTGGCGCTGGCCGACGAAGAAAAACCCGATCTCTTGATCGATCTGGGCACGCTGACGGGCGCAGCGCGGGTCGCGCTTGGCCCCGATTTGCCGCCGTTCTACACAAATGACGAGTCCTTGGCCGACGCGCTGTCGGCTTGCGCGAAGCAGGAGCACGATCCGCTGTGGCGGCTACCGCTGTGGCCTGCTTACGACAGCTGGCTCGATTCGAAAGTCGCCAACATCAACAACGCGCCCTCCGGCGGCTTTGCCGGCTCGATCACTTGCGCGCTGTTTCTCCAGCGCTTTGTCGAAGCCGCCAAAAGCTGGCTGCATGTCGATATTTACGGCTGGACGCCGAGCGCCAAGCCGGGACGGCCGGAAGGCGGCGAATGCCAGGCCGCGCGCGCGATCTATCGGCTATTGAGCGACCGCTATGGACGACGCTGATCCGCGCCTCACGCCGGCGAGGGGCGACCTCGCCGCGAAATATCTCGAAGGCAAGGTCGAAGCGGCGCGCTTTGTCACCGGCGAGGAATTCGAAATCGCAGACGCCATCGCGCCGCTTCGCCGCGCGTCATCGTCCGACGCAGAGCTGATGACGCAGGCGCTCAAGGGTGAGCGCGTTACGATCTACGATCGTAACAGCGAGGGCTGGGCCTGGGGCCAGCTCAACAGCGACGGCTATGTCGGCTGGCTGCCGGACGGCGCGCTAAGGAAGCCAAAGGGCTCACCGACCCACAAGGTCACGGCTTTGCTGACCTTCGCCTTTCCGGGTCCCTCGGTCAAATTGCCGCCGGCCGAAACCCTGGCAATGGGGACCTCGCTAACCGTTCTGCGCGAGGAAGGCACGTTCGCCGTAACGCGCGACGGCTGGTACCTACCACGACAACATCTCAACCCGATCGACTACCGTGCTCCTGACTTCGTCGCGATCGCCGAGCGTTTTGTCGGCGCCCCTTATTTGTGGGGCGGCAAGAGCAGCCTCGGCATCGACTGTTCGGGACTGGTCCAGGTCTCGCTCACCGCCGCCGGCACCGGTTGTCCGCGCGACAGCGACATGCAGCAGGACGGGCTCGGCCGTGAACTCAATCCGCAAGAGGCGAAGAAACTCAAGCGCGGCGATCTGATTTTCTGGAAAGGTCATGTCGCCATCGCCCGCGATGCCGACACCATCGTCCACGCCAATGCGCATCACATGATGACCGCAATCGAGCGTACGCAGGACGTGTTCGCCCGCAGCAAGGCCGCCGGCAACGAAGTCACGGCGATCAAGCGCCTCGATTAGCGCAACCAGGCATCTCCGTAAGATCATCGATGAAGATCCTGGCAATTTCCGGCAGCCTGCGCGCCGCGATCGAGAGACTAGCTTCCGCGATAAGGGATCGCTGACGGTCCCTGAAATATTCGACCACCATCCATGTCATTTACGAAATGGTGTCGGGTGCCGAGGCGCGCTATTGAATGCGATATCCGTTTATCATTTGAGCATGATCTTTTCGGAAAACCGGTAACCACTTTTCCGGATCATGCTCTAGCGAGTCCGTTATGCCCCATTTGACCGCCCTGCTCGGCTTTGCCCTTGTCTCCTTCGGCATGGTGCTGACGCCCGGGCCGAACATGATTTACCTGATCTCCCGCTCGCTCACCCAGGGGCCGAGCGCCGGCATCGTATCACTCGGCGGCGTCGCACTCGGCTTCGTGTTCTACATGCTCTGCGCGGCCTTCGGCATCACCGCGCTGTTGTTCGCGGTGCCTTACGCTTACGACGTGCTGCGCCTGGCGGGCGCCGCCTATCTGTTGTGGCTGGCGTGGCAGGCCTTGAAGCCCGGCGGCCGCTCGCCATTTCAGGTCAAGACGCTGAAGGTCGACGGACCTCGAAAATTGTTCGCGATGGGCTTCGTGACCAATCTGCTCAATCCCAAGATTGCGATGCTCTATCTGGCGCTGCTGCCGCAATTCATCGATCCCACGCAAGGCAGCGTGCTGGTGCAGTCGGTGGTGCTGGGGTTGATTCAGATCGTGATCAGCGTCAGCGTCAACGCCATGATTGCACTCGCCGCCGGATCGATCTCGCGCTTCCTCGGCACGCGTCCCACCTGGCTGCTGGTGCAGCGCTGGCTGATGGGCACCGTGCTTGCAGGCCTGGCCGTGCGGATGGCGCTGGAGACGCGGAAAGCCTGACGCTCTCACCTTCTCCCCTTGCGGGAGAAGGTTTTTAGTCCAGCTTCGCTTCCATGCCGCGCTTGGTGGCGGGGCGCGCCATCAGCGCCTCGTACCAGCGCTTGACGCTGGGAAAATCCGTTAAGTCCACCTTGTGGCGCGGGTGGCGCCAGGCCCAGCCGAGAATGGCGAAGTCGGCGACCGACAGCGGGCCGGCAACGAATTCGCAGGTAGCCAGACGCCGATCCAGCACGCCGTAAAGCCTGATTGTCTCGGTCATGTAGCGCTTCAAGCCATAGGCGCGGTCCTGCTCGTTCTCCAGCGCGATGAAGTGGTGCACCTGTCCCGGCATCGGGCCAAATCCGCCCATTTGCCACATCAGCCATTCGTAGACCGGAACGCGCTCGGCAAGCGGCGAGGGCAAGAATTTGCCGGTCTTTTCGCCGAGATAGAGCAGGATCGCGCCGGATTCGAACACGCTGACGCGCTTGCCGCCGGGGCCGTCGGGATCGACGATGGCGGGAATCTTGTTGTTCGGGCTGATGGCCAGAAACGAGGGCGCCATCTGCTCGCCCTTACCGATGTTGATCGGAACGACCTTGTAGGGCAGCCCCATTTCCTCGAGCGCCACGCTGATCTTGCGGCCGTTTGGCGTGTTCCAGGTGTGCAGTTCGATGGTCATTACGGGCCCCCAAGGCGTTGGCGAGGAGCGTGTCTGTAGCATCGCGCCGAGCAGCCGGAAATGCCGCCGCACGCCTACCCCCTTGTCGATTTGGGGTGCCCAAGACTTCGCCATTTAGCGGCATTGGCCCGGCTATGCGCTGTTGACGGCACGGGTTCCGCTCTGGAATTGGCGGCCGTCCACGCATAAATTGCGCCACCCGTAACGGAGATCATCTTTGTCCAAATCCGCTTCCCGCGCCCGCCTGGTCGAGATCATTCGCAAACGCTCTTTCGGGCGCGGCGAGATCACGCTCGCGTCCGGACGCAAGAGTGATTTCTACTTCAACCTCAAGCCAACCATGCTGGATCCGGAAGGCGCGGCCTTGCTGGCCGAGTTGACCTATGAGGCACTGAAGGACGACGGCCTCGACTATATCGGCGGACTGGAGATGGGTGCGGTGCCATTGGCCGGCGCGGTCGCGCAGCTTTCCTGGCTCAAGGGCCATCCGATCGCGGCCTTCTTCGTGCGCAAGAAGCCGAAGGAGCACGGCGCAAAGCTCGCCGTCGAGGGCCTTGCCAGGAACGAGAGCCTGCAAGGCAAACGCGTGGTGATCGTCGAAGACGTCACGACAACCGGCGATTCGGCGCTGAAGGCGGTCGAAGCGGTGCGCGACGCGGGCGGCGAAGTGGTTCTGGTGCTGACCATGGTCGACCGCCAGGAGGGCGCCGTCGACAACTTTGCGCAAGCCGGCCTCGCCTTCCGCTGGCTGTTCCAGGCGAGCGAATACCTGAAGGACTAGTGGAGTGGATTTGACATTCGCAACCCACTAGCCGCGAATTCCTCAAGCGAATGTCAAATCCGAAACTCCACTAGAAACTTATGTTTGCTAGTGGTCCTTCTAATTCTAACATTCGCAAAAACGGCCGCTGAGAAGGGTTGCGAATGTTAGAATTGCACCACTAGAGCCCGTTTCGGGAGGCCCGACGCAGTTTCTTTGCCGCTCCCCTGCCCTTGCTCATAGCTCGTTTACCATCCCGCATTAATGTCAACGACGCCGGGCATCGCGTTGCCCGAGCCGAGTTTTTAGCGTCGCGTGGAGTAAGCGTTGCGTATGGAGTTGACCAATCAGCGCATGCGGCGCCGCATGTTCGTTGCTGCCGCCGTCCTCGCCAGCGCCGTTGGGCTTGCGCCCCACGCCGCATTCGCTGAGGGCCTGTTCGACATGTTTTTCAACGGCCTCCAGAAACAGCAGCGCCAGGCGCCGCCGCAAGCGAATTTCTTCGCCGATCCGTCCCAGCAGAACCAGACGCCTGCCCCTGCTTCCCGTGTCGCCTCCGGCGGCAGCGGTCCTTCCTTTTGCGTACGAAGCTGCGACGGCAAGTATTTTCCGCTGACGCGCGCCAACGCCTCACCGGTCCAGATGTGCCAGGCCTTCTGCCCGGCAAGCCCCACCAAGGTGTTCTACGGCAGCAGTATCGACAATGCGACGAGCGCGACCGGCGAGCGCTATGCCGACAGCGAAAACGCCTTCGCCTATCGCAAGGCGCTGCGCGCCGACTGCACCTGCAACGGCCGCGACGCTGCCGGCCTCGCGCCGGTCGATCTTACGCTCGATGCTTCGCTGCGCGCCGGCGACGTCATCGCCACCACCGACGGGCTCGTGGCCTATTCCGGCATCAAGGTCGGCAACAACCAAAACCCGGAATTCATTCCGGTTGCGACCTATCCGGGCCTGACGGCAGAAGTTCGCGCCCGTCTCGGCAACATGAAGGTGGCACCGGTTGCGGCGGATGCGATGAGCAACGAGCCGCCGCGGCTCGATACCAGCGGCGTGATGGAGCCGGCGACACCGGCGAAGCCCGCACGTGACAAGCGTGCCGCGCTGCGCTGACGGCTTGCATTCAGGCCTTCATCTCCCGACGATGACGCCGATCACGTTCGGCGCCGCACGGTATTTCTCTTCGATCTGGGCGCGCGCCGCGGTGCGGTTATCCGGCGTGAGCAGGCCGCGCTTCTCGGCCAGGATCATCCAGCAATAGCCCCACCAATCCGTCAGCATGCCTTCGTCGTCGACAAGGTCGTAGCCTTGCTCGGCGGCGAAAAGGCGCGCATGCGCCTCGTCGAGCGAATCCAGAAAAACGTGGTCTTCGTCGCAGAACAGATCGTCGCTGATATCGTCTGACGTGTAGCCCCAGACCGACTGGCAGACGGCATTGAATTCGCGGTCGATGGCGTCGTCATCGACCAGCTGGCGGCGCGAGGTTTTATGCAGGCGCGACAGCGAACGGGCGAAGTCGGCGATGCGGGTCAGGGCGAATTGATCGAAAGCGATGGTGGACATGTAGTCCTCGGAAAGGTCGGTAGACCATAGATGTTGTGTCGGCGATGTCTCGAATCACAATGATATATCAAAGACTTGCTAAAGTGTTCTTAATTTGTTCCGAGCGCAAATTTCCTCCCCGTTGTTATCCGCCCTTTAGTAGGAGCCGATTTCGGAGGAGTAGGAAATGCGACAGCGCTAGATCATTCGGAAAGTCATTGAGTTTGGTCGTCTACGAGGCTTTGTGACATTCGACCAACTCAACGAGCTGTTGCCCTCAACCACGACCGCGCCGGAAGACATTGAGGCAGTTATGGAAGCGCTGAGCGATGAAGGGATCAACCTCGTTGAGGACGGCTAGTCGCAGAGCCGAATCGGCCCGGTCCTTGCATGAAAATCATGCACATAAGGCCTCGCCGCGGCTTCACGCGGGTTTCGATCCCGGTGCAAGGTGCTGTATCGTGGGGTCAGTCGCGGGATTTAAATTTTGCCAGAGCCCTCACATCAGGTGAATTCGCCGGCGCCAGACCAGCCGATCGATGAGTTGGCGCTGACGGAAATCAAGAGCGCCATCCTTGCCAAGCTCCGCCTTGCCATCGGCAAGGACGCCGGCATGGCGACCAGGCACGACTGGTACAAAGCCGCCGCGCTGGCGCTGCGCGACCGCATCGTGCACCGCTGGCTTTCGGCCGAAAAGCAGAGCTACGACGCCGGCCGCAAGCGCGTCTATTATCTCAGCCTCGAATTTTTGATCGGCCGCCTCTTCACCGACGCCCTGAACAACATGGGACTGCTGGCGCTGTTCGACGCGGCGCTCGGCGATCTCGGCGTTGGCCTCTCCGATTTGCGCAAGTGCGAGCCGGACGCCGCGCTCGGCAATGGCGGTCTCGGACGGCTTGCGGCCTGCTTCATGGAAAGCATGGCAACGCTCGGCATCCCCGCGATCGGTTACGGCATCCGCTACGATTTCGGCCTGTTCCGCCAGATCATCAACAACGGCTGGCAGCAGGAATATCCCGACGAGTGGCTGAGCTTCGGCAACCCCTGGGAATTCCAGCGGCCGGAGGTGGTCTATCACGTTCATTTCGGCGGCGGCGTCGAACATGTCGAAGCGCAGGGGCGCGACCGCGCGATCTGGCATCCGGCCGAAACCGTACAGGCGGTCGCCTACGACACCCCGATCGTCGGATGGCGCGGCCAGAACGTCAACGCGCTCCGCCTGTGGTCGGCGCGCTCGCCCGATCCGCTCAAGCTCGACGTCTTCAACACCGGCGATTACGTCGGCGCCGCGGCAGAAGAGACACGCGCGGAATCGATCTGCAAGTTCCTCTATCCCAATGACGAAAGCCCCGCCGGGCGCGAACTGCGACTGCGCCAGGAATATTTCTTCGTCGCCGCCTCGCTGCAGGATCTGGTCAAGCGTCATTTGGCAGCGGACGGGCAAATACGCGGCCTCGCGGCGAAAGTCGCGGTGCAACTCAACGATACCCATCCGAGCCTCGCCGTCACCGAGTTGATGCGCATCCTGGTCGACCTGCACAACATCCGCTGGGACGATGCGTGGAAGATCACGGTCGACACGCTGTCCTACACCAACCATACGCTGTTGCCGGAAGCGCTCGAGACCTGGCCGGTCGAGTTGTTTCAACGGCTGTTGCCGCGGCATCTGGAGATCATCTACCGCATTAATGTCGCTCATCTCGCGCTCGCCGAGGAGCGTTGCCCCGGCGACGTCGATTTCCGCGCCTCGGTCTCGCTGATCGACGAGAGATCCGGAAGACGCGTGCGGATGGGGCAACTCGCTTTCGTCGGCTCCCATCGCATCAACGGCGTCTCGGCGATGCATTCCGACCTGATGAAGGAGACCGTGTTTCACGATCTCAACCATCTCTACCCCGGCCGCATCACCAACAAGACCAACGGCATCACCTTTCGCCGCTGGCTGATGCTCGCCAATCCGAAGCTGACCGATCTGTTGCGCGAGGCCTGCGGCGAGGCCGTGCTCGACGATCCCTCGCGGCTGCAACTGCTTGAGAAGAGCGCCGGCGATCCCGCCTTCCAGGACAAGTTCCGCAGCGTCAAGCATCACAACAAGATCGCTCTGGCGCGCCTGATCGGCGAAAAGATCAATATCAAGGTCGATCCGGCCGCGTTGTTCGACGTGCAGATCAAGCGCATCCACGAATACAAGCGGCAACTGCTCAATATCCTGGAAGCGATCGCGCTCTATCACGCGATCAAGGACAACCCGCAAGGCAACTGGGTGCCGCGCGTCAAGATTTTTGCCGGCAAGGCGGCGGCAAGTTACCGCTACGCCAAGCTGATCATCAAATTGATCAACGACGTCGCCGAAGTCGTCAACAACGATCCCGTGGTTGCCGGCCGCCTGAAGGTCGCGTTCCTTCCCGATTACAATGTCAGTCTCGCGGAAGTGATCATTCCGGCCGCCGATCTCTCCGAACAGATTTCGACCGCCGGCATGGAAGCGTCGGGCACCGGCAACATGAAGCTCGCGCTCAACGGCGCCATTACCATCGGCACGCTCGACGGCGCCAACATCGAAATCCGCGACCAGGTCGGCGCCGAGAACATCGCGATCTTCGGCATGGAAGCGATGGACGTGGTGGTGCGGCGCAAGCAAGGGCTCGACGCCACCGACGTGATCCGCGCCTCCCCCGGGCTGTCGCGCGCCATCAACGCCATCGGCAGCGGCGAGTTTTCGCCTGACGATACCAGCCGCTTCGAATCGATCGCGCATGCGCTGCGTCATCTCGACCACTACATGGTCAGCTCGGATTTCGATTCCTATTATGCCGCGCAGCGCTCCATCGATGGCCGCTGGCAGACGCAGGCGGCCTGGGCGCGCGCTTCGATTCTCAACGTGGCGCGGATGGCATGGTTCTCGTCCGATCGCACCATCGCCGAATATGCAGAGGATATCTGGAACGTTCCGGTCAACGCCCGCGCGCCGATCGAGCAGCTTCGGGCCAAGGGATAGGACCGCTATTCCCTGACAACGCCTTCGCCCGTGGCTTCGAGGCGGAAGGCTGCGGCAAACAGCGCGCGGGTATAGTCGGTTTGCGGGCGCTTGAACAAATCCGCGGCCGGGCCCTCCTCCACCACCTTGCCGTTGCGCATCACGATGAGATGGCTCGCAAGCGAAGCCACCACGCGCAGATCATGCGAGATGAACATGTAGGTCAGGTCGCGCTTGCGCTGCAATTCACGCAGCAGATCGACCATCTGGGCCTGAAACAGCATATCGAGCGCACTGGTCGGCTCGTCCAGCACGACGAAGTTCGGCTCCAGCACTACGGCGCGCGCAATGCTGATGCGCTGGCGCTGACCGCCGGAGAATTCGTGCGGATAGCGGAACCGGGTTGCGGGATCGAGGCCGACGTCGCGCAAAGCCTGGACCACGCGCGCTTCGCGATCGTTCCTCGACAGCGATGGCTGGTGCACGCTCAACCCCTCGGCGACGATATCGCCGACCGACATGCGCGGACTCAAGGCGCCGAACGGGTCCTGAAACACGATCTGCATGTCGCGGCGGAAGGGGAGCATCTCCTTGAAGCGCAGGCCCTGGATTTCACTCCCCAGGAACACGATCGGCCCGTCGGACGAAATCAGGCGCAACAACGCAAGGCCCAGCGTGGTCTTGCCGGAGCCGGATTCGCCGACAACGCCGAGCGTTTCTCCCTTGCGTACCGACAGGGTAACGCCGTCGACGGCCTTTATATGTCCGACCACCGAGCGCAACAGGCCGCGCCTGACCGGAAACCACACCTTCAGATCATCGGCCGAGATCACGACAGGCGATTCAGGCCGCGGCGGCGCAGGGTCGGGCTTCGGCTCGGCGGCGAGCAGCGCGCGGGTGTAGGGATGTTTCGGCGCCGTGAAGACCTCTTCGACCGGCCCCTGCTCGACGATCTTGCCGTTGTTCATGACGCAGACCACGTCCGCGATGCGCCGCACGATGCCGAGGTCATGGGTGATGAACAAAAGGCTCATGCCGAGCCGTTTGCGGATATCCGCCAGCAGGGCCAGGATCTGCGCTTGCACCGTGACGTCGAGCGCCGTGGTCGGCTCATCCGCGATCAGGAGATCCGGTTCGTTGGCAAGCGCCATCGCGATCATCACCCGCTGGCGCTGCCCGCCGGAGAGTTGATGCGGGTAGCTCCTGAGCCGCGTTTCCGGATCGGGGATTCCGACCTGCGTCAGCAGTTCGAGCGTGCGCACCCTTGCCATCTGGCCGCCGACGCCGTGATGCAATTGCAGGATTTCACCGATCTGCAACTCAATCGTATGCAGCGGATTGAGCGAAGTCATCGGCTCCTGGAAGATGATCGAGATGTCGTTGCCACGAATGCCCCGCATCTCGCGTTCCGACATATTCAGGAGATCGCGGCCGTTGAACAGAATGCTGCCGGAAGGATGCGAGGCGGTCGGATACGGCAGCAGCTTCAGGACCGAGAGTGCGCTCACCGACTTTCCGGATCCGGACTCTCCGACCAGCGCCACGCATTGTCCGCGCCGGATCGAAAATGAAATGTGATCGACCGCGACCGTATCGCCGCTCGGCTGGTGAAATACCACCGAGAGATCGCGAACATCGAGCAGGGGCTGGTTGATGGCGTCCATGGCCTCGCTCACCTGAATGTCTTGCGCGGATCGAAGGCGTCGCGCACGGCTTCACCGATGAAAATCAGAAGCGACAGCATGATCGCAACAGCAAAGAAGCCGGTGAAGCCGAGCCAGGGCGCCTGCACGTTGGCCTTGCCCTGCGACAGCAATTCGCCGAGCGATGGCGATCCCGGTGGCAATCCGAAGCCGAGGAAGTCGAGCGCGGTCAGCGTCATCACCGAGGACGAGACGATGAACGGCAGGAACGTCATGGTCGCCACCATCGCGTTCGGCAGCAGATGACGGAACATGATGACCGCGTTGGAGACGCCGAGTGCGCGGGCCGCCTGGATGTATTCGAAATTGCGGCCGCGCAGGAATTCCGCGCGCACAAGGCCGACCAGCGATACCCAGGAGAACAGCAGGAGGATGCCGAGCAGGACGAAGAAGCCGGGCACCAGCACCGATGACAGGATCAACAGGAGATAGAGCGAAGGAATCGCGGTCCAGACCTCGATCAGCCGCTGGAACGTCAAATCGATCCAGCCGCCGAAGTAGCCTTGGATGCCGCCCGCGGCAACGCCGATGATCGAGGAGATGATGGTGAGGCTAAGACCGAACAAAACCGAGATGCGGAAACCGTAAATCAGGCGCGCGACGACGTCGCGGCCCTGGTCGTCGGTCCCGAGCCAGTTATATTCGAGATCGCGGCAGCTCTTGAGGCCCTTTCGCTCCACGACCTCCTTGCATTGCGCTTCTGTCAGCATCCAGGTCGGCGGCGACGGCGCGGGCGTCGGCAGATCGAGGTTATGGGTGTCGTAGGAATAGCGGATCAGCGGCCAGACGATGGTGCCGTTCTTTTCGGCGATCAGTTTTTGCAGATAGGGATCGCGATAATCGGCCGCGGTTTCGAAGTCGCCGCCGAATGTGGTCTCCGAATAGCTGACGAACGCGGGCCAATAGAGGTGCCCGTCAAACCGGATCAGGAAGGGCCGATCGTTGGCGATGAGTTCGGCGAACAGCGAGACAAAGAACAGGATCAGGAAAATCCACAACGACCAAAAACCCCGGCGGTTCGATTTGAAATTCTGCCAGCGCCGGCGATTGAGTGGAGAAAGGTTGACGCCATGGTCCGTTGCCGGGACCGCCGCACCCATCGGGGATTGCGTGGTGGTCTCGACTGGCGGGGCTGGATCCTCTTTCCGAAGCTCGTAAGTCATCAGACCTCCCGCGCCTCGAAGTCGATCCGCGGATCGACCCACATGTAAGCGAGATCGGAGATCAAATTGACGACAAGGCCGACCAGCGAAAAGATAAAAAGCGTCCCGAACACCACGGGATAGTCGCGGTTCAGCACGCTCTCAAAGCCGAGCAGGCCGAGCCCGTCGAGCGAGAAAATGGTCTCGATCAGGAGCGAGCCCGAGAAGAAAGCGTGAATGAATGCGCCGGGGAATCCGGCGATCACGATCAGCATCGCGTTGCGGAAAATATGACCGTAAAGCACCTGGTTTTCGCTGCACCCCTTGGCGCGCGCGGTCATCACATATTGCTTGCGGATTTCATCGAGGAAGGAATTCTTGGTGAGCAGCGTCATGGTAGCGAAGGCGCCGAGCGCCATCGATATCAACG
Source organism: uncultured Alphaproteobacteria bacterium (assembly GCA_963788885.1). Taxonomy (GTDB): domain Bacteria; phylum Pseudomonadota; class Alphaproteobacteria; order Rhizobiales; family Xanthobacteraceae; genus Bradyrhizobium. Next base: position 492,150 of record CAWBIR010000015.1, on the reverse strand, counting down.
GCAAGGTGAGGTGCCAGAAGTAATCGAGAATCTTCCAGTACCAGGGGAATTGCGACCAGCCGTCCGAGGTCAGCCCACGCAGCGGGAAAATACTGAAGAATGAGCCGCCGGCAAACAGGATGATGAGGAGGATCGCGAACAGGAAGCCGGGAATTGCAAAGCCGACGATGATAACGGCCGAAGTCCAGGTGTCGAATTCCGAGCCGTCCGCCACGGCCTTGCGGATGCCGAGAGGAATCGAGATCAGGTACGTCAAAAGCGTCATCCAGATCCCGAGCGACATCGAGACTGGCAACTTCTCCTTGATCAGTTGCAGCACGCTGACGTCGCGGAAATAGCTCTTGCCGAAATCGAACCGCGAGAAATTCCACACCATCAGGAGGAACCGTTCAGGCGCCGGCTTGTCGAAACCGAACTGCTTCTCCAGGCTCTTGACGAAATCCGGATCCAGCCCCTGCGCGCCACGATATTTCGAACTGACCGCATCCGACGATGCGCCGACCTGGCCTCGCGCCCCGAAATCGCCGCCCGACGAGCCCGAGATTCTTGAAGTGCCGCCGGTGTCGGCGCCGGAGAGTTGCGCGATCACCCGCTCCACAGGTCCACCAGGTGCGAACTGCACCACGACAAACGACACGAACAGGATTCCCAGCAGCGTGGGAACCATCAAGAAAATACGGCGTGCGATATAAGCGCCCATGCGTTACTTCGCCTGCTCGGCCTTGGCCGCCTTTTCGGCGTCCAGCCACCAATTTTCCCGCGCGCCGACGCCCGATGCGTAACGCGGCGGCTTTTCGGGATGCGCGAACAAATCCCAGTATGCGACCTTGTGCGTGTTGGCGTACCACTGCGGCACCCAATAACGGCCGGCACGAAACACCCGATCGAACGCCCGGCAGGCAACCGTCAATTCGGCACGCGTGTCGGCGGCGAGAATCTTTTCGACCAAGGCATCGATCACGGGATCAGCGATGCCGGCGAGATTGTAGGAGCCCTTGGTCTTGGCCGCCTGCGAGGTAAAGAACGGCCGCATGCCATCGCCGGGGGTCGCCGACATGCTGAAGCGCTCGATGGTCATGTCGAAATCGAAATCCTCGACCCGCGCGCGGTATTGCACGGGATCGACGAGACGCAGGCTTGCCTCGATGCCAAGCGTTCCAAGATTTTTGATGTAGGGCGCATGGTGCGGTTCCAGCGACGGCTCGTCGACGAGAAATTCGATTTTGAAGACGTCGCCGTTCGGCAACAGGCGCTTGCCGTCCTTTATTGGTAGGCCTGCCTCTTGCAGCAACTGCTGCGCCTTGCGTAAGAGGCTGCGGTCCTGCCCCGATCCGTCCGAGACCGGCGGCACGAAGGGCGCGCCGAACACTTCGTCCGGCACTTGCCCCCGAAACGGCTCGAGCAGCTTGAGCTCCTCCGGCGACGGCGGACCGCTTGCGACCATATCGGAATTCTGGAACGGCGAATGGGTGCGCGCATAGGCGCCGTACATGATGGTCTTGTTGGTCCATTCGAAATCGAATGCCTGGGTCAACGCCTCGCGAACGCGCGGATCCCTGAATTTGTCGCGACGGGTGTTGATGAACCAGCCTTGCGCACCGGAGGGCGTTTCGTCCGGCAAGGTTTCGCGCTTGACGCGGCCGTCCTTGATGGCCGGGAAATCGTAGCGTGTCGCCCATACGCGCGAGGTGAATTCCTCGCGGTAGAGATAATTCCTCGCCGTAAATCCCTGAAAGGCGACGTCGCGGTCGCGGTAAAACTCATAGCGCACGACATCGAAATTATAGCTGCCGCGGGAGACCGGAAGATCGCGGCCCCACCAATCCTTGACCCGCTCGTACTCGACGAAGCGATTGACCTCGAATTTGCCGACCTTGTAGGGGCCGGAGCCGAGCGGAATATCCAGCGTCAATTCATCGAACGCCCGCGAGGCGTAATAGGCCTTCGAGAAGAGCGGCAGGCCTGCCACGTAGAGCGGTACGTCGCGCGCGCGCTTCTCGGCAAAGGTAACGATCAGTGTAGCGTCGTCGGTCGCTTCCGCTTTCACCATGTCGCGCATCTGCTGAATGATCAGCGGATGCCCCTTGGTCTTCAGCGTCGTCAGCGAGAACGCTGCGTCCTGCGCCGTCAGTTTGGAGCCGTCCTGGAAGCGGGCCTCGGGGCGCAGCGTGAAGCGATAGGTCAATTTGTCGGGAGAAATCTGCACTGACTTGGCTACGAGACCGTACATCGCGTCGGGCTCGTCGCCGGCACGCACCATCAGGGCTGCGAACGTCATGTCCATGCCCTGCGCGCCCTCGCCTTTGAGGATATAGGCGTTGAAGGAGTTGAAGGTCTGATAGGACTGGTTGTAGGCGCGAACCGAGGGGATCAGCGAAAATGTCCCGCCTTTCGGCGCGGCCGGATTGACGTAGTCGAAGTGCTGAAAGTCACCCGGATATTTCAGGTCCCCGAACACCGAAAGCCCGTGGGCCTCGCTACCCGCCTCGTCCGCTAATACCGGCCGGACCGACGGCGCGCCTACAACACCCGCACCGAGAACGCCGGCGCCAAGACCAAGCACATGCCGGCGAGAGAGAAACGCCATGCGTGAAAGATCCCTCAAGATTTCTTGCCGATCCTGGCCGCCTTGTCGGCGTCGAACCACCACAGGGATGGAAGGCCCGAGCGGGCGTATTTTGGCAATTCGGCGTGGCTGAAGCGATCCCACCGCGCGTAGCGCGCAAATGGGTAGGTATATTGCGGCACGACGTAAAAATTCCAAAGCAACACGCGATCAAGCGCCTTGGTCGCGGCTACCAGCTCCGAGCGACTCTTGGCGAAGATGATCCGATCGATCAAGGCATCAACGGCGGGATTCTTGATGCCGGTCAAATTCTGCGAACCGGACACATCTGCCGTCTGAGATCCCCAATATTCGCGTTGCTCATTGCCGGGAGACAGCGACTCGCCCCAGGTATGCGTGACGATGTCGTAATCGAAGCTGCGCAGCCGACTTTCGAACTGGGCGCTGTCGACCATCCGGATCGAGGTCGTCACGCCGATCCGTTCGAGCGACGGCTTGAAGAACAGCGCAATTCGCTCGAAGCCGGGATCGTCAACCAGGATTTCGACCGTGACCGGCTTGCCAGAGGGATCCACAAGCTTGCGATCTTTGATTTCGTATCCCGCCTCCTTCAGTAACTTCGCGCTTTCCCGCAAATTGGCGCGCACCGACTCGGGATTGCCGCCGACCGGATTTTCGTAGGGCAAGGTGAAAACCTCGGCCGGCACCTTGTCGCGCACGGTCTCGAGGATCGCCAGTTCCTCGCCTTCCGGCAACCCGGACGAGGCAAGATCGGTTCCGAAGAAGTAGCTGCTGATCCGCTTGTACTGTCCAAAAAACAGTTGCTTGTTCATCTCCTCGAAATCGAACGCGAAATTGAAGGCGCGGCGCAGGCGCACGTCCTTGAATTGCTCGCGACGCAAATTGAGAACAAAGGCCTGCATCCGTCCGGAATCGCTGACCGGAAACTCTTCCTTGACCACGCGCTTTTCGGCCACCGCCGGAAAGTCATAAGCCGTTGCCCATTGCTTGGCGGAGTTCTCGGCGATCCAGTCCGCCTGATCCGCCTTGAAGGCTTCGAGCGCAACGATGTTGTCGCGAAAGAACTCAAAGCGCAGTTCGTCGAAGTTATTAAGGCCGACCTGGACGGGAAGATTGACGCCCCAATAGTCCTTCACCCGTTCGAGCCGCACGGAGCGGCCGGCAACAAACTCCTTGATGCGGTAAGGACCGGAGCCCAGCGGCGGCTCCAGCGTCGTCTGCGAGATATCGCGCTTGCGGCCCTGACTGTCGCTGCCTTCCCAATAATGCTTGGGCAGCACCACGAGTTCGCCAACGATATGCGGCAGTTCGCGATTGCCCGGAGAATCGAAAGTGAACTTGACCTCGCGGTCGCCGATCTTTTCGGCTTTCGCGACATGACGATAATAGGAGGCGTACATCGGGCTGAGCTTTTTCAGCATCTCGATCGAAAAGATGACGTCCTCCGGCGTCACCGGCTTGCCGTCGTGCCAGCGCGCTTCCTTGCGGAGGCGATAGGTCACCCAGGCAAAATCATCGGGATGCTGCGCGCCTTCCGCGAGCAGGCCGTATTCGGTCGCGACCTCGTCCTGCGCACGCTCCATCAGCGTCTCATAGGTCAGCCCAACGGCCGGTGCGAGCGAGCCTTTGACGCCCGACACCGCGATATTGAAATTGTCGAATGTTCCGATCGAAATCTGCCGCGCGGCGCCGCCTTTCGGCGCGTCGGGGTTGACGTAATCGAAGCGCTTGAAGCCGGCGGGATATTTGAGATCGCCAAATAGCGACAAGCCATGCCGCCAGGCGGGCTCGCTGGCAGTGGTCTGCGCGCTTGCGGAACTGATGATCGAAAGGCCGGAAGCCGAGCTGAGCGCCGGCGCAATCGCGGCGACCGCGCCGCCCTGCAAGAGATGTCTTCGATTCAACGTCAAAGGCAAAATCCTCTTCGTTACCTGCGTTATCAAGGCCGCTAGTGCGGCGAATTTGAAGTTCCTATCGATTTAGCCGCTTGTTCGTCATAGGAACTTCAAATTCTAAGCCGCACTAGAAACTGATAGTTGCTAGAGCTCCTTTGATTTCGACGTTCGCATCGGAGGTTGCCGCGATTGCTTGCGAACTTCGAAATCGGAGCTCTAGTATAGGGCAAGGTTTCGGCCGATTAAGTTGCTTTTTGCTCATCATTACACCCCTTGTGGGGCGAAAGGCCGCGGTAACAAGGGCGAAATCGGCGATGCCCTCCCGCGATTTGGGGAACAAACGGACGCAACGCAAAACGGCCGGGACAGGAGCCCGGCCGCCAAACAAAATGCCCGAATAATTTGCAGTTACTTTGCCGCGGTTGGCAAAGGCTGCGGGCTGTCGGACAGCGAATTCAAATAAACGAGAAGGTCGGCGCGCTCGCTGTCCTTCTGGATGCCGGCGAAGCCCATCGCGGTGCCGGGAACGAAACCCTTCGGATTGTCGATGAACTTGTTGAGGTCGTCGATGGTCCAGGTGCCGCCCTTGGCCTTCATCGGCGCCGAGAAATTGAAGCCGCGGCCTTCGCCCTTCTTGTCGCCGACGATCCCGAAGAGATTCGGACCGACCTTGTTGGGGCCACCCTTGGTGAAGTCGTGACAGGCGGCGCACTTCTTCGCCGAGGCTTCACCTTTCTGGACGGAAGCGGTCTGCAGCAACTTCTCGATCGGCTCGGACGGCGCCGCCGCGGCCTTTTCGCCGCCTGCGGCTTCTTCCTTGACGGCGATTTCGAAGCCAGGCTTTTCCAGCTTGGGAGGAGCGAAAATTGCGCCGGCGGTGAAGCTCGTCACCAGCAAAACGAGGCAGGTACCGAGAATGGCACCGAGGACTTTATTGAGTTCGAAGGAGTCCATTGTGGATCAGGCTCCAGGCCGGGAATGTCGAATGTGGGCCGGCGAGAAACGGCCGCGATAACGCCAGGAATCGGCCTTTTGCGCCGCACTCCAAGCCCGCATCAGATATCGGTTTGCCCGTGCTCTGGCAACCCGTATAAACGCTCTGGCTTTTGACCAATCCCCACCATTTCCGGACGGGGTCCGGGCCGTACCCTAATGATCAATCCCCGTATTTTGGTGCTGATTCCTGCCCGCATGGCCGCCACGCGCCTGCCCGGCAAGCCACTGCTCGAGATGGCTGGCCTGCCGATGATCGTCCACGTGTTGCGCCGGGCGGAGGCCGCCGGAATCGGCCGGGTCGCGGTCGCAACCGACACGGTCGAGATCGCCTCCGTGGTCACCGCGCATGGCGGGGAAGCCGTCATGACCCGCGCCGACCACCCGTCCGGTTCGGACCGGATTTTTGAGGCGCTCGGCACCCTCGATCCGAACCGGCAGGTCGAGATCGTGGTCAATTTGCAGGGCGATTTTCCGACCATAGGTGCGGACAATATCCGCGATGTGCTGGCGCCGCTCGCCGACCCCGAGGTCGACATCGCGACGCTGGCTGCGGAAATCCACACCGAGGAAGAGGCCACCAATCCCAACGTCGTGAAGGCAGTCGGCTCGATGGTCGGCCCCCGGCGGCTGCGCGCGCTCTATTTCACCCGCGCCACTGCGCCCCACGGCGAAGGCCCGCGCTACCATCACATCGGCCTCTATGCTTATCGGCGTGCCGCGCTCGAACGCTTCGTCCGATTGCCGCCCTCGCCGCTGGAGCGGCAGGAGAAGCTGGAACAGTTGCGGGCGCTCGAGGCCGGCATGCGGATCGACATCGGAATTGTCGACGCCGTGCCGCGCGGCGTCGACACCCCGGCCGACCTCGAAACCACGCGCCAGATACTGGCCACCGCACTGGCCAAATCCTGAACGGCTGGTACAAGGCGCCATGACCAAGCCAACCAAGACCATGAAAATCGCATTCCAGGGCGAGCCGGGCGCTAACTCCCATATCGCCATTGCCGAGGCTTATCCCGACGCGGAAGCCCTGCCCTGCCCGACCTTCGAGGACGCGCTGGCCGCGATTTCCTCGGGCGAAGCCGATCTCGGCATGATCCCGATCGAGAATTCGGTCGCCGGCCGCGTCGCCGACATTCATCACCTTTTGCCGCAGTCCGGCCTCTTCATCGTCGGCGAGTGGTTCCTGCCGGTCCATCATCAGTTGATGGCGCCACGCGGCGCCAAGATCGGTGACATCAAGACGGTCGAGAGCCATGTGCATGCGCTCGGCCAATGCCGGCGCGTCATCCGCAAGCTCGGCATCAAACCGATCGTCGCGGGCGACACCGCCGGCAGCGCGCGTATCATTGCCGAACGCGGTGACAAGACTTGCGCCGCGATTGCATCCAAGCTCGCGGCCGAGATTTACGGCCTCGATATACTGGCCGAGGACGTCGAGGACGAGTCCCACAACACCACCCGCTTCGTGGTGCTGGCGCGCGAAGCGAACTGGGCCAAACAAGGCGCGGGGCCGCTGGTCACGACTTTTGTTTTCCGGGTGCGCAATCTCCCCGCAGCGCTTTACAAGGCGATGGGTGGATTTGCCACCAACGGCGTCAACATGACCAAGCTCGAAAGCTACATGGTCGACGGCAATTTCTTCGCCACGCAATTCTACGCCGACGTCGACGGCCACCCCGACGACAGAGGCCTCGCTTTTGCGCTGGAGGAACTGAAGTTTTTCTCGCGCGAACTGCGCATTGTCGGCGTCTATCCGGCGCATCCGTTCCGCGCCACCTTCAGCGAAACGCAGGACTGATCAGCGCACATAACACGCTGCGGGACTCCGCGCATTACGCGGGGCAGATCGGCTGCTTGCGCGGGATCGTCCCATGCTTTTGCTCGAGGCGGAACAGGAATTGCTTTCACTTCGCGGCGCAAGTTTCTCGGAGCTTTTATCCTGGCTCGCGGCGCGAAAATACCGGGCGATGGATTTTTCCAGCACGGACGGACGCCCTACCCTGCTGGACACGAGAGAGCCGAGCAGCATCAATCTCGTCTTTATGCCGGAGGAAAAGCGCGGGCCTTGGCCGGCAAGCTCCGAATGACTGCGGCGCCTAAGCCGCAGCCCGCTTCGCAAGACCAAAGACGTCGGCCAGCAGACCATAGGAGCGTTTGCGCGCTTCGTGATCGTAGATCGCGCTGACAACCATCAGTTCATCGGCCTGGCATGCCGCAATCATCGGCTCGAGTTTCTCGCGCACGGTGGCCGGGCTACCGACAAACAGGCGCGAGCGGTTGCGCACGATCGCGGCACGATCGGCATCCGTATAGGGATAGGCCTGCGCCTCCTCGATACTCGGCAGCGGAATATATTGGCCGCGGTCGCGCAACAGCCGATTGAGATCCATCGATGCTGCGAGCCGCTCGGCCTCGGCGTCCGTTTCGGCGGCGACCGCAGCCACCGCCAGAATCGCATAAGGCGTTTCGCGCCAGCCGGTTTGCTTGAAATGCGCGCGGTAGCTGGTCATCGCCGCGACCGCGTCATAGGACGCAAAATGATGCGCGAACGCATAGCCCATGCCGACCTGAGCGGCTAATTCCGCACTGTAATCGCTCGAGCCGAGCAGCCAGATCGGCGGCAGCGGCGTATCGTCGGGCATCGCCACCACTTTATTGAAGGGGTGGTTGGGCGGGAAATTGCGCGTCTCCCATAGCGTCAGTTCATGCAGCCGCTCGAGGAAGTCATCGCCCTCGCGGCGATCGAGCCGGCTGCGCAAAGCATAGGCCGTAGCGCCGTCGGTGCCGGGCGCCCGGCCGAGCCCGAGATCGATCCGGCCCGGAAACAGCGCCTCCAGCATCTTGAAGCGCTCGGCGACCACCAGCGGCGCATGGTTGGGCAGCATCACCCCGCCGGAGCCGACGCGGATGTTTTTCGTCACCGCCGCGATCTGCCCGATCATCAGATCGGGCGCGGGGCTCGCGACCGAAGCCAGGTTGTGATGTTCGGCAAGCCAGTAGCGGGTGAAGCCGAGCGCGTCGGCATGACGCGCAAGATCGATGCTGTTGCGAAGCGCCGCGGCAGGCTTTGTGCCGGATGTGACGACCGATAGATCGAGGACGGAAAGCGGGATCATGGCCGTAAACCTAGTGCGGCGAACCGGCGGCACAACCGCGGGGTATGCAGGTCAGGCCTTTGACGGCTTCGGATGCTAATTCCGCCTACGGTTAAATGGGCGACGGATTCCATATTTCTTAATACCTTCATCTTGCCCACGATCAGCATCTTGCTATAAATAGATAAACTTCCAATATACCAATGTCTTACAATCTCATGAGGGTTGCCCACCCAACATTTAAGGACCCCGTATTTCCATCTCTTTTAGATCAATTGGGCAAATTCCCATCTTCGGTGGGCTGTTTGGAGTAAGGCTTTTCACTTAATCTTGGCCCGATAACAGCAGTCGCCCTGCGCGCGGCTTCAGTTTTGTTGCGGAGATTACCAAAGTCATGAGCGAAACGTCCCTTGCCGCCGCTGCGCGCGCGCCGAAGCAGCCGGCGATTTCCTTCGAGTTCTTTCCGCCGAAGACGGAAGAGATGGAAAAGAGCCTGTGGGAGACCATCAATCGCCTGGCGCCGCTGACGCCCAACTTCGTCTCGGTGACCTACGGCGCCGGCGGATCGACCCGCGAGCGCACCCATTCCACCATCGCCCGCATTCGTAAGGAAACCGAGTTGTTGCCGGCCGCGCATCTGACCTGCGTTGGCGCCGCGCGCGGCGAGATCGACGACATTGTCGCGCGCTACCATGACATCGGCGTCCGCCACATCGTGGCGCTGCGCGGCGATCCGCCGGGCGGCATCGGCACGCCTTATCTCACCCATCCCGACGGCTATCAAACTTCGGCCGAACTCGTCGCGGGCATCAAGAAGCGTTTTCCCGATATCGAGGTCTCGGTCTCGGCCTATCCGGAAAAGCATCCGGAGAGCGCAAGCTTCGACGCCGACATCGACACGCTGAAAGCCAAGGTCGACGCCGGCGCCACGCGCGCGATCACGCAGGTCTTCTTCGACAACGACCTCTACTTCCGTTACCTCGATCGCGTCCGCGCCCGCGGCATCGATATTCCGATCGTGCCCGGCATCATGCCGATGCACAATTTCAAGCAGGCCAGATCCTTCGTCACCCGCGCCGGCACCACCGTGCCCAACTGGCTCGCGGAAAAGTTCGATGGCCTGGACGACGACGCCGAGACCCGCAAGCTCGTGGCCGCCACGGTCGCCGCGGGGCAAGTGCAGAAGCTCAACAAGCACGACGTCGATACCTTTCATTTCTACACCATGAACCGCGCCGATCTGGTTTTCGCGATTTGCCATCTGCTCGGCATCCGCCCGGCCGGCGCGCAGAAGGCGGCCTGAAGCAATGACTTTGCCCGTCTCCGCAAAACGCTCCGCATTTCTCGCTGCCGCGAAGGAGCACATTCTCGTGCTCGACGGCGCCATGGGCACCATGATCCAGGCGCTGCAATTCGACGAAGCGGCCTTCCGCGGCCCGCGCTTTGCCGATTTTCACCGCGACGTCAGAGGCAACAACGACCTGTTGATCCTGACCCAGCCGAAGGCGATCGAGGACATCCACGCCGCCTATTTGCGGGCGGGTGCCGACATCGTCGCCACCAACACCTTTTCCTCGACCTCGATCGCGCAGGCCGACTACGAGATGTCGGACCTCGCCTACGAACTTAACCTCGAAGGCGCGAGGCTCGCGCGCGCTGCCGCGATCCGCGTAAGCGCCGAAGACGGCAAGCCGCGCTTCGTGGCGGGCGCCATCGGCCCGACCAACCGTACCGCGTCGATTTCTCCCGATGTGTCGAACCCCGGCTACCGCGCCGTCACCTTTGACGACTTGCGCGCTTCCTATGGCGAGCAGATCAAAGGCTTGCTCGACGGCGGCGCCGATCTCCTGCTGGTCGAAACCATTTTCGACACGCTGAACGCCAAGGCCGCGCTTTACGCAATTGCCGAAATCACCGAAGGGCGCGGCATCGACGTGCCGGTGATGGTGTCGGGCACGATCACCGATAAATCCGGCCGGCTGCTGTCCGGCCAATTGCCGGAAGCGTTCTGGAATTCGGTGCGCCATGCGAGACCCATCACGATCGGCTTCAACTGCGCGCTCGGCGCGGAGGATTTGCGCGCGCATATCGCGGACATTGGCCGCGTCGCCGACGCGCTGGTCTGCGCCTATCCCAATGCCGGCCTGCCGAATGAATTTGGCCAGTACGATGAGAGCCCGGAATATATGGCGCGCCTGATCGGCGAGTTCGCCTCCGCCGGCCTTGTCAACGTGGTCGGCGGCTGCTGTGGCACCACGCCCGACCATATCGCGGCGATTGCCGCCGCTGTATCGTCGCACAAGCCGCGCGTCGTGCCCGAGATCGAACCGCGTCTGCGGCTTTCCGGTCTTGAGCCGTTCGAGCTGACGCCGGCGATCCCCTTCGTCAATGTGGGCGAGCGAACCAACGTTACGGGGTCGGCACGTTTCCGCAAGCTGATCACGGCCGGCGACTATACCGCCGCCCTTCAGGTCGCGCGCGACCAGGTCGAGAACGGCGCGCAGATCATCGACGTCAACATGGACGAGGGGCTGCTCGATTCCGAAGCGGCGATGGTCACCTTCCTGAATCTCGTCGCCGCCGAGCCCGACATCGCCCGCGTCCCGGTGATGGTGGATTCTTCGAAATTCAACGTGATCGAAGCCGGCCTCAAATGCGTGCAGGGCAAGCCGGTCGTGAACTCGATCTCGATGAAGGAAGGCGAGGAGAAGTTCATCCACGAGGCCAGCATCGCCAGGCGCCATGGCGCGGCCGTGGTCGTGATGGCCTTCGACGAGAAGGGACAGGCCGACACGTTCGCGCGCAAGACCGAAATCTGCAAGCGCGCCTATGACATTCTCGTCAATCGCGTCGGCTTCCCGGCCGAGGACATTATTTTCGATCCGAACATCTTTGCGATCGCGACCGGCATTGAAGAGCACAACAATTACGGCGTCGATTTCATCGAGGCGACACGCTGGATCCGCAAGAACCTGCCGCACGCGCATATCTCCGGCGGCGTCTCCAATCTCTCGTTCTCGTTCCGCGGCAACGAGCCGGTGCGCGAAGCCATGCACTCGGTGTTCCTGTATCACGCCATCAAGGCCGGCATGGACATGGGCATCGTCAATGCCGGGCAGATGATCGTCTATGACGACATCGACCCAGAGCTGCGCCAGGTGTGCGAGGACGTCATCCTCAACCGTGACCCCGGCGCCTCCGAGCGGCTGCTCGCGCTCGCCGAAAAATTCCGCGGCCAGGAGCGGAAGACCCAGGAGCAGGACCTCGCCTGGCGCGAGTGGCCGGTCGAAAAGCGGCTTTCGCATGCGCTGGTGCACGGCATCACCGAACATATCGATGCCGATACCGAGGAGGCCCGCAAGTCCGTCACCCGCCCGCTCGACGTGATCGAGGGGCCGCTGATGGCCGGCATGAACATCGTCGGCGACCTCTTCGGCGACGGCAAGATGTTCCTGCCGCAGGTGGTGAAATCCGCCCGCGTGATGAAGCAGGCGGTCGCTTATCTGATGCCGTTCATGGAAGAGGAAAAGGCCCGCAACCGGGCGAACGGCGTCAGCACTGACGGCCGCAACGCCGCCGGCAAGATCGTGCTCGCCACCGTCAAGGGCGATGTCCACGACATCGGCAAGAACATCGTCGGCATCGTCCTGCAATGTAACAATTTCGAGGTGATCGACCTCGGCGTGATGGTGCCGGCGGCGAAGATCATCGAGACCGCCAAGCGCGAAGACGCCGACATCATCGGCCTCTCCGGCCTGATCACGCCGTCGCTCGATGAGATGAGTTTTCTCGCGGGCGAAATGGAGCGCGAAGGGCTGAAGATCCCGCTGATGATCGGCGGCGCCACCACGAGCCGCGTCCACACCGCCGTGAAGATCGACCCGAACTACCGTTCCGGTCCGGTGGTGCATGTCAATGACGCGAGCCGCGCGGTCGGCGTCGCCTCCTCGCTGCTGTCGCCCGAGCGGCGCGCGGGCTATGCCGCCGATATTCGCGAGGAATACGCGAAAATTTCCGCGGCGCACTTCCGTGCCCAGGCCGACAAGAAGCGGTTGAAGCTTGCGAATGCGCGCGCCAACGCCGTACCGGTCGATTTTGCTAAGGTCCCGCCGAAGAAGCCGACGTTTTTCGGCACCAAGACATTCCGAAGCTATGACCTTGCCGAACTGGCTGAATACATCGACTGGACGCCGTTCTTCCAGACATGGGAGTTGACCGGGCGCTTTCCGGCCATCCTCGACGACCCCAAGGTCGGCGACGTCGCCCGCTCGCTTTATGACGATGCGCGCAAGATGCTCGACCGCATCATCAAGGAGAAGTGGTTCACGGCGCAGGCCACGATCGGCTTTTGGCCGGCGAACGCACAAGGCGACGACATTCTCGTTTATGCGGACGAGACGCGTAAGACGCCGATCGCGACGCTGCATACCCTGCGTCAGCAGCTCGAGAAGCGCGAGGGCCGCTACAACGCCGCGCTCTCCGACTTCATCGCGCCGGTCACTTCCGGCGTGAACGACTATGTCGGTGGCTTCGTGGTCACGGCCGGCATTGGCGAGGACGTGGTCGCCGACCGCTTCAAGAACGCCAATGACGACTACTCCTCGATCCTCTGCAAGGCGCTGGCCGATCGCCTCGCGGAAGCCTTCGCCGAACGCATGCATGCGCGGGTGCGCCGCGAATTCTGGGGTTACGCGCCGGATGAAAACCTTCCGGCCGGCGATCTCATCCTCGAGAAGTACGATGGCATTCGTCCCGCGCCCGGTTATCCCGCGCAGCCCGATCACACCGAAAAGGCTGTCCTGTTCGAGTTGCTCGACGCCGAGAATACCGCGGGCGTCACGCTCACCGAGAGCTATGCGATGTGGCCGGGCTCGTCGGTGTCCGGACTTTATTTCAGTCATCCCGAAAGCTTCTATTTCGGCGTCGGCAAGATCGAGCGCGACCAGGTCGAAGATTATGCCGCGCGCAAAGGCTTCACCGTCGAAGAGACCGAGCGCTGGCTCGCGCCGATCCTCAATTACATTCCCGGACAGGACGCGCAGGAGCGCAGCGTCAAGGCGCCGTTCACGGCCACGCCGGCCAACGACGAGGCAGAGGGGTTGTCGTCGCATCCGCCGGGCTGCAATTGCGCGGTGCATCTCGCCTGGCGCAAGAAGAAGGTCGGCGCGGGGTAAGCCCTTCTACCGCGAACTCGCTTTTATCCCTCCCCCTTGTGGGGAGGGTGGCGTGGAGCGCCGGGTGGGGGTACTGCCGAAACTACTGAGACCCCCACCCGACACATCTTCGCTACGCTCGATGTGCCACCCTCCCCACGCTACGCGGGGGAGGGATCGCCAGCGGTTCACCTCCCGATTTGATTGTCAAACAGCCACGGCTGCGCATCCCCGCGACGCGTCCCGCCCGGGCTCTGCGAATTCGTCGTCCCTCGAAAAACAGAGGGCGCAGGGAATGCCGGGTGATCGGTTCACCCGCAGCCTCGCGTGTAGTAAAAAAACACGCGAGTTAGTCACCACAGGTTCGCCGAAACAGTCCGGCATTCCCTGCGCGATTGGTTTTAACGGCTTATTCCGCGCTCTCCCCGGCGATCGGGCTTGTTGTCACCGTTCGCCGAGCGAAACTCGTTTCGCTCGACTTGATGCCAGCGTCGAGGCATCAGGACCACACGGCTTCACCGTATGCGGCTTGTGCTTCGTCCGGCGCGACAACAGCCCCGCCTGACACAAACCGCATCCATCGCATCCCGCGCCAACGTTTCGTGACGATCGCGATACGCCCCTCCTGTGGGGCGCGAGACGCGAGGAGCCTTAGCGTTGATTTGCCCGACGGCGAAAGCGGGAATTTTTTCGGGCGAAGGGATGGACTTTGCGAATGGATCAAGTCGCACGGAGTGATTTGCCCGTCGGGCAAGCGCGCCGCAGCCGCGGACGTCGCGATCCCTTTGAAAATCTGCCGGTCCCGATATAGCAAATTCTGAAACGATGGATTTCGATCATTTCTATTTTGAAACGACAATTTCCGCCGCAGATTTCGTTTGCCCGCCGCTAAAGGCGGAGACTTTTTCAAGGAGACTTCAAATGAGCACGACCCGCTATCTTCCCTTCGCCGGCAGGCTGATGATCGGTCTACCTTTTGCCATGGGTGGTTTTGGCAAGCTCGCCGCGTATGGCGCCACCGTCGGCATGATCACCGCCGTGGGGCTGCCCGTTCCACCGCTCGCCTTCGCTGTGGCGGTCGCCGTCGAACTCGGAGGCGGCCTGCTTTTGATCGCCGGCTACCAGACGCGTTTCGTCGCGGCGGCGCTTGCAATCTTCTCGCTGGTAACCGCGTTTTCCTTCCACAACAACTTCGCCGACCAGAATCAGATGATCCATTTCCTCAAGAACGTGATGATGGCTGGCGGGCTGCTACAAATCGTTGCCTTTGGAGCCGGCGCGTTGAGCCTTGACAACCGCCTTGGCAAGAACCCGTCACCTGCGCACACCGCCGTAGCCGCCTGAGCTTACGCCGGTGGATCATCCGACCTCGACGCAACAACGATCCGAACCAATCAAAACGCGGCCCAGCGTGTTGCTGGGCCGCGTTGCGGTATGACAATTTCGGGCCCTAGAAATCCAGCATCAGTGTCCGGCTGGCGCGGACAGAGCTCCGTTACGATAGCGGGACAACTCATCCTGATCGACGGAGAACGGTGCCGCCGACGCATTGGCGTTACGAACCTGTTCGCTCGTGGTGACGGCAGCGCGGTGCCTGGTCCGCTCATTTGCGGTCGCGGTCTGGATCATCGCGATCGCGATCAATGCTGATACGGCTGAAGCGGCGATGCGCTTGCTCATGCTGTTCATGGTAATATCTCCCGGCTTGGCGAAGCAAAATTGCCTCGTGTGCTTCCAAGCTAGGCGCTGCCGGGCCGGGCAATAATACGCGAAAGCTGAAACAGATTGTTTCACCGGGCTTGATAATCGGGCCTTGAAGCTGATCCCTGGCGATCAAATCGCGCCGGACGATGTTACCGGCGCCGACGGCGGCAAACCTACCTGGGTGGTTGCAACGGATCGGGCCCGGGCGCGCGCTTCTGCAATTCGGGGATGTTGACCTTGACGCCGTTGGCCATGATGACGTCGCCGGGCTGCTGACCTGCGGCGCAAGCGCCCAGCCACTTGCCTTCCATCGTCATCTTGATCGGCGGCAGCTCGCCGCCTTCCGCGGTCACCGTCATCGTGTAAGCGCTGTCGAAGCTGCCTGACACGACCGCATGCGCATTCGCCGCCTTGCCGTTGAAGCTGCAACGCGTGTCGATCGTCATCCCAGTGTCCGATTTCGTCACTTCGCGGCCTGTGCACAACGGCGCCGAAAACGGACCGGCGCTCGATTGCAGCATCTGGTCGGTTGCGGCATCGATGCATTGCTGCACCGTGACCGCGCGCCCCTGGCCTTCGATCGCGGTTTTCACTTCCCACAGACCGGGTTTGCGCGCTGGCGCAGCTGCGGCGAAGGCGGGTAATGCGAGCAACATGCCGGACGCCACGCCGATCGAGCGCATGACGCGTAACATGACGTTGCCTGGCAACCTGTTTTTACAGTGGCTCATTGGAATGCAACCTTGCAACACGGCAACTTCCTATCAATATCGCTAGCCTCACGCAAGAATGCCCCTAGACGAAAGTGGGCCGTTTCCGGCCCCTTGATTTGGGGCAGGTGTGTGGCGATATCGTGTGACATCGTGAGGCTTTTGCACGGGGGCGTTGCCGGATAGAAGCTCACCGGCAACGACCATCGCGCATGTCATGAACCTCTCTGCCCCCTTTATCCACCGCCCGGTCGCAACGACTCTCTTGTCGTTGGGACTTGTGGTGGCCGGCGTCATCGCCTTTTTCAAGCTGCCGGTCTCGCCGCTGCCGGACGTCGACATTCCGACCATCGCGGTGCAGGCGACCTTGCCCGGCGCGAGCCCCGCGGACGTGGCGATGACGGTCGCGAGCCCGCTCGAGCGCCATCTCGGTCAGATCGCCAGCGTCACCGAAATGACCTCTGCGAGCACGCTGGGCTCGGCGCGCATCACCCTGCAATTCGAGATCGGGCGCGACATCAACGGCGCGGCGCGCGATGTGCAGGCGGCGATCAATGCGGCGCGCGCCGATCTGCCGACGAACTTGCGGACCAACCCAACCTATCGCAAGTTCAACCCCGCTTCGGCGCCGATCCTGATCTACACGCTGACATCGGACACGCTGATGCCGTCCGAGCTCTACGATGCCGCCTCGACCATCCTTGCGCAAAAGCTGTCGCAGATCGAAGGCGTCGGCGAAGTCGCCGTCAGCGGCGGCTCGCTGCCAGCGGTGCGCGTCGAACTGCTGCCGCCGGCGCTCTACAAATACGGGATCGGGCTGGAGGACGTTCGCGCCGCGCTCGGCAGCACCAACGCCCACAGTCCGAAAGGCGGGATCGACGTCAAGCACCAGCGCTACCAGATCTATTCCAACGATCAGGCCAGGAAAGCCGAGGATTACAGGTCGCTGATCGTGGCCTATCGCAACGGCGCCCCGGTGCGGCTGTCGGACGTCGGCGACGTCGTCGATTCCGTGGAAAACATCCGCACGCTCGGCCTTTCCAACGGCAAGCCTGCCGTGATGATGATCGTGTACCGCCAGCCGGGCGCGAACATCATCCAGATGGTCGACCGCGTGAAGGGGCTGATGCCGCAGCTGCGCGCTTCGGTGTCGCCCGCCATCGACATCAGCCTCGCCGTCGACCGCTCCAAGACAATCCGCGCCTCGCTGCGCGACGTCGAGATCACGCTGTTGATTGCGGTGGGGCTCGTGATCCTCGTGGTGTTCGCGTTCCTGCGCAATGCGCGCGCGACGCTGGTGCCGGTCGTCGCGGTCTCGGTGTCGCTGGTAGCGACCTTTGCCGTGATGTACCTCCTGGGCTACAGCCTCGACATCTTCTCGCTGATGGCGCTGACGGTCGCGACCGGGTTCGTGGTCGACGACGCCATCGTCGTGCTGGAAAACATCTCCCGCCACCTGGATGCAGGAATGTCGCGGCTGGAGGCCACGCTGCTCGGCTCCCGCGAGGTCGGCTTTACCGTGCTGTCGATGAGCGTGTCGCTGGTGGCCGTCTTCGTCCCGATCCTGCTGATGGGCGGCCTGGTCGGCCGCCTGTTCCGCGAATTTGCCATGACGATCACCATCGCCATCGTTATCTCGCTGGTGGTCTCGCTGACGACGACGCCGATGATGTGCGCCATCCTGCTGCGCGGCGATCGCGGCGAGACACACGGCCGGATCTATCGGGCCAGCGAGTGGGTCTTCGACACCATGCTGCGCGGCTACCGGTGGACGCTGGCGGTCGCGCTGCGGCATCCGCTTTCGGTCATGCTGATCCTGGCCGCGACCCTCGGACTGAACTTTCATCTCTACCGCGTCGTGCCGAAGGGATTCGTGCCGCAGCAGGACACCGGCCTGTTGATCGGGTCGATCCAGGCGGATCAAAGCACCTCGTTCCAGTTGATGCGCGAGAAACTGACCCGGTTCATCGAGATCGTCAAAAGCGATCCGGCCGTCGAGACGGTCGTCGGTTTCACCGGCGGCAGCGGCCCGGGCCCGGGCCAGGCGACCAACACCGGCACGGTGTTCGCCTCGCTGAAGCCGATGAGCGAGCGCAACCTGTCGGCCGAGCAGGTGATCGAGAGGCTGCGCGGCCAACTGGCGGCCGTCGCCGGCGCCACGCTGTTCCTGCAATCGGTCGGCGACCTCGGCGCGGGCGGACGGTCGGGCAATGCCGCCTATCAGTACACGCTACAAGGCTCGACCTCCGACGAGCTGAACGAATGGGCGCCGAAGCTGGTCGCGGCCCTGCAATCCGAGCCGTCCCTGACCGACGTCTCTACCGACCAGCAAAACCGGGCGCTGCAATCCAACCTGGTGATCGACCGCGATGCGGCTTCCCAGCTCGGCATCACCGTCAGCCAGATCGACAATACGCTCTACGATGCGTTCGGACAGCGGCAGGTTTCGACGATCTATGTCGCGCGCAACCAGTATCATGTGATCATGGAGGTCTTGCCGAGCTACTGGCAGAATCCGCAGACCTTGAAGGACGTCTATATCAGCACGACCGGCGGACCCGCGAGCGGATCGCAGACCACCAACGCGGTCGCCGGGACGATCACCTCGCCGTCGCAGAAAAATTCGGTCAGCGCAATCGCCGCCAACGCGGTGCGCAATCAGGCGACCAACTCGATCGGCGCGTCCGGCAAAGGAGCGTCATCGACCGGAACCGCGGTCTCGACCAGCACGGAGACGATGATTCCACTGGCGAGCGTCGCCCGCTTCACGCAAAGCGAGACGCCGCTCACCGTTAACCATCAGGACCTTCTGGTCTCGAGCACCGTCTCCTTCAACACGCCTCCTGGCGCCTCCCTGAGCACGGCGGTGAGCGTGATCGAAGCCACCATGAAAAAAATCGACATGCCGGCGGATATTCGCGGCGCGTTTTCCGGCGCGGCCAAGATCTTCCAGCAGTCGCTGGCAAGCGAGCCCTATCTCATTCTCGCGGCATTCGCGACCATCTACATCTCGCTCGGCATGCTCTACGAAAGCTACATTCACCCGCTGACGATCCTGTCGACGCTGCCGTCGGCCGGCGTCGGTGCGGTGCTGGCGCTGATGCTGTTTCGCACCCAGTTCGACATCATTGCCATGATCGGCGTGATCCTGTTGATCGGCATCGTGAAGAAAAACGCGATCATGATGATCGACTTCGCGCTCGACGCCGAACGCCAGCGCGGGCTGTCGTCGCGCGACGCCATCTTCGAGGCCTGCATCATGCGCTTTCGCCCCATCATGATGACGACGATGGCGGCGCTGTTCGGCGCTCTGCCGCTGATGATCGGGCTTGGCGAAGGCAGCGAGTTCCGCCAGCCGCTCGGCATCGCCATCTTCGGCGGGCTGATCCTGAGCCAGATCCTGACGCTTTACACCACCCCGGTCGTGTATCTCTATCTCGATCGCGCCCGGCTCTGGCGCCAGCGGCGGCGGGAGCGCCGTCTGGCTCGCGCCGGATAAGCGAATATGACGAACGCTAAGCGAGTTCCGTGCGCACCTTCGCCGCGCCGTCGGCGAGTGCCCTGAGTTTTGCAAACGCCAGCTCGCGCGACAGATACTTCAGGCCGCAATCCGGCGCCGGGACCAGGCGCTCGGCGGGAAGAAATTTCAGCGCGGCGCGAATGCGATCCGCCACGACGGCCGGCGTTTCTGCATTGGGATCGGCGAGATCGATCACGCCCAGCATGATCTTCTTCGAGGAGAGATCACCGAGCACGCCGAGATCGAGTTTCGGCTGCGCCGCCTCGATCGAAATCTGGTCCGCCTTGCAGGCGTCGAGCTCGCCGAGGAACGAATAGCCGACCGGCTTCTCGCCCTTGACGACAGCCGCATAGCCGAAGCAGAGATGCACCACGGTCGTCGCTTTCAGGCCTTCGAGCGCGCGGTCGATCGCCTTCACCGCGATGCGCTTGGCCGCCGGCGGGTCCTGGCGCAACCACGGCTCGTCGAGCTGGATCACGTCCGCGCCGGCCTTTTCGAGATCGCGCGCTTCCGCGTTCACCGCGGCGGCAAAGTCCATCACCATCTCGTCGTCGTCTTTGTAATATTCGTTGACCGCCTGCCGGCTCATCGTGAACGGCCCCGGCAACGTGATCTTCGCGGCACGCTCGGTGTTCTTGCGCAAGAATTCCATGTCGCGGGTCTCGACCGCTTGCGTGCGCCTGACCGGGCCGACCACGCGCGGCACCGCGGTCGAAAGACCCGCCTTGGAGATCACCTCGCCCGGTTTGCCGGATGAAATCCCTTCAAGCGCCGTCGCAAAACGGTTGGAATAGCTCTCGCGCCGCATTTCGCCGTCGGTGATGATGTCGATGCCGGCGCGCTCCATGTCGCGGATCGCAAGCAGCGTCGCATCGTCCTGCGCCTGCTCGAGCCACGGCTCGGCGATACGCCACAGATCGAGCCGCACCCGCGCCACGCCCTTCGACAGCATCTGGCGGTCGACCAGCCAGTCCGGCTGCGGATAGCTGCCGACAACCGTGGTGGGCAAAAGCTTCGCGGTCATGCTGCTCTCCGTATTCAAAGCGGCCTCATGGTTCGAGACGCCTGCGGCTCCTCACCATGAGGGTTTAGACCTCATCCCGAGGAGGCGCGAGAGCGCCGTCTCGAGGGATGTTCAAGAACTCCGACCTGTCACGCCGCACCGCCGAGATAAAGCCGCTTGACGATGTCGTTGCCGTGCAGCTCCTCGACATTGGCCGCGACCACGATCTCGCCGTGAACGATGATATAGCCGCGGTCGGCGATGCGCACCGCTTGATTGAAATTCTGCTCGGCCATCAAGACCGTGAGATCGAAACGCTCGCCGAGCTCGCCGATCTTGGCAATCATCTGCGAGACCAGAAGCGGCGACAGGCCGACGGACGGCTCGTCGATCAGGAGCAGGCGCGGCGAGGACATCAGCGCGCGCGCAATGGCGAGCATCTGCTGTTGCCCACCCGACATGGTGCCGGCCAATTGATTGGCGCGCTCCTTCAAGACCGGGAAGGTTTCGTAAGCGATTGCCAAATTGCGATCGATGTCGCGGCGGGCGGCGCGGCGGAACGCGCCAAGCATGAGATTTTCCGAAACCGTCAGCCGCGGAAACAGCCGTCGCCCCTCCGGTACCAGCGCCACGCCGAGATCGACGATCGCCTCCGGCGACATCTTGCCGAGGTCGTGCGTGGTGCCGTCGAGGTCGAGCGAAACGCTGCCGCGCCACGGCCGCACCAGGCCCATGACGCACTTCATCAGCGTGCTCTTGCCGTTGCCGTTGGTGCCGAGCAACGCCACGGTCTCGCCGGTCGCAACGTCAAGCGACACGCCGCGCAGCGCCTTGACCGCGCCATAGCCGGCATCGAGATCGCGGATCGCAAGGCTAAGTGCCAAGATAGGCCTCCTGCACCCGCGCATTCGCCATCACGTCGGAAGGCTTGCCGATCGCGATGATCTTGCCGGCCTCGAGGCACATGATGCGCTCGGAAAAACGCATCACCGCATGCATGATGTGCTCGATCATGATGATGGTGATGGACTCGCCGGCGAGCTTGATCAGGAGATCGAGCACTTCGTCGACCTCCGAACCGGACAGGCCCGCCATCGCCTCGTCCGAAATCAGAAGTTTCGGCCGCGTCGCCATCGCACGCGCCAGTTCCATCTTGCGCAGCTCGACCTGGCTCAAGCCCGTGACCCGCGCATCGGCCTTGGCCGCAAGGCCCATCTCTCGAAGGATCGTCATCGCGCGGTCGCGGTGATCGTCCGTCGAGAGACGAAGATTCGACGCGCTGGTGAAATCGACGGCGACCATCAGGTTCTCGATGACCGTCATGCTGCGGAACGGCCGCGGAATCTGGAAGCTGCGCGCGATCCCGCGCCGCGTGCGCACATGCGGCGGCAGGCGGGTGATGTCCTCGCCATTGAACATGACCGTCGAGGGCTCGGTGCGGAACGCGCCGGAAATGCAGTTGATCAGCGTCGTCTTGCCCGAGCCGTTGGGGCCGATCAGGCCAAACCGCTCGCCGGGCCTGATATCGACGCTGACGTTATCGAGCGCCGTGAAGCCGCCGAATCGTTTCGTCAGCGCTTCGATCTTGAGCAAGGGGGCTTCCGTGGCCGGCGCCGAGGTCATGGCTGGGCCTCCGCTCGGCGGCCCTTGCGGAACAGCCCGATGATGCCTTCCGGAGCGCCCACCACGAACAGCACCAGCATCACGCCGAGCACGAGCACGTTGACTTCCGAGGAAATGGTGACGGCCAAAAGCTGCTGCGTGACCCCCAGCACGATTGCGCCGATCACCGGCCCGATCCAGTGCGAGGTGCCGCCGATCAAGGCCATTGCGAGCACCGAGACCGAATAGTTGAGGTTGAAGGCTGAACTCGGATCGGCATACTGCAGATACATCGCCGCCGGCGCGCCGGCCGCGCACATCAGCGCACCTGAAATCACGCAGGCCGTCAATTTCAGCCGCAGCGTCGGCACGCCGGTGCATTCGGCGGCGAGTTCGTCATCCCGGAGCGCCTGAAGGCCGCGGCCGATCCAGGAGTTCTGGATGTAACGCGCGATCGCGACCGCAAGCACGACCAGCGACGCCTGAACGAACACCAGCATCTGCACATAGGTCGGAAATGGCGCCGTCACCGGCGGCCGCTGGATCTGGATGCCGGCGGCGCCGCCGAGAAAGCGCCAGTTGGTCACGGTGGTTTCAATCACAATGGTCAGCGCAATCGTGGCGATCGAAAAGAAGATGCCCTGCATGCGCAACGTCAATAGGCCAACGGCAAAACCGAGCAGGGCGCCGACCGCAGCTGCTGCCGCGATCTGCACCAACAGCGGCGCACCGAGCGCCTTGAACAGGAGAATGGCGGTGTAGACGCCGACGCCGAAAAACGCGCTGGTGCCGAAATTCACATAGCCGGCATAGCCGCCGAGAATGCTCCAGGCGACCGACAACACGATGAATTGCAGGATCACGTAGCCGGCAAAGAACCAGTATTCGTTGCGAACGAGCTGCGTCGACAGCAAGACGACCGCGAGAAACAGCAGCGCCGAGCCCCAGAACGCGATGGAATTGCGTTTCATCATCGCCTTCCCAAAAGGCCCTGCGGCCGGACCGCGAGCACGCCGAGCAGCAGGGCAAAGGAAATCGCGGGCGCCCAGGATGCGCCGAACATGGTCAGCACGATGGTTTCGGCAACGCCGAGGATGATCGCGGCAATCAGCGTGCCGGTCATGCTGCCGAGCCCGGCCATCACCACGACGCAGAAGGTGCGTCCGATATAGGCGCGGTCGAGCGTCGGATCGACCGGCGCCACGATGATGAGAAGCGCGCCGGCAATCCCGAGCACGGCGGTCGCAATCCCGAACGCCCATTGCTTGATGTGCACCGGATTGGCGCCCATCAGCCGCACCGCCTCTTCATCCTGCGCCACTGCGCGGATCGCGCGGCCCATGAAGGTCTTTGACAGATAGGCCGCAAGCAGCACCGTCAATCCGGTCGCGACCGCAAACGCCACCATCAGGCGGAGCGGAATCCGCATATCGCCGAAGCGCCAGGATTTGCCGATATAGGACGCCGTGACCGAGCGCTGATCGACGCCGAAGTGCAGGATGATCAAGACTTCGATGATGAAGGCGACGCCGAAGAAAAACGCGATGCCGCGCACCGCAGCATCGCTGCCGCGGCGCTCAAAGGTTTCGTAGTAGACCCGATAGGCGGCCAACCCGAACACAAACAGCAGCGGCGTAATCAGAACGCCCGCCACCAGCGGATCGATGTCGTAGCTGTCGTTGAGGAAATAGACGCCATAGGACGCCAGCACCAGAAAGGCCGGATGCGCCACATGGGGAACGTCGAGCAGCCCGAAGGAAACCGACAGCCCGATGCTGACGGCTGCATAGAAGCAGCCGAGCAGCACGCCGGTCACCACCGCTTCGAACAGCAGGTCCATCGAAAACAACTTTAGGCCCCCTCGCCCTTGTCAGTCTTGTCATGGCCGGGCATAGCCGTTCGAAGAACGGCGTCGCTTCCGCCCGCCTACGACCGGCCATCCACGTCCGTATGCAAGTCTTTAAGTCAGAACTTACTTGCGCGCGGCCTCGAACGGCGTGACGAGTTCGCCGGACTTCAGGTTCGGCGGAAACAAGATCACCTGTTTGCCCGACTTCTTGAACTGATCCATGTTCTTGTCGACGATACCCTGGAATTGCGCCTGCAGCGTCGCGGTCACCTTGCGCTCGCCATCCGCTGAAAACGAGATCGGACCGACAATGGTTTTGACTTCGTTCTCGTGCAGATATTTCGCGATCGCCTTCTGATCGAGCGAGCCGACCGCCTTCACCGCTGCCTCGATCAGCTGGCCCTCGGCATAACCGAACGGCGCGAGGTAATAGCCGAGCGGATCGACCTTGGCCTCGACCGCGCGCTTCGAATAGGTTTCGAAGAACGCCTTGGTGCCGTCGTAATACATGCTGGGCTCGGGCAGCCAGGTGTTGAAGTTGACGACGCCGTTGATCAGCGAGCCGAGGTTCTCCATGACCGGGCCGAACTGCAGGCCGACCATGCCGCCGCCAAACAGTTTGACGTTGTCGCCGATCCCGATCTCGTTGATGGCGCGCAGAATGCCGGCCGAATCCGGCGGGTAGGACGCGACATAGACGATGTCGGGCTTGGCGGCCTTCAGCGCGCGAATGATGCCGGAGAATTCCACCGTGTTCGGCGGATAGGCCTGGTCGAACACGATCGGCATGCTGCGCTTGGTGGCGACTTCGCGCGCGGTCGTTGCCAGATTTTGCGCGAACTCCTGGTCGGCGGTGAGCAGCGCGACCGTCTTGCCGCCGGCCTTCTGGCCGATATCGAGGAATGCGCTCGCCCACGAATCCGCCGGTCCCCACGGCGCCACGTTGAACCACATGTCGTGGCCGACCTTGCTGTTGATCTGGAACGAGAAGTTTCCGATCAGCACCATGCCGCGCTGCTTGACCAATGGCATGATCGGCGCGGTCGGCACGGTCGCGTAAGGCGAGAACAACAGATCGACCTTGTCGACGTCGAGCAGCTTGGAATAGATCGCCGGTGTCTCGGCGGCGCTCGACTTGTCGTCATAGACCACGAGTTCGACCTTGCGGCCGAGCAGGCCGCCGCGGGCGTTGATATCGTCGCGCCAGATCTCAGTACCGAGCAGCGAGGCCTTGCCGCCGCCGGCCAATCCGCCGGTTTGCGCCATCGACATGCCGATCTTGATCGGCGGCTGCTGGGCGTCGGCGTTCGAGATCAGCGCGAGCCCTGCGACCGTGATCGCCGCGCCAAGAAGTATTCTGCGTTTCATCGTTCCTCCCCTGATTCCGTTCTTGTCTTTCAGCTACCTGCGCTGAATTTCTTCGCTTCCTGGCGCAGACATCAAGATGTCACCCAAAGTTAGGGCCGGGGCGCGCCCGGCCACAACCCAACTGTGGTCGTATATGGTTACCCGGCAACCCAGCCCGTTTTCGTCAAGCGGGCTGCTTCAGGATCGCGGCCGGATCGGCGCCGACGCGGCCGCCGGCCCGGTCGGCCGCGGTTTCACGCGACAGGCGCATGTCGAAGCGGATGCTCGGCATGCCCGGAATGGGACATTCCGGATCCTTCGGATTGATGTCGACCGCGAGATCGCCCGAGGAGCCGAACACGACATCGTCTACCAGATGCGGGTCGTCGCGCAGGTAAAGCGCCGTCACCAGTTCACGATAGCCGGGCGCGCCGACCAGGAAATGAATATGCGCCGGACGCATGCCATGCCGACGCTGCGCCGTAATCATCTCGCCGACCGGTCCATCCATCGGAATCGAATAGCCGAGCGGCTTCACCGTGCGCAGGACGAACAGTCCCTTCGCATCCGTGGTGAAGATGCCGCGATAGTCGACGGAAGTGGGATCTTCCTGAATGTCGTAGAGGCCGCTCGCGCTGGTCTGCCAGAGCGAGACCGTGGCGCCTGAAAGCGGCTTGCCGTTCACGTCGGTCACACGGCCGTAAAGAACGATTTCGGTGTCGGCATCGGCATTCTTGGCAATCTGGCTGCCGGCGGCGAGATTCGGCGTGGTTTCGCGATAAAACGGACCGAGCAGGCTGGTGTTCGTGCCCTCTTCCATCGCGGTCTCGTCATGCAGGCCATTGACCAGCGCCGACAAGCCAAGCGTATCCGACAACAGAATGAATTCCTGGCGCGCCGGGGTGCAGATTTTTCCGACCGCGGTCATGAAGGCGATGCCCTTGATCCATTCCGCCGGCGTCAGGTTCACGTCCTTGGCAAACGCATGCAGGTGCTTCACGGCGGACGCCATGATCTCCTTCAGCCGCGGATTGGGCGTTGAGGACATCTGATCGAGCACGGCTTGCGTGATGTTTTCAGGCGTCAATTCCTGCATAGATACCTCCCTCGATCCCTCATCCATGGCCTTGGCGATCCATGGCTTTTTCTTAACTTCGCCGCAGCCTATCGTCCCATCGGCACAACCGCAAACCCTCCGGCTGCGAAATCGCAGGCCACGCCGGGTTAAATTTTCATCAGGTGAGAAGTTAATCAGGGCGTGGACTTATTAGCCACGCGGCTTGTTCGGCAGAAACGACCTGATGGCAGCCCATTCAAAGTCCGTGAGTTCATACCGCATGATTCGAGGCCCCGGTTTGGGCGCTTGAATCACGTCCAAGCCGATGCCTTCAACCGGCAAAACCGGAGGATCGGTACTTCCGAGATTACCCCGTAAGCGGACAGATCCCGGACACGCCAAAATCGACGCGAATGACCCTATCCAGACATCGCGCCTCGTAGGCGCGACTATGGCCCTTAGGGGCAATATCGCTGACGCACTCGTTCAGATTACAATTCCACGGCTCCCCGTGACGTAAAATAAACGGAGGCGTCTGATTAAGCCAATCGGACTCCCTGCAGCAGTTGTGGTCTGCGCCACAGCCTGGCGACTCTGAGGAATACATCGTCGCTTGCTTGGAGAAGACAAAACGCATGAACTACAAACTCGTCAGCGCATTCGGGTTACTAGTGACGGCGGCCGGGCTGTTTGTCGCCGTCGCACCGGCGCAAGGCGTTGAGCGGCCTCCGACGCGGTCCATCAGGATCACGACGAAAGAGGTCACCGATCCAGACGTCGCGGTCTCGTCCGACGGACAGGGGTTGGTTTTTACCGCGCTGGGCCACCTGTTTCAGCTGCCAGCTGCAGGGGGCGCAACAAAGCAACTGACGTCGGGTCCATACTACGATGCCGCGCCGGCGATCTCGCCCGACGGAACCAGCGTGGCTTTCATTTCCGACCGCAAGGTTAGTAGCCAAGGCAACGTCTTCGTCCTCGATATCGCGAGCGACCAAATCCGCCAGGTCACCGACGAGGCCTGGGTTGACCGACCGGTCTGGTCGCCGGACGGCAAGAGCATTGCCTATCTCAGCTATCAGGTAGACGGCGCGCCGGGCAACTACTGGTTTGTCGGCCCCATGGCGCTGAAGAGCCAGGTTCGCCGGATCGGGCTCGCGGACGGCAAGGTGGAGACGTTGACGGAGCCCGGCTTTGTGCACGCGGTCGCGTTTCTCGCGGATGGTCGTCCGGTATGGTCGGTGGTGGAGTCCGAGAGCAGCGGCAAACCGGCCATGAGCCGACTCGAGGTGTTGAGCCAGAAGGGTGAGGTGACGATCGCATTAGCGGTTGAAGGCGTGGTGGACCGGATCGCGGTCGACCCCGGCGATGCTCGCGGCCTCTATCTCCGGCTCTACAAGGACGCGTCCCTAAAGGCAGGGCTTGTTCCGCAGCCCGAACGGCTGGCTTATGTGACGCTGGCCGATGGCGGCCAGCGGACGGTCACGGGACTGTTGAGCCGGGCAGCAGACTTGACGCACAACGTTGAGGACCGCAGTGCGGGCGGGCGCGTCTACGTCGCGCAGCTTTCGAATCCGCTGCCGCGCCCGGCGTTTGGCACCGCCAAAGGCGCGATATACCTAGGTGACAAAGGCAAGCTCTGGCGGGTCGACGCGGCGACAGGCAAACGCGACGAGATCACGTTCTCGGCAGACATCGCCTTCGAGTTCTTTCCGGGTTCACCGCCGCCCGTCTATTCGGAAATGCGTCCCGCCTTAGCCACGAGCATTCTGAGTCCACGTCTCACTCCCGATGGTTCAAGCCTGATCTTCACCGCCGCAGGCTATCTCTGGCGACAGTCGCTCACAGGGGGCGCCGCCCGGCGACTGCTCGACACCGGCGGCTTCGAGTGGGGCCCGGCGGCGATCTCGCCCGATGGCAAGAGGCTCGCCTATCAACTCAGTGAAGGGGATACGCAGCAGCTTCGCATCGTGGACCTCGCGACCGGTCAAAGCTCCACCTTGATGTCGGACGATCGCACCGGGCGCTACCAGCCAGCGTGGAGCCCCGATGGCACGAAGCTCCTTTACACGCACTTCGAGTCTCCTCCGAGCTCCTATGCGCCGAAGGTGCCCCGCGTCTACCTGGCCGATCTCGTGAGCGGCAAGCAACAGAAGCTTGTTGACGGCTCCCCACGCTGGCAGCCAGCCGCCCATTTCTCAGGCGACGGGAAATGGGTGTACTTCACCGCCAACGGACAGGTTCATCGCCACCCGGCCGACACGCCCGGCGTCAGCGAGCCGATCACCGCGTTTACGGGCTTCGCGGCGAACGGGCAGGTTTCGCCGGACGACAAGTGGCTCGCCTTCCGCCGCAACGACGAGATCTGGATGGCACTTCGCAGCACCGACTTGGTAAAGGAAGATTCCGCGTTCCGCTTCGCTCAATTGGGTGGGAACAATTTCAGCTTCACGCCCGACGGGACTTCGCTTGTCTACTCGTCAGGGGCCGAGGCGTGGCGTCATCCGCTGAAGGATGGCGAAAGACGCACCGTCGACGTCCAGGTCCACTTATCGCCAGCACCGCCGCCGCCAATACTGCTGCGCAACGTGCGCGTGCTCGATTCCCAGGCTGGTGGTTTCACTGAGGGTACGTCGCTTTTGGTCGAGGACGGCCGAATCAAGTGGATCGGAGCCGAGGCGAGTCACGCGCTACCACGAGAGCTGACAGTGGTGGACGGCAGGGGACGGTTCGCCATTCCGGGCCTGTTTGACATGCACACCCATACCGCGACTCCCATTCACTCCCAGTCGGCCCGCGATGTCAGCCACATGGATCTCTGGATCGCGTACGGCGTGACCTCGGTGACAGACATGGGGAGCGACATCGGCACGCTCAAGGCTTGGGCGGACCGCCGCACGGGCTTCGGGGCGCCTGTGCCGCGAGTTTTTTCCTACGGCAGCATGATTGAGACGACGCCTTTCGCATGGGGTGGCTCCGCCTTTGGCGCCTCAGACGAGCAAGTGCGAGACATCGTTCGTCGGGAGAAACAGGACGGCGCGGTCGGTGCAAAGTCCTACTACACGTTGTCGTGGCCGCTCCACCGGGCTGTCGCTCTCGAAGCATTCCGGCAGGGGGTGCCTGTGAGCGCCCATGGCCTTGCTCGGGAGGAGATCGTCAGGGGAGCTCTCATCGGCCACGCGATGAAGGCACACATGATCCCCGTTAACGTGTACTACGACGATATCCTGCAACTCCTCACCGCCACCGGAACCCATTGGACCCCGACGCTACCGCTCGTGTTTGGAATCATACCGGAAGGCTCGCCGCTTCGAACGGCTATGCTGGCGACGCTGAAGCGCGCCTATCAAGCGGGCGTGCCTCTACTCGCGGGCACCGATTCAGTTAATCCCAGAGACGGGTATGGCCAAGCGCTCCACGCCGAACTCCAGCATTTCGTGCGGGCTGGCATCCCACCGATCGAGGTCCTGCGCATTGCGACACAGCGCAGCGCCACGGCAGTGGGCGCGGGAGATTCCTTGGGTAGCTTGGAGCCAGGCAAGCTGGCGGATGTTGTGCTGCTCGACGCGAACCCACTGGATGATATTGCCAACACGCTGACCATCTGGCGGGTTGTCGCGGGCGGGAGGATGTTCGCGGAACCCCAGCCGCTAACCACAGTCGACGAAGATGTGCACGACCCTTCGGACGTGCATTTGCATTGACGCGAATTTTTTTCCAACCATCGAGAGGCCAACATTGAAGGAAGAAGACGATGGGACCAAACACGATCCTACGCACACTCGGGTGCCTTCTGGCCGCGATACCGATGTTCGGCGCAGGGCTGGCTCCGGCCCAAGTAACGGACAAGAAGCCGAATATTGTCGTTATGCTTGCGGACAACCTCGGCTATGGCGAGTTGGGCGCCTATGGCGGCGGTATCCTTCGCGGTGCGGCGACACCGCGCATTGACGCGCTCGCCGGTGAGGGCATGCGTCTGCTCAACTTCAACGTCGAAGCACAATGCACGCCATCTCGGTCGGCTCTTTTGACCGGCCGTTTTGCCATCCGTTCCGGCACTTACGAAGTCCCGATCGGAGGGGTTCCTGATGGACTGACCCAGTGGGAGATCACCACCGCGGAGCTGTTGTCGGCGCAGGGCTATGCAACGGGTATCTGGGGCAAATGGCATCTCGGTAGCGCGGAAGACCGGATGCCCACAAATCAGGGGTTCGACGAGTGGTATGGCATCCCGCGCACCTATGACGAGGCGATGTGGCCCTCGCTAAACGAGACAAAAGGCATGTGGCCATCGGTCGGGAATAAGGAGGGCTGGAATGCGAAGGTAGTTCATCCCGAGCATATTTACGAAGCTCGCAAGGGTGAAAAACCTCGGCAGATCGCCGTACTGGATGTGGACCGCCGCCGTACCATGGACGCGGAAATCACGAGCCGTGCGGTGGAGTTCATCAAGCGCAACGCGAGCGCGGGCAAGCCGTTCTACGCCTACGTTCCTTTCGCGCAGGTTCATATGCCCACGCTTCCAAATCTGGAGTTTGCAGGCAGAACCGGCAACGGCGATTGGGCCGATTGCCTGGCCGAAATGGACTACCGTGCCGGACAAATTCTTGATGCCATCAAGCAGGCGGGCATCGAAAACGAAGCGGAAATGTCAGCTTCGTTCAGGCGAACGTCAGTCTCAATTTGTGACCAGTCCCGCGCGTCTGGCCGCAGCCGCGGCTTGCGTGCGATTCACGACACCGAGCACCTTGAAGATGGCGGTGATGTGCGACTTGGTGGTCTTTTCCGAGAGGTCGAGCGCGCGGCTTATCTCCTTGTTGGTGAGGCCCCGGCATAGTTGCCGCAGCACCTCGGTTTGCCGCTCGGTCAGCCTTTCGCCGGCGTCGAGCAGCGCGCGGCGGCCTTCGCCAATGGGCGCTGGACCGGGGTCCAGCATCAGCGGTGGAACGTAGATTTCTCCCGACAACACCAGCCGCAGTGCCGACAGGATATTTTTGGGGCTCGCTGATTTCGGTACGTAACCGCAGGCGCCGGACTTTAGCGCCAGACGAACATCGTTCGGATCTTCCGACGACGACAGCACGATCACCGGCAGTTGTGGGCAGCGCTTGACGAAGACGGGGATCGCATCCATGCCGCCTTGTTCCGGCATGTTGAGGTCGAGAAAGACGACGTCGAGATCGGGATTGGCCTCCAGCAGACGCAACCCTTCGGCCGTCTCGGATGCTTGCAAGACTTCAGCACCTTGTTCGAATTGCTGGAGCAGGGCGACAAGCCCATCGCGCAGGATTGCGTGATCATCGACGACAAGCAGCTTCATGCGCGCGATATTTCCAGCAATTTGCGGTGGGCGGCAAGCGGTATCGATGCCGTCTTAGTCTCGAGACAGGTCCTACGACCTTTTCCCGAGCCCTGAAGCAGAAGATGGTGTCAAGCAGTAGATAGCCGGTATAGTCGGTCGCAACTTGCGCGGCCGATAGGACCGCGGTTGGGGCCTTTTTAGTGAAAAAAATAGCCATGTCGCCGCAGCGTCTGAATGAACTGCGAGCGGAGCAGGTGGCAGGCTTTTATCGCAATTCGACCCCAGGCACGGTCGGAGGCATGCTCGCGGCACCGACCCTCTCGGGTATGCTGGTGTATGAGAAGGCCGTGTCGTTCCATGTTGCGGCGGCCTTCGTTCTGGCGCTGGCCGCAAGCACGGCGGCGCGGCTCGTGCTGGTATCGATCTACAGGAGAGCAAAGCCCGTCGCCGGCGAATGGCGTCGTTGGGCTTTCTGGGCCATGGTGACGGGGCTTGTCGGCGGCATGTGCTGGGGCATAGGCGCGCTGTTTTTGCTCGATCCGCTTCGTCCCGAATATCAGTTCATGGTGTTTCTGACCTGTGCGGCTCTCGCCGCCGGAGCGATCACGGCATTCGGCACCTATCTGCCATCCTATTACTGCAACCTCTTCGCCATCATGGTGCCGAACTGCATCTGGTCGGCTTTTCACGGAGGTGTTCTGTACTGGACCTACGCCGTCCTCGCCGTGTTGTGGATGGCCGTGGTTGCGGCGCTCGCCAATTCCTTCGGCCGGTTGCTCGTGGATTCCCTTGAATTGCAATTCGCCAACCTCGACCTTGCCGGCGGTCTGTTGCGGCAGAAGGAACTGGCAGACGCGGCCAATCTGGCCAAGTCGAGTTTTCTGGCGTCGGCCAGCCATGATCTGCGCCAGCCAGTGCATGCGCTTGGCATGTTCGTCGGTGCGCTGCGCGATCGACCTCTCGACGAAACGAGCGGCCGGCTGGTGCGGCAGATCCAGAACTCTGTTGGCGCGCTCGACAGCCTGTTTGCGGCTATCCTCGACATTTCGCGGCTCGATGCGGGCATCATTGAAAACCGGCCGCGGATCGTTGCGATCCAGCCGCTACTGGAGCGAATCTGCCGTGACGAGATGCCGGAGGTCGAGCGCAAGGGCATCGAGTTGCGGCTCGTTCCCTGTAGCCTGAGTGTAGTGACCGACCCCGTTCTGCTTGAGCGTGTCGTGCGCAACCTGGTATCCAATGCGGTCCGCTATACCGATGTGGGACGTGTGGTGGTCGGCTGCCGGCGCGGTGCACGTCTCAGCGTCGAGGTTTGGGATACCGGGCGCGGCATTGCGCCCGATCAGCAGGATCTGATCTTTCACGAATTTTACCAAATCGGAAATCCCGAGCGAGACCGAACTCGCGGACTTGGGCTGGGGCTTGCGATCGTGCAACGCCTGACGCGCATCCTGTGCACACCGTTGCGCATGCACTCGCAAGTCGGCAAGGGTTCCGCGTTCAAGCTGTCTGTGGCATTGGCGATCGCAGAGCAGATAGCCATCGAACCCGCGCCGGAAACCTCGCTTGCCACTCACGGCTCGCTATTCATTCTGGTGGTCGACGACGAGGCCGCGATCCAGGAAGGGATGACGGCGTTGTTGACGGGTTGGGGACATCGGGTCGTTACAGCCGGCTCTTGCGCCGAGATGCTGGAGCGCGCGGCAGCCTTTGTCGCTACGCCGGATCTGATTATTTCGGACTACCGCTTGGGCGACAATGAGGACGGCATCTCCGCCATTGACCGCCTGCGTTCGGAATTCAACAGCGACATACCGGCGATTCTGATCACCGGCGACACGGCACCGGACCGAATACGCGAAGCCAGTGCCAGCGATTGCCTGTTGATGCACAAGCCGGTAGCCCACAGTCGTTTGCGTGCGGCGATCGCCGACCTCGCCGTCAAGTCTTCCGAAGAGATCTGACCCGTCGCGCTTGCGGCAGCGGCGCCGGAAATCCGCGATGCGCGATTGCGCGCCACAGGAGTGCGGAAGCGCGTCCTGGATTGACACACAGTTGTGTGTCTACACCGCAACATCCCCATACTTTCACAGGTCTTAAGACCGTCCCGGGACCTAGCAAGCTTGGCGATCCTCTGAAGAAACTCCCGATCATTTTTTCGGGTTTCGAGGCGCGCCATGATGTCGATGATCAGCCGATTGTTATCGATCTGCGCATTCACGTTGCGCCCGGATCGATCTGAACCGATCGATATCCAGCCGTCAGCCACTTCAAACCAGCCAGCGCTTCAGACAAACGCACTGGCGATGTTACTAATCCTGTTGATTGCAATTCCTGTAGTCCCGGTGGCCTCGGTGGCGACAAGTCATACGGCGCTGGCGGCGAACGGCGACGGCGGGACCGCCGACGGTGGCGGAGGTGCGACGGGTGGACAGGGTGCGAGCGGGTTCACGGGAGCCAATGGCAGCGACGGTGACAACAATGTCAATTACGGCGGCGGCGGCGGCGGCGGCGGCGCTGCGGGCATTACAACAGGCGGTAACGGCGGCAATGGCGGAACTTCCGCAACGCCGGGGTCATGCCCGATAGTCTGCTCTTCGAACTCAGCATCTTTCGGTTACCACGGTAGCGGTGGCGTGGGGGCCGGCGGCAATGGCACCGACGGCGTGCCGGACACCCAGTCTAATGGCGGCGGCGGCGGTGGCGGTGGCGGCGGCGTTTCCGGAAATGGCGCGACAGGGACGATCACCGGCGGCGTCATTGGTGGTTACGGCGGAAACGGTGGTAACGGCGAAGACGATGTAGCAGGCGGTGGTGGCGGTGGCGGCGGTGCGGGCGGTTATGGGGCCGTCATCACGCAAAGCGTAACCAATACGTTCACGGTACAGGGCGGCAATGGCGGCGCTGGTGGCGCTGGCGGCAATTCGTCTTCAGGCGGCGCGGGCGGCAACGGCGGGAACGGTGGCGCTGGCGGCGTCGGAGTTCAGATTGTCGGAAGTAATACGCTTTTCAACAGCGGGACGATCGCCGGTGGCGGCGGCGGACCAGCAGGCCTTGGCGGTACCGGCGGGACCTACCTCGGCGTGACCGGCGACGGCGGCTCCGGCGGCGCGGGCGTTGTTGGCTCCGGCATCGCGATCATCAACAGCGGCACAATTGCAGGCGGCCTCGACAATGGCGGGATTGGTCCCCGCGCCAATGCCATTACGTTCACGGGTGGTATCAACAGCCTGACACTGCTCGCAGGCTCCAACATAATTGGCAATGTCAGCGCCTTCAGCGCGCAAGACACCTTCGCACTCGGTGGCAGCGTCAACAGCGCCTTCAACACCAGCCTGCTCGGCCCATCCGGGCAGTATCAGGGGTTTGGCGCGTTCGCCAAGACCGGCAGCAGCACCTGGACGCTGACGGGCACGCCGGGCCAGAGCACTCCATGGACGATTTCCGGCGGCACGCTTCAGGCCGGCGCGGCCGCCAACGTGTTCGGCGCCTCCAGTGCGATTACGGTTGCGGGCGGTACGCTCGATCTTGGCGGCTTTAGTCAGACCATCGGCTCCCTCGCCGGCTCTGGCACCGTCACCAACAGCGGCGCTGGGGCCAACGCCACGCTGACAACCGGCGGTGACAACACATCGACAGGGTTTGCCGGGACTATTCGGAACGGTGCGAGCACCCTGAACCTGACAAAGACCGGAACCGGCACGTTTACGCTGTCCGGCAACAACATCTATACGGGTGCCACGACGATCAACGGCGGCACGTTGGCGCTTGCGGAAATCGGCAGCATCGCTTCGTCATCCCAAATCAACCTCGCCAATTCCGGCACCGTCTTTGATATCTCGCAGACCACCAACGGAGCTTCGATCATGACGCTCAATGGCGTCTCCGGCAGCGAGGTGAATCTCGGCTCGAAGACGCTGTCCATTACCAACGGATCGGGGACCTATTCCGGCGTCATCCGGGATGGCGGTATCGCTAACGGCTCCAGCGGTAGCCTCGTCCTCTCCGGCGGAAATCTCACCTTGAGCGGCAACAACACCTATTCCGGAGCTACGACGGTCACCGGGGGCACCCTGGCATTGGCTGTCGGGTTTCCCGGAAATGGCGTCATCACAAACGGCAGCATCGCCAAATCATCCGTGGTGAATCTCACCGGCGCGGGCGCGGCCTTCGATATTTCGCAAACGCAGCCGTTCCTGACCGGCGCGAACGCGGTTTTCATCACCAACCTCAACGGGGTGACGGGCAGCCAGGTAAACCTCGGCTCCCAGACGCTGACCATCACGAACGGGTCGGGGACCTATGCCGGCGCGATCCAGGACGGTGGCATCGCCGGTGGCAGTTTCGGCAGCGTCACGCTGGCCGGCGGGACGCTTACCCTCAGCGGCAACAACACCTATACGGGCTCGACCACGATCTCCGGCGGAACGCTTACGCTCAGCGGCGCCAATTCCACCGACATAGCGGCGATCGGCAACGGCACATTGGCGCTTAAAGGCGTCGGCAGCGTCAGTCCCTCGTTCGTCAATTTCACCAATTCCGGCGGGGTGTTCGACATCTCGCAGACCACAAGCGGCGCTTCGATCGCAGGGCTTAGTGGCAGCGCGGGCAATCAGGTGAACCTGGGCTCGCAGACGCTGACGATTAACAATGTTCAGTTTGCGCAGTTCACCTTTGCAGGCAGCATTCAGGACGGCGGCATCGGCGGCGGTCAAGGCGGCAGCGTAGTCTTCGGTGGGAATTCGATCCTTAGCGGCAACAACACCTATACCGGCGCCACCACGGTCAACGGCGGCTTCCTGACCTTGAGCGGCGCGGGCAGCATCAGCAACTCGTCCCAGCTCAATCTCAACAACGCCGTGTTCGATATCTCGCGAACGACGAACGGAGCTTCGATCGTTACGCTGAACGGCAGCGGCGAAGTACGTCTGGGTGCGCAGACGCTCACGATCACGCAGGGGTCGACGACATTTGCGGGAGGTTTCGAGGGAAGCGGGGGTCTCACGATAACAGGTGGGACACAGACGCTCAGCGGCGCGCCCAGCAATTTCTTGCCAGGCTATACGGGCGCCACCACGATCAGCGGCGGCACGCTGGCGCTTGCGGGCGCTGGCAGCATCGCGCCTTCGAGCGGGGTCAATCTCACGGGCGCGACCGCAGCCTTCGACATTTCGCGCACCACGTCGGGCGCCACGATCGCGACGCTTGCGGGCGTCGCCGGCAGTACGGTCAATCTCGGCGCGCAGACGTTGACGCTTGCCAACGCTTCGTCGATTTTTGCGGGCTCGT
This sequence comes from uncultured Alphaproteobacteria bacterium, assembly GCA_963788885.1. Lineage (GTDB taxonomy): Bacteria > Pseudomonadota > Alphaproteobacteria > Rhizobiales > Xanthobacteraceae > Bradyrhizobium. The sequence goes on along the minus strand of CAWBIR010000015.1, from coordinate 455,044 downwards.
TGCAGGGTGCCGGTGGCCTGACGCTCAACGGCGGCACCGAGGTCCTGAGCGGCACCAACACCTACGCCGGCGCGACCACGATCAATGGCGGCATCCTCAACGTGACCGGCGCGATCACCGGCAGCACCAGCGTCGTCGTCAATGGCGGCATGCTGATCGTGAACGGCACGGTGTCCGACCCGACCATCAACTCCGGCGGTCTGCTGACGGGCACCGCTGCGACGGGCGATACCCTGATCAACTCGGGCGGCACGTTCGCGCCGGGCAGCGGCACGGCAGGCTCGTCGATGACGATCGCCGGCAGCCTCGCCTTCACGTCGGGCGCGCTCTACGTCGTCTCGATCAATCCGGTGACCGCGAGCTATTCGACCGTCACTGGATCGGCCACGCTCGGCGGCGCGGCTGTGAACGCGATCTTTGCCAACGGCAGCTACGTTTCCAAGCAGTACACGATTCTGAATGCGGGGAGCGTCAGCGGCACCTTCGGTTCGTTGGTGAACACCAACCTGCCGACAAACTTCCACACCTCGCTCGGCTATGACGCGCACAATGTCTACCTGAACCTGGCACTGAACTTCACGCCGCCGTCCGGCGGAAATTCGTCGAGCGGTGGCAGCGGCGGCCTGAACCAGAACCAGCAGGCGGTGGCCAATACGCTCATCAACTATTTCAACGCCAATAACAGCATTCCGCTGGTGTTCGGCAGCCTCACGCCTGTGGGGCTCACGCAGATCTCCGGCGAGGCCGCGACCGGCTCGCAGCAGACGACGTTCAACGCGATGGGGCAGTTCATGGGCGTGATGAGCGATCCGTTCATGAGCCGCGGTGGCGTGCTCAACGTAGCGCCGGCTGCGACCGGCTTTGCCGAGGAAAGCAGCCAGGCGAGCGACTATGCCGCGGCCTCGAAGTCAATCGATGCAATCGCGTTCGCCAAGACGCCGCTGGCGAGGACCTACGATCCGCACTGGAGCGTGTGGGCGTCACCCTTTGGCGGTTCGCAAACAACATCGGGCAATGCGGTGGTCGGATCGAACAACACGACGAGCGGCATTTTCGGCACGGCGGTCGGCGCCGACTATCTGTTCACGCCAACGACGATCGCAGGCTTCGCGCTCGCCGGTGGCGGCACCAGCTTCAGCGTAGCCAATGGCGGCAGCGGCCGCTCCGACCTGTTCCAGGGCGGCGCCTATCTGCGCCACAACGAAGGCGCGGCCTATGTCACGGCCGCCGTCGCCTATGGCTGGCAGCAGATCACCACCAACCGCGCCGTCACAGTCGCAGGCTTCGATCAGCTCCGCGCGCAGTTCAATGCCAATGCGTGGTCCGGCCGGCTGGAAGGCGGCTATCGCTTTGTCGCGCCATGGTTCGGCGGCATCGGCATCACGCCTTACGCGGCGGCGCAGTTCGTGACGCTGGAGTTGCCGGCCTATGCGGAGCAGGCGCTCGTCGGCACCAATAACTTTGCGCTGAGCTACTCGGCCAAAACCGTCACCGATGCGCGCAGCGAGCTCGGCTTCCGCACCGACAAATCCTGGATCGTGGACGACGGCGCGTTGACACTGCGCGGCCGCTTCGCCTGGGCGCATGACTATGATCCGGATCGTGCGATCGGTGCGACGTTCCAGACGCTGCCTGGCGCAAGCTTCGTCGTCAACGGCGCGGCGCAGGCGGCCGAGTCGGCGCTGACGACAGCATCCGTTGAAATGAAATGGAGGAACGGCTGGTCGGCGGCGGCAACGTTTGAAGGCGAGTTCTCGGCCGTCACCTCGTCCTACGCCGGCAAGGGTGTGGTGCGGTATACGTGGTAGGGATCAATGTCCGCTATTGGCTGCCAGCTCAACCGGTCGACGCAACACAGGCGTTAAATCTCTCTGCTGGGGTTTCAAATTGCAAGGTCTGCCGTGGCCGTTCGTTGAGCTGACGAGCTACTCTGTTCAGATGGGCTTGCGAGTGCACCGACAAGTTGGTGCCCTTCGGGAAGTATTGTCGCAGCAGGCCGTTGGTGTTCTCATTCGACCCCCGCTGCCACGGGCTTTGCGGATCGCAGAAGTAAACATCGATGTTGGTCGTCAGGGTAAATCGTCGATGATCCGTGAGTTCCTTGCCCCGGTCCCAGGTCAGCGATTTATAGAGCTCACTCGGCAGCTTCTTTGCCTGCTTGATGAGCGCGGATACGACCGTCTGGGTGTCCTTATTGGCCACCTTTGCCAGCATCACGTAACGGGTATGACGCTCGACCAGGGTCGCGATATAGCTGTTCTTCGACCCGGACAGGAGGTCGCCTTCCCAATGGCCAGGCACCGCCCGATCTTCAACCGCTGCCGGCCGCTGACGGATCGAGACGATGTCCTTGATTTGTCCCCGTCCATCATTGATGAGACCCGCCTGTTTCGATCGACGGATCGTGCGCTTCGACCGAAGATGGCAAAGCAGCTCTTTCTTGAGCACCCCGCGGGCTTGAACAAATAGACTGCGATAGATCGTCTCGTGTGACACGTAATAACGCTCGTCTTCAGGATGGGCTCTTTTAAGCCAGCCGGCTATCTGCTCGGGCGCCCAGTTTAATCTCAGCTTGTTGGCCACCGCCTGTCGCAACCAAGCATTGGTCGCCAGCTTACAGTGTTTCGGGCGACGGGTTCGGGCCCAGGCCTTGTCATCCGCCAAAGCCGCTCGGTAACCATCATAACCGCCGTTCCGACGAATTTCCCGGCTCACCGTCGAGGGCGAGCGGCCGAGCAATCGGGCCATTGAGCGTGCCGATCGATGGATCGCGATGCCTCTCGATATCTCCTCGCGTTCTGAGAGCGTCAGAGCCAATCGCGAGCGACGCCGGGGAGTTGGACGAATTCCTCCGTATGGCGACACCTGGAAATAAATCGACGATGACGGCTTACCAAACGCCCGTCCGATCGCTTTGAGAGACTCCCCGCGTTGCCAGCGATCCCATAACTCCGTCTTCTCGGCCGCCGTAAACCCTCGACGAAAGCCTCGATCCATCGCCACACTCCATCTCTTCGCTTTAAGATAAAGTGTTGCGTCGACCGGTTGAGACCGCCGCCCTTCTCGGACATGGAGCGATGTCCGACTTGAGTCCGTTGTGCGCACCAAAGCGGACTCCGCCGACTAAGACAAATTTATGGATTCACGCCCTAATCCGTCTGGTCGCGGCGGACGCTGAGCGGGTGGGTTTCCGCTGTTGTCGTGGCGGTGCCGAACACCCGCGGCTGGGTCAGGATTTCCGGCTGCAAAATCTGGTCGAGTTGTTCACGGGTCAGAAGCTTCTTGGCGAGCACCAGATCGTAAACACTTTGATCGGTCAGAAGCGCCTGCTGGGCGACCTCGGTCGCATTGGCATAACCGATATAGGGATTGAGCGCGGTCACGATTCCGATCGAACGCTCGACACCGCGGCGCAGATGCTCGCGGTTGGCGGTGATACCCTTCACGCAGCGCACGGCCAGCGTCAGACAGCCCGCGCGCAGGTGATTGACGCTCTTGAACAGGCTGTGCGCGATGATCGGCTCGAACGCATTGAGCTGCAACTGGCCGGCCTCGGCGGCGAAGCTCACCGTGACGTCGTTGCCGATCACCTCGAACGCGATCTGGTTGACGACTTCGGGGATCACCGGATTGACCTTGCCCGGCATGATGCTGGAGCCGGCCTGCATCGGCGGCAGGTTGATCTCGTTCAAGCCGACGCGCGGGCCCGACGACAACAGCCGCAGATCGTTGCAGGTCTTCGACAGCTTGACCGCGACACGCTTCAGCACACCGGACAACTGCACGAAGGCGCCGCAATCCTGCGTCGCCTCGATCAGGTTCGAGGCGGTGACCACGGGAATGCCGGTGACGTCGCGCAGATGCTGGCAGACCAGGCGCGCATAGTCGGGATGGGCATTGATGCCGGTGCCGATCGCGGTCGCGCCCATGTTGATCTCGCAGACCAGCAGCACGGCTTCCTTCAGGCGCAGTTCGTCCTCACCGAGCATGACGGCATAGGTCGAGAATTCCTGGCCCAGCGTCATCGGAACCGCGTCCTGCAACTGGGTGCGGCCCATCTTGATGATGTCCTTGAACTCCTCCGACTTCGCCTCGAACGCCTGGCGCAGCACCACCATGGCCTCGACCAGACGCATGATGCCCGAATAGGCAGCAAGCTTCAGCGCCGTCGGATAGACGTCGTTGGTGCTCTGGCTCATGTTGACGTGCTCGTTGGGGTGCAAGAACTTGTAGTCACCCTTTTGCCGGCCGAGCAATTCCAGCGCGAGATTAGCGATCACCTCATTGGCATTCATGTTGGTCGAGGTGCCGGCGCCGCCCTGGATGACGTCGACCACGAACTGATCATGCAGCCGCCCTGCCCTGACCTCCTCGGACGCGGCAATGATGGCATCGGCCTTGGTGGCGTCGAGCAGGCCGAGATCGCGGTTGCTTCGCGCCGCAGCGAGCTTGATCGAGGCCAGCGCCGCAATCAGATCCGGATAGATCGAGATCGGGGTTGCGGTGATCGGGAAATTCTCCACCGCCCGCAAGGTGTGAACGCCGTAATAGGCCTCCGCCGGAACGTCCCGGTCGCCCAACAAATCGTGTTCGCGTCGCGTGCTCATTAAGCGCCTCGTCCCATTATGCGAGAGGCGCGATCAAAACAGGATGCGGGATGATTTCCAACCCAGGATTGTTTCCAAGCCGGGGTTTTTTGCTGCTAGTGGTCCGATTCTAACATTCGCATCCCTTCTCGGCAGCTTCGGTTGCGGCGATCCATCGTCGCGACCACTGCGAGCACCGCAGCCATTTTCGATCGTGTTCGGCGCTTTCCGGCGGGTTTTGAATGCCTGCCGAGGCCGTGTTGTCGTAATGTTTAAACCATCATTTAGATGTGACGGCTACGCTGCCCGACCATTGCCCCGATCCAAATCCCAAAAAACTAACAAAACAGCCTTCCACGATTTAAACCGCAGCGATCGGGGTGCGGGTGGACCGAGGGAATGAGCAGCGCGCCCGACGAGATCGACTTCGATTACGCGACGACGCTTGCGGATCGGGCCAATGGTTTCATGGCGCAGCACCGCGTGCCGCCGACCCCCGAAAATTTTGCGGTCTGGTTCTACTACGCGATGGGCGGCTCGCTCACGCTGAGGAAGACCATCGACATCCTGATCGCCAACAAGCGGAAATTCGATTCCGTGGTCAATCGCGATCTCTACGTCACCTATGTCAAGCCGCATTCGGATCCTGCCCTCGCTGAGGATTTCCCCGAGCAACTGCATGGCGTGATCGCGAGCGCACAGGAATTTCTGGAAACCGCGATCTCCGACAATCGTTCGCAGATGGAGAGTCTCGGCGAAGTGAAATCGGAGTGTCAGGCTGCGGCCGATCCGCGACCGATCATCGAAAAGCTCCTGAAAGAACTGTCGAGCGCGACGTCTCGCTCCACGGCGCTTGAGGCGAACTTCCTGCGGACGACCAAGGACCTCGACCAGATCAAGGATTCGCTCGCGCTCGCCGAGCAGCATTCCAACACTGACCCGCTTACCGGGCTCGCCAACCGCCGTTCGCTCGAGGCCTTCCTGCGCGCCGCCCAGATCTCGGCGATGGAGGCGGGAACGCCGCTCAGCATCCTGATGATCGATATCGATCACTTCAAGACCTTCAACGACAGCTACGGCCATCAGGTCGGCGATCAGGTTCTTCGGCTGGTCGCAAGGGTTCTGCAGGAAAGCGTGCGCGAGTGCGATCTTGCCGCGCGCTATGGCGGCGAGGAACTGATCGCCGTGTTGCCGGGCGCGGCGCTGGATACCTGCACCGAGGCCGCCGAGCGCATCCGCCGCCGCATCGGCGAGGCCCGCTTGACGCGCCGCACCACGGGCGAGGAATTAACAAGCGTCACGGTCTCGATCGGGATCGCGCAGTTCCGCATGGCCGAATTGGCCGAGGGCATGATCGAGCGCTGCGATCGCGCGCTCTATCAGGCCAAGCGCTCAGGCCGCAATTGCACGGTCAGGGAATCGTCGGTCGACGAAGAGATCGCGGCCTGAACAGGCTGCGCTGACCTGGTCAGATCGCGGCCGCAACCTTCTCCAGACCAATCAGACGGGCGAGCGAGCGCACCTCGCGCTTCTGGTCTTCACGCAGCTGAAACAATAGCGGCATCGCCGCCGATTTCAGTTGCTGGACTTCCGCAGCCTCGGGATCGATCTGCACCGCGGCCTGGCTGTTCGGATCCGCTTGGCGGGCCGTGTGAATCTTGCGGGCCACCGCGCGCAACGCATTCTCGATCGCGGGCCAATAATATTCCTGCGACGGCGACAGCTTCAGCCGATCCTTGATGCCCGCAATCTGCGCATCGCTCAACAGCGCATAGGACTTCTGGACGGGCGGCTTGGCAGCGACCGGCGGTTTCGGCTCCGGCGGTTTCGGTTTCGCCGGCGCCGGATCGGTGAGCTTGAGCCCCTCGACTTCAGTCGCTGGCGCCTCCGCATAAGCCTGCCGCAGCGGTTCATTCAGGATCGCGCTGGTTTGCGCCGGCTCAGCCGGAACGGGGGCGACCGCGGCAACGGCCAACCTGTCACCCTTGCTCTGCCGGTTGGACACGATCTCCGGCATGGCGGTGGATGGCATCACCATCGAAGCCCCGGCCGCCGGCACGCTGTCACGGCCTAAAATGGCGGCCGCGGCTGCGCCGATAATGAGAAAACCTGTGAGCGCAACAATGGTGATCGTCTTGGACAGGCGAGAGCTCCATTTCAAACGGCGCGGAACCGGTATTTCACGACCGACCCCAAGCCGCTTGTCCGTGTCCTTTTTTCCCGGCAATCGGGCAGGAAATAAGGCTTAACCGTGCCGCCGGGATGATTATTGGCGTACGGCAAGCCAACGAGTTGAACGATCAGGCGGCGGCGACGAGTTCGTAGGCATCCTGGATATCGGCGATGATATCGGACGCCTCCCACAGCGCATCGGGCGCAACCGTGTGCCAGGTGATGGTCCAGTTTCCGCCCTTGGTCGTGCGGGGCATGCCGACGACGTCGAATTTCACTTGGCGGCAGAGCGGGTGGCGCTCGAGGGCGTAAGCGACCCGGCGCTTGATCTCGTCGATGGTGGCCGGCGTCTTTGCAAAAAGCGTCTCGAAATCCATGTCACTCCACCCACAACAGCCATTCCGCCTGCTGCGCCAACTTGGGTGCGCGCAGCGGTTCGAAATGAATCTTGGGCGGGCGTGGTTAATGGCGGGTTAAATCGAGAAAACCGCCGCGAAAGATCACGGCGCAGGCAGCAGCAAAGCTTGCCATAGCGCGCCGATCTTTCGACAGATCAAAGCTCGACGCAGGCGATTCCGTTTTATGCCATCGGCTCATAAAACAACACGACGTTGCCATTACTGAAAGTTCGCGAATTGGCGAGCTTCATCGGCAGTTTCTTTTTGACGCCCTCGAACAACGTCCGGCCGTTGCCGACCACGACCGGGTTGAGCACGATCTGATATTCATCGATCAATCCGGCATCCGCCAATTGCGCAACAACGCTGCCACTTCCCATGATCACGATGTTTGCACCCGGCTGTTGCTTCAGCTCGCGGATTTCGGACGCCATGTCGCCCTTTAAAAGGGTTGTGTTGTTCCAGGTGACTTTGTCGAGTTTCCTGGAAAAAACAAACTTCTGCAGACTGTTCATTCGCTCGACGACGATGGGATTACTTTGCGCCGCAAGCGCGGTCGGCCAGAAGCTCGCCATCAGGTCATAGGTTACTCTGCCAAACAGGAGCCGGCCGCCGCCGCTCGCGTTCTCCGAAACAAAAGCCTGCCATTCCGGATCACGCTTGTGAGCCCAGCTCATGTCGCCGTTTGCATCCGTGAAGTACCCGTCCAGTGACACCGCGTTGTAGGCAACCAGCTTTGGCATGTTCGTCGTTCCTTCCATCGATCGCGACTACCGAATTTCAGGGAGATACTGATCGTTGCCTTGCATCCAGCGCAGCGATCCAGGCGTCGTCAAAAGCTCCCCGGATTCAAGTAGCGTCTTGATCCCGGAGAGAACCATCGGCCAACCGCCATAGAGCTGATTGTTGGCGCCTTCGCGCAGTTGGTCGTGGGTGACCGTCAACCGGCATGAATCGCCGATTGCTTCGATCTCCCAGATGACCCGCGATGCCCCTTCGCTCTTTACATCCTCGCCCCATAGAGCTCTGAAGCTCTGCACCAGCCGGCGCGGCGGATCGACTTCCAGATTCTCGCCCTCAAAGATCAGGCTTCCATTACCGGAGCCCTCGAAGCGCGAGCCTGGCGTCCAATCCGACGTGACGATCGCTCCGAAATTATATTTGCGCCGCATCTCGGTGTCGGTGATGGCGTGCCAGAGACGCTCGGGCGTCGTCTTGATGTAGATTTCGAAAACCTTCTCCATCGTCTTCTCCAATTCTCGCTTGAGTTTGCTCAGTCCGGCTGCCCAAACCTCGGCGTATTTGCTCACCCACCGGTCGTGGACGAGCCGGATCGGAACCGGGTTTAGGAAGTGCAATTTCTCGCGGCCGCGCCGCTTGCTCACGACAAGACCGGCCTCCTCCAGCAACTTCAGGTGCTTCATCACTCCGAAGCGCGTCATCGGGAGCCGCTCCTCGAGCGCGCTCAAGGTCTGCCCGTCCTCTTTGAAGAGTTCATCGAGCAGGCTTCGACGCGTCGGGTCCGCGAGAGCTCTGAACACCGCATCCATTCGCCGATGATAGGTGACCATATAGTCACATGTCAAGCCGTATCGATTGGACGCGCCGGAAGCGTGGCTGCTTGCAACCAAATCAAGGGTTTGCGGTGTCTCGACGTTTGCCGCGGTTTTACAGCGGCGGGTCGAACGCTTCGTCGTATTCTTTTTTGAGGCGCGCGATCAGCTCAGTCGCCGGCACGACCTTGCCGACGCTGCCGATGCCCTGGCCGGAGCCCCAGATATCCTTCCAGGCTTTCGCCTTGGCGCGCTCACCGGAGGCGTCGGTGCCGAAACTCATCTTCGAGGCATCCGATTCCGGCAGGTTATCCGGATCCATGCCGGCTGCGACGATTGAGGGCTTGAGGTAGTTGCCGTGCACGCCGGTGAAGAGGTTGGAATAGACAATATCTTCCGCGCCTGACGTCGCGATCATCTCCTTGTAACGCTCGACCGCATTCGCCTCTGAGGTGGCAATGAAGGCCGAGCCGACATAGGCGAAGTCCGCGCCCAACAGACGCGCGGCGCGGATCGCGCGGCCATTGGCGATGGCGCCCGACAGCGCGATAGGCCCGTCGAACCATTGCCGTGTCTCCGCCACGAAAGCGAATGGCGAGATCACGCCGGCATGGCCGCCCGCACCAGCAGCGACCAGGATCAGGCCGTCGGCGCCCTTCTCGATCGCCTTGTGGGCGAATTTCTGGTTGATCACATCGTGAAACACGATGCCGCCCCAGCGGTGCGCGGCCTCGTTGACCTCCTCGCGGGCGCCGAGCGAGGTGATGATGATCGGCACCTTGTGCTTCTCGCAGAGCGCCAGGTCGTGTTCGAGCCGGTTGTTCGAGCGGTGCACGATCTGATTGACCGCAAACGGCGCCGAGGGCCGCTCCGGATGGGCGGTGTCATAGGCAGCGAGTTCCTGCCGGATCCGAGTCAGCCATTCGTCGAGCAGTTCGGGCGGGCGCGCATTCAATGCCGGAAACGCACCGACGATCCCGGCCTTGCATTGCGCAATCACGAGGTCCGGCACCGAGATGATGAACAGCGGCGCACCGATCGCGGGGATCGACAGGCGGCCCTTGAACAGCGCAGGCATCGACATCGGCTAAGTCCTCGTATTCCGGGCGACGGGAAATCAAGTCCTGGGATCAAAAGATGCCAGACATCATCTCAAGAAGGCAATCGCGCTTCTTTGGGGGATTCCAGTTTCGGCCGCCATGCTTTCTTTTCCCTCCCCCTTGTGGGGAGGGTCGGCGAGCGAAAGCGAGCCGGGGTGGGGGTTCAAAAGTCATTCTCAATTCTTGCTTTTCGACATGCACTCGGTCCCCACCCGACCGTCGCTTCGCGACGGCCACCCTCCCCACGCGTTCCGCGGGGGAGGGATAAGGCGACAGGCGCCGCCTTAACGACCTTGCGCTACTGGCACAGAGCGCGGATGACAAAATTGTCGGTGCGGCAATCGTCCGGTTTGCGGGCCCGGCCCGGAATCAGCACTTTCGGCGAGCAGGCCTCGACCGAATCCGTCGACAGGCTTTTGCCTTCCTTGAGGCCCTTGGCCTGGCAAAGCTTGTCGGCCGCAGCCTTGCAATCCGGCGCGCCGTTGCCGGCAACCGGACACTTGATGCGGCCCGTTGCCATGGACGAAGGTCCGGTGAGCCGCGACAGGCCCTCGCCTGCATTCTTGGCGGCATCCTTGGCGCGGGCGCTGAGATCGTCGAGCGTCTCGCTCGGGCTTTTCAGCGTCGGCAGGATCGATAGCGATTTTTCCAGCGCCTTGCCCATTTCGTTGAACAGGCCCGGATTGTCCGGCGGCGCCGGCTGGGCTGTACCGGCGGGCGGCGGTGCTGCCGGCTGCGGTGCGGTTTGCTCCGGAGGTGGCGGCGGTGGCGGAGCAGCCGTCTGCGGCCAGGCGACGGTGGCTGCGATCATCCATACCAGGCCGCCTGCTGCAATCCCTGGCAGTGCCTTGAGGAGACCGGATCGATCAGGCATGGGATCAGGATAGCCCGCTCGCGCCACCTGGCAAAGCTTCAGATCAGCTTGACGGCGATGACGAAGCCCGCGGCGAGCACGACCACAAACGCCGTCAGCCACAGGCCAAGGCGTTTTTCGATTTCGGCGCGGATCACATCGCCGTAGCGGTTGAGCACGATTGCGACGACGAAGAACCGCCCGCCCCTGGCGACGATCGAGCACAGGATGAACAGCCAGATATTGTAGCCGGCAAAGCCCGAAGTGATGGTGACGAGCTTGTAGGGAATCGGCGTCAGCCCCTTCAGCAGGATAATGACGCTGCCCCATTCGGCGTAGGAGGCGCGAAAGGCTTCGACCTTGTCGCCGAGGTGATAGAGATTGATCAGCCACTGCCCGACCGAGTCATACAGCAGCGCGCCGATGGCGTAGCCGAGCACCCCGCCGGCGACGGAAGCAATCGTGCAAAGCCCTGCGAACAGCCAGGCCCGGGCCGGCCGCGCCAGCGACATCGGCAGCAGCATGATGTCGGGAGGAATCGGGAAGAAGGAGCTTTCCGCAAAAGCGACCGCTCCCAGGATCCACAGGGCATAGGGCTTGTCGGCAGCGTCGATACACCAATCGTAGATACGTCTGAGCATGCCGCGATGAACCATTGCGCAGTGGATTTGTCCATCCGTCACGGGACGGATTTGTCAACGGCGGGAAGGCGAGGAAGTTGGAAGTCAGTGTCCCGATTCCGAAGTTCGTAGCATAATGCGGAGCCACGTTTCGAACTTCGGAATCGAAAGGACACTGACAGATCTACGATTCTAGTGTGGCTTTGGTTCAGAAATCCGCATGACGAACCCGCGGCACAAATGATGCGGACTTCTGAACCGCCACACTAGTGGCGCTTGCGCAGGCCCCGGCCCTCGAGCGCGACAATCGGTCGCCGGGACACCGGAACCTTGACCGGGGTCTTCGGCATCTTCTCGGCGATGCCAAGCAGATGCTCCCGCCGCTCCATCTCCTGCCAGACGTCTTCGGGACGCACGCCGGCGGCCGCCCACAGCACGGTGAGATTATAGAGAAGATCGGCGCTTTCGCGGATGACCGCATCGGTCTTGCCGTTGACGGCATCGATGACGACTTCGATCGCCTCTTCGGCGAGCTTCTTGGCCATCTGGTCGGGGCCGCGCTGAAACAGACGTGCCGTCCGCGAAACCGAGGGATCGAGATCCTTGGCCGCGATGACCGCGTGATAGAGCTTTTCCAGCGAATCACTCATGTCTCTGAAAATAAACCAAACCACTCGCCAGCGTGTTAACGATCTCACAAGGGCCGGAAAACCACTGGCCACGGTGACCAGCGACTTAACCCGGTCGCGAGATTTGAAGGTGAGGCAAAACAGCAGGCGGCGTCAGAGCGTGTCATGCATGTCTTGCAGGGGTTGGCCATACCGGCTGCGACCAGCGACGTCGCCGCCGTAATATTACGGGCCGTATGCGTATCTCGGAGAAGTGAAGGCCCCGCGACAAGATGGACCGCGCTCACCCGACGGAAACCATCGCCGCTCATCTGCGGTTAAGGTTGGCCGCATCACAATGGGGACAAAGGCCGCAAAAGGTGTCATGAAACCGACATATCTAGTGGCCCAATTCTAACATTCGCATCCTGGTGTGGTGCCGATGCGCGTAATGCAGACCCTTTTCGCCTGCTGCCTGCTGGGCCTTGCGCTTGGTCTCGCCGCCTTGGGCGCGAGCGTTGACCGCGCCGCCGCGGAAGGCACCCACCCGCTTTCGATCACGCTTTCCTTCGACCGCCCGATCAACGCCGGCGAAGCCCCCATTGTCGTCGCCATGACCGACGGCCTGTTTTCCGCCGAGGGGCTGGCGGTCAGCTCCAACATGACCGCGGGATCGCCGGAGGCCATCGCACGCGTCGCCTCGGGTGCCAGCGAGTTCGCCGTGGTCGACCTCAATGCGCTGATCCGCTTTCACAGCCAAGCGTCAGCACCGGTGAAAGCGGTGTTCGTGCTGTTCAACAAGGCGCCCTACGCCATCGTCGCCCGCAAGAGCCGGGGCATCCACGTGCTCTCCGACCTCGAGGGCAAGACGCTCGGCATCGCCGACAGCGACCTTTCGGCCGGGCTGTGGCCGGCACTGGCGCGCCAGAACGGCATCCATCTCGACCACGTCAAGCAAAGCCGGATCAGCGCCGCGGTGCGCGAGCCGATGCTCTCCGCCGGCCAGGTCGACGCCGTCACCGGGTTTTCCTTTCAGTCGGCGGTGAATCTGCGGGATCGCGGCGTGCCCGCCGACGACCTCGCCGTGCTGCGATTTACCGACTATGGCTGCGACGCCTACGGCTTTGCCGTGATCGTCAATCCCGACTTCGCCGCCAAACGGCCTGACGCCGTCAAGGGCTTCGTTCGGGCGCTGATTGCCGGCACCGGTTTGACCATCCGCGACGAAGGCCACGCGGTCGACCAACTCCTCACCCGGATGGAGGACGGTTCACGCGAACTCGAGCTCGAGCGTCTCCATGCCGTGGTCCGCGACAACATCATGACCGACGAGGTGAATCGCAACGGTCTTGGCGGGGTCGATCCCGCGCGCCTCGAACGGTCGATCGATCAGGTCGGCGAAGGCTTCAAATTCGCCAAGCGGCCTCAAGCTTCGGATATTTTCGACGACCGCTTTCTGCCCCCGCGCGCCGACCGCCTGATCAACTGAGCGGGCTTCGAAATCGCCGGCATAAGGGAAGCTGGTCCTCGACCGCGATCCCTGATTAAGATGCCGTCGTGGGAGGGACGTCACTGTCCCTCGGCTGGTGCTGAAATCGGATGTCTCTGCTTCGCCTTTATCTGCGCGTGCTCGAATTGCTCGGCAAGGAAGCGCGGCTCGGCTGGATTCTGGCCGGCGCCAATCTTCTGCTCGCGGGCGCCCAATTCGCCGAGCCGGTGCTGTTCGGCAAAATCGTCGACACGCTCTCCGGCAAGCCGGCCGGCGGTACACTGGGGTCGTCACCGGCCTGGCCGATGCTGCTGGCCTGGGCCGCGTTCGGCCTGTTCACGATTCTCTGCGGCGCCTGGGTGGCGCTGCATGCCGACCGGCTGGCGCATCGCCAGCGCCAGGCCGTGCTGACGAGCTATTTCGAACACATCATGCAGTTGCCGCTCACCTTCCACTCCGGCACCCATTCGGGACGGCTGATGAAGGTGATGCTCAACGGCACCGATGCGTTATGGCGGCTCTGGCTCGGATTTTTCCGCGAGCATTTCGCCGCGATCCTGTCGCTGGTCGTGCTGCTGCCGCTCGCGTTCTACATCAACTGGCGGCTTGCGGTCCTCTTGTTCGTGCTTTGCGTGGTGTTCACCGTTTTGACCACGCTGGTGGTACGCAAGACCTACGGCATGCAGAGCGACGTCGAGACCTATTACGGCGACCTCTCGGCGCGCGCTTCCGACGCGCTCGGCAATGTCGCACTGGTGCAAAGCTTCGTGCGCGTCGACGCCGAGGTGCAGGGCGTGCGCTCGGTCGCCGACCAATTGCTGGCGGCGCAGATGCCGGTGCTGTCGTGGTGGGCGCTCGTCACCGTGATCACGCGGGCCTCGACCACGATCACGATTCTCGCGATCTTCACCATCGGCATCGTCCTGCACGAACAGGGCCTCACCACCGTCGGCGAGATCGTGATGTTCGTCTCGTTCGCGACCATGCTGATCCAGCGGCTCGAGCAGGTGGTGAGCTTCATCAACAACGTCTTCATGGAAGCGCCGCGGCTCACGGAATTCTTCAACGTGCTCGATGCGGTACCTGCCGTGCACGACCGGCCGGATGCGATCGACACCGGACGCCTGTCGGGTCTCGTCGAATTCAACGACGTGTCGTTCTCCTATGACGGCAAGCGGCCGGCGGTCGAAGACCTCTCTTTCACGGCGCTGCCCGGCCAGACCATTGCCCTGGTCGGTCCGACCGGCGCCGGCAAGTCGACCGCGATTGCGCTGTTGCATCGCGCCTTCGATCCGCAGTCCGGCTTCATCAAGATCGACGGCATGGATGTGCGCGGTCTGACGCTGACGGCGCTGCGGCGAAACATCGGCGTGGTGTTCCAGGAAGCGCTGCTGTTCAACCGGACGATTGCCGACAATTTGCGGGTCGGCAAACCGGACGCGACCGAGGAAGAAATGCGGCTCGCCGCCAGCCGCGCGCAGGCGCTGGAATTCATCGAACGCAGCGAGCGCGGCTTCGAGACCAATGCCGGCGAGCGTGGACGGATGTTGTCCGGCGGCGAACGGCAGCGGCTGTCGATTGCGCGTGCGCTGTTGAAGGATCCGCCGATCCTGATCCTCGATGAGGCGACCTCCGCGCTCGATGCGGTCACCGAAGCCAAGCTCAACGCCGCGCTCGACGAGGTGATGAAGGGACGCACGACATTCGTCATCGCCCATCGTCTTTCGACCATTCGCAACGCCACGCGCATCCTGGTGTTTGACGGCGGACGGGTGATCGAAAGCGGAACTTTCGAGGAACTTGTCGCGAAAGGCGGCCGTTTTGCCGAATTGGCGAGGGCTCAGTTCATGGTGCAGGAGGGCGCACGCGCAAGCCTGCAGGCTCCATAAACAGTGGAGAGCTGCCTCACATCGCCGTCAAGACTGACGTACCGCCGAAATTCGGCCCTTATCGCGGCCGAATTAGGGATTGAGCCTCCATAGTGAGCCGGTATAGGTTGGCGACCGCCGCCGGACACACTTGAACCCGAATGTCAGATGATGAGGACCTCCTTTATTCAAGGCGGGTCTCAAAGGACCGGAATCGGATAGTGCAATTGCATCGCCCGTCACTTTTCAGATCGTCTTTCAGATCGTCGCTGCGTTCGATCGCGCTTGTCTCGGCCTTTACGCTTGCCACGATCGGCGCAGCAAACGCTGAAGCGTTGCTGCTGGTGGAAGCCGATACGGGCAAGGTCCTGCAAGCGGAGAACGCGACCTATCCGTGGTATCCGGCGTCGGTGACCAAACTGATGACGGCCTATGTGACCTTGAAGGCGGTCAAGGAAGGACGCATCACCCTCGATACGCTTGTCACGGTGTCGCCGACCGCGTCCTCGCAATCGCCGTCGAAAATGGGTTTTAGACCGGGCACGCAGGTCACCGTCGATAACGCACTCAAGATGATGCTGGTGAAATCGGCGAACGACATGGCCGTGGTTCTGGCCGAGGGCGTCGGCGGTTCGATCGACGGCTTTTCCGCGCTGATGAATCAGAACGCGCAGCGGCTCGGTATGACGCAGACGAGCTACGTCAATCCGAACGGCTTGCCGGCCGATGGGCAGATCACTTCGGCACGCGACCTCGCGATCCTTGCCCGCGCGATCATTCGCGACCTGCCGGAATATGAATACTTCGTCCACATCCCCTCGATCCGTTACGGCCGCCGGATCACCCAGAACTTCAACAAGCTGATCGGCCGCTATCCCGGCGCCGATGGTTTCAAGACCGGCTTCATCTGCGCGGCCGGCTATAACCTTGTGGCCTCCGCAACCCGCAACGGCAAACGGCTGATTGCGGTCGTGCTCGGCGCCTCGTCCGGGCGGGCGCGTGCGGTCAAGGCCATCCAGATGCTTGACCGCGGCTTCTCCAGCGACCAGCTGTCGTGGCTGCGTCCCTCGCTCGGCACGGTCGACAGTCTCGCGCCGATCGACGCCTCGCCGCCGAACCTGCGCGATGAGATGTGCAGCGGCAAACGGCACCGGCCGGCGAGCGACGAGGACGAAGACACCACGGCCGGCAACGGCAATTCCGGCGCAGCCCTCGCCTTCTTCGCAACCGGCGGCCAGGGCCCGGCGTTGAAGCCCTCGGAGTTGCTGGCGACAGAGCCTGCAGCGTCCGAACCGATTCCCGTCTATACCGGACCGACCCGCACCGGCCCGGCCCTGATTGCGGCCGTTGCCGCCGACGTCGCGGCCGATGATGCCGCCGCTGCGGCGCGTCGTCACGGCAAGAAATCGCGCGTCGCCGCCAAACGGCCTCCCGAGGCTGGGCCCGATGCCGGCGCCAAATCCGCCTCCGGCAAACAGGCCAAGCATGCGAATGCCAAGCCGGATGCAAAGACCGCCGACAAGCCGGCAACGGGCGACAAGTCGGCCAAGCCGAAGGCGGCGACGAAGCCGGCCAAGCCCGCGCCGAAGAACGCCGACTCCAAGAGCAGCTGACAGAACGAGCGGCGGGCTGCCTGCCACATTTCCGTGACTCCCACCGTTAACCCTGGCGGCGGCTTGCCATTGGCGGCCGCTGCGCTCAATATTGCCCAAAATAAAAATGCCCCGTCTCAACAAGTGGGCAGAATTCCAAGGGAAAACGAACCGAGAGGGAAAGTGACATGGAGCGCATCTGGCTCAAGCAATATCCGGCCGGCGTGCCCGCCGATATCGATGTGACCCAATATTCATCCCTGGTCGAGCTATTGGAAGAAAGCTTTGCGAAATTCCGCGAGCGCAAGGCTTTCATCTGCATGGACAAGTCGATCACCTACCGCGACCTCGACGAGATGTCGCTGGCGCTAGGCGCCTACCTCCAGAGCAAGGGCCTGCAAAAGGGCGCGCGCGTCGCGCTGATGCTGCCGAATGTGCTGCAATACCCGATTGCGACGGCGGCTGTGCTGCGTGCGGGCTATGCGGTCGTCAATGTCAATCCGCTCTACACGCCGCGCGAACTCGAGCACCAGCTCAAGGATTCAGGCGCCGAAGCCATCATCGTTTTGGAGAATTTCGCCACCACCGTGCAGCAGGTGATGGGCAAGACCGCGGTCAAGCACGTCATCGTCGGCAGCATGGGCGACCTGCTCGGCCTCAAGGGCGTCTTGGTCAACCTCGTGGTGCGGCGCGTGAAGAAAATGGTGCCGGCCTATTCGATCCCGGGCGCGGTCTCCTTCAACGATGCGATCTCCGCGGGCCGGACCATGACATTCCAAAAGCCGAGGCTGATGCCCGACGACGTCGCCTTCCTGCAATATACCGGCGGCACCACCGGCGTCTCCAAGGGGGCGACGCTGCTCCACCGCAACATCCTCGCCAACGTGCTGCAGAACGATGCCTGGCTGCAACCGGCGCTCAAAAAGCCGCCGCATGTCGAGCAGCTCTTCATCGTCTGCGCGCTGCCGCTCTATCATATCTTTGCGCTGACGGCCTGTTACCTGCTCGCGATGCGCGCCGGCGGCGTCAACCTGTTGATCCCCAATCCGCGCGACATGGCGGGCTTCATCAAGGAGCTGGCGAAATATCAGGTCAACAGTTTCCCGGCGGTCAACACGCTCTATAACGGCCTGCTCAACACGCCGGGCTTCGACAAGCTCGACTTCTCCAAGCTCAAGACGTCGTTCGGCGGCGGCATGGCGACGCAAAAGCCGGTCGCGGAAAAATGGCTGGCAGTGACCGGCTGCGCGCTGTCGGAAGGCTACGGCCTGTCGGAAACTTCGCCGACGCTGACCTGCAATCCGGCCGACGTCGACCGCTTCACCGGCTCGATCGGCATTCCCGTGCCTTCTACCTTGATCTCGATCCGCGACGACGACGGCAACGAAGTGCCGCTCGGCGAGGCCGGCGAAATCTGCGCCAAGGGCCCGCAGGTGATGGCCGGTTACTGGAACAGGCCGGACGAGACCGCGAAGGTGATGACGGCCGACGGCTATTTCCGCACCGGCGATATCGGCGTGATGAGCCCTGACGGTTTCACCAAGATCGTCGACCGCAAGAAGGACATGATCCTTGTCTCCGGCTTCAACGTCTATCCGAACGAGATCGAGGAAGTGATCGCAAGCCACCCGGGCGTTTTGGAATGCGCGGTGATCGGCGTGCAGGACGCCAAGTCCGGCGAAGCGGTCAAGGCCTTCATCGTCAAGAAAGACCCCAACCTCACCGCCGAGGACGTGATCAAGTTCTGCGGCACGCAGCTCACCGCCTACAAGGTGCCGAAGAAGATCGAATTCCGGACCGGGCTGCCGAAGACCAATGTCGGCAAGATCCTGCGCCGCGAGCTGCGCGAAGAGACCAAGTCCGTGGCGGCCGCCTGAGCAAGATAAAGAGGCCGCACGGACGCCATGGTGGACGTTCCCAGTATCGGCGACGTCCTCGCCTTTTGGCGCGAGGCCGGCACTGAGCGCTGGTACACGCGCGACGCCGATTTCGATGCAACCGTGCGCGAGCGTTTCCTCGACCTATGGCAGGAAGCCGCGGCAGGCCGGCTGTCATCCTGGGAGGACAGCGACGACGGCGCGCTGGCGCTCGTCATCGTGCTCGATCAATTCCCGCGCAACATGTTTCGTGGCGATGCCAAGGCGTTTTCAACCGACGCGCTGGCGCGGGAGGTCGCAGGCCGCGCGCTTGCACGCGGCGTCGACCAACGCACGACAGAGCCGCTTCTGCAATTTCTCTATCTGCCGTTCATGCATTCGGAAGAACTGGCCGATCAAGTCCGCTGCGTCGAGCTGTTTCACGGCGACAGCGAAAACCTGCGATATGCCGAGGAACATGCCGACATCATCCGCCGGTTCGGGCGCTTTCCGCATCGAAACCGCGCGCTCGGGCGGACCACTACGCCGGAAGAACAGGCCTATCTCGACGCTGGCGGGTTTTCCGGGTAGCAGCCACATATTGTGCCTTGCACAGGCCCGGTCTAAAACGTCCGCCTCATCCGAGGAGAAACGACAATGACGATCAAAGTTGGCGACAAGCTGCCCGAGGCCAAGTTTCGCGTAATCACGGCGGAAGGCCCTCAGGTTCGGACCACCGATGAAGTGTTCAAGGGCAAGAAGGTCGCGCTGTTCGCCGTGCCCGGCGCCTATACCGGCACCTGCCACAAGATGCACCTGCCGAGCATCTTCCTGAACGCCTATGCCATCAAGGATAAGGGCGTCAACACGATCGCGATCGTTTCGGTCAACGACGCCTTCGTGATGAACGCCTGGAAGCGCGACACCGACCAGCGCGACGAAGCCACCTTCCTCGCCGACGGCAATGCCGACTTCACCAAGGCGATCGGCATGGAGCTGGACGCTTCCGGCAACGGCCTTGGCATTCGTTCCAAGCGCTACTCGATGCTGGTGGAAGACGGCGTCGTGAAGAAATTCAACCTCGAAGCCGCACCTGGCAAGGTCGAGGTTTCCGGCGGCGACACGCTGCTCGGGCAGTTGTGAGCCCTTCAGTCATTCCGGGATGGTGCGCAAGCACCAGACCCGGAATCTCGAGATTCTCCGATGTGCAATTGCACATCGTAGTTCGATGCTGACGCATCGCCCCGGAATGACGCGTAACCCCTACCCCTTCAGCCTCGCCATCGCGACGCCGTCGCGCGCCAACTGATCGGCGCGTTCGTTCTCGTCATGGCCGGCATGGCCCTTGACCCAGTGCCAGCGCACCTCGTGCGGCTTGAGTGCGTCGTCGAGGCGCTGCCACAGCTCGGCATTCTTCACCGGCTTCTTGTCGGCGGTGCGCCAGCCATTCTTCTTCCAGCCGTAAATCCACCCCGTGATGCCCTGACGGACATACTGGCTGTCGGTGTAGAGATCGACGGTGCAGGGCTTTTTCAGCGCTTCCAGCGCCGAGATCGCCGCCATCAACTCCATGCGGTTGTTGGTGGTGTGGGCCTCGCCGCCCTTCATCTCTTTCTCGACGTCGCCGAATTTGAGAATGGCGCCCCAGCCGCCCGGGCCGGGATTTCCCGAACAGGCGCCGTCGGTGTGGATGATGACTTGGGGAAGCGTGTTCACTTATTTCCCCTAAGCGAGAACGCCGTAATCGCGGATCGACGAGACGCTTTGATGAAAGCGCAGCTTGCGGACATATTCGAGCGGATCCTTGGGGCGCACCAGCGCGCCCTTGGGCACGTTGAGAAAATCGACCAGACGCGTCAGCAGAAAGCGTAACGCCGAGCCGCGCGCCAGCAGCGGCAGCGTATCCTCTTCCGCTTTCGACATTGGCCGTTCGCGGCCATAGGCCGAGAGCAGCGCGCGCGCCTTGGTGACGTTGAACGAGCAATCGGCCTCAAAACACCAGGCGTTGAGGCAGATCGCGACGTCATAGGCGAGCATGTCGGTGCAGGCGAAGGTGAAGTCGATGATGCCGGACACGCGATCTCCAAGGAAGAAGACGTTGTCCGGAAACAGGTCGGCATGAATGACGCCTTGCGGCAAATGCGCCGGCCAGACGCCGTTTCCGAGATAATCGAGTTCGGCGCCAAGAAAATCGCCCAAGCCCGGCTGCACCTCGTTGGCGCGCGCCGCCGCCTGTTCGAACAGCGGCCGCCATCCAGAAACCGACAGCGCGTTGGCGCGCGACATCGCAAAATCGGCGCCCGCCAGATGCATCTGCGCCAGCACCTTGCCGACGCCGGCACAGTGGGCGGTGTTGGGCTTGCGCGGCCAGACGCCTTCCAGAAAGGTGATGATCGCCGCCGGCCGTCCGGCCAGCGTGCGCAGTGCTTCGCCGTTTCTGTCTTTCACCGGCTGCGGGCAATTCAGCCCGCGCGAGGCCAGATGCGTCATCAGCCCGAGGAAGAACGGCAGGTCGCCTTTGGCGACGCGCTTTTCATAGAGCGTCAGGATGAAAGAGCCCGACGTCGTGTGCAGCAGGAAGTTGGAATTCTCGACGCCCTCGGCGATACCCTTGTAGGACAGGAGTTCGCCGATCTCGTAATGTTTCAGGAAGTCCGCAAGTTCATCGGCGGCGACGTCGGTGTAGACCGCCATTTGCGCTCATCCTGGCTTTGGGCTTATTCCGCAGCGTCCGGCCGCAGCGAACGCGGCAGCGGGAAGAACTCGTTTTCCTGCGCGGCCGACACCGTCTCCACATGCAGTTCGTAGCGCTCGGCGAAGGCGCCCATGATCTCCTCGACGATCACCTCGGGCGCCGAAGCGCCTGCCGTGATGCCGAGGCTCGTGATGCCCTCGAAGCGCGACCAGTCGAGGTCGCTGGCGCGCTGCGCCAAAATCGCGATCGGGCAACCCTCGCGCTCGGCGACTTCGCGCAGGCGCTGCGAGTTCGAGGAATTCGGCGCGCCGACCACGATCAGCGCATCGACCACCGGCGCGACCTTCTTCACCGCAAGCTGGCGGTTGGTGGTCGCATAGCAGATGTCTTCCTTGTGCGGACCGGAAATGTTCGGAAACCGCCCCTTCAGCACCGCGACGATTTCCGCGGTGTCGTCGATCGACAGCGTGGTCTGCGTCACAAAAGCGAGGTTGTCGGGGTTCTTCGGGGTGAAGGTCACCGCATCTTCCGCGGTCTCGATCAGCGTTACTGCGCCTTGCGGCAGTTGCCCGAGCGTGCCGACCACTTCCGGGTGGTGAGAATGGCCGATCAGGAGGATTTCGCGGCCGCGCTTGAAATGGATCGCCGCCTCGCGGTGCACCTTGGTGACCAGCGGACAGGTGGCGTCGAGCGAAAAGAAATTGCGGGTGCGGGCCTCTGCCGGGACCGACTTCGGAACCCCGTGGGCCGAGAACACCACCGGCGCGTTGGTATTGTCCGGGATTTCGGCAAGTTCCTCGACGAAGATGGCACCCTTGGTTTTCAGGCTGTCCACCACATACCGGTTATGCACGATTTCGTGACGGACATAGACCGGGGCGCCATAGATCGTAAGCGCCCGCTCGACGGTATCGATGGCCCGGACCACGCCGGCGCAAAAGCCGCGCGGAGAACAAAGCACGATTCTAAGGGGTGGTTTGGCTGGCATAAGACGGCCTCGGACCGGGTCGGCGCCCTGAGCCTTAACCAAGGCCGGAAGGGTGGTGGAACGGTCGATTCAAAGGGATATTTCGAACTAAGGACTTGGGACGGCTTTTAAGCCCTGTCAAGGGCAAGCCATTGCGCGAGAGGCCTTTGCAGGCTTATAAGGGGCGCAATTCCCGTCATCGTTGATGACCACGGCTTCGCCTTCCGGAGGTGGGCGAAGCGCAAAGGAGATTTGCCATGAGCAATGCACCGTTGATGCCAAAAGCAACTGCCGTGTGGCTGGTCGATAATACCGCCCTGACCTTCGATCAGGTGGCGGATTTCACCAAAATGCACCCGCTGGAAGTCCGCGCCATCGCCGATGGCGACGCCGCCCAGGGCATCAAGGGCATGGACCCGATTTCGACCGGCCAGTTGACCCGCGACGAGATCGAAAAGGGCGAACAGGACCCGAACTACCGGCTGAGAATCGCCGACAGCAAGGTGACCCTGCCGCCGCAGGCCAAGAAGAAGGGCCCGCGCTACACCCCGGTTTCGCGCCGGCACGAGCGGCCGAGCGCGATCCTGTGGCTGGTGCGCAACCATCCCGAATTGAAGGACGCGCAGATCATGCGTCTGGTCGGCACCACCAAGACCACGATCGCCAGCGTCCGCGATCGCACCCACTGGAATGCCTCGACGCTGACGCCGATGGACCCGGTGACGCTCGGCCTCTGCTCGCAGATCGAACTCGATTTCGAAGTGCAGCGCGCGGCCAAGGAGAAGCCGACCGATATCGGCCATGGCGGTCCGACGCTGCTGCCGGCCTCCGAGACCACCCGCAAGGAGCCGGAGTTCGAGACCACAGAGAAGAGCAGCGGCGATCTCAACGTCGATGCGGTCTTCGCGAAGCTCAAGACCATCGGCGGCAAGAAGCCGGACCAGGACCAGGAATAACGTCGCGATCGGGTTCGAACTTTCAAACAGCCTGGGGCACCCTTCGTCTCAACGTCGTGGTCGTCCCTGCGAAAGCAGGGACCCATAACCACAGACCTACGCTGTTGTGCGAAAGACTTCGAAAAGCGTGTCTCAACACAACCGGCACGGCGTTGCCCGCTTTCCGAAGTTCGTGCGCCGACGCGAATGACCCGGAACGACTTGGGCTAAAGATATTTCCGCGTTCGCTCGGTTGCCGGCCATCTACAGCGAACTAACACGTCATGTCATGTGCGATACACCAGTCCGGGCCATTTTCGGGTGCTGGTCTCCCCTTTATCCTCGTTGTTTGCCATCGATAGCCGCGACCGAGCATGCACTGTTTGAATGCAGCGGTATCCGCAAGGCCTCGAATGTCACCAGTTTCGTTATAGCAAAAATCGAGCGCGGCTTGTGAGACCGCGGCACTGCGCGGGTGCCCGTGCGGCCTAATGAGATCCCGGTAAACCTCATTTACAACCTGGCCGGCGCGCGCAGTAACGGAGCTTACAAGCAAAATGACTAAAATAATTATCGCCCGTTGCATGGCTCGCAACCTTTGCTTTTTGAATGACCTCAATAGTTGGTCACGGTCAGCGTCGCACTGGTTCGAAGCTGTCAATTACAAATTGGAAAGCCAGGCGTAATAGGCAACATTCCGACCCACCGCATGTCGCTTCATGGCACTTTTCGGACATGGCCTGAACTCCGAGATGAGTCCGTTGTGCGAGCAACAGCGGACATCAGCCAAGGCGACTGAATTTATGGGTTCGCGGCTAGTGTGGCGGTTCAAAAGTCCGCATCATTATTGCCGCGATGTCCTTCATGCGGACTTTTGAACCTAAGCCACACTAGATCAACAAGTTTGCTAGTGTCCTGTCGATTCCGAAGTTCGCAAACGTGGCTCCGCAAAATGATACGAACTTCGGAATCGGGACACTAGTTTCTTAAGGCCTGACGGGATTGTTCATCATGTATTCGCCGAGGTCGCGCTGCTTCTTGTCGGCGCGCGCGACCGCGTTACCGCGCTGGGAGTCGCGATCCTTGCGGCAGTTGACATATTCGGGCGATCCGGGCGCCACCTTGCCGCCCGCCCGGCAGAAGACGTCGTCGTCCTCGGTCAGGCCCGCGCTGGCCGGCACCTCGCCGCGATGCGAGCAGGACGAAAGCGCGAATGCCGTTAGCACCAGCGCAACCGGAAACGTCAAAGTCGAAAACCGCATGCCAAATCCCGTGATGTCGGGCGGTAGGTGTAACCCGAATTGTGGGATTTGTAAGCCACCCTGTCCGTCATTCCGGGGCGCGAGTGAAACGAGCGAGCTATGGTGCGCAATTGCGCACCTGAGAATCCATTTCTCCGTGCATTCGTACGGCACCATGGATTCCGGGCTCAGCCCTTACGGGCTGCCCCGGAATGACATCCATACAATGACGGTACGAACCGCTAGACCCTGCCCTTCAAGGCATCCGTGATCTCGTCCAGCACCTTGGGATCCTCAATGGTGGCGGGCATGGCCCATTCCTCGCCATCGGCGATCTTCTTGATGGTGCCGCGCAGGATTTTGCCCGACCGGGTCTTCGGCAGACGCGCCACCGTGATCGCGAGCTTGAACGCCGCCACAGGACCGATCTTCTCGCGCACCAGCGCCACGATCTCGCGTTCGATCTCGGCGGGCTTGCGCGCAACGCCGGCCTTGAGCACCAGGAAGCCGCAGGGCACCTCGCCCTTGATCGCATCCTTGATGCCGAGCACGGCGCATTCGGCGACATCCGAATGCGACGCCAGGATTTCCTCCATGCCGCCGGTGGAAAGACGATGACCGGCGACATTGATGATGTCGTCGGTGCGGCCCATCACATAGACATACCCGTCCTCATCCAGATAACCGGCGTCGGAGGTTTTGTAGTAGCCGGGAAACTCGCTGAAATAGGCTTCCTTGCAGCGCTCGTCCTGCTGCCACAAGGTCGGCAAGCAGGCCGGCGGCATCGGCAGCTTGATCACGATCGATCCCATGGTGCCCGCCGGCACTGGCTTCGAAGATTCGTCCACCACCTCGACCCGGTACCCCGGCATCGGCACGGTGGGCGAGCCATGCTTGACCGGGAGCATCCCTAAGCCCACCGGGTTGCCGGCGATGCACCAGCCGGTTTCGGTCTGCCACCAGTGATCGATAACAGGCACTTTCAATTGCGCCTCCGCCCATTCGACCGTCGGCGGATCGGCGCGTTCGCCGGCCAGAAACAGCGTGCGGAATGTCGAGAGATCATATTGCCGGATAAACTTGCCATCCGGATCCTCTTTGCGGATGGCGCGAAACGCCGTCGGCGCGGTGAACAGCGCCACCGCCTTGTGCTCTGAAATCACGCGCCAGAACGCGCCGGCGTCAGGCGTGCCGATCGGCTTGCCCTCATACATGATCGAGGTCGCGCCATGGATCAGCGGGCCGTAGACGATGTAGCTGTGGCCGACCACCCATCCGATATCGGAGCCGCACCACCAGACTTCGCCTGGCTTGATGCCATAGAGGTGGAACATCGACCATTTCAGCGCAACCAGATGCCCGCCATTGTCGCGCACGACACCCTTGGGTCTACCTGTCGTACCTGACGTGTAGAGGATGTAGAGCGGATCGGTCGCGAGTACAGCTACGCAATCGGCGGATTTCCTGGCCTTGATCGCGGCCTCGCGCAACGCCGCCCAATCGTGATCGCGGCCTTTGACCAACTCGCAAGCCTGCTGCGGCCGTTGCAGGATGATGCATCCTTCTGGTTTGACGCTTGCAAGCTTGATCGCCTCGTCGAGCAGCGGCTTGTAGGCCACGATGCGGCCGGGCTCGATGCCGCAGCTTGCGGAAAAGATCAGCTTTGGCGCGGCATCATCGATGCGGGTTGCTAACTCCTTCGCCGCGAAACCGCCGAACACGACCGAGTGCACGGCGCCGATCCGCGCACAGGCGAGCATGGCGACGACGGCCTCCGGCACCATCGGCATATAAATGATGACGCGATCGCCCTTGGTGACGCCGAAATCCGTCATGACGGCGGCGAGCGCCTTCACCTCAGTCAAAAGCTCGGCGTAGGTGAATTTGGTGACGCGGCCGGTGAGCGGCGAGTCATGAATCAGCGCGAGCTGATCGGCGCGGCCGCGTTCGACATGGCGATCGAGCGCGTTGTAGCAGGTGTTGACGACGGCACCGGAAAACCAGCGGCCATAGAGGCCTTGGCTCGAAGCGAAAATCTTCTCCGCCGGCTTGATCCAGTCGATCTCGCGCGCCGCCTCGCCCCAAAAACCCTCGGGGTCGCGGAGCGAGCGCGCATGGACCTCATGATAGGTGCTCTCGTGCTGAACGTTCATGGCGCCACTCCCGAAGGCTTCGGGCGCCATGACCATAAGCCCGGCGCCGCTTGAAGCGCATTGTCGCGCCTGGACGCGACAATTCAAGCCGGAACAAGTCCGCCCTTAGGCTAAAGGTTTGGGGCTAAAGGTTTAGGCTAAGTACTATTACTACTATTACTTCGAGATCGCGCTGAGCTGGTCCACCCGCGCCGCCATCGCCTGGCGCAGGTCATAGCCGGGGCGGCCATAGGAAGCGTTGCGCTTCTCGATGAATTCGCGCTGCTGCCGCGTCAGGTTCAGCGCCGCACGATGGTTGTCGCCCTCCGTGCTCGCGATCGCCTTCAGGAACGCCTCGTTCATGTTGCGGTCGAGCCGGGCCAGCTCGGGATCGGCGCAAATCGCCTTCTCCACCGGACGCCTGGCAACCGCGCAGTTGAAGCTCGGCAGGCTCGACGCGTTGGGCAGCGCGCCGAGCCGTTCAACCTCGATCGAGACGCTCTTGTAGTTGCCGGCCGCGGTAGCATCCGCCGGATTGAGGCGGACGGCTTCCGCATAATCCTGCAGCGCGCGGGCACGATCGCCCTTGGCGCGCCAGGCGGCGCCGCGGTTGTTGTAGGCGCGCTGAAACTTCGAATCGAGGCTCACCGCGGCATCGTAATCCGCGATCGCACGATCATAATTTTTCATGGCTTGATAGGCGTCGCCGCGGTTGGTCAGGAAATTCGCCTGCGGGCGCAGCTTGACGGCCTGATCGTAGTCGGCGATCGCGCTTGCGTAATCGCCGTTGCCGGCCAGATCGAGCCCGCGATTGTCGAAGAACTCCGGCTTCGACGGATCGATGCGGATCGCCGAGGTCTCGTCGTCGAGCGCGCGCTGGATGTTGCCAAGCTTGCGCCAGGCCGCGCCGCGGTTGGTATAGGTTTGCGCCCGGTTCGGATCGAGCTTGATGGCCTGATCGTCATCGGCAATCGCCTTTTGATATTCGCCCTTGAAGTACCAGGCCGCGCCGCGATCGGCATAGGCCAGCGCGAAATCGGGCTTGAGCCGCAGCGCCTCGTTATAGTCTTCGATGGCGCGATCGTATTTGCCGATGTTGTTGAAGATATTGGCGCGGGTCTCATAGCCTTCCGCATAGTCGGGATCGAGCCGGATGGCCTGGTTCAGCGCGTCGAGGGCTTCCACCGACTTGCGTTGCTGGCGCAGGATTTCGCCGCGGGCACGATAAGCCCGCGCGGAATTCGGGTCCTGGGCGAGGACCTGGTTGAGTTCGTCGAACGCCTGGTCGCTCTGGCCATTGGTGTGGCGCGCCAGAGCCTGCACCACCATCGCATTGAGACGGTCGGCGGCCGGCGTCGCCGGATTGTCGATCAGCGCGGTGCAACTGTCGATCAGCCTCGTCGGCAAAGCATTCGAGGTCGCGGCGCAAATGACCGGCGGCTCGCCGTCGGTTTCGGCGCAGGCAATAGTGGAAGACAGGGTGATGGCGGCCAGCAGGGCCACGGCAGCAAATGGCGAGGCACAGAAGCGCATGACCGGCTCTCAACTGTCGGGAAATTCGGACTTGAGCCGTTTGTCGCGGCAGCACACGGCAAGGTTCAAGACCGAAAGATTAACGTTGCGCGATTGCGAGCAAATGGTCGAGCCGGTCCCGCATCGTCTTTTGCAGGTCGAAGCCGGGCTTGCCGAATTCGGCGTTGCGGCGAGCCAGAAACTCGTCCTGCTCGCGCTGCATGACCCGCCCGTCGCGTGGATCTTTTGCGCCGGCCTCGCGGACGACCTTGGTATTCACGGCGTTGATCTCGCGGTCGAGATTGGCGAGTTCGGGATTGCCGCAGATCGCCTTTTCGACCGGACGTCGTGCGGCCGCACAGTTGAAGCTTGGCTTGTTGTTGACCGCCATCATCGCCCCGATGCGTTCGATCTCCAGCGACAGCGATTTGTAATTGGCTTTGGCCACCGCGTTGTTCGGGTCGAGTTTGACCGCGGTGCCGAAATCGGAAAGCGCATGGACCCGGTCGCCTTTCCGGCGATATAGCTCGCCGCGGGCGTTGAATACCTCGGCCTGGGTCGAATCGAGCCGCAGCGCGATGTCGTCATCGCCGATGGCGCGGTCGATCTCTCCCCTGCGGTCATAGGCGGCTGCCCGCGCGATCGCGGCCTTGACGCGATCGGCCTTCGGCGCCTTGTCGTTGCCGATCAGGGCGCCGCAGGAGGCAATGATCTTGTCGTCGTCGGCGGCCGTGAGCGCCGCCGTGCAGGGCGCGGAATCGATCTGTTCGCCGGTCGGCTCAACCGGGGCGGCGTTGACGCCATTCAGCTGCGCCGTGCCGGCCAAGACAAAGCAGACCAAGACAAAGCCTGCCATCAACAGTGGGAGGGACCGCCGCATGGGAGTCTCTATATCACCTTCAGCGTGATCCCGCCGTCGACCACGAGTTCGATGCCGGTGACATACCTCAATTCGTCGGAGGCAAGAAACAGCGCGGCGTTGGCGACGTCCCAGGCATCTCCCATATGGCCCATCGGCACCTGCGCGTCGCGCGCGCGCCACATCGCCTCGACGTCGCCCTTGGCGTAGCTCGCGGCAAGGCCCGCCGAATGCGCCACCATCGGCGTCTTCATCAAGCCCGGCAGGATCGCATTGACGCGAACCCTCTGCCCGGCGAACTCGACCGCCGTCGTGCGCGTCATCTGGTTCATTGCCGCCTTCGTGGTCGCATAGGTGACATAGGAAATGCCGAGATGGCGTATCGAGGCAATTGAGGAAATATTGATGATCGAGCCGCCGCCCTGCGACACCATGACCGGGATGACGTGCTTCATGGCAAGGTAGGCGCTCTTGAGATTGACGGCAAAGACGCGGTCCCAGTCAGCCTCGGCGACGTCGACCACGCTGCCGGTCTCGGCGATGCCGACATTGTTGTCGAGCACGTCGATGCGGCCATAGGTCTTCAGGCACGAGGCCACCATCGCCGCAATGTCACTGGCGCGCGAGGCGTCGGCCGCGAAAGCGACCGCGTGCCCGCCGTCCTTGGTGATGATCTCGGCGGTCTCACCGGCAGCCTTGGCATTGCGGTCGACACAGAAAACCTGCGCACCCTCGCGTGCGAACGTCACCGCGGTCGCCTTGCCGTTGCCCCAGCCGGGACCGATCGAACCCGCGCCGACCACGATCGCTGTCTTGCCGTCCAGACGCCCCACGCGACACCTCCCTCAATGTTTGCCGGAAATTGGCCGCAGCCGAGCCTGCGGTCAACCGTACAATCCGAGGATAACGGAACCATCGGCCGATCCCGCTAGTTGACAGTCGACCAAACGAGAGAGGCTAGTGGAGCGGATTGACATTCGCTACCCGCCTGGCCGCGAATTCGTAAAGCGAATGTCAAATCCTAAGCTCCACTAGAATCTTATGTTTGCTAGTGGTCCTTTGATTCTAACATTCGCAGAGGTGCCAGCTGAGAAGGGATGCGAATGTTAGAATCGGACCACTAGTCTTGCGGCAGGCGGACAAAAACGTTGAGCGCAAGCTGGATGCGCTGAATTTTTTCCTCGCCGATGTGCGCGACGGACTCGGTCCCTATCTCGCGATTTATCTCCTGACCGAACGGAAATGGGACGAGGCCAGCATCGGCGCGGCGATGTCGCTGGCGGCGCTTGCGGGCATCCTGGCGCAGACGCCGGCCGGCGCCTTGATCGACCGCAGCCGCGCCAAGCGTGGCTGGATGGCCGTGGCCGCAGTCGGG
This sequence comes from uncultured Alphaproteobacteria bacterium, assembly GCA_963788885.1. Classification (GTDB taxonomy): domain Bacteria; phylum Pseudomonadota; class Alphaproteobacteria; order Rhizobiales; family Xanthobacteraceae; genus Bradyrhizobium. The sequence goes on along the minus strand of CAWBIR010000015.1, from coordinate 424,633 downwards.
GTGACCGCGGCGAGCCTCATGCTGCCCTTCTTCGATCAATTTGCGCCGGTTGCCGCCACGCAGGTGCTGGCGCATGCCGCCGGCAGCATCTTTGCGCCCGGCATTGCCGCGCTGTCGCTCGGAATTGTCGGGATCGGCGCTTTCGCGCGACGCACCGGCCGCAACGAGGCTTTCAATCACGCCGGCAACGCCGTGGCCGCGGCGATCGCCGGGCTTTCAGCCTATTTTTACGGGCCCATCACCGTGTTCTGGCTGATCGCTGCGATGGCGCTGGCGAGCATTGTGGCGACGTTGTCGATTCCTCGCGCGGCCATCGACGATGATATCGCGCGCGGCCTTGAACATGCGGCCGCGGACCACCCCGCCGCGCGTGACCAGCCGTCCGGCTACCGGGTGCTGCTGACCTGCCGGCCACTGCTGATCTTCGCCGCCGCGACCGTGCTGTTTCATTTTGCGAACGCGGCGATGCTGCCGCTGGTCGGCCAGAAGCTCGCTTTGGTCAACCGCAACCTCGGCACCACGCTGATGTCGGTGTGCATCGTTGCGGCCCAGATCGTGATGGTGCCGGTCGCCATGCTGGTCGGTAGAAAAGCAGACGTGTGGGGACGCAAGCCGATCTTCGCCACGGCGCTCGCCGTGCTGGCGCTGCGCGGCGCGCTCTATCCGATTTCCGACAACCCGTATTGGCTGGTGTCGGTGCAACTGCTCGACGGCGTCGGCGCCGGGATTTTCGGCGCGCTGTTTCCGCTTGTGGTGGCCGACCTCACCCATGGCACCGGACACTTCAACGTAAGCCAGGGCGCGATTGCCACTGCCACCGGCCTCGGCGCCGCGCTAAGCACGGGCGCGGCCGGCTTCATCGTCGTCGAGGCCGGATATGACGCGGCGTTCCTGTCGCTTGCAGCCGTCGCTGCGATTGGCCTTGGTTTGTTCGCACTGATGATGCCGGAGACCGCGCCATACCAAGGTCGAATCCGGAAGACTAGCAACAGCGGTGCTCCCCGCGTAATGTCCCCCCCGCGAACCGGCCCGCTAGAGGCCGGTGCCAAGGGAGAATATGTATATGCCTGCTTTTCGGACCATTGGATTTGCGCTCGCGACCACGATGCTGTGCGGCGCAGCCGTTACTTCAGCCCATGCCAAGCCCTTCATGATCGTCGGCATCGACGAGAAAGTGACATGGGACAACGACGGCAAGACCATCCTCGCCGCGCCCGGCAAGGATTCCGTTTTGATCGTCGATCTCGCCAATCCGGAAGATCCCAAGATCGTGGCCACGCTGCCGCTGGAGAATTCCGTGGTCGGCCCGCCCGTCAATCTCGACATCGATCCGACTGGCTCGGTGGCGCTGGTGGCGAACTCCGTCGACGTCGTCAAGGACGGCGATGCGTTGAAGCAGGTGCCGGACAACAAGATCTTCGTCATCGACATGAAAGCCAATCCGCCGAAGCTTGCGGCTACCGTCACCGGCGGCAAGCAACCGTCCGGCTTGAGCTTCAGCCCGTCCGGCAAGATGGCGCTGGTCGCCAACCGTGCCGACAATTCGATCAGCGTGCTGTCGGTCAACGGCACCGACGTGAAGATCACCGATACCATCCCCTTCCCCGATAGCGTCGCGCATGTGATTTTCGCCCCCGACGGCAAGCATGCGCTGGTGGCGCGGTTCCCCGCACACAAGGTGTCGGTGCTCGACGTCGACGGCGACAAGGTGACCTACAACAAGGTCGATCTGCCGACCGGCCAGTGGCCCTATAACGTCGTGGTCACGCCCAACAGCAAGATCGCGCTGACCTCGGACAACGGCAACTCGGGCGCTTCCGACGGCAGCGTCGACACCACGAGCGTGATCGATCTCGAAGCCAACCCGCCGCGGATCATCGATCGCGTCGTGGTCGGCGACGGCCCTGAGGGGCTTGCGATGTCGCCCAAGGGCGACCTTGCGGTTGCTGCGATCCTGCGCGGCTCCAACGCCAACAAGAAGGCGTTCTTCTACCAGAAGAACGGCAGCCTCTCGATCCTGAAGATCGACGGCAAGAAGGTGACCAAGACCCAGGATATCGAGGTCGGCGGATTGCCGGAGGCCGTCGTGTTCACGCCGGACGGCAAATATCTTCTGGCCGGAAATTACATCGACCAGGATTTCTCGATCCTGAAAGTCAACGGCACCAAGGTCACCGACACCGGCAAGCGCTTCAAGGTGCCGGGTCATCCGGCTTCGGCGCGGATGGGACACTAAAGGCGGCCACGCTATCGGTTCCACTTCTCCCTCCCCCTTGTGGGGAGGGAAGGCCGAAGCGGAGCGAAGGCCAGGGTGGGGGATTTCTTTTGCACCCCCACCCCGACGCTCGTTTCACTCGCGTCGACCCTCCCCACAAGGGGGAGGGATCAGACCTCTCATGTAGCCTCGCCCCGCTCAAACGCATACATCGCCTCGTGACGGGCGAGCAGGCGTTTGGCGGTCTGATAGGCCGGCATTTCCACCAGCGCGCCATCAAGCTCGACGCGCCCCTGACCCGCGGCGCGGGCGGCATCGAACGCCGCGACGAGGCGCCTTGCGCGCAGGACTTCTTCCTCGCCAGGTGACAGAACGCCGTTGATGATTGCGGCATGCGCGGGATCGACGAGACTTTTCGCGACATAGCCCAACCGCCGCGCCCAGCGCGTGTCCTGCGCCAGGCCGTCGAGATCGCTGAATGTATAGGGGCAATCGACGGCGACCACATCGGCAGCGACGCATTCGACCAGAAAGCGCTGACGGCAATAGGCGAGTTCAACGCCGTCCGGCCCGCGCTCGGCCCCGAGATCGGCGGCCATGTCTTCCGAGGCCATCAGGCAGGCGGCCGTGCGCCGGCTGGCCTGGGCGATCGCAATCGTCTGCACGAGACCGCGGGCGAATTCGATGTTCGGCAACAATGCGGTCGAGCCTTCCGGGATTCCATAATCGCGCTCGAAGCGCGTCACCGCTTCGTCGAGCCGCGCGACGTGAAACGGCTCGGCGACTTTCGGCAGCGCCACGATGTCAGGCGCGCCGCGCATCACCGCGGCAAGATCATCCATGCCGTCCTGATCGAGCGGATTGACGCGAACGCCGGCGATCTGACCGGCGGCGCGCCATGCGGCATAGAGATCAGGCGCCAGCGCCCGCGCAGCGGGCCGCAATTCGGGTGGCGTGAAATCTTCCAGCTCCTGGATCAGGACATCGGCGCCGCTTTCATGCGCTCGCGACAGCACCGCTTCGTTGGCGCCTTCCAGCAGGAGCCAGGAGCGGCAAAATCGCGCAGGCCTCAGACGACGCATGGGACCACTAGCCGGCGATCACTGAAACGTCATGTCGAGACATTTCGAAATGTCCGAACCGAGCCCCGAGCTGATGGTGATGCAGCCGCGCACCTTCTGCTTGGTATTGTCGCTGGCCCAGATCGAATAGCCGCCGGGCCCGAAGAACGAATTGGTGTTCGGCGGCTCGGTCTCGGTGGCGTCGAACGAATAGGTGGAATCGGTTTCGAAGATGCGCGGCTTCTTGGTGCAGCCGCCGTCGGTCTGGACGTTGATGACTTCCTTGTTGTCGCGCGTCAGCGCCAGCGTGACCTGGCAGCGGAAATATTCTGACGTCTTGGTATTGAAGACATAGGCGTAGGACTTGCAGGTCGCAGTGTTGAGTTTGCCGGCCGACAAGCCCCGGCTGCAGGAAATGCGCTGATTGTTAGAGAGTTTGAAGTCGTCGGCGCGCGCCGCATCCGAAAGCGGCAGAAACAACGCAACGCCGAAACCGATTTTCGCAAAATGGTTCATCCGAATCGCCCCCAAAACGTTTTCTGTCATCTGTTGCTGCCGAGGATAATCGTGAAGCCTGAGGCAGGAAATGACAAAGTCATTGGCGTTCGCGTCTCTCCCGTCGCATCGTGTTGACGGGCTGATGTCGTTCGTGATTTGTTCAAAGTCGGGACAGGCGCGATGTGCGGAAAATCATCTTGGGGAGGATCAAGGAACATGACGCGATTTTCGATCAAACCGCTGCTGGCGGCAGTTGCTCTTGCCGCGCTGTCGGCGCCGGCCTTCGCCGAGGAGCCGGCGGCCTGGGAACTGAAGCCGGACATGGGCTACGCCTACGACAAAGATGGCAAGACCCACACCTACAAGATGGGAACCAGCAATGCCGGGCTGCTACTGAAAGGCGCCAGGAAAGTGCCGAAGGGCACGCTGTTCTTCGTCGGCCATAACGGCCAGCTCTATATGCGCACCGCCCCTTATCTCGAGGGCGACGGCAAGTTCATGTTCGGCTCGAATTGAAGACTTCTCCCTTCTCCCCTTGTGGGAGAAGGTGCCCTCGCGAAGCCAGGGCGGATGAGGGGTTCGCTGCAAAATCAGACCCCTCACCCGTCCGCGACGCTACGCATCTAAAGCCGATGCAAAGCATCGGCGTCCATTCTAAGGACGGCGACGGCGGAACGCCGCCTACGCACTCTCTCCCGCAAGGGGAGAGGGTGCACTTTCATCGCGGCCAGTATACCGTCCAACATCTAAAACGCCGCAGCCAATTCCTTCGCGCCCGGCTGGTTGCTGTTGGAGTCCATCCGGCTGTCGGTAATCGCCAGGAGCTTGGCGACGGTGTTGTAGCGGATCACCACCGGATTGCGCTCATAGCCGCCGCGCTGGAAGAAATTCGAGGTCGGCACCTGCTCCCGCATCGCCTGCGGCATCGTGACCATATCGAGCCCGGTGCCGTCACCGGAGAGATTCATCATCTCGAGTTCGGCGGCGGTCAGTGGACGGGTATAACCCTTGGTGCGTGCGAAGATGACCGACGTCAGGAGTTTATGGGTTTGCAGCATGGGCCCGACGTCGATGTCGAGCACCATCGCATGCAACGCCCAGCCCTGCGGCGTATCGGCAAGCTTCTCATGCGCCGCCCATTCGTCCGGCACCGAGTTTGCGTAGGCCACCATCTTTTTCAGCACCGCGACCTTTCGATCCATCGCCTCGCGGCGCGGGCCTGACGATGCGGCCGCTCGCTGCGAGAGTTCCTGAATCAATTCAGGTCCCTTTTCGGCAAGCAGTTCGATGCTGTTGGTGGTGAGCAACTGGTTGTAGCCGATCGCGGTCGAAATGGCGCGTTTGCCGCCGTGCTCGATGCCTGATTGCACATCGTAGTTGCCGGTGCCGCCGGTCTCGAACGCATAGACCCGCACCGCCTGTTCGCGCGTCAGCCCCGCTGCCAGCGCGTAGCGCGCATAGGCGCGCTTGAACTCGACCTCGCTTGCAGGCTTTTGCGGCGTCCACTGGAAATGCTCGTTCGCCGCCTGCAAGAGATCGCCGACCACCGGTATAGCCTTGCGCGGGCGCGGTGGTCTTGCTTCCGGCTCTTCGGGCTCGGGATTGATCGGCCGCTTCGGCCCGGTATAGACCGGCGGCTGCGTCAACACATAGTCGTCGAGCGCAATCGGTTGATGCTCACGCCGCTTGGCGTTGCGGGCACGCCGCTTGTCGGAGATCGCGCTCCAATAGGCGCCCGCCTCTTGCTCGAAGGCCCCGCGCGCCTCCTGATATTCGCGCAACAGCCTGCGATATTCGCCGACTGTCAGCGGCGAGGCTTGCGCCATCGCGTTGGCCGGAGATGACGTTGCGCTATCGGTGGCCTGCGCCGGCAGCGAGGCAAACGTCAGGACAAGCGTCAACCATCCGGCACGACAGCGAATCATGTGAAGGAGCATGGGGTCGATTCTAGAGCATGACGGCGCAAGGTGGGAACGGATTTTGCGCCCAAAAGCCGCACTACTCCGGCTCGACGCCACTCGCCTTCACGAGCTCAGACCATTTCCTTTCATCTCTATCGATGAAATCGGCATATTGTTCCGGCGTGCTCGGCGTGATCGCGGTGCCGTCGAGCTCGAGCTGCTTTTTCACCTCATCGGAGGCAAGCGCAGTTTGCAGTGCCCGGTTGAGCCGATCGATGACGGCGCGCGGCGTCCCCGCGGGCGCCAACAGTCCGTAGCACAACGATGCGTCGAAATCCGGCACGCCAGCCTCGATCATCGTCGGCACGTCAGGCAACAATGCGTTGCGATGGGTGGATGTGACGGCAAGGCCGCGCAAGAGGCCACCTTTGACGTTGCCGGCGGTCGTTGCTATCGGCGAAAACGACATCGGAATATGGCCGCCCAGCAAATCGCTCAGTGCTGGTCCCGTTCCCTTGTAGGGAATGTGAACGATCTTGATGCCGGCTGCGTGGGCGAAGTATTCGCCGGTGATATGACCGACCGTGCCAACGCCAGCCGAGCCGAAATTGACTTTGCCGGGATTGGCTTTCGCATAGGCGATCAACTCAGCCACCGATTTAACGGGGAATGACGGATGCACCACCATCGAGGATGGCGCGCAACCGATCGAGCCGATCGGCTCGAAATCCTTGCGCGGATCGTAGCCAACGTTGCGATAGAGCGAGGGACCGATCGCGAGCGTGCCGGTGTATCCAGCCAGAAGCGTGTACCCGTCGGGTTCGCTCTTGGCCACCGCCTTGGTGCCGACCGTGCCGCCTGCCCCGCCTTTGTTGTCGACGACGATGCTCTGGCCGAGCAACTAACTCATCTTGTCGGCAACCACACGTCCAACGATCGAGGTCGAACCTCCGGGCGGAAACGGCACCACCAGCGTGATGGTGCGATTGGGGTAGGTTTGCGCGCGGGCCACGTCGAAGCTGCCGCACAGGCCGAGTGTCAGCAGCAAGATGGCAAGCGAAGCGCTGACGCCGCGCATGGGCAGACCTCCCGAATATTCCCTGTTTTCCGGCATCGTCGTCGAAAGCAAGGACCTCCGCAAGGCGACCATTCCGCTTGACTAAGAAGGGCTATCGTTTGAAGAAATGGCCCACAAAACCCGACCGGATCCTCCTTCAGAGAAAGCCCCCGATGACGACAGAACCGGCCGAGGAGAAGCTGAAAGCGGCTGGCTGGACCATGGTCGAAACCAGCGGTTTCCTGAACCACATCGGTCCCCTGTGGGAGCGCGTCGTGGACGGCAATCACGAATACGCGATCCTGACGGAAGACAAGCATCATAACCGCCGCAACCGGGTTCAGGGCGGTGTGCTGATGACGCTGGCCGACCGCGCCTCCGGCATGATCGCGCGCGTGGTTTCCGGGCGGCCGACGCTTGCGACGGTTCAGATGGACGTGCACTTCATCGATGCGGGCCAGATCGGCGAGCTTCTGATCGCAAAGCCGCGCGTCGTCCGCGTCACCCATACGCTGATCTTCACCACCGCCGAGGTCGTGGCCGAGGGCCGCGTCGTCGCCACCGCGAGCGGCGTGTTCAAGATCCTGAAAGACAACTCCTGACCTCGTCCGAATTTTCAATCGAAAGGAACACCCCGTGGAGTATCGTCAACTCGGCCGCAGCGGCCTCAAGGTTTCACCGATCTGCCTCGGCACCATGATGTTCGGCGGGCCGACCGATGAAGCCGCCTCGATGCGCATCGTCGCGAAAGCGCGCGAGGCCGGCGTGAATTTCATCGATACGGCGGATGCCTATTCGAGCGGCGGCTCGGAGACGGTGGTCGGCCGCGCCATTTCCAACAACCGGCCCGGCTGGGTGCTGGCGACAAAACTCGCCAACCAGATGGGCGACGATCCCAATCGCGGCGGCCTGTCGCGGCGCTGGGTACTGCAAGCTGCCGACGAAAGCCTGAAGCGGCTCGGCACCGACTACATCGACATCTACTACCTGCACAAGGAAGACCTTGCGACGCCGCTCGCGGAAACCGTGCGCGCGATGGGCGAACTGATCAAACAGGGCAAGGTGCGCTATTTCGGCGTCTCGAATTTTCGATCCTGGCGCGTCGCGGAAATCTGCAACATCTGCGATGACATCGGTATCGATCGTCCGATCGTCAGCCAGCCCTATTACAACGCGATGAACCGCATGCCGGAAGTCGAGCACATTCCCGCCTGCAATTACTATGGCCTCGGCATCGTGGCCTATAGCCCGCTCGCGCGCGGCGTGCTCACCGGCAAGTACAGCCCCGATGCGGCGCCGGACAAGGGATCGCGCGCGGGGCGCAGCGACACCCGCATGATGCAAACGGAGTGGCGTCCGGAGTCGCTGCAACTGGCGCAGGAGATCCGCAAGCATGCGGAAGCGCGTGGCATCACCGCGGGCCAGTTCGCGGTCGGCTGGGTACTCAACAGCGCCTTCGTCACCGGGGTGGTCGCCGGTCCACGGACCGAAGAGCAGTGGGACGACTACATCCGCGCGCTCGACTACCGCTTCACCGCCGAGGACGAGGCGCTGATCGATCGGCTTGTCGTGACCGGTCATCCGTCGACGCCCGGCTACAACGATCCGCAATATCCGATCGAAGGCCGGAAAGCGCGCACCTAAGCGCTAGCAACAAGGCGAAATATACTTGGACGGAAAGATAGTCCCCGGCAGGCAAAGCTTGCCGGGGCCTTAATGGCGCGCGCGCAATTGCCCGTTGATTTACAAAGCTAATTTATCTGGCCTGAGCTTTGCTTTGCTCGTTTGCAGGGGGTTCGTGTCGGTTGCGTGAGTTTGCTCACCAGAGGCCATGAGACATGTCAAAACATCACACACTGCGGCCGATCATCTATACGCCGCCGCCGAAGCCAAAGAAGACCGAGAAGAAGCGCCGCGTCGGGATCGGCCCGCTTGGCGAACTCGGCGAGACGGCGGAAACGCGCGAGACTGGCGCATCCGCACAACCGATGCCAGTGCGGCTTCCGCCGCAGAACTTTCCCGAAATCGAGGGAGCCGACCGCAAGCCGCGCCATCCGTCCGGACGGCTCAGCCAGGGCACGCTGTCGGTGCTATTGCAGGCGCAGGAATTGAAGTAGCGCTTCAAACTCAGCGCGGTTTAGCAAGCTTGCGCAGCATTGCATCATAGGCACGCTTGATGCGTTCCACCGCCGGCGTCTTGTAGAGGAAACCTTCGTTGCGGGCGTGGACCAGCATCGAAGCGTTGACCTCGAACACGACGACATTGCCGTCGCGATCGACCCCGCAATCGATGCCGCAATAGTCCAGCCCCATCCGCGCACGAATGGCGTGCAGCGCCTGCATCTGCGCCGGACCGAACACGGCAGTGGCGTCGTTCAGGAACGCCGCCTCCTCCTGCTGCATCCAGGCATGATGGGCCATGTCGGTATTGATGTGATGCAGCTTCCAGTCACGCCCGATGCAGAGGTGGTAGGGCAGGATCTGATCGTCGATGAAGATGAAGCGGTACTTCCGGAAATAATCGTCGGCCGAGAGGTAATCGATATATTCGATCAGGTAATGGTCATGGTCCGCCCGCTGCGACAGGAAGCCCGATAGTGCCGCGAGGTCCTCGATCTTTTCAAAATCGTCGCCGCCATGGGTGCCGACCGGCCGCGCCAGACACCCCGAGGTGAACGGCAGCGTCGCCTTCAGCGCCGCTTCGGAATGATCGGCGCCCGACTTAAATCGCAACGCTTGTGGAACGCGGCAGCCTTGAATCCCCTGGAGCAATCTGGCGACCGCATCGCGCGTCGTCTGCTGCACCTTTTGCGGATGATTGACGATCGGCAGGCCCAATCGGTCGGCCAGATCGGCCGCCAGCGGCAACACGTCCCCGGTCTGGTCGGCGTCGGACACCAGGTTAACGACAAGCTGGATGTTCGCACCCAGCACCTCGGTGTCATAGTCACGCCCGGTGAACAGCGACAGCGTATCGGTGTCGAAAAACGCGTCCTGGAAAAGATACTCTGTCGGCGTGTTGCCGCCAAACGGCGCGTACAACGCCAGCACGCGGAATTCCGCCGGCTGCTTTGCGGCGGGACGCCTGATCAGCGGCTCGATTCGCGCGGCTTCTGCGTAGGCAGCTTGCGCCGCTTCGTTATCGCCGGTGCTCTGCCTGAGCGCGCCGATCCAGTTGATGCTCTCGGCATCCTGCGGATTGAGCGCAATCGCTTCCTGAAAGCTCGCGATCGCGGGCTCGATCTCGTTCAATTCGAAAAGCGTCTTGCCGAGCAGATGATGAATGCGCGCATCCTGCGGACGCTCGCCCTTGAGTTCGTTGAGGATCGCCTTGGCGACGAGATATTGCTTACCGGCCATCAGCGCCTGCACCATGTTGGCGCGGGCCGCCCAGTGGCGCGGATTGATCCTCAAGGCCTGAAGGTAGAGTTCGATCGCCGTCTGGTGCTGCCCGCATCTCAAATGCAGGTCGCCGAAACTGCACCAGCAATTCGTCAGATGCGGCGCGATCTTCAAGGCCGCCTGATAATTGACGCTGGCCAACTGGAAATCGCCGGAAGCAGCCGCCACGTTGCCGAGCTTGGCGTAGAGATCGGACATCGTCTCGGCGGACTCGGTTCCAGCCTTTTCGGCTTCAGCAAGACCGCGCTGAAACATGGCGATGGCTTCCGCAATCCTTCCCTCGCGGTACAATTGCTGACCGGCGTTGAGGTGCTGCTGGACGGTCGAACCTTCGGCTTCCGCACTCGGAGAAATGCCGGCCGACGCTGCTGTCTGGGTGTTGGTCGTCATGGTACGTGAGCGTTAGATTGGCTGAAATTCTTGCGCGGAAAAACTGGCTCCGAGCTTTGCCAATTCTTGTTTAACAAATTCTTACCCGGCCGGAAGTACGGCACTATCGCCGGCGGCCGACCAGTTCGAACACCGCGCCGGGATTGTTGTCGTCAAATCGCAGATCCAGCTCATGAAGGTTGGCGATGGCGCCCGCGATGCTGAGGCCAAGCCCGCTGCCGGGAACGCGATGGCCGCTCGATGTCCGGTAGAAACGTTGAAATATTTTGTCACGTTCCGCTGGTTCGACGCCGATCCCGCTATCGCGGATCCGCACGACCGGCAGGCCGTCTTCGCGAATCACCGATATGCTCACGCTGCCATTCTGCGGCGTGAACTTGATCGCGTTTCCGATCAGATTCGACACCGCCTCGCGCATCAGGTCACCGTCGCCCTCGATCTGAACCGGAGACTGCGTCTCCAGCGTCATCTTGATCGATTTCGATTCAGCCAGCGGCTCGTAGAACTCGAACAGGTCGGCGCAGATTGCCGACAGATCGATCGATTGGAAGTTGCGTGATTTCGGACCGTATTCGACATCGGACAGACGCAACAGCGCCGCGACCGTTAGCATGGCCTTGTCGATATAAGCGAGCGCCTGCTTCACTACCGCGCGCAATTGTTCGTCGCTCGAACTTTCAAGCCCGCGCTCAAGCTGGGCGTGAACGACGGCGAGCGGACTGCGCAAGTCATGGGCGATATTGTCGCCCACGCCCTTGAGCTGCACCAGCAGGCGTCCGATCTCGTCCAGCATCAGGTTGACGTCCCGCGATATCTGGGCGATCGGGTCGTGCCGCGAACCGACCGGCAGCCGCAAATCCGTGTCCCCCTTCATGATGCGGGCGATGGTGTCATGAATGGCGGTGAGGCGGCGCGACGAGCGGCGGGCGAAGTAGGCGCCGATCGCCAGCGCAAGCAGCAGCATCGGCGCAAGTCCGGCCGCGAGCGCGCTTTGCACGATGCGCCGGAACGCGAGCGTTTCCAGCAAGCTTCGTCCGAGCACCATGATGTTGCCGTCGGGGCGCTCACGCGCGACGAAAATCGCCGGCTCTATCCGGTTGTCGCTGCCGGGCACATGAGTTGCCGGAACGAAGTGGGCTTTGCCATCCACTGCAATCGCCGGCAGCGCGTCGATATTGCCGAACATCACCTTGCGGCTTGAATCGAACAGCGCGGCATAGTCGATGCGCCGCAGGTCGTTCGTCAGCCTGACCTCAAACGCGTTGCGCAGCTCCTCGACGGTACGATTGACGCTCTTGGCAGCCTCGATTTCGAGAATGAGCCGGTTCCTCGCTTCATTCGCTTCGCCGATCCGAAAATACACGAGACCGAACACCGCCGTGGTCGCCACCGTCGTGACGAACACGAAGGCGAGCGCTACGCGCACCGCCGAAGAACGGAAAAATTCAAGCATTCGCATTCAGCATGAACCCGGCGCCGCGTATATTCACGATCAGCGAGGGCGCGCCCTTGGTGTCGATCTTTTTCCGCAGGTTGCTGATATGGACGTCGACGACGTTGGTCTCGAGCGAGAAATGATACTGCCAGACTTCCTGCAACAACATGGCGCGCGTGATGACCCTTCCTGGGTGGCGCAGGAAGTATTCGAGCAGGCGAAACTCGCGCGGCAACAGCTCGATTCTGTTGCTGCCGCGATAAACTGACTTTTCGATCAGGTCCATTTCGAGATCGCCGACATGAAGTTTCGTGGTGCGCACGTCGTCGAGGCGGCGCAGCATCGCTTCGACGCGCGCCGAAAGCTCGACCATGGCGAACGGCTTGGTCAGGTAGTCGTCGCCGCCGGCCTTCAGCCCCTTGACCTTCTCGTCGACGGAGGACAGAGCCGAGATGACCAGAACCGGCACCTTGACGCCTTCCTTGCGCAACGCTTCCAGCATCACGAGGCTGTCTTCGCCGAACACGATCCGGTCCATGATCATCATCGCAGCATCGCCGACCCGCGCCGCGTCGGCGGCCTGTGCGATGGAGGCCGGCCGCACCAGGTAGCCTTTGCTTTCGAGCTCGCCCTTGATCTCGTCTGCCATCGCCTGTTCGTCCTCGACGAGCACGATGGTCTGCGCGTGGGCTTCAGCTTTGTTCGTCACAGGCTCGATCCCTCACCTTACGTCAGGGGGTCAATCCCGGGGGTGGCGGATCCGGCCGCGGATGCGGCGGGTCCTGGGCCAGGCGTTTGACCGCGGCGATCACCGCTGGGTCCGGACGCCTGACCGGCGGAATGACTTCATCCGGCGGCCAGCCGCCGCCGAGCGCTTTATAGAGCGCCACAAAACTGTCCCCGGCAAGCCGGATGATTTCGGCGCGTTGCTGCTCCAGCGTGAATTGCTGCCGTTCGGCGTCGAGCACGTTGAGGAAGTCGGTCAGGCCGCGGTCGTAGCGCTCCGTTGCGACCCTGGTCGCCTGACGGGCGGCCTCAAGCGCGAGATCGAGGCTGCGCAGGCTTTGGCGGAAGCCCTGATAGGCGGCGTTCGCTTCGTCCACCTGCTGGATCGCGGTGAGGATCGATTGCTTGTAAATGCCGGCAAGCTCGTGCGCCCGGTAGTCGGCGATCTCGATCCGGGCGTCGAGCGCGCCAAAGTCGAGGATGGGTGCATTGAGCGTAGGTCCGATCGACGCGATCCAGATGATTGGAATCGTCGAGCCCGATCGAGGGCCGGTCTGCCCGCCCGCGCCGGCGGTGATCGCGACGGTCGGGAATAGCTCTGCCGTTCGGGCGCCGATATCCGCCACCGAGGCCGCGAGAAGGCGCTCGGCCTCGCGAATGTCCGGACGGCGGCGGATCAGGTCGACCGGCGTTCCGGCCGGCGCACGTGCCGGCAGCCGCGGCACCGCGCCGGGCCGCAGCAGGCGGCGGGAAATGCTTTCCGGATATTCGCCGACCAGAACGGCGATCGCATAGGAGTTGGCGGCGATCTGCGCCTTGAGCGGCTCGACATCGGCCTGCAACGTCTCGACCTGACGCTTGGCGAGCAGCACATCGAGTTCATTGGTCAGGCCGCGATCAAGCCTCGTCTGCGCGAGGTCGAGAATCTTCCGCGACGTCTCGATGTTGCGGTAGAGAATTTGTAGCCGGTCCTGGCGCGAGCGCAGGTCGAAATAAAGACGGGTGACGTCGGCCGCGATCACGACATAGACCCAGTCGCGCGCTTCCTTGAGCGCTTCAGCGGTGTAGACCTGCGCCTCGATACGGCGCGCGATCTTGCCGAAGATGTCGATTTCCCACTCGGCATCGAGGCCGCCGACGCCGGTGATTTTCTTCAGGCCGGTATTGTTGTCGCCGTCGCGCAGGGCCTGCGCGACCCTGCCCTTGGTCTCATCGGTGCCGGTGCCCGTACCCGCGCCGACCCCGCCATTGAGCTGCGGCACGGCCTGCGCGCCGACCACGATCAGTTGCAGCCGCGCCTGCTGCAGGCGATCCAGCGCGATCTTGAGGTCGATATTGTTCTGGATCGCGAGATCGACGAGCTCGTTGAGCTGGCGATCATGCAGCGTTCGCCACCATTGCCAGTCGGCGCTGGCGCCGCCGGATTGCGGCCCGTTGCCCGCAGGCGGCACCGTGAAGCTCGCAGGGGTGGCGGCATCGGGCGTGAAATATTCCGGGCCGAGCGCGCATCCTGCCAATGCGCCGGCACACACGACCACACACGCGAGGCTTTGGATTCTCATGCACCTATTCCGCACTGCCCCAAGGCGCGAGACACCAGATATCGCCGATTGGACGTCGTCCGCTGCACCGGCGTCAATCCATCCGAAAAATTTTGTGGAAGCCTTGTGGTCAAAAGGCAACGGTTACTCATCGCACCTCGGCCTCGTGAGCCGGAGGCGGCGGGGCATCCTTGGCAACCCGAACCTGTTCGCCTTGCGACAGGGAATCCGGCGGGCTGTTGATGACGGTGTCTGATGTGGAAAGACCGGCCAGCACCTCAAACTCGGTTCCCAGGTTGCGGCCGAGCTTGATCGGCCGCAACTCGACCTTGTCGCCCGGTGCAAGGATCGCCACTTGCGGGCCGTCCTCGCGGAAGATCAGCGCGCTGGTCGGAATTCGCAGCGTGCCGGGGGTGTCGGCGAGATTGAATCGCACCTGGGAGAACGTGCCCGGTTGCAGCAGGTTGTCGGTATTCTTGGCGTGAAGCTCGACCAGGAGGGTCCGCGCCGTCTTGTTGATGGCTTCCGACGTCGTCGACACCACAGCCTTGAACGTCTTGTCCGGATATTGCGGCAAGGTTATCTCGGCGGTAAGTCCCGCGCGCATGTTGGACGATACTTCCTGCGGCACCTGAACGAACACCCGCATCTCGTGCACATCGGCAACCCGGAACAGTTGAGGCCCGGCGCTGGCGCCGCTGCCGGCGTTGATCAAGGCGCCGACGTCAGTGGTGCGTGACGTCACGATACCGTCGAACGGGGCAACGATGCGTTTGAAGGCCTCGAGCGCGGTCAGCCGGTCGACCTCGCTCCGGGTGACATTGGCTTCGGCGATCGACGCCTTGTACCGCGCATCGGCGCTGCCGAATTCCGCTTTCTTGGCTTCGGTCTCCTGCTCCGAGACAACGCCTTTCGGCGATTCTCGCCAGCGCTTGTAGGTCGTCTCGGCGAAGTTCCGCTCGGCGTCCCTCACATTGACCTGGGCTTCGGCCGAATTCAGCTTCGCCTTGGCCGCGGCCAACTGCGCATCGAGATCGGGCGCGTCGATTTCCGCCAGCAACTGGCCCTTCTCGACATGCGCACCGAAGTCGAAGTGCCACTCCTTCAGATAGCCGCTGACCCGCGCATAGATCGGCGCCTCGAACCAGGCCTCGATATCGCCGGGCAGGGAGGTCTGCTGTCCGGTGACACCCTGCTTCGGCGAGACGATAGCGACGTACGGCACCGCAAGCTCAGCCGTCCACTTCGCGACTTCGCTCTCCTGCTGACGCCGCCACAGGATGCCGGAGACGGCGATGCCCAAAGCCACGAGCACGGCGATGATAGCGACCCAGCGCGACTTGCCGGGCGGCGGCGCTATCTTGTTCGGCCGGGTGTCGGTTTCCGGCGGGACGTGATGCGGATGAGAATCAAGCAAGGTGTTTCTCCCAAATCGCCGGCGCCTGCTTCACCGGCTCGGCTCGCTCGACGGCACGTTGGCCGTCGCCGGGGCTTGGCTGCTGTTACGGTGAAGAACGCTGAAAACGGTTGGAACGAAGAACAGCGTGGCAAGGGTGGCGACGGCAAGCCCGCCAATCACCGCACGGCCGAGCGGGGCGTTCTGTTCACCGCCCTCGCCCATCGCCAGCGCCATCGGAATCATGCCGATAATCATCGCCAGCGCCGTCATCAGCACGGGTCGGAAGCGGGTAAAGCCGGACTCCAGTGCCGCGGTCGTGGCATTCAATCCGTTTTCCAGACCCTCGCGGGCAAAACTTACCAACAAGATACTGTTGGCGGTCGCAATGCCCATGCACATGATGGCGCCAGTCAAGGCGGGCACGGATAGCGTGGTGCCGGTCATGAACAATGTCCAGACGATGCCGGCGAGCGCGGCGGGCAGCGCGGTGATGATGATGAAGGGATCGAGCCAGGACTGGAAGTTCACGACGATCACGAGGTAGATCAGCACGATCGCGCCGGCGAGACCGAGGTAAAGCTCGCTGTAGGCGTTATTCATGGTCTGGACCTGACCGCGCACGATCGTGTACGAACCGCGCGGCAAGTCTTTCTTGGTCTCAGCGAGAATCTTTTCAATATCGCGCGAGACCGCGCCGAGGTCGCGCCCCTGCGTGTCGCCGAAGATATCGATCACTGGCTGCACGTTGTAGTGCGACACGACGCCGGCACTTGGCCCCTGGCTGATCTTGGCGAGCCCGCCCAGAAAGCGCTGCCCGACCGTACCGTTTTCCGAGGTGGTGATCGGAATGTTGGACAGATCGGAAATGCTGTTGACCCGGTATTGCGGCATCTGGGCCACGATCGGATAGGACACGCCGTTTTCCGGATTGAGCCAGAAATTCGGCTTCACCTGACCGCTGCCGGAGAGCGTGACCAGCAGACTATTGGCGACGTCGCGCTGGGTTAGGCCGACATCGGCGGCCATGGTCCGGTCGACGTCGATATTGATCTGCGGGTAGTTGAATATCTGCTGGATGCGGAGATCGGCGATGCCCGGCACCTGACGAATCTTCTTCATCACGTCGGTGGCGTAGGCGTAATTGGCTTTCTGGTTATTGCCGACGACCTGGATGTCGATCGGCGCCGGCAGGCCGAAATTCAGGATTTGCGACACGATGTCGGCGGGCAGGAAAGAGAACGTGGTGCCGGGGAATTTCTGCGGCAATATCGTGCGCAACTTCTTGACGTAATCGGCCGTGGGACCGTGCTCTGCGTTCAGCGAGATCAGCGCATCGCCGTCTTCGGGGCCGATCGTGCCGGTGTTCTGATAGGCCATGTTGATGCCGGAAAACGGCAGCCCGATATTGTCGACAATATTGGCGAGTTCCTCGCGCGGAATGGTCGCGCGCACCGTCTGTTCGATCTGTTCGAACACGCGGGCCATCTCCTCGATCCGCGTGCCGGGCTGGCCGCGCACATGCATCAGGATCTGGCCGGAATCGACAGCCGGAAAGAAGTTCGAACCCAGAAACGGCATCAGCGCGAACGAAACCAAGACGCAGGCGAGAAAGGCCACGATAAAGGTCTTCGGCGCTTCGAGTGCCCTGACCAGCAACGCACGGTAGCCGCCGCGGAAACGTTCGAAGTACTGCTCGAAGCCCTGCTGGAATCGCAACAGCGGATTGCGCGAACGGATCGGCAATCTATCGTGGCCGATGTCGGTTTCGATGGAGTGGTGATGAGCACTCATCAGGTAGTTCGCCATCGTCGGCACGAGCGTGCGCGACAGGATGAACGAGCCGATCAGGGCGAAGACCACCGCTTCCGCCAGCGGCTGGAACAGATAACCGGCGACGCCGCCGAGCTGGAACATCGGCACGAACACGATGCACAGACACAGCAGCGTGACGAAGGCCGGGATCACGATCTGCTGCGCGCCGTCAAGGATCGCTGGCTCGATCTCCTTGCCCTGCTCCAGGTGATAATTGATGTTTTCGATCGTCACCGTGCCGTCGTCGACCAGGATGCCGACCGCGAGTGCCAGGCCACCGAGCGTCATGACGTTGATGGTTTCGCCGAGCAGCGACAGCGCGGTAAGCGAGAACAGCACCGCGAGCGGAATTTCGGTGAGAATGATGACGGTCGAGCGCCAGCTACCGAGAAACAGCAGAATCATCACGCCGACGAGGACCGCGGCCAGCACGGCCTCGCGAACGACGCCGAACACCGCCGCCTTGACGAACACCGACTGATCGCCGACGGCTTCGAGGCCGAGGCTCGCCGGGAGTGTTTCCTTCACCCGCGTCAATACCGTCTTGACGCCCTCGATCACGTCCAGCGTCGACGCCGCTCCGGCCTTCAGAATGGTCATCAGCACCGCGCGCGAGCCGTTCACCCGCACCATGTTGGTCTGCGGCGGCGAGCCCTGGTGCACGTAGGCGACATCGCGGACGAAAATAATCGTGCCGTTGGATTTCTTCACCGGCAGGTCGTTGATCTTCTCCAAATTGACCGGGCTGGCGTTGAGCGAGACGTTCCAGTCGAACTTGCCGATCTTCTGGTCGCCGGCGGGGAGAATCAGGTTCTGCACCGAAACAGCATTGACGACGTCCTCGGCCGACACGCCATGCGCCTGCATCGCCTGCTGATCGAGGTCGATCTGCACCTGCAGCACCTGTCCGCCATAGGGCGAGGGCACGGCCGCACCCCGCACCGTTGCGAGCTGCGGCCGGATGAAGTTTTGCCCGAGGTCGAACAGCCTCATCTCGGGCAGCGCTTTGCTCGACAGCGCCAACTGCAGGATTGGCACCGATGAGGCGTTGTAGCTCAACACGTAAGGGGGCGTGATGCCGGGCGGCAGCAGCTTCAACACCGTCTGCGAGGACGCCGTCACCTGCGCCATCGCGGCGGCGATATTGACGTCCTTCTGGAAGAAGACCTTGATCACGCCATAGCCGGCGAGCGACTGCGACTCGACGTGTTCGATGTTGCTGACCTGCGCGGTCAGGAAGCGTTCGTAGTAATAGATCACGCGGCCCGACATGTCGTTCGGCGGCAGGCCGTTATAGCTCCAGACCACCGCGATGACCGGGATGTTGATGTTCGGGAAGATGTCGGTCGGGGTGGTTAGCGCAGCGCGAATGCCGAACAGCGCAATCAACACCGCAAGCACAACGAACGTATAGGGCCGCCTCAGCGCGGTCAGAACGATCCACACGGCGCAGCTCTCCTACATCGGGCTCTGAATATCGCTATCAGGATTCAATGATCTCGGCGAGGAAATCGCTATTCCTCGTAACGCCTGGAGGGATAACTTCATGACAACCGCGCGTAACCTTCCGGGCACCACCAACGAGATCGAAAGCGCAAAGACCGATTTACGCCGGCCTGTGATCGGCCGGGATCGCGCTCTCATCCACTACCCCGCCGGAATGATGGGAAGGCTGCCGCAGTGCGGCAACTAATATAAAATTTAGTGTATGGTCAGCGTGTTCCAGTCATACGCCGCCTGGATTTTGGGCGCGCTTTAGCAGTTGCGAAAAAAGCGATTTCGCAGCGCAAAAACGCGCCCGAACCTGGGTCGTTTTACCCCACTGTCATACAGCGCCGGGCAAAGCCTACGGAAGGCCAGAGGTCACGGTGACTTGCGCGGCCGGCCTCGTTTGGCAAAAACCACGCCTCGCTCATCGGCGGTGCGGCGAAGCGCGCCTGCAGCTTTGAGGGCTTCGTTGCGTTCGGGGCCAGGCGCCATCTGACGCGCCGACTCCAGCGCGTCCTCGGCCGCCTCATCCCTATCCAGCCGGTCCCGATCGGGTGAGCGGTGCTCCCTACTCATCGCCCTCAGCGCGCTCCCTGCCCCCGTGTCTTTATTTCAGATGATGTATGGATCACGGGTCTACCAAAGATTGGCGCGATTCCGCACGAGCGTCAACGACTGCGTTCCGCCCGGTGGAATGCCGCCCAGCAGATTGATTTCACGATCAATTTTTCATGCCGGTGATCGAGGATGAGACCGCGCGAGGATCGCGTTGCGGCCAGCGGCCGCTCTCCACCTGGCTGAGGAAATCGCTGACGATTCGGTTGTATTCCTCAGGCTCCTCGATGTTGATGGCGTGGCCGGAATTCGGGATCACCGAAAGCGCGGCAGAGGGAATGTTCTGCTTCATCAGAATGCCCGGCAACAGGCATGGCCAGTCCTCATCACCGGTGATGACCAGCGTCGGCACCGTGATTCGCTTCATCTCCTCGACCAGCGTGTAGAGCGACGGACGTTCCTTCTGTACGCCCTGCTGGGTGTTGGCCGAGCCGGCCGCCGAATGTTCTGACAACATCCGCTTGAATTCGGCGTGTCCCCGCGGATCCTTGTTTTCATATTGCACGCGGGTCGGCCCATAGGCGTAGCGTTCGGCAAACGCCTCCATGCCATCCTTCCGAAGTGCCGCGGCGATCACATCCGCCTCGGCACGGAAGACCTCGCGCTTGTCGGGTTCGGCGCCGTAACCGCAGCCCCCGATGCAGAGCGACAGCGCGCGGGCCTGATGGCGAATGCCGAAATGCAGCGTCGCGAAACCGCCCATCGAGAGACCGACAATGTGCGCCTTCGGCGCCTTGATGTGATCGAGCACCGCCAGGATATCGTCGGCCGCGCGCGCCTGCGAATAGGAGGCGACGTTCTCCGGCACGTCCGAGGGCGGAAAGCCGCGCGCGTTGTAGGCGATGGCGCGATAGCGCTTGCCGAAATAGCGCATCTGCGGCTCGTAGCTGCGCAGGTCGCCGGCGAATTCGTGCACAAAGATCACGGGCTCACCCGAGCCGGTTTCCTCGAAATAGAGGCGCACCCCGTCGTCTGTCGTTGCATATGGCATGGTACTCTCCCTGCTTCTTGTTGATCTCTAAACCGCAAGATTCTTCGGCGGCTTGTTGCGCGACAGATAGGTGCCGTGACCTTTGGCGCCGACAAGCGTGCCGTCATCGACCACGACCCGCCCGCGCACCATGGTCAAGACCGGCCAGCCCGTGACTTCGATTCCTTCATAGGGCGTATAGTCCGCGCCATCGTGAATCAGGTCATGACGGATCGTAACCTTGCGCTCGGGGTCCCATATCGCGATGTCGGCGTCCGACCCGACCGCGATCGTTCCCTTCTTCGGGTAGAGGCCGTAAATCTTGGCGTGGTTGGTCGCGCTGAAGGCGACAAAACTATTGAGATCGATGCGGCCCTTGACGACGCCTTCGGAGAACAGGATCGGCAGCCGCGTCGCCACCCCGGGAATACCGTTCGGCACCCAGCGAAAACTGGTGCGCCCCTTCGGCAGCAGCTTGCCTTGCGGATCGTCATAGCGGAACGGGCAATGGTCGGAGGAGAAAACCGAAAACACCTTTTGCTGAAGGCCTTCCCAGCACGCCTTTTGGCTGGCCTCGTCGCGCGGTGGCGGCGAGCAGACATATTTGGCGCCTTCCATGTTGAGCTGATCGAGATCCTTTTCAGTCAACACAAGATACTGCGGGCAGGTTTCGCCCAGCACTTTCAGCCCGCGTTGCTGCGCGCGGCGAATTTCCTCCATCGCCTCGCGGTTGGAGACATGCACGATCATGATCGGCACGTCGATCAGTTCCGACAGCGAAATCGCGCGATGCGTGGCCTCGCGCTCGACCGGAATCGGCCGCGAGGTCGCATGAAAGCGCGGCGCGGTATTGCCGGCGCGTTCGAGCCGATCGGTGAGAAACTTGATCGCGTCGAAGTTTTCCGCATGCACCATCAGCATCGCGCCGGTCTCGCGCGCTACCGACATGGTCTCCAGCAATTCGCGGTCCGACAACGCCAGGCCCTCATAGGTCATGAAGACTTTGAGCGAGGTGTAGCCGTCCTCCACCAGCGCCGGCAGTTCCTGGCCCAGCACATGCTCGGTCGGATCTGACACGATGAGATGGAAGGAGACATCGACATGGCATTCGCCTTCCGCCAGCGCGTGATATTTGCGCAGCGCCTCGCGCAAGGTCTGTCCCTTTTCCTGCAGGCAGAACGGCAGCACCGTGGTGTTGCCGCCGAATGCCGCCGAGCGCGTGCCGGTGGCAAAGCCGTCCGCCATGACAATGCCGTCACCCGATGGCTGCGCGAAATGGACATGGCTGTCGATGCCGCCCGGCAGCACCAGCCGGCCGGTCGCGTCGATGATTTTTTCCGCCGTGCCGAGATCGTTGCCGAGCGCTGTGATCCTGCCGTCGGCAATGCCGACATCGCAGGAAAACGTGTCGGCTGCGGTCACCACCGTGCCGCCGCGGATGATGGTGTCGAACCGCATCAGCTCGTTCCTTCCTGTTTGCCCTCGCGATGCTCGATAACGGCGGCGAGCGGCTCCGGCAGCCCAACCGTCGGCTTGGGACCGGGACGGCGGAAGGTTCCGGCCACCGCCTTGCGCGGTTTGAGAACAGCGAGAGTCTCTGCCTGCCGCACGGCAGCCGCAACGGGATCGATCACCGGAACCGGAATACGGTCCCTGACCTTGTCCGCGAGACCGGCCAGCGGCGCGCCCGACAATATCACGACATCGGCGTCGTCCTGTTCGATCGCCATGTTCGCCAGCCGCACCAGCACCTCTTCCTTCTCGGACTGAACATCCGAGATCGATTGAAAGGCTTCGTCAAGCGCGCGGATGCCGGCGCAACGCGCTTCCAGGCCGTGCATCGCCACGCATTCCTGATACCAGGGCGCAAGCGTGCGCGAAAAAGTCACGATGGAGAATTTTCGCCCGACCATGCAGGCGGTCAGCATCGCAGCCTCCGCAAGGCCGACGATCGGGAATGAAAACAACTCGCGGGCGCCGAACAGGCCGGGATCGCCGAAGGCTGCAATGATCGCGGCATCGAAACCGGGACCGGCTTCGGCCAGCATTTCCAGCGCGATCGCGCCGCCGATCTGCGCTTCGGCGCGGGTGGCGATATAAGGCACGCCGCGTTTTGCGGTCATCGCCACCAGTTCGGTGCCGGGTGACGCGGCGCGGTTGCCCGCGGCATGGAGCAAGCCGGTCACTTCCGCGGTCGTGTTGGGGTTGAGCAGAAGTATCCTCACGGTGTCTCTTTCATTTTCGTGAGCGTCGCGGCCACGGTCTCCCCGGTGCGGCGGACGTGCTGGCCAAGCAATTGCCCGGCCCGCGCCGCATCGCGCGCCTTCAAGGCGCTAAGAATTTGCCGATGCTCGCGCACCGATTCATCCCATCGCCCGTCGGCCGACAACGCAAAGAAGCGTGCCCGTTCCGCGCGCGCCAGCAGCGCGTCGTGCGAGGCTTTCAGGACACTGTTGCGGGCAAAGCCGACGATGGTGCCGTGGATCTGCTGATTGACTTCGAAATAGTCGCGCAATTCGCCGCGCTCGCGATGCCGTTCGATCCTGGCCTGAAGCGCTTCGAGCCGTTCCACATCCTGTGCTGTCATGCGGATCGCAGCCAACTCCGCCGCGCAGCGCTCGATGCCGCTGACGGCCTCGAACAGCTCCGTGAGTTCCTCATGCCGCAACGGCGCAACCACCGCGCCGCGATTGAGGCGCAGCTCAACCAGGCCTTCGGAGGCCAGTTGTTTCAAAGCCTCGCGCAGCGGCGTACGCGAAATGCCGAGTGCCTGGGAGAGGCTGACTTCGAGCAAGGGCTCGCCGGGCGCGAGATCGCCACGCACAATCAAAGTACGAAGCTTATTGGCGGCCTGTTCGTGCAGGCCGGTGCGGGGAACGCGCAGCGTACGCGTCCGCAAAGATGCCACGCTGCGGCGCCTCGGCGCTTTCCTGTCGCTGCCCGGCTTGGTCCTGGTTTTAGCCACGGCGGGTCACGACGGGTTGATCGCGTCGAAGGGGCGCGACGATTGGAGGCAACAAATCACGATTGGTAAACACGCTACCCCAGCCACGCACGACAGAAGGGTCGACGCCGGCCGCGATAAGGCACGCCCACAGCGTCACCGCGATCGAATCGAAAATGCCCGCGCCGAGCTTTCGCTCCAGACGTTCGGCAACGCCCGCGCCGCGCATGTTGGTGCAGAGCACGACGGTCGCATCGGCGCCATCGGCCACGACCTCCTCGATCAGCCGCGCCACCTCGGCTTCGGGCACTTCGGCAAACGAAAAATTGTCCGCCAACGACAGATGCCGCTCGGCGACGCAGTTCAACCCTTGCGAACCCCAGACGCTAACGATCCGGTCCTGCACATCGGCGGTGTATGGCGACACCAACCCGACGCGTGCGGCGGGTAACTGCCGAAACAGATCGCGATAGCCGAGCACCGTGGTGCAGGCGCGGATGCCGGTCGCTTCCGTGATGCGCTCGCACAACCGTTCATCGCGGTCGAAGCCGAGCCAGCTGGCGGAGGTCCCGTTCCAGGCGATGACATCGACCTTGGCGTGCGCCAATAATTCGGCGGCGCGGAGGATTTCGCCGTGATCGAACTGGGCTTTCGCGGATTCCGACAGCGCGATTTCCGTCACCCTGAAGCGCGAAGAATGCACCGAGACGCCCTCGACACCGGCAAGCATCGCATAGGTGACGGGCTCGAGCGCGGTGTTCGACGAAGGCGTGAGCATGCCGAGCCTGGTCATTACGTATCCTTCGTTCGGCTCACACCGGCAGGCGGCGGCTGTAATCGATCAGGGTCGAACAGATCAGCAGCGCAACGCCGGCGAACGCGAAATACATCAGCGCCAGGAAGTAGGACCCGGTCGCCTGCACGATGAAGCCGACGATGATCGGCGTCGTGATGCCCGCGATATTGCCGCCGAGATTCATGCAGCCACCAAGGAAGCCCGATTTTTCCCGGCCTGCCAGCGCCGCCGGAATAACCCAATACATGCCGCACCAGCGCAG
Organism: uncultured Alphaproteobacteria bacterium; assembly: GCA_963788885.1. Taxonomy (GTDB): domain Bacteria; phylum Pseudomonadota; class Alphaproteobacteria; order Rhizobiales; family Xanthobacteraceae; genus Bradyrhizobium. The sequence goes on along the minus strand of CAWBIR010000015.1, from coordinate 400,121 downwards.
GAAGAACAGTGTCGAGGACAGCAGCACGACAACCAGAACCGCGTCCGAGGTATAGGCGACCAGGAAAATCGAGATCGTCACCATGATGGCCGCAATCGCAAACAGCGTGCGGTAGACGAGATTCGGCGAACCGCCGCTCTCACGCCAGCGATCGCCGATCCAGCCGCCGATCAATTCGCCGATGAAGCCTGCAAAGAAGATGATGAAGGACGTGTTACCGAGCGCCTTGATGTCGAGGTTGTGCACCTTGAACAGATAGGTCGGCATCCATGTCAACAGGCCGTAGAACGTCACGTTGAAGAAGAACCAGCCCAGGCACATGCACCAGACCGAGCGGAACGTGAAATAGGACACCCAGCTTCCGCCGGAAGACGGCGTCGAACCGGCATCCTCCAGCGCATGCGCCTGTTCGATATAGCGCGCCTCCGCCTCGTTGACGGACGGATGCTGTCGCGGCGAGTTGCGGATGTAGTACCAGGCCCACAGCCCGCACAGCATCGTACCGACACCGGCGATCACAAAGGCCATGCGCCAGGAATTGAATGCGGCGATCATCCAGGCAATCACGATCGAGCCCAAGGCAGCACCGAGCGGCGCGCCGCCGTCGAGCAATGTCGCTCCGCGCCCACGTTCGGTCTGCGTCATCCAGATGCCGTTGAGTTTGCCGCCGGCCGGATAGATCGGCGCTTCCGAGGCGCCGAGGCCCAGCCGCGTCAGCAGCAGCACGAACCAGTTCGTCGACAGCGCCGCAATCGCCTGGAACGCTCCCCAGAACACGGTTGCCAGCGCCACCACGATTCTCGGCTTGAAGCGATCGGCCAGCATGCCGCCCGGCACCTGCATGAAGGCGTAGGTCCAGAAGAACGAACTCAGGATCAGCCCCTGCCAAGCCGGATCGATGTCGAACTCCTTGGAGATCAGCGGCATTGCGACCGAGAGCGAGGCACGGTCGATGTAATTCACCGAGACCAGAAACAAGAGCAGGAAAAAGATCTTCCAGCGCACACCGGTCGGCTTGTCGGCGCCTGCCGCAGCAATGACGTGATCACTCATGGCTCTCCCCCAACGCCGGCAGATTCTTGCGCGAGCCTTGCCCTGCTATCTCTAGCGCGACCGTCGCCATTGACGGTCCTCCCCTGCCAACGGGATCAAGTCTGCGGCAAGGCGAGAACAGCAGCAACGATATTTTGTATGCTGCATGCAATTTGTCTTACTACATTGATATTGCGGTATATTTACGCGCAGCATTTCAACGTTGCCAAAAGTTTTGCCGCCGGATGATGCGCGATTGGGCCGGACAACTGACGCAAGATACAGCTAAGGCGGCGTCACTTTCCGGATCTGACCGGCGTTCCGTCGGCCATGAGATTTTGCCCCTTCCGCTCGACGATCATTCGATAGGCGCGCGGCTGGCGATGAATGTCGAAGTTGAAGGTGGTGCGCTTGTAGGAGTTGCAGAGATCGAGATCGCAGCGCGCGAGCGCAATCTCGTCGCCTTTGGTGGTACAGGCCGCAACGACTTCGCCTGACGGCGCGATGATGCAACTGCCGCCGATCTGGTCGACGCCTTCCTCGATCCCCGCTTTGGCGACGCCAACCACGAAAGTGCCGTTCTGATAGGCGCCGGCCTGCATCACCAATTGATTGTGGAACAGCGAAAGGTCGTCGTGTTCCGGCGCGGGCGGATTGTGCACCGGCGTGTTGTAGCCGATCATCACCATCTCGACGCCCTGAAGCCCCATCACCCGATAAGTCTCGCTCCAGCGGCGGTCGTTGCAGATCGCCATGCCCATCACGCCGCCGAACGCCTCGACCACGCCGAAGCGGTCGCCGGGTTCGAAATAGCGCTTCTCCAGATGCTGGAATTTTCGCCAAGGCTCGTGCTCGGCATGACCGGGCAAATGAACCTTGCGGTATTTCGCGACGATGGCGCCGCTTTTGTCGACGAGGACAGACGAGTTGTAGCGATGGATGGCGCCATCTTCGACCGCCAGTTCACCGTAGCCGAGATAAAAGCCGATACCGAGTTCGCGAGCGAGCTCGAACAAGGGCTGTGTTTCCGGCCCCGGCATCTCGCGCTCGAAGAAGCGGTCGATCTCGGCCTGATCTTCCATGAACCAGCGCGGAAAGAACGTGGTCAGCGCCAGCTCCGGATAGACGATCAGATCGCATCCGTTGGAATGCGCCTGGCGCATCAGGGCCGACAGCCGCGCCACCACCTGCGTCCGCGTCTCGTTTTTGGCGATGGGGCCGAGCTGACCCGCCGCGACATTGACAAACCGCACTCTAAAACCTCCTGCACCGTAGTTCCCGCCGTCAAGTCAAACCGGGCGGACTTTACGCCAGCCGCCCTGCAATTTCGATACCGCCGCGACGCGCCAAATCTTGATTTGAACTAGTTCATATATGAACTATACTGACAACGTCATCGACGGACAGGAAAGCAGAATGGTTCAGGCGCAGGATCCGAATTTCCGCGACCGCGTGCGCGCAAGCTTTGCGCGACAGCGTGTCATGGCAACGCTCGGGATCGAGCTGGTTCACCTCGATGCGGGCGAGGTTCACCTCGCCATGCCGCCCAACCCCGACTACACGCAGCAACATGGATTCGTGCATGCGGGCATCGTCACCACCGCGCTCGACAGCGCCTGCGGCTATGCGGCGTTCACACTGATGCCGATCGATGCCGCGGTGCTGACCGTCGAATTCAAGACGAGCCTGCTCGCGCCCGCCAAGGGCGACCGGTTTCTGTTTCGTGCGCGGGTCGTCAAGCCCGGCAGGACCCTCACCTTCTGCGAGGCCCAGGCCTTGGCGCTGGAAGGAACGAAGGAAAAACTCGTCGCCACGATGACGGGCACGCTGATGGCCATCACGGGACGGCAGGACGTCGTTCATTGAACTCACCGAGGCAACCGCGTCTGTTTCATTTGATGGCGCTGGCGCAGCATCGCCTGCTCAAAAGCGCTGACGCGGCCTTCGGCGAAGCGCTCGGCATCAGCATGACGCAGCTCGGCGCGCTGTTCATCCTGGAAAGAGATCCGGGTGCTTCACCGAAACAGGTCAGCGAGACTCTTCGGGATCAACAAATCCGCCACCACCATGCTGGTGGACCGGATGGAGCACGCGGGCCTGGTCCGACGCGAGCCCGATGCCGACGATCACCGCGCTGTCCGTCTGTTTGCAACATCGGCAGGACTGGCAAAGGCCGCAGCGGCGCGGCCGATCCTGGCACGCCTCACCAGAAAGCTGATGCTGCCCTTTAACGAAAGCGAGACGGCCTTGGTGGTGCGGTTTCTCGAATCGATCCTCGAACGGTTCTAGCGCACCATCGCTAAAGCTCGGCTACGCCGAAACCGACATCTTCGCGATCTCGGCCGCGTTCGGCAGACTTTCGACGTTCCAGCAGGCATCCATCACGCGCCGGATCATCGCCGCCGGAATGATACCGTCGGCGAGATCGGTGAATTTGGTTTCGAGCTGCTGGTCGGTCATCGGCTTCTCGACACTGCCGATGGCATGTTCGATATAGCGATGCAGCTGACGGCCGTCCTTCAGCACGATCGTCATGTCGACCTGCGCCGCATCGATGCCCGGCGTGACCACGGGATTCACTTTGCCGCGCAACGCGACGATAGTCGGATCGTTGACCGCCCGGTCGCTGAATTGTTTTTCGCCGCCCGCACCTTCGACCAGCGCGACCGCAACCGCGTGATAGATACTGAATTTGCCTTCCAGGCCTTCGTGGATGTTCTTCTTGCCGGTGAGTTCGATCACCAGCGGATGAACCTTCAGATCGACGCGCTCGATCTGGTCGGCGGTCAGTTTGTTCTCATTACGCAATTGAACCGCGGCATCGATCGCCGGGTGCATCACGATTCCGCAGGCGAACGGCTTGTAGGTGTTCAGCGCTGCCTCGTAGCGCTTGCCGAGGTCGCCAAGAATTTCGTTATAGTCCTGCTTGGTGCTGATCGTGTTGGCCCAGCCGCGCTTGGCTTCGATCATGCTGTCGGAAGACGTGAAATTCTTCGAAGCCAGCATCGCAGCGAAGATGCCGTTGCTGGCGGCGCGCCCGGGATTGAAGCTCTTGTTCATCGAGCCGAAAGACTCGCGCAAGCCGACCGGCTGCGAGGCGGCAAGGCCCAGCGCCCAGACCATCTGCTGTTCGTTGAGTTTCAGGAGTTTGCCGACGGCGGCCGCCGAACCGAACACGCCGGCCGTGCCGGTGATATGCCAGCCGACGTCATAGTGGTTCGGATAGACTGAATTGCCGATCCGGCACTCGGTCTCGACGCCGACTACGAGCGCGTTGAGGAACTCCTTGCCCGACACCGGCTGCATTTCCGACAATGCGATGATCGCGGACGCGACCGGACCTGCGGGGTGAATGATCGTCTTCAGATGCGTGTCGTCATAGTCGAAGATGTGGCTCGACACGCCGTTGAGAAAGGCGGCGTTCATGATGTCGAACCGTTCGCGCCGCCCGAACAGCGAAGCCTGCGCCGGGCCGGAGAACGGCGTGAGCGCGGCCACCGCAATATCGACGGTCTGATGATGCGACCCGCCGATCGCGACCCCGACCCAATTAAGAAGCGTCCGAACGCCTTCTTTGCGGACGTTGGCGGGAAGCTCGTCATAGGTGGCCGTGACGATGTAATGCGCGAGTTCTCGCGTCACATCCTTTGGTGCCGGCTTGGCGGGAGCCGCCGCGGTTCCCCTTGGGGCCTGCGCAAATGCCGACGTCGCAGCCGTCGCCAGCGGAAGCGCCGCGGCCGCCTGGATCAGGGTTCTGCGATCGGTCATGGCCATGATTTACGTCCTCCGAGGTTTGTTCATGTCAACGCGCCGAGCGGCCTTGGGTGCCTTCGGCGGCTGTGTAGCTCAATCGCCCTGTTGGTCATAGGCGGTTTCCCAGAACAATTCCTTCCAGTCGCCGACTTTTGACTTCATGTTGCCGATGCGCTGGAGGAAGGCCGCGAAGTAGGCGATGCGATGCGGCTGCGAGGTGAACTCGAAGCCGGGATCGTCAAGCAAGGCGCGTAATTCGTCGATACTCTCCGAGGCATTCTGGGCCTTCTTCCAGAGCACCGCGGCAGCGTCCTTGTCCGCGTTACACCTTTTGATCGAGGCCTCCAGCGCATTCCCGACAGCCTTGAACAAGGTCGGGTTCTTGTCTCTCGTCTGCCTGGTGGCAAGCAAACTGACCTGCGTCAGCGGACCGCCAAACACCTCGCGACTGTCGGCTACGACATGGGCGCCCGGCAGCTTGAGGCCGCGGTCCGTGAAAGGCTGCACCGCGATATGCGCGGTCACGGTCGCCGAACCGTATCCCGCCGAAAGTGCTGCAACCGCGTCCGCGTGGCCAAGACCGACCGTCAGATGATCGAGACGATGCGGATCATTCCATAATTTCTCCGCCGCCATCTCCAGCATCATGGCATTGAAGGATATGCGCACCGAGGGCACCGCAATGCGATCCTTCTCGGTGAAATCGGCAATCGTCTTGACGTTGGGATTGATGGTGTAAAGCACCATGGCGCCGTTCGACATGGTGCCGACCGCCCTGACCTCGTTGGGCGTGCCGTGAGTCTTGTCCCAGAGCGTCAATAACGAGGGAAGCGCCGCCGCGCCATACTGAGCCGAACCCGACAGCAAGGCATCCGTGATCGCCGCCGGGCCGCTCAACGCTCTTGCAGTGGCCTCGACCTTGCCGAGACCGAGCTTGCTGGCCTCCTGCTGAAGCACACCGCCGGTGACCATCATGTCGACGGGCAGATACATCAAGCCGCGCTGCTGCACGAAACTGACCGTGAGCGGCGCTTGCGCGGCAACGATCGCGGGCGATGCAACAAGACTTACGCCCCCCGCGATTGTCGCGACGGCGCGGCGGCGCGTCAGAAGCCGGTCACCCCTGCTCTCAGACATCTTGACCTCCCGTTTCGGTCGCGGCTCTTATCGTCGCGGCAGCCGTTATGCTGGCACCTCGCCCCATGATAGGCAGCGCCAAGCGCATGAACAACAAGAAGCGCGACGGGAGTGATGCGTGAGATCGGGTTCGTAACGTCATGAAAATCACGCAGGTATCCGCCGTCGTCTATCGGCAGCAGCTCAAACCGGGCGGTTCCACGCCCAAATTCGCCGGCGAACGTCGGCAAGCCTTTGAAACGGTGCTGGTCAAGGTCGAGACCGACAGCGGGATCACCGGGTGGGGAGAAGCGTTTCCGCATCGGATCTGGCCGGCCGTCAAATCGCTGCTGGAGAACCTGATCGCGCCGGTCTGCATCGGTGCAGATCCGCTCGATATTCCCGCGCTGATGAAAAAGCTGATCTACCACGTGCACGGCGTTGGGCGCGCCGGCCCGGTGATGTATGCGCTGTCGGGTCTGGATATCGCGCTCTGGGACATTCTTGGAAAATCGAAAGACCTGCCGATCTACAGGCTGCTCGGCGGCGCGCCACGCGCGAAGCTGCCGGCCTATGCTAGTCTGCTGAAATACGGCGAAACCAACGTCGTCGTCCGCACCTGCGAGCAGGCGCTGGAACGCGGCTACCGCGAACTCAAGGTGCACGAAACCGGACGCGCTGAGATCACCGCCGCGGCGCAATTGTTGCGGCGGCACAATGGCGGTTCGCTGATGGTGGACGTCAATGCGCCGTGGACGCTATCGGAAGCCTTGTCGGCGGTCGCGCCGTTGCGCGAACTGGGCCTGAAATGGATCGAGGAGCCGGTCTGGCCGCTGGAAGATTTCGAGGCCGCGCGGCAGGTCAGCGCCACTGGGGTTCCGGTCGCCATTGGTGAAAACGTCCTCACGCCCACCGATTTTGCGCGGCTGATTGATAGCCGGGCGGTCGACTACGTCCAGCCGAGTGTCGCTAAGATCGGCGGCATTTCGATCATGCGGGACATCATCGCCGCCGCCAACGCGGCAAACGTGGCGGTCGCGCCGCATTCCGCCTATTTCGGTCCGGGCCTGATCGCGACCGCGCATGTGGTTGCGGCGCTCGCCCCGGCACCCATGGTCGAGCGGCTCTACTGCGACCTGACCGAAAGCCCATTCGGAGACTGGTACGAGCCGGTGGATGGCCACCTTGCGGTTCCGCAAGGGCCGGGCCTTGGCATCGATCCCGATCCGGCCATTCTGGCCAAACTGACCGTTGCGTGAGGACAAGATGAAAATTCAACAAATCAAGGTCAATTTCGTCCGCCTGCCTCAAGAAGAGCCTTTGGTCGGCGCGCCCCACATGATCGGGATGCTGCGCGAATTCTTCACGGTCCAGATTCAGACCGACCAGGGCATCGAGGGCATCGGCGCCACCGGGTTCGGCGGCAAACTGGTGCGCTCGCTGCGGGCCGCACTCGAGGACTTCGGCGAACTGATCAAGGGCGATGATCCCCTGCGCGTCGAACAGGTCAATGCCAAGCTGCGCGCCGCGTCGGCTTCATGCGGCTCCGGCATTGCAATGCTGGCGATTTCGGCGATCGATACCGCTTTGTGGGACATCCGCGGCAAGGCCTTCAACCTTCCGCTGGCGCGGCTATTGGGCGGCGCGCGCGACAAGGTGCCGGCCTATGCCAGCGGTGCGCTGTCGCGCACCACGCCGACCGATAAGCTGCAACGCGCGGCGTCGGCGCTGGTCGAGAAAGGTTATCGGCAGATCAAGACCCAGATGGCCGTGGAAGGATTGACGCCGGCGCAGGAAATCGAGCGCATTCGCCTGGTCCGCGACGCGGTCGGGCCCGCTGTCAATTTGATGGTCGATATCAATCAGCGCTGGAGTGTCGCCGAGGTGATCTCGATCGGCCATCGCATCGAAGATCTCAGGCTCGGATGGCTGGAGGACCCGACGACGTGCGACGACCACCAGGGGCTTGCGAAGATCGCCGATGCGCTGACGACACCGGTCTGCGCCGGCGAATATCTCTGGGGCATCGAGCCGCACCGGCAGGCGTTGTCACACCACGCCAGCGATATCACCATGATCGATTTGCTGCGGGTCGGCGGGATCACGCCATGGATGAAGGTCGCAGGCATGGCGGAAGCCTTCAACAAGCCCGTGGCCAGTCATTTGCTGCCCGAAATCCATGTCCACCTGATCGCCGCGATTCCGAACGGGCTGGTGGTCGAATATATGCCGTGGACCTGGCGCCTGTTCGAGAATCCCCCGATACCGGTCAACGGTGAAATCGCCGTACCGGCCGGACCCGGGCTCGGACTGAAATTCGCACCCGATCTGTTCGACAAATACGGAGTAGCTTAAGCGCCTTCGAGCTTGCCGCCGCCAAACACGGCGTGGACATAACGTCGAGCGCCGATCGCGCCCTGCAAGCGATGCTTGCTCAGCAAGGGATCGAAGCTGGCCGGCGGCCGGACGACGTCGAGGTCGGGCTCGGTCGCCAGCACGAGGCATTCGGCGCCGTTGCGTGCGGCTCTGCCGCGCAGTTTGTCGGCAAGCGCTTGCGGATTGTCGATGTTTTCGGTCGACGCGATCCCGGCGGCGCGCGCGAGTTGCGCGAGATCGAGCGAGGCATTGGTCAACGCCTGACCGCCGGACGCGGCATGGACGCCGTTCTGGACAACAAGCACCGTGAGATTGGCGGGATTGACGGCGCCGACCGTGACCAGCGCGCCCATATGCATCAACAACCCGCCATCGCCTTCGACCACGATCACCGGCCGCTCCGGCCGTGCAACGGCGAGGCCAAGCGCGAGTGGCAGTGCCAGGCCCATGGCGTCTTCGAAATAAAAATTCTCCGGCGCATCATGGACCTTGGCCCAGAGATAAGAGGCGTTGCCGAGCGAGGTTACGACCAGCACCTGCGGCGGCAGGTTTTCCGCGAGTATCTTGTAGTAATCGGCCCGGGTCGGGCGCGCGGTTGCGACGTTCACCATTGAATATCTTCTCGCGACAACAGAAGCGCAAACGGACAGGAAGCCTCTTCGGCAAAGGTCGCGGCATGCTCGACCTGCGGGCCGATCGGGCGATGGCGATCGACACAGGCGTAGCTTAAGCCCACGCCGCGAAACACCGGCTCGGTCACCCGCCCCTTGGGCACATGATAAAACACCGGATCGTCCAGCGTGCCGCGGTAAGACACCAGCATCAGAAGCGGAAACTGATAGCGCTGCGCCAGCGAGACCATGCCGGCGCCCATGCTGAGCACACCGGCATTTTGGACCAGCAACGCCGTGCGCACGCCGCCGAGCCGCAGCCCGCAGGCGATCGCGAGCGCCTCCTCTTCGTGGGTCGCGCGTACCAGCCGCATCGTCGGCTCATGCTCGATGCGGACCAGTATCTTGCCAAGCCAGCCGTCGGGCACTGAAACGACGGCCCCAAAACCGAGCCGCTTCAGCGTGTTCAGCACGTCCGACGGCCGATGCGCATCCCCCTGCGCCGCAAGCACACCGCTCAAACCATGCCTCCCACCCGTTCAACGAGCTGAATCAGCTGTCCTTGCAGCAAACTTAACGGCGACCGTCTTGCTTGTCGACAACAAGACCGCTCAACCCGTTGTCGGCCGCCGCGCAATGATGCAGAATTGCCACCGCCGGGAAATATCTGACGACGCCACAAGCGCGTCGCGAGAGGAATTTGACATGCGTCGCTTCTGGCTAGTTGTTTTTGCTTTATTTCTTTCGGTCCCCGCGCAGGCGCAGGACAAGCTCGTCGTCAGTATCTGGGGCGGGAGCTGGCGCGACCTGATCGCCGAGACCGTAGCCAAGAAGTTCACCGCCGAGACCGGCGTGCCGGTCGATTTCGTCACCGGTGGCACCATCGACCGCCTCAACAAGGAAAAGCTCGCCAAAGGCACCCCCGAAAGCGACATCACCTTCACGACGTCGCATGTCGGGTGGCTCTATGCCAATGACGGTCTGTTCGAGACGCTCGACACCTCCAAGATCCCGAATGCCAAGAACCTCGCCGAGGAAGCGCGGATCAGCCCCTATCACCTCGGCGCATGGGCCTACGTCTACACCATCGGCTATCGCGCCGATCTGATCAAGGACACCAAGTTCGAGAGCTGGAACGACCTCTGGAAGCCGGAACTCAAGGCCAAGCTCGCGGCGCCCGACTTCGACCCGAGCCATATCATTGTCGTCGCCGCCATGCTGTCCGGTGCGGATGCCGCGCATTGGGAAAAGGGCGAGGACAAGCTGAAAGCGTTGAAGCCGAACTTCAAGGCGTTCTACACCAACGACGCCAACAGCCAGCAATTGCTTGCAAGCGGCGAGACGCCGTTGCAGATCGTGCTCTCGATGAATGCCTATTACATGATCGGGCAAGGCGTGCCGATCACGCTTGCAATCCCGAAGGAAGGCGCCGTGCTCGGCATCGACACGGTGGCCATCATGAAGGGATCGAAGAAGGCCGATCTCGCCTACAAGTTCATCAACACGCTGTACGATCCGGAAATCCAGGCCGAGATTGCCAAGCTGAAAAAAGGCAGCCCCGCCGTTCTCAATGCCAAGCTCGATCCCGAGATCGCAAAATTGCCCGGCGTCTTCACCACGGCGGAACAATGGAAACAGCAGATCAACATCGACGCCAAACTGCGCTCCGAGAAAACCGCCGAATGGCGCAAATGGTTCGCCGAAAACATCATGAACTGACCGGGCGCATTCTAGTGGTCCGATTCTAACATTTGCATCCCGGTCTGGCTGGCACTTTTGCAAATGTTAGAATCAAAGGACCACTAGCAAACATAGGTTCTAGTGGAGTTTTGGATTTGACATTCGCATTTCGAATGCTCGGCTGCGGGGTTGCGAATGTCAAATCCACTCCACTAAAGCCATCATGAACCAGCGGCCTTTTTTCCGCATCTTCACGATGCCGGCCGCGCTTTGCGCGCTCGGTTTCGTCGCAGCCATGGCGGCTGTGCTGCAATACAGCCTTCGCGCCTATATTCCCGGCTCGCTCGATCCGGGCGGCTTCACGCTCGTCAATTTTCTCGACCTGTTGAAGCCGCTTTATGCCCGGGTATTCCTGGACACGGTTTTGATTTGCGCGTTGACCGCCATCGTTACGCTTCTGGTCGGCTATCCCCTCGCCTATGCGCTGGTGCAGATCGAGCGGCCATGGATCAAATCGGCGCTGCTGGTCATCATCGTCACGCCGCTGTTTCTCGGCGAGGTGGTGCGCACCTATTCCTGGATCATCGTGCTCGGCAACAACGGCTTCATCAATTCGGCCTTGCGCGGGCTCGGCCTGATCGAACAGCCGGTGCAGTTTATGTTCACGACGTTTGGCGTCGTGCTCGCGCTCGTGCATGTGACGCTCCCGGTGATGGTGATCATGCTCGCTGCGGGGTTGTCGCATATCGACCGCGACTATCAGCGCGCCGCGGAAAGTCTCGGCGCCGGCCCAATCCGGACCTTTCTGACGGTGACGCTGCCGCTGTCGATGCCCGGCGTCATTGCCGGCGTCACCACGGCGTTTGCCTGGACGTTTTCGGCCTTCGCCACGCCGCAAATGATCGGCGGCGGCCGCGTCAACATGGTCTCGAACCTCGTCTATCAGCTCGGCCTGTCGAGCTTCAATTTTCCGTTTGCCGCCGCGCTCTGCGTCGCGGGGCTGGCACTTACGATTGCGGTGCTGTCGATCCTGGGGCTCGCATCGCGCCCGTTCAAGAATATCGGGGCGCATTAATATGACGCCGCGATCGACCTATCAGCGTCTGCTCGGCTATGCCGGCTGGATCGTCGTCATCCTGATCCTGGGCTTTCTGATCCTGCCTGCCGCCGTCGTCACGATCGCTGCCTTTAACGACAAGGCTATTCTCTCGTTTCCGCCGCAGGCGTGGTCATGGCGATGGTTCGAGCGCGCGCTTGCCTATCCTGATTTCCGGGCCGGCTTCCAGAATGGGCTGATCGTGACCGTCTGGAGTTCGTCGATCGCGCTCGTCATCGGCGCCATGTTTGCGTTCGTGATCGACCGCTATCAGTTCGCGCTCAAGCGACCCATCGAAGGCATATTGGTGTCGCCGCTTGTGATCCCGCATTTTACCGTCGGCCTCGGCTTTCTGATTCTCGCCGCCCGGATCGGATGGAGCCGCGGCTTTGCCGTCGTCGTCGCCTGTCACGTCGTTCTGGTGCTGCCATTCGTGCTGCGCAGCGTCTACGTGTCGCTGCGCAATCTCGATCCCAGTTACGAATTGGCCGCCGCAAGTCTCGGCGCCACGCCACTCCGCGTGCTGTTGACCGTCACCGTACCGCTACTGATGCCCGGCCTCGTCAGCGGCTGGCTGTTTGCCGCGATCCTGTCCTTCAACGAATTCACGGCCTCACTGTTCGTGACATCGCAGCGGACGCAAACCTTGCCGGTTGCGATGTACAACTACGTCCGCGAATTCGCCGATCCCTCGATGGCGGCGCTATCGGTGATGTATATCGTAGGCACTGCCGCCCTGATCGCCTTCGCCAACCGCTTTCTCGGCCTCGGCAAGGTACTCAACATCGAACAGAGCCACTGACGAAGCATGATGACAACACCGGCCCCGACGATGGCAGATGATGCGGCAGTGACGTTCGACGGCGTCACCAAGAATTTCGGTGACGTGAGGGCGCTCGACAACGTGTCGCTTGCGATTGGCCGCGGCGAGTTCATGACCCTGCTTGGCCCCTCCGGCTGCGGCAAGACCACGCTGCTGAAGCTTGCGGCGGGTTTTCTCGGGCCGGACAGCGGCTCGGTCGCGATCGACGGCAAATGCGTCAACGATCTGCCGACCTACAAGCGCGAGATCGGCATGATGTTTCAGAACTACGCGCTGTTTCCGCACATGAGCGTTGCGGAAAACATCGCCTATGGCCTGAAGACCCGCCACGTCGCGCGGCCGGAAATCCGCAAGCGCGTGACCGACGCCTTGGCGCTCGTCAAACTCACGGGCATGGATGACCGCAAGCCGCGGCAGCTCTCGGGCGGCCAGCAGCAGCGCGTGGCGCTGGCGCGCGCACTCGTCATCAATCCGACCGTGCTATTGCTCGACGAACCCTTTTCGGCGCTCGACAAGAACCTGCGTGCCTCGATGCAGATCGAGCTTCGCGAGATTCAGCGCAAGCTCGGCCTGACCACGATCTTCGTCACCCACGACCAGAGCGAAGCGTTGAGCATGTCGGACCGGGTGGCGGTGATGTCGGACGGAAAAATCCGCCAACTCGGCGCACCGCTCGACATTTATCGCCGGCCGACCGACCGCTTCGTGGCGTCCTTTGTTGGCGACACCAACTGCCTGCGCGGCGAACTCGTCAGCGTGGCGGCGCTGGAAGCCTTGATCGCGTTGGGCGGCGTGCACATCAAGGTGCCATCAGAATATCTCGTCAACGCACGCCCCGCCGCTCCGGTTGATCTGTTCGTCCGGCCGGAGCGCCTGCGTATCGGCGTTGTCGGCGAAGCCGGTACCATGATCGGCCAGATCGTCGCGCAAACCTATCACGGCGGACACGTCGATCTTCAGATCGCCTGTCGCGCGTGTGGCGACAATCTGCTGCTGGTGCGTTCAACCGGCGATCAGGCGATGACCCACTTCCCGCCTGGCACGGAAGTGGGAGTATCGATCGATTCCGAAGGCTGCGCGGCGTTTCCGTTGACTTAGCTACAGCCCGGCGAATATCGTCCGGGCGATTTCGTTTGCGTCGTAATTCCGAAGATTTTTTTAAATCGCGTCCAAGGAGATCATGGAGCTGCTGAGAAGCCAACCTCGCCCCATTACCCTGCGGCGGGATTGATTCTCGTCAAAGCCCAACAGGCAGATTGCGCCGCTGTCAAGAATTGACGCGATCAGCGCCTGATGCATGCTCGCCTCATGAGTCGCTTCGCGCATTGTAGATTAGCTCGAATGAGCAATGGACGTTTCTGCCTCATTCGAGACCTTGGACCGGTCAAGGGTGGCAAGGGCCTCAAGCATCATGAGGTCGTGCTGGAGCTGTCGTGGCGGGGGCTCGTTCGGTTTGCAGCATCGACGATCGCCGTCAACCGAACGCACGACAAGGCGGCACAGGAGCCAGAGACGCAGCTTCCGGCGGTCTAGAAGTCCTTACAACGAAAGCCGCCGGTCTCCCGATGCCCCCCACTGTCGAGCACGCAGCTCCTCGCTCCCGGGGCGATTCCCGTCGGCTGGCGTTGAGACTCCACATAGACGCGTACGGGGGCATGCGGCCGGACTATCGCCGTCCGCTGCTGCCTTCGAACCGGTTCACGTTCGCGTTCATGCGCGCGTTCGCGTAAACGCTCACGACGCTTTTCGCATGAACCTTCGGAATTCAGGAAGTAGCCACTCTCGCAACCAGCCTGAATGCAGCGATCGCCGTCTGGGCGTGCACCTGTCGGACAGCTCATCGGGCATACGCGATCGAGCTCGTTGCGGACGGCATCTAGGGCATCGAGACTTGCAACCTTGGTGTCGAATGTCGTCTTGGCGTTCTTGTTGAAGAGATCAAGCGCGCGCTGGGAGCTTTCGTCCCAATCGCCGTCCACTTTCCCGGAATTGCAGCCGACACGCTTCAAATGAGCTTGCAACAGTCGTGAGAGGTCCGCCGGAGCGATCTGCGGAGGCGACGACGGTACGGGGGACCGATCCTGGCCGGATGACAACGCCGCGACCTTCTCGGAATTCCCCTTTGCTGAAACTCTGGCTTCCTCGATCTGGCGCTGAGCGTCCTCGACCGCCTGGCGTTTGGCCTGCTCGACCTCCTGGCGGGCTGCTTCCGCCCGCTGCTGCGCAAGCTCTGCCTGCTTCCTGGCTTCTTCCAGTTCCTTTTTCGATTGTTCAAGGAGCTGCTGCTGTGCCACGGCCGCCTGGCTCTTCGCCGGTTCGTCGACGCGCTTCTGCAGCTTCTCGGCCTTCTGCGCAGCCTGCTCCTCAGCGTCACGCCGCGCATTGTCGGCCATCGCCTGGGATTGCTCTGCGGTCACCAATCTACTCATCTGCGCGCGCGCGAGGTTTGCATAGAAACCGGTCGGATGGCGGACGATGAACGAGTCCCATACTTCCTTGGTCCCGAGTTGCGCTGCGAATTCGTAATCGACCCTTGCGTCGGCGTCGGCCTCGACCGGCTTTACGGGTGCCGGAACCAGCGCGAGGTTGTCGCCGCCAAGCGATCCGTACACAAACGGCTCCTGCCGATTGAGTGTCCTCTTCAAGACCTCATCGCGAACCCGGCCGAAGGCCACCCGCAGATCCACTCCCGGCTCTGCAATATATTTAACGAGCGCTGTTGCGTATTGGCTGTTCTCGCCAGTCCCGTCGTCCGCAACCGCCCCGGCTTTCGTGGCGAATGCGACCAGCGTATTCGACATCCCCGGTTCGATCCTTGCCAATCCCCGGCCGATCGAACGGCTGGCGACGTTTTTCTTCATGGTGTTGGAGAAGGGATTCTCGCGGCAGGCATCCAGGATCACCAGCCTGAGACGCTTGACGGGGTCGAGCGCCCTGAGCAGGCGATCAAGCGATACCGTTTCGTCCTCGACGTCGAAATCGCTCACGAGCTTTGCGTCCGAGGGTACGAGGTAGTTCGTCCCGTCGACTTCGATGCCGTGGCCCGCGTAGTAAACCACGGCGATATCGGCATCTCGCGACTTCTCCGAAAATTCGCGAACAACACGGCGCAAGTCAGCGATCCCAAGGTCCCGCTTTTCGTCGACGACGTCGAAGCCGGCCTTTTTGAAAAGCCCGGCTATTGCTTCGGCGTCGCGGACCGGATTGGCGAGCCGCGGAACCTGCTGATAGTTGGAAATGCCAATGACCAGCGCGACGCGCTTTTCCGCTTGCGCGGGATTGGCGAAGGTCAGGAACAAGAACCCGAGTGACAGGAAAAACAGGGATCGCAGCATGGACCTCTCCCGGCAGCGCCTTAATACCTGAGAGCAGATATTCGAGCAATTCGACCGAAGCTCCGAGCCTATCGCGCGCGCAGCAAGATGCGTGTGCTTTCGCTCACAATTGCCGTGAAGCTGACGACGATTTGATACGAAAGCGATGCTGTTCATGGCTTTTTCCGCGTGGGTTACTTTTCGCAACCGCCAGAGATTGTGGGAGCCGAGCTTCGTCCGTTGGAAGGCTAGATCGTGTTCCGGCGCCTCAACCTGTTAGTTGCGAGGTCCAGCGGGCAGGTTCATATGCGCGCTGAAGTCTTGCCCCGCTGTCCGATGGCTGGGACCCGGAACAGGCCGCAAGATGGGCCGGCCTCACCGCTTCCCGCTTTCGTCCGCGATGCCACCCCAGGCTGTCCGGCCCAATAGCGAACCGGAGCATGCAGGCCTCCGAGAGGTGCGGAATTATGTCGCAGCGCAGCAAAACCTGCCGTGGCGCTCTCGCCGCATTACCACGGCGTCACGCCGCCTGGGGCTATTTTTTCTTGTCGGCCGGAGCCTCGACGCAGTTCGTCCAATTGGTTGTTATCTTGCAATTGCTGATGGATGACCCACCGGTATCGCAGCTCGAAACGGCGCACTTGTCGCAGACGTATTTCTTTCCCTTGATTTCGTGCGGAACTTTCTGTTCGAGCTTTCCCGCGCACTTGTCTTCGGCATACGCCGCGGTCACGCCGGCAAGAGTTAAGGAAAAAAATATAGCTAATGCTTTGATGGTTCTCATGGTCGGTTTCCAATATTATCGAGACAATCTGTCCGGCTGTCGCAACTAACGGCGACCACCCTACCAAACATTTTCAAGTTTGAGTTGGGCCGCTATCTCCACGCGCCTAATTTAGGTTCGTACCACTGACCTTCATGGCCAACGTCCTGCGATCGGGGGATGCGATATCGGCGGTTTTTTCAGAAACTGGGCTTCGTCGAAGATGGCCGCTTTGGTCCCTTTTTCATCGGACCGATAGAACCATGCTTGCCGCAGTGCACGGGGACGACGGTCAAGCATTCCGATGCCCTGATCGCCCGCTTTCCGGCTTGGGCTCAAGCCCGACGTTCCTTTGGGTGCTCCAAACCTGCCGGCCCGTTACCGGCCAGTTCAGAGGGCCCATGACGCGAGAAGCCGCCAAAGCGGCAGATTATCCCAGGCGACGATTGAACCTTGGCTTTCGCCACGACAACCAATAGTGAGTTTTCAGGCCGGCGACGGCTATCGAAATCACAAACAAGCTGTTTCGATTGTCGAGCAAAGAGGTGCTTGAATGGCCAACATGTTTCTTAAGCTAACCAACATCCACGGCGAATCCCGGGACCACAAGCACCACGGCGAAATCGAGATTCACGATTGGGATTGGGGCATCGAAAATGCGGCCTCCTTCCGGCTCGAGGCCGACAAGGCGGCCAAGCAGACGCAAGTCGACCACGTCTTCGTCCACAAGATGTTCGACAGGGCATCTCCAACGCTGATGAATTACTGCGCATACGGCAGACAGATCGACGAAGCCGTGATCACGTGCCGAAAGAACGACGGAGATCACCAGGTCGAATATCTGAAAATCATCCTCACCGGTGTCAAGGTGGACGGCGTAAAGTGGGCACAGAAAGGCGAGGACCCTCGCGGCATTCCGGAGATAGTCGAGTTGTCATTCTTTCACTTCAAGGTCGTCTACGAAATGCAGATCCAGGACGGGTCGCTGGCCGGCAAGCACGAATTCGAATATGACGTTCCCGATGACAAGGTCGCCGCTGCAAAGGGAAAATAGCGCTGATCAGCCGGACCCGAATTAACCAATTCGGCCGCCGGCGATCTTGCACGAAAGCTACAATTGAAAGACGAGTTGATTGCCCGACGTCGGGAATTGACGGCAAAATGGCCGTTCGAAGGATACACCGATGGCCGACATAACCCGCAAGACCCATGTTAGTCCGCCACTGATGCACGCATTTCGAGCGGCGCACGAGGCGAAAGACGCGACCCGCAAGATCGACCTGCGAAACAGCGACGGAGATCGCGTGATCGCGGGCCGCAGGCTGCGGCCGCGACAGGTCATCACCGAACAGGTGCTTCGCCGCGAGGTCGCGCGAGACCTCGACGCCCTGCTCAACACCGTCGCGATGGAGTCGACCATCGAAATGGAGGAGGCCTCCTACGCTCGAAAATCGGTGCTCAATTTCGGCCTTCCCGATATTTCGCCCCTGACCATCGACTCCATGGAAATCAAAAGAATACCCGACGAAATTCGAGCCGCCGTGGTTAATTTCGAACCTCGACTGGCGTCCGCCTCGTTGCAAATCGAGCGAGATAAGACCGTAGATCCGGCAGAACTCAGGATAAGGTTTCTGGTCCGTGCCGATTTGACATGCTATCCGGTACAGGTTCCCGTTGAATTCGTTGCCGATATTGTCGAAAGCGGAAAAATTGTCGTCAACCGATTGTAGCCGCGCATGAACCGCGAATTTCTCGATCTTTATAATCGGGAGCTCCAGCTGCTGAATGAGCAAGCGCGCGAGTTTGCCGAAGAGTATCCCGGAATTGCGGAGCGGCTCGGAGGGATTCTCGAAGACCGTGTCGATCCGATGGTCGGCGGGCTGCTCGAGGGCGCGGCGTTCCTCGCAGCGCGCGTGCAGCTCAAGCTCAAGCACGAATTCCCCGAATTCACCGGCAACCTGCTCGAGCAGTTGGTGCCGCACTTCCTTGCCCCCACGCCGTCGGCGATGATCGTTCAAGTCGTTCCGACATTTGGCGACAAGGCGCTTCACGATGGTCTCACCATCCCGCGCCACGCCTATCTCGACGCCTCGTTTCGCGAGCGCGACCGACAGATCGCCTGCCGCTATCGTTTGAGCAACGAGATCGCCGTCTGGCCGCTCGAACTTTCCAGTGCCGAATATTTCTCCTCGCCCGCACAACTCGGTGCGCTGGGCTTGCGGGTCGGAACCGATGTCCTTGCCGGCATGCGGCTCACCTTGACGCTGCGCACGACGGCGCGTGTGGACGACGAGCCGAAAGATCCTCAGGCACTCAAGAAGCCGGAGATGCAGCTCGCCAGTTGCCGCACGGCTTCACTCCCGTTCTATTTCGCCGGCTCTGACGCCGATTCAATTGCGCTGTACGAACAGCTCTTTGCCCACTGCAAGGGCGTCTACCTTCGCTTTCTGGACGAGTTCGGCGATCCCGTTGTTGTGCCGCTCCCACCGACGAGCCTTCAGCAGGTCGGGCTTGAGCGTGAGGGCGCCCTGTTCCCGAGCGACGCGCGGGTTTTCGAGGGCTTCGACCTGTTGCGCGAGTTCTTCGTTTTTCCAAGGAAGTTTCTTGGCTGCGCGCTGACCGGACTGAACCACATCTTTCCGCAGCTCAAGGCCAAGACCGTCGATATCCTGTTTGCCTTCGACGAAGTCAACATACGGCTGGCTGCGGCTGTACAGCCTTCGATGTTTGCGATGTACGCTGCACCTGCGGTCAATTTGTTTGAGAAAACCACGGACCGGATCGCACTCAAGTCCAACCAGCACGAATACCATGTCGTGCCGGATCGCAGCCATTACCTTGATTTCGAACCCCACCGGTTGCTGGAAGTGTTCGCCCACTATTCCGGCGGAAGATCCAAAATTCCCGTCAAGCCGCTTTATTCCGCATCGCTGGATGCGCAGGGTTTGTCCGGTCCATATTTCACCGTACGCCGGCAGCCCAGACGCCGATCGGTCGAGGAAAAGCGGGACGGCGTTTCCTCGAACTATACCGGCACCGACATGTTCGTTTCACTGAGCGATCTCGGTGGCAACGATGACGAAAACGCGATTTCGGAGCTGAGCGTTCGGGCGCTGTGCTCCAACAGGCATCTCACCGAGCAGCTGCCCGTTGGCGCCGGCGGAGCCGACTTCCGCCTGGTTGACGATATCGCGCTCGACTTGCGTTGCGTCGTCGGCCCGACCCCTCCCGGCGAGCCCGTCGTCAGCCAGCTGCGCGGCCGCGCCGAGATGGCGCATACGGGCACTGTCACCTGGCGCCTGATCAACATGCTTTGCACCAATCACCTGGGCCTCGTTGAGCGCGGCGGCGGCCGCAATGCCGAGGCCTTGCGGGAAATCCTGTCGATGTTCGGCGAATTGTCCGACGGTGTGACCGAACGCCGGATCCGTGGCGTACGCAACGTCGATAGCCGGCCGATCGTGCGTCGTATCCGCCAGCGCAGCGGCGTCGGGGCTGCGCGCGGCATCGAGATTACAGTGACGATCGACGAGAAGGCGTTCGAAGGCTCGGGGATCTTTTTGCTCGGCGCCGTCTTGGATCGCTTCTTTGCCGAGTATTCAGCCTTCAATCATTTCACCCAGACCGTGATCCGTTCGGTCGAGCGCGGCGAGATCATGCGATGGCCGGCACGCATGGGAACGCGCAAACCGCTATGAACGCAGGCGATCACAGCCGACATCCCGAGCCAGCTACGGATTTCGTTCGAAATCTCAAGGCTGAACCCTGGAGGTTCGACTTTTTCGTGCTGCTGCGGCACCTCGAAAGGAAGTTCAGGGACAAGCCCAGGATCGGCGACAGCGCGACATCGCGCGATGAGTTCGCGCGTTTCGGCCAGAATCCTTTCATGGAATTTCCGGCCTCGAACGTGGTGCGGGCGGATCAGGACGAAGACAAGCCGCTAAAGATTTTTGTCAGGCACCTTGGCATGCTCGGACCGCAAGGACCGCTGCCGCTGGCGACCACCGAAGAGGCCTATCATTATGCCCTCGCAGAGGACGAGGCATTTCCCCGGTTTCTCGACCTGTTCAATCACCGCTTCATACAACTGTTCTTTCGGGCCTGGGCCAACTCCCGGCCGATTGCACAGCACGACCGTCCCGATGCCGACCGCTTCGCTGCCTATATTGGCTCGGCGATCGGAATAGGATCCCGCCCCTACCATAATCTGGACAGCTTGCCGGACGGCGCCAAGCTGAGCTTCGCCGGCCTGCTCGGAGCGCAAGCAAAATCGGCCTCGCGCCTGGCTGCCGCCATCAGGGGAATATTCCGCGTCAAGGCCGAGGTCGACGAGTTCGTCGGCTCGCGCCTCGTGTTCGACACCGCTGAATGGACCCTTATTGGCAGGGGATACAACGTGCTTGGCGAGGACGCGCTGCTCGGCCGCAGCGTCTTCAGCGTTCAGGACAAGATCAGGGTTCGGGTTTTCTCGGAAAATCTTGCGCAATATATTCGCTTCCTGCCGACCGGCGATCTTTGCGAGCCGTTGGCAGACCTGGTGTTCTTCTACAATGGCGAGCAGCTCGACTACGACGTCGAGCTGGCGATACCTGCCGGAGCCGCAGCGCCCGTGCGGCTGGGCAGCTTCGGTCAACTGGGCTGGACAAGCTGGATGGCGCCGAACTGGACCAGCAAGGAAGCTTACCGCCAGGACGCACGTTTTCATCCCGCCGAACGCATGAGACGCAAGCGCAAGCATTTGCAGAATAGATTTGAAAAGGAAGGACGACGCGATGGCGGACATTAGCCTCGAAACCGTCGCCGGCAAGCTCAACCGGATTGGATACGAAGCTTTCTTCAAGGCGCTGCGGCAGGCCAAAGGAGCTGGAAATCGCCATGTCGAACTGGCGCATTGGCTGGCCCAGATACTCCAGGTCGAGAATACCGACATCAGCGCGACCGCCGACTATTTCAAACTCGATCGCGCCACCCTGACATCGGACATCCAGGGCATGATCGCCGGTTTCCGCAAAAACGAAACGGAAATGCCTGATGTCTCGAACACCGTCATGGACCTGTTCGACCGTGGCTGGCACCACGCCACGCTGTTCTTCGGTGAAACTCAAATCCGGACCGGCCACCTTCTCGTCGGCGCATTGCAGTCGCGTGAACTTGCACGCGCGCTGCACGGCACGTCCAAGGAATTTTCCAAGATTTCACTCGAAACCCTCACATCCGAATATCGCAAGATATGGGCCGGCTCCGAAGAGGAGCAGTTGCGTCCGATGGACGGCTCGGGATTGGTCGCCGCCGGCTCGCCTCATACGCAAGCTGCCGCCGGCGCCGGCGGATCGACGGCGCTGGATCGTTTTTCCCAGGACCTCACGGCCAAGGCCAAGACCGGCGACATGGATCCGATTCTGGGCCGCGATGAAGAAATCCGCCAGGTCATCGATGTTCTGATGCGCCGCCGCCAGAACAATCCAATCCTCACCGGCGAGGCCGGCGTCGGAAAGACGGCCGTGGTCGAAGGGTTTGCACAGCGCATCGTGGCCGGAGATGTGCCGCCGGCATTGCGCGGCGTGAGGCTTTGCGTGCTCGACGTCGGCCTGATGCAGGCCGGGGCTTCGATGAAGGGAGAATTCGAACAACGATTGCGCTCGGTGATCGACGAGGTACAGAGCTCGCCGGTTCCCATCATCCTGTTCATCGACGAAGCGCACACGTTGATCGGCGCCGGCGGCTCTGCCGGAACGGGCGACGCCGCGAACCTGCTCAAGCCGGCACTCGCGCGCGGCACGCTGCGGACGATCGCCGCCACCACGTGGTCGGAATACCGCCAATACATCGAAAAAGATCCGGCGCTGACCAGGCGTTTCCAGCCGATACCGGTCGGCGAACCCGGCGTGCAGCAGTGCTGCGAAATGCTGCGCGGCATTCTTGGGCCGATGGAAAAGCATCACAAGGTCCGAATTCTGGATACTGCGATCTCGGCCGCGGTAAACCTGTCGCATCGCTATATCCCGGCGCGCCAGCTGCCGGACAAAGCGGTCAGCTTGCTTGATACCGCCGCGGCTCGCGTCGCGATCAGCCAAAACACCACGCCGGCCGCCATCCAGGACACACTCGCATCGATTGCAGCGCGCGAGACAGAGACGGCAGCGCTGGCGGGCGAGAGCGACCTCGGGGTTGATCAGGCAGAGCGTCTGGCGGCGATTAAGGCCGATATCGCAACGCTGAAGGAGAAGCTCACTGGCCTTGAGGCCGAGTGGGCAAGCGAGAAGGCGCTGGTTGCCGAAATCCGCGATCTTCACGACGTCCTCGACCCGCCCAAGACGGAAGGCGACAAAAAGCCGGCGACCGAAGCTCCCCCATCGACGGCGCAACAGATCTCGCCGGACAAGGCACGCGAGCAACTGCGCGCGAAGTTCGAAGCGCTTCAGGCGCGTAATCCGGAACAGCGAATGATCTACGCCTATGTCGACGAACACGTCGTCGCATCGGTGGTCTCCGACTGGACCGGCATTCCGGTCGGCCGGATGGTGAAAGACGACATCGAGAACGTATTGCGGCTGCCCGATATCCTGAATCGGCGCGTCGTCGGGCAATCCCATGGCCTGTCGATGATCGCCAAGCGCATCGAAACCAGCCGCGCAAAACTCGACAACCCCGACAAGCCGATCGGCGTGTTCATGTTATGCGGCCCCTCGGGGGTCGGAAAGACCGAAACCGCGCTCGCTTTGGCCGAAGCTCTCTACGGCGGCGAGCAGAACATGATCACCATCAACATGTCGGAATTCCAGGAGGCGCATTCGGTCTCCGGGCTGAAAGGAGCCCCTCCCGGCTATGTCGGCTACGGCGAAGGTGGCCGGCTCACGGAAGCCGTTCGGCGCAGACCCTACAGCGTCATCCTGCTCGACGAAGTCGAGAAGGCCCATCCCGACGTCCACGAAATATTCTTCCAGGTGTTCGACAAGGGTTTCATGGACGACGGCAACGGCCGGCGCATCGACTTCAAGAATACGCTGATCATTTTGACCACCAACGTCGGCACCGATCTCATCATGAAATGCGCGGCCGACCCGAAATACCGCGACGATCCGGCAGAACTGGCCGTCATTCTCCGCCCCGAACTGCTGCAAGTATTTCCGCCGGCCTTGCTCGGACGCATCGTGTCGATCCCCTACTACCCGCTTTCGCCGGCCATGCTGAGCGGAATCGTCCGCTTGCAGCTCGACCGCATCGGGCGGCGTATCCGCGACAATCACGATGCGACGTTTGGCTACGATCAAGCCGTCGTCGATCACATCGTCTCAAAGTGTAACGATCCGGATTCGGGCGGGCGCATGATCGACAACATCATCACCAACACGTTGTTGCCGTTGCTGTCGCGCGAGTTTCTCAAGCGTTCGCTGGCCAAGGAAGCTCCTGACGCGGTCGACGTGACTGTCAAGGACGGCGACTTCGCCTTCGTGTGGCGGTAACTCGCGTCTCATCCGAAAGGATGACCCGAGCTTCGGAGCCACGCGCTAAAGCGGCATTGCGACGGCAACAGGCCGCTGCTCCGGGGCCGAAAATGAGCTATAAGGCCGGAATTGGAGCCGGTTCGCCGCCATTTGAACCGAAGTCGCCGATGAGGCTACTGAGTTAGTGCATTCTTGAAAGCGGCAGAAATTCTATGCCCGATCTCATGTGCCGCCCTGTGGGATCTCCGCATTCCGCCGGAAAGCCGGCAACCCCGCGGCCGCCCAGGCCGAATTGGCGCAGATCACCCGCCAACGGCTTCAGCACATTGATGTCTTGGCCGCGGCCCCTGAGCAGGATTGCGGCGGTTGCGCTGGTCGGCTTCATGGCCAGCCTTGTTCCGCATCTGGATGCAAGGGCGGAAGATAAGGTCGTCAAGCACTTCTCGAACGGAAGCTCCCGCGATTCCGTCGGCATGATCGATGCCCGGGAAGACGCGCCGGCCGACGGACCGCAGGCGATCTATGTAGGCGAAGACGGAAGCCTTTATCTGCTCGACCAGATCAATGGCCGGGTGCTGCGATTTGACGCCAAAAAGGCCGACAGTTCGGTCCAGTCGCTCGAACTGCCGCAGGGCATGCGGCCGACCGATGTCGTGGTGAGGCGCGGCAATATCTATGTGTGGGACGGGTCTCCTCAGACCCTTCAGGCCAGTGGAGGCGACAACGAACCTGTGCGTGAGTTGACCCGCACGCGCACCGCCGAGAGGCCCGACGACGAAACACTGACTGCCTTTGCCCAAATGGGATCGCAGACTCTCGACACGCCCGACCAGCTCTTGGACGGAAAATCGCGGGCATTGCCCGCCCGCACCGGACCGGCGCACCAATCGATCGCGACGCGCGGCCACGGAACCGTCATTGCGGACGTCGCCGTTGGCGCGAAGCTCGATAGCGCCACCGTTCAAGTCCGCGAACAGTCCACCAACAATTCGATCGCCAAGCTAACCTTGAAGGTGCGCGACCGGATCGGCATCGTCGAGTTTCTCGAAATCGACAATGCCGGACGCATGTTCGTGCTGACCGAGAATATTCCGACCAGTTCCAACCGCCGGGCATCCGCCTTCGTCGTTCGCTACTCGCCGAGCGGCGTGCAGGACAGCGTGTACGACATTCCGTTTTCGGAAACGCTGTCCTTGTCGCGAAGGTTCATCGCCATTTCGCCTGACGGCGACGTGTATTTTCTCCGCACCGCATCGTCCGCCGTCGATCTGATCGGCGTCGGCTCCCGCACGGTGCATGCCGGGGACGTGATCGACAACGGAAATCTGTCCCGGCTATCCGATCAGTCTGCCAAGTTACCGAAGGGACCGATCGCCGCCGTCAGGGGTCTTACCCGGCAACAGGTCGTAGAGACCGCGTTTGCTTTCGAAAGCGTGCAATGGCGTTTGACGCCCGCCGTCTACGGCCGCGATCCGGATACGGCCTGCTCGGGCTTCAATCGGATTCGCCGGCCCGGATATTTGTCGGGCAAACTGAACCAGGAAGTTCGCAGCGTTCCTTATTGCTGGGGCTGTCACGGCTCGCTGAATCAATTCCGCGCCAACATTGCAAACGGCATGCTGGCCGGCAACGTCTGCACGCATAACAACCCGCGATCCGATACCGCCGGTGTCGATTGTTCGGCCTTTGTCAGCGCGGCCTGGGGCTTGTCGACACACTTCACGACCGCGGCGATTCCCGGCATTACCCAGCAACTGCAAAACGCCTGGGATCTTCAGCCCGGTGACGCGCTCAACAAGCCCGGCTCGCACGTCATGCTGTTTTTGCGTTTCACCTCGGATCGCAAGGCCGAGGTGATGGAGTCGTCGACGGGCGGCTGCAACGGCAAAGTGTGCCGTAACGTCTATCCACTGTCGTCATTGCTGGCGCGCGGTTACCGGCCGGTACGTTATCGCGTCCTCGAAACCGCGCCCGGGATCGAATCTAAAGAGGTCGCCCTGATGGATCAGGGCAAGACAGACGCGGACGAGAAATCGAAGAACAATTCAAAAAAATCAGCCTCGGCTCATGATGAAACGGAAAGACACGCAAGTGCGCGCGACAGGACGCATCGATCGGTTCGACATCATCGAAAACATTCCTCGAGGGAATGAAGCAATATGAGTCCCTCTCCTGTGTCAGCACGTCTTCCACTAACAAGGACTTTGCTCACTCTTGCGGCCGCGCTTCTTTCGATTTGGCACGCTCAGGCCCTCGCTCAGGATAAAAAGCTTCGGCCTCCGGCCGGTGAGGCACGTGCGCTCGTCATCGGGGTCGATGCCTATCAATTCGAACCGCCGCTCAAGGGCGCGGTTGCAGATGCGCGCGACATCGAGTCTTCGTTGCGAGGTAGCGGCGTCATGGACGTTGGCAGCCTGTTGGACGCGGCCGCAGACAGGGCCTCCGTGCTGCGTTCGCTCAACGAGTTGCTGTCCCGCAGCCAGGCCGGCGATCTGGTCATTCTGTCGATCGCGGGCCGCGGCGCGCAGGAGCCGGAGCGCTTCAGGAATTCTCAAGCCGATGCCAGGGAAGACGTTTTCATTCTGGCCGGTTTCGACCCGAAGACGGCGGTAGGTAGCCAACAGCGAATCCTGGGATCGGAGTTCAATCATCTGATCAAGCAATTCGCGCTCAAGGGCGCGCAGGTGCTGTTTATTGCCGACGCCGCCTATAGCGGCGGCCTTGCCCGGAACGTCGACCCGCGCGCTGCGGCGGTGAGCTATCGACAGGCCGCACCTTACGTGATCGCACAAGACACGCTGGAGCCGATCTCCACCGCAGACGACGTTTCGCTGACCGCAGACGGACTTGCGCGGACGACGGTGCTGGCCGCCGGCGAACGAACGGCCGCAGCTCCAGAGGTTCGAATTCCCGGAGAGGCCGGCTTTCGCGGGGCGCTCAGTTACGCCGTCGCCCGCGCCCTGGAAGGTGCGGCCGACGAAGACCACGATGGACACGTGACAAAGGACGAGCTTTTTCGTTACGTGAGCCAGGTGACCTATCAGCTTTCCGACCAGCGGCAGCACGTGCCCATGCAACCGGCAACGCCCAGTTCGGGGTCCGAAGTATTGTACGGACGGACGCGCGGCGTCGTGCTGCTCGATCCCCAGCCAAGGCAGGAAACCCGCCCTCCGCAGCTTTCGCCGTCTACAGCGGCCACGCCAGTTCCTGCGCCTTCAAAGCCCGCCGCCGGTTCGCCGGAGCGACCCGTCCCGGCGCTCGATACGGTCCGCGTCGCCGTGCTCGGCAATCAAACTGAGTTGCTCAAGGCGGTCCAACCGAAAGAAGCGAATTTTCAGCCCGTTGCCGTTTCCGAAAATCCTGACCTGGTATGGGATCCGGTGACGCTCGAAGTCGTCGCCAACGGCGATGTGATCGCCCGCCAGATCAACCGTCAGGAGCTACCCGGCGTGATCGATCGGATTGCGGCCATCAACGGCTTCAAACGTCTCGCCGCCAAATCACCCCAGACGGTGCGCGTGCTGCCCGGCGACAAGGTTTATTCGCGGGATTCCCGCATCGAGGTCCAGGTGTCCGGGGTAGCCCAGCGCGCCCTGCTGCTTTTCAATATCGCAGGCGACGGCACGGTTCAGGCGCTTTATCCGATCGGCTCGGATCAGCCCATCCTTGCGACGGCAGACTTCAAGTTTTCGGTTGTCGTTCGAGAGCCGTTTGGCGCAGATCAGGTCGTTGCCGTCACCTCAGCTCAGCGGCTCAGCGATCTTGAGCAAGTGCTGAAGGTGTGGAATCAACAGAAGACCCCGGTCGAAGTTTACCGGCTGGTGGAGCGCTACGCACCGCCGGACGCGCGCGTCGGTGCCACGAGCCTTTACACCAGCCCCTGAGGCGGAGAACGACGCCATGCACTCGGCAGCGAAAATCGTCGTTGAGGTGCTGTGTGCGGCCTTTATCGTGACCGCGGCGCAGGCGCAGGATTCGAGAGCGCCTGGTCAGGACAATCCATCACGCGAACGCCCCGTAAAGGTTTTGCCCGACACTCCGGACAACGTTGCGTCCGGGCCATCCGTTTCGGCCGAAGACCTCGTGTCGATCAACCGCAACATGAAGACCGACAACAGCGCCGGGCTGACGATGGATATTATTCCGGGTGGAGAAGTGATTGCCGGTTCGAAGATCGGGTTTCGATTCACGACGAAAAAGCCCGGCTACCTGATCTTGTTGAACGTCGACGCCGAGGGCAAGCTTTCTCAGATCTTTCCGGAAGCCCCGACCGAAACCGCATCCGTCCGCGACGAGCCCTGCCTGATCAAGCCGGGAAAGCCTCTGATCATCCCTCAACTCGGCACCCCCTATGCGACGTTTGAATTCATTGCCGAGCCGCCGGCTGGCGTTGCCATGTTCGTCGCCCTGTTAAGCGACAAACCCGTACAGCTGGTTGATCTTCCAAATGCACCGTCGCCTGCCTTTGCGCCTGTCGACACGTTGAAATACGTGCGCGACCAGACCCTGACGCTCGTGGTGCCGAACAGGGACAACGGCCAACTGGAACGGCCGAAATGGTCATTCGACGGCAGGGCCTATTTGATCAGGTAGTGCGGGGAAGAGAGACCAGCCTCGCCTCAGCGATCGGCGTTGAAAGCCTTGAGCGCCGATTTCGGCAGTACGTCTTCGAGCACGCCCATGAAATCCCGCTCGGCCAATACGCGCGCCCGCTCGCACAGCATCGGCACCGGGCTCGATGGTTCGGTATGCCGGAAATAGCGCTGGACTGATTCAAGCATTGCCAAGGCCTGGGCGCGCGATCCAACGCGATAAGATTTTACCGAAGGCGCGGGGCCCGTCGAATCCGATGCCTCATCGAAGGCTCCCGCCGAAGCATCGGCATTCGCCGAGGTCGACGAGAGCGAAGACAGTTTACTGACGGGCAGGTCGAAGACCGGATTGGTGCCGATCTGAAATGCGGCTTTGTCCACGTGCGTCGGGACGAGGATCGTCATGATTTCGAGGAACGATTTCCCAATCAGCTGATGTGCCTGGCGCACCAAAGGCAACACCGGGCTCGAAGGCTCCGAGCCGGCATAATATTCGGCGATGGCAGCCAGCGCCTGCTTGGCCTCCCCAATCGAGGTGAGAGAGACAAGCCCGACCGATGCCTCTTGCCGGCTATCCCCCTGGGAGCCCGCACCCAGGTTGACGTCGGTTGCCGCGTGCGGATCGATCCACGCACGCATCTTCCGCACCTGCTCCGGAAGGACGTCGAGAACCGAGCCCCCGTGGTCAGCGAAACACTTGCAGATCCGCTGCACCGACCGATCCAGCAGCGCGATGTGTCTGCGGGCATCGGCAAGCGCGCTCGCGTCGGCATTCCCGAGCGCTTCGGAGATCGCAGCCGCCGAGGCATCGCCATCTCCCTCGCGTGATTTGACTTCTCCAGTCGCAATGATCCAGGCGCGGTAGGTCACCGGCCCGATACGCCGTCCTTCGAACAAAGGCGCATACTGGAGCGGGAAGATCACGGTGGGCAGGTCGAGCGCGGAAACGGTCGACCGGCGCGTCGTCAGTTTTTCGCCATCGGGGCGAGGATGAACTGCATCCCAAAACTTCTCCAGCCATTCGGCGATGGCAGCCAGCGTCACGGAAAAACCGGCGACATCCCTGTTCAAGACAAGCAGGCGCGCGCGTGTCACCAGCAATCTGATGTCCCGGCTGCGCATGTGGAGCCTGTCGGCTTCGGCAAGGTGACTGCGCAGATCGATCGCGGACGGATCGAACGGCTTGCCGTCGTCGAGAGAAAAGAAGGAGGTCGGCAACACGCCTTCGACCTGCGCAAGAAAATTCAGATATTCGGCGTCACCCAACAGATCGAGGTCGGGGCCGCAGGGGTCATCGTCCGAAAGGGGGACGCAGAGCGCGGCCACGTCGGGATCCATCGCCGGAGAAGCAGCGTCTACCGGTTCCGGCGCACCATTTGCGGCACCAGCGTGTTCATTATCGCCGAGTTGCGCGGATTCTGACAAACGTCGAAGTCCTCTATCTCAAAACAGGAATTGCCATCTCAAAACAGGAATTGCCGGCAGCCGGTCGTCCGGCCGAAAACGGCAGTCTAGCGCAAATATTTACCGCAGGCTTCCCCAAGGAAGAACGCTTTAATATCATTGATATGAGACACGGCGAATTATGCTTAACGATTCGCCGGCCGCTTCATGGCCAAAACATTTGCGACGCCCGGGAAATCGATTTGAGATTCTGCTTCCTCCTGCTTTTGGCCGTCCTGCTACTTGCGGGCGGACCCGTATCTGCCCAGTCGCTGTCTGCCAGCGGGGTAGCGGGCTATCTATCGGAATGGCAATTGAACGCAGAGCTCTCGCGAACCACAACGAGCGGCGAATTTACCGGACCACTGAGCATCAAGCATGTCGGCCTGTGCACCCACGACGGACCTGACGAGATAACCACTCAGCTCAATCTCCGGATGTCAGATGCAAAGCCGTGGCTCGCAAAGGCCAGGTCGGAGATCAAGGCGACCTTTGTCATGGACGGATCTGAATGCACCCTGACGGGCAGCTTTTCAGGCACCTATAGAGGTTCCATGGACTGCGGCAGCGCCAAGGGCGTCCCGATCGAAATCACCGTCAAGTAAGGCGCCATGCTTGCCGCGCCTGCTTGGCCCGGCGGCGGCATGGATCAGTTGGCGCCGACGCTCTCACGCAGTCGGGCAATTTGTGGACGAAGCCGCGGACAGCGAAGCTCCTGCTCGAACCGCACGATCTGATCCAGCGACGGGTTGGCACGCAGGCGCACGAGTTTCTCCTCATCGCGCTTGCACGCATCTTCTACAGGCATGGCCGCAGGCGGGGCAACCGCTCGCGAGTCCTGTGAAGCGGGCTCGGCCGCCGCCGTTTGCGCAGGCTGAGGCGGCACAATGACCTGAACGGAACTTCGGGGGGTGACTTGCGACGCACGCGTTGCGCCCATCGAGGCGACGACCGAACCATCGGTGCGCGGAACCTCCAGGCCCAGGCTTTCCTTCAGCCTGAGAATCTGGGGACGAAGTTTCTCACAACCAAGCTCGCGTTCCAGGCTGATAACCTCTTCAAGCGACTGACTGGCACGTACATGCACGAGCCAGTCGGCGTCCCGCTTGCAGACCTGTTCCTGCGTCAGCTTGGTAAGCACCGGCGGCGGTCCCTTCACGGGCTCGGTGGTCAAGCTGGCTTGCTTTTGCTCACTGGGGCCGCTCTTCGTATCGCTGCCGGAAGGTTGAAGACGTTTCGGCTCGGCTGTTGCAGTCTTGGGACGGTCGTTGTCGGCCGGCGGCGTTTGCTGATCGGCCTGTGCGGAGTCGCGCGGCGCCGGCGGCGGCTGAATCCGGCCCTGGCCGCTGACGGGACCATTCAGATCGAATTGCTTGGCCAGACGCTCCAGAATGCGCAGCCGATACTGTGCATCCGACGCCCGAGGCGATGTCGGATATTGCGCGATGAAGCTGCGAAATGCAGCCGGATCAGTCGAATCCTTGATCTGCTCCCAGGCCGGCTTGTCTTTCTCGTTCAGGTAATATTCGCCGATGAGAGAAATATACGTCTCCGGCCGCTGACGCCCGTTGGTCTTGTCGTTCACGTCAGCCGCGATCAAACGAAACATGCTGCCGATTTCCAGGCCCGGCTCTCTCAGGCGCCTCAGCAGTGCGCTCGTAAAGGGGCTGTTGCGCCCGGTGCCGTCTGCGGCGACCTCATCGGCCGCGGTTGAGTAGGCCACGATCATTCCAAGCGCCTTGTCAGGACGTGCCAAGCCTCGCGTCGTCGCGATGTTACGAGACACGCCCACGATTTTTCGCCGCAGGTTGTCGACCACCGGATTGTTGCGACAGGCATCGAGGACGACGACCTTTACGCCATCGGCCCGCTCGACCGCGGCGCGGACATCATCCATCATCACCATCTGGTAGCGGAGACTTGCCTCGTCTTCGAGTACGCCGTCGGTCGGCATCAGGTAGTTTCGCCCCTGAAACTGCATGGCGTGGCCGGCATAATAGAAAAACGCGGCGTCGGCGCCGGTCGCCAAACGGGAAAATTGCGTCATCGCCGAATCGAAGTCGCGCTTGCTCGCGTCGACGATGAGCACGACTTCAAAATCCAGCATGCGCAGGGCGGCGGCGACGTCTTCCGCATCGTTCTTTGGATTGAGCAGAACGAGACCAGGATTCTTGTACTGGGAATTACCAACGACCAGCGCGACCTTTCGGTCCGCCCGGGCAGCTTCAGTCGAAAGCAGGACACAGGACAGCCCGCAGAGGGCAACGATAACCCATGTCCGAACCAGCTTAATCATAGTCTGACCAATGTCGATAACGCGAATGCCTTCTGATATGGCGAGCAACAGGACGGTGACCGGATTCACTCGCGATCACGGTGATCTGCTTTGAAAACACCGGCGGATCGTGAGGCACATGGCTCGCGTCGCCGAGCAGCAATTGCAACGTGTGTCGACCGGGCGTGAGCGTGATCTGAGCTTCGGTTTGTCCTGCTCCAAAATGGAGATGGTTGAAGTCCGTGGGAACAGGCTCCCCAAGCGGCGGCAACGCGGCATCCACGATCAGGTGATGATGACCCGTGTTGGCCTTGTCGACGCCGGCCGGCGCAATCCCCATGCCGATCAGGCCGAAACGGATCGTCGGCTTGAGGGTGACGTAGTCGCCGTCATTCGGCTGCACGAAATAGACCTTCGCGTTTGGAGCCGACGCATGCCGGGTGCCGGGTGCCGGAGGAGTTGCTGCCGACGGAGCCGCGGCCGGAGCACCGTCCGCAACGCGAACCGTGATGCGTTCCGACATCACCGCAGGCGAATGCGGAATATGATTCATATCTCCCAGCAAAAGCTGGAGCGTGTGTTCGCCGGGAGGCAGGCTGACCTCGGCTTCGGTCTGGCCATTGCCGAAATGGAGATGATTGAAGTCATTCGGGATCGGTGCGTCGAGCGGCGGCACCTCGCTATCGATCAGCAGATGGTGGTGACCCGAATTTGGTCGATCGACGCCTGCCGGCGCCAGCCCCATTCCGCGCAGGCCAAAATGAATGATCGTCTTGGGAGCAATCGTCTGACCGTTCTTGACGTCGATGAAGTAGACCATCGCGCCCGCAGGCGATGGCGTTGGCCCGCCTGAAGGCTTCGTCTGAGCGAGCGCGACGTTTGACGTTGCAAGGCAAACGAGAGCGGGAAGAAGCGCCGATCTGAAGGTTCTCAAAAACACCGCAGGATCCCTTCAATCAATGGCAAAGCCGACGGACGGATGATTGGAATACTGTTCTGTTGACCGCCGCCCGACAACGTCGTCGTCGAACCAAACAAACAAAATATACCAATGAGCACCTGATCTTAGCAAGGGATTGCCCCTTTCCTCTCTTTCAGTTTACCTAAGCGCTGGCGGCAGCTGCGGCCGAAAGCCAAGATGTTGTTCTATGATGAATATTGCAGGCGCGATCCTTCCCTGCGGCTTCCGGCCGGAACTCAATTAAGGCGAGCAAAGCAAAAATGAATTTGCGCCTGCGCATGCTGAGACCTTTCGTCATTGCACTGACAGCCTTTTGGGCCGCAGCCTCCGAGGGTCAGTCGCCGCTAACGCCGACGCAGCAAAAAACGCAGCCTCCAGCGACATCGAATGTGCCTCCAGCGACAGCTTCCGCGACCCCGGATCCCGGCGAGATATTTCGCGACTGTCCGGACTGTCCTGAGTTAGTCGCGATTCCGGGCGGCGAGTTCAAAATGGGGTCGGAAGAAACCCCTTACGAGAAGCCGGTGCATCGGGTGGTGATCGCGAATTCCTTCGCCGTGGGGCGTCACGAGGTGACCTTCGATGAATGGGACCTCTGCGTTGCTTCCGGTGGCTGTAGATTTCGTCCCGATGACCGCGGCTGGGGAAGAGGAAACCGGCCGGTCATCGATATCAGCTGGGACGATGCGCACGAATTCGTAGCGTGGCTGTCACAGAAAACCGGCAAGAAGTATCGTCTGCCGAGCGAGGCCGAATGGGAGTACGCCGCGCGCGCGGGCACGGAATCGTCGTTCTGGTGGGGCCGTGGCCTCGTCAAGGGCAACGCCAATTGCGAAGACTGCGCGGATGCGCCATTGCACAAAACGACGCCCACGCAGTCATTCAGACCGAACGGCTTTGGGCTGTTCGACGTCGCCGGCAATGTCGCCGAATGGGTCGAGGATTGCTGGAACGACACCTACAAGGGCGCCCCGACCAACGGTTCCGCATGGACATCAGGTCAATGCCAGCAGCGCTCGCTGCGCGGCGGGTCCTTTGCCTCGAAAGCTACCTTTGTCCGGTCGCCGGCGCGTTTCCGGTATGACCAGGACGTGCGCTATTACGCCAACGGGTTTCGCATCGCCCGCGACCTGTAACGGCGGCGCGCAAGGCGGTTAACCAAAGCCTTTGCGATTTTCCCAAGGGTTCGGCCTGCCGCGGCAAGGCAGCGTGAGGCCAAAAAACCTCGTCATTCATTGAACTCAACGCGTCACCCATAACACCAAGAATACAAGGGCGACTGCAGCCGAAATGTAGCGGGATGAATCCGTACGGGTTTTCTTAAAACATGACGGCAAGTTGCCTGCGGCCCGCTTGCGGCTGGACGCTGCAATAACAGGCCTATACCCTTAAGTTTTCGATCTGCCGAAGGTGAACTTGCATGGCTGAGAAGCTGGGCCAATCCAAACGCGTAGCCGAATTCAAAACGCCGCTCGGTGAAAATGAACTCGTCCTCGTCAAGATCGACGGAACCGAGGCGCTTGGCGATCTATTCGAATTTCACGTCGAAGCATTGAGCGAACGGGAGAACATCGATTTCGACAAGGCTCTCGGCCAGGGATGCACGCTCAAGCTCAAGGCCTACGGGGACAAGGAGCGCATCTTCCACGGAATCATGACCGAAGCGCAGTGGATCGGAAAAACCGAAGAGTTCTTTCACTACAGGGTAGTGTTGCGGCCGTGGCTGTGGATGCTCGGCCGGAGAGCGGACTGCCGTATTTTTCTCGACAAGGACGTCAAGGACATCATCAAGGATGTCTTCACCAAGGCGGGCTTCAACGACTTTGAATTCCGCACCAACGG
Organism: uncultured Alphaproteobacteria bacterium; assembly: GCA_963788885.1. GTDB lineage: Bacteria > Pseudomonadota > Alphaproteobacteria > Rhizobiales > Xanthobacteraceae > Bradyrhizobium. Next base: position 364,999 of record CAWBIR010000015.1, on the reverse strand, counting down.
CGATTACGAAAAAATCGCCTATTGCGTGCAATATCGGGAAACCGACCTCGCATTCGTCAACCGCCTGATGGAGCAATACGGAATCTACTATTTCTTCGAGCACTCCGACGGCAAGCATACGATGGCGCTCGCCGACTCGCGCTCCTCACACAAGGCAATTCCCGATCTTTCGAAGGTGCCCTTCATCCCGTTGTCCGATACCGAACTGCGGCCCGAGCAGCATCTCTACAGTTGGGTTTCGGAGCGGCGTTTTCGCACCGGGAAGGTTCAATTCAACGACTACGATTACTTGAAGCCGAAGAAAAATCTCCTGGCTCCTCAAGAGGCGTCAGAGAAATACGCCCATGCGAAGCTCGAAGTATATGACTTCCCGGGCAAGTATGACGACGAGGACCAGGGCAAGAAGCTCGCGCGTTTTCGGCTTGAGGCCGAGCAGGCCGCTGACCACCGGCGCATCATCGAAGGCGATGCTTCCTCGCTCTATCCCGGCGGACTTGTGACGGTCGAAAAACATCCGACCTCCGCGGAGAACAAGGAGTATCTGGTGGTTCGCACCGACCATCGCTTCTCTTCGCATCATTACCGGTCCGTGAAAGCGGACGCGCCGGCCGCATCGAATTCGGAAGACGGCGAAAAGGACCAGATCTATCACGGGTATTACGAATTTCAGCCGAGCGATCGGCCGTTTCGGATGCTGCCGGTCACTCCCAAGCCGCGCATTCACGGCATTCAGACCGCCAAGGTCGTTGGCAAGAAGGGCGAGGAAAACGAGGAAATCAGCACCGACGAGCATGGCCGCATCTGGGTCCAGTTCTTCTGGGACCGCGAACCAAAATTGACGTGTCCCATTCGCGTTGCCCAGGTCTGGGCCAGCAAGAAATGGGGTGGAATATTCATTCCCCGCGTCGGCATGGAAGTGGTTGTGGAATTTATGGAAGGAGATCCCGACCGCCCGCTCGTCGTCGGCGCCGTCTACAACGGCGACAACAAAGTCCCTTATGATCTTCCCGACAACAAGACGGTCGCGGGCTGGAAGTCGGATTCCTCGAAGGGAGGCAACGGCTACAACGAATTGATATTTGAGGACAAGAAATCATCCGAAAATATCCGTATGCACGCCGAGAAAGACCACAACGTTACGGTCAAGAACTCGGAGACGTGGACGATCGGCGAGGTGTTCATGCCGCCGAAAGGCAGCCCGTCACGAAGCGCGACCTTGAAGAACGGCGACGACCAGCTCGAAATTCAGATGGGCGACCGCAACGTCTCCATTCCGATGGGCAGCCAGTCGACGAACGCCATGCTCTCGATCACGCACACGGTCGGCATGACCACCGTCAGCTTGACGCCGGCCACAAGATCGGTGGACTCTCCGGTGATCACCCATACGGCAGAGACCGTGATCAACTATACGGCCGGCGCAACGGTTAACATCACGGCGCCCATCATTAACCTGAACGGGATGGTCCTCATCAACGGAATGGTACCGGTCGTAGTCCCGGTGTAATCGTCATTGCAGGCTATTCGCAGCACGCTTTGTCCCGTCAAGAATTGATCGAGAGCGCTCAGGCCGCACGTTTTACGCGAAGGGTATCAGTTACATGTCGCGGGTCCGATTTACCACCGCCCGATCGGTCTTCGAAACGTTTCCCGAACTGGCGAGCAAATCGACGGTGGCCGCCACCGACGAGCCGGCAATCGTCTTTCTGAAGAATTTGTCTGCCCGGCAAAAATTCAAGGACGCCGTCGGCTTCTGCGCCCATCTGCTGCCGCGACGAGAGGCCGTCTGGTGGGGATGCGGAAGCCTTCGCTCGTTCCTCCAGGACATTCCGCAATCGCGGTCTGCCCCGCTGCTTGCGGCCGAGACATGGGTGCAGCATCCCACCGACCAGAACAGACTTCGGGCGTTGCAGATTGCCACTGGCGGCGACAATTCCGACTGTCTCACCTGGCTTGCCTTTGCCGCCGGCTGGGCCGGCGGGATGCTGAGCACCGCCCCAAGTCCGCCGGTACCGGTGCCGCAATACCTGACCGCGAGGGCCATTCGTATCGCCATCCTGCTTGGCGCGCCGCATGTCGCGGCCTCGGAACGGGCGGAGCGAATGTCGGCCTGCGTCACGGAAGGCATAGGGCTGGCAGAGCGGGGTTTTGACCTGGCGACGGGGACCGGCTGAGATGGGTATCTAGCGATCGGATTCGACACTGCATAAACGGCCGCTAAACTGCGGCAACGGTAGCAGCAAACCATCGCCCGCGTAAGTTATTGCTAAGGAAGTCATATTTGCTGACGCTTCGAATCGAAAATGAAACGACTCTGCCCGATGGCGGCCCGCTGAGCATCTCAGTCGAGGGAACGCGGGGCATCGATATTGGCCGCGACCAGTACCTTGACTGGACCTTGCCGGACCCAAACCGTTTCATTTCCGGCAAGCATTGCGAAATACGCTGGCGCGACGGGGACTTTTGGCTCCACGACGTGTCGACCAACGGCACCTTCCTGTACGGCGCCGATGGACGTCTCAAGGCGCCTCACAAGTTGCGCGATGGCGATCGCTTTCTGATCGGCCACTACATCATCCTCACCAACATCAGCGGACAGCCGGCCGCGGCGGCGACATTTGAAACGGCCGGCGGCAGCACTGCACCCGACTATGAAAACCTGTGGGAGCCCGTGGGCGAAGCGGCGCCCCCGATCGATGCACGGCAATTGAAGGCCGCGCGCGATCTGCACCCGGTCAAGCCGGATTTCCTTGACTGGGCGGTAGACCTGCAACCGCCACGGCCGGGAGCCGCCTCGCCGTCACCGACACCCTCCGCATGGAGCGAGCCACCGCGTTCGGACGAAGCTGCCTGGGCCAAGAGCACGCCAAAGCCGGCGCCGCCTGAACCTGCCCCTGCAGCAGTCCCGACGCCCCGACGCCCGGTGTGGGTGACCGGAGAGCCTCAAGGCCCATGGGCGACGCCGCCCGCTTCCGAAACGCAAAAGCCGTCCTCCCTGCCCTCGCCCGGCGAAAACCTGGACTCGCGCGACAATGCCTTGGTTAACGGAGACAATTCCGCTGCCGATCTCGTTCGCCTGATTGCCCGCGGCGCCGGCTTGCCGGACAATGCGTTTGCAGCGCAGAACCCGGCGCAGTTCGCCGAAGAGATGGGGCAGTTGCTCCGCCTGCTTACGGAGAACATGCGGCAATTGCTCGAAGCCAGACAGCAGGCCAAACGGCTTGCCCGAAGCTCAAGCCAAACGACCGTTCAAGCGCTGGACAACAACCCGCTGAAGTTTGCGCCGACAACGGACGAAGCCATGCGCATAATGTTTGGGCCTCCGACAAAGAGCTATCTCGGCGCTACCAACGCCATCGCCCAGGGCTTTGACGATGTGAAGGCGCATCAAATCAAGACTTTCTCGGCGATGCAGCACGCCTTGAAGCGGCTGCTGGACGAGTTGGCGCCGGAGGAAATCGAAAAGGCCTCAACGCTCAGCCGAGGTATTTTCGGCCGCGGCCCGAACAAGCCGGCATGCTGGGATACGTTCACCGCGCGCTGGAAGGCAACCACGCACGGCCAGGAAGACGGCATGCTGAATACTTTCATGCATTACTTTGCTGAATATTATGATCGCGATGGAAACAGGGTATGATGATGACGCGCCGCTCGTATGGCCCCGCCGAAGTTCGGCGACGCGGGCTCAAGACAGACATGGCTAGCTGATGTCCTGGTACAGCAAAGTAGCTTGGACGGAAGGGCTGTTTCTGCGCCCGCATCATTTCCAGCAGAACGACCGCTATCACGAGCATCTTCTTGAGTTGCGTGTACGATACGCAACGCCGTATCCATGGGGGTTTACGGCGCTCGAGATCGACCGCGACCTTGCCCAGCAAAGCAAGTTTGCCTTGCGGCGGGCCTCTGGCGTGATGCCGGACGGAACGCCGTTCGATGTCCCCGCGGACAGTCCGCTGCCGGCAGCGATTGCCGTACCCGACACGGCCTCCCAACAAATCGTCTGGCTGACGATGCCGATGGCCTCGCCCAACATGCGGGAAGCCGACGAACGAGACTCCGACAGCGCCGCGCGTTACACGACCAATTCGGAATCGTTTATCGATTCAACCTCATCGCTGCGGATCGAAGAAGAGGTCGATATCGCCTTTCCGCGATTGAGCCTCGAGCTTCGCAAGACCGCCAAACCAGGCTTCACGAGCATCGGCATCGCCCGCGTTCTCGAAGTTCGGGACCGGCAAATCGTGTTTGACGAAAAATACGTGCCGCCGGTCCTGTTGTGCGGGGCGCATCCGACCGTCAACGGCTGGATCGACCGCGTGGTCGGCTGGATCGACAACAAGCTCGAGGAACTGGCGCGCTACGCGGCGGATCCGACGGCGGGCGGCGGCCTGCAAAGCATCGACTATTTTGTCCTGCAGCTTTTGAATCGGCATATCGCCGTACTGAAGCACTATCGCTCATCGGGCTATCTGCATCCGGAGCGGCTGTTCGAGGAGTTTCTGCGCCTGGTGGGCGAACTGGCGACGTTTGCCACGCCCGAGCGTCGCGCGCGCGAATATCCGGCCTATGACCAGGACAATCTCGAGAATGTCTTTGGGCCGGTCATGCGCGACCTGCAGGACTTCCTGAGCGCCCGGCTCGGCCGTCGCGCCATTCGTCTCGAGATCATCGAACGCGCCCAGAATGCGTTCATTTCGACGATACGCGACCGTACCTTGTTCCGAGATGCCACACTGGTGCTCGAAGTCGCGGCGAACCGTTCGCTCACGGAGATCCAGAGCCAGTTCCCGCAGCTGTTCAAGATCGGACCCAACACCAAGATGAACGAGATCGTGCACGCGCACCTTCCCGGCGTGCCGCTGATTCATCTTCCGACGCCGCCGCCGCAGATCCGCGCGATCACCGACCACGTCTATTTCTTCCTCGATCGCAAATCGCCGCTGTGGCCGGAATTTTCCGTCGCCAGTTCGATCGGGATGCATTTCTCCGGTGACTGGCCTGAACTCGAACTCGAATTGTGGGCCGTATTGGAAGATCGGCGATGAACGACAAGCCTCCACCGCGCGCACCGTTTGGTGCACCAGGCGAGCGGACCATCATCCGCCCCAATCCTGGCGGCCGGCGCGCGGCCGAGCCGCCGCCCGCGACGAACAAATCTTCACCTGCTCCCACCGAGCCGACGCCGCCACAGCCGGCAGCCCCGGCCGCTACGCCTTACGTACCGCCCAGCAAGCCGGGAAATCCCAGTCCTGACGAGTGGATTTTCACGCGCGACCAGGCTTCCCAGCCGTCGGCACAAGCGCAGGCGCCCGCAATTGCAATCGACGAACTCGTCGCCCCCAACGAAAACCCAATTCTGCGATCGGCCGGCCCGCTGTTGCTGCTGCTCGGCCGCTTGCGCGTCGCTCTTGCACGAGCCTCCTTTGCAAACTTGATGGAGATCGTCGCGGACAGCATCAAGTTCTTCGAGAAGGATATTCGCTCCGGCGGCATTTCAGAGGCGCACGCCAATGCCGCCAAGTACCTGATCTGCGCCACCGCGGACGATATCGTCCAGAACATTCCAACCGAAGATCGCCACGTCTGGACGCAATACAGCATGCTGAGCCGGTTTTTCGGCGAGCGAACCGGCGGCGTCAGATTCTTCGACGAACTCAACCGGCTCAAGCAGGATCCCCTGCTCAACTATGACGTGCTCGAACTTCAGCACACCTGCCTGAGCCTCGGCTTCCAGGGCGTCCACCGCACGTCGGCGGGTGGCATCTCCACCCTGCAACAGATTCAGCGCGACCTCTATGAGACGCTGCGCCGGATTCGCCCAAAGGTCTATCGCGAGCTATCGCCGCACTGGCAGGGCCAGAACCTGGCGCTCCGCGCATCTCGAACGCTTGTTCCGTGGTGGGGCGTACTGGGTTTCGTCGGCCTGTTCTTGTTTGGAACCTATTTCCTCTTCCTGTACTGGCTGACCGGCGGCGCCGACATCGCAACCAACGACGTCGTGTCGTTGTTAAGCCGCGACAAGCTGTCCCTTGAGCGGAAAGCCCCCGTCGTACCGGCGCCACCACCGGTCATTCCACCGCCCGAACCCGATCGCATCACCCAGTTGCAGCGCATCTGTGCCGCCATGGCGCCGGAAGTCGCGGCCCAGAAGGTCAACGTCGAGCAGACCGCCAATCAAATCACCGTCCGCATCGGTAACGTCCTGCTCTTCAATTCCGGCGTTGCCACGGTGATGGAACAGTTCAGGCCGATCGGCGAGCGCATCGTTACCACGCTCGACAAGGAGGAAGGCTACATCAAAATTATCGGGCACACCGACAATAGTCCGATCGGCTCCGATCGCGTCCGCTTTCCGTCCAACTACGCGCTGTCGGTCGAGCGCGCCAAAAATGTTGCCGCGCTGTTCAAACCGTTAATGATCAACCCCGATCGCCTGCAAACCGAAGGCAAAGGCGAAACCGCGCCGATTGCCGACAACAGCACGGCGGAAGGCAAAGCTAAGAACCGCCGGGTTGAGATCGTCATTCCCCGTACCGACACCGGGCCAGTAACCGAACGCACATGCCGCAGATAAATCATAGACAAGTCCTTTGCGACGGGACTTTCGACCGATGACGCATTTCTCATTCAAGGAAGTGTCGAGGATCGTCCTTTACGGCGTCGGCCTGGGATCCATTGCCGCCCTGATCTTTCTGGCCGGCCCACTGGTTTCAATCGGCGGCTACCGCCCGCTTGAAACGATGATCGGGCGCGAGCTCGCCATCCTGGCGGTCGGCGCCCTCTTCGCGTCGGTGATGTCGTTCCAGTGGCAGCGCCGCAAGAAGGCCACCGCGAAGATCGCCGAGGGTATAGCAGCCTCAGACAAGCCCGCAGACGACACCGGTGTCCTCAAAGACAAGATGAAGGACGCGCTGGCGACCCTCAAGACCGCCAGCAACGGCAAGGGCAATTTTCTCTACGACTTGCCGTGGTACGTTTTGATCGGGCCTCCCGGTTCGGGCAAGACCACCGCACTCATCAATTCCGGCCTCAAATTCCCGCTGGCCAGAGGCGCTACGCCGGAGGCGGTCGCCGGCGTCGGCGGTACGCGCTACTGCGACTGGTGGTTCACCGAAGACGCGGTGCTGATCGATACCGCCGGCCGTTACACCACCCAGGATTCCGACGCCCAGGCCGACAAGCAGAGCTGGCTCGGATTTCTCGATCTCTTGAAGAAGAACCGGCCGCGCCAGCCGATCAATGGCGTCATGGTGGCCATCAGCCTTGAGGACCTGATGATGCTGTCATCAGCCGAGATCAAGGCCCAGGCCGACGCTATCAGAGGCCGCCTGCTTGAGCTGCACGAACGCCTGAAGGTCGATTTCCCCGTCTATACCCTGTTTACGAAAGCCGACTTGATCGCCGGCTTCACGGAATATTTTGCCAATCTTTCCGATCAGGACCGGCGGCAGGTGTGGGGTGCAACATTCCAGACCGACAGCAAGACCCGCAACATGGTCGGCGAGATTCCGGGTGAATTCGACTTGCTGGTCGAGCGGCTCAATTCGAGCCTGACCGATCGTTTGCAGGAAGAGCCGACACCAAACAGCCGCGTCCTGCTCTACGGATTTCCGCCGCAGATCGCCGGCCTCAAGCGGCAAGTCTACGATTTCCTCAACCAGATTTTCGAGCCAACCCGCTATCACGCCAACGCGACGCTGCGTGGTTTTTACTTCACGTCCGGCACCCAGCACGGCACGCCGATCGATCGGCTCATCGGTGCGTTGGAAAAAAGCTTTGGCGCCGAACAGGTCGGAGCGCAGGCTTATTCCGGGCGCGGCAAGAGTTTCTTCATTGCCGATCTGATTCTGAAAGTGATCATCGGCGAAGCCTCATGGGTTTCGACGGACCGGCGCGCGGTGCGGCGGGGGCGTATCCTCAAAACCGCTTTGTACACGATCCTGACACTGGTCTCGGTCACCGCGGCTGGTGCATGGTGGGAAAGCTATCGCCGCAACCGGGATCTGATCGCCGACACACAAACGGCGGTTGCCCAATTCAACCAACAGGCCGGTCCGCTGGCGAAGGAGACCGTGATCGGCGATCGCGATCTGCACAAGGTTCTGCCGCTGCTCTTCAAGCTGCGCAATTTGCCGGCCGGTTATGCGTCGCGCGGCGTGCCAACTCCGCTGCTCGCTGAACTGGGCTTGAGCCAGCGGGAACGGCTGCAGAGTTCGGCCGAGCAAATCTACCACGTCGGACTCGAGCGGCTCTATCGGCCGCGGCTAATGTACCGTCTGGAAGAGGTTCTCGAGGCGAACAAGGACAAGCCGAGCTATATTTACGAAGCCCTGAAGGTCTACCTGATGATCGCAGGGGTCGAGCGGACCGACCGCGAACTCGTACTGACCTGGATGCGAAACGATTGGGCGGATAACCTTTATGAGGGCGCCTCCAACGCCGACGGCCGCAAGGCGCTCGAGGGAGAACTCCTTGCCATGTTCGATCTCGAAGGCGGCGACCAACCGCTTGTCGAGCCCAACTGGGGATTGGTGGAGGATTGCCGGCGCGTTCTCGCACGCCTCAGCGTCGCGGACCGCGCCTATCAGCTGCTCAAATCGCAGGCCCGGCAATCCATCGCGCCGGATTGGGTCGCGGCCCGCCACGGCGGCCCCGACTTTGCAACGGTGTTTGAGACGACGACCGGCGACAGCGTCGAGAGCGTCGCGGTGCCCGGCTTCTTTACTTATGCCGGTTTTCAGAATGCGTTCATCGACAAGCTTCCGACCATCGCCGATCAGCTGCAGCGCGATAACTGGGTGCTGGGCGATGCCGGCAAGCTGGGAGCGGTTACGTCACAGTTCGATAATCTGACGCGCGACCTCCTCGCCATCTATACCAAGGACTTTGGCGCCGCCTGGAAGCAGTCGCTCGAAAAGCTGCGCATGCGGCCTCTCAATGTCGGCAAGCCGCGATATGACGCGCTGAACGCGTCCGCCGCGTCGACATCGCCAATCCGGCTGCTGATCGAATCCATCCGCGACGAGACGGCCTTGACCAGGGAACGCAAGGACCAGAACGCCGGCAAGAGTACCAAGAAGGAGCTGGCGCCCTCGCTTGTCAGCGGACAGACCGGCGTTCCCGGCGCGGACATCGAAGCTGAGTTCAAGCCCTTTCACCAGGCGGTAGAGGGCGACGGCTCGCGGCGTCTCATCGACATCATCACCGGCGATCTGGCGGCCATCAACAACACGCTTCAAACCGTTTCGCTGAATTCGTCGCAGGAGCAGCAGGGGACAAGCGCCATTCGCAGCCAGGTGGCGCAATTCAAGACCGATGCGACGCGCATGCCCTCGCCGTTCAGCACGATGCTGCTGCAATCAGCCAACGCGTTCGAGAACACGATTGCCGACGACACCTACCGGCAGATTCGCGATGAATTCCAGAAGTCGATCTATGGTCCCTGTCAGAGCCTGGCGTCGAACCGTTACCCCCTGGATCACGGCGCCCGCGGCGAGATTGGACTGGCGGATTTCGGCAGGCTTTTCGGCGGCAACGGCTATTTCGACAGCTTCTTCAAAAAATACCTGGAGACCTACGCCGACACCTCGCAGCGCGAGTGGAAGTGGCGTCAAGAAAATCCCGTTGCCAAGCTGATGTCGGCCGAGACCTTACGGCAGTTTCAGCGGGCAAGCCGGATCAAGGACGCGTTCTTCCCGACCAACGGCAACGTGCCCTCGATCAGCCTCAATATCACTCCGCCGGTGCTTCCAGACATGGGACTGACCGCAAAGCTCGAAATCAACGGCCTGCCGATCACGTCTTCCAATCAGCCGAACCCGGCCCCGGTCGCCATTCAATGGCCCGGCGCAGGCGGCAAGACGGCCGTATCGCTCGCGCAGGATTCGCAAATTCCCGGTAGCGCCGCGCCGCCCTCGGAAATCTCCGGAGGGACGGGTCAATGGGCGCTTTTCCGGCTGCTGGACAAGGCTTCGAAGACCCCGAAGAACAATAGCATCACGGCAAGCTGGATCGTCGGCGGTCGCGAGGTTCCTTTCCAGATCGGAACGGGTACGGTGTTCAATCCGCTGCAATTGCCGGCTCTGGCGGAGTTCAAGTGCCCACCTTCGCTGTGAGGACCAGATGCCGTGTAACCTCTATGGCAAACTCCCGACCAAACGCGATTTCATTGCCATGGGAGCCACGCGCGACTTCCTTGACCAATGGGAGCCATGGCTCCAGAGCGGCGTCTCAGCCTCTCAGGCGATGCTGAAAGACCAATGGCAAAAGGTATTTCTGAGAGCCCCGATCTGGCGCTTCTGGCTGGGGGCTGATCTCTGCGGCGTCGCCACGATCGGCGCCTTCATGCCCTCGCTCGACAAGGTCGGGCGCTACTTTCCGCTGACGCTCCTGGCTTGCGCCGATCACGGAGCCACGATCCCACCTCCCGAATTCGACTCGCAGGACGATTGGTTCAAGGCCGCCGAAGATTTTCTGATCTCGACGCTGGATCATGAAAAAACTTTCGAGGCGGCGGTTCAAGACCTCAACGAATTGGCCATGCCGCTCCAGACGAACCTCGCGCCCACGCCAGACGTTTTTCTGGACAGGAATGCGACGGTGAGCATCAAGAATGACGAGCGGCACTTCAGCGAAGTATTTGCATCTCTTCGACAAGCCGACCACGGCAATATCTACTCGGGAACCACATTCTGGTGGACCGCCGGCGGCGAGGATTTCGCGCCGGCGGCGTTTTGCGCCAAGCGGATGCCGGATCCGTTCCTGTTTGCCGGCATGCTGACCGGACAATTCGCGACGGTTTCGGCCTGAGATCGACTGACGACATGGATGGAGACACCAAACAACAGATTTCATGGCCCGAAACCGGCGCAGCCACCCATGTCGGCAAGATCCGCCAACAGAACGAAGACAGTTATCTCGCGTTGGCCGAGTCGGGCGTTTGGGCGGTGGCGGATGGCATGGGAGGTCATAGCGCCGGCGATCTGGCAAGCTCGACCCTGGTTGGTGAACTGAGGCGAATCCCTCCGCCGTCATCAGCCGCAGACTTGCTCGCCGATTGCGAGGCAAGGATCGTCGACGCCAACAGCTGGTTGCGGAAAGTTTCGGAAGAACGCGCTGGCCACGTCATCGGAACGACGGTGGCTGTGCTACTTGTTTACGAAGAATTCTTTGCCTGCATATGGGCCGGCGACAGCCGCATCTATCGCATCCGGCAATCCAGCATCGAACAAATCTCCGTCGATCATACCGAAGTGCAGGAGTTGCTTGCCGAAGGAAAGTTGACGGCGGAAGAAGCGCGATCGTGGCCCCGGCGCAACGTCATCACGCGGGCGATCGGCACGGATGACGATCTCGAACTGGAGCTGACCAACGGCACGCTGGATGACGGTGACATCTTCGTAATCTGTAGCGACGGGCTTACCACCCATGTCGAGGATCGCGAGATCCTGGCACTTGCGAAGAATTACCCGGCACAGCGCGCCTGCGATTTTCTGATCAAGATGACGCTAGACCGTGGTGCGACAGACAATGTGACAGTCGTCATCGTCCGATTCGCTAACGCCGATCCCAGCGCGTCTCGTCCGCGCCAGAACAACGGGGGATAGGCGGGGATGTCGGACATGTATTCCTCCCACGCCTCAACCGTTCGCCTGGCGCAGGGCACCAGGCTAAACGGCATCTTTGAAATCGATCAGCACATTGCGTCCGGCGGGATGGGAGAGATCTACAGCGGCCACGCCGTCGAAACCGGCGACAGCGTTGCCATCAAGGTGATGCGCTCCGATCTCGCCGACAACAACACGGCGCTCGCCCTCTTTCGCAAAGAGGCTTCCGCGCTGCATTATATCTATCACGATGCGATTGTTCGTTACTACGTATTCTCACTCGATCCGGGGATCGGCAGGCACTACCTGGCGATGGAATTCGTGGACGGCCAGCCGCTTTCCGAGATCTTGAAATCGGGGCCCCTCGACTTCGAGACGACGCTGAATTTGCTTGAGAGGCTGGCCGGCGGGCTGAATTCGGCACATCAACATGGCATCGTTCACCGCGACCTTTCGCCCGACAACATGCTGATTCCCGGCCGCGACGTTCGTCGCGCCAAGATCATCGATTTCGGTATCGCAAGATCGACACGCAGTAACGACGGCACCATTATCGGCTCGGGCTTTGCCGGCAAGTACAACTACGTCTCGCCGGAACAACTGGGCCTTTTCAGCGGTGACGTAACGGCGAAGTCGGACATCTACAGCCTTGGGCTGGTGATTGCCGAGTGCGTCACGGGGCGTGCGATCGATATGGGTGGCAGCCAATTCGAAGTTCTCGAAAAGCGCCGGAAGGTGCCGGACCTGGGGGTGATCGACTCCCGCTTGCGGCCTTTGATCGACTGGATGCTGCAACCCGATCCCAAGGATCGGCCGGACTCAATGGCAACCGTCGCGGCATGGCGGCCACGCGCTTCGGCCGTAGCCGACAAGCAGACCGCCAGGACGTCGGCGCCGAAATGGACAGTCGGCGCGCTTGCCGCGCTCGTTCTGCTGCTTCTTTCGGGCGGCGCCTATTACTTCTTCGCTGGATCGTCATCGACGCCGTCCGGAAAGAGCGTCGTGGTGAACGCGCCCGTCCTCAACCCGGACGCCGGTGTCGACGCCCGCCGGGCGGAAGACGCACGGCGGACGGCCGCAGAGAATCTGGCAAGGCAGCGCGCCGAAGAAGCAAAACAGCTCGCGGATACCAAGGCCAAGAACGAGCTTGCGAAGGCTTCGACGGCCGACCGGCCGCCGAACGATCCCGTGGAGCGAATCCGGCAATTCGTAAGATCTTATGATGGCGGAGATTGCTTTTTTGTCGAACCGGTGACGGTCGCGGAAAGCAATACCACGCTCGAAGGCTACGGCCGCTCGGCGGCGCCATTTACGGTGCTCGACACCGAATTCAAACGAACCAACGGATTCGAAGCGTCGGTCGGCTATCATATGGTCTCGCAACAACAATGTGCCGCGATCAGCTTCCTTGGTCGGCCGCGCAATTCGCGCGATCCCGTACCGCGGCTTGAGGTCAGCGCCGGCAACCTGCGCAGTAACGGCTACGTCAGTGGAGCCGTCGGGGACTTCGGCAATCGCAATGTCGAACTGCTCATGATTGACCACGAAGGCAACGTTCTGTCCCTGACTTCGCTGTTGAAGGGAGATGGCGACCCGAAGTCGTTCACGATCAACCTGCAGCGCAGCGACGCGGGTCCTGCACGGCTCCAGCTACTGGTTGCCCTCGCCACCAGCAAGCCGCTCGAAGCTTTGAAGGTACGGCAACCAGGCTCCCTGGAACTCGGCACAGCCGATCAGGTCTTCGCGCGCGTGTCCGAGGAAGGCAGAAAATCCGGGCAATCCATCGATGCCCGCATCAAGTCGTTCAACCTGGAAAAATAGCCGGCGAATTTCAGTTCGAACCGAGGATCAGGATTTCAAGGTCCTGCTTTGGCGTGAAATCAGCCGCCCGCAATTCGAGTTGGGTTGCGGAGATTTCCTTGATGCCGTCGCCGCAGAAGCTGACGATGCGGTCTGCATGTCCCTTGTCGACAACCAGATGAAAATCCTTGATTGGACCCGCCCAATTCGCGCCTGATGTCAGTACATAGCTGATCCGTCGTTCGATCATGCGCGGTTTTCCGGGCTTGTCGGCGGCCTTCAGACTGTCGACCAGTTTGAGGAAGGCGTCGTCGACGCAATATTTGCTTTTGTAACGCTGCACCTCCGGCTCGAGGTTTTTGCTTTGGCGCAGCCCCTGGCGGAGGATCGAATCGAAGCTCATTCCGACGCTGGTTCGATAGCGATGCTCGACCAGAACCGGCTTGCCCGGCGGAAAACTTTGCTGCCGCACGATCGATGTCTTGAGCGTCCACGTCGCGTCGTAGAGCGGCATTCCCTTGTCGTTGGTGCCGGATTCGACAAGCAGCCCCTGCGCGACCGCGCGACCTCGCACCTCCGGGGACAGATCGTTGATCTTCAACTGTTCAGCGCCGACAGGAAAAATAGGAATGCCCATTTCGGTGAGCGCCGCCGTGACATTCTTGTTGTTGGAAAAGGCTTGTTGATTGGTCGCGAATGAAATCGGCTTGCCGTCGATCTTGGTCGAGAATCCGACAAAGTTCAGCGGATTTCCGACCGGAAATGCGGCGTTCGATGCATCCGCCAAATTGATGTCGGGCAGCGGAAACGCAACGGTCAGCGTAACCGGCTTCGTGCTGCGGTTAAGAAATACGTAGCGAACCGTAATCGCGTCGAGCGCGATCCTCAGCTCTTCGGACTCCATCGATATATCGGTATTCTTGGTAAACGTGAGACCGCCTATCGCGAGCTCTGCAGAGGTATCGTTGGCCAATAGCGGCGACGACGCAGCGTCCAGACAGACGGCTGCGGCCGCTAACGACAGCGCCGCAAAACAGGCTCTCATGGTGGTCTTCCCTTGCTTCTGCTGCGGCACCGCCGGCAACCTCTGTCTTTCCAAGAACCCGACGGAAACTACTCTGGCCCGGCGTGCCGCGCGGCGCGGCCGTATATGCTTAAAGCGACAATCAAGTGTTCGATTGCGCTAGCCCGCGGCTGGTTGCAACCAAAAACCGGCATATATCTTATTGACATATATGATGTTTTTGTTTGGGGAATCGCACAGGAAATAATCCTTAAGGGCACGATCCCGTCCAAGAAATCCGCCTGATCCTCGTCTAGTACTGCCGAGTCGTCGGAAGGCACACGTCCTCCGTAACCTTAATCAAGATCAGCTTCGAACGAATCGCTTCGTCGCGTCGACAAACAACCGAACTTCGATCAAGTTGAATCGCGCGCGGCCGATCTGTTTAGTCGTTAAGACCCGGGAAATGGTTCAGCAGGCCGTAGCGTAACAATCGGGACGTCCAATAAATCTGTTGCAGCGGTGGCCGAGCATTGACGTTGCAGAAAAAAAGTTTTCTAATCAAACACATAGGCCAATACCAATGCAATTAGACCCAACACCAATTAGCCCCAAAGAGGTATGCTGATGGCTAAGCAAAGCGGCCAGAGGTTTATCAAGCGGAACCGCCCACCTCGCGTTCACATCACATACGAAGACCCCACAAACGCCGAGCAGAAGATCGAGCTGCCGTTTGTGATGGGCGTCATGTCCGACCTGTCCGGAAACAGCCCCGGGACAGACAAAGTCGACATCGAGCATCGCAAGTTCCTCGACATCGACATGGACAATATCGACAAGCGGATGGCGGCCATTCAGCCCGGCGTCAGTTTTCGCGTGGCCAACAAGCTTTCCGAAAACGCCGACGAGAAGATGTCGGTAAACCTGCGCTTCAACAAGATGGCGGATTTCGAACCCGCCGCAGTTGCCAAGCAAGTACCCGCTCTGGCGAAACTGCTCGAGGCGCGAACCCACCTGGCAAACCTGCTGCGTTACATGGACGGCAAGGTCGCGGCTGAAGAGTCGCTGAAAAAGCTGCTGGCCGATCCTCAGCTCATGCTGGCATTGAAGAATCGTGAGTCGTCCGAAGACGACAAGACCGGTTCTTAAGTTTCTCATATTTGGAGATCGTCGTTATGGCGACAGAAACTGCCCGCCCCAACAAAGAAGCGTCGGTCGTAACCCGCGATGCCGACGAGTTCTCGGCTTTGCTGAAGCAAAGCTTCAAGCCGCGAACTGAACGGGCTGCGACGGAAGTCGAGAATGCGGTCAAGACACTGGTCGATCAGGCGCTGGTGGATTCCAGCGTCATCAAGACCGACGTCCTCGATACCATCGAGGAAATGATCGCCCAATTGGACAAGAAGCTTTCGGCGCAGATCAACGAGGTCCTGCATGCGCCGGAGTTCCAGCAGATCGAGGGCGCCTGGCGCGGCCTCGCTTATCTGGTTTTTCAATCCGAAACCGACGCGATGCTCAAGATTCGCGTGATGGACGTTTCGAAAAACGAACTCTACCGGCATCTGCGTCAATATCCCAACGCTGCCTGGGACCAGAGCGCGATGTTCAAGAAGGTTTACGAAGAGGAGTTCGGACAGCTCGGCGGCCAGCCCTATGGCTGTCTGATCGGCGACTATTCCTTCAGCCATCTGCCGACCGACGTGCAGCTGTTGCGCGACATGAGCAGGATCGCGGCAGCGGCGCATGCGCCGTTCTTTGCCGCAGCGGACTCCACGCTGATGGGAATGGATACCTGGAACGAGCTGATGAATCCGCGGGACGTCAGCAAGGTGTTCGATACGCCCGAATATGCGGCCTGGAAGTCGCTGCGCGATTCAGACGACGCGCGCTATGTCGGGCTTTGCATGCCACGCGTTCTCGCCCGGCTGCCCTATGGCGCCAAGTCGGAACCGGTCGCCGAATTCGCCTTTGAAGAGGATACCGACGGTCACAAGGGCGAGAAATACGCGTGGATGAACGCGGCATATGCGATGGCCGCGAACATCAACCGCGCCTTCAAGGAATACGGGTGGTGCGCGCGCATTCGCGGCGTGCAATCCGGCGGTGAGGTCGAGGATCTTCCGACCCACACCTTCCCGACGGACGACGGTGGCGTGGACCTTAAATGTCCGACCGAAATCGCCATCACCGACCGCCGCGAGGCGGAACTCAGCAAGGCGGGCCTGATTCCGCTGGTGCACCGGAAGAACACCGACCGTGCCGCTTTCATCGGCGCCCAATCGCTTTTCAAGCCGCGGGCTTACCAGAACAACCCGTCCGCGACGGCGTCGAGCAACCTGTCGTCGCGCCTGCCCTACATGTTCGCGGTTTGCCGGTTCGCGCACTATCTGAAGTGTATCGTGCGTGACAAGGTCGGTTCCTATTACGAAAAGGAACAGTTGCATAAGTGGTTGACGAACTGGATCAGCGAGTATGTCGACGGTGACCCGATCAACTCCACCGAGGCGACGAAATGCCGCCGGCCGCTGGCAGGCGCTTCCATCAACATCGTCGAGAACGAAGAAAACCCCGGCTACTACGCAGCGACGTTCGAGCTTCGGCCGCACTTCCAGTTGGAGGGCATGGACATCGGCCTTCGTCTCGTGTCGCGACTGCCCGTTGCAAAATAATTGAACCGGGCGTCCGCGGGACGCTACCAATGGGCGATAGCTGACTTCAGCCACGACCGGGAAGCATCTTCTTGGTCGATCGCAAACAGATACGCATAGAGGAAAACCATGGCCGAGATGTTTTTGAAGCTCGACGGAATCGAGGGAGAGTCCTTGGACTCCGTGCATACCGGCGAGATCGAGATCGCCCTCTGGGGATGGACCACGACGAACATCGTCAGGTGGGACGTGAACCAGGGTGGTCAGTCGACCAAAATCGAATTAAAGGATATCGAACTCGAAAAGGTCTGCGATAAGGCTACCGTGACCCTGTATCAATGCTGCGTCACCGGCAAGCACATCAAGCACGGCACGATCACCTGCCGCAAGAACGATGGCGAACAGAAGGTCGAATATATGGTCCTCCATATGAAGGATATCATGATCACCAAGGTGGCGTTCACCGGCGATGGCAGCTCTCAGTCACTCAAAGAAAACGTCAATTTGTCGTTTGCAGAATTCCGCATGGACTACAAGTTGCAGAACGACAGCGGCAACGCCGCAGGCGGCGTCAAGAGCTACCAGTTCAACATTCAGAGGCAGCACGGCTCTTGAGGTTGCTTTCTGTCCACGACATCCTTTAGGGAGTCCCAAAGGCCATCTCGAGAGAGATGGCCTTTCTGATTTTTGAGCGGGCCTCGATCGCCGCTCGGCGAGTTCCCGGCACGCGGAGCGGGCGAGCTGTTTCGCCGTGTGGCGCCGAGTAGTGACGGCCGCCTCCAGCGCCAACAGGCCTGCGTTTCAGGCCGTCAATTTTTTCGGATCACTGACTGAAGCTTTGAACCGGCGCGGCGAGATCGCCTACTAAAAGACAGCGCCGAAATATTCGAATCCAGTCGATTCGCCCCACGGAGGTTCGTCATGTTCCACCCCTTCCAAAGCACAGGAATGATCACCAGGACCGCATGTGTTGCGGCTATTCTCGCGGCGTCGTGGGTTGGCGCCGGCACGACCGCCGTCCAGGCGGGCCAGCTGACGCTAAAGTTTAGCAATGCCAGCAAGACCAAGATCAGCATCAAGGTCGACAAGATCGGCTATCGGGAAGATATTGATCCCGGCAAATCGGTCACGGTGCCACCGGCCAAGCTTCAAAATGTTGATCCCAAGGACCAAGGCATCGACTGGGACGCGCATCAGGCGGATCTGAAGAGCGTTCAGCAGAAGTCGCCAAACCCGGTATGCGCGAGCGGCAAAATCAAGTTCGATAACAATGGAGCGGCGAGCATCGACGTGAGGGGCTGCTAAGGGCCGTTGAAAGACGCCGACCCGCAGTCCTGCCCGGAATGACCTCAACACGCTCTTCAGCCGAAAGCCGCTGAGCCCGCAATATTCTGTAGCGCCTCGGATCGGAATTGGGCGATGATGCTGACGTTGCGAACTGCATATGTTCCATTTTTTATCGTCATCGCGTTGATGACCATTATGGGACCGGCGCAACCGCTCTGGCGGCTCTGGCAAATCGGCGCCAATCCAATTTCAACGTTGGGACGCGTCGTTCGCCTTGACTGTCCCAACCATGGTCACATCGATTACGCGTTCGAAATCGACGGCGTGGCACACAGTGGCCGCGACCATTTCGTCGACAGCATTAATTGCCCGGACGCCAAGGTCGGCCAGGCGATCGCCGTCTACTACGAGAAAGGCGCGCCGGAGAACAACTACGCGCTCTATCCTGCGGAGACGACGGGCAATCGGGCAAGAACCGCGTTCTTTACCGGCGTGGCATTCTTTGGTGTGCTTATTTTTCTCGGACCGCTTTTTCTCGCGTGGCTTTGGATCTTGTTTTCCCGGCTGTCAGGAAGATCCCGCTGACCCGGAGTGCCGGTCATTCCTGCAATCCTCGATCGGAGCTATCCGCGGCTTGCGCCCATCAGGGCGGCGATAATCAGCTTCAGTGGCATTGGGATTCGATCGGAGGAGTCATGGAGGGCCTTGTCGCGTTCTCTGCGTTCTTCAGCGAGGGGCCGCGCTTTGCGCGAATTGGCGGATTGAGGGCTGCTGGCGTCATCAAAAACAGGTCGTCTCACGGTTCAGCCCTGGCGATCACAAAAAGCCGAAGCCGAAGGCGCCCGCGCTACAGATGGCAACCATCTTGAATGTCTCGATTTCCATGCTTGTGTCAGTGGAAAAGCGGGAAAGCAGTTGAACCAATGTCCCCAATTGCGACCTCCATCAAACGACCCTGCATCCTTGGTCGCGATGATTCTCACGCCGGTTCAAATCGTTGCGAGTGTGAGGGCAGCTTTCCAGGTCAAAAAAACTTGTCTTGTGCCAAGCTGGTTTCGCGAGAACCCGTTGTTGCTGCGGCATATCGCAAGTTAATGGGCCTCGCGCTCCGTCGGAGATTTCAGTCCCGCGAAGGTTTGCCCACAGTGTCTTTCAGGAGATCCTTCCGCTCAATGTCCTCCGAACACCAACGCCTTCAGCGGCAAGATGATTGCCTGCAGACGAAGGACCAGCGCGTGAATGAGAGCGACGGCATCGACGAAGTGCAGATAGAGCTTCTCCAGCGAGCTGATATTTTTGGCTGAAAGTTCGTCGTGGTGATTGGAATAGACATTTGCGATGCAGCTACTTCCCGGGGGGACGCCGTTCAATCCGTCCTCATAGAGCGGCTCGAGCCACGCCAGGACAGTGCCGGGGGGGCCAATCTGTTGCATCTCGGTCAACTGGTTTGTTCCGACAATCTGCCCGGCAGCGATTACATTTTGTATCTTGGTGACGACAAGAGGGATGATGGTCATCGGTTTGCTGATGCAGGTCGCCTCGCTTATCATGCCGACTTCGAGCACCTGCGCTTCGATCTGATTGAAGCCAGCAAAAAGCCTCTTCTCTCCGGCGCCGTCCGGAATAAGGATGCCCGCCGCCCTCGTGACAGGCGCCGGCTGGACGATGTCCCCGACCCGCAACACGAACTGGTCGACCCGTCCATCAACACCGGCGTAGGTGGTCATCTTGTCTAGCTCGACCTGAGCCGCGGCAAGCTCTGCTTCCGCGCTCGCTCTCTCCGCGGGCAAAACGGTAGTGATTTTGGTTTGCGCCGACTCCTTGGCGGCGGCAGCAGCGTCGGCCGACCCCTGCCGGGTTGCCACCAGTGTCTGAAGCTTCTCAATCTCGCGTGCCGCGACAACATCCGCGTTCCGCTGCTGCAATAGTGACTTGGTCCGCAGTTCGTCTTGCGCCTGTCCGAGGGCCCCCTTTGCTTCCTGAAGCTTGCCCTCGGCGGTCAAGATGTCGGCTTTTGCTGTCGCCGCCGACGCATCCACCTCGACGATGCGAAGGCGCGCGCGTTTTAACGCGGCTTCCTGTCTCGTGCTGTCCATCTTGAACAAGGGATCGCCCTGTTTCACCTTTTGATTGTAATCCACATAGACCTCTGCCACCCGGCCACCGACTTCGGGAAATATCGAAATGGTGCGGAACAGAGAGGTTACCTTGGACGACGACGGATGATGGTAAAGAACCACCGTAATCAGGAGTATCGTCAATATCAGGCACAGCGTGATACCCCAGCGAAGCTCGTACCAGACCGAGAACAGCGTGATTTCGCGGCCGAGGCGTTTGCCTTGCACGAAACGACGGAACAGAAAATCCGGAAGCAGCGTCAACATCGAGCACAACATGAGCTCAACCATGAGCAGCCTCCTTTATGGAGCGGGGTCGATCAGCCGCCCGGTCCTCCAACGAAGAGGGATCTGAATGGTCGTCCGGTTTGTCACCGGACTCCTGGCCGGCCATACTTTCCACGGACCTTGCAATACGATTGACCGGTGTCAGGAAGTCCGGAATATCAATGAAGGCAAGCACGATCGCTATAAACCAGAAAAGATGCTCGTGCGTGAGCAGCGCGAGCAGGCAAAGCAAGGCGATCAGGTCGAGCAGAATTTTCTTCGATTTATGCGCCATCCGTTCCGGCAGCGAGTGGATGGTCAGAAATATCACACCCGTAAGAATGATGCATGCGACCACAAACACCAACGTGACATTGAAGAGCACGTCGGTGTCGCCCGGCGCCGTGACGAAGAATGGCAGATGCTTTGTCGCTATCGGATTAGGTACGGCGGTCAAGCATAAGCTCCTTCCCATTTGGCTGGGCCCGGCAGGGGCCTCTTAACTTCGATCAATCACCGTTACCGATCCTCGGCTGCTTTCGACCCAGCTTCGGTCAGATCGGACAGCGGTAGTAGTCGATCTCCATATCCATGGCGCCCGGAAACACCCGCGCTATCTTGTTCGGCTCGAGTAGCTTCAGACTGAATTGAACGTTCGAAAGCATGATGTCAGTCGCACAGCTCGCGATGATGTTGACGTTCATGCCGTCCTCCTTCCGGGACTTGATCTTGCAATTGGCAAACTTCCCCTTGAGGCGATCAGTCTCGATGATAAAGCCTCCACCGTACTGGTCGGAAAATTCGGTAAACCCGATCTGGTTCGCGCGTCCCTTTCTGGTGAAGACCCGACGGCACTCGTCCGCATTGCTGGCCCACGCGCCAGCAAGATCCACTGCCCGTACCTCTTCCAAAGACATTGAACCCATCAGGGCCGCCGTGGCTATTGCGCATTTGAACAAGCGATCCATGCCCTCTCCCGTCGCTTTTTCCAGCCACTTTCGACCGACCCGTCGACGCTGTCGCGATCAGAAATGGCAAAGCGGCCGAACTGCTTGATCTAAATCAAGCGAACGACGTCGCGCCGGACGCTAGCTGGGATTGAGGCGACACATCGCGCAGGAGGACAAACCATGTCCGGAAACATCGACGACCTGCTGCCGACGGCGAAGGAAATCCAGCGACAAACCGCCCTTAAGGCAGCCGAAAAGGCAGAACAATACGACCGCTTGCAGGCCACGGTCGAAGCCGAAAAACGCAGATTGATTGAGAGGCTGAGCAAGCCGTCGGGTCTGACCGAGGACGAAAAGGTCGAGTTGGCGTCGACCGTCATCCGGCGCGCGGTGCGAAATGGGCTGACCGAGGTCCAAGTCTACCGTTTCCCCCACGCCCTGTGCACCGACAACGGCCGCGCCATCAATCAGCAGGAGCCGGGCTGGGAAAAGACGCTTACGGGAATAGCGCGAGAGATCTATGAGCTCTGGTCGGATTACCTCAAACCCCGCGGCTACCGGATCCGATATCAGATCATCGATTTTCCGGGCGGCGTTCCCGGCGACATCAGCGTTGTCCTGGTCTGGGGCGACTAGTCTCGTTCCGGCATGCCGCGACCAAAGGTCGACGCGATGACCAAAGTCCCTCCGGTCCCGCCCAAACTGAAGCGGAAGGCCTACGAGAAAGAACTACGCAAGCTTCAGGTGCGGCTGTGTCATCTCCAGGACTGGGTCAGGGAAAAGAAGCTCAAGGTCATCGTCTTGTTCGAAGGCAGGGACGCGGCCGGCAAGGGAGGCACGATCAAGGCGCTTACCGAGAAGGTCAGCCCACGTGTATTCCGCGTCGTCGCGCTCCCTGCGCCGTCCGATCGCGAAAAATCGCAAATGTTCGTGCAGCGCTACATGCAGCACTTTCCGGCGGGTGGCGAGATCGTGATCTTCGATCGCAGCTGGTACAATCGCGCTGGCGTCGAATACGTCATGGGCTTTTGTTCACCCAATGAGCATCAGCGCTTCCTCTCGCTTTGCCCGCAAATCGAGAAATATATCGTCGACGCCGACATCATCCTGATCAAGTTCTGGCTTGAGGTTGGAATGGAAGAACAGGAGCGACGCTTCAGGGCAAGGATCGACGATCCGCTGCGGCAATGGAAACTGAGCCCGATGGACATCGAATCCTACCGTCGCTGGTATGATTATTCCAGGGCGCGAGACCTCATGCTCAAGGCAACGAATTCAAAGCACGGGCCCTGGCAGGTCATCCGATCGGACGACAAGCGACGAGCCCGGCTGAACTGTATCGCGCATTTGCTGAAGGCAATCCCCTTCAAGAAGGTTTCGGCCGGCCCGGTGCGGTTGCCGAAACGATCCGACAAGGGCCGCTACAATGATAAGGCCAGCCTGGGCGGCGTCGATTTCGTCACGGAGCAATATTAAGCCTTCGCGCTCATTGCATGGCGATAGTCACTCCACCGACCGCCGCCGAAAGTTCCACGCCGACTTTGCCTCCGGCCAGCTGTAGAACCACACCCCTCTGGTTCTGAAGCTGCACGCCGCCAGCCCCGGCGGCCAAGGCACCGCCGGCGCCGATCACGCTGTAGGTTCCCTCGATATCAGTCGGGCGTTGCAGATGCAGAGCGCGCCCAGCCAGACTGGTGGTCGAGGCGCCAATCGTGAGGCCCACGCTCATCCCCGACACCGTGAACGGGTAGTTGTTGCCGCGAAAGTGCAGGACGCCGTGGCCGCCGCCGACACCGACGATAAACCCTCCCTTGGTGAAGATCACACGCACTGCTCCGCTTTCGGCATGCGACGGCAAAGCAAGGCCGAATGTAGACAGCAGGAGCATAGCTCCCAGAAACCGAATTCGGTATTTACTCATCGTCGTTTTCTCCACGGTCAAAACGTCAGTCTGGGCTCGAATTTGTTTGATCAAGGGTGATGACCACCCGCGAGACGTTGGCAGACGCTTCAAGGCCGAACCTGGGGCCCTGCAAGGTGATCACAACACCTTTGTCGTTTCTGAGCTGCACACCGCCGACGCCACCGGCCAGCGCGCCGCCCGCACCGATCACGCTATAGGTGCCGGAAAAATCGCCAAGTTCGTTGATGTAATCGGCGCGCCCAACCAGCTTGTTGAGCGAGGCACCGGCCGTGAGGCCAAGACTCAAACCCTGGACCGTGAACGGATAGACGCGGTGACGATAAGACAGGGTGCCGCGACCTCCGCCTGCTCCTACAACAAATCCCGCCTTGGCGACCGTGACGCGAACCGTCCCGGTGATCGCATGCGACGGCGTGGCGACGCCAATCGCCACGCCGAATGCCGCCAGGATCACCCAGCTCGAACGACACTTCCACATGATGCCGTTCCCACCGCGTAAGGATCCATCTCGCAAC
The DNA here is from genome assembly GCA_963788885.1 of uncultured Alphaproteobacteria bacterium. Taxonomy (GTDB): domain Bacteria; phylum Pseudomonadota; class Alphaproteobacteria; order Rhizobiales; family Xanthobacteraceae; genus Bradyrhizobium. The sequence continues at coordinate 340,882 of CAWBIR010000015.1, read as the reverse complement.
AACTCTTCGTTCACTTCGCGGGAACGAGGGTTGCAGCCTCATACATGTCTCTATAGCCGCGGGCGATCATCCTCACACCTCGCCCGATTTCCTCGTAAGCTTCATCGGGCAGATTCGCCAAAGACACACGAAGCGACCAGTTCGGCGCTTCGAAGCCTCCTCCGTTCAGCAGCACGATCCCGTATGCCTCGGCGAGGCGGAAAGCGAGATCGAGCGGGTGAATGTTCTTCTTCAGATAGTCGACCGCGTCGTTGCCGACATTCTTGCGCGCCCAGAACTCGAAGTCGACCAGGCCATAATAGGCGTCGTAACTCTCGTTTGGCGGGAGCTGAAGACCCATGGCATCGAGCAAGGTATGGATGCGTCGATCGACGATCTCCTTGCAGGCTTTCTGATAGTGTTTCTCCGTATCCATCATTTCGCTGAGCGAGAACAGGCTCATCATCACCTGCTGCGGCAGCGATAGCCCGGCCGTGTGATTGAGCGCCACGTCGCGGCTGTCGGCGACGATGCGATCAATGAACTTGATCTTGCGCGGCTCCAGCGTTAATGCGCCGTAGCGCTTGTCGAGCGCTTTCACGTCGGCTGCCGGCAGCTTGGCGATCATCTTATCGAAGATATTGTCTTCGTGCGTCGCGATGACGCCGAGCCGCCAGCCGGTGCAACCGAAGTACTTCGAGTAGGAATAGACGCCGATCGTGTTGTGCGGCAATTCGCCAAGCAGCGAACGGAAATCGTCGACGAAGGTTCCGTAAACATCGTCCGTCAGCAGCATCAGATCAGGACGCTTGGTTTTCACCAGCTTCGCTATCTTGCCGATGGTTTCCTTGCTCATCCCCATGCCGGTCGGATTGCCGGGATTGACGACAAAGAAAGCCTTGATCTTCGGATCCTCCAGCTTCTTGATTTCCTCATCGGTGTATTGGAAGCGATTCTCCTGGGGTGCTTTGATATGGACGACCTTGAGGTCGTAATCCTCGAGATGCGTCATCTCGAGATAGGGCGTGAAGATCGGCGTGCCCAACGCAATCGTGTCACCGGGATGCAGAAGCCGGTTGGCCTTGAGCGACTTGAAGATGTAGCACATCGCCGCCGTTCCGCCCTCGACCGCATAGAGGTCGAACTTGCCGGCCGGCCGCGGCTCGCCGCACATCGCCCACTGAAGATATTCCTGCACGATCCGTTCGTTGTGAACCAAAATGCGATCCGGTACCGGATAGTTGTCGCCGATGATGGAGTCGACGAGTTCGTGCACGAAGGCATCTGCGTTAAAGCGGAATTTCTTGACCGCGAACTTGGTCATCGCGGAAAGAAAGCCTGCGCCGGGCATATCCGAATGTTTGTCGAGCCAGGCCTCGAGGCGGGCGGCGATGCCGTCGGCCTGCGGCATTCCGCCGATCCCGGCGGGATGCACCATCACACGCGTGCTTTCGGTCAAGGCAAACTGTCCGAGCAGGAAAAACCCTTCCCGTGGCGTGGTGGCAATCCAATTGGGATTGCCGCGGCCGGCATTGAGGAAGGCGGCTTGGGTCGTCTTCGATGCAGCCTTCGCGAGATTGATGAGTTCGTCCTTGATCTCGAAGGGGCTCAAGGCTTCAAACTTTTTTAGCGTCTTGATGTCGGCCATGGATTTCTCCTTTTTTCGATTCCGTCGACGGGGGCGTCATAAAGGGGGAGTTGATGAGCGCGGCTCGTGGGCACGCGCTCACCCGATTTCTCGCGGCTAGGTCAGCAGGATTACGAGCACCATTCCCCAAACCGTCAGCAGCGTGTTGCCGACCGCGTAGGTCACCGTGTAGCCGAGACCGGGAATCTGGCTCTTGGCACGGTCATTGATCATGCCGAGCGAGGCTGTTGTGGTGCGCGCACCAGAGCATGCGCCCAGCAGAATGGCATCGTCGAACCGGAATAGATATTTGCCGACGTACATCGCCAGGATCAGCGGCACCGTTGTAACGACGACGCCCCAGAGAAACAGGCTGAAGCCGAGCTGCTGCAGTCCGGCGACAAAGCCTGGTCCGGACGAGATGCCGACCACCGCAATGAACACGTTGAGGCCGACGGAGTTCATGAACCAGACGGTCGACGACGGGATCCGCCCGAAGGTCGGTCGCACCGAACGCAGCCACCCGAAAAAAAGGCCGGCGATCAAAACGCCGCCCGAGGTAGAGAGCGTCAGCGGCACACTACCGACCTTGTATGTCAACGCACCGAGCAACGCTCCGATCGTGATCGCCGCGCCAATGAATGCGACGTCCGCCACGTCGGTCGCGCGGTCCGGATAACCCAACATCTTGGTTCCGGCCGCCACGTCCTGGGTACGCCCAACGAGGGTAACGATATCGCCCCGCTGCAGCTGCGTGCTCGGGAAAATCGGAATGTTGGTTGCGGTCGCGCCACGAACGATCTTTCGCAGGAATAGGCCACGCGCCCCTGGAAGGCGTGCCAATTGTTCCAACGTCTTTCCGTCAACGTCTTTATTGGTGACGTAGACGTCGACACCTTCGATCGGCACCGCCAGCAGTTCCCGATCATCAACTTCGTCGGCGCCGGCCCCAACGAGACTTACCAACACTTCGCGGCGGCCTGCCACCGCCAGAATATCCCCAGCGTGGATCACGGTATCTGCCGTGGCCTCCTGGATCTTCCCGTCCCGCCGAATGCTCTGCACAAATACGCGTTGGTCCGGAATCAACGCCTCGGCCTCTAGTGGCGTCTTGCCGACGACAGGTCCACGTTCTTTCACGCGATACGCTCGCAACTCGAACTGGTGCCAGGCAGTGCCGGGACCTCCCGCCTCCTTTTTACCACCCTGCTTCTCCTCATACTTCTTGCACGCTGCCTCAAGGTCGATGCCAAGGAGCGCCGGACCAATCAGCGCGAGAACGATGGCGGATCCAACGGTTCCGAAAATGTACGTGACCGCGTAGGCCACCGGCATCGCGTCCAACAATTTTTTGGATTCGTCAGGCGGCAGACCGATGCGATTGATCGCATCGGTCGCCAGGCCCATTGACGCGGAGATCGTTTGCGATCCGGCATAGAGCCCCACGGCCGAGCCGACGCTATAACCCGCCAGTTTCGCGCCGAAATAGGCCGATCCCAGACAGAAGAAGCACACCACGACGGCAAACAATGCTTGCGGAAGTCCGTCCTGCGCGATGCCACGCACGAATTGCGGTCCGACGCCGTATCCAATCGCGAACAGGAACATCAGAAAGAAAACCGGCTTGAGAGGACTGCCGATCGTGATCCCAAGTTGTCCGATAAGCACAGCCGCGATCAGGGTCGCGGTTACCGCCCCAAGACCAAGGCCTTTGTAGGTAAACGAACCGAAGTAATACCCAAGACCTAAGGACAGGAAGATGGCGATCTCCGGATAGCTGCGGAGCGTCTGCACGAACCAATTGATCATGACGTCATCCTCCGTATCGATGACCCGGTTATTCCGCAGCGGCCCTGATCCCATGTGCCCGCAAATGGCTGTTGCCGAGTGTTGCCAACGCCTCCGGGCGCACGAGCTTCAAGCCCTCCCTGGCGTCGTAGCCATGGATCTCCTTCACATCGAGCTTGCGCATGAAGTCGATGGTTTCCTGGGTGATGACCTGCCCGGGCACCATGATCGGAAAGCCAGGGGGATAGGGAATGACGAAATTCGCCGAGACCAGGTCAGGGCCGTTCTTCAATCGGCGATCGATCTCCGTATCGTTCAGGCGGATGTGCTCGCATCCGGCTTCATCGTAGGCGGCATAAAAACCGCTGCGGATGTCGCCCTCGTTGGTTCTGTCGCCAGCGTCGCCGCGGAAGCCGTCATGGAAATGCGAGAAGTTCGGCAAATCGGGCACGTCCGTCATCAGGCTCTTCACGCGCTCGGCGAACGCGTTTACGGCGTTGACGCCGTCCTTGCTCAGATCGCGCTCGATCTCGCGACTGATCTCGGCCAGCACACGAATCAGGTGGGCGACATCGCTGCGCGTGTTGTTGATGTTGGATTGGATCAGCACGGAGTTGCGCGAGGTCTTGTTGACCTGGATTCCGTAGCGGTTGGCCAGGATACCCTTGAACTGCGTACCGTCGAAACCGGCGGTGCCGCACACCAGCGTGAGACGGGTCGGATCGAGACAGAACTCGTCTTCCTTGAGGCTGTGCAAAACCTGTCCCCAGTTGACGCCCTGCGCCAGGAAATCGGTGAAGCCGCTGGAACGGAATTCCGTCGGAACCATCTTGTCGGCGCCGAGCACGCTGAAATATTTCGAGATCAGCGGATTGACGGCGACCGCCTTGCGGATCGCGAACGCGATCTCGATGGCGTTGGCGACCAGCCCGTATCCCTCCAGTTCCATCTGGCGGCGCGCCACATCCAGACTCGCGATCAGCTGCTGGTTGGGACTGGTCGACGCGTGGGTGAAAACGGCCTCGTGGAATTGGGCCTCCACCGTGTGGAAATCCACGTCCTTGACGAACAACATCGATCCTTGCCGGATCGCGGACATCGATTTATGCGTCGAGTTAGTCTGATAGACGCGTAGGCGGATCTGTCGCGGATCCGGCAGCAGCCGGGCGTTTAACAGTACGTCATCCGAGGGGTTGTCACCGAGCGTGGCGCGATGCTTCTCATATACCGCAATCGATTTGGGATCGTGCATCCACTCCTCGATGTCGTTGGCGGCGCCCATTGCGGTGCGCGGACGCAGGAACGGCGAGAAGCGCGCAAAGCCGAACCAGGCTTCATCCCAGAGGAAGATCAGGTCGGGCTTGATCGCTAGACATTCTTCCATCACCCGGCGGGTGTTGTAGATGTGGCCGTCGAAGGTGCAATTGGTCAGGTCTACCATCTTGACCCGATGCAGCCGATTGTCGGCCTTCAGGTTCAACAGCGCCTGCTTGATCGTCTTGAGCGGCACCGCGCCATACATCGAATATTCCGTCATCGGGAAGGCTTCGACGTAAAGGGGCTGCGCACCCGCGAGCACCATGCCGTAGTGATGTGATTTGTGGCAGTTACGGTCGACAATCACGATGTCGCCGGGGCCGATCAGCGCCTGCACCGCCATCTTATTGGACGTCGATGTGCCGTTGGTGACAAAGAAGACGTGGTCGGCGCCAAAAGCGCGCGCCGCCTTTTCCTGAGCCTTCTTGATGTTTCCGGTCGGCTCGAGGAGGCTGTCGAGACCTCCCGTTGTCGCGCTGCTCTCGGCGAGGAAAAGGTTCGGTCCGTAGAATTCACCCATGTCGCGAATCCAGTCAGACCTGAATACGGACTTGCCACGCGCAATCGGGAGCGCGTGGAAGGTTCCGATCGGGCGCTGGGCGTATTTCTTGAGGTTGTCGAAGAACGGCGTTTCGAAACGATCTTGAACGCCCTCGAGGATGGCGAGATGCAACTCGAGCAGTTCTTCCACTGAGTAGAAAATGCGGCGAACGGCGTCAGCCTCGGGCTTGCCGGCCAACTGCTCCACGTCGCGGTTGGAGACCAGATAGACGTCGAGCTCGGGGCGAATGCGCTTCAACGCACGCGTCAGCGCCAACGCCGGGTCGGGCATCTCCTGACGTTCCATCGCGGCCATCACGGAGCGCAACACCGGCGCATCGTGTTGAGACCGATGCGAAAAACCTTCGTTGACGATGACGGCAGCAAGATCAGGATTGATCATCGCAGCGCAGAATGCATCCTCGAAACTGCCTGCAAATACCGGCTCGTAGATGAAAGCATCCACCGGACGGCGCAGCCTCCTCCACTCCTCGGCGAGGTTGGACCAGTTCGCGGACGGAATTCCGGTGACGATCAACGTTTCGAAGTACGGTCGCCGCGCGCTGGTCTCGCCAAATCCGGGCGGCAGCAAATCCGGCACTTCAGCGTCGGCATCCGCGTCGGCCTCCCAATCGCCGGCATGCCGGCGGAACGAACGCGTCTGTAGCGCCTGCGTGATGCGCATCACGAGCGCAAGCGTTCCTGCCGCATCGCCCGCGGCTGCGCGCTCCTTCAGCGTCGCCATCAGGCGACGGCCGGGATAGGCATGGTATTCTTCGGTGATCCCCAGCTGAGAAAGTTTTTCTTTGAAGCCGGCGCCATCTCCGGAACCGCTCGACCATGTCTTCGCAGCCTCGACCAATCCGCGCCATTCATCCGCCCGCGCGCCGGGTCCGAAGAAGAACTGATCGATCCGACGTTCCCGAGCTTGCTGCGCCATGGCGGTTCTCCAACCTGTGATCTACGGCTGGACAAAACCTAGTCAGCGGCGTTCGAGCCGAGTCTTGATTTAAATCAAGTCCCACGTGCGCGACGGCCGCTAATCGTCAGGCCCTGATCGCAAAGCAACAACACGATCGCGAGCAATGCCACAGGGATAGCGAGGCTGTAAGCACGCGAGACTTCCGTCATGACCACACCGATGGCGGCTCCGAATGCGATGCACATCGCGTCGAATGTGCCGGCGAAACGGCGTGACCGAACGTTCCGGCAAAAGCGGTGAACAAGCCTTCGATAGTGTAACGAGAATTGCTTGTCGTCATGACAGAGCTGTAGCTCCATCCTTCCACCTTCGGGAAGCTCGAGGTCTGGAAAGCGGCGACGAAGGAAAGACCCAAGGCGCCGGCCACTTGCGGCAGCCTGCTGGGTCGAGACGATGGAATTCCGTTGAGCGGTGGGTTTCGATCGAAAAACAGAGATCGCCAAGAAAATGATCCTGGCGGGGCATGCCGGCTTGACTTGGGTCAATGGGCTTGAATGAGCGCGATCCGAACGTGAGCGCATACGGGCCTGAGGATCTTTGCCATGAAAACCGTCGAATGGGTCATTTCGACCGCACCAGAAATTTTTCTGCTTCTCGCAATCGCATTTGGAACGTTTCTTGGGCGGCTCCAGTTCAGGGGATTTTCGGTAGGCGCTACGGCCTGCACGCTGGTTGTGGCGGTGCTGCTTGGACAGCTCGGAAACTTCGTGATCCCTCCGTTGTTCAAGTCGGTATTCTTCAGCCTGTTCGTCTTCACAATCGGCTATAAGTCGGGACCTGAATTCTTTGCTTCGCTGAGCCTCCGCACGCTGTCACAGGTCGGCGTCGCCCTGGTTGTCAGCATCACCGGGCTGACCCTGGTTCTCATTTTCGCCTTTGCCTTTCATCTGGACGCCGGCACGGCTGCCGGTCTTGCGTCCGGCAGTCTCACGCAATCATCCATGATCGGGACGGCAACGGGTGCGCTGTCGCAACTCGGGCTTTCTGACGATGTTTTGCGGCAGCAGCAGGCTAACATCGCGGCTGGCTATGCCGTTACCTACATCCTTGGCTACATCCTGACGCTGCTGTTTGTGCCCTTTGCCGCGCCCTGGCTGATGGGGATCGACCTCAAGGAAGAAGCCACCAAGCTGGAGGCGGCTCTGTCCGGAGGCAAAGCCCGCAAGACCGGGAATCTGAATTACCAGAAGTTCAAGGCGCGCGCCTATCGGGTCGTCGCCGCAGCCGGCCAAACGGTTGGCGCCATCGAAGATCGTATCGGCCACCGTGTTGTCGTCGAACACATCGACCGCAGCGGCAACGAAATCGAATGCTCAAGGATGACGATTCTCGAGAGCGGCGATGAGATCGTGCTCGCCGGGCCGACAACCGCGCTCGTCAAGGCCAGCATCTCGATCGGTCCAGAAATCGAAGGCGCCGAGGTGCTGCGCGAAGTATTGGGCGATGCGCTCGGCGTTCTCGTCAGCAATCAGGCGCTCCACGGCCGGACCTTGGCCGAAATAGCCAATCAGGTCGGCGATAGCGCGCGGGGCGTATTTCTGCGGGATCTGACGCGCAGAGGCCAAGAGGTGCCAGTCACGCCGGACACAATAATCTATCTCGGCGATGTCATGACGCTGGTTGGCAAAACGCACGACGTCCAGCGCGCCGCAACAAAAGTCGGCGAAGTGCTACGCTATGGTGACCGGACCGATATCGCCTTCCTCGCGGCGGGAATAGCAGTGGGCCTGCTAATCGGATTGCTCAGCTTCAAGGCCGGATCTTTCGCCATATCGCTCGGAGGCGCCGGAGGCACCTTGCTTGTGGGGCTGGTCTGCGGCTGGCTGCGTACGCGCCGGCCCACAGTCGGAAGCTATCCGCCTGCCGCGGAGCAAACGTTGAGCGACATCGGTCTTGGTGGATTCATCGCCGCCATCGGGCTTGCCAACGGACCGGCGGCGATAACCGCCATTCAATCCCACGGCGTGCTGCTTCTCTCCTTGGGGGTCGTCGTCACGCTCGTTCCGCTGACGCTTGCAACCATCGTGGCATATCGCGTCCTGCACCTGAACCCGGTCATCATTTGTGGCGCGCTCGCGGGAGCAATGACGGTCGACGCAGCCGTCACCGGAGCCTGCGAAAAGGCGGACAGTCAGACGCCGGTCCTTGGGGTCGCCGTGCCCTATGCGGTCGGAAATGTACTCCTGACCATCCTCGGCCCCGTGATCGTGGCAATTACCTACACCGGGTGATGTTGCCGGCATGTCGTTGATCCAGATCAACGTCCAGCGCTGGTGTCAGGAAAGCCTTTCGGGCGGCCATAGCCGTTTGGACAGATCGCGGAAGTATCTCATGAATCGATTTTTGCTGCGCGTCCTCATCGTCTCCTCAATCGCGGCTCCCCTGCTGGCTGTCGCGGCCCTCGCTGAGGATCGGCCGATCCAGGAGGAAGTATGGGCAGTCCCGGTGACGCTGCCCACCGTCGCCTATGTGGTCCGGCCCGTCGGCGAAGGTCCCTTCCCCCTGGTCGTCATGAACCACGGCGTTTCACTCGACCAGCGTGAACGCAGCTTCTTCCCGCTCGTCGAATTCAGGGATGCCGCGATGTGGTTCGCCAAGCGCGGCTACATGGTGGTCGCGCCTGCCGGCGGATACGGCGCGGCGGCGCTCGACGACCCGGAGCGAGGTCTCTATTCGGTCTTCTATTCAAAGATCGGCAGTTGCGACAATCCGAACTTTCGCGATGCGGGATTTGCCGCGGCGGTGATGGACAAATGGATCATCGACTACATGACCGAGCAAAAGCTGATCGTGCCGGATAAAGTCATTGTTGTCGGCCAATCCGCCGGCGGCTGGGGTGCGCTCGCGTTATCGAGTCAAAACCTTCCGGCGGTGCGTGCAATCATCACATTTGCAGCGGGCCGCGGCGGACACGTCGGCGGCAAACCCAACAACAATTGCGCGCCTGACAAACTGGTTGCGGCAACGGCCGAACTAGGCCGCACCGCCCGCATCCCAACGCTGTGGATCTACACCGAGAACGACACGTTCTTTGGGCCGGCCTTATCCAGGCGAATGCACGATGCCTATACCGGCGCCGGCGGAAACGCCGAATACCACCTGCTTCCTCCATTCGGCAGTGACGGTCATTTCCTGATCGATTCCCCGGACGCCATACCGCTGTGGGCGCCATTGGTCGGACCGTTCCTGGAAAAAAACGGATGAAACTGGCGACGACGGCGCGATGGAGGCCAAAATGACAAAGCAGCGGTCGCGTCGATCCTCTGGCGGATCATACTTGTTGGCAGCACTGCCGATCCTGATGATGCTGGATTTGAGCGCAAGCGCTCAACAGCCCGCCAAGCCGGACGGCAGCCCACCAAACGAAAAATCCGCCCATCAGGAGTTCGCGCCACGTGGCCAGCGCACGGCGCGAGAAATCAAATATTCCGACTGGCGCAAGACCTGCTTCAAGACGCCTGGAACAGACATGGTGTGCCGGACGTCGATCGCGGGCGCCTTCGAGACCGGCCAGCCCGCGATCCGCATCGACCTGATCGAACGCGAGGGCGACAAGGCGGCCCGGTTGCAATTGTTTCTTCCCGTCGGCCTTTACCTCCAGGCCGGAGTAAAGATCACGATTGATCAGGGAACGGCCTACCGGATTCCTTATATGTGGTGCTTTACCAATACCTGCGTCGCAGCCGATGTGGCCGACCCCAGATTGCTCAAGGAAATGGAGGCAGGTCAGAATTTCCTGCTTGAGGTCGTGGATACCAGCATCGTGACGGTGAACACCTCGCTGCCGGTCAACCAGTTTGCTGCGATTCGGCACGGGCCTCCAGCGCAGACATTTGAGCAGGCGATCGACGAGTGATGCGCATACTGCACTGCTCTCGACATCTACGCCAGACCAGCCGACGCTTTTTCGATCGGCTCGAGCAACGACCTCGCCGCAAATGGCTTCGTCAGATAGGCAATACACCCCGATGCCAGCGCGGCGGTACGGATAGCAGGGCTGTCGTTCGCCGTGATGTAGATGACCGGTAGGGAAACCCCGTCCGCCTTGAGACGATGCCTCAGTTCGATCCCCGATTTCTCATTCAAGTTGATATCGAGAACCAGACAGCAGGCCGCGTCGAAGTCGGCGCAGTCCTGGAAAGCCTCGACGGAGGGAAACAGAACGCTGGCGTAACCGTGCTCGCGCAGCAGCCGTTTCACCCCCTTCAGCGTTCCGGGGTCATCGTCAACCACGAACACAAGATTCCGATCTGGCAAGATAGCTATCCTTGTGAGGGGACGCCGTAAGGGACTCCCGACGGACGGCCGGATGCCGGCCAAGCCATCGGGGAACTTCTTTCATCAACGCGTCACGTTGCTTTGGTAAGCACGAACACGCGTGATTCCCATTGTCCTGTAGGACAATGGGACGGCGATTTCTGTTGATGAAATTCTTAACCTCGCCCGCGGGAACGCGGCGGATCCCGCAGGATACCGGCTCGCTCGGCAAGAGAGACCAGTTCCGCGAGAGACCGGACCTGCATCTTCTCCATCACCTTGTGACGATGGGCCTTGATCGTTCGTTCGGTCGCGCCCAACACGTTACCGACCTGCTTGTTGGTCTTGCCGCGAATCACGAGCTCGAAGACTTCGCGCTCTCGCGGCGTCAGCATCGCGATCGTCGCGAGCACCGTGTCGAGTTTGTCTCTCTGGCCACGCGCTGCCGACTGGCGCGCAAGAGCACGCTCGACCGCGGAAAGAAGCTCTTCCGATGATACCGGCTTGGTGAGAAAATCCTCTGCGCCAGCCTTGATGGCGCGAACCGTCGTCTGGACATCCGCATAACCGGTGAGAAAAACGATCGGCAAGGTCGAGCCAAGTTCGCTCAGGCGATCTTGCAACTCCGGGCCGCTCAATCCCGGTATCCGTACGTCGAGAAGAATGCAGCCCGGCTCGCTTTCGTCCGGCGGGTGATCCAGCAAGTCCTGGGCCGATGCATACATTGCCACGTTATAGCCCTCCGTCTTCAGAAGACGTTCGATCGCTGCTCGGAAGGGAGCGTCGTCGTCAACGACATGCACGAGCCCGCGCAAAAAAGATCCTCCTATGTTGGTGCAAATGGCGGAGAAACCGCCGGGATGAAAAATGCGCCACACGGGTTAAATTGATCGAATGGCCGCATCGATCGCGGATGCCCCTCTGTTACTCCATAAGGCGCGACGAACAACACAACGGCCTCGGTCAACAATGCACCGATACGCATGATCATCTCGGCAGGCGCTGGGTTCCCGAAACCTACCACCTGCTGCAATTCACGCAAATATGCAGTTTGTGCCACCCTCTCATCGTTCGGTCGGTGCGAGGTAGAAACATGGCTACGTCGCGGCCGGACCGTGACCTTCCGTCACTGTCCCTCAGGACAATGATCCTCAAGACAATAGCGCGATGCACCCTCCGGTTTAACATTACGCTGGCTGGGCCGGCCCGTGGATTTTCGGATCGTTGGCCGAGAGCGCCTCACGAATGCGAACAAGAACAAATTGTCTTAAACCGAGGAGGCATCCATGTTTGTCAACGTGAATTCCCACCCCGGCAGCAAGCCGAAAGTTCTGGGGGAGCTAGGCCAGCTTTCCCGCGCACGAGTCATCCTGACCGAATTCAAATATGACAGCGGCACTGAGATTTATGGACAGGCCGAGCCGGCCGACTATATCTACCAGGTCATTGACGGTGCGGTTCGCAGCCACAAACTTCTCTCCGATGGCCGCCGCCAGATCGGCGCCTTCCACCTCACCGGGGACATTTTCGGTCTGGAGAACGGTACCGAGCACCGCTTCACCGCAGAGGCGATCGTCGATACGACAGTCAGGCTGACGAAACGGCGCAGCCTCGAGCATGCCGCGGAGAGCGACGCGATGGTCGCACTCGACCTTCTGAATATGACAACCAGCAATCTCCAGCATGCCGAGGAACACATGCTGCTACTGGGGCGCAAGACCTCGCTTGAGCGGGTTGCCGCGTTCCTGCTGGAAATGGACCGCCGCCTGTCCGCCGCCGGCGTCATGGCCCTTCCAATGTGCCGTCGCGATATCGCCGACTATCTGGGACTTACACTCGAGACGGTATCGCGGGCGCTCTCACAGCTCCACGGAAAAGGAATCCTGGACTTCCTCGGCCAGACCCAGCGGCAGATCGTGCTGCTGGACCGCACACGATTGGCGGATATGGACCTGTAGGGCGAGATTGATATCGCAACTTCACTTCATGGCGCGGCAAAGGCCTTGATACACATCAAGGCCCAACGCTGGATCCGCTGCACCTTCTCCGATAGCAAGCCCGCCACCGAAGGTGATTTCGGAGCCTTTCAATGAAAGTCGTCTCCGTGGAAGAGGCCATCGCCATGATCCCCAATGGCGCAACCGTCATGGTTGGCGGATTCATGGGAGTTGGCACGCCGGAGCGCCTGCTCGATGAATTGGTCAGGCAACGAAAAACAGAACTCTCCATCATTTGCAACGATGCCGCGCTGCCCGGCAGGGGTATTGGAAAATTGTTCGACGCCGCGCTGGTCTCGACGCTGACAACCAGCCACATCGGGCTCAATCCGAACGCACAAAAGCAGATGATGGCCAACCGGATCGCAATCAATCTGGTACCTCAAGGCACGCTTGTCGAACGCATTCGTGCGGCCGGCTGCGGTCTTGGCGGCGTGCTGACACCAACCGGCATTGGAACGATTGTCGAGGAAGGCAAGCGCAAGGTCGAGATCGACGGTAAGCCCTTCCTGCTCGAGACGGCGCTGCGCTCGGACTTTGCGTTGATCCACGCGTTCCTGGCCGACTATCTCGGCAATCTCACCTACGCGTTGACGGCCCGCAACTTCAATCCCGTCATGGCGATGGCGGCCGACACGGTCATCGTCACCGCCGAGAACATCGTTCCAGTCGGCGTCATTGCGCCGGATCACGTCATGACTCCGGCGCCACTCGTCGATTATCTCATCGCCAACGGATGAACCATGGATGCTCAATCGCTCATTGCGCGGCGTGTGGCACGTGAACTTCGCTCCGGCAACCTCGTCAATCTCGGCATCGGGATTCCAACCCTGGTCGCCAACTACGTTCCGCCCGAACTCAAGGTATTCTTTCAGTCGGAGAACGGGTTGATCGGCACCGGACCGATGCCGGAGCAAGGCATGGCCCATCCGCTGCTCACGGATGCCGGCGGGCGGCCGATCAGCGCCCTGCCCGGTGCATGCGTCTTTGACAGTGCGACATCGTTCGGATTGATCCGCGGCGGGCACCTCGACATCACCGTTCTTGGCGGCTTGCAGGTCGACGCCCAAGGACATCTCGCGAACTGGATGATTCCCGGCAAGATGGTGCCAGGAATGGGCGGTGCAATGGACCTCGTGAGCGGCGCAAAGCGCGTCATCGTTGCCATGCAGCACGCCGCCAAAGGGAAATCCAAGATCGTCCAGAAGTGCACCCTTCCGCTGACCTCTTCGCGGCCGGTCGACCTCGTCGTTACCGATATGGCAGTGATCAGTTTCGCCGATGGAAGGATAACGCTTCAGGAAACCGCGCCCGGCATCACCGTTGCCGAAGTCATGGCGGTGACGGAAGCGGATTTGTTCGTTCCAGCCAACGTTCCGGAAATGAAGATTTGATTCGCTGCCCTCACCACCAGAAGCTCCCACCGGACCAGCCAAATTGCGGGTGGCGCACCATCGCGTATCTGGGCGCCGGCGCGCGTCTCCTGGCGAGTTTACTCTGGCGTACCGGCTTCGGTTCTTGCACTTTCGCCTTGGCTGCCTGCGGTTCGCCGGCAGGCTCCTTTAGCATCGCAAAAACCTCTCGTACTCTCGTGCCAGACGGCGCGCCGCCAATCGCCTCCGGGGCGGGCACTTCCGCGCTTGCGATCGACGTCGGAACGATGGTCGGGAGGCTGGTATCGTATACGACGCGCTCCGGCCATTTCCGATCGGAATGTATGCGAATGATCGGCAAATTGGCGGGCGCCTTTTCCACGACCGGAGGTTTCGGAAACCACGCATCCAGGATGAACAAGACCGCGAGCAGCACGCCTCCAACGCAATAAAAATATTGCCGTACGGGCATTCGCTACTCCATGACCCCTCCCCTTACCCATCAGGTCCAATTCTGCCGCCAGACGCATTGATCAAGATCAAGGTCAGCAATGCCGACCAAATGATCAAAGGACCGGGGCCGGACATGCGAGAAAGATCTCCTCGCAGCTCTGACTGAAGGCCCCGCACCAGCATCCTGGATGCCTCGTGCCGTTCGCCTGCATACGCGTACTCGTCGGTCTCGACCATTCGACCTGGCAGCTAATTTTCCATGTGGCTCGTTTCGCAACCTCATCAATTGCGAATGGTGATCTTCGCGACGAAGCTTGCGTGCATAACCCGAGGCGCGGGCCGGCCGGCCTTGATTTAGATCAAATCGTCTCCGATGGAGTCGTTCGTTGCTGCATAGGCAGCGGGGGATTCGTTGCACTGACGCTTCAAAGAAACGGCAGTGTTCTTGACCGATCGAAGTCGTGACAGGGGCCAGGCAGCGCGCACACCTGGGGTCAGCGATGAATCATACGATGAATCATACTTGGTATGTTACGTTTGAAGTACCCAGGAGCGGCACCCTGGTACAGCGACGAAATCCCAACTTAACAAAGACGTTTGAAACCGAAGCAGAAGCCAAGGATTTCGCGCGAACGAAGTTCTATAGCGGGCTGATCGTCACCGCCGGTACCGTCAATCCTCACTTGCCGAGAAGGGCAATCCCGTCGAAGGAGATTCCCGCTTGGCTTGAATCGAGTTCGATGCGGGAATCGCAGGAACAAGAAGGTATTCACGGACCTGCATCAGACGCCGATTAGGTCTGCATGCCTTACCGTTTTGAGCCAAACGGTCGCACCATAAGCGCGACAAAAAAGCACGGTTTGCAATACCAAGAGCACTTACCACGCGGGTGTTGCCATTTTGTAACGTGTCGTCCGGCCGTACACGCTTAGGGTGAGTGCAGTAACGCGTGAGATACCATCCAAAAGCGGGGACATCGTGCATGAAAAAACTTTTACTCGGTACAGTTAGTCTTGTTGCGCTCTCGGGGTCTGCCATGGCCGCCGACCTTCCTGCGCGGCCTTACAAAGCACCGCCTCCTGTCATTGCGCCCATGTATGACTGGTCCGGTTTCTATATCGGTGGCAACGCCGGTTGGGGAGAAAGCCGCAATTGTTTGGACGCTATTCCGTTGACGGGCCTGGCTATATCTGACGGCTGCGTCAGTCGATCAGGCGGTCTCGTCGGCGGCCAGTTCGGATACCGTTGGCAATCCTCGCAGTTTGTCTTCGGTGTGGAGGCGCAGGGTGACTGGGCCAACCTCAGCGGATCCCACGTCAGCCTGATAAATCCGGCGTTCACGACCGGCGTCAAGGTGGATGGCTTGGGCCTCTTTACCGGCCAGATCGGCTATGCCTGGAACAATTCACTGCTTTATCTGAAAGGCGGCGCCGCTGTAACAAGCAACCGTCTTGACATAGTGCAAATTTCAACCGGTATCGATGTAGCCTCGGCAAGCTCAACTCGATGGGGCGGCGCCGTGGGCGTCGGATGGGAGTACGGCTTCACACCGAACTGGTCGGTAGGTATCGAATACGATCACCTCTTCATGGGTGATTCGAACAACTCGTTCTCGGGCATCAATCCGGTTGCTGCCGCTTTTATCAACGATCGGATCAGCCAGAACGTCGACATGATCACGGTTCGCTTCAACTACCGTTTCGGTGGCTATGGCGCGCCACCGGTCGTTTCGAAATACTGAGCAACCCCCAAGTTGCTATCTGGATGGCCGGCCGTAAGGCCGGCCATCCGCCCATTTGACGAAGCGGAGCCCTTAACATACGCCGCGGCGGTGGGCATCGATACGCGCACCGGTTGTGTGGTGTCTGGGCGCGCTAAGCGGACCACCCAGGCTTCTCGCCTTCGCCGCCCGCCAGCAGCGTCATCCGCAACACCTCAAAAAGTACGGCGGTCGACCAGCCAAACAATAGCACGCCGTTCATAGCGGTCATGGGACCAAGCAAATGCCAACGCTCGACCGGCGTCACGTCGCCATAGCCAAGCGTTGTGTAATTTACAAAGGCGAAATAGACGATATCTGTGCCTTCCAACGCGACGTCGAATATCACGTAGATCAATGACCAGACCAATACCTCGGCGAGATGCGCGATCATCAGCACCGTCACCGAAGCAATCATGACAGCGATCAGTCGGAGCGTCTGATACGTCGTTGCCAACCTGTCCGCGATGCGCGCCACGTTGATAACGGAAACCATCACCAGGGCATGAATTGCAATGTTGCAAACACTGGCCGCTGCGCCGACGAGGTATTGACGCAACATATGGATGTCTCCAGATGTGGATCACGCTACTGCGCCATAATCCCGGACTGACATTATGCCTGCCGTTGTGAACGCCTAATCGATGATGTGATACCCACCGTCGATATACATGACACCGCCGGTGATCAGCTTCGCGCCGTCGAGCGCCAGAAAGGCCGTCGCCGCGCCGACGTCGTCGATGCTTACGAGGCTCCGTGTGGGCGCCGTCGCCTGCGCCTTATCCATCAGTTCGTCGAATTCGGGGATGCCCGAAGCCGCCCGCGTTGCCAGCGGCCCCGGCGATATCGCGTGCACCCGAATGCCCTTGGGACCGAGTTCGGCGGCGATATAGCGGACCGAGGCTTCCAGCCCCGCCTTCGCAACGCCCATGACGTTGTAGTTTTTGACAACCATCTGGCTGCCATAATAGGTCATCGTAAAGAGCGTGCCGCCGTTCTTCATCAGCGGTTCCGCCAGATGCGCCATCCGCATGAACGACCAGCAGGAAACGTCCATCGTCTTGAGGAAGCCGTCGCGGTCGACGTCGACCACGCGTCCGTGCAACGTTTCTTTCGGAGAGAAGGCGATCGAGTGAAGCAGAAAATCGAGCTGTCCCCACTCCTTCTCGATCCGCGCGAACACCTGTTCGGTCTGCCCTTCGGAATTCACATCCAACGGCATGAAGATCGGTGCATCGAGTGCCTTTGCCAGTGGCTCTACGTGCTTCTTTGCCCGTTCGTTCAGATAGGTGACCGCAAGATCCGCCCCCAAGGCCCGAAACGCCTTCGCGCACCCCCACGCGATCGATTGGTCGTTGGCGATTCCGACGATCAGCCCCTTTCGCCCCTTCAGCGCAACCTTGGTCTCCGGAAATACAGGAATGGTCATGATGCTCTCTCGCGCTTCGGACCGGAGAACGAATGTCTGTTCCACAGCAGAGACAATGTGTGCTGCGCGATCATGAATTCCTCGTCGGTCGGAATGATGAAGACCGGCACGCGACTGTCCGCGCGGGATATCCGGGTGGCATGACGTGCGTTCTCCACCGGATCCAGCAACACCCCGAGCCACTCCAGACGTTCGGCAATCCTGGCCCGGATGCCCACGGAATTTTCGCCAATGCCGGCGGTGAAGACAAAGCCGTCGAGACCTTTCAGGGCAGCCGTCAGCATTCCGGCGTGCAGCGCAGCCCTGTAGACGAAATAGTCGACGGCGAAAGCCGCGCTCGGATCGCCGCTGTTCTGAAGCTCCTGCATGTCGTTGCTGACACCGGAAAGTCCCTTTAGTCCGCAATCGCGGTAAAGAAACTCCTGAACCTCGGCGACTGACATGCCCATGGCGGACATCAAGTACAGGATGACGCCGGGATCGATCTGGCCGGTGCGAGTTCCCATTGGAAGCCCATCGAGTGCGGTGAATCCCATGCTGCTCTCGACGCTGTGTCCGCCGTGTAAGGCACACATCGAGGCACCGCTCCCGAGATGCGCGACGATGACGCGCCCGCTGGCGATTTCCGGCGCCACGTCCGGCAAGCGTGTTGCGATGTATTCGTAGGAAAGACCGTGAAATCCGTAGCGGCGGATCCCTTTCTCATATAACCGGCGAGGAATGGCGTAGTGATCAGCGACTTCGTCATGACCGCGGTGAAAGGCGGTGTCGAAGCAGGCGACCTGAGGCAGAGCGGGGAAATTGAGCAGCAGCGAGCGGATCGGCGTCAGATTGTGCGGTTGATGCAGCGGCGCAAGCGCCGTGAGCCGCTCCAGATGCGCGACTACGCCATGATCGATCACGACAGGACGATCGTAATGGGGGCCGCCATGGACGACCCGATGGCCAACGGCGCGCGGGCTTAACTGAAGTTCGTCCCGCAACCACGCAGTCGCAAGCATCAAGCCAGATGGAACATCCGGTACGCCCTCGATCGGATAGGCTCGGTCCGCCATGACATCGCCAATAGCGTCGGTGGCGCGCAACCGTGGACGGCTGCCGATCCCGTCCATCTGTCCCTTGATCTGCCGACGCAGCCCGCCATCACTATCGACAGAGAACACCTGAAACTTGACGCTGGAGGAGCCGGCATTGACGACCAGGATCGTATCCATGGCGATCACGCAGCAACGGTCTGGGCACGGCGCCGGCGTGCGTTGGCGTAGAGCGTCGCAACCGCACAGGATGCCATGCGCGCTCGCGGAGAATCGGCGCGCGATGTGAGTACGATCGGAACGCGAGCGCCAAGCACGATGCCCGCTCCGTCGGCCTTGGCAAAGTAAGCAAGGTTTTTCGCCAGCATGTTGCCAGCCTCAAGGTCCGGCACCACCAGAATTTGCGCCCTTCCCGCAACCTCCGACTTGATCCCCTTGATCTTTGCCGCTTCCGGGTCGATCGCATTATCAAATGCGAGCGGGCCGTCCAGCAGGCCGCCTGTGATCTGGCCACGGTCCGCCATCTTGCACAGCGCGGCGGCCTCGATAGTCGAAGGAATCTTCGACGTGACTGTCTCGACCGCCGAAAGGATGGCGACCCGTGGAGATGTACCAAATCCGGCCTGTATGTAGAAATCGATGGCATTTTGCACGATGTCACGCTTGCCATCGAGATCCGGAAAAATATTGATCGCGGCATCGGTAATGAAGATGGTTTCGCTGTAAGCCGGTACGTCCATCACGAACACGTGGCTGATCCGCCTTTCCGTGCGCAGTCCACCCGTCTTTGCGGTAACGCTTCGCATCAGTTCGTCGGTATGAAGGCTGCCCTTCATCAACATCTCGGCTCTGACCTCGCGAATCAGCTCGACAGCTTTCGCTGCGGCCGCCTCGCTGTGTGCGGCATCGATCAATTCAAATGGGCCTATATCGATACGATGGTTAAACGCGACCGCCTTGATCTTCGCTGACGGTCCGACAAGTATTGGCCTGATGATGCCGGCCTCGGCGGCATCGGCCACGCCGCGCAACGAACTCTCGTCACAAGGATGCACAACGACGGTCACGGCCGCCGGGATCGTCTTCGCTGCCGCGATGAGGCGATCGTACTTCGCGCCCGGCTCGTGGTCGTCCTTGGGGGCGATAGCCATTTCGCAATCTCCGACTACTCTATCTACGACGCCTTTGCCCGCGGTTCGCCGGCAAAGCCAAACAATTGTATGATCCGATCAAGCCGCGTGGCGGTCTCGCCCGATATGTCCGCGCTGGCCGAGAGCACGCCACGAATGGTAGCGAGGCCAGCGCGGCGCTCGTTCTCGCCCGGCGGCAAAAGCTTCGGAATGGCTGCGAGGCTTGCCTCGGGTTCGAGCAGCAGCATGAAAAACTGCTCGCGCACGATCGTCTTGAACTGCGCCAGCGTGAGACGCGGACTTTTGTCCTCCGCACGAGCCCGCCGCAACGCCTCAAGGCTGCGTTCGTCAACCATTCCCCGCGACATCCCGATATAAAGCAGACCGCGAATGACGCATTCCCTGAGACCGCCGCTACCGACATGCGACGTCAATTCTGCGATACGCGCCTCCAGGCGCTTGCGGTGCTCCGGCGACATCTTCAGCCTGGGCGAAACTTCCGAGCCCGGCTTGATACCGACAGCGGCTTGTAACGCGGGAGATCCGTAGATGCCGAGAAAAAGCGTCTCGCTGAGCGCTTCCTGAGTGTCGCGCCATTTGTCGAGCACGCTGACGATATTATCGGAGACGGCTTGCTGGAAGCCGACGAACGGGTTGTCCGTTGCGGTCGTCTTGCGGTTCTCGCGAACAATGTCAGCGGTCCTGGCCACGGCCTTCATCGAGATGTTGTCGCCGCCGAACGCCTCGTACGAAGCGCGGAGTGGATGCCACCTGCGCATCCACTCCGCGAGTTGGGGAGTAACCGCCGCGCGGATCCAGGGCTGCACGAATTTGCGATAGTTGGCGAGATTGATCTCGGATACCCGGGCGGCGGTGGCAAAGCGCCGTTCATCTTCTGCCGTGTTGCCGCCCATGGCCCTGATGTCGTCGAGCGTACGCTGCTCGCAACGCATGATCCACTTTCCGCCCGCAAGCTCGGGGTTGGTCGTGTCGGCGGATTTGGCCTCAAACGTCGCCTCGTAAAGTCCGGGCGGAAGTATATCGATCAGATCGATGTTGCTTGAGAACTCGCTGTGTTCTTTCCTGGCAACGCCGCCGGAGACGAATATGCCGAGGTGCCCAACCGTTTCGTGAACGGTGTATACGATGGTTTGCCCATACGCCCGGATCTCATCCACGTCTTCGTAAAGATCGAGAATCCAGTTGAGCGCCTGCTGCGGCGGCGTGATGTTGTCGCCCTCCGAGCAGAATACGACAATCGGCGAGTTGATGTTCCGGAGGTCAACGGCGTTGCCGTCAGACATCCTGATGCGTCCAGCGGCGAGGTTGTTGCCGATGAACAGCTCGTCGACAATAAACTGGATCTCCTCGGCGTTCAGATTGACGTGGCCGCCCCACCAGCGTTCGAATTCGAGATAGCGATCCGCCTCGCTATCGACTTTCGAATAGACGTTGTATTGCTTGGTCCACAGCGTGTTCGAGGGGTTCATGTTCTCGAAGTTCTGCACGAGCCACGCGCCGTCGAATTTTCCGCCACCGAGATCGCTGGTGGCCGCGGTCAACCAGCTTCCCCCGAGCAGACCGCCCGAATAACGCATCGGGTTCTTGCCGAGGACACCGGCCCAATAGGACAACGGCGCGCCGGCGACGATGATCGGTCCAAAAAGCTCCGGCCGCAAAGAGGCCAGGATCATCACGGCCCAGCCGGCCTGGCAGTTGCCGATCACACATGGCTTGCCGTCGGCATCGGGATGCAAAGCGATGACTTTTTCGATAAAGACCCCCTCGGCCCTCGCGACGTCCTCGATCGTCTGGCCCGGCACAGGCTCGGGCAGAAAGCCGATGAAGTAACAGGGGTGACCGGCTTTCATGGCGACGCCGATCTCGCTGTCCGCCTTAAAACCGCCAATGCCCGGCCCATGACCGGCGCGAGGGTCGATTACTACGAACGGACGACGATTGTTATCGATCTCTACTCCGCTCGGTGGCGCAACGCGCACGAGCGCGTAATTGACCGGCCGCTGCAGCGTTCTGCCGTCGATAATCAACTCGACGGCATAGTCGAGAACATGAGGGGTGGTCTCGGCGATGTGATCCCGATATTGCAGTCCGCGCTGGCGCATGACATCGAGGAACAGGACATTGCGTTGCGCGGTATCCACCAGATATTCGAAAGCGGATGAAAAGAGGCCACGCGGCGCATCGCCGGAGATAGTCGGCTTGTCGGTAGGCATGCTCAAATCTTTCTCAAATTCTGCACTGCTCACAGCCCATCCAGCAGCATTTCGCGTTGGTGAGCGCGACTATTGACATAGGTCAAGAGGATGGGCCTGAGGGCTACGCCTTCGCCGCGAGCTTTTTAGCTCCCTGCTCCATGTCGGGTGCTGCTACCTCGGCGCGCTCTTCGCGGATCCACGCCATCATCAGTTCCCATGTCACCGCAAGAATGATGGGCCCGACAAAAAGGCCGAGGATCCCATGCGCCAGCACGCCACCGAGAACGCCGATGAAGATGACAAGCGTGGGCGTGTTCAGCCCGCGCCCCATGAGCAACGGCTTCAGGACATTGTCCGCGAGGCCCACGATCAACAGGTAGATCGTCAGAGGGAGAGCCACGGAAAAATCCTTGGTCGCCCAAATCCATATGATGACCGGAAAAAGAACGACCGCCGACCCGATCTGCAGGATTGCAAGAATTAGTACGGCGAAAGCAAGCACACCCGCGTGGGGCACCCCCGTAAGCTTCAATCCGATTCCCGCCAGCAGCGATTGAAGGACGGCCACACCGATCACTCCGTTAGCCACCGTGCGTATCGTCAGCCCGGCCAGCGCGACGAAATCCTGGCTCCGCTGCGCGACCAGCCGCGCCTGAATTCTCCTTATTGCCGCAACGAGCCGCGGCCCATAGTGAAACAGGAAACCGGAGAGTGCGATTGCAGCGACAAATTTGAGCGTGCCGAAGCCCGCACTGCCCGCAAAGGCAAGTATCGGACCGGCCAACGGCTTCAGATACGGAGCGAAATCGCGCAGCACAGCGCCTAGATTTGTCGAAGCATGGTCCCAAAGGGCGTAAACCTGCGCGCCGACGATCGGCCAATCCTTGACGCCTTCGGGAGGCGACGGGATAGCCAGGGTGCCGGCGCCCAGATGGCCGGCAAGGTCTTGCAGGCCATCGACCACGCCGACACCAAACCATGTAATCGGTCCGACAATAATCGCGAGAATGGTGACTGTGACGATCGCGGCCGACAGCTTCGGCCGATTGCCAAGATGCACCGATAGCCACTCGTAAGGCGGATACAGGGCAACAGTCAGGACCATCCCCCAGATCAGTATCGGAATGAACGGCAGGACGAGGATGAAGGACCAATAAACCAGGAAGGCCAGCAGTCCCAGGCGGACCGCCAGCTGGATGATTTCGTCGCCGGCCATGCTTTGCCGAAACATCCTCGAAGCCATCGTTTGGATACCTCGCTGCGCACGTACAGCCATGCGTGCGACCGGATGCACCACGAGAGAATTCGCCCCTGCGCCCGACCTATCGGCGCTTGCGCGAGCTTCGGCTTGATCCAGATCAAGCACGAATGCCCAAAAAGGCCATTCTGGTTCTTGCAGACAGTTCCCGCAGGCCCGGAGCCATCGGTCATGGCTGAAACCGCTGGCTACTCGGCCCCAGAACATCTTCGCGACGGCCGTCCGGTCAAAATCCGCGCGCTTCGTCCCGATGATCGGGACGATCTGCTCGCGGCGATCGGGCGCACCGGCACGCAATCACTTCGACAACGCTTTTTCGTACCGAAGAAAGGTTTTTCAGAACAGGAGATATCGTTCTTTCTCGATATCGATTTCGCGTCCCATGTCGCGCTCATTGCGCAAATCGACGAAGATGGACGACCGGCCATCGTCGGCGGCGGCCGCTACGTCGTCGTTCGGCCAGGTCGGGCCGAAATCGCCTTCCTGGTGGTCGACGCCTATCAGGGCCAGGGCATCGGCACAATCCTGATGCGACATCTGGCGGGGCTGGCGCGCGACGCAGGCCTCAAGGAACTGAGCGCAGAAGTGCTGCCCGAAAACAGCGCGATGTTGAAGCTGTTCAGGAAGTTTGGCTTCAGGATCGTCTCGAAAAGTCCCTCACAGGTGATCGATCTTACATTGCAACTGCCTTGAACAGGGCACTTCGCTTCATCGCAGAACAATCGGATTTGTGCGATCACCGATACGCCGGCCGCGAGGACGCGCATTTTCGACGAAGCGGCCCTCATCCCTCATCGCCCGAATGCCGCTAGCGTGGCCGACGCAGTCGCGCATCAGCGGCACACGCGGAAGCGCGATCCCATTAACTCAGTTCGGGCTCCGCTCAAGTGCGCAGTTCCAAGCCGCGTTAAATCGTGCTGTTATGCGGCTATCGAGCGACGCCGGGGCCACGATGAGCAGAGGCGGATTCAACGGTTCGATCTTGCGGATCATGCGGGAATTTTCCGCGTGTCTTCGCCCCTGCCAACTCATATGGGCGGCGGCTGTCACGGCCTGGGCAACGACGGGCGTCGCTTCGACCGTGGGGGGCCCTGCCACGAAATTGCGCGCGACTCTTCTGGCGGCATGTACGGGTCTGGCCATGTCCATCACCTGTTGCTTGCCGGCGCCGGCTGCAACGCGGCATGTCGTTCTGCTCTTTGACGAGCGGGTCGAATTGCCGGGTTCGTCGGTTCTGGACAAAGAACTGGCCAACACACTTCGGGCTAACTCCCCAGAGCCGGTCGAAATCTATCGCGAAACGATGGATTTGTCTCGATTTGGCACTGACGCCTACAAAGAGGGGTTACGAGACTTCCTCCGTACAAAATACGCCGACAAGAAGATTGACGTGGCCGTCGCCATTATGGCCCCCGCATTCGATTTCTTGCTGACCTATGGTGCTCTGATCTTTCCAGGCACGCCGATCGTATTCTGCGGAATGGATAGAATGCAGCTTGGTATCCGCCGCCTCCCGTCCAACGTCTATGGCGTGCTCGTCAGGAGAGAGTTTGGGCCAACCGTTGAGCTGGCACTGCGTGTCCACCCCGACACCAAAAGATTTGTTGTCGTCGGGGGCACGTCGGAATTCGACAAGGGGCTTCTTGCGCAAGCTCAGGATCAATTTCTTTCTTACCAGAACCGGGTCTCGTTTTCCTATCTTTCGGAGCTGCCGTTGGAACAGCTTCTGACGAGAGTGTCGCAGTTGTCGTCCGGGGATATCATCCTGTTTCTCACATTGTCTCGAGACGGCGCCGGTCAATCCTTTGTTCCGCACCAAGTCGTTGAACGTGTTTCCAGCGCGGCGAGCGTCCCCGTCTATGGCGCTCTCGACCAATACCTCGGGCGCGGGATCACGGGAGGAAGCCTGTATAGTCTCACCGCCTATGGTTCAGACACAGCCAATATGGTTCTGCGGCTCCTGACGGGCGCTCCTCCGTCGCAACATCTTTCCGAGAACTTCGACAACAAGATCATTTTCGATTGGCGACAGATGAAGCGTTGGGGCATCAACGAAACCCAACTCCCTCCCTACACCGAGATTTATTTTCGGGAAGCAACCGCATGGGAGCGGTATTCCTGGCAACTCGTGCTCGTCGGCGCGGTCATTCTCGCGCAGGCCGGACTTATCTCGATCCTGCTGCATGAGCACCGCCGGCGGCGCCAGGCCGAGATGCAGGCGCGGCAGCGCATGGCGGAGCTTGCTCACATCAACCGCTTCTCGACGGCCGGCGAACTAACAGCGTCAATTTCCCACGAAATCAACCAGCCATTGGGGACCATTCTCACGAACGCCGAAACGGCACGCGCCATCCTCAAATCTCCGCGCCCCGACCTCAATGAGCTCAACGAAATCATAGACGATATTCTGCAAGATGACCGCCGTGCCAGTGAAGTGATACGCCGCATGCGCAGCCTGTTGAGAAAAGCTCCCTTCGATCCGAAACATATCGACTTCAACGATCTGGTGCAGGAGACGATCGGATTTCTTTCTGCGCTCGCCGCGGCACGGAAGGTCGAGTTAAGCCGATCGATTGCGCCGAACGCGCTCCCTATCGTCGGCGATTACATCCAGCTTCAGCAGGTCATTCTGAATCTGGTCGTCAATGCGATCGACGCGATGTCAGGAACAACCGGCGAAAGCCGCATCGTTACCTTACGGACTTCGCGCGTCGAGAACTTTGCCGAACTATCCATATCGGATCATGGACCGGGAATTCCGGCCGACAAGCTGAAGGAGGTGTTCGAGCCGTTCTTCACCACCAAGACGGAAGGCATGGGCATGGGGTTGTCGATCGCACGGACCATCGTGGAAGCGCACGACGGGAAGATCTTCGCGATGAACGAGCCCGGAGCCGGCGCCGCGTTCCGGATTAGATTGCCGATCGCTCACCAAGCTGTTGCTCCCGCTCAGCCGGCGCTCGGCTGAGCGGATACCCGCCGTGCACCCTTCGCGGCTTCGTTTTCACGCGACCCTTGGCTGCGCAGGCTCAACAGAAATTTGGCCGATTGCTCGCGCAAACGCACCAAAATTCCGGAAGCAATCTTTCCGCCGTCCTTGCCGCGCTGCTTTTCTTTCGACAAACGCGACCATTTTTCCGCCTCCGCCATCCAGAACGTTCGGTTGGCCGGTTCTCGCCGTGCCAGCTTTCTGCATAATGCAGCACGCGAATTGAGCTCCGACTGATCGGTCATTTGCGCCCCCCTGCTTGCGGGAATTGTTCCCGAAAGCCTACGACGGGTGCGCGCCCGGAACTATTGCCCCGATGGACATTGTCCTAACGGGCATCTGTCTCCGACCAATTTAAGTGGGCCCTTGGCCGCGCCAACATAGATCACCGCAACGATCGCTCGATCGGGCTCCTGCGTCTCTCTTGATCCAAGTCAAGCCAGACCAGGCCGGGACGCTACATTTGGCGGGTCGGATCGGAGTGGCACCCTTGGTATCGACCGCCTCTATTCCGCCGTGCAGCATAGGAGGAAGTAATGCTCAGGTTGATAGCTGTCGCTGGCTTTGCGTTGACGGTTGCAACATCGGCGCAGGCCCTGACGCCTGCGCCGATTGCCGCGCCGGACGGCATACTGACGCAGGTTGCCGTAGGATGCGGCATGGGCAGAACAAGAATCAACGGCGTCTGCGTCGCCCGAACGACCGTACGCCAGACTCGCCGCGCCGTCCGTAGATGCGCGCGATGGAGTGGTAGTGTCTGCTCCTTGTATGAGTGAGCCGAAAGGAAGACCGACTTCAAGAATCGCCACCGCGCCGCCGGTCGAGACGTCGCGCCTGCGTTCGCAGGCGCCTTATCTCTTCATCGAGCGCGTCGATGCTGGCCTTGAATATTGCGTCCCTTGATTGCTTCGCATCGCTGGCGCGCAATTTATCGAGTGCTTTCTCGACGGAGAGCTTTTTGATCTCAGCCATGACTGTTGCCCAACTCGAGCCACCCAGCAATCACTGGACGTTGTTTGCTGGATGAAACGTTGCTGGCGGTGCCCAACAAGGCTGCCTCGCCCCCGTCGGGGACTGAGGCGGGCGGGGCGAAGCAGCCTCATCGAAGGCGCGCTGGCCTTTGCGAGACGATCTTGCTTCTGAGATCGAATCCCACCCGATCATCATGGTCGCCGAAATGGCTGGATCGTTGATCTAGGTCAAGCCTCCATCCACCCATCGTCCAAGGCTGTGCGCTTCTTCATGGGACGAAAATGGCCACGAGAGTAACCACAGGTACGCATTTTCGCCGAGGCGCAACGCGGGCTCAGACGACCACCGGCACGCCCGCCCCCGAGAATAGAGCATCTATCATTGCCGTCGAGCCAAGGCGGCACACGAGGAGCTATACTCTTCCCGTTGAGGCGTGTCAGGATGTTATATTTGTGGCCTCCCGCGGCGTCGACGGAATATGGCGGATCGAACGGTTCAACAGCACCTTCGTGCAGATCTTTAGCGCGCCGCACCGCCCCGACTCCAGTGACGCGCGATATACATTGCCGCTCGCTTTCGCGACCGAGCTCGCGGGTGCTCTCTGCCGATGTGCCGAAAATGGCCAGCCTGTTGGCTTCGACACGACCGTCTGGATCGGAGATCGCGTTCACCACTGGGAATTTCTGCTCGAAACAGCCGCCGGACCCGACGCGCTTCCCCAGCACATCCTCGTCCATGGGCACGATGTCACGGGCCGACACTAGACCTTGCGGTGACCGCGACGATGCGTGCCATCTGTCGATGGTGAGCCACGGCGAAACACTCCTCAACGAATTCCCGAAATGTCCGCCCGGGGGTCATTACGGCGACAGCTTTATTTCGGGAGGCATTCTACGTTAAAGGCGATAATGATCTGCGCTGGGTCAGCCTTGCCTATGCTCTTCAAATCTTCCAGGCCGCTTTTCAGCTTGGCTCCGGCCCCCTTCAAGCTGCCCTCAAGTGTCGACTTGGCCGCCTTGCATCGGTCTTCATTCGAGAATTCCTGAAACACCACGGTCGGGAGGAGCCGCCATTCCGCCCTGTCATTCGTAGCGGCCGGACTGACCGAGTAGGAGAAGACGTACATCAAGATCCACATCGGTATACTCCCTTTGCGATCTTTGCGATGCGATGGCGGTGACGACCTGCGCCTCTAACGCCATCGTCGACAAGATCGTCGCACCTCGCTCGCTTCGGCGCTTTCAGTTTCGGCGTAATAACGATCCCCGCGTCATCAGCAAGCCATGATCTAGATCAACGCGGAGGTGGGCGATGGCAGCAGCCTACGCCCCGTCATTGTCGTTAGAGTTCCTCGGTGGCTCGCGGCATAGAACCTGTCGGCTCTTCATTTCGGGTGGTCACGGTTCTCCGGAGGCATGCGCGGCCGATGTCGTGCAGGACCTTTGTTCGCCGTGGACTGTCGCCTCAGTCCCAACGTCGGCGCCGGGATCGCAAACCGAGCCGGTCTCCCGGTTTCCGGCCATGCTCGTAACTCCGGAATTTTTCCGGAAGGGATTGGTTCGGTGCACGTTGAGCCGGGCCAGATCGCGATTGTCCAGAAAGGTGATCTTGGCTGGAGGCGTCGCGACGATTTTGCCGATGATGGAATGCGGCACCCCGAGTCCGACCAGAAGCCGCGACAGCTGGATGGTAATGCGGGCGCTGTCTGCATCTTCCCTGTCGCGATCGTTGGAAACGGAATGCACTCCGATTTTGCAGCCCCGGTCCATGTACCTTTCTTTCGCGGCCAGGAAGATGAAGGCGCACACCGAGTCGCATTCCCTCGAGGCGTATACGATGAGACCATTGTCTCGAACGATCCGTGCGATGTCGACCCCATCTTCGAGGGAGCCGCCGCCGGATGTGATCTGAAGGCCGACAACCGATCCGTTTTGCAGAGCCGATTTCAATCGGCCATAATCCCCGTCTTTCACGTCACCACGCAATCTGAGGACGAGCCCGGAGTCGGTCTCTACGCGTTTTATCTTAAAGGCACTGGCTGGCCGAAGCAGCGGAATCAGCAGAAGGAGCGCAACCAGCTTGAGTATCATTGTCGGCTTGAGGAGCATGGTGCGAGCCAAAATGCCGGGCGTATTCGGTTGTTCGCATAGCAAACGTCGACGCCCAAGGCGCGTTGATCCAAGTCAATTGGCGTAAGAGCGTATGATCCCCGACGCGTCCACGCGGGCCTGCCGGCGGCGCATCGAATTGGAGAGGCGCAAGAGGCGCATCAGAAATCAGGACCTGTACCTCGGGACATTGCACCTTGGGACACTGTCACTAATTTCGTTTTTTTGTTTAGATGCCTCGGTACCAAGGCCCCTCAACCGAGGTACATCAATTCCTCCGTTTGACACGTCGGCCCCAGTTCCCCCCAACTGGGGCCGTACTTTTTACAGCCGGGTAGCCAACGAAGGCTTATGCAAGTCGGACGCACAGAAATCGGGAAGGTGTCGGCGCTACTGTGCATGGACGAACCCTTCCGTTGATCTATGTCAATCGTGTGCAAAGCGAGCGTCGCACTCTCCCACGCCTGGAGATTTTCGAGGGAGTTTGCTGTCATGCTTCGCTATATTCTCTCTGCTCTTGCAGCAGTCGTTCTGCTCACCGCAAGCTTGATCCCGGATGAAGCCTATGCTCGCCGTGGAGGAGGTGGCGGTTTCCGTGGCGGTGGCGGTGGTGGATTTCACGGGGGCGGCTTTCGCGGTGGCGGCATGCATGCCGGAGGATTCCACGGCGGCGCGGGAAGGTTTCATGGCGGCGGTCGCTATGCGGGCGGTGCACGCCCCTCACATCCGATAGCTGGTCGTCCCATAGCAGGTCGTCCGGGCGGTCCGATCGCAGGTCGCCCCGGTCGCCCGATCGCAGGTTATCCCGGTTACCGCCCAGGTTTGGGCTACGGTGCTGCGGCAGCAGGGGCAGCCGCGCTCGGCGCGTACGGTGCCTACGGCTACTATGGAAACAATGGCTGCTCCTACGACAATTACGGCCAGTGGGTCTGTCCGCAGCAATATCAGTATTAGCACCAGCAGTTATGCAGTCGGAATTCGGGGCGGCGGTCTGTTGCCGCCACCCTAACGCGAACGACGAATATGAAACTTCACACCAGCGATCTGCCCGTTGGGAGCCGTGCGGCCGACCGCGCGCGGCCCCCGACCATCCCTTCATCCTGACTGACGAAGCCTGCCCACCATCGCGCATCCAGCTTCCACGCGAGCGATTGCTAATGTGTCGGCTCTATGTCGGGCTGATCGGTAGCTTGAACGACGATGCGAGCGGGTCGACCAGCAACTTGCCTTATTTGAGCAGGTCCCCGGACTCTTGACATAGCGCAATGCTCTCACATCGGCCAAGCCGCACCGTTTTTGCGGGGCAGATAGCATTGGAGAAGAGCGATGAGTATGAGTTTTAGAAAAATTGCGATAGCGACCACAGCTTTCACCTGCGCAACACTGTTCTCCGTCGGCTGGTCCGAGCAACGCGGCGTCTCGCTATCGATCGAGAGCGCACAGGCTCGTATCGGTCGCCCGTTGACCCCCTTTAGCGTTGCCGGTGTCGCGCGTCGAAACTACCGTCGGGCCGGCTACGGCTATGGCTATGGCGCCGGCGTGGTGGGCGCAGGAGTGGCAGCCGCCGCGATTGGCACTGCGGCCGTAGCCGCGACCTCTCCTTGGGGTTATGGTAGCGGACCTTACGCTTATGCACGCAACAGACCTTACGGTGCTGCGGCTTACTATGGCCAACCTGCCGCTTACGCTGATTCATATGCTTATGCGGGGACAGGCTCGGGTTGGACCGGTGGTGGCTACTATGCCGCCAGCCCCTGGGGTAACTATGAGTGTCAGCCTGGCCACATTTTTGAATGCCGTCCCTATTCAGAGGCTTGGCATTACTAGGTCGGCCGGTACTACTCTGACCACACGTGCAGCGACATCGGCCGCGCGTGTGGCTCGTTGGCTGCAGAACGGATTAATTGACGCAAAACCGAGAGAGGCAGCTTAAAAGCCACCTCTTTCGGCTCGCGCTTGTGCCTGGTCGAGGCTCGCGTTGTTCACGCGCCCGGAGTTTCGGGCTCTTGAGCAGCCGCTTTCCCCGCCAGGCGGCCGAGAACAGTTGCCGTTAAAAGACCGTTTCCGGACAGGTAGCCGGCCGCCGTCGAACCCGACACGCCAGCAGCCGCCCCTCCAGCAGCAAATACGTTCGGGAAGGCGCTTCCATGCTTGCGTTTCACGCGACAGGTGGCATCGATGGCGACACCACCTTGTGTATGAAAAAGCGCACCGGTTACCTTGACCGCGTGAAAGGGCGGCATCAGCCGCTGCTCGGGTGAAAACTGGCGCCCATGACGATCCTTTTCCGAACCCGCCTTTAAGGTTTCGACTTCGGCCCATTCCGAACTGAAGTCTACGGTCGGAACGTGCATGGCTTCCGCCAGCTCTTCGACGCTGTCGCAGGTCATGATCGCGCGCGCCTGCTCGGCCTGACGGAAATCTTCGAACTGTCGCGCCACCGATGCAATGCGTGCGTCGAATACGCTCCAGGCGACGCCGTTTGGCTGCCTGACGACCTCGGCCGCCTGTTCGGAATAGCCGAGCGACTCGTCGGAGAAACGCCGGCCATCGCTGTTGACCTGGAAGCCACCCTGCATGATCGCAGCCCAGGTGATGAGGATATTGTGCGGCGTCGCCACCGACCCGTGACCCTGGTAAGCGCTGAGGTGCTCCAATTGCGCGCCGACCGCATCCCCCCAGATGATGGCGTCGCCGCGATTGCCCGGATGTCCGAAAAAAAGCGCGTTTGCCATTTCCGGAATGTAACGGCGCACCAGATCGGGATTGCCGCCGTAACCGTTGCAAGCCAGTACAAGCGCCGCGCACCTGATCCGCTCACACACGCCGTCACTGCGTATGGTCTCGACGCCGCAAATCTCGTGATCGTCTGTAACGAGCAGCGACTTTGCGGCGCGGCCGGTAACAATGGAAATGTCGCTATCTTCAGCCGCACGCCGCAGCCGGTCGATCAATTCCAATCCGGTGCGCGTTGGCAGGCCGTGCATACGCATGGCGGAATGGCCTGATAGTTGAAGTTGTCGATGACATCGAATGGCAGCCCATAACAATCAGATAGCCATTCGATCAGCGGAGCGGCTTCTTGGGCGACTGCTGCGACGATTGTCGGGTCCGCTTCATTTTTCGCTTTCCGCTGAATATCGGCCGCAAACGCTTGCGGGCTGTCGGCGATCCCCTTGGCGCGCTGGAAGCGCGTCCCTGCGGCCGGAATGAGCCCCGCCGATAGAGATGTCGATCCCGAAGGTCGCACGTCACGCTCGATCACAAGCGGGTCGACGCCTCCTTCTTTTGCTGCCAGAGCCGCGCATAAGCCGGCTGCGCCGGCCCCGACGATCAATAGCGGGGTCTCCGCATCGAAAGGCGCGTCACTGGCCAGCTTGATCGGGCTCATGCCGCGGTCAGTTCTCTCACAACTTCGCCGATCGTCGAGATGCTGGCGACGGGCCGCAGTCCTTCAATGGCCGCACGATGCAAGTCCTGCGAGAAGGCCGCACAGCCATCTTCGAGCACCGTGCAGTCAAAGTCCCGTACTTGAGCATCTCTCACCGTAGAAGCGACGCCGCCATTGGTAACGATTCCTGCAAAGTACAACTTCTTGATGCCATGAACGCGCAGCAGCCATTCCAACCGAGACATGTAAAAGGCGGAGTAGGCAATCTTCTCGACCGAGAAATCCGCAGGCTGCAGTTCGTCGACCAGCGCCTGCCCCCAGCTGCCCGGCGCGAAATCGCCCTTTGCGAGGAAAGGACGCAGCTTCTTCAGGTGTGGTGAAATCATCGGCTCGCCGGCCCGGCCAGGCACGAGCGTGAACAAGGTGCTGCCGATCAGGAGGTTTTTCCGGCTGAACAGTTCGACGAGAGGCTTGAGGCGCTGAGGCAGCGCGGCAATGTCATCGCTGCGTTGTCCCGCGCGGCCGTAGGCGCCATCCGCGTGGAGAAAGTCGTTCTGGAGATCGAGCAGCAACAAAGCCGACGATGGAGTCATTTCTAAATCCGTTCAACGATGAGATTTCCGAGCGGATCGACCCGGCCGCGCAGGCCAGGCTCGATGTAGATCGTCGCGTCTGGCTGCTCTAGAATAGCCGGCGCCTCAACGATCGCGCCGACCGGCAGGTCGAGGCGCGACCAGATTTGGGTTTCAAGCCAGGCGCCGTCGATCCACACCGGCCGCGTGCCCAACTTGGCCTTCTCGACCGATGCTTCCGGCCCCGGTGCGAAAACCGAAAGATCCAGCTTCGGACGGCGCCCAATGGCTGCCGCCCGCAACGACACGATCCGGATCGGCACCCCCGACAGCAGGCGACTGAAGGACGCGGCATAGGCGGTCTCGAACGCCGCCCGGATCGCCGCAGACGAGATGCCGGTAGTGCCGCCTTGCACCGTGACCGGAACCTGTACGGGAACGGTGTGGGTTTGTCCGACATAATGCATGTCGAACTCGAAGCTCAGGTCGATCTGGCTAACCATTGCGCCCGCGCCGTTCACGACCGCGCGCACCTCTTCGCCCGCCGCAACCATCCTCCGGTCGAGCGCTCCAATATCGATACCATCGAGCGAAAGATTCAGGGTCTGCACCTGATCGTGCCGCAAATCCGCGATGACGCAGCCAAGCGCCGAAGTCACACCGGGAAAACGCGGCACAAGCGCCATTTGCAGGCCGATCTCCTTGACGATCGCGCTGACATGCAACGCACCGCCCCCGCCGAATGGCACGCCAACAAATTTCGTGGGATCGTGACCGCGCTCAATCGACACCAGCCGGATCGCGCCAGCCATGCGCGCATCGGCAACTCGCACGATGGCCTCCGCGGCCTCCAGCACGTCGATCCCGAGCGGGTGGCCGACGTGGGTCAGGATCGCAAGTTTAGCCGCCTCGAGATCGAGACGAGCGAGTTTGCCGCCGATCGGCCTGCTGGCGTTGATGCGACCGAGCACGACGTGCGCATCGGTGAGCGTCGGCCGCTCATTGCCCTGACCATAACACGCAGGCCCCGGCACCGAGCCCGCGCTCTCAGGCCCCACCTGCAACAGTCCGCCGCGATCAACCGACGCGATCGATCCGCCGCCCGCGCCAATGGTCGTGATCTCGATCATCGGCGTGCGGATGACGAGACCGAAATCGATAGTCACCTGTGCCGCGAGCGACGCCCGGCCGCCGGCAATGACGGAAACGTCGAATGAAGTGCCGCCGAGGTCGCAAGTGATCGCATTGTCGTAGCCAGCCTGGCGCGCGATGGCAGCGGCCGCAATCACGCCGGCTGCGGGGCCCGACAGAGCGGTGCGGACCGGGAACCGACGCGCGGTGGCCGTTGACATCACGCCGCCGTTCGATTGCACGATGTAGAACTGTCCTTTGAACGGCAACGTGCCGAGCGCCTGCTCCAGCCGGGCGAGATAGTTGCTGACCCCCGGCTGCAGGTAGCTGTTGAGAGCCGTGGTCGAGGATCGTTCAAACTCCCGGATTTCCGGCAGAACCTGGTGCGAGGCGGAAACGAATTCGTTGTGCCAGACAGACCTGGCCGCAGCCAACGCCTTCTGTTCGTTGGCCGGGTTGGCATAGGTGTTGATGAAAATGACAGCGAGAGCCTCGGCGCCGCGCTCGCGCAGCGCGATTGCGACCGCTCGCACTTCCGCTTCATCTACCTCACACCGGATTGTGCCGTCCGCCAGGGTCCGCTCGTTGACTTCCATTCGAAGATCGCGATCGACGATCGGCGTGAAGTCGCCCCACAGTCCCCAGGTTTGCCGCCGGTCGCGCCGGCGCATTTCCAGCACATCGCGGAAGCCGCGCGTCGTGACCACGCCAACCTTGTGCCCTCGCCGCTCCAGCAACGAATTGGTGCCGACCGTGGTGCCGTGAACGATCGAACCGATCTCACGGCCGGCACTGACCGCGGCAATGCCTTGCATGAAGCCGGCCAACTCGTCGCCTCGCTGGGAAGGCACCTTCGCCGTTCGGAATGCCTTCGTCTCCGCATCGAATAGCAGGAGATCGGTGAACGTGCCGCCGACATCGACACCGAGAATGTTGGACGAAGTCATCGGCCGGCTCCGCCTCGCAGCGCTGCGGTCGCTCCCGCATCGATCGCGCCGTCTTGATCGACCACGACACCATATTCGCCGCGCGCCGAAGCCGGCGTCACGTAACCGAGCCTGACGTCTCGGGCGACGCGCTCCGGATGCCGCGTCAGCGGATCCCCGTAGCCTCCACCGCCCGGCGTCTCGAGTCTCACCTTGTGGCCTTGCCCAATGCTGATGTCGGTGATCTTGCTCACCATCGCCGGCGACCGCTCACCGCCCGTGGATTGGTAGACGAAGCGATTGAGCGCCGCGCTCTTGCCGCCGTTGACGCCGAACGGCGGGAATTTTCCCCGCTCACCTAGCAGCGACACGTCAGTTGCTCCCCCCGCCAGCGTCTCGATCTCGTAGATCGCACCGAGCCCGCCTCGATTGAAGCCGGGACCGCCGGAGTCAGGACGCAGCGCCCACTGCGTGAACATGACGGGATAAAGTGACTCCAGAATTTCGGCGGGCGGAATGGTCGCCGTCGAGATCGGATTGTTGCCGTGATTTAATCCGTCGGTCTCCGGATTGCCGCCGAGTCCACCGCCGAAGAAACAGAACATCACCCAGCGACGACCATGCTCGCGCCAGCCGGAGAGCGACAAAGCATTGATCGTGGCAAAGGGACCGCCATTGGCCCGCTCTGGAGCCAGCTTCGCAAATGCGCGGAACACGGTATCGATCACGCGCAGGATCGTCTCGGTGTAACCGCCGACGGGTCGTGGCGCGGAAACCGCGAGCAGCGTCGTGTCCGGGATCACGAATTCGATCGGCGCAAGGCAGCCGGCATTGGCCGGCACGTCCGTAAAGATGTGCTTGAGGGCGACGTAGCAGCAGGCGACCGTCGTCGAATAGGCGATATTGAGAGGGCCGTCGCACGGCGGCGCCGACCGCGAGAAATCCAGCTTCATCGTCTCGCCCGAAATCGTCAGATCGAGCGCAATTTTGAGCGGTACATCGGTGATGCCGTCATTGTCGAGATAGTCCTCGCAGGAAATGGTGCCGTCCGGCAGGCTGGCGATGTTGGCTCTCATCAATTTTTCCGCCCGCCCGGTCAAGATATCGAGCGCCGCAACGATCCGCTCCGCTCCATATTCCCTGAGCAAATCGTGGAACCGCCGTTCGCCTAGATCCAGCGCGTTAAGCTGTCCGTGAAGATCGCCCCAGTTCGACTGGGGCACGCGCGAATTCGCGCCTAGAATGTCGATAATGTCCTGCTGGATAACGCCTTCGCGGGCGAGCTTGACCGGCGGCACGCGAAAACCCTCCTGAAAGCTCTCGGTCGCCTTGGCGTTGAAATTTCCCGGCACATTGCCGCCGACATCAAGCCAGTGACCGACCGATGCAAGCCAGGCGAACAGGCTGCCGTTCCAGAACAGCGGCCTCACCAGGCGAAAATCGTTGAGGTGCGTGCCGCCGTCATAGGGATCGTTGAACAAATAAGTATCGCCCGGCTTCAGGTCCCCGTCCCTGCTCGCCTTGTCGATGACCGCCTTTACGGCAAAGGCCATCGCGCCGACGAAGATGGGCAAACCCGTCGTGCCCTGCACCAGTGTGGCACCGGTCTGCGCATGATAGAGGCCGTGACAGGCGTCATGGGCTTCGGCAATAATCGGATTGAAAGCAGAGCGATAGAGTGTCGCGTCCATCTCGTCGGCGATCTGGACCAGGCGGCCGTTGAGAACGGCGAGAAGAATTGGATCGATCGGGCTCATTTGCCGTCCGTCCGTTTGCCACCGAAGCGCTTGCCACGCTCCAGCATCTCAGGCGTGCCCAGCAGCGCATTCATCTCGTTGAAGCCGAACATCCGATCGATGAAGGGCTGTGTTGTTCGGTGTTCGGCCAGCGATGCGTAATAGTCGACGGCAGTTCGGGCGAGTGTGCGCACGATCCCGCCGGGAAAGATCACGAGCGAAAAGCCGAGCACTTCCAGCTCAGGCCCCGAGAGAATCGGAGTCTTGCCGCCCTCGACCATGTTGGCCATCAGCGGGATCCCGCCCCCAATGCAATTCACGATGTTCGCCAGGTCCTCGCGTGTCTTCGGCGCTTCGACGAACAGCACATCCGCGCCAGCCTGGCGATACATCGATGCGCGCTCGATCGCCTGGTCAAGACCCTCCACGGCCACAGCATCGGTGCGCGCAATAATCAGGGTATCGGGCGAACGGCGCGCATCGACTGCAGCCTTGATCTTGCCGACCATTTCATCCGCCGATATCAGGCTCTTGTCATCGAGATGACCGCAGCGCTTGGGAAAGCTCTGGTCTTCAAGCTGGATCGCATGCGCGCCCGCTTTCTCGAACAGTCGCACTGTACGCTCGACATTCATCGCGTTGCCATAGCCGTTGTCGGCATCGACGATCAGGTTCGCTTCGACCCGGTCGCTGATAAGCGCAACCGTCTCGACAACCTCGGACATGCTAACAAGCCCGATATCCGGCCGGCCGAGGCGCGTATAGGCGATCGCCGCTCCGGAGACATAGAGCGATTGAAAACCCGCGTGGCTTGCGATCAATGCCGTGAGCGGATCGTAGACGCCGGGGGCAATCACAATCGGCGACTTCGAAAGCAGCGAGCGGAGAGAGAGAGATTGGGTCATGGTCATAATCCGAGAAAAGCCCGTTTGAGATCTGCATTGGAGCGCACGTCCGCGGCAGTGCCAGACATGACAAAGCTGCCGTTCTCGAGAATATAGGCGCGGTGGACGATATCGAGGCTTTGGGCAACGTTCTGCTCGACCAGCAGCACCGCCAGCCCCTCGCTGTTGAGCCGTCGGATCAGGGTGAACATCTCCTCGACCATCAGCGGCGAAAGTCCGAGCGACGGTTCGTCAAGAATCAATAGTTTCGGCTCCGCCATCAGCCCGCGGCCAATCGCCAGCATCTGCTGTTCGCCGCCGGAAAGCGTCCCGGCCAGTTGGTTCGTCCGCTCACGCAGCCGCGGAAAGAAGGAAAAGACGCGCTCGCGATTTGCCTCGCGCCGAGACGAGGCCCGCCGGTAGCTGCCGATATCGAGATTTTCACTCACCGACATGTTGGGAAAGATGCGGCGTCCCTCCGGAACGTGAAGCAGGCCAGCGGCAACGATCTCTGCGGGACTTGCACCCCGTATTGGCCGGCCATCGAATTCGATCGCGCCCTCACGCGCCGGGACTACTCCCGAAATCACCAGGTTGAGCGTCGACTTTCCTGCGCCGTTCGAGCCGAGAACAGCGACCATGTCGCCCGCGTTCACCACGAGGTTGACGTCGCGCAGGATTTCGACTTCGCCATAGCCCGCGCGCAAACCAGCCACCCTCAGCAAGGCGCTGTCAGCCATGGGCACCTCCGGCGAGCCGCGCGGCGGCACCGCGGCCAAGATAGGCCTCTATCACCTCTGGATTGACCGCTACCTCGCTCGGGGTTCCCTGCGCAATGACGTGCCCGTCGACGAGCACGTAGATCTGCTCGGCGAGGCTCATGACGGCCTGCATGACGTGCTCGATCATGAGGATGGTCACACCGCGCTCACGGATCCCGCGGATCACCGGCAGCATGTCGCGTATTTCCGAAGGATTGAGGCCAGCCAGCACCTCGTCCAGCAGCAGCAACTTCGGCGACGTCGCCAGCGCCCGGGCAAGCTCGAGCCGCTTTCGCCCCGCCAGCGTCAAGGTCGCAGCAGGCTGGTTCATGACCTTTTCGAGGCCGACGCGTTTTGCAACTTCCTCTGCGGCTGCAAGCGCCTCGGCGCGCCGCGCAAAATGCAGGTGCGCGCCGACGGCGATGTTTTCCAGAACCGAAAGCCCCGCGAACGGCTGTACGATCTGGAACGTGCGCGCGATACCTTGGCGGGCGAGCCGAT
Organism: uncultured Alphaproteobacteria bacterium; assembly: GCA_963788885.1. Lineage (GTDB taxonomy): Bacteria > Pseudomonadota > Alphaproteobacteria > Rhizobiales > Xanthobacteraceae > Bradyrhizobium. Next base: position 301,772 of record CAWBIR010000015.1, on the reverse strand, counting down.
GCGCGGGCTGGCCTGTGATATCGTCGCTTCCAAAGAGAATGCGGCCATGATCCGGCGTCTGGAAGCCGGCGATCAGCGCAAACAATGTGGTCTTGCCCGCGCCATTGGGGCCGATCACCGCGGTGATACGGCCGACCTCCACCGTCAGTGAGGCATCGCGCACCGCATACAGGCCTCCAAATCTCTTCGATATCTCTTCTACCGCTAGGATCGGCCGGGTCATGCCGTGGAGCCTCCGGCGCGGAAATGCCGGCGCGCAAGCCATGCGCGGCATCGCACGCCGATGCCGGCAACGCCGCGCGGCGCGATCCCGACGACCAGTATTAGAACGAGGCCGTAAAGCATGAGATCGAGGCCCGGCGCATCTCCTGTTATGAGCTTGGCCGCTTCACCCAGCGTCTTCACCATCAGCGCGCCGAGCAACGGCCCGAATGCAGTGCCGACCCCGCCGATGATCGATGCGAGCAGCGCCTCGACCGAAATCCACGGGCCGTAGGCAATCGGCGCATCGATGAACAGGAAATACTGAACGTAGAAGCACCCGGCCGCTGCGGTGAATGCCGCCGACACCGTCATCGCGGCGAGTTTGACGCGCGTTGGATCGACACCCAGTGCCTGAGCCGCGGCTTCGCCTTCGCGCACTGCTACCAGCCATGCCCCAAAGCGGGATCCCTCGATGAGACGGGTCACCACAAGCGCTGCCGCGACCAGCGACAGAATGAACCAGTAGGAAATTGCCCGGCCCGAAAACTGGAGCGCATGAATGCCGGGATCGAGCTTTATCAGGATGCCAACGCCCGCGCCGGTGACGGGCGCAACGCTGGCGAGAATGCGCAGGACCTCGGCGAAAGCGAGCGTGACTAGCGCAAAATAAGAGCCGCGCAGTCCAGAGGGAAAGGTCAAGGCGCCAATCGCTGCTCCCATGGCGGCGCCGGCCGCCATGCCGAGAGCGAACGCGGGCCACGCGTTGAGGCCATAACGTGTTTGCAATATTGCCGTCACGTAAGCGCCTGTTCCGAAAAATGCGGCGTGACCGAAGGAATATTGGCCGCCATAGCCGCCAAGAATATTCCATCCCTGCCCCGCCAGGGTCAGCAGAAGCGCCGTCACGAGGAAGTTCAGAACCACATCCGAATGAACGGCAAGCGGAACGCAGGCAAGCGCAGTTACAACCACCACGATCGGCAAGAACCCGCCCCGGTTCATGCGCGCGCTCCTAGTAATCCACTCGGCCGAAACAACAGAACCAGAATGAACATCAGGAAGATGCCGATCTGACCGAGTGACTCTCCGAGATAAAGTCCGCAGAGGCTTTCGATCAGGCCCACGAACAGACCGCCGATCAGCGCGCCCGGAATTGATCCCATTCCGCCCAACACGACGGTCGTGAATGCAACGAGCACAAAGGCATTGCCGACATGAGGATTGACGTAATAGGTCGGAATCAGCAGGCAGGCTGCGACCGCAACGCAGGCAGCGCCGAGCCCGAAGGTCAAGGCAAAAATATGCGGAACGTCGATGCCACTGAGTTGTGCGCCGAGCTTCTCCTTTGCGACCGCCCGGATGGCCTTGCCGGTATCGGTTAGTGTCAGGAGGAGCCAAAGCAGGCCAGCGACAGCCACCGCGCCTCCAAATCCGACGAGACGCGGCACTGAAATGAACATGCCGGCAAACGGCACAACGGCGAAGCTATAAGACAGATCGACAGTGCGCGTATCGCCGCGAAACGCGAACAGCAAGCCGTTTTCGATGATGACGGCGAGTCCAAGCGTCACCAGCAGGATGTTGCTGTCGTCGCCGTGCGAGAGTGGCCCGATGACGACGCGCTGAAGCGCGTATCCGACCAGGAAGAAGGCCGGCGTCAGCACGAGCAGCGCGATGTATGGATCGAGGCCGAAGATACGATACAGATAAAATGCAGCAAAAAGCGCAGCCGTCAGCAACGCGCCGTGAGCAAAGTTGATGATGTGCAACACGCCGTAAACCAGCGTCAGGCCGAGCGCGACCAGCGCGTACAAAGCACCGTTCAGGATGCCGTTGACGATCGCCGGAAAGAGAATGCTCAGCTGCACGCGTGTCGTCCGGTCAAATGTCAGGCCCTCGGCATCGGATAGACCGCTTTTGCCGACGCAAACGCCTCCGGCAGAATTACCTGGATGTCGCTCCCGATGACTTGCGTGTTGGTCGGCACAGCGCCCTGGTTTTGGCCATTCACGAATTTAGTCGGACCATAAGGCATCACATGGCCGGCAAACGTTGAGGTCGAGAGCGCCTCGATAATTTTGGCACGATCGGACGATTTCGCCCGCTCGATGGCATCCGCCAGCAACAGCGTGCAACTGTAGTTGAGGTAGACTTCGTAGGTGAAGAACTGACCCTGCGCCTCAACCTTGCTCTTCAGGGCTTGAGCCTTTGCGTTGCGCGGATCGAACCAGTGATTGCAATCCATGATGAACTGGGCTGCTTGCTGAAACTCCTTGACGAACTTGTAGGACGATGCCGCTCCGCCCAGCACCGAGTAGATCGCCGCCTTTGGGCGCACCTGTTGCTGCTGCATGGTGCGCGCCAGCAGCACATACTCGTTGTAGTAATTGGCCGGGATCACGATGTCGGGGTCGGCGGCCTTGATCTTCAGCACGACATTGTTGAAATCGCGCGTCGGCGTCGGGTGAGGAATGGTTTCCAGAATCTGGAACCCATTCAGCGGAAGCTGCTCATTGAGCAGCTTGGCCAGGCCCGAGCCGAACGCCGAGTCCTCGTGCACAATCATCACCGTTTTTGCGGGCTTGCCGGCGGCCTCGTTGATCGTGACGAGATTGGCCAGCGCGGTTTTGGCAATCACGCCGAAACCGGGCCCGAAACGGAACGTGTTCTTCAATCCGCGCGTGACGATCGCATCGGTAACGCCAACGTCGACTAGGTAAGGCAGGTCGTAGCGCGCGGCGGTCTGGGACGTCGCAAGGCAAATGCTGCTCCCATAACCGCCAACGATGGCGCTCACGCCCGCCGAATTCATCTTCTCGACCTCGGCGTTGCCGCCGTCCGGCGTCGATTGCGCGTCACCGAGCACGACTTCAATTTTTCCCACATCTTTGATGCCGCCGGCCGCATTGATCTCATCGACCGCGATCGAGGCGCCAAGCCGCCCCTGCTGGCCGGAATAGGCCAATGCCCCCGATACGGGCTGCAGGAAACCGATCTTCACCGCTCCGCCCTGGGCACGCAGGAGTGACGGCGCCGCGATCACTCCGGTCGCCGAGGCCATCGCCGTCAGCGCTGTCGATCGCAAGAATTTCCGGCGGGTAAAGCGCTTGCAGCTGTTTGGCAAGGCGGCATCTCCTCTGGCTAGATGAAGGCAATCCCGGTTGACGATCCGGTCTTTCTCGCTGGTTTGCGGCGCACGCTCGGCAAAGGCGACCAGCCCCTGCTCTTGGCGCCGCCGGAGCGAACCAGGTCAAATTCGAACCCGTAGCGATCCGGCCGATAGAGGGCGTAGAGGTGCTCGACGCCGCGTCCGTGGCGGTCATAGACCGTACGCACCAGTTCGATCAGCGGCGAGCCCGTTTTCACCCCCAGCGCAAGGGCCACATCGGGTGCGGCGAGGCTCGCGGAAATCCGCTGAGTTGCGCGCCCGACCTTTACGCCTGATCGCTCCAAGAGATCGAGCAGCGGCCGATCGGCCAATTCCTTGCCCGTGAACGTGGCTCCGATGCTTTCGGGCACATGCGCCAGCAGATACGAAAACGGCAAGCCGTCGACCGAGCGGACGCGGACCGACCGTTGCAGCAATTCATGATCGACCGCACCAAGCGCCTCGGCGGCGGGACCGACTGCCGGCACGTAGCCGAACGACAGCAATCGCACCTTCGTCCTGCGACCCATTTCAGCCAGGTTGGCAAGCACGCCGGAAATATCGGCACTCATCCGCGACGCGTGCGCTCGATAGACGACGCGCGTTCCCGCACTGCGCCGTCGCTCGATCAAGTGCTCGCTCTCGAGTTCACCCAAAGCGCGTCGCACCGTGACGCGCGATACGCCGTGCGTCGACGCAAGGTCGTTCTCGGTGGGAAGGCGTGCGCCAAAACCAAGTGCGCCGCTCACGATGCGATCGCGCAGAACCAGGTAAACCTGGCGTGCCTTGGTTTCCTGCAATCGATCCGCCACTACCCTTCCCCGCGCATCACCGGCAGCTTTACTTGGTATCATTTACCATACAATATAGGGACGCTACCGCAATGTCCCGGCAGCCTGAAATCGTCGCATGACATCGCCTCTGACCCTGTTCGACAAACTCTGGGCGCAGCATGAGATTCTGCAGCGCGACGGCGAATCCCTGCTCTGGGTCGATCGGCACTACGTCCATGAGGGCTCGTTTCACGCCTTCAGCCAACTGGCCCGGCGCGGCGCCCGCGTCGCTGAGCCGGAACTGACGTTCGGCGTCGCCGACCACTATGTGCCGACGCGCGGCCGCGGCCAGCCTATCGCCAATGCGGAAATCGCGCGCATGGTCAGCGATCTCGAGAAGAATGCTGGCGATCAGGGCATCGCCCTGTTCGGGTTGAACGATCCCAGGCAAGGCATCGTTCATGTCGTCGGCCCGGAATTGGGACTGAGCTTGCCAGGCCTCTTGATCGTTTGCGGCGATAGCCACACCTCGACCCATGGCGCCTTCGGCGCGTTCGCGTTCGGAATCGGAGCATCCGAGGTTGCGCATGTGTTGATGACGCAAACCCTTTGGCAGAAGAAGCCCCTGACCATGCGGATCGTCGCCGACGGCCGGCTCGCTGAAGGCGTCACCGCCAAAGACCTTGCACTTGCGATCATCGCCAAGATCGGCGCCGATGGCGCCTCAGGTCACGCCATCGAGTTTTCCGGCGCTGCGATATCAGCGCTTTCCATGGAAGGGAGAATGACCCTCTGCAACATGGCAATCGAGGCGGGCGGCCGCTGCGGTATCGTTGCTCCTGATGCGACGACCTTCGATTACATCAGCGGCCGCACATTTGCGCCGGCGAAAGAAGCTCTGGAACAAGCGATGGAAGACTGGGCCAAGCTCAGATCCGGCCCGGGCGCGCAATTCGACCGCGAAGTGTCGATCGACGCGACGGCGATCGCTCCCTTTGTGACCTGGGGCATCAGCCCGGAAGATGCGCTGCCGATCGACGACCACGTTCCCGATCCCGCACGCGCGCAAAGTCCGGAACGCGCGAAATATGTGCAGGGCGCCATCGAATATATGGGCCTCGAACCCAGCATGCGGCTCACCGATATTGCTATCGACCGGGTTTTCATCGGCTCCTGCACCAACGCGCGTATCGAGGATCTGCGAGCCGCAGCAATCGTCCTTGCCGGACGCGTCAGCAAGGTTCCAGGCCTGGTGTCGCCGGGATCGTCTGCCGTAAAGCGGCAGGCCGAACAGGAAGGGCTCGACCAGGTCTTTCGAGCTGCCGGCCTCGAATGGGCGGATTCCGGCTGCTCGATGTGCGTCGGCATCAATGGCGATCAGGTGGCTGCGGGCCAGCGCTGCGCCTCGACGACCAATCGCAATTTTCGAGGTCGACAGGGCGTCGGCGCACGCACCCATCTCATGTCGCCCGCCATGGTGGCAGCGGCTGCCATCAACGGGCGGCTCGCCGATATCCGCTCACTAAAGCCTGGCAAGAACTGAAGAAGACGCGAAATGGAAAAATTCACCCGTATCGCGGCGACCGCCTGCCCACTCCCTGCGGAGAATATCGATACCGACCAGATTCTGCCGGCACGCTATCTCAAATTGCCGCGCAAGGGCGAGCACGGAAAAGTTCTGTTCCGAGATTTACGCTTTGACGCCGAAGGTAACGAGCGGCCGGAGTTCCCGCTCAATCAACCACATGGGCGGGCGGCGAAGGTTATCGTGGCCGCTCGTAATTTTGGCGGGGGCTCCTCGCGCGAGGCCGCGGTCTACGCACTCGTCGATTACGGCATCCGCTGCGTGATCGCGCCGTCGTTCGGCGATATTTTTGCGCAAAACGCTACCAAAAACGGCTTGCTGACTGCCGTACTCGGCGAGGCCGAAAACAATGCATTGCTGCTAGCCCTGAAGCGTGAGCCGGCTTCGACCGTCACGGTCGACCTCGTGTCACAATCGATCGCATGCGGCGAATTGCAATTTCAACTTGTCATGGACCAGTCTCGCCGCGACCGCCTGCTCAACGGCTGGGATGATTTCGATGTCACCAACTCGTTCCGCCAAGAAATTTCCGACTTTAAGGGCGCGGATCGAAAACGCCGGCCTTGGGCGGTCCCTTACAGACATGGCATCTGACGTTAGCGACGTTCGAGTTCCTAGAATTTAGGAAGCGGCCTTCGTCGTGGTGCCCGCGGAGCTGGATAATGAAATTGAACCAATATCCTAGCCAAGGGTGCGGGCGGACGACGACGCCTTGTTCGGGCTTTTAGATTTTTGATGCCCACGGGGACCGAACTGAGAAGCGACGGAGGCTTCACGCCGATTTGAGTTAACCTCACCTGCGTAGTGCAGCGGAACGCTGGTCGGCGAGCCTTGCCGACCATGCGCACCTGAACAACGCGGTCAAGATCGGCCATCACGTTCGATCCCTCGGGATACGTGATGGCCGGTGTTAACCCTGCGCCGCGTATCGCACGGAGGTTCTCTAAGCCGCGATGCCCGATGTCAGCGAGGTGTGGAAGCGGCGAATATGACCCGCGATCACCTCGGCCTGGTCTTCCAGCGCGAAGTGGCCGGTCTCGAGGATATTGAAATCGACACGCTTCAGATCCTTCCGGTAGGGATGAGCGCCGACCGGCGGAAAGATGATGTCGTTCTTGCCCCAGACGATCAATGCGGGGGGCTGATGACGCCGGAAGTAATCCTGCCACTGCGGATAGAGCGGGAGGTTGGTGCGATAGTCGTACAGAAGATCCACCATGGCGTCCTTGTTGCCAGGGCGAGCGAGCAGCGCGCGCTGCAGCAACCAGCTATCCGGCGAAATCCTCAATTCATCTTCAACGCCGTGGGTATAGTTCCAGGCGAGCGCCTCATCGGACATCGCGGCGTCGCGGATTTTCTCACGCATGCCCGGCGATGGATCGTTCCAGAGCATCTTTGCCGGCGCCCAGAAGCTGTCTGGCAGGCCCTCTTCATAGGCGTTGGCGTTCTGTACGATCAGGAACGACACTCTCTCGGGGTGCCGGCTCGCCAGACGGAACCCGACAGGGCCGCCGAAATCCTGCATGTAGAGGCCAAACTTCTTTAGCCCCAACGCGGCTGTGAACTTGTCGACGATGTCGGCCAGATTGTCGAACGTATATCGCAGCAAATCGTTAGCGTGACATATCGCAATGCTACACTTGACGGTTCTCGAAAAACGTCTTCAAGTTTGCCATCGTGGCGCTCCTCTCCCGTTTTGAGTATGAGCGGACATGACAAACGGGGCAGCACTTTTACAGACTACAAAATCAGCTATCTATCGGGGGAATTGCCATCCACAGTTTTGGGCCCCTGATAAGCGCCCGCGGTCCTTCGTTGTCGCATATGAGCCACTCAGTCTCGTCCCATATAACCAGACAAGGAAACGATTGAGGAATTAGCTCCTTATTACCGCGCACCCAAGTTCCGCCGCTTACAAGAATGCGCTCGTCGTTCTTCGGCGCGGTAGCGATGGGTTGCCAAGCACTATTCATTCTTTTGATCTGTTCTGCCGTTCAAGCCGCCCGCGATATGAACCTATCTCCCGCTTTTTGCCAAAGACTTTCGGTCAGCGACCGACCGTTTCGGCCGAGATTGTATCATGCGCAAATGACGGAACAATTGCCGCGTGTTCTAGCGCGTCTGAATTTGCGAGCGTAACTCTGGCAGCCCCCCATGACCGTCCTGCCACTTCCGGATATATCGAAATGGCGACTAATGATCGGTCTGTCGGCGCGCCTTCAATACAATCGGTGAAATCAAACAACTGACGAACTGACTGCGAAATTCTCTCGCTCTCGGGTACCATTTAGCACCGCAATTAGTCCAAATCGCGTGTGACATCCAATCCGCTAGTCGACTGTTCACGTCCGCTTTTGCTCGAACAGCGGACTCAAATCGGACATCGCGCCATGTCCGAAAAGTGCCAACAACCGAAGTGGAGCGACCTATTCGATCACCTCGTCGGCGAGCGCCAGCAATGTCGGGGGCACGACTATGCCAAGTGCCGTGGCAGTCTTAAGGTTGATAACGAACTCGAACTTGTTAGGCGCCTGCACGGGAAGTTCGCCCGGACTAGCGCCGCGTAGGATGCGGTCGACGTACGTCGCCGCTCGCCGAAACTCTTCCGCAGTGTTTACGCCATAAGACATCAAGCCGCCGTCGACTGCAAAATATCGATACGGATAAATGGCTGGTGCGCGATACTGTGCGGCCAACGCGATAATGAACAGGTAGTTGGCTGCAGTGAAAAAGTCCGGAAGCACGATGAGGCCGCCGTTGGACGCACCACTCGCAACCTCGACGAACTGCTTAATTTCGGCGGTATCGGAGACACCGCGTGCGATCAACTCTACCCCGAGCGACGACGCACTTGCCTCAATGGACTTAAGGTAGCCGGCGTAAGGCGTAGTCTTCGTATTGTAAATAAGTGCGACCTTTGCCACACGCGGCGCAGCTTGCTTGAGTATCTCTAGCCACTTCCCGCCCATTGTGAACTCGAAATTGGTGAAGCCGGTCGCGTTGCCGCCGGGCGACGTCAAACTCGTCACGAGCCCACTGCTGACGGGATCGGTGACGATAGCAAACACGATTGGAATTGCGGGCGTCAGCTGGCGAAGCGCCTTCACCGCCGGCGTGCTACTAGCCACTAGCACGTCTGGCTTGAGCGCGGCCAGTTCCGCAGCATAGGCCTCGTTGCGACCTATGCTATCGCTCAACCAGCGATAATCAACTTGGACATTCCGGCCTGTCGTCCACCCTAGATGATCGAGCTCCTGCACAAACGCCGCCACGCGACGGCGCGCTTCGGGGTCGCTCTCTCCTAATCCTACTAACCAGCCAATGCGGCGCATTCCGTTTTTCGGCTGTCCTCGGGCGACAACTGGCCAGGTGGCTGCTACACCGCCGATAAGCGTGATGAAATCGCGGCGCAGCATGTGAGGCCCCAAGGTCAGGAGACGGCATCTTAGCTGCCAAAACGATTGCTTTGATAGGGGCTGAAACCCGCGTTGGTTACTGAGGCGGCAAACGTCGCAGACGGGTCATAATCGGAAGTAACGGCCCGGCGACGTCACGTCCGCTCCGCGCCCAGGAACGGACTCATGCACCGCAGCAAGAAAATATGATCATTCGATCACCTCGTCGGCGATAGTAAGCAGCGCTGACGGCACCTCGATGCCGAGCGCGCGCGCCGTTTTGAGGTTGATGACGAAATCGAATTTGGTCGACTGCAGTATCGGTAGCTCGGCGGGCTTTGCACCCTTGAGAACGTTGCCGGTATAGACGCCGACTTGATGAAACATCTCCGCAAGGTCGCTTCCATAGCTCATTAGCCCGCCGGCTATCACAGGATCACGGACCGAATAAGCCGCTGGAATTTGGTGGCGCGCCGTTAGGGCGGCAAGTTGCGTGCGCTGGCTGACGAAGAATGCGTCGGGTGCAACGAACAGGGCATCGGCGCGCTCAAGCGCCAAGGTGGCAAAGGCCGCGTCAATTTCGCCGATCGTATTAGCGTTGAGGGTCAACTGGACCTGAAGCCCCATGGTGGGAGCGGCTTCCCGCACGTCCCGCAACGTGGCCTCGGCGACCCTAGCATTTGCCGGATTGACGAGCACAGCAATACGAACGGCCTTCGGCACCAGGTCATGCAGCAGCCGCAGCCGCTTGGCCGCTACCTCGTTGACGAAAAAATTGATGCCGGTCACGTTGTGGCCGGGCCGGGGGAGGCTATCGACAAGGCCGAGTTGGACCGGATCATCGCCGACACCGAAGACGATCGGGATCGTCGCGGTCGCCGTTTTGGCCGCGAGCGAGGGCACGTGGCCGGGCGTGGCGATCACCGCCACTTGTCGGCGAACCAAATCGGCTAGAAGCGCCGGCAGCTGATCGTACTGGCCCTCCAGCCAGTGGTACTCGACCGTCACGTTCTGGCCTTCGACGTACCCGGTTTCGTTGAGGCCCTTGCGAAATGCGGCCGCAAAGCGCGCGGAGGCATCGGCCGACCCGTCGCGGATAAACCCAACCAGCGGCAGCGCCGGTTGTTGCGCGCGTGCCGCGAACGGCCACGTCACTGCAGCACCGCCGAGAAGCGTGGTGAACTTGCGCCGTTCCATGGTCGCCCCCTTCAGCAGGCCACTACACCCTACCACGTTGCCGAATTGAGCGCCGTGTTTGCATCACAGCAAAATTAACCGCCGACGTCCGAGAAGGGTCAAAAGCCGACATGGCGACGTGACCACGGGATGCCGCTTTACCCCGACGACCGGACGTCGTCAGCGTGGCTGGTCATGTCGGTTAAGTGCCAACAGCAGCCTCATGCATTGCAGCAAAACTGATCGCTATTCGATCACCTCGTCGGCGCCGGTGAGCAGAGCCGGTGGGATATTCAAGCCGAGCGACTTGGCTGTTTTCAAATTTATGGCGAGTTCGAACTTGGTAGGCTGAATCACGGGTAAGTCCGCCGGTCGTTCACCCTTCAGGATGCGGCCGCAATAGGAACCGGCTGTCCGATAAGAGTCGGCAAGATTAGTTCCGTAACTGAACAACCCGCCCAGCGCGACATAATCTCGAAAGCCATAGCTCGCCGGAATGGCGTGCTTTTTGGCGAGCCCGACGATGAGCGAGCGCCTACTGTCGAAAAAGGGCTCTCCGGCCACCATAACCGCACCGATGCGCTGGGCCGACAGATCAGCAAAGGTCGTCTCGATCTCCTTCTCGGTGCTGGCATTAAATACCTTGACGGAGATCGCGGCTACCTTGGCGGCCTCTTGGACAGCTTCTACTTCAAGGCGGCTGCTCGGATTAGCTGGATTAGTTATAAAAGCGATGGTGGCGGCAGGAACGAACTCATGCAGCAGCGAAAGACGCTTTGCGGTCAGGACCGAGTTGAACATGCTCATGCCGGTAACGTTGCCGCCGGGATGACTTAGGCTTTGGACCAACCCAAGTCCAACCGGATCGTCAGCCGCTGAGAAAACAATCGGGATGACGGTTGACGCCTTCTTGGCCGCGAGCGCGGATGGCGGCCCTCCCGCCGCGAGGATGATCGCGACGCGCCTACCGACAAGCTCGGTGGCGAGCGCCGGCAATCGGTCGTAGTCCCCTTCGGCCCAACGAAAGGTGATTGCCAGATTTTGTCCATCTATAAATCCTGCTTCCCGCAAGCCCTGTCGGAAAGCCGCAACGACGCCCGCGGATTCCTCTGGCGATCGGCTGCTCAGAAACCCGATCAAAGGTACCGTTTGTTGCGCGTGCGCAGGAAGCGACCTTATCACTGCTGTGCAACCGATGAATGTTATGAACTCGCGCCGTAGCATTGAGCCCCCGGTGGGAAAAGGCCTCTTTAGCGGCTTCAGCCTAGCAGTTTGCCACGGGACGCAAGGACCAAAGACTCTCGATTGGTTCTGTCACTGCGTCCAAATGTCCGCTCTCGTTTAAAAAGCAGACGTAGTTCGTGCGTCTCGAACGCGCCTATTGCTCCAACTGAATGCGCGCGCTTTTAGCCCCGTTTAACAGCCGTCTGAGATGAAAGCCCGCGAGTGGATCGCTAGCATACAACCCGACCAGAGCGGCAAAGGCTGGCATCGCCGACGTGTCGCCGGCCTCAAGTTTGGCGAACGCATCGGCATACTGCGCCATTCCAAGATCTTCGTGTGTCGCTGACGACAACGGCTCAAAGGCGCGCAGCGGCTCGCTGCGGCCTCGCAACATGAGGTCGCCAACCGGCCTGCCGCGAAAAGGATTAGCGCCATCGGCGACGGCGGCGCTAACACAAATACGCGTACCGAGAAACTTGTTGGCCGCCTCAAGCCGCGCTGCCGTATTAATAGTGTCGCCATACGCCGTATAGTCGAAGAAGCGGCTGCCGCCAAAGTTGCCGACCAGCGCGGGACCCGCGTGAACGCCGATGCGGGTTGCGCCGAAATTCACGCCTTTGGATTTCCAGCGCTTGCGAAATTCCTCAGCCCAGTCATCCAACGCATGCGCGCAGTCAATTGCCCGGCTGGCATAATCCGGCTGGTCGCCCGGCGCGTTGAAGAGAATCTGGATTGCATCGCCGATGATCTTGGCGACGGTGCCTTCATGCGCAAAGACGACATCAGTCATCCCGCCCACATATTCGTTGAGCAGCGTGCCGAGCACGTCGGGCGCAACATTTTCCACCAACGACGTAAAACCGGCGATGTCGGTGAAGATCACCGCGACATCGCGCCAGTGCACCTCCATGCCGTCGCTTTCGCCGGCGGCAGCAAGCCTTAAGGCGATCTGGGGCGAGAAATAGCGCGAGAGCGATGCATGCGCGCGCTCGGCCTCGGCCTGGCGATGGCGCGCCTCGCGCATCGCCTCGACATGGCGTATCGTCTTGTCGATCGTGGTTTCGAGATCGGTGAAATCGATCGGCTTGGTCAGGAAATCGAATGCGCCGCGATTCATCGCGGTGCGGATATTGCTCATGTCGCCATAGGCCGAGACGATGATGGTCGACTTCTTGTTTTCCGCCTCCTGCAATTTCTGGAGCAAAGACAAGCCGTCCATGCGCGGCATGTTGATGTCCGAGACGACCAGATCGACATGCGGATGATTTTCGATCGACTGCAATGCCTCCACGCCGTCATGGGCGAAGATGAAGCTCACCGCGCCATCGCGAATTTGCTTGCGGAACTTCTGCAAGACAAGAGCCTCAAGATCTGGCTCGTCATCGACAACGAGGATGGTTGCGGTCATGCGGCCTGCCCGAGCCGAGCATCGATCTCGTGGCGCAGCAGCGCAAAATCGATCGGTTTGGTCAATAATCCCGCCGCACCGCGCTCGATCGCCTTGCGGCGTGTTTCAGCATCGCTGTAAGCGGTGATCATGATGACGGGAACGTCGGGCCGTTCGGCGCGCACCTTCGGCAGCATGTCGAGCCCGCTCATCCCGGGCATGTTGATGTCCGACAGGATCAGGATCAGCGACGGGTCCTTGATCTCGACGGCGCGGATCAACGCCGCTGGCGCCGACGGTGCAAACTCCATGGTGAAGCGCCCGGATTTCAGGTCACGGCGGAATTGTTGACGAAAAAGGACTTCGACGTCCGGCTCGTCATCGACAACGAGTATGTAGACACTCAATTTGAGCCTCCGGCCTTTGCTTGGGCCGCCGCGCGGGGCAGCGTAATGATGAATTCAGTGAATGCACCGGGTTCGGTTTCGACATCAATCTTGCCACCGTGCTGTTTCACGATGATGTCGTGGCTCATCGACAGGCCAAGCCCGGTACCCTCGCCCGCGGGCTTGGTGGTGAAGAAGGGATTGAACATCTTTTCCTTCACCTCCGCCGGGATGCCGGTGCCATTGTCCCGGATCCGGATTTCGACCTTGTTGCCGAGGCTTTTCGTTGTTGCGCTCAAGGTCGGCTCAAAGCCTGCGTCGCCGGCTTCCATGCGCTTGGTGGCGGCATAAAAGCCATTGGAAATGAGATTGAGGAACACCCGCGTGATTTCTTGCGGATAGAGGTCGATCATTCCGGCTTCAGGATCGAGGTCCCGCTCTAGCGTGATGTTGAAGCCGGATTTCTCGGCCCGCGCTCCGTGATAAGCGAGGTTGAGGCTTTCCTCGACGATCGTATTAATATCGGCCGGCCGGTGTTCGCCCGAGCCTTCGCGCGAATGCAGCAGCATGTTCTTCACGATTGAGTCAGCGCGCTTGCCGTGTTGAACAACCTTTTCGAGGTTGCCCTTGAGCGTATGGGTGAGTTCGTTGATCTCTCCCCGGAGCTTGCCGTCGAGCTTGGCCGATCCGAGCAGCTCATCGAGCTCATCGATCAATTCGCCTGAGAGCGCCGAGAAATTATTGACGAAGTTGAGCGGGTTCTTGATTTCGTGAGCGATACCGGCGGTGAGTTGGCCGAGCGAAGCAAGCTTTTCGGTCTGAACCAGCCGGTCCTGCGCGGTGCGCAACTCATCCAGCGACAGCGAAAGCTCTTTGGTGCGCTCCTGGACCTGCTCGAACAGGCGCACGTTCTCGATCGCGATGACGGCCTGGTCGGCAAACGTCTGCACGAGATCAACCTGGCGCTCGCTGAACGGTCCGGGCGTCGGCCTTCCGAGCAACAGCACGCCTTCGACTGCCCCGTCGCGCATCAAGGGCACCGCGAGCACCGCCCGGTAGGCGCCGATCGTCGGCGCGTTACCAAAACTATACTCAGGGTCAATCTGCACGTCTGCAACATGGACCGGCTTACCATCCATGGAGACACGGCCGGTGATCGTGTCACGATTGGGCCCGATCGGATGCGCATGCATAAAATCCACAAAGGCCTGCGTGCAGCCCGATTGGGCCCGCAGTCGCATCACATCCCCGTCCCGAAGTGTAATCATTCCCAGCGATGCGCCGCACAGCGACTTCGCGGACTCAGTCAAAGTCGTGAGCACCGATTTCAGGTCGAACGCCGAGCGGCTGATGACCTTGAGTACATCGGCGGTCGCAGTCTGCTGCTGCAGGGATTCGCTCAACTCAGAGGTCCGCTGTTCGACTTTGTTTTCCAGGTCCGCATAGGATTCCTGCAACCTTGCTCCCATCTCGTTGAACTGGTTGGCGAGGCCTTCGAGTTCATCACCGGTCTTAATCGAAATGTGCTGGGCGAAATCGCCGCCGCCGATGCGCTCGGCGCCGGCACGCAACGACTGGATCGGACCGACCATGCGCCGGGCCAAGAATATCCCGGCAAGCACCGCGAACAGCAACGCCGCCGCTAGCACGATCGCGAGGCGCTGCAACGCGGCGTAAAGCGAGGCATAGGCCTCCTCCACCGGCAGCTCGACAAACATCGTCCAGCCAAGCGGCGCAATCGGCGCGGATGCCGTCAGCACCTCCTGTCCTTGCGTGTTTTTCGTGCCCTGCAGCGACCCGAAGTCAGTGCCGGCTTTGCCGGACTGGGCCGCCTGAACCTGCACGAGTTTCGACATATCGGTATTGCGTAGAACGAGGCTAATATCGGGGTGCGCGATCAGCCGCCCAGCTGCGCCGACGACGTAGGCATGGCCGCGTTCGCCAACCTTGATTTGCGACACCACATCCCAGATCAGTTTAAGGTTGACCTCTGCGATGCTGACGCCAGCGTCCTTGCGGGTGCCCGCGAGCGAGAGCGTCATGTAGGGCTCGGATTCCCGGCGGAAATATACCGGCCCATAATAGACCTTGTGGGCCACGGCTTCGGTGAATTTCGGATCCTTGGAGAGGTCGAGCCCGCTATCGACGACATCCATGGCGAGACGCGACACCCGCAACCGCTCCTTACCCGTCGAATCGACTTGCGCCAGTTCGGTGATGGCCGGGACCTGCCGCAATAGCCGCAAGGCGTCAAAGCGGCGCTGCTCGATCGAGCCCGCCGACCACGGCAATTGGGTGGTCCAGCCGAGCTGGCTTTCGATCTCCTTGATGAACTGGCCGATTTTCGCGGCGGCCGCCTCGGCCTGCTCGTGCTGAATGCGTATGAGCGCCGCTTTGTGTTCGCGGTAATAGAAAAAGACCTCAAAAATTCCGTTGGACAACAGCGCAACGCCGACCACCGCGACGAACAGCGCGACATATTTGGCAAATAGCCGGCTGCGAATTCTTGGGCCGGATGGCTTGGCCCCTGGAAATGTTCCCGCCGCAGGCGATTCAACTTCCAGTCCCCGGTCTTTGGGCAAATCGGGTCGAAGGGGAATGCTTGTCCCCCGTAATCTCAACGGCGTGTCCCTTGCCGCAGTCATTCGATCACCTCGTCGGCACGCTGCTGAAGTTGCAGGGGCACGTCGAGGCCGAGCGCCTTCGCGGCCTTCAGATTGATCACGAGCTCGAACTTTGTCGGTGCCTGCACCGGGAGTTCGTCGGGCTTCGCACCCTTGAGAATCCGATCGATATACGAAGCCGAGCGCCGGAACATATCCGCCGTATCGGGTCCATAACTCATGAGCGCGCCTTCTAGGGCATCTTGTCGCAAAGTAAAAATCGCCGGGATCCCTTGGCGCTCGGCAGACCTTATGATCACCTTGCGATTGACGACGGTAAACGGATCGGGTCCAACGATCAGCCCGTCGCCTAAACCGAGACTTGCAATATTCGCTTCTATTTCGGAAGTATCGCGAACGCGGGCTTCCGTGAGTTTAACCGCCAAGCTCCCCGGAGTGCTGCCAATTTGCCTCAGGTAAATTGAAAAGTACGGAGCAAGGTCCGGGTCGAACATGAAGCTGGCCCGGGTTACGGCAGGCGCAATTTCCTTCAGCAGGCCAAGGCATTTGCCGATCATCTCGAATTCGATAAAACTAAAGCCGGTAATATTGCCGCCAGGACGCGCCAAACTCTTGACGAGCCCTTGGCCCACTGGATCGTTGACCGCCACGAAGACAATCGGGATGTTGCTGGTAGCCCGCTTGAGCGCGGCAACAACCGGCGTGCTTTGAGCAACGATCACATCGGGTGCCAATGCCACCAACTCCGCAGAATAAGCACTAACGCGTTCGGCATCGCCACCAGCGAAGCGATATTCGATCCGGATGTTATGCGCTTCTATCCACCCTGTGGCCGCAAGCCCTTGGCGAAGAGCCGCGGTGCGGGCTATTGCTTCCGGATCATTCTCACTGAGACCCAGCAAAAAGCCGATCCGCCGGACCCCATTTGGCTGCTGTGCGAGGACTCCCATCGGAGATGTAGCCGCCGCACTGCCAATTAGGCCGATGAACTCGCGTCGCCGCATGCCTGCCCCATGAGAACTGGCCTCGTCTGTCGCTAAAGCCTAACACTTTACGACCCGATCTCGAGGAGAAAAGAGCACAAACCAGCCTCAAAACCGGACATATCCGAAGTCTGAGTTAGGTCAGAATGCGACCTGATCGGCCTGAAATTCGATTTCCGCTTTACCGACGGAAGCGAACTCAAGGTGTCTGCAAAATGCCAAAAAACGGCATCGGCGGTTACTCGATCACCTCGTCAGCGCGGACAAGAATCGTTGCGGGAATGCTAAGACCGAGAGCCTTCGCCACCTTGAGATTAATGATCAGCTCGAACTTGGTCGGTGTTTGTACAGGCAAGTCGGCAGGTTTGGCACCTTTCAGGATGCGGTCAACATACTCGGCAAGCTTCTGGTACATGTCCTTCGTGTCGGCCCCGTAATACGTCAGCCCGCCGCTAGAGATGAAGCGGCGAAAGGGATAGATCGCCGGCAATTGGTGCTGAGTTGCCAACGTACAGATTAAGTTTCGATGCAAAATTGTGCTGTTATCTGGCAGCACAAGAAGGCCGCCTTTCGGCTCGCGGGCAAAATCTAAGACCGTAGCTTCAATTTCCGCAGCGTTACTGAATGGGAGACGGATTGCCTTGACGGCCAGTGCCTGTGAAACAGATTCTATGGACTGAAAATTTTGGCCGGTATGGGTCTGTGGATTATAGACGAGACCGACGCGTTCCACGTCAGGAGCAATTTCTTTCAACGTCTCCAACCACTTTCCGCCCATTGCTGGTTCGCTGGAGACGAAGCCCGTGATATTGCCGCCGGGACGCGCGATGCTCGCAACAAAGCCAGAGCCGATCGGATTGTTGGCGTTCACAAACACAATCGGCACAACGCGCGTTGCCTGCTGCACGGCGGCGACCACGGGCGTGCCTTCGCAGACAAATACATCCGGGTTCAGTTGCACTAACTCAGCGGCGTAAGTCTGCAGACGTTCGTTATCGCCGGCAGTCCAACGATTGTCGATCCGAATGTTGCGCCTTTCGTCCCAACCCAACACCTCAAGCCGGCGCCGCATTGCGCTTATCAAAGACTGTGCTTCCGGATCGCCCTCTGCGGTTCCCGTCAGAACGGCGACACGCCGTATCCTTTCGAGCTGCTGCGCGTGTGCCCCTAAGGGCCAAGCCGCCGTGCCGCCGATGAGACCGATAAACTCCCGCCGAGTCATTCAATCACCTCGTTGGCACGGGCGAGCAGTGTCGGTGGGACGGAGATGCCGAGTGCCTTGGCTGTTTTCAGGTTAACGATTAAATCGTACTTTGTCGGTGCCTGCACTGGCAGGTCAGCAGGTTTTTCGCCCTTGAGAATTCGGTTGACATAAACAGCCGCAGGTCGAGATTGACTGACAATGTCAGCGCCATAAGAAATCAGGCCCCCGTCGCGAACGAAGTAGCCGAACGGGTAGACTGCGGGCAATTTGTAACGAGCCGCTAATGCAACGACCACATCGGGATGATTTACTCCAAATGGACTCGCTGTCACGACGAGAGCTCCGTTCGGGTCGCTCGCGAACGCCGCAACGGCCTGTTCAGCCCTTCTTGCATCCTGCAGTGCAATCACGCTCAAATCGATCCCAACTGTTCCGGCGG
Source organism: uncultured Alphaproteobacteria bacterium (assembly GCA_963788885.1). Lineage (GTDB taxonomy): Bacteria > Pseudomonadota > Alphaproteobacteria > Rhizobiales > Xanthobacteraceae > Bradyrhizobium. The sequence continues at coordinate 283,244 of CAWBIR010000015.1, read as the reverse complement.
CTTGTATCGCAGCAAACTGGCCAATCCCGGAGGCGTTCGAGGGATCGCGCAAAACTGCCGCCCGAGTCGTAAGGGGCGCAATCTCCTTGAGCAATTCGAGCCACTTCGCACCAATCGTGTACTCGAACGCGACAAATCCTGTCGTGTTGCCGCCTGGCTTGGCCAAACTGGAAACAAAGCCGGCACCGACTGGGTCAATCACTCCCATGAAAACGATTGGTACGTTCTGTGTAGCCCTTTGGAGCGCAGCCAGAGTAAAGCTCGTTGGCGCAACCAAGATATCGGGTGCCAACTCAACCAATTCGGCAGCCTGGCGCGCGTAGCGATTGGGATCATCGGCACCCCAGCGGATATCAAAGTGGATGTTGCGACCATCCACCCAGCCTAGTTCGTTCAAACCTTGCACAAACACCGAAAGGCGAGCTTGCCCATCCGGATCCCTCTCCGTCACATGCATGAGTACGCCAACACGCCGTACGCGCTCGGAATGTTGCGCACGCGCGACGATCGGCCACGCCGCCGCGCCGCCGAAAAGCATCATGAACTCACGCCGCTTCATGCCAATCCTCAAGGATCAGTCTCCAGCAGTTTAACGGCAAATTCCACGCTCGGAACCTGTTGTTGCCGCTCCGGGCATATATTTTCCCGACGATGTCCGCTCTGGGCCCAAAAGCCGACTTGGCGCTGGGTGATGTCAGCTCATCTCAACAGCGGACTGGGCGTGCGCCAATCGAATGTTATGGAAAGGTGATGTCTGCTTTGCAGCCCAAAGCGGACATCAAACGACGTGGCGGCAATGTCTGCTAAGTACCATGAGCAGACTCTTGCGCCGCAACGAACGGGGTCTCTATTCGATCACCTCGTCGGCAATTGCAACAAGGGTCGGGGGCACCTTGAGGCCGAGAGCCTTCGCTGTTTTTAAGTTGATGACAAATTCATACGTTGATGGTTGCAGCACCGGCAGATCGGCTGGCCGGCTGCCCCTAAGGATCTTTCCGACGTAGATCCCGCATTGGCGAAAGCCGTCAGGAAGGTTGGCGCCATAGATAATCAGTTCTCCAGCGTCGGCAAACGGGCGGCGCCATGGATACATCGTGGGTATCGCGTGACGGGCCGCGAGCGTGACGAGCTGATCCTGTCGACTGATTAGAAACCCGTCAGCAGTGATCACAAGTGCTCCGATTTGGTTTTGCGCCAATGTTGAGAAAGCGCTCTCGATTTCCTGCTCGTTGCTGGCGCCGACGCTGATTAGTTGAAGCCCAAGAGCGTGGGCGGCTGTCTGCAGGTCTTTCAACTGGGGCCCCGAATTGGGATTGGTAGGGTTGATAAGTGCAGCGACAGAGGTGACGTCGGGTATGAGCTCGCGCAGCAACTCAAGGCGTTTCGCTCCTAATCTGGTGAACATGAAAGCGATGCCAGTAACGTTCGCCGTCGGTCGGTTAATACTCAAGACGAGACCGGACCCGATGGGATCGCTGCCGCTTAGGAAGACAATCGGGATCGTCTGGGTTGCGGCCTTCGCCGCCAGTGCGGCGGGCAGAAAATCTGCGGCTATGACCGTCACCTGATGACTGACCAAGTCTGCCGCTAGTGCCGGTAATCGATCGTATTGCCCATCCGCCGCACGCTGTTCGATCCTGACGCTTAGACCGTCAAGCACTCCTGCCTCAACCAAACCCTTGCGGAAGATAGCCGTAAGGGGCGGCGGCGGGAGCGACCCTTGATGGAGAAATCCCACTACGGGGAGCGATTGCTGAGTGCGCGCGGCGCGCGGCCAAGCCACCGTCACGCCACCGATTAAACCAATGAAATCGCGCCGTCTCATGGCACCTCCGAAAGGTACGGCGGAAGCTCCGATTGTGAGCTACTATGTGGCGGTCATTTTAAAATTGAAATGGGCTTTGCTTGAAAATTGCAATTCTTCCTGGGACGATAATATCCGGGTTGGGTCAAAAGCCGACATGGCGACGTGACCACGGGATACCCGCTTCACCCCGACAAGCCGACATTGGGAGCCATCCGCTAAGGGCACTTGCTGCCGAGTATGTGCAGCAATTGCACTATAGAACCCGGCCCTACTCAATGACCTCATCAACGGCCGCCAACAGGCCGGCGGGCACGGTCAAGTCGAGCGCCCTGGCAGTCTTGAGATTCAGGACCATTTCGTACCTAGTCGGCGCCTGCACCGGAAGCTCGGCGGGCAAGCTGCCGCGCAAAATGCGATCGACATAGGACGCTGTTTGCCGGAATAGCTCTACGAAGTTGGTTCCGTAGGACAAGAGGCCGCCAGCCGTGACGAACTCGCGCCATGCATACACGGCAGGCAAGCGGTACCTCGCCGCCAGCGCGACGATGAGGTCACGATTAGCGGTGGTGGTCGCATTCGGCGGAAAGACCAGGCCGCCGTTTGGTAAACTGGCAAAGGACTCAATGACGCGCCCAATGTCACCAGCGTTCTCGATGGTGCTCAAAGTCAACTCCATCGCCAGTGACTGGGCCATGGTTTCGGTTTCAAGCGCGAGAAGCGGAAAGGAGCTGGTCTTTGGGTTGATGATGAAAGCGGCGCGCGTGACGTGCGGGTCGATCTCCTTCAGCATTTCTAGCCACTTTCCGGCGACACTGCCGTCATACAGAGTCAGACCTGTAAGATTGCTGCCCGGCCGCGCCAGGTTGGCGATGAAGCCCGCGCCGATCGGGTCGCCAACAGCGATGAATACAATCGGAACATTTCGGCTCTCTCGTCGGAAAGCGGCAGTAAGTGCAGTAGTCTGCGCCACGACCATATCGGGACTAACCGCGAGTAGCTCCCTCGCCAGCATCTGTGATTGCTGCTCATCGGCAGGGCGTGCAAAGCGAACATCAAGGTGGATATTACGGCCCTCGGACCAACCGAGCTTCTCTAATCCCTGCCGGAATGCCCCCAGACGCGCCTTCGAGTCAGGATCGTCTTCGGCTAAACCCATGAGGACGCCGACGCGGCGTATTCGGTCAGGCTGCTGCGCGCGCGCCGAAAGCGGCCATGCAACCGCTGCGCCCCCGAGGAGCGTGAGCAACTCGCGCCGTTTCACTGGCCCGTTTCCTCCTGTGCTTCAGACCGAAAGGATAGCACAAAGTCGGTGCGGCAGAAGTCTGCTGCGCTGCGGGATTGCGGCTCTCCTCATGTCGGCTCAGGGTCAAGAACAGAAGTGGCTCAGCCTGAATGGCATGTCGGCTCTGCCCTCAACAGCGGACATACGGCGACTGCATCGGCATGTCGGTTTCGTGCCAACTGCGGACTCATGCACCGCAGCAATTAGCGGTGTTATTCGATCACCTCGTCGGCCGTTGCCAGTATCTCGGGTGGAATGGTCCAGCCTATGGATTTCGCCGTCTTAAGATTGATGATCAGTTCGAACTTAGTGACCTGTTCGACGGGAAGGTCTGCCGGTTTGGCGCCCTTCAGTATCTTGTCTACGAAATAGGCGCCGCGACGATACATCTCGGCTAGATTTTCACCGTAGGACATCAGGCCGCCGGACGCCACCCATTCCCGCGCAACAAACATGCCCGGCAATCGTTTTTCAATTGTGAAGTCGATGATCTCCTTGCGGTGCTGGAGGGTGAGTGCGTCCTGAAGAACAATCAGCGCGTCCGGTCGCGCGTCTGTCATCTTTGCAAAGGCAGTATTGATGTCCTGCGGAGAACGCACCTCAACGGGTTCAAGCTCCACGCCCAGCGCTGCGGCTGCATTCTGTGTTAGCTTCCAGGGATAAGCGAGCGCCGGGTTTGCGCCATTCCAGAGCACCGCGCCGCGCGATAGTTTAGGCACTACTTCCTTAAGAATTCCGAGACGTTTAGTGCTGAGCGCCGCGGTCTGCGCTGCGCCGCCTGTGATGTTGCCGCCTGGATGCGCAAGGCTTGCGACGAGGCCGCTTTCGACTGGACTGATGGCGTTGGGGAAAACCACTGGAATATTAGTCGCCGGGCTTTTGACGGCGAAGCCCGCCGGTGTCGTCGTGACGATAATCACGTCTACCTTCAGCCGCACCATCTCGGCCGCAAATTCCTGGAAACGTTCCGCGCGTCCTTCGGCATAGCGGTGCTCGACCACCAGGTTGCGGCCTTCCTGATAACCGAGGTCTTTCAGGCCGTCGAACAGCGCGTCGTAGAATTTCTCGTAGCCCTGCGCGAGGAAACCCATGCGCCAGACCTTGCCAAGTTCCTGGGCCTGCGCAGGCAGCGGCAAGGCCACCGCCACACCGCCGATGAGCTTTATGAATTCGCGTCGCTTCATGTGCGCCCCCAAGCTCTGGAGGCTCATCGTACCGGTTTAATCGAGTACTTTGATAGGGCTGAAACAGGCATTAAAACTGTTGCCGCAGTGCACCGCCAATGTCGCTGATGGGTCAAACTCGGAAGTGTCGAGCATTCTGCGCCATTTCCGCTCTGCCTCAATAAACGGACATCACGAGTTACACTGAGAGAGTCCGTTTCGTGCCATAACCGAACTCATGCACCGTTGGTGTGGGCTCGATTCGAGTCCGTTTATTTTGATTTCGCGGGCCTTTCTCTCGGTTTGATCGTACCTGCCTTTGTCCAGTCGGGTCAGTGGTCGGGAGATTTCACGCTCCTCTTTCAAGCTTTCGGATTGCGCTCTCGGCGAGAGCCGGATGGCGGTACAGATAGTTGGCATCCAAGGTCTCGACCACGATCCACGCTCCAGCCTGTCGCTTTGCTGGCGTTGCGTACCAGCGCTTCGTGCTGCTTGTGGTCGTCGTCGGATATTTTACTTGTAGTAACCGACACCGCATCCTAGCTCGCCAACTTTCGTGACGAAGCTGATTTTTGGAAACAGCGGCTCTGTGGTGCCGGGCTTGGGAAACATATACGGCTTGATTTCGGTGATTTGGCCTTCCGGTTTCTGCGCGGCGGCATAAAGCGCTTCGCCGTAGGCGTCGCCCTTATTGTCTTTGAGCGTGCGAACATCAGTGCCAGCCTTGACCGCTTTCGGCGTCGCGAGCGTCTTGGCGTCTGAGATTCGGAAACAGAACGGATAAAGATCGCGATCGAGGAATCCATCCTCGCCCTTAGTGAACTTGATGATGGCCACGACTTGATCCGCTTTGACCGCCGCGATGGCCTTGTCGAGCATCGCCCGCGCCTCTTGTTCTGTGCCGCCTTGCTGTGCGAGCGCAGCGCCCGAGAACGCGAGAACCGCCACTGTCGTCAATCGTACGCGCATGGTCCTCTCCTTGCTTGGTTGAACCTTCGATTAGCCGCGCCATTCTGTGCCAGGATCGGCGAAAGCGGACCTTGCTTGGTGCATGCACTTGGCACTTCGCACTTGTGCCAGGAAGGGACTCCCGCAGGTGCGGTAACAAACGACGAGGCCGCCAACTGTCATTCTTTCTGGGCAAATAGAGACTATTATTGGGATGCGCCTTCAACTATGTAATCATTAAAAGTCGCGTATTTCTCGCCCGTAGCGAAGAGCGCTTTCGTGGCTGCTGCATTTGCCCAGGCCTGCGCCTTATCCACGCTATCGAATTGAAGAACAACTACGCGCGAAGCAGGTGCTGCGCCATGCATGGATATCGTCTTGCCGCCTCTTACAAGATATTTGCCGCCCGCTGCCTCGATTGCTTTTGACATGGATGGCGCAAAGTCTTTCATAAATCCTGCCTCGTCTTTGACGACGTTTTGGGCGACGACATAGGCCTTAGGCGCTACCTGGGCGTGAAGGGTCTGAATTGCAGCGGCCCCGAGTGCCGCTCCCGCGAGCAAGGTCAATGCTACCGTATATTGCGTCCTCATAATTGCCTCCGTTTGCGCAAGCCGAGTATCCGGCGTGAACGAGTGCGGCGCTCTGAGTTACTTAGGCACGCTAAGCCGCCGCATTCGATTCGAAAGGATCGGATATGATTAGTCACCGGTAGATGCCGTGATGGGCGGTGATGGGAGGTAGTATGGAGCCACCCGCTATCTCGGCGCTGTCCTATTTTGCTCACTTTGAAGAAGTTAACGGATTGGATATCCGTAAAAGGCAAGACGCCACCAAGCCGAAAATTGCTTGGTAGCGTTGAATCGGTCCGACAACGCAATCCCCCGGTAATTACCAAATCAGCACGCGGCGCCGACGATCGTCTAGCGGACAAACAACAAGCCGTACACAAATGCCCACGTCTGCGAGATGCCATCTGAGAGCCTCCAGCACCGCCTATGTTCACGCCTTGCCTTGCCGCCGCTAACGTGTAGAACTGTTTTCGGGTGCTCGCTGCAAAATGCAGTGACAGGTCAAGCGATGGTCGGGCCGCCACGCGGATAGCGTGCGACGCGCACAGATGACCAAAAAGAGCCCTACCCCAAAAAAGAGCCCTACCCCAATCGAATCGAATGGCACCAAGCATGCCGCTAACGGCGGCGACTGGACACTGACAATCTTCCTGGAACGGCGTGGTGCACGCACTGGATGGGTCGCTCGCGATGGCGCGTGGCCGATGGCAAGCCAGACCGTCTTGGAGGCTCTTAATCGGCTTCCGCCGAATGCGAGGGTTCATCTGGATTGCCGGATTCCCGACAGCATGACACACCGGCAAAAGAAGTGAATTTTGATGAACGTTAAAGTTTTTCTATTCCTAATCATCGCAACAACGCTGGAGACCTTTGGAGACGCCATCGTGCGGATCGGGATAGGTCAAACAACTTGGTTGCCGCGCGGAGCCTTGTTCGCTGCTGGCGCATTCCTACTGTTCGGGTACGGCCTATCGCTTAATCTCGCGCCAATTGAGTTTAATCGCGTTGTTGGTCTCTACATCACGACACTGTTCATCGTCTGGCAGATTGTGAACCTTATTGTGTTTCGCAGCCCGCCCGCCACGATGGCCGTAGCCGATAAAGCCACCTACCTCGGCCCACACGGGCCATTGATAGATGGCCGGAAGGCGCAGTGCTGCAACTCGTTCCATAATCAGCGGAACATTGCCGTCGAGCATTGGGGACGCAAAAACATTCAGCGACGTAGCGCCCGATGCCTGTGCCTTATCGATAGTCGCTACAATCTCCTCAGCATCTGGTGATGCGATAGATTGAAAGCTCGACGTTTTGTGTGCGCGCCGCCTCTTGAAGAGCGCGAGCCTTCGCCTCAGCTAACGTGCTGGAATCGGCGAGAGCCGCCATACGGCGAATCCCGGGCACGGCTTCGATCAGGATATCCTGTCGCTTTCCGTCAAGCTCAGCGGCGAGGATGCTGGTCCCCGTTGTATTGCCATTGGGCCGGGCGAACGATTCTACCAGTCCCTCCCCGACCATATCGTCTGCGATCCCAACGATGGGAATGCTCTTGGTTGCCTGCTGTACGGCGCGAACTGCCACGCCTCCACCAGCCCAGATGACATCGGGTTGGGCTATCACCAGCTCCGCCGCATATTGCGAAATCAAATCGAGATGCGCAGTAAAGGCGCGGTAATCAATCGTAAGGTTTTGGCCTTCAATGAAACCAACGCGCCGTAGTTTGTCGAAAAAAAGGACGGGCAAAGTGTCATCGCGACGAAACGGAGACAAGCAACCTAGGCGATAGTCGCCGCTTTCTGGGCCAGCGCGGCAAGCGGCCATGCCGCCGCCGCACCGCCGACAAGCGTCATGAAATCGCGCCGTTGCATGTGGGCCCCCGGAGAAGATGCATCGCAATACCTGAGCCTAGCATTTTGCGACCGGCAGCGAATGAGAAATGCCACACAGTCCCCTCAGAAACCGATCAGGCCGGATGTCTCAGTTGGGTCAAAGTGAGACCTCAACTGACCGATGATCGGTGTCCGTTCGCTCCTCAACAGCAGACGTTCATTAGTGCAGCGGGTTGGTCAGCTCAGGGCCATTTTCGGACTCATACGGGGCAGCAAAACCGCTTTCGGTCGGTTAACCTCGTCGGCTCCTAGGCCCACTAATTCCATCATGGCTAACTGTTTCAAATCACCTCGTCAGCCCTCGCCAACAGCGTCGTCGGAACGGCGAGGCCGAGTGCCTTTGCAGCCCCGAGATTGATCACCAGACTGAACTTACTTGATGACTGTACTGGAAGCTGCTGGGGGCCTGTACCGCGTAGGACGCGATCCACGTAGGTTGCTGTGAGCCGAACCACTTCCACGACGTCTGCCCCATATGACATTAGTCCACCCGCAGCTGCAAAGAAGCGGCCGGAGTACACTGCAGGCACTCGGTGATCGTTCGCGAGCCTAACAATACGGTCGCGGTGTACGGTTGTGAATGTATCTGGGGGCACCACAAGACCGACATTGTTTATGGTAGCAACGCTGTCGAACGCGCGGTCGATGTCGTCGGCCGCGCTCACCGGGAGCGGGTGTAGCTGCACCCCCAAAGCGGATGCTGCATCCTTCATCGAGGATAAGTAGCCAGGCCAACTGGGATGATTGAGGCTTTGCAGAAGGGCAACTCCCGCTACTTCGGGAACAATCTCCTTCAACAACTGCAGCCATTTGCCGCTGAGTTCGTAGGTGTAGAAATGTGTGAACCCGGTGACGTTGCCTTGGGGGCGCGCTGGGTTGATGACACCGCTCTCTGACACGTCAGTCACTTGCGCAAATACAATCGGTATCGTCGCAGTCGCTTGGCGGAGCGCGGACAGTCCTCGTGGGGTATTGACCACAATGACTTCTGGCGCCGAACTTACCAACTCTGTGGCAAGCGCCTCGGTGCGTGTCGAGTCGCCAGCCGCCCAACGCCAGTCCACATGAATGTTCGTGCCAACCGCCCAGCCCAACTCGCGTAACGTGCGGAGGAACGCGGCCGCCCGCGCTCGTCCTTCAGGGTCGTTCTCAGCAAGACCCATAAGCACTGCAATTCGTCGCGTACGCTCGCTCTCCGAACGCGCCGCAGTCGGCCATATGATTGTTGCGCCACCGACGAGTGCGATGAATTCGCGCCGCTTCATAATTGCTCTAGCCTCTGCGAACCATCGTAGCGGTTCGACACGGATGCTGGAAAGGGTTTGTTGATGTCAGCTAGGGGTCAAACTGAGAAGTCTGACCGGCCGTCCGGCAGGTCTGTTCTACCCCCGGAAACGGACATCGTCGGCCTAGTTGCCGAGGTCCGTTTGGTGCCACAAGCGGAAATCACCCTGGCAGCGACAGGAAACTTCCGGACGCAGACAGTAGCCCATTGACCTTGTGTCCCGCCTGCCCCCCTACTGCTCCGTAGAGGGCTGCTCCATGTTGCCAGCTACCAAATATGCCCAAAGTGGTGATGTTTTCGTCGCCTACCAAATTAGTGGTCACGGCCCGATCGACATCGTTTTCGCGCCGGGATTCATTTCCCATCTTGAACTGATGTGGGACGAGCCCCGACACGCCAGGTTCCTCCATGGGCTCGAATCTTTTGCCCGACTCATACGTTTTGACAAGAGGGGCACAGGACTTTCCGATCGCAGCGTCGGCTTTCCCACCTTGGATGAGAGAATTGACGACATCCGTGCCGTGATGGACGCTGCTGGTTCGAGCCGTGCTGTGTTGCTCGGCATTTCGGAGGGGGGCGCGATGACCCAACTTTTCGCTGCCACCTATCCCGAAAGGGTAAGCGGCCTTATCTTGATGGGTTCTTATTCGAATGCGAAAATTTCGATCCCGTCCTATAGAGATCCGAAGCACACCGAAGCTGAAATCCTGGCAAAATGGGGAACCGGGGCATCGCTACCCGATTTCGCTCCTGGACTCGTGGGCGACCCGGAATTTCTCGATTGGTGGGCGCGGTTCGAACGCCTTTCGGCCAGTCCTTCTGCGGTCATCAAGCTTCGCCAGATGAACAGCGAAATCGACGTCAGGCCAATTCTACAAAGTATCCAGGCTCCAACATTGGTTATTCATCGCGTTGGTGACGTTCGTACGTCGATCGAAAACGCCCGGGATATGGCCGCAGCGATCCCGAATGCCAGAATGATAGAACTGCCCGGCAAGGATCATTTTGTCTGGCTGGAAGAAAGCGGAACAGTGCTCTCCGAAATTCGCAGTTTCGTGGACGCCGCGCAGGATCCGGTCGAACCGGATCGGGTGTTGGCTACCGTCCTTTTCACAGACATTGTCGATTCGACTCTGCGTGCTGCCGCCCTCGGTGACATGGAGTGGCGGTCGGTCCTCGATGCCCATTTCTCGATGGCCCGTAGCCAAATTCGTCGGTTTCACGGTCGAGAGGTGAAAACGCTTGGCGACGGGATTCTTGCGACATTCGATGGGCCCGCTCGGGCAGTTCGCTGCGCGCAGGCCTTTGCAAACAGCGTTAAGCCTCTTGGCATCACGATCCGTGCGGGCCTGCATACAGGCGAAATCGAAATTCGGGACGACAATGACGTTGGCGGGATAGCCGTCAATATCGCATCCCGAGTAAGTAATCTCGCCGGTAGCAGCGAGGTTCTTGTTTCCAGCACCGTGAAGGATCTCGTTGCGGGCTCGGGGCTGATCTTCAACGATCTCGGCCCCCATGCAATTAAGGGCCTCGAGGACGAGTTACGCATCTTCATTGCGCGATAACGAACGAGATGTCCGAGTTGGGTCAAAGTGAGACTTCGAACGGCGAATGATCGACGTCCGTTTGTCCCTCAACAGCAGACCTTGATCAGGGCAACGGCTTGGTCAGCTTCGTGCCATCAGCGGAAGTAGGGTCTACTTCGTATACGTCATGCCATGGATCACCAACTATTGGACAAGAGGAACCTTGATCCTAATCGTCGCGCCGCCGTGATCCCGATTTTCTGCCCATATCCGCCCGTTGTGGGCTTCCACAATGGTGCGCGCGATGGACAGTCCCATGCCCATGCCTTCGGCTTTGCTGGTGAAGAACGGTTCAAAGACCTCCTTTAATTTGTCTTCGGGAATGCCCGGTCCGCGATCCGACACCGATAGCTCGGTAAACTTTTCGACGCGCGAAGTCCGAATGGTGATGACGCGGTCTTCGTTAGGAGTATCGTTCATCGCGTCGATCCCGTTCGCGACGACGTTCAAAATGACTTGTTGAAGTTGAATGCGGTCGCCGAGGATCGGAAGCGCATCCGGTGTGATCACGCCAACCAGTTCGACCTTTCGCCCAACGGCAAGAACAAGTTCGACGGTCTCTTGAACGAGGTCATTGAAGTCGAGGCATTTCAGTTCAAAGGGTACTTTTTTCAGCAGACTACGCATCCTCCGGATGACTTCACCGGCGCGGTGGTCATCCCGCAAAATATCCTTCACGATCTCTTTGAGTTCAGCGATGTCGGGGCTTTGAGAATTCAAGATCGCGTCCGCGGTTTCGGCATTGGTCAGAATAGCGCCAAGCGGTTGGTTTATTTCATGAGCAATTGAGGCGGTCAGTTCGCCAGCCGTGGCGATGCGGTTGACATGGACAAGTTCCGCCACGCGTTGCCGGGACTGCATTTCGGCCAGACGACGCCGACGATGCGCATTCAGCAGGGCCGAGATAAACCCGGCCTGCAAGAGAATAACGGCGACGGTGAGTGCAATCTGCCACGAATAACGCTCCCATGCCGTTGGCTCCCGAAACAAGATTGTGCTGCCCGGTGGCAGGCGGCTTTCGCTGATGTTCCAGCGTTGAAGTTGTCGCCAATCGTATTTCGGTGCTGAGAATCCGATTGGAGGAACCTTGATGTCACTTCCCTTCTCGCCACCCAGAATTCGGACGGCAGCAGCAGCCGTTGGTCGGGCACCCTCGGCCGGTGAAAACATCGGGCCGCCAACAACCTCACCGTTAAAGTGGGTCTCGTCGAACGTAAAAATGGGGGCGTTGGCGACCTCATAGATGCGCTTCAACGGCTCCTTGTCTCCATAGACTTCACCCGCGCCGTCCACCGCTAGCGTCTGAAAAAAGATTGCACTGTGGGGCGGCAAACTCGCAACCTCCTTCAAGATCTCCTCGAACGGCCGCTCGTTGTAAAACATCAATTCAACCTTGTTCTCCAGCAACGGACCCAGTACCCGTTTGTGCTCGCCAACCCAAAATCGCTCCGGCGGGGAGTTTCCGATTATCATTGCGATGGCCTTCGTTCCCGGCAACAGCCGCAGAATATTTTGGACAAGAGCAGCATCGTCCATCCGCACCCCAACCACGGCGTCTTGCTCGGACAACATGGATTGTTCAACCCGGCGCTCTTCGACTACCGCGAGCAGCATCGGCGTTGTCGGAAACAGGGCTGCCCTGTGTTGCTCGACGAAGCGAGCCGCGGGTCCGCCGATAGCGACGATCAAATCGGGCGGTCGTTGAGCATAGAGCGCGTTGAGATATTCAACAAATTTGGCCTCAGCGGCGGCGTCGCCATTCCGAGCCGTGACGAGGGAATGTTCTTGAATGTCCAGTGGCCAAGGCGACTGCCGGCTCAGTTCATTGCGGATCTCCTTTTTCCACATGATCCACGTCTGGAAATTCTGGCCGTACGGATGAAGGAACAGAATTTGTTTCGGCTGAGCGGCAGTCTCGCCAGACTTGGGCTGAGCAGCCGTCTCGCCAAATGAGACCATAAGAACGACAACGGCGGCTACCCACATGCAAACCAGCCGCTTCAGCCACGGGCTGCGCGAAGCGCTCATGCGGCCGCCATGAGGCGCGATCAGTCGGCCCAGAATTTTCCACCGCTCGACTAGAGCATCCAAGGCAGCTACCTCATCGGCTTCCCTGATCGCGCCCTGTCAGTACGTGACCAAGGGGAGTGGCGGCAGCTTACAATTGTTTGCCACGAAATCGTCAACCTATTCAATTTTTGAAAGTGAAAGATTTACAGATCGACGCGAGGTCCGGTTAGGATGTCCGCTATGCCCCGATCGCGACCAAATTCTGCAGCGCAGCGAAATGACGCGATCAATAGGCGACATCATTCGATCACCTCATCGGCGCGAGTCGAGCAGCAAGCGGTCTCCAGATTCACTCTAGCGTCGTCGCTCGCTTTGCAGAAGCTCTGGCCCGCCAATCAGGCATTACGCTTGCTTGCGATCACTAATCCAATGCCACCGAGGATAGCGAGCGAAGATGCCGTCAGAGGAACCGTAATCCTTTCACCGAGCACAAACGCTCCGCCCAGCGCGGTAATCACCGGCACGCTCAATTGCACGGATGCGCCCTGCGTCGGCGTCAGGCCCGGAATAGCCGCGTACCAGATAGTATAGCCGAGCCCCGACGCTACTGCCCCAGAAAGCGCCGCATAGATCAGTCCGGACACGCTGAGCTTGGCACTGAATATTACGGCAACAATGCACAAAGCGACGGCCATCGGGAGCGTGCGCAGAAAGTTGCCGGCTGTCGCACTGAGAGGATCCACAACGCCGCGCCCAAGAAGGGAATAGGCGCCCCATGCAACACCTGCTACGAGCATAAGAAATGCGCCCATGACCGGAGGTGTCGATGCACCGGGCGCAAGAAGCACCGCCAGTCCAACCAAGGCGAGCACGAAGCCGAACCATTGGGCTAGCGTTTGGCGCTCGCCCCGCACGAGGCCGGTCATAACCATCGTCGCCTGGACCGCCCCGAAAAGGAGAAGTGCTCCAGCTCCCGCTGGCAGCGAAATGTACGCGAATGAAAATGCAGAGGCATACGCGAACAGCGCCATCGCAGCGCTCCATGATCCGCGCATTTGGCCACCTCGTTTAATTACCAACCATATGATCCAGAGCATGACCGTACCGGAAGAGAGCCGTACCAAAGTGAAAGTCGCGGGATCAATCGATGCACTTGTAAAGGCCAGCCTGCACAGCACGGAATTTGCCGCGAATGCCACCATGGCGACCGTTGTCAGTGCAATCGTCCGAGATGCGGGTGAATGGGACGACAGCTCGAGATAAGTGTTCTTCATTTCAATCTCGCTGGGCTCGCGCGAACCTTCGATATGTTGACTATCGCCAGCCAGGAGGCGGGCCTGCCCATCGCCATCACGAGCGTGGCGGCGAGTACCACCAGCGTGCCGCGATGGCGGGCGGTAGCGGACCGCGCCATGGGCGGCTTTCCGATTTCTTGCGCCGTCATGCGATTTCCTATCGTGCGGCATCATGATTCCGATGAAGCAACGGCATCGTGTAGGTCGTCGCGGTTCCAAGAACGCAATCTTCTCCCGCCGCATTGCGTACTGTCGTCACGAGCTTGCAGATCGGCTTGTCGCCGCGGACATGTTCGACCTCGACCGTAGCCGTGATCGTCTCCCCGACGCGTACGGCCTTGACAAAACGCCAGTTCGTCTCAAGGAAGACCGTGCCGGGCCCGGGAAGATCCTGTGCGACGACAGCGTTCAACAGGCCGGTGGTGACACCACCTTGAACGATCAATCCGCCGAACGGAGAATTCGCTGCGAGGTCGGCATCATAGTGAATTGGATTCCTGTCCCCCGTCATTTCCGTGAACATCTCGACGTCACGCATCGACGTCGTACGCCGCCGCTCGGCCCGTGCGCCCATCCGCGGCTGGCCGGCCAGTGTCTGCGTCCAGGGGGAATTGTTTGCCGTCATTGTCGCGCTCCTAAGCAAGGGGATTAGCAGTCCTCCGACGCCAGTGCCGCGTTTCGATCTGACATTCCCGATCGAGTTTGCGGCTGGCGGCGCTCGGGCGCAGGCAAGCCTGCCATGTACTCACACTCCGCCTGCATGGACGTGCTGAGGCTTGAATGCAGGGTCTTGACCTCATCGAGATTCCACCGGAACGAGGCGATTGCCTCCGTAGCGTGGAACAGCGGCTCCGACAGGACGTCGCGCTGGCGCTGATAGGCCTCGAGCGCTCTTCCATTCTGGATCGCGCGGGCGAGCAGTTCCGCGTCCCTGAGTGCGTCGGTTATTCCGTGAGCGGTCAGCGGGTCCTTGAAGTATCCGGCATCGCCGACCAACGCCCAACCGGGACCATGAGATTGCCTGAGATGCCCGGGGACGCCGGCGAAGCCACGCAGGCGGCCGACCAGGCGAGCGCGACTGACATCGTCGCCGAGATGCGGCGAGTTTGCTGCGAGGATCTGGAGGAAGGCGCCTTCGACATTTCCGCGAAACGTCGCCGGGAAGGCTGGGCCCGGCACGCCGACAAACACACAGTGCTGCCCGTGGTTCGTGGGGATGACACCTGCCGCAACCTTCTCCGCAAAGTGCCAGTGATATCCGTACCGTTCCAGGTCCTCGTAGTATCCGTAGACGTAAGCGGATGCACTCCGGCCATTGAGATAAGTCCCGGCGTTCACGAGCCCGGCAACCGTGGACTGCCTGCCGTCCGCGCCGATCACGATGTCCGAGCGAACAGCCGTGCTGTTGCCGTCCGCGTCCCTCAGCAATGCACCGACGACCTGGCCTTTGGAATCGATCTGAAGGCGAGAGAGCACCACGCCGTGACGCACATCGGCGCCCGCACTGCGGGCTGCATCGACAAGAATGCGGTCCAGCACGGTCCGCCTTGGCGCGCAGAGATACTCGACGCCATACTCCGGCTTGATGCTCAGGCGCAGCTGCTCGCCGCCATAGTGAAACGTCGTTGCGCGAATTTCCGGTGTTCCCGCGGCCATCACTGCCGGCAGCAATCCCCATCGTTCGAGCTGAAGAACTCCCGTGCGCATCAGGGCGTGAGTCGACATCGTGTCGGAGCCGTAGACCTGGCGGTCGATCGCGAGAACATTCATCCCTGCGCGCGCGAGAAGCATAGCCGTGGCAGCCCCGGCGCATCGCGCTCCAACGATCACGGCGTCATAGTGCGGCTCGAAGTGACGAGGCGTATCCATCTGAACTTCTCCCTCAAGCGGCCGAGCGACGCAGGCCGAGATTCAGGTGCCCGGCAAGTTCCGCAGCGTCGTCGCCGGCCCCGTCGATGAAAGATGACTTGCGCCGGCGCATGAACGGCAGGCCCATGACGTACATCCCGGGCGCCGCCACGACGCCGCCGTCGTGACGGATGCGCCCCTTGCGATCGAGGACGGGGACATCGAGCCACGAATAGTCGGGGCGATATCCGGTAGCCCAAATTACCGTCCTGACGCTTCCATCATTCAGGTCCATGCCGAGCCTGGTCTGCGGGTCAATTTCTGTCGGCTCGAAGCGATGCGGCGCGGGGAAGCGATCCTCCTGCCCACTTGCGAAAATCCACGCGTCGATGCTCGCCAGCAGCCGGTTCATCTTGAGGTCGGCGAGCGCGCAGTGATTTGGGAGCGCCGCGGAGAACTGCACCTTTCCGTCATGCATCCCCGCAAGGCGCCCGACAATCTCGACGCCGGCCTTGCGCAGGCTGTTCAAATCGATGGTTTCGCGCCCGGGCGTGCCGATCAGCTGAAGCGAAGGCAGACGCCTCGCCCGATCGATGTCGTCGAGCGCGTCGTACCGCATATCCATGACGCCGATCGCATCCATCCACCATTTGATATCCCGGCCGCGGTAGATGCGGGGCACCCGAACATGCTCACCGACTGCGAGAATGACGCTTCGGCCCGAGGCCCTGATCTCGCGTGCAAGCTGCACGCCGGTCGCCGAGGCTCCGACGACCATCACGCCGCCATCCGGCAATTCTTCCGGCCTGCGGTACTGCATCGGCGTAAGGCTGGTGATCTCCGGCGGCAGGCCCGTTTCGACAGCCGGAACAGTTGCGATGTTACAGGCGCCGCTTGCAAGAACCAGCGTCCGACACCGCCACGGACCCTGGTCGGTTGCCACCTCATAGCCGCCGTCCACCGGGCACGCGCGTGTGACCTTTGTGTGCGCGTGGACCGGGGCGCTTGAGGCACCGGCATATCTCTTCAGATAGCCGACGACCTCGGTCACGCTCATGTAGCCGTCCGGATCGTCGCCGTCGTAGACGTATCCGGGAAGGCGGCTCTGCCAGTTCGGCGTGAGGAGGCGAAGCGAGTCCCATCGCTCCGTCTGCCAGGAGTTGGCGACCTCACCCCGCTCGATCAACACATGGTCGATCGAGCGGTCAGTGAGGTGCTTGCTCATGGCAAGTCCGGACTGGCCGGCGCCGATGATGACAGTCGTTGCGTGCTGCACGATGCCTCCTTGCCTCTCCGCTCGTCGTCAGTTGACGGTGACGAAGACATTCGTCGGGTTAGTGATGATGTCGAACACCGCCGACCGCTTCTGCGACTGGGCGACCAGCGACTTGATGTCATCGGGGCTTGCATCGGCTCGAATATCGAAGTGGACGCGGATGCCGCCGAAGCCATTGCGAATGTCGTCATCCATGCCGAGGATGCCCTGGATATCCATGTCGCCTTCGACCGTGGCCTTGACTGAGCGAAGCTGGATGCCGCGGCGCTGGGCGACAGCGGCAACACCGGCAGTGAGGCAGCTCGCGAGCCCGGAAAGAACGATCTCCACCGGGGTCGGCGCGTTGTCCTCGGACGCGAAGACCTTCGGATGATCGGCTTCCACGCGGAAATTCTTGTCGCGGGGCTGCTCGGCGCCGAGGCCGAAGAAGCTGCCGATTACGGAGCGGCTGTGCGTTCCGGTCACCCATTCGCAGCTTGCGCGCCACTTGAACTGTGCGGCCTCGGGCGCCTGCTCAAGCGCCTCGCGGGCACCCAAAAGCGCATCGACGTTGACGCCGTTGTTGATCTTCGCGGCGCTCGAACCTGTGGTCTTGGTCATTCTCTTTTTCTCCTGGTTGTGTCTCGGTTTCTTCAACTAAGGTTTTTGGGTGTGTGAGCGTGAGTCGTGGCCAGCCACTTCGATGTCGCTCTCGGCCACAGTCGGCTTTGGCCTGTCGCGTTCGGCGATGTGGCCCGCCCGTTACTCATCACATTCACTTTCTTTCCCCTCATCTCACTGACGGGCAGCTTGACGTGGGCACCCTGACATGATGACCTTGTGTCTTAAATGGCGTATTTCCGTCATTTCAGGACATGGAGTAACAATCGTGATCGGAATCCTCGTTTTTCCTGATTTTCAGTTGCAGGATGCGGCCGGTCCTATTTCGGTATTTGAGGTTGCAGCGATCTACGCTGGTGTTTCTCCCGCGATTAGGATTTTGGCGGCGACACCGGGCGCTGTGCGCAGTTCATCGGGCGTCGAGGTAGTTGCGAAAGGCTTCGGGTCGTCTCGCGCGATCAGCACCTTGATCGTGGTGGGCGGCGAGCAGGTGCCTGCGGCAGCGACGTGCGACAGAACGCTGTCATTTGTGCGAATGATGGCCAGGCGCGGCGTCCGGGTCGCCAGCGTTTGTACTGGCGCTTACGTCCTCGCCGAAGCGGGCCTGCTCGATGGCCGGCGCGCCACCACGCATTGGTGGAACACCCAGCATTTTGTCAGCTCCTATCCCAAGGTTAAGCTCGAGCCCGACCAGATTTACGTCCGCGACGGCAACATCTGGAGTTCGGCCGGGGTCACCGCCGGCATCGATCTGGCGCTAGCGATGTCGGCAGAGGATTATGGCGAGGAGGTCGCAAAGAATACCGCGCGCCGGCTTGTAGTCTACCATCGCCGCAGCGGCGGCCAGTCGCAATTCTCCTCGCTGCTAGAGTTAAAGGCGCCCGGTGGCCGCTTCGGACCGCTGCTGGCTTGGGCGCGCGAGCATCTCGATGCGCCACTGACGGTCGAAGATCTGGCGGAGCAGGCTGGCATGAGTTCGAGGCACTTCACCCGCGCCTTTCTCGCCGAGACTGGCTCTACGCCGTCGAAGGCGGTCGAGCGCTTGCGCATAGAGGTGGCGCGTCAGCGGGTGCAATCTTCCAGCGAAGCGATCGATCGCGTCGCGCAACTCACCGGGTTTCGCGATCCGAATCGGATGCGACGCGCCTTCATTCGCGCTTTCGGCCAGCCCCCGCAATCGCTGCGGCGCGCCGCGCGGGCGTCGTAGATTTCGCTTGCGGTATTCCGGTTAAGGGCGGAGGGTCGCAGGACGCTACTAGCCGTGCCGCTTTTACGCGATGGTGTAATGTCTTGGCTCAATACGACCCAGACACGCTCGTTTTGCTCAGGCACCAGGCGCTCGGCTTTTGGTGGCGCGTGCGCTAGGTAAGCTGGAGCAGCGCCGCAGTCGGTGGCCTTCTTGCACTTTTGACAAACCACCGCCCAGCAAGATTGTGCATGCGTGCCGGCTGCACGTCCGCGAAGCGTCATTTGTTGAAATAAGCTTGTGGTTGTCGGCGGCGAGCGGCGATGTCTCAAATGGGTCAAAAGGCGACCTCACGGCCCCACAATCCGACTTCCGCTATCGCCTCGGGAGCGGACATCGTTCGCAATGGGTCTGAGAAAGCCGACACTGCGATTTATGATCGGCCTATCGGCAATCGGTCCAACCGCAAACGCTTCGTTAAATCAATCTGCTGTTGCCGCAATCGCAAAAAGCCGCTGGCCTTGGGTACCAACTTGCTCTCAGAATGATCCAAATCGCGATCGACAATGAGGTGACTGCTCTCATTTGCTTTGCGCTAGCCTCAAACCTTAGCTTTAACGACACCGCCTAGCTTGAACGAACGCTTTTTCGCGCGGGCACGACAAATTAGACTGGCAACGAAGTCAGTTATCTATCGGAGGGATTGCCATCCACAATTTTGGACCCCTGATCAACGCGCGCGGACCTTCGTTATCACATATTAGCCACTCGGTTTCGTCCCATATGACCAAGCAAGGAAACGATTGAGGAATTAACTCCTTATTGCCGCGCACCCAAGTTCCGCCGGTTACAAGAATGCGCTCATCGTTCTTCGGCGCGGTCGCGATAGGCTGCCAACTATTGTTCATTCAAACATTTCCGCATGTGATGGAGAATCTTGTTAACCGATGGTGCATGCAAGCATCTGGTTCTCGATGAGATTATTTGCGACGGCGAACTCGGACAATTTCGCTATCCTGTCAGATTTCGAGCGCTGGTCTCGAGAAACTAGGCGATCGCATGTCCGCGTAGTGACAGTGCGACGCGACGTCTGATACGACAGCGGCGTAAGGGCAGACTCATTATACTGTTCGACGGGCGACACTGTGATCATTTGTCAGCTTGCCGTCCGACCAGAATTAGAAAATCGGCTGCAATTGCTTTATCTCCGCTCTGAGCAACGTCAACGCCCTCAGATTCGGGCGTCTCGCGGGATCTAACTGATACTGCTGAAGATAAAAAGGCACGCGGGGCAGCTGCTGAGCTTGCGAGCAAGAACGACCACCGAGCTGCAGCAAGAACGCGACCAGACAGGATCAAGCTTGCAGCGGCACAGCAGGCTCAGGCCGAATTCCTGCGGAAGGAACGAGAGCTCGGGACGCCATCCGCTGGAGAACAACGAAAGAGCGAGCCTCTTACTTACAAACATAGTGCCCTCCATCATGATCCTTTAGACATTGAAGCTGTTTTGGATCGCGATGGTCTTCGACGAGCTTACCCAGAATGACACCCAGGATCAAAAAAGCGGAAATCAATCAGACCGAGGATCAATCTATCGTTTTGAATTTATTTGATGAAATGGTGCCCAGGGGCGGGATGGCCCACATTGACAGCAAATCTTGTTATTTCAACTACTTACGGCCGCGTCGAGATAGGGCTTTGTACCACAATCTTGTGCCAGATAAAGAGGTCCTTTCTGGCGGTCGGAAAACGGCATTGGTTCGATCCCCAGATCTACCAACATTTGTGTTTCGGGATACCAACGAACGTTCCGGTTGTCAGCGAAATGTGGCGAACCGCGAGCTAGGCTTCTAGCCGTGGCAATCTCACCATTTGTCAACGACGCCCGGACGGCTTTTCTCACGCCCCCACCGTTTCGTCCGCAAATTCGACGTAAGGTTCGTCCTCCAATTCCTTGAATAGCTCGACGCACTGCAGTCATCACACGTGGCGTCTGTGATCATGACTAGGTGCAAATGAGCCTCGACCATCAGGGAACGGATTTGGCAATCCGTCCTGGTCCGGTTGATCGATTTTTTCGATTGAAGTGATAAAAACAATACATTGGATCACTGATGCGGCGATCGCTACGTTGTTGTTGGTATCAACCAGGATTTGGGAAATAGGTAGATGGATGCTCAAAGAAGCCATCCGCGCAGCAGCTTGACAATTGCAATTGCGGCCGCATTTTTCGCTCTCTTATGTCAGACCGGCATCCTCTTTGACGATTTCGGCGGCGGAGGTAATTCGCCGGGTACCAGTAGCGCGAGAATGATCACGGCCGCGGCGGTGTCCAGGGCTGGCGCAATCGAGACATGGCCGGAGCCGGCTGCAGGTCGGCCGGAATCCTAGGTGGCGTTGGAATCCACGCCGCCTGGAGCAACTGGCCGGCCTATGAAAATGATGTTCGTGACGCTTGCCGCCCGGTATGCCGCAGCAAGTGTGTCCACGAAGCAGCTCCCATCGCGGCCCTTTCATGCTGCGGCAGCCCAATTTGGGTAACGGCGGACGATTGGACCATCAAACAACCTTACGGTGCAGGGGCAAGGCTAGTTGAAACGTTGCCCCAGGTCCCTCGTTGTCTGACGCTGACATGCGTCCGCCGTGGCCTTCGGCGATTGAACGGCAGATCGACAACCCCATGCCAAGTCCGCTCGATTTGGTGGTGAAGAAGGCGTTAAACAGACGGCTGGTGTCTTCGGCGGAAATGCCGATTCCGCTGTCGGTGACGTTCAAGGTCAAGTGGTCCGCATCTGTAGCAGATCGAACCAAGATTTCGCGCGGCCGATCAGTGATTGGGTCCATCGCTTCAATACCGTTCATCAAGAGGTTGATGATCACCTGCTGCAGCTGAACGCGGTCACCAAGAATCTCGGGCAGCGAAGGCGCAAGCTCTGTTGTTAGCCGGACCCGATGCTTGATCAACTCATGTTCGACCAACGTGACGGCTTCGTTGACCATCTGGTTGAGGTCGAGCCGTACGGTTTCCATATCGGATTTTTTGGCGAGCGCGCGTACGCGTTTGACTACATCACTCGCCCGGCAGCCGCCACCAATTACCTGCTCCACCGAGTGGCGAGCTGCGGCGAGATCAGGCTGCTCCCGATTGAGCCAGCGCAGCGAGGCTTCTGCATTCGCGACGACGGCGGCGAGCGGCTGGTTTACTTCGTGAGCAATGGAAGCAGTGAGCTCACCTAACATGGTTACCCGCGTCACATGCGCAAGCTCCGCCTGCGCCTTGCGCAGTGCCCCCTCGGCCTGATCCGCCCGCATCGACGCGGTGATATCGCTGGCCGTGCCGCGATAACCGAGGAAACGGCCTTCGGCGTCGAATACCGGCTTCCCGCTACTTCGGATATAAGTTTGAGACCCACTTTCGTTGATAATGCCATAGACGAAATCGCGAAATGGCAAATGGGCATCAAGGACCTCCCGATGCCGCCGCCATTTTTCCGGCTCGGTCTCAAGATCGAAGGCAATTTCCCATCGCGTCGACCCCTCAAGGCCGACGCTGGGGAGGCCAGCGACGTTGACGTTTTCCGATATGGCGATGATCCGGTGATCCGGCCCGGTCTCCCAGAGCCAGTCAGACGCCGTTTCGGCGTAATCGCGAAAGCGCTGCTCGCTTTCACGAAGCGACAACTCGGCAAGCTTGCGGTCCTCGATGTCGGTCGCCGAACCATACCAGCTGATGATGTCGCCCGTCTGATCGCGCAGCGGCTCCGCCTCGAAGAGAAACCACCGATAGCTGCCGCCGAAACGCCGCAGCCGGGCTTCAAGGCTGCCCCGCTTTCCGGATTCTCGGATGGCAGCCCACTTCAAAAACACCGCTTTCTTGTCATCGGGATGAAAGGCGGGGCGCCAATCCAACTCAATCGCGCCCGGCGCCAGACCCGTGTAGTCGAGGGCTTGTCTATTGAGGAAATCGGGCACGCCGCTGGGTGCGGTGCGCCAGACGAGGGTCGGAATTGTATCAATAACCAGTTGAAGGTGGTCCTGGGATCTCTTGATCTCGTCAAAAGCCTTTTCCAATTCCTCTTTTGCTTCGTATTGCGTGGTGATGTCGACATTTGTCCCAAACAGCTGGATCACCTTGCCCTCGCCATTTAGGACGGGATGTCCGACCGTTTGTATGTATTTCGTTGCCCCATTCGGGAGCCTGATCCGATAAGTGACATTGAAATCTGTCTTGTCGACGATGGCCCGTCTGGTTGCATCGGTCACTTCAGGCAGATCCTCAGGCACGATGAGGTCGTGATAATTTCGCGGTACCTGCGAGTCCTCTCCTTGCTCAAATCCGAAGAGATGAAGGAGTTCGTCCGATACATAAACGAACTCTTTTCGACGCTCATCCCAGACCCAGCTGCTCGTATGGCTTAGATGTTGGCTCTCAGCCAGATAGGCTTCGCTAAGCCGCAATTTCCGCTCGGTTTCCCGCGTAGCCGTCACGTCGGTCACCGCCCCGACGAATTCGGTCCCGGACAAGGTCTTCGTGGCGTGAGCCGTCGCATGAACATGCTTCACCGAACCGTCGGGCATAAATAATTGATACTGATGTTCGAAATCGCTGTCGCGCCTGGAGGCATGGTCAATCATCGCTTGCACGGCAGCTCGATCGTCGGGATGCGTGCGTTGCAGGATCAATTCCAGGGTCGGCTTCGTTGCCCGGTCGACGCCGAAGATTCGATAGGTCTGGTCTGACCAGAAGATCTCGCTGAGCGCGACATTCCACCCGAAGCTGCCGGTCTGATTCAGCCGTTGCGCCTCGGTCAGATACATTTCGGTCTTCAGCAGCGCGGATTCGGTGTACCTCAAATCTTTGATCGCCGTCTGAAGGTCGTCTCGCGAGCGTCGAAGCGCCTCTGTGACCTTGTTCTGAGCGGTGATCACGAAAGAAACGATCAGCGACACGATAGCGAACATCACGAGACGAGACGCTTCCGAGGCGTTCACTGCCAGGAAGGTCTGCTTCCAGACAAATAGATTGGCTGGCGGTGCGATGTTGTATTGAAAAACAATCAGCGCAAGAGCG
Organism: uncultured Alphaproteobacteria bacterium; assembly: GCA_963788885.1. GTDB lineage: Bacteria > Pseudomonadota > Alphaproteobacteria > Rhizobiales > Xanthobacteraceae > Bradyrhizobium. The sequence continues at coordinate 259,426 of CAWBIR010000015.1, read as the reverse complement.
ATCGATAGCAGCGCCGGGCCAAGCCCGGCAAGCCATGCCGTTGCAATCACGGCGCTGAGCAGGAGCAATCCGATCGGCTCAGGCGTGAAGAACGGGAACAGCATCCAAGTCACGACGGCTGCGATCGTCACCGAAAGCAGAGGGACTGTATAGGCAGAGCCCCAATGCGTCGCTAGCCACGGTTCGCCAGATTCGCGTTTGATCATCCAGTCGCCCCTAATGATCAAGCTGAACTCGCTCTGACCGACTCGTCCTGCCGGATACATGACCCAGGGATTGGAACATGGCAGCCTCCAATCTTTCAGTACCCTAAACTAACCATTCGCGATCTCTACGCAAACATCCATACGGGAGTGGCGGCAAATTCAGCACTCGCAGTACGTCAGTACTGCACTCCTCCGCAGCGCTGTGCGCAGGACACCGCTGGAAGTCTCGTCCATAACCCGGAACCCGTTTATTTACACCAAGGTATTGAGCTCGGCGACGTGTCGCAGGGCAAACTCGTGACCATCGAGAACTATTATGAGATGTTTAACGGCATGATACCTCCCAAGCAGTTGGAGGGTTTGCGCCTGCTCGTCACTCCGTTCCCGCAGCAGCAATTCAACCTCACCGAGGACCGTCGCTCGGAGAAGCCGAGCCGCGGCGCTGCGTGCTTCGACTGCCACTCGAACGGCCACACCAACAAGGCCACGCATCTGGCTCCGGATGCCCGGCCCGAGGAATCCCGTCATCGCATCGTCACTCCGACGCTGCGCGGCGTGCAGATCCAGCGGTTGTTTGGCTCGCAACGCGCGCTCAAAACCATCGAGGATTTCACCCAATTCGAGCAGGCGGGAGCTTATTTCGACGGCGACCACGTGATCGCCGCCAAAAAGGGGCTAAATCCGCTCGATCGAATCAGCCAGGTCGGCTTGATGGCGGAATTCCAGGAGGAACTGGGCTTCCCGCCAGCGCCGAAGCTCGATGTGTTCGGCATGCTCGATCCGAGCAAAGCCACGCAAGCCGAATTGCGGGGACAAGAAATCTTCTTCGGCAAGGGTCGGTGCGATGCTTGCCATGCCCCGCCCTATTACACCGATAACTTGATGCACGATCTTAAAACCGAGCGCTTCTTCAAGCCGGCGATGATCAACGGCATGAGCGAAGTTGGCGATGGCGCCATCAAGACCTTTCCCCTGCGCGGCATCAAGGAGTCCCCGCCCTATTTGCACGATGGGCGCCTGCTCACGCTTGATGATACGGTTGAGTTCTTCAATCTGGTGCTCGGCACGAAACTGGCCGACGAGGACAAGCGCGATCTTGTTGCGTTCCTTCGCACCCTCTGAACGGAATGCTTCGACATAACGCTTTCTCACTGAAGCAGCAGCTGACGGCCGGGTCTCGTACTTAGGAACCGCGGCCGTCATCTAGCGCAAATCGAGCAAGGCGGGATCTTACCCTTCGTTTGCCGAAGCGTAGCCTTATTAAGCCGAAACCTGCCGCCGGAAGTCACTTGAAGCAAGACCTTCCTCTAGTGGGGTGGGAATGGATATTCTCGCCTGCAGACGACGCCAGTCCATCGCCATCGTCTAGAGACGATGGCTTCGCTGATGCCAGCCGCGGCATGAAAAATGACTTCGCTTCGTAACCAGCTGTGGCGCGGGCGTTGGTCGCATTGTTCTGCGCCGACGTGCTGGGCCACGGTCCGTGAAGACTGACGGTTCCCCCCTTCGCGTACACTTTTTCAATGCCCGCAGCCGATAACAGCAGCGCTATTGCGGCACACAAGGTCAAAAGCTTACTTATGCAAAACTCCTGCGATTTTGATCCTTGGAAGGGGAAGCGATAGCCGCGCGCGCCGGCGAGCGCGGGCGTACCAGCAGGCAAAACTGCGGCAATCCGCGCTGTCATCGCCACACGTTCGTTCTCCCAATTCTCTTCTCATTGATCGGCGAACGGTAACTTCAACCGCGAAACGGCGGAATAAAGTCGTGACCGATTTGGCTGGATATCGCATCGTTCGCATTGGATCTGGCAGAATATCCTAGACCACCAAACACGATGGCGATGACAGCGCCAACTGCTAACCAGACCCGCAACATAACACTCCTGAAATCAGTTGAATCCGGTCATGCTGGCCCAGCCACCCATCCCGCCGTCGTTACCGGCTTGAGGCGCAGGTATCACAGCGGCATTCGAATTCAGGAAGCGCTCGCCGGTGTATTGCCGCTCATGACGAACTTGGCGATGGCTTTTGGCATACGCGATCTGCGTGGTCGAGCCGGCCATCAGCGCAGCACCAAGCAGTACAAGAATGATTTTACGCATAGTTCATCTCCATATTTTTTCATTCAACGATGTCGATTTTGAACCTGCGTAAGGAAGTAAGGCCACCCGTTGCCATTGATAGTGCTGGCGGCACGACGCCGATCACAATGAGCATCAACTAAGGGTGAGTAGTTCGATCACGAACCGCGTGAAGATCGCTCGCATGCGGTCTGACCGATTCACGTCGGCTTGAAGCGGAATTTAGCCGACAGCGGCGGACGGCATTCATACGTGAGCGGTACGAGAAACCGACATCCCGGCGGAGGGCCGCAAGTACTCGTTTGCAACCATTCCGTCCTTCGCCGGCAAAAGGAAAACTGTCATGACGAACTTCACACTGCTTGTTGCGACCGCGATTTCGCTGCTGGCAGCAGCGCCCGCGATCGCGATGCCGCATCATCACCACGGCTACGCCTATTCCCGGGCTTACACCTCCAGCAACTACTCGGGCGATTTCGACCGCCGAAACACGTTCAACTAAGTCTCGAGCTCGCCGCGATACGATCCGGATGGGTGAAGACTTCAAAGCCGTCGGACCGGGCGACGGCGATAAGTGCAATGCCGGCGGCGTCCGCCATCTTGACGGCGAGCGCCGTCGGCGCGGAAACGGCGACCATGACGCCGGCACCGATCGCCGCCGTCTTCTGAACCATCTCGACCGAAACACGGCTGGTCAGCAATACCATACCCTCGCTCGTGGGAGTTTTGACCTGAGCGAGCGCGCCGGCCAGCTTGTCGAGCGCGTTGTGACGGCCGACATCCTCGTGCAGCGCCACGATGCCGGCAGCAGGCGTCCAGAATGCCGCGGCATGAACGGCGCGGGTCTCGACGTTGATCGGCTGCAACGGCGGCAGGCTCGCCATCGCGGCCATGATTTCGCGCGGGTTGAACGAGCGCCATTTGGAAACAACGGCCGTCGGACGCACGGCCTGTGCGATTGAATCGATGCCGCAAAGCCCGCAGCCGGTAGCGCCGGCAATATGCCGCCGCCGGTCGCTGAGCCTTGCGGCCTTTTCGTCCGCTAACCACATACGCAATTCGATACCGTTGCCGAGATCGACGATCTCGAGCGAGGAAATTTCCTCGCGCGATTGCACGATCCCTTCGTTGAGGGTGAAGCCGACCGCAAACTCCACGAGATCTTGCGGCGTGCCCATCATCACCGCGTAGGTGCCGCCGTTATAGGTCAGCGCCAGCGCGGTCTCTTCAGGAATCGAACGCGTTCCTTCGCTGATACAGGCGTCCCACCATGCCAGGCGTTTTACGATGCGAACTTGATCACGCAACGGATGCTCCGCGGCTTTCACGACGGGCGCAATGCGCGCGAGTGACGGGCCTATTCATCGTAGGATTTCTGTCGCCGGAGGCCCGACTGATAGTGCGGGCCTCCGGCGCTTACGAGCCTAAAGCTTGCCGGCGGCAAACCTGACTAGCGCGTCCGCCACGCCTTTGCCGTACGCCGGGTCGGCCTTGGCGCAATTCGCAACATGCCGTTCCTGCACGGGCCGGGACGCCTGACCGACCTGCCGCGCCGTGTTATCGCACAGGATCTGCCGCTGGACGGCAGTCATCTTGCGAAACAGATCGCCGGGTTGCTGCCAGTGATCGTCGTCGACGCGATGATCCCAATGCGCAGCCGCGCCGTCGATCTCAAGCGCCGGCTCGTTCAGCTGGGGCTGGTCCGTCCACTCGCCATGACTATTCGGCCAATAGGTGCGTGTGCCTCCAAGATTGCCGTCGGTGCGCATCGCGCCGTCACGATGGTAGCTGTGGAACGGACATTTCGGCGCGTTGATCGGAATCTGGTGGTGGTTGACGCCCAGGCGATAGCGCTGCGCATCACCATAGGAGAACAAGCGGCCCTGCAGCATCTTGTCGGGCGAATAGCCGATACCCGGCACGATGTTCGCGGGCGTGAATGCCGCCTGCTCGGTCTCGGCGAAGAAGTTCTCCGGATTCCGATTGAGTTCATAATAGCCGACCTCGATCAGGGGATAGTCCGCCTTCGGCCAGATCTTCGTCAGATCGAACGGATTGAAGGGAAATTTCTTCGCCTGCGCATCCGTCATCACCTGGATGAACAGCGTCCAGCGAGGAAAGTCCCCTTGCTCGATGCTGTTGAACAGGTCGCGTTGATGGCTTTCGCGATCCTTGCCGACCAGGGCCTCGGCTTCGGCGTCGGTAAGGTTCTGGATGCCCTGCTGGGTGCGGAAGTGAAACTTCACCCAGACGCGCTCATTTTTCGCGTTGATGAGGCTGTAGGTGTGACTACCGAAGCCGTGCATGTGACGGAAGCTGCGTGGGATGCCACGATCGCTCATGACAACGGTGACCTGGTGCAGCGCTTCTGGCAGCAGCGTCCAGAAATCCCAGTTCATATCTGGGTCGCGCACGCCTGTGCGCGGATGCCGCTTGATCGCATGGTTCAGGTCGATAAACCGCAAGGGATCGCGGAAGAAGAACACCGGAGTGTTGTTGCCCACCACGTCCCAATTGCCTTCATCGGTATAGAACTTGAGCGCGTAGCCGCGGATGTCACGCTCCGCATCGGCCGCGCCGCGTTCGCCGGCCACGGTCGAGAACCGCGCGAACATCGGCGTCTGCTTGCCGATCTTCGAGAAGATCTTGGCCTTGGTGTAGCGAGTGATGTCATGGGTAACGGTGAACGTGCCGTGGGCACCCGCGCCCTTGGCGTGCATGCGCCGTTCCGGAATGACCTCCCGGTGGAAATGCGCGAGCTTTTCGATCAGCCAAACATCCTGGAGCAAAGCCGGCCCGCGCGGCCCGGCGGTCATGATGTTGATATTGTCCGTCACGGGAGCGCCGGACGCATGAGTCAGGAATGGTGGTTTGGTCTTGCTGTCCATTGGAATTTCCTTTCATCCGTCAGAGATAGGGGGCCGTCGTTGGCCGCCGACGCGACGTGCCAACATTGTCTTGATGCGTACTGTTACGATCGGGAGCGCCGCTTGGCGCGCTCGTGGAAGATGGATCCGATGAAATCGAGGCTGGTTCTAGCGGCCAGCAGCGATGTAATCCCGGACGGGTCGTACGGCGGCGAGACCTCGACAAAGTCGACGCCGACGACGTCGAAGCGCCTGGCGACCTCGCGAAGAAGGTCCTTGGCCTCGTAATAGGTGAAGCCGCCATGGCTGATCGTCGCCGTGCCAGGCGCAATCGACGGATCAAAGCTGTCGATATCGATCGAGACGTAGATGCGCTCGCCATCGGAAATGTGTGCAAGCGCTGCCTTTGCGCCGACGGCACGAAATTTCCGCAAGGGCACAACATGGGTTCCGTAGGCTTTCGCCGCCTCGTAGTCCTTCTTGCTGACCGACGCCATATTGTGGGGCCCGAGCGTGGTGATGCCCTTCACATGCGCCATCTCCGAAGCGCGGCGCATCGGACTGCCGTGCCCCCAGCTGATGCCGTTGCGCTCATCGATGAAGTCAAAGTGTGCATCGAGATGCACGACGTGGATCGGCTTTTCAGTGGAGTAGGCTGCGATGGTCGCCATGGTGATGGCGTGGTCGCCGCCTAGAATGTAGGGGATCGTCCCTGCGTCGAGCAGCGCGCGTACCGCGAGCTCGGCATTCGCCAGGCTGCGCTTGGTGTCGGCATAGATGACGTCGCTGTCACCGGCGTCGACGATCTTGACTTCTTCCCTGGTGAGGTAAGTCACCTCGTCCTCGAAATCGAACACGCCCTCCGGTCCGAAGCCGTGAAACATCGATACTTCGCGGATCGCGCGCGGCCCAAAGCGTGTTCCGACACGATAGCTTGAGGCGGTGTCGATCGGGATGCCGAGCACGGCAACATCGGCACCGTCAAGCTTGTCCCAATCGGTGCAGGCGGGCTGGCCTGCAAAAGTTGTGAGGCCAACAAACGGCAGATCCATTCGAACCGGCATGTTCCGGCTTGCACGCTGTGTATCCATCGTAATCTCCTGGTTAAAAACGAGCGGAACGACGATTCGATCTGTCTTTTATTCAGCAGATCTCGGCAGTGACGCCCTCGCCCTCGTAGGCGCGGCGGACTGAAGGCAAAGCCGTGACCATGTCGAGTAGCGTTGCGATGTTCGGTCGAGAGCGAGGTGGATTGGTCATGGGACGCGCCCAGCGGGAGAGCATCACCAAGTAGAAGTCGGCGGCGCTCAGCGTCACGCCGAGAAAGAGTGGACCATTTGTCTTCAAATGCCGCTCGATCACATCGAGATACGCCTCGGCGCGTTTCTCAGCGCCCTGCTTCACGACCGCGGACGCAGCAGCATCTGTGCCCGCCAGCCGTTCCGGATACTGCCAGATCATCAGTTCTTCCTGCAGCGAGTTGGTGAGGAAGGTCATCCATTGGTAGAATTTGGCGCGCTCAGGCGTTCCCACTACGGGTGCCAAACCGGCTTCCTGATGCTGGTCAACCAGGTGAAGAACGATTGCCGCCGACTCGAACAGCACAAGGTCGCCGTCGACCAGCACAGGGATACGGCCATTGGGATTGATCTTCAGATACTCTATGGATTTTTGCGCATTCTTTGCACGGTCCACGAGAACGAGTTCGTATTCCTGGCCGATCTCTTCGAGCACCATGTGAGGTGCCGCGTTTGCATTACTTGGAAAGTAGTGAAGCTGGTACATTGGCTCTCTCCGCTTTGTGGTTCACGACCCGAGAATTAAAAGTCCCGTCGCTTGGCCACAACGAGATAAGTCCGTCAGCCCTGGCTAACGCGCCGTCGATATCGGCCATCCCGCATTGCCCTCGCTGATGAGCGATATCGGCCGGCGGCACGCGCCGTGGCGCGATCGAGCAAGCGAGAGCGTTGGCTTGGCGCGAACATCAATCACTTCCGGTTTTCGTTGTGCAGGCTGGCAATGAAGAAAGGGCCATAAGATCAAACTAACGACACGTAGCTGGCCCCTACGACGCGCTTGCCAATTTCAATTTCGTTTCACTGCGACCCCCGCGGTTGCCGGAATGGTGATACTGGCCTTGTGCCGAGATTGAAAAAGAGCTTCTTTGGAACAGGTTTCAGTGCAATCAATCCGAACCCGAACGGGCAGATTCAGGCCTCGTGTTTCGGGACGTAGGTGCCCATGACGCACCTGTAGCCTTGGAGCTTCCAATCGTGATACGGGCCATCGGCGAGCCAATCCGAAATGCCCGCTTGCGCGCTTAACTGACAGCCGGCTATCGTGATGCACGACTGTTCGCTATTGGTGACGACTTTTTCCAGACAAAGCTGACTGCTGTTGCACAGAATGGCGACAAGGGTAACGATCATCGTGACCTTCCTTGATGAGGATCAACTCGAAAGCTTTTTCGCGCTCCCGTTTGGATCGATAGATCAAGACCTAGGTTGGTGGCAGTCGAAATTCGACTGAACCGAGGTACGCAGGATTACTGCGAAGGGATCGGACGCCTATACCGAGGTTTGTGCGGCACACCGGAACATCGCGCTGCCGAAGCCGGGGAATTTCGGCGGGGGTTGGATCATCGCTTGAGGGTTCACCCATCAGACACGGATGAGGGCGCCATCCCCGTTGACAAAATCACCCGTCCGTCAGCAACCTCGCGGCAGTGACGGAGGAGCTGCGCCGAGATCGTCACGGGATTGGCAAGTCTTTGGGATTCATTGATCGAAATAATCGATTGGTATGACAATAACAATCAATTAGATTAATTTGTTACGAGAGGCGATGTTCGAAGTGAGCCATAGGAGCCCTTCGATGACGATCATTTCGGACAACCGCAATTCCTCTCCCGCCACAGAGCGCATAACCCTCCCGTTCGGGCAACATCTGCAACCTGTCGTCACAGTCTTGCCGGGGTTGGCGCTCGCAGGCGCGATAGCCGTCGCCGCCGTCCTGATACGACAGGTTCACGGCCTGGCCGCTTTCAGCCCGATGATCCTGGCGATCGTAATCGGGATGGCGTTTCGGAATCTCATCGGAACTCCGTCGTCAGTGCTGCCTGGCATCACCTTCAGCATGAGGCGCCTGCTTCGCGCCGCCATCATACTCCTCGGATTTCAGCTGACGTTTACCCAGATCGCCTCGGTGGGCCCGCGGGGATTACTGATTGCTGCGATCACGCTGGTCGCCACCTTTGCATTCACCGTCTGGGCCGGGCGTTTGTTGTGCGTCGGACGCCAACTCACCGAATTGATCGCGGCAGGCACATCGATCTGCGGCGCCTCCGCCGTCGTCGCAACCAATACGGTGACGGGTGCGCACGACGAGGACGTCACCTACGCGATCGCCTGCGTGACGATATTCGGCTCGGTCGCGATGTTCGCCTATCCCCTCCTCCCTGGCCTCCTGCACCTTGACTCCAGGGCTTACGGCCTTTGGAGCGGAGTATCGATCCATGAAATCGCGCAAGTCGTTGCGGCGGCCTTCCAGAATGGCCAGCATTCCGGCGAAATCGGCACAATGAGCAAACTGGCACGGGTGATGCTGCTCGCGCCGACGGTTTTTGCCCTCAACGTGAGAGCCCGGTTTTTCGCAAACGGCGCTTCGGCCAAAGCGGCGAGACCGCCGATCCCGTGGTTCGTTCTGGGCTTTATCGCCATTGTCGGTTTGAACAGCATCATCGACATTCCTGTCGAAGCCAGGAAGGCGATTGTTACGCTTACCGCTTTTCTGCTGTCGGTCGCACTTGCAGCCATGGGACTGGAGACCGACATCGCCAAGCTCTACGCGAAAGGACTCCGGCCGGCTATACTGGGCGCATTGGCCTTCCTGTTCATCGCTACTTTCAGTCTTACATTGATTAAGCTCCTGGGATGATGAGACCATGACGCTCGAACAGCTCCGGATATTCGTGGCCGTCGCCGAGAAGCAGCACGTTACTCAGGCCGCCCGCGAGCTGAACCTGACCCAATCGGCCACGAGTGCGGCAGTCGCCGCTCTCGAAGAGCGATATAACATCAAACTGTTCGACCGGGTCGGACGCGGCATTTTGCTTACGCACACTGGCCGTACCTTTCTTTCGGAAGCACGCGCCGTGCTGGCGCGTGCCCGTAGCGCTGAGCAGGCGCTTCGTGACATCGCCGGCTTGAAAGGCGCCAAACTGGTCATTGCAGCGAGTCAGACCGTGGCCAATTACTGGTTGCCGTCGCGCCTTCAGGCCTTTCAGGCCGCACATCCCGGCGTCAACGTCAGCGTCCGGATCGCAAATACTGAACGTGTCGCGGCCGACGTGCGCGAGAGTGTAGCCGATATCGGCTTCGTTGAGGGCAATATCGACGATGGAACTCTTGCAGCCCGTCGTATCGACGGCGATGCGTTGGTAGTGGTGGTCGGGGCGCGGCATCCGTTCGCAAAGCTGAAACGGCTGCCGGCGGGCTGGATGACCCAAACCCCCTGGATACTCCGCGAGCCCGGCTCCGGAACGCGCGCAATGTTCGAGCTGGCGTTGAGAAGACGCGGATTTCGACTTGCCGACCTCACCGTGCAGCTCGAACTCGCCTCGAACGAGGCCATTCGGGCGGCCGTCGAGTCGGAACTCTGCGCGACTGCGATCTCCGATCTCGTTGTAGGAAAATCGATTGCCGCGAAGGCGCTGTTTCAGATCGACGATGAACTCGCAAAACGAGCTTTTTATTTCCTGCGGCACAAGGAGCGGCACGTGAGCAAGGTCGAAGCAGCATTACTTGCAAGCGTTTCTGCCGCAACTTGACCGACATCTCGAATTAAAGATCAGCGTCTCAAACGGCCGCGCACATGGCAGAGCTAGCGCAGCCGGTCGAATGCCGCGTCGCCATACTCAACAGCCCTGCGGCATCACGCCGGGCGTGGCCGAAGCCCCGGTGGCATTTGCCGGCGCCATCATCGCGGGGTTGGCAAGGTTCATCGAGACGCTTTCGTTGCATGCAGCCGAATTCGGCGTCGGCATGACGCTCATCGCAGGCTCGATATCCGTGCTGCCGAGATCGTCGACCGGTGATGGAATAGCTCCAGGCGGCGGGCTCGGCGGAATGTCACCGATGGCGAGCGGTAAGGCTGACGAGTTGGTCAGTGCGTTACCCGGAGCGGCCGTGCACGTGCCGCCGGGGCTCACCGTCCCGAGCGGAAGCGCGGGCGCGATCGTCCCCGTCGTGCTTCCGCCGACAGCGCCCAGGATTATCACCGGCATTGCCGGCGGCAAGGTGAGCGGCTGGCCGGCGCTCGAACTCATCGGCGTGAGGCTCGAGGTCATTGGCATGAGGCTCGCGTTCATCGATGCAACGCTCGACCCGGGCATGACAGGAGCGCCAGCCGGACTCATGGTGGCAGACGCGGAGGGAGTCGTCGTCGCGGTCACGCTCATCACCGAAGGCGAAAGGCCCACTGCGGTCGGAGAGCAACTCAAACTCGTACCCGGAATGGTGGGGTCCGTCGCCAGCGGCGGCGAGGCGAGTGTGGTTGCCGGGGCTCCCGGGACCGTCGATGAGGAAAACAGGCTGACAAATGGGCCTGGTCCGCTGAGCGGAGACGAGACGATGGCTCCCGGCGTGGTCGGGATTGCCATTTGCGTTGTGCCCATGGTCGACATCTGGGCCAGACATTGACCGCCACCCAGCAAAAGCGCTGCAAGGCTCCCGAGAAAGATGCGCATGGCGAGATTACTCCGGCTAAAGTTGCTTCGGTCCCGTGGCGACGTCACGAGCTTGCCGGCTGGGTCTGCGGCGCGACCTTGCGGCCCTCGGCGAGATCAACCATCGGATTGAGAATCACGGTGTCCCCTCGCTTGAGGCCTTGCTCAATCAGAACTTCCTTGCCGAAATCGCGCGCAATCGAAATCTTCTGCATGTGCACGATCCCGTCCCTGACGAGTGCGACGTGCAAGCCGTCCTGGTCGAAGACGATCGCGTCGGCAGGCACCACAAAGGACGGCGTCTTCCGCGGTATCTTCAGATCGACGATGCAATAGATGCCGGGGCTGAGCGCACCATCCGGATTCGGTACGTCGATTTCGGTGAGCAGTGTGCGGCTGCCGGGCTGCAAGGCACGCGCAAAGCGAGTGACCGTGCCCGGAAAAACGCGATCCGGTATTTCCGGAACGTGCACCTCAGCCTTAACGCCGGGTTCGATACCGATGGCTTCGTCCTGCGGTACATAGAGCTGGATACGGATGACGTCGCTGTGCATCATCGTGTACATCATGGTCGATCCGGACTGCACCAGGCTGCCATTGTCGATGTAGCGCTGGGTGACGACGCCGTCGAAGGGCGCGAGGACACGCTGATAGGCCTTTTCCTGGCCGAGCACCTTGATCTGCGCTTCCTGCGCCGTGATATTGGATCGGGCGACGCCCAGGGCGGCCTCCTGCGCCGCGAGCGTCAAGCGGTCGTTGTCACCCTGCTGCTGGGTAAGCCATCCCTTTGTCACAAGGCTCGAGTCACGGGCATTGGTCACGCGCGCGAGTTCATGGCTGGCCTCGGTCTGATGCAACGTCGCCTGATACTGCGCCAGCGTCGCCTGGGCCTGCGATATCTGATGATCGAGTTCGGGCGCGGTGATTTCGGCCAGCAGAGCGCCAGCCCTGACCTGATCGCCGATGTCGACATGGCGCTTTTCGATGTACCCGCTGGTGCGGGCGAAAATGTTTGCTGCCTCGAAGGCGGTTGTCGTGGCCGGCAGCGATACCGTCATGATGCCGTCGCTAGGACGGACCTTCGCGACACGCACGTTCGGCACGAAGTCCCGGCGCTGTTCGGCTGTCGCCGCCACGCCCTGCCCAGCCTGGTAGTGCCGCACCGCGCCCGCGACCAGGCCGCCCGGCAATAGCAAGAGCAACGCCGCGGCGACAATGGACGCACTGCCGAAACGGCGGACGGATTTTCGATGTGGTTCGGCTCGCGACGTCCCATCCGTTGCCGGCTCAGGGGCGTACGGACTGACGCCTGGTTCTACTGGGGTTATCTCTGCTTCGCTCATTCGATTGGTCCTTCAAATACGCCGTGATGAGATTTTCCGTCATTTCCTTTGCGAAGCATCGCGAACAGGTAGGGCACGACCAGCAGCGTCGTGGGCGTGGCGAACAGCAGCCCGCCGATGACGGCCCGTGCCAGGGCGGCATTCTGTTCCTCGCCCGCACCACCGATCGCCATCGGAATCATGCCGACGATCATCGCGGCCGCGGTCATCAGCACCGGCCTTATCCGGGTGTGCCCCGCGCTGAGCGCGGCTTCGAGCGCGGAATGGCCCGCGAGTTGCTGTTCGCGCGCAAATGTCACGAGCAGGATCGAGTTCGCCGAGGCGACGCCCACCGCCATGATCGCACCCATCAGCGAAGGCACGTTCAGCGTGGTGCCGGTCATGAAAAGCATCGTGACAATGCCGCACAGAGTTACGGGCAAGGCGAGGATCACCACGAACGGATCGCCAAAATTCTGATAGTTCACGACCATCAGCAGATAGACGAACACTGCAGCGAACACCAAACCGATGCCCAGATTCCGGAACGAATCGTTCATGCTCTGGACCTGGCCGAGCAGCTGGATCCTGTTGCCCGGCTGGAGCTCCTTCTGCAGCGAAGACGTCACCTTGTTAATGTCGGATGCGACGCTGCCGAGATCGCGCCCCTGAATGCTCGCATAGACCTCGAACACCGGCTGGATGTTCGACTGGTTCGAATTGGTCGTGACGGTGTCGCGCTTCAGCTTGGCGACATTGCTGAGCATTCCCGGCACCGGCTGGCCGCCGACCGTGAGCAGGCTCGACACCGGCGTGTTGTTCAGCGCGTTCAGCGAATTGACCCGATACTCCGGAGTCTGCACGGCTAGATAGTAGGGGATGCCCGAAGACAGATCGGTCCAGAAATTGGGCGACACCTGCACGGAGGATGAGAGGCTGACATTGATGTTGGTTGCGACCGTGCTCGCGTTGACGCCGAGTTGGGCCGCGCGGGTGCGATCGATTTCTGCATAGAACTCCGGTCCGTCGGTTTCCTGTTGTAGGTGAACGTCGACGAGACCCGGAATGTCGGCGAGGCGCTTGCGCAATTCCTTCGCAACCTGGAGGTTGTTCTTGCCGTAACCCACGGTGCGGACGTCAATTTGCGCCGGCAGTCCGAAATTGAGGATTTGGGTCACGATGTCGGCGGCCTGGAAATAGAACGTGTCTTCCGGGAACGCGGCCGGGAGCACTTCGCGCAGCTTGCGAACATAGTCCGCGGTCGGCTTGTGGCCCTCCTTCAGCCCCACCAGGATCACACCGTCGTTGATTCCGATCGTGGACCCGTCTGCAAACGCCAGATTGTAGGCGCGCGCCGGAAGGCCCATGTTGTCGACGATCAGCGCCCGCTCCTTTTCGGGAATGACTTCGCGAATCTTGTCTTCCACCGCCTGGAAAATGCGTTCCGTATTCTCGATCCGGGTGCCCGCCGGCGCGCGGACGTGAAGCTGGATCTGGCCTCCGTCGATGAAGGGGAAGAAGTCGCGACCGACAAAGACGGACAAGGCACCGCCAAGGGCCAGCACGCAAGCGAGCGCGACCGGCACGATCGCCCGCCGATGCAAGAGGATCGTCAGCAGCTTGCGATACCCTTCCCGCAACCGCTCGAAGGAACGTTCGAACGCCATCGATATGCGGGCGAACAGACCCGGCGCGGCCGAACCCGGCGCGTGATGTTTTTCTCCCCGCAGCAACAGCCCGATCGTGATCGGCGTCAAGGTGCGGGACAAGCCGTAGGATGCCAGCATCGCGAACACCACCGCGAGCCCAAGCGGCGTGAACAGATATTTCGCCGGCCCGTCGAGAAATACCACCGAGGTGAACACACAGCTTATCGCAAGCGTGGAGACGAGCGTCGGCACGGCGATTTCGGCTGCGCCATGAAGCGTGGCGCGCGCCAGCGGCATGTGTTCTTCGGTAAGCAGACGGTGCGTATTCTCGATCGTCACGGTGGAGTTGTCGACGAGAATGCCGACCGCGAGCGCGAGACCTCCAAGCGTCATTGTGTTCAGCGTTTCTCCGAGGAAGTAAAGGACGATCAGGGACGACAGGATCGCGAGCGGTATCGAGATCATCACCACCAGCGTAGAGCGCCATGAACCGAGGAAGACCAGGATCATCAGCGCGGTCAGCCCGGCGGCAATCGCGCCCTCGCGGAGCACGCCCTGCACCGCCTGAGTGACGAAGACCGACTGGTCGAACAGTTGGCTGATCTTGAGGCCAGGGGGCGCTGCCGCCTGCATTTCCTTGAGAACCCGCTTGACCCCGTTGACCACCGTCAGCGTCGAGGCATTCCCGTTCTTGATGACGCTGAGCAGGACCGCGCGGCGGCCGTCCTCTCGCGCGATATTCTGCTGCACCATCGATCCGTCACGCACTTGCGCGACGTCCTTGAGAAAGATGGTCGACCCATTCATGAACTTGACCGGCATCATGTTCAGGTCATCGATGGTCGCCGGCGTCGCGTTGGTGCGAACGGTGTATTGCTTGTCCTCGATCTTGGCGGTTCCTGACGGGAGCGTCAGGTTTTGCGTGTTGACAGCATTGACGATGTCGAGTGGCGTGAGGCCTCTCGAAAGCAGCTTGTCAGGATCGATGTCGACCATGATCTGACGGTATTTGCCGCCGGCAGGCGTCGGCAAGGTGACGCCCGGCACCGGAGCGAGCTGCTGCCGCACACGATAGATGCCGTAATCATAGAGCTGCTGTTCGTTCAGCCTGTCCGAGCTGAGGCTGAGCTGTAGAACGGGAACGCTCGATGCGTTGAATTGCACGACGATCGGCGGCTCGATGCCCGGCGGCATCAGCGCACGGATCGAATTGGTCGCCGAAACGATCTGGGCGATCGCGAGATCCAAATTGACGTCGGGCTGGAAGTAAATCTTCTGAATGGACAGTCCATTCAGCGTCTGGGCTTCCATGTCCTTGATGCCGTTGACGTTCGAACTGATCGAATACTGGCTATAGGTGGTGACGCGCTGCTCCATCTCAGGCGTGCTGAGGCCGGTGTACTGCCAGATCACCGTGACGACGGGGATTCTGATTTCCGGGAATATGTCCGTCGGCATGGCGGAGATCGTGGTGACGCCAAGAAACAGTATCAGGGCGGCCATCACGTAGAACGTGTGAGGAAATCTCAGAGCGAATCGAACAATTCCCATCTTGCATTCCCAAATGTTTGTTTAGGGTCGATCATTCGACGGAAAATGATCGCTCCGGATCGCGTGGTTCTGTTCGATGTCGGTGAGATGTCTGAATTCGATGCTCCCCGAGCGCGCCAAATGCTCCTGTCGGAAAACATCGTGCGGCTCGATCGGAACTAAGCACTGTCCCGCCGCAGCCCCACTAACTTTTGGTTTATCTTCGTTCACGCATGTCGTGATGAAGATTGCGTGGAACGCGTCTTGTCCTTGCGGACGGAAATCCTTTCGATGGCGGACGACTGCTATCTCGTGCCGGCCGCCTCCTGACGCCTACCTTCGTATAGCTCTGCGAACCCTTCAGATGAAGCCGGGCTTACTCCCGTAGGATAGCGCCCGCCCCTCCGGTCCCCGACATCATGGTCAGCAAACACAGGGTCTCGAAATGAAAAAAATTCTGGGTATCGGTGTTGCGGTTAGTTTCGTCATTTGGAGCCCGATCGCTTGCGCACGCGGCGGAATGGGCGGTGGTATGGGCGGCATGGGAATGTCGCACACAATGGGATCGGCCCGGAGCGTTGGCGCCGGCGGCAGCTTCGGTGAGGGCATCTACTCTCCCGGCACCAACTCATTAGGTACGGCGCTCCCGTCCTCTGGCATCGGAAGACCCATCAAGGGTCCGCTGCTAGGTACAAGCCCCGCGATCGATCGCGAGGAAGCCAGGGTCGAAAAGGCGCTGGGTTCAATCTGCAGGGGCTGCTGAGATGGCGGATTCCGCAGATCACTCGCCTCGAACGCGCTGGCCGTCTGTGAAGTGCAATTTGATGGGGTGACGTCGTCATCAGCCCGTATCTGCACCGAGCATCCGATCGACCGTGCAGTGCTGGCAGAGTGGGAGTCTTTGGAGGTTACGGTGATAAATGGCAACAGCTCAATCTTGAGATCCGCGCCCCTTTCTTTCGAGCGAGCCGGCGATCAGTCCGCGCCGGATGCGATCGAGATTGCCGGCCGCGACGCGCTGCATGCGACAGATATCAGCCCCAGTGACCACATCATCAAATCGCTTTGCTGCGCCCTGAACGCCGTGGAGCTTGAGCACGACGAGCATTGTGCCGAAGCCCTTAGGCGAGCGATCGAGGCCAGGCTCGCCGGGCTGCAACCGGTGACGCGAGCCGCAGCCTGTCGCGGCGATGCAGACACGAACAGACCACAGGTCCAGGCGCTGCAAAAATGGCGCCTGAAGCGGGTTACCGAATATGTCGATACCAACCTATCAAACAAGATCAGTCTGCTAGACTTGGCCGCAGTCGCCGGATTGAGCCGGATGCATTTTGCCTGTCAATTCCGAGCCGCGACTGGCTTGCGGCCTCACGAATTCCTGCTCCGACGGCGCATCTGGCGCTCCAAAGAGTTAATGAGAGGCACTTCAATGACCATCGCCGAGATCGCACTCACTGTCGGTTTTCTGACCCAGGCCCACTTTACGACCGTCTTCAAACGCTTCGTGGGGTACACCCCGCGTCAGTGGCGCACAGCCAACCAAATACCGGCTGTGCCGCGAACGCGAGATGCCATAGGCACCGAAACCACAACCGCGTTGTGACGTCAGCACTTCCCTTCACCTATGGCCGTCATGCATGCTTGAAATACTTACTCCTGTCAGACTACTCGGATTGCCCGGAAGCCTTCGCAAAGCATCATTTTCCCGCGCGACGCTGATCGGGCTACGCGACAATCTACCCGAAAAAGTCACCCTCGAGATCCAGGAGCCACAACTGCCGCTCTACAATGAGGACGACGATCGGTCGAACGGGCCGGAGCGGGTCATGAGATTTCGAGACGCGATCGCTAGCTGCGATGGCGTTGTGATCGTGACGCCGGAGTACAATCATGGAGTGCCGGGCGTGCTGAAAAATGCACTCGACTGGGCCTCTCGTCCCTTCGGCCGGTCCGCGTTGACAAAGAAGCCGACACTGGCGATATCCGTTTCGCCTGCCTTCACGGGCGGCGCACGCGCGCACGCACAGCTCAATGAGACGTTGCTTTCCATCCCGGCCACCGTTCTCGGAGGCCCCCAAGTCGTGATCGGCAATATCGGCGAAAAAGTCGCCAAGGGAGTACTCGTCGATCAGCCGAGCCTGCACTTTGCATTGACGGCTCTCCGCCAGATGATCAGCGTGTGCCGGCTCAGTTCATCGCGGCTGGTCGCCTGAACGCGCATTCGATGAACGGCGAAAAAGACGAACAGCGGATAACGAGAAGCAGTTCAAAGCTTCAGGCTAGAGCTTGTTCCCTCACACCGAAGCGCTTCTCGAATTCGCTGAGGTTGACGATTCCACGGCGATGGGTTCCCTGCCCGATCCTGCGCTCGTCATTCCAGGCTTCGATCGTAAAGAAGACGCTCTTGGTATCCGTGCCGGTCACTTGCGCGACCGTACGAACACTACGACCAAGAGCGGTGGCCGCCAGGTGGCGGACATTTACTTCCATTCCGACGCTGACAAATCCATTCGGCAGGGCGGAAGCAATGGCTGACCCCGCAGCCATTTCCATATGCAAGACCATCACGGGCGTCGCATAGACCAGCGGCATCCCGGCCACGAAATGCCCGATGGTCATCTCCCTCGTGACAATAATGTGCGTTTCGGCAGCCATGCCGACTTTCAGCTTATTGAGCATACTCATTCGAGCTAGACTTCTACAGGTTTCGCGCGCGAGCGCTCGATCCGGATCGGAATGGCTTTTGACGACGGCGTGAAGCTCTGGGGATCATGCGCGTAGAGCGGCACGAGCGGATTGGTCTCGGGATAGTAGGCCGCACAGCAGCCATCCGGAAACGAGTAGCCGATTGCGCGGAAGTTACGTACCCTTCGCTCGAAGCCGTCCGTTGATAGCGTAATCAGGTCCACGCGATCACCATCCTTCAGCCCTCGCTTCTCGAGTTCGGATTTATTGAGAAACACAACGTCGCGCTGGCCGAAGACCCCTCGATACCGATCGGAGTTCGAATAGATCGTGGTATTGTACTGATCGTGGCTTCGCATCGTGCTCAGCCAAAGGGCCTCCGGGTCTTCTTCGAGCGAATCTTCCGCCAACCTGTCGTAAACGAGGAAATGTGCTTTTCCCGACGGCGTCTCCCAGATCCGTTCCCTGGCACTTGAAACGAGGTGGAAACCGCCTGGCACCCGGATCCGGTCGTTGTAGCTCTGGAAAATCGGAAACACATCCTCAATCGCGTCTCGGATTCGGTCGTAGTCTGAAACAAAGCTCTCCCAATCGACGACCGAGCGATAGCCCAACGTCGCGCTTGCCATGCCGGCCACGACGGCGGGCTCACTGAAAAGGTGTTCCGAAGCAGGCTTGTTGCGGCCGGCCGATGCATGAACCATCGACATCGAATCCTCCACCGTAATCGACTGGGCTCCCAACGCCTGAATATCGATTTCGGTCCGGCCGAGACACGGCAGGATCAGCGCGTCGCGTCCGTGAATGAGGTGGCTGCGGTTCAGTTTGGTGGAGATCTGAACGGTGAGATCGAGATTTCTGATCGCCACCTGTGTCCGCTGCAAATCCGGAATCGCGGCCGCAAAATTTCCGCCCATTGCGACGAAGACCTTAACCTCCCCGTTGATCATGGCTTCGAGCGCCGTCACGACATTGTGGCCATGCTTGTGGGGCGGCTTGAAGCCGAAGCGACGCTCCAGGCGGTCTAGAAACTCCGTTGACGGAATTTCTGTAATTCCGACGG
The DNA here is from genome assembly GCA_963788885.1 of uncultured Alphaproteobacteria bacterium. GTDB lineage: Bacteria > Pseudomonadota > Alphaproteobacteria > Rhizobiales > Xanthobacteraceae > Bradyrhizobium. The sequence goes on along the minus strand of CAWBIR010000015.1, from coordinate 240,296 downwards.
TACGATCGCCCTGAACGTTGGAGTGGCCGCGGACAGGGCATATGCCGGCGCCTTCGCGCCCGATGTGACCGCGAAGCATGGCCAGGTTGGCCAGCTGTTGCACATTCTGCGCGCCGTGCCTGTGCTGCGTAATGCCCATGCCATAGACAATGATCGCGCGCTCCGCATGCATGTAGACACGTGCGGCATGCTCGATTTCCCGACGCGAGAGACCGGAATAGCGCTCGATTTCATCCCATCTTGTGGTTTTCAGGTCTTCCACGAGCGCCTCGATTCCCAGTGTATGCTCCCGTATGAAGTCCCAGTCCAAAATCTCCGAAACATGGTTGGCACTTGCCGTCTCGTCGGCTTCGACCAATACCTTCATGATTCCTTTGATGGCCACAGCGTCGCCGCCTACGCGCACTTGATAGAGCCTCGAGCTGATTTGCGTCGAGGTGAGCGTCGCCATCTCGACCGGACTCTGCGGATGCTGAAAGCGCTCGAGCGCTCGTTCCCGGAACGGATTGAACGAGATGATCGCAGCTCCTCGCCGAGATGCTTCGCGCAAATTCGTCATCATGCGCGGGCTGTTGGTGCCGGGATTTTGCCCGAAGATAAAAATGCAGTCGGCCTTGTCAAAATCCTCCAGCAGGACCGTCCCTTTGCCAACACCGATCGATTGCGGCAAGCCGACGCTTGTTGCCTCATGGCACATGTTGGAACAGTCCGGGAAATTGTTGGTGCCAAATTCCCTGACAAACAACTGATACAAAAACGCAGCCTCGTTCGAGGTTCGCCCCGACGTGTAGAATTCGGCCATATTGGGATCTGGCAGCGCCTGTAGATGCGCGCCAATGGTCGCGAATGCCGCGTCCCAGCTCACGGGAACGTAGTGATCCGAATCCGCGTCATAGGCCATGGGGTGGGTCAGCCGCCCGACCATTTCCAGTTCGTAGTCACTCCAGCTCGCGAGTTCCGTGACGCTGTGTTGTGCAAAGAACTCCGGCGTGCAGCGCTTTGAGGTCGCCTCCCATGCCACCGCCTTGGCCCCGTTCTCGCAGAACTCGAAAGACGACGTGTGCTTCGGGTCGGGCCAGGCGCAGCCGGGACAATCGAATCCGGCGGGTTGATTCATGCAGCTCAGCGTCACCGCGCCTTTGACGGGAATATGCTGCTCGATCAGATGCTCGCTGACCGCCTTGAGGGCGCCCCAGCCGCCGGCGGGATGATTGTAGGGATGAATGGCTTTTCGCTCGGACATCGAAAGGTTCCTTCCGCGACAACAAACGTCCTTGGAAGAGATAAGCGCGACAAGCGGAAAATCTTTCGAAAGCTGGCGTCGGTTTGTCCAAATTGCACTGCGAGACGAACGCAGTGCTTTTTTGAAAGCCGCGCCGCATTTCAGGAAAGCGATTGTTTGAAGCCGACCTAGTTCTTGATTGCAGAAATCACAATCCAAGGCACTCAACAGCAATCACAGGATGGAACCATGATCTCGAGGCGAAACCTGCTGGCCGTTTCAGGGCTGGGGGTTGCAGCGACGGCAGCGAAGGCTGCTTCCTTCGGCAACCCAGACGAGCCGGCACAGGGAGCAATCAATGCCAAAGGACCGGGAAATCTGATCGACCCCGGCCCGCAAAATCCGGTAATCGCCAGCCAGTTTCCGGCCGCGCAGTCGCCGCCCGCGACCGACGTCGGCGGCATGCCCATGACGTGGGCCTCGTTCAACAACGCGGCAAAACGCATCCAGAACGGAGGCTGGGCGCGCGAAGTGACGGTGAACGACTTTGCGATTTCGAAGGAGATCTCGGGCGTCAACATGCGCCTGACCGCCGGCGGCATCCGCGAGCTCCACTGGCATCAGGCGGCCGAGTGGGCGATCATGACGTATGGCAACTGCCGCGTCACCGTGCTCGACACAGCGGGACGGCCCTATGTGGCCGATGTGAAAGCGGGCGACCTCTGGTATTTCCCGCCCGGTGCCCCGCATTCCCTGCAAGGCCTCGGACCGGATGGCTGCGAATTCGTCATCTGTTTTGACGACGGTCATGCCGACGAATTCAACACGCTGCTGGTCACGGATTGGCTCGCCCACACGCCGCCGTCGGTTCTGGCGAAGAACTTCGGCGTGCCGGCCGAAACCTTTGCGAAGATCCCGCTGCACAATCTCTGGATATTCCAGGGCGAGGTGCCGGGCGACCTCGCGGCGGATCGCGCCGCAATTCAAAAGAATGCGCCCGCTCCCACGCATCCGTTTATTTTCCCGCTACAATCCACCGAGCCAACGAAGTCATCCGGAACCGGAACCATCCAGGTTGCCGACAGCACGAACTTCAAGGCATCCACGGCGATGGCTGCGGCGCTAGTGACCATCCGCCCGGGCGCGGTCCGTGAGATGCACTGGCACCCGAATGCGGACGAGTGGCAGTACTACCTCAAGGGCAAGGGCCGCATGACGGTCTTCAACACCGGTCCCAACGCGCTGACGATGGATTTCACGGCCGGCGATATCGGCTACGTCAAGCGCAATTACGGACACTATGTCGAGAACACCGGAGATACCGATCTCCAGTTCATCGGCGTGTTTCGCGCTCCCCGCTACGAGGAGGTTTCGCTTTCGAACTGGCTTGCGCATACGCCGCCGAAATTGGTCGCCCAGCATCTTAACATCGATGAAGAGACCATCGCGAAATGGCCGGGCGATGCGCCGGGCGTCGTGCCGAAGGCCATATGAGCGGCCGATAGCGGCCGGTTACGTGCGAATTCGAAAGAACATCGTTCGCGCGTGAACGATGTCTGTTGAAGGTTGGCCGGTTCAGGAAGCAAACCGGACGAAGCGTCCTCCTGAAGCGTGCCAAGAGTGCGAATAGGAGCAAACATGAACCATACTGCAATCGCAGAAACAACCTTCGAGCCAGTCGCGGGCCAAAGGCCGGCGGCCCTGGCCAGCGACAGAACAATTCATCGGGTGCTGACGCCATTTCCGGTGGCTTATTTCGCGGCGGCTCTCGCCACCGATCTCGCCTATTGGCGAACAGCCGAAGTGATGTGGGAGAGATTTTCGATATGGCTGATTGCCGGCGGACTGGTCATGTCCGCGCTGGTCGCGTTGGCGGCCGTGTCCGATCTCGCTTTCGGCAAGCAGCGGCCGGCCTGGTTCCGGGCGCTCGGCTACACAGCCGGTGTTTTGGTTTCGCTCCTCAACGTCTTCGTTCACAGCCGCGACGGCTATACCGCCGTGGTACCGACCGGCCTGACGCTGTCGGCGATCGCCGTTGCCATCCTGCTTCTGTGCGCGGTCACTGGAGGCTGGACCCTCTCCTATCGTCGTGGAGCGCACTCATGAACCACCTCAAGCTAAATCCGACAAAGTTACCGCGCCTCGCTGCCGTGCTTGCAGCCGGGGTCGCAAGTCTGGCACTGGCGAGTTGCGACGATGCCGGCGGCGATCCGAGAGTGCAGATTGGCGCCAATCCGGTTCTGCCGGCTATCCAGCAGTATCTCATGCCGCCGATCCGGATTGCGCAGCCTGTCCCTTGGGGAAATGACTCCCCGAAAGTGCCGCAAGGCCTGCAGATCCAGGCGCTGGCCAAGGGATTTGAGCATCCGCGATCGCTCTACGTGCTTCCGAACGGCGATGTGCTGGTAGTCGAAAGCAACGGGCCGAAAGCACCCGTGTTTCGTCCGAAGGACCTGATCACTGGCGTGGTGCAGGAGCTCGCCGGAGCCAAGGCGAGCAACGCCAGCCGTATCACGCTTTTGCGCTACGGCAATGGCGACAGCGCACCGCAGTTGCGGAGTGTGTTTCTCGAACACCTGATCTCGCCGTTCGGTGTCGCATTGATTGGCCACTATCTCTATGTGGCAAACACCGACGCCATCGTGCGCTACCCCTACGAGGAGGGGCAGACCAGCATAACGGCGGAGGGAACCAAATTGACCGATCTGCCGGGTGGGCCGATCGACCACCACTGGACCAAGGCTTTGCTCGCAAGTCAGGACGGCACCAAACTTTACGTTGGCGTCGGATCAAACAGCAATGTCGCCGAAAACGGCATGGAGGCCGAGCGCGAGCGAGCTGCCATCTGGGAGGTCGACGTCGCGACCGGCGCGCACCGCATCTATGCCAGCGGCGTTCGCAATCCGACCGGAATGCAATGGGAGCCCGAGACGGGCAAGCTCTGGGCGATCGCCAACGAGCGCGACGAGATCGGACCCGATCTGGTGCCGGACTATCTGACCTCGGTAAAGGACGGCGGCTTCTACGGCTGGCCCTACAGCTATTATGGCCAGCATCTCGATCCTCGCGTCATGCCACAGCGGCCGGACCTCGTGTCCAGGGCCATCAAGCCCGATTATGCGCTGAGCTCTCACGTGGCGCCGTTGGGACTGGCGATGTACACGGCCAACAGCCTTCCCCAGCATTACCGCGGCGGTGCTTTCGTCGGCGAGCATGGAAGCTGGGATCGCACTCCGCTGAACGGCTACAAGGTGGTGTTTGTGCCGTTCAGTGGCGGCACGCCTTCTGGTGCGGCAGAAGACGTCGTCACCGGCTTCCTCGATCAGAACAGTCACGCCCGCGGCCGGCCGGTCGGGCTCGCCGTCGATCGGACCGGCGCCTTGCTGATCGCCGACGACGTGGGAGACACGGTCTGGCGGGTGTCTTCCGCAGCTGTATCCACCGCTTCGACACAAGGCCACTGACGTTGGCTTCCGGCGGCCCCAAGTCCGCGCGTGCGGATTGAGGCCGCCGGTTCCGAGACGGATGCGCTGCCGCACCTTCGATGAAGACGCGTGGTGGTCCGGATGAGAACGCCGAATGCCTCACAGCAAAATGGGCCATAACGATCCCGCCCGACAATCGCGCCGCTCGCTCCTGCGCGGGGCGGCGGCGATCGGCGGCGCGACGCTGGCCAGCGGCGCGTTTGGAAGTTCAAGCGCTTCGAGCAATCTGCCGCCTGACGTCCCGGAATGGATGAAAACACCCGGTGACCCCATGGGGGGCCAGCCTTACGGCAGTCCTTCTCCCTTCGAAAAAAATCTCGTCAAGAATATCCCGAAAGACCTGCCGCAATATCTGTCCGCCTCCGGCCGCGCGCCGCTGCAGGATCTGGACGGGATCATTACGCCGAACGGCCTGTTCTACGAGCGCCATCATGGAGGCGTTCCAGCAATCGATCCGGCGCAGCATCGCCTGATGCTGCATGGCCTGGTCGAACGCCCCCTAATTTTTACTGTGGACGACATCAGGCGGTTCCCCTCGACGTCGCGAATCCACTTCCTCGAATGCTCCGGCAATCCAGGCTACCAGAAACCATTCGGCAAGACGGCCTCCGATCTCGTCGGACTCCTGAGCTGCGCCGAATGGACCGGGGTCAGCATGAAGCTTGTGCTGGAGGAAGCAGGGCTGCGGCCGCAAGCCAAATGGGTGATCGCCGAGGGTGCGGATGCGGTCGCCATGAAACGAAGCATTCCGATCGACAAGTGTCTCGACGACGCGATGATCGTATACAGCCAGAATGGCGAGCGGCTGCGCCCGCAGCAAGGCTATCCGCTGCGGCTGATCCTGCCAGGCTTCGAAGGCAACATGAACGTGAAGTGGCTGAGACGCCTCCATGTCACGGCCGAGCCCGTCTATTCCCGCGAGGAGACCTCGAAATATACCGACCTGATGCCCGACGGCATCGCGCGCGAGTTCTCGTTTGTCATGGAAGCAAAGTCCATCATTCTGCGACCCTCTGGCGGCCAGCGCCTGACCGGGACGGGATTCCATGAGATCTCCGGAATCGCCTGGAGTGGACGCGGCAAGATCAGGCGGGTCGACGTGTCGGTCGATGACGGCAAGACCTGGCAGGAGGCAGAGTTGCAGGACCCGGTCCTGACCCGCGCATTGACGCGCTTCCGCCTGCCCTGGCGATGGAATGGCGAGCCGGCCGTCATCCAGAGCCGTGCAATCGACGAAACCGGTTACGTCCAACCGACGCTGGGCGAATTGCTCGCCGTCCGCGGCGAGAACTTTTTCTATCATAACAACGCGATCTGGCCGTGGCGCATCGCAGTCGATGGCGAGGTTAGCAATGCGGCAAATGACTAAAACCGGCGCCGTCCTTATCGCGGGCATCCTGCTCGCGACTGCGACGGCTTCGAGCGCCCAGAATCCCTACGGGATTGGACGAAAGGCGACGCCGGCAGAGATCGCCGGCTGGAACATCGACATCGGACCTGACGGAAGCGGCCTCCCTGCCGGCAGCGGCAGCGTCAGCCACGGACGCGAGGTCTACCAGAATCAATGCGCCGCCTGTCACGGCGACAACGGCCAGGGCGGCATCGGCGACAGGCTGGTCGGCGGCCAGGGAACGCTCGCGACTTCGAAGCCGATCCGCACCGTCGGCAGCTACTGGCCCTATGCGCCGACCCTGTTCGATTACATCCGGCGCGCGATGCCGCAAAACGCGCCGGGGTCGCTATCGAATGAGGATGTTTACGCCGTCTCCGCCTATATTCTGAACTTGAACCGGCTGTTGCCGGCCGACGCCGTCCTCGACGCCAAGACCATGGCCGCCATCAAGATGCCGAACCGCAAGATGTTCGTCGACGATGCGAGGCCGGACGTAAAGAATTCCGCCTGCATGTCCGGCTGCTGAGACCGACGAATCCGGACCGGCCATTCGATCCCTCACGCGGCGCAAGAAACGGCGTTTGTTCTCGCTGCCCGGTCCAGCCGCCGGTCAGGGCACAGGATCTCGATGCAGCCGCCAGGCCCGGGATGAATCATGAGCCGAAATCCATGCAGCTTGACGATGGCCGCCACGAGATTGAGTCCAAGGCCAACACCCGGGGTGTGACGCACCTTGTCGGAACGGTAAAATCGCCGCAGCACTGCTTCGGTTTCCTGCCGCGGGATGCCCGGCCCGGTATCCGTCACGCGCACGACAGCGCCTTTTTCGGCTTGCGCCAACTCGATCGCGACCTTGCCGCCTTCAGGCGTAAACTTGACGGCATTGTCGACGAGATTGACGATCGCCTCGAACAGCAGATCGCGGTCGCCGCGCACTTGGAGATTACCGGCGATGCCGACGCTCAGGCTGATCTGCTTGTCTTCGGCAATCGGCTCGTAGATATCGTAGACTTGGCGAAGGAGATCGGGGAGCACGACGCTGCCGAACGCGGCGGAGCGACGGCTGTTCTCGATGTCGGCAAGCCGCAGCAGCGCCGTGACGATTGATAGCCCCTGATCAATTCCTGCAACCGTCTTGTCTGCTGCCGCCTGAAGCTCCTCGAGACTGGTCGCATTGGATCGCCCGCGCTCGAGTATCAGCCTCGCGCGCGTCAGCGGCGTGCGCAGTTCATGCGCAATGTCGTTGCCCACGCCGGAAAGCGCGTTGATCATGGTTTCCATTTCGTTCAGCATGCCGTTGACGATGGCCGCAAGCCTGGAGAACGGCTCATCGACGTCGCGATGCGGAAGACGCTCGCGCAGATCTCCGGCGATAATACGCCGGACCCGCTGGTTGACCTCCTCGACGCGCCTCTGCGCGCGCAGGCTGAGCCAGGCGCCGGCCAGCAGGCAAAGACAAAAGGCAGGCAGCAGTCCCAGCACCAGCGCCTCACCGACGACGTGAGAGATTTCCCATGTCTCGTCCACATCTCTGCCAACGAGAATTATGTTACCGTTCTCCAGACGCCGCGCCGCGGCGCGGATCAGCAGATCAACCGGTTGACGGCCACTTGACCGCGCAACCCGCACGGTCTGCGGTGGCGCGCCGATCTTGATGTCTTTCGGCAACTGCTCGAGATTGCCGGCAAGCCGCTTTCCGTTCGGATCGAACAATCCGGCGAACCGGACGCCGCGGTCGTCCTGCCTGAGATGATCCTCGATGGCGCGTACGCTGTGCTCGAACGGCAGCGAAGTAAGAAACCCAACTTGCGTATTGAGCACGCCGTCGGATCGCATCACCAGGTAGGCGTCAATGTTGAAGTAGATGACCCCGAACAGGATGACGACAAACGTCGCGAACAGGCCTGCAACCGCGGAAGCCCATCTGAAGGTGTTCGAGCGCAGCAATTGAACCTGAAGCATCCGGTTTCGTTACCCGAACTGGTCCACGGTCCGCAGGATGAATCCTGCACCGCGGACATTATGTATCATCGGCGCCTCGCCCGGCAGGTCGACCTTGTGGCGGACACGCCCCATATGAACGTCGACGAGATTCGTCGTTGGAACAAACTTGTAGTTCCAGACCTCTTCGAGCAGCATCGCGCGGGTCAATAATTGGTCGCTCCGCCGCATCATGTATTCGAGAAGGCGAAATTCCCGCGGCAGCAGATCGATGTCCCGCTCGCCGCGCTTTGCGGTTCGTTCGATCAGGTCCAGTTCGAGTTGCCCCACCCGCAAAATCGTCTCACGTGATTCCGAGGGCCGGCGCAGCAGCGCCTCGATTCGCGCCACCAGTTCAACGACCGCAAACGGCTTGGTCAGATAGTCGTCGCCTCCCATCCGCAGCCCACGCACGCGATCATTCACGGCGCCGAGCGCACTGAGCACCAGTACCGGCGTGCGCACCTGTTCCTTCCGCAGGGTGTCGACGACGGTAAGACCGTCCAACCCCGGCAGAAGGCGGTCGACGATCAACGCGTCGGGCCGCAGCGAACGTGCCTTGTCGAGGCCCTCGATTCCGTTCGAAGACCACTCGACCTCGAACCCGCGACCGGTCAGCTCGGCGGATATTTCCTCCGCTGTTTCATCGTCGTCTTCGATCAAAAGAACCTTCGTCATTTGCGTTCTCTCGCCTCGCCGGAACGGAGGGGAGCGCCCCGTCTCTCCTCCGCCGCCGGTGACATAGTTGCTAGACCACCAACCGACGATCCATCAGCCGCAATAGGGCAACGGGTCGGCCGGATGCGAGAGGTACCAATCGTAGCAGTCCACGCCGTAGTCGTAGTACGGATACCTGTGATCCAGCCGGTGCATGGCGTGTTGATGGATGCCGCCGGTGCGAGCGCCTTCGCCAAACGCGAAGCGCGAACCCTCGAAGCGGCCGACACCGCCAACACGGCCGATATGCGCGGCGCCGCCGCCGAAGCCACCAATGTGAGCACCTCCGCCGAAGCCACCCATGTGAGCGCCGCCGCCGAAGCCGCCGCCCATGTGAGCACCTCCGCCGAAGCCGCCTCCCATACCGCCTCCGTGCCCGCCGCCGCCTCCGCCGCCTCCGCCGCCCCGCGCATCGGCTTGCGCAATCGCCAGGCTCGAAGCGAGCAGGGCCGTTGCCAAAATCGTGATCGTCTTTCTCATCGTTTGCTCCATTCAGTTAACGGAACGGAACGCGCTATTTCCAAACTTGCGCGCACCGAAGCTTCCGATGAGCTGGAGATAGGAATTCTCCCTCGTTCGACCATTAAAATGACTTTCAGGCATTTCACGCCGCCATCACGAAGATGCGCGGCCTCCCTCCCTACGGGAGACTCATTCGCGCATTCATTCGGCTTGCGCCGCGACAGTGCCCGCAGATGGCTCGAGGGATTTTGCAGAGCTGAACTTTTTGAAAGTTTCGAGGGTTCGCACACATGTATTTATCGTCCCCGCGAGGTGCTTTCCAAAAAGCACGATTCTCCTGTTGACCAAAATCGCACCACAGGCGTCTGGCGCTTCCTAACGGCCAATTTAATGGCGCGGGGCCGCGGCCCGCTTACGTCGACAGATAACGACGTCAGCCGGGGAAGCTGTGATTTTTCTCTCCATGACGATCGCGGCTGCAGATCCGATTGCCGGAGCGTCGCGTTCCCAGCTCGGAACTGCAGCCAATCACCGCGTGGCAAGACCGCAATAACGAGAGTTTCAAGATGAACCTACCTCAAGAAAACCAGACCGAAATGGAATATGTCGATATCTCCGGCACCACGATCCGCGCATCGCGAATTGCGCTGGGTACATGGGCCATTGGCGGCTGGATGTGGGGCGGCAGCGACGAGCGCGAGGCCATCAACACCATTCATACAGCTCTCGACCGCGGCATTAATCTGATCGATACGGCCCCCGTATACGGCTTCGGCCATTCGGAGGAGATCGTCGGAAAAGCACTGGCAATGGGCGGCAGACGCAAGCGCGCGCTCATCGCGACGAAAGCCGGCCTCAACTGGAAAGACGGCAAGCCGTTTCGCGATGCACGAAAGACGCGCATCGTCGGGGAAGTCGAAAATTCCCTGCTCCGGCTTCGAACCGACGTGATCGATCTTTACCAGATTCACTGGCCCGACCCTGACACGCCGATAGCGGAAGTTGCTGAAGCCATGAGCTCCTTGTATCGGGCCGGAAAGATTCGCGCGATCGGCGTCAGCAACTTCAGCCCGTCACAAATGGACGAATTCAGGAAAGTAGCGCCGCTCCATACAGCGCAGCCGCCCTACAACCTGTTCGAGCGCGGAATCGAGCAGGACGTGCTCCCCTATTGCCGCAGTCGCGATATCGCGGTGCTCGCGTATGGTTCGCTGTGCCGCGGGCTGCTGTCGGGTCGCATGTCGCAAGCTAGTCGGTTCTCCGGCGATGACCTTCGCAAAAACGATCCGAAATTTCTCACACCGCGTTTCGGCCAATACCTCGCGGCCGTCGAACGGCTCGACCGTATCGCGAAAGAGCGCTTTGCCAGGCGGGTTATTCATCTCGCCGTGAGATGGGTGCTCGACCGCAACAGGATGAATATCGCCTTGTGGGGCGCGCGGCGTGCCGATCAGCTTTCGCCCATCGGCGATGCGCTGGGCTGGCAGCTCGATGACCAGACCATGACGGAAATCGACAGCATCCTCGGTGAGACGATCAGCAATCCGGTCGGGCCCGAGTTCATGGCTCCGCCAAGCCGTGCGGCAGCCTGAACGAAGACAGGTCCGCATCATGAGCAAGAGCAATCCGATCCGTATCGTTCGTCCCGATCAATTCGATTCCGGAACGGCTCAGACGCCGCGCTCGCAACGCGCCGCCGCAATCGCACCGGAAGTTGGTGTCACGTCTGCCCTGTGGGGCGGCCTTTTCGAAGTCGAGCCAGGCGCGCGGACCGGCGTGCACCATCACGGAAGTCAGGAGACGGTCGCCTATGTGCTCTCGGGAACGTGCGAGGTTCGCTGGGGAGAGAAAGGCGAATTCACGGCGCAAGCGCGAGCCGGCGACTTCATCCATGTCCCTGCTTACCTGCCGCACATGGAAATCAACCCATCGACGGTGCATGCATTCCGCTGGGTTGTCGTTCGAAGCACGCCGAAGCCCATCGTTGTGAATCTCCCCGATACTTTCTGGTCATGAACCGCATGGAGCACTTAGTGAGACTCCTGTTGATAGCAGCGGTCCCTGCCGTCTTGTTTTGCAGCAGTCCGGCGTCCGCCCAGCTCGACTACGTTCCCGAAGTGAATGACATGTCCACGGTTCCGATCGGTGCCACCTCACCGCTTGGAATCGGCACGAGTTCGGTCGGTGGCACCGGAATCCCGCTCGGCTCAACCGAAATCAGATCCGCAGGTGTCAGCCCGCTGGCCACCTACTCGACAGGCACGAACGCATTGCCGGACTCCGGCACGACATGCCCGACGTCGGGGATGTCGCAACCGGGAGTCGCGGCATCAGCCGCTACCTATGACGGCGGTGGAATGGCGATGGGATCGGCAACAACCGCGACATCCGGCAGCGCGCAAATGGCCGGAGTTCCGGCGACATCAATGACGTCGACAGATCCGGGCATGTTGCCGGTTTCCGGAGTGTCGACAACCTTCGCAATGGGAACGGTGGGAGTGTCCGGAATGTGCAGTTCTGGATCAGGCAGCCCGGCCACATCACCATCGACTCCCATGTCGACAACTCCCACAACGCCTGGCGGCAATCCCAGAACGGGGCTTCCGCTGGGTTCCTGGGAGATCGCCAATCTCGGCGTCAGTTCCTGGGCAACGTTACCGGCGCCGAATGTGTCGCCGTTTGTGAGCATAGCAGGACCGGGCATGGCAACGCCGACGACGGTTCCGGTAACGCCCGTCATTGCGGCTCCAACGCCAACTACGACGACGAACACCATAACAGCGCCAGGGCAAATCAACGTTTCAGGAATCTCCATCAACGTTTCAGGAATCCCAGCTCTCATACCGGGCCTGGTGAACCGTCGATAGGCCAGCGTTCAAGAAAAGGGCTCACGCGGGGTCTTCAAACGATTTTCGAAGCGTGAAACTTTATTTAATCGAAGTGTGAGCGTCCCACGCCATCTTGAGAGAAATGAATGCAACGACGCGTTCGATACATCGCATGGCAAGTTCGATCAGCGCGAGGAGGCCGTCTCTGGCGCTGTCGGATCATCTTGCCGCTTGACCTACTGATCTCGGGAGTCCTCATGAGGCCGTTGCTCACCATCGCGGTGGTTTCCGCTTTCTATTGCTGCAGCCCCGTATTCGCCCAGGTCGGCATGGGCGTAGCTATGCCTCCGCTCAGTGCGACCTCGCCGCTGGGGAGCGATCCCGGTACCCCGGTCGCAGGGACCGGAATCCCGATGGGGGCTTCAATACCCTCATCGCCCATCGTCGGTTCGCTGCCCGGCTACCGGACAGGCGGAGGCGGCACGGAGTGCTCGACGTTGGGGATGTCACCAGCAGCAACGTACGGATCGCCCTCCAGCTATGACGGGGGTGGTGTCACGCTGAACGGAACTTCCTCCCCCGCAACCGCATCCATGGCCCCGGCAACATCCGGCACAACGCCGTCGGGAATATCCGCGACCTCGGGACTGTCAGGAATTTCCGGAACGACGGTAACGGCCGGATTGTCGGGAATGTGCGGAGCGGACTCAAGCACCGTTACCGCGTCATCTAGTCCGACTTCAGCTTCGACACCGGGTGCTCCCAGCGGAATTCCGTTGGACTCCACGGAGATCGGCAATCTCGGGGTTAGTTCCTGGTCAACCGTGCCCATCACGAACGCACCACCAACGTTGGGCGCAATGGCTCCGGCGGCGACGGCGCCAACGATCCCCACTGTTTCATCTCCCACTGGGCCAACAAGCACTGTGCCGTAAACAATTCCTGATCTGCGAGCGAGAGCGACCATGAAAAAGAAGAGCATCATTGCTGCCGCCTTAGTGACTGGTGTCGTCGCGGCCGGCGGTCTTTTCTATCTCCTGCACGTTCGACCATTGCAGGAGGCCGTCGCTGCGCCGATTCCGCCGGCTCCGGTGCCGATCGTTGCCACGACCGTCGCCCAACATGATGTCCCGATCTATCTCACCGGCGTCGGAACCGTGATCGCCTACAATACCGACGTGGTGCGCGCCCAGATTCAGGGACAAATCATCAGCATCAACTTTACCGAAGGCCAGAACGTGCACGCAGGCGACCTGCTCGCGCAGATCGATCCGCGTCCCTATCAGGCGATGATCGACCAATACACCGGGCAACTGGAACGCGATCAGGCCCAGCTGATGAATGCTCAGGCCAATCAGAAACGTTACGATCAGCTCGGAAGCCAGGGCTGGGCAACTCCGCAGCTGATGGAAACACAGAAAGCACAGGTGGGTGAGCTGCAGGGAGCGATCAAGACGGACCAGGCTCTGATCCAGGCTTCGAAGGTACAGCTCAGCTACACACGACTGACAGCACCGATCGATGGCGTAGTCGGTATTCGTCAGATCGACGTTGGCAACATCATCAGCCCGTCGACTGCGAGCGGTCTATGCGTGGTGACGCAGATTGATCCGATTTCGCTGATCTTCACACTTCCAGAGACGGTGCTGCCGCAAATTCAGGAGCAACAAGAGAAGACCAAAGCACCGCTCAAGGTTCTTGCCTACAGCCAGGACAACACGATCAAGCTAGATGAGGGCGAGCTCGGTCTGGTCAACAACGAAATCCTGCAGACAACCGGCTCGATCCAGCTCAAAGCGAATTTTTCCAACAAGGGCAACAAACTTTGGCCGGGCGAACTCGTCAATGCACGGCTGCTGCTCGACACACGGCACGATGGCCTGACGATTCCTGCAGCGGTCGTGCAACAGGGTCCAAAAGGACCCTACGCCTGGGTCATCAAGCCCGACAACACCGTGGCGATCCGTCAGGTCAAGGTCGCGCAGATCAGCGACGGCCAGGCGCTCATCGATTCCGGGCTCCACGCCAATGAGCAGGTTGTAGTCGACGGACAATACAAACTGAAGCCGGGCGCGACTGTCGAACTACTGCACGGCAAAGCCGCCGAAGAAGCTGCCGCACAAGACGCAATGCAGGCGCCGATTCCGTGAATATTTCCGCGCCCTTTATTCAACGGCCCATCGCCACCGTTCTGGTCATGATCGGACTGCTCGTCGGCGGTCTGGTCGCCTATCCGCTGCTGCCGGTGGCAGCGTTGCCGAACATCAACTATCCCACAGTCACCGTGACGGCCCAGTTGCCGGGTGCCGACCCACAGACCATGGGCGCCACCGTGGCATCGCCGCTGGAATTGCAGTTCGGCGAGATTCCCGGCCTCACGCAGATGACATCCTCGAGTGCGCTCGGCTACACCCAGATTACCCTGCAATTCGAATTGAGCCGCAATCTTGATGGCGCGGTCAGCGACACGCTTTCGGCAATCCAGACCGCGACTGCCTACCTGCCCAAGAACATGCCGTACCCTCCCATGATCCGAAAGGTCAATCCGGCTGACACGCCGATCCTGGTGCTCGGGATTTCCTCGGACAGCCTTCCGATCACGACCGTTGACGCTTATGCGCAGAATATCTTGCTGCAAAAGATCTCGCAGATCTCCGGCGTCGGGCTTGTCGGTATCGGCGGTCAGCAACAGCCGGCCGTACGCGTTCAGGTCGACCCGACGGCGCTGGCGGCGCGCGGCATTAACCTTGAGGATGTCCGCACGGTGCTCGGCCAGGCGAATGTCGATCTTCCAAAAGGTCAGCTCAACAGCCCGCGCCAGACCTTCACGCTCAACACCAACGATCAGCTCTTCGCCCCTGAAAAATACGCCGACCTGATCATCGCCTATCGCAACGGATCGCCTGTCCGCATCCGCGACGTCGGCCGCGCTGTCAGCGCGGGGCAGAATGAACTAATCGCCGGCTGGGAAAACAACAAGCGTGCCATCACCCTGGCGGTGCAGCGTCAGCCCGGCGCTAACGTCGTCGAAACGGTGCAGCGCATCAAGGCCATGATGCCCGTGCTTCAGGCTTCGATTCCATCCGCCATCAAGATCGATGTCATTTCCGATCGTACCCAGACCATCCGCGCCTCGATTGATGACGTGCAGTTCACGCTGCTGCTGACGATCGCACTGGTCGTCATGGTCATCTTTGTTTTCTTGCGCAGCTTCTGGGCGACCATTATCCCAGCCGTGACGGTGCCACTTTCACTGATCGGCACTTTCGCGATCCTCTATGAGATGGGCTATACGCTCGACAATCTCTCCCTGATGGCTTTGTCGATCGCGGTCGGATTTGTGGTCGACGATGCGGTCGTCGAAATCGAAAACATCTCGCGACATATCGAGGAAGGCCTATCGCCTTATGATGCGGCCATGAAAGGCTCGGGAGAGATCGGCTTCACGGTCATGGCGATCACCTTCTCCCTGATCGCAGTGTTCATCCCACTGTTTCTGATGAGCGGCTACGTCGGCCTGCTGTTCCGCGAATTCGCGATGACCGTAAGCATCGCGCTCGTGCTCTCGCTTATCATTTCGCGGACGCTGACGCCGATGATGTGCGCCTATTTGCTCAAGCCGGAGAGCCATGACCACGGCCCGCTCTACCGGTTCTCGGAGCGCTGCTTTGACGGTCTGCTCAACCTTTATGAGGCCGGCCTAAAGATCGTAATGCGGCACCGCTTCACCACGCTCATGGTGATGCTCGGCACGGTGGCTATGACCGGGTACCTTTACGTCATCATTCCAAAGGGCTTCTTTCCCCAGCAGGATACCGGACTGATCATCGGCCAGTCGGAGGCGGCGCAGGACATCTCTTATCAGGCCATGACTCAGCGTCAGCAAGCCATGCTCGATGTCATCATGAAGGATCCCGCCACGCAATCGGTGGGCGCCGCAACGGGCGCCGGCGGTGGCCTCTACACGATCAACGACGGCCGTCTTTTCATCCAGCTCAAGCCGAAAGCCCAGCGGGGTCCGATCGACCAGGTGATCCGACGGCTGCAGACCAGCCTCGCAAAAATCCAGGGCATTACGCTTTATATGCAGGCCGCGCAGGACATCACGATCGGCGCTCGGTTAAACAAGACCCAGTTTCAGTACACGCTGAATGATGCTGACCCTGGCGAGCTCAATCATTGGACAGACCTGTTCTACGAGAAGATCAAGGCACTTCACACGGTCACCGACGTCGCTACCGACCAGCTCAACGGCGGCCCGCTGCTCGATATTACCATCAAGCGCGACGTCGCATCGAGCTACGGCATCCTACCCTACACCATCGACAACACGCTGGACGACGCCTTTGGCCAGCGTATCGTCTCGACCATCTACACCATGCTGCAGCAATACCATGTCATCCTGGAGGTCACCCCAAACTTCCAGTATTCGCCCGATGCGCTGCAAAACATCTATGTCAAATCATCCAGTGGGCAGCAGGTGCCGATATCGACGCTCGTGGATTCGGCAATCAAGGTCGCGCCGCTTGTGGTCAACCACACCGGCCAATTCCCGTCCGTGACCATCTCGTTCAACCTGGCGCCGGGCGCTGCCATCGGCCAGGCGGTCAGCGATATTCAGGCGGTCGAAAAGGCGCTGCATCCGCCGCTGTCGCTGCAGACCAGCTTCCAGGGCAATGCGCAGGCTTTCGGGGCTTCGCTCAAGAGCACGCCGATCCTGATCCTTGCCTCGCTGTTCGTCATTTATCTGATCCTTGGCATACTTTATGAGAGCATCATCCACCCCATCACCATCATCTCGACATTGCCGTCGGCTGGCGTCGGCGCGTTGTTACTGCTGATGGCGGCTCATTTCGATCTCAGCGTCATCGCGATCGTCGGCATCATCCTGCTGATCGGAATCGTCAAGAAGAACGGCATCATGCTGATCGATTTCGCGTTGCAAGCGGAACAGATCGACGGTTTGAGCAGGGAGGAAGCGATCTATCAGGCTTGTATCAAACGCTTCCGTCCGATCCTCATGACCACGATGGCGGCACTGCTGGGCGCAGTGCCCATGATGATCGGCACCGGCGTGGGCTCGGAGATCCGCCAGCCGCTCGGCTACGCCATCGTCGGCGGCCTCGCGCTGTCTCAGGTACTCACCCTCTACACGACGCCGGTCGTCTATCTCTATCTTGACCGTTTGCAGACCTGGCTGTTCGGCAAACGGCATCAAGTCCGGGAACTGCCGCAGCCGGCCGCGGAATGATCTTGCCGATGCCGATCCCGCTTCCCGGACGATGGAACGCTTCTTGAAGGAGAATTTACTGGGTCGACCACTGGACGTGCTTACGTAGCTGGAAGAGCAAAATGGAGTTCAACATGTTCTGGACCAAGCAACTTGCGATGACAGCGCTGGTGGCGGTGGCGCTGAGCCAGCCCTTTGCCCAACCTGCGTACTCGGCCCCGCCCCTTTCAGACCAAGCGGTCGACGACGCCGGCGTCTCTTCACTGCAGCGGGGCGATCTTGTCCGCTTGCGCTCGGGTGGCCCGCTCATGACTGTCGAGACAGTGAAGGGCAACGTCATTGACTGCATCTGGACCGATCCGAACGGCCAGACCAACGAGGCGACTTTCCCAGTCAAGGTGCTTCAAAAATTCTGAAGCGCCCAACGGCGCGCGGTACAGGCTACGCCCGTCGCCAGGCTACTTCGGTTCAGCGGGATGAAATCCGTCGGTCAGCGTCCGCAGGAACGCCACTAGAGCGTCTTCCTCCTCATTCGACAGCTGCAGATTACCGACCTTGCTCTTGTTGAGGTTCTCGGTGGTCTCCGGCGCCGGCCAGCAAGCAGTGCCCTCGCCCGGGTCGCGCGCAGAGCACCGCGGCAGCACATCGCGGGTATTGTAGAAGTGCACAATCTGCTTCAGGCTTTTGAAGTAGCCGTTGTGGCCGTAAGCCTTGATGAAGTCGGGGCTTGGACGCTTGTCGACGTTGCGCAGCGTCGGCACCTTGAACCGGCCCCGATTCTGGGGCACCAGCGGCTTCCAGCGCGCATCGACCGCTGAAGGTTGGCTGAGCGGGTGGCCACCTGCCAGAAAGCCGCCAACGCCGAAATCGACGAAAGCAGCGCCGCTCCTGTTGGCGACATAGCCGCGATCGTCGGCCTTGCCCTCGGTATAATAAGGCAGGTCAGGGTTTGCAGGGGTCCCGATATTGCTGGCCGTGTAGTCGGTGAACATCGGCTCCTCGCCCGGTCCGCCGTCACGATGACAGCCGTTGCATTGTGCCTTGCTCCTGAACAACTCATATCCCTGCTGCTCGAGAGGCGCGAATTGCACCTTCCCGGCCTGAACGGCGTCGTATTTCGAGGAGAACGGCGTCACCTCGTGCGAAGCCTCGTAGCTCGCGATGGACTGCGCCATCTGGTCGAAGGTTGCGGAGGCTCGACCCCGGTCGGCCGGGGTCAGATGAACCGGTCGCGGGTCATCGGCAGCCGGGGGTCCAGGATTGTCGCAGACCGCGTCGGTGTTGGCTGGCCAGGCGATTTCGAACGCCTGAGGGCCCCAGACCTTCTCAAACAGGGAACGATAGGGCCGACTGGAGGCGCGATAAACGGCGCAGGAAAAATCGGCCAACCCCATTTCGACCGGATTCGTCGGCGGTCCTTCGGCCTGCTCGGCGGCTGGATTGCCGAGACGTCTTCCGGTCGCGCGCATATCCCAGAAATTGCCGCCGACCAGGTCGTCCTTTAGATCATCGTAGTGAAGCACCGGAGACAGCGGCGCATAACTATGCGTCTGCGGGATGCGCTCGCTGAATCGTGTCCTGACCGATCCTGGATAGGATCCCGTGGTTCGGTTGATTTCCGAGATCGGCCCCGCGAAGCCGGCTTCCGGCATATGGCAGAAAGCGCAGGCTTCGTTTCGGTTGACCGAAAGCTCCTTGTCGTAAAGCAAGAGCTTGCCCAGCAATTCGATCTGCTGCACCTGATTGTCGGGAGGCGAAGTCAGGCGATCGATACTTTCAGATTCGATACGATCGATCTCGTTCTCGACCTGCGCGATCGCTTCGAGCGCTGCTGCGGAAAGCTGCGCGGCGCTATCACGCGCCGAGACGATTACTGATCCTGACATCACAGCTGCGGCAGCGATCAGACCGGGAAGCGCGCGCATGGTTTCCTGCCAAGGCAGTTTCGAACAGTGACTCGCATCAGGTCATGCTTCCCGGCATGAAGCATCGAATCGACACGTGTCCAAGGCCGTACAGCGGCCAAACCATAGTTCGTCCCGTCTTGTTAGGCTCGGTAATCACGGCTTCGTCGGGGACATCGACCCAGATGGCGTCGACAGCGTTGGCTGCGACGGGTACGCGCACACGATAGTGGCTGCCTTTAGTTTCCCAGTCAGCATCTTCCACCATATAACCGTCGGCAAATGAGCAGCAGAGACCCTTGCCGCTCGCCAAATGCTCGAACCAGTCGTGCAACGGCGAGTCGCGATAGCGCCCGTCGAGGTCACGCCCCCATACCGGCAGTGCCTGAGCAAGAAGCACGGCGACAACGACCCCAGAAACGCTCAACAGCGATACGGTGCTATTCCTTCCCATTCTCCGTCTCCGACGAATTTGCGAAATAACGTCGAAAGCTGTCGTCAATTGGACTTCGCCGGCCCCGGCGATGGTCTCGAGGGATCGGCGGCCGGTGTCACCACCTCGGCCGCTCCCGCCAGGTCAGCCTTCCGGGCGCGACGCTCGTAGTCAGCGGCCAGGGCCATAAGGCGGTTCGCAATCGTCTGATCCGTGATGTTCTTGGCAACACGGAGCAAGGCCTGTGCCGTGTACAAATATTCCTTGCCGATCATGGGAACGCTCATCCTCTCATCACGAAAATGACGTACGTGCGGTCGAGTTTCCGAGAGCGCCAACATTGGGAAACTGTCGTGAAATCGTTTAGTATGCTCAGCTCTGTTCGACACGCGTTGATTGATGCGAATAGCATCAGAAGCATCATTTCGGCGGTGCTGCGAAGTGATATTCGAAGCTATCTGCCTGTTACCACGGCATCAGGCTCAATCGATGAGATGCGAGCCGCCATCTTTGCAAACGTTGTCGGGATAAAGCCCATCGCCATACAGGCCGCCATAGCCCGAGTGATAGCCGCAAATACCCGCGCTGTATCCGAAATGCAGAGCGTCCTGAACCGGCAAATCCCGCCCGTCGCTGCGGTGTTCCGTGTGGTGCATTGCCATGGCCGGACCAGCCACCAGAAACGAAATCGCCACGGCCGCAATCAATCTGACGTTTGTCATCATACTCTCCGTTTCATCTAATATCTCTTTCAACTAAGATGCGGCTTCGTTTTGGTTGCGCCATTAAATTGCGGTTTAAAGCTTCGACCGAGACCTCTCCCGGTCCACAAGCTGCGATCCAGCAACTCTTGCGCTGCGTTTTCCAAGCCTCAGCTTAACGTCAGAGGGTGGGCGCTCAGTATGAAGCCACCACCGCGAACACTGCGAATCATCGCCGGCTCGTTCGTTCCGTCCAGCTTGCGCCGAAGCCGGCCAATGTGGACGTCAACCAAATTGGTTTTCGGAACGAATTTGTAGTTCCAGACATCTTGCAGGAGCTTTGCCCGCGTGAGCAATTTGTCGCTACACTCCATCATGTATCGCAGTAGCCGAAACTCCCGAGGGCGCAACGCTATCTGACGATCGCCACGTCTGGCAGTTCGCTCGAGAAGGTTGAGTTCCAATGGTCCGACGCGCAGCAGCGTGTCGGCCGGAGCGGCTTGCGGGGTCGCGGCGCCCCCTCCCGCAGTCGATAGCGCTCTCTCCTCGCTCTGCGAATTGACGCTAGCCCTGTTCGATCCGCGAATCTGGTCTACAATCGTCCCGAACGTGTTCAAAAGCATTGACTCGATGTCGGCGCCTGCCGCGACAGGGTCAGATGCCCTTGTCGTCGGAACAGCATCCGGAAAACGGACAACGATCGAAACGCCATCGACGTACAGGTTCACCTCGGTCGTGTTAGACGATCTGAGCGGAGTTCGCGCGGCATCAAATGGCCGGTGATAAGCTTTAGGCCGCATCGGCGCAGCGTGGAACGTCGCCGGGATTGTTCCGGCGGAGTGGGCCGTTGCTGCGCCTCGTCGTTCAACTATGTCGTAGACGATGTTTTTGTTTCTCATACGATTGTCCTTTCTCTGCGAGCCATCCGCCGGCTCCGCCGTCGCGGCTCTATGTCGAGACAGTCAGCTCAGCCTCGTCTGAACGTTTCTTGCTGAAGTGTGCGAGTCCAACAATGCTCTTGTACGATTTTCCAGAAACACAGCAGCGTTGTTGCAGTGATCCGAGTAACATCTCGGATCGCAATAGCAGAGTTGCGTCGACATCTCTCGCAGATAAGAATCGCGGATCGCTTTGCCGCATGCGCCACAAACAAATCGTCCGAAGGGTGCTCGGCCATTCACTAGAACGTATTTCATGACCTACCTCGCAGCGCTCGTAACGAGCCCATTAGGAAAACCGTCGATTGCCTCACGGCTGCTCAAGTCTCGCTTGCCGGAATCGCAGGCATTCTCTTCGACTGTTATTGGCTATTCCGATTGCCCATGTGAATATTAGGATGGGGTCGCTATCTCAATTGTACCCTGGGTCGGTGGTCATATAGAAATGAATGGCGAGGCCATACCAAGGTTTGTGGAGCGCTGCCGTCCAGATTGAATATGCTTTGCGAATCGCGGCCGGAGCGGCCGAGCACTTGCTGTCGACGGCCTAGCAACCTCGGAACGAATTGCTGATCCAGCTCCAAAGTGCTTTAATTTGCTTGCTACGGAAACTGCTGAGTAGCGGCGCGGGAATGCGGATAGTCGGACCATGAATTTCCCGGGATACGTGGATACAGTTTGCTTCTTTGCAGGCTCCCAGCCTCCAACCGTTCGGCAGCGAATGCGCACAACCCGGCTTATGGGTTGACGGCACAGATTCTCGCGGCGGCGCGGGGATGGTTCGGAGCCTGATCGGCAGATTTGAGAAGGTTCAGCTTGGTCGGGACGGACGAATAGAATGACCGAATCCGATTTCAGCCGACAACGGCTGAGAAGACATCGGAGCCTTGCTTATGCGACCGCGATCGTTCTGGTCGCAATCGCAGTCGTTGTGACTACACTCATGGCTCGCGTGTTCGCGCCTGAGCCTGTCGGATTGCTGTTGCTCAGCGCCGTGATTGCGGCGGCATGGCTTGCCGGATTCGGCCCGGCGCTGTTGGCGATCGTGCTCGGGCTTCTTGCCTTCCTCTACGACATCACGCCGCCGGCCGGCTTTTCCTTCTGGAAGCAGAATTTGCTGACGGTGGACCTTTCGGAAGCGTCACGTCTGGTGTTGTTTGCGGTCGTATCGCTGATTGTTTCCTACGTCATCGCTGCCCAGAACAGGGTCACAGAGGCTCTCCGGCGCTCGCGAGACGAGCTTCAGACGGCGATCGAAGGTTTGAGGCGTACTGAATCCGCGCTGCTGAAGGCAGAAATGTATCTGATTGAGGCGCAACGACTGAGCCAGACCGGCAGCTTCGCATGGAACGTCTCGACCAGGCAGAATTCGTGGTCAGACCAGATCTATCGAATCTTTGACATTGACCGGGCGACGGAACCGACTTTCGAATTAATCCTGGAGCGTACGCACCCCGACGATCGCGCCTGCGTGCAAGCGGCGTTTGAACGTGCGGCCAACGATGGTGAGGACTACGAGCTTCATTATCGGCTATTGATGCCGGACGGCTCGGTGAAGCATGTCCGGGCGATGGCCCACGCTATAAAGGATAGCGGCGAGATCGAATTTGTCGGAGCGATTATAGATCTGACGGCCGTAAAGGAAGCCGAGCGAAAGTTGCGGCTCAGTGAAACTTACCTGGCTGAGAGCCAGCATCTAAGTCACACCAGCAGCTGGGCCTGGGACGAGCGCGTAAAAGAGTTCGTCTATACTTCAGACGAAATCGTTCATCTCTTCGGATTTGAGCAGGAAAAGGATTCCCGTCTGCTGCAGGCTTACCATGACCGCATACTGCCTGACGATTTGCCCGGCGTGATTGATGCCAACAGACGAGCCGTGATCGACAAGGCCGATTTCGATATCAACTATCGGATCAGACTGCCCGATGGAACAATCAAGCACATCCATACGGTCGGCCATCCTGTCCTCAATAGCGAGGGGGACGTGATCCAGCTGGTCGGGACAAATGTCGATGCCACCGAGCAGTATGAAGCAAAAGAGAGGCTGCAAAGGGCTTTTGACGAGATCAGGAGATCCCAGGACCACCTGCGACTGGTGACCAATACAATACCGACATTGGTCTGGCGCGCTGGAGCCGACGGCGTGCCCGATTTCCTCAACAAGACGGCCCTCGATTACACGGGTCTGACGCCGGGCGCGATCGAGCTGGATTGGCCTCGGGCCTTTCATCCCGAAGACAAGAGGGGCGTGTATACGAAGTGGGATGCCATCCGAGAATCCGGAAAGCGGGGCAGCCTTGAAGCCCGGCTGCGGCGCTTCGACGGCACGTATCGATGGTTTCTGTTCGAGGCGGAGCCGCTGCGCGATCAGACGGGCAATATCATCAGCTGGTACGGCGCGGCGACTGACATCGAGGACCGTAAGCTTGCCGAGTTGTCGCTTCGCGAAAGCGAACAGCGCTTCCGCGATTACGCCGAAACGGCGTCTGATTGGCTCTGGGAGACCGGGCCGGACCACCGGATCACAAGGATATCGGAGCACATCAACGTCGTTGGTTTCACCAGTTCACGCCTGCCGGGGATAACGAGATGGGAGGTCGCATCCGATCTGGAGACTGAGCCGGAAAAGTGGCGGCGGCATCGGGAGGCGCTGGATGCCCATTGGCCGTTTCGGGATTTTGTCTACGGCATCATCAACGAAAGCGGATCCCAGGTCTACGTCCGGACCAGTGGCAAACCGGTATTCGACGCCGAAGGCCGTTTCCTCGGTTATCGCGGCACCGGCAACGACATTACCGCATCGATCCGCGCCGACCAAGCTGAGGAGGCGCTGCGCAAGGCGCAAGTGGAGCTTGCGCATGTGACGCGGGTAACCATGTTAGGCGAGCTCACGGCTTCCATCGCTCACGAAGTAAATCAGCCGCTCGCCGCCGTCGTCGCCAATGCAGAAGCCTCGCTGCGCTGGCTCAATCGGGAGCAGCCTGATCTTGCCGCAGCTCGCCGGTCGGTGGAATGGGTCATCAATGACGGTTGCCGCGCGAGTGAGGTGATCAGGCGCGTTCGCGCGCTCGCCAGGAAATCTGACATGGAAGCCGTGAGGCTCGACCTCAATCAGGTCGTCAACGAAGCCACCATGCTGGTTGAACGCGAGTTGACCAAGCACGGAGTTCGACCTCCGGACTGAGTTGATGGCCGGATTACCTGAGGTCTTTGGTGACCGGGTTCAGCTGCAGCAGGTGATCATCAACCTCTTGATGAACGGTATTGAAGCGATGGAGCCGCTCACCGATCGGCCCCGTGACCTCTTGATTCGATCCGGCAAAGACGATACGGGCCAGTTGATCGTGAGCGTCACCGACAGCGGAATAGGCATTTCAGCCGAAAGCGCTAACCGTCTGTTTAATGCCTTCTTCACCACCAAATCGAGTGGACTTGGCATAGGGCTGTCGATTTGCCGTTCGATCGTGGAAGCTCACGGCGGACGCATGTCTGCCTCAAGCAATGAGGGACCCGGGGCAACATTTCAATTCACCCTGCCGGTCCATCGAGAGGATGTGTCATGACAGATCGCCTGAAATCGACGTCCGGGAAAGGGACAGACAAGCCGACCGTCCTGGTAGTTGAAGACGACGAGCTAGTGCGCCGCGCGCTCGCCAATCTCTTTCAATCAGTCGGACTGGAGGTCATGCTGTTCGGGTCGGCGGCCGAAATGCTGCGAAGTGGGCTTCCTGCCAGCGCCAGCTGCCTCGTGCTGGACGTCAGATTGCCCGGGTTGAGCGGACTGGACTTTCAGGCCGAACTCGCCAAAACCAACACTCACATTCCAATCATCTTCATGAGCGGCCATGGCGACATTCCGATGACAGTGAGGGCCATGAAGGGCGGAGCCGTCGACTTCCTGACCAAGCCGTTCCGCGATCAGGACATGCTCGACGCTGTATCTGTGGCGATCGAACGCGATCGTCAACGTCGGGAAGCAGACAGCATCCTGTCGAATTTGCGGACGCGCTTTGAGACCCTTACCCCGCGGGAGCGCGAAATCTTCGCGTTTGTTTCGTCCGGGCTCTTGAACAAGCAGATCGCCGCCGAGCTCGGTCTTGCCGAAATAACGGTGAAGATCCACCGCGGCCACATTACGAGAAAAATGGGCGCGAAGTCGCTGGCCGAGTTGGTGAGACAGGCCGAAGCCCTCGGCATTTCTCGTACCAAGGCCTAGCAGCGATTCGAGCCCGTCGGGCCGGATAAGCTCTCAGACCAGCCCTCGGGCGACCGGTAAACCAAGGTTTGCTATCGCCTAAACCAAAATCCGGTCTCAACCAACTTTCGAATATCAGGCGATCGCCTAATTGTCGGAATAAGCTTTTTGCAGACCGGTCTGGCAAGCATCTAAAATCGATGCAGGCTAGCGAACCGGATCGGAGGCGTACTTCAGTGGTCGGCATTACCCACCCAGCATACTCCGGGGACCCCGACAGTGCTTTGCGCACACCCCTAGAGGTCCGAACATGACGGGGCGCAACGCTGTTCCAAACTTGATCTCGCGACGGCGCTTGCTTGCGACGGCATCTGCCGCCGGCGCGGTCTTTTCGACGGCTGCGAGAGCGCAAAAGCTCGTCGAGCTTCCACTGCCCGGAGGCCCTGGTGAGCGGCAGATCACGACTGCATTTCCGCAGAAGGGACCGATGATCCTGCAGCGGACACGTCCGCCGCTTCTGGAAACACCGTTCGAGGTCTTCGACAAGGGCACCTTGACCCCAAACGACCAGTTCTATGTGCGATGGCATTGGGCCGTTATCCCGACCCGCATAGATACCGAAAAGTTCACCTTGGCTGTGCGTGGCCACGTCAATCAGCCGCTGTCACTTTCGTTGCGGGACATTCTTGATCTGCCCAGCGTCGAATTGGTCGCCGTGAATCAATGTTCCGGCAATTCACGCGGTTTCTTCCAGCCTCGGGTGCCCGGGGGGCAATGGGCCAACGGCGCCATGGGGAATGCGCGTTGGACAGGGGTCCGTCTCAAGGACGTGCTCGACAGGGCAGGCGTGAAACCCGGAGCAGTTCAGGTCAGACTTAAGGGAATGGAGGAGCCCGTGGTACCTGAGGCCCCTCATTTTATGAAGTCGCTGGACATCGAGCATGCCCGCGATAGCGAGGTAATGATCGCCTATGCGATGAATGGAGAGCAGCTGCCGCTGTTAAACGGATTTCCGCTTCGCCTGGTCGTGCCTGGTTGGTACGCGACCTACTGGGTCAAGATGGTCAATGATATCGAGGTGCTGGACCAGCCGGACACGAATTACTGGACGAAAGTCGCCTACACCATTCCGGACACGCCGCACGCCAGCATCGAACCCGGTCAGGCAAACGTCAGGATGATTCCGATCAACCGGATGAATCCCAGGTCTTTTGTCACCAATCCGGCGTCCGGCAGTGCGATAAAAACCGCGGCACCCGTGGCGCTGCGGGGCATCGCATTCGGCGGCGATTGCGGCGTAGCCCAGGTCGACGTTTCGATCGACGACGGCCGGACCTGGCGCCAGGCCGAGCTCGGCCAAGACGAAGGCAAGTACGGATTCCGCAGGTGGCAGGCGCAGCTGACATTTGCAACACCCGGCGAAAACAGTCTTCGGGTGCGTTGCACCAATAGCAATGGAGTGTCCCAGCCTGATGGGCCGAACTGGAATCCGGCCGGCTTCATGCGCAATGCCGTTGAATCGATTCGTATCATTGCAAATTGATGAGGTTTGGAGATGTTCCGCCACGTGCTGCCGCTGGTCGTCATCCTCGGAATCGCCGCGCCTCTCACGGGAGCGGCTGCGCCGATCGAACTCAAGTCGGTTAATCTTGACCTGCCCGAGAGCGACCGAATGTTTCCCGATGGGCCGGGCTCTGACGCAATCAACAACAACTGCCTCGCCTGTCATTCGGCTGGCATGGTCCTCAATCAGCCCGCGATGTCGAAGGACGCCTGGAAATCGGAAGTCAACAAGATGATCAACAACTACAAGGCTCCCGTCGCCCCGGAAGATGTCGCGACAATCGTCGAGTATCTCGTCGCCCTCGGAGCTAAGTAATAGATCTTGGCCTCAGCCAAGAATTAGCAATTGCGGAAGAGACCAAGATTCTGGCAAGCTTCCAGTTGAGCGTCGTCCGGACAAACCAACGTATATAATTACGCGGACCACATTTAGAGTACACTCTTTGAGCAGGGGAGTGAGGAAGGCGTGCCTTGGAAGTGCAGGTAATTTCGGTCGTTGACGATGATTCCTCAGTCCGGACCGCAGCAGATAATCTTCTCAGCTCGCATGGATATGCGGTCCACACATTCGCGTCGGCGGAAGATTTCCTTCAGTCGGCGAGTCTTGACAACTCATCATGCGTGGTCGCGGATGTACAAATGCCGGGAATGAGCGGCCTGGATCTTTTGGCGGCGGTTCGCGGCCGCGGCAATCATACGCCGTTCATTTTTATCACCGCGTTTCCCGACCCAAACGTCCGGGAGCGGGCCCTGAAGATCGGTGCTGCGGGCTTCCTCGAAAAGCCATTTGGCAGCTCTGCGCTGATCGATTGCATCGAAGCCGTTTTGAAGTGAAGGCCGTGAAGGTCTAGTGGCGCGGGCAAGCAAACGCCGGCCCCGTCGCTGGGTCGCGCCGGCAATCACTTGGCGTGACGCCGGCGTACCTGCGATAGGCCCTCGTAAATGAACTGGTTTCGCGGAAGCCGACCCGGAGCGCTATCTGCGTCACGGGAAGCGTC
Source organism: uncultured Alphaproteobacteria bacterium (assembly GCA_963788885.1). Classification (GTDB taxonomy): domain Bacteria; phylum Pseudomonadota; class Alphaproteobacteria; order Rhizobiales; family Xanthobacteraceae; genus Bradyrhizobium. Next base: position 212,247 of record CAWBIR010000015.1, on the reverse strand, counting down.
GATTGGAGCAGCAGATTTGTGGCTCGCTCCATCCGGCGCACCATGTGGTAACGATGGGGAGGAACGCCGAACGTCTGTTTGAAGACACGTGCAAAATGATATCGGCTGAGCCCTGCGATCTTCGCCAGTCTTGCCAGGGAAATTTTCTCCGCGATATGAGCGTCGATGAATTCGGCGACGAGCTTCTGCTTCCGGACAGACAAGCCACCGCGCCGCGGCGTCGTATACAAGATGTCGCTCTCCCGGAGCGGATGGTTTCATCAATCGGAAAACAGGTCGGCGCTCCCGGCGCGGCGACCTGATAAAATTGCGCCAGGGCCGGCATGCGCCGGTCCGGGCGTCAATTCCGGATCACTCGAGAGGTTATGAGTGACACGTTTCGTGTGTCACCCATTGCTCTCGTCATCCATATCAGCTGCCGGACGGATTGAGCGACGGATCCCAGCCGCCAACGCGCGACGGATCGCGGCCGCTGAATCCGAAGTTCTGGATGTTCCGCTCGGCTTGCGTTGACGGCACAGCGAACGACTCGTCGGTCATCTGATTGTAGGCTCCACGAAAGTTCTTAACGTGATGAGTCGCAGCGAACGCTGGCGCGGCGACGGCGACGGACAGAATCATCGCGGCACTGATAGTCTTGATCTTGGTCATCGGCTTTCTCCAAATTCCTCAGTTAGCGCTGATGCGCACACAGCCGATGTAGGCTGGACCTTCGCCAAGGCCACTAAATTCGATGTCATTCGAGGACATTCGTGTTCGCACATCGCCATCCCCAAATGACGTGTCCTTGTTCGATCGCCGATCGGTGATGGTGTCTATAATCGGAATGCTCATGGCGTTGTCAAAATGCACTGGCAAAACGCGCTGCGCAGCAAGCCGGGACAAGCGCTCGTCTCGACCGTGACGATATTTGAACTGAAACGCTTTCAAATGAGAGCAAACATGCAGATCAATCAGGTGTCCCAATGTGCGATTTCGATTCCAATATTCTCTCGGCGAGCGCATCGCCTTCGACCGGCGACAAATCCCACGCCGACGTTCCATCTCGCGTCCGACCAGTCAAAGGCGAAATAGGCTTCATAGGCCTTGGCCACATGGGTACGGCCATGGCCGCGAACCTGGCTGCCGCCGGCCGGCCGGTGGTTGCTTATGTCCGCCGGGAAAATCAGTTGGCGAGGTTGAAGGACATCGGGCTCAGGCCGACGACCGACTTTGGCGATCTCCTGGACTGCGAGCTTGTCATCAGCATGCTGCCCGATGACGACGCCGCACGCCGTGTCGTGTTCGGTAGCAAGGAAGATCATCCCGGCGGCCTCGTCGCTGGTCTGATGCCGGGTACAATCCATCTTTCCATGAGCACGATCAGCACGGCTTGCGCCGCGCAGCTCGCGGCCGCTCACGCACAGGGCGGACACAGTTACGTGGCTGCGCCGGTGTTCGGCAATCCAGATGCCGCCAAGGCCCGGCAATTGTTCATCGTGGCGGCCGGGTCACCGGCGGATTTGGTGCGTTGTCAGCCGATTTTCGACTGTCTTGGACAGAGGACTTTCGTGGTTGGCGAGGACCCGCAGGAAGCCAATCTGATCAAATTGCTCGGCAACATGATGACTGCAACCGCAATCGAGATGATCGCGGAATCGGTCGCCGTGATACGAAAGCGCGGACTGGATCCGCAACCGTTCATCGATATCATGACCAGCACCATGTTCGGCGGGCGCACGCACAGGATCTATGGCGAAAAGGTCGTGCGACGGGCTTACGCGGCCGGGTTCCTGCTGCCGCTCGTGCTCAAGGACGTTCGCCTGGCGCTTGCCGAAGCGGAGAACGCCGGCACGCCGATGCCATCGGTGGGCGTGGTGCGGGACCGGCTGATTACGGCAATTGCGCGCGGTTACGACGGTCTCGACTGGACCGTTCTTGGCAAAGTCGCCGGCGAAGAAGCAGGCCTCACCGAGCCACCGACAACTGATGTCGAATGAGACAGGGCTTCCCGGACCGATCGCGGCTTGCACCGATCTCTGCCGGCCGGCGCCGTGGACTACGACCCGCTTGACTGCGACCGCCTGCCTTCGTCCATCGGGTTGATCGCCGTCGTCCCTAACTCGCCGGCACCAATGCCCGGCTATTAGCGGTGAAGTTTCTCGTCGCCTTTCGCACCTTCTCGAATGCGCGCACTTCGATCTGCCGAATGCGCTCGCGCGAGACGTTGAATTTCTCCGCGAGTTGCTCCAGCGTTTCGGGTTCGTCGGCCAGATGCCGCGCCTCGAAAATCTGGCGCTCGCGTCCGCTCAGGACCTCGACGGCGGTTGACAGCGCATGAAGCCGGCGTTCCTTCTCGTCCTGTTCAGCGACAATGGTCTCAGGTGACGGGGATCCATCGACAAGCCGATCTTGCCACTCACCAGCCTCGCCATCTTCCTTCAGCGGCACGTTAATCGACTTGTCGCCGACCATGCGGCGATTCATCTCGATGACCTCCCGGTCCGCGACCTCAAGATCCTTCGCTATCTGGGCGACGTGATCGGGATGCAGATCGCCGCTTTCCAGCGCAGCAATCTTGATCTTGGCCGAGCGCAGTTTGAAAAAGAGCTTTCTCTGGGCGGCCGTCGTTCCGATTTTTACCAGCGACCATGAACGCAAAATATAATCCTGGATTGACGCCTTGATCCACCACATGGCGTAGGTAGAGAAGCGAACGTCCCTTTCTGGTTCGAATCGGTTCAACGCCTGCATCAGACCCACATTACCCTCGGAAATGATTTCCGCGATCGGAAGACCATAACCGCGGTAGCCCATCGCAATTTTGACTGCGAGCCTCAGATGGCTGGTCACGAGCTGATCGGCTGCGTCACGATCAGCTTGCTCGCGCCAGCGTTTGGCGAGCGCGTACTCCTGGTCTCTCTCGAGAATCGGGAAACGGCGAACATCCGCCATGTAGTTCTTGCCAAGCCCGGCATCGGCGAGCGCCAATTGGCGCCCGGCTCGCTTTGTGATTTCGCGGACTTGTCCCTCGATACCCATGCCAATCGCTCCTAAAAAGAATTTCGAGTCACCGACCTCGACAACTCAGGGTCACGTCCAAAAGATAGGGGATTTGGCCGGCAGGCTATTAAATTGGCGGTTAGGAAACTAACTTCGGATTCAACCGGCAGGATTCTCGCTGTCTCGAACGGCAGCAGACCGCAATTCCCGACGCGCGTTCGGCATAACGGATCAGCGATCGAACGACTACTGTTGATCGAAAACATGGCGCCAGGCGCGCCCAGCCGCGCATCCGGGATCACGCGCTTCTTCACGCAACACCCCGCCGCGATGTCTGAAGCCGTATTTAATTGTGCAGTGCGAGCCGCTGCTTAGATTACGTCTGGAGCAAAGCAAGGCTCTCGACACGCGCGATGCACGTCGCATCGGAACGCACCTCTCGGTCCACATTTCGGGACTAACGCGCCTTAAGGCGCGGCGGCATCGCGCTGCCTGCACAATTACATCAAAGGAGACGACAATGCGAAAGACGATGGCATCCGCGCTCGGCGTTCTGCTGATTGCCGGATCGGCAGCCCTGATCACCTCGGCTTCTGCGCGACCGGTTCACCACGCGGCCGCAAGCGAGCAGTTCCGCAACAGCTATAATTCCGTTGAAGGCAGCGCGAGCACGTTCTGCAGCCGCGAACCGGGAAATCCCTACAACCCAGATACCGACTACATGGCTTGGTCCGCCTGGCGCGCACACGGTGCGTGGGATGGCCGCAACGACTGTCCGTAAGCGGCACACCTCGACCCCGGACGCTATCCGGGCGGAATAAGAAAAGGGCGGCCAATAGCCGCCCTTTTCGTTTTCGCAAATCAATGGCGGGCAATCACTTCGATGCGGTCATTTCCGCGGCAAGTTTCAAGGCCCGATCGAGATGGTCTACGATCTTTGGCAGGGTCGCCCGCGCAAAGTCCTTGAGGGCGGAATCGCTGCCGTTCTCGATCTCATTGCGGAACAGCGCCGCGTTTCCCTTCTGGTAGTCAACTTGGCCTTCGACGTAATCACGGTCGAGCACGGTACCACGTTCCGCCTTGAGCGACGAAATCATCGTGGTGTAGGCACCGTGCAAAAGGGTATTCGCGGGCGCCTCGATATTCTTGTTCGACAGAATCCGGTTTAACGCATCGACAACGGGGATATGGGTGACCACCATCAGATGCGCATAGTCGCGAATTTCGGCCGTCGTGGCTCCTTTCTCGGCAACGCGGCCGGAGTCGACCTGAAAGGGCGCTCCGAGGTTGGCCTGGGCCACGAAGTTGTAATCGACCGGGCTGAGCTGCGCCGCCGCAGACTGCGGCGACGAACCGCTACCCTGTGCCCATGACGGGACTGGGCCAGTCGCGAGCAGCAGCGCGGCAAGCGCGCTCGAGATTACGACGGCCTTCGCCGATCCTTTTGAAAAGATCCGACGAAATTCCGATGCCTTGCAGCGAGTTACGTGTTTTTCGGCCGGCATTGTACCTTCCTTCTTGCGAGTTACGGGGCATCGGCAAATGTAGTCTGGCGACACGACGGCTATTTCGAATTCGACCGACCGCTCGATGAGAGCGCAACATTGTCGCGTCATTGACGGTTCAGGTCCCTACAGCCGCAGCCGCCCGCAAGCTTCGTCGGATAATTTTCGGAATCGCCCGATCGCACCGCGACCCGTTGCGAGCGGTACGTTGTCAGCCCGCCGATCGGGACCGATATCGACAACGAATTGTGATCAAATATCGCCAGCGAATTGTGATCAAACGCGGGGGTCCGACGAACATGATCGACACCTTTGACTTCAACGAAAGGTTTTCCCAGCTCATCGCGGAGATGAAGCTGGATGGCCGCTATCGCACGTTCGCCCAGCTCGAGCGGATCGCGGGCGAATTCCCGTCGGCCTTGTGGCATCACCCGGACGGTGCAAGCCGCCGGGTGACGGTGTGGTGCAGCAACGACTATCTCGGAATGGGCCAGCACCCCGATGTGATGGCAGCAATGCACCGTACCATCGACCGGTCGGGCGCCGGCACGGGCGGGACCCGCAATATCTCCGGCACCAATCTGGTGCATGTGCAACTCGAGAGTGAGCTCGCCGATCTGCACGGCAAGGAAGCCGCTTTGGTCTTTACCTCGGGGTGGGTATCGAATCTCGCCGCGCTCGGCACCCTTGGCCGTCTGCTGCCCGGCTGCGCGATCTTTTCCGACGCGCTCAATCATAACTCCATGATCGAAGGCATTCGCCGCTCTGGAGCCGAACGCTTCATCTTCCGCCACAATGACGTCGCGCACCTCGAAGAGCTGATGGGTTCGATCGATCCTGCGCGCCCCAGGATCGTGGCCTTCGAAAGCGTTTACAGCATGGACGGCGATATCGCGCCGATCGCAGCGATCTGCGACGTTGCGGAGAAGCATGGCGCGATCACCTATCTCGACGAGGTCCACGCGGTTGGCCTGTACGGCCCGCGTGGCGGCGGTATCGCCGAACGCGATGGCGTAACCCATCGCGTGACCTTGATCGAGGGCACGCTTGCGAAGGCCTTCGGCGTCATGGGCGGCTATGTCACCGGCTCCGCACTGATGATCGATATCATCCGGAGTTTTGCTGACAGCTTCATTTTCACGACGTCGCTTTCGCCCCATCTCGCGGCGGGTGCGCTGGTGGCAGTGCGGCATCTCAAGAACAACGGGGACCTTCGTTTGCGGCAGCGGCACAACGTTGAAAGGCTCAAGTCGATGCTGCTGGCCACCGGGATGCCGGTCCTCGACAGCCCGAGCCACATATTGCCGCTGATGATCGGCGATTCGCATCGCTGTCGTCTGACAAGCGAACTGCTTCTCTCCGAGCACGGCATCTACATACAGCCGATCAATTATCCGACGGTCCCCCGAGGGCAGGAACGGCTGCGCATCACGCCCTCACCCTTTCATACGGATGAACACATGTCGCATCTACTGAATGCACTAATCGCTGTCCGTTCAAAAATCGATTGGCCGCTGACGAAGGCAGCCTGATTGAAAAGGGAAATGAGGATTCATGTTCGGTCTGACAGCACTGGAGCTCGCACGAATTCAGTTCGGCTTCACAATCTCTTTTCACATCATCTTTCCCGCGATTTCGATCGGGCTGGCGAGCTATCTGACCGTTCTGGAAGGCCTGTGGCTCTGGAAGAAAGACAGCGTATACCTGGAACTCTATCGGTTCTGGTCGCAGATCTTTGCTGTGACATTCGCGATGGGCGTCGTATCCGGCCTGGTGATGGCTTATCAGTTCGGCACCAACTGGAGCCACTATTCGGCATTCGCCGGAAGCATCACCGGGCCACTCCTAAGCTATGAAGTGTTGACCGCCTTTTTTCTCGAAGCAGGCTTCCTGGGCGTCATGCTGTTCGGCTGGAAAAAGGTCGGCCCCGGCCTGCATTTCTATGCCACGATGATGGTCGCGGCCGGGACGCTTATCTCCGCGACGTGGATCATCTCTTCCAACAGCTGGATGCAGACGCCGCAAGGCTTCGAGGTCATCAACGGACGCGTGGTGCCCGTTGACTGGCTGAAGGTGGTTTTCAATCCTTCGTTTCCGTATCGCCTCGTGCACATGACGGTCGCCGCCTATCTCGCCACGGCGCTCATTGTCGGAGCGTCTGGCGCGTGGCACATGCTCAAGCGCCGGGACACGCCCGCGGTGCGCACGATGCTGTCGATGGCCATGTGGATGGTGCTTGTCGTTGCACCGGTGCAAATCGCTGTTGGCGACGCCCACGGAATCAACACACGCGAGCACCAGCCCGCGAAGATCGCCGCCGTCGAAGGCCACTGGGAGAATAGGCCTGGCGAGAGCGTGCCATTGATCCTGTTCGGCTGGCCTGACATGGCCGCTGAAACCACGCGCTATGCGCTCGAGCTGCCACATCTCGGCAGCCTGATCCTGACGCACAGCTGGAACGGCCAGATTGCCGGGTTGAAGGATTTTGCACCGGAAGATCGTCCGGATTCGACGATCGTCTTCTGGACTTTTCGTGTCATGGTCGGACTGGGTTTCCTGATGCTGCTGCTCGGTCTTTGGGGTGCGTGGGCGAGATGGCGCAACGCGCTATTTGAATCCAGAACTTTTCTGCGCTTCGCCTTGGTCATGGGCCCGACAGGCCTGATCGCAATCCTGGCCGGCTGGATCACAACGGAGGTCGGCCGCCAGCCCTGGGTCGTCTACGGCGTGATGCGGACCAGGGACGCCGTTTCGAACCACTCGGCCCTTGAGATGTCGGTGACGCTGATTCTCTTCGTCGTGCTCTACACGGGCGTGTTCGGAACCGGCATCCGCTATCTGCTGCAACTGATCGCAAGAGGCCCCGAACCACTCGACGGTCACGAACCAAGCCCCGAAACCGGCCGGCCAGCCCGCCCGCTGTCTGCCGTTTCGGATCGCCTCGACACATCGATCATTGGAAGCGACGGGAGATAACGGCGATGGGAATCGATCTTCCGCTGATCTGGGCGCTCATCATTGCCTTCGGCCTGATGATGTATGTCGTGATGGATGGTTTCGATCTGGGGATCGGCATCCTATTCCCGTTCATCGGCGATCGTATCGATCGCGATACCATGGTGAACACGGTCGCCCCGGTGTGGGACGGCAACGAGACCTGGCTGGTGCTTGGCGGGGCGGCCCTGATGGGCGCCTTTCCGCTGGCCTATTCGGTGCTGCTGAGCGCCCTCTATATCCCGCTGTTCTTCATGCTGGTGGGATTGATCCTGCGCGGCGTCGCCTTTGAATTCCGTTTCAAGGCGCATGAATCGCACCGGGCGCTGTGGGATATCTCCTTCGCCTCCGGCTCCTACCTCGCGGCATTTTCCCAAGGTGTTGCGCTTGGAGCCTTTATCAACGGCTTCAATATGTCGGGCACGACCTACGTTGGCGGCAGCTTCGATTGGCTCACGCCATTCAGCCTGTTTACAGGTTTTGCTCTCATCCTCGCCTACGCGCTGCTTGGCAGTACCTGGCTCATCATGAAGACCGAGGGGACGCTGCAGCATCGCCTGAAATCGATGACGCGTCCGATAACGCTTGGCGTGCTCGTCGCGATCGTCGTCGTAAGCCTGTGGACGCCGGCCCAACATCCCGAAGTGGCCGCCCGCTGGTTCTCGTTTCCCAACATTATCCTGTTTTCGCCGGTGCCGGTGCTCGTCGTTGTCACCACGATCGCAATTCAACGTGTGATCAGAGGCGAAACCCACGCGGCGCCGTTCGGCCTCGCGCTGTTTCTCTTGTTCCTGGGCTACACCGGCCTTGCGATCAGCCTGTGGCCGAACATCATTCCACCGTCGATCTCGATCAACGAGGCGGCTTCACCGCCGCAAAGCATGGGCTTCGCCCTGGTTGGCGCACTCTTCGTCATCCCCTTCATTCTCGGCTACACCGCGATGACGTACTACGTCTTCCGCGGCAAGGTTAAGGCCGGCGAAGGTTACCACTGATGCCGGTGCTGGCGACATTGAAGCTGCAACTCCGCCGCGTCGGATGGCTTGTGGTCATCTGGGCCTTGAGCGTCGCAGCGCTGGGTGTCTTTGCAGGCCTGTTTCGTGGATTGATGATGCTCGCAGGCCTGACGGTTTGACGGCGACAACGTTCCAGGTCGTTGGGTGATATCCTGCAGAGCCGATGGCGAAACCAAAGGATAGTCTTACGATCCCAATGGCTGCTCGAACAACACCTCCGCCTGATTGAGGTGCGGGCTGACGCTACGTAGCTTCTTCCATAAAGCCTGAAGCGCATCGGGAACAATGCCCCGAGAGAAAGCGCGATCGGCGGCTTCGGCCAAGAGAAGAACATATCGCAAGCGACAGCGAGAGGAGACGAAAATGTACTGTGACTTCCCAGTTCGTGATTCGAGTCGCTGCACCGTTTGCAGCGGGCGGTTTGGTCTCGTCCGATATTACTCGTGGCAAACCGCCATCTGTTCGAGAAAGTGCGCCGGACGTCTCAGGGATCGCTGCGAAAGCGATCGCAAATGGCTTGCGCATGCGCTGCCGGTTGCTTCACCGCATGCAATCGTCTCGATCAACTCTCGAAACATACCAAGGTTTGTATTCTCCTAATCCATGAGTTGGCTGGACGAACCGCATCGTGGAGACGACATTGATTGAAGTTCAAGTGCGGTTCGAAGTTCTTCGGCGCTAGCAAAAAGTCGAATTCCCAAGTCGGTCCCCCTCCTCCCTCGCAATCGACTTGGGCGCGGCCGGCCATCACCCGGTTGATGGCCGGCCGCCCTCTCGCCGCAAGCAGCAAACGTTTTGACCGCAGATGTCCAAACAACCATTCACCACCCACCAGGCTCCGCTGTCGATCTCCGCAATTGTGGGCCGCTTCGCCCTAATCGGCGGCATCGTGTTCGCTGCCGCGCTCGCCTTCGCCTACGCAGGCGGCTGGCTCAGCCCGCGACGCCTGACGCCGGCGCGGATGGTCGCAGCCCTGAGCGCGCGAGGCGGAAACCCGCTCGGCCATCGGCGTAACCATTCCAAGGGCGTGTGCTTCACCGGCGTCTTCGACGCGAACGGCGCGGCGTCGCGTTTCTCCGTGGCGCCGATGCTCGCCGAGGGTCGCTATGCCGTTGTCGGCCGTTTCGCGATCGCGGTGGGCGATCCGGATGCTCGCGATTTGACGGGCCGCGTCAAAAGCATGGCCATCCGCATTGTTGCACCCAACGGTCAGGAGTGGCGCAGCGGAATGAACAATTCGCCCGTCTTCGTGGTTTCGAATCCGCGCGACTTCTACGAGCTGACAGTGGCCCAAAAGGTCGACCCGGCATCCGGCAAGCCCGATCCTGCGGCCACCAAGCGTTTCTTCGCAACCCATCCTCAATCGGCGCCATTTGCGGAATGGGCGCAGAGCGCGCCCTGGACGGTGAGCTGGGCCGATCAGGCCTATAACAGCCTTAACGCCTTCCGTTTCATCGACGCCACCGGCGATAGTCACCTCGTGCGCTGGTCGATGAAACCAACCATTCCGCCAGCATTGGTTCCGCATGAGGCGTTGGCGAATTTGGAACCAAACTTCCTTGAGTCGGACCTGAACGGCCGTCTCGCGCAGGGCCCTCTGACATGGCAACTCATCGTGACGTTCGCTGCGCCCGAGGATCCTTCGAACGATGCGACGAAAGCGTGGCCCTCGAGCCGGCAGGAAATCAATGCAGGAACTCTGATCGTGCAGAAAGCCGAGGCTGAGGCTGACGGGCCTTGTCGCGACATCAACTACGATCCGACCATACTGCCGGATGGCATAGCGGTTTCCGATGATCCGCTTCTGCCTGCGCGGTCGGCGGCCTATGCCAGATCGTTCGACCTGCGAAACGCAGAATCCGCCGACTATCCGCGCGGGCTGCTGGCCGCAGGAGATCACCAATGACGGTCGGCCCGAATTCATTTTCGTTTCTGCAGCGTATGCTGCACTGGTTGATGGCAATCATGGTGCTCGCGATGCTTTTCATCGGCGTGACAATGGTCTCCACTCTCAAGCCGCGTTTCCTCACTCTGCTCGCAATTCACAAGCCGCTGGGCTTAGCCATTCTCGTGCTGGCCCTCTTGCGTCTTGGCGTACGTCTGAAGCGCGGCGTCCCGCCTCTGCCAGAGGATCTGCCACCAATACAGATGAGCGCAGCCAAGCTCTCGCACATTACGCTTTATGCGTTGTTGATCGCGATGCCGCTCATCGGCTGGGGCATGCTTTCGGCGGGAGGCTATCCGATCGTGCTCTTTGGTTCGATCCATCTGCCAGCAATCCTGCCCCAGGACGATCGCCTCTACGCGCTGTTGCGAACGACGCACACGCTGCTCGCATACGCATTCTTTGCAATTGTCCTGCTGCACATCGCTGCCGCGTTATTCCATGCCTTGATTCGCAGGGACGACGTGTTTCGAACCATAACAGGGCGAGGCGTTCGAGGCTGACACCTGCAACCGACCCCAACGATTGCCCAAGGAGTAAAACATGACGATCGATGGCTCGCGACGATCCGCTCTTTTCGGCTTCGGGACACTGGTCGTCGGTGCGAGCGCCTTCGCGGCGAATCGTGCGCGCGCGGCAACGGACCAAAGCATTACCGCGCCCGGTGCGCAGAAGCTTCCGGAGCTGATTGGACAGCTGCATCGCTCGCCCCGCCGTCGCGACTTCAGCGCGGTTCCGATGATACTCCAGCACCCTGATTTCTGGGACGACGAAGCACTCGGGCACGTCATCGTCTACGAGGGCAACCGCAAGCAGGTATGGGATAACACCGAGATCGCCGGCCCCTGGCTCAACCTGATGCGCAACGCGCTCAACGCGCAGATGTTCGCATTCGGGCACCCAGATTTTCTTGCGGTCTCTGCCACGCATGGCACGGCTCATCTCGCGCTGTTCGATCAGCCTATCTGGGACAAGTATGAGCTTGCCGCATTTACTGACGTCAGGTTCAGGACCAACACGCTGATCGCGCCCAGCACCGTGCCTGCCGGCTTTTCGGAAAACGAGAACCCCGAGAGCATTTTCGGAAAACGCGGCAACACGATCACCGTACTGCAAGAGCGCGGCGTCGTCTTCCTCGCCTGTCATAATGCGATCTGGGAAATAGCCGCCAGGCTCATCGAATCTCACAGAAATCCGGATCGCAAATCGCACGAGGCGCTGGCCGCCGAGCTGACCAACCACCTTGTCGAGGGCGTGGTGCTTACGCCCGGAATCACGGCAACGATTCTGGAGCTGCAGCAGGCGGGATTTCACTATGCGACGTAATAATGTGCCGCGTATGCCTATCTGGACATTGATAGAGCGGTCGGAAGCTGATCAGCCGCCGCAGCGACCAATTCTTCATAGTTTACTTGTCCGCTCGCCGCTGCCCGAAGAATGCATTCGGCTAAATACGCCTTTGTCGCCGGTGTTGAATGCTCCAATGGCACATCGGTCATGATTTCCTCGAGTGCATTCCTCATGACTCCGATAAGGGCAGGATTAAACGTAGGCACCTGGTCAACTCCCTGGCGGAGCCCTCATACGACCGACATAATTCCGAGTTCGATCAGAAAGGCTGCAAGCTCAGCGCATTCGCCTATCTGCGAACCGTGGGCGCAAAGGTGTTCCCGAAGGCGTTATTGACATGGACACTTGGTGCGTGAGGCAAAGGCGCTGCAGGGCCGGTATTCCTCCAGGTGGGGACCGCAAGTGTCGAGCCTACGGAGGGCCACACGTACGAGCCAACTGACGGAGCCACGACGGATCCGTAGCCAGCAGTTCCGGCTTGCGCAAATGCGGCCGTGCCCGAGATGGCAAATGCTGTTGCCAGCGCGATTGTCTTAATTTTCATGGTTCTATCCATTCTTGCCGTTTGTCTATGATCTCAGTGTCCGGATCTGAAATAGCCACGTATCGTCGCCAGGCTATGGCGATTGATGCGCTGTTTCAGACTGGCCGACGCTTTAAACACGACTATCCGAGAAGTCGGCATCTCGGTGCCGGTCTTCGGGTTACGGGGACTGAGACGCTGACCTTTCTTGAGATCATCTTTCGTCATAACTCTTTTTTCCTTTGCTCCCCGATCAATGGAAAATGCGCATCACAGCACAGGAATGCGATGCCTGTTCACGCATCCGTTTATAGAAGTGAAATAGGAGGAACCCCGATCTGCCTGAAAGTCGCTCTCCAAGTTGCAACCAGACAACGCCGCGCGGTCAGCTCCGCTTGAAACGCTATGGCACCGTCGGCCGCATCGGCAGCTGACAAAGGTTTTACTGGTGGTGGCAGCGTTGTCTCTTATTTCAACAACAAGGAGACAATCATGAAGCTTGCAGCAATTGCACTGACCTCTGCGTTCGCGATCTCGAGCACCTGCGCATTTGCCCACACGGTTCGAGACAACTCGAACGTCACGACCCATCCCACGTATAGGGAATCTGGGCTGCCGACGGTCTCGCATCCGAAATATGGCAATCCGTACGGAAATTTCAGTGGAACGGGAAACACAGATGCGTGGGGCCATTTGGGCGCCTACTATGGGCCCATGATTCCCGCCGGCGGTAGGTGAAGGCGCCGGGCAAGACCCTCGCCGCCGCCGCCGGGGTCGATCTCCCATTGATCGCACAGATAGATCAGACGTGCGTTCGCTTCGCTTTTGCGGAGACGACAAACTTGTGAATGGCTCGCGCATCGAATCCAAACCTCACTCCAGATTTGAACTGCGCATTCCCTTCGAACACAGCTCTGCGTTTCCCCTCGCCGCCGCGACGGGAGATTTGCGTTGCCTGTTCGCTCCTTCTTTAGAGCAGAGGCGCAGGGAAAGCCGGGTGCTAGGGCGCACCCGCAGCCTCGCGTGCGAAATAAAAAGCACACGAGTAAATACACTACGATTTTACCAGAAACGCCCGGCTCCCCCTGCGCGATGGTTTTAACGGGTTCCTTCTTGCTCTCCCCGGCGATCGGGCGTTCTTGCCGCCGTCGCACGTGACGATGCGCGAGCATCGCCACCTGCTTGACACCAGCGTCGAGGTGTCGGGACCACACGACTTCACCGTCCGTGCGACGAGCGCGTTCGTCTTTCGCGCCGTCCACGTCCACCGCATCCCGCCCCGCGTCCGTGAGGATCGCGAGCCGCCCCTCTTGTGAGACGAGATGGCGCGAGCTTGTAGAGATGTTTTGAAATTTTTTCGACCGGAACTGGACAGGTAAAATCAGGTTGAAATGCTTCGGCAAATTCGATTCTACGTGCAGACGCCGGGACGTGCAGAAGCGGTCGGCGAGCGCCTCCAAGGCTTTGCGGTCGTCAAGGATTGGGCCGCGCCCCGAGAGGCGGCACGTCAGGCAGTGTCGGCCCGATCCCTAACGTCATGCGTTACGACGGCAACTCCTCCAGCAAGGTGCGGGCAGCCTGCATGTCCGCGGTCGCAAAGCCTTCGGTGAATCGGTCATAAACCGATGCAAGTGATGCTTTCGCCTCGTTGCGGCGACCCTGGCTCAGCCTCAAACGGGCAACGCTGAGGGCGACCCGCAACTCCCAAAAGAGAGCCCCTTGTTCGCGGGCCATGTGAGCCGCCTGGTCAAAGCAATCTTCGGCCGCCAGCGTGGACTGATCCGTGGCTTGCTGGAGCAGAACTTCGCCCTTGATGCGGAGCAGTTCAGGGGCATACCACCCGTGCCCGCCCTCGCGATCGGCCGCCGCCGCGCCGTCGAGGGCAACGAGAGCCTCGTCGAGCCGCCCTGTCCCGGCCAACCCTAACGCGAGAGCACTCTTGAACTCCGCGTAGGATATGTGCCACCCGGTTCGGTCGCCCGTCTCGAAGGCATCGCGCAACACCAGCAGGCCTTGTGTGAACTCGCCGCATTCGACCAACAACTGCCCTTTCAGGAAGTGACCCGTGATCTCAAAGATTTGCGCGTTCAAACGGGTGGCCACCTCGATCAAGCGCGCGATCTCCCGATCGGCGGTTGCGAAATCACCTGTCACCATCGCGATGCGGCAGATGCCGTGATACAGTATCCTGCAAAGCAGGAGTGGGTGATCTGTGCCTTGCTCTTCCAGGCTGAGGCGAGCTTCATTGAGCGCCTGGTCCGTCAAACCCTGCATCCAAAGCGCCCGAGCCAACATCGCCCGGGTCACCCCGCGGTCATTCGGATTGTAATAGATCGGGCTGTGACGATCGCCCGGCGCAGCGGGCAATCGAAGAACGCGTTCCAGATATTGCTGAGCCTCGCGAGGTCTGCCTCCCCAGAGAAGCGTGGTGCCTCTCTGCTGATAGGCGAAACGGAGGTGTATAGGGTCGCCGATACGATGAGCGATTTGCTCTATTCGCTCCGCCGCGATCTGCGCCCTGCCGTATTCTCCGCGCGAGGCGTAAATGGAGATCAGCGTTGACAGAGTCTCCGCCTGCGCATTGAGATCATTCAGCGCATCGGCGGTTTCGAGTGCGTCGGTCAGGAGAACTTTGGCCTGATCTGGGGGACCCATCGTGATGAAGATCGCGGCCGCGAGGTCGATCTGCAGCTCCATTCGCAGCCGCATGTTCGCGGTTCCATGCGGCTGAAGACTGAGCAGCGCGCGCTCGCAGCGCTCGCGGCATTCACTCATCAGCGACAGGTGTCGCCAGACCGGCGCATAGGCGGCCGTGAGGTCGACGCCGATCTTCTCGTCTCCGGCCGGGGAGAACGACCAGTCGAGTGCCGCGCGAATGTTGTCGATCTCCCGGACCCGGCGCGCCAGGTCTTCATCCGATAAAGACGATCTCGCGCCTCGCGTCTGTGGCGCGAAGAGATCGCGAAAAAACGCCGCGTGCCGCCTCTGAGCGTCGTCGCTTTCGTCGCTCTCGATAAGTTTCTCGAGCGCGTAGGCGCGGATCGTTTCCAGCAGAGTCCAGCGGGCGTCGCCCGGCGTCGGGTCCAGTGCGATCAGCGATTTCGTAACAAGATTGGCGATGCAATCGGCCACCATCGCCGCATCAAGCCCGGCATCAGCCATGACAGCGGTGGCTGACTCGACGGTGAAGCCGCCAGCGAAGACGGCGAGGCGCTGCAGCAACTGTCGCTCTGTGTCCGGCAGCAGTTCATAACTCCAGTCGAGCGTCGCGCGCAGCGTCCGCTGCCGCGGGAGCGCCGTACGGCGTCCGCGTGTCAACAGCGCGAAGCGATCGCGCAAGCCGGCGGCTACACCTTGCACGCTGAGAACCGCGGCGCGTGCGGCTGCGAATTCAATAGCGAGCGGTATGCCGTCGAGGTGCCGGCAGATCGCGGCAATCGAGGCGAGGTCTTCGGCGTGCGGCGAGAAGCCTGCGTTCAGCGCTCTTGTCCTGGCGACGAACAGCTCCACCGCGCTGTATTGCATGATGTAGTCTGGCGCCGCTTGCCCGGGAGCGGGCACATCGAGCGGCGGAACGCGATAGACACACTCGCCATCGATCCGCAGGACTTCGCGGCTGGTTGCCACAATCGTAGTACGCGGGCACAGGCGCGTGAGTGTCTCGGCCAGATTCGCCACCACATCGATGACGTGTTCGCAATTATCGAGCACCAGCAGAAGATGTCTTCCACCTAGGGCGCGCGCGATTGACTCCGCCGAAATCTCGCCGGTAACCTTCAGCCCGAGCGTGGCGGCTACCGTTGATGGCACGAGGCCGGGGTCGGACAGCGAGGCGAGTTCGACGAGCCAGCCCCCGTCTTCAAAGTCGGGGAGCAGGTAACGAACGGCTTTCATGGCGAGCGAGGTCTTCCCGATGCCGCCGGGTCCCGTCAAGGTCACCACCCGATAGGCGGAGACGAGGTCTCGGACAAACTGGCAAGCCGCGGCCCGGCCGACCAAGCGCGAAATGAGCGGGGGAAAATTGCTCGCCGGTGGTGATCCGGACGTGCGGGAAGGAGGTGAATCGACTCTCACCGCCTCCCGTTGCTGAGGCGTCCAGCTCCCGAGCAGGCGATAGCCACGACCCGAAGCGGTCTTCAGCATGCCACGATCCGGACCGAGCGCCTTGCGCACCGCAGAGATGTGAACGTGGAGCGTGCCTTCGCCGACGATGGCGCCCGGCCACACCCGCTCCATCATATGATCCTTGGTGACGAACTCGCTCGCCGATTGCACCAGGACCGTGACGACCTCGAAGGCCCGGCCGCCGAGCGGCACGGGAATCCCGCGCGACCGGAGCTCTCGCCGGCCGAGGTCGATCTCCCACTCGTCGCACACATAGACCAGATTTGCGTTTGCTTCAGACATCCCGGCCTCGTCAGAAAGGCTATTCGCTTCACCGCGCTTCTTCCAACGTCATGCGTTAGCGCGGCAACTCCTCAAGCAAGGTGCGGGCGGCCATCAGATCCGCGGTCGCAAAGCCTTCGGTGAACCGGTCGTAAACCGATGCAAGCAGCGCTCGCGCCTCGCGGTGGCGACCCTGGCTCACCTTCAAACGGGCAACGCTCAGCGCAATCCGCAATTCCCAGAACAGAGCGTCCTGTTCGCGGGCCATTTGGGCCGCCTGGGTAAAGCAATCTTCGGCCGCCAAGGCGAGTTGATCAGCCGCTTGCTGCAGCAGAACTTCGCCTTTGATGCGGAGCAATTCAGGGGCAAACCATCCGCGCCCGTCCGCGCCCTCGGTCGCCATCGCGTCGTCCAGGGCAAGGAGAGCCTCGTCGAGCCGCCCGGTCCCGGCCAACGCCAAAGCGAGAGCGCCTTTGTACTCCTCATACGAAACATGCCACCCGGTTCGGTCGCACGTCTCGAAGGCATCGCGCAACACCAGTATGCCTTGCGCGAACTCGCCGCGTTCGACCAACAACTTCCCTTTCAGGAAGCGAGCCGCGGCCTCCCAGAAGTGCGCGTTCGAACCCTTGGTCACCTCGATCAAGCGCGCGATCTCCCGATCGGCGGTTGCGAAGTCACATATCATCGTTGACATGCGGCCGATGCCGTACAGTGCGCGACAAAGCAGGAGTGGGTGATCTGCGCCTTGCAGTTCTTTCAGGCAAAGGCGAGCCTCGTTGACCGCCTGGTCTGTCAAACCCTGCATCCAGAGCGCCTGAGCCAATGTCGCCCGGTCCGCCGCATGGTCGTTCGAATTGTAATAAATCGCGTCTCGGGGATCCCCCGACGCGGCCGGAGATCGAAGAAGGCGTTCCAGATATTGCTGGGCCTCGCGAGATCTGCCTCTCGTAAGAAGCGTGTTGGCCATTTGCTGATAGGCGAAGCGGAGGTGTACCGGGTCGCCTATGCGATGAGCAACTTGCTCGATCCGTTCCGCCGCGATCTGCGCCCTACCGAATTCCCCGCGAGCGAAGTAAATGGATATCAGCATCGACAGGGCCCCCGCCTGCGCATTGAGGTCATTCAGCGCATCGGCGGTTTTGAGTGCCTCGATCAGAAGGGTTTTTGCTTGTTCTGGGGGCCCCATGGTGATGAAGATCGCGCTCGCGAGGTTTATCTGCAGCTCCATTCGCAATGACATGTTCGCGGTCACATGCGGTTCAAGACTGAGCAGCGCGCGTTCGCAGCGCTCGCTGCATTCACTCATCTGCGACAGGTGTCGCCAGACCGGCGCATAGGCGGCTGTGAGGTCGACGCCAATCGCCTGGTCTCCGGCCGAGGAGAAGGACCAGTCGAGCGCCGCGCGAACGTTGTCGATCTCTCGGACATGGCGCGCCAGGTTATCATCCGATAAAGATGATCTGGCGCCTCGCGCTTGCAGCGCGAAGAGATCGCGAAAAAACGCCGCGTGCCGTCTCTGAGCGTCGTCGCTTTCGTCACTCTCGGCTAGTTTCTTGATCGCGTAGGCACGGATCGTTTCCAGCAGAGTCCAGCGCGTGACGCTTGGCGTCGGGTCCAGTGTGATCAGCGATTTCGTAACAAGATTGGCAATGCAATCTGCCACCGTCGTCGCATCAAGCCCGGTATCGGCCATGACCGCGGCAGCGGCATCGACGGTGAATCCGCCGGCGAAGACGGCCAGGCGCCGCAGCAACCGCCGCTCTGTTTCCGGCAGCAGTTCATAACTCCAATCCAGCGTCGCGCGCAGTGTCCTCTGCCGCGGAAGCGCCGTGCGGCGCCCGAGTGTCAACAGCGCGAAGCGATCGCGCAGTCCTGCGGACACCTGCGCGATTCCGAGCGCGGCCGCGCTGGCCGCCGCCAATTCAATAGCGAGCGGCATGCCGTCGAGGTGCCGGCAGATCGCGGCAATCGACGCGAGGTCTTCGGCGGTCGGCGTGAAGCCTGCGTTCAGCGCTTTTGTCCTGGCGACGAACAGCTCGACCGCGCTGTATTGCATGATGGTGTCCGGTGCCGCTTGCCCGACAGCAGGCACCTCCAGCGGCGGAACGCGATAGACGGCCTCACCGTCGATCCGCAGCACTTCGCGGCTGGTTGCCACAATCGTGGTGCGCGGGCACAGGCGGGTGAAGGTCTCGGCCAGGTTCGCCGCCGCGTCGATGACATGTTCGCAGTTGTCGAGCACCAGTAGAAGATGGCTCCCACCAATGGCGCGAGCGACCGACTCCGCCGAAATCTCGCCGGTGACCTTCAGGCCGAGCGTGCTGGCTACCGCAGCGGGCACGAGGCCGGGGTCGGACAACGAGGCCAGTTCGACGAGCCACCCTCCGTCTTTAAAGTCGGAGAGGAGGTAACGAACGGCTTTGATGGCGAGCGCGGTCTTGCCGATGCCGCCGGGGCCCGTCAAGGTCACCACCCGATAGGCAGAGACGAGGTCTCGGACAAATTGTGCAGCTGCGGCCCGGCCGACCAGGCGCGTAATGAGCGGGGGAAAATTGTTCGGCGGCGGTGATCCGGACGTGCGGATCGCGGATGGATGAATCGGTGCGGCGGCCGCCTCCCGCTGCTGAGGCGCCCAGTTCCCGAGCAGGCGATAGCCCCGACCGGACGCGGTCTTCAGCAGGCCCCGGTCCTGGCCAAGCGCCTTGCGGACCGCGGAGATGTGAACGTGGAGCGTGCCTTCGCCGACAGTGGCGCCCGGCCACACACGATCCATCATGTGGTCCTTGGTGACGAATTCGCTGGCCGATTGCACCAGGACGGTGACGACCTCGAAGGCCCGGCCGCCGAGCGGCACGGGAATCCCGCTCGACCGCAGCTCCCGCCGGCCGAGGTCGATCTCCCATTGATCGCACACATAGACCAGATTGGCGCTTGCTTCAGACACGCCGGCCTCGCGGATTAAACAGGCTGAAGTTTTGCCTTTAATATAGCCTGCGGATACTGCGAAGCCGAAAGGTATGTGCGACCGTCCGCGGTAACCATGCACCGCGATCATCCGCGCCAGTCGCGATCCGAGCCCCACGGCTGGCGTCCATCGCCCTTCGCGCAGACGTTATGCTGTTCGCCCAACGGCGCCATCCGAAGGACGGCCCCAGCTCATCCGGCCCCGCGTGCTGGGGCCGTCGCGTTCGATGTTATAAAGTCTCGTCAGTTGCGCTGCTTCGAGTGCATCTGCGCATGGGATGCAATTGCCACCTATCGATCATGTGGATTCTGGTAGCCCTTGCCCCAAGGTGGTGTTCCCACCACAAGATCGCCTTCGATCCTACATTAGTCTTTCCGGGTGGTTAGTCCTCGAACAATCGGGCCGATTTTTCAGATCTGCCCGACTGTGCCCACGCGCCGCTTGCGATAGGAATTCAAGTCAAGGAGAGCCATCAAAGCTCTCCTCGTTAAACGCTAAGCGCTTTGCTCAACCGAAAGGTAGCGACCCCGACGTCGAAGCACCGCGATCAGAGGGTGCGCAGGAACTCGACCAGGTCGTGCTTCTCCTCGTTGGTTAATTTCGTGCCGAGCACCAGGTTGAAGAACTCGACCGTATCGTCGAGTGTCAGGAGGCGCCCGTCGTGCAGGTAGGGCGGTGAATCCTTGATGCCGCGCAGCGGGAACGTCTTTACCGCGCCATCACCGACTTCACTCAAGCCGTTGATCATCGTGGGCTTGAAGAAACGCTCGGTCTTGAGATCGTGCATCAGGTTGTCGGTGTAATAGGGCGCGGCATGGCAGGAATCGCACCGTCCCTTGCCGAAGAAGACCTCCTGCCCGCGCAGTTCGGCTTGCGTGGCCTTGCTCGGATCGAGCTTGCCGAACACGTCGAGTTTTGGTGCCGGCGGGAAGCCGAGTTCCTCCTGGAATTCCGCCATCAAGCCGACTTGGCTGATCCGATCAAGGGGGTTTAGGCCTTTCTTGGCCGCAATCACGTGGTCACCGTCGAAATACGCGCCGGCCTGTTCGAACTGGGTGAAATCTTCGACAGTTTTGAGCGCCCGCTGCGAGCCGAACAACCGCTGAATTTGCACGCCGCGTAGCGTCGGGGTGACGACGCGATGGCGGGATTCCTCCGGCCGGGCATCGGGGGCAAGATGCGTGGCCTTGTTGGTGTGGCCGTTCGAATGGCAGTCGAAGCACGTTGTACCGCGGCTTGGCTTCTCCGAGCGGCGATCCTCCGTTGCGTTGAATTGCTGTTGCGGGAACGCCGTGACGAGCAGGCGCAAGCCTTCCAGTTGCTTGGGAGGAATAATGCCGTTGAACAGTTCGTAATAGTTCTCGATGGTAACGAGCTTGCCTTGCGAGACGTCGCCGAGATCGGTGCGCTGATTGAGATACATCGCCGGCGGGAATTCGGGCAGAAAGTGATCAGGGATATCGTAGTCGACATCGAAACGGGTGAGATTACGTCCCTCCTGCCGGTTGATCTCGTCGATCACGAAATGCGGAAACACAAAGCCGCCGGCCTGATGCTTGGGATGAGGCAGTGGATAGAATCCCTTGGGAAACAGGTTCTGATCACGGATCTGCTCGGGACTTGTATGCGCGAGAGCCTGCCAGGTCGTTCCCACCGGAAGCTTGACGCGAATGCCTTCCTGCACAGGCTTGCCTCGGTCCATCGTGACGCCTGCGGTGGGTCGATTACTCAAATCGTACCGCTCGTTGAGGAGCGCCATGTGCTCCCGTGTTACCGCAGGCTTCTCTTCGGACAATCGGGCGAGGATCGCCGAGAACGGCTCGTTGATCTCCACCTCCATATAGCTCGACTTGCCACGCGGCCCCTGCTGGCCGTAGGCGACGCCAAACGCGACAACGGAGACGGCGGCCACTCCGGTCAAGAGTTTTGGTACCTTCGCTCTCAACATGGCTTTCCTCCTTCATGCTTCCTGCTTGAGACAACGGCGCAACGCACGCAGACGAGGAGCAGACCCGTCCAACGTTCGGTCCGGCTCATGCAACGGGGTTTGGATGTCGATTGTTATTCGGGCCCGGACATCAAGAGTTCGGGAACGGGGAGTCCATGACCTGGTCGTAGAAGTTCTTCCGCTGGTAGTTCCGGATGAAATGCGAGCAGACGTCTTCGTTACAGGTGTATTCCGTCGTTTGGGGCTTGTATCCAAATCCGTCAAAAAAGGCCTGTGCGATCTCCGTCTTGAAATTGGTTCGCGGAAACTGGCTAAGGACCTTGTTGCGGACTTCTTCGGGAAAGTTTTCGTACCCGACGCCAAGGGAATCCAGCGCGACGCCATTGTATAGGAGCTCCACTTCCAACGGCTTGTATGCGGCGATGCCGGGCGTGGTGTGAAGCGATATTGCATCCCAGGCGGTCTGGATGCGGGCGTTGGGGACGCCGTGGTGTTCGAGAAATTGACGCACAGCGTTCGCACCATCGACTTCGAAGCGATCGTCGGAGCTGCTGAACTTCTTGAGCAAACCAAAATCGTGGAAGGCGGCGCAAACGAACAGAAGCTCGACATCGAACTTCTGTCCGGTTTGACGCCCCATCTCGTTGGCCCAGAAGAAACAGCGATGCGAATGGTTGATCAACACCGGCTTGCTGAATTCGCGCAGTAGCCCGGTCGCCTCACGGGTCATTTTGGTGTCTGGAATCCCGGCCGCCACGCGCTGAAATTCCGCAGAAGGAGTTGGCACCGGGATAATGGTCTTGGGACGCCGGAATGTCGGCGGCTCGTCAGCGGGCTTTCCGACAGCCCGTTCACTCAGCGAACTGCTGGCTACAACCGCGCATGCGGTGGTCGCAGACGCACTTATAAACCCGCGGCGATTCAATAAATTTCGAAGCTTGACTATGCACATGGCTCATTTCCTTACTGACCGTTTGGGAACTTGATTTGCAGATGAACGGACGCAGAGCGGCGTACGGTTTGTTTGGAAGGAGGCGGGCGGTCGGTCGTTATCTCCCGGTAAAAACCAGAGTTCGCCGGCGGCGAAACCGAGGTCCACGAGGAGAAGTCGGTATTTCTGACCGATCTCTGTGCACCACGTGAGGTGCTGCGTTCGCATTGCTTGGAAGGTAGTGAAGCTGATACATCGGATTCTCTCAGGGCTGGTGATGCCAAGTGCGAGAACTAGGAATCCTACTGCTCGGCCACTACGAGAGAAGTTCGTCAATCCTGGCCGAATAGCCTCTATTTTGATCGCATCCGGAATGCGACCGCCGCAAGGGAGACGACTGTCGTGGCTGCGTCCCGGCGCGCTCACCTGATGCAGTGTGACTGTTTCATCTACCTGGGCGGTTAGCCCGGAGGAACTTCGAATGAGAGTGGGCGTGCGTGCGCCAAATGCGTATTCGATTTGCACGAAAAGATTTCTCAAACGAACGCAAAAAACGCGTGGGGTGTCTCGCTGTTGGGACCGGACTCTGCAGTGCATGCGTACTTTTCGAGACAACACCCCCTGTATCTACTCGGCGAGAAGATAATCACGACGTCAACGAGTGAGGACAAGCGAACGCTGACATGAGCGGCTTGATCTCTGAGCAGTCCCGCCGCGAGCGCAAGAACCTCAGCGGGACAAGCGCAATTTAAGAATTCTTAAGATCGGCCCTAAGGAATGGGCCTCCGAGAGCGGCTACACCACCTAAGTTCGGAGGAGGTGTGCCATGCCCTGCGCCGTAAACGAGACCGCTGACCCTCCGCCCGATATCATCGCCGAGGAACCCGAGTGGGCATGGAGCGCCCCGGAGCAGATCGCGAGCGACAGCGAGACGCGGTGTCACGGAACTCAGACGGAGTTGGCGTCCGCGAACCGGGTCGCGTTCCCGGGGCAGCTATCGGCGTCGATTGCCGAACGCCGAAGCCGCGCTGCGTCTGTTCCTCGCCCAGCCGGCAGATACGGAAGCAATCCGGCGGTTGCTCGCTTGTATCGTCAAGGATGGAATGCGCAGTGGGGATATCGCTAACCGCACCTGTGCGCTGATCAAAGACGCCCCACGCAGGGAATGCCTGGAGGAGGCAGTCGCATCACTCACCGATGTCGATGCGAACTAAACGTGGAACTCTGCTGCCTCGGGTGTATCTATTCATAGCTGGACGACTTAAAAAACGCCACTTGGCCTCCTCGTAAGATCGCATTTTTTGGCATCTGTTTTTGGATTGACGGGCCCCGGCAAACGTAAACTAATTGAAGAGCTAATGTAGCCCTCCTTGCAGGAGGCCGTTGTGAAGGAACTCTCGAGCTACGCATTCGCGCCGCTGAGGGAGGGAGACATCGCCCTCTACCGCGGGTCGGGCAACGGCTTGGCGCCGGTCCTGCTTGCCGCCGCAGAAGAAGGTTCGCGCGCTTGTGTCGAGCGACTTGAATACGAATATGCACTCAAGTCCGAACTAGACGCTGACTGGGCCGCGCGACCGGTCGCGTTGACGCATCATAACGGCCGTATGACGCTCGTGCTGGAGGATCCGGGCGGCGCACCGCTCGACCGACTGCTTGGCCGGCCACTGGAGGTATCGCAATTCCTGCGCATCGCGATCCCTCTCGCGGGTGCGCTCCGGCAGGTGCATGAGCGAGGCCTTATCCATAAGGACATCAAGCCGGCAAATATCCTGGCGGACGCGGCAAGCGGCGGCGTTTGGCTAACGGGATTTGGCATCGCCTCGCGTCTGCCACGCGAGCGCCAAGCCCTCGCGCCGCCGGAGGTGATCGCGGGGACGCTCGCCTATATGGCGCCGGAACAGACCGGCAGGATGAACCGTTCGATCGACTCCCGCAGCGACCTCTACGCGCTCGGCGTCACCTTCTACCAGATGCTCACAGGCGCGCTGCCCTTCACCGCCGCCGATCCGATGGAGTGGATCCACTGCCATATCGCACGAAAGCCGGTGCCGCCGGACGAGCGGCTGACGGACGTTCCCGGCGCAGTCTCGGCGATTATCCTGAAGCTGCTCGCGAAGACAGCCGAGGAGCGCTACCAGACAGCGGCCGGTGTCGAGCGCGACCTGCGGCACTGCTTGGTTGATTGGGAGCGTCAACGCCGCATCGATGACTTCCCGCTGGGGCAACAGGACACGCCCGACCGGCTACGGATCCCCGAGAAGCTGTACGGGAGAACGCGCGAGGTAGAGATCTTGTTCGCCTCGTTCGATCGCATCGTTAAGAGCGGAGCGCCTGAGCTCGTGCTGATCTCCGGCTATCCCGGCATCGGCAAATCATCTGTCGTCAACGAATTGCACAAAGTGCTTGTGCCTTCCCGCGGATTGTTCGCATCCGGCAAGTTCGACCAGTACAGGCGTGACATCCCTTATGCCACCCTGATACAGGCTTTTCAGGGCCTTGTGCGACCGCTTCTCGGCCAAAGCGACCCTGAGCTCGCGAGCTGGCGCGACACTCTGCTGGGGGAGCTGGGGCCGAATGGCGGGGTCATGACCGACCTCATCCCCGAACTCAAGCTCATCATCGGTGACCCGCCGCCGGTCCCGGAGCTTGAGCCGCGTCAGGCGCAAAGACGTTTCCAGTTCGTGTTCCGGCGGTTCATCAGCGTCTTTGCCCGGCCTCAACATCCGCTGGTCCTGTTCTTGGATGACCTGCAATGGCTCGACGCGGCGACGCTCGACCTGCTGGAGGACCTGATGACAGCGTCTGATCTACAGCATTTGCTGCTGATTGGCGCCTATCGGGACAATGAGGTCGATGCAAACCCTGCTTTGATCCGGAAGCTTGAAGCAATCAGCAACGCAGGGACCAACGTCAGTGAAATTGCGCTTGGGCCGCTTTCCGAAGAACATCTCGGGCAGCTAGTTGCAGACGCGGTGCACTGTGAAGCTCATGCTATCGTGCCATTAGCGCGACTGGTCCACCAAAAGACAGATGGCAATCCGTTCTTTGCCACTCAATTCCTTTCCTCGCTCGCCGACGAGGGTTTGCTAACCTTAAATCATAGCGCAACGCGATGGTCATGGGATCTGACCCGCATCTATTCCAAGGGTTACACCGACAACGTGGTAGACCTTATGGTCGAGAAACTCGGCCGCCTGCCGGTTGGCACGCAGGTTGCGCTACAACACCTTGCCTGCCTCGGCGGCGTCGTTGAAAT
This sequence comes from uncultured Alphaproteobacteria bacterium, assembly GCA_963788885.1. Lineage (GTDB taxonomy): Bacteria > Pseudomonadota > Alphaproteobacteria > Rhizobiales > Xanthobacteraceae > Bradyrhizobium. Next base: position 186,443 of record CAWBIR010000015.1, on the reverse strand, counting down.
CACGATGCTTTCGATGGCTTTGCAGACCTCGCAGCAACAGCTTGACGCTGCTCTGTTGCCGGCGCTCAGCCTTAGTTTGGTCGAGCGGCAGGGGGAAGCATACAAGTTCGCGCATGACCGTGTAGAGGAGGCGGCCTATTCATTGATCCCAGCGGAATCGCGCGCGGAATTCCATCTTCTGATTGGACGTTTCCTTTTGCTGCGGACGCCGCCTGAGCGAAGGGAGGAGATGATTTTCGAGATCGTGAGTCAACTCAATCGCGGCAACACCCTGATGACAGATCGGGAGGAGCGCGAGCAGCTGGCCGAACTGAACCTGATGGCAGGCAACCGTGCCAAGGCCGCTACGGCCTATGATTCGGCGCTCCGCTATCTGAATGCCGGTGCGGCCCTATTACAGCCAGACTGCTGGGAGCGCCGGCGCCAGCTTGCCTTCGCGATTGAACTTAACCGGAGCGAATGCCAGTTTCTGACGGGTGTATTAGCAGAGGCCGAGGAGCGCCTGACTTCGCTCTCGATTCGCGCCACTACCGTCGTCGAACGTGCCAGCGTCACTTGCCTGCTCACTGATCTCTACACAACTCTCGATCAGAGCAGCTGCGCTGTCGCGGTTGGTCTGGATTTTCTTCGGCATCTGGGCATCGATTGGTCACCCCATCCGACAGAAGAGGAGGCGCGATGCGAGTACGCTCGGATCTGGTCCCAGCTTAACAGCCGAACAATCGAGGACCTGATCGACTTGCCTTTGATGAAAGATCCGGGCAACCTCGCGACACTCGACGTTTTGATTAAAATGGCACCGCCTGCATTTTATACGGATGCAAATCTGCTGGCGCTGATTACCTGCCGAGCTGTCAATTTCAGCATCGAGCATGGCAACTGCAATTCCTCGTGCGCAGCTTTTGCGTATCTCGGCATGATCGCGGGACACCGCTTCGGCAACTATCCGGAAGCATATCACTTTGGTCGGTTGGGCTATGACCTAGTCGAACAGCGCAAGCTGACCCGGTTTCAGGCCAGGACTTATATGGATTTCGGAAATCTCGTCCTTCCGTGGACGGAGCATATCCGCCATGGCCGAGATTTCGTTCGCAGAGCGTTTGAGGCTGCGAACAAGATGGGCGATGTTACTTACGCCGGCTATTGCGGCAAGCAGGTTGTCACAAATCTTCTCGCAGCAGGCGATCCGCTCGCCGAGGCGGAACAGGAAGCTGAGCGAGGCCTCTCGTTCGCCAAGAAGGCGCGGTTCGGATTTGCCGTTGACTGCATTGCGATTCAAATCGGGCTAATTCGGACCCTGCGCGGCTTGACGCCGCTATTTGGCTGTTTTGAAGAGGAACAGTTCGACGAGCGTGGTCTGGAGCGTCGTTTCTCCAATCCGGATATGGCGTTTATTGAGTGCTGGTACTGGGTCCGCAAGCTTCAGGCGTGCTTTTTCGCCGGCGACTTTGCGCAGGCGAACATGGCCTCGCAAAGAGCGCAAGGCCTGTTGTGGACTTTGGTTTCACAGTTCGAAACGGCGGAATACCACCTTTACGGTGCGCTTGCCAAAGCTGCCGTCTGCGAACGCAATCCCGGCTTCGCTCATCAGCTCGACGTCATCAGGGTACATCACGACCAACTCCGGGTCTGGGCACGAAACTGTCCGGAGAATTTTGAAGATCGCGTCGCCCTGGTTGGCGCCGAGATCGCGCGCCTCGAAGACCGAAAACTCGACGCTGAGCACCTTTACGAAGAGGCGATCCGCTTGGCGCGCGAGAATGGCTTCGTCCAGAATGAAGGGATCGCCAACGAGCTCGCCGCACGCTTTTATGCGGCGCGCGGTCTCGAGAAGATTGCTCGGGTGTATTTGCGGGACGCTCGGCATTGCTATCAGCGTTGGGGAGCCGATGGCAAGGTGCGCCAACTCGAACAGCTTTATCCGCATCTCCGCAACACATCGGTGCCTGCATCTCCCATCACCACCATTGGTGCGTCCGTCGAGCAGCTTGATGTCGGGACGGTGCTCAAGGCCGCGCAGGCGGTGTCCGGTGAGATCGTTCTCGGCGAGCTCACCAAGACGCTCCTGCGGATCGCGGTAGAGCACGCAGGCGCCGAGCGTGGTCTGCTAATCTTGTTTCCGAACGAAGAGCCACGGATTGTGGCGGAAGCGACGGCCGGCCGTGGCCAGGTCGAGGTCACGCAACGCCAAATGGCCGTGTCACCGGCACATCTTCCCAAGTCCGTATTCCATTACGTCCTCCGGACTCGGAAAAGCGTAATCCTTGACGACGCCTTGGCCCAAAATCCGTTCTCGGCTGATGAATATATCCGCCAGGAGCATGCCCGGTCGGTTCTCTGCTTGCCTCTGGTGAAGCAGGCCACGCGGATCGGGGTGCTCTATCTCGAGAACAAGCTGGCATCGCACGTGTTCACGCAAGCTCGGATCTCGGTGCTGGAAATGCTGGCATCGCAAGCGGCAATCTCGCTAGAGAATGCGCGTCTGTACAGCGATCTAAGGGATCGGGAGGCCAGGATTCGCCGCCTGGTCGATTCGAACATCATCGGGGTCATAATCTGGAATTTCCAAGGCCGGATCATCGAAGCTAACGAAGCCTTTCTCGACATGCTGGGCTACAGCCATAAAGAGTTTCTTTTGAGCCAAATTGGCTGGACGAAGTTGACGCCCGCCGAATGGGCCTCCGCCGACCAGGATGCGTTGGCCGCGGTCAGCGCGACCGGGAGCTGCAGGCCTTACGAGAAGGAATATTTCCGCAAGGACGGCAGCCGCGTGCCGGTTCTGATCGCCGGCGCGCTTTTTGAGTGGAAACGAGACGAAGGAGTTGCCTTTGTCATCGACTTGTCCGACCGCAAGCGGGCAGAAGAGAAACTGCGCGCCAGCGAACAGCGGCTCCTCGATGCCCGAACGGAGCTCGCGCACATCAATCGCATCACCACGACAGGGCAGCTGGCGGCCTCGATCGCGCATGAAGTGAACCAGCCGCTCGCTGGCGTTATCGCCAACGCCGAGGCCGGTTTGCGCTGGCTCAACCGCGGAACTCCTGACCTTGACGCAGCCCGACGCTCGTTGGGCTGGATTATCGGTGACAGCAATCGGGCGAAAGAAGTGATCGGGCGCGTCCGGGCGCTCGCGAACAAGACCGCCATTGAGAAGGTGCCACTCGACCTCAATGAAGTCGTGGGAGAGACCATCCGGCTGGTGCAACGTGAGTTGATCAACCAGCGGGTGTCGTTGCGAACGGAGTTGGCGCCGGCTCTTCCCACGATTCAGGGTGATCGGGTCCACTTGCAGCAGGTGATTATCAACCTGGCGGTGAATGGCATTGAAGCCATGCAAGCGGTCATGGACCGACCGCGCGAACTGGTGATCCGATCGCGTCAAGATGCGCCACAAGAAGTGCTCGTCAGTGTGACCGATTGCGGCGGCGGGATTTCCGCCGAGAATACGGACCGGCTCTTCAACGCCTTCTTCACCACCAAGTCCAGCGGCATGGGCATGGGTCTCTCGATATGTCGTTCGATCGTGGAAGCCCATGGCGGCCGGCTGTGGGCCACGGCAAACGTACCCCACGGTGCCACGTTTCAATTCACCCTGCCGGTGTACGCTGACGCTGCGTCGTGAGGTCGTGCTGGTCGGCGCGCGAAGTAACGGAGTGGTGCGAGATACCGAATCGCCGCTGTTGTTTCGAGTTCGCGTCTACGACTGGGGCGCTCTGGCAGGAAAGCTTCGTGGACTGATATTCGATCCCGAACTCCTTTATGTGGGCGCGATGTTCCACGATGTAGGCCTGACTCACCAGCACAGCAGTTCGGATCATCGCTTCGAAGTTGACGGCGCGAATGTCGCCCGAGACTTCCTGCGAAATCCATGTCCACCCCGCGGAGTGCGCATTTCAAAGAAGAGCCGGAGACGACCTTCGGCAACGTGAAAGCCGACGTTCTCGCTAATAAAGATCCGTCCTTTCGGCGCGGCAATTTCTGCAGCACGATCCGCGCCTTCGCCTGGCGAGGGCAAACAACGTCATGCGTTACGACGGCAATGCCTCAAGCAAGTTGCGGGCAGCCTGCATGTCAGCTGTCGCAAAACCCTCGGTGAACCGGTCGTAAACCGATGCAAGCGGTGCTCTCGCCTCGCGGTGGCGACCCTGGCTTACCCGCAAACGAGCAACGCTAAGGGCGATCCGCAACTCCCAGAAGAGAGCGCCCTGCGCGCGGGCGATTTGGGCCGCCTGGTCAAAGCACTCTTCGGCTGCCAGGGCGGACTGATCCACGGCCTGCTGGAGGAGAACTTCGCCCTTGATGCGGAGCAATTCAGGGGCATACCACCCGTATCCGTCCGCGCCCTCGCGGTCGGCCGCCATCGCGTCGTCCAGGGCAAGGAGAGCCTCGTCGAGCCGCCCTGTCCCGGCCAGCCCTAACGCGAGAGCCCCCTTGAACTCTTCATACGATATGCGCCACCCGGTTCGGTCACCCGTCTCGAAGGCATCGCGCAACACCAGCAGGCCTTGCGCGAACTCACCGCGTTCGACCAACAACTTCCCTTTCAGGAAACGACCCGCGGTCTTCCAGAGGGGCGCGTTGAAACCTGTGGCGGCCCCGATCAAGCGCGCGATCTCCCGATCGGCGGTTGCGAAGTCACCTGTCATCGTCGCGATGCGGCAGATGCCTTGATACAATATCCGGCAAAGCAGGAGTTGGTGATCTGCACCTTGCAGTTCTTCCAGGCTGAGGCGGGCTTCATCGAGCGCCCGATCCGTCAAACCCTGCATCCAAAGCGCCCGAGCCTGCATCGACCGGACCACCGCATGGTCATTCGAATTGTAATAAATCGCGTCTCGGCGATCACCTGGCGCCGCGGAAAATCGAAGAACGCGGTCAAAATATTGCTGGCCCTCGCGAGGTCTGCCTCTCAGGCAAAGCGCAATGCCCAGTTGCTGATAAGCCAAACGGAGGTGTATCGGGTCGCCGATACCATGAGCGATTTTCTCCATCCGTTCCGCCGCGATCTGCGCCTTACCGTATTCGCCGCGAAAGAAGTAAATGGCTAACAGCGTCGTTAGAGCCCGCGCCAGCGCACGGAGATCATTCAGCGCATCGGCGGTTTCGAGCGCCTCGGTCAGGAGCGTTTTTGCCTGTTCTGCGGGGCCCATCGTGATGAACATCGCACTCGCGAGGGCGATCTGCAGCTCCATTCGCAGCGACATGTTCGCGGTCACCTGCGGTTCAAGACCGAGCAAGGCGCGTTCGCATCGCTCGCGGCATTCACCCATCAGCGACAGGTGTCGCCAGACCGGCGCATAGGCGGCCGTGAGGTCGATGCCAATCGTCTGGTCTTTGGTCGAGGAGAACGACCAGTCGATCGCCGCGCGAACGTTGTCGATCTCTCCGATGCGGCTCGCCAGGTCCTCATCCGATAAAGACGATCCAGCGCCTGGCGCCTGCGCCGTGAAAAGATCGCGAAAATACAGCTGCATGCCGTGCTTCGCGGCGATCTCGGCCTCGGCGTGCTCGACAAGCTTCTTGATCGCGTAGGCACGGATCGTTTCCAGCAGAGTCCAGCGGGCGTTGGCGTCGGATTTGTCCAGCGTCACCATGATTTGGCGACGAGATTGGCGATGCCGTCCGCACCGTCGGCGTGTTGGATCCGGTATCCGTCATGACGGCGGCGGCGGCATCGACGGTGAAGCCGCCGGCGAAGACGGCCAGGCGCCGCAGCAACCGCCGTTCTGTTTCCGGCAGCAGTTCATGGCTCCAATCGAGCGTCGCGCGCAGTGTCCGCTGGCGCGGAAGCGCCGTGCGGCGGCCGGTCGTCAACAGCGCGAAGCGATCGCGCAGTCCTGCGGCTACCCCTGCGCAACTCCGAGAACCGCGGCGCGGCCGCCGCGAATTCGATCGCGAGCGGCATGCCGTCGAGATGCCGGCAGATCGCGGCAATCGACGCGAGGTCTTCGGCGGTCGGCGTGAAGCCTGCGTTCAGCGCTTTGGTCCTGGCGACGAACAGCTCGACCGCGCTGTATTGCATGATGGTAGTCCGGTGCCGCTTGCCCGAGAGCAGGCACCTCGAGCGGCGGAACGCGATAGACGGCTTCACCGTCGATCCGCAGGACTTCGCGGCTGGTTGCCACAATCGTGGTGCGCGGGCACTGGCGTGTGAAGGTCTCGGCCAGGTTCGCCGCCGCGTCGATGACATGTTCGCAGTTGTCGAGCACCAGCAGAAGATGGCTCCCACCGATGGCGCGAGCGACCAACTCCGCCGAAATCTCGCCGCTGACCTTCAGCCCGAGCGTGCTGGCTACCGCAGCGGGCCACGAGGCCGGGGTCGGACAACGAGGCCAGTTCGACGAGCCATCCTCCGTCTTTAAAGTCGGAGAGCAGGTAACGAACGGCTTTGATGGCGAGTGAGGTCTTGCCGATGCCGCCGGGACCCGTCAAGGTCACCACCCGATAGGCAGAGACGAGGTCTCGGACAAACTGTGCAGCTGCGGCCCGGCCGACCAGGCGCGTAATGAGCGGAGGAAAATTGTTGGCCGGCGGTGATCCGGATGTGCGGATCGCGAGATGAATAGACCGGTGCGGCGGCCGCCTCCCGCTGCCGCGGCGTCCAGTTCCCGAGCAGGCGATAGCCGCGACCGGACGCGGTCTTCAGCAGGCTCGGTCCGGCCAAGCGCCTTGCGGACCGCGGAGATGTGAACGTGGAGCGTGCCTTCGCCGACAGTGGCGCCCGGCCACACACGATCCATCATGTGGTCCTTGGTGACGAATTCGCTGGCCGATTGCACCAGGACGGTGACGACCTCGAAGGCCCGGCCGCCGAGCGGCACGGGAATCCCGCTCGACCGCAGTTCCCGCCGGCCGAGGTCGATCTCCCATTGATCGCACACATAGACCAGATTGGCGTTTGCCTCAGACACCCCGGCCTCGCGGATTAGACAGGCTGAAGTTTTGCCTTTGATATAGCCTGCGGTTACGGCGGAACCGAAAGGTATTATCAACGTGGGACCGACCCACGGTAACCATGCACCGCATGCGCGCCAGTGAGTTCGGCAAGCAATTCGGTCAGGGAAGGAGGCAGGAATGATCCATATTCAATTGAAATGGGCTGTGACGGCCGTGCTGATGGCCTGCGCGCTATCGGCGACCGCTCCGGCGAATGCCCAAAAAAAGTATGATGTCGGGGCCAGCGATTCCGAAATCAAGATCGGCCAAACGACGGCGTTCAGTGGGCCGGCCTCGGCCTACGCCACGGTTAGCAAGGCGGAAACTGCCTATTTCCGTATGATCAACGAACAAGGTGGAATCAACGGCCGAAAAATCAAGCTGATCGCTTACGACGATGGTTATAATCCCGCGAAAACCGTGGAGCAGACGCGCAAGCTAGTCGAGAGCGACGGGGTCTTGCTGATGTTCGGGAGCCTAGGTACGGCGCAAAATGCCGCCGTGCAAAAGTATCTCAACGACAACAGAGTGCCGCAACTATCCTTGGCAACTGGTGCAACGCGCTTCTCCGACCCAGTAAATTTTCCGTGGACGATGGCCGCCAATCCCAACTATCAGACCGAAGCCCGAATCTATGGGCGCTACATCCTTAAAAATCACCCAAAGGCCAAGATTGGTGTTCTCTATCAGAACGATGATTTCGGCAAGGACTACGTCGTTGGTCTTAAGCAGGCCTTAGGCGACAACGCTGCATCGATGATCGTTGCGGAAGCGGCCTACGAACCGACCGAACCGACCGTCGATTCCCAGATTGTCAGACTGAAATCTGCCGGCGCCGACATTTTCTACGACATCTCTACTTCGAAATTTGCTGCGCAGGCGATCCGAAAGGTCGCCGAACTCAATTGGAAGCCGGTCCATATTCTTACAATCAACTCCTCTTCCGTGGGAGGGGTGCTGAAACCCGCGGGACTCGACATATCGCAAGGCATTATCAGCGTGAATTGGGGCAAGGACCCTGGCGATCCGACATGGGACAACGATCCCGGCATGAAGAAGTGGCGCGCCTTTATGGACAAGTACTATCCGGAGGGTGACAAGAATTCGAACTTCAATACCTACGGCTACGGCGTCGCCCAGACACTCGAAGCTGTGCTGCGCGCATGCGGTGATAATCTTACCCGCGAGAACGTAATGAAGCAGGTTACTAGCCTTAAGAACGTTGAGACTGATCTATTGCTGCCGGGAATCGTGATGAGCACCTCGCCAACTGACTACCGCCCGATCAAGCAGCTTCAAATGATGCGGTTTAATGGAGAGCGCTGGGAAGGTTTTGGACCGATTGTCACCGATGACTACAGCGAATGAGACGGCGGTCGCCCGGTGATGGTGGCCGCTGATCGTAAGATCATTATGTTTGGGCTGCCTTCGGCCGCCTCCTTCTTCGGCCGCTATGCCATGTCTGCCGTTGGCACCTTTGCAGATGTCATGTGCGCAATGCTCCTGCCGCCTCCCGCTACCGGCGAAGCCGGCCGTCTGCGGTAACCTGCACCGCGATCATCAGCACTGGTCGCGATCCGGGCCAGAGGCAACCTCAGTGAGACCACCGCAATTTAAGAATTCTTAAGGTCGGCCCTAAGGAACCGGCCTCCGAGCGTGGCTACACCACGTAAATTCGGAGGAGGTGTGCCATGCCCTACGCCGTAAATGAGACCGCTGGTGTTACCGCAACCGCGTCTACCGAGAGACACCATCCTAACTGCACCGACGCGACCCCAGAGCAGCTATCTGCGTCGATTGCCGAGATCAACCAAGCGATCAGCGCTGTCGTCATGAACGCCGAAGCTGCTCTGCGGCTGCTCGGCGCCCAACCGACAGATACGGAAGCAATCTGGCGGTTGCTCGCTTGTATCGTCAAGGACGGAATGCGCACTGGGGACATCGTCAGCCGCACCCGTGCGTTAATGAAGAAGGCGCTGCCAGGAACGGACGCATCACCCACCGATGTCGATCCGGACTGAACATAGAACTCTGCTGCCTCGGGTGAAGCTCTGGTCGTTCGAGCGGCGCGCGATCGAGTTCGCAGATCCGTCGACGCTACGCTGAGGCGCCGCACCGATTAAACCCTAATTTAATAAGGCGGGCGGTTCGCGAACCTTACATCTGCTCCAAGCTCATCGGTGATCGATCATAGGTTATCGAAAGGGCTGGAGCATCCCGTGGATATCAAGCCCTTGTTCGGTCTCGGTGGTGTCCTGATCGCGGTGATGACGTCCGAGTTTAACGATCAGGTCACGGCCATTGCGTTGATAGACGTCCGGGGAGCGCTCGGCATCGGTCACGATGCCGGAACCTGGATTGAGAGCTTGTACGTGTGGGCGGAGATCGTCGGCATGGCAGTGTCGCCATGGCTCGCGATGACCTTCACATTACGGCGCTGGACACTTTTTGCGATCACCTTGTGCGGAGCCTCGAGCGTTCTGATTCCGTTCAGTCCGAACGTCGAGGCGATTTATGCTCTGCGGCTGCTGCAGGGGTTGGCGGGAGGCATGCTTGTCCCTCTGCTGATGACCACGGCTTTTCGCATGCTCACACCGAACATTCGGCTTTACGGCCTGGCAGTCTACGCTTTAACCGCAACCTTCACGCCCCCCCTGGCCGCGACGATGACCGCGTTTTGGGTCGATGTCGTGCACTGGCGCTTCGTGTTCTTGCAGGCCGTTCCGCTCTGCTTTCTGGCCGGAGCACTCGTCTGGTATTGTCTGGATCAGGACCAGCCGCAATACGAACGGTTCCGACTGCTGGATTGGCGCGGCGTCCTGCTTCTGGTGATCGGAACCGGCGCCCTGAGTACCATGCTGTATCAGGGGGATCGGCTGGACTGGTTCAACTCAAGACTGATCTGCGTTCTAGCGTTGGTGAGCGCCCTGGCCATCCCGTTGCTGCTGGCCAATGAGTGGTTTCACCCTTTGCCGCTTCTCAAACTGCAGCTGCTTGGCCGGCGCAACCTCGCTTACGGCGCGCTCGGCCTTTTCCTTTTTTTAATCATCGGCCAGTCCGGTTCGACGGTGCCCCTGCGATACTTGCAGGAAGTTCAGGGTTACAGACCGCTGCAATCCAACCTGATCACGCTCGAGATCTCGGCATTGCAAATCGTGATGCTGCCCGTGATGGCGCTGTTGCTAGATTTCAAGCGGGTCGATTCGCGCTTGGTCAGCCTGGTCGGATTAGGATTCATTCTCTCGTCCTGCATTGGCTCCTCCTTTCTCACCATCTATTGGAATCGTGATCAGTTCTATCTGTGGCAACTGCTCCAGGCGATCGGTCAGCCCATGGTGATCATGTCGCTGCTGATGATGTCCACCAATACCGTCGCCAGCCCGGCAGAAGGCCCTTTCGTGTCCGCTCTGATCAACACGTCGCGCGCCGTTGCCGAGGCAACGAGCGCCTGGTTCCTGGAGTTGATCGCTCGCTGGCGCGGCGCGCTGCATTCCGATCGCATCATCGATCAGGCTGGCCAGGACCGGTGGCGGGTGATCCAGAGCAACGGCATACTGCCGCAGTATCCACCGCCATTGATGCCCGATGGCCGGCTCCGGGTGCCGAACAGCCTGGAGACCTTCAGTCACGCCGTGAAGCAGCAGGTAGCAATTTTATCCGCGAGCGACACCTTCCTGATCCTCGGAGCGCTCACGGTGTTCTTGATGGTCGTGGTGATGACGCTGCCGATCCGCACCATGCCGCCGCGCATCGTGTTTGCAAAGCACTAGGAACCCGTATGGAAGAGGATACAGCTGAACTCGATATGCGTCCCGCCGAGGCGAAGACGAGCGAAAAGCCCGATCTCGCTCCGATGCGCAAGACCGACGATAAACGTGGACCCCAGGACGGACCGTCGAATGACAGGGTGGAGCAGGAAATCGATGAGCTTCTTGCGCCTCGGCCGCGCTGGCCGCTGCTTCTGGCCGGGCTCCTCGTGGCGATCTTCGCTGCGATGGTCCTCTTCATTATTTTCCGGCCGCGCTCAGACATGCGGACCAGCGATGCCTATGTGATGGTCCACTACGCCACGATCGCACCGCGTATCTCGGGTCAGATCGCCACGGTTCCGGTTGACGACAATGACGTCGTCAAGACCGGACAAGTACTCGCAACTCTCGATCCCCGCGACAATGAGACCGCTGTTGCCTCGGCCGAGGCGGCGATGGCGCGCGACAGGTCGCAGCTCGATGAAATCTCAACGACCGTGTCACGCCAGCCGTCGATCATAGAAGAGCAGCAGGCTGCCGTAGCGTCCGCGCGCGCCAAACTCACGTTTGCGCAAGACAACGCGCGCCGCTTCGGTAACCTCGCTACGACGGGGGCCGGCTCGATGCTGGAGCACCAGCAGGCCGACACGACACTGGCGCAGGATCAAGCCACGCTGGACGGCGCTGAAGCGTCGCTCGATGCGACACGCCGACAATTGGACGTGCTCAGGGCACGGAGGTCCGCGACGGAGGCTGCCCTCAAGGCCGACGAAGCTCAACTTGTGCAGGCCAGGCTCAATCTGTCGTATACGCAGATCAGGGCGCCAATCGACGGCATGGTCGGTGAACGATCCGTGCAGGTCGGGAACTATGTCAGCCCCGGCACGACGTTGATGACCGTTGTGCCACTCGACCAGGTCTATATCGAAGCGAATTATCGCGAAGTGGATCTGCTGCACGTCCGGGGCGGCCAGCCCGTAACGATCCACGTGGACGCCTACGATATCGACCTCAAGGGAACGGTGATCGACGTCCCTGCAGCTTCCGGTGCCGCCTTTGCACCCATCGCGCCCAACAATGCCACCGGCAATTTTACCAAGATTGTGCAACGACTGCCGGTCAAGATCGTGGTGACGCCCGGGCAGCCCTTGTCTAAACTCCTGCGCGTAGGTTTGTCAGTCGAGACCACTATCCATACGGGACTGGAGGACATCGTGGGCGAACAACGCAGATCAAGCGATCGCATAACCGGGCATTGACGTATGCGTGCCTTGCGTCTTGTGAGGTACCTCTCAGGTCTAACGATAGCCGTCGGGCTGGTCGGCTGCACCGTCGGGCCGGATTACCAAAGTCCGGAGATAAGAGAAGAATCCAGGCGGTCGGCGCTGGATGGAAAAGAAGTACCCAGCCGCACGGTTCGGGGGACGATTGACATCACTTGGTGGAAGAGCTTCCGGGACGCTGAACTATCCTCGCTCGTCGAACGGGCGGCGGCCCAAAACCTCGACCTCAAGACTGCGGCCGAGCGCGTCGTACAAAGCGTGGCGCAACGCCGGGTCGCAGTCTCTCAGGCACTGCCACATATCGAAGGGCAATCATCAACCACGTATAATCGGCAGAGCCCGAATGGCACGCTTTCTTTGCTCACACCTGCGCCCGGCGCGCCTTTGGATTACGGCCTGTTTCATGATGGCTTGGCGTCATCGTGGCAGTTGGACCTGTTCGGGCGTGTTAGGCGGGCTGTCGAAGCCGCGGATGCCAACACGTTGGCGGCGGTGGAGAACCGACACGGCGTTGCGCTGGCGGCCGTCACCGAACTGACCGATAGCTACATGCTATTGCGCGGCACACAGAACCGCCTTGGGATCGCGAAACGCAATCTCGGCCTCGCCGAAGAGAATGTGGAGCTTGTGAATACACGTTTCCGCAACGGCGTCGCCACGACGCTCGATATGGCACAAGCCCGGGCCCAGCAGGCCACTATCGCCGCAACCGTGCCGCCGCTGCGTGCCCGCGAAGCCAAGCTTATAAATGCCATCGGACTGCTGCTGGGCGAGCCTCCCCGCGCGCTCGAGGCGGAGTTGCGCCGCGTCCAGAAAATTCCGCGCGTGCCCCGCAATGTTCCGGTAGGCATGCCCGGAACGAGCGTACGCCAACGCCCCGATGTGCGCGAGGCGGAGGCGCGGCTACACGAAGCCACGGCGCAGACGGGTGTCGCGGTGGCGAACTTCTATCCTGACGTGACATTGAACGGAGCCGCCAGCCTCGAAAGCCTGCACCTTGGCAACCTTTTTACCCCGACGTCGACCGCATTCGCGGTGGGACCATCGTTTTCGATTCCGATTTTCGAAGGCGGTCGGTTACGCGGCGCCCTAGCTTTAAGCGAAGCGCGACAACGGGAAGCGGCCATCTTCTTTCAGGAAACGGTGTTGCGGGCCTGGAAGGAGGTCGACGACGCGCTGACCGACTATCGCGAAGCGCAGCGCCGGCGCATCGAGATCGTCCGCGCCGTTGCGGAAAATCAGTCCGCACTGCAAGCCGCAAGGCAACGCTACTCCGAAGGTGCGACCAACTTCCTGGATGTCACCGCGACACAGGCCCAGTTGCTTCAAAGCGAGAACGACCTTTCCGATAGCGACACGCAGATCGCAACAGATCTGATCAATCTTTATCGCGCCCTCGGCGGAGGATGGGAGATCGCAGATACCGCCAAGGGCGTAGATAACGCATTGCAATAGAGTTCGTCGCACCGAATACAGCTATCAGCCGCCGTGGGGGGTTATGTCGTAATAATGAATCGGTTGTCCGTCTCGGTACACATTTGGGTCGTTGTCCCTGATGCCTCCGCCCATGTCCATAGTGTTGCCAACCGTGCCCCACGTCTGCCGATAAGCTGCAACGCGGTCCTTTACTCTCGAGTGGTATGGACTGGCGACTGCCGTTTGCGCGGTCATTGCAACAACTACCGGGACAACAAGCATTGTGAGGGTTCTAAAAGCCACTTTTAGCACTTTAATCTCCGCTGTCGGACCATTCGGGACAATTTCGTCTCGGTTTGAAATGGCGACGGAGGTTGTTCTCGATAGTTACCCAGAGGGGTGTGGGCTTAGGGCCTTGGTATGATCGCTTCACTCTTTGGTATGTGCAGGCTTTGGAACGGCCGTTGCGAACACGCAAGCTTCCAACATCGAAAGCGCGCATTTTCTCGAGTTAGACCGGCTTTTAGCCGGTCGCGTCGGCACGTCTCGCAATAACGGACAAACATCCACAACGAAGCCAGCGCCGCGAAAACAACGAAATCGTCGGCGGCATCTGCCGCTCAACCGTTCACAGCTGCTTGAAGCTTCTAACAAGCAATTTAGTCGTGCTGGCGAAATGCATTCATATCTTCCAGGAATGTCAGCATCTCAGCAGATCGCGCAGGACACTCTTGCAACGATGGCTGATTAGCTTCCTGGAGATGAACATGCAGAAGAAATTCCTCACTGTTCTTTTTATTCCACTGGTGGCCGCATTGGCAGCACAAGCGGCCGCTGCTTCGGAACACCACCACACACGAGCGAACGACCGCACGGTATTGAGTGAGCAAGTGCGTAACGGCAATGCTTATGCTTCACCCGGTGATTTCGCCGTACGATCAAGCCGGCCAGACTACGACGAGGGCGCGATGACCTCGGGACTCGCCGGCCACTGACCAATGAGAGAGGGGCTCCGGCACTTGCCGGTGTCCTTCTCCAAGCAATGCCCCAGTGACCGCTAGCACCCTCTCTGCTTGCACTCGAATTCGATCATCCGGAACCTGGCGGAGGTTAGAACTGTGCGCCCCAAGAAACGGTCTGCGTCGATCAAGCCTTCGCTTCTGCTGGAGGTTGCCAGCCACACTGCGATGGGATTCGCCGTCGGTCTCGGCTTTGCGTTCCTGGCCACCCACGTCAGCGGGTTCGGCGTCGCCACCTTGATTAGTTACAGCCGGGCTCCGGATGCCGTTATGCTGATGTTCGTGGGCACATGCACAATAGCCTTCGGTATCGGAGCGACCCTGACGGGGCTGGCAATCACGTTGACTGAAAGATCCGACGAGAACAGCGCTAAATAACCACCACGGCATGCTGTTTGAGCATGAGCAGACGCTGTGCGCCAGCGCGCGGACTGACGCGGCGTTCGCCAGCTGAGCTAATGCTCTTCATGCGACGAGCTGCCGAAGCACAAAGCTCTCGGATCTTTTACAGCACCTAACCAAGGTTTTAATGGTGACGGCCTGTTCGCTCTCTACGTGAGGAGTGTTCGCGCAACAAAGGAGATCACCATGCAAGCGACGTCTATCGCATCACACCCTGCGCTCACGTTCGATCACGACAAATGGATCAGCTGCTCTCACTGGGGCTTGTTTCCGCTGCCGGAAAAATCCTCGGAAAAACGCAGCGAGAAGTGAGCTTAAGTCGGCCTCTCGAGTAACCGGCGCAGACTCTGGGATCGGTCTTCGGATTTGACGCCTACCGCAGTTTCTTTGTGGGTTCGAAGCTGGTCTGGAGATTGCCTCAATGAGTAAGATGTTCGCCATATCCCGGCCCCGCCTCTTGCCTGACAATTTCACCTTGGCGTTGATCGGGACGCTCGTCCTGGCGAGCCTCCTGCCCTGCCGCGGCGTGGCGCTGGTGGCCATGGACCATGTCACCAATGTCGCCATCGCCCTGCTGTTTTTCCTTCACGGAGCAAAGCTGTCGCGCCAAGCCGTGATCGCTGGAGCGAGTAACTGGCGCCTGCACACCGTTGTGTTTCTGACGACGTTCGTCCTGTTTCCGCTCTTCGGTTTCGTACTCAAGCCGCTCCTGTCGCCACTCGTAACGCCGGCGCTTTACGCCGGCATCCTGTTCCTCTGCACCCTGCCGTCTACGGTTCAATCCTCAATTGCTCTTACGGCCATCGCAAAGGGCAACGTCCCCGCGGCGGTTTGCAGCGCCTCGGCCTCGAGCATCATCGGCATCTTTTTCACGCCCGTCGTTGTGAGTTTCGTACTCTCGAGCCATATCGGATCTGGCTCGGCCTGGATCACTATCGGCAAAATTCTGCTGCAGCTATTCGTTCCCTTCGCCTGCGGACACCTTCTGCGGCCGTGGATCGGCAGATGGCTCGAGCGTAATGAGAACATTGTCGGCCTAGTCGACCAGGGCTCTATCCTGCTGATCGTATATTCGGCCTTCAGCGCGGCAGTCGACAAGGGCCTGTGGCACGAGGTGGCACCTTCAGCACTGGCCGGATTGCTGATCGCTGACGGCGTACTTCTGGCCACAGCGCTGATCACCACCGGCCTAATCAGCAGATGGCTGGGCTTCGCGCGCGCCGACCGGGTTACCATCATCTTCTGCGGTTCGAAGAAGAGTTTGTCTCAGGGCATCACGATGGCCAAGGTGATCTTCGCTTCACATGCCGTGGGGCCGGCCGTCCTCCCTCTCATGCTATTCCATCAGATTCAGTTGATGGTCTGCGCGGCATTGGCTCAACGGTGGGGCCGTCGCGCGGAGCAGTCGCCATCCCTAGGCTCGCCATCAGCGTCGCCCGTTTGAGAGTGAGCCAAGATCGCCACCACGAGGCGAGAGCACTGCTTGCATCGATTATGATCAGTTTACCGAAGGGGTTGCGACCGCGGATCTGATGACCGCCCGCACCTCGCTTGAGGGTTGCCGCCGTAACGCATGCGCTAGGACAAGCGGCATATGACCCAAGCGATCCGCTGACGGCGCAGGCGGCCTCATGCCGGCGTCCGAACCGGCATTTTCGAAGTGAGGCTCCTGTCCTTTAGGAAGGTGACGCCAACAGAGGCTTGCGACGAAAACCCCCGCTCGGTTTGGGGGCCGAACGGGTCCATTCTCAGTACCAGTAAGGTTTTGCCGGTGCTCAATCGGCGGCACCCGGTAACACTGCAGAGGAAGTAGAATGCGGAATTAAAGCGCGCTTCAGCAAGGTGAAGGATGATCCTCACGGCTTGTGCAACTTCGCCCTAAAAGGGCAGCGTCGGAAACGACTGATAAGGCAATGCCGCGTCTGCCGGGAGTGCTCTCGCATGACAAAGGACGGTTTTTTCGACCGCCCTCTGTTCATGCTGTCTGGATCAAGAACTGCTCTTGACCGGGATTGAAAAGATCAAGACGTCAGTCGTTCACGCAACTCAGCCGCCGCTGCGTTTCGCCGAGAAGATTAGCTTCCAGAGGGGTGGATGTCGCTGGGATGGAGGAATGAGGCGCCGCCGCCCGTTGCACCGAGACCAAAGTTCTCGATGTTCCGATGCGGCTCATTCAACTGATTATAAGAACCGCGGAAATCCCAATGGTTGTAAGCTCTCCGCACGTGGTGTTCGGTCGCGCTCGCCATTTGAATCGTCGATACGGCAATCAATAACGCGCCTAGAATAGCCTTTTGCATCTTACTTCTCCGTTGGTTGAAGACGATGTCGAGGCAATCGCCGCCTCGCCTTGTGCGTCTTATGCCTCAACGAAATAATCTCGGAGAATGCTCTCTATAATTGTACGGAGGTAGCTCGTACTCGATGCCTTGGTGGTAGTCGCTTCATTCTCTTGTATCGCGGCATCAAGCAGTATGGTCGCATCCCGGATGATTGACGTGAGATTCAGTTAAAGGTGTTTCCGCGGTCGATATCGTTTTTTGTTGAAAACTCTGCGAGAGACGTGACCGCAGTGCCCGCGATAACGGTGTTGCGGCATACGCGAACGTGCTGTTACCCAATCGGAAAGCGTTTCGCCATCGCATTAAATTGCACGTTACAAATTTCAAGCAGGCGTGATCGGCCTATGAGCAGGACGGCAGTCACGCTCTCATAATTGGAGGATGGGTTTGTCCATGTCGTGCGCGACAGGAACGGCGACCAAGCTGATGCGCATGCAGCTTATGTGCTGCGAATCCACGCGCGCGATCCTGCAAATCAAACCTAAATCTAGCTGGACTAAACTTCTGTTCAATGGCGGTTCGCGGGACTCACGCCTAGCTCTGGATGCGGAGCCGAGGCCTCCAGCGCACGATCGCTAAGTCGGCCCGCAAGCAACCTGCGATATATCATCCTGAAGGAGTTCTCGATGTCAAAGTTTGCGATTGGCGACCGGGTCGATAGAGCAACCGACGACCATGAAAGCGGCGTCGTTATTGCCGTGTTCTCGACGGACGACGGCAAGTTTAGATACGCCGTCGATATGGAGGGTTACGGCACGCTCCAGTTTCTGACCGAAGAAAAACTAGTCGTCCACCCCTGTTACTAGGCGCCACAGGCGGAAGTGACGCGGCCGCCGACGACATGCCCTCAGTCGGCCCGTAGTCGTATCCCCTCCATACGTTCTCTCATCTGCGCCTCATTGCATGAGGAGTCTGAAATGATGCGTGCATCTATGTCGTTGGCAGTGTTACTGCTCCTTGTCACGCCGCCCGCCTTTGCCGGGGAGCCGGAGATAAACGTGAAGGCGGTATGCAACGCGAGGTCGGCCGACGCGAAAAACTTGCACATACCCCCTGACCAGAGCGACGAGGATTGTATGCGTGATGAGGAAGCTGCAAGACAGCAGCTTGGTGCCCTCTGGGCATCAACCTCGGTCTCCATACGGAATCGATGTCAGGCTGATGCTCGCTCGTTGGGGACCCTGGACTATTTCGATCTCCTCAGCTGCCTACAAATTGCCGAGGATTTGTCCCACGCTAAGACGACTTCCTTACCGTACTGAGGCCAATTCAGCGTCCCGACAAAACGCGTTGTCGAGTTGCATTTGGTGAAGCCTCCGACACTTCGCCTCGGCCCGGTGCTTCCGCGACCAATAAATCTCCGAGAGGATCAATCGTGCTTGCAATACTCAAACGATAGCGATCGTCGAACCTAAATCGCAATTTAATAGTTTCACCGGGGCGGATTCCTACTCACGTTAGGAAGAGTTGCGCAGAAGCAGAGAAATCGTGGGAAATCATCGGCAGAGATGAAGGATATTCATTCATGCGCAGAGCAATTGGACTTGTCTTGCTTCTGACGACTGCCCTCGCGCTTCCTCGGCAGGGAGCATCCGCGCAGCTCAATGAAAAGAAGGTGCTTACCTTGGCGGCCGCTCAGGCGCAAGCCGAGCGCGATCATTTGGCAGGCGTCATCGCCGTCTGCGATGACGGCGGGTGGCCGATTTTGGTGCTGCGTATGGATAACGCGGCCTTTGTTGCGAGCGTGGAGCTCGCGCCGGGCAAGGCCCGGACGGCTGCGCTGTTCAAGAAGCCGAGTCAGGCACTTGAGGACGTTATCAACCACGGTCGGACAGCCGCTATCACCGCACGTGGTTTCATCGAGATGCAGGGCGGACTTCCGATTGTGGTAGATGGGCAGGTGATCGGGGGAATCGGCGCGAGCTTCGATACGCTGCAGCACGATGTGCAGATCGCCCGGGCCGGTCTTGCTGCATTGACCGAATAGAGCAAGGCATTTCCACGACCCCAACGTCAATGACGAGCAGGACCGCAAGCCTATTGGAGATAGCTCCGAGCACCCGACGGCGATCGGCCCGCGCGCATCGCCTGATATCCGCGGGATCAACGCCCGCCCAAATGCCAGCAGTCGCAAAAAGGACAGGCCTACGATGAAACTTGCAATTGGCGTTGGGATATTGGCAACCGTCTTCTTGCCAGTCCGCGCACAGACCATCAGCCAATTGGCTCTTGATCAAGCCGGAGCCCAGACGGTCCTGCAGGCAGCGAGGGAGAGCGCCCAGCGGAGGAACGCCCCCTCGGCGATCGCAGTTGTTGATCCCGCGGGAGATTTGCTTGCTTTTCAGCGGATGGATCGTGTCCGCCCTGCAAGCGCGGACCTAGCCGTCGAGAAGGCACGAACGGCTGCACGGTTACAACGGCCGACGGCAGAGATTGAGGACAACATTGATCATGGCCGAACGGCATTCGTCACCGCCGACATCATGGCACTGCGCGGCGGCGCGCCTATACGCGTGAACGGCGAAGTCGTGGGCGCAGTAGGTGTTGCCGGCTTGGACAAGGAGACCGACACCGATATCGCTAACACCGCGGCAGCGGCCTTGAGCCTGGACGGACGAAGCCCGAAGCACAATTGATGGTATCGCTGCCCGCGCTCGGTTGTGCCTTTGTTCGAGCCGCTCTAGCGCCAGGCACGGCCCCTGCGCTCGCGAGAGACTGGCGCACGCACCATCAAGCAAGCGACCTGCGACCAGAACATCAAGAAAAGCACATAAAAGGTAACAGTCGCGTGCGAGAAACTTCCGATGATGTGCTGTCGCTATATCTTGTGACAATGGCGATCAAGGATGAAATAGCGGCGGAAGTGACGGCGATGGCGATGGGCTGGGTGCCGGTGGAGGGTGAAGACGGTGCCCGAATCTGGGTTCGCTCAAACGAGCTCGACGTCGATGACGCACAGTGCTGCAGCACAGCGCTTGAAGTGGTTCGCACCTACACACACTGAGAACATGCCGCATAAAGCCGGGGTGGCCGGTTTTCTGCCAGAGGCTGATCGGCGGCGCGGCTCCAGCGTCATCAGCGTCGATTTGGCCGAACGTTAGTCAGCTCCAATTGCCCCCTGACAACCGAGATATGGATGAACGCCGTTTTCGTCGGTGTGAGGTTAAGAAATGACTTTTCCGAGCGTAGTTTGATCTCGGTTATTCGACCGTCTCGTCGGCGCGTACGCATGAAGACAAGTGGCTCGTCCGACCTGCGGATCCGGACGCAAGCTCAAACCGCGGGAGGAGTGTCAGTTAAACGTTTTGCGGTCGAAGTCGGCGTCGTAGTTTTCCTCCGGATAGTATCTGTCAATCCCATAGTACTCGTAGGCTCCGTCAGGAAGCCCAGATTGTCGCAGATCTCGCACCGGCGCTACCCGGCGAGCGTTAGCATAGCGATGGTGATGGCGAACTTGCGCTGCCATCGCCGGCGTTGCGGCCAACAATGCAATGGCGGCCGCTCCAATCAATCCGAAGTTTGTCATGATACTACTCTCTTCTTTCATGCGAAGGACGATGCCCGCAATCGTTGCAAGGCGATCTCCTGCGTCATCTGTGGGGACGTTGATGTCTCGTACAGCGGACGTATGAATGCCACTTCGCCGGCGCGACTAAATTTCACGTCATTGACTTCAAGCGGGCGTGAACCGCGCGCATTCTGAAGATTGTCGCGTCGACACATCATGAGAGTGCTTCGCCTAGCCGCAGAGCGCTGCGGTGTGACCGCCGTTTACCTTCTTCGAAGCGCGACGTATCAATTTTGCAATTGTGGTGTACTCTGCATTCATGCATGTCGAGGTCGACTTGCATTGAACCAACTTTGGGATAGCGGAGGGCAACATGGCTAAGAAAGCGAAGAAGGCAAAGAAGAAGACCGGCAAGAAGAAAAAGAAGTAGCCTTCGCCGACACACGGCATCTTTGCTGAGACACATCAAGGCGCGTGCGCCGCCGATCGCGCGCCGATATTGCCGCGGCTTGCTGTGGTTCAGCAACGCCAATCCAAGCCGGACCAGGATGCGCACATGTGCTGATCGGTCCGGCTTTTTCGTTTAGCGAGTGGCGCACCGTATCCGCGGGCCGACCTCGTCGGGCGTCGTTGCGATGCGGGAAAGTGGTTAGACGGTCATACGCCTGGAGACGAGGCGCTGGGACGGACGAAGAGAAAAATGGACCTTACGTTTGACGGCGAGAAGGTTCGACTTCGCGGCACAGGCGGGGACGGCCGCGAAGTCCACTCGAGCCTGCGAGATTGGTGCGCAGGGATGCGGCATTATCACTCCGGTTTGTACTTGCGATTGTCGGGTGCACTGATGTCGCGAAGTATTCGGAAGAAGATGCGCATGCTGCCCGGATCGTGACGAGCGAATGACTGCGAAAACTTAGCGGAAAATCAGCGCTTGACTTCACGCCCCTCAAGATTAACGTTCACGAAATGTCCTGCGGGTGGGGGGCCGAAAATCCACTCTCGCGGAGGTCCATCATGAAAGATAATGAATGTCCCATCCATGTAGCTGATGGCGTGCTTGGCCAACAGTGTCACATTTGCGCTTTTTTCAATGGTTTCGACGAGCAGCACAGAGTGCTTCGCTCGTTCATCAAAGAGGGGTTCGAGCGGGGCGACAAGGCTTTTCATATCGTGGATCCCGAGCTGCGGCAGGATCATCTGAACCGGCTCGCCGAAGCTGGTATCGATGTGGATCAGGCGATAGCAACCGGGCAGCTCGAGCTGCGGCGCTGGCAGGACGCTTACCTGCGCGACGACAGCTTCGATCAGGATGGGATGCTCGCCTTGCTCGAAGAGGTGCTTGGATCAGGGTCGGCGGCCGGTAACCCCCACATCAGATTTGTGTCGCGCGTGGAACCGTCCCTGGTAGACAAGGCCGGCGAAGATAACTGGCTGGAATACGAAACGCGCGTCAACTACACGGTCTCCAAATTCCACGATCCGGTAATCTGCACCTACGATCTGACGAACTTCCGTGCCAGCCTAGTGATGGACATGTTGCGGGTTCACCCCGTCGTGATTGTCGGAGGGGTGCTCCAGGAGAACCCGTTCTTTGTTCCTCCGGACCAGTTCCTCGTTGAACTGCGAGAGAGAAAATCGGCTCGGCGTGGCGTAATCCAAACACACTGATACTGATGGCTGACGAGAATCTCCGGCTGCGGGCAGCGCTACGGGATTTGGTTGCACTTTCGACCATCCCGGCGGGGTGGATCGGGATCGCACCGCGCACGATTGCAGCGGGACTGGCCGACATACTGGCGGGTTCGCTGGGTTTTGATTTTGCGCTCGTACGCCTGCTCGATCCCGCGGGAGGGGTAGCGATCGACGTCGCGAGTGGATGCCCCACCAGGGAATTTCTGGACTGGGTGCAGGCCCAGTTTTCCAATTTCGATGGGCCTTTGCGTAGCCAGATCATTCCAGATGTCATTAGCTTCGATGACAGGCTGAAATCGCTCCGCGGTATCATTATTCCCATTGGGTTCAACGCGTACGCGGGTCTTGTAGCCATCGGCTGTGAGCGCAGCACTTTCCCAACCGAAACCGACAGGATGCTACTCACGGTGGCTGCGAATCACGCAGCGACTGCCTTCCGCAGCGCGCACCTCATTCATGAACGACGCCAGGCCGAGGAGGAAGTCCGCAAAGCCCGCGATGAACTCGAGATGAAGGTCATGGAGAGGACGGATGAGTTGCAGCGGACAATGGCCGAGCTGACCCACATGAATCGCCTGGCGACAGCAGGCGTCCTCTTGGCATCCATTGCTCATGAAATCAATCAGCCACTAACCGGGATTGTAATTCAAGCCGGCGCCGCCCGCCAATGGCTGGCATCGAGAGAGCCCGGCATAGAAAAGGCTCGAGACGCGCTGGATCAAATCGAAAGCAGCGGTCTCCGCGCAGGTGAAATCATCACAAGTCTTCGCGGAATGCTCAAAAAGGAAGCGCAAGCGAGAAACCCAATCGACATCAACAAGCTGATTTCCACGGTTCTTGCTATTGTGCGTCACGAGTTGCAGAAGCATGGAGTGGAGCTGCGCACAGAACTCGATGAATCAATCCCGGCCCCGGAAGGCGACAGAGTTCAATTGCAGCAAGTCGTTTTAAACCTAGTCATGAACGCCATCGAGGCGATGCAGACGGGAGAGCTGCGAATATTGAGCATCCGATCCTGCGTGAGCAAACCAGATTTTGTTCATGTGACTGTCGAGGATACCGGCACGGGTATAGATCCATCCCACCACGATCATATTTTCGAGCCGACGTTCACGACCAAAGAGCGCGGTATGGGAATTGGCCTTTCCATCTGCCATTCCATTATCGAAAGCCATAACGGCCGTATTTGGGTGACGCCGGGAAGAGACAAAGGCTCGATTTTCCAATTTAGGTTGCCGACGACCCAAGAGGATCAGATTCTACGATGTCATCCCTGAATGACGACGCGCGTTGCATCACGCAATCGCTGCCACGAATTATCAACGGCTTGTGGGGACAGCAATAAGTAACACGCCAAGAATGGTCAAAACCTTCTTTCGCATTTTCGTCTCCATTCGGCGATGAGTTAATGGCAACTGCATCCGGTTGCTCGCCAACCATCTCGATCATGTATCAACAATCGAGCGATTGGGCAGTGCGGCCTACTTTCAATCGAGCGGATCAGGTTTGTTTATCCCTGCTTCGCTAAGGCGCTCTAACCCGGCTACCGCCACTGCCGACAAGAATGGGAGACTCTGGATAATCAGGATCGCGCCGAACAAATCAGTCCCCAAAAGTCTGTAGGTATTGGTCAAAAACACCGTGATGCCACCGGCAACCAGCAGTGCGCCAAGCACGGCTTCCGGTATCGCCGCAAAGCGCGCGTGAGCGATGCCACTCCCGCCCTTGCGGGTGCGATGAAAATAGGTTTCTCGCGCGGGAAACGCAGCTTTAAAGGCTGCGTTCGCGACCGTCCATTGGACCGACATGAACACCACCATGGCGCCAAGCATTTGCAGGTACGGAACTGCGACGCGCGTTCGATATGCGCTGACGAAATGGAGCAACGATACAAGGAAGGCCGCAATGCTCGGCAGCAGCAGGAGCGGATCCGGGATGGCGACAACCTGGAACACGACAAAGGGCACCCAGATCAGATTGAGCAGCGCTGCCGCGACGGCAACGATTTCGGATCCGAACCAGCTGAGCCAGCCGAATGCGAATTCGCGCTTCTGATCACGGTTGAGCAGGCTCCTGCCCGGCAGAAAGCGTCGCCAATGCTTCTTCACGATCTGCACGGCGCCAGCGGCCCATCGCGCCCGCTGGGTCTTGAAAGCCAGATAGTCTTGCGGCAGCAATCCCCAGCCGTAGCGGCGGTTGGTGTACTGGGCACGCCACCCGAGCTCCAGAATCGTCAGCCCGAGGTCGCTGTCTTCGCAAATCGTGTCGCTTGACCAGCCACCGGCGGCGTCCATTGCCGTGCGGCGGATCAGACACATCGTGCCGTGGACAATAATCGCATTCACCTCGTTGCGCTCGACCATGCCGATGTCAAAGAAACCGGCATATTCCGCGTTCATGGCGGCATGGATCGAGCTGCGGCAGCCGTCACGATGATCCTGCGGCGCCTGGATCAATCCGACCTTCGGGTCCGCAAAGCGAGGGACCAGATCCTTGAGCCATTGCGAATCGACCACATAGTCGGCGTCGATGACACCGATGATCTCGGCATCAGAAGCGGCCTCTGCCATCGCGATCCGCAGCGCCCCAGCCTTGAATCCCTCAAGATTCAGGACGCGAACAAACTTGAAGCGCGGGCCAAGCTCGCGACAACGTCTCTCGACCGGTTCCCAGAATGCCGGATCCGGCGTGTTATTGATGACGACCACACACTCAAAATCCGGATGGTCGAGCTGCGCCACCGAGTTCGATGGTACGCAACAGCATTTCCGGAGGCTCTCGATAAGCAGGAACGTGAACCGAGACCTTGGGCAGGCGCGCGTTCAGTACCGGGGATAACAAATTCAACAGCCGCGTGGGCTTACTGCCGAGAGCGACCGCGGTCATCTCGCGCACCCGGAACAATACAATCGGCGCGAGTAAGCCCAGGAGCGGAAGCGCGATTGCAAAGGTGATTACCTCGCCATGCAGCAGGTAGTGGTCGTGCCAGTAAATCTGTACGCCTGCGCACCAGTCGCCGATCAAATGATCGGCTCCCGCGAGCACCGCTGCCTGACTGACGGTCGGTCCCGGGAGCGCCAAAACCGAGAGCGAAAAGAAGGACCCAACGAGGACAGCAAGCAGAGCTGCCTTCCAGTAGTCAGCGTCGACAAGCGGTCCTGTCCAAGCAAATTTAGGCCGCAACGATGCGTCGAAGATGCCCCAATATGGACCGACGTTCCCTTCGAAAAGCTTTTCCGGTTGATCGATCGCCTCGACAATATTGTAGTCGATGCCGCGAACGTTGGCCTCCACAACGAAGTCGCGCAGCAAGCGAGCTTGGCTGAACGGACCCGGGACGGCGCGCCCAAAATTGTGCCCCGCACTTGGCCAGCCAAACTCCCCGATGACAATCTTCTTCCCAGGATAGGCCGCACGCAGCCTGTCATAGAGCTCGAACGATCCCTTGACTGCACTTTTCCTGGAGTAACCTTCCCAATAGGGAATGATATGAGCGAAAACCTGATCGACGGCGTCAACAAGCTCCGGATGGTCAAGAAATGTCTTCCAGTGATCGGCGGTCGCGACCGGCACCGGACTGTCTCGCTTGACGCGGCGAACAGTTGCGGCAATTTGGGCCGCGGTATGCTCACGCCGGAAGATTGTTTCATTGCCCACGACCAGCCGAGTGACATTGGAGTTGCGTCGCGCCAGGTCAAGAGCGGTCTCGATCTCCCGCTCGTTGCGGGCCTCGTCTTTGTCTATCCAGATGCCCAGCGTGACCGCCAGCCCGAGTTCAGCAGCGATTTCCGGAACACGCTCGAGGCCTTTGGTCGAGCCGTAAGTGCGTACAGCCTTTGCCTGTTTAGCGATCGCGGTGAGGTCGTCGCGGATCCTGGTCTCGGGCACCTCGAAATCCGCAGATTTGGCAAATCGGTTGTACGAGACACTCGGTAGCTTCCCATCAACCGCTGCGGCGGTGGCACGTGGCTCTAACAGACCCCAGAGCGCTAGATGCAGACCGGCGACCAAGCAAAGAATTACAACGACGGTGACAATCGGCAAACTCTGACGGCGGCCGCTCGCCGCGCCGATCCACCCTTGCTGGCTGGCACCCTGGTCCGGCGTCTTCATTGCTTGCCTTATTTAATAACGGCATGCCTGAACGGAAGGAAGATTCTTGCAAATCTCCGGCGCCGACGAGAAGAAAAGGCGTTGCGACAGAGGCCCACCAATCGCGCCTCAGAGATTGCGCGTGGCTGGAATACCATTTTTGGTGTACTAAAAAAGCGACTTGGATCCGAAACGTCAATTTGCGCCGAAGTAAGTACTAGTTCTATACTGCAGACACGAGGCTGCTGCTAAGCCGCTTCATCAAGCCTTAGAATACTCTATGCTGGTAATGTTTCGGAGCAGACCGATATGCGGTTGCATCGAGTCATTCTTGCTGTGTTAGCTGCGATCGTTCTTGTTGCTGTTGGTGGCCTAGCGTGGGCCTGGCGCCCTGCCATCGCGCCGACTTCAGCGAAGCAGACGATCTCTGATCGGAAAACGATTGATCGGGGCGCGGAACTCGCGGCCATTGGCAACTGCAGCGATTGCCATACAAAAGATGTTGGCGCGCCCTACGCAGGTGGCCGGGCATTACCGACGCCATTCGGAACGATCTACGCCAGCAATCTGACGCCTGACCCCGGAACAGGGATTGGGACCTGGTCTGAAGAGGCGTTCCGTCGCGCCATGCATGGCGGCGTTGACCGCGAAGGAAGGCAGCTCTACCCGGCATTTCCCTATGATCATTTCACCAAGGCGACAGACGAGGATATTCACGCCCTCTATTCGTTCTTGATGAGCCTGCCTGCGATCCACAACGTTATCCCTGCAAATCAGCTTTCGTTTCCATTCAGCTTCCGCCCGATCATCGCGGGATGGAAAGTTCTGTTTTTTAGCCAGGCCAGTTTGGAAAACGACACCAGCAAGAGCGCAGAATGGAATCGCGGACGCTATCTGGTCGAGGGGCTGGGACATTGCGGATCCTGTCACACGCCGCGCAATGTGCTTGGTGCCGAAAAGAAGGGTAGTCGCTACGCCGGCGGTGTCGCCGAAGGATGGAATGCGCCCCCGCTCGACGCGTCGCTTATCACTGCACATCACTGGACCGTTGATCAGCTTGCCGAATACCTGTCGACCGGCTGGCACAAGCTTCATGGTGCCGCTGCTGGCCCGATGGCCGACGTCGCCAAGAATCTCGGTCAGGCCTCGAAGAACGACGTTCATGCCATCGCTACCTACGTCGCAAGTCTATCGCCGCAGCAAGATAACAAGACGGCCGTCATAACCGACAATGGTGGAAAAAGTCAGCCTGCCGATATCGTCGCGATTTATACCGGCGCCTGCGCGAAATGCCACAACGACCGAAACGAGGTCGGCCCATCAAAAGCGCTTTCGCTGTCGCTAAGCACGGCCGTACAGCAGAGAGAATCCGCAAACACCGTCCGCGTCATCCTTCATGGCATTCAATCCTACCGAACCGGCGGCGGCCCTTACATGCCGGCCTTTGACGGTATTCTGACCGACGCACAAATTGCGGACATCACCCAATATATTCGTGCGCGCTACACCGACCAGCCGCAATGGGCGGACATCAAAACCGAAGTTATAAAAGCAAGACAGGAGGCTCAGCCATGACGATCTCCCTGAAGGTCAATGGCAAGTCGCAAGATCGTCGATGTCGACCCATCGACCCCGCTA
Organism: uncultured Alphaproteobacteria bacterium; assembly: GCA_963788885.1. Lineage (GTDB taxonomy): Bacteria > Pseudomonadota > Alphaproteobacteria > Rhizobiales > Xanthobacteraceae > Bradyrhizobium. Next base: position 158,366 of record CAWBIR010000015.1, on the reverse strand, counting down.
CTTTATGTTCTGCGTAACGATGTCGGATTGCACGGTCCGAGATTTGGCTGCGGCTTGGGGCAATGCGGTGCTTGCACCGTTCATATCGACGGGCGCCCAACCTTCTCGTGCATCCTGCCAATCGCCGCAGTCGGCGACCGCGAGGTCACGACGCTCGAAGGGCTGCTCGAGGATGGCAAGCCGAACAAACTCCAGCAGGCGTTTATCGACGAGGAAGCCGCGCAATGTGGCTATTGCATTTCCGGAATGGTGATGCGCGCACAGGCGCTGCTGCACGCAAAGCCAAATCCGACAGACAATGAAATCCGCAATTACATGCGGCCCAATCTTTGCCGTTGCGGCACGCATACCGCCATCATGCGCGCGATCAAGCGCGCCGCCATCGCCTAGGGAGGTTCGCCATGAATGCTCCGCTCCAGCTCTCACGTCGCGATCTTTTGAAGGGTTCGAGCGTTCTGGTCGTCTCCTTTTCACTCGCGCCGCACATGTACGCGCTGGCGCAGGACGCGCCGCTGCGACAAAGCCGGTAAGTCTCGATCAGGTCGATTCGTTCCTGGCCATCGACGACAAGGGCATGGTGACGCTTTACGCCGGGAAGGTTGACCTCGGAACAGGCGTCAATATTGGGCTCGCTCAGATTGTCGCAGAAGAACTCGATGTGCCGCTTGCGAATGTCAGCCTGGTGACCGGCGATACGGCGCTGACCCCAGATCAGGGGCCGACCTATGGAAGCCAGTCCATCCAGACTGGGGGCATGCAAATTCGTCAGGCGGCGGCCACAGCGAGAAACGCGCTACTGGATCAAGCCGCTCAACGCCTGAACGTGGCAAAGGACGATCTTGCGATCAACGAAGGTGTTATCGCTCCGAAAGCGGGCGGCGCGGGGATCACCTATCAGGATCTGATCGGCGGCAAAAATTTCATGCTGAAAGTCGACCCGGCGGCGCCGACGAAAAGTCCTGCCGATTACAAGCTCGTCGGCAAACCGATCGCGCGTCGTGACGTTCCGGAGAAATTGACCGGAAAATTCACCTATGTGCATGACTTCCGCGTGCCGGGCATGCTGCATGGAAGCGTGATCCGCCCGCCGGCGCTCGGTGCAACGCTCCAGAATGTCGACGAGTCGTCCATCAAGGACGTTCCGGGCGTCGTCAAACTGGTTCGCGACGGCAATTTCCTTGGGGTCGTGACAGAGACCGAGTGGGCCGCCGTACGCGCTGCCCGGGAACTGAAGACAACCTGGTCAGATTCCGAAACTCTCCCGGAGCAAGAAAAGCTCTGGGAGCATGTCCGCGCGACCAAGATTCTGAAGGACGATGTCACCAGCAATATCGGCGACGCTTCAGCCGCTCTGGCTGCGAGCGGCACGAAGCTGAGCGCGACCTATGATTTTACCATCCATACGCATGGTTCGATCGGGCCGTCCTGCGCAATTGCAGAATTCAAGGACGGCAAATTGACGTGCTGGACGGCGTCGCAGGCGACCCATACTCTGCGCAAGCAACTCGCCAAGATGTTTTCGATGGCACTTGGCGATGTCCGCTGCATTTATGTGGATGGCGCGGGCTGCTATGGCCGCAATGGTCACGAGGACGCGGCGGCCGATGCCGCATTGCTGGCAAAAGCCGTCGATAAGCCCGTGCGCGTGCAATGGTCGCGAGCAGACGAACATGGCTGGGACCCGAAAGGACCGCCGACATTGATCGACCTGCGTGCCAACATCGATGCATCGGGAAACGTTACGGCCTGGGAATCCGAATTCTTTATTCCGCAAGGAGCGGCAGGCACCGTCGATCTCGTGGCCGCAACGCTGAGTGACAAGCCCGTCGATGGTCTGATGTCACCGGGTGGCATCATTGGCGATTCCGCAATCGGCTACAAATTCCCGAATATCAGAACGATTTGCCATCGCCTCGAGACGACGCCGTTGCGCCCCTCCTGGATCAGAACGCCGGGGCGGATGCAGAACACGTTCGCCAACGAATGCTTCCTCGACGAGATTGCAGCAGCCGTAAGCGCGGATCCACTCGAGTTTCGAGTCAAATATACCGATCCCGCCGACAAGCGGGGCCTCGATATATTGGATCATCTCGCGAAACTATCGAACTGGCAGAAGCGGCCATCGCCACAGAAGAACCTCTCGGGCAATATCGTGAAGGGACGCGGAGTCAGTTACGTCAAATACGAACTTGTACGCACCTATGTTGGCACCGTCGCGGAAGTAGAGGTGGATCGAACGGTCGGAAATGTCCGGGTGACGAAAGTCTATGTCGTTCATGATTGCGGACAGATCATCAATCCGAGCGGAGTTCAGGCCCAGATCGAAGGAAATGTTATCCAAACCGTCAGCCGTACTTTGAAGGAAGAGGTTACATTTGATCGAAGCATGGTGACGAGCCTTGATTGGGCAAGCTACCCGATCCTGACGTTTCCTGAACTTCCGGAAATCGTCATCGAGTTGATCGATCGTCCGAGCGAGAAGCCGTGGGGCGCGGGCGAACCGACGGCAGCCGTGGTGCCTTCCGCAATCTCGAATGCGATCTTTGATGCTACCGGCGCGAGGATTCGCTCTGTGCCGTTCAAAGCCTCAAAACTACAGCCGATCTTAAGATCGATAACGTAACAGTTGGGGTTTCTACGTCTGTCCAACGATCGTACTCTTTTCCGAGTCTCGTGGATGACGGCGGCTCACTCAGATGGACGCGATCGCTCTTGGAGAGTTATTGCTCTTCTTCGTTCATTTTAGAGCGAATGGACTCACGTGCACACCACGCCTTCTGCCTAAGGACAAGATGATCTGAGATAAGGATCGGCCGCTCGCAAAGCCGCTTAGTGTTCCGGCCTTCGGACCATCAGAACTGGTAGCGCAGACCGACGGTTGGGTCGTAGGCGGATAATTTGTTTACACCTGACGTCGCGAGAAGGAAGCCGCTGATGAGACCATTCTGCGCCTGCGATCACATGATACCTGCATAGCATCGAAGTGCTTGGCGAACTGACGAAGGACATGCGTTCATTCCAGCTTTGACAGGCGAGGTTGTCGGCCTCGCGGATCAACGCTTCGCCCTCGCGCCGCTTCTCGGCTAATCGCTCAGCGAAGATGTGCGTCATGGCCCGCGACTTTGAAAGCTCTTTAGTGAGGGCTTTGCGGTCACCGCCGGACAGCGGTAGATGGTGGGGCTTGCGGGCCATGCTGGCAGCCTAACTATCCCGCCTCAATTGGCAGCCTTCCTTTTCCAAGACACTCTTGCACCGTTCCGGATAAATCTTGACGCCGGGACGGCTTGGCTGCGTCGCCATTCTAAAGCCAGTGCCCTTACAATCCGGGCACTCCCGCTCAATCGGATTGTGGACCGGCTTTTTCATCTGAGTTCTTTCAGCACCGTCTCGTTGGCGGCAGCGACAGCTTAGCTCAATCTTCTGCGGTCACGACGCAGTGATGGAAGGACTTTCCCTTTGGCGCTGTCTTTATAGGCTGGACGCAGATCGGCTCCGGGTCCTACAGTTTCACTCTATGAAAAGACCAGCCGCGATCACGTGCCGTCAATGCAGTTCGCCGATGAGCCTTGCCTTGGCTCCCGGCGGCAAGGGACCGCATTCGCTGCGGTGCGAACGGTGCGACCGGCCTGATCCTCTCACGACAGCCGAGGCGGCTGGCTGGCTCAAAGGCGAACTTCGACCGCCGAAGTAACTTACCCGTCAATGCACGGTCCTGCCCTCGGCGTTGATCGCAAGGTTTCCAAGGGCACCGAACTGAACGACCCAGCATGATCCTTGAATAAAAATGAGGAAAGGCTCCATCACTGGAGCCCCACAGGTCACTAATCGGGATTGGACGACTTCGCCTGTTTGTAAGAGAGCCTGCTACTCACAGCGGCACAAGTTTCAAGGTATCACGCTGCCACCGTCGTGTGTTCGACGGTTTTCGTCATCGACGCACGCCGCTAGTCGTTCGTGACACCAACCCCTAAGCGATGAATTTTTTGTATAACCAGCGACGGCCGTCGTGGCGTCGCCAAACCCGTCCGCGCACAAGCCGACCAGTAATTGTGCGTCTCGGGATGATAACCGTGCATAGATGCCAGGCCGTTGCTGCGGGGAGTTGGCGCAATCCAAAGGTGACGCTCATGGCTATCATCGTGGCCTCCGATCCGACTTTATGTACGGGCCGTACAGAACGTCATGTCGCCACTCGTAGGCTTTCACCACGGCGGCCCCGACAACGACGACAAACGCGATAAACAGAAGCGTTTCGACAACCATGTGTTCAATACCTTCCGTCACGCGATCCATAGAGGATCGACCGGCCACAGTGGTCAATAAAATCCGGGCTTCGACGTGACGAGAGACTATTGTCGGGCGATGCGACATTTCTGCAGCGCCTGCGCGTCGGCCGCGCCAGATCAAGTAGCGTGAAATTGGTTCCGTTTTGCGCGAGGAGACGGACAATGTTTGCAGTCAAACGATACGAGCGCGGCTCGACCCTCGTCGCGCTTACGGCGTCATCTTCGACACCGGCGCACGCGCAAGACTATTTCACAGCCACCATCTTGGCGCTCGTGGCGTTCGACGGTTTTACCGTGTCGTCGACGACTAACAAGAACGATTATCGAACTCCAAGGAACAAGCTAACGCAATGACTGCTGGGTTAAATATCGTGCCGCCGCCTCTACACAGGTTTCGAATACGTCTAGGGCTGCGAGGCCACGTGCTTTGCCGTCGGTTGGAAGAAAGACAGGGTGTCCGCCGGTCGCGACCGCTCCCACAATCATGAGATTATCCGGCAAATGGAAGCCCTCGATGCCGAGGTCCGCATGCGTTGGGCCAAGTTGCTTCCGCATCCGCGTTTCGAAGGTTTCGGGCGTGTTCGAATAACCAAAGATCGGTTTGCCTCTCCCGAGAAACCACCCGACCTCGATCAAGGTGCCGGCATCGGCGGACGCGCCCGCGAACGGCGTGAGGTTGGCAATTATGATGTCGCTTTTTTCCATCATAGCGACGTCCTTTTCATAAATTGAACGCCACGCCTCCAGCCCCGCAGCGGCTACCTCCGCATCTTCGTTGAGCGGCGGCAAACCGCGCACTCCAAACCGTCGGCATATTTCTGTCTTCGTTGCCGCGTGCGCGACGGCGTTCGGAAGAAACACATCAGGTCCCGCCAGATAGGCTATCGGTGTCATAGCTTTCCACCACATCGGACTTCGAGGGTCGATCTGCGTCGATCCGCAGTCTTACCATAACGACCTTTGTTGTTCGTGACTTTCGTCGTTTTTACGTTGTCACCTTGCTACCGTGACACAGCCGCAGCTGGAGAGCAGCCCGGCGCTTAAATTCGTGTCGGTGCGTCTTTGATACTAAGCGCCACTTTGAGAAGGCGCGTGGTCACTGCCCAGCAGCCGTCACTCTACGAGTCTGCTACCGACGATAGCCACCCGATTCCTGAATATCTGTCGTTTCGTCCCGTATTCGCACAAGCGGGCTCGATCAACTCAGTGTCAATCGGTCGAAGGGACGGATGTTCCTTCGCCAATCCACAGCCGATTGCGCACGCATTTTGGCAACCGCAGCTCGAATGTCCGAGTTGGGTCAAAAGCCGACATGGCGACGAGGCTGAGGGACGTCCGCTTTCACCCGAACAGCGGACATCGAAAGAGAGCGCGACCGGCCATGTTGGCTAAGTGCCAGACTTGGACATCGCTCCTGCGCTCGTGGCACTAGTCCGCAAACCTACGCTGGCCGAGCGGTAGCGATGATCACCGCGCCCGCCGAGATCAGGCAGATGCCGAGCCATCCCGTTGCTGATGGCCGCTCCCCCAGGAACGCGAAGGCAAACAACGCAACAAGCACCACGCTTAATTTGTCGATCGGCGCCACCAGTGTCGCGGGACCGAGCTTGAGTGCGCGGAAATAGCAGAGCCAGGAAGCACCTGTGCCGAGACCCGAAAGGACGAGGAATGTCCAGGTGCGCGCCGAAATAGGTCCGGACGAACTGAACTGGCCGGTCGCAAGCAACAACACGAGAAAGCTCAACAGTACGACGACCGTGCGTATGAACGTCGCGAGATCCGAGCCGATGTTCTCAACACCGATCTTGGCGAAGATAGCAGTGAGGGCCGCAAACACTGCGGACAGCAGTGCCCATAGCTGCCATGATTCGATTGTCATTCACCTTCTCCCGCAGTCGGCGCTGCATCGTTCAGTAGTTAGAATGTGAAAAGCACGGAGGCGTACCAGGAAATCTGGTTGGTCTCGTTAGTATTCTCGATTCCACGGCTGATATAGCCGAGCAGATGATAGTTATCGTTGAGGTCGTAACGCCAGCCGACGCCGAGGCTCGTCGTCGCCGGCGTGCCATTGGAATCCGCGGTTTGGTGGAATAGTTCGGCGCCGATCTGAAATTTGGGCAGCATCTGATAGGTCAGGACTCCGCCGACCTGGCAGAAGTCGGCGGCACGTAACTCATTGATCGTGCATCCGCCGCCGCCGAATGCCGACCATCCGCCTTTCCAATCCTTCTGAATCCAGATCGGCAGCAGTAGCGAGGCGTGATTGTCACCGACGAGGTTCGACCCGCTTGGAAGGAAGACGCGCGGGAAGATGCTGACGTCGAGGCCGAAGCCATCCTGATGAAGAAATCGGTACTTGGCGGCGAGTTGAACGTTGCTCCACGCAGCGCTGGTGCCGTCGCCAACAGGCCGGTCAAATCCTTCTGCCAAAGTTGCCGTCAACTGGAGATCGGGCGCCGCGCCGTAATTGAAGTCGATCCCGCTCTGACCTGCGGTGCCGTTTCGAGTCGCAAGACCCAGAGTGAACATGTAGATCTCGAAATGCTTGTAGTCGGTCGGCTCCGGATCGTCGGAAATAAACGGCGGCCCCGCGGCAGCGGGCGCCGCGAGCAGGGCCAGAAGGCCGCCGCAAATCCACCCCCGCATTACGCCACCCCACGAATGGGATTGCTAGAAATCCCTTGAAACGATGGCTATGTAGTATACACTACATAGATTGGTGTCGAGTTGTCTTTTGCTACTTGGCCATTCTGGAGGGCCGTCTTGGCCGTTGATGCCGCCGTCGATAGTTCGGACTTACTGGGCTCCGTGCTTCGGAATGCGAACGAGCAACTCGGCGCCACCGGTCGACGAGTGGCGAAGTTCATCGACGAAAACCGGCAGATCGTGCTGGCAAGTTCAGCCGCCGCTCTTGGCGTGCGCATCGGCACCTCCGACGCCACCGTGCTGCGTACGGTCCAGGCGTTGGGCTTCGCCAGCCTGGCCGACCTTAAGAGCGCTATCTTGAAATCTGATTCGGCCTCGACGCCGGCCGACGACATGCGCCGGACTCTAGTCGATCTGGAAAAGACCACCGGACAAGCCCTCGACGGAATCCTGCAGGCGCATCATGAAGGCCTGGAGGTGTTGCGATCGGAGAAATGCCGCGCCCAGATGGCTGCAGCCGTGCGCATACTGGATGGCGCCGGACGCATCGCCGTCTTCGGGATAGGGCCATCCGCGGCTCTTGCGACGTATGTTTCGACGCTGCTCGCGCGAAACGGGCGCCGCAGCCGCATGATCGGAGCGACGGGATCTATGCTGGCCGATCAGCTTCTCGATCTCGACAAGGCAGACGTGCTCCTCATCCTGGCGTATGGCCGTCTGTACCGGGAAGTGAAGGCGGTCTTCGCGGAGGCCAAAGCCCTGGATCTGCCGACTGTACTAGTGACGGAAGCGGACGACACGCCTTTGGCGAAACTGGCCGACGTCTGTGTTGCCATTCCTCGCGGCCGTCCGGGACAGGTCGCGCTGCACGGCGCGACCGTGGTTGGCCTGGAGGGCTTGGTGCTGTCGCTTGCCGCCGCCAGGCCGGATGCGGCGCTCGCCTCACTGGACAATCTCAACCGGCTTCGACGAGCGACCGAGGTTCAAGTGAAAGCCGGGTAGGCCTGCCCTCGGAGAACGGGGAACGGGGGTTGGAAACGACCAACAAAGGATTTCCGCATGGCGCAAGATATCGAACGCAGCAAAGTCCCTGAAGTCACGATTGTCTTTTGGATCATCAAGATCCTTGCGACCACGCTCGGGGAAACCGGCGGTGACGCCGTTTCGATGTCCCTGAACCTCGGCTACGCCATCAGCAGCTTCATTTTCATCGGCATCTTCGCCGTAACGGTGGTCGCACAGATCGTCGCGAAGAAATTCCATCCGTTCCTGTATTGGCTGGTTGTAATCGCCACTACGACGGCGGGCACCACCATGGCGGACTTCGCCGACCGGTCGCTCGGCATCGGCTATCCGGGCGGCGCCTCGCTGCTGTTCATGCTGCTGATCACCTCGCTGGCGGTCTGGTATTGGTCGGCGGGATCGATATCCGTGAACACGGTTTCGACGCCGAAGATCGAGACGTTCTATTGGGTCGCGATCCTATTCTCCCAGACGCTCGGCACGGCGCTCGGCGACTGGATGGCGGACACCAACGGTCTCGGTTACGAAGGCGGCGCGCTCGTATTCGCTGCCGCGCTGGCGCTGATCGCCGCGGTCTACGTCTACACCTCCATGTCACGGACGCTGCTGTTTTGGGCCGCTTTCATCCTGACCCGTCCGCTCGGCGCCACGCTCGGAGATCTCCTCGACAAGCCGCTTAACAGTGGCGGTCTCGCCTTCTCCAGGTTCTACGCATCAGCGATCCTGGTCGCCGTCATCATCGGGTGTGTGGCGTTGTTGCCGCAACGCGCTGGCGCGCACCCCCGCAAGCCGCAACCGATCAGCACATAGTCAACACAGAGAGGACTCGCATGCAGCCGATACACCTTCCGGCGCTGGGAGCGCGATACTGGACCGCGTTGTGTCTTGCCAGCATCTTCGGCGCCAACATGGGCGACCTCTTCGCGCGAAATCTGGGGCTCGGCCATGTCGCCGGCCTGCCCTTTCTCGCAGCGGCACTCGCTATCGTAATGATCGCAGAGCGGTTCGACCATGTCCGGCATCAAGCCTATTACTGGATCGCCATCATTATCGTCCGCACCGCGGCGACAAACTTCGCGGACTTCGCTGCCGGCGATTTGAAGCTGCCGCGCGTGTGGGTGATGACGGCGCTGACGGTCCTGCTTGCCGTCACGCTCTGGCTAACCTGGCGTTTCATCTGGCGACTTGCCAGCAAGACGGACGCCGTGCTTCGCGCCGACCTTGGTTACTGGACCTGCATGTTTATCGCCGGGACGCTGGGAACCGTGATCGGCGATTTTTGCTCGCACAATCTGGGACTCGACGATGGCGGAGCCGCGATTCTTCTTTCGCCTATCGTTGCCGTGCTACTCGCGGTCGGTTGGCGAGGTCCGTTGCGCCACCTGCCGGTTTATTGGCTGACCGTCGTCACCATCCGCGCGGCCGGCACCGCCGTGGGAGACTTTGTGTCGGGCCGAAATATGCTCGGTCTGCCCAACAGCACCGCGCTGACCGGCATCTTATTCGTTTTGCTTCTTTTTGTTTGGAAAGAGACCGAACGGTCCGAACGGCCGCAAGCTGTGAAACCTTTCCTTTCCCAGGACACGTGAAGGACTCCAGCTATCGAAGTCGCAAGGTCTGCCATAAAGTCGCGAAATCAAGTCTAATGTCGGCTTCGGGTCGAAAGCCGGACGTAACGGCCCGACGGCGTCATGTCCGCTTTGCCCTTAGCAACGGACCTCCTCAACCAGATCGACCCTGTCCGAAAAGGGCCAGAAGCCGACGTTCGCGCCAACTTTTGACCAAAGCGGACGTCGATCAATGTCAACTTGTCAAGAGATGAAGGTGGCAGATCAGTTGAACAGCTTATCGAGCGTGATGGGTAGATCACGCACGCGCTTTCCGGTGGCGTGATAGACCGCGTTGGCGATCGCAGCCGAAACGCCGACAATGCCGATTTCGCCCAGTCCCTTGATGCCTAGCCGATTGACGATATCATCCTGCTCGTCGACGAAGATCACCTGGATGTCATGTACGTCCGCGTTCACTGGAACGTGGTATTCAGCGATATTGGCATTCATGATGCGGCCAAAATGGTGGTCGATCAGGGTTTCCTCGTGAAGCGCGACGCCAATGCCCCACACCACGCCGCCCATGATCTGACTGTGCGCGGTTTTTGGGTTCAGGATACGCCCGGCTGCGACCGCGCTGACGATCCGCGTGACGCGGATGACACCGAGCTGTTCATCTACCTTCACCTCCGCGAAAATGGCGGAATGGGTATTGTGCGCATGCGCGCCGTCGTTGGGGAAGCTTGTCGTTTTTTCCTGCACGATGCGATCCACGCCGCCATGCCGCATCGCATCGGCGATCGATACCCCGCGCTGGGGGTCTTTCTTGCTAACGATCATTCCGTCGGCCAGCGTGACATCGCCGGGCTGTGCACGGGTGAGGGGAGATTCCGGCATGTTTCGCGCCAGACGCAACAACTCCTCCCGGATGGCAGTGCCCGTCGTCACGATGCCATTGGAGACCGAGGCGGCGATCCATGATCCGCCTTCCACCGGAGCTTGCGGCAACGTTGAATCGCCAAGTCTGATATCGATGCTGTCCAGGGGCAGGCCGAGCACATCGGCCGCCACCTGCGCCATGATGGTGTAAGTGCCGGTGCCGATATCGGACGTCGCGCAAGATATCTCAGCGTGTCCGTTCGCACTTAACGTGATACGGACGGAAATCGGCACCTGCAACGCTTCCCAAACGCCGGTCGCGACGCCCCACCCGACCAACTCGCTGCCATCGCGCATCGCGCGCGGGGCAGGATTGCGCTTGTACCAACCGAACGCCTCCGCGCCTCGGTGGTAACATTCTCGCAGATTCTTGCTGCTGTAGGGCAGGCCGCTGGTCTGATCGCGGTCCGAATAGCATCGCAGGCGCAGCTCCAGCGGATCGAGCTTGAGGGCTATGGCCAGTTCGTCCATGGCGCATTCGAGCGCATGGACACCGGTCGTCGCACTCGGCCCGCGCATATCGCACGAGGTCGCTAGATCGAGCCGCGCCAGCTTGTGCGCGTAAGCAGCAGTAGCGCTGGTGTAGAGTAAGCCCGACCAAGTGGTCTCGTGGCGGTGGAAGTCCTCGAATTGCGATGTCACTGTGACCGCATCATGGGCGATCGCATCGAGTGTTCCGTCAGCTTTCGCGCCAAGCTTGATCCGCTGAATCATGGCGGGCCGATAGCCGAGCCCATACATCTGCTGGCGCGTGAGCACCACACGCACCGAACGCTCAAGTGCCCGCGCCGCGAGCACGGCCAGCACCACTTGATACTGCGGCCGCAATCCCGACCCGAATGCGCCGCCGACAAACGGCGACATCACGCGGACATCGTCCGGCTTCAGGCCGAAAATGCCGCAGATATAACGCTGCACATTCTGCACGCCCTGCGTCTTGTCGTAGACCGTGAGCTTGCCGCCGCCATCCCAGAACACGGTCGAGGCGTACGGCTCCATCGGATTGTGGTGCTCTATCGGGACATAATATTCGGCATCGTGGCGCACGTCGGCCGCCGCAAAGGCCTTGGCAGCATCCCCCCGCGGCTTTGCGGGGGCGTCCAGGGCGAAGGCGTCGTCGCGGGCGCGATACACATCGGTAACGTACGGCTCCTCGTCATAGTCGATGTGCACCAGCGATGCCGCGAAGCGTGCGGTCTCGGAAGCCTCCGCGAGCACAAGCGCGATGGGCTGACCGCTGAAGTGAATCCTCTCATCATATAATGGGCGAAACGGTGAGCCCTCGGGCGCAACCTCGTCCTTGTACGCCGCGTCGTCGTCGGCCATGGCCGGCCGATTCTCGTGGGTCAGCACGGCGATCACGCCGCTGACCTTCATCGCCGCGCGGCTGTCGATGCGCGCAATCCGCCCTTTCGCGATCGCGGAGGTCACGACGCTGGCGTAAGCGAGGTTTGGCGCCTTGAACTCCCCGGCGTATTTCGCGGCCCCGGTGACCTTGTCGCGCCCGTCGAACTCGGGACGTAGCAGTTCCGATGTAAGCGGTCATTGGCATGCTCACGCGATTTTCTTGCTGGATATCGACTGCGGTGTGCCGCGTGAGGCCTGCGTCAGTGCCCGGATAATGGCACGGCGGGCCAAATCGATCTTGAAGGTGTTGTGGCCGAATCCTCTGGCTTCGCGCAGCACCGCGTCCGCCGCGCGGGCGAACGCCGCCGGATCGGCAGCCTGTCCCGCCAGTGCCGCTTCAGCGGATTGATCTCTCCAGGGCTTGTGCGCGACGCCGCCGAGTGCGAGCCGTGCGCGGTCGATGCGGTTGCCGTCCATCTCCAGCCCCACCGCCACCGACACCAGCGCGAAAGCATAGGAATGGCGATCACGGATCTTCAGATAAGTGTAATTGCTGGCAAATCCCTGCGCAGGCAATTCGACCGCCGTGACGATCTCGTTCCGCGCCAGGTTGGTGTCGCGTTGCGGGGTGTCCCCGGGCAGACGATGAAAGTCCGTGAAGGCCATGCTGCGTTCGCCGGACGGCCCTGCCACATGCACCCTCGCGTCGAGCGCCGCCAGCGCGACGCACATGTCGGAGGGGTGGGTCGCGATGCAGGCGTCGCTCGTTCCTAAAATCGCATTGCTGCGGTTGAGACCCTTGATGGCCGAGCACCCCGTGCCGGGCTCGCGTTTGTTGCACGGCGTCGTGGCGTCGTAAAAATAGAAACAGCGCGTGCGTTGCAAAAGGTTGCCGCCCGTGGATGCCATATTGCGCAGCTGTTGCGATGCGCCTGCGAGAATGGCGCGCGACAGCAGGGGATAGCGTTGCTCGATCAATGGATGCCAGGCCAGATCGGTGTTGGGCACCAGCGCGCCGATGCGCAAACCCCCGTCATCGGTGCTTTCGATGGATCTCAGCGGCAACCTCGTGATATCGATCAGCCGCGACGGTTGCTCGATGTCGTCTTTCATGAGGTCGAGCAGGTTGGTGCCGCCTGCGATGAATTTCGACGTGGGGTCGGCCGCAATCTGGCGAACTGCGTCCGCAACGTCGCTCGCCCGTGAGTACTGGAAGTTGATCATGACGCCCTCATCGCCTGCTGGATCGCCGCAACGATGTTGGGATAGGCGGCGCAGCGGCAGATATTGCCGCTCATCAGTTCGCGTATCTCATCGGGAGTCTTGGCTCTGCCTTCCGCGATCAGTCCCGCGGCGGAGCAGATCTGGCCCGGCGTGCAATAGCCGCATTGGAACGCATCGTGGTCGATGAACGCCTGCTGCAGCGGATGCAGCGTGCCGTTGGCGGCCAGTCCCTCGATTGTGGTGACCTTGGCTCCATCCTTCATGACGGCCAGTGTCAGGCATGAATTGATCCGCCGTCCGTCGACCAGTACCGTACACGCCCCGCACTGGCCGTGATCGCAGCCTTTCTTGGTCCCGGTCAGGTCGAGGCGCTCGCGTAGCGCATCGAGCAAGGTGGTCCATGGCACGATGCTGAGCTTGCGTTCGGCGCCGTTGACGGTCAGTGTGATGGAAACTCGGTCCGGGATCGACAAATTTGCCGGGTCAGCGGCAGTCGTTCGCGCCATTTGCATTCTCCGCATATCGAAGAAATTCAGGCATATAACGCGCAACTCGGACGTATGGTTCAACTGGCGCCCGACGTTGGACGTCACACACCATCCATGAAATTAATGGCGCGTTCGTGTCCAAAGACTTCCACGCTGTGCCTCGCAAGGCGGAGGGTGCGGCAATTGGTCAGCTTCCAGGCTGTTCTGTCCGCACGTCAGACGAAACGCGCGGCAGCAATTTAACGATCTATTCGGTCACGCGGTCGACGAGGAAAAGCAGCCTGGACCCATCGCGATGCTGCGTCATGGCGAACGCCGACGCGGCGGGCTTGCCAATGCTTGGATAATAGCGAAGCGTATCCGGAATTAACGTCACAAGTAGAATACCGTGCCCAGGACAAAGGTGTCAGTCCCTGATGTAGCCGAGGTCGGCCCCGATCTGTGGTCAAACGCCATACGCGCAGGCGACACGCTGTACATCTCCGGCCAGGTCGCACGTCCCTTCGAAGGCGGCGGGGTGATCGTTGACGGCGCCTAGCACGCTTGGCGCTAATCGAGCGAGCCCAATCTCGAAGCCAGATTCTACTGAGCGCTTGGCGTCGCTACACGCGACGTACATAGCAGCCCCTCATGGGCCCCGCGCCTTCGGCTAACCATGCCGTAAGGAACAAGCGGTGAAAGAATCGAAAGGCATCGATACAAGCCGACAGCTTAACCGCTGAAAGCAGGAGTGGGCTCCGGTGACTCCCGGCCCACAGCAGTCGCGCAATTGACGGATATAGTCTCAAATCAACTGACATCAGTGATGTCCTTTCGACATCATTCGTCACGGGGGGAGCGATCGTCGGAAGCTGAGACTGATTAATGGCGAGCGTAACCCCGCTTGCCGAAGAATGCAGTCTTTCGGAACGAGGAAGTTGCAACTGCGAGCTTACCTAAGCTGGAGTTGTAAGTGAGAAAGCGACGTTTCTGGTCACTCAATTGCTTGGCTGACGTCGAACCCCTTCGGGGATTCCTCTAGAGGCGGTAATAGTCGATCGCCCACGCCAACGTCCCAGATCGTCTGTTGGCTCGGATTGTCTCGATACCTAGCGAGCCAATTGTCGTGCGCGGGAGTTGCAAGTTGATGAGCTTCGCGCTCGGTCAGAGGCTTCGGTCCCGCGCGCAGATTGGCCCAACGTTTTTCGATATCGGCCAGCGCTTCGGCGTGTCGAAGCTTGGCTTCGATTGGGTCTTTGGTGTGAAGGCTTAGCTTCTCTTCGCGCTTGCCGACAGCTTCGCGCAAGACGTCAGGAACGCCCTTTCGAAGCCAATAGACCCCAGTCTTTGGATGTTTCCACGGTCGCGACATTGCAAGCGGCATTGTACCACCTCTTTGTACCACTCACGAGGCAGCAAGCCGTTGATCTAACTGATTTGTTTTGAGGGCCAAGCGCTTAGCTTGTGCGTGGTGCCCAGGGGCGGGATCGAACCACCGACACTGCGATTTTCAGTCGCATGCTCTACCAACTGAGCTACCTGGGCGTTCCCCGGCCATAAGTAATGGCTTGAGGGAGCGGCGGTTTATAGTCAGGACAATCTGTCCTGTCCACCACGCTTCGCTCCGCTGCTTCGCCTGGCGCAGCCATGCGCCAAGCCGATGGCGAAGCGTGCCCGGCAGGGCCCGAAGAGTCCCAACGGACAGTCTCTCAAGGCATTGAAAACAAAAGAATAACTTTTAATACCGCTATTCGTTGTCGTCGTCCTCGTCGGCGCGGGCAGGGATCGCGTAGGACCCCGAGAGCCAGCGATTGAGGTCGACATCTTTGCAGCGCCCGGAACAGAAGGGGCGGTTTTCCCGCGTGGAAGGCTTGCCGCAGATCGGACATGGCTTCGCCGCCGCTCCATCGGAAGAGGCTTTGCCGGGCAGCTTAGCTGGCATTCAACCAGCCAAAGCGGATCGGAAACCCTTCACCGCCGAGAAGCGAGATCGATTCGTAGAGCGGCAGGCCGACGATGTTGCTGTAGGAGCCAACCATCTTGACCACGAACGATCCGGCGATGCCCTGCACCGCGTAGCCGCCGGCTTTGCCGCGCCATTCGCCGGAGCCGATATAGGCCTGGATGTCGTCTTCCGAGAGACGCTTGAAGCGCACCCGGGTCTCGATCAGGCGCTGACGAAACGCCTCCCTCGGCGTGACAAGGCAGATCGCGGTGTAGACACGGTGGTTGCGGCCCGACAACAGCCGCAAGCATTGCGCGGCTTCGTCCACCAGATTGGCCTTGGGCAGGATGCGGCGGCCAACGGCGACAACCGTGTCGGCGGCGAGAATGAAGGCGCCGCGCAACTCATCGTCGAGCTGCACCGACTTTAGCGCCGCATCGGCCTTGGCGCGGGCGAGGCGGTTGGCGCAGGCGCGCGGCAGCTCGCCGCGCTTGGGCGTCTCGTCGACGTCGGCGGGACGCAACGCGTCAGGCTCGATGCCGGCCTGGTTGAGCAGGCCGAGACGTCGGGGCGAACCTGAGGCGAGAACCAGTTTGGGACGGCCAAGCATGCGGATAAATCGGTGGGAGAGATTCGTGACCCCTGAATGCGCGCGGAACCTATCGGAAGGCTCAGGCCGAGACAACCGTGCATCATGACAAAGAACGCGCCCGGTAAATGGCCGTCCGGCTTGAGGAAAAGGGCTCGCCGCCCCCTGACATCTCCCCGTCACGAAGCAACAACGCCGCGGATATCCGTCCCGCCTCCTTAGGCCGCGGGGAACCGGGCCGTTCAGCCACTGGCTGCGCCGACCTTCGAAAATCGCTTCCGGATGCGCAACAACAGGCCATCGCAGACCTCACGATAGGCGTCCAGTTTCTGCTCGCGGCTGCCATCGGCTCCGGTGGGGTCCGGCGTCGGCCAGTACTCCACGTCGGCCGCCAGCGTCCGCGTCAGGTCCAGCGCCTTGTGATGCGCCTCCGGCGACAGGGTGATGATGAGATCGAAGTTGAGGCCTTCCCAGTCGTCCAATTCCTCAAACGTCATCGGCTTGTGCTGGGAGATGTCCTGGCCGAGTTCGGCCATCACGGCGACCGCGAAGGGATCGAGCTCGCTTTTCTTGACACCGGCCGACCGCACATAGAGCGCGTGCGGGAACATCTGCTGCAACAGGCTTTGGGCCATTGGCGAGCGCACGCTGTTGAAGCCACAGGCAAACAGCACGGCTTGCGGGGCGCGCGTCGGCGGCGCCGCCATCAGGCTTCTTTCGGCCGGCGCATCGTCGGGAGCATTGCGGCTCAACCCTTCCAGTGCAAGACGCAGATCAGCGTGAACAGACGACGGGAGGTTTCGAAGTCGATCCGCACCTTGCCTTTCAGCCGCTCCTGCAACGTGCGCGACCCCTCGTCATGGATGCCGCGCCGGCCCATATCGATGGCCTCGATCCGGTCCGGCGTCGCGGTCCGGATCGCCTGATAGTAGCTGTCGCAGATCATGAAATAGTCTTTCACGATCCGCCGGAACGGCGTCAGCGACAACAGGTGCGCCACGACCGGCGAGCCGTCCTCGCGGCGGATGTCGAAGGCCAGGCGGCTGCCGGTGATGCTGAGGTTCAGCGTGTAGGGCCCGCTATTGACGCCTTCCGGTGCGAACAGGTTCTGCTCGATCAGGTCGTAGATTGCGATCGCGCGCTCATGCTCGATGTCGGGGCCGGAACGGCCGATCGATTCCTCGTCGAGCGAGACCGCGACGATACGGTTCTGCGAGTCATCCCCTGAAGGCGGTTTGGTCATGGCAGGTTGAGACGGATTCCGACGGAGCGTGCGTGCGCATCGAGACCCTCGGCCTTACCCAGCGTCATCGCAGCGGGGCCGAGCTGGCGCAACTGATCGGGCCCGCATTTGAGCAGCGACGTCCGCTTCATGAAATCGAGCACGCCGAGACCTGACGAAAATCGCGCCGAGCGCGCGGTCGGCAGCACATGGTTGGAGCCGCCGACGTAATCGCCGATCGCTTCGGGCGTGTGCGGTCCGAGAAATACCGCGCCGGCATTGCGAATCTTCGCGGCCAACCCTTCCGGATCCGCCGTCATGATCTCCAGATGCTCGGCGGCGAGCGCGTCCGCCAACGCAATTGATTCGTCGATCGTCTTGACCTTGATGATGCCGCCGAAATCTTGCCACGAGGCGCGCGCGATTTCTGCGCGTGGCAACGTCGAAAGCTGCGACTCGACCGCGCGCGCAACATCGCTCGCCAGGGCGGCGTCATCGGTGATCAGGATTGATTGCGCGTTGGCGTCGTGCTCGGCCTGCGCCAAGAGATCGGCGGCGATCCATGCGGCGTTCGCAGACCTATCGGCGATCACGAGCACTTCGGAAGGACCCGCGATCATGTCAATGCCGACCTTGCCGAACACCAGCCGCTTGGCGGCCGCCACATAGGCATTGCCGGGTCCAACAACCTTGGCGACCGGCGCAATCGTCGCCGTGCCATGGGCCAGCGCGGCGACCGCCTGTGCTCCGCCGACGCGATAGATTTCCGAAACGCCGGCGAGATGTGCGGCCGCCAGCACCAGCGGATTGAGCTTGCCGTCCGGCGACGGCACCACCATGACGATGCGGTCGACACCGGCAACTTTTGCGGGCACCGCATTCATCAACACCGACGACGGATACGCGGCGGTGCCGCCGGGAACATAAAGGCCGACTGACTGGATCGCGCTCCAGCGCCAGCCTAGCTCGACACCGAGCGCGTCCGTGAAGCGTTCGTCTTTCGGCAATTGACGCCGATGAAAACTCTCGATCCGCTCCCGCGCCAGTTCGAGCGCGGCCAGTGTCTCGCGGTCGCAAACCTTCACCGCCTGCGCGATTTCGTCCCCGCTGACCCGAAGCTGCGAGGCGTCAAGCTCGAGCCGATCGAAGCGGTGCGTGGCCTCGATCAGGGCCGCATCGCCACGGGCCGCCACATCGTCGACGATGCGCCGGCAGGCGGCTTCGACATCGGCCGCCACCTCGCGTTTCATCGCCAGGAATCCGCCGAATGCGGCCGCAAAATCGGGGCTGGAGGTATCGAGCAGAACGGGCATGGGGCTTTCCGGGATCTTGAAGTCTCAAGGTAAAGGCTTCTGCTCCATGGCGCGAGGCCAAATCGCCGTCAACCCCGCCTAACTACCTGAGCGCTCGGCGGAAGCCCGGATGTCGGCCCTATCCTTCGAGACGCCGCTTGCGCGGCTCCTCAGGATGAGGGGACAAACGACCTACACTACAGCAGGACTAATCGCTGATGCGTTCGATGCGCGCACCGCAGGCGGAGAGCTTTTCTTCCAGCCGCTCGAAGCCGCGGTCGAGATGGTAAACGCGGTTGACCATGGTCTCGCCCTCGGCGGCAAGGCCCGCGATGACCAGCGACACCGAGGCACGCAGGTCGGTCGCCATGACAGGCGCGCCGCGCAGCTGGCCGATGCCATGGATAGTTGCGGTTTCGCCATCGAGCTGGATGCGCGCGCCGAACCGTGCCAGCTCCTGCACATGCATGAAGCGGTTTTCGAAAATCGTCTCGGTGATGTGGGAAGCGCCCTTGGCGCAGGTCATCAGCGCCATCAATTGCGCCTGAAGATCGGTCGGGAAACCCGGAAACGGCGCGGTCGAAACTCTCACCGGATTGATGCCCGCACCATTGCGGGTGACGCGAATGCCTTGGTTGGTCGGCGTCACGACCGCGCCGGCCTCCGTCAGCACGTCGAGCGCCGCCTGCAACAGTTCCGGCCGTGCGCCGTTCAACTGAACGTCGCCGCCGGTCATCGCAACGGCCATGGCGTAGGTGCCGGTCTCGATGCGATCAGGCAGCACGGTGTGCCGCGCGCCGTGCAGCTTGCTCACGCCCTCGACGACGATCCGCGGCGTGCCGGCACCAGTGATGCGCGCGCCCATCTTGTTGAGACACTCGGCGACATCGCGAATTTCCGGCTCGCAGGCCGCGTTGGTGATTACTGTGGTTCCTTCCGCGAGCGTCGCCGCCATCAGTGCGACATGCGTGCCTGAGACCGTCACCTTGGGAAAATCGATCTCGGCCCCCTTCAGGCCGGAAGGCGCCCGGGCGATCGCGTAGCCGCCGTCGATGGCAATGTCGGCGCCGAGTTTTTCCAGCGCCATGATCAGGAGATCGACCGGGCGCGTGCCGATGGCGCAGCCGCCGGGCAACGAGACCTTGGCTTCGCGCATCCGCGCCACCAATGGTGCGATCACCCAGAAACTGGCGCGCATCCGCGACACCAAATCGTAAGGCGCAATGGTGTCGATGATGTCAGCCGCAGAAATGTGCAGCGTCTGGCCCTGATATTCGCGGTCACCGGGCCGCTTTCCCGCCGACATGATATCGACGCCGTGATTGCCGAGAATCCGCTGCAACTGCGCGACGTCGGCGAGCCGCGGCACGTTGTCCAGGATCAGCGTCTCGTCGGTCAAAAGAGCCGCAATCATCAAGGGCAGTGCGGCATTCTTGGCGCCGGAAATCTGAATGGTGCCGTTGAGTGCGTTGCCGCCGATGATGCGAATGCGATCCATATTGTTCCCCGCCCCTGCAATGCCCCGAGCATGATCCGGAAAAGTGTGACGCGGTTTTCCGAAAAGATCATGCTAAATCAAAGAACTAAAGCGCGATGAGGCTTCAACCAAATCTCATCGCGCTTAAGGGGTATAGGGCGATTGCGTTCCCCAAAGCAACCAAGGCAAAAGCCTTTGAATTTGCGGCTATTTAATGGGTGCGGCAGTCAGAGGCGGTTAATATCTTCGCTTTCCAGCACCGCCTTCGGATACCCCTCCCTCGCCACCTTGATCATGGCGCGACCGACCTGTTCGGTCGTGGTCATGTATTTCGGCGCCGTGCGATTGAGCAACGACAGTAGCGGCGCAGCGCCGACATAGATCGCCTGCACCCACGCCGTCTTCGAGCGGATGCCATGCAGCGGCTGGATGCCGGCGGGACGGAACATGTAGGCCGCCTTGAACGGTAGCTTGAGCAGGTCGTTCTCGGTCTTGCCCTTGACCCGCGCCCACATCAGCGAGCCCTGTTCGGTGGAATCGGTGCCGCGCCCGGTGACATAGACAAACACCATCTGAGGATTCAGCCGTGCGAGGGTCTTTGCCGCGGCCAGCGTGATGTCATAGGTCAAGCGACGGTAACGTTCTTCCGCCATCCCGACCGAAGACACGCCGAGGCAGAAGAAGCAGACATCGTATCCAGTCAATTGCGGTTCGATCGCCGAGTAATCTGTGAAATCCGCGTGCACGACTTCACGCAGCTTCGCATGCTGCTGACCAGTCGGGCTGCGCCCGACCGCAAGTACGGCGTCGATACCGGAATCGAGCAGGCATTCGCGCAGCACGCCCTGCCCGACCATTCCGGTTGCGCCGAACAGGATGACTTTCATCGACTTCAACTTTATGCCGGATGGTAGCGCCGCACTGCCTTGAAGATCGCGAAGACAAAGAGCAGGAGCACGACACCCTGGACGACCGCGAACGGCGGCTCGCTTGGCGGCACACTCGGCGCCAGCGCATGCAAGGGGCCGATCTTCAGGAAGCTCTGGATCACCAGCACGAAGACATTGAGATAGAGCGAGACGATCCCGGTGATCAGGTAGATGGGACGCCAGGCGCCGGTAAGCTTCATGCCGTAGAGCGCATAGCAGGCGATCGCGAGCAACACCAGCGACAGGATCGCGATGATATGCGAGGGCAGCAGCTTGTCGAAAGGAAACCCGAAGCCGGTGATGTTGGTCAGGATAGTCGTCACCAGGAAGACAGCCGTCATGCCAGGCATCGATTGCGACCTGAGCAGCCCGAACAAAACGATGAGGCCCGAGACGATCGCGATCAGACTGATGACGACGTGCAAGATCGTGAAAGCATGCAAACTCAAACCCAGCATCATGACGCACCCCCCTGTTTGATCGCTCGATGCTACGGCTGATCGCTTGAAATTGCCACTGTTGGAATCGTACCACTAGCGAACACATCACTGCCGCGGCCGATTGCCGCCAACGGGAAATAACCGCGTCATGGAATTTTCGCGACACCGTCATGATGACGGCAGTCTGCGCGCCGGTATCTACCGGCCTTATAGCGACGGCCTCGCGGAATCGTTGAGATAGCCGTGCAAGGCGGCAACGACCTGGGCGCCCTCGCCGATCGCGCCGCCGACGCGCTTGACCGAGCCCGAACGGACGTCACCCACCGCGAAAACGCCCGGCACCGAAGTTTCCAGCAACGATGCGGGAGAGCTTGCGCCATTTGAGGCGCCGGTAACGACGAAGCCTGCGCGATCGACCTTCACGCCGCAGCCTTCGAGCCAGCCGGTGGCCGGATCGGCGCCAACGAACAGGAAAAGATTGCGGGCATCAAACCGCATCTCTTCGGGCGAGAGACGGCTGCGCCAGCGCACGCATTCGAGCGAGGCTTCCCTGACGCCTTCAAGTCCGATGACCTCGGCGTTGAAGATCAATTCGATGTTCGACGATGCCTCGATACGCTCGATCAGGTAACGCGACATGCTGGCGCCAAGCCCGCCGCCGCGGATCACCATCTGAACCTTGCTGGCGTGGCCCGAGAGGAACACCGCGGCCTGGCCTGCGGAATTGCCACCGCCAACCAGGACGACCTGCTGCCGCGTGCACAGGCTCGCCTCGATCGGCGATGCCCAGTACCACACACCCCGGCCTTCATAGTCAGCGAGGTTTTCGATCTCCGGCCTCCGGTAACGTGCGCCGCTCGCAATCACGATCGCCCGCGCCCGCACCACGTCGCCATTCTCGAGCGCCAGACCGAATACGCCGTCGGGACGCGAACAATCGAGCGATCTCACCTCGACGGGGATCATGATATCGGCGCCGAATTTCTGCGCCTGGTTGAAGGCGCGCGCCATCAGCGCGTGTCCGGATATGCCGGTAGGAAAACCGAGATAGTTCTCGATGCGGGCGCTGGCGCCGGCCTGTCCGCCGAAAGCCCGGGTGTCGCAGACGGCAACTGCCAACCCTTCCGAAGCAGCATACACCGCTGTCGCCAGCCCCGCGGGGCCGGAGCCGACGACGGCGACGTCGTAGACTTTATCCTTCGAGACCGCGCGCACCATGCCGATGGCCCGGGCGAGCTCGGCTTCGCGCGGATTGCGCAACACCGTGCCGTCGGGCACGACGACCAGCGGCAGGTCTTCCGGTAAAGGCGAATAGCGCGCGATGACCTCGGCGGCATCCGCATCGACATGCGGGCAGAGCAGATGGTGCGGATAACCGTTGCGGGAGAGAAAGCCCTGAAGGCGAATGACGCCGGCGGAATTCGCAGGTCCAATCAGGACCGGCCCGCCGGCACCGCCGCGGATCAGATTGACGCGGCGAAGGATAAGCGCGCGCATGATGCGCTCGCCGAGATCGGCTTCAGCTACCATCAGCGCGCGCAACTTGTCCGACGGCAGCAGCAGCGTCGCGACGTCGCCTTCCGCGTGGCCGTCAACCAGGGCTGGGCGTGCCGACAGCTGGCCGATTTCCGCGAGGAACTGGCCCGGCCCCTGATCGATGATCGGGGTGACGCGGCCGAGACCGTCGCGGTGGGTGATGGCGACATGGCCCGACAGCACGACAAACAGGCCGGGGCCGACCTTGCCGGTCTCAAACAGCGCTTCACCGTGCTTGTAGTTGCGCTCCTCGCCGAACCGCCGCATCCGCGCGATTTCGGGGGCGGTCAATGTCGGAAACGTCTGCTCATAGCGGGGAAAGGCGCTGGCGAGGTTCGCGCCACCGATCGCTTCGTGTCCTGTGATGGCCTCTTCCGACATGACCGCCTCATTCAGAAAACCGGCTGGTCGAGGGATATCCCCAACCGCCGCACGGCAGCCAGCTGGCTATTTACCCGGGCTTTCTTCGCCGCCCTCACGGGTGACCTCATCAAGAGCCGGCGACGAAGGCATGAAATCACCCTTGGAATCAGCCTTGCCTCTCGCTTGCGACTTTCTCCGCTTGAGATTTTCGCGCAGTGCAAGCTTCAGCCGTTGCTGGCGCGTGCCCTTGGCCGCCTTTCCGGCCGACCCACCGCCTGCCTGTCCGTCATCCTTCACGTCGACCTGCCCGCCTGCGGCGCTGTCATGTGTCAGCCTACTTTGCCCGAAACCCGGCCAAAACCGAAAGTAGCCGGCTAGTCGAGTGGATTTGACGTTCGCTACTGGCCTATTTGCGAGTGGTCCTTCCAATTCCAACATTCGCAAGAGTGGCTGCTGAAAAGGGACGCGAATGTTAGAATTGGACCATTAGGGGCGCAAATTACGGCGATTTCGGCTTCTACCGGGCCTTTCCCGTGCTTGCGCCTACCCTGACCTTGTGGCAAGGATCGGCCGCCTTGTAGGGCCTTTTTGGCCGATTCTTCGGATCCGGGGCATGCTGCCGTAGCTCAGTGGTAGAGCACTCCATTGGTAATGGAGAGGTCGACAGTTCAATCCTGTCTGGCAGCACCATCTTTATCCCGATCGTGGCCAGTGGAGTGGATTTGAAATTCGCCACCCAACTGGCCGCCCGCTCGTAAGGCGAATGCAAAATCCAAAACTCCATCAGAAGCTCACGCGCGAAGCGCATCGAAACAATTGTCGTCACGCTTCACCGGAAGCCGGCGTGAAAGAATTTCGAAGCGCGCTCGATCGGCACATTCAAGAAGCGCGCTCTTGAGAATCAAAGCGCGGCGAAGTGGCCGGCTTCCATACACGAAGCATTCACGAAATCGTTTGGATTGGATTGCGCGTGATCGCAGCAACCAGTTCCCGCTGTTGCGGCTTGGCTATACGCAACTGCTTGAAATTAAGGCTTCTTTAAAGCTTCATTAAGTCGTCACTAAGCATGAATTTGCGTTGTTCCCCAACATGTTGGGTTATCTCCGGGTGTGGCTGCCCGGTGACAGCTTTTTATCCGAAAGATGTCTAAGTGCGCGCCATGGACGGCGCAGAAAGCGCGGTCTCAAAAAACGAACTACTCTCTGGAGAAAATACTAATGAAGAAGTTTCTGCTCGCAACTGTGGCTCTCGTCGCCGTCGGCGCGACCGTGCCAGCACTCGCTGCCGATCTTGCGGCCCGCCCCCAGTACACCAAGGCGCCGGCTTACGCCGCTCCGCTCTATAACTGGACCGGCTTCTATCTCGGCGGCCATCTCGGCGGCGTGTTCTCGGACAACAGCAATTTCGGCGGCCTCACCACCGGCAACAACGGCAACGGCCGTTTCCTCGGCGGCGTGCAGGCTGGCGCTGACTATCAGTTCAACCCGAACTGGGTGGTCGGTGCAGAAGCCCAGTATTCCTGGATCGCCGGCGACAACGGCAGCGTCGTGTTCCCGGGCGGCTCCACCTACACCAATAACCAGCGTGGCCTCGGCTCGCTGACGGGCCGCATCGGTTACACCTGGGGTCCGGGCCTGCTCTACGTGAAGGGCGGTTACGCCTATTCCGACAACAACGAGTCGGTGATCGTCGGCGGCGCGCCGGCCGCGTTCGCCATCAATGGCGATCATCGCAACGGCTACACCGTCGGCGCTGGTGTGGAATATATGTTCACCCAGAACTGGTCGGCCAAGCTGGAGTATCAGTACTACAACTTCGGCAATGCGAACTTCACCGCTCCGGCCGCGCTGGTTCCGTTCGGCAGCTTCCGCACCGACGACCACGTCGTGAAGGCAGGCATCAACTACCGTTTCAACTGGGGAGGCCCGGTGGTCGCGAGGTACTAACCTTCGTCAGATCACTTGGTGAGAGAAAAGGCCGGCGTAACGCCGGCCTTTTTAATTTTGCGGGCTAGTGGAAAGCGGCATCGCCCATCCCGAATTGGCGATTGTGTTCGACGTCTAACGCTCCGATAGTGTGCAAAAGGCTGACCTTGCACACCGGACCGGGGATGACGAACTCAAAAACTGACGCGACGACATCTTCGGCTGAGGCCCTGCGCTACCCCTGGGAAAACCATCCCGGCCCCGATCAAGCCGTCGAGATCATGCCGGGCCTGTTGTGGGTTCGCCTGAAGCTGCCGTTTCGCCTCAACCACGTGAACATTTACCTGCTCGCCGACGGCGACGGCTGGGCGATGGTGGATTCCGGCTTCGGCAATGAGGAAACGATCGCGGCCTGGACCGCCCTGTTCGACGGGCCGCTCAAGAACGTGAAGATCAGCCGGCTGATCGTCACCCATTCCCATCCCGATCATGTCGGGCTTGCCGGCTGGGTGGTCGAGCGCTTCGGCTGCCCGCTTTACATGTCGCAGGTCGAATATCTGCAGTCGGTCTATCACCAGAATCGCGGCACCGAAGAACGCAAGCAGGCGCAACGCCTGTTCTTCCGCCGCCACGGCATGGACGAAAGCTTGACCGACAAGCTGCTCGGGCGCGGCCAGGATTATCTGAAGCGGGTCTCGACCTTGCCCGCCTCCTATCGCCGCATCTCGCACGGCGATGAGATTTCGATCGGCACGCGGCGTTTCAAGGTGATCACCGGCGGCGGCCATGCGCTCGATCAGGTGATGCTCTATTGCGCCGCCGACAAGCTGTTTCTGTCGGCGGATCAAGTGCTGAGCAAGATCTCGCCCAATGTCAGCGTCTGGGCAGTCGAGCCCGAGCAGAATTCGCTCGGCGAATATCTCGCCTCGCTCGCAAGCCTCACGACCACGCTACCGTACGATCTGCTCGTGCTGCCCGGCCACGGCGTGCCGTTCTACGGCTTGAAGACGCGGATCAAGCAGCTCGCCGATCATCACGAGGAACGCTGCCGGCTGATTGCAGATGCGTGTCGGGAGACGCCGCAGACATCGAGAGAACTCGTACCCGTCGTGTTTCACAAGCACGTGCTCGACGAACACCAGATGGGGTTTGCCGCCGGCGAACTGGTGGCGCATGTCAACTACATGCTGGTCGAAGGCCGCCTGACCGCGGAAGAAGTCGACGGCATGCTTCGCTACAGGACGACATGATCCTCTCGAGAAGAGTTCTGTCCTGTGGTCTCTTGAGTCTGGCGGCGCTCGGCGCTGCGCCCGCATCAGCGCAGAATGTCGTGCCCGTGACGTTCATGACGGCGGGCGACGGCAGCGCATTCCTGCCCTACGGTCAGGGCGTGGCGGCCTATCTCGCCAAGAAAGACATTCGTGTCGAGATCAGGAAAAGCGGTGGCTCCAACGACAACCTGATGGCCGTCGATGCCTCAGCCATGACGATCGGAACGGCCTTCATGGCGTCTGCTTATGAAGCCATCAACGGCACCGGCTTTGCCGCCGGGCGCAAGCACGAGAATGTCCGCGCGCTGTTTCCGATGTACGAGACATCGTTTCAGGTCGCCGCTTTACGTAAAAGCGGACTTCACTCGCTTGCGGATCTCGACGGCAAGAAAGTCGGCGTCGGCCCGGCACGCGGGCCGGCCGAAGGATTTTTCCGCGCGGCTGCCGACGTCGCTGGCATCAAGCCCGTCATCGTCAACGGCGATCCAGCCGCGCTCTCGAAGCAAATTCTCAACGACGAGATCGACGCGTTGTGGCAAGGCGCCGTGGTGCCGATCCCCTCGCTCACAGCTGTGGCCGATCAGGCCGACGCAATCGTGTTCGGCCTTTCTGACGCAGAAGTCGCAGCTGTGCTGGCCAGGCTGCCGGCGCTGTCGCCAACGACGATCCCGCCCGGCACTTACAAGGGCCAGGTCGACGCAATCAAAAGCTTCTCAGCCTGGAATTTCGTGGTCGCCAACAAGGACCTTCCGGACGAGACGGCCTATGCGATCACCAAGGCCGTGATGTCGGCGGCCGATCCCAAATCCCAGATCTATCCGACCGCGTCAGGCACGCGGGCAGCCAATGCGGCCAGCAACCGTATCCTGCCGTTCCATCCCGGCGCGCTGCGGTTCTACCGCGAGGCCGGCATCGCGCTGCCATAAGCCGCAACGCTAGCGCGATGAGATTGGATTGAGTTTGCAGCGATGACGAAGAAGGTGTGCTCCCTCTCCCGCTTGCGGGGGAGGGCTGTGGTGGGGGTTCTCCACAGAACGCGCTGGTCGAATGGACAGTTTTTCCCCCACCCGCCGCGTTCTGGCGCGCAATCGCGCTGCCGACCGCGTCGACCTCCCCCGCGAGCGGGAGAGGTGAAGTAAGCGCGCCGACAGCCCGATTCAATCAAGGGGCATCTGGCTCTAGATCTTAAGATTGAACAGCTTGGCTGCGGTGCGGCCGAGAATGTCGGCCTTCTCATCGTCGCTGAGCGACGTCGAAGCGAAGATGTGATCGACGGGCTCGAGTTGCCAGGGAAAAGGGTAATCGCTGCCGAGCATGATCTGGCTCGTACCGACCTGCGCAGCCAGATGACGGAGCGCCTCGGGCGTGTACACCAGCGAGTCGAAATAGATCTGCTTGAGATATTCCGAAGGCTTCTTCTTCAGCTTGACGTCGGGATTACATCCCTTGGGCCCAACCATGCAGGCATGGTCGGAACGGTCGGCGTAAGACGGCAGATAACCGCCGCCATGCGCCGCAATCACCTTCAAGCCGGGAAAGCGGTCGAGCGTACCCTCGAAGATGAGGTGCGAAAGTGCAATCGTCGTGTCGAGTGGATAGCCGATCGCGTTATCGAGCCAGCCATTGCCTGACAGCCGCTTGCCGAGTTCGGGAATGCCGCGGGGGTGGATGAACAAGGGCACGCCGAGTTCTTCGGCCTTGGCCCACACGGGATGAAATTTCGGGTCGGAGAAATCAACGCCGTTCACGGAGCTGCCGATCGCGGCGCCTTTGAGTCCCTGCTTCTTGACGGCGATCTCAAGCTCTTGCACGGCCAAATCGGGCGCCTGCAAGGTGAGCGAGGCAAAGGCCGCGAAACGATCGGAGTGCGCGGCGCAGAATTCGGCCAGCTTCTCGTTCTGGATTTTGACGATTTGGCCAGCGAGATCGCGCTCGCGGTTGTACCAGAAGGTGTTGATCGACAGGATCTCCATGTCGACGGCCTGTGCATCCATCGCGGCGAGCCGCTGACCGAGTTCGATAAAGGTCTCTTGCGCCCCAACGTTCGTGCCGGTCTGAATCCTCGGCCCCTCCTCGCCCAGGAGCGCGCCGGCTTCGTGGAAATTACAGTGCGCATGCACGTCGACGGTCTTGACCCGCTTGCCATTGACCGAGACCGGGAGTTTGTGCCGCGCGGATTCCTGGGCATGCGCACTGCGCAAAAATCCGCAGCCGCAAAAGAAGATGCCGGTTGCAGCCGCAGAGGTGCCAGCCTTGATAAAATCACGGCGCGTCGTCATGACGGTTCACTCCCTGGTCTTGTTGGGCCCTCGATCGGCGCCGTGATTCCTGATCATGCTTTAGGTCTCGAGATTGAACAGCTTGGCCGCAGTGCGGCCGAGAATATCGGCCTTCTCATCGTCACTGAGCGACGTCGACGCGAAAATGTGGTCCACCGGACTGAGCTGCCAGGGAAATGGGTAATCGCTGCCGAGCATGATCTGGCTCGCGCCGACCTGCGCGACCAGATGACGGATCGCCTCGGGCGTGAAGACAAGCGAGTCGAAATAAAGCTGCCTGAGATATTCTGTCGGCTTCTTCTTCAGCTTGATGTCGGGATTGCATCCCTTCGGGCCAACCATGCAGGGATGATCGGAACGGTCGGCATAGGACCCCAGATAGCCGCCGCCATGCGCCGCGATGATCTTGAGCCCGGGAAAGCGGTCGAGCGTGCCTTCAAAGATCAGATGCGACAGTGCAATCGTCGTATCGAGGGGATTGCCGATGGTGTTGTCGAGCCAGCCGTTGCCCGCGAGGCGCTTGCCGAGTTCGGGTATGCCGCGCGGATGAATGAACAGGGGCACGCCGAGTTCTTCCGCCTTGGCCCAGACGGGGTGGAATTTCGGATCTGAAAAATCAACGTTGTTGACGGAGCCGCCGATCGCCGCGCCCTTCAGGCCTTGCTTCTTCACCGCGGTTTCGAGTTCCTGCACGGCAAGATCCGGCGCTTGCAAAGTGAGCGAGGCAAACGCCGCAAAGCGATCCGAATGCGCGGCGCAGAATTCGGCGAGCTTCTCGTTCTGGATTTTGACGATTTGGCCGGCGAGATCGCGCTCCTTGTCATACCAGAACGGATTGATCGAAAGGATCTCCATGTCCACGGCCTGCGCGTCCATCACCGAAAGCCGCTGCTTGAGATCGATGAAGGTCTCCTCGGCGCCGTTGATCGGGCCGGCTTGACGTCTGTGACCCTCTTCGCCCAGCAGGGCACCGGCCTCGTGGAAATTGCAGTGCGCATGAACGTCGACGGTCTTGACCCGCTTGCCGTTGACCGTGACCGGGAGTTTGTGCCGCGCTCCTTCCTGGGCGTTCGTACTGCGCAAAAGACCGCAGCCGCAAAAGAAGATGCCGGTGGCCGCAGCCGCCGTCCCGGTTTTGAGAAAATCGCGGCGCGTCGTCATGATGTTTGCTCCCCATTTTTATCACCCGTTGAGCGACTTCCGTCGTTCGGGCTTGTTATGTTGAGAAGATCGTAAGGCAATCGACCGGGCGCGGGCAAGGCGCGTCGTCTTCACCAGGCCGTCAGTGCTTCAAAATTCTGGCGAGAAAAGCCTTGGCGCGTTCCGACGCCGGCGCGTTGAAGAATTTCACCGCGTCCGCCGTCTCGACGATTTCACCGCCATCCATGAACAGCACGCGATTGGCGACGTTGCGGGCAAATCCCATTTCATGGGTGACGCAGATCATTGTCATGCCCTGCTTCGCCAGCGAAGTCATCACGTCCAGCACCTCGTTGACCATTTCGGGGTCAAGTGCGGAGGTCGGCTCGTCGAACAGCATCACTTCGGGATCGAGCGCCAGCGCACGCGCGATCGCGACACGCTGCTGCTGGCCACCGGACAATTGTGCCGGATATTTCGTGATGTGGGCGGAGAGCCCCACGCGCGCCAGCAACGATTGAGATTTTTCTTCGGCCACGGCCTTCGGCCGCTTCAGCACCTTGGTTTGGGCGATCGTCACGTTGCTCAACACGGTGAGATGGGGAAACAGCTCAAAACTCTGGAACACCATGCCGACCGAGCGGCGCAGCGCCGCCATATGGGTGACGCCGGGCGCAAGCCTGAAGTCACCGACCTTGATTTCGCCGGTGTCGATGCTCTCGAGTCCATTCACCGTCTTGATCAGCGTGCTCTTGCCCGAACCTGACGGCCCGCAGATCACCACCACTTCGCCGCGGGCGACTTCGGCGTTGCAATCCTTCAGAACCTGAAACGTGCCGTAAGACTTCGAGACGTGGCTGATCGAGATCATCAGCGGGCTCCATAAGCGAGGCGGCCTTGCAGCCGTTTCACGAACTGCGAGGCGGCGTAACAGAACAGGAAATAAATGACGCCGACGGTCAGATACATTTCGACCAGGCGGCCGTCGCGCTGGGCGATCTTGGTGGCAGCCCCCAAGAGGTCGGTCGCCGAAATGACGTAAACGAGCGACGTATCCTGAAACAGGATGATGGTCTGGGTCAGCAGGATCGGCAGCACGTTGCGGATCGCCTGTGGAAAAAGAATGTAGATGTAAGCGTTGAGTTTGGAGAGACCGAGCGCGTCGCAGGCCGAATATTGTCCTGCCGAAATTGAACGGAAGCCGGCGCGCACGATCTCGGCATAGTACGCCGCCTCGAACAGCACGAAGGTCACATAAATCGTCAGCGATGCGCCGACCGCGACCGGGCGGCCGCCGTTGGTCAGCCATCCGATCGCCCACGGCACCAGAAAGAACACCCAGAAGATCACCATGATCAGCGGGATCGACCGCATTACGTTGATGTAGGCGGTCGCGAAGGCCGAAAGCAGACGATTATTCGACAGCCGCGCTACCGCCAACAGGCTTCCGAACACAATGCCGCCGGCGACCCCGACCAGCGTGATCTGGATCGTGAACAGAAGTCCCGACAGCAGGAACGGCACAACGGAGGTGATGGCGGAAAGATCGACGTTCATTTCCGTGCGCTCCCGCTGACAAGGCTGGGGAGCTGCATCGCCCGCTCGATCCAGTACATCAACGACCAGGCGAGCAACGCGATCACGAGGTAGACTAGCGTGACGACGCCATAGGCTTCAAAGGTGCGGAACGTATTCTCGTTGATCTCGCGCGCGGTCGCCGTCAACTCGACGAGCCCGATGGTCAAGGCGACCGACGTGTTCTTGAAGATCGTCATGAATTCGTTGGTGAGCGTCGGCAGAATGATGCGAAACGCCTGAGGGAGCAGAATCAACCGGTAGAGGCCGGCACGGCCGAAGCCGAGCGCGGAGGCGGCAGCGCTTTGGCCTGCGGGCAGCGCCTGCACGCCGGCGCGGACCTGCTCGGCGATCCGTGCCGCGGTGAAGAGACCAAGGCAAATCAGCGCCGGGACGAAACTGCCCCATGGCGGGTCCATCTGCTTGATTGCGAGACCGATCCGCTGCGGCAGGATTTCCGGCAGTACGAAGTACCAGAAGAACATTTGCACCAGCAGCGGAATGTTGCGGAATGTCTCGACATAGACCCGCCCGAGCCTCGGCCAGATTCCACTCTTTAATGTCCGCGCCACGCCGACCAGCGTGCCGACGACGAGCGCGATGGCCCAGGCGCCGAACGCCAAAGACAGCGTCCAGACGAGACCATTCAGGATCCAGTCGATATAACGCCCAGCGCCATCCGGAGTGGTCGCGAACAGCAAGGACATCGGCGATTACTCTTTACGACGCGGCTGGATTGCCTCTCGTCATTGGCCGACCGCCTTGTCGCTCGGACTCTTGATCAGCGCTTTCAGTCCATCCGACTGCGGGAATTTCAGATTGATGTTCTTCGGCGGAATCGGACTCTCGAACCACTTGGCGTAGAGCTTGTCGTAGAGTCCAGATTTCATGGCCTCGACCAGTGCGTCATCGACCAGTTTTTTGAACTCGCCATCGCCCTTGGCCATCATCACGCCGTAGGGATCACTCGGATAGGCATCGTTCAAAAAGGCGAAATTGTCCGGCGACGAGGCGTTGGCCTTGAGGCCCGCGAGCAAGATATCGTCTTCCATGAAGGCGCTGGCGCGGCCGGTCTCGACCAGAAGGAAGGATTCGGCGTGGTCCTTGCCTTGCAGGATCTTCAGGCCGAGACTTTTCTCGGCATTGAGCTTGGCGACGAATTGCGCGGTATTGGTGCCCTGCGTGACGACGACGGCCTTGCCCTTGAGATCGTCCGTGGTCTTGAGGTCCGAGGACTTCAGCGCGAGCCATTTGAACTGCGGCGCGTAGAAGATCACGGAGTAAGCGACTTCCTGCTGGCGTGCGATGGTGTTGGCGGTCGAGCCGCACTCGATGTCGACGGTGCCGTTCTTGACCAGCGGAATGCGGTTCGACGAGTTGACCGCCTGATAGGCGATCTTGAGATCGGGCTTGCTCAGCTTCTCCTTGAGCTTCGCCACCACGAGATCGCACAGCTCGAGCGAAAAGCCGATCGGCTTCTGATTGTTGTCGAGATAGGAGAACGGCACGGAGGAGTCGCGATGGCCGATGGTGATCGTGCCGGCATCCCTGATCTTTTGCAGCGTCGGGCCGAGGCTTTGCGCCGATGCCGCACCCGGCGCAAAGGCCAGTAAGCACAGCGCGGCAAGGCTGATGGCTACTCTCTTCATGATGTACTCCCCTCTTCCAGATTCACTCGAAGTTCAGCGCGCCTTCATCTGACGGACGCCACCGCGGCGTCGACCGCATCGCCCAGACGTTCGACAATCGTGTCGATCTGCTCTTTGTTGACGATAAAGGGCGGCGCGATCAGAACGTGATCACCGGTCGCGCCGTCGATCGTTCCGCCCATCGGATAGACCATCAGGCCGCGCGCCATGGCTTCGCGCTTCACCAGCGCGTTGATCTTCACTTGCGGCGCAAACGGCTTCTTGGAATCGACTTCGGAGACGAGCTCCACGCCGCGGAACAGGCCGCGACCACGGATGTCGCCGACGTGATGATGATTGGCAAAGCGCTCCTCGAGCCGCCGATGCAGGTGGCTGCCCATGGCGACGACATTGTCGAGCAGTTTGTCGCGGCGAAGCACGTCCTGCACCGCCAACCCCGCCGCAGCCGCCATCGGGTGGCCCATATAAGTGTGGCCGTGCTGGAAGAAGCCGGAGCCTTTGGAGAAGGCTTCGAAAATCTTGCTGCTCAGCAGCGTCGCGCCGACCGGCTGATAGCCGCCACCGAGACCCTTGGCGATCGCCATCAGGTCCGGCGCGATGCCGTCCTGTTCGCAGGCATGCAGCGTCCCGGTGCGGCCCATGCCGCACATGACTTCATCGAGAATGAGCAGCACGCCATAGCGGTCGCAGATCGCGCGGATGCGCTTGAAATAATCGGCAACCGGCGGCACCGCGCCCGAGGTCGCGCCGACCACCGTCTCCGCGACAAAGGCGATGACCGTATCAGGGCCAAGCTCGATGATCTTGTCTTCGAGCCCCTGCGCGGCGCGTGCGGCGTAATCGGCATCGCTCTCGCCTTGTTGTTGCCAGCGATAGGCATAGCAGGGATCGATGTGATGGGTTTCGATCAGCAGCGGACGAAACTGCGCGCGGCGCCACTCGTTGCCGCCGGTCGCAAGCGCCCCCAGCGTATTGCCGTGATAGCTCTGGCGGCGCGCGATGATGTGCCGCCGCTGCGGCTCGCCTTTTTCGACAAAATATTGCCGCGCCATTTTCAGCGCCGCCTCGATCGCTTCCGACCCACCGCTGACCAGATAGACGTGATCGATACCTTTCGGCGCGGTCTCGACCAGCCGGTCGGCAAGCTGTTCGGCGACTTCGGTGGTGAAAAAGCCGGTGTGGGCGTAGGCGAGCTTGTCGAGCTGCTTGTGCAGGGCCGCCATCACATCGGGATGGCCGTGGCCAAGGCAGGACACCGCGGCGCCGCCGGAGGCATCGATGTAGCTCTTGCCGGTCTGATCGAACAGTTCGATGCCCTTGCCGCCAACGGCGACGGGCATTTTGGCGTTGGCGGAGCGATGCAGAATGTGGGTCATGACGACTTCTTGTTTTGTCTGGATTTGAGATGGGTGTTGAGGGCGGCGAGATGTCCGTCCGAATGCCGGATCGAGGCGAGCGCCGCGTCCCCGCCGCGGCCGGCGATAATGGCGCCAAGAACCTCGGCAACGGCAAAGGCCGGCGACATCGCGTGAAAGAATGACGGGCTCTCGGTCGAAACCAGCACGGTATGCTGGGCGATCTGCGCCAATGGGGCGACCTCGCTATCGGTGATCGCGACCACCGCGATGCCCCGCGCCACCGCATAGTCGGCCAGTTCGATGGTCAGGCGCGTATAGGGCATCACGCTTGCGACCAGCAGCACATCCTTGTTGGTCGCGCGGGCCAGCGCGTCAGGGCCGGTAGCGCCGATGCCGTCGATATGCACCGAACGATCGCCGACCAGCGTCAGCACGTAATGAAGATGCCAGGCGATCGAATGGCTCGATCGCAGGCCAAGGCAATAAATCCGGCGTGCGGACGCCAGCGCCTTCGCCGCATTGACCAGACGCTCGAGTCCCGCAGGCGTTGCGAGTTTTTGAATTTGCTGGCTGATCGACGTCAGCATGTCGGCGGCGAGCGCCTTGTCGCCCTTCAATTTCTGACTGATGACCTGAACGCCGGCCTTGCCGGCAAAGCCAAGATCGCCGTCGCGGACGGCGGCGGCATAGAGCTCGCGCACCTCCTCGTAGCCGTCCATGCCGAGACGCTTCGCAAGCCGCGTCATCGTCGCCGGCTGCACGCCGGCCTGACGCGCCTGCTCGCGCATCGACAACAAAGCGACGTCGCGCGGGCGGTCGAGCACGTAACGCGCACCCGCCTGCAATTGCGTGGGCATGTCGTCGAAGGTGCGGATGATGCGTTCGGTCAGCGGGCCACGGTCCATGGGACAATCCTAGGCCACCACCCTCGATTTTTGCAACAATTGTTTCAAAGATAACTATTTCAATTCATATGGATCGCGCGCTGGCCACCCATCATTCGGCCGCCGCTACAGGGCGCCGGACAGCACGATCGAGAAAGCGGCAGCGTTTCTAGAAAAGCTTCAGGAAGCGCCGTGGTTTACGGTTCCGCATGGCAGAGCCGAAGGCGGCGCGCACCCAAACTTGATCGGAATCAATGTCTTCGGTGCTCGGCCGTTGTTCGATTACGGCTCGACATCGATTATAGAAACCCTCTAAAAAGGTGCTCTCACCTTTCGGCCCACGTCAGTTCCAGGTTCCGTGATGGATTACAGCCAGTTTTTCCGTACCGCCCTCAATCGCCTCCACGACGAACGGCGGTATCGAGTCTTTGCCGATCTGGAACGCGTCGCCGGCCGTTTCCCGCATGCGGTGTGGCATTCGCCGAAAGGCACCCGCAACGTCGTCATCTGGTGCTCCAACGACTACCTCGGCATGGGCCAGCACCCAAAGGTGGTTGGCGCGATGGTCGAGACCGCAACCCGCGTCGGCACCGGCGCCGGAGGCACCCGCAACATCGCCGGCACCCATCATCCCCTGGTGCAGCTCGAGCATGAACTTGCCGACCTCCACGGCAAGGAAGCAGCCCTGCTCTTCACCTCGGGCTACGTCTCCAACCAGACCGGCATTGCGACCATCGCAAAGCTCATTCCCAACTGCCTCATTCTTTCCGATGCGCTCAACCACAATTCGATGATCGAAGGCATTCGCCAGGCCGGCTGCGAGCGGCAGATCTTCCGTCACAGCGACATGGCGCATCTGGAAGAACTGCTGCGTACGGCCGGCCGACCGGCCGAAGCTGATCGCCTGCGAAAGCCTTTATTCGATGGACGGCGACATCGCGCCGTTGTCGAAGATCTGCGATCTCGCCGAGAAATATGGCGCGATGACCTATGTCGACGAGGTGCACGCGGTCGGCATGTATGGCCCGCGCGGCGGCGGCATTGCCGAGCGCGACGGCGTCATGCATCGCATCGATATCCTGGAAGGCACGTTGGCCAAGGCGTTCGGCTGTCTCGGCGGCTATATCGCCGGCACTGCGGAGATGGTCGATGCGGTTCGCTCCTATGCGCCCGGCTTCATCTTTACGACCTCGCTGCCGCCGGCGATCTGCTCGGCGGCCACCGCGGCGATCCGGCACCTGAAGACCTCGACCTGGGAGCGCGAGCGGCACCAGGAACGCGCCGCCCGCACCAAGGCGATCCTGACCGCGGCAGGCCTGCCGGTGATGTCGAGCGACACCCATATCGTGCCGCTCTTCGTCGGCGACCCCGAAAAGTGCAAGCGGGCGTCCGACCTTCTGCTGGAGGAACACGGCATCTACATCCAGCCGATCAACTATCCGACCGTGGCCAAAGGCACCGAGCGGTTGAGGATCACGCCCTCGCCCTATCACGACGACGCCGTGATCGATCAGCTTGCGGACGCCCTGCTGCAGGTCTGGGAACAGCTCGGCCTGCCGCTGAAGCAAAAGTCGCTGGCGGCGGAATAACCTTAATCCGTTGATTGGCGGGCGATTTCGTCTCCAAGACCGCTACGCAACGTGCGTTGCCGGCCTAGTCCGGCTATAGTTCTCCCTCTGAACAACCGCCTGCGCGGCTGCGCGCACCCATTCGCGCCAAGACCTTACGGGAGTGAGCAGCGATGCTGCACGACTGGGGCGTGATCGCAGCCGCCTTCGGCTACATCGGCTTCCTGTTTTTCGTGGCAAGCTACGGCAACCGCCTCTCGCCGGCGCAGCGCGGCCGCGCCAGCGCGTTGATCTATCCGCTGTCGCTCGCGATCTACTGCACCTCCTGGACCTTCTTCGGCTCGGTCGGCTTCGCCACCCG
This sequence comes from uncultured Alphaproteobacteria bacterium, assembly GCA_963788885.1. GTDB lineage: Bacteria > Pseudomonadota > Alphaproteobacteria > Rhizobiales > Xanthobacteraceae > Bradyrhizobium. Next base: position 121,081 of record CAWBIR010000015.1, on the reverse strand, counting down.
CACCAGCGTCGACTTTCTCGCGATCTATGTCGGCCCGATCCTGATGATCGGCCTCTGCACGCCGCTGCTTCACCGGGTGATCAAGCTCGCCAAGTCGCAGAACATCACCTCCATCGCCGATTTCATTGCTGCCCGTTACGGCAAGAGCCAGGCAGTGGCGGCAACGGTGGCGCTGATCGCCATCATCGGTTCGGTGCCCTACATCGCGCTCCAGCTCAAGGCCGTTGCGTCCTCGCTGGAAACCATCCTGATCGACGAGCAGGCCGTCGTTGCCATCCCGGTGATCGGCGACATCGCGCTGATCACGACGCTGGCGATGGCGGCCTTTGCGGTGCTGTTCGGCACCCGCCAGACCGATGCGACCGAGCACCAGCACGGCCTGATGCTGGCGGTCGCGACCGAATCCATCGTCAAGCTCGTCGCTTTCATCGCGGCGGGCGCTTTCGTGACCTTCTGGATGTTTTCGCCGCACGAACTGATCGAGCGCGCGATGAAAACGCCGGAAGCCGAACGCGCGATCGAATACGTGCCGTCGATCGGCAATTTCCTGACCATGACGCTCTTGTCGTTCTGCGCGATCATGCTGCTGCCGCGCCAGTTCCATGTCAGCGTGGTCGAGAACTCCACGCCGTCGGAAGTCAATCGTGCGCGCTGGCTGTTTCCCACCTATCTCGTGGCGATCAACCTGTTCGTGATCCCGATCGCGCTCGCCGGCCTCATCATGTTTCCGTTTGGTGCGGTCGACCCGGACATGTTCGTGCTGGCGCTGCCGGTGGAGGGCGATGCGCCGCTCCTGAGCGTAGCCGTGTTCATCGGCGGCCTGTCGGCGGCGACCGCAATGGTCATCATGGAGTGCGTCGCACTCTCCGTGATGGTCTCGAACGACATCATCATGCCGCTGGTGCTGCAGCGCCGGCGCGAATCCGGCAACGGGCAACAGGATTTCGGCCGCTTCCTGTTGGGCACGCGCCGCTTTGCTATCTTCGCCATCATGGCCATGGCCTATTTCTACTATCGCGCGCTCGGCGTGGCTCAGCTGGTCGCGATCGGACTGTTGTCGTTTGCGGCGATTGCGCAGCTTGCGCCCGCTTTCTTCGGCGGACTGTTCTGGCAGCGCGCAACCGCACGCGGCGCCATGGGCGGCATGCTGATCGGCTTTGCCACGTGGGTTTACACGCTGTTCCTGCCGAGCTTCCTGGACGGCACGCCGGCCGGTCTCGCCTTCCTGCAAAACGGCCCGCTTGGAATCGAGACGCTGCGGCCGCAGGCGCTGTTCGGCTCGAACCTCCCGCAGCTTATGCATGGCGTGCTCTGGTCGCTCTCGCTCAACATCCTGACCTATGTACTGCTGTCGCTGTCGCGCCGGCCCTCCTCGATCGAACGGATGCAGGCGGATCTGTTTGCGCCGAGCGTATTGACGCCGATGACGCCAACTTTCCGCCGCTGGCGCACCACGGTGACGGTGCAGGACATTCAGAGCACCGTGGCGCAGTATCTGGGGCCCGACCGCGCACGGGATTCGTTCGAGGCCTTTGCAGCTTCACGCAACCTTCGCCTGACGCCGTCGGCGCCGGCCGATTTCGAACTGCTCCAGCATGCCGAGCATCTGATCGCGTCGTCGATCGGCGCGGCCTCCTCGCGTCTTGTGATGTCGCTGTTGTTGCGCAAGCGCACGGTCTCCGCCAAGGCGGCGCTCAAGCTGCTCGACGACTCCCATGCGGCACTGCATTTCAACCGCGAGATCCTGCAAACCGCGCTTAATCACGTGCGGCAGGGCATCGCGGTGTTTGACGCCGACCTGCAGTTGATCTGCTCCAACCGCCAGTTCGGCGACATCCTCGGATTGACGCCACCCCTCGTGCAGATCGGGATTCCCCTGACGGAAATCCTCGAATACATGACGGCGATCACGCCGTCGGAGTACGGCGACAAGGACACGGTGGTAGAGCGGCGGCTGAAGGCCTATACGGCCGAAGGCGAACCGTATCTCGAGCGCCTGCCCGACCGGCATATGGTGATCGAAGTGCGCTCCAACCGGATGCCCGGCGGCGGTCTCGTCATCACCTTCTCCGATGTCACGCCTTCCTTTGAAGCCGCCGAGGCGCTGGAGCGCGCCAACGCCACGCTGGAAAAGCGCGTCCGCGACCGTACCGAGGAACTGACACGGCTGAACTCGGAGCTGGCGCTGGCGAAAAGCACCGCCGAGGACGCCAGTATTTCCAAGACCCGCTTTCTGGCCGCCGCGAGCCACGACATCCTGCAGCCGCTGAATGCGGCGCGCCTTTACGTGACGAGTCTCGTCGAGCGCCAGAGCGGCGGCGAGGATTCCAGGCTCGTCGAGAACATCGACGACTCGCTGGAAGCGATCGAAGAAATCCTCGGCGCACTCCTGGACATCTCGCGGCTCGATGCCGGCGCGATGACGACTTCGGTCACGAATTTCAAGATCGGCGACCTCATGCGCTCGCTGGAGATCGAGTTCGCCCCGATCGCGCGCGCCAAGGGGTTGAAGCTGACCTTCGTGCCGTGCTCGCTGCCGGTGCAATCGGACCGGCTGTTGCTGCGGCGGCTGTTGCAGAACCTGATTTCCAACGCGATCAAATACACCCCGCGCGGGCGGGTGCTGGTCGGATGCCGCCGCCGCGGCCAATCCCTGCAGATCGGCGTTTACGACACCGGCGTCGGTATTCCCGTGCTCAAGCGCGGCGAGATATTCAAGGAGTTTCACCGGCTGGAACAGGGCGCCCGGATCGCGCGCGGCCTGGGGCTTGGGCTATCGATCGTCGAACGGCTCGCCCGCGTGCTCAGCCACGGCATTGCGCTCGATTCCATCGCCAGCGGCGGTTCGCTGTTTTCGGTGACGGTGCCAACCGCGAAAGCAGTCAACCATACCGCCGCCGTCACCAGCGCCACGCCGCTTGCGAAAACGCCGATGGCCGGCACCTTGATCGCCTGCATCGAAAACGATGCCGCGATCCTCGATGGCATGAAGACGCTGCTCAGCGGCTGGGATGCCGAAGTCATCGCGGTCGGCGATCCCGAATCCGCCATTGAGGCGATCGAGGCAGCCAACAAGCGGGTCACCGGGCTTCTGGTCGACTATCACCTCGACCGCGGCAACGGGCTTGCCGCGATCCGCGATATCCGGAAGAAATTTGGCGAGACGATCCCGGCCATTCTCATAACCGCCGACCGCAGCCCGCATGTGCGCGCCGCCGCGCGAGAGGAGAACGTCGCCGTGCTGAACAAGCCGGTGAAACCGGCATCGCTGCGCGCGCTGGTTGGACAATGGCGCACCCAGCAGATGGTGGCCGCGGAGTAAAAACTACGGTTGCGGCGCTGCGCCTTGCCGCCATTGGCCGCCGGCGATCTTGGCGGCGGCGATCACCGCCTGGGTCCGGCTTTCGACACCAAGCTTCTGCAGGATCGCGGAGACGTGGGCCTTGATGGTCGCTTCCGACACGCCGAGCTCGTAGGCGATCTGCTTGTTGAGCAGACCTTCCGACAACATCATCAGCACCCGCACCTGCTGCGGGGTCAGCGTCACCAGACGGTCGCGCAAGCGGGCCAGTTCCGGATCAGTCTGCGATGACAGATCGGTATCCTCCGGTACCCAGACGTCTCCATTGAGCACCTTCATGATGGCATCGCGCAGCGTGTCGACGCCAAATCGTTTGGGGATGAAGCCGGAAGCGCCGAAATCCAGCGACTGGCGGATCGTTCCGCCGTCGTCGCTGGCGGAGACGATGACCACCGGAATGGCCGGAAATTGCGCTCGGAGGTAAATCAGTCCGGAGAAACCGGAGATCCCCGGCATCGTGAGGTCGAGTAAGCACCAGATCGACGTCGGAATCCTGATCGAGCAGCGCGGTCAGTTCCTCAAAACTGCCGGCCTCATCAATCCTGGCCGATGTCACCACACTCGCCACCGCCTGACGCAAGGCGTCGCGGAACAGCGGATGGTCGTCGGCAATTACGAGATGGGTGGCAGCAGACATCTATTGCTTGCAATGGGTTACGGTGAAGGCAAATCCTGGTGTAGCCGTTTTACTTTTCGATTGTCCTGCGGCCTGTGACCGCACGCAAGAGCACGGATACCGCCATACGAAATAGCGGTTAATTCCACCACTTGTGCGTCGCAACAGTCGTATGACCGGTCGGCGCGAGCAAGCGGTCCATTCTCGCACAGATGCGCCTTCCCCAGCGGGCCGAAAGTCGTACTGGGCGAGATTTCACGGCGATGTTACCGTCCGACATAACCTCGCGGCCTGGTTCGCCCGGCGCATGAGGGCGAAGCAGCATCTGAATTTCGGGGAGTGCGCACGATGGCAATGGCAGCAACAGCGGGTGGCGAGGCCCGCAGCGGTGGAATGACGACCGAAGAGCGAAAGTTTCGTCATTTTCGCCTCGTCGCTCGGTACTGTATTCGAGTGGTACGATTTCTACATCTACGGAACGCTCGGCCGCTTCCTCGCGAAATATTCTTCTCCAACGTTCCGCCGAACCTCGCCTTCATCTTCGCACTGCTCGCCTTTGCCGCCGGCTTCGCGGTACGCCCGTTCGGGGCACTGATCTTCGGACGCTCGGCGACATGTCGGCCGCAAATACACCTTCCTGTCACGATGACCCTGATGGGTTTGTCGGCACCTTCTTCATCGGCCTGTTGCCCGGCTAGCGAGCTCGGGCATTGCGGCACCCGTCGTGCTGATCCGCTGCGGCTGGTCCAGGGCTCTGGCGCTCGGTGGTGAATATGGCGGAGCTGCGACCTATGTCGCCGAGCACGCCCCTGCCGGTCAAACGCGGCTACTACACCTCCTTCATTCAGACGACCGCAACGCTCGGCCTGTTCCTCGCACTGTTGCTCATTCTCGGCATCCGCAACGCCATGGGCGAGGATCCGCTTCGGCGCTGGGGCTGGCGCATTCCATTCCTGCTCTCCGGTATCCTGCTCGCGCGTTTCGGTCTGGATCCGCTGCGCCTGAACGAATTGCCCGATCTTCCAGAAGATGAAGGAAGAGGGCACAACCTCGAAGCGCGCCGTTGAGCGAAGCCTTTGGCGAACTGGGGTAATGCCAAGATCGCGATCCTCGCTCTGTTTGGCGCCACCGCCGGCGTCAGGCCGTGGTCTGGTACGGTGGCCAGTTCTATGCGCTGTTCTTCCTGCACCCGACCCTCAAGGTCGCTGGCGACACCGCGCAGACCATGATCGCCTGGTTGCGCTCGCGCTCGGCACGCCGGGCTTCTTCCTGTTCGGCGCGCTGTCCGACAAGATCGGCCGCAAGCCGATCATCCTGGCCGGCTGTCCTGATCGCGGCGCTGACGTTCTTCCCGATCTTCCGGATGCATTACGACTTGCCAATCCGAAGCTGGAAGAGGCGATCGCCTCCGTCACCGGTGACCGTGATCGCCGATCCCGCAGAGCTGCTCGTTCCTTCAACCCGCGGCACCGCGATGTTCACCATCAGCCTTGCGACACCGCCCGAGATCCGCGCTCGTCAAATCAGTCGGTCAACTATCGACCGCAGGACGGCCGGTCGGGAACACGGTGCAGGATCAATGCAAGATGCGCCGATGCAGACGCGAAAGCGACAACCCGGACTTCGCCAAGGCCTGCTCTGACGGCTATCAAGAAGCAGGGATGCCGGCCTCGGCATCGAACCCGGCTGACATCTACCGGTCCGCAGGTCGCACGGTGATCGGATTGCTGTGCTCCTGGTGATCTTCGTGACGCTGGTGTACGGGCCGATCGCGGCGATGGCTGGTCGAACTGTTCCCGAGCCGATCCGCTACACCGGATGTCGCTGCCGTATCACATCGGTAACGGCTGGTTCGGCGGTTTGCTGCCGGCGACGGTGTTCGCGATCGTCGCCTCGACCGGCAACATCTATTCCGGCCTTTGGTACCCGATCATCATCGCGCCGATCAGCCGTCGTCGTCGGCTTCTTCTTCCTGCCCGAAACCAAGGACGTCGATATCCGCACCAACTGATCTCGTCCCGGAGGGGGACAAAAGCCGGCCGCGGGGCGCGCTTCCCGCGGCCGGTTTTCTTTTGCGCGCTAGCTAACCCGTGCCGGTCTTGCCGACGAACTGGATGACGACCTCGCGGGCGTGCGGACGCCGCCGGTGCTCGATCAGGTAGATCGCCTGCCACGTGCCCAACATGAGCTTGCCCTTCATGACCGGAATTTGCAGCGAGGTCGCCGAGAGCATGGTTTTGACATGGGCCGGCATGTCGTCGGGGCCCTCGGTGTCGTGGCTCCATCCGAAGTCCTCCGGGGCGAGACGATCGAGCGCAGTGATCAGATCCTTCAGCACCGTCGGATCGGCATTCTCCTGAATCGTCAGCGAAGCCGAGGTGTGACGAATGAACAGCGTCAACTGGCCTTCGATTGCACCCACCTCCTGGGCGAACCGCGCGACCTCGGCCGTCAGATCGACAAAGCCGCGGCCCGAGGTGTGCACGTTAAGCAACGACGACACGACCGAACTCGCGGAAACCGCCGACGGCGCCGTATGGGAATTGGATAATGTCATGACCGATCTACCCATCGTCGTCCCCGCGAACGCGGGGACCCATAACCACCGGCATTGGCTTTTACGGAAGATATCGACATTGGCCATCTAATCGAGAGGTCGCCGCGTAGGGTCCCTGCTTTCGCAGGGACGACTTCCGACCGTCTCATCAGATCTTGCCGCTGACGTCTTTCTGCATCCGGTTGGCCATCTCGACCAGCCGCCGCCAGGCTTGTTCGAGGAACGACATCACCCGATCCATGTCGCGGTCGCTCGGCAGCGGGATTTCGATCTTGCGCGGGTTTTCGGCCACTTTCGGTTCGGCCTTCTTCTGCGAGTCCGATTTCGGCAGCGCCTCGTCAGTCTTGCCCTCGGCCACCGGCGCGCGCGACGCCAGTTCGGTCTTCAGTTTTTCAATTTCCGTTTTCGACTTTTCGTTTTCCGCCTGCAACCGGCCGATTTCCTGATCGTACGCTGCGCGTTCGTCCGGCACGACATGGCAGGCCCACCCCGCGTCGCCATTGTTGCAGGTCGAAACCGCGCCGGTCCGGGTGTCCAGCCGGATCACACCGTCGGCAATCGGCGACAGCGTGTAGCGGCCGTTTTCGCTATCGGGCATCGATTGGGCCGAGGTCGCGCCCGGGCCAGCCAGGAACGACAAGAGGACAACGGCTGATGTCAGGACTGTCGCTCTGGTCATGGGATGCTCCGCTCAAAGACTGCTTAGGTCCCTGCCGTTATCGGCGCTACCCCTCATACCTGCGAGCGGTAGGGCGCACGGCCTGATTTCAATGCCTCTACTAGCAATTCGATCCGATCCTGACCCCAGAATACCTCGCCGTCCAGCACATAGGCCGGCGATCCGAACACGTCGGCCGCCAGGGCTTCCTGCCGGTTCTGTTCGTATTTCTGGCTTATCTCGTCGGTCTGCGAGCGCTCGACCAGCGCCTTGCCAGGCAAGCCGCTCTCGTCGGCCAATCGAACCAGCGTGCCGGCATCCGCGAGATTGAGTTCCTCTTCCCAAACGGCAGGAAACGCACGGCGCAGGAATGGATCGGGATCGTGACCGGCCTCGATCGCCGCGACCACCACGCCGTCCGCCAACCGCGCATTGAGGGGCACGTATTTCGGCTGGAAATGGAAATTCAGCCCACGCTTGTCGCGCCAGCGCTGCAATTCGAGCATGCGATAGCGCTGCCGCACCGGGTGACGCTTGATGAGCGGCAGACCGCCGGTCTCAGAAAACAGATCGACCAGGATGACCGGCTTGTGATTGACCTTGAGGCCGTAGGTAGCGACGACATCGCGGAACAGTTTGTGTCCGATATAGGCCCAGGGCGAGGAAAGCGAAAAGTAGTAGTCGATCTGGCGCGGCATGCAGTTTCTCTGACACGTTTTTCGGAATCGTGGGTCATCCCAACAGACCCAAAAAGGCGATGCAAGCTAGTTCCGGTCGCGGGTTTATTGGCGATATCGCGGCGAGCTATTGCAGTGCGGCGATCAGGCGATTCGGCCGGCGGGAGACAAGACGAATATCCAAGTAATATCAGATATCTAGATGGCTGTGACGCAATCTTGACTTGATTTCGCGCGGTCAGTATGGTCCGCGCGGCTTTTGAGGGGTGACGGGCGTCGTTTTCATTCTCTGCAATCGTTTCGGGTCTTAGCAAGCATGGCGCAAGGCACGAATGACCGCGAAGAAGAAAACAAGTCGTCCTCCGACGAGGCCGCACTTTCCGCAAGGCTCGGAAGTCTGGAGCACCGGTTGTCCGAACTTCGGGACAGCCGAAACATCAGAACTGACCAATCCGAAGCTGGAAGTGGAGACGGTAGTGCCCGCGCTTCGGCGATGGCGCTCGGTTTCCGCCTCTCATCGGAGTTGATCGCCGGCGTTATCGTCGGAGGGCTGATGGGCTGGGGTTTCGACCGTCTGCTCTCGACGTCCCCGTTCGGGCTCATCGTGTTCGTGCTGCTCGGCTTCGTGGCGGGCGTAGTGAACGTGATCAGGTCCGCAGGTGTTGCAGGGGGCAAGACCGGCCGTTAAGGAAGTGGCGAACGACGTAATTTGAAGCGCCGGCGTGACCGGCAAAGCCAGAGATTGCTACGCGGATGGTCGATCCGATCGAACAATTCCACATCGAAAAGCTCTTCACGATTGGCCATATCGGCAATCAGGAGATCGCCTTCACCAATTCGTCCGCCTATATGCTCGGAGCGGTGGCGCTGATTTCGCTGCTGATGCTCGGCTCGGGCCGGCGGCTGGTGCCGGGACGCCTACAATCGGTCGCCGAGATCGCTTACGAATTCGTCGCCAACACCATTCGGTCGACGGCCGGCAAAGACGGCATGAAGTTCTTTCCGCTGATCTTTTCGCTCTTCATGCTGATCGCGGTCTCCAACATCGTCGGCGTCATTCCCTACAACTTCACGATCGCAAGCCACATCATCGTCACCGCGGCGCTGGCGTTTCTGGTGTTCTTCACCGTGCTGATCTACGGCTTCTACAAGAACGGCCTGAAATTCCTCAAGCTGTTCGTGCCGTCGGGCATTCCGATCTTCATCCTGCCGCTGGTCGTTTTCATCGAGATTTTCTCGTTCCTCCTGCGGCCGGTCTCGCATTCGGTGCGTCTGTTTGCCAACATGCTGGCGGGCCACATCGCGCTTGCGGTGTTCGCGAGCTTCATTCCGCTGCTGGCGGGCCTCGGCATTGTCGGCTACTTCGGCGCCATTTTGCCGCTCGGCATGGTCATCGCGCTGACCGCGCTTGAGCTTCTGGTGGCCTTCCTCCAGGCCTACGTCTTCACCATCCTCACCTGCATCTACATCAACGATGCTATCCATCCGGGCCACTGATCCGGCCCCTCAACCAAACCTCAAGAAGGAGTTCGTTTCATGGATCCGATTGCCGCGAAGTACATTGGTGCTGGTATTGCCTGCATCGGCATGGGTGGCGCCGGCGCTGGCGTGGGCATCATCTTCGGCAACTATCTCGCCGCTGCGGTGCGTAACCCGTCGGCCGCCCAGGGCCAGTTCGGCAACCTGATTTTCGGCTTCGCCGTGACCGAAGCGCTCGGCATCTTCTCGCTGCTGATCGCGCTGCTCTTGCTTTTCGCGCTCTGATCCACCGCAGACCCTGCCTCGCTTAAGAGGCGGGCGTCGAATATCGGTTAGCCGAACAGGAGAAGCCCATGGCTGAAAGTCATGGCGAGCCGAAGGGCGCCACCGCACATACCGAGGCCGACGGCGGCCACAAGGCGCCGTTCCCGCCGTTCCAGAAGGACACCTTCGCTTCGCAGTTGGTGTCGCTGGCAATCGCGTTCGTCGCGCTGTACCTGATCGTCTCGAAGATTGCGTTGCCGCGCGTCGGCGCCGTGATCGACGAGCGCCAGGACACGATCGATGGCGACCTTGCCGCAGCCCAGAAGCTGAAGGACGAGTCGGACAGTGCGCTCAAGGCCTATGAGAGCGAGCTCGCCGCCGCACGTTCCCGCGCGCAGGCGATCGGTGCGGAGACCCGCGAAAAGCTGAGCGCCGCTTCCGAGGCGGAACGCAAGACGCTGGAAGACCGGCTGTCGCAAAAGCTGGCGGAAGCCGAAAAGACCATCACGTCCACGCGCGAAGCCGCAATGAGCAACGTGCGTGGCATCGCAACCGATGCGGCAGCGGCGATCGTGCAACGCCTCACCGGCGCTATGCCTGACACCGCGTCGATCGGTCAGGCCGTCGATGCGTCCTTGAAGGGGTAAGGTTTCATGTTCGCCGAACCGGAATTTTGGGTCGCCGTTGGTTTCGTCATCCTGATAGGCGTGTTGGCGTATGTCGGCGTGCACCGCACGGTGCTGACCGCGCTCGATCACCGCAGCGAACGCATCAAGTCCGAACTCGACGATGCCCGCCGCATCAAGCAGGAAGCGGCCAATCTGCTCGAGGAGTACAAGGCCCGGCGCGCGAGCGCCGAGCGTGAGGCTCAGGACATCATCGCCGCGGCGAAGGCCGACGCCGAACGCGTCGCCTCCGAGGCCAAGGCCAAGATGGAAGATTTTGTCGCCCGGCGCACCAAGACCGCCGAAAACAAGATCGCGCTGGCCGAGGCGCAGGCGCTCGCCGACGTGCGCGCCGCTGCGGCCAACGCCGCGGTAACGGCAGCCTCGACCGTCCTTTCGCAGACGGTGAAGGGACAGGTCGCCGACGACCTGCTCGCCAAGGGCATCACCGAAGTTCGCGAAAAGCTGAACTGACGATCTGATCCAAGTGACAAACAAAAGCCGGCGCGATGGTCTCGCGCCGGCTTTTTTCATGTTGGAAGGATTGATCCGCTTTATCGTCGGCGCGACGGCGCCGCCGGTGTGACCGCCTGCGGGTCGAAGCCGACATAGAATACGAAGGAATCGCTCGTCAGGCTTTGGGGCATGTTGAAAATCAGTTCTTCGCCCACCACGCTGAACGCGCCGCCGCCCTCGGTCATCGCCACCGTGGTCCGGTACACCTTGGTGGTGAGCACCCTCTCGTTGACGCCGGCCTGCACGACCGCGACACGAAGCGGGACTTCGACGGAAGCGGGCGCGCCGGCGGGACCGGCGATGACACGACCCTGAACGCCGATGCGCGCAGTAATCTGGCCGCTGGTGGTGCGCCGACAATCGCGCGCCGTCCGTGTGATGGTCGCCTGATAGTTCAATTCACTGGCGACCGGCTGCTTGCCGGGTGGCGCCACGCTATAAGTGGACGCGCCGGCGCGAATTTTGACGACCGGACAATCCACCTCGGTGCCGTCGGCCGTCGTTTCGGAGACCTTTCCGCGACCGCCGAACAACTGGTCGAACCTGTCGCTGATGGTCGGGAGATCTTCCTGCGGAGGCGGCGCGGTGCTGAACGGATTATTGACGGTGGTGCCGCCGCACCCCGAAAGCAGGGCCACGGTAGCCAGCGCCAGCACGGTGCGCTTGCGGCCTGCCTCGGCCACCCCCACCTGCCCAATTCGCCTCTGCCGCATTAGCTAAAAGTCCCCAACAAAAATCGCCGCCGAACCGCCTTTCGACGGGGCCTATGCGGCGTGCTTATAGCAGCGCAATGGCGGCAAACCCAAGGCGTCTGTCATAATTCGTAAACACGGGTTGGACGCATTTGGAAACAAGTGGTCCGATTCCAGCATTCGCCTCCCTCCTCAGCGGGCACTTTTGCGAATGCTGGAATCAAAGGACCACTTGCAAAAAATATAGTTAATAGTGGAGTTTAGGATTTGGCATTCGCTTTCTCGAACTTGTGGCCGGCACGTAGCGAATGCCAAATCCACTCCACTATTGTTAGCCGCGGAAATCCTCGTGCAAAAGGCCGAACAGAAGGTGGTCCTGCCAAACGCCGTTGATGCAGAGATAACGCCGCGCCAGGCCCTCGCGGGTAAAGCCGCACTTCTCCAGCACCCTGATTGACGGCGCGTTGGTGGGGATACAGGCGGCTTCGATGCGGTGCAAATTGAGCTCGCCGAACAACGACGGCAACAGCACGCGGAGCGCCGTCGTCATGTAGCCGCGATGCGCATAGGGCTGTCCAATCCAATATCCGATCGTCCCGGCCTGAACGATGCCGCGGCGCACATTTGCAAGCGTGATCCCGCCGATCATCACGCCATCGGTCTCGCGGAAGACGATAAAAGGATAAGACCGGTCGGCGGCAATATCTTCGGCATAGCGGCGCAGCCGCCGCCGGAAGCCGGACCGGGTCAGGTCGTCGGACGGCCAGATCGGCTCCCACGGCGTCAGATAGCTGCGGCTGGTTTCACGCAAATGCGCCCATTGCAGAAAATCCGACATCTGCGGCGCGCGCAGCAAGAGGCCATGGCCGCGCGGCACCAGCGCAGCCGGTCCGCTCGAGGGCAACCGAAACAGGGCCATACGTGAAACTCCCCCGCTGCCTCAAACAGGAATCACGATTGGGTGACGCTCATATTCCTGCCGTTGCGCAACCAACCTCAATGAAGGCTCTTCGCCTTCGATTTGGTCAATCCTTCCGCAAAAGCGACCGCCGTGTCTAGTCCCCTTCCGCTGCCGAGCGCAACGACGGCAGGCCGGCTACGGGACAGCAAAGCGCGCGCCGCGTTTCGCGTCGTCTCGACGCTGACGGCATCGATCCGCGCCACCAGTTCCTCCGTCGTCAGCGGCCGGCCGTAAGCCAGAATATGGCGTGCGAGCTGCTCGGCGCGCGAACCACAGCTTTCCAGAGCCATCAATAGACCGGCCTTCATCTGCGCCTTGGCGCGGGAAAGCTCGGCTTCGGTCAGGGTCTCGACCGCGTCGTTGATGACGTCGACGATGACTTCCATCATCTCCGGCGCATCGCCAGGGTCGGTGCCGGTGTAGAGGCCGAAAAATCCGGTATCGATATAAGGCGCGTGAAAGGCGTAGATCGAATAGCAGAGACCACGTTTCTCGCGCACTTCCTGAAACAGGCGCGACGACATCCCGCCGCCAAGGATATTGGTGAACACCTGAAGCGAGAACAGCGACAGGTCGGTCTGCGGAACCCCTTCCAGCGCCAGCGTCAGATGCGCCTGCTCCAGCTCGCGATGCACGACGCGCGAGCCTCCCTTGCCGAACATGGCGGGCTGCGGCTTTGGCGCCGGTGTGCCGTCGAAACCTGCAAAATGCCGCGCCGCCTCGTCGACCACACGCTTGTGGTCGACGGCGCCGGCCGCAGCAACCACCATGTCGGGACCACGGTAATGCGTCGAGAGATAGCCGCGCAGCATGTCGCGGTCAAAGGACTTCAGCGTCTTCGCCGTTCCGAGCAGCGATCGTCCCATCGGCTGATCCGGAAAGCACAATTCGTTGAGGTGTTCGAACACGACGTCATCGGGCGTGTCCTGGGCTGCGCCGATTTCCTGCACAATGACACTTTTTTCACGCTCGAGTTCATCGGGCACGAAGGAAGGATTGGTGAGGATGTCGGACAGCACGTCGAGCGCCAGCGGCACATCGGCCTTCATGACGCGCGCATAATAGGCGGTGGTTTCCGTCGAGGTGCCGGCATTGAGATCGCCGCCGACGGCCTCGATCTCTTCGACGATCTCGCGCGAAGTGCGCCGCGTCGTGCCCTTGAACGCCATGTGTTCGAGCAGGTGCGATATGCCATGCTCGTTGGGCTTTTCGTCCCGGCCGCCGACTCCCGCCCACACGCCGAGTGCAGCAGTCTGGAGATGCGGCATATTATCGGTGATGACGGTGAGGCCAGACGGCAGCTTCGTGACTTCAACGCTCATCCGGCAGCTCCTTCCTTCGCCGCACGGCTGACCGAGCGGACAAATCGCGCAACTTCAACCTTGTCGTTTTTCATCACCATGACGCTTTCGGGCTTGGTCATCAGACCTTCGAGCCATGGCGGCAGTTCCGGCCGTACGCCGCAGGCCGCCTCTACCGCATCGGGAAACTTGGCGGCATGCGCGGTCGACAGCACGATGTTTGGCACTTTCGAATCCGACGTGTCGCGATCGGCCACCGCCAGCGCCACCGCGGTATGCGGATCGACCAGATCGCCCGCTTCGCGCCAGGCGGCACGAATGACGGCGCTGGTCTCGGTTTCGTCGGCACGGCCGGCGTCGAATTCACTGCGGATCGCGGCCAGAACCGCATCCGGCAGCACGAAACGGCCAGACTGCTTCAGCGAGGCCATCAGCCGGCGCACCAGCGCGGCGTCGCGGCCGCTTGCGTCGAACAGCAGGCGTTCGAAATTCGACGACACCTGAATATCCATCGACGGCGAGGTCGAGGCATGAACTTCGCGGGTTTCATAGATCCCGGTCTTGAGCGTGCGCGGCAGAATGTCGTTGACATTCGAGGCAATGCGCAGCCACCGGATCGGCAGCCCCATGCGCTTGGCCACGAAGCCCGCAAAGATGTCACCGAAATTGCCCGTCGGCACCGTGAAGTCGACGACGCGCGCCGGCGCGCCAAGAGCGGTCGCGGAGGTGAAGTAATAGACCACCTGCGCCACGATGCGCGCCCAGTTGATGGAGTTGACCCCCGACAGAGCGACCGCATCGCGAAACGCGTGATCGTTGAACAATTCCTTCACGATCGCCTGGCAGTCGTCGAAGGTGCCTTCGATCGCGAGCGCATGAACATTGCCGGCGCCGATCGTGGTCATCATCCGCCGCTGCACGTCCGAGATGCGGCCGTGTGGAAACAGGACGATGAGATCGACATTGTCCAGACCCGCAAAGGCATCGACCGCAGCACCGCCGGTGTCGCCCGACGTCGCCACGACGATCGTCGTGCGCTGCGCCCGCTTCGCCAAAACATGGTCCATCAGCCGCGACAGCAACTGCATCGCGACGTCCTTGAACGCCAGCGTCGGGCCGTGAAACAGCTCGAGCAGGAACTGGTTGGGGCCGGTCTGATCCAGCGGCACCACCGCGGGGTGACGAAACGTCGCGTAGGCCTCATTGGCCATGCGGCCGAGTTCGGCATCGGAAATTTCGTTGGCGACGAAGGGACGGATCACGTCGACCGCGACCTCCCAGTAGGGCCGGCCGGAAAATCCGGCGATCGCCTCCGCCGAAAGCTGCGGCCAGACTTCGGGCACGTAGAGACCGCCGTCGCGGGCGAGCCCGGTCAGCATCACGTCGCAAAAGCCCAGGGCGGGAGCCTCCCCCCGCGTCGAAATGTACTGCGTCAAGCCAGTGCCCACTTTTCGAAGTTCGTACTCCATCGCAGCGCCCCCTTTTACGAACTTCGAAAAGTCATGGGCACTGACAAATTTACGATTCTCGTGCCGTTTTTCTATTTGAAGTTCCTGAACCAAACTCGCCGCTTGTGGAGCAGGAACTTCAAATAGACGGTACGAGCCCTCCAAAGGCCCGACATTCTGTCAAACCTTTGATATTTATATCAAAAACTACCTTGCCGGGGCAAAGTGGCGTCACCATAAGCGTTTTGGCAGAAACTGGAAACCGCTTCTTCTGCAACGTCCCACCGTGCGAACCGAACGTCTGGCGGGACGGGAAATGAGAGCCTTACTTGATTTGCTTCTCCGCCCCGCAAACAACAGCGGCTAAAAAAATTGTCGTTGGTTCCCTGAAGCGAACTGACACACCCAATGCAGGCGAGCGGCAGACTATCTTTAATTGACGCAAGCACGGTGAGGTTGCAATCTCGGCTGGGGATTCAAGGGGACGCGATGGTGGACGCAGCCCGGCAATGGGGGAGGCGAGCACTCGACTTTGTGGATGCGGTCGAGCGACTTAACGTGCCCGACGTCATCAAGCTGTTCGAATCCGAAGTCCAGGCCTGCGGATTTCACGCCTACATCATGGCGGGCCTTCCGGCACCGGGAACCGCGCTGCCGGATTTGACGGTCGCCAACGGCTGGCCGGCAGAATGGTTTGAGCTCTACACGCGCGAGAACTTCAGCGCGCTGGATCCCGTGCCCCGTTACGGTGCCTCGACCGTTCAGCCGTTCGAATGGTCCGAAGCGCGTTACGACAAGGACGACGATCCCGCCGCGCATCTTGTAATGACCCGCGCCACCGAATTCCGTCTGAGGGACGGTTATTGCATTCCGATGCACTATGACGACGGCGGCGCAGTGATCAGCCTTGCCACCGAGCACCTGCACCTCGATCCTCTCGCCAAGAACGCGCTGCAACTGATCGGGGTTTACGCCCACAACCGGATTCGATCGCTCTCCCGGACACAACAGGAAAAGCGCGACTTGCTGACCGCCCGCGAGCGGGAAGTTCTGCGTTGGTGCGCGGGCGGCAAGACCTCGTGGGAAATCTCGATGATCCTGAGGATCTCCGAACGCACCGTGAAATTCCATCTGGTCGAAGCTTCACGCAAGCTGAATGCCGTCAACCGGACTTCGGCGGTTGCCAAGGCCCTGGCCCGCGGGCTGATCAAGCTCTAGTGCGGCGACACTGACGTTCCTTTCAGTCGCGGCCGCGGGTTCTTCGAAGGAACGTCAGAGTCAAGCCACACTAGTGGATTTGACATTCGTTATCCGCCTCGCCCGCGACTCCCAAAGCGAATGTCAAATCCGAAACTCCACTAGAGACCTATATTTGCTAGTGGTCCTTCGATTCTGACATTCGCAAAAGTGCCCGCTGCTAAGGGATGCGAATGTCAGAACCGGTACACTGACCTGTCCTTTCGGACAGTAGCCGGTTGACCGACGAAAAAACCACTCTCCCGACACGCGCAAAGCGCGCGCCGCCGGGGAGGGGTCAATGGACGTCCATGTCATCCGCCGCGACAACAAGCATTTGTATTCGGATATCCTCGAGGACTATTTTCGACTTCGCCATCAGATATACGTCGTCGAGCGCAAATGGACCGTGCTCGATCGTCCCGATAAACGCGAAATCGACCAGTTCGACACGGACGAAACGGTCTACCTGCTCGGTCTGGACCGCCGTTCCATCATTGCCGGCATGCGACTGGTGCCGACGACCGCGCCGACGCTGCTGAGCGACTTGTTTCCGAAGCTCTCGCTCGACGGACCCATTCGGCGCCCCGACGTCTACGAGTTGTCGCGCATTTTTGTCGTCAAACACCGGCGCGGCGAGCATGCCGGGCCGCGCGCCGAGGCCGCGATTCAGGCCGCCGCGATGGAATATGGGCTTTCGGTCGGACTTTCGGCCTTTACGATCGTGCTCGAAAGCTGGTGGCTGCCGCGCCTGCTCGATCAGGGTTGGGTCGCACGCCCGCTCGGTCTCCCCATCGATATCGATTCGATATCGACGGTCGCCGTGATGGTCGATGTAAACGAACAGGCCTGGAAGGAAATCTGCCTTCGCCGGTCCGTGCCGGGGCCGATGCTGGTCTGGCAGGGCCTTCCCGTTATCGAGCGGCACGCGATCCGCGCTCTGGTTCCCGTGGCCTGACATGGCGGCGTTATGTTCGCGATCATCTCGGAGCTTTGGAAGACGACTTGAGACGCCACCGGCTGATGACAAGCAAAGGAGATTTTATGCTGCGAGACCACAAAGCGAGAGTACTGATCGAAAAAATTGACGACGCCATCGAACAGGCCGAAGACCTCGGACTGACGTTTGTGGCCGGCATCCTGATGATGGCGCGACTTGAAACGGTTCAGACCAAACAACTGGGGGCCATCGGCCGCGAGAACAAGCTATTGTCCTGACGGACCGGCCGGTCCACTGCGACGGGCTTGCCATCACCGCGCGCGGGTGCGTCGGCTGCGCCACCACACGAGGAACGCAATCGCGACCGCGCAGGCCAGCGAAAACCAGGTGATCGCGTATTGCAGGTGATCGTCCTTCAGATGCACCCGAAGCGATCCCGGCTTCGGGATGCCGTTCGCCGGCGTCGGCTGTTCGAGGTCGATGTAGAACGGCGCGACATTGCCCCAGCCGAGAGCGTGCGCCATGTCCTGATGATCGCGGGAAAACCACAGCCGCTTTGCGACATTTGCTGCGGGCGTCAGCCAGCCCGCGTGTTCGGGAAATCGGATATAGCCGGTGAGATCGATTGCCGAACCAGTGACAAGGCGTGCGACAACACGATCCTGTTCGGTTCGGTCCTGCATTGTGTTCTGCACGAAGCCGGCATTGACCGCGACGACCTCGCCGCTTGAAAGCCGCGCCGGCATGAAAGCCCAAGTGCCGGGTCCGGAGATATCATCGCGCACAGCCGAACCGGCGCTGTAGACCATGACATCCGGCCCCGCACCAAACGTCGCTTTGAAACGGACGCGACGGAATTCATCTTTCTCCGCGGTGAGCGAGTTCCATGCCGACGCCGGCGGCAGCGGGAGCGGTTCGGCCGCCAGCCGTTCAGTCAGCGCTGCAATCAGTGCATGCTTTTCCGTCCGCCGCTGAAGTTGCCAGACGCCAAGGCCGATAAAGACGGCGATCATGGCCAACGTGAAAAGGCTAAAGCCGAGGCGACTTCGTTCTGCGATCGCAGTCATTTCGGCTCACGATCAATCAATGCCCGTTTTCCGAAGTCCGTCCTCCCGTTGCAGCAATCACCTTTCACGGACTTCGGAAAGTCACGGGCATTGACAGATATATCATCGTAGAACCGCTGTGGATTTGAAGTTCCTTTGAGCACTCTCGTTTCCCCTGTAGGAACTTCAAATCCGCGGCTCTACCCGGCCGGGTGCTGCCTTGTGATGAAATTGAAGCGCAATCAACAGCGACTTCATCGCGCGTAACGGCAACAGTGTGGTAGCCAGAATCAATGGCAGCCAGAGCACCGCATGCAGCCAGAACGGCGGCTGATACTTCACTTCCACGATCAGCGCGCAGCCCACGACGATCGCGCCCGCCAGCATGATGATGAAAATGGCGGGGCCATCGCCGGTATCGATGAACGTATAGTCCAGCCCGCAAGCCTCGCATCCCGGTCGCAGCGTCAGGAACCCGGTAAACAGCTTGCCTTTGCCGCAACGTGGACACTTGCAGGCAAGCCCGCGCGTCACGCTCTCGAGCAGAGATGGCGCATCCGGTCGGGCGCTGTCGGAAGAATTCATATCGCGCAATCTACCACGGACGGACGGCCTAACAAAAAGGGCGGCCGCAAGGCCGCCCTCCGAGAATGACTGACGGCTGACGGCAACCCTATTCGGCGCCGACGAGCCTGCCGCCGCCGGTGCCCCAGACGTAAATGCAGGCAAACAGGAACAGCCACACCACGTCGACGAAATGCCAGTACCAGGCGGCGAATTCGAAGCCGAGGTGCTGGGTCGGCGTGAAGTGCCCGGCATAGACGCGCGCAAGGCAGACGATCAGGAAGATGGTGCCGACTAGCACGTGGAAGCCGTGGAAACCGGTCGCCATGAAGAACGTCGCGCCATAGACGTTGTTGGAGAAGCCGAACAGCGCGTGGCTATATTCATAGGCTTGCACGCAGGTGAAGCACGCGCCGAGCGCAATGGTCAGCCACAGGCCGTATTTCAGGCCCTGACGGTCGTTCTCCAGCAGCGCATGGTGCGCCCAGGTCACCGTGGTACCCGAGGTCAGCAGCAGCAGCGTGTTGAGCAGCGGCAGATGCCAGGGATCGAACGCCTCGATACCCTTCGGCGGCCAGGTGCCGGGAACGCTGCACGCACCCATCTGGGTGCCGGCGCCGCAGCCGAAGATCGCATCGCGCGCCGCGTGAACCGCATCCGCCGGGAACAGCGACGCGTTGAAGAAAGCCCAGAACCAGGCGACGAAGAACATTACTTCGGAAGCGATGAACAGGATCATGCCATAGCGATGGCTGATCTGCACCACGCGGGTGTGATCGCCCTTGTATTGCGCCTCGCGGATCACATCCATCCACCAGCTCGCCATGGTGTAGAGCACACCCAGTGTGCCGGCGAAGAAGATGATCGGCGCGGCGCCGGTCATGTGGTGCATCCAGGTGATGGCGCCGATGGCCATGATGAAAGCCGAAATGGAGCCGACGACCGGCCACGGGCTCGGATCGACGAGGTGGTAGTCGTGATGCTTGACTTGCGCCGTAGCCATTTTTCGATCTCCGTTAGCAGGGCCTGCCCGGCCCCTCCGTCTCAATGTTCCAATTCAAACCTCGCGATGGCCGGACTCTCATCGGCCACAGCGCACTCGTCTTTCAAAGATTACCCTTCCCACTTGCCCCGGCCTTTTCCGCTTCCCCCGCCGCCAGCGGCTTTACCGTGGGCTCGCGAACGGGGAAGAACGTGTACGACAGGGTGATGGTGTTCAGGCTGTCATTGTCGCTGTCTTTGACGATCGACGGATCGACATAGAACACGACCGGCATCTGGCGCGTTTCGCCCGGCGCCATGGTCTGCTCGGTGAAACAGAAGCAGTTGATCTTTTCGAAATAGGAACCGACCGTCAGCGGCGCGACGTTATAGGCGGCCTGCCCGGTCGTGGTTCGCGCGGACTTGTTGGTCACCTTGTAGAACACGGTGACGACCTCGCCGATCTTCACTTCGATTTCGGTTTGCTCCGGTTCAAACTTCCAGGGCAGCCCGCCGGCCACGTTGGAGTCGAAGCGAACCGCGATTTTCCGTTCAAGCGGCGCGCCTGATGGCGCCGACGTCGCCACCTGCGTCGTGCCATTGAATCCGGTGGCGCGGCAGAACCAGTTATAGAAGGGCACCGCGGCATAAGCGGCCCCCACCATCAGCACCACCACGAAACCGCAGATCGCCGCCACGATGGCGTCACGGGTCAGGCCGCGCCGCGACGATCTCGTCTTGCCCGCGGAAGCCCGATCCTGGTTCTGATGGTTCGCCATGTCCTTACAACGGCCGCATGAGAACGGCCGGCCCCTTGACGAGGGTGACTGCGAAAAACAGCACGACCAGAACGCCAAGCGCGAGCGCAATGGCGATCGACCGCTGGCGGCGGCTTTTCTTTTGCGCCTCGGTGAGGACGATTCCGCCTGGTCTGTCGTTATCGGCCATCGTCGCCATGCGCCCTTACCAGATCAACGGTGCAACGGTGCGGGCCACGACCTCGAGCAAAAGGGTGGCAAACAGCGCAAACAGATAAAGGATCGAGAACGCGAAAAGCCGGCGCGTGGCGCGGCTGGCTTCGTGCCCCTCACGGAAGCGATAGACGTTGATCGACAACATCAGCATGCCGGCGCCGAGGACGAGCGAGACCACGCCGTAGACCGCATCGAAATAGCCGAGCGGCCAGGGCGCCAGCGCCACGGCGACCAGCACGATCGTGTAAAGCAAGATTTGCAGCCGCGTCGCGTCGGGCCCGGCGGTGACCGGCAGCATCGGCACGCCGGCGCGGGCATAGTCGTCGCTGCGGAACAGCGCCAGCGCCCAGAAGTGCGGCGGGGTCCAGAAGAAGATGATCAGGAATAGCAGCAGCGGCTCGACCGAAAGCGAGCCGGTCGCCGCCGCCCAGGCTACCACCGGCGGCAGCGCGCCCGCCGCACCGCCGATCACGATGTTCTGCGCGGTCCAGCGCTTGAGCACCATGGTGTAGATCACGACGTAAAAGAAGATCGTGAAGGCGAGCAGCGCGCCGGCAACCCAGTTCACGAGGATGCCGAGCGTCATCACCGAGAAGAAAGCGAGCGTCATGCCGAAAGCGGCGGCTTCCGGCCGCGTGATCCGGCCGCGCGGGATCGGCCGGTTGGCGGTGCGCGACATCAGCGCGTCGATATCGGCCTCGTACCACATGTTCAGCGCGCCAGCGGCGCCGGCGCCGACCGCGATGCAAAGGATGGAGGTGAAGGCCAATACCGGGTGCACATGCACCGGCGCGATCATGAGGCCGACGAGCGCGGTGAAGACCACAAGCGACATCACCCGCGGCTTCAGAAGCGCGACGTAGTCGGCGACCCCGGCCTCCGAAATCCGGGGCAGTTCGAAGCTGTTGTGATCGACGACCGACAAGACGGTTCTCGCTTCCTTCAGAAACTGGAGGACGCGGCGCCTATCGCGCCGCGCCGCTCGTTACTGCACGCGTGGCAATACTTCGAACTGGTGGAACGGCGGCGGCGACGACAGCGTCCATTCCAGCGTGGTCGCACCCGCGCCCCACGGATTGTCGGCGGCCTGCTGCTTGCGCACGAAGGCGTCGACCACCCCGTAGATGAAGATCAGGACGCCAAAGCCGGAGATGTAGGAGCCGATCGACGACACCAGGTTCCAGCCGGCGAAGGCGTCGGGATAGTCGACGTAGCGGCGCGGCATGCCCGACAGGCCGAGGAAGTGCTGCGGGAAGAACACCAGGTTGACGCCGATGAAGGTGAACCAGAAGTGCGCCTTGCCGATGGTCTCGTTGTACATGTAGCCCGACATTTTCGGGAACCAGTAGTACCAGCCGGCAAAGATGCCAAACACCGCGCCCAGCGACAGCACGTAGTGGAAGTGCGCAACCACGTAGTAGGTATCCTGCAGCACGCGGTCGACGCCGGCGTTCGCCAGCACCACGCCGGTGACGCCGCCGACCGTGAACAGGAAGATGAAGCCGATCGCCCACAGCATCGGCGTCTTGAACTCGATCGAGCCGCCCCACATCGTGGCAATCCAGGAGAAGATCTTCACACCCGTCGGCACCGCAATCACCATGGTGGCGGCGACGAAATAAGCCTGCGTCGCCGACGACATGCCGACCGTGTACATGTGGTGGGCCCACACCACGAAGCCGATGCCGCCGATCGCCACCATCGCATAGGCCATGCCGAGATAACCGAACACCGGCTTGCGCGAGAAGGTCGAGACAATCTGGCTGATCATGCCGAACGCAGGCAGGATCAGGATGTAGACTTCGGGATGGCCGAAGAACCAGAACAGGTGCTGGAACAGCACCGGATCGCCGCCGTGCTCGGCGTCGAAGAAAGCGGTGCCGAAGTTACGGTCGGTCAGCAGCATGGTAATCGCACCGGCGAGCACCGGCAGCGACAGCAAAAGCAGGAAAACCGTAACCAGGATCGACCACACGAACAGCGGCATCTTGTGCAGCGTCATGCCGGGCGCGCGCATGTTGAAGATCGTGGTGATGAAGTTGATGGCGCCGAGAATGGACGACGCACCGGCCAGATGCAGCGAGAGAATCGCGAAATCGACCGCCGGCCCCGGATGGCCTGACGTCGACAACGGCGCATAGATGGTCCAGCCCGCGCCGACGCCGTTGGCGCCCGGCTCGCCCTCGACAAAAGTCGAGAGCAGCAGCAGCGCAAAGGAGGCCGGCAACAGCCAGAACGAAATGTTGTTCATGCGCGGGAACGCCATGTCCGGCGCACCGATCATCAGCGGCACGAACCAGTTGCCGAAACCGCCGATCATCGCCGGCATCACCATGAAGAAGATCATGATCAGACCGTGCGAGGTCACGAAAACGTTGTAGGTGTGGGTTTCGTGGAACAGCTGCACACCCGGATACATCAGCTCGATGCGGATCGCGATCGACATCGCCGCGCCGATGACGCCGGCGATAATCGCAAACACCAGGTACATCGTGCCGATGTCCTTGTGGTTGGTCGAATAGACGAAACGCCGCCATCCGGTCGGATGGGCGTGGTCGTCATGAGCGTGATCGTCGTGTGTCGCTGCGGTGGTTGCCATTTTCAAACCCTGCCTTGCAATCCTTGTCCAAGACCCCTGTGGGTCCCATCGCCTGTCGCCCGGCGATAAATTCCTGGCCGCCCCCTCAAAGCTGAAGGGGCTGGCCGATCCGGCTTACTGCGCCGCCGCTCCAATCGAGGCGAACGAGTTCGCCGGATTGGCTGCAAATTTCTTCTTGGCGTCCTCGACCCAGGCTGCGAATTCCTGATCGGTGACGACCTTGACCGCGATCGGCATGAAGGCGTGGTCCTTGCCGCACAGTTCCGAGCATTGTCCGTAGAACATGCCGGTCTTGGTGGCCTTGAACCAGGTCTCGTTCAGACGGCCGGGAATCGCGTCGATCTTGATGCCGAAGGCCGGCACCGCGAAGGAATGGATCACGTCCGCGCCGACGGTCTGGACCCGGATCACCTTGTTCACCGGCACGACCATCTCATTGTCGACCCCGAGCAGCCGTGGCTGCTTGTCCGCCGCCATCAGCGAATCGAATTCAAACTTGCCATTATCCGGATAGGCATAAGACCAGTACCACTGCTTGCCGGTGGCCTTGATGGTCAGATCGGCCTTGGGCACATCGAGTTCCAGAAACAACAGCCGGAACGACGGCACCGCGATGGTGACCAGGATCAGCACCGGAATCAGCGTCCAGGCCACCTCGATCAGGGTGTTGTGGGTGGTCCGGGACGGAACCGGGTTGGCCTTGGCGTTGAATTTCACCGCCACGATGACCAGGAGCGCCAGCACGAACAGGGTGATGATGGTAATGGCGGCGAGAAGCCAGTTATGGAACCAGGTGATGTAGTCCATCACCTCGGTCGCCGATTCCTGCAGCTTGTATTCCCAGGGTGCCGGCTGACCCAATTCGGCAAATGCCGACCCGCAAGCACCCAATGCGGTGCCGGCCACCGCCCAACCCAGCAACCGACGGCCGATTTGGCCCTTCGACAACTTCATGTCGCTCGCGCTCCCTTCGAAAAAATCCCCTCGCGCATTCGGCCCGAGGGCGAATAACGCAACGATCCCGACCCCTGGCAAACGGCCTTCGGATGTACCCTGGAGGCACATCGGGCCAGCTTGTTGGAATGCGTCAAAATCCAGCCTCTCAAACCATAATTCCAAGGGCATCGCAATGCAGTAGTACGTCGTGCAGGGGTGCATGCGCGGCTATTATGGGGATGTCGCATTTCCCCCGAGAAATCAGCCCAATTCCCCGTTTCGAGCCGGTGATGGCTTGACAGGCGGATTACCGGATGTACGCACAGAAATGTCGCGCTTAAGGGGTCTGATTCGTCGATCGAGACCAGCCAAAGCACCCGGTCAGCCATCAAGGCGCCGTCATTGCCGTATCAGTCGGGCACGTCCGTTTTTGCCAACGAAATTTGCCGAAGAAATCAAGGGATCGACCCTGATGGGGCCTTCGAAATACCCGACCACCAGTTCCGCTCCTCACCGTCCGGCTCGCCACGGGCCCACCGGCTCCCGATGGATCGATGGAATGGCGGCGGTTTTCACCTTTCTGTGCTGGCTCGGCCTCACCGCGCCGGCAAACGCGCAAGGCGCGGTGCGCTCGGTTCATGGCGACTGGCAGATCCGCTGCGATACCCCGCCCGGTGCGCAAAGCGAGCAATGCGCCCTGATTCAGAGCGTGGTAGCCGAGGACCGCTCCAATGCCGGCCTAACCGTGATCGTGCTCAAGACCGCCGACCAGAAGAGCAAGCTGATGCGGGTGGTCGCGCCGCTCGGCGTGCTGCTTCCCTCCGGCCTTGGCCTCAAGCTCGACAATGTCGATGTCGGACGCGCCGGCTTTGTCCGATGCCTGCCCAATGGATGCGTGGCCGAAGTCGTCATGGATGACAAGCTGTTGGGCCTGCTCAAGAGCGCCAAGACCGCGACTTTCATCATCTTCGAGACGCCTGAGGAGGGCATCGGCTTTCCGCTGAGCCTGAACGGGCTCGGCGAGGGCTACGATAAATTACCGTGAGGCAATGTGCCTCGCTTTATGGCACACCCGGCCCCTCCCCTTCGCAGACCATCGCGCCTATTTTGGAAAAGTCGCGAAAACGTCATGCGGATTGGAAGCAGGCCTCTCGGGTTACGGTGATGTTAGGCGACCGCTTTGCCGGAATTGTTTAACCTGAACGATGCCTGCATGTCGTCACCCACCGACGATGGCAAAGCGAAAGACAGAAATCTGGAGTACGCATGACGCCCCCCACCTCGCTCCTCGACCGCGCCAACCTCGATCGTGATTCAGTCCGGCAGCAGATTGCGCGCGCACTGGCGGGCGCCGACGACGGCGAGTTATTCCTGGAGTACGGTCAGACCGAAGCCCTGATGTTCGACAATGGCCGGCTGAAGCAGGCGACCTATGACACCAGCCAGGGATTTGGCCTGCGCGCGGTGAAGGATGATGCGGTCGGTTATGCACATTCCTCCGACGTTTCGCTGCCGGCCCTGATCCGGGCAGCCGACGCGGTCGCCGCTGTGCGCGGCGGCTATAGCGGCACGTTTGCCTCCCCTCCCCCGCACACCAATGTGCGGCTTTATGGCGATGAAAATCCGCTGGATGCGCCGGGCTTTGAAACCAAGGTCAAGCTGCTCGCCGAAATCGACGCCTATGTCCGCGAAAAGGAGCCGCGGGTGCGCCAGGTCACCGTCAGCCTGGGCGCCACCTGGCAAGTGGTCGAGATCATTCGCCCCGATGGCGAGAGCTATCGCGACATTCGCCCGCTGGTGCGGGTCAATATTTCGGTGGTCGCGGGCCAAGGTACCCGCCAGGAGACCGGCTCCCGGGGTTATGGCGGCCGCGAGGGCTATGCCCGCTTCATCGAGACCAAGGCGTGGCGCGAGGCCGCCGACGGCGCGATCCGCGAGGCGCTGGTCAACCTGGAATTCGGTGCCGGCACCCGCCGGCGAAATGGACGTCGTGCTCGGCGCCGGCTGGCCCGGCGTGATGCTGCACGAAGCCGTCGGCCATGGGCTCGAGGGCGATTTCAACCGCAAGAAGACCAGCGCTTTTGCAGGCCTGATGGGCCAGCAGGTCGCCGCCAAGGGCGTCACCGTGGTCGATGACGGCACGATGGCCTCCCGCCGCGGCTCGCTCTCGATCGACGACGAGGGCACGCCGACCAACCGCACCGTCCTGATCGAGGACGGCATCCTCGTCGGCTACATGCAGGACCGGCAAAATGCCCGGCTGATGAACATGAAGCCGACCGGCAACGGCCGCCGCCAGGGCTATGCCCATGTGCCGATGCCGCGGATGACCAATACCTACATGCTGTCCGGCGGCAGCGACCCGGCTGAAATTCTTAGCTCCGTCAAAAACGGCATCTATGCCGCCAATTTCGGCGGCGGCCAGGTCGATATCACTTCCGGCAAATACGTCTTCCAGTGCACCGAGGCCTATCGGATCGAGAACGGCAAGGTCGGTGCGCCCTTGAAGGGCGCGATGCTGATCGGTAACGGACCGACCGACATGCGTCGGATCACCATGATCGGCAACGACCTCGCGCTCGACACCGGGATCGGGACCTGTGGCAAGAACGGTCAGGGTGTTCCGGTTGGTGTCGGCCAACCGACGCTGCGGATGGAACGTATTACGGTTGGAGGCACCGGCGCATGACCATGGAACGGCAATCGATCGCCACGCGTGCGCGGGGTTGGGGTGCTCAGCTTCTTCAGTTTATGGCGGCGCTGGGACTGGTGTTTCTGGCCAAGGGCGCCATCGCCGAGCCGTTCTATGTTCCCTCGGGATCGATGGAGCCGACGCTTCTGATTGGAGACGCGCTGCTCGCATCGAAATTCCCTTACGGCTATGGCACTGCTTCGCTGCCGATCCAGATCAACTTGCCGGAAACGGGGCGCATCTTCGGCAATGCGCCCAAGCGCGGCGATGTCGTGGTGTTTCGCTGGCCCGGCGACCGTTCGCAGGCCTGGGTCAAGCGCGTCGTCGGCCTTCCGGGCGACCGCATTCAGATGCGCCAGGGGCAGCTCTTCATCGACGACCGGGCGGCTTCGCTGAAAGCCGACGGCATCGGCGAAGTGGAAGACGAGCGCGGCGGATATGAACCGGCACGCCGCTACATCGAAACGCTGCCGGGCGGCGTCAGCCACGCGATTTTCAAGATTTGCGACAACGGACGGCTCGACAACACCGCGGAAGTGACGGTGCCGGCAGGCTATCTGTTCGTCATGGGCGACAATCGCGACAACTCCGCCGACAGCCGTGTGCCGCTGCGCGACGGCGGCGTCGGCATGTTGCCGATCGACGATCTCGTCGGACGCGCCGATGCCGTGATCGGTTCGTGGGATCTCGGCATCCGCGAGCAACCGGTTTGGACGTGGCTCTCCGGCTTCCGTCTGGCGAGGTTCTTCACTTCGGTGCGCTAAAACGACGTCGTCAAATCCGTCAGCCATTGCGGCGAGGCCTCGACCAGCGCGGCCTCGATTCGCTTGTCGGCACCGCAGACAATCGCAACGCCGATGACGATGAAGGCCGCGCCCAACAGGCTTTTGCCGAGTTTTCCGGCCGACATCAGGTTGGTGCGGACGCGCATCAATGTGGCCCGCGACAACAGACCGAGTAGAACCAGCGGGAGGCCAGCGCCGATGCCGAACACGACCATCGTCAGCGCAACCTTCGGCAGGTCGTGACCTTGCGAAGCCAGAAGTGACGCGGCTCCCAAGGTTGGGCCGACGCAGGGCGACCACACTGCGCCGAGCAGAAGGCCGATTCCGAACTGACCAGCAAGACCGGACCCGGCAAAGCCGCCGAGATGCCGATCGGCCCAGGCCGAAACCGGGCTGCCGGCGCCTGCGAGCCGCGCCTGCCAGGATGGGACCAGCAGGATTGCGCCGAGTACAACCATGATCGCCGCGGCGGCGAAGCGAAGCTGGCCTGCATCGATGCCGAGGCCAAATCCCACCAAAGCGAGCAGCAGGCCAAGCCCGGTGAACGACAAGGCCAGGCCGGCGGCCAGAGCAACCGCTCCAAGCGGGTGCACCGTGACCGCAGCGCCGAGCACGATCGGCACCAGCGGCAGCACGCAAGGCGACAGGATCGACAGGATCCCGGCGGCAAACGCCAACGCGAGCGCGGTCACTTCGCGATCAAAGGCTCTTGTCGAGCAAGGCTCCGATCGAGGCTTCCTTGGTGTCGCCGACGGAGCGGCCCTGCTCGGCGGTTCCCTTGAAGACGATCAGCGTCGACTGCATCTGCGCACCGAACTCTTTGACCACGGGCTTCTGGGCATCGAAATCGACGCGGAAGATTTTCAGGTCCTTGAACTTCGCGGCCGACGTCAGCTTGTCGAGAATGGGGTTCTGCGCCTTGCAGGTCGGGCACCAGTCCGCATGAATTTCAACGAGGATCGGGCTGCCGGAAGCTTGCGCAGCCTTGAACGCTTCCATCGAGAAAGGAACAGCCGTGTTGGCCCACGAGGGCGCAAACGGTGCGGCAACGACCAGAGCGCCTGCGATCAGGGCCCCGTTCAAAAACCTGCGCGTCAAGTACATTGAGAAACTCCGTGGTTGGTCGTCGGCCCGTGACCCCCGCCATCGATGGCGGCCGCATTCGGGCCCATGGCGTTGTTACGCCGGAAATGCAGGCAATGTTACCTGACCACGCCAGAAGTGAAGCCGGGCTTGCGCCGCGGCGGCTTGATTTCCTTCTTCAAGAAACAGTGAGGCTCCCGGCCGACATATCCCGGACGCGCATAGGTCCAGGCACGGCATTTGTTGTCGGCAGCGCAAGCCGCCTTGCAGGCGTCGTCATGTTCGCCGCGCTTGAGCTCGAGACTGCGATAGTCGCCGCCCGCGCGGTCGATCGAGGTTTCGACGGCGCCGTTGCGCGGTTCGACGACGCCGGCGCCGCGCACACCCGACACACAGCAGTCATCGGCAATGCGAGCCGGCACGCTGTTCTTGAGCCAGCAGACCGCCGGATGCGAGATGTCACTCGGGTAATTGAAGCTCCAGGCGCGGCAGCGCCGGTCGCGCTCGCAGACCAGCGCACAATCGGCCGGGTCACCCGAGGGTACCGGCGCGCTCGAATAATCACCTCCGGGACGATCGAAATTGGCCTGCGCTTGCGCCGGCCGGCTGGCGGTCGTGAGGGCGAAGAGAACGAGCGTCCCCAAACACGCCACTAGCAGGCGGCCTCCCCACATGCGCAATGCTTTCAACCGTTTGGAGTTACCGGCAAATTCCGGCCCTGGTACCGCCGCTCGCCATTTGATCGCCATGAACCTGTACGGCTGATGAACGGCGCCGCCCGATTTCTCGAACTAAAGCATGACCCGGAAACAGCGGTTTTCCGAAAAACATGCCCTCGGGCTCGACCCGAGGGATCATGCTCAATCAACGCGCTAAAGCGCGCCGAGACTTGATCGTCATCGCGCTTAGAAAGCGTATTCGCTGTAGGCCGGTTCGACCGAGCCGGCCCATGGGCCGTTGAACTTGGCCAGCATTTCCTCGGCCGGCGTCACCCCGGCGTCGATGGTTCGATCGAGCGGCTCCAGATAACGCGTCTCATCGCGCCCGGAGTGGTCGGCTCGGCCACGGCGACGCAATCCCGAATGCGCCAGCACCAGACATTCCCTGGCGATTTCGAAGATGTAGCGATCCTTGATCCTGGCCTTGAAGCCGAGACGCGGAACGTCATCGCGCAACGACTGCCGTTCGCTGGCGGTCCAGCCTTTGACGATGTCCCAGGCCGCGTTCAGGCTGGTGTCGTCGTAGAGCAGTCCGACCCAGAAGGCCGGCAGCGCCGGGAGCCGGTCCCACGGCACGCCGTCGGCACCCCGCATTTCCAGATAACGCTTCAGACGCACTTCCGGGAAAATCGTCGAGAGATGATTGGCCCAGTCCGACAGCATCGGTCGTTCGCCCGGGAGCGCGGGATTTTTTCCCTCGAAGAAATCGCGGAACGACGAACCGGAGACGTCGACATAGTTATCGCCGCGCTTGACGAAATACATCGGCACGTCGAGCGCATAGTCGACCCACCGCTCGAATCCCATGCCGTCCTCGAATGCCCACGGCAGCATGCCGGCGCGCGCATTGTCGGTGTCGCGCCAGATTTCCGAACGGAACGACTGAAAACCGTTCGGCCTGCCTTCGGTGAAGGGCGAATTGGCGAACAGGGCGGTTGCCACCGGCTGCAAAGCCAGCGATACGCGGAGCTTCTTGACCATGTCGGCTTCTGACGAGAAGTCGAGATTGGTCTGCACCGTGCAGGTCCGAAACATCATGTCGAGGCCGTAACGGCCGACCTTCGGCATGTAGTTGCGCATGATCTTGTAGCGCCCCTTGGGCATCACGGGGACCTGTGCCCGCGACCAGGACGGTGTCATGCCAAGACCGAGAAAGCCGATCCCCAAAGGGGTTGCGATCTCGCGCACCTGCGCCAGGTGCGCCATCAGTTCGCTCTGGGTCTGATGCACGGTTTCCACCGGCGCACCGGACAATTCGAACTGTCCGCCGGGCTCGAGCGAAATCGCCCCGCCGCCGGTGACGTCGTAGAGCCCGATGATGTTGCCGCGCTCCATGATCGGCTCCCAGCCGAGCAGGAGCTGCATGCCTTCCAACAGTGCGCCGATGCCGCGCGCGCCTTCGTAGGGCACGGGCTGATGACCGCTCAACGTGAACGGCGTTTTCTCGTGCTCGGTCCCGATCCGGAACTCGGAAGGCTGCTTTACGCCGTCCTCAAGCCAGGCGACGAGTTCGTCGCGCGACTGAAGGGGCGTCATATCGATCTGGTCACGCGCCATGCAAATTCCAAATGTGGGGCGCTGCGACCGAACGCGCGCGGTACCGAAGGCATCCGCGAACCCTGCGGTTCGCGGGGCTGAAAGTGATGAATGATATCATCGGGCAGGCGCGCCGTCTTTCGCGGCGAGCGAGGGGATCTCCCCACCCGCGCAGCAGCCGAGCCGATCCAGCAGACCACAGAGCTTTATGGCGTCGGCGTCCGACAATTTCGAGCCGACGTGCCTTTCGATCCCGGCGGAATAGGCGCTCCACATCTTCTTTTGCAATTCACGCCCGGCCTCGGTGATCTCGACGAACTGGCCGCGCTTGTCGATCTTGCATTCACGGCGTACCGCGAGACCTTCGTCGACCAACCGGTCGATCAGCCGAGATGTCGAATATTGCGGAAGCAGCATCTGCTTTTCCAATTCCACCGGCCGAAGCTCACCGGCCGGCGCGCGCGACAGCTCAAGCAGGGCGTCGTACCAGGCAAGCGGCGGGAAGCCGGCCTTCTTCAAATCCTGCTCGACGGCGTTCAGCACCCGGCTCTGGACCCGCATCAGGCGAATCCAGGCGGCGGTCGCTTCCGTCGATGGTTTGCGTTTCATAGCCGAGATCCAAAGTATGGTCCGTCACACTAGCGCACTTGATGCATGTGCATCAATATTGACTGCTTCATGCAAACGCATGTAGCCATGCGTTGGCCATTTGCCATGATCCCAGGGAGAAAACCAATGAAACTCTACTATGCGCCCGGAGCCTGCTCGCTCTCCCCCCACATTGCGCTATTGGAAGCCGGCCTGCCTTACGATCTGGTCAAGGTCGACCTGCGCGCCAAGAAGCTCGAAAACGGTGACGATTATTTGAAGGTTAACCCAAAGGGCCAGGTACCGGCTCTGGCGCTCGACAGCGGCGAACTCGTCACCGAAGGCCCGGTCATCGTGCAGATGATCGCCGACAAGGTGCCGGCCAAGAACCTGGCGCCTACCCGCGACAGCGCCGAGCGCTACAAGCTACAGGAATGGCTCACCTATACCAACGGCGAGTTGCACAAGAATATCGGCCCGTTGTTCAACCCTGCGCTTTCGGACGAAGCCAAAGCCGTCTTCAAGGACCGCGCGATGGGCAAGTTCAAGTATCTCGACGGCCAGTTGGCCGACCGCGACCACCTGATGGGCGAGCAATTCACCGTGGCCGATGGCTACCTGTTCGTGATGCTCAACTGGGCCGAGCGCATGAAGTTCGACCTTTCGGGACTGAACAACCTGATGGCTTACAAGGATCGCGTCGCGGCGCGCCCGAAGGTGAACGAAGCGCTGGTCAAGGAAGGCCTGAAGGCAGCGTAAATCCACGAGTTATTCCGGGGCGATGCAAAGCATCGAACCCGGAATCTCGAGATTCCGGGTCTGGTGCTAACGCACCATCCCGGAATGACGCGTTGCGTCACTCCGCCGCCTGCGCGGCGAGCTTCTTCGGCGGGAAGCGGCCGTAGAACGTCTCGCCCTTCGCCGCCATCTCGACGAGAAGCTTCGGCGGTGTAAAGCGCGAGCCGTATTTGGCCTCGAGCTTGTGGCAGAGTTCGACGAACTTCTTCGTTCCCATGAAGTCGATGTAGGACAGCGTGCCGCCGGTGAACGGCGCAAAGCCGAAACCGAGGATCGAGCCGATATCGGCCTCGCGCATATCGGTGATGACGTGGTCCTCGACCGTGCGGGCGGCTTCCACCGCCTGCACCACCAGGAAACGCTGCTTCAACTCCTCGACGTCGAGCGTATCGGGATCGAGGTGTTTGGGCTGAAGACCGCCGAGAGACGGCCACAGGCTCTTCTGGCCCTTGCCCTTCTCCGGATAATCGTAAAAGCCCTTGGCGTTCTTGCGGCCGAAGCGGCCCTGTTTCTCGACCATCTCGACCAACAGCTTCTTCTGGGCCTGATCAATCGCGTTCGGGCCGAGATCGGCTTCGGTCGCCTTCATGATCTTGAGCACGAGATCGAGCGCGACTTCATCCGACAGCGACAACGGTCCGACCGGCATGCCCGCCATCTTGGCAGTGTTCTCGATCATGGCCGGCGGCACGCCCTCCATCAGCATCTCGAGCCCTTCCGCGGTGAAACGCAGCACGCAACGGTTGGCGAAGAAGCCGCGGGAATCGTTGACCACGATCGGCGTCTTGCCGATCTGGCGTGTGTAGTCGAGCGCCGTGGCAAGTGCGACATCGCCGGTATTGTTGCCGAGGATAATCTCCACCAGCATCATCTTCTCGACCGGCGAGAAGAAGTGGATGCCGATGAATTTGCCCTGGTCCTTGAACTCTTCGGCCAGCGAATTGATCGGCAGCGTCGAGGTGTTGGAGGCAAAGATCGCATCAGAGCGCAGAAGCGGCTGCGCTTTGGCGTAGGTCTCCGCCTTCACTTTTCGATCCTCGAACACCGCTTCGATGACGAGGTCGCAATCCTTCAGCGCGTTATAATCGGCGGTCGCCGTGATACGCGATAGGATGGCGTCGCGATCGCTCTCCTTGGCGCGGCCCTTCTTGACCAGATCGTCGATGACGGACTGCGCATGCGCCTTGCCCTTGTCGGCGCTGGCCTGGTCGCGGTCGATCAGGACGACGTCGATGCCGGCGCGCGCCGAGACGTAGCCGACGCTCGCACCCATGAAGCCGGCGCCGATCACGGCGAGCTTCTTGACCTTGGTCGGCGGCACGTTTTGCGGACGCCGCGCGCCCTTGTTCAGTTCCTGCATCGACAGGAACAGCGAGCGGATCATGGCGGCCGCTTCGTTACTGCGCAGGATCTGCGCGAAGTAGCGCGACTCGACGCGCAACGCCGCATCGATCGGCAACTGCAAGCCTTCATAGACGCATTTCATGACCGCGCGCGCCGCCGGGTAGTTGTCGAAGGTCTCGCGGCGGTAGATCGCATTGCCCGCCGGGAACATCATCATGCCGGCTTTCGAAAAAACCGGACCGCCCGGCAGCTTGAAGCCCTTTTCATCCCAGGGGGCGACCGCCTTGCCGCCGCCCTTGATCCAGTCCTTGGCCGCCTTGATCAAATCGGAGGCCGGCACGATGGCGTGGATCAGGTTGAGCGCCTTGGCCTTGTCGATATTGACGGCCTCGCCCTTCAACAGCATTTGCATCGCATCCTGCGGCGAGACGATGCGCGGCACGCGCTGGGTACCGCCGGCGCCGGGGAACAGCCCGACCTTGATTTCCGGCAAGCCGAGCCGCGTCTTGGGATTCTGCGCCGCGACGCGGTAGTGGCAGGCGAGCGTCAGTTCGAACGCACCGCCGAGCGCAAGGCCGTTGATCGCCGCCGCCCAGGGCTTGCCCGAGGTCTCGATCGCGCGAAACATCAGCGACATCCTGCGGCTCTCGTCGAACAGCATCTGGTTGGCCGCGACTTCGCCCTTGTCCTTGAGCAGCGCGGCGTAGCGGCCGTGCATGCCTTCGAGCATCGACAGGTCGGCCCCTCCCGAAAACGCTTCCTTGCCCGAGGTGACGACGACGCCCTTCACGGCCGCATCGGCCGAGGTCTGCTTCACGATCTCTTGCAGTTCAGAGATCGTGGTCTCGTCGAGCACGTTCATCGAACGGCCCGGGATGTCCCACGTGACGAGCACAATGCCGTCGGCGTCGGTCTCAACCTTGAAATTCTTGAAAGCCATTGGCCGCTCCCCTTACACGCGCTCGATAATGGTGGCGGTGCCCATGCCGCCGCCGATGCACAAGGTGACCAGCGCGGTCTGCTTGTTGCTGCGCTCGAGCTCGTCAAGCACGGTGCCGAGAATCATCGCCCCTGTCGCCCCCAAGGGATGACCGAGCGCGATCGCCCCGCCATTGACGTTGATCTTGGCGTTGTCGATGTCGAAGGCCTGGATGTAGCGCAGCACCACGGAGGCAAAGGCTTCGTTCAGCTCGAACAGATCGATGTCGGATTTCTTCATGCCGGAACGTTCGAACAGCTTTTCGGTGACGTCGACCGGACCGGTCAGCATCATCGCAGGCTCCGAGCCGATATTGGCGAAGGCGCGGATCTTTGCACGCGCTTTCAGGCCGTATTTCGCGCCCGCTTCCTTGCTGCCCAGCAGCACCGCACCGGCGCCGTCGACGATCCCCGACGAGTTGCCGGCATGATGCACATAATTGACGCGCTCGATCTCCGGATGCGACTGCACCGCGACGCCGTCGAAGCCGCCCATCGCGGCGACATCGGCGAACGACGGCTTGAGTTGCCCGAGCGACTGCATGGTCGTCGAGGGCCGCATGTGCTCGTCCTTGGCCAGGATCGTGAGCCCGTTGACGTCCTTCACCGGGACGACGGACTTGTTGAAGCGGCCCTCCTCCCAGGATTTCGCCGCGCGCTGCTGGCTCTGCACCGCATAGGCGTCGACGTCGTCGCGCGAGAAGCCATATTTGGTCGCGATCAAATCGGCCGAGATGCCTTGCGGCATGAAATAGGCCGGCACCGCGATCGAGGGGTCCATCGGCCAGGCGCCGCCGGAGGCGCCGATGCCGACCCGGCTCATGGATTCCGCGCCGCCGCCGATCGTGAGTTCGTTCTGGCCGCTCATGATCTGGGCGGCGGCGAAATTCACCGCGTCAAGGCCCGAAGCACAGAAGCGGCTGATCTGCATGCCCGGAACGGCTTCGCCGAGGCCCGCTTGCAGCGCCGCGAAGCGGGCAATGTCGGAGCCAGCTTCGCCGACCGGGTCGACCACGCCGAGGATCACGTCGTCGACGACGTCTTCCGGCAGGTTGTTGCGCTCCTTGAGCGCCTTCAACGGCACGGTGGCAAGCGCCAGCGCCGTCACCTCGTGCAGTGCGCCGTCGGCCTTGCCGCGACCGCGCGGCGTGCGAACGTGATCGTAAATATATGCCTCAGGCATCATGGCCTCCCGGGTTGAGGATCATATTGTGTTTGGAAAGATCGCCGCGAAATTCGCTCATTCCACGGAAACCTGTAGATTCTCCGATCAGAAAGCGTCAGCCGCCAATTCCATGACGGTCGCACTTCCACTCTGGACGCGCGCCAGATGCGTTGCGGTTGCCGGCAGTACCCGCTCCATGAAGAAGCGGCCCGTCACAAGCTTGGTCGACAGATAGGCGGTCGCGCCACTGCCCGCAATCTTGTCGTTGGCGACCTTTGCCATCTTGGCCCACATATAGCCCAGCGTCACCAGGCCGAACAAATGCATGTAGTCGGTGGCGGCGGCGCCGGCGTTGTCCGGCTTGGCCATCGCATTCTGCATCAGCCAGGTGGTGGCCTGCTGAAGATGACCGAGCCCGGTCGACAGCGGCGCGACGAAGGGCTTCATCGCCTCATCGCCGGCGTGTTCCTTGGCAAAGGCGCCGACCTCGCCGAAGAACGCCATCACGGCTCTTCCGCCGTCGCGCGGCAGTTTGCGTCCGACGAGGTCGAGCGCCTGGATACCGTTGGCGCCTTCGTAGATCATGGCGATCCGCGCATCGCGCACGAACTGTTCCATGCCCTGCTCGGCGATGTAGCCGTGGCCGCCATACATCTGCTGGGCCTGAACCGCATTGGCAAAGCCCATTTCAGTAAGGAAGCCTTTCAGCACCGGGGTCATCAGCCCCATATGATCGTCCGCTTCCTGGCGGTCTTTTGGATCGCTGGAACGATGCGCAACGTCGCTCTTGAGCGAAGTCCAGACCACCATCGCGCGCGCGGCTTCGTTGAAGGAGCGAATAGTTAGCAGCGTGCGGCGCACGTCGGGATGCACAATGATCGGATCGGCCGGCTTGTCCGGCGACTTCGCTCCCGTCAGCGAGCGGCCCTGCAAGCGATCGCGGGCATAGGCGGCGGCGTTCTGGTAGGCGACCTCCGACTGCGATAACCCCTGCACCGCGACGCCAAGCCGCGCCTCGTTCATCATCACGAACATGCCCTGCATGCCCTTGTTCTCCTCGCCGATCAGCCAGCCGGTGGCGCTGTCGTAATTCATCACGCAGGTGGAATTGCCGTGGATGCCCATCTTGTGCTCGATCGAGCCGCAGCTGACGCCGTTGCGCGCGCCGACGGAGCCGTCGGCGTTGACGAGGAATTTCGGTACCACGAATAATGAGACGCCCTTGATGCCAGCGGGCGCCCCTTCAATGCGCGCCAGCACCAGGTGGATGATGTTGGAGGCCAGGTCGTGCTCGCCGGCGGAAATGAAAATCTTGGTGCCTGATATCTTGTAGCTGCCGTCGGCCTGCTTGACGGCTTTGGTGCGCAACAGGCCGAGATCCGTGCCGCATTGCGGCTCGGTGAGATTCATGGTGCCGGTCCATTCGCCGGATATCATCTTCGGCACATAGGTCGCCTTCTGCTCCGCGCTGCCGTGCACCAGAAGTGCCGCGGTCGCGCCGACCGTGAGGCCGCCATACATGGCAAAGGACATATTCGCCGAGCACTGGAATTCGCTGACGGTCTGGCTCAACGTGATCGGCAGGCCCTGACCGCCATATTCCACAGGTGCTGAGAGGCCGAGCCAACCGCCTTCGACGACCTGCTTGAAAGCTTCCTTGAACCCCTTCGGCGTCGTCACGCTGCCGTCGTCGTTGCGTTTGCAGCCCTCGAGATCGCCGACACGGTTCAGCGGCTGCAAGACCTCTTCGCTGAGCTTTGCGGCTTCGCTCAGAATGGCTTCGCGCACATCGGCCGACGCGTCGCTAAATCCGGGGAGATTGTCGTAACGGTCGATTTGAAAGACGTCGTTGAACAGGAAATTGACGTCTTCAACAGGCGCTTTGTAGATCGGCATGACGTTCTCCCCGGCGAGATCTTGGTGGCGTTCTTGGAGCGGCTTGAAGCAGAGCTTATCTACTTCCTTGAGTCGAAGGCAGCATCTATTGCAATGGCGCGACGCATCTCGCGGCGCGCCATTCAGGGTCTTGCCAGCTGCTCGCCCATCAAGCGATGCAGCAGATTGATGGCTTTCAGCGGGCGAACCATCACCTTGAAATGCGTGATGCGATCCTCCGCGTCGAAGGTGATGATGTCGACGCCATTGATGGTGATCCCGTCGACATCGCTGGTGAATTCCAGCACGGCGCCGTGATCGCTGGTCCATTCGCCGACGTAGCGGAAGCTCGGACCGCCCAACACCTTGGTCGCACTGCTCAGATATTTGAACGTGATGTCGCGGTCACGTTGCGGCGTGTGCACCACAGGGCTTTCGAACACGACATCGGGGTGCAGCAGGTCCCAGAGCGCCGCATGGTCCTGCGACTTGATGAAGCCGTGCCACTTTTGCAGGCCGATCTTTGGCAAAGGCGCCTCCTCAAGGACGGCAGCAGGCCGATTCAGCTTCGACCCATATGCATATTGACGCATATGCATCAATGCGCATAAAGTCAAGCGTGTTAATTGCAGACCCCTCGATGTCGGGAGTTCGACCCTTGGCCCTTGCCGACGCCATCCTCGCCTGCCTGACCGAACGCCCGATGACGGGCTATGAGCTCGCCAAGACCTTCGATTCCTCGATTGGCTTTTTTTGGAAGGCGGACCATCAGCAGATCTATCGCGAACTCTCCAAACTGCGCGAGCGCGGCCATATCCAGGGCCGCGAGGTCGTCCAGTCCGGCAAGCCGAACAAGCTGGTCTATACGCTGACGTCCGAAGGCAAAGCCGCCTTCCGGCATTGGGCCGCCCGCCCCTCCACGCCGGCATCGATCAAGGATGACCTCTTGATCCGGCTCTATGCGCTCGATGCCGTCGATATCGAGCCGCTGCGTGACGACCTCATGGCGAGGCAGGAGCACCATCGCGACCGCTACGAACGCTATGAGCGCATCCTGAACAAGCGCTTTCCGGACGGGACGGCGTCGCCTGCCGACATGGGCAAGCTGCTTGGGCTTCGCATCGGGCTGAAACACGAGCAGATGGTCGCCGAGTGGTGCGAAGAGGCGATCGCGACGCTGTCGGCGATCTCGGGCGCCGCCGGTGTCGTGCCGTTCGAGGGAACGCGGAAGGAGACCGGTTCCAGCGATTAAAACTGCGCAAATTTGAAAGACTTGGACCGGATCGCAAACTTTACGGCCGGACAGCTGCATTCCTTAACCCGTTATTTACCGTAACGCGAAAAAGTCGATCTGTAGAGGCAGACGACCCGCGTCGAATTCGATTGTCTCTTCTTTGGGACGCGCGGGGAGGCCGGAGGCGCCAGGTGGGGCGCCGGAGCGGAACCGGACGGAAGCATGAATTCGCGCGTATCGTGGAGTAATGAAGGCATCGATCCTGGCGTCCGGGAGCGGGCCGAGGCAGCCGCTCGCCGCGCTGGCGTGTCGTTGAACGACTGGCTGAGCCTCAATCTGGGCGACGTCACCCCGCCGAACTTCCGCAATCCTTCCGAGCAACGGCCGCCGATGCCAGCGCGGGAGAGCCGCGACGTCGCCGACATCCATCAGCGGCTCGATGCGATCACCCGCCAGATCGAACAGATTTCGCAAGTCCGGCCGCGCAACGAAGCGGCGCGTAGCGAGCCGCCGGTCGCGCAGCAACTGAACGACGCCATTGCGCGGCTCGACGCGCGGCTGTCGCAAATTTCGAATCCAGCGCCCGTGCGCGCACGCCAGGCGCAGGAGAAGCAGCGTCAGGCAGAAATGGTCGAGCGCGCGGCCACACAGGTCTACCGCCCCTCGCCTCCGCTCAATCCGGGCTCCTTCGATTCGGCAATCGCAGAAATTTCCGCGCGCCAGAACGAGCTCGACAGCTTTGCGCAGCAGCCGACGCTGCGCAGCGCGCCGCCGATTGCGCCGGCCTATGCGCCGCCGCCCGCTTACGCGCCGCCACCTGCGCCGGGGCCGGATT
The DNA here is from genome assembly GCA_963788885.1 of uncultured Alphaproteobacteria bacterium. Lineage (GTDB taxonomy): Bacteria > Pseudomonadota > Alphaproteobacteria > Rhizobiales > Xanthobacteraceae > Bradyrhizobium. The sequence continues at coordinate 80,978 of CAWBIR010000015.1, read as the reverse complement.
TTTCGTCGCTGGAGCGTCACCTCGCCAAAATCACAAGCCAGATCGAGTCGTTGCGGCAGCCCGACCACGTCGAGCAATCGATTGAGGCCTTCCGCAGCGAACTCGCGGAAATTCGTCAGGCCATCACCGAGGCGATGCCGCGCCGGGCGATCGAATTGATCGAAAGCGAAATCCGGTCGCTTTCCCGCCGCATCGACGAAACCCGCCAGAACAACAGCGACGGCCAGGCACTGGCCGGCATCGAGCGCGCGCTCGGCGAAATTCGCGAAGTATTGCGCTCGCTGACGCCTGCCGAGCAGCTTGCGGGTTACGACCAGGCGATCCGTAACCTGACCGCCAAGCTCGATCAGATCATTCGGGCCAACGACGACCCGTCCACGATCCATCAGCTTGAAAGTGCGATCGCCGCCCTTCGTGCCATCGTCTCCAATGTCGCATCGAACGACGCGCTGGCGCGTCTCAGCGACGACGTGCGCGTGCTGTCGGCGAAGGTCGATCAGCTCGCGCAGCCTGATAGCCGTGCCGACTCGTTCGCTGCACTGGAGCAGCGCATCGCAGGATTGATGTCGTCGCTTGAGAGCCGCGAACAGCGGCCACCGGCGTCGGAAAATTCCGAACAGATCGAGCGCGCCTTGCTCGCTTTGTCCGATCGCCTCGACCGCATGCCGGTCGGCAATGACAGCGCGTCGGCCTTTGCGCATCTGGAACAGCGCGTATCGTATTTGCTCGAACGAGTAGAGGCTTCCGATCATCGCTCCGGCAATTTCGGGAGGGTCGAGGAAGGCCTTCAGGACATCCTGCACCATCTCGAGCGGCAGCACGCCAGCTTTGCCACTCTCGCCAATAGCCGTAGCGAACCGGCCGCCCAGGACAGCGGGCTTGCCGACATCGTCAAGCGCGAATTGTCCGACATTCGCTTCAGCCAGGCGGAGACCGATCGTCACACCCAGGACTCGCTGGAAGCCGTCCACAATACGCTCGGCCACGTGGTCGATCGCCTTTCGACGATCGAGGGCGATCTGCGCACAGTGCGCGCGCCGCAAGCCGCGGCACCCGCAGCTCCATCCGTTCCTGAACCTTCCTATTCCGCGCCGCAAGCGGCGGAGCCAGATCCCGAGCCGCGCGTCGTAGCGGAGCCCTCGCCCGCGCGAATCGCAATGGCCACGCACGCGAAGCCTGACGCACCGCCTCCGGCGCAAGAGGCTTTCGTCGCCGCTCCACGGGATTTCCGTGCCGCATCGGCGGACGAACCGCCCGCCATGGCGCCCCGGACCATCGGCGAAATTCTGGAGCCGCATACAGCGCCCTCGCGCGTGGCGATCGCGCCGGAGCTGCCGCCCGATCATCCGCTCGAGCCGGGCACCCGGCCGTCGGCACGTGGCGCCTCGCCCTCGGAGCGCATCGCTGCATCCGAAAGCGCCATCAGCAACATTCCCGCCGCCGCGGGTCCGAAGGAACCCGTCAGCACATCGAGCTTCATCGCTGCCGCGCGCCGCGCCGCGCAAGCAGCGGCTGCCGCGCCGCCGCCCGACAAGTCCGGGAAACAGCCGAAGGCCGCGAAGCCCGCCGGCCAGGCCGCGGCCACATCGACCATTACCTCGAAGATCCGTTCGCTGCTCGTCGGCGCCAGCGTCGTTGTGATCGTGCTCGGCACGTTCAAGATGGCGATGAGCCTGCTCGACGCCGGCGCCCCGCCCGCGATGCCGGCTGCGGAAAGCTCATCCGATGCACCGGCAGCCGCGCCTGCCACCGGCGGCGCAAGTTCGGCACCGGCACCGATGATGCCTTCGTTGACGTCGCCGACGCCGATCGGACGGCAATCGTTCAACAACGCCCCGTCCGCCACCGGCGACGGCGTCGCCTCCCTGACCATTCCGCAGAACGGTGGCTTGCCCTCGATGCCCGCAACCGGCGACGTGACCGGAACGATCCCGCTTTCGCCGGCATCATCAGGCAGCGGCAAGCTGGCGATGATCCAGGTTCCGCCGACCGAAAGGCTGCCTGATGCCATCGGCGGTCCGGCTTTGCGCGCCGCCGTGCTCAGGGGCGAGCCGACGGCGGCTTATGAGATCGGCGTGCGCTTTGCGGAAGGCAAAGGCGTTGCCCCGAATTACGACGAGGCGGCCAAATGGCTCGACCGCGCGGCGCAGGCCGGCGTGGTGCCGGCGATCTTCCGGTTAGGTACCTTCTACGAGAAGGGCCTCAGCGTGAAAAAGGACATCGATATCGCCCGCCGTTACTACATGCAGGCCGCCGAGCGCGGCAACGCCAAGGCGATGCACAATCTTGCGGTGCTCGACGCGGATGGCGGCGGCAAGGGCGCGAACTACAAGAGCGCGGGACAATGGTTCCGCAAGGCGGCCGATCACGGCGTCGCCGACAGCCAGTATAACCTCGGCATTCTCTATGCCCGCGGCATCGGCGTCGACCAGAACCTGGCCGAATCCTTCAAGTGGTTCAGCCTTGCCGCGGCGCAAGGCGATGTCGATGCCGGGCGCAAGCGCGACGACATCGCCAAGCGGCTCGACGCCCAGTCGCTCGCCGCGGCCAAGCTCGCGATCCAGACGTTTACCGCCGAGCCGCAGCCCGATGACGCCGTCAACGTGGCGGCGCCCACGGGCGGATGGGATTCCGCGACGGCACCGGCTGCGAATACCAAGCCGGCGGTCAAGCCGGTCGCGGCCAAGCGCACGGCAGCGGCGCACTGAGCTAGCGGTGCCGATGTGGCACCGCCGACATGGTCCCAACCAGCAAGTTCGGCTAAACAGCAATCAGTGCCACCTTCAGAGGTTCGTGCTCTGCCTTCGTGCTGAGCACGCACAAGAGGTTTGTGTTGCTGGACGACGATCGCGAGGGCCGCCGAGGTCCGTTCCAGAATTCGCCGACCGGCCCTTGGGTCGCGCCGCCGCGCGCCCCCGTTAGCCCGCCCCCGGCACCGCAGCCCACGGTGGCCCGCATGAGGCGACGGCCGATCTGGTCGGTCATATTTTTTGCGCTGTTGGTGCTCGGCATCGGCATCCGCGCCTATCGAGACCTGTCACAGCCGCAAGCGTGGACTTACTGGAAGGAATCCTACTTCTCGCCAACCATGACATCGTCGGTCGTTGCAAGGATCGACCTCGACGCCGGAACTCGCAGCCGGTCTGCATTGGTCATCCACGGCACCATAGGCGCAGCGAGCGCGAGCTGGTTGCGCGAGCGGCTCGACGAGGCTCATCTCGCCGCAGGTGACGTCGTCCTTTTGTCTTCTCCCGGCGGCAATCTCGAACAGGCGCTCATCATGGGCGAAATCATTCGCGCCCGCGCCCTCGCGACCGCCGTCGGCACCGCAGATGCCTCGGGCAAGGTGACGCGATCCTATTGCGCCAGCGCCTGCGTCCTTGTCTATGCCGGCGGCGCGCCGCGCTATGGCGTCGAGGGTTCGGCGCTGGGTGTCCATCGGTTCGTGAACCGCGCGCCCGGCCGCGATCCCATCGCCGACGCGCAGCGAACGACGGGTGTCGTCCTGAACTACATGACGAAGATGGGTGTGTCCTCTTCGGTGATCGAAGCCATGTCTGCAACGCGGGATGTCCGCTGGCTCGAAGCGGCGGAAGCTTTGAAGATGCACCTGATCACGGATCCAATTCGCAGCGCCGAGGCCACTCGTTAATCGTTATTTTTCACCACGTTGTCGGGTAACGCGCGGACTGCGTCAAAAAATCCGCTTCCGGCGGATTCTTTAATCCCTCCCGCGGCTAATTTCGGCTATGCAGGGACGCGGCGCTAGTGCAGCGGATTCGACATTCGCTACCTGGGTCCCGCACTCCCGATGAAACCAGGCCATGGGCGGTTTCGGCCGGCCTCACGGTCTATTCCGAAACGACGCGCGTGCAGCTTTATCTTCCGATCGCCGACATTCCTGTAAATATCTTTCTGCTGCTGGCCATGGGCGCGGCAGTCGGTTTCGTCTCGGGCATGTTTGGCATCGGCGGCGGCTTCTTGATGACGCCGCTTCTGATCTTCATTGGCATCGCGCCCGCGGTTGCGGTCGCCTCCGTCGCCAGCCACATCGCGGCCTCTTCATTTTCCGGCGCCATTTCCTACTGGCGCCGCCGCGCCATCGATCCGATGCTGGCGCTGATACTTTTATGCGGCGGCACGACAGGCACGGCGCTTGGCGTATGGACTTTCACCTTGCTGCGATCGCTCGGTCAGCTCGACCTGATGATCGCGCTCTCCTATGTCTTGCTGCTGACCACCGTCGGCGGGCTGATGTTCTGGGAGGGCCTGCGGTCGATGCTTCGCGTCCGGCGCGGCATTGCGGTATCGCTACGCCGCTCCGGCAGCCACGGCTGGATCCACGGCCTGCCGATCAAGATGCGCTTCAAGCGCTCCAAGATTTACCTGTCGGTCATTCCGGTGATCGCCGTCGGCCTGATCATCGGCTTTATCGGCGCCATCATGGGGATCGGCGGCGGCTTCATCCTGGTTCCGATCATGATCTATTTCCTGCGGGTGCCGACATCGACGGTGATCGGAACCTCGATGGTGCTCACCCTCGTCACCATGACGTTCGCCACCTTGCTGCACGCCGTCACCAACCATCTGGTCGACGCCGTGCTGGCGCTGATCCTGATGATCGGCGGGGTGACCGGCGCGCAGTTCGGCGCGCGCGCGGGGCAGCGGATTCGCGGCGAGCATTTGCGGCTCCTGCTCGGGCTTTTGATCCTTGCGGTCGGCATCCGCTTTGCCGTCGAACTGGTGATCCGCCCCGACGATCTCTTCACCATTCGCGAAGCCGGGGGCGCCGCATGAGCGCCCATTGGCATCGCACAGCGATCGGGTTGCTCGCGCTCGGTGCGATCGCAATCGTCTCGCCGGCGCACGCGGAACGGCTGATCGTTTCGGTCTCCAACCACCGCGTGACGGTGACGCCGAATTATTCCGGCGAAGAGCTGGTGCTGTTCGGCTCGGTCGAGAAAGACGCCACGACACCCGCGAACCGCAACAATTACGACCTCGTCGTTACCGTGATGGGCCCGCGCGCCGACATGGTGACGCGCCGGAAAGAACGACGGTTCGGGATCTGGATCAATACCGACTACCGCGAGTTCTTGCAGGTACCGACTTATCTCGCGCTGTTTTCCAACCGTCCGTTCGACGCCATCGCCTCGCCCGAGGTGGAACGGCGGCAACAACTTGGGCTCAACAACGTGCTGCTGACCCAGCGGGTCGGAACCGACTACGCCGACGTCGTGCCCAATGACGCGTTCCGCAGCGCCTTTGTCCGTCTGCGCGAGGAACACGGGCTTTATCGTGAAGAGACATCGGCGGTGACGTTCCTGACGCCAACGCTGTTTCGTACCGGCATTCCCTTGCCGGCCGCGGTGCCAATCGGGACCTACACGGTCGAGATCAAGCTGTTCTCCGAGGGCGCCTTGATCACGCGGACCGAGACCGCTTTCGACATCGTCAAGGTCGGCTTCGAGCAATTCGTCGCCACGACCGCCCGCCAGGACGGGCTGCTCTATGGCGCGTTCACCGCCTTCATGGCGCTGATGACCGGCTGGATGGCCTCGATCGTGTTCCGCAAGGATTAGCCAGGCATTGCGATCTCCGTCGCGATTCCGGGCTCGAGCAGTTTCAGGCGCGGGCCGAAGCCGAGCGCATCGAAGGAAGCACGCAGGTCTTGCGCATTCTGCTTGAAGTGCGCCCATCCATCGGTATGGACCGGCACGATCACGGCATCGGCAAAGGCGCGCGCGGTCTCGATGGTATCGTTGGTGTCCATCGTCAAATGAAACGGACCGCGGGTTTGCGCCGCGCCCGCAAACGGCATCACAACGCCGGCCTTGAAGCGCCGCGCCACTTCCGCCACGCCGTCATACCAGACGGTGTCGCCGCTGATGTAAATCGGACGGCCCTGTTTCGAGGCCACCACGAAGCCGATGACGTCGCCGGCGAGCGGCTCGATGCCATGCGGCCCGTGACGCGCGGGCGTGGCCGTGATGGTGAGCGAGCGTCCATTCCCAGACAATTCGGTGGAATCCCAGGGCGCAAGACCCTCGGCATTGCCTCCGAGCCGCTTGGCGCCCACCACTGTGGTCAGCACACGCCTGGCCTTGGGCAGGAAGTGCTTTCCCGACTCGTCGAGATTGTCGGAATGCTGATCGTGACTGAGCAACACTGCATCGATCTCGCCGATGGCGTCCGCTGCCAATGCCGGTCCCGAAAGCTTTTCGAGCTTCACATGCGGCAGCTGATAGATCCCCGGCAAATCGAATGTCGGATCGGTCAGCAGGCGGAAGCCGTCGATTTCGATCAGGGCGGTCGGGCCGCCGATCAAAGTGAGCGTGAGCGAAGACATCGAGCTCTCCTATTGTGCGGCGACAGGTGTCGTGGCCGCGGCCGGCCGCGTCACCAGATAAATACCGAGCGCGACCGGAATGATTCCCAAGAGGTCACGCAACGCGACATGCTCGCCCAACACCATCCAGGCAAACACCATCGCAAGCGGCGGCATCAGGAAGTGATAGGCGCTCGCGGCGGTGGCGCCGCAGACCCGCAGCAGGTGGAACCAGATCACGTAGGCCAGCACCGAGCCGCCGAGCGTCAGGAAAGCGAACGAGCCCAAGAGTTGCAGGTTCGGCACGATGTCGTTCACGCTGGAAAGTGTGAAGGCGAACGGGATCAGCACGATGCCGGCGGCGAGGTTCTGCACGCCGTTGCCGATCCACAACGAGCCTTTCGGCGCCAATAGCTTGAACAGGATGGTGCCGGCCACGATCGAAGCCAGCGCTACGAGGGTGAAGAGAATGCCGTGCAGGCTGTCGGTGCCGACCGACATGCGATGCCAAACGATCGAGGCGACGCCGAGAATGCCGAGCACAAGACCGCCGATCTTGCGCCACGTCAGTTGCTCGTTCAGCAGCAGCGCCGCAAACACCGCCGTGAAAACGGGATTGGTGCTGAGGATCAGGCCACTCAGGCCGGCCGACACCGTCTGGAGGCCGGTATAGCCAATGCCGAGATAAAGCGCGTTGTTGGCGACGCCGATTAGCGCGAACGCAAGGGTGTCCCTCCACGACAGCGACCAGCGCTCGCCGCGTAACGCCGTGATCCCGAGGATCAAGATTCCGGCCAGCGAAAATCGCGCGGCCAACATGATCAGAGGCGGACAGTAGGTGACGCCGATTTTCCCCGCGACGAAGGCAAAGCTCCAGAGCAGGCAGAACACGACGATATAGAGCGGCAGCGAATTGAAGGTGGGGCGGGTCATTGCAATGGGGGGCGCCAGCGACATGGGAATTCTCCTCAAGTTACGTCCGATGTAGGCCCTCCCTTGCTATTTGCAAATTAAATAATAAACTACGATCCAGTGGAAAAACAAATGGATAAGTTTCATGCTCGATCTGGAGCTGTTACGCAGTTTTGTGTCCGTCGTCGACGCCGGCGGCTTCACCCGCGCCGGTGAACGCGTTCATCGCACCCAGTCGACCGTCAGCCAGCAGATCAAGCGGCTGGAAGACGATGTCGGCCAGCCGCTGTTGATCCGCAGCGGCAAGGACATCACGCCGACCGAAGCCGGCGAGCGGCTGCTGTCCTATGCGCGGCGGCTTCTCGCGCTGGAGGAAGAGGCGCGCGACGTGCTGGCGCGGCCGGGCAACGAGGGCGCCGTGCGGCTCGGCGTGCCCGAAGATTTCGCCGCCTACCGGCTGGCAAAGTTGCTGGGGTCGTTTTCGCGCTCGCATCCTGGTCTGCGGCTCGACGTCCGCGCCGATCAAAGCCTGGACCTCAAGCGCGATCTCGAACGCGGCGACCTCGACCTCGCTTTGTTCAAACGCGTCGCCGGCGAAAAGGGCGGCATTGCGGTGTGGCCGGAGCGTGTGCACTGGGTCACCAGCAAGAGCCATCCGATCGATGCCCGCGCTGGCTCCGTGCCGTTGATCGGATTTCCGCTCGGCTGTCTCTATCGTGCCAGCGCGATCCGCGAACTGGAAAGCACCGGCCGTGCCTGGCATATGGCCTATTCGAGTTCCAGTCTTGCCGGCATTCAGGCGGCGATCGCGGCCGGCATGGGCTTGGGGCTCCTGTCGGAGATGTCGATCCAGGCCGATCATCGCGTGCTGACCGCCAGGGACGGCTTTTCTCCGATCGACCGCACCGAAGTGGCGCTGGTGGCCTCTCCCGATGCCAGCCCCGCGACGCTGCGGCTTGCCGAGCGGCTCGCCGAGTTCTGCAACACCGTGCAGGCGAAGGCGGCTTGATAGAAACCTCATCCTGAGGAGCGCGCATTGCGCGCGTCTCGAAGGATGAATCGTGGCTTCATGGTTCGAGACGCCGCTTCGCGGCTCCTCACCATGAGGACGTCGATAATATTACGGGGCGGCAAATGTTGCGCGCTGCGTTTCTGATTCAATTGTCAAACAGCAGATGCGAGTTCGCGTTCTCACAGCGCGATTTCGCCTGAGCTTTGCACTCACATCGTCCCTCGAAAGAATGAGGGCGCAGGGAAAGCCGGGCACTTGGCGCACCCGCAGCCTCGCGTGCAAATGAAAAAAGCACACGAGCAAGTCACCACAGGTTCGCCGGAATACCCGGCCTTCCCTGCGCAATGGTTTTAACGGTTTACTTCGCGCTCTCCCTGGTGATCGGGCTTTCTTGTCACCATCCCCGGTGCGATTGCCAAAGCAATCGTCACCAAGTTGATGCCAGCGTCGAGGCATCAGGACCACACGTCCCTATTTTGAAACTGGGAAAAACTCGGACGTCAAAGATAGTCCTTTTTTTATAGGGGTTTCTCGAAATATCCTTGATCGGCCAACGCCCGAGGTTTTGCCAAAAAAAGAGCCGGGCTCTTAGCTCCCGAGACCCTTCCACAGGCCGCTCGGAAAACAAGAACCCGGCTCCGGTCCCGAACACCCGAACAGGAGCTAGAACCGTGACTAACATTGCCTCTCACACCGACCCGATCAAGGCCCCGCGCAAGGGCCGCCCCACCGACGACGCCCAGGTCGCGACTCGCGTTTACATCAACAGCGATATTTGCCGGCAGAAGGTCGAAAGGCGCACCAAGTTCTTCGACACCGAATGCGAGGGCTTCTACGTCGAGGTCTCGCCGCGCTCGGCGAACTTCCACTTCCGCTACCGCAACAAGACGACGGGCGGCAAGCAGCGCTCGATCAAGATCGGCACCTTCGATCCGAAAGAGTTCACGTCGATCAAGGCCCGCGCCATCGCCTATCATCTCAAGGGCCAGACCGACTACGGCGGCATCAACGTCGCCGCGCATCGCCAGCGGGACCTGATGACGGCGACGAAGCACAACAAGACGGTCGCCGAGCTGATCAAGCTGCGGATCGAATGGATGCAGGAGCTGGAGCCGAAGTACGGCGCGATGCTGCCTCGGATCGAGAGCTGGAAAGGCATAGCCGGCCATCTCAACAATCTCGTCAAGCCGCGCCTGGGGCGCATGCGCGCCACCGAAGTCACCCGCGCCGACGTTGCCGCGCTGTCGCGCGATATCGTTGACGGCAAGGACGGCTTCACCGCCTCGGTCTCGAGCGCGAGGCACATGCGCCGCGCGGTGTCGGGCCTGTATAACTGGGCGATTGAACTCAATCTGGTGCCGGCGACCTGCCAACCTTGCGTCAAGCTGAAGAAGCTGAAGGAGCAACCGCGCGAACGCTTCCTCACCGAGGACGAAATCCGCACGTTGTGGCACGGGCTCGACCGCGCCGACATGCCGTGGTCGCGCCGCGTGCGGCTTTGCATCAGGCTCGCGCTCGTTACCATGTTGCGCTCGAAGGAATTGCTCGGTGCCCGCCGCGACGAGTTGCACGACCTGCCGGTGCCGATGCTGATCGTCGACAAGAAGCGGGTAAAGATGCGTCGCGACATTCACCAGCCGCTCAACAGCCTCGCGCGTGAGATTATCGCCGAGGCCAAGACGCTCAGCGACGGCGAGCTTCTGTTCGCCGGCCGGTTCGGCGATAAGCCGCTCGCCCGCACCGCGATGGCAACCGCGCTGCGCGGCAAAACGAAAAAGGTAGGCGGCAAGATGGTGACCGTCACAGTCGGCATCTGCGAGCTGCTCGGGCTTGCGCCGTTCACGCCGCACGATCTGCGCCGCACCGCTTCCACCCTGGCCGGCGAAATCGGTTGCCCGGATGGCTGGGTCGCCAAGACGCTCGACCACGCCAGCGTCAAGGACGAGGAAGGCAAGCCGCTGCCGCGCGTCACCCGCAAGCATTACAATTTGTCGAAGCAGCTCAAGCAAAAGCGGTTCGTGCTCGATCAGCTCGACGCCGCGTTGCGCCGGATCATCGCCGGCTTGCCGCTCGAAGACGAGCCGGTGATGCCGGCCGCCATCGCCGCCTGATCACATTCAAAAAAGTTTAAGCCCGCCTCGGTTGATCCGGGGCGGGCTTTTTGTTGTCGGCGCGATAGCCACGACGCCGCCCAAATAAATTGAAACTTGGTGACACCTAGAGACACTTGCCATTTGGCTCGTGGTGCGCGTGCCGCGTGGCAGGTGTATGACTAGGGCCGAGCAAAAATAATTCACAGGCGGGGCGCTGCTGCCAGCCAAACCGGACAACCTGGAGGTCCGAGATCATCCCGAAACCGGACATGCGGCGGACGTGGCAAAATCGACGCGAATGACCCAAAACAGCCATCGAAGTTCGGCCCCTAGCTAGAACAAGTGCTATAGTGTTCCCACGGGGTCTTGGGAGCGCTAATGACGCAGAAGAACAATCTGGGAATTGCGCCCACGCCTAGTGAGATCGAAGCGGCCCTTCGCGAAAGCGAACAGCAGTTGCGTTGGCTGGCTTCCATAATCGATTCCAGCGATGACGCGATTGTTAGCAAAAATCTCGATGGCATCATTACAAGCTGGAATAGTGGTGCTGAGCGCGTCTTCGGCTACTCTGCCAGCGAGGCCATTGGTCAGCCTATTACCCTTGTGATCCCTCAAGACCGCCAAAGCGAAGAACGCGAGATTTTAACGCGCATCCGCCGAGGTGAGCGCATCGACCATTTTGAGGCCGTTCGGCAACGCAAGAACGGCAGCTTGATCGTCGTGTCGCTGACCGTTTCTCCAGTCAAGGATGCAAATGGTAAAATCGTCGGCGCATCAAAGATTGCGAGAGACATCACCGAGCAGAAGAAAAATCAGGAGCTGATCGTGACCTTGGCGCGAGAGGCCGAGCACCGCAGCAAGAACTTGCTCGCGAACGCGATGGCAACGGTCAATCTTTCTCAGTCGAACTCGCCCGAAGGTCTCAAAGAGGTAATCGCTGGACGCATCCAGGCACTAGCAAATGTTTGCTCGCTTTTTGCGGAAACGCGTTGGATCGGTGCGGAAATATCGGCGATTGCGAAACAGGAACTAGCTCCTTATTCCGATGGGAACCGCACGTTCACAGATGGTCCACAAACCCTATTAGCGCCAGACGCCGCTCAGGCAGTTGCGGTAGCGTTGCATGAACTAGCGACCAATGCAGCGAAATACGGTGCTTTGTCCACGCCTGGCGGCCAAGTCCGCTTAGAATGGTCACACGCCGCTGCCGGTTCATTACGGCTACGCTGGATAGAGGCGGGTGGTCCAGTCGCGCAGGAACCTACACGAAAGGGATTCGGCACCCGTATCGTCGAACAAATGATTGTCCAGCAAAAGGGGGAAGTTCGCTTTGACTGGCGCAAAGAAGGGCTTGTCTGCGAAATTACGTTGCCGGTGTGAGGATGTCTGCAGTTGGCACAAAGCGTCAGTTTGCGCGGTGCAAGGCCATGTCCGGAGTTGGGGGTAAAGCCGACCTGCCGGTTGAACGCCAGGACTTCTCACTTTGGAACCAAAGCGGACCTGCGGGCCGCTTGGCGCTGTGCCTGAAAGTGCTAACGTCAGGTGCGAGCATCGGGACAAAACAAGCGATGAAGCGCCGCAAAATTCAACATGTTTCTGGGCCGCGTGGCAGCGGCACGGCCGACGGTCGCGCCGCTGGCGACCGCCGCCCGAAATTGGCAATCTCAATGAGTGGCTCAGTGCCAACTAATTTTCCCCTCGAGCTTCCGGGTGGACTGGATGCGAGGTTCTGTGAGGTCATGGATGTAGCCCCGGTGATGATTTGGGTGTCCAACACAGACAAGCAATGTGTCTGGTTTAACCGGCCATGGTTGAATTTTACCGGCCGCGACATACAGCAGGAGCTCGGCGACGGCTGGTTGGAGGGCGTTCATCCAGAGGATTCTGATCGTTGCCTGCAAACTTACATCAGCCATTTCGACGCACGGAAGGAATTCCGGATGGAATATCGGTTGCGTCGCTATGATCGCACGTATCGTTGGATTGATGACACGGGAATTCCGCGCTATGCGCGGGACGGTTCTTTCCTGGGATACATCGGTAGCTGTACTGATATTCACGAGCATAGGGAAACTCAGAGCGAACTGCGCCGTCGTCTCCTTGAGGTCGATCGGTTGACGCGACGGGCCGACGCTGCGGAGATCCAAAATACAAAACGCACTGCAGAGCTGGCTCACCTGAACCGATTCAACGTGGCGGGCGAGCTTACTGCGACGATTGCACACGAATTGAACCAGCCGCTTGCGGCCATTCTTACCAACAGCGAGACAGCGAAGGCGTTGCTTGATTCGTCCGCGCCGAATCTGGAGGAACTCAGGGAAATCCTGACCGATATTCAGCGAGACGATCAACGCGCCAGCGACGTGCTACGTCGGGTGCGAGGCTTGTTGGCGAAGGCCCCATTCGAGCACAAAAATAACGATCTTAATGAAATTGCCCGAGATACGGTCGAGCTTTTGTCAAGATTAGCAACTTCGCGAGAGACGGACCTGGGCAGCGAGACCGTGTTGGAAGAATTGCTGGTCAAGTGCGACCGCACTCAGCTTCAGCAAGTCATCATCAATCTCACTTTGAATGCCATGGACGCAATGTCAGCCGTGCCGCGAGGAAACCGCAAGATCGCCGTGACTACAATGCGCGTCGAAAATTTCGCTGAGGTCGCTGTATCGGACAATGGCCCTGGCATCGACAACATCGAAATGGTGTTTCAACCATTTTTCACGACAAAGTCCCAAGGCATGGGAATGGGATTGTCCATTGCCCGTACCATCGTCGAAGCCCATGACGGTCAGATATGGGCAGAGAACAAGACCGGGAGTGGCGCGGTGTTTCACGTCCGCCTACCGCTGTCAGGGACGTAGCGCTTTCCAGACAGAGACATCCGAGTTTGGCACAAAACCGACATGCCGATGCCGTCGCCGCTTGTCTGCTGTTGGGAGCGAAGCGGACATGGCGACGCCGGGCCGTTACTTCGCCTTTTGACCCAACAGCGAAATGGGCGGTCCCGCGCGAGCGTGCTAGCCTGCACCGCCACAGGCTACATGCTTTCTTCACTTTAGCACTTTGGAGGGCCGATGTTTCGTCTCCCGCTCTTCCTGCTATTGATGCCGCTTCTTGCGACGCCTTGCGTTGCCCAACAATTTCCGGTCACGCCGGGCGGCGAACTACCTGTCGCCGCGATAGATCTGGACAAGATGCCGTGGACGAAAATTCCCGGCATCGGCCCCGCGCAGGAATTTGCGACCATCGTGGGGGACCGCGCGAAGCCTGGACTGTACATCCAACTGGTCCGGTGGCCGCCTCACGCCACCCTCAAGGCCCATTCGCATCCCGATGACCGATACGTAATGGTGCTGCGCGGCACGTTCTATCATGGCATCGGCGAAAAATTCGACGAGAGCAAATTGGAAGCGCGACCGGCAGGCAGTTTTTTCACCGAGCCAAAGAGTGTTCGTCATTTCGGGATGACGAAGGATGAGGGAGTGGTGCTCTATTTTGTCGGCACCGGCCCGTCGACCACAGACAATCTCGAAAAGTGACCCTCTGAGGAAGAAGCGCCTGGGCAGCAGAACATCGTCGCAAAAATCGAACGCGTATCGGAGTTCTATTCGGATTCCTCCTGGTCTTGCGAGAAATGGGCGAAGGCCCTTCAATCCCACCCAACCTCCTTGCGGTCGCCCGCGTCTGTGGACTAAGTCTTAGAGACCCCCAATTTTAAGGTGGCCGGGCAGCATGCTTCCGAAAATCGCCCACGTGATCATCATCGGGCTCTCTGAAGAAGAACGCGGCAAGCTCGATAAAGGCACCCGCAAGATACTTCACTTCAGCGATCCTTCCTGGGAATACACATCGTACGGATGCTCCACCTTGGAGGAAGCCGTGACGATGGCGAAAGACATGGCAAGAGTTCGATATCTTCTACATCGCGCGGGAACGGCCCGTCCCCGCTCCAGGCGAAAGGTCTCGCTTCGAACTTGATCACGAGATTGTAGGGGAGTTGATGAGAAATCATCAGAGCAAGCCGGTAGTCACTTATCCGAGCACTGCCCGGCAGAACAAGCTCGCAACCGCGATCTTTGCGCTTTGGCGCGACCGCAATGCAGCGATTGAATGAGGTCAGCTGTTGGCACTTTTCGGACCTCGCGCGATGTCCAAGTCAGGTCTGCAAAGCGCTCTAAAGCCGACATCCGCCAACGCTTATTTTTCGGCGTGTCTAGCGTAGCAACCCGTCGAACTTGCCACCGCCACGTGGTGGCGCGTTGAAGCCAGCTGCGATGCGAGCGCGGGCTGCAGGGCCGAGACCAAATTCGCTGCCGAAGCGCACCGTGTCGTTGGCGGCCCTGCGTGCGATGCCGATCAGCGGATTGATCTGGGCGTCACCGCATTTGCCCTTGACGATCTGGCCGTTCATCACCGGATCGTTGACGGCCATGCGTGCCAGGCTTTCGGCGGCGGTGCGCCAGCTCGAATAGGCAGCGCAATACGCGGCCAAACAAGCCACGTCGACGACTGTCAATAGTCCCAATGCGTGCAGCTCCGGCGCTACCGCCCGCCATTCGTCGGCGGCCAGGTCGTCAAGGTAGGCCGGCGGTTCGGGACAGATCGGCGGCCGCTCGGGCTGCGGCTCGTGGATCGGCAGCGGGCGCTTGCCGGGATTGCCGCGAAGGACTTGTAACGCAAGCGGCACTGGTGGATTAGGCATAGGACTGATCTCCGCGCGTTGCTTGGCGAGTTTGATCGGTTTGCGGTTGGAAAACGAGGGGGGCCGGGGAATAATTTTTCCGGATAAAAAGCGCGAACTGCGGGCGCTAAAACTGGAGCGCCGCCGCGCTACGGGACCTGCTCGGAATAGTTCGTGGGCCCGCCCCCCGGCCCCCTAGCAGCGCAGCCCGCATGGCGCAGCATGCGATATTTTTCGGTCGCCACTACCTCGCACCGGCCAAAAATCTCGAACGCACCGAAGGCCCATTTGCGCGCGATAGAAGGACCAAATGTTCAACGATGTCCATTTCTGCCCAGCGGCGTCCATTTGCATGTCGCGCTTAAGAAACTTAACAGCGCGTCGTCTTGCCAGAACAACAATATGGCGACATCCGACAACTATTTTAAGTTCAAAAGATCGTCGGAGTAACGTAGGCAGAACCGTTCTCAGGATGATTGTATCCCGCTTGGGACTCAGTGGCGCGCGGATGGCGCGCGCCGAACCCAACATCACAAAACACTCGGTGCCGACGGCTGACTTTCTCGCGGGTCTTAATGTGTCGCCGGATAAATCAGGGATATCGTGCGTGCAAGATCGGAACCTCGTTTTAGTCGTCGACGATGACTCGGGAATACTGGAGGGACTCGAGCGCCTGCTCCGTGCGCACGCGTACGTGCCCATCCTGTTTTCATCTGCAGAGGCTTTTAAAAACCACACCGATTTCGAAAAGGCGGCTTGCGTCATTCTTGACATCAACCTAAACGACGGATCGGGGATCGAGCTGAGGCATCGTCTCAAGGCCGCTGGGATACGGGTGCGGGTTATTTACATGACCGGGAATGAGGACCCCGCCATTCGCAAGGCTGCGCTCGACTCTGGATGCATCGCGTTTCTAACAAAGCCATTCTCAATGCAGGACCTGATGGAGCCGCTCCAGCGCGTTGGCAACAGCGGAGACACGCACGAGTAAGTCCGCTACGCGCTTTGCGGGGCCATAGTGCCTCCCGGCGTCAGCGGCTCTCAGTGTTGGCATGAGATGATCCTACTCCAGCGGGGGCACACTCCACGATGGGAATGCGGGCATTCGAAATGACTTCACCCTAAGAATCGAGCTGACCAGAACGAAACCGTCGGGGCGTCATGCCGGTCCACCGTTTGAAGGCATGTGTCAGCGAGCTGACCTCGCGATAACCAAGCAGCCATGAGATTTCGGAAACAGGCAAAGTCTCGTCATGGAGATAGCGCTTGGCGAGGGCGGCCCGCAACTGGTCCAATATCTCCGCGAAGGAAGTACCTTCCTCGGCAAGCTTGCGCGACAAAGTTCGGGAGCTCATCCCGAGCCGCTGCGCAACTTCCGATGCCATGGCTCTGCCATGCGGCAGCAGTTTCGGCAAAATGTCCTCTGCTCTCGAACGGACCGTAAGGCGCTCTCGGGGCTTGCCCGCCAGCGCCTCCTCCGCGTAGCGCCGCAACAGTTCGTTGAGGTGTTCGTCGCGTCCCACAACGGGAAGCAAGGCAATAGGTCGCGGAAAGCAGATCTCGTCGGTGCTAGCGCCAAATTCGATGTCGACCCCGAAGAATGCTCTGAATTCCGCTGGCGTCCTATTTCGGAAATGTCTTGTCTTCAACCGCGACGGCACCAAACGGCCATTCGTCACCTGCCGGCAAATGCGCACCAGCGTTACAAGCCAGAACTCTATGTGGTGCCTATCGGCATCCCGGTCGACGTTAACGTAATCAAGCGTAATTGCCGCTGTCCCGTCCTGCATACTGAAACGCAAACGGACGCCTTCATTGTTGATCTGGCTGTACCGCTCGGTGTTCCGAAGCGCGTCTGCAAGCCGGTCTGACGACGCTATCACATAGTAGACCAGACCGATCTCGCGCAGATCGAAGCTGCGCGCCAGATGGAAACCCAGCCATTCGTCCTGCACCTCTTCGGCAGCCAATTCCAGGAGCTTGATCTGAATTTGCACTTCCAGCCGGATGGCTGGGTCTCGGGCCTCTTCGCGCGTCAACCCGACCTTCGCGAGAATAACAGCGGGGTCCTTGCCCATCTCGTCCAACCGAGCACATGCCAGTCGCGCGATTCCGCCCGTAGCGCTTGGTATCGATTTGAAACCGTTCGATCTTTTGAACTGCATTGCGGAGAACATCCTCAACCGTGGGCTCGGATTGCGGTGCCAAAAGCCAAATCCGCGTTCCAGCACGTCGCCCCAGTCTAAAGCCCGCGGACGACCCTAAATGGATCGCGGGCGCGTCTGCCCGGTGTTGATGTGCGTCAAGCAAAGATGAGCCGAACCCGAACGCTTCAAATTAGGCCTGCAAACCCATCAGGACATCGTGCGGCCTTGGCGCAGTTCAGCTCTGCTCCTTCGAGGGCCGTTGGGGGCCCGACCCCCGTTTCTCAACCTTTCAGTTCACGCGGTGGGCCGCGCAACGGGTTCCGCAGATCGGTGACGTGACCAGCGGCCAGCCCCGCGCCGAGTAACCAATATCCGCAACACCTCATCACCCCACTGGCGTGGCTGGCTCAAGCCGGAAAACCGTTGCCTTGTCCCGTTCAACAGCTTTGCGGAATACGCGCCAGAGCCGAACCCGGAGACGAAGAAAAAGGATGTGGTCTGGTTCGCGCTCAACGATGATCGCCCGCTCTGCACCTTTGCTGGCCTCTGGACGACGTTCAATGGTGATCGCGGCACCAAGTCCAAGCCGGTGCCGGGACCGCATCAGGTCTATGGATTTCTCACGACATCGCCGAACGCGGTGGTCGAGCCGATCCATCTGAAGGCAATGCCGGTGATCCTGACTACCGAAGAGGAGCGCGATGTGTGGATGCGCGCACCATGGGATGAAGCCAAGGCGCTGCAACGCCCGCTGCCGGACGACGCGCTGAGGATCGTCATGCGCGGGACGGACAAAGAGGATAGCGCGGCGGCAGCATGACCATGGTGGCTCTCGCTACGTCGGGTCGGCACCGTCTCTGGACAGAGGAAGCCTGATCCGGAACGACGCGCCGCCGTGAACCCGAGTTTTTGCCCATATCAACCCTTGGTGCGCCTCGATAATTGTGCGCGCGATGGACAGCCCCATGCCCATGCCTTCCGCTTTGCTAGTGTAGAATGGTTCGAAGACCTCCTTTAGTTTTTCTTCGGGAATGCCCGGCCCGCGATCCGATACTGATAGCTCGCCAAACTCTTCAACGCGCGAAGTCCGGATGCGGATGATGCGATTTTCGGCAGGCGTATCCTTCATCGCGTCGATCCCGTTTACGACAAGATTGAGAATGACTTGTTGAAGTTGGATGCGGTCGCCGAGGATCGGAAGCGCATCTGATTTGGTGACGCTAACCAGCGCGACCCCTCGTCCGATAGCCAGCGTCGAAAGAAATTCGACGGTGTCCCGAACAAGGTCATTGAGTTCCAGATTTTTCAGTTCGAACGGTGCTTTTTTCAGCAGACTGCGCATCCTCCGGATAACTTCATTGGCGCGCCGGTCGTCCTGCACGATATCGTTCAAAATATCCCTGAGTTCAGCAACGTCGCGGAGTTGAGCAATGTCGGGGCTCTGAGATTTCAGGATCGTGGCTGCGGTCTCGGCGTTGGTCAGAATAGACCCAAGCGGCTGGTTGATTTCGTGAGCAATCGATGCGGTCAGTTCGCCAGCCATCGAGTAGCGGTTGACATGGGCAAGTTCAGCCATGCGCTGCCGTGACTGTACTTCGGCCAAACGACGCCGACGACGCTCACTCAGCAGGGCCGAGATAAGCCCAGCTTGCGCGAGCATAACGGCGGCGATCAGCGCGATTTGCGAGGAATAACGCTCCCAGATCGTTGGCTCCTGGAAGTAGACGGTGCTGCCAGGAGGTAGATTGCTGTCGCTGATCGCAAACCGCTGCATTTGCCGCCAGTCGAACCTCGGCGGTTCAAATCTAGAGGGCGGAACTTTGATGTCGCCGGCCTTTTCACCGTTCAAAATACGAATTGCAGCACCAGCAGCGACGGCCATGCCTTCTTCTACTGAATGCATAGAACCGCCGACGATTGAGCCATCGAAAAATCCGTCAAGATAAGAAAAAATGGGGGCGTTGGCGGCGGCGGAGAGCCTGTGCAACGCGGTAATGCCCTCGTGCGTAACGCCTGCCGCATCAACGCTCATCAGGTGCCAGAAGATGGCGCTATGAGGCGGTAGACTTGCTGCGTCTCTCAGAATGTTTTCGAATGACAGCCGGTTATACCATCTCAGTTCAACACGCCCGCTCAGCGGCGCGAGTTCTTGCTCCAGCACCCCCTGCCAAAACACCTCATTTGGAGAAGCCCCATTTACCACTGCGATTACTTTGGTGCCGGGCAACACTTGCAGAATAGTTTCGATGGCAGCGGGAAAGTCATGAGCCGCCGCCGCTACGGCATCGTTCTCGGTCAGCTTGTCATATTGGACCCGACGTGCCTCCACGGCGGTAAACAGCATAGGTGTCTTGGGAAAAAGGCGATGGCGATACCGCTGTACGAACTCGGCGGCTGGTGCGCCGAGGGCGACAATGAGATCGGGGGCCTTCTCCGCATAAAGAGCTTGAAGATAATCGACAAATGGTGTGAGCGCCTTGTCGTCGTCCACTCGAGCAGTCAAAAGGGAGTGGTCTAAAAAATCTATCGGGGCTTTCGATTGCTTAATCATTTCAGACCGAAGAATCCGCGAAATCGGTCCAAGGCTCGAAGCGAAAGCCGAATGATTGCAACATCAGAACACGTTTTGGCTCCGGATCAGCAGCCTGACTTTGACCTTGCGTCGCCAGCAAGAAAGCGATGGCCAGCGCGGCGGTGAAGGTCCACGGGAAAGAAAAACGACATCGTGACGGCCAGAAATCCATCGACATCTTGCCCTTGGGAATGAGCATCCTACGGGCCAAGCTGACCAACCGAAAGCTCTTCGTTCTTGCCTTGTTGCGGCAGTTTGAGAGCGTCGTCTCAAAGCGGGACGCACGCGCCCTACCGGAGCGTCCCGTCGCAGACGTGGGCCATGTCGAAGAACCGGCAAGCGATGCGGTGCGCCGGGAGAGAGGAGGAATGGCGGTAGCCGTCGTCGCCAGTGATCTGATCGTACCTGCCTGCCGCGTTCACCAAACAGAGAACGCGACGACGGCGAGTACAGCCAAGCTTAAAACGATGGTGGCGATCCCGGCAACTTCGATGTTGAATGCCCCTCTTGGGTCAAATGCCATCCGCCATTTTGGGCGGCACTCCATTGGCACCGTTGATCTAAATCATACCGTTCCGGTGGCCCCTCGAAAAGCGCTTTACCGCAGTCTTATCAACAATTTAGGTGGGCGCGCTGTGAGGCGCGTTTTTCCCGGTCATCGGGAAGACCCGCCCCAGGGGTCGATGTCGTGTTGTCAGTTCGCGCGGCTGCCACGTAGCGGCAGCGCAGGCAGGTCGATAGCGGTGCTGTGACCGGCGCTCACTTGCTCGCGCAGCGATGCGTTGATGAGCCTCAGCTCGGCGTTTGCGACTTTGGCTTCGGCGTTTGCCGCTTTCAACTCGGCCAATTCGATCTGCAGCGGGCGCAGCGCAACGTCGATAGCTTCGCGTTGACGTTCACTTAGCTCGACGATGGTCTCGGCGAGCAGTTCGGTCATGAACCCACGTTCGTCGGCAATGGCCTCGCTGATGCGCAAGTCCCAGTTGACGGGCGCAGGCTCGGCAGGGCGCTCGCGCCTTCGTCGTTCTTTCGCGAACCGCGCCTCCTGCTCATCAGCCTCGCGCTTCCACTTAGTGAGTGGGTCTTCCAGCGGTTGGCGCATGGCTTCCTCCAGCGGATCAAGATCGGTCATGGCTTCACCACGTGACGTTGGAGATGATTTGTGCCCCTCCAGGTGTCACTGCCCATGCCGCACGTGCACGCACGCGGATCGAGATCAGATCGGTCTGGAAGGCGGCCTTTGTTGGAAACGCTAACGAACCATCAGGACCAACGATGTCCGCTGGGCTGCCATCTTCAAAATGAACGGTCGCCGTTTTGCTGGTCTCGATCTGAGGTGCATCCTGATAACCTGATGCGACCGCAGCTGGTGCGAAGCAGGCAACTGACTTTGCTGGCAGCCCCAATGTGGAGAGAACGGGATAATCGAACTTGGGGCCAACCTTGGCCTTGATGATCGTCGCTTCACGCGCCGAACAGACGAACACCGCTCCGGTGCTATCGACGCCAGCTGCGCCGATGGCACCAGTAAGCGCACCCAAGTCCTCCGTCATCGCATCCGGGCCAGCGGCAGCAGCAGCCAGCGGAGTGACGCCGTGCAGCAGCCCGGCTGGCTGGTCCTCATCTGCGGCAGCCATGCCGAATGCCACCGCATCGATAGATTTATTGGAACTGTCAGCAAGAATTTTGCCCACGAGGGCGCTCGCACTTTCTGGAGTGGCGGCTTCAAGTTCGCCTGTCACGGCAGCGAGGATCAAAACCTTCCTCGCAGGGCCGAGAACAGATGCTTCAAACGTCCAATGGACATTTGGCGCGGGCTTTCCCTCGCCGATGAAGATAGGTGCGGGCGGAAGGCTGGCGAAGTTCGGGATGCGGACGGTCGTGGTACCGGCCAAGTCCAGCTGCAGTCCACGCTCGAACAGTTGCAGCGCCGCGCTCGAAGGTGCGAGGCTCTGGAACAGGCCTGTCTTATCGAAGGCTGGGAATTCGTCGGTGCTCGTCGGGCTTTGGGCGGCGCGCAGGATCAGAGCGGCTCGATGATCGGTCGGCCATGCTGATTTCAGGACATCGGCAGGATTGGATCGCTTGAGCGCAGCCAACGCGCTTGCCGCCACAACGCGGTGCCAAGATCGGCGCTCACGCTGTCCGTTCTGCAAATCCTCCGGGACAAGTGCTCTTGATGTCTGCATGCGGCCACCATAATCCCTCAACGAGGCCGCTGACCGTCACGCGCACGGTTTTTCTTTGCCGAGCCAGCGATCACAGAAGTCAGACACCAGCTGGCCGGCTGCGGTGGCGATCTCTTCGGTCGTGGCGACACCTTCCAACTGATTTCTCGCGTGCAGCGCCGCAACGAACCGGCGTTCGTTGATCAGGAGACGCAGCATTTGGAACCCCGCGCTGCGCCGCGCCCGAGATTTGCGGGCGCGGATGGCACCTGGAGATTTGCTTCGGCCTGGTGGTGGACGCTTGAGCATCTCACTCGCGATCGTTTTAGTGTTTCGCAAGCCCCGCCTGCCGCAGCAACTCGCTGTCGAAATGCATGAGGCCGTCATTGCGCGAGTCTATCCTGACAACAATCACCGTCGATCTCGCGGCCCAAGCGCTTATGATCTGGTCATTGCTCGTGTCGACGGCGTTCGGTGGACGCGTCCCGCCATGCCAACCAAAAACAAGAGCGTCGACCGGCATGCGTCCGGACTGAGCCTCGGCTGTCAGTTGCTGGACGATCTTCGTAACCATGCGTTTGTGCCGCCCCTTTGGCTTCGTCCCTTTCGGAATATCGACGATCAGTTGCCCGGCCAGAGCGAAGCCAGCTTCCCGCTCGGCGTGACTGCGTCGAGCAAACACGAATGCTGGCATGACGTTCGTGGTGCTGTCTTTGGCGTGGTTTGTCATGTGCTCTCTCCTCTGGTTTCACTGCTTTGCTAGCGACGCCGGATAGATCCTGATCGAGCGCAGACCGGGCTTCATCAGGTTTCCGAACAGCGGATGCCCTTCGCTGTCCTCGACCGTCGCGTTGATCTTGTGCGCGAGGTCGATGCAAAGTCGGATGCTGTCCGGGTTGTCGCCGGTTATCGAGTACGGTTTGCCATCGAGGAGCTTCGCCACCATCATCATTACGCCGGTACTTTCCGGTGCCAGTTGCGACAATGCCGCCTGAAACGCGCGGTCCACCCGCTCAAGCTCCTCGCCTTCGTCTAGATATTGCATCCTGTGCATCAACGTCGCGGCTTCGATGATCCGCTGATACTGATCGTCAGGCATGTTGCCGATTTCCGTCACGCTCTCGCTCCTCTCGTTTGGCTTTCACTGCCTTCCATGCGTTCGCTGCGCGTCGATCACGCCCTCGCGCAAGGTGTCGATCACCCACTGCATAGTTTCGGGATGATCGTCGATCAGCTTCACGGCGTCGGTGTTGCGTGCCATGCGCGTGCCGTTCCAGCCGAGATGCCAGCTGTTCTGGCCTGCCTCGCGTGGATCGCGGACCAGCTTCAGGCTGCGCCATCCATCGCGTGCGCGGCCCGCGCGTTCGTACAACGTGAACTTGCCGCACGTCGCGAGCGCGATCAGCGCGGCGCGTTTTTTGCGTGCGCCGTGATCTTGGTTCCGTTGATCGGTTGGGCTGGTTCCGTCTTTCGGTCCTGCCAGCGCCGTTGGTGCGCGATGCGCCATTGGTGCGCCGTTATAAAAACCAAGATGGCGCACCCCAATGCGCCATTGGTTTTTAACTAGGCGCACCAGTGTCAATAGCGCACCCCCCATTGCGCCAAGGGTGCGCCATTGAAACCGGGTTAATAGCGCGGCCCTCATGTCGGCCTCCTCAAGTTGTCCACCCAGAGGCCGTTCATCTCTTTCCGCTCGACCGGGTTTCGATATTTCTTGCGGACGAGCAGGCCGGAACCGAGCCACGTTTTGACGATCTGGCGGGCCGGACCTTCGCTCTTGCCGGGGCAGTGCGTTTCGATCACGCGCCACGCGGCGCGTTCGTCGGCCTTCGGTGCATCGCTAAAGCGATTTCCATCCGGCAGGCCCGCGTCGATGTCGTCGAGGATGCTGTTCAGGACCGGCACGCTGATGTCGGCGAATAGACCCGGTGGCGACCACGGCTCGACGGTCTGCACCTGATCGCCGCTCGGATAGGCTTCGGTGCCGTTGCCGAGATCGACGCCGACCAGCCGGAACCATTTCGCCTCCATCATCGGCGCGATGTTGAGCTTGGCATCGTCGACGCGGATCAGGCGGCGGCGCTCGGCTTCGCTCAGCCCGAACGTCTGGGCTTCCCCGGTCGTCATCACGGTCGCGGTGCGGACCAGCCGCAGTGCGTCCTTCAGCGAAGATGCGCCCCGGCCCCGGTTCGCGTTGCCGGGATCAGCCATTCCCTTGGCCATGTGATGCGGCACATCGACGGCGATGTCGAACCTGACGCTCATGTCGGTGAGAATTTGCGCGACCTCATCAATGCCGCTGTTGTCGTTTTCGTTGAGCGTGTGCGCCTTAATAAACGGATCGAGGATCACGAGATCGATCTTGCGCGCGGCAATGGTGGCCGCCAGCTTCACGGCCAAGGCACCCAACAGCGGGCGGCCATGCCGGTCGAGGGTCATCAGCTTGCCGCCGGCCTTGCCGAGGGCGGCCAGGAACAACCAGCCCTTCAGCTCGTCGCGGTTGATCTCGTGATGCAGACAAGCTGCCTTGATGCGGCGGCGCAGTTCATCGCGCCCGTCTTCGAGGCTCGCGATCAACACCCGGCTGCGCTGGAAGACATGCTCGCCGGTCAGCGAACGCCCGGTCGAGAGCGACAACGCCTGCGCGTATCGGAGCGCGGTCTTGCCGACACCACCATCGCCGAGCAGCGAGCTGACGAAGCCCCTGCAGAACGTGTTGCCGAGCAGCCAGCCGCGCGGCGGGACAGGTTGATCGTCATCGCCAGCGTCCCATTCGCCGAGCGGTTCGGCTTCGCCGCTGCCGTTAGCGGCTTCGCTCGGCCTGTTGATGGGGACGCTGACACTGTCGAAGCCACCAAATGGCGGGATCGGAACGGCGCGATGACCTTCCTGCGGACCCTCGGCGGTCGAGAGAACGCGAACGATTAACGCATCCTCATAGATCGTCTTGCGCTCGCGCAGCTGCTCGCGCTGTTCTTCGTCGCGCTCGTCCCAGCCTGCAAATTCGTCCATGCTGCCCGTCCTCGCGTTACCCTCTTGCGAGTTTTCCGAGGTGGGCGTATTGGGATCGTGCTGCTTGATGACGACCCGAGCCCGCCAGCTCGGAAAAAGCAATTACGCCGCTCCTTTCGCCGGGGGCGGCGTTCGCTTTTTTAATCAAGCCTCGTGGAATGCTCCGCGTAAAGCGGGCCTTCCCTATTTTGAAACTGGGAGAAACTGGGAAAAACTGGGACGAACAGGCGCAACGCAATTTATTTTTGTAAGCGGCGCGCACCGACGTCGCCGATCAACGGGGTTTCTCGCTTCACCGTGGTCAAGAGACGAAAAAGGGACCGACCGGGAAAATCGCGCTGTTCTGGCTTTCGGGGACAATCAAAGAAACCCTTATTTCATGCGGGTTTCTCGCATTTTCAACAGGCCGAAAATAAGACTGGCTATCAGGACCACACGACTTCGCCGTCCGCGAGATCGACGTCATTCGTCGCTTGACGTGACCCGCGTCCACCGCATCTCGCCCAACGTTCGTGACGATGGCCGACGCCCCTCTTTCGGGCGAGACGGGCGAAGCTGTAGGCGTGATTTGCCCGTCGGCTTAAGCGAAATATTTTTCGGTAGAGGTCTGGACAGGGATTTCGCTGATTTGCCCGTCGGGCAAATCAGCGGTGAGTGCGACGTCGTCATTGCGATCGGCGAAGGCTATGCACCGCTCGCGTGCAATTTGCACGCGCGCTCCGCCGTGCCTTTGCACAAGAATACGCGCGAAAGCGCTAGTGGTCCGATTCTAACATTCGCATCCCTTCTCAGCAGCTACTTTTGCGAATGTTAGAATCAAAGGACCACTAGCAAGTATAGTTTTCTAGTGGAGTTTCGGATTTGACATTCGCTTTGCCAGTTCGCGGCTAGGTGAGTAGCGAATGTCAAATCCACTCCACTAGTCCTAACGGACTAGTCAATAAGCCCCTGCGGAAAGACGCAATTCGACCGATTTTGCCATGATCACTCGGCTCGACTTTGGGTGTGGCTTGAGAAGCGATTGCGCCATGATGGACTGCGACCCACCGCGAATTGAATCTCCGCCGGATATCCGGCTATTCCGTTGCCGCAGATGCGCAGCGTACTCCTGTCTCGTCTATTCAATTCTCGATTCCCGACGCGGCAACACCGTCCGCTTCTACCGGTGTGCCGCGTGCGGAGAAAACATTTGGGACGACGGCGTGGAGCCGATCTAGGGGGAGCGCGATACAGACAGATTTTGGGGAATAGTCGGGTGCATTCATAACCTCTTCGTAAATTGAGAATTGCCGGGTGAAACAGCGTCCTCGAACCGGGGGCACTGGCTCGGCGATCCGCGAGCTGGAGGCAGAGCAACCAGCTTTTTTCAGTGAGAAGATTGCCAGAGGAGTTAGTGCAATGAGAGGACATAGTCCTGCGGTGAGGCCCTTCGATGTCAATGAGATCGAGGGGGAAATCCACGAAGCGGTACAACAAAAGCCCTCACGCATTCAGGCGGTGGGGTCCATTCCCCGAGCTCTGGCGGTTCCTGAATATGTCAGCCATCGCGACGACGCGACCGAGATCGGCAAGCTCTCGGCCGAGGCCATTGTCAGGGAATATGAGGTGACCGCGAAGGAAATCGAAGCGATGGGCGAATTCCTCAAAGAAATGGCCCAGCGCTGCGATCGGCTCACCGCATCAGCTTCCACCATGCTCAAGGATATCAAGATCACAGCGGCGCTTTATAGAAAGGAGGGCAAGCGCATCTTCAACGAGATCGAGTCCTGCTCCAGCGCGACGGACGAAGTCCGCCAGCTATGCGAGACATTCCGGGACAAGATCACGGCGACAACTGCCGAGGGGACGGCATGATCGCCTACTGGGTGGTGCCGTACCTCGTGGTCGCGGCACCACCCATCATCTTGCTGCTCTCGGTCATGCTTGCAGGTTGCACGATGACGAGGACCGATCCCGCCCATCAGACGAGGTTCTATTCCGATCCGAACAGCCGGGCCGGCGAAGAGCTGATCAAGGAGCTGGAACAACGCGAGGTCCGCGCGGAGCTCCGACGCATCATTGACGAGGCGCAACAATGATCTGTGATTTCTGCCGGCGCGATGTGGATGACGTCAGGGCTTCGTTCTGGCATGGGGAAGCCAAGGTGTGCCGGGAGTGCTTCGCGCAATGGTGCGATCTCGATAACGTCTATACCGGCGCGGGCGACGCGGCGAGTATCGGAAACTATGTCCGCCTCCAACATGGTCTTCCGATGCTCGCCGCGGTGCTGGCGTTTCTGCTGCTGACCGGCGCCCCGACGGCACATGCGTCCCGACATTGCCTCGACCAGGCCGAAGCTGCGAGAACATGGCCGACGCAGGTGCTCGTGAAGGACGGCGACGGATGCTGGACTTATGACCACCGTCCACGCCGCGCCGAATTGCCTGTCGCGGTGCCGGAAACGCCGGCGCCGATGCGGGAGACGCCGCCGGTGGATCGCTGGGGCGACACAAACGTGCCAGGGCTCGAGTTACGGCTCGAGCCGAAGCGTGCTTCGGAACCGCCATCGCCGCCCGGGCCGTTCGCAAGCGCACAGCAATTCGCGCTATTCGTCGCGCTCGTGCTTGCAGTCACATCCGTCATCGAGGTTGCAACCGGCAGTCACGCAAGCAAGGCCTCGCGCCCGCGATGGCCGGATCGGCAGGCCGCTGCGGGCTCGTCAGGCTGAAGCGCTCAGCGGGCCGTTTCGTCCTGGAGCAACAGCGGAAGCCCAACCTGTTCTTCAGCTGGGTGATCGAACAGGTGGCGGTTGAACGCCCAGATCGCAGCCTGTGTGCGATTGCTGACGCCGATTTTTCTCAAGATCGCCTTCACGTGTGCCTTCACCGTCGGCTCCGCGATCATGAAGAATCGTGCGACCTGCTTGTTCGAATCCCCCCGAACGATACGTTCAAGGACTGCGATCTCTCGTGCGGACAGCTTCGTGGCCTGAGGCTCATCGGCGACATCCCATAGCGTCTCGCTGCTGAGGGGAGGCGACGACCGCTCTTCGGCCTTTGCCGGGATTTCGAGCGGCCAGAGACGGGCATCTATGAGAATGAGCTTGCCATTGATGACCGCTTGCAGCGTGCTGACTAGGTCACTTGGGCTGACGGAATTGAAGATCGCAGCGTTTGCTCCGTCGTCCAGGGCACTCGCGAGCGAGCGCGGATTCCTCTCGTCAGCAACCGCCACGATGAAGGCCAGCGGATACCGGCTCCGGATCTTGCTGCAGATGACGGCCTGGTCGGCGTCGACCTCCACGATGAACAGGAGAGGCCCATCGTCGGGGATGCCGGCGAAATCGTCCAAGTCGATCGCGCAGCCCTGCGCGCGGAAGCGGGTCTTCGACAGTATTAGCCGGAGACCTTCCCGGAACAGGCCATCGCTTTGCAGGATATAGGTCGGTACAACGGACTCACTCGACATACCCTAGCAGCCACTCCTGTGAACACACTAGTCGTCGTCAGCAGCTTTCCCTCGCTCGTCGTAGGTAAGTTCAGCATACATCTTTTGGATGTACTTGCTATTAACCTAGGATAATTTGACGCAGCACGCGAACGCCAGCCGGGTTCCAATGGAACTCTCAGACCGGCTCCCTGCCGTCCGAAGCGCGGCCATATTGTGGCCTTGCGTACCGCAGGGCCTTCTGAAGGTAACCCGAGGCCGTTCACCGAACGCAGTTCTTCTGGTGTTCCAATAGGACTAGTCCAAATTCGTCACGCTGCAAAAGTCACGAGGGCCACGGATTCCCCCAAAAGGAAGACACGTGAGCCTCTCGCGAACGCTGGCGACATCATTCGCGCACGGTGACGGTGGCTAGTTACAGCCCAAATCAGTAACGCCGCGAGGCGGCGGATGCGCGCGGTGACAAGTTCCGCGACGCGGCGGCTTGCCGAGCGGCTCGCCGAGTTCTGCAACACCGTACAGACGAAAGCGGCTTAGCTCGCTGCTCAACCGCACGAGTTGCGCCACAAACCCGCCGTCGTGACGCACTCACGATCGTAGTGCGCGGTGCCAACAGGGAAGATCGGGCGGCTACGTGAAGGCTCATTGCCGATAAACCAGCTCTTAACCTAACTCGGCTTATCTAGATGTGGGCATCGGGGGTGCGTGTGCTGGCTTGCAGGCCAGCCAAAGCAAGGGCATGCCACAATGGCCTTCGACCCAGAAGAGTTAGTCACCCTGACCGATCATGGCACGATGAAACTGCGCTCGGCGGTATCCCGAGCGATGACCATGCCACCCAAAGAGCGCAGGCGAGCGACCATCGTTCGCGAGGGCGATCCGGCGATCCTGACTTTTGAGCAGATTAAGGGCCTCGCAGCGCAGTGGCACGAACGACTCGTGCCCATCGACTAGGTTCGCCGCTGGCAGTTTCGGATCGGGCCGCACCCCCATAGTCGGCCCGAGGCATGGCCCCGTCACCCCCCACTGATCTCACAATGGCGGGGCCGTGCTTTTGCGCTAGTGCCGACAAAACCTAGGCGATCCGGCGCCTCTTTTTGGCAGGGACGTCCTTCCGTGATGCTATAATTTCGACATCAACGGCCAAGGTGCGATCCATGACCGATGAACAACTCGCAGCCATGCACAGACTACTTGCCGAGTACCATCGAAAGCTCGCCAAGGAAGCGGTCCTCGACGTCGTACAACAATATCACGCTGACCTCGGGCAACGCCTCGCAGATGAGGCCGTGCTGATACCAAGGCGAACGGCGATCGTGGAGCGGCTCCATGAGCGCGAACAGCAAATCGCCGAAGAGGGCGGTGAGAACGAATGACGACGTTCCTAAGAAACCCGGCGACACGTTGCGACGTCCGCTTCCATTAGCGAAGCGGGACTAAGGCGGTGCAAGCTGTGGCTACCGCTAATGACCCTGAACAGACCTAGCGCCGCTTTGGTCGCGGTGCAAAATTCAAGAATTCTGCACAGAAATTTCGCGCCTACATTACCAACAGCTTAGCCCGTGCATGAATTAGGTGCATATCGCCGCCTATGTCTGTTCCTGGCACCTTTCGGACAACCCGACTGCGTTGCGCCCATGTGCGCTATCAGCGGATAAGCGGAAAACATGTTCTCGTCGCGTAGCCCTGCACGTAAGGCATTGCCGCGCGGTCGTCGGCACAGGTTTCAGGCAGTGAACATGACCATTTACTGGAACGCGACCTCGGCGAAGCTCCTCAGCTTGCGCGAATGCAGCCGTTCCCGTTCCTGGGCTTTGAGCTTTTCCAGCGCTCGAAGCCCGATCTCAAGATGCTGGCGGACGCGCTGGCGGTAGAAATCGTCGGCCATGCCGGCCAATTTGATCTCGCCATGCAGCGGCTTGTCCGACACGCACAACAACGTTCCGTAGGGTACACGGAAGCGGAATCCGTTGGCGGCCACGGTAGCCGATTCCATATCGAGGGCGACCGCGCGCGACTGTGACAGGCGGCGAATGATGGCCACGTGATCGCCGATCTCCCAATTCCGGTTGTCGACGCTGGCCACCGTTCCGGTTCGCATGACCCGCTTTAGCTCAAATCCGGTCAACCGCGTAACCTCGCCGACGGCTTGCTCGAGCGCGACTTGCATCTCGGCCAGCGCCGGAACGGGTACCCACAGCGGCAGTTCCTCGTCCAGCACGTGATCCTCGCGGACGTATCCATGCGCGAGCACGTAATCGCCAAGCTTCTGCGTATTCCGCAGTCCAGCGCAGTGGCCCAGCATCAACCAGGCATGAGGCCGAAGCACCGCGACGTGATCGGTGATATTGCGTGCATTCGACGGTCCGGTGCCGATGTTGATCATGCTGATACCGCGCGAATCCGGTTGAACCAGATGAAAAGCGGGCATCTGCGGCAGGCGCTCCGGGGGAGCGCGCGCGGGACTTTGCTCACCTTGAAGCGCTTTGGTCGTAATGACGTTGCCGGGTTCAACAAAGGCGTCGGCCAACGGATCGCTGGCCGCCATTCGCTCGCGGCAGATGCGCGCGAATGCGTCGACGTAGAACTGATAGTTGGTAAAGATCACAAAATTCTGGAAATGCTCCGGATCGGTCCCTGTGTAGTGATATAGCCGGTGCAGCGAATAATCCACGCGGGCGGCGCGAAACATGGCGAGCGGCCGTCGCGCACTGGGGGCCAGCGTGCCATCGACGATCGCGTCATCGATGGTGCCGAGATCGGGCGTGTCGAAAAAGTCGCGCAGGGGGCGGTCGTTGGTTGGCAGGCTGGCTGAAATGTTAATGTCGCGCCGATATGCAAAGTGAATCGGGATCGGTTCTTCCGATTCGCCGATCTCCACCGGCACACCATGGTTCTGGATGAGAAGCCCGATCTGCTCGGTGAAATAACCACGAAAAAGGTCAGGCCGCGTCACCGAACTCTCGTAAATGCCGGGACCGGAGACAAAGCCGTAAGAGAGGCGCGAGTCTAGTCGGGCGTGAGTGCCGGTGGTGATCCTGACAAATGGATAGGTGGCACGCACGCGCGCGCCCAACGGTTTACCGCCGACATATGCTTCAAACGTGTCGCGCAAAAAGCCGACGTTACGTTCGTAGATTTCGGCGATACGCCCGACCGCCGCGGCTGCATCGGTGAAGGCTTCGGTGGCAATCCTCTGCGGCGAAAGTATCTGGTCCGGCATCGGCGTAACCTCTCGGGTTGCCGACCCATATTATCCAGGCGGGCACACGTGGTCGAGACCGCGCCCACATGTGCTCCGGCAAGCGATCGCCGACGTTGACGTCTGCTTATGATCCAAAACAGGCCTTCGCCCTGTTGGGCGAAGGCCTGCTTGCTCATTTCAGCTGATCAGCGACCTTATCGAGTCCGGCCTTGACACAGGCTTCGTCCTTTTCGCCACCGGGTGCGCCTGACGCGCCGGCCGCGCCGAGCGTGTCGTCACCGACCTTGATCGGGAGCGCGCCCTGATTGGCGATGACGTTGTTCAGATGGATCAGCGCCAGGTTCGGATCGGCCTTCAAACGGTTTACTAGTTCAACCGACGGCGCCCGGAAGGTGCGCGCAGTGTAAGCCTTGCGGAAGCTGTTCTCGATCGTGTGCGGTCCCGTATTGTCTCCGCGCACCTGCAAGATGACTTCCCCGTTTCGGCCGACCACGGTCACCGACACGGAATAGCCGTTGGCCTTGCAGGTTTCGATTGCAGTTTCTGCGATCGTAAAGGCGATGGAAGCGCTCAGATCCTTGTGACTGAGCAGTTGCGCGCTCACTGGCGTGGTCAAAGCACAGGCGCAAGTGGCGGCAAGAATCATGGCGGCCGGACGAATTCCAAACGATCCCATAGTTTTACTCCCTGGAGTTTTTCTAACGCCTGTTTCTGACGTCTTGTAAAGAAGGCGAAGGCTTCGTTTATGCACCGCTTTAGCGCGACAACTCAATGCTTGAGGCTCGCAAGAAAGGTTGCAAGGCGAAGAAATGGCGCGGCGAGCGCGGAAACATTTTCGCGATCTGAAAATTGCAGCCGTGCGACAGGACCTGGCCGGCCGTCATTTCGCCTTCAGCGCCGCGACTGACGACCATTCCTCATCGACGCCTGATTGAAGAAGATGCCTGCACCGCTCGATCATCAGGGAAGCCGGCCGGTCGTTCGGGCGCCTGTCAAGCACCGCCTCGAAATGGACGATCGCGCCCGAGAAGTCGCGTCGACGATATCTCGATAGCCCTTCTTGGTAGCTCGCAATCCAGTCTCTGTTTTCGACGCTGACATCCGCAAGGCCGATCAATTCGTAAACCGCAAGTCCCTCGGTCCGCCCATAGACGGCGATGTTGTCGATCTCCCGGATGACGAACACATCCCGGATCAGGCGTGCGGTCTCCGCACCGATCAGGATCTGCGTTCCGTATTGCTTGCTGGCGCCTTCGAGCCGGCTGGCCACGTTCACGGTATCGCCGATGACGGTGTAGTTCAGCCGCAGTTCGGAACCGATATTGCCGACCAGCATGCCGCCGGAATTGATGCCGATCCGGATTTGCAGCGGACGGCCATGGTCGTCGTTGGCGCCCGCGGCCTCGATCGCCTTGCTACAGGCGAGCGCCGCGCGGCAGCAGCGCACGGCATGATCCTGCTGCGCCGTCGGCGCGCCCCAGAAAGCCATCACGGCATCGCCGATGAATTTGTCGATCGTGCCGCCATTGGCGACGATGACTTCGGAGACGGCGTCGAGATACCGGGACAGTAACGGCACAACGCGATCGCCCATGCGTTCGGACAGTCCGGTGAAGCCGGCGACGTCGATGAACATCACCGTCAATTCCTTGATGGATCCGCCGGGCTTCGCCTCGACGCCCTGGCTGAGCAGCGATCTGACGAGGTCGGCCGGAATGAATTTGCCGAAAGCGGACAGGCCTGCCGCCATTTCGGCGATCGCGCCCGACAGACTCGATATCTCGGCCAGCCGCGACGGATGGCGGCGCACCTTGTCCAGCGCAAAGCTTTCGACATGCCGGATTTCCCCGACGACACGGGCCAGCGGCGTGGCGATCACCGATCGCGCCAGCATGGCCGACAGCAGGGCCGCCAACAGGGCGCCGGCGGCAAGGCCGATGATCAGTCTGCGCAGCGTGGTTTCGACCGGTCCGAGGAACTCGGCTTCGGGAATGACGGTCGCCAGCGACCAGCCCGGAAACGGCAACGGCGTGAACGCAACTTCATAAGCCTCGCCGCGCGATGTCAGCCGCCGGCGCCACGCTTGATTTCCGTCCTTGTCGCCGGCCGGCGCCTGCGACAACACCATGCGGGCCAGCGGCAGCAGCGTTTCCTGACCGCGCGCGGGATGCAGTTCGTCGGCCTCCTTGTCCGGCGCCGCGATCAGCTCGCCGCTGCCGTCGAAGATGAAGGCGGTGCCGGTACGTCCGACCTCGAGCTGGGCAAGGAAATTCGCCAACCTGGTGTATTCGATGATGATGGCGAGGACGCCTTGCCGCTCCTGATAGACGTCGATCGGGCCTGCAAATGCAATCGATGGACGTTGCCCGATCGGATGGTCGAGGACCTTGAACCATTGCGGTGCATTGGCCTTGATGCCGGTCTTGAACCAGGCCTGGTCGACGACGCGGAAATCCGTCGGCACGAATTCGCGCTTTTCGAATTCGATGTCGCCTGGAATGACCGCATATTCGTCGATCCGGCGCTGGCCGGCATGATCGGTCAGCGATATCTCCATCATCTCCAGACGTTCGTCGCCGAGCTTGTGCGCGGCGAAAAACGAGCCGTCGGGCCAGCCGAAGGCGACCCAGGAGATCGTCGCATGCGATTGCAGTTGCGACAGGAATACGAATTCACGTTTGTCGGCTTCGCGGGTGTCGAGCACGTTCTGCAGGAACAGGGTGCGAATGGCGGTATGAGCCGCTGCCGCCTCGCCGACGATCGCCGACACCTCCTTGCGGACGGCAGCGACGATCTGTTCGTTGATGGTGCTGGCGAGTTGCCGGCTGGTGTTCTCCGCCGTTCGCCACCACAACAGGCTCGATGCCGCCGCCGTCAACAGGATCGCCGTCAGCACCAGCGCCGATACCGCAAGACGAATGCTGACGGTCCAGGGCCTGCCGGCAGACCGGGACTGCGGACGGCCATCGTGTTCTCGGCTTGGAACGGTGACCATCCTCTTCTGCTTTTCGGCCGGCGCGCCGCCAGCTCACTCGCTTGAACATACACCGAAATTCCGCTGCCCGTTATCCTCTTGCGACGCAGCGCAGAGCATTCAGGCGAATCTCCTTTTATGCCCGAGGCTAACAACCCGATCGGGCAGTGGAACTGTCGTTCGGTTTTCGGCAACTGTGACGAATGCGCGCGGTCTCACGGACTCGTGAGCCGTCTAAGGTAACGCGCGTCGCGTGCAAGCCGAATGAAACGATGCGCATTCGCTCAGCACGCGGTGCAACCCTCAAAAGGAGAAATCCAATGTCTGCGAAAAATATTGTCAGTTCATTCGTCCTGGCTGGCGCGCTTACAACCGCGCTCGCGACCATCGCCGCTGCCGCCCCGCTCACGAAGGCCGAGGGCGACGCGGCTGTCGCCGCCCACAAGGAGAAGTGCTTCGGTGTTGCGCTGAAGGGCCAGAACGATTGCGCAGCCGGTCCCGGTACGACCTGCCAGGGGACCTCGACCACCGACTTCCAGGGCAACGCATGGAAATTCGTCCAGGGCGGCACCTGCGCCAACATCGAATTGCCCAACGGCAAGCACGGCTCGCTCAAGCCGATCTGACACGATCGGACGACGACGGACGACAAACAGAAAGCGGAGCGATGACATGAGTGCAGCGACTGAACCTGCGGCGTGTGCGGCCATCCCGCTCCGCTTTCCTGTGTTGCCGATCGGCGGCCTCGCCGGCACCAGCTTCAAGCACCAGCACCTCGCCGAAATCCGCAGCCAGGGCCGCGGACGTGGCTTCTTCGAAGTTCACGCCGAAAATTACATGGGCGCGGGCGGCCCGCCGCATCGCGCGCTCGAAGCGTTGCGGTACGACTTCCCGATCTCACTGCACGGCGTGTGCATGTCGATCGGCGGCGAACGGCCGCTCGACCGAGCACATCTGGCGCGTTTCCGACAACTGGTCGAGCGCTACGAGCCGGCGCTGGTCTCCGAGCACCTCGCCTGGTCCACACACGAGACCACCTATTTCAACGACCTGTTGCCGCTGCCCTATACCGAGGCGACGCTCCGCCGGGTCTGCGACCACATCGACCAGGTTCAGGAAGCGATCCGCCGGCCGATGCTGCTGGAAAATCCGTCGACTTACGTCGCGTTTACCGAGTCCATGATGAGCGAAACCGATTTCATCCGCAGCGTTGCACGGCGCACCGGATGCGGCCTGCTGCTCGACGTCAACAATGTCTTCGTGTCGGCCATCAATCACGGCTTTTCGGCGCTCGACTATTTGGCCGACTTTCCCCTGGCCGATGTCGGCGAGATTCATCTCGCCGGTCATGCCGAACAGTCCGACGACGAGGGCGAACTGCTGTTGATCGACAGCCATGACGGTCCGGTCGCGGATGCCGTCTGGAAACTGTTCGAGATCGTGGTCTCGCGATGCGGCCCGGTTCCGACGCTGGTCGAGTGGGACAGCAACATCCCCGACTGGCCGATCCTCAAAGCCGAGGCGGCCGCCGCGCAGGCCATTCTCGATCGCCGCCAGAGCAGTATGGAGAGCCGTCATGCTGCCGCCTGAACTGCACCTCCCCTCCTCATATGCGGCGGCATTCGCATCCGCGCTGCTCGATCCCGGCAGCGAGACGCCGGCCGTTGTGACCGGTCCGCCCGGCAAGGCCGCTGTCAAGCGCTACAACGTCTATCGCAACAACGTCACAGCCAGTCTGATCGAGGCGTTGGCCGCGACCTATCCGGCGGTGCAGCGCATCACCGGCGTCGCGTTTTTCCGCGCCATGGCGCGATCCCACATCCGCGCCACGCCGCCAACGTCGCCGCTGTTGTTCGAATATGGTCACGACTTTCCGGCCTTCATCGAGACTTACGAATATGCCTGCGCGATGTCGTGGCTAGCCGACACCGCGCGGATCGAACGCGCGTGGCTGGACGCCTATCATGCAGCCGACGCCGAGCCGCTGTCGGCGGAAGCGCTCGGGTCGTTCCCGCAAGAGCGTCTCGCCGACCTTACCTTTGTCGCGCATCCGGCAACGCGGATCGTGCGTTCCCGCTATTCCGTCGTGACGATCTTCGCAGCCAACCGCGACGACGCACCCGTCGGCCGCATCGACGCGTCGGTGCCGGAGGATGCCCTGATCACGCGGCCCGATCTCGATGTCGTCGTGCGATATCTGCTACCCGGCGGCGCCGTCTTTCTCGCAAGCCTGATCGCGGGACGATCGCTCGGCGAGGCCGCGGCCCTGGCGATGGATGCCTCGCCCGCTTTCGATATCGCTTCAAATATTGCCGGGATGATTGAGGCGGGCGCATTCACCGCCGCCACTTTGGAGAAGCACGATGGCCATTGACCAACATGCCGCGACTGAGGAGCCGCCGGTCGCTCTGCTCGCCGATAAGGCCAACCGGCTCGTTCAGGCGGTGGCAGTGCCCTCGCTGGTCCAGCTTGTGATGCGCGTGGCATTGGCGGTGCCGTTCTGGCGATCGGGCATGCTGAAGTGGAGCGGCTTCCTGAAGCTCAGCGACACGGCGGTGACGCTGTTCACCGACGAATTCATGCTGCATCTGCCTGGCGGGCCCTATCATTATCCGGCGCCGGCGGTGATGGCGTTCCTGTCCGGTTGTGGGGAAATCATCTTTCCGGTCCTGCTCGTCCTTGGTCTCGCGACGCGGTTCGCAGCACTCGGTCTGTTGTTGATGACCTGCATCGTTGAACTGACGGTCCCGGATGGCTGGCCTGTTCACATCACCTGGGCGGCGATGGCGCTCGGCATCATGGCGTGGGGGCCGGGGCGACTTTCACTCGATTTTTTGGCCGGGTTTTTCTCTCGCAGACACTGACGGCAAAAATGTCCGTTACTGGCAGACCATTAGCAGACTTTCGGCTGCTGCTGGCACGACTCCTTCATGGCGCGTCGCGCCAGTATCTTAAGTTGTGCATTTGCGGGCCGACGAAAACGCCGCTGGAGGATGGCGAATGTTTCCGAGCCGTAAGGCGGGAGCCTAGTCGGCAGGGTGCCAAGCTACTCAGGTGCGGCGTTTCGTTTTTTTCTGCATAATGCCAAGTGCCTTGTCGACCCCCGCGAGCGATCGGCTGGCATCCCTGAGCTGTTCCTGGAGAGCGCGTTTTTTCTTCTTGAGGTTCTTCAAAAGAGCCTTCTTTTGCGCAGGTGTCAGTTTATCGAAGTCGATCAAGTTCACTGTAAATCCACACATCGCTCCGCTCCCGGAAATAGATTTGAACCAATAAACTCGTCCAACGCAGAATGGAGTAGGGTCGACAGTCTCAATTGGCAATCAAGCTGTATTGCAGTTGAATTGTCAAACATTTTGGCATGCAGTGACCGGTCGCAAGGACATATCTTTAGAAACCGGCGAGGCGGCCAAGCTGCGTGTTCGGCTCAGCGACCGCCT
Organism: uncultured Alphaproteobacteria bacterium; assembly: GCA_963788885.1. Classification (GTDB taxonomy): domain Bacteria; phylum Pseudomonadota; class Alphaproteobacteria; order Rhizobiales; family Xanthobacteraceae; genus Bradyrhizobium. The sequence continues at coordinate 43,011 of CAWBIR010000015.1, read as the reverse complement.
GCGTCAGCAGCTTCCTGTAATCTCCAACCCAATCCAGCGTGGCATTTGTGTTGAGTAGCTGGTCCTTCTGCTCGCACAGGCCGGTTATCCCCGGCGAGCTCTCTCTCAGGGTCATTGAAAGCCACGCACGGTCGATCGGCATGACGGTTCGACCTTCCTGATGTCCGAACGGCTGGACAGTTATGTTCGAAAGCTTGAGCGGCCGGCGAAAGCCGACCTGGAGAACAAAATAGATCTGAACGAGTGACGAGGGAGACAAGCCGGTTTCGCCCGCCAGCCGCGCTGCAATTGTATCGAAGGGCAGTTCCTGCCTGTTGTAGGCCTCGGAAACCGTCCGTCGTACCCGCGCCAGCGCCTCGCTGAACGTCAAATTCGGATCGATTTGGGTCCGCAGAAGCGTCGTGGTCGCAAACGGGCCGATGACCCGTTCCCTTCCAGGCTGCGCGCGATTGGCCATCAAAGTCGCCACGCATATGTCGGAGCGGCCGCTGCGCAGCGACAGCAATGCCTTGAATGCGGTGAGCAAACTCGTGAACAGCGTCACGCCTTGATCGTGACTCAGGCCCTTCAGTTGCGCGGCAAGATCACTCGAAAATTGAAACGGCTGCGCGACAACGCGCGAGACCAGTTCGTCTCCAACGCCGATAGCCGGATCGCCAAACAGCGGTGAGAACCCTTCCAGGCTCTCCTTCCATTGGGCCAGCTGTCGCTTGGCGGCTGCGCCCGTGGACCAATGGCGCTGCCAATCGGCAAAGTCGAAAAACTGAAATTTTGGCTCGCGCGGCGGCGCCTTATGGCCGGTGACCTCGGCGGAATAGAGCTCCGAAAGCTCCTCCATGAAGATGGTCACCGACCAGCCGTCGATGATGATGTCATGGAAAACCAGAAGCAGCACATGCTCTTCCGCGTCGAGCCGAAACAGAAAGGCACGAAATAACGGGGCCTGATCGGTGTCGATTCGCCTCAGGGATTTTTGCTCGATTTCGAGCTTCGCCCTCAGCAGCAGAAGTTTTTCTACCCGAGCGGTTTTTTTATGCGTTCGCAGCGAAAGATCTTTGACCGTCAACCTTGCTCTAACGCCGCCCTCCCGCATGACGAGCGCGACGGGGACACCCTTGCGCCATCCAAATGCCGTGCGTAGCGAGGCATGACGGCGTATGACGCTGGCGAGGCTTCGTTTGAGCGCGGTAACACTGAGCGGGCCTTGCAGCCGATAAGCAAAAGGCAGGTTGAATTGCGGTAGTCCGGGAAGCTTGCGCTCGATCCGCAGCATCCGTTCCTGAACAATCGACAACGGCTGTACGCCGTGCCGTTTCGCGCGCGCGGCCCCCTCGGGAAGATCGCTCGATTGCGGTAACTGGCCGCGAGAGCGTTTTTGTGACGACTCCACGCGAAGCGCCAGAGCCGCGACCGTTGGCGCATCGAAGATGTCATCGAACGTGAATTCGACGCCAAAATCCTCCTTCATGCGCAAGATCATCTGGGTCATGGCAAGTGAATCAACGCCGAGTGCCAGGACGTCCTGATCGAGGCCGACATCGTCGACGTCGAGGATTTCCGCCCACGCGCGGGCAAGTTCATGCTCCAGCTTGGAGCGGTGCGAGGCCGTTTCGAAGCCGTGTTCACCCGGTGCAGACAGCGAAAACGCAGCTTCAAGCTCGCCGCGTTTGACCTTGCCGCCGGCACCTTTGGGAATCTCCCTGATAATCCGGATAACGCCGGGGACCTTGAAGCCGGCCAGGTGTTCGCGGGCAAAGTCACGCAGTCCGTGGACATTTGCCTTCGCGTGCTGGCGCAGAACGACGGCGGCGGCGACATCCGAGCCGAGCCGTCCGTGGGGCACGGCGAAAACCGCAGCATCAGCCACATCGGGATGACCCAGTAACGCGGCCTCTACCTCGGCGGGGGCGACCTTCTGCGCTCCCTTGTGGATGATCTCCTTCAGCCGGCCGACGATGAAGAGGAAGCCCTCTGTGTCCAGGTATCCGATATCTCCGGTTCGAAACCATCCGTTTCGAAACGCAGATGCCGTCGCGGCCGGGTCATTGTCGTAGCCCCTGGTGATCGTGGGACCACGCAGCGCTATCTCGCCACGTTTGCCGACCGACAATTGCCGGCCTTGGCTGTCAAGAATTGCGATTTCCGGCCCGGCCGCTTGGCCGACTGAGCCGGGCTTTCGCCGTTGCAGGGGATTGGCAGCGATCTGCGTGGCGGCCTCCGTCATGCCGAAGGTGTCGACAACCGGAACACCGAACAAGGCTTCCAGCCCGCTTAGAGTTTGCCGGGCCAGAGACGTGGAAGCCGACCGAACGAGCCGCAACGAGGAGCGCCTTACGGCCTGCCTGTGGGGGTCCGCCACCGCCAATATCGCCTGGTGAATTGCCGGCACCGCCGTGTACCAGGTTGGCCGAAATTCGGCGAGCCAGCCGAAAAACCGCGTGGCATCGAAGCCCGGCGTGCAGACCACGCTCGAGCCTGCCACCAGCGCGGCCAGAAGGCCTGAGATCAAGCCGTGCCCATGGAACAGAGGCAGCACGTTGAGCAACCGATCCCGTGGTCCAAGCGACAAATTGATGCCCACATTGCTGGCCGACAGGCAGACGCTCGCATGAGTGAGCGGTACGGTCTTCGGTCGAGACGTGCTGCCTGAGGTCAAGAGGATGAAGGCATCGTCCGCAGGCGAGGCAAATTCGTCGCGGCCCGATCGCGGCAGCCTCTCGCCAGCGATCCGGAACGAACCGGCCCCTCGATTGATTCGGGGCAAAATATCGATAACGGCTATGCCCATAGCCTGCGCAACGCGGCGGCCGGCCGGATTCGCGTCGGCGGATGTCAACAACGCGCTAAGGCGCAACTCGCCAAAATAGCGCCTGTATTCGTCTTCGGTGAAGCTTGGATTGAGCGGCACACAGACCGAGCCGGCGGCAACAGCGACCATGGCCACCGCGGCCTCAGGTCCAGGGGGCAACACGACCGCGACCCGATCGGTTCGGCCAACTCCGAGGTTTCGTAGCGCGCGAACGACTTCGCTTGTCTGCGACCACAGCGCGCCATAGGTCATCGGGTCGCGGCCGGGGGCAAGAATCGCCGTGCGGTCAGGCGAGTTGCGCCCGTGATGGAGGAGCAGGTCCGGGATACTGGGAAATGGATACTTTCCTGCGTCTTTAACCAGATCGTCGCGCTTTGATTGTATGGAGATGTTCGACAAATCTGTTCCCCAATTCGGCATTGCGTTGTGGCATTCCGGCCATTCACGTTTATGGCGCCGGTATTCCCTGCGGAGATAGTGGAATTCGATTATCCGAGCCACCGATCGATCGGTCCAGTCCGATGACCGTGTCCGGTCTCCTGTCTCCGCCGAAAATTTTAGCGGCTGGATTAATCGTCATGAAACGTCTCGTAGGCTGGTCACAGCGTCCAAGCCATCACATCGACTGCTCGGCGCCAATCAAAGATCAACCTGCGGTGTGGCGTTTGTCGCCAAGCTACCAATGGTTCTTGGCGCTGGGTTGAATTTTATCGTACTTTTGCGCCGCAGCAGGTTACCTACAATGGTGCAGGAACTCCCCGCCCGGCTCGAACGCAGGTTAGCAGCCATATTGGCAGCGGACGTGGCCGGCTATTCTCGGCTGATGCATGCCGAGGAAGAGGCGACGCATACGCGTCTAACTTTGCTCCTGGCAGAAGTTGTCGTCCCGGCGATTGCGGAGCATGGCGGACGGACCGTAAAAAATACCGGAGACGGACTCCTCGCAGAGTTTCCAAGTGCTGTCGAAGCGACCCGGGCCGCGTTGCAATTCCAAAATCGGATCGCGGAAATTTCAATCAACGATTCGGAAGATCGGCGAATTCTGATCCGCGTGGGCATCAATATCGGCGACGTGATTGTCGAACCACATGACATTTTCGGAGATGACGTTAACGTCGCGGCGCGGCTTGAGAGCATCTCCGCGCCCGGCGGCATCTGCATCTCGTCGGCTGCGTACGATCAGATCAGCAGTAAGCTGGCTGTCGAATTTGATGACATAGGCGAGCAGTTCTTTAAGAATATCGCTCGCCCAATGCGCGCTTATGCTTGGCCCCGGTCAGGGGCTGGAGCGAGGGCATACGGTTTCGCGGTGCACGGCCCGGTATCCCCACCGTACCTATCCATGGTGGTGTTACCATTTGCAAATTTCGGTGACGACCCGGAACAAGAATATTTCGCCGATGGGGTGACCGAGAGCCTCACCACGGACCTGTCGCGCATCGACGGGTCGTTCGTGATCGCCCGCAACACTGCCTTCACCTTTAAGGGCAAGGCCGTCAATGTAAAGCAGATCGGGCGCGAGCTAAACGTTCGCTACGCGCTCGAGGGTTCAGTTCAGCGCGGCAGCAAGCGGCTTCGTGTTAATGTACAGTTGATCGAGGCGGAAAGCGGCAAGCACCTTTGGGCTGAGCGCTTCGAGAAGCCGATCGCCGATCTCTTCAATATGCAGGACGAAATTGTAGCGAGGCTGGCCCAAACGCTGGATGCCCAACTTATTTTGGCCGAAGCACGACGGGCTGAGCGTTCAAGAAACCCTGACGCAATGGAGCTCGTCTTCCAAGGCATGGCGTGTCTCTACAAGGGACCGACCTCGGAGCCGCTAACTCAGGCGCGACGCTTCTTCGAACGCGCGCTGCAGATCGATTCCCGAAATGTCGGGGCGCTCGTCGGCATCGCCAGCGTCGATGCGACCGCCGGCGCCTACATACTAACGGACGATCGAACCTCACTGCTTGCGACAGCCGAAGCGAATGCGATCAGGGCACTTTCATTGGACCCGGACCGGGCGCTTGCACACAGGGTTTTGGGTACGATCTACAACATGACTAACCGCCATGCACAGGCAATAGCGGAATGTGAGCAGGCGCTGACCCTCGATCGCAATCTGGCGGATGCTCATGCCGTTATCGGGATGGCTAAATATTATTTGGGTCGCGCCAGCGAAACCGAAGGCCACATCCTCGAGGCATTTCGCCTCTCGCCCCGCGATATTTTTGCTCATCGGTGGATGCATTTTGCAGGCATGAGCAAGATACAACTTGGTGTGGACACGGAGGCTGTCGAGTGGTTCCGGCGAAGCATTGAGGCCAATCGTAACTCTCCCTTCACCCACTTTGCGCTCGCCGCTGCGTTGAGTTTGCAGGGTTCACCCGATGAGGCACGCCAGTCTGCGGCGGCGGGACTCGTGCTCAACCCGGGCTTCACCATCCGCCGCCTCCGGGCTTCCCAGCCGAGCGACAATCGAGGCTTTCTTGATGGGCGAGAACGCCTTTATGGCGGCATGCTACTCGCTGGGGTGCCCGATGAATGATGTTCTCGTTTGGCGACATTATCCTGCCAGCCGTGGACCCAGCTCCGCGTCAAGTATAACATTTGGGTCAATCACTTCGTTAGCATTCGCGAAGCGAATATTTTTCGCTGACGGGCTGGACATGGAATCCACTGATTTTTGCCCATCGGGCAAATCAGCGATCACGTCCCACTTTGACCCACCTGCGACATCAGGGTCGCGCGCCGGCGGCCGTTTTCATGTTATTTCTGCCGAACTTTCTCATGGCCATTCATCGTTTCACGCGCCCGTTCATTCAGGGCGTGAAGCGGCTTTCGCGAACGCTGAGAACACGACCATTCTCAAAACGAGAAAGAGCAACCATGAAACGCAAAAGCAGGCTCTCGATCACGGCAGCGCTCGTCGTCCTCTGCGGTACAGCCGTTTACGCCCAGGAAAAATACGCGCTGAAATCGCCGGACGGGGTAGCGTTCTCCGACTTCAAGGGATACGAGGACTGGGCCGTGGTCTCTTCCGCCCGGACCGACGAGGTGCTCAAGGTAATCGTCGCCAATCCGATCATGATCGAGGCCTACAAGGCCGGTATTCCCGGCAACGGACAATCTTTTCCGGACGGCTCCAGGATCGCGAAGCTCCAGTGGAAGCCGAAGAAGAGCACGGAGGCTCCCTTCGCCGTGGATGTGCCGGACGTTTTCACGCAGGCGTTCGTCATGGAAAAGGACAGCCAGAAATTTCCGAAAAGCGGCGGATGGGGATACGCGCTTTTCAACTATGAAGCCGCATCCGACAAGTTCACGGCCGATCCAAGCCCTTCAGACTGCGGACACAGTTGCCATGTGGCCGTGAAGGCGAAGGACCATATCTTCCACCCGTACCAGAAGCGCTGAGCCGCGATAGACCGTGAAGGTTTTCCGTGAGGACTCATCAAAGACCGGTCCATTACAGACCCGCCCGCGCGCAGGATCTGGAGCGCGCGGACCGGCTCGTCGTTGCCAGCATCAACGACCTCACTGCACGTCACGGCTTTGGTGCGATGGCCGCTTCGCATCCGCCCCATTTCCAGTTATTTTCGTTGCAGGACGATCCCGGCGGCCTGTGGGTGGCGGAAGAAGGCGATGAAATCGTCGGCTTCGCATGGAGCTGGACCTGCGGCGATCTGTGGTTTCTCGCGCAGTTATTCGTGTCACCCGAACATCAAGGTCGCAACATCGGCAACGAATTGCTGCAACGAACATTTGAACATGCACAGAATTCCGGTGCGACCACCAAGGCTCTGATCACTTTCACCTTCAACAGGGTGTCGCAAGGCCTTTATATTCGCCACGGACTATTCCCACGGTTTCCGATCTACTTTTTCGAAGTCACGCGTGACCATCTGATCGGCCGGCCACAGGGCGCGCAATTCCGATATGCCCAGCTCGAAGAAACCGCGTCGGACCTGAAGAGCCTTGCCGAAATTGACGCCCGCGTTCTGGGCATATCGCGCGAGAAGCATCACCGATATCTGATCAATGAGCCCGCGACGCGAGGCGTCGGCCTTTACGCTGGGGACGACTGCATTGGCTATGCTTATGTCGGTAGCAGCGGCCACATCGGACCTCTCGCGGTCTCGCGGCCCGACGCACTTGCCACGGCCTTTCGGACCGCCATCGCCCTGGCCGCGGAGAGCGGTGCTTCGAAGGTCTCGGCATTTCTTCCTGGCGCCAGCGAGACGGCTTTGAGCATCGCGGTCGAATATGCGATGCGGATCACCTTTCCCATGCTCTTGATGTCGACCCGAGATTTCGGCGATTGGACCGGATATCTGCCCCGCAATCCGGGCTTCATGTAATTGGGAGGCTTGGGCCGTGGCCTCTTCCGCGCGGACCGACGGGGTGCTCAAGGTGATCGTCGCCAATCCGGCCATGATCGACGCCTACAAGGCCGGCATTCCCGGCAACGGACAACTAGTCGACGCGTGAGGAGCGATGAGCATGGCTTCGCAAAATTGGCCAGTCTGGCTTCGCCTTGTCCTGCTTGTCGGGACTGGTTGGTCTTGCGTCGGGCGCGAGCCTCCTTGCCTATCGGTATTATACGCGTCCGGTAACGCTGAGCGTGGCGGTGGGGTCGATCGACGGCGAAGCCGCCAAGGCGATGTCGGTTATGGCGAGCCGACTGGCTTCGACCAACGCGCCGGTCCGGCTCAAGGTTATCGACAGCGGCACCGCGCTTGAAGCGGCCAGTGCGTTTTCGGCGGGCAAGACCGACCTCGCGGTGGTTCGCGGTGACGCCGGCGATCTGTCGCAAGCGCAAGCCGTCGTCGTCGTGAGCCATATGGTCGTGCTCATCGTCGCGCCGCCGGGCTCTCCCATCGACAGTATCGACAAGTTGAAGGGTCGCCGCGTCGGCGTGGTTGGCGGGGACGCCAATACCAGGATTGTCGACGTGCTGAGCAAGGAATTCGGCCTCGACCGCGCCAAGGTCTTCAAGGACATTGCGTTGCCGGATGCGCGGCGCGCCATTCAATCCAAGGAGGTGGGTGCGCTGCTGGTCGTGGTCCCACTGACTGGAAAATATCTGTCACTGGTGCGGGATTTCTTTCAACAGGGAGGCGCTAAAGCGTTGCCGGTGCTGATCCCGATCGAGTCCGCCGGGGCAATCGCACAGGCCGAACGCGCGTATGAGAGCTTCGACGTTCCCAAGGGCACGCTACGCGGGTCGCCACCGGTGCCGGACGACGACCTGACGACCTTGAGGACTTCGTTGTATCTGGTTGCGAACAAGAAGCTCAGCGCTGATTTGATCACCAGCCTTACGCTGACGATCATGAAAGTGCGCAGGGAGCTTCTCGCCGAGGAGCCGATTTTCGCACAGATCACCGCGCCCAGCACCGATCAGGATGCCTACCTTCCGCTGCATCCCGGCGCGGCGGCCGTCTATAACAGCACCCAGCAAAGCTTCATGGACGAATACGGCAACTGGATTTACCTGACGCCGATGGCGCTGGGAGGCGCAGCCACCTTGCTCGCCGCGGCCTGGAAATTCCTTGGGCTAGGCCAGCCTGCAACCGGACAAGGCCCGCTGGATTCTCTCTATGCCCTGGGACGCCGGATCCGCAAGGCCACAACCGAAGCAGAGCTTTCGGACATCGAAGAAGCGATCGACGCCATCCTCAATGCGCAGCGCACCAAATCCGCCCGCGGGGACGAGAGCGCAGTAGATGACGCGACGCTCAATGTGGCCGCGCATCGGCTGGAGGGTTTGATACACGATCGACGAAACATGCTGGCGAGGAAACCGGCGATCGTCGCGAAAGCCTGAGCCACGCCGAACGCCAGCAACGGAATTGGACAAGATGCCGGGCGGCATGGATGGTCAAACAAGTGGCCCGCATACGAGATTGGGATTAGGATTGACTGAATTTGAGCGAAGAGGAGCACCCGGCAGAATGTCGAAATTTCAAACAGCAACGGGACTGATCGTTTGCGCTCTATTCGGCCCGAACATTTCAGTCGCGCAGGCCGGTCCGTGCAGCGCCGACATCGCGCAGTTCGAGCAGGCCATCCGCAACTCCGCGGGAAATCCGAGTGCGGGATTGACCGCGCCGCAGTCCGTCGCCGCTCAAACGGACCGGCAACCGACGCCGGAATCCATCAAGGCTGCGCAGGACCGGCTACAGGCAAAATTCTCCGCGACCATGGCGCGCGCCAAGCGGCTTGACGCCAGGGGCAATCGGTCAGGATGCGCTTCCGCGCTTTCCGCAGCAAAGCGGATGTATATTCTCTAAACACGGCAGCGATCGAAGCACGCGGTCAGCGTGGCTCCGCTGCTTTATTGCAGCTGCGGTTGCTTCGGCCGAACCTGGCTGTTGGTCGTGACTTTCTTTCGTCCTGGCGTTTTGCTGTGAAAGAGTGGGCAGAGCATGCTCTGCCCGGTATTTCGAGCACTTCAGCCGCAGAGCATGGAGCCGATCGGATGAGCAGAAGCCCCATCGATATCAGCAACCCATGGCCCGCCTTGCCGTACAGCGAGTGGCGGGAAACCTGCGCGGCGCTGCATATCTGGTCGCAGATCGTCGGCAAGTATCGCCTCGCCCACACGCCCTGGGTCAACCATTCCTGGCATGCCACTCTCTATGTGACCCCTCGGGGGTTGACGACAGGCCCTGTGCCCGATGGCGACAAGACCATCACGCTGGCCTTCGATTTCTGCGATCACACTCTGGTCGGCGAATCTGCGAGCGCTCGCGAAAGCTTCTCGCTCGACGCAATGAGCGTGGCCGATTTCCTGAACCGGACGGCTGTCATCGTCACATCGCTCGGCGGACGCTTCGATATTGACGGAACGCCGAATGAGATGGAGGACCCTGTGCCTTTCGATCAGGACAAAGCGGTCAGGCCTTATGACAGGGACGCCGTGCAGCGGTTCCATCAAGCTCTGCTGCACATCGATCGGGTGTTTTCGCGTTTTCGCACTGGCTTTCTTGGCAAGGTGTCGCCAGTCCATTTGTTCTGGGGTTCATTCGACCTTGCCGTCACGCGATTCTCAGGCCGGCCTGCGCCGTTGCATCCAGGCGGCATCAAGGGCCTGCCCGACGCGGTGACGCGTGAGGCCTACAGCCATGAGGTCTCCTCGGCAGGATTTTGGCCGGGCGGCGGAGGCGTCGAAGAGGCAATGTTTTATTCTTATGCGTACCCCACTCCGGACGGCTTTGCAGATCGTCCGATTTCGCCTGCGGCCGCCCGGTTCGATCGAAGCTTGGGTGAGTTTCTGCTGCCATATGAGGCGGTGCGGACCAGTGAAAATCCCGAGGCCGAGCTTATGCGCTTTCTGCAATCGACCTACGCGGCCGCGGCGGATGCAGCGAAGTGGGATCGTAAAGCTCTCGAATGCCAGATCGGCGTTCCGCGGGTGCCGCGATCAATTGCGCAGGATTAGACGGCCGACCGTTGGCTTGGCCGGACGGCCGAAAAAATCAGTAACACCGCGAAGCCGCGATGGTGTGCAGGCGGAAATCGCCGAGCACATGCGCCATGAAGGCGGCGCTGGCAAAGATTTTCGAAAACGCATCGTCGCGAATGCTCAAGCCGCCTGCATAGGCGCCAAAAGCCGGCATCACGACGCGCTCGCCGTCGCTCGCAAAGCAACGCCGCTCCAGCCAGCGCGCCCGCGTGGCGACGCGAGCCTTGGGATGAAGGTGTCCGGCGATCTCCCCAAACGCGCCGGTCGGTTCATGGCGGAACACGATCGGACCGATCGCGACCTCGCTCGCGACGATGCCGCCGAGATTGGACGGCAATGCCGGATCGTGATTGCCGGAAATCCAGATCCAGTCGCGCCGCGCCTGCAACGCTGCGATCGCTTCGCGGTCGGCTGCGGACAACCGCTCATGGGCGGTGCGGTCGTGAAAGCTGTCGCCCAATGCGATCACGGTCTTGGGGTTGTGGCGCGCGATGGCGGAGGCGAGCCGACCGAGCGTTGCCACCGTGTCATAAGGCGGCAGCAAGACGCCGCGCGCGGCGAAGCTCGAGCCTTTTTCGAGGTGAAGGTCAGACACGACCAGCAGGCTTTGTTCTTTCCAGAACAGTGCGCCGGACAGATCGGCCGACATGGCCACGCCGGCGATCTCAATGCTCGCCGTGGGCGTGAGCGCACTTTCGTCTTCGATGTAATCGCCGCCCGCGTTCACTAGCTTACCCGTCTATCCCGTCGCCTCTTTGACCAACTCCTCGGCGGCTTCCGCCAGGAGTTCGTCGGACGCCTCGCCATAAACTGCTTCGCGACCGATTTCCAGCATCACCGGCACCGCCAGCGGCGAAACGCGGTCGAGTTCCCTGTGGATGATTCGCCCCCGAATTCGCGTCAGCATATCACTCAACCGGCGGAGATCGAGCAGACCGGTTGCGGCATCGGCGCGCGCGGCGCGCAACAGCACATGATCGGCCTGATGCTTGTGCAGCACGTCGTAGATCAGGTCGGTCGAGAACAATACCTGCCGGCGGGTTTTCTCCTCATCGGTGAAGCGCCGCGCGATCAGGCCCGAGATCAGCGCGCAGGTGCGGAAAGTGCGCTTCATCAGCGCGGATTCGGCCAGCCACGCTTCGAGATCGTCACCCAGCATGTCCGGATCGAACAGCGCGTTCAGATCGAGCCGGCCTTGCCGGATCATCGACGAGGCATCGCCGAGCCCCCAGATCGCGAGCGCATATTCGTTGGCGACGAAGCCGAGCGGCCGCGCGCGGGCACGCTCCAGCCGCCGCGTCAGCAGCATGCCGAGCGTCTGATGCGCCAGACGTCCCTCGAAGGGATAGCAAACGAGATAATGCTTGTTGCCGCGCGGGAATGTCTCGACCACCAGTTCGCGCGTGTCCGGCACGCGGGAAAAATGCGCCTGGAGCGATAGCCAGTCGCGCACCTGTTCGGGCAACCCCTTCCACGCCCGCTTGTCGGCCAGGAGTTTGCGAACGCGCTCCGCAAGATAGGTCGAGAGCGGAAACTTGCCGCCCATGTAGGACGGCACCTTCGGATCGCTATCGTTGGCGCGCGAAACATAGACCTGGTCTTCGGCGAGATGTTCGTAGCGCACCACTTCGCCTGCGAATACGAAGGTGTCGCCGAGCGACAGCCCCTCGATGAAATATTCCTCGATCTCGCCCAGCAGGCGGCCGCCGCGCGCAATCCCGCCGGTCGAGCCCGATCCGCCGGCGCGCGAACGCACCAAGCGCACCTTCAGCATCGCCTCCTCGACGATGGTGCCGACGTTGAGGCGATAGCTCTGCCGCACTTTCGGATTGGCGACGCGCCAGCGGCCATCCTTCGCCTGCTTGATGCGCGCAAAGCGCTCATAGGTTTTCAGCGCGTAACCGCCGGTGGCGACGAAATCGACGACGTCGTCGAAATCGACGCGGCTCAAATCCGTATAGGGCGCGGCGGTGCGCACCTCGTCATACAATTGATCGGACAGAAACGGCTCGCCGCAGGCGCATCCCAGCACGTGCTGCGCCAGCACGTCGAGCGCGCCGGTGCGAAGCGGCGGCGTATCCTGCGCGTTCTCGGCGACCGCATCGATCGCGACCCGGCATTCCAGCACCTCGAACCGATTGGCCGGCACCAGCACCGCGCGCGAGGCCACATCGAGGCGGTGATTGGCGCGGCCGATCCGCTGCATCAGCCGCGAGGCGCCCTTCGGCGCCCCGACATTGATGACGAGATCGACGTCGCCCCAGTCGACGCCGAGATCGAGCGACGACGTACAGACCACGCCGCGCAATTTCCCGGCCGCCATGGCGTCCTCGACCTTGCGCCGCTGCGCCACATCAAGCGAGCCGTGATGCAGCGCGATCGCAAGCCCGTCATCGTTCATCCGCCACAGATCCTGAAACAGCATTTCGGCCTGACTGCGGGTATTAACGAAGACGAGCGTGGTCTTGTTGCGCTTGATCAGGTCATAGATTTCACCAAGCGCATGACGCGCGGAATGCCCGGCCCAGGGCAGCCGCTCGCGGGTATCCAGCATTTCGACTTCGGGCGCGGCCGCGCCGCCCGCAACCACGATGTCGGCCGATTGAGGCTCACCGTGAAGCTGCGGCACCAGGAATCGCGACAACTGCTCGGGTTCGGCGACGGTGGCCGACAATCCGATTCCGCGGATCTGCGGCGCCAGCCGCCACAGCCGCGCCAGCCCGAGCGACAACAGATCGCCGCGCTTGGAGGTCACGAGCGCATGCAACTCGTCGAGCACGATGCGCTTGAGCTGCGAAAACAGAAACGGCGCATCGTCCGATGACAGCAACAGCGCGAGCTGTTCGGGCGTGGTGAGCAAGATGTCCGGCGGATAACGCCGCTGCCGTTGCCGCCGCGACACCGGCGTGTCGCCGGTGCGGGTTTCGACCTTGATCGGCAGGCCCATCTCGGCAATCGGGGTTTCCAGATTGCGCGCGATGTCGACCGCGAGCGCCTTCAGCGGCGAGATGTAGAGCGTGTGCAAGCCGCGGCTGCGGGTCACGCCCCTCTTCCTTTCTCCCTCCCCCCTTGCGGGGGAGGGTTGGGGTGGGGGGTAAACCGAGGCAGCCGGCCCTTTTGATTCACCCCCCTCCCGCAAGGGGGGAGGTGAAGAAGAGAGTTCGACCAGCGTCGGCAAGAATCCCGCCAGCGTCTTGCCGGCGCCGGTCGGCGCAATCAGAAGCGCGGAGCGGTCCTCGCGCGCTTTCTCCAGCAAGGCCAATTGATGTGCCCGCGGCGACCAGCCGCGCGAGGCAAACCAATGCATAAAATTTTCGGGCAGTGGCGCGTGCGAAAAGAGATCTGGTTGAGCTGATGTCACGACTTCATGTCACGATCTGGCCGCAACCACCACGAGACCGGGCACCGGAGCGTTGCTCTCGTTGCGGAACGACTGCTCCTCAAGCTGCGACAGCGTTAGCTCAGCCGCCGCTAGCGAAGCGCGGACATATTGCGGATTGTGCGCATAACGCAAGCCCGCGCCGAGGACGACGCCATCGGCAGGATTGCGCTCCAGCGTGAACGCCAGAAGACCGCCGGCAGCAAGCACACGACGGATTTCCATCAGCACAGGAACGAGGTCGGTCACGTAGACCATGGCATCCGCGGCTAGGACGAGGTCCGCGCACGCGTCCGGCCTCGCCCGCAATCCCTCGAGCATGTCATTGACCTCAAGCTCGCCATAGAGCCCGGTGGCCTTCGCCTTTTCGATCATGCGTGGGGAAAGATCGATGCCGGTGAAATGATCGACCTCTTTGGCAAAGGCCGACGCCGCCAAGCCCGTGCCACAACCAAGATCGATTGCGTGTTTGAAGAAGGCCGGCTTCTTCGCCGCGTGCCGCGCCGCCAGCACCGCCTTGAACAGCAGCGACGGTCCGCGATAACCGAGATCGTCGATCAGCGCACGGTCGAACCGCGGCGCATATTGATCGAACAGCGTCCGCACATAGGCCGGCGGCATCGATGACAGTTCTTCCGCACCAAGCCGCATCAGCCGCAGGCTGGCGCCATGCGGATCGTTGGGATCGGCCTCGCGCGCCTTCCTGAAGGCTGCAATCGCCGCATCGTGCTCGCCGAGTTCCTGGCGGATTTCGCCAAGGGTAAACCAGGCCGAGACAAAGCCGGACACAAGTTCGATCGCCTGCTCCAGCAGATCGGCGGCCGCCGGGAGATCGCCCTTGAGCTGCAGGTCGCGCGCAAATTCGTATCGGCGGTCGGCAATCAGATCGCCGGAGGAGAGAAACAGGCGTGCGGGCATTTCAGGGCCGATGAGGGGTTGCGAAGGGCTCGATTGGATCATTCGCAAACCTATATAAACGAGATGCGCCCGCAAGACATCCTGACGCCACAACCCGCCGGTCTGTGCTGCAAGCCGGGCGGCTTCCATATCGATCCGGTACGCCCCGTGGAGCGCGCCGTGATCACCCACGGCCATTCCGATCATGCCCGGCCCGGCCATGGCGCGGTGCTCGCCACGCAAGAGACGCTGGACATGATGCGGCTGCGCTATGGCGACAATTTCGCCCGTTCGACGCAGGCCATTCAATATGGCGAAGAGTTGCGGCTCGGCGACGTCACCGTCAAGTTCTATCCCGCAGGTCACGTTCTGGGCTCGGCGCAGATTGCCGTCAGCTGTGACGGCACCCGCGTCGTCGCCTCCGGCGACTACAAGGACGCGCCGGACCCGACCTGCGCGCCGTTCGAGGTCGTCCCTTGCGACGTCTTCATCACGGAAGCGACATTTGGCTTGCCGGTATTCCGTCATGGCGACGCCATGGACCAGGTGAAAAAACTACTCGCATCAGTAAAGCTGTTTCCGGAGCGCGCGCATCTGGTCGGCGCCTATTCGCTCGGCAAGGCCCAGCGCGTGATCGCGCTGTTGCGCGCCGCCGGTTATGACGCGCCGATCTACCTGCATGGCGCGATGGAAAAGATCACGCATTATTATCAAAGCCGCGGCGTCGAGCTCGGCGAATTGCGCCCCGTCAAGGGCGTGAAGAAGGCCGATCTTGCCGGCACCATTACGCTCGCCCCGCCGTCGGCGACTTCCGACGTCTGGACGCGACGATTTCCCGATCCCGTCACCGCCTTTGCCTCCGGCTGGATGCGGGTGCGGGCCCGCGCGCGCCAGGGCGGCGTCGAGCTGCCGCTGGTGATTTCCGACCATGCCGACTGGGACGGCCTGACCGCAACCATCCGCGCGACCGGCGCCGGCGAAATCTGGGTCACACATGGTCAGGAAGACGCGCTGGTGCATTGGTGCAAGACGCAAGGCTTGGCCGCGCGCCCGCTCGATCTCGTCGGCTATGGCGACGAGGATAGCGGCGAAGGTGACGTACAGGTTTCAAGCGAAGGCGGCTAGTGTGGCGACACTGACGTTCCTTTCAGTGTGGCCGCGAGTTCTTCGAAGGAACGTCAGAGTCAAAGCCACACTAGAATCATATAGTTGCTAGTGTCCCTTTGGTTCTGACATTCGCAAACGAAACCGCCGCGACATGATACGAATGTCAGAACCGGGACACTAGAGCGCATGAACCGCTTTGCCGAACTGCTCGATCGTCTCGCCTATGAACCCGGCCGCAACAACAAGCTGCGACTGATCACGAACTATTTTCGCAGTACCGAGGATCCCGATCGCGGCTATGCGCTTGCGGCGCTGACCGGCGCACTTTCGTTCAAGCACGCCAAGCCCGGCCTGATCCGCGATCTCATTACGGAACGCACGGACCCGACCCTGTTCGCTCTCTCCTATGACTATGTCGGCGACCTGTCGGAGACGGTGGCGCTGATGTGGCCGCGAAGTGCCGATCGGAGCCAATCTTTCCTGAATCACCCCCCTCCCCAACCCTCCCCCGCAAGGGGGGAGGGAGCAGATAAGCGCGCGGGACTGTCACCTCGAACCCCGGCAAAACCGCAAGAGAGAGAACCTTCGTCCACCCACTCGACAAGTGTTTCCGTTCCCTCCCCCCTTGCGGGGGAGGGTCAGGGAGGGAGGTACCGGTGCGAGGTAGATCCATCGGGCCACAACAACCCGCCGCCGCCAACCCTGACCGAAGTCGTGACCACGCTGCGCACGCTCGGCAAGACGGAAATGCCGAAACAACTTTCGCGCTGGCTCGACGATCTCGACGAAACCGGCCGCTGGGCTCTCCTGAAGCTCGTGACCGGGGCGATGCGGATCGGCGTCTCCGCGCGGCTTGCCAAGACCGCGGTGGCGGCGCTCGGCGACAAGGACGCGCACGACGTCGAACTGATCTGGCCCGGCCTCACCCCGCCCTATCTCGATCTGTTCGCCTGGCTGGAAGGACGCGGCGAGAAGCCGGTCAACCGCGATCCGGCGCCGTTTCGTCCCGTGATGCTGGCGCACGCCATCGAGGACACAGACTTTGCCGGCCTCAATCCCGCCGACTACATCGCCGAATGGAAGTGGGACGGCATCCGCGTGCAGGCCGTGAGCGGCCGTGATCCGCAAGGTCACATCACGACCCGGCTTTATTCGCGCAGCGGCGAGGACATCACCAAAAGCTTCCCCGATCTGTTGCCTTCGTTGCATCTGCCCGGTGCGATCGACGGCGAACTGCTGGTGGTGCGCGATGCGCGGGTGCAGAGTTTCAACGTGCTGCAACAACGCCTCAACCGCAAAGCGGTCTCACCGAAGCTGATCAAGGAATATCCTGTTCACTTGCGCGCCTACGACCTGCTCAGTGATGACGAGATGGACTTGCGCGAACTCAACTTTGCCGAGCGCCGCGCGCGGCTGGAGACCTTCGTCAAGAAACTCGACGATTCGAGGATCGACCTTTCACCCACGATTGCCTTCGATAGCTGGGAGACGCTCGCCGCCGCGCGCCGCGATCCCGCATCCGCGGGCGCCGGCGAAGACGCCGAGGCCGTCGAAGGCGTCATGCTCAAGCGCCGCGATGCGCTTTATCTGCCGGGACGTCCCAAGGGCCAATGGTGGAAGTGGAAGCGCGATCCGCATATCATCGATGCGGTGCTGATGTATGCGCAGCGCGGCCACGGCAAGCGCTCGTCCTACTATTCCGATTATACTTTCGGTGTCTGGACCGGCGCTGACGGCGACGCGCAGCTGGTCCCGGTCGGCAAGGCCTATTTCGGCTTCACCGACGAGGAACTGTTGCAGATCGACCGTTTCGTCCGCCGCAACACAGTCGAAAAATTCGGCCCCGTGAGGCAGGTGGTGCACGAGCCGGATCAGGGGCTGGTGCTGGAAGTCGCGTTTGAAGGCCTGCAACGCTCGACGCGGCACAAGTCCGGCGTCGCAATGCGATTTCCGCGCATCAACCGGTTGCGCTGGGACAAGCCGCCGCGCGAAGCCGACCGGTTGGAGACGCTGGAGCGGCTGTTGAAGGGCTCTGCGATGCCGGAACAAGCGGAGTCCAGCTCGGATTAACAAATCGCAATCGAAATGATTGCGGAAAACAGGTTCCCACTGCTGTCGAATGCTTTACAATAAACAGATAGAGACTCGGAGATCATCGATGCCGAACGATACGAGAGAACTGCCGGCGAGTAACGACGGCCTGTATCGCTTTTTGGGCGGTTCGCCGTTGGCCGTGGCGTTCCGGTTGATCCTGCTGTCGGTTCTAGTCGGGGTCGTGCTCGCCGCGGTCGGCTTCGATCCCTGGAATATCCTGCGCAGCATCGAGCTGTTGTTCCGGCGCATCTGGGATCTCGGCTTCGACGCGGTGAACTGGCTGTGGCGTTACTTCCTGCTCGGCGCCGTGATCGTGATTCCGATCTGGTTCTTGATGCGGCTGTTCGGCACCCCGCGCGGGCGCTAGACCATAATCCGGAGTAGTCGGCGCTGGTTGTCGATAAAATCAAACAATAAAGTTCGGGCCAAACTCCCTTGAATTCCAGAGTGACGAGCGCGCGGGTCTTCGCCATCGCGGGCCCCGCGATGGTTGCCAATCTGACCACGCCGCTGATCGGCGTCGTCTCGACCATCGCCATCGGACGGCTTGGCGACGCGACGCTGCTCGGCGGCGTCGCGATCACGTCGGTGGTTTTCGATTGCCTGTTCTGGCTGTTTTCGTTTCTGCGCACCAGCACGGTCGCCTTCACGGCCCAGTCGCTCGGCGCCGGCGAGACGCAGGAAATCCGCGCGCTGCTGGTGCGGGGGCTCGCCATCGCAGGCGTCATCGGGTTCGGCCTGATCGTCCTTCAGGTTCCGCTAGGCATAGTCCTGCTCGATGCCATGGGCGGCAGCGAAGGCGTCACCCGCGCCGCGCGGGCTTATTTCGCGATCCGCATCTGGTCGGCGCCGATCGTGCTTGCCAATTTCGTCGTGCTCGGCTGGCTGATCGGACAGGCGCGCGCCGGGCTTGCGCTCGTGATCCAGATCGTCGTCAACGTCATCAACATGGCCGCGACCGTTGCGTTGGTCACCGGAATGAACTCAGGGATAGAAGGCGCTGCGATTGCAGCTGTCGTGGCGGAAACAGTCGGGCTCGTGCTCGGCGTCGTGGTGGCGCGAACCATCACCCATCAGCCGCTCAATGTGCCGCGCGCCGTGCTGCTCGACCGCGCCAAGCTGTTGCGCATGCTGTCGGTCAATCGCGACATCATGATCCGCACGGCCGCCCTGATCACGACGTTCCTGTTCTTTACCGCGCAGGGCGCACGCGCCGGCGACGTGATCCTTGCCGCCAATGCCGTCTTGAACAATTTCCTGCTGATCAGCGCGTTTTTCCTCGACGGCCTTGCCAACGCCGCCCAGCAACTCTGCGGCCAGGCCTACGGCGCACGCAACCGCACCGCCTTTTCCGATGCCGTGCGGCTGGTGCTGTCGTGGGGATTTGGCTTTGCCATCGTGGTTGCGATCGTCTTTGCGCTGTTTGGGCCGTGGCTGATCCACACCATGACCGCGAATGGCGACGTGCAACGGACCGCGCAGGACTATCTGTGGTTTGTCGTGGTCTCGCCGCTGCTGGCGGTATTTGCCTTCGGCTATGACGGCATCTTCATCGGCGCCACCTGGGCGCGCGAAATGCGCAACCTGATGATCCTGTCGCTGCTCTTCTTTCTCGCCGCGTGGTTCGCGCTGCGTGGCCTCGGCAATACCGGGCTGTGGATCGCCTTCCTCGTGCACTATGCGGCGCGCGGCGGGTTGCAGGCGTTGCGCTATCCCGCCAATCTGCGCGTCTCATTCGCGCCGGTTGCGGCGCCAGCCCCCGGCTGATGGAGCGACCGATGCAATTGCGTTTCGTTGGCTGCGGCGACGCGTTCGGCTCGGGCGGCAGGTCGAACACCTGCTTTCACGTGACCGGCGAGCGCGTCAATTTCCTGATCGATTGCGGGGCTTCGTCGTTGCCCGCACTCAAGCGGCAAGGCGTGGCACCGGACGATATCGACCTCATCCTGATCACGCATTTCCATGGCGATCATTTCGGCGGATTGCCGTTTCTGCTGCTCGATGCGCAATTTGCCCGCCGGACGCGGCCGCTGACGATCGCCGGCCCCGAAGGGATCGGGATGCGGCTCACCTGCGTGATGGAAGCGCTGTTTGAAAATTCCTCAAAGACCAAACAGCGTTTTGATCTCGACATCGTGACGCTATCGCCTGAAACGACGGTCCGTTTGGGCGAATTGAACGTCACGCCGTTTCCCGTGGTGCATGGCGAATCCGGAGGGCCTTTTCTGGGTTACCGGATCGAAGCTGAGGGCCGCGTGATTGCCTATACCGCCGACACCGAATGGACCGAGACACTCATTCCGCTGGGCCACAACGCCGACCTCCTGATCGCCGAGGCCTATACGTTCGACAGGCCAGTCAAGAATCATCTCAGCCTGAAGGCGCTCGAGGCGCGGCTTGCTGAAATCAAGCCGAAGCGGCTGATCCTGACCCATATGAGCGACGACATGCTTGGCCGCGCCGTTCCCTATGAGGCGGCGAACGACGAGCTGATTGTCGCAATTTAAGTTACCGGCCAGTCCTCGGCGGTGATCGTGGCCGCATCCGCGCCGACGATTTCCGAAAGCGAGTCGCGCCCGGTACGCAATAGCGTCGACGACAGGTCTTTCTTGATCTCTTCGACGAGGCCGAGCCCTTTGTAGATCAGCGCGGAATAAAGCTGGATCAGGCTCGCGCCGGCGCGGATCTTGGTCAGCGCGCCGCCGCCGGAATCGATGCCGCCGGCGCCGATCAACGGAAACGCTCCCTCGGCTCTTACATAGGTCTCCGCCACCATCCGCGTCGACAGCCGAAACAGCGGACGGCCCGACAATCCGCCGGCCTCCTTGGCGCGGTTTTGTTCGCGCAAGGTCGAGGGCCGCCCGATCGTCGTATTGGCCACGATCATGCCGTCGGCACGGCGCGAGCGCGCGATGTGAACGACGTCGTCGAGTTCGGCCAAACTGAGGTCGGGCGCGATTTTCAGAAGGATCGGCGAATCGCCGGCGTTCTTGCGTACCCGCTCCCGCGCATCGATCACCCGCGCCAGGAGATCATCGAGCGCGCTCGCCTGCTGCAGACTGCGCAGGCCGGGCGTATTGGGCGAGGAAACGTTCACCGTGAAATAGCTTGCGACCGGCGCAAAAGTTTCGATCAGGCTGACATAGTCCGCCGCGCGATCGGGGGCATCCTTGTTGGCGCCGACATTGATGCCGACGATGCCGCCGAGATGGGCGCGCGCGGCCAACCGCCGCAACACGGTTTCCGCGCCTTCGCTGTTGAAGCCGAAGCGGTTGATCACGGCTTCATCGCGTTCCAGCCGGAACAGCCGCGGCCGCGGGTTACCTGACTGCGGCTTCGGCGTCACCGTGCCGACCTCGACGAAGCCGAAGCCGAGGCGCAACACGGCGTCCGTCACCTCGCCGTGCTTGTCGAACCCGGCAGCCATGCCGATCGGATTTTGGAAATTCAGGCCGAACGCGCGCACCGCCAACTTTGAATCATCGTCCCGCGGCCGCGCCGGCGGCAACAATTTCAAGCCTTGCACGGCAAGCCGATGCGCATCCTCCGGATCGAGCCAGCGCAGCAGCGGCAGCGATACGGCGTCAAAGGCGCGGATCACGGCTCAAGCTCCGGCAGTTCGTGAAAGCCGTCGGACCGCGCATGCATGGAATGGACTGATGTGACCGCGCCGAGATCGAGCTCGCCATAGAGATGCGGGAACAGTTCGTCGTTGCGCGAGCGTTCCCATCGCAGCGCATTGCCCAACGCGTCCACGTCAACCGCGATCAGGAACAGGCCGGTTTGGCCGGCGAAATGCTTGCGTGCGGTCTCTTCGACCTGCGAGGCGGTGGAAAAATGAATGTAGCCGTCGCTGATATCGACGGGGCTGCCCCGGAACACACCCTGCCGTTCCGCTTCGCGCCAGGCCGAAGCCGGGCAGATCTTGTAGATCGTGCGCACTAGTGTCCCGATTCCGAAGTTCGTATCATAATTCGGCCCCTCGTTTACGAACTTCGGAATCGAAAGGACACTAGCAAACTTATTGATCTAGTGTGGCTTTGGTTCAAAAGTCCGCATAACGAACGCGCGGCACCAATGATGCGGGCTTTTGAACCGCCACACTAAGGTTTCGATTCCCGCTGGCCGCGCCAGTGCGGCGCGGCTGACCTCTCATACCGGCCTGCTTTCGCAGGGACGACGTAAAATGGCAAGCCGGTCTTCCACAGCATTGGAGTTCAGGTCGCGTAGTCGGGCTCCTTGCGATCGAGCATGCGCTTGAGCGCCGCAAAATGCCGCTCGGCCGGGTTCAGTCCGAGGTAGAAGGTATTGCCGCGCATCTCGTCCTTGGTCTTCTTGATCACCGGCTCCGGCAGCTTTTTCAGCGGCTGCCCGGTCCACATCGCGTAGATCTGCACCTGCGCGGCGCGCTCGATGTAATAGAGCCTGTCGTAGGCGTCGGCGATGGTCGCGCCGACCGTCGAGATACCGTGGTTGGCCATGAACAGGATGGTCTTGTCGCCGATCACCTTCGCCAGCCTCTCGCCCTCGGCCGGATCGAAGGCAGGCCCGGTGTACTCGTCGTCATAGGCGATCTTGCCGGCCATCCCGACTTCGGTCTGGCCGATCTCCTTGATGCGCGGGTCTTCCAGGCGCGTCAGCGCACTCGCATAGGGCATGTGGGTGTGAAATACGGCTTTCGCCTGCGGCAGCGCCTTGTGGATCGGCGCATGGATGCAGAAGCAGGAGCGCTCGACGTCGCCCTCGCCGCGCTTCACTTTGCCGTCGTCGATGCCGACTTCCATGAAGCAGGACGCCGTGACTTCCGACCAGTGCGTACCGAACGGGATTTGATAATAGCGATCGGTTTGACCCGGCACCACGAAGGTCAGGTGGTTGAAGATGCCTTCGCTAAAGCCCTGCATGAAGGCCAGCCGATGCGCCGCCGCCAGATCGACCCGCGCCTGCCATTGCTCGGCGCTCACATTTGAAACCGTTTCCGGCGAAACCCTGAACTGCATGAGCATCTCCCTGATCGATGTTGTCTGGTTGGGCGCAAACCTAGCGCGATTTTGTCAGCACGTCATGGCCGGGCCTGACCCAGCCGTCCGCCAGCCGAGAGGGCCTGCTCTGCAAAATTAGGATGGAAGCGCCGGCCGGAGCAGGCGTATCGCGAGGCGAGCCATGGACCAGGGAACGATCGACGGCTCGGTGAAAGACCCCGGTCAGCCGAACGGCAAAGCAAACGGCTGAACGGTCGCTTGACATCCCGCAGTCTGTGAAATATCACATTCATATCTGATTAATTTCAGGCGCGCACCCATGACGATCTTCCACGCTGTATCAGGAGATTCCACGGGACGAGCCGCCCACGCACGGCCGGTGCGCGGATGACGGCTCGAAGCACCACGCGCAAGCGGTCGGCCTCCGAACAGCCGGGCACGTCCTCCCTGCTGGAGACGGCCTACGAGAAGATCAAGCAGCAGATCACGGCCTGCGAGTTCCGTCCCGGCGACTACCTCAACGAAGCCGAGCTCTCCGAGCGGCTCGGGATCGGGCGGACGCCGGTGCATCAGGCGATCGACCGGCTGATGATCGAGGGGCTGGTGCAGGTGATGCCGCGCAAGGGCATCATCGTGACTCCCGTCAGTCTCGACGACGTGTTGCAGACCATCGAGGTGCGGCTGCTCAACGAGTGCCACTGCGCGCGGCTGGCTGCGGAACGCGCGAGCGAAGAGGATATCCGGACGCTGGACGATATCCTCGCGCGCGCGGAGGCGGAACTGCCGCGCCGCAACGTCGAACGGTTGATGCGGCTCGATCGCGAATTTCATGGCGCGATCGCGCAATCATCCAGGAACGCCGTGCTTGCCGACATCCTCGGGCGGCTGCACGACAAATCCTTGCGCTTCTGGATTCTGTCACTGAATTCACCGGGTCATCACGCGCGCGTCCACACCCAGCATCGCGCCATTCTCGATGCCATCCATGCGCATGATCCGCTTGCCGCCGAACAGGCGATGCGCGACCACATCGAAGATTTCCGACGCAACCTTCTCAGCAGTATCTAGTGGAGTCGCAGACATTCCCATGAAGCTCGCCGTTCCCGACCTGATCTCGAATTCGTATTTTCCAGCCGCTGCCGCCGTCGAACTCGGATTCTTCAAGAAGTTCGGTCTCGACGTCTCGCTCGAACTGATCTTCCCGGTCGACAAGTCCTATCGCGCCCTGCGCGACGGCGAGGTCGACTTCGTCGGCGGCTCGGCGCATTCGGCGCTGGCAGCATTTCCGGAGTGGGATGGCTGCAAGCTGCTCTGCGCGCAAGGCCAGGGCATGTACTGGTTCCTCGTGATGCGCGCCGATCTCGATCCGCAGCGCGGCGATCTCGGCATCGTCAAGGGACGCCGGATCGGCGCCGCGCCATGGGTCGAGATGGGCTTGCGGCGTCTCCTTGGCGAGGCCGGCATCGACATCGCAAAGGAAGGCGTAACCATTGCCCCGGTCCCCGGCGCGACCGGCTCCAGCGTGAATTTCGGCCTCACGGCGGCCAAGGCGCTTGAAGAAGGCAAGATCGACGGCTTTTGGGCAAACGGCATGGGCACCGAAGTCGCGGTGCGCCGCGGCGTCGGGAAGGTCGTGCTGGACGTGCGGCGCGGCGACGGTCCGAAGGCGTGCTTCAACTACACCATGGCGTCGATTGCGACGAGCGACCGCCTCATCAACGACCATCCCGATGTTGCGGCGAACGCGGTGCGTGCGATCGTCGCCACGCAGGCGGCTTTGCGGGCCGAGCCTGAACTCGCCGCCAAGGTCGGCGCAAAACTCTTTCCCCCGCAAGAAGCAGCATTGATCACCGACCTGATCCGCCGCGACCTGCCCTATTACGATGCCGGCATCTCGCCCACCTTCGTCGAAGGAATGAACGGTTTCGCGCGCGACATCGGCATCCTGTCCGGGCACCCCCGCTACGAGCAGGTCGTCGCAACGCAATTCGCCGATCTCTGGAAACAATAAAGCACGCGACCACCTCGAGGAGAGCCTTGATGGCCATCAACAAGCTGCACGACGAATTCCATGCGCTCGACATGAATACCGGGTGGGAGGTGCCCACTGGCTATCCCTCCGGCATCCAGCAGAAGATTCTCTCCGGCGCGCTCGACGAGAAAAACAACCGTGGAAGCCGGACGCGCCTGCTGCGCTTCGACGCCGGCACCTACACCACGACGCCATTCGTTCACGAGTATTGGGAAGAGGTCTTCCTGGTTCAGGGCGACCTGACCGTCGGCAACGATGCGAACGGGAAAGGCGGCGAGGCATTCAAGCCGTTCACCTACGCATGCCGTCCGCCGGGCGCCTATCATGGCCCCTTCCTTTCGAATGGCGGATGCATTCTTATGGAGATCCATTACTTCGATCCGGCGTAGTTACGGACCACTACCCTCGTCACGCAGGAGAACAGCCATGAGCTTTACCGATCGGGAGTTCCGCGACGCGCTCGGCCAGTTCGCGACCGGGGTCTGCGTGGTGACGGCCGAGGTCGATGGCATTCTGCTCGGATCGACGGTGAGTTCGTTCAATTCGGTCTCGCTGGCGCCGCCGCTCGTCCTGTTCAGCCTGGCGCGGTCGGCACAGACCCTGGAACTGTGGCTCAAGGCGACGCACTTCGGCGTCACGGTGCTGGCCGAGAGCCAGACCGATCTCTCCAACCGCTTCGCCCGCGGTGGCGCTGACAAGTGGACCGGGCTTGCACCGCTGCGCGGCAAGAGCGGCGTGCCGCTGCTGCGCGGCGGTCTCGTCACTTTCGAATGCCAGACCTACGCGACCCATGAGGGCGGCGACCACGAGATCATCTTGGGGAAGGTCCTGGAGTTCAGCCGGACGACGTCTACGCCTTTGCTTTTCCACGGCGGACGGTATGGGCGCCTTCATTCCGATCAGAAGATCGATACCCCGGCGGATATTGACGTTTGGCTCCACGGCTGGTGACAGCGGGCCCGTTAGCCGCAGCCTGATCCTTGCGCTGGAGCAGATGCTTTCGGATTTCGGCGAGCGCGCTCTCCGAATTCAGGATCAGCTGGCGAGCAACGTGCTGTGCGGTTTTGAGCGCGTCGGGATCGATATCCTGGAATAGCACGTCGTTGATGAGACGGATGAACGGCGCGACGCGCGCGACCTCCTGCTCGCCGCGCGGCTGAAGGAAAACGCGCACGCTGCGTTTGTCGACCGGGCTCGGCCGTTTCACCAAAAGCCCGGCTTCTTCCAGTCGCCGGACCTCGGTCGTCACATGGGTCGAGGCGAGCGCGACGTGATCGGCCAGGTCACGGATGGTGACCCCGCCGGAGCCCTGGGCGTGGGCCACCCCCATCAGCACGACGAACTGGCTGGGCGTGAGGCTCAGCTCCTTGCCGAAGGCATCCCGGCAGGCGAGCAGGCGCCCGACGCTCTGCACCATCGCGTAGATGCTGCGACGAAACTCCGCATCGGAGCCCTGAACCAGGAATTCTTTCCGGGAAATGGTCACGGGAGGCCGATAGGCGTCGGATTTGGGCATTTGGCGTCCTGAGAAGTGCCGGCGATTTGCGCAACTCCTGCTGAAATATCACGCTCCCATCAGGATTGACAACGTCCAACATATAGCTACAGTTCGTAGCTGTTTGATGTAGCAATTATGGCAGCGTGACGATAGGCCTTTCGGTCCAACTCGGCTGTCGCATCAGGGGAGAGTGAAATGACCGTGACGGCATCCAAGGAAGTGGAAGTCAACGCTGCGACGCCGCTGCGCACCGGCGCATCGTTTCTCGACGACCTGCGCACCGGCGGGCGAACGGTGTTTGTCGATGGCGAGCTGGTGCGGGACCCGACCAAGCATCGCGCGTTTGCGAACGGCGCGCGGACCTTTGCGAGGCTGTTCGACTATGCGGCCGCGCCCGAGAACCGGGAGCGGATGACCTACACGTCGCCGGACACCGGCGGCCCGGTGTGGCGCTGCTTCCAGATTCCGCGCACCCATGCCGACCTGCGCGCCAAGCGTCTCGCCGCCGAGGGCTGGGCCGAGCAGACCTTCGGACTGATGGGCCGCACCCCGGACCACGTCGCAAACTTCTTCGCCGGCTATGCCGCGAAACCCGAGTTCTTCGCGCGCGGCGGCGCCGGTTACGCCGACAACGTCGTCAATTTCTACAAGTACATTCGCGACAATCACAAATACGTCGTCTACGCGATCGTTCCGCCGCAGATCGACCGCAGCAAGCCCGGCCATCAGCAGAGCGATCCGACGCTGTACGCAGGCGTCGTCAAGGAAACCGACGCCGGGATCGTCGTCAGCGGCGGCCAGCAGCTCGCGACTGGCGCGGTCTACGCGGACTATGTGCAGGTAAGCTGCATCCACCCGCTGCGGCCGGGCGACGAGAACTATGCGATCAGTGTCGCCATTCCGTTGAACGCGCCGGGCGTCAAGCTCTACTCGCGGCGTGCCTTCGCCATGCAGGCGACGAGCGCGGAGGACTATCCGCTGACCAGCCGCTTCGACGAGACCGACTGCTTTGTGGTTCTCGACAATGTGCTGGTGCCCTGGGAGCGCGTGTTCATCTACCGCAACACCGAACTCTGCTTCCAGCAGTGGTGGCAGACGCCGTCCCACTCCTACGGCAATCACCAGGCGCAAGCCCGCTACGCCACCAAGCTTCGTTTCCTGCTCGGCCTTGCCAAGCGCATGAACGAGGCGACCGGCAACGACGCCGCGCCGCCCGTACAGGTCGAGATGGGCGAGCTTGCCGCCTATGCGTCGATCGTCGAGAACATGCTGCACTCGCATGAGACGGTTGCGCCGATCGATGCGGACGGTATCCTTTGGCCGTCAAAGTCGGCGCTCTACGCCGTCATGGCGCTGCAGTCCCAGATCAACCCGCACATGATCGACATCGTGCGCGAACTGACCGGAGCCGGGATGATCACGCTGCCGTCCTCGGTGCGCGACTTCGAAAACCCGGAGTCGGCCCGCGACATCGAGCGCTACTTCGTGTCGGGCAAGATGAGCGCGCGTGAGCGCGTCCGTTTGATGCGGCTCGCCTGGGACTTCATTGGCACCGAGTTCGGCAACCGCCATCAGCAATACGAGAAGTTCTATGGCGGTGCGTCGTACCTCGTGAAGACCAACATGTACCGCGCCTACGACTTCGCGCGAGCCGGCGGTCTCGTCGACGCCGCGCTGAACCTGCCGCCGGTCGTCTCCTGATGTCCAAGCGAGGCGGCTTGGATGATCGCGCGCCGCCTCGTCCACCAATCGCGTAGGCTCACGCTGCGGATAACGCGGCCGTCACAATGAAACGGGGGATCACATGACAACGGACGTAGGAATAGGCGGCGTCGCCGCTTCATCGGCCGGCACCTCAGTACGGGCCGAGGGAACGGCGTCACCGCTTCGCTGGATCATCGCGCTCATTCTGTTCCTTGCGGTGCTATCGGCGTTCTTCGATCGCATCAGCGTCGCGGTGCTGTTCACCAACAAGGAATTCCAGGACGCTTTGGGCACGGGCTTCAACCCGACGCTGCTCGGCCTGCTGATGACGGCCTTCGTGTTCGCCTATGGCTGCTCGGGAGTGTTTTTGTCATTCGTCGGCGACCTGTTCGGGCTTCGGCGCTCGCTGGCGATCGGCACGGCGTTCTGGGGCCTCTTCATGACGCTGATGGCCGGCGCTGGCTCCTTCACCTCGATGCTGTCGATGCGTATTCTGCTCGGCGTCGCCGAGGGGCCGCAGTTTTCGATCACCAATTCGCTGATCAAGCGCTGGTTTCCGCCGCGCGAGCAGGCCCGCGCCAACTCGATCTGGATGATCGGCAGTCCGCTCGGATCGGCGCTGGGATTCCCGTTGATGATCTTCCTCGAGACGAACTATGGCTGGCGCTGGGCCTTTCTGTTCCTCGCGCTGCTCAACATCGGCGTGATCCTGCCCTTGATTATTTTCTTCCTGCGCGACAATCCGCCGGGGGTGGTTGCGCAACCGGCCGCGGCGCCGGTGGCGCAGCCGTCGTACCTGTCCCAGGTCGGTCTCTACTGCCGCGACTGGCGCTTCTGGATGCTGGTCATCTTCAACTCAGCGGCGCTCGTCTATCTGTGGGGTCTCAATAGCTGGCTGCCGACTTATCTCATCAAGGTACGGGGCTTCGATCCCCGGCAGACCAGCTTTTTCTCCTTCCTGCCGTTCTTTCTGATGTTCCTCGGCGAGGTCCTCGCGGCGGCGCTGTCGGACAAGATCGGCCGGCGCGCCATCGTATGCCTGATCGGCCTGTTCGGTGCCGGCGCCACCATGTACGCGGTCTCCGTCGTGCCTGATGCGCAGACTGCGGCCATCCTCATCGCGGTGAGCGCCTTCTTCTGGGGCTCGGCGCTACCGCCGTTGTTCGCACTGTCGCTGCAGATCCTGCCGCCGCGAGCCGTCGCGTCGGGCGTGGGCATGTTCAACGGCATCGGCAACATCGTCGGCGCGTTGTCACCTGTCGTGATGGGGGCGTTGATCGCAGAGACCGGCTCGTTCAATGCGGGCCTGATGGTGCTGGTCGGCGCAGCCACCCTGGGGTCCCTGGCAATGGTCCCGCTGGTGCGGCGCTACTGATCCTAAAAAACAAATCGGCGACCGGGATAACCCGGCCGCCAACTCCATAGCCGAAGTCTTGACCCGTGAAGCTGCCGTTCACGCCGACCGCGCCAGCGCGCCGTCGATCATCGCGACTGCGTTGGATAGACCGTAGACCGCGACGAACGAGCCGAAGCGCGGGCCCTTCTCCTGACCGAGCAGCACCTGGTAGAGCATGTTGAACCAGTCGAGCGAGACGCCCGGCCGGCCGTCCTTGCCCTTCTTTATCGCGTCGAGGAACGGCTCGCGGCGGCCGATCTCGTAGACGACGTTCTGGATATCCTCTGCCGTCGCCTCGGCAGGCATGTTTGCCAGCGCATCGCGCAGATCCTGTAACGCCGCGCGTTCGCCTTCCGTCGGCTCGCGGAATTTTTTGGTCGGCGCCACGAAGTCGCGATAATAGTTGATGGCATAACCGACCATCGCATCCAGTTTCGGATGGGTTTGCGGCGTGACGCCGGGCCGATAGCGCCCGATGAAGCCCCACAGCGTCGAGGCGTTCTCCGCGTTCGACGACGACACCAGCGTCAGCAACAACTGGAACGTGACCGGCATATCCGCCTTCGGCGGATGACCGGCATGGATATGCCAGACCGGATTGCCGAGCTGCTGCCGGCCATCCTGCCGCGGAAAGCCTTCGAGGAATTGCTGATAGTCGTCGACATTGCGCGGGATCACGTCGAAGTAGAGCCGCTTGGCTGCCTTCGGTTCGCGATACATGAACAGCGACAGCGATTCCGGCGAGGCGTAGCGCAGCCACTCGTCGATGGTCAGGCCGTTGCCCTTCGACTTCGAAATCTTCTGGCCCTTCTCGTCGAGGAAGAGCTCGTAGTTGAAACCTTCCGGCGGCGTGCCGTCGAGCGCTGCGCAAATTTTTCCGGAGAGCTTGACCGAATCGATCAGGTCCTTGCCGGCCATTTCGTAATCGACGCCGAGCGCAAACCAGCGCATCGCCCAGTCCGGCTTCCATTGCAATTTGCAGTGACCGCCGGTGACCGGCAGCGTGACGCGTTCCTTGGTCTCGGGATCGTCATAGGAGATCGTGCCGGATTTGACATCGTGCGCCGTGATCGGCACCTGCAGCACCACACCGGTGCGCGGGCAGATCGGCAGGAACGGCGAATAGCTCGCCGCGCGCTCCTCGCGCAGTGACGGCAGCATGATCGCCATTACCTTCTCGATCCGCTCCAGCATCTTCAACAGCGTCGCGTCGAAACGCCCCGACGTGTAGTAGTCGGTCGAGCTTGCAAATTCATAGTCGAAGCCGAACGTGTCGAGGAACGCGCGCAGCCGCGCATTGTTATGCGCGCCGAAGCTTGGATGCGTGCCGAAGGGGTCCGGCACCTTGGTCAGCGGCTTGCCGAGATACTGTTCGAGCATCTCCTTGTTCGGCACGTTGTCCGGCACCTTGCGCAGGCCGTCCATGTCGTCGGAGAATGCGAGCAGGCGCGTCTTGATCTTGTCCTCGGTCAGCACGCGGAAGGCGTGACGCACCATGGTGGTGCGTGCGACCTCGCCGAAGGTGCCAATATGCGGCAGGCCCGATGGGCCGTAGCCGGTCTCGAACAACACCTCGTCCTTCGGCTTTTTCTTCAGCCGCGCCACGATCGCTTTCGCCTGCTCGAACGGCCAGGCGTTGGATTGTTCGGCGAGCGCACGCAAATCGCTCAGGCTGGCAGCTAAGTCGATGACGGACATATCAGCTAAAATTCCTTCAGATCGCCAAAACTAACACGCCTAAAACGGGCTCACCGAAAAATAGCGCAGCCACAGATCGGTATAGCGGCCTTTTTCCCAAAGCCGGAACAGCGCCCAGTTCAGCGCCTGCCGCAGCAGGTCGTTGCCCTTGCGCACGCCAATCCCGATGCCTTCTCCGAAATAGCGGCTTTCGACGAAAGGCCCGCCCGAGAACGCGCAGCAATCGGCGGAATCCGTGCCGTTGATCCAGAACGCGAGCGAGATCGCATCGCCAAAGATGAAATCGACCTCGCCGCGCCTGAGGCCGATCCGCAACGCCTCGTCGTTCGGATAGCTGTGCAACTCAGCGTCCGTGAACATCGCCTTGAGGTAGGCTTCGTGCGAGGTGCCGGCGACCACGCCGACCTTCCGGCCCTCGAGAAATTCCGGCTTGATCTCCCGCATCACCGAATCCTTGCGCGACACGAAGCGCGCCGGGACGCGGTAATAGGGATCGCTGAAATCGAGCCGTGTGCGCAGCTGCGGCGTCGCCGCGAGCGAGGCGATGATGGCATCGCCCCGGTTAGAGGAAATCGCATCGAGCAGCGTCTCGAACCGCCGCATCTGGACGGTGCAGGTGACCTTGATCTCGTCGCAGATCATCCGCGCCAGATCGACGTTGAAACCTGCGGGGTTGCCGTCGGGGCCGGTGAAATTGAAGGGCGGGTAATCGGTCTCGGTCAAGAACCGGATCACGGTGAGGCGCGACAGGTCCGGCCGGTCCGGCCGCCGCCGCGGGTCCCAGAAGCCGGGCACCGCCTGGGGGCCGGCTTCTGCGAGGGGCTTGGCGGCATTTGGAGCCTGAGTTGGCGAGACCTGGCCCGGAGCGGCCTGGGTCGGGCTGGACTGGGCCGGCGCAGGCGCCGAGGGCTTTGCGTTCTGGTTTTGGGCTTGGTTTTGGGCCTGGGCGAAGCCCCCCGAGAGCGCCAGCGCCACGGCCAAAGCGAGCCGGCAAACCGACCCTGCCCGCATCACGCCAAATGGCTTTGGTCCAACAAGGCCGGTCCGGTTAACCTGCATCACCCGCCGATTTTTCAGGGAAATCGCAGGCCTTATAGACCCACTAGTGGCCCGATTCCAGCACCCGCTCCCCGTCGTCTCAGCGAGCCAAGCGATTTGCCTTCACAGATAGCGCTTCAGGTCCGAAGCGGCGTCCTCAGGCTTGCGGTTGATATTGAACGGGGAGACGAACTTGCCGTCGCGGTCCATCAAGTAAACCAGCGCGGTGTGGTCCATGGTGTAGTCGCCGTCCTTCAACGGAACCTTCTTGGCATAGACGCGGTATTCCGAAAGCACTTTGGCGATTTCTTCCGCATTGCCGGTGAGGCCTTTCAGGCGCGGATCGAAGCTCGACAGATACTCCTTCATCGCCGATGCGGTGTCCCGCTCCGGGTCGACCGAAATGTAATAGGCGTTGACGCCGTCGGCGTCCTTGCCCATCGCCTTCAACACCTCGGAAATCTCAAAGAGCGTCGTCGGGCAGACGTCCGGACAATGCGTGAAGCCGAAGAAAATCAGGGAGGGGCGGCCCTGCATGGATTTTTCGGTCACGGTCTGACCGGTCTGGTCGGTCAACTGGAATGGGCCGCCGATCGCGGCCGGAGCCGTAGCGTGGCGCAGGCCGCCCATCACCCACAGCATCAGGACAAGCCCGACGACGAGGCTTGCCGAGAACGCTCCAATGACGACCAGCGGGCGGGCGGTCCGGTCCATGATGGAATTCCTGTTAGTGGACTAGAAACATGCGGCGAAGCCGGAAGCGATCATCTCGAAGAAGACCGTACTTCCATAATGCAGCCACAGAACGGCGGCGGCTAATACAAGCGCGACGCCGAGCGCCACGCCCCCCACCGCCACCGCGCGCGCCAGCCGGGTGGGCCCGGAAGCCCGCGGGAAAACTTGCGGTGTGGAAAGATGATGCGCCATCTCGCGACCGGCCTGTCTGCCTGAAGGCCCGATTGACGGCGCTGCCGCCGGGGCCCTCACCCGTTCAGATAAAGCCTGCCCGCGGCCCCGGCAAGCGCCGGAACCGCGACTATGGTCACGTCATAATGATCCTGGTTCGGGAATAAGGACGGTTAATGCGCCGCCTGTGCCCGGGCATCCAGGAAGCACGAGTGGTACATGCTCGTCAGTTCCTTGCCGCGCAGATAGATCATCCGCGAGGTCAACCCGCCGCGCTGGTTGATCCACTTTTTCACCTGCGACGGATACATCGCATAGAGCATGTGGGTGGCTTCGGGATTGGTGATGGCGTGCCCGTCATCGTCCATATCCCATGCGGCGTGGAAGCCGAGCGCCGCGTGCGAGGTCACGCAAATCTTGTCGTGGGGAATGGCGCCGAGAACGATGGTGCAGGCCGATGCACAGAGGCCGTCGATGATCACCATATCGCCGGAGGTACGCACTTCCTGATATTTATCTACGTAGGTACCGATCCGGCCACCGCGGTCTTCGCCGATACGCACCACCGCATGGCTTGCCCCTGTGCTCGCCAGCAAGACAACCGCAGCGAGCACCCCCATCATGAATTTCATCATCCGGCCCCAGTTCGTACCAGCCCGGACTTGAGGCCCGGTGGTGTGTGATGCGTGTCGTCAGCGTGTTGCCAGTTGGCTATTTTGTCCAGATGCCCGGCCCGGTTCAAATTAAATTCACATCGAGTGTTGCCGGCGCGCTGCACCCTCCCCGGCCATATCCCGAACTGGAACAGGACCTTCGGAGGCTACCGCTAGGCCAACGGCCGATTTCCCGTTGACCACCCGGATTTGTGCGGGCTTCACTAGTGCCCCGGTTCTGACATTCGTATCGTATCGCGGCGGGCACTTTTACGAATGTCAGAACCATGGGGCACTAGCAACCATATGATTCCAGTGTGGCTTTGACTCTGACGTTCCTTTGGAGAGGTCGCTGCAAACCCGAAAGGAACGTCAGTGTCGCCACACTGATCCCGCAGATGGGGAAACGCGATGGCAGAAGAAGTTGACGTCATCGTGGTCGGCGCTGGCCTTGCCGGCCTTGTCGCCGCGACCGAGCTCGCGGCAGCCGGCCGGCGCGTCACGGTGGTCGATCAGGAGGGCGAACAAAGCCTTGGCGGCCAGGCGTTTTGGTCGTTCGGCGGGCTGTTTCTGATCGATTCGCCAGAGCAGCGCCGGCTCGGGATCAAGGACAGTTATGACCTCGCCCATCAGGACTGGATGGGTACCGCAGGCTTCGACCGCGACGAAGACCTGTGGCCGCGGCGCTGGGCGGAGGCCTATCTCGCTTTCGCCGCCGGCGAGAAACGAGGCTGGCTGCGGGCGATGGGTCACCGTATCTTTCCGGTGGTCGGCTGGGCCGAACGCGGCGGCTACGACGCCATGGGCCACGGCAATTCGGTGCCGAGGTTCCACGTGACCTGGGGCACCGGCCCCGGCATCGTCGAGCCGTTCGAGCGACTTGCCCGCGACGCGGAAAAATCGGGATTGCTGACATTCAAATTCCGCCATCGCGTCGATGCGCTGACCATCACGGGCGGCACCGTCGATGGAATCAAGGGCGCGATTCTCGAAGCCGATCCGGTCGCCCGCGGCATGAGCAGTTCGCGCAAGGTGATCGGTGAATTCTCGCTGCGCGCGCAGGCCGTCATCGTCGCTTCCGGCGGCATCGGCGGCAACCACGATCTGGTGCGGCAGAACTGGCCGGCGCGGTTAGGCCCGGTGCCCGCCCACATGATCTCCGGCGTACCCGAACATGTCGACGGCCGCATGATCGGGATCACGGAAGCCGCCGGCGCGCGGCTGATCAACCGCGACCGCATGTGGCACTATGTCGAGGGCATCCGAAACTGGTCGCCGATATGGCCGCGCCACGGCATCCGCATCCTGCCCGGGCCCTCGCCGATGTGGTTCGACGCGTCGGGCAAGCGGCTGCCCTCGCCGCTCTTTCCCGGCTCCGACACGCTCGGCCAGCTGGAATACATCCTGTCGACCGGCCACGATTATTCGTGGTTCGTGCTGACCCAGAGCATCATCAAGAAGGAATTCGCGCTCTCCGGCTCCGAACAAAACCCAGACCTCACGGGAAAAAGCTGGCTGTTGACCGCGCGCCGCGCCACCAACAAGGGCGCCCCCGCGCCGGTCGAGGCTTTCAAGAAACACGGCGCGGACTTCATCGTGCGCGACAACCTCGCCGATCTCGTCGGCGCCATGAATGCACTGGCCGGCAACGACCTTCTGAAGTTCGACGGCATCAAGACGCAGATCGAGGCGCGCGACCGCGAGATCGGCAATGCCTATGCCAAGGACACGCAGATCCTCAACATCCACAATGCGCGCCGCTATATCGGCGACCGCTTGACCCGCACCGCGACCCCGCACCGGATTCTCGACCCCGCGCATGGGCCGCTGATCGCCGTGAAACTCAACATCCTGACCCGCAAGACGCTCGGCGGTTTCGAGACCGATCTCGATTCCCGCGTGTTCGGCCAGGACGGCAAGATCATGCCGGGGCTTTATGCCGCCGGCGAAGCGGCCGGTTTCGGCGGCGGCGGCATGCACGGCTACCGCGCGCTCGAAGGGACATTCCTTGGCGGCTGCCTGTTCTCGGGCCGCATGCGCGGGGCGCGCGGCGGCGAAGGCTGTTCTGTAAGAACCAGGACGCAGGCCTTCGCTGCAACAAGACGGTAGCTGTTGGCGCGCCAACAGGCTAAGTGGCAGCACCATCCACGGGAGAGAAAAAATGACCATTCAACGTTTCGATACCGGACCGCGCATGAGCCAGGTCGTCGTTCACGGCGATACCGTTTACCTCGCGGGCATCGTGGCCAACACGACGGCGGGCGAAAGCGTGACCAAGCAGACGCAGGAAATCCTCTCGATCATCGACGGCCACCTGAAGAAAGCGGGCACCGACAAATCGAAGCTCCTGACCACCACGATCTATATCACCGACATGAAGACGTTCCCCGAGATGAACGCGGTGTGGGACGCCTGGGTCTCGCCCGGCAACACGCCGGCGCGCGCGACCGTCCAGGTGCAGCTCGCGGCCCCGAAATTCAATGTCGAGATCATGGTGACCGCGGCGAAGTAAGTCCAAGAACTGAGCCTGTTTTAGCCAAACGGCCGGCTTTGCCGGCCGTTTCTTTTGGTCGCACCCGTTTCGCTTGGCGCAAGTCTCCGGTGCGCCTATCGTTTCCAGAAATCCGGGAACCTTTGGAACGATCCCGCATCCAATCCTTTGGAACCATCTTCCGGGATTGCACCATGCGCAAGCCACAGACATCGAAAACCGCGAACGGCACGGCCGACGACCTCGTTGCGCGGGCTCGCCAGCGCGACGAAGCGGCCATCCGCAGCATCATGAAGTCGAATAATCGCAGGCTGTATCGGCTGGCGCGCGGCATCCTGCGCAACGACAGCGAAGCCGAAGACGTCGTCCAGGAAACCTATGTCCGCGCCTTTACCCACCTCGATAGTTTCAACGGCGATTCCAGTCTCTCTACCTGGCTATCCCGGATCGCGATCAACGAGGCACTGGGCCGGCTGCGCCGCCAGCGTCCCGGCGTCGAACTCTCCTTGCTGCCTCCGGGAACGTTAGAGGCCCAGATCATCCAGTTTCCCCTTTCCGCCAGCATCGATCCGGAAAAGACCATGGCGCAACGCGAAATCCAGCACGTCGTCGAGCACGCGATCGATGAGCTGCCCGAAGCTTTTCGTCTTGTCTTCATTACCCGCGTGGTCGAGGGCATGAATGTGGAGGAGACCGCGGAGCTTCTGGGACTGCGGCCCGAGACCGTCAAAACCCGCCTGCACCGCGCCCGCACCATGCTGCGCGACAATGTCGAACGAAAAATCGGTCCAGTAGTGATGGACGCTTTTCCGTTCGCTGGCCGGCGCTGCGAGCGGTTGACTGAAACGGTGCTGAAGCGACTCGGCCTGCCTGCATAATTTCGCGGGAACCTTTTCAAAATCGCTCCATCCAACTCCAGTGCAAGAAAACAACGCCCGAACCGGCATCGCCTTCGGGCCTCATTGGAGTGTCAAACCATGTTCGTTCGATTGAGCGCGGCAATCGCCGCGGTAAGCCTGTTGAGCGGCGCCGCAATGGCGCAATCGGCCAAGCCCTCCGACCCGCAGA
Organism: uncultured Alphaproteobacteria bacterium; assembly: GCA_963788885.1. Taxonomy (GTDB): domain Bacteria; phylum Pseudomonadota; class Alphaproteobacteria; order Rhizobiales; family Xanthobacteraceae; genus Bradyrhizobium. Next base: position 5,809 of record CAWBIR010000015.1, on the reverse strand, counting down.
TCGCCCATATTGCCTATACCGCCGGCCTGATCGACATTGCCGCGGCCAAGCAGGCGCTGGGGAAAACCAGCAACAAGGACGTCAGGTCATTCGCGGAAGACATGGTGCGCGACCATGAAGCCGTGAGCAAGCAGGCGCTCGACCTCGTGAAGAAACTCAAGGTCACGCCTGAAGACAACGACACCAGCAAGACTCTTTCGAAGAACGCCGCCGCCAAGATTGCGGAACTCGAAAAGCTCAGCGGCGCCGCCTTCGACAAGGCCTATGTCGCCAACGAGGTCGCCTATCACACGACGGTCGACAGCGCGCTGGAGACCACGCTGATTCCCTCCGCCAGCAATGCGGAATTGAAGAGCCTGTTGCAAACGGGCCTGAAGATCTTCCAGGGCCATGAGCAGCACGCCGAACACGTCGCTGCGACGCTGAAGTAGGGGGCACCATGCAGCCGAGATGGACTGTTTTCGCTATGGCCGCAGGACTTGTGTCGGGAGCGTCCATCTCGGCGCTGGCAGCTACCATTCAGATCTCGATGGACAATCTCGAAATTTCGCCAGCGGAAGTTTCGGCCAAGGTCGGCGACACCGTCGAGTGGGTCAACAAGGATGCGTTCGCCCACACCGCCACCGCGCGAAACGGCGACTGGGACGTCGTGCTGCCGCCTAGGAAGGGCGGCAGCCTGGTTTTGAAGAAGGCAGGCACGATCGACTATTACTGCCGCTTTCATCCGAATATGAAGGCGACGCTGACGGTCGCGCCGTAAGCCCGCTCAACGCGAGCGCGCCATCAGGTCGAACCGCCCGTCGCCAGACGGCCCGCGCCGATGATGCGGCCATCGGCGGCCTCGAGCACGACCGCAACGTCCTGCCCTTGCGGAAAGCGCTCATTGAGCCGCAGTGCCGTACCCGACCATTGACCGACCGCGCGGAACGAACGGACGACGTTCGCCTCGATCAGGGTGCGGCCGGAGTTTTCGCCGCGGCCGATCGCGGTGGTGTGCTCGCGATCGAAGCCGATCAACAGAACCCTGCCGCTACCCGAACCGGCGCCGACCTCGATCGACAGCTGTTCGCCGTTCCTGGTCACACTGACCGCAGCCGCGGTTTGTCCATTGCGCTTGGCGTTCTCGATGGCGGAGCCGACTTCGCCGCGCTCGGAGCCCACCATGCCGGCCGCGCCATCGACAACCATCTCCGGCGTGTAGGACCCGTCGCCAAAGCGGCGGCCATAGACGGCCTGCCGATCGGTGGCGACTTCCATTGAAAACGGGTCCTTCCAGCCGAGGCGATCCCAATAGGTGACGTGGAAAGCGAGCGCGAGCACGTCGCGGCGGCCCCGCGACAGTTCGTTCAAATAGGCGTTGGCCGGCGGGCAGGACGAGCAGCCCTGCGAAGTGAAGAGTTCGACGACGACGGGCCGCTCGGCCGCGGTGGCAGCGAAAGGCGAGAGGCCGGCGATCAGTCCGAGCGAAAGAACAAGGCGCGACAACATGACGATCCTCCGTGAGTGAGTTCGTCACCCATTTCGCGCCGAGGACGCGCGTTGTTACACGTCGCAACCTTCACGCTTTCGACATTGGTGGAAAAATACCGTCCGCCATCCCACATTGCCGGCCGGCCGGCCCGCTATCGACGGATCACCGCGCCCTGCCAGGTTCCTTCCGCAACGAGGTCGCGCATGATCTTTTCCAGGTGTCGCGTCAACGGCCCGACGAACCGCGACGATTTGGTGTCGCGCAGCACGACAATCGACAGGCTATTGGTCAGCGGCGGCCGCATGATCGGATAAGCGTAGAGTTCGCCACGCGCAACGTCGTCCTGCACGGCTGCCATCGTCAGCACGGTGTAGCCGAGCCCGCGCTTCACCATCGCCTTGGTGAGAACCACGCTGTCGGCCTCCAGCGTTACTCTCAAGCTTACGCCGTGTTGTACCGCAGCCTGGTCGAGCAGGCGCCGGTTCGAATGCGGCGCGCCGGGCATGATGAGTGGCAAATCGACAATGTCGCGCAGCCGCACGCTCTTCGTCGTTACCGGGAAGGGTGGATCGATGCCTCGCTTGCGCGGCGCGATCAGCACCATCTGTTCGGTCAGCACCGGCCGGATTTCGAATCCCTCGACCGGAGGCGGATGGTGCATCACGCCGACGTCGATGCGCCGGTCGAGCAGCCATTCCTGCAATGAACTCGAGATGCCTTCCCGCACATGCAGGGTGACGTGTGGCCACTCCTTGCGGAAACTTTCGACAGCGGCCGGCGCGATCAGGAGCCCGGCGGCGGGCGGAACTCCGAACGTGACATGGCCCGCGAGGTTTTCGCCGCCGGCGCGGATGCGCTCGGTGGTTCGCTTGACCATATGGTGGATCGATTCCGCCCCCTCGAACAGGAGTGAACCGGCGCTGGTCAGCCGCACGCCGCGGCCGTGGCGAACGAACAGGTCGACGCCGAGCGATGTTTCGAGTTTCCGCACCTGCCGGCTCAAAGCAGGTTGCGCGATGTTGAGCTCGTGTGCGGCTCTATTGAAGCTGCCGGCGCGGGCAACCTGCAGGAAATAGCGCACTTCCTTGAAATCCATCGTTGATTCCTTGCGTGCGACCGCGATTTCGCGCCTATGCCGTTTCGGCATAAGGAGGGGTTGAATAAAGGTTTTTGTCAATAGTCGCGTGGCGACCTAATATTCCCCACGGTCGGCGGTCATCGTACGCCGATCAGGCCGAAGAAAAAGAATGGCAAGACCGACGCGCACGCTTGCTCTGGTGCCGCTGGTCGATGCGATCGACGCGCAGTCATAAAAAGCAGACGCGTACCGGCCTTCCAAACAAAATGGGAGCCAAGGGGGAAACGGGAATGGGCAAGGGGCGAATCCTTATCTACGTGCTGATCTTTACGGCCTGCACGATCAATTACATCGACCGGGTGGTGCTGTCGGTATCGGCGCCGCAGATCGTCAAGGATTTTGGCATCTCGACCATCGAACTCGGCTACCTGTTCTCGGCCTTCCTGTGGAGCTACCTGGTTTTCGTGCTGCCCTGGGGCGTCTATGTCGACCGCGTCGGCACGCGCGTTTCCACGGCAAGCGGCATGGCGATCTGGTCCGTCGCGACACTCCTGACCGGCATGAGCTGGAATTTCAGCGCGGCCTTTTCCACCCGCCTCTTGATGGGTTTTGGCGAAGCGTCGACCTATCCGGCCGGCGCCCGCACCATCCGCGAATGGATGCCGGCCGGCGAGCGCGGCCTCGCCACCACCGTGTTCAACTGCGGCGGCTATGCAGGCCCTGCGCTCGGCTCGATCCTGATGGGCTTTGTCGTCTCTAACTATGGCTGGCGCACAGGCTTCTTCGCCGCCGGTGTGTTGGGCTTCATCTGGCTGATCGCGTGGCTCGTCTATTTCCGGCAGCCGGAGACCGCGACCTTCATCGGCGAGGAAGAGCGGCGCAAGATTCTGGCCGAGCGCGGCGGCGACACCATTCCGGGCACCGCGGCGCCGGTCTCGGCGCTGCTGAAATGCCGCTCGATCTGGGGCACCTTCGTCACGCAAGGCTGCGCGGTCTATACCGTCTATCTGTTCCTGACCTGGCTGCCGACTTACCTTCAGGCGACGCGCGGCCTCACCATCCTCAAGAGCGGCTTCTACACTGCCGTGCCCTATGCGGTCGCGGTGCCCGGCACCATCCTGATCGGCTGGCTGAGCGACCGGCTGTTGCGCGGTGCGCCGGTTGAAAGCGGACGGCGGCGCACACTCGTCGCCACGATGATGCTGTGCTCGTCGGGCATCCTGCTCACGCCCTGGATCACCGACACCGGACTGATCCTCGCGGTGTTCTCGATCTCGCTCACCTCGATCGGCAGCGCGGTCGGTCTCAACATTGCGCTGCTCAACGACCTCCTGCGCAATCCCGCCAATATCGGCCGCGCCAACGGCATTCTGGTCACCGGCGGCAACCTGGTCGGCGTCGCGGCCCCGATCGTGACCGGCTACGTCGTCTCCGGCACCGGCAATTACGACTACGCTTTCCTGGTCGCGGGCGTTCTGCTGCTCATCGGCGCCAGCGTCTGTCTCATCTTCACGCGCAATCCGATCGCGCCGGAGGAAGACATTGCTCGAGCCGAACTCGCTTACAAGGCGGCGCAATGAGCGCGCTCGAAGACAAAGACGCCATCCGCGAACTGCTGGCGCGCTATTGCTTCCTGCTCGACGGCTATCGCTTGAGCGAGTTCGCCGCTCTGTTCACGGCCGACGGCGAATGGATCTCGCGCAACGGCACGGCCAAGGGGCCCGAGGCGATCGAGCAGCTCCTGCGCGGCCTCGTGCCGGAACCCGCGCCCGGCAACCGGCGCAAGCATTTCACGGCCAATATCATCATCGATCTCGCCGGCGACAGCGCCACCGTGGTCTCGAACTTTCTGGTGGTGCGCGACAGCGAGCGCGGTCCCGTGATTGCGGTTGCCGGCACCTATGACGATACGGTGGTGAGAACCAGCGAGGGGTGGAAATTCGCCTCGCGCCGGCTCTCGCACGACATCGCCGGCGAGAGCGGGCTGAATGTGAAGTAAGCCGCCCGCTTTGAATTGACTGCCCGCGAACGTCCCCCCCAAAACGGAAACCGAGCGTTTCGTCAACTGGCCTAGCCGCGTGCCAGTCCGGTAACTATCTCCGATGGCTAGATTTTCCCCGTCGAGATTGGACCGATGACCAAAGCTCTTGAATTTGGATTGGACACGTTTGGCGATGTGACGCGCGGCGCCGACGGCAAGCTGTTGCCGCATGCGCAGGTGATCCGCAACGTCATCGAGGAAGCCGTTCTCGCCGACAAGCTCGGTATCCACTTCATCGGACTTGGCGAGCATCACCGCAGCGACTTCGCGATCTCCGCACCGGAAGTCGTGCTGGCGGCCATCGCCGCGCGAACCGAAACTATCCGGCTCGGCTCTGCCGTCACCGTGCTGAGCTCGGACGATCCGATCCGCGTCTTCCAGCGGTTTTCGGCCGTCGACGCGGCCTCGAACGGGCGCGCCGAGGTGATCCTGGGCCGCGGCTCGTTCACCGAATCCTTCCCGTTGTTCGGGTTCGACCTGAAGCAATACGAAGCGCTGTTCGAAGAGAAACTCGATCTGTTCGTCGCACTCTTGAAGCAGGAGCCGGTGACCTGGCAAGGCAATCTGCGCCCGCCGTTGAAGGATCAGCTGGTCTATCCGCCGATCGAGCATGGCCCCCTCAAAACCTGGATCGGCGTCGGCGGCAGCCCGGAATTGGTGGTGCGCGCCGCGCACTACGATCTGCCGCTGATGCTCGCCATCATCGGCGGCGATCCCACGCGCTTTAAGCCCTATGTCGATCTCTATCACCGCGCAGCTACCCAGTTCGGCCGGACGGCGAAGCCGATCGGCGTGCATTCGCCGGGCTACGTCGCCGCGACCGACGAGCAGGCGCGCGAAGAGCTGTGGCCGGACTACAAGGCCATGCGCGACCGCATCGGCAAGGAACGCGGCTGGCCGGCGATGGGCCGCGACGAGTTCGTGCGCGAGGCCGACCATGGCTCGCTCTATGTCGGCTCGCCGGAGACCGTCGCGCGCAAGATCGCCGCGACGGTGAAGGCGCTCGGCATCCAGCGCTTCCATCTCAAATATTCGGCCGGTCCCCTGCCGCACGACAGGCTGATGAAGAGCATCGAGCTCTACGGCACCAAGGTCATGCCGCTCGTCAGCGACATGCTGGCTCGATCGGATGCCGGCTCGATTGGATAATGGCTAGATGCAGGCTGTCCGAAGACGATGGCTGGTGAAGACGATTGCTGGACAGAGCCTGGAGCGGGCG
>CAWBIR010000014.1:0-878657 GCA_963788885.1 uncultured Alphaproteobacteria bacterium | reverse complement strand
ATTGTATTTTCGCAGGGCATTTTCATAAGACCAAACTAGACAACACGCTCTGACTCGTCTCCATGCTCCCGAGTACAGGAAGTATAGTTCCGAAAGTCTCCAGCCGGAATTTCCACGAAAATGTTAAAAATTCTCCCGACATTTCAAAGGGCTTTTGTAGAACGGGAATATCGCGGTTCGAATCCTTCCAGGTCAGCCAGGCATTCCGACGCTCTGCTAAGCTCCCAAAGAAATGCGAAATAGGGCCGGAAATCCCGGCTTTTCGCGCATTGGCTTCCGTCTCCAGACACCCAGTTTGCTGCTTTTTGGGCACCAACTGCCGAAAGTTTCCGGCCAGCTACGCGAATATTCCCGTTTTGCGGAGACTACAACCGGAGACCGAGTTCGATCAGGACTGCCGCCCGAGGCTCGCAGTGTTTACCTCGGTGTCGTACTGCGGGTTCGAATCCGTCTCGCCCCGACGCGGTATCCCCAGCATACGAACCTCGGAAGCAGGATCATTAGCCGATAGAGCAAGAGACGTGCCGACAATCCGATAACCTGGATAGCCTTAAACGGCACGCCTGTCGTTCGCGCCATCGACGAAGGTTGGACCGCTGATGCGGTCCCGGCACCGGTTTTGACTTCGTGCCGCGATCACCATTGAACGTCGTCCAAATCCCGGCGAAGGCCGTGAGGGGCCGATCGTCATTGAGCGCGAACCACACGACATCCTTTTTCTTCGTCTCCGGGTTTGGCTCTGGAGCGTATTCCGCGAAGCTGTTGAATGGCACAAGGCAACGGCTTTCCGGCTTGAGCCAGCCGCGCCAATGAGGCGACGATGCGTTGCGGATGTTCGTCACGGGCGGACCGCCAGTGCGCGGGGGCGGCGGCATTCCCCAGCGCATCATTGTCAGTTCACGATCAGCGCCCGCGTTCCGGATCACCGGCGCCGGGTAATCGGGAAAGACGCCCGGCATGGGCGCCAGGTTGCCGACGTAGCGGTTAACGACCCGGAAGAGTGCGGCGATCGCAGCCTGGTTCGTGGTGATGCTGTAAAGGTTGCGCATTTTGGTTCTTCGTTCGTTCTGTCGCGCTTCAGTAAGCAAATAAATCGCCCGACGGCCAGAAAATCTGTCGGAACCGGTGACCCCCGTTCGTCTTGAGTTGAGGATGCCCGAAACGGAGTTGCGTACCCATGGCCCCGCGAGCGAACTGGAAAGGCTTTTTGCGCCTTTCACTCGTCACTTGTCCCGTTGCGCTGTACCCAGCCACTTCGGACAGCGAGAAGATCTCGTTCAACCAACTCAACCGACAAACCGGCCATCGCATCAAGTATGCCAAGGTCGACGCCGACACCGGCGAGGAAGTTGCTAACGAGGACATAGTCAAGGGTTACAAGGTCGATACTGACACCTTCATCGAGGTCACGAAAGACGAGCTAGAAAACGTCGCGTTAGAATTCGACGAGGACCATCGATATCGACGAGTTCGTCGACCGCAGCGAGATCGATCCGAGGTATCTAATCCGGCCGTATTATCTGCGTCCCGACGGCAAGGTCGGGCACGACGCGTTCGCCGTCATCCGGGAAACCATTCGAGAGATGAACAAGGTTGCGATCGGACGCGTGGTGCTGACCAATCGCGAGCACATCATCGCGCTCGAACCGCTGGAGAAGGGGCTGATGGGGACGCTGCTGCGATACCCGTATGAGGTCCGTTCGGAGGAAGAATATTTCGACGAGATCCAGGACGTCAAAGTTACGAAGGACATGCTCGATCTCGCCAAGCATATCGTCAACCAGAAGACGGGGCGCTTCGAACCGGAAAAGTTCGAAGATCAATACGAAACCGCTCTGATCGACCTCATCAACCAGAAGCGCGCCGGCAAGCCGATCACACCGAAGGAGCGCCCCCGTGGCGAGAACGTGGTCGATCTGATGGAAGCGCTACGCAAGAGCGTCGGCGGTGCTGCGGCCGCGCCCCAGGTCCCGAAGAAGTCGGCCAAGAAGTCAAAGAAGGCGTCGGCCGGCCAGAAGGAGATGCTGATGCCGATCGCCGGCAAAAAGCAGGCGAATGAGACGACAGCGAAAAAGCCGGCGGCCAGGTCGCGACGGAAGTCAGCCGGCGGGCACTCTGGGCAGGTATCGCCGATCGAATCCAGCAAGTCCGCGATCACGACCGCTGCAGCCTGTCGCGAGATCCCGGGCGGCGGATCGTGGCGGGCGACGTTGATAGCACGCTCACGCGCATGCGGATCGGCGCGGTCCCGCATCCAACCATGCTCCTCGCACTCGCGGATGGCGCCCGCCTCCAGCAAAACGCCGATGGCCCATCCCTCCAAGGATCGTATCGCTGGTCGCGGCTTTTTCGTCACTAACATTTTGGCCTCCTGAGATGACGAATCCCGAAGAGGCGGCGTTCGTTCCAACGAACTCCCCCGAAAGGCGGCGGCGGCTCGTCACCGCTGCCGCACTGCGATCTCATCGCCTGATCGCCGGCGACCCCGTCCGTCGTGCGGGGCCATGTCGCGGCAGATCTTGGATGCCGAGAGTGGCCTCGCCGGCGGATACTGCGGCAAGATACTTCAGCCCGACGCATTCAAAAGGCGCTATTACCAAAACGGTCCTTGAGCCGATGCTGAAGGCGCTTCGACTAAAGATCCTCGTTGTCGACGAGGGAGACCGCCGCCGCGCGCGGAGAGCTTCCCCAGCGTGAGGCCTCACAGGTCCGGCTCAACAACCATAGCCGAAGGAGAGGGGCCGGCAAAAGCCTCAACCGCCCGCGCTGACGATCGTTCGCAGCGGACAAAAGCGCGGGGTTACCAAATACGGCCGAGTGCGCACCCATCAGTATTGCGTATCGCATTTCCGATTAGACGCCCCGTCCCGTTTTGTGTCCTGGGGTAGGGTGGAACAACGAGACGGAGCGCGCTGGGGCAAAGGTTGAACCAGCGGTTCGTAGATGGCTTCCGATTCGTGGCGAGTTTTAGACGATGTGAGTTGCATATCTCGTTTCAATTTAACGGAGATCGCAATGCGGCGCTGGAATCTAATGCTACCGCTTTTCCGGTGTGATGAAGCTGTGCCACGGAGTGCGCGTTGGCGTGGATCTTTTCGCTTCTAATCACACTGCTCAGTACCATCGCGAAAAGGGCGATCCAGATGACGACAGCACCAATTCTAAACATGTCACGCCTCGCTATGCCTTTGCAATTGGTCGTCAGATCGCGGGCGCGGGTTCAGGCAACTTGCGCCGAGGGTGCAATCGTCGGCCGTCTTGGTAGTTCCTATTCCCAAGGCGCCTACTGTCCGCCTTTGACCCTCGTGGTTAGGGGTGTCCGAGTTCGATTTTGATGAGCCCGCACAAATACGGTGCCAGCATCAGATGGCTACCGTTCGAAATGATCATTAATAGGTAAGCCATCATTCCATTATTTTGCGCTGATGGCGCAGGATCGTTGGTTCGTCGTGATGGTAATCGGCTTGGGCTGTCTTATTGTGATGATGGCCGCAGGCGCGATCTTTTGGCCTTGAGCTAGGTCAATATCAACCCCCGGAGCCGTTGCCCTAAGCTCTTGGATGGACCATGACCCTCTGCTCTTCCATATTTCGGTAGTCTGGTTCGCCGCCCTTGTGATCGGCTGCGTTTATTTAGCCTATACGTTCGCGATGTAGCGACCTGGCAGCTATTTCAGCCGATGATGTCCTTCATCTCCCGAAACGTCACCTTGATGTCGGACAAACGAAGCAGCCGCTCAATCGGGCGAGCGTTTCTTTGGCTTCCGCGCGCTCACTTGAAGCTCGTAGAGGATATTCGCGAACTCATCGGTCACTTGTAGGTGCCAATCGTGTCCGGGCACTAACTTGCCGTCGATGCCTTGAATAATTTGCCCAGCGGTGACCGTCGCTTCTTTCCACGCTGCATGCTCGTCTAGCAGCTCTTCGCCTTCCAAATCGGGATGGTACTGGCCTGTTTCGAACCCTAGTGGCCTAGTGAAAATCGCAGTGGCCTAATTTGGAACGTTGCTCCGTCCTGCGGCATTGCCCCATATCACCGCCCCAGTTCTCGGCGTCCATCGGTGACTGGAGTATTACGCGCTCCCGCCCAATCGGGAGCAATGCGACGCCGACAATCGAACAATGCAGAACATACGCTGCAGAGTACAAACTCCAGGGAAAGAAGCAGACGATTTCGGCCCGCCGATCCGCTGTGCTTTTGAGTATTTCACGTAGCTGGACAGCTCTCGCTCACCAACTTGAGAACTTGGCAGTGGTCGTCAAGGACGAAGGAAAGTAAGGCCGACTTCCCTTTTGATTTGGCTCAATGGCCCCTTTGGTTCTCCCTTGAACCATTGGCCGTGAAAACAACTGACCGCCCAGACCCGGGTAAGAAAGGTGCCGAAGGCCAAGCTTTCGCACTCGCAAGAGCTTCGGCGGATCATAGAGGAATACGCGAGCGGGCTGCGGGACATCATCAGGAAGCTCCGCAAGAAGTTGAATTGAGCAGATCACGGGGCTTGCGGGTCATGCGCTCCCGTCTCCGACAAAGCCGGGCGGCATCTTCGGCGGATCAACTCCATCGCTGGCGTTGCGGAACGAATGATCCTCTTGAAATCAAAAGGGGCCGCATTAGCGCGACCCCGCTGGCCGGTTAAATTTGTTCGGGATGAAATCTCAGCCCCGGCAAGAGCAATCCTATAGCTTTCCACAGTAGAAACACGGTGAGGTTGTGCCGGCGCCCATTTCGCATTTGCGAATGGCCTTGTTGGTGCTGCCTGTTTCCCGTGCCTATTGGCCCCGTTTGAAGTTGATAGTGGCCAAATTTAATTGACTTTGAATTTTCACACCGTCAAAATTTGTTCCATGGGCCAAGCCAAACGACCGACTTGCCCCGATTGTGGGGCGTATCTGACTCTCGCGTTACCACCTGGTGGTGACGGTCCTCGCACATTCCAGTGCTTGGATTGCGAAGGCCCCGATCCCCTCAAGAGCCCTTACGCAACAGGCTGGCTTGCCGGTGAGCTAGGCAGGACTAAATCACGCGATACGGAGTAAGGAACAATCCATCCCCTTCCGCATAGTGTCACTATGGATCGGAAGTTGGAAAAGCGGGAACAAGACGCCATCGTGGTGCTGACCCTGGGCACCGCGACACTGATAGTGTGTTTTACTTATGCACTTGCGCTGGCTTAATGCCGCCAGCTGAGGCGGCTCTCCAGAGTAAGGCCGCCTCAGCTGGCGGCCTCTTTCGCTTTCCGAGTTCCGGCGCTGTGCTCCTCGCGCAACGACCCGCATGGGACCCGCCGCAATTTTTTGCAGAGGGCCGCGCAAACTCCGGCTCCAACGTGCACAACATGCCCAAAGCGGTACCCCGCACCGCGTTGGTTCCAATTTTTGGGGCATTATTTTTGAGATTTTTTGGCCGCACGTAACATGCCGATGGGCGTTGTTCTTCCAGTGAGGAACAGCGCATGAAGAACATGCAGGAAAGCCTCGACAAGCTCCACGCGGACGCGGCAAAGTTCTCAGTGATGAGTGTGCTCGAAACCGATGCAAAAAAGCGAGAACATTTCGCGAGACTGGCCGACCATTTTTACGTGCTGGCATCGGTGGTCGCGCGAGCGATTGCAGGGAAAGTGGGTGACTCGACGCCAAGCGGATAGCGTGAAGCGCGTTCGCTTGCAGAACACCGCATAGCTGTGCAGAACACCGCGCGTGATGTCGCCGACTTCGTAGAGCGAGCCTCGAGCGTCGCAATGCCTCGCGCGGCGTGCGCGGTGGCTTCCTGATGCGTTGCGCGATCTCGCCGATTTAGACAACACCGGGCGAGATGTCGCGCGCTCTGGCGGCGTCCGTGGCCCGGCAAACCGCGAAAACAAATTGTCAGCGGTGTGTCATCACCGCAATGTCCGGTCGCGGCAATTCCGAACACGGCGTAACAGCGGACAGCGAGATCGCGGGCGACTACTTCCGTTTATGACCCAACTCGGACATTTGCGCGAGACGGGGTGGGCGGCGAAGAGATGCGACGCGCGCACGTTCGAGTAACAGCGCAACCGTCGGAGCATGCTGCCGCTTGGCTAACGCCAGAAGCGCGGCGCACTAGGACTGGTGTAGTGCAAGGTAGGGCGACGACGGAATTAAATGTCGGCACCTTTGTTTGGGTCACCACGGTCTTCTGCGTCCTGCAATTCCCTCTGCGCTTGGTTCCAGAACTCGTCTTCGCGTCCTTCGGGTTTGCCCGCCTGCTCCCACAGCTCGAACGCGCGTTTCCGTATCTGCCCTTCGGTTGGCTGGGCCATGAAGGATTCTCCCAGAGCGCAGGTCCGCCCTGGGCAGGAGGCACAAAGGGCGGGACCGCCGGGCCATTTTTACTTGTGGCCCAGACAGCCAATTCGGGCTTAGGAGAGTCGTTCCTTCAGCTATGCCGCCGCCGGATCTTCGTTGTCCTCGCCACGAGCGACAATTTTGCGCGCCCAGCCAGTCGCCGCGGCAACGCCCTCGCCTCATTACGGCGCCCGCATCCTTTAACGTGCGGACTTTCACCCGTCCTCCTCAATCCAGCCGATTGCGGGCGGGGAACCATCCAAGCCGGATAACGTTTCTACGTTAGAGTGGAGGTCCCTCATGAGTAACGAGCGGAACAGCCACCGTACCGCTGTCATACTTTTCGCGGTCGCGATGATAGTCGCAATACCCGCGGCATTCGTCACCACGCTTGAGCGGGTCGACGCAAGGACGGCTAACAACGAGACCCCGCCCGGTACGACGGGCCTCGCTAAGCCACGGCCGCCACTGGACCGCGCACCAGGCCAGCCTTTGTTAGGCAACTGAGCGGCCACATATCCTGCCGGTCGGTGAACCCCTGGGCAAAATCCCGCAAGGGGCACATCCGAGGAGCAACAACATGATCCCACATGTCCCTAAGGAATTTTCCACCGGGTTGATCGACTGGCGTCCCTTGGAGATCATGGGCAACACGATGCCGCCCCGAGATCCTGATGACGACGAAGAGGCTGAGGACGAGAAGGAAGACGACGAAGAGGAGGACCGCGCCGACGAACCGCCAGTCGTGCGCGAGCCGGACGAAGACTAAAGCAGGATGCTTCTAGGATTGGTATAGCCTGAGTTTCGGAGACTGTGATCCGCAGCGGACATGCGGCGCGCTACCGCGTCCGGTGGCTTCCAAGGTCACTTCGAAAATCCCGGGAGCACCGGCCAGGCCTCGAATGGACGGCGGTTCTCGGCGGGAGCAACCTCTCGGCGTTCACTGGTGCAGGAGACGAGCATGACCCTCATATGGCTTGGTGTGCTCCTAGTTTTCGGCGGGGTGCTGCAGATGGCGTTTCAGCCCATCTGGCGAGGCCGATTAAGTGGTAGAAGGCGACGTCGCTCCGGGCGACCCAGCGACACCCTGGAACCTGAGAGACCGGCTAGCGGCTTTGGGATCAAGTCGAATTGGCCCGGACTTGCGATGTTCGCGCTTGGCTCCGGTCTCCTGCTGGCCGCGGCTGCCACCTGAATTTGAGACTTGCTTTCGTCAATGGGCCCGGGCGCGCTCATTTGGTAGGGCTTTTCGGTCTCGAGGGAGCATCCCGGTGTTTCGCTGCGCGAACTGAATATCCAAGCGTCCAGTTGTGTTCACTTTGGAACAGAAGTCGTCCAACGGCATATTAAAATCGTGACTGCGAACCGTACGGTTAGAACCGTAAGCACGAGGTTGTGTCATGCAGCGTCGACGACGTTTCAAACAAGCGCTTTGCCTCAATGACCGGCTAAAGATTTTCTCCGACCAATTAAAGGCACAGGCCTCCAGACTTCGGCCGGGTCCAGAGCAGGACGCGTTATTCAAGAAAGCGCGTATCGCGGAAACCGCATCCCATATTGACGAATGGGCCAATTCCCCCGAATTACAGCCACCGAAGTAAAGCCTTAACCAACGCTACTTTTCCCGCCTGGCGTTTGGAACTAGTGTGCACTTCTGCACTTGTGATTCTGCGCCGCTGGAGGAGTGACGTGTGAGTGAAGGACTTACGCCGGCAACGCCGCCGCCCGCACCGAGGTCGCAGCCGACCCGAAATTGCGACCGTTGCGGCGACCTGCCGCACCTAGTGCGGACCATGCTTGAGACAAACACGGGCAGGACGATCCGCATGTTTGAATGCCTATGCGGGCAGCGTAGCTGGTCGGAGGATAAGGAGTAAGGCCGCCTCAGTTGGCGGCAACCCGGCCCTTGCCTTTGCATTCTTTGCACACGGTGTAAATCCTCACACCCGGCCGAGTTGGATGTTTCGCCAATACGTAGCCAGTGCCCATACATTTCGGGCATTTGTGCTCTGACGGACTGACGATAGGTTTTTTCATCTGGGGCGAACTACCACGCGTTTGTATCCATCTTCGCAAAGGCGGCAGAGGTGCGCCATGAAGGATTATCAGGCCAGCTTGGAAAAGCTTCGCAGAGATGCGACGGAATGTAAGCTGATTAGCGATTCAGCGACGCTCACACCAAAGCGGGAACTATTCGCCAGACTGGCTGTCCACCTCAATGGACTGGCGGATGAAATCGAGCGCGCCATGAGCAAAGGCGCAGCAAGTCAGTACTTCGACGGCCCTCCATCCTAAAGGCAATACTGCACGCGCGAAGGCCGCCATGAGGGCTGGCAAATCAGCAAATCAGATTCGGGCCGGCGGAAAGCCGCCGGGGTCGACGGACTCCTCATCAGTGGCTTCGCCGTCCAGTTCGACAAGGTAGACCAGCATCAGCCCGTCAGATGGACCACCGTTATTTTTGGCCTCGCCAAACATGGCAATCTCGTTGGGCAACGCTGGCCGCGCTCGAAGCTTGGCCTTTCCATCCCACAGCGGAAGGCGATCTACCTTGGCCTCTGCCAGATCGTCCTTCAGCCATTGCTCGTGGCATAGCTCGCGCGCCTCACGAAAATTCTGGGCCTCGAACACGAGCGCCGGCGTGTCTCCGATTTCTATGGTGAAGATTGAAGGTAACAGGTTTGCGATCATTTCCCCTTCGCCTTCAGCCCAGCCTCACGCGCCAGCCGCTCCGCTCTGAGGCGTTTGTGGTTCGCCTGAAACTCTGGCTCCGCTTGACTGTCCGATATCGTCTGCCTCGACGCCAACGGATTGAGGGCCCTTCGATCGGTTTCGTCCGCGACCTGTTGCTCGGCGGATCGCTTCGGTTTGGTCATTTGCTTTTTACCTTCAGCCCGAGCTCGACCAGGCGGCGCCAGCGCTTCTTAAAAAAATTAGTCATGAACCTCGAACAGGCGAGGATTTGCATCGACGTACTCTGCCCACAACTGCTCCATCATCGTCTGGACCTCAAAGGGGCGATAATCTTCGCCATTCGTCAGCACGTTTCCAAGCTGCCCAAGATTTGTGTTTCCCGAATACGGGGCGCCAGCATGGGGAGTGTACGTCGCCCCTGTCGGCTTGTGGGTTATACCCTTAGGCGAAACCTCAAATTGGTCTCGCTGAACCGGCGTCGACGACATCTTGCGCTCCTACCAGCCCCTGTCGCGACGTCGCCCAGAGGAACCATGGGAGTTTTCCCCGACCGACAGTATCGCGGAAGCGGTTTCCCGAATGGGGATGGATTTTTAACGCAAATCAGGCGTCAGGGTGTCCCTGCAACCGCGCTTCTAGAAGGCTACCCGGTATCCCGAAGGTACGGCGTGTCTTCGAAGGAAGGTTCGATCTAGCATCGTATCTCAACGCCAGATCCAGAAGACGCTGCTTTATGAATGGATCGGCATTTTCAGCAAGCCTGCGACAACGATCTGCCTGCTCTTTTAAAAACATACTGTCCATATTCGACTCCAACGCAACGCATTACCTTGGCACGGCTCTTAATCGGCCTCCTAGCGTTCTTGCCTAGTCGGATTGAGTATTCCCCTTATTTCCCCTTAGCCTTCGGCAGGTCGACGCCGTCCTCTCTGAACTCCGGCGGCTCCTTCGTGAAGCGTCGGCGCCGACCGATCAGGAAGCGTAACCGGCAGCGGTTGGCTGCGCATGCCAGGAGGCTGAGGAAGTAGCGGAGGGCACAAAAAGCTACGCCGTCGGGCTCGAAATATCGTGTCCCGGCGGCGCCTGTGACTGAGCCCTCTAATCCTCAGCGACACGAAGCTAGCAGGCTTTGCGCAGATCAGATGTGCTATAGTGCACAATTGCGCACTAACTTTTCGCTCCTTTTCGGAATGCAGTTTTCTGGGGCGAGGCCCAGTGACATGAACCCGATTAAGCGCCCAATCGAGCAAGCGTGACCGGCGTGCAACGGGACAGGTCATGATCGCACCAAATCTCTGCCGACAAGACATATGCCGACGGTTTGGAGTGCGCGGCTTGCCGAAAGCGTCGCATTACCGTCCCCTGACCGGCGGCGTGATGTTCTCAATTGAGAACGCCTGGCTGGCCGTTAACTTGCGATGGGGGAGCCTGAAAGACGTTTGAGCAGCCGCCTCTACACGTTTTGGCGGGCAAACTCAGCGGCCACGATTTTGTCGAATTGAATCTCCGGCAAGTAGTGGTGAATAAGCTGAAAATATATTCCAAGCCGAGTACCAACGGCCGCAGCAAGGATAAAGACGAGTACGAACAAGCTCAATATTGTTGCGATGCTTGCCGGTCCCAAGTTTGAAGAGAAACACCAGTTCATGGCGGCCGCGGTAGAGCGACCCCATTCCGGCGCCGTTTTTGACCCAGACGCATAGGTTCTTCAGTTCGGTATAGGTCTCGTTGCCGGCGGTAAGGATTTCGAGCTGATGGCGCCAGTCCATACATATAAAGTGCATTGATCCCGACGCGCTGTGCCTGACCACATGAGTAAAGACTCGCGAAAGAAAGTCCGTGAACTCGCCGCCCGTCATCTCTCCGACCGCCATTGCAAATTCCCGATGTCGGATCTTGCCGTTGCCGGTGGCGTGACCATCGATTCGAACATTGAACGGCGGGTCGGTGAATACGAGGTCGGCGATATCGTCCCGCATCAATGCCTGATAGGAAGCGCGTTCCAGTGCACTGCCACAGAGCAAGCGATGGCGGCCGAGTTGCCATAAGTCACCTCTTTGGGTGACCGGATCTGCGGCGAGGGGAGGCTGCTCATCCGCTGGATCAGGAGCATCCGGCGGAGTGCCAGACAACCCTTCGATCCGAAGGTCGATCTCGGCCACTGAAAATCCAGTCGCCTCGATACTGAAATCTAGATTCTGTACTGATAGCTCCTGCAATACCTCGCCAAGGAGTTGGTCATTCCAGCTTGCCGTCTCCGTCAGCCGGTTGTCTGCGATGTTGAAAGCTTTCGCCTGCGCCGGCGTAAGATGCTCCAGGCGGATTACTGGCGCCTCCGATCTGCCAAGCCGCTGTAGTGCTTGGACCCGGCCGTGCCCAGCTAGCACCTTGTTGTCCCGATCCACGAGCACCGGCACATTGAATCCAAAACTTTCGATACTTCGGGCGATCTGGCCGATCTGCCGCGCGTTATGTTGACGGGGGTTCTGTGGATCGAGCCGGAGCGATCCGATAGAAATAGTTTCAACGACGAGCTTCTGATCGCGCTGTGGCGCCATGTCCTGCTCCTATCCAAGCCGTTCGGGATGCCATGGACGGGAGAATAAGAGGGCTGGTCGCTTTTACCGGCTTTCGCGATTTTCTTTTTTTGCCCTCGAAAGCCTGTCTTTTAGGGCGCTGACCTTCACGTCGGCAATCTCTCCGGTCGCGCTTTCAAAACTGATTTTACCGTCCGTTACATCAACAATGACATCAAAGCTTTTTTCAGCTTTGAGCCGATGCAACAGTCGATTGCGATCGATCTTGGGTTCTCTCTCAACGATCCCTTCGATCAATTTTTGCAGCGTATCCTTCGGCTTCCCGCCGTTTCGACCATTAAAACTCATAAAAATAGAGCGCGTTTCGTGAGCTTCCTCAAGCAACGCTTCGACCGACTTTTGGTAGTAGACCGGCGTCCTGATTGCTTGCCTTTTCATTTCGGCAAACGCAACTTGATATAGTGCCGGATCTAAAAGTCGCTGCTGCGCCAGGGCGGATTGGTTTCGCCAAAATGTTTCAGGATCCTCAGCGGTTTTGGTAGCGTTACCGGATGGACTGTTTTCCATGGTGCGTATCTCCCTGTTTGAAGCGCGCCCAACATTCAGGGTGATTCGTTTTTACGAGAGATTAATACCTGCTTGGGGGTCTTCCTTCGCGTAATGGGTCGGTTATGGAATGTCCGTTGCTTGGGGCAAAGCGGACATGAATCTGGATCCAGCCGATGTCCGCTTATGACCCATAGCTGACGTCAGCGCAATCTCGGGCGGAGGCTCGTTCTCGCCGAGCACGGCAGGAACGAGGCCAACGTGGGCGTCCCTACTTGAACTTTGCCGCTTCCTCGGAGCCTTTGGTTGCGTCGCCAGCGGTATATGAATGTGCGCCGACGCCAGCGAGCTTGCCTTTGTCCACCACGAGATATTCGGTCCTGATCGGCTTTCCGGCGAAATAGCACTCGAGGATCTCGCGCGTACCTGCCGCGTAGCGCGTCTGCGCTGAGAGCGAGGTGCCGGAGATATGCGGTGTCATGCCGTGATGCGGCATAGTACGCCAAGGATGCTCGCGCGGCGCCGGCTGTGGGAACCACACGTCTCCAGCATACCCCGCAAGCTGCCCACTTTCGAGCGCGCGCACGATCGCATCACGATCGCAAATCTTGCCGCGCGCTGTGTTTACGATGTAGCTGCCGCGCTTCATCATGCCGATCAGCTTGTCGTTAAACATATGCTCAGTCTCGGGATGGAGCGGGGTATTAATGGTGACCACGTCGCACACCTTGACCAGAGACTGGACGTCCGGGTGGAACGTGAGCCCAAGCTCCTGCTCGACCTCCTTGGGCAGCCGGTGCTTATCGTGATAGTGTAACTTAACATCGAACGGCTTGAGCCGGCGGAGTGCGGCAACCCCGATACGCCCAGCGGCCACCGTGCCAACATTCATGCCTTCGAGGTCGTAGGAGCGCTCGACGCAGTCAGCTATGTTCCATCCGCCTTTGACGACCCAGCCGTAAGACGGGATGTAGTTCCTGACCAGCGCCAGGATCATCATTACGATGTGCTCCGACACGCTGAGCGAGTTGCAGTAGGTGACCTCGGCGACGGTCACACCCTTGTCCATCGCGGCCTGTAGGTCTGTGTGGTCTGAGCCGATGCCGGCGGTGATCACGAGCTTCAGCTTCTTCGCCTTATCAAAGCGCTCCTTGGTCATATAGGCAGGCCAGAACGGTTGCGAGATGACCACCTCGGCGTCGGGCAACTCCTTGTCGAGCACGGAGTCCTTGCCGTCCTTACTCGAAGTTACCACCAACGTATGGCCGGCCTCTTCGAGGAATTTGCGTAAGCCGAGTTCGCCCGATACGCAGCCGAGCAGCTCGCCCGGCTTGAAGTCAATCTTGGTCGGTGTCGGCGTGGTCTGCCCGTCGGGATATTTGGTGATTTTGGGGATGTCGTCGCGGGCGTATTTCGGCGGGTAACCACCGATGGGGTCGTCGTAGAGAACACAAACTACCCTAGCCATGATGCTACTCCTCATGCGCTGGTTTCAGGGCGCGAGGCACCGATCAGCCCGCCATATGCGCGCGAACAGAGCAACGACGCTGTTGCCAGGTCGCTGTTGATTTGGATCAAGGAATGGAGCGAATTACGTCTTCGCCTCACCCTTGCGTTTCCTCGTGCCGGCCGGCGCAGGTGTCGCGCTTGTTGGGAGGCTGGCGACCGATCAGAACAATCCTGCCTCAGGCTCGCGTCCAAACGAGTTCCCGTTCCAACCGGCCGCGCCCCGTGAGCTCTACCTCGAGAGCCGGCGTCCGCACATGGCACATAGCCGACTTGTTTGGCTAAACCCACGACGTCCGTTAACAGGGGGCGGTCTCAACCGGTCGACGCAACACTTTATCTTAAAGCGAAGAGATGGAGTGTGGCGATGGATCGAGGCTTTCGTCGAGGGTTTACGGCGGCCGAGAAGACGGAGTTATGGGATCGCTGGCAACGCGGGGAGTCTCTCAAAGCGATCGGACGGGCGTTTGGTAAGCCGTCATCGTCGATTTATTTCCAGGTGTCGCCATACGGAGGAATTCGTCCAACTCCCCGGCGTCGCTCGCGATTGGCTCTGACGCTCTCAGAACGCGAGGAGATATCGAGAGGCATCGCGATCCATCGATCGGCACGCTCAATGGCCCGATTGCTCGGCCGCTCGCCCTCGACGGTGAGCCGGGAAATTCGTCGGAACGGCGGTTATGATGGCTACCGAGCGGCTTTGGCGGATGACAAGGCCTGGGCCCGAACCCGTCGCCCGAAACACTGTAAGCTGGCGACCAATGCTTGGTTGCGACAGGCGGTGGCCAACAAGCTGAGATTAAACTGGGCGCCCGAGCAGATAGCCGGCTGGCTTAAAAGAGCCCATCCTGAAGACGAGCGTTATTACGTGTCACACGAGACGATCTATCGCAGTCTATTTGTTCAAGCCCGCGGGGTGCTCAAGAAAGAGCTGCTTTGCCATCTTCGGTCGAAGCGCACGATCCGTCGATCGAAACAGGCGGGTCTCATCAATGATGGACGGGGACAAATCAAGGACATCGTCTCGATCCGTCAGCGGCCGGCAGCGGTTGAAGATCGGGCGGTGCCTGGCCATTGGGAAGGCGACCTCCTGTCCGGGTCGAAGAACAGCTATATCGCGACCCTGGTCGAGCGTCATACCCGTTACGTGATGCTGGCAAAGGTGGCCAATAAGGACACCCAGACGGTCGTATCCGCGCTCATCAAGCAGGCAAAGAAGCTGCCGAGTGAGCTCTATAAATCGCTGACCTGGGACCGGGGCAAGGAACTCACGGATCATCGACGATTTACCCTGACGACCAACATCGATGTTTACTTCTGCGATCCGCAAAGCCCGTGGCAGCGGGGGTCGAATGAGAACACCAACGGCCTGCTGCGACAATACTTCCCGAAGGGCACCAACTTGTCGGTGCACTCGCAAGCCCATCTGAACAGAGTAGCTCGTCAGCTCAACGAACGGCCACGGCAGACCTTGCAATTTGAAACCCCAGCAGAGAGATTTAACGCCTGTGTTGCGTCGACCGGTTGAGCTGGCAACCCTAACCGGACATCAGGCCGATCAATTTACACCATTCCTCGCTCGTTGCCGGGGCGCAAAGTGCTAGGCTGCATGCATCCCAAAGGGCGTGGAGCACATGCAACGACGCGAATTCATCACCTTCTTAGGCACTGCGGCGGCTGGATGGAAGCGCGCCGAAAGGCCCACAACATTATTGCGCGAAGCACGATACCTCTTGCTCGGCCTCGTTTCGCTCGCGACAGTGACCGGCCTGTATTTTTGGCTGGACGTGCCCCTGGTTGCAGCGGCGTTCACCTATTTGATCGTCCTTGTCCTGTTGTCTCTTGTAAGTAACCTCTCGTCCTTGATCGTTCTTTCGTTCATTGGCGTCGGTTGCTTGAGTTATTTTTTCGCTCCGCCGATCTACAGCTTCCGCGTCGATTACCCACAAGAGATCATTACAATATCCGCGTTTGTGATTACCTCGTTCGTCGTCAGCTTCCTGGTAACGAGAGCTCGCGATGCCAACCAAAGATTGGAAGTCACTAACAAAGCGTTGCGGATCGAGAACGTGGAGCGCAAGAGGGCCGAGCAAGCACTGCGAGAAAGCGAAGCGAACTTCCGCGACTATGCCGAAACCGCCTCCGATTGGTTTTGGGAAATCGACCCGGACTACAAATTTACGCTGCTTACCGAGAATGCGTTTGGTTCACACGCCGCCGATCGAATTGGCACGGCGTGCTGGGATCACGCTCTCGACCTTAAGACGGAACCCGAGAAGTGGCGGCTTGTCCGGGCAACCCTCGATTCACGTAAACCGTTCCGTGACTTCGTATATCGCGGGTTGAGCGGCAACGGCTCTCCGATGTATGTGAAGGCCAGCGGCAAGCCGGTGTTTGACGCCAACGGAGAATTCCGCGGCTATCGAGGTGCCGGTTCAGACGTGACAGAAATCATGCGCGCGCAGGAGGCGCTGCGTGAAAGCGAACGAAATGCACGTTCAGCAATTGACGGGATAGCCGGTCTGGTTGCGATCACGACCCCGAACGGTGAACTAGAGACCGTCAATCGGCAAGTCTTCGAGTATTTTGGCCGATCGCTTGAAGAGCTAAAAAACTGGGGAACAAGCGATGCGGTGCATCCTGAGGACCTTCCCCATGTTGTTGAAATGTTTACGAAAGCGGTGGCCTCCGGAATTCCCTACCAACTCGACCAACGCCTGCGGCGCTTCGACGGTGAATATCGATGGTTTGACGTCCGCGGCCTCTCAATTCGCGATGACTCCGGGCGCATCGCGCGCTGGTACGTTCTAATGACGGACATTGAGGATCGCACACGAGCTCTGGCGCGATTGGAGCAGATGCAATCGGATTTCGCCCACATGAACCGCGTCGCGACGATGGGCCAGTTGACGGCCTCGATCACCCATGAAGTGAAACAGCCCATTACCGCGACTGCCACCAACGCGAAAGCGGCACTGCGCTGGCTGGATCGCCAGCCGCCGAATTTGGAGGAAGCGCGGCAGATGCTCGCTGACATTGTTAAGGACAGCCATCGAGCGGGTGACGTCATTGACCGGATGCGCGACCTCATCAAAAAGGCGCCTCCACGGAAGGATCGCGTGGAGATCAACGGAGCGATCCGCGAGGTGATTGAGCTGACCTATAGCGAGGCGGCGAAGAACGGCGTCTCGGTGCAGACCCAATTCGCGGAGAGCTTACCGCTCATTCAAGGAGATCGGGTCCAACTACAACAAGTCATGCTTAACTTGATCATCAACGCCATCCAGGCGATGAGCGGCGTTGCTGCTGGGGTGCGCGAATTACGTATCACCACCGAGAACACCGAGTTGGAAGGCGTTCGCCTCGCGGTGCGGGACTCCGGCCCAGGGCTGAGTTCGGAGAACTTCCAACGTCTCTTCGAGCCATTCTATACGACCAAGCCCGAGGGCATGGGCATGGGCCTATCTATCTGCCGCTCGATCATCGAAGCCCACGGCGGACGGCTGTGGGCGATCCCGTGCGAGCCGCAAGGTGCTCTCTTTCAGTTTACGATCCCTGCCACCTGAGCGGACGGATCATGATCGAGTCGATGTCGCTCTTTGGCACGAAACGGACCCGTCGGGCCGGTCTTGCGATGTCCGTCGATTGGGGTGGACCGGAAGTAGCGCTCGGAGCGTCAAACCGAGGCGATTGACCCCAACTCTGACGTTAGCGACGTTGCCGCGAAAACAAAAACTCGGTCTTGAGAGCAAGGTCTTTGGTCGGAAACGGTTCGGCCGGTTGACTTAGATCAAGGTCGTCTGGGGTGGGAAGAGCAGCATTTAAATATTTGATATCACGCCGGGAGCTATCTCTCGCTCTGCTTCGGTGAAGCGGAACGTTTCTTACGATGTGGCATTTAGCAACATCGCTTTGATCTGGCGGCCAACAATGGGAGCGCAGCTATGGCAACCCAAATCATCATGAACCTCAGCGGCGATACTCGGCATAACTTCGATGCGAAGGACGTGAAGGCACTCTTGGAGGCCGAGCGCCGCTTCAAGGCCCTAACAGGTGCTGGCTTCACGGCGGCAACCCGTACCGCTTCTGGAGAACCGGTCGTGACGCGCACGTTTGATCCGACCGTTGAGGAGATCCTGTTTTTTCCGCGGCTTGTCGGCGGCTAAGAGTCGGTTCGTGTTCGTGACACTGCTTCACGATGCGAACGGTCTGCTCCGGCGACTCCTAGCGGCCCGCTTACACTTGGCGCGAGGCGTTCGCGAGTGGTGTCTCCGTCCCAGTATAAGAGAGCAGCGCGGCCTCAAGCTCTTGAGGGAATGGCTTTCGCAGGAGCAACTGGCGCAATATGACGCGCACAGATATTTCGAGGTCATCGGCTGCCACACCGGCAAGCGATACCGCATATGCCACGGCAATGGAGCGAACATCATCGAGCTAGACGATGCCGCCCTGCCAAGAAGGGGCTGGTGCTTCGTGCCTCGCGATCCTCTGGTTGCGGGCGACGTCATGCTAGCCCAAAAGATTGCCCTGGAAACGGACGAGCGAGGCGCGCTGGCGGTGGCGAACAATTTTACGCCTAGATAACTTGGCGAGCCAAACTAGCCGGGACTACCGGTGTCGCCTTAAATCGCTTTGCTCTGTTATTCTTCTTCGATCCAGCACATTGCCATGCAGGCCGGAATTCCTCGGTCTCTTGTTGGCACCTTTGAGACATGCCGGCCGGTGCTGCCGATGTCTGTTCATAGGGGGAGACCGGAAGTGTCCGGCGCACCGTCAGGGCGACGCGATTGACCCGAATGTATGGACCGGCTGCGTTTCGCAAGAGAGTTTTTGCGTGGATAGCATAAGTCGCTGATATGTATCCGGCCTGCTTGATCGGCTCGCGGGCCGTGGCTTTGATGGGAATACGCACGTATCTTGGTCTCCATTAACGGACATTAGGTCGCAGCGTTGGGGCGGATAGTTTGCCCTTTCTCACTCGCCGCACTGTCACGAAGTGCTAGTTTTTGCATTGGCGTTCTTTGGAGGGCACATACAGCGCCGCGAGTTTATTGGCCTGTTCGGCGACGCGGCCGCTTGCCCATCGGATCGGACGTAACGAGACGTACCAGAATGATTGCTTAAAGGAAATTGTTGGCCCGTCGCTTTTAGAAAGCTACGAACCATGATCGCCCAATTGACAAAAAGCGAACGGCAACTTGCGCTCATTATTCTGGTGGCGATGTCCGTGTGCGGATTCGCGATGGCGGTCGCCGGGAGTCACGATCCGCTAGGCGTTCATGGCGCCATCGTGTTGCTCGCAGGCATTCTAGGAACGCTCGGCGTCATTTCCGGTTACTACGACCCAGAGCCCGGCGACGATCGACTGGATCGCTATTTCGACGATCCCAGCCGGATGGGCATTATCCTTGCGATGGTCTGGGTCGTGGCGGCACTTTTTGTCGGCGACTGGATCGCGTGGCAACTCGCCTACCCGGACCTGACGTTTGATGCAGCATGGTCGAGCTTCGGACGCCTCCGTCCGGTGCATACGTCCGGCGTGATCTTCGGCTTCGGCGGCAATGCGCTGATTGCGACGTCATTCTACGTCTTGCAACGCACGTCGCGCGCGCGGTTGCCCGACCAGTTGAGCCCGTGGTTTGTGCTGCTGGGATACAATCTGTTCTGCGTCATCGCCGCAACCGGCTATCTGATGGGCGTCACGCAGTCGAAGGAATATGCCGAGCCGGAATGGTACGCTGACATCTGGCTGGTGATCGTGTGGGTGACCTATTTTATTATCTATTTGCGCACGCTGGCTCGCCGCAAGGAGCCGCATATCTACGTGTCGAACTGGTACTACATGGCCTTCATTCTGGTCGTGGCGATCCTCCACATCGTAAACAATCTGGCGGTTCCGGTCTCACTCGGGCATGCCAAGAGCTACTCGGCATTTTCCGGCGTGCAGGATGCGATGACGCAGTGGTGGTATGGACATAACGCGGTTGCGTTCTTCCTGACCGCAGGCTTCCTCGGCATGATGTATTATTATCTGCCGGTCCGCGCCGGCCGCCCGATCTTCTCCTATCGATTGTCGATCATCAGCTTCTGGGGCATCACCTTCATGTACATGTGGGCGGGCTCGCATCACCTGCACTACACGGCACTGCCGCAATGGGTGCAGACGCTCGGCATGACGTTCTCGGTGATGCTGCTGGTGCCGTCATGGGCCTCGGCCGGCAACGCCCTGCTTACGCTGAATGGCGCCTGGCACAAGGTTCGCGATGACGCGACCTTGCGCTTCATGATGGTCGCGGCGGTGTTTTACGGTCTGGTCACTTTTGAAGGCTCGTTTATGGCCATCCGTTCCGTGAACTCACTGTCACACTACACGGACTGGACCGTCGGACACGTGCATGTGGGCGCCCTCGGCTGGGTCGCGATGATTACGTTCGGCGCAATCTACGCCTCTGTGCCGTGGCTCTGGAAGCGCGAGCGGATGCATTCCGGAAGGCTGGTGGAAGTGCACTTCTGGCTCGCAATCGCTGGAACGGTGATCTACGTTTTTGCGATGTGGAATTCCGGCATCATCCAGGGGCTGATGTGGCGGACTTACAATGAAAGCGGAACGCTCGCCTATTCCTTCGTCGAAACCGTAGTTGCGATGCACCCCTATTATATTGCTCGCGCCGTCGGCGGCCTGTTGTTCCTGATCGGCGCGTTAGTCGCCTGCTACAACATCTGGATGACCATACGGACGGCTGATCAGCCGGCCGACCAACGACTTGCCGATCGTCCCGTCCCCGCGCTCGCAGGCGTTACCGCGCCTCAACCGGCGGAGTGAACGCACATGTTCAACCTGCATTACCAGATCGAGCGCAAGACCATCGGTTTGCTGCTTGCCATCATCGGCGTCGCCAGCATCGGCGGTGCGGTCGAGATCATACCATTGTTCACCATTCATCAGACCGTCGAAGACGCGCCGGGCATGCGGGTCTATACGCCGCTCGAAATCGCAGGCCGCAACATCTACATCCGCGAAGGCTGCTACGCCTGCCATTCGCAGATGATTCGGACGCTGCGTGACGAGGTTGAACGCTACGGCCCGTATTCACTCGCCGTCGAATCCAAATACGATCATCCGATGCTCTGGGGATCGAAGCGAACCGGTCCCGATCTGGCGCGAATGGGCAACAAGTATTCGGACGAATGGCACGTGCGGCATCTCAACAATCCTCGCGATGTGGTTCCTGAATCGGTGATGCCGCATTATTCATGGCTCGGGCGCACCGAGCTGCGGAGCGACGACCTCGGCGCGCATCTGGCCGCGCTCCGTAAGGTTGGCGTACCCTATACCGACGATATGATCGCCAATGCGAAGTGGGATGCGTACGGACAGGCCGCACCCGATACGCCTTACGCGGAAGGGGTCACCAAGCGGTATGGCGAGGCAACAAATGTGCGGGCGTTCGATGGCAGGCCGACCGAACTCACCGAACTCGATGCCTTGGTCGCCTATTTGCAGATTCTCGGCAAGCTGACTGACGCTGCGCATAAGCCAGTCGCCGCGGCGGGAGGGTGAATATGGACAACGACTTCATGGTCTGGTTTTCGAAGTCGTTCGGACTGTTTTATCTGATCGCGCTCTCGATCGGCGTGCTGGCCTATGCGTTCTGGCCGTCGAACAAGAAGCGGTTCGATGAGGCCGCGCAATCGATTCTCGACCATGAGAACAAGCCGCACAAGGATCAGCCATGGCGGTAGACGAACGCGATCCATACAGCGGCTATATGACCACCGGTCATGAGTGGAACGGCATCAAGGAACTGAACTCGCCGGTGCCCCGGCTGGTCTATTTCTTCCTGGCCGTGACGGCTTTGTTCGCTGTCGTCTACTGGGTGTTGATGCCGGCGTGGCCGCTCGGTGTGACCTATACCAAAGGCCTGCTCGGCATTGATCAGCGCAACGTCGTCACTGATAGTCTGAAGCAAGCGGCTCTCGAACGCGGCGTCTGGACCAAGCGCATCGAGGCCGAGAGCTTTAAGGATATTCAGGCCGATCCGCGAATGATGGAACGGGTGCGGCAGACCGGCCGGACACTGTTCGGCGACAACTGTGCGGCATGTCATGGATCGAACGCAAAGGGCGGCAAGGGATTTCCGAACCTGACCACGGCGTCCTGGCTTTGGGGTGGCGATCCCGAAAGCATCGCCGAAACGATCCGGGTCGGCATCAATTCGGCACATCCACAGACCAGGACGTCGCAAATGATGGCGTTCGGGCGTGATCAGTTGCTCAAGATAGACGAAGTCGACAACGTCGTGAATTACGTGCGCGGCCTTTCCGACCCTGCTGTCGCAAAGGACGTGCCCGCGGCGAAACTCGACGCCGGCAAGGCCGTCTTCACCGCCAACTGTGTCACCTGCCATGGAGACGACGCCAAAGGCAAAGTCGACCTGGGTGCACCGAACCTGACTGATCAATTCTGGATCTACGGCGGCGACGCCGAGTCGATCTCAACCACGGTGTGGGGCGGCCGCCAGGGCCATATGCCAGCTTGGGAGGGAAGACTTTCGCCGCTCGATCGCAAGATTCTTGCGCTCTATCTGTTCGACCTTCGTCAGAGCGAACAATGAGGGGCGCGAACGCAGCGACGAAGCAGCCCAGGACCAAGGTCTTTCTTTGGGTCGCGATCGCTGCCGGACTGTCGTTGGTGCTGATCGCCAATATGCACCTTGTCTATGTGGCCGTCGTTTCGCAGCCGGACTGCGTCGTGCATGTGCGCGGAGGCGAAGGTGCTGCGGAACAGGGAAAGTTCAGCGCGGCACGATCATCGTGCACGCCGCGATGAAAGCGCAGGGAGATCGATGATGACGTCTATACCGGCCGTTGTTCCGCCTCTGCCGCGAGAGCAGACCTGGAAACGAAACGTCGCCCCCGCAGCCGCTTTGGGCTGGCTCTCGGCCGGCTGGCGCGACTTCAAAATCAATCCGGCAGCCAGCATCAGCTACGGGCTTCTGGTGTTTCTAGTCTCCGTCATCACCGTCGTCGGTATATTCGCGCTGCACCGCGACTACATCCTGTTTCCGGCGTTTGCCGGCTTCATGGTGGTCGGACCCGTGATCGGAATCGGGCTTTACGAAAAGAGCCGGCGCGTCGAGGAAGGCAAGCCTGTTAGCTTGTGGAACATGATCTTCGTCAGGTCGGAATCGGGCGGCCAGATTCTATTCGCCGGCGTGCTACTTCTTCTGCTGACGCTGCTGTGGATGCGCGCGGCTGTGATCCTGTATGCGTTGTTTTTCGGCTTGCGCCCGTTCCCCGGCCTCGACCGCATCGTGCCGATGCTATTCACGACGGAGATCGGCTGGGCGATGCTGGTGGTCGGCGGCGCGGTGGGGGGCCTGTTTGCGGCTTTCGCATTCGCCATCAGCGCCTTTTCGATCCCGATGCTGCTGAGCGAGCGTACCGATGCGCTGACCGCCATGGGCACCAGCATGGCGCTGGTCTGGAACAATCTTCCCGTCATGCTGACCTGGGCAGCGATCATGCTTGTGCTGATTATCGGCGGTATCGTCACTGGCCTTTTGGGAATGATCATTGTTTTCCCGGTGCTGGGACACGGAAGCTGGCACGCATATCGGACAATGCGGCCCTGAGTTTTTACGAGCGGCATTTGGAGTTCTCGCCGATGGGTTGTTGCGGGCTGGGAGCGGAGTTGGCGTTGGATGCGCGCGGAACCGGCGAGGAAGTGCTGCTCGCGAGCCGCATCGTAGCCGACGGCGTGCGCCAGACCGATCTGTCGGTGCCCACGGTTCATTGCGGCGCATGCATCCGGACAATCGAAAAAGCACTCGGCGGGCTAGCCGGCGTGGAAAGCGCCCGCGTCAATCTTTCGACCAGGCGCGCGACCGTCAGGTGGCGCTCCGACGGCGCGCCGCCGCCCTTTATCGAAACGCTCAAGCGGGCTGGCTATGAGGCCCATTTGTTCGACATCGAGTCGAATGACGGGAACGGTGAACTGTCGGAATTGATACGCGCCCTGGCGGTCGCGGGCTTCGCTGCCAGCAACATCATGCTGCTTTCCGTCTCGGTCTGGTCGGGCGCTGAGTCCGAGACTCGCGACCTGTTTCACTGGCTGTCGGCCATCATCGCGCTGCCCGCGCTTGCCTATTCCGGCCGGATATTTTTCCGTTCGGCATGGCAGGCTCTGCGGCATCGGCGCACCAATATGGATGTACCGATCTCCATCGGTGTACTGCTGGCCTTCGGCATGAGTCTTTACGACACCACGCAGCATGGGCTGCACGCCTATTTCGATGCATCAATCTCGCTGCTGTTCTTTTTGCTGATCGGGCGCACGCTCGATTACATGATGCGCGAACGGGCTCGGTCGGCAGTGAGGGGACTGGTGCAACTGGCGGCACGTGGCGCGCGCGTACTGCAGGCTGACGGTAAGCAGGTCTATCTCCCGGTGAGCGAGATCCAGACCGGTATGACCATCATGCTGGCGGCGGGTGAACGTGTGCCGGTCGACGCAACCGTGACCAAGGGGATGTCCGAACTGGACGCTTCGCTGGTGTCCGGAGAGCAAGCACCGGTGCCGGCGATCGTCGGGACCCTGTTGCGGGCAGGCACGTTGAACCTCACCGCGCCACTGATGATCGTCGCGACGGCGACACCGGACAATTCGTTCCTGGCCGAGATGGTGCGGATGATGGAGGCCGCCGAACAGGGCCGCTCGGCATATCGCCGCATCGCCGATCGTGCCGCGAGCCTGTATGCGCCGATAGTCCATCTCACGGCATTGTGCGTGCTTCTCGGTTGGCTCCTCGCAACCGGTGACCTACATCGCGCTCTGACAATCGCCATTGCGGTTCTGATCATCACCTGTCCTTGCGCGCTTGGTCTCGCGGTACCGATGGTGCAGGTCGTCGCGGCCAGGCGACTGTTCGAGAGCGGTATTATGTTGAAGGATGGCGGTGCTCTTGAGCGCCTCGCCGAAGTCGACACTGTCGTGTTCGACAAGACTGGAACGTTGACGCTGGGTACCCCGCATCTGGTCCGATCAGGTGTCACAGACCACGAGACTGCCGCAATCGCGGCTGGAGTGGCCCTCCATTCCCGCCACCCTTATTCGCGCGCGCTTGTCGAAGCCGCCGCCGATCTTCCGCCGTCTCGCGTTGCATTCGATAAGGTTTCCGAGCACCCTGGTTTCGGTCTTGAGGCGCGCTCCGGTGTGATCTCTTACAGGCTCGGCCGGCCGGAATGGGCACTCGCCGGTCTGTCCGACGCCGGACGGAAGTCCGGTGATGAGTCCGTCGTGCTTTCCAAGAACGGAAGCCGCCTGGCCGAGTTTCGTTTTGAGGACTTTCTGCGGGCGGATGCTGCGACGGCGGTCGCCGAACTGAAGAACGCCGGCATTCCGGTCCAGGTGGTTTCCGGCGATCGTGAAGGCGCGGTAACGCTGATTGCACGGCAACTCAGCATTCCCTATTTCGCTGCCGTACTGCCCGCCGGAAAGATCGCGCACATCAGAGCGCTTGAAGCCTCGGGTCGAAAGATCCTCATGGTCGGCGACGGCTTGAACGATACGCCGGCGTTGGTGGCCGCGCATGCATCCATGGCGCCGGCTTCAGCGGCGGACATCGGACGCAACGCAGCCGATCTGGTGTTCTTGCGCGAGAGCTTGTCCGCAGTGCCTCAAGCGATCTCCGTCGCACGTAATGCCAGACGGCTCGTTCGACAAAACTTCGCCCTTGCGATCGCCTATAATCTGGTCGCAGTCCCCATCGCAATCACAGGATATGTAACGCCGCTGGTCGCAGCCGCGACGATGTCTGCATCGTCGATGCTGGTCGTCGCCAACGCGCTTCGCCTCAGGAGCCAGCGAAAGATCGCGCCACGCGCTGGTGCGGATGCGCACCTTTCGGCGAAGGCCGTGATGGAGGCCGCCGAATGAAGGACTATTTTTATCTGATACCGATCGCGCTCGGGATCGGCGTTACTGCACTTGCAGCCTTCATGTGGTCGCTCAAGAACGGGCAGTACGACGATCTCGAAGGGGCCGCGGAGCGGATTCTGCACGAGGAGACCGATACTCCGATCGAAAGACCTCGCGAACACGTAAACAACCGGTGAGCGTTACCCAGGGGCAAGTAAATGTTCCGCAAGGCGCGGCAACCTAATGGGAGCGGGTGTTGAACCTGCGATGTCTGTTGATGGCACAAAGCAGACATGGTCAATCTAGCTGTCAATGTCCGCTCTTGAGGGCAGAACCGACATGACCTTAAGGCTGGGCCACTACCGCTTATGATCCGGAACGGACGTGGCAGATGTAAAAAACTGGATGCGGTGCGGTCTCATGCCCTGGGCGTTGGTTTGCTCGGACAGCCATGGGGACGCGCGGAAGTGCAAGCCCGAAAACAAACGCGCCGCATTTGTTGGGCGCGGTCTAAAGCTGATCTTCGCCAGGATTTCGACGGCAGACGCCCCGGGTATGCCTTTCGATCTCAGCCAGTGCGGCGTCGAGCGAGGCGTGCGGCCCTTGCTGTATGCCGGCCATAGCTTCCGAGGCGTGTCCCTCCGGATGGATCATGAATTGACGGGGAGCGCTTGCCGTGATGCGCCCCATCGAGCGGCCGAGCAGGTCCGTCAGCTGCCAAACTGTGCCTCCCTCTGCCGGTGTGACGATCACATCCATAGTGAACTTTCGGCCTGTACGCCGCGCTACCAAATGGTTTCAACAACCGACGGCGAACTACCGAGTTCCGCAGCCGCGCCACTCACGGTACTGGAAGGATTGGCGCTTCGGATCGACCCGCGATCGAGCGAATGGCGCTTATTGCCCATATGTGCGAACATATGGAATGGTCAAAAAGAAAGGTCGAAGGCCAACGTCGGGCGAAGAAATGGCAACCGCTCTCGACCGTTGGGACGAGGAAGGCGGAGCGCAGGAGGTGGCGTGGCCTTTACCCTACGAAGCCAGCGATTTGCGCGACGTGGAGCGCAGAGTCTTGGAAGGTCTGGGTGCCGCCCTTGTCAGCGAATGGAATGATCTGCCTACTGACGTCCAACGCAGGCTCTTCGAGCATGCGGCCTCGGGCAAATCGCACGACGCCGCCATGTTGAAGACGCGGATCGCCCGTTTCCTGCACGATCATAAAGGCGCTTCGGGTGGGCGCTAAGTTCCTGCGATCACTAAGGATGCGACGATCGCGTCTAGACCTTATTTCGGTGATCCAGCATCGAAAGCCATGAGCACCCGTGAGGTTGCCGAGACAGTCGCCCTCGCCGTTTACACGGTGGTGGATTGGCGGCGGTTGTGGAGGGGACGCGGCGCTTCCGATCAGTTTGTCGGCAAAAGCCATAACGCAAGGCGGTGAGCAAGCGGCGCGGCTGATGGCGCTCAAGGTCGACGATGGGAGACCGTTCAGATGCAACGCGGAGAAGAGCCTAAGGCAATATCAGGAGGGCGCGCAGTGACTGTTCTTGTCACAGAAGAGCATCTGCGGAAAATCATCGAGTACGATCTTTTGAAGGCGCGACCGCAAATTCGCTAGCGAGAAAAACGATTGCCGGATCGAATACTTACGGCTCTAGGGCCTCACAGATGGGTCGACTATCACGAGCAACTTGGGTATTTATTTTCCACCACGTCGAAGTCTTGCCCGGGCGACGGTGCGTTGAAAAAGCGTCGCGAAATTCGAGGGTAGGGGTGGTCAAATCTCTAGGCAGATCTTCCTGTCGACGGGGCTCCCTGGTTCGCACGCAGAAACTCGAAATTAAATACAAAAAGCCACCTGCGAAGAACACCAGCTATTCGACCAGCGGCTGGTTAAATCGACGGGCGATCTCGGCAAGTCGCTGGCGGTGCGACGATGGACGGTCACGCGGTTTGACCAGCCACGCAGCGCATGCCCCGGCGTTTGCTGCTTGTCATCGCCACGGTTGTGTCGAAACCGCCGAACGCGATCGAGCTGTACCTCAGTTCCGTACCGCTTGATCATCCAGTGCGGTTCCTTTCGCGCAGCCCCTAAACCACGGCATCCTCTCGCCTTTGCGCGAGAGGATGCCTATGTTGCGGAGTACCTGCAGCGACCCCAAAGCGACAATGGGAGTATGCTCATGGACGCGCCTAGCAAGGAATTTGCGCTGGCGGGCAGCCTTGAGGAGCTGAAGGTCAAGGGTCGGCTCGTTGTGCACGGTGGCCATCGTCCGATTCTCGTCATCTACGACCGCGGGCGCGTCTTCGCCCTCGACAATCGGTGCCCGCACATGGGCTTCCCGCTCGAGCGCGGCAGCGTCGAGGACGGCATCTTGACCTGTCACTGGCACCACGCTCGCTTCGATCTCGAAAGCGGTTGCACCTTCGACCTATGGGCGGACGACGTGCCGATCTGCCCGGTGGAGGTGCGCAATGGTGACGTCTGGGTGAAGACCACGTTGACCCATGCCGATCTCGCCGCGCACTGGCATCAGCGGCTTGCGAACGGCCTCGCCCACGACCTCGGCCTCGTCATTGCCAAGGCCGTGCATGGTCAGCTCGCGGCCGGTGTTCCGCAGGCCGAAATCGTACGGGAGGTGGCGCTGTTCGGGGCGCAAAATCGCGACGGCTGGGGCGCGGGTCTTACGATCCTTACCGCACTCGCCAACCTCCTGCCCGTGCTGCCGGAGGAGGTCTATCTCGCTCTATTCCACGGCGCACGCCGTGTGGCGGTGGACTGCGACGGCGAGCCGCCGCGGCGGGAACGCGCGCCGCTTGGAAGCCGGCCGGATCCGGCCGCGCTCAAACGCTGGCTGCGGCGTTGGACAAACGTGCGCCATCGCGAGGCGGCCGAGCGCACCCTGCTCACGGCGATTGCGGCCGGCTTCTCCCCGGCTGAACTCGCTGATGCTCTGTTCGCCGCCGCGACGGAGCGGGCTTTCGCCGACACCGGGCACACGCTCGACTTCATCAACAAGGCGTTCGAGTGCCTCGATCTGGTCGGCTGGCAACACGCGGCGGCTCTGCTGCCGACTGTCGTCGGTCAGATGGTAGCGGCCCGTGGCGCCGAGGAATCGACTGCCTGGCGCCAGCCCGTTGACCTTGTTGCGCTGTGTGAGCAATCAACCAGCGAACTCGCGGACCTGTTCGCTGCCGGACGCCGCTCGCGTGACTGGTCGGGCCACGCCGCACTTGCTCAAGAGCTGCTCGTTGACGATCCGGCCAGGATCGTTGATGCGCTCAAGGAGGCGATCCGCGCCGGTGCCGCTCCTGCTGACCTTGGCCAATCCCTCGCGTACGCGGCAACGCTCAGGGTGGCGCGCTTCGGCAATGCCAACGAGCACGCCGACTGGGAGACGGCGCATCACGTCTTCACCTACGCCAACGCCGTCCACCAGATGCTGACGCGCATCGGGACTGCCAACATCGACACTCACGTCACGGCCGTCCGCGGCGTATTGCATGGAGCGATGGCGCTCTACCTTGCTCGCTATCTCAATGTGCCGCCGGCGCGTATCCCGGGCGACGGCGGCGAGCAGCTCGATGATCTGCCCGCGGATCCAGACACGATCGGCGCCGCATTGCTCGACGCCTTCGATCGGCAGAGACAGGTCGATCTCGCCGCAAACCTGGTAGCACGGCATCTCACGCTCGGCCATTCGCCGCAGGCGCTGATCGCCACGCTCGCGCATGCGGTGCTGCGCGAAGATGCAGGCTTCCATGTGTATCAGATGCTGGAGGCGGGAGTGCGGCAATTCGGCGCGTGGGGCGACACGGACGAGGGCCGGCACATCCTCATCGCGGTTGCCCGCTATCTGGCGGCCCATTCACCGACCGAACGCGCGTCACTGCAGACGGCCGACATCGCCCGCCGCTTGATCCAGGGTGGCGAGCTGCATCAAGAGGCTGGATCGTCCTGACGTCACGCGCTGAGGGGGCACCAAGGGCGATCCTGAAGTGACCAAAGCCTGCGCCGGCAAACCCGGCTTCCGGCAGTTCGCCTTCGAATTCCGGCATCGCAGTCGATCGGCGTCGTCACTTCAACGGCGACCAGCAGCGCCTGATCAAGAAAGTGCTCGACCAGGCGCGCCGCAGCGACCCGTCACTGGAGGCCCATTTCGACCGCAACCAGACGAACGAACCCATCCTGGTCAAGAGCATCGAGAATATGCGGGGCCACGAACGGGACGACATCATCTTCTCGATGGCCGTGGGTCAGGACAAGACCGGCCGCATCACCGCCCAGATGCCCTCGCCCAACAACGAAGGCGGCCACCGCCGCCTTAACGTCGTCGTCACACGCGCGACGCGAGCTGCTGGTCTTCGCGACGCTCCGGCCCGAGCCGCCGGCGTCCACGTCGGTTAAACAACCGGGCTTGTGGTGTTCCGGCCAATATGGCCCGCGCGCACTTGGAACCTGCGGTTCCGATCTATGGAACAATAGGACTTGGGGTTTCTGTCTCGGGAACGCGACACACAGGCGCCGGTTATCCCAACGATCTACTGAACCAGGTCAACCGGTGTCTTGAAAATGCCTACCGTTATTGATCGGGCTTGGGATCAAGAATCCTCTTTCGGAGGCTTGTCATGCCCTCACGAAATGAATCGGCACGCGCGCGCGCAAGGCTTCAATTGGAAACGCCTTTTTCCAACGATGCGAACTTGCTTAATTTGCAAAAGCAAGTCGAAGACTTTGTTCGTGAAGCAAAGCGTTGTGATCCGTCAGAACCTAATGAGTTGCTATCGACAGTGATAGATACGGTCGCGCGTGACTACTTTCGACGCGCCATCCTAAAACAACGATGGCTCGCGTCTCCAAAGGGCGTCGCTTGACAACCGACACCCGTAACTGCGTTCTATCGGAGTTGGAAGCCTATTGAACCGGGACAGGCGACTCCATGCTCCGCAGAGCCACTGAGCGGGGAAACCCGCCTCCCTCTGTCCGCTACAGACCAAAAATAGCGGCAAGCGGGGGAACCACCGCCGCTGCATGCTGTTCGCTTACCAAGGTCAAACGTTGGAGCGGATCATGAGATTCGTTTTAAGCTTGATCGTGGCTGTGACTGTATTGGGAGCCATCCGAGCCAGTTCAGAAGAAATTGCGCTTGGAGTAAGTCTTGCTTCAGTAGACAACCGAGTCACCGTAGGTGACATGAGGCCTACATGGCCGAAGCCGCGCCCCGCAATTTCACGATCAATTTTGGGCCGCAACATCCCGCGGCGCACGGGGTCTTGCGTCTAGTGCTGGAACTTGACGGCGAAGTCGTCGTGCGCGTCGACCCTCATATTGGTCTCCTGCATCGCGGCACCGAGAAGCTGATCGAGCATAAGACTTACCTGCAGGCGCTGCCTTACTTCGACCGGCTCGACTATGTCGCGCCCATGAACCAGGAACATGCGTTCTGTCTGGCAACCGAGAAGCTGCTCAACATCACAGTTCCGAAACGGGGCCAGCTCATCCGCGTGCTTTACTGCGAAATCGGACGGCTGCTTTCGCACCTTCTCAATGTCACGACCCAGGCGATGGACGTCGGCGCGCTCACTCCGCCGCTATGGGGTTTTGAAGAGCGCGAAAAATTGATGGTGTTTTACGAGCGCGCGTCCGGCGCGCGGATGCACGCCAACTATTTTCGCATTGGCGGCGTACATCAAGATCTTCCGCCGAAGCTCCTTGATGACATTCGGGATTTTTGCGACCCGTTCCTCAAAGTGTGCGACGACCTCGAGGGCTTGCTGACCGGAAATCGCATCTTTAAGCAACGCAATGTCGGGATCGCCGAGGTCAAGCTCGCAGACGCGTGGGGATGGGGTTTCTCAGGCGTCATGGTGCGCGGCTCCGGCGCCGCTTGGGACCTGCGCAAGGCGCAACCCTACGAATGTTATTCCGAACTCGATTTTGACATTCCGATTGGAAAGAATGGCGATTGTTACGACCGCTATCTCGTGCGGATGGAAGAGATGCGTCAATCTGTGGGTATCATGAAGCAATGCCTGGAGAAGCTACGGCTGGCCGAAGGGCAGGGGCCCGTCGCCACGAGAGACCACAAGATCGTTCCGCCCCTGCGCGCGGAAATGAAACGGTCGATGGAGGCGATGATCGAGCATTTCAAGCTCTACAGCGAGGGCTATCGCGTGCCCGCCGGCGAGGTCTACGTCGCCGTGGAAGCTCCGAAGGGCGAGTTCGGCGTCTATCTCGTCTCCGATGGCACCAACCAGCCGTACAGGTGCAAGATCCGCGCTCCTTCCTTCGCCCATCTTTCGGCCATGGACTTCCTTACGCGTGGCCACCTGCTGGCTGACGTTTCCGCAATCATCGGATCGCTCGATATCGTATTCGGGGAGATTGATCGATGAAGCTGTGGCTTCGGTGCGTTTTGGAGGAGTGCTTTAGGAAGTCCGCTCAAGATCCGACTTTAGCGCCATCATAAAGCGAGCGGTCTCGCCGCACCCTTCAGCACGATGTGGCGTCGCAGCCCGACGTGGTTCTTTCGTCAACCACATCCACCACCGAGGCGCTGCTGCAACCGACGCGCATCCGGGCTGGAAAATCGACGGTCCGAAGCGCATATTCTCGGGATGGCGACAATCGTGCAATGCAATTGCGGCGCCGAGTACAGACGCACCGAAGAGAAGCTCTTGGTACCGCATACGGGTGACGCGGTCTGCACGGTCTGCGGAGCAGCTCTAAAATCGTGGCGGGAAAGCACCCACGTTCCCACATACGAACTTGTTGAACGTCCAGAGAGAAAGCCGGAACGACACTAGCCCAGTGCGCCTAATTTGATTCCGGCAGAAAGTTAATATTGAAAGTTCTGGCGCTTCTCAGGATCAGGGCGCACACTTTGTCATCACCGCCCGGTCTCGTGGCAGTTATCGGTGATGAGAAAGCCGGTCGCGCTCCCGCCAATCCTCAAAATGGATGGAGCAGCGTAGCCGGCCTCGGGCTACAGGCACCAAGATAAGTTCCATTTAGAAGTGGCTATCTATCGCCTATTGAAGAACTCTACCTTGGAGCCGGAAGAGATTAGCCGCATCACAGAGGCATACGAACAAGCATTGCATACCCTCTGCGTCAAGGATCGCGACGACCCTCTAACGGAAATGATCGCGAAGCAGATCATCAAGATCGCGCAAGCTGGTGTCCATGACGCGGCGCAGCTTTCCGGCTCTGGCGGTCGCAGAACTACGCGTCCGGTAAGGCCGTCTCTGTTGGCGGCCTCCCCTAGGGTCCACGCCCGAGGAGCAACAACATGACCCCACACATCCCCGAGGAAGTTTCCACCAGGTTGATCGACTGGAGTCCCTTCGTGATCATGGGCAACCCGATGCCGCCCCGAGATCCTGATGACGACGAAGAGGCTGAGGACGAGGAAGACGACGAAGAAGAGGACCGCGCCGACGAACCGCCGGTCGTGCGCGAGCCGGACGAAGACTAAAGCAGGATGCTTTTAGGATTGGCATAGCCTGAGTTTCGGAGAGTGCGATCCGCAGCGGACATGCGGCGCGCTACCGCGTCCGGTGGTTTCCAAGGTCCCTTCGAATTCCGAGAGCACCGGCCAGACGTCGAATGGACGGCGGTTCTCGGCGGGAGCAACCTCTCGGCGTTCACTGGTGCAGGAGACGAGCATGACCCTCATATGGCTTGGTGCGCTCCTTGTTTTCGGCGGCGTGCTCCAGATGGCGTTTCAGCCAATCTGGCGAGGCCGATTAAGTGGTACAAAGCGGCTTCGCTCCCGGCGTGACTCGCTGGAACCTGAAAGACCGGGTAGCGGCTTCGGCATCAAATCGAATTGGCCTGGACTTGTGCTGGTCGCACTTAGCGGCGTTTTCTTGCTGGCCGGGGCTGCCATCTGAGTTGAAACGAACGTCGTTAACGCTCTCGGGCGTTGCGCGCTATCTAGCCGGCCTTCGGTGCTGGAGCCATGTCTCTTCTCCTGGCCCCGCGCCGAACTGCCAAAGCACTCGGTCTCACTGTGCCGCCCTCGTTGCTCATTCGCGCCGACGAGGTGATCGAATGAGGCGCAGTTTACTGCGATGCATGAGTCCGGAAGTTGCACGTTTGAGACATACTGACGGACTCTGAAAATGTCCGCTTCCTAGGGGATAGTGTTGCAAAAGTCGTTTTGCAGAAAGTGTTAGAAATTCGGAGGGCCGCAGGCGCGCTTTTCGTATAGAGACATGAGGGACCTCATCCAGCGAGCGCGACTGAGGTTATAATGTCGATCGCTCGCGGTGAGGCACCAAAAAATTCGGACCGATGCGACATTCGACTTTTGCAACAGTATCGGCATATTTCGGACGTAGTCGATCTCGTGAGCCTCCGGAGCGGATGTGGATTATCCTCAAAATAGTTGATGTCGGCTGCCCCTGATTTTGCGGCCCCAGTGGCATTTACTTCTCCCTCGGGCATCCCCACATAGTGACCGTAACCGAATGGCAAAAATCTAGCTTTACGCGGGAGCCGCCGAAGACGAAGGCTGAGCTGCGCCAGATGCTGACCGAGGCCGTCCGCAACACGCAGCCCAGCGCGGAGAACGGGTCGAAGCGCCCGAAGGCCAAAAATGATCGCGGCTAGGGCGGCCTACGTCGATTAGATTTGCTCGGGCCATAAGATAACCATCCCGGGATTTTCGTGCATCCACGGCCAAGCAGTAAGTCGCTGACTAGCTGATGCCGCGCGATCCTAACTGTTCCGGCAGTCGGACGATCTGTTCGGTCGGCCGTCGGACTTTGCCGCGCGTTCCAGCAGTTTACGTCTTGAGGAGAGGGATCATGTACAACAATTCTCTGTTCAATGCTTTCGCTCGGTCCTTTGAGGTTCGAAGCGAAACCGACATGTCGATGGCGGAATATCTGGAATCGTGTCGAGGCGATCCGATGCGGTATGCTAATGCGGCCGAGCGCCTGCTAGCTGCGATCGGTGAGCCTCAAATGATTGATACGGCCAAGGACGCCCGCCTTGGCCGTATTTTTTTGAACAGGACCATGCGCGCCTATCCGGCCTTCGCCGGATTCTATGGCATGGAAGAAACCATCGAGCGCATCGTCGGCTTCTTCCGGCACGCAGCTCAAGGTCTGGAAGAGCGCAAGCAAATTCTCTATCTGCTGGGGCCGGTGGGCGGTGGAAAATCGTCGCTGGCGGAGCGGCTGAAATCGTTGATGGAAGTCCATCCCATCTACGTGCTGAAGGCCGGCGACGAACTCAGTCCAGTGTTCGAGAGCCCCCTGAGTTTGTTCGATCCGGAATCGCTGGGGCCGATGATCGAAGAAAAGTACGGCATTCCGCGCCGTCGCCTCCATGGACCGATGAGTCCGTGGTGCTACAAACGGCTGGAAGCATTCGGCGGCGACATTTCACGATTCCGGGTCGCCAAAATCCAGCCCTCGCGCTTGCGGCAGATCGCGGTCGCGAAAACCGAGCCTGGCGACGAGAACAATCAGGACATCTCCTCGCTGGTCGGCAAGGTCGACATTCGCAAGCTGGAGACCTTCGCCCAGAACGACCCTGATGCCTATAGCTATTCCGGCGGCTTGAATCGCTCCAACCAGGGCGTCCTCGAATTCGTCGAGATGTTCAAGGCGCCGATCAAGATGCTGCACCCGCTGTTAACGGCGACCCAGGAAGGTAACTACATCGGTACCGAGAATATCGGGGCCATTCCGTTCACCGGTGTCATTCTCGCGCATTCGAACGAAGCCGAATGGCAAAGCTTCAAGGCCAACAAAAAGAACGAAGCCTTCATCGATCGCATCTGCGTGATCAAGGTGCCGTACTGCTTGCGGGTGACCGAGGAGCAGAAGATCTATGAGAAACTTATCCAGGGATCGGAACTCGCTTCCGCGCCGTGTGCGCCGGCAACCCTGGAAACGCTCGCGCGCTTCTCGGTGATGTCACGTCTTCGCAAGCACGAAAACTCTACCCTGTTCGCGAAAATGCGGGTCTATGATGGTGAAAGCCTCAAGGAATCCGGTCCGAAGGCCCGCAGCGCCCAGGAATACAAGGATGCTGCCGGCGTTGACGAAGGCATGGTCGGCGTCTCGACGCGCTTTGCATTCAAGGTCCTAGCCGCAACCTACAATCACGATACCGCGGAACTTGGCGCCGATCCCGTCCATCTGATGTATGTGCTCGAGCATTCGATCCGCCGTGAGCAGGTTCCTGAGGAAGTCGAAAAGCGTTATCTCGAATTCATCAAGGCCGAGCTCGTGCCGCGTTATGCGGAATTCATCGGCCACGAGATCCAGAAAGCCTATCTGGAATCCTATTCGGATTACGGTCAAAACCTGTTCGATCGCTACGTGGATTATGCCGATGCCTGGATCGAAGATCAGGACTTCAAGGACTCCGATACCGGCCAGATGCTCGATCGCAACCTTCTTAACCAGGAACTGACCAAGATCGAGAAGCCTGCGGGCATCACCAACCCGAAGGACTTCCGCAACGAGGTCGTCAAGTTCTCGCTGCGATCGAGGGCGCAGAACAGCGGCAAAAACCCGTCCTGGACCAGCTATG
Organism: uncultured Alphaproteobacteria bacterium; assembly: GCA_963788885.1. Taxonomy (GTDB): domain Bacteria; phylum Pseudomonadota; class Alphaproteobacteria; order Rhizobiales; family Xanthobacteraceae; genus Bradyrhizobium. The sequence goes on along the minus strand of CAWBIR010000014.1, from coordinate 842,591 downwards.
AAAAGATTCGAGAAGTCATCGAGAAACGGATATTTTCGCAGGTCGAAGACCTTCTTCCGGTTATCTCGTTTGGCTCGAAAAAGGACGGCGATACCGAAAAGAAGCACGGAGAGTTTGTCGCGCGCATGGTGGGACGCGGCTATACCGAGCGTCAGGTTCGCCGCCTCGTCGAATGGTACATGCGGGTGAAGCAAGCCGGCTGAGGCAAATGCAAGGGTGGCTATGCACGTCGTCGATCGGCGCCTCAGAGCGATTGCACACGGATCTGAAGATAGCTCTCCCGGATCTCGAGGAGGACCAACGTCGTGAAGCGAGACTTCGACCTCATCGTCTATGGCGCGACGGGTTACACCGGCCGTCTCATCGCCGAATATCTGGCGACGTCCTATCGCGGCGACGATGCTCCGTCCTGGGCGATCGCGGGACGCTCGACCGACAAGCTCCAGAAGGTGCGTGCCGAGATCGGCGCGCCGGACGATCTGGCTTTGGTGAAGGCGGACGCCGCCGAGTCGGCCAGCCTACGTTCGATGTGCGAGCGTGCGGCCGTGATTATCACGACGGTCGGGCCTTATCAGCTCCACGGTCCCGAGCTTGTGGCGGCCTGCGCGGCCACGGGCACGGCCTATGTTGATCTGTGCGGCGAACCGGCTTGGATGCGGCGCATGATCGACGCCCATCACGAAGAGGCGAAACGGACCGGCGCGCGCATCGTCTTCTCCTGCGGCTTCGATTCCATCCCGTTCGATCTCGGCGTGCTCACGTTGCAGGAGAAGGCGCGCGAGAAATTCGGACGCCCGGCGCGGCGGGTCAAAGCCCGCCTGCGCAAGGTGAAAGGCGGCATGTCTGGCGGCACCGCGGCGAGCGCTCGGGCGACGTTGGCCGCCGCCGCGCGCGACCCGGCCCTGATCCGGCGGCTGACCGATCCCTTCGCGTTGACGCCGGGGTTCACCGGGCCGTCTCAGCCGTCGGGCCTCATCCCCGAATACGACCCGCGGATGAACGTGTGGCTGGTGCCGTTCCCCATGGCGCCGATCAACACCAAGAACGTGCACCGCACGAATTTCCTGTTGGGTCATCCCTACGGCACGGACTTCGTTTACGACGAGATGATGGTCGCGCCGGGATTTGGGGAAATCGCTCGCGTGACGACGGAGACGTTCGCCACGATGGTTTCCTTGGTCGCGACCGGCGGTCTCAAACCCGGCGCAGGCCCGAACTCGGGAAGAGCGCGAGAAGGGCTTCTACGACATCCTCTTCCTAGGCGAGCTGCCGGATGGCGGACGGGTCGAGGCCGTAGTCACGGGCGACCGCGATCCGGGCTACGGCTCGACCAGCAAGATGATCGCCGAGAGCGCTCTCTGTCTCGTGCGCGACGTGCATGGCGAGGGCGGCACCTGGACGCCGGGCGCGCTGATGGGTCCGGCATTGCGCAAGCGTCTGAAGGAGCGCGCCGGCCTCACCTTCAGCGCGCGTTGAGGTAACGCTCAGAACTGCAGCGGCGTGAACGGGGTATGCGTCGATCTCAAAGTATTCGGAAAACCAACCACTCCAGAGTTCAAAATACGCTTGTCTCGCGTTGCTCATGACAGCGAGAAGTTTTTGTCTCTTCGCCGGCATTGATCGCGATCTGGCGGGCAGGATTAGGACAACGCCTTACGGACGATCTCGACGCCGGTCTTCTGGTCGTCGTTCTTGGTGCGAAGCCCCTTGAGATGCTGGGAGGCACGCAGTAGGGCGACGCCGCCGCCCGGCACGATGCCTTCTTCCACGGCCGCACGGGTCGCATGCATCGCGTCATCAACGCGATCCTTGCGCTCCTTCACCTCGACCTCGGTCGCGCCGCCGACGCGGATCACCGCGACGACACACCCAACGGGGCGCACTTTTCCCTTGGGGCCCTGACAACAGGTGGACATAATAGACCATCGCCAAGCAGCATCATGTGTTGGGGTAGTGAATGATATAAGCGCAAAGGATCAAAACGATGAGTGAAAGCAACATCGAGGGTAAGCAATCTGCATTCAACACAGCTGATATCACCGCGTTGTCGCACCTCTATCGCGGGGAGCTGTACCGTAGCACTGTCTGGCGTACACGGCTCGATGCAACGACCAATTGGGCGGTCCTTACAACTGGTATTGCACTGTCACTCACGTTTGGCAGCGAATCCGCGTCCCCTCTGCCGCTGGTGCTCGTGGGGCTCCTGGTTGTTACCTTCTTATTCATCGAGGCGCGGCGTTACCGCTTCTTTGATTTTTGGCGCATGCGCGCGCATGTCCTCGAAGTGCAATTCTTCGGGCCAATTCTTCGCGGCGAGGGCGTTCAGGTCGATAATGGCTGGAACGAGATTCTCTACCAGGATTACCGAGCCCCGAACCTTCATATTACCTATGTTGAGGCAGTGGGCCGCCGGCTTCGCCATAACTACTGCTGGATTTTCGCGATCCAGGTGACCGCATACGTTGGTAAACTGCTCATCCATCCGGCGCCGGTCGCCTCGCTGCAGGAGTTCTGGATGCGAGCAGCGATTGGGCCCATTCCCGGTCAATTCGTCCTTCTTGCCGGACTCGCATTCCACGCAACATGGATAGTGATAGCGATTGCCACATATAGAAGCCGAAGGGGCGCAGGGCGCGCGCGGCCGCAGCGTCCCAAGAGGGACCGGCTGCTCGATCTTGCACGAGGATAGAGGTAAATCTCACAAGCGCTGCTGGGGCGCGCCACTAAAATTTCGAGCGAAGCTCAATAGTGGCGCCAGACTGCGGATTCGGGACACTAGTGGCCGCTGGATTGTCGGTTCATTTTCTCCAAAAGCTCGCGCATTGCATCGAACTGCGTGCCGAAGCCTTTCCAATCTCCGGACTTCAATCGCTCCACTGCTTGATTGTAGCGATCCAGCGCTTGCCGTGCCTGACTAGCGGCCGGGCTTGTGACGGGCATCTCCTCCGCCGTGCTAGAAATTGCCGGCGCGGGGCCGGACTCAGTGAACAGCGCCGACAAGGCCTCGGCGAGCGTCTCCCTCATCACCACATGTTCACCGTAGGCTGCGATCACGCGTTTCAGCTCCGGCAGGTGTCCGTGCTCCGCGCGCAAATAGAGCGGTGTTACATAAAGGATCGAGTTCTCGATCGGGATCACCAGCAGGTTCGCACCGCGTATCACCCGCGAGCCCATCTGATTCCACAGCGTAAGCTGTTGAGTTATCTCGGTATTCTGATTGATCCGTGCCTCGATCTGGAATGGCCCGTAGACGAGCCTCTCCTTGGGGAACTCGTAGACAATCAGGTTGCCGTAGTGGGGCGCGTCACAACGCGCAGCGAGCCACGCGATCATATTGTCGCGGCGGCTCGGCACCATGGGGAGCATGAGGAAGAACTCGGCCTGCGGCTCGCCGGGCAGCCGCATGATGATGTAATACGGGGCCATCGTTGCAATGCCGTCGCCGCCGGGCTGGCGCGGGAACTGCCAGAGATCCTCGCGGTTATAGAAAACGTCCGCGGCCTCCATGTGGTAGCTCTGATAGAGCCGCGCCTGAATCAGGAACAGGTCCTCCGGATAGCGAATGTGCTTCTGCAGCTCGGCCGGCATGGCCGAAAACGGCTTGAACAAACTCGGAAAGATGCGCCGGTAGGTCGCGGCAATCGGGTCGCCGGTATCCGTCAGATAAAAGTCGACGGTTCCGTTATAGGCATCGACGATGACCTTCACTGAATTGCGAATGTAGTTGAGATCCAGGTCTTGCGCTGGCTGCGCAGAAGGGAAATAGGAACTCACCGTATAGGCGTCCTGCATCCAGAACATCCGACCATTGCTGATGATCAGATAAGGATCGTGATCGAGCCTGAGGAACGGAGCGATCGTTCGTACCCGTTCTTGGATATTGCGGCGGATCATGATCCGGCTGTCGGTGGTGATGTAGCTGGAGAGAAGCAGGTTCGGGTCGTTGAAGTAATAGGCAAACAGGCCTCGCCACACCATCGCTCCTATCGGAACGCCACCCGTGCCGTCATAGGCCGCATAGACGTTGTCCTTTCCCTTCGGATAATCGAACTCTGGTGTGCTCCCCTTGACGATGACGTAGCTGTCGCTCTCTTCGCCGTAGTAGATGCGAGGCTCGTGGATTTTTGGACCTCCGTCTGCAACAGGAGGAATATCCCGCAAATAGAAGAACGGCAGTCCTTCAGTGCTCTTGCGGGTGACCGGGCTCATCACCGCGCCATTGCCGTGAGTAAACAGCACGTGACGGTTAACCCATGTCTGGGCGTTCGGTGGCAGCAAGGACGGCCGCAGTTCGCGCGCCGAGAGCATTACGCTTTGGTAGGAGCCATCGAGCCAGTAGCGATCAACGTCAAGATCATGGAATTTGTAGTAAGTGCGGATCTCCTGCAACTGCGCGTAGGTGTCCGACAAGGGCCGCCAGTCCCACAGCCTGATATTTTCGATTGTCGCCTTGTTGGCGTCGAGCGTCTTGAAGGTAAGCTTCTCTTCGGCGGCAAACGGCTTGGTTACGATCTGATCAAGATTGTAGGCCTGCCGCGTGAGCGCGATGTTGCGTTCAATGTAGGGTTTCTCCAGCTGCAACTCGCTTGGTTTGACGAAAAACTGCCGGAACAACCCGGGAGCCACGCCGGACAGAACGAAAGAGCCGACGCCGACGACTACGACCGCGGCGGCAGGAAGTCGGTAAGTCCTCACCCGCAGGTTTGCCAACGCAGCAAACGCCGCAAGGATCGACAGCCCGATCATCAGCCACAGTCCCGGTAGCCCCACATGTATATCGGTGTAACTTGCGCCGCCGACGACGCCGTTGTCGCCATAGAGCAGCAGATAACGGTCGAGACCGTAGGACCAAGCCTTCACCGCGAAGAGGAGACCGAGCAGTGCCGAGCCGTGAGCAATTGCCGTTGGCGACATCGATCGGTGATGCAAGTCGTATTCGATGTCGCCGTGCACCCAATAGATCGTTGCGGCGAACAGCGCGCTCAGAACGAGAGTGAGCAGCATCCAGTTTTTGATGAGAACATAGGCCGGCAGTACGAAGAGATAGAAACTGATGTCCTTGTTGAAGAGCGGGTCGTCTGCACCATAGGGGACGTGATAAAAAAACTGCAGGATGACGCCCCAATTGCCGACTTCTGCCGCGGCAACCAGCAGAGCGAGCAAGCCCGCACTGCCCGTGATAAGGCGGGACCATGGCAGCCGATCGCGCATGATCGCCAACAGGTCGGGAGGCGGCACATTGCCCGCAAGATTCGCCATGAAGGCCGAGACAGATTGCGTCGGCTGCCGTCGGGCAAAACGCACCGCGAGCCATGCGTTCAACCAAAGGATTACGGCAGTTCCCGTCCAAACCGCAAAAAGGACGACGGCTTTGGCGCCGATTGTTATCCAAAAAACCTGCAGATAGCCGATCGAGGAAAACCACAGCCAGTCAACCAGGAAGTCGCTCGCGAGCCAGAGCAGGATCAGGCTAATCCCGGCGACGACGGCCGCAATGATGACCCCAACCACGGCGCTCCGCCCTGGCACCTTGCGTTCGGGTCCTGCAATCCCGATCGTCATGGTTTCATAATAGCAGAAAGGAGGGACGTTTACCGCTTGATTCCTGGCCGGGATTGACGCGTCAGGGCAGTGGATGCGCGTGCCTGAAGCTCCGTCCCCGGGACGGCGGAACGACTGAAGTTGTTTCGAACTTTGGGGTCAGGGCCGGACCGGCGGATAGCGTCCGCGCCAAGTCAGCCTGATCTGCATAGGGGAAGCAATCCGGGTCAGGGACGAAGAATTGTAGCTGGCGGATGGAAGGTTTATGTTGGCCCTATAATCACGCAACCGCCCATCGTAAGGCGAGAGCTGCTGGAAGACCTCACGGTGGATGGTTTGCGTATTGCACCGGAGGTCACGTCATGTCCATTGCTCCCACCCTCCAAAAATATCTCGCCGCTGAAAACATCCAATACGAGGAGATCCTGCACGAACTCAGCATGTCGTCCAATCGCACGGCTGAGGCATGCCACATCTCGGGCGATCGTCTCGCCAAGGGCATCGTGTTGCGGCGCGACGGCGAATATTTGCTGGCCGTCATGCCCGCATCGCATCACCTCCGCCTGTCGGAACTGAGGAAAAAACTCGGTGACAATGTCAACATGGCCAATGAAACCGAGATCAATCAGCTGTTCCGCGACTGCGCACACGGCGCTGTTCCGGCCGTTGGCAAATGCTACGGACTGGATCTCATCGTCGACGATAGCATCGTGGCACAGCCGGAGATCTATATGGAAGCCGGCGATCACGAGACGCTGCTTCATCTGAGTCATGCGCAGTTTGCGCGCCTGACGGCCAACGCACTGCATGGGCGCTTTAGTGCGCATGACTGAGGATTTGTCGGTTGTACTTGCCTTGGGACTTATTAGCCATGAGACCGCTCGCGCGGGCTACGCCGGCGGCTCTGCACCGTCGGCGACAAACCGAAACTTCTTGGAATTCTTCATTTCTCCCAGCGAGACCATCGCGGCGTTCCCTTTTTGCCGCGGCGCGCTCCATGAAGAATGAAGGCACACTGCTTAACTGGACTTAGCCAGAAATGCTCTCGTCCAAACAGAAAGGCCCCTGCATCGCTGCCGGGCCTTTCTTTTTCATTTGAGCGCTGAACGGTTGGACTTAGAAGTCCATACCACCCATGCCGCCCCCGCCCGGATGCATGGCGCCAGCGCCTGCGTTCTTCTTCGGCACCTCCGCCACCATGGCTTCGGTGGTGATCAAGAGAGCGGCGACCGAGGCCGCGTTCTGGATCGCCACGCGAACCACCTTGGTCGGGTCGATGATGCCCTTGGCGACCAGGTTGCCGTACTCGCCGGTCTGGGAGTCGAAGCCGTAGGAGTACTGCTCCTTCTCCAGGATCTTGCCGACGATCACGGAACCGTCCTCACCGGCATTGATCGCGATCTGGCGGGCCGGCGCCGACAGCGCCTTGCGCACAATATCGACGCCGGTCTTCTGGTCGTCGTTCTTGGTGCGCAGCCCCTTGAGATGCACCGAAGCACGCAGCAGGGCGACGCCGCCGCCCGGCACGATGCCTTCCTCTACCGCCGCACGGGTTGCGTGCATCGCGTCATCAACGCGATCCTTGCGCTCCCTCACCTCGACCTCGGTCGCGCCGCCGACGCGGATCACCGCGACGCCGCCCGCGAGCTTGGCCAGACGCTCCTGAAGCTTCTCACGGTCGTAGTCCGAGGTGGTTTCCTCGATCTGGGCCTTGATCTGGTTGACGCGCGCCTCGATGTCGGCCTTCTTGCCGGCGCCGTTGACGATGGTGGTGTTCTCCTTGTCGATCATCACCTTCTTGGCGCGGCCGAGCATGTTGAGCGTGACGTTCTCGAGCTTGATGCCGAGATCTTCCGAGACCGCCTGGCCGCCGGTCAGGATCGCGATGTCCTGCAGCATGGCCTTGCGGCGATCGCCGAAGCCCGGTGCCTTGACGGCGGCAACCTTGAGGCCGCCGCGCAGACGGTTGACGACGAGGGTGGCGAGGGCTTCGCCTTCGACGTCTTCCGCGATAATCACAAGCGGCTTACCGCTCTGCGCCACGGCTTCCAGCAATGGAAGCAATTCATTTAACTGAGACAGCTTCTTTTCACTGATGAGGACGTAGGCATCTTCCATTTCAACGCGCATCTTGTCGGCGTTGGTGACGAAGTAGGGTGAGATATAGCCGCGGTCGAACTGCATGCCTTCGACGACCTCGAGTTCGGTCTCAAGCGACTTGGCTTCCTCGACCGTGATCACGCCCTCATTGCCGACCTTCTTCATGGCGTCGGAGAGGAACTTGCCGATCTCGGCGTCGCCGTTGGCCGAAATGGTGCCGACCTGGGCGATTTCGTCGTTCGAGGTCACCTTCTTGGAGTTCTTGACGAGGTCTGCAACGACGGCTTCGACCGCGAGGTCGATACCGCGCTTCAGATCCATCGGGTTCATGCCGGCGGCAACCGCCTTGGCGCCTTCGCGGACGATCGCAGCCGCGAGAACGGTTGCGGTGGTGGTGCCGTCTCCGGCGGCATCGGCCGACTTGGAGGCGACTTCGCGCACCATCTGGGCGCCCATATTCTCGAACTTGTCGTCAAGCTCGATTTCCTTGGCGACGGTGACGCCGTCCTTGGTGATGCGGGGCGCGCCGAACGACTTGTCGAGCACGACGTTGCGGCCCTTGGGGCCGAGCGTCACTTTTACCGCATTGTTGAGAATTTCGACGCCGCGCAGCATCCTGTCGCGGGCATCGACGCCGAATTTGACTTCTTTGGCTGACATAATGATCTCCGTTTTCAACTGGTCAGATCCCAAAGACCGCGGCGACTGGGCGGGTCTTGAGGGATGAGATTTGAACTTGCGGCCTCATCCTTCGAGACGCCGGCTGCGCCAACTCCTCAGGATAAGGAAAACTGGCTGGCGCTTAAGCGGCCTTCTTCTTGGCGGCGGGCAGGTCGGTGAGAACGCCCATAATGTCGCTCTCCTTCATGATCAGGAGCTCCTGACCGTCAAGCTTGACCTCGGTGCCCGACCATTTGCCGAACAGCACGCGGTCGCCAACTTTGAGATCGATCGGAATCAGCTTGCCGGCCTCGTCGCGGCCGCCTGGGCCGACGGCGATGATTTCGCCCTGCGAGGGCTTTTCCTTGGCGCTGTCCGGAATGATGATGCCGCCTGCGGTTTTGTCTTCGGCATCGATGCGTTTGACCACGACGCGGTCGTGGAGCGGACGGAATTTCATGCGTTCCTCCTTGGCTTTTGTGATTATTTCAGGATTGGCAGTCGCAATGAGCGAGTGCTAGCCGCTCTTCACATAAGCCTGTGAGACGGCGGCGCAAGGGCATCGGACCGCGATGTTTGACTACAACTCGAATCTCTCGAGGAGGATCGCTTGCGGCGATTGCTAGCAGGCGAAGTAACATGCTGCTAGCGCATTGATTACTATCACCTATTGAACGTTTTCCTTTTTGACGAATTGAGAATCGTGCATTGCTTTTCTATTGGCTGGAGGTTGGCATGGTCGAGAAAGATGCGGTTTCCAAGGATTTCAGAAAGCAGGTCTTGGGCTACGGACTGACAACGGCGGAAATCGTTTATCGCCGTCCGGATCGTCACTGGTTGCTGCAAACTTACGTCTGGCAGGACTTCGATATGTTTCCGAATTTTCCGGCGCTGCAGGATTTCCTCGCGTTCTGGGAAGCGAAGCTCGAAGGTCCGCTGTTTGCAGTCACCGTCGCGCATTCGAAACTCATCAAGCCCGCCGAACTGCACGCCGTCGATGGCGTGTTTCGGCTGCATTGATTCAACTGGAGCAGTTGCGGCGGCAGCGCGAGAAGCTCAAGATCCGAATTAGCGCACCTGAGCACATTCAGAGGATGCCCAACCAAGAGCGGTTTCAGCCTCTAAATAATCCGGATGTTGGCGAGACAATCACACAAAAGACTCGGCTATGGGACGCGGGAGCGGAAACACGACCGTTTGAGGTCGTGTGGTCAAGACAATTGGAGGCGAAAGGTGGCCGGCTTCGCGAAAACGAACGGTACCGCCAGTAGTCGTCATTACTATCATCGAGCGCGGTAGGCTCTGGCACTCCTTTGTTGAGCGCCTTGAGCTGAGGCGGCTGACGACAGCTGTCCCGCTGTCATGGCGATAGTCAGGGCGGAAGCCACCAGGGCCGCGCCTAAACCTGCCACAAGGAGGGAGTTTTTACGCGACCGCTGGGCCTGCCCCACCGAAGCTGCGTTCTGCATGATGTTTCTCCCCCACTGATGGATAAGCAACTAGCAGAGAGTTCTGGAGTCGATATGTAGTATTCATCACGCCGCGACCCCTTTGAGGCCGGCCCGAGTGGCAACGTTCTGCAAAAAGCATCAGCGATGCTATTATCGCGACGTGTTTGACGAACCTCAAGTGAGACAGCGCACCTCTTAATCGTCGGCACCAATGCCAAGCACTTTTAGACAGATCAGCGCAGCATCGTCCCGAATACGTGATCCCACAGCGTTGTGCTGACGCCGTAATTGCGAGTTGCAAATCTATGATGGGATTGGTGGTGCTTGAGCAGCGATAACGGCAATTTATCGGGACCGTGATGCGCGCAGTGATGCACGAACAAATACCAGGAATAGGCAACTAGTGCGCCCGCAACGAAAGCGCATCCTACGATCAAATAGACCAGCGCGAAACAAATCCATATCTGCCAAAAAATTGTGAGGACAGCATCGTCGGGATTGGCATGGTGCAGCCGATGTTCGGTTGCTGCGAAACCATGCAGCACGAATCGATGTGCGATATATTCGGCAAGGGTCCACCCAACGATACCACCGGTGAAAAGCACCGCGTCAGAACTCATCGGCAGTCGCGAAATTGCTAGCAGGACAGTTGCGAGAAGAGACGCCGCCAGCATTTCGCCGAAATAGATGATGGCAGTCATGGGCCATCCTAAACACTGTACTGTCAGACGCAGCGCGGCCTCCTAGGGGTGAAATCCGGCGGCGCTGCGGTGGTCCAATGTGATTAGCAGCTGCGGCAAATGCCGGTGCTATGCATGCCACGTGCGCAACTGGCAGAGAGCTCGTCCAAGATAATTGCGAACGTCTGGATGAGTTTTCGCATTTTCACCCTCCATAGAAGCCCGCCTTCCCGGTATAATCGTTCTGCGCCAGACCCGTTCCGTAGTCAGCCGGCCTATCCGACAAACCGGCGTGCCCCCTTCCTTGCAGGGCAGTTTTCGCGCCGGCACGCAATTTTGCAATAGAAGCCAACCTGAATGGCGAAAACCCTACTTTCGATCACGGATTTGCGGCGGCGAGCGCTAGCAGAAATCCGAAAGCAAGCCGGTTGTCATAACGTTCAGGACATCGCCATCAATCGCGTTACAGATGAGCGCGCTGAAAATAATTGGTCCCTATGTGTATTGTCCGCAGGCGCTGCTGACGCGAACACCGCGGCTCGCGCCGCACTCCATGTCCAAAGCGTTTTGCGCCGAGACTATGATCTGATGACGGATTGACCGCACGGAACCGCGGCGGAGTGATCCAAATTATTTGGATGTCTGCCCGCTCGTCATGCGACAGCGACCGGGACGACGGACAATATGATCATGATCTACCAACTGACTGCGCAAGATCGGATCGAACTGCTTGCACGTGCGCAGGACGCATGGGATCGCGCGCCGCAAAACACAATGAAAGCGGTTTTCGAATGGCGCGGGAAAAACTACTTCGTCTCTCACTCGTCAGTTCGGCTGCGCATTCACACTGAGGAAGGCATCAAGGTCTATTGAGGCAGATTCCCGCCGCCTCGGAAATGTTTTAATACAATGGTCCGGCGTAAAACCCTCGCTATTTCAGTTCTACTGTAACGCCGCTGTATTGAATCTCGACCTTCGCCTCTGGATGACGGAGGCCGGTTGAGCCGGCAACCCCATCTCGGACATTGGACCTCCGCGCATTTCAGCTCAATTGAGTCGTTTCTCGCTCGTCCCATCGCCGCAAAGTGCTAGAATTTAGTGTGCGCTGGGCGATTGCAATGCTCAGCGCAATTGACCAATACCACAAAATCGAGTGCCGCCTCCCTGGAGGCGCCGCTTTGTGTTACGCCGCAACTTGAAACCACCACACTGCGCCCCTAAGTAATGTGGGTTAGCATGCTCACAGTGCTCTTGATTAAGCGGCGAGCCCAGTCGCGCACGGACGACCGTTTGGCTGCTACGCAGACCGTTCCGTGTTGTGCATGCGATTTCGAAAGCAAGCGCCGCTTGAGGTCGCCGATGCGGCCCGCGATCCGCCACAAGGCACAGCGCGCTCACATATCGACGGTACGACTAAGGCAACGCCGCGATAATCGCGATTGGAAACCTAACTCTTACGGGTTGACGCTGAAACAACTCGGCAAGTTCGTTGCCGCATCGCTGTGTTATTCAGCGTGACCCTTTACAACTGCCTTATAAGGAGCGAGCCGTGTACGACAGCTCGAGGACAACCATGACTATGAATCAATCCCGATCCGCCGCGCTGTCGCGAAGACGGGCGGAGCGCTCACCTCCCGCGGAGGGGCGTTCCAAAAACCGCCAAAGCATGAGGACGAACTATGAGCGGTATCTCGCGTTGGCTCGTGCCCAAACTCTAGCCGGCGATCAAGTCGAGGCGGAGAATTCCAACCAACACGCCGAACATTATTTCCGCTCCATGAGCGAGAGCGCGCGATAACCGAATGGGAAAGTGACTATTCCTTTCATCGTCAGTCTCCCGGTTAGCTTTTTGACAGCCGCTGTCCTCAAGCTCCCCCTAATCAGCTTCAGGCTTTCACTGGTTGAACGTTAGTCATGTTGAATAGCTTGGGTTAGGGAAAACGAAGCGCCTTGGACCGCGACGGATATCGGTCAACTAAAGTCTCTAGCAAAGCAAAAAGCCGGCGCTAAGAAAATCGCAAAGGCATTGAATCGCACTCCGGGTGCCACAACGGTAAAAGCGCAATGAAGGCAAGGTCGCGAGTATTGGCAAGTAGTCTGCCACATTTGAATTGAACGGCTTTCTTTTTGATTTGCAGGAACGAACCGCCGTATGCTCGGTTGTCATATGTTCCCGACCATTAGGGAGACGTGATGACAAACAGAATGATCCCAACAAGTATGGTCAGCAGAATCGACAGGGCGATTGGTCCACTAAGTCCGGCCAGAACCCGAATCAGACGCCTGGCCAACAGACGCAAAATCCAAACCAGGGCGGCCAGCAGAGCGGCGGCCAACAAAGAGATCCGCAACGCTGATGGAAACGAACTGCTCGCTTCGACGAGCAGTTTTGTTTAGCAGAGCTCTTCCGGCTCACAATCCGCCTTCTTCGACACTTCCCATTCTTAGGCGCACGATGCCTTCGGTCCATGCCCTCACAGGAGGTAGCTATGGAGCATCAATTTTTCATTCGCCAGCAAAATCTTAAGCTCTATCGTAGTCTCGTGGCCGCATCGGAAGCGGCGGCAGCGAAAGCTGACGCGCGACAGGAGAAGTTTTTAAAGCTACTGGCAGAGGAAGTAGCGGACGAACCGCCGCTCAGAAAGAACTAAGACGCTTGATGCCGGCATGAGTGGCTTAACCAAAAGGAAATTTCCGCGCTAGACGGGGATTTTCAATCGTTGGTGCCATGATGTCACGACAAAAAGGCTGAATTGGTAATGGAGGTCATTAGCTTCAACAAGGGCATGAACTGAGGATAACCACTCATCTGAGGACTAACATGAGTACAGTTGTTGCGATTTGAAGCGCGGCTGTCGCAGCCGGCAGTTTGAATATCGTAGGCCCAACGAGTTCGGTGGCGGCGGCGCCGTGGCCCCGGCCAGGATCTGAGCGACATCGATCGGCGTCATCGATACAATGGAAATCCGCGGGCGTGGCCATGGCGGAGGTGCCGCTCTGGCTGCTGGTCCGGCAACGGGGTTGATCATTGGCGGTTTGGTCGCGGCGCCACGCTACTACGATGGACCATATCCTTACTACAGCGGCCTTTACCCAGCGGGATATGTCGGCCGATCGGCTATCGCGCCCGTTCGATCCGATGAGCGGCGCCTATCGGGGCCGCGATGGCCAGCAGAGATGAAATGCTGGAGCCATTGTTATGGGATCCCTGGCGTCGAAGGATGATCACCCCGGTGAGCGAAAATCACTTGCCTCGTTCCGCGAGGAGATGGTTGAGCGAGACATCGCCGCGCGAGGTGTGCGCGACGAACTCGTTCTTGGTGCGATGCGCAAGGTGCCGCGCGAGTTGTTCCTGCCGAAGAACCTCCGCGAATTCGCCTATGAGGATTTGCCGCTTCCGATCGCCGGCGGGCAAACTATTTCCCAGCCCTATATCGTCGCCTTCATGGCGGAATCCTTGCTGCTCAAAGGCGGCGAGAAGATCCTCGAGATCGGCGCGGGCTCCGGCTACGCCGCGGCGGTGCTGTCGGAGATCGCTGCCCAGGTTTACACGGTCGAACGTCTCGGCCAGCTCGCTGACAGGGCCGCGGCGACACTGGCCGAGCTAGACTACGACAATGTTCGCGTCCTGCATGGCGACGGCAGCCGGGGGTGGCTGGAGCACGCCCCGTATGATGCCATCGTCGTGGCGGCCGGGGGGCCGCAGGTTCCGGAGTCCCTAAAGGCGCAATTGAAGATCGGCGGCCGGCTGGTGATTCCGGTCGGCGCGGATCAACGCGTCCAGGAACTGGTCCGGGTCGCGCGCGTTTCAGAAAATGAGTACCGTAGCGAGGATATCGCGGACGTCCGCTTCGTTCCATTGATCGGGGAGGAGGGGTGGACGACCGCGAAGGAGGGTGAGGCGCGCCAGGTGCGCGCCCAGCGCTGCGGCCGTTTTCTCCGGAAGAGGAAACGCTGGTCCGGAACCTGGCCGACGTAGCGGAATCGTTCGAATCGATTGAGGGGGCTGATCTCAATCCCTTAATGGAGTGGATCTGAAACCGAGTTCGCGAGGCATTATTTCCAGGACCAATCTGCCGCAGCAAATTCGACGAATACGTCTGGTTTGGCGAAAACTCGCGCGGTGACGCCGCTGGACAACGCCGAAAATCAAAGGTCTTCCGGACACCTATCCGTTCGGCGCGTGAAGCAGGATGTCGACCCGAGGCCAAACTTGCCCATAGAATCGAGCTGGGTCTATGAATTCCAAACATGAGACAAGCGAGTCAGAAGGGCAGCCAAGAGCGGAACTCGGGATGTCAGGGTCGGATTCGGCCTTGGAATCCTTTCTTGTCTGGCCGCTTGCTGCAGCAGCGCTGGCGGGGAGGGCGAACGTGCGGTTTCTTGAAGATCTCATGTCGTCGGTATCGGGTAAGCGAAGTGTATCGAGTAGTTTGTCGTTGCCTTGGACGACCTCGAATACGGTCGCTCTTGAGCTCGCATCGATGCGATTGCGGAATTTTTCCACAGGGACAGGCGGGCTCGCGACACTCATTTGTTCACCGTATGCGCTACACAGTGCAACCATTGCGGATTTTGCTCCGGGTCATAGCGTAGTCGAGGCGTTGTGGCAGGGTGGGTTGTCGCGCGTATTTGTCACCGATTGGCGGTCTGCAACCCCGGAGACACGTTATTTTTCAATCGACAACTACCTTTCCGACCTCAATGTTGCGGTAGACGAACTTGGACCGCCGGTCGACCTGATTGGCTTGTGCCAAGGCGGCTGGCTGGCATTGGTCTATGCCGCGCGCTTTCCAAAAAAGGTGCGACGGCTAGTTCTTGTCGGTGCGCCGATCGACATTGCGGCCGCTGAATCTCAACTGTCCCGTTTTGTCGCTGATGTTCCGGTCAGGATGTTTGACGAGCTTGTGCGGCAGGGAGAGGGCATTGTACATGGTGACCGCACGCTTGGATCTTGGGGTATCTCATCGGGCTTCAATGAAGCGGAGGCGGTTCTTCAAAATCCGCCGGACCTCAACTCGGCGCGCGGGCGTGAATTGTGTGACCGGTTTCGGCAATGGTATGCCGAAACGCTCAATTTACCCGGGGTGTTCTACCTTCAAGTCGTCAAATGGCTATTCAAGGAAAACCAGCTCGCTGAGCGGCGCTTGGTCGCCCTTGGGCAACAGGTCGATCTGACGCAGCTTCGCGCACCAATCTTTCTTCTCGCTGCCAGCAATGACGAGGTCGTTTCGGTCGATCAGCTGTTCGCAACAACACGGCTAGTAGGCACACCGGCCGAATTGTTGGAGCAGATGACGGAACCATGCGGCCATTTGAGCCTATTCCTAGGGTCCAAGGCCCTTGACGGGTCATGGCGCAAGATTTCTCGTTGGCTTGGCAGCGAGCTGAAAGACCCGGAGATCGTTCCTTAAGAAAAGCGATCGGATGATAGACGACTCGGGCATCGAGGCGCGCTGGCAAATCAAGGTCAACGTCCAACCGGTTTGCGACGTGCTATTGGTCGAGAGCCAAAGACTCTCATTGAGAAGCAAGCCCGGCGAAAGATCATGAGTTTCTTCGAACGTCTAAAGACAGCAGCATCCGCCGAGTGGCGGGCCTACACCGAACACCCCTTCACGAACGGGTTGGCGGATGGTTCGCTCGCCGAAGCGGCGTTTCGTCACTACCTCGTTCAGGACTACCTGTTCCTCATCGAGTTTGCTCGCGCCTATGCGCTCTCCGTCTACAAGTCGCCCAAGCTCGCCGACATGCGCGAAGCGGCGGCCGGCCTCTCGGCCATTCTCGACATCGAGATGAACCTGCATGTGAAGCTCTGCGCCGGCTGGGGCCTGTCGCCCAGCGATCTTGAACAAACCCCGCCGGCGGCCGAGATGCTGGCCTATACACGTTACGTGCTCGACGCGGGAATGCGCGGCGATCTGCTGGCGCTCAAGGTGGCGCTTGCGCCCTGCGTGATCGGCTACGCAGAGATCGCGACGCGGCTCGCCTCGCGACCCGATGCGCACGCTGCAACGAACCCATATCGCGTTTGGATCGCCGAGTATGCCGGTACACCATACCAGGAGGTCGCGGCCAAAGCGCGGGCGTACCTGGAGGGTCTCGCCGATCTCTACGCCACGCCGGCCCGCGAGGCAGAGCTGATCGTTATCTTCAAGGAAGCCACCCGGCTCGAGGCCGACTTCTGGGAAATGGGCTGGCGTGCGGACCAGCGTATTGAATAGTCACTGGCCGGGTACAGAGTCGGAAAGCTTGCGAAACGGCGTTGCCAGCATCTTGCGCGAGGCGGGCGGACGACCGGTCATGCGCAGTCGCGACCGGCCCGATTCAAGTGGTAACGTTAAAAAGACCGATCCTCTTCGCATGCGTTTTTGAACGTATGAATCGCCTTGGGGGGTCGGCTGCAACACGACCGCGCAGCCCTTTCTCGCAAAATACGCCTCAGCTTACCAACGATGACGGAACCGTCTTCGCCTGCGTTGATCGCAATTTGGCGGGCCGGATAGGATAGTGCTTTGCGCACGATCTCGACGCCGGTCTTCTGGTCGTCGTTCTTGGTGCGGATGTCCTAAGACCCAAATTGTGATGCACAACGGTTCCGTGATCTCTGTCTTCGAAACACCGGACGATATCGCGCGCAAACGGCTAACCCTCCCTGGGAGACCGTTGGCTCCGGATGTGCTGCCCCGCTAGTGCTTAAAGGTGGGCTCATGAAGGCCATCATCTATTTCGGCGACGTTTGTTGTCTCCATTTTTCTGAAATAAATGGAGGCGAAAAGCTCGAGATAGAGCGGGAACAATCAAAAAAACGCCCCGCGATGAGCAGGGCAATTTTGTTCTAACATCGCGGGGTAGGTCTTACTGACTTGTCGGGGTTACCTTCGCAACAAAAACTACCGAATGGCTTGTAGGAGTGCTTGGCAAGATCGCCGTACATCGCGGCAATCTTCTGCGACTCGCTCACGAATGTCTCGTAAGCCGTCTTCGCGAATTCAGTTTGAATTTCAATCGCCTTCTCGAACGACTTCACGCCTGACATCTTCTCAACAAAGGACTTTGTGTCTTCAAACGATTTCTTCGTATAGTCGCCATAAGCAGTGGCGATCGCCTGAAAGCCGCTTGGGAAGGTGCTGGTTAACGCCCCTGTATCGAGCCGCTTTTCGCCATTCGGTGGTTGCGGAATATTCTTATTCGAGTTGTTCTGGTTTTCATTCGACATTTTTCGGATCTTTCTGGTTTGACTAACTTCGGAACCAATACCCCGCGCTCGCGATCGTTCAGTTCCCACTTGTTCATTGGTCGGTGATTGTATGTTCATATGATGATATCGGAACTCAAGCGCATGCCGTCACATAGTGGCGTCAATGCGAATTGCTGTTTTTGTTTTTCGGAACGTGCGCCGACTCTGAGCCGTTGTCATGATGTTCCCATGAAAGGAAACAACATGAGGAACCAAAACCAATCCGGCCAGCAGAATCAAGCGCCGGGTCAGAAGCCCGGCCAGCAACAAGGCGGCGGCCCAAAACCGGGCCAGCAGAGCCAGGCAACCGGCAGGGGTGATAGAAATCCCAAAGAGCAACTCGACCAAACGAGCGACACCGATACGTAACTAACAGAAGCGGCTCGCTTCGCGGGCCGCTTTTTTGTGCCATGCCGCGGTCGTGCTTGCCTAATCCAAAGCCGATCACGAACGACTTGCCAGCGTATTTCAACGTCACTACTCGCACGCGGCTTTTCCAACCACGTTCAGTAAAAATCATTATGATCGCCGCTCCGCATTTGCAGCGAGGTGTTCTCGATAGCGATCGGCTATACTGCTCGACGAATCGTGTCGAGTTGATTTTCGGTGGAGTATTTTGGTGATCCGTCGACATCCGAACATATGCGGCTAAGCCCGAGGGCCGCCACCTGAACGGTCGCAGCGCACGCCACAGCGAACTGCCACGTGAGTCGCTCGGCATACAGCAAAGGGCTATCACGTTTTGATACGTTTTGTCGGTCCATACATTCGCGCCTCTGCGCTGCTCGCGCAGCCGACCTGGCTAACTTGCTGGCCTCAATCTGTGCAGCCGTCTTGTCGGCTAGATTGTGGACCGAATGATCGTGACCAGGTTTCCGTCGTCGATTTTTGAAATGATAAGACGGCATGCGCCGATCGTTGCAATTGCAGTGCAAGCCGGAAAATGCTGACGGCGGAGCAACGGCTGACCGGAAGCAAGCTTTCGTGCCGCTCCACTCTTGCACACTGCGCGGCGCCACACCTTCGCATCGTATGCTCAGAAGCAGCATGTCTACGGGCCGGTGCGCAGCTGCAGTGAAGGGCATCCGATATCGTTAGTGATCTACGGCCTTCAAAACATCTCAGTCCGCCGCCGCTGCGACAGCTGCGCCTTCTGAAGGCGGGCCCGAAAAGATCGATAAAACCCCAGTCTTCGACCTGGAAAGAGGTGTCTCGCCAATTCTTTCGGCTATGTTGCCCGCGAAGTTGCGCCTTCGAATAATCGCGGACTCAGGATTGTCTTTGAGAGAGCACCTGCCTGCCTATGGCGGCCTAGGGCCTGTAGTCATTGCGGGTGATCAAGCCAAATTCGTAGGCATCACTAACTCGTAATCGTAAGACTCAATGGTGCAATGACCGTCAAGCACTTGAACCGATCCGCTACCCGCCGGAACATTTTCGACCAGCCCAGCGTCGTTCGCACAATCCCAGGCATCGCCTTCGATTTGAAAGGGGCGGCTTATTCTGTGGCCATCCTTGAATAATGCGTAGCTCATAATGCTGTCCTCCTCGAGGTCCCTTGCCCACTTTTTTGGGTTCGCTTGGGCCAGACTTGATCGCCACGCGCCTGGGTCATCGCAATCCATTTTCTAACAAGTCTGCGCGATACTTACGTCAGAATAGTATTGTGGCATGGTTAGCTCCGATTGAGAGAGGCCCGGCAACGAACCGGGCCTCTGTGTCAGTTACTTTTGTTGTTGGCTCTTGGCGTGGGCCTGATCACTTTGCTTGTTTGCGCTCTGGGAGTGTTGCTGAGCACTCTTTGAATGCTCCATGCCCTTCGCGTGATCTCCCTTGCCGTGTTGCTCAGCGGCGGCCCGATGAGACTTCGCCGCATTTTCGTGAAGTTCAGCGGCTTTGTTGTGATCGGTATTTGCCATGTGAGGTTCCTTAGGTTCAACTCCCAGCGCGCATCAACACGCCGTTGTCGTAACCGTTCCTGAAGGTCGCGAAATGGTGCGGTAAGTTTTTGCAGAAAGTTCCGTCAAACGATCGGTATCGCGACCGTCCTACCGCGAGTGCGAGACCCACGCCCCTCTGTTTTGGGAGAGTGTGCCGTTACCGAAGTTGGCCCATACGCCGCTACCGAAGAGCAGGAGTGCGACACTTAATCCGAGGATTTGCAACATTTCCAAGCTCCCGTGTACGGAGGCTCAA
Source organism: uncultured Alphaproteobacteria bacterium (assembly GCA_963788885.1). GTDB lineage: Bacteria > Pseudomonadota > Alphaproteobacteria > Rhizobiales > Xanthobacteraceae > Bradyrhizobium. The sequence continues at coordinate 822,723 of CAWBIR010000014.1, read as the reverse complement.
TCCCGATGTATCCGAAGCGTTCCTTGCTCATCGTATGAGTAGATGGATGACCGAGGTGAAGACACGCCACAATGCGGGAGCGCCGGTCGCTAGAGCAGGTAAAACGGACTCTACGGGGCGAAATCAAGAAGTGTGGGCGCGGCTCACTGGCGCCATTTGATTTTGCACGCTTGCCCCAATGGCCTGTTTTGGGTGAGGCCGCTTACCACATAAGGGAGATCGCCGCCCCGCCCTCGGCATCGCTCGGTGGCAGAGAGTTTTGCGCTCCCGCCTGATCAAAGGAAGCAGCACCATGCCGGACTACCGCGCGTATATCATCGGGTAAGATGGTGAGTTCCAAGAATCGATTCCGCTCGATTGCGCGGATGATAACGTAGCCATGAGGAAGGCAAGCAATTCGTTGATGGCCACTGTGTCGAGCTTTGGCAGCGTACCCGGAAGATTGCCACGTTCGAGCCGAAAACGGTCCGTGCGCAGCGCATGTTCGGAGCATGACCGAGTTTGTAGAACGGCTTAAAGGAACGCATAAATGCGACTGCGGAGCTGAATATGCAGTCACCGTGACCGCGGGACCTACGGCCAACATGATCTGTGAGAAATGCGGTAACCTGATGATAAGGCCAGCCAACAAGAGTTTTCGGACCTATAAACGCCTGTCGGCGGGCAAATGACCGGCTCGATTGGCTCGTAGGCTTTATCCATGCTTCATGTAATTTACGCGAATGAGCTATATTGACCAGCAAAGATGCGTTGCGTTGAGCGATGCTAGCTGGATCACCGCTCCGCTATAGGCCGATGCCCCGCACCGGGCTGTTCCTTGAACCCCGCCTCGAGGGACTTCTGCATTTGTACTCGAAGGACTTCTGCAGCTGGTTGGGTTCTGCATCTCGACGAAACAAGTCTCTGGGGTAGCCATGTTCCCGAATACGGCCCTTCTTTGCCCGTTCGCGCTCGCAATTGCCGGAATAATGCCTAGCTAAGTCTGATTAGGTAAAGCTAGCAAGGTTAGGCCATGAACGTCTTCAGCGTCAGTCGTCGCATCGCACGCAGGGTGGCCGCGCTCGTTGATCTTCTGGAACGGGGGCCGCAGCAGATTGTTGCTTCCACAGCGCGTCTGCTTCAGCCGACGGGCGTCTTAGTCCCGATTAAAGTTGTCGTTGATCGGCAAAATCGAGCTCGCCCAGGTGATTGATTTTCCGAACCACAGCCGTTCCTATGATCCGACGCGGCGTGTTGTGCGATTTTGGGGGCACGATAGCGCGATCGAGGCGTCATTTTTTATCAGCCAGGATGCGCTTACGCGGATCCAACCCGGCATCCAGTTGGATGAGCCGAGTTTGCTGAACGCATTTGACGCGAACCGTGAGAAAATATGCGCTGCGGCCGCCAGGGTTTACGTTCGCGGAGGCCGGGGCTGGTACGATCTCGGTCCCGCGAACTTTTAAATGCTAATACGACTTCAATCCGCCGGGCAGAGGCCTTCTTCAATGGCGACAACCCACAATTTGTCGGCGTCAGTTTCACCTTCGGCGGCATTTTTGAGGATGCGGGAGGCCATTTTCGCCTTGGTAGCGGAAGTTGTAGGTTTGCCCGATGAGTTGTCAATATGAGCAGTGGCCGCTTCCAGCACGAATCTCATCGTTGAAACCAGTGCCGGTTGGAAATCGATAGGCGAAATTTTCGTCATTTGTAATCCCGTTGTCGTACGCATAGCGAGACAACATGACTCCAATGCGACGTGGCATCGGCGACAATGCGACGCGACTTATGACTGGCGCGCTGCAATAGCTACCCAAGGTGGGCTGAGCTACTGGCGGACGCGGCAATCGAGATCAAATAGTCGGTCCTCGGCTGCCTCACAGCCCTGGACTTCGGTCCGGACGACTCCAAGCTTGGTCACGGCGCTTTGGGGCCGACGTATCCTGCGCGCAATCGAAGGTCGCAAGTACCCCGGCGCGTGATGAGCATCACGCCGGTCGTTGCATGACCGTATTGGCAAAGCGGACGTTCGTGGCTATTTGCGCTTCTGTAGGCCCTCACTATGCTATCTTCATCGAGGCTCGAACGACGTCCGCGGTGAACCGAAGGAGGACAGGCATGACAGTTTCGGCGGAACGAGCAATCCTTGCCGGCGGCTGCTTCTGGGGTGTGCAGGATCTGTTGCGCCGATATCCCGGCGTGATCTCAACGCGGGTAGGCTACACAGGCGGCGAGGTGCCGAACGCGACTTACCGCAACCACGGCAGCCATGCGGAAGCCGTCGAGATCACCTTCGATCCGCAGACCATTAGCTATCGAAAGTTGCTGGAATTCTTTTTCCAGATCCACGATCCGTCGACGCTGAACCGCCAAGGTAATGACCGGGGAGCGAGCTACCGATCAGCCATTTTCTATACCAACGACGAGCAGAAGCGGATCGCGGAAGACACCATCGCCGATGCCGATGCTTCCGGTCTTTGGCCGGGCAAGGTCGTCACCGAGGTAACGCCCGCCGGTCCGTTCTGGGAGGCCGAGCCCGAGCATCAGGATTATCTCGAGAAATATCCGGACGGCTACACCTGTCACTTCATTCGGCCGAACTGGACGCTGCCGCACCGGGCCGAGAAAGCTGAATCAGGGACGAGCGGAGTTCCAGCAGCGTGACAAAAGGCTCCGATCTGCTGGTGGCCGCCCTCGAGAATGAGGGCGTCGCGTACATCTTCGCCATTCCGGGCGAGGAGAATCTCGACGTGCTGGATTCGCTGCGGCGCTCGAAGATCAAGCTTGTGCTGACGCGACACGAACAGGCTGCCGGTTTCATGGCGGCCACCTACGGACGTCTCACCGGACGCGCGGGCGTCTGCCTGACGACGCTGGGTCCCGGTGCGCTCAATCTGACGACGGCTGCGGCCTACGCGCATTTGGGCGCGATGCCGATGGTCATGCTCACCGGACAGAAGGCGATCCGGAGCAGCCGGCAGGCGCGCTTCCAGATCGTCGATATCGTCGCAACCATGCGACCGCTCACCAAGATGGCGACGCAGATCGTCGCCGCGCAGAGTATTCCGACTCTGGTGCGCGACGCCTTCCGGGTCGCTCAGCAGGAGCGGCCAGGCCCCGTGCATCTCGAACTGCCCGAGGATATCGCGGCCGATGAAGCCGTTGCGGACATCATTTCCCCGCATGTCGTCGAGCTTCCGGTTGCGCCGGCGGTGGCCATCGAGCGCGCCGCAACCATGATCATGGGCGCCAGCCGGCCTCTCGTCATGCTGGGCGCCGCGGCAAGCCGCCCGCGGCTCGCCGAGCCGCTGTCGACGTTCGTGCGGCGATGCAAGATTCCGTTTTTCAACACGCAGATGGGGAAGGGGGGCGTCAATGCGGGCTCTAATCTCTATATGGGTACCGCCGCGCTGTCGGAGCGGGATTGGGTTCACGAGGCGATCGACCAGGCCGACCTAATTATTTCGATCGGCCATGACACCGTCGAGAAACCGCCTTTCCTGATGGGCCATAACGGACCGCAGGTTATCCATGTCGGCGCCACGCCGGCGACGGTGGAGCAAGTATACTTCCCGCAGGCGGAGATCATCGGAGACGTTGGCGCCAGCCTTGCTGGCCTGGCCGATCGCCTGGAAGGCAAGCTCCCCAACGCCTCGGCATTGCTAGGTCTGCGGGAGGGGATTCTTGGCCGCCTCGCCGAGGGTTCGACGGAGGATCGATTTCCGCTGACGCCTCAGCGTATCGTGCACGACGTCCGCCAGGTCATCCCGTCAGACGGCATAGTTGCCCTCGACAACGGCATGTACAAGATTTGGTTCGCCCGCAATTATCGGACCAGCGTCGCCAATACTCTGCTGCTCGACAACGCGCTTGCAACCATGGGCGCGGGTCTTCCTTCGGCGATCGCGGCGTCGCTGATCCATCCGGACAAACGCGTGCTCGCCGTCTGCGGCGACGGCGGCTTTATGATGAATTCGCAGGAGCTTGAGACGGCCGTGCGGCTCAAGCTGAACCTCGTCGTTCTCGTGCTGGAGGATCGCGCCTACGGTATGATTCGATGGAAACAGGAAGTCGACGGCTTTTCCGACTTCGGCCTCGACTTCGGTAATCCTGATTTCGTCGCCTATGCGAAGTCTTACGGTGCCAAGGGCTCCCGCGTCGGCAAAGTATCGGAACTCTCGACGATGCTGGAAGCTGCTTTCAGAGGAGGCGGCGTGCACCTCGTTGTAGCGCCCGTCGACTACAGTGAAAACATGCGCGTGCTTGTCGACGAGCTGCACTCGGTAGCCCGGGCTGTGTGAAAACCCATTTTCGGAGCCTGGGTCAGAAACCAACGTTCAGGGAACGTCGTGTTTTGAAAAATCTCGGGCATGCTCGATCTGGCGGATGATGTCGGGTCTTGAGGGCAGAGCCGACATTCCACTCAGGCGGAGGCAGTTCTGCTTTTGACCCTAAGAGGACAGTCTCGATTTCGGCAAGCTGCTAAGCTGTTCACGTGGAATCTGCTAACCTTTAATGGCCTCGTTTTTTGAGCAGGGATTATTAACGCAACCGCTGCTGTTTTCATGCTGGCGGTAATCGGGCGATAGGAGTGCCACGGCGGCATATTGTCTTGTCAGGGAACCATAGGTCTCCGGTCGGGTTGCCCTACCCAAAGGAGTATCATTTATGAATAGACTTTCTTTAGTTGTGGTTGCAGCCGCTACCCTATTGGGTGCCGGTGGGGTGTCCGCTCAAAGCGTTGATTTCGGCATTGGTGGCGCTGGTGTCCGTGTTGACGATGGCTACCATGGTTACCGTGGTGACCGTGATTGGCGTCGGGATCGGGATTTTCGACGCAGTCGGGGTGAGGTCATCGTCGTTCAGCCAGGTCAGGATCGTCGCCGCGATTGGGATGGACGTAGTCGGTACTACGAAGATCGCTATTGAATAGAGAAAACGGCCCGCTTGGCGGGCCTTTTTTTATTCGCGGTCGCGCATCTTGCATGATCTAAAGCAATTACGAACGACTTTCACTCGTTGGTCTAGCATATTCAATATTGGCACAAGCTCGGCATTTCCAGCCGCGTTCGGCAAAAATTCAGTATGATAGTCGCTTCGCATTTGCAGCGACGTGTTCTCGATACCGGTCAACTACGCTGCTCGCCGTGCCGCCAGCCGAAAGGCTTGCACTGGCCTCAAACATGGCATGCATCTTTTCCATCACCATCAAATTCGCCTCGTCAAGTGAGCCGCTGCCACCTGACATGATCTTCATCATCCGAAGGCCAATGACATTGCTTGACTCAAATGCCAAGAACACGGCCGAATAAAAGGGACCAAACATCGCGCCGCCTCTGAACAGCGAAATGCTGTAATGACCAAATGCTTTGTACGATCAAAAGGTCCACGCGGGTCAGTTAGTTATGACCAATTCGTCTGAACTGAGTGAGCTGTTTTGACCATGCTATCGGCAAATTCATTCTGCCGCGTTCTTTGCACGAAAAGCCGATTTTGCGAGAACGCCGATCGACGACGCCGTGTCAGCCGACTTCTGTTCGTCGACGCAATGTGCGCTGCTGGCGCCGACGAGGTCTGCTGCACTTATCGAACGAAACGGAGATTCAAAAAAGACTTTACGGGTCACCCTTCCGAACCGGGTGAACTTGGAGCACGGCGTTCGGATCATCATCGATCAGGGCCAGCCAATCGAGCGGCCGTATGTGAACTGCTTTGCCAACGGCTGCATGGCCGACTACGACGCTGGAGCGGAATTGGGTTGATCAGCTCAAGCAGGGGCGGATGGTTGTTCTCAAGGCGCTCGACAAAGCCAATTCGCCAATCAGCCTAACCATACCGCTTGCCGATTTTGCCAATGCCTACGAAGGCACCCCGCAAGAGCCAAAAGTGTTCGAGCAGGTGCAGGCGAGGTTGGAGCGCGAGAAAGTGGAGCGCAAAGCCCGGTGCGAAGCAAGATAGCAACGCTGTCGTCTTCAACTAATCGCCCACCGTCCTTTGCCCGGCCATTTGGCCACCGTCAGCATGGAGTTGCGGGGATTATTCCGATCTCCGCTATTGGCACAAAGCGGATGTCATCCTTCCGTCTGTTGATGTCTGCTTTCGAGGTCAAAGCGGACGAGGGCAGGGGACTCTTTGACTTCCACTAGTGACCGGACATTCCTTTGCCGACCGATTGGCGCGGAGTTGACTGCACAGACTGACTCGGCAAGGGGGCGAGGCCGGTGCACTTTCGAGATGAGGTCAGATGGTGGGACGCAATCCCCGTTAAGAGTTCGTTAACCAACGCAGCCCAGCCTGCGGTCATCGCCCGGTCATCATCAGCCGATTACCACCGGCTCATTCTAGGAGAACAGCGATGTCCGTTGAAACGCTGACATATGTCGCTCTAGGTGCCCGCCTGAAAATCTCGCCAGTGGCCGCTCGTTCGCTTGCCAAACGACTTCGGTTGCCGCGCTCACTTTCGGATGATGGCAAAGCCCTGGTGAGCGCTGACCTCGCTGAAATACGGTATAGGCCCCGGCCACCAGGCAGTCGCCAGGTAGGCAACATTGCCCGACCAGCGGCAAAGATCGAGGTATTGCAGGCGGAGATCGCGCGGCTCGAAGCAAGTGCAGCCAGTCACCGAGCAGATTTCGAGCACGAGCGCGAGCGCGCCGATCGCCTGACGGTTGAGCTGCTGCGGGCGACTGCCGAGACTATGGCAGCCAAGGAGGCGATGGCACGGCTTGAAGGTGAGGTGGCGACTCTGCGAACCGTTGGCCGATCTGCCGGCTCGATCGACAACCACGGACAAGCTGCACGCCGACTGGGACATCTAGCCGCGAGCTTAGTGGAAGCAGACCGCAGGGCTAGTAAGTAGCCGTCCATGTCAACTCATTCCCAGCTTGTCTGAGGCAAAAATGATCCGCGATATTCGCGAGATGAAGGCGCGCATTGTCGTGTTTGGGGTCGGCGGCGCCGGCGGCAATGCCGTCAACAACATGATCGCGGCCGGCCTGCAAGGGGTCGACTTCATCGTGGCCAATACCGACGCACAAGCGCTCGCCATGTCGAAGGCCAAGCGCATCATCCAGATGGGCACCCAGGTGACCGGAGGCCTTGGCGCCGGCTCGCAGCCTGAAGTGGGGCGCGCCGCAGCCGAAGAGGCAATCAATGCGATCCGCGATCATTTGACCGGCGCACACATGGTGTTCGTTACTGCCGGCATGGGCGGCGGTACCGGCACCGGGGCAGCGCCCATTATCGCCAAGACCGCGCGTGACCTGGGCATTCTCACCATCGGTGTAGTCACCAAGCCATTCCACTTCGAGGGCCAGCGTCGCATGCGCTTGGCCGAAGCCGGCGTCGCGGAACTGCTGAAGGTGGTGGACACCCTGCTGATCATCCCAAACCAGAACCTGTTCCGGGTGGCCAACGAGAAGACCACGTTCTCCAATGCCTTCGCGTTGGCCGATCAGGTGCTTTATTCGGGTGTGGCCTGCATCAGCGACCTCATAGTCAAGGAAGGTCTGATCAACCTCGATTTTGCCGACGTTCTCGCCGTAATGCGCGAGAAGGGCAAGGCCATGATGGGCAGGGGCGAGGCTTCCGGCGCAAACCGCGTGCTCACCGCCGCCGTGGCCGCGATTTCCAATCCATTGATCGAACACCCCTCGATCAAGCGTGCCAGCGGCCTCATAATCTCCATCACTGGCGGCAAGGACCTGATGTTATTCGAGGTCGACGAAGCTGCTACCCGCATTCGCGACGAGGCCGACCAGCACGCCAACATCATCATTGGCGCATCGTTCGATGAAAGCCTGGAGGGTATCGTCCGCGTCTCGGTAGTGGCGACCGGCATCGATAATCTCGACCCGGTGCCCCACGCGCAACCAGCGGAAAGCTCACTTACAGAACTCGCTGGCAGGCTGGGCAACGACAGCCGTCAGATCGCTGGGTCGAGCGTAGTACACCGCTGAATCGGCGTCGGTCCAGTTCGCGCAATAAAGGGAGCGATTCCGGTATCGACCTTGGCTGATCCGCGTCCATGAACGCCGGGCACTCGGCTACTTCTGGTTATGGCACTAAGCCGACGTGTCTGGCCACGCTCGCGATGTCGGCTGTTGAGGTGGAAGCAGACGTGTCACTGCCGCCGAACCACTTCCGGTTTTGACCCAACTCTGACGTTAGCGACGTTGCCGCGAAAACAAAAACTCGGTTCTAAGAGCAAGGTCTTTGGTCGGAAACGGTTCGGCCGGTTGACTTAGATCAAGGTCGTCTGGGGTTGGAAGAGCAGCATTTTAGATATTTGATATCACGCCGGAAGCTATTGCTCGCTCTGCTTCCGGTGAAGCGGAATTGTTCTTACGATGTGGCATTTAGCAACATCGCTTTGATCTGGCGGCCAACAATGGGAGCGCAGCTATGGCAACCCAAATCATCATGGACCTCACCGGCGATACTCGGCATAACTTCGATGCGAAGGACGTGAAGGCACTCTTGGAGGCCGAGCGCCGCTTCAAGGCCCTAACGGGTGCTGGCTTCACTGCGGCAACCCGTACCGCTTCTGGAGAACCGGTCGTGACGCGCACGTTTGATCCGACCGTTGAGGAGACCCTGTTTTTTCCGCGGCTTGTCGGCGGCTAAGAGTCGGTTCGTGTTCGTGACACTGCTTCACGATGCGAACGGTCAGCTCCGGCGACTCCTAGTGGCCTGCTTACACTTGGCGCGAGGCTTTCGCGAGCGGTATCTCCGTCCCGGTATAAGAGAGCAGCGCGGCCTCAAGCTCTTGAGGGAATGGCTTTCGCAGGAGCAACTGGCGCAGTATAACGCGCACAGATATTTCGAGGTCATCGGCTGCCACACCGGCAAGCGATACCGCATATGCTACGGCAATGAAGCGAACATCATCGAGCTAGACGATGCCGCCATGCCGAGAACGGGCTGGTGCTTCGTGCCTCGCGATCCTCTGGTTGCGGGCGACGTCATGCTAGCCCAAAAGATTGCCCTGGAAACGGACGAGCGAGGCGCGCTGGCGGTGGCGAACAAGCTTACGCTTAGATAACTTGGCGAGCCAGACTAGCCGGGACTACCGGTGTCGCCTTAAATCGCTTTGCTCTGTTATTCTTCTTCGATCCAGCACATTGCCACGTAGGCCGGAATTCTTCGGCCCGTTCAGAATCGGCGCGATTGAGTTTTTGGGCTCATCGCAGCGACGCAGCAACTAGTGATCGAATAGAGCTGTTGTTTGCTGCGGTGCATGAGTCTCTTGTTGGGGACTAACGTGGTTGGTCTAACTGACGATGTCGGTTCGTGGGGGTAAAGCGGACTCACAGGCGACATCGCGGAAACGACGCGAATGACCCGGATCGGACCTCAGATCAAAGCCGACCCGTGAGTAGCAATACGACAAGGATGATCAGGACGATGCCGACGATACCGATGCCACGATGACCGTAGCCGTAGCCGCGGAAGCGGCCACTGAAGCCACCGAGCAGGAAGATGACGAGGATAATGATGAGTATAAGTCCGAGCGACATTGGTCTGACTCCTTTGGTGGACGCGCCTAGTGCGAGGTCTGCGCTCAATTCAAAAGAAGGCCGGTTCTCGAAATAGGGTTTGCCCGAAGAAAACTGGCCTCAGCACGGGGGATGTTGAGGCCGTCATTCATCGGACGCATGGGCGATGGCATCCGGCAGTACACAGACAAGCTTCGTGGACGGCAATGGTTCAGATCCAGCCTATGGAACTTGGTCGCAACGCGTGAAACTTTGATGACTGAGCAATATTGACCACCAACTCCGGAAGCCGGAGGCGCATGTTGGTTTCATCACCGCCCCGCCATCGGCAACCATCGGTGACAGAGAGTGTTGCGCTCCCGCCATCACCTCGCGATGGAGTAGTATCCATGCTGGGACGCCGTTTCAGTCAAAAAATCGTTCACTCGAAAATCGCCTTGCCGGAGAAGCCGCAAAGCTTCGAAAGCAAACGCAGGACACTCCGCCTGGCATTGAGGCGTGAGCGGGCTTGTGCCGCGTGCCCGGCAGGCCGAAACTAGATCGCACATCAGCGAATGGCTGCGCTCGCGGGGACTGCAACCTCCGAATTAAAGCCGCTGGCTATTTTGATTTCAGGAACGGCACGTTTTAGATTCAGGCATATCCGAGGTTGATGCAGCCAGAACCCGGTCGCAATCGATTCGTATGGCACGGCGACTACGATTACGCGCAACATTCAAATCTAAACCACTCAAGGCGACCTGAATCATGCAAGTCACAGACCCAGCCGTAATGTTTCTTCTAGTTCTCGCAATCGGTGTCGTCGCCGGTTTCCTATTCGACCGGCTTGCCGGTCCGTCGTGGCTTGCTCGCCAATTCTCCGGATCGACCCGCGGAATGATCACAAGCGCATTGGTTGGTGTCGCTGGCGCATTCGTTGGCTATCACATCGGCGGGCTGCTTGCGCTCAGCGGCGGGATAGTGACATCGGTCATCGCGGCGGCGGTCGGCGCTGCTGTCGTGCTGTTCGGCTGGCGAATGGCCAAGTAACCGCCTACGTCGCCTTTTGGCACGTTTGAGACAAGCCGACCCGAAACGGACGTTGATTTAGGCAAAGCGTAACAGTTTGGCTGTCTTTCAAGGCATTGAATTCCGTCGCCTGCCGTACATAGCGGGTGTACGGTAGATTATCCTCGGCAGCGGATGGGCGCGCCGGAGGCTGAGAGTTCGGTAGGCTCCCGCCCCAAAGAGGGTGTCCACCATGTTCAGAAAGCAGTTCCCCACGGTCCAAGGTGCTTGGACACTTGCGCAAGCTATCGTCGATACGGTGCGAGAACCTTTCATTGTGCTCAATCAGGACCTTCGTGTCGTTGCCGCGAACCGATCTTTCTATCTGACATTCAAAGTCAATGCCGACGACACGCAGGGCAAACTTCTATATGACCTCGGAGACGGTCAATGGGATATTCCGAAGCTTCGTTTATTGCTTGGAAAAATTCTTCCCGAGCAGGGAGCCATGGAAGATTACGAAGTCGAGCATGATTTTCCGAGCATCGGCCAGCGCACGATGCTTCTGAATGCCCGTAGAATTTTCTCGGAGCAGGACTCATACTCCACAATCCTGCTTGGCATTGAAGACGTTACCCAAAAACGCACACTGGAAAAAGAAAAAGATGATTTGATACATCAGAAGGAGATGTTGCTGGAAGAGTTGGAACATCGTGTAGTCAACAGCTTGCAAATCATCGCCAGCATCATCATGCTGAAGGCAAGAGCAGTAGAGTCAGAAGAAACGCGCCGTCACCTAGAAGACGCTCATAACCGGGTCATCTCGGTTGCCACCGTTCAAAAGCACCTCCACGGTTCTGCCGCCAACTCGATTATCGAAATGGGGCCGTATCTTGCGACGCTCTGCACGGCTCTGGCGCAATCGATGATTGGTGACAATCGGTCGATTTCGATCAAATTCAACGGTAAAGGGGGAAATTGCAAAAGGCGCGATGCTGAGAGCATCGGTCTAATAGTCACCGAACTCGTCATCAATTCCCTCAAGCACGCGTTCGACGAAACAACAAAGGACGGCGAGATCAAGGTTTCCTACGAAGTATCGGGCACCGATTGGCAGCTTGCGGTCTCTGACAATGGGTCCGGCAAACCTGACGGCGTGTTCGCTCAACCAAAAACGGGACTTGGTTCCGGTGTCGTCAAGGCGTTGTCAAAGCAGCTTGATGCTCAAGTGGTGACCGTGAGCGGCGCTTTGGGGACAAACGTTTCAGTCACTCACGCCACGTTTGCAGCCGCATAATAGGATTGCATAGGGCTCCGGAGCGGCGGCGTAGCCTGACTGACGTCTGCTCTCGGGGGGTAAAACAGACATTCCATTTCAAGGGCGTCAGGACCGTTTTTGACCCATCTCGGACATCGCTGGACGGCCCACTGCGGAACAGGTCTTGAACATGCTCAGTCGCGGGTTATCACGATCACCTTGAAGTCCTTGTCGAGCTTGAAGTCGTACCGCCCGTCCTTGCATTTGGCGTCATCAACTTCAAAGTAGCCGCTGGCCTCGGTCTCCTTTTCCATCTTGCCGCCCGTGCAGCCAAAGACTTCCAAGGCAGCCTTGATCTTCTCGGCCTCTGCCGGTGTCACTGGGGTGTCAGCAAGCGCGAAAGTGCTGCTTACAAGCGCAGCAGCGAACGCCATCAAGAAGGGCTTCATCTGTGCATTCTCCAATTCAGCAACAGAAACCAGCTTAAGCCAAATCTGTCCCAACCGAAAGGCGTCAGGAGGAAACCCCCAACCTTAAAGTGCGGGGTAGACCTGCGGATGTCTGAATGTGGCCCTTTTCCGACGTGGTAGGTCTAACTGACGATGTCGGTTCGTGGGGGTAAAGCGAACTCACAGATGACATCGCGGAAACGACGCGAATGACCCATAGCAGACTTGCAGTGAGCAGATTTACTAGGCTGGGCGTACCGGACCATTTTGCGAAGCTTCATCAGATCGGAGTTCTGCCATCGCCTCTCAGGCAATAGTCGCGCGGTGTTGCAGCCGAACTTCCGATTATACGATCGTGCAGCGTCGTACACGGGAGCGAATCTCATATTGGCTTTGCGGGCCCGCCACCCTAGAATTGCAGCGATCGCAGGACGGGCGAAATGCAGTATGTTTGCGACGCGCCGAAGGGTAAGACCTGGTTCCGTATCGAGACGGAAGGTGAAGCGGCGCATGAGTCGCGCCTGATGAGCCACACAGTCGAGAAATATTTCTGCCGCGAGTGGGAGAAGGCAGTCCAATCCTGGCGTCCGGTGTGGCCCAACGCGATCGAGCGCGACATTGGCCTCGAGGCCCATGTACAGCGAGAGATGCCGCTTTTCCTCACGTTGCGCGACAGGGAGGGCAATGCACTGGCTACAGCGATGCTGCCACCGGGTGGCAAGGATCGCGGCGGGTTCCGGATCATCATCGTTGCCGCATCCAATGCCGATCCTTATCCTGAGCAGGACGCGGCCATCGCTGCGCTAGGAGCGCATTTCGGTCTCACACTCGATCGCCACCGCTGCTTCCCCTACGGCCGCTAAGGAGCCTGACAAGTATCGCTGCTTGATTGGAGCGATGTCGGCTCATGGCCCTTAGCAGACGTGTCGCGATGTCCGACCAGAGTCCGTTATGCGGACAAATGCGGACATTCAGACAGGCCAGCGGGGTTTAAATCCGCTTCCGATATCCCCACATATATCTCATGACCCCATGGCAACCACCCAAGCGCGAACCGAAGAAGACCAAGACCGAGCTTTACGAGATGCTGGCCGAGGCCGTGCGCAATACGCAGGTTGAGAATAAGCGCCTGCAACGGGTCAAGAAAGGCCGCGGCGAAAAGGCCGCCTGACCTTTAACGCCCCGCACAATGGCCTGGATTTCTTCGCCAGCTTCGATCCTATTTTGATCCGGTTTAATCGCAACGGCGGTTGCGCTGCTGGTTTCGTCTGCGACGAATTTCAATTCCACCTGACTGGCGCGCCGAGCATACGGCACCAATCGTGCTCATGCCTCATATTCCAGCTTTCGGCCAAAGCTCCACTCCGTGCTCGATCTTAAATACCTCCCACCGCGGAGGAACTAGGATGCAATGAAGCGGTTGAAGTAACACTCTCTCAAATCTCTTAAAATATTAGCGCGATGCGCCCAGCGCAAAGGATTAGGCGCGCCCTAGCTTCTCAAAATGAACGTCGTCCGGTTTCCGCCGGATCGGCATACGGACCAACATGAAATACATTTCGGACCTTAAACCAGCGGCCCGCCAGCCGCGCCAAAATACCAAAGTTATGACCAACGCTACGCTGCGAAGATCACAACCCACCCACGGAAATCAACCGAATGGTTTCGTCCCCCACAAGGCGGAGAACGTTCAGAACTTCCAACGAAGCTATGAACGCTATTTGTCCCTTGCCCGCGCCGAAGCTCTAGCCGGGGATCGGATCGTGGCGGAGAATTACTTCCAATACGCCGAACACTATTTTCGAGCAATGCGCGAGATTAAAAGTTAAGAACGCGAGCAAGGCGTTGCATCTGCCGGGTGTGACCCGCGAGACCACGGGGCGCATGGCGTTAATCCGACGCTAGATCGTATGCGTGGCGCAAAACGCGTTGGACATTGAGCGCAGCGCACGCCGCTGTGTTGGCATCGGCAGCACCCGCGGATAAAACACACATTGACCAGTTATTTCCAACCCGCTCATCCGCAACCCGATTGATTGCGATATTGCGAATGTCTGAGCAGCCGGGCTGTCGTTTTATTTCAGCCAACGCCCGTGCCTGCAACTCTCGGATCAAAAAGTAGGGTCTTTGCCATTCAGTTTGTGGCCTTTACTTCGAAGCCTTTGTTATCTCGTGCTCCAATGGCCAGTAGTCTCGTGATCGTGGCGTCGGCGTCACCCGTGCAGCACGCCCGCATCGTCGCTGTCGTAATAGCAAATTCGAAGCGCCCTAGAATGGGCTGCGCAGACGGCGTGCCCGTCTCTGTCGACGGTGGCGACGCTGGTGCAGCGATAGACCGGGATGTCGCTGACGGTTAGAGCCTCACAGCGGCCGGTGTTGGCGGTGATTTCATAGGTCATGGTGAGGCAACGGACTTGGGCGCCGGAGGTTGCGTGTTAGTTGCGATATAAGCGACATCATCACCCCGACAGGCTGTAGCGTGATGCCGTTTCTCGCCCAGCATTTAGGGAGATTGCGCGAAGCAGCGAGCCGCGCTCATATGGCACCCCACGGCCCGCAAATACTGGTCGCACGCACAGAGCGTCCCGGCCGCAGTCGTGCGGCGCTGTAACGGTCCTTGGTACTTCGGACATTTATCGGATGGCAACAAGCGGGGCATGGTAATTTAGAGTATTGCAACCGGCCGCCTGTTGATGCGTTGATACTTGTTGCAGGAGGTTCTTATGAATCACCGACGCAGCCACAGAACAGCAGTCATTATCTTTGCAGTCGCCCTAGCTGTTGTAGTCATACTGGCGTTTGCCACGACGTTGCACGATATGGACACGCGAGTTGCGGACAGCGCGACACCGCCTGGCACCGTTGGTCTTGCCAAACCGCACAAGCCGCTCGATGTTGCACCGGGTCAGGCAATCCCGTCATTGCCGCAGGCCCCTGCTAGTTCACGTTGATCGACTAGGAGAAGTCGCGCGACACGAGTTGCAGTGCGCCAGCTCAATGCGCTCAAGGAACGTCCGGAACCACGCGAGAAAGGCGCTTTTGGAACGCAATGGGAGCGAATGGATTGGTCTACTTAAGGAGACCTAAATGGCAGAGAGCGATGGCGCCCCCGAAAGTGGCAAACAAGTCCCTGCAAGACCCCACGACACCGGTAGTCAGGCGAATGAAACCGTTGATGGGCTAGATGCCGAGACTGAGGCGTTACGACACGCCATGGAAGACGCGCCCGTTGGCCCCGGCAAGATTGAGAAAACGCCAGTTTTTGATCGGGCTGATTTAGCGCCTAAAATTGGAGGCCGGTCATGCCGATTGAAAAGCACTCAAACAAAGCACCCTGGGGGAAAAGTGGTCCCTCTGTGCTTGCACTGCTGACGACTCCCTTGGATCCCGAGATTGTGCGATACCGCCTCGAACAAAAGATTGCGGGCTATCGACAGCAGATGGTTGAGTCTGAACTTGCTCTGACGAAACAACGGATTCGGCGCGACGATCTGCTTAGACAATTGGCTGAGGAAGAAGCTAAGGACCAGAATAAAGCCGCCACTAACGTGAAAGAGGCCGCCAACTGAGGCGGCCCTTTCGTGATTTCTAAACCGGCGCTCGCAGCCCGGAAGACATCCATTTCATTGACGCGGTCGCGGTGACGACCTTATCGACGTGGTCGCAGTTGACGCCCTGAAAGGTGCGTGCCTCGTATCCAATCCGCGACGGTTTGATATGGGTCAAAACCATCGGTCCCAGGCATTTGGGACAAGGATGGTACTGAATTGCTATGCGGGTTGGATCGAACAAGACTGCTAATGATGGCATGATGTAGTCCCTTACATTAGGCGGGAGCACAACACTCTCAGTCACCGGGTAGACGCCATTGCAGGGCGGTGATGGCGCAAGTCTTCCACGCCCGTGTCCCGACATACTGGTCAATACAGACCCCCTCTCGGAAAAGTTAACGAAGGTAAATTGGAATGACGGCGGGATGGTTGCGCAAATTCGATGAATTGATCGTTGTCCCGGCGCGCGGGCAGCGTGGTCGACGCCGCACGCTAGTCACTCTCAAAGACGCGGGCGATTACGTCACGCGGCTTCCCAAGGCCGAACACGGCGCGCCCGAGTGGCAAGCGGCGATGGCGGCGTTGATGCTTGCGGCGCGCGGCGGCCCGGTGATGCTGGCGCACATCGGCATGATGCAGGCGATCCATCGCCAACGTTGAGCACTAACGGTTCGTTCACGCGAAGCAACAACACTTTCCGCCAGGGCAGCGTATCAGCCCAAGCCGTCGCCGATGTCTCAACCCGGCGGCGGCTTTCGTTTTCTTCGGGGAGCGAGGCGAAATACTGTGGAGAAGTTGCAGCGCGATTGGCACACGGCTGACACACGCCGCCTATCATCTTCCTGATATTGTTCGAAAGGTTGTTCCCTACCAAGGGACATCGTCCCTTAATCAATCATTGACGGCGTCGGCGATTGGCGCATCATCTGTGAATCCGGTGATCGCGGTTGCTCTGGGATGGATCGTTCTACAAGAGCACCCGACCGCGGCAACGCTATTCGGTGCTTTGCTTGTCGTAGGCTCGGTCATTGCGGTCTGGTTGTTCGAACCTAGCTCCATGCCTAAACTGAAAGAAAGCTAATGACCTACCTGCAGAATAACGCAGCGCTCTCCAGCAGCCCAGCGACCGGCGAATGGCGAGATAAGCACGCCCCGGAAAACGGTAAATTCAGCTACCGCGCAGGTCGCCACGTTGAACGGGCAAATTAGCCCGTGCAAAGATTAGGTGCAAATCTTCGCGCATGTCTTTTCATGGCACATCGCGTCTGTTAGCGCCGCGCAGCGACATGTCCGGAGTTGGGGGAAGATCGGAAGTGGCTGGCAGACGGTCAGAACGACCCGAATGACCCACAACGGACACGCACTCATGATCGTAATGCGCGCTGCCGACGAGGAAGATCGGGCGGCTATGTGAAGGCTCATTGCCGATAAACCAGCTCTTAACCTAACTCGGCTTATCTAGATGTGGGCATCGGGGGTGCATGGGCTGGCTTGCGGGCCAGCCAAAGCAAGGGCATGCCACAATGGCCTTCGACCCCGAAGAGTTGGTCACCCTGACCGATCATGGCACGATGAAACTGCGCTCGGCGGTATCCCGAGCGATGACCATGCCACCCAAAGAGCGCAGGCGAGCGACCATCGTCCGCGAGGGCGATCCGGCAATCCTGACTTTTGAGCAGATTTAAGGGTCTCGCAGCGCAGTGGCACGAACGACTCGTGCCCATCGACTAGGTTCGCCGCTGGCAGTTTCGGATCGGGCCGCGTCCCCCCATAGTCGGCCCGAGGCACGGCCCCGTCACCCCCCACTGATCTCACAATGGCGGGGCCGTGCTTTTGCGCTAGTGCCGACCAAACCTACGCGATCCGGGGCCTCTTTTTGGCAGGAATGCCCTTCCGTGATGCTGTATAATTTCAGCATCAACGGCCAAGGTGCGATCCATGACCGATGAACAGCTCGCAGCCATGCACAGACTACTTGCCGAGTACCATCGAAAGCTCGCCAAGGAAGCGGTCCTCGACGTCGTGCAACAATATCACGCTGACCTTGGGCAACGCCTCGCAGATGAGGCCGTGCTGATACCAAGGCGAACGGCGATAGTGGAGCGGCTCCATGAGCGCGAACAGCAAATCGCCGAAGATGGCGGTGAGAAAGAATGACGACGTTCCTGAGAAAAACCCGGCAAGGCTCGCCAACGGTGTGGAGTCCTGGCGCGCCAGCAACGCGGCGGAATATACCGGCCGCTAACACCGCAGCTTTTCAGCCCACTGATCGGTCATTCCAACAACCCAAACCGCAAACTTTGGAAATTCGCAGCCTTAAAGGCCGCCTGGGTTGGCGGCGGAAGCATTCCAGAGGCTAAACGGTTTCTGCCCGGCGTGGTCATGCGGAGCTTGCCCTGAATATCGGCGATATAGCCCAGCGCAATCAGCCGGGTGCTATGTTCGGGAGGGATCCGCGCCGGAGAGCCATACGTTGAGGGTGTAGCAACCAAAAGCAGGGACGCGAACTCGTCATCGGTAAGCATTTTTCGCTTCTCCGGCCACGACTCATTTTTACTAACTTTATGACCGGCTCTGTGAAGGCCGCCTGTTCAATTTTGCTCACGTCAGCAAATAAATCCCGGCTCAGTGGGTGGGCTTTTTCATTCCAAATGCGGGGCGCCCGCCGCCCTAATGGAGGTGAAGCCGAAGTTCAAACGACCCCAGCATGGGGGCAAGCTGGGGCCGTCATTCAATCGGATGCCAGCGGGCGGTTGGCAACCGGTCGCGCATAACCAAGCTATCGCCGGTCCCATCGTTCCAAGCAGACTGTCGTAATTTCAAACTGCGAGTGCCCTAATCAGGACAGCGCCCGCGGCCTGGTACTCGCCTGTTTCCGAGCCCAGTGGCTCGAAGGTTGCCTCAGTTGTCGACCTCTGTCATTTCGGAGCGGTGCCCAATGTCGCATTTTGGCATTAGCGGACATCACGGGCGGCTGCGTCGATGTCCGCTGCTGGGGTTATAGCGGAAGTCCGGCTTTCGAGCCGTCATGTCGGCTTGTGACCCATCTGCGACATTCGGCCGAACGCCAAAATGTCAGCGCACAAGCCTGTCCCCGACCTGTCCTAATCTGCTAATTTGAGCCATGACCATGGAGCCAGCTGCTGGCAGCATGAGACAGCCGATCGGCAACACCAATTGGCAAGGGCATGATGACGTAATGCAGATACGGTCGTTCCGGGAATCAGGAGAATCCGTTTGGGTCATCGCACTTCCAAGTGCGGGCTTTCGATTGGGACCCGCTCCGCGCAGAGCATTAGGGCTAGCGGCCAAACCTGCCGCACTTAACAGGCCGGACACGTGACCGCACCCGACCAATGCTGCAACCAGCCAGAAAGTTCTTGCCAGGGCGCCGTCCACACGTGACCCAAAGCCGACTCCGCATTGTGAGTGTCACCCTGCCCGAGGCAGCTTCGCGGCATGACGCTGTAAGCTGGAGATGGCGGGACGCTTGACAGAATTCGCCATAACTTAACATGTTGGAAGGCCGACGTTGTATCAGCTGTAAATGAGCTGTTTGACACTGAGTAACCCTTTTGGAGGGGTGCATGCCGCGCGCCATTTTTCACTTCATAAGAGGCTTACTTTTTCTGCTTTTGCTTGGCCCCGCGCGCTCGCTGAGCGCCGAGGAATACCCCGCCAGGCCGGTCAAATTGATTGTTCCATTCTCGGTTGGAGGTGATGCTGATGTCATCGGTCGCGTACTCGCGGAGAGCTTGGGCTCAGAGCTGAAACAGCGCATCATTGTGGAAAACGTTACTGGCGCAGGCGGCAATATCGGAGTGGAGCGGCTGATTCGCTCCGAGCCCGACGGCTACACGTTGCTGCTCGCGCCGATGGGAGTCTTGTCAGTCAATCCGACTCTGTACAAGGAACTAACATTCGACGCATCCAAGGACCTAATTCCCATTTCGCTCGCGTACGAGACGGGGCATTTGGTGGTCGTGAATCCGTCTCTACAAGTCAAATCCCTGGCTGAACTTGTGGATCTTATCCGCAGCAAGCCGGGGACATTTAGCTTCGGCTCCGGAGGCGTTGGAACGTCGACCCATCTTTACGGCGAGGTCTTCAAAATGACGGCGAAGGTGGACGCCCTGCACGTTCCTTATCGAGGCAATGGACAAGCGTTGAACGATGTCATCGCCGGTCAAATCCAAATGATGTTTCCTCAAATCGCTTCAGCGGCAAGTCAAGCTGCAAGTGGTTTGGTGAGACCGCTTGCCGTAACGACGGACCATCGCGTAGCGTTGCTTCCCGACGTGCCAACGGTCGTCGAGGCCGGCATGCCCGAACTTGCCGGAACCTCGTGGGGTGGCATCATGGCGCCGCGCGGCACGCCTCCCGAAGTCGTGGCTCGTCTGAATAGCGCAATCGTGAAGGTATTAAACAGCTCGGATACGCGAGGCCGCCTTGAGGCGATTGGCGTCAACGCTCGAACAAGCACGCCCGATGCATTCGGTAGTCTGATCGGCGTTGAACTGATTCGTTGGAGGCGAGTCATTGCAGCTGCTAATCTTACGCTCAACTGAGGTCGTTGTTCTCCCCCTACTCAACTTCTCACGATGCGTTCGAGTTTGCCACAAGGACGAAGACAATGGATCTGATCATCAGAAACGCTCTAGTTCTCCGCGGCTCGCAGACAGAATGCGTCGATATCGGTATCCAAGGTGGTACGATCGTCGCGATCGGGCAGAGCCTAGCGGCTGAATGCGAAACCTATGATGCAGATCACAGACTTATCTGCGGCGGACTCGTCGAAACGCATATTCACTTGGACAAGGCCTATCTGATTGAGCAATGTCCTGCCTTAACGGGGCGAGACATCAGTCCCGTGCCGTACACGTCTTCAATCAAGCCGAAGCTATCTACGGAAGAAGTTTATGGCCGGGCGGAGCGGGCGCTGAAGCAGTGCTTGATGCGGGGAACCACGCACATCAGAACGCACGTCGAAGTCGATCCTATCATCGGTATGCGCGGCTTCGACGCGATCGAGAGGCTCACAGCTGCCTACCGATGGGCGGCTGACATTCAGATTTGCGTGTTTCCCCAGGACGGGCTGACGAATCTGCCAGGAACGGAAGAGTTGATCATCCAAGGTTTGCGGCGAGGCGCGACTGTAATCGGCGCTGCTCCACGGTACGATACTGACGCCAGAGCGCAAATCTTACGTATTTTTGAGCTTGCTCGAGAATTCGATGTCGATGTTGATATGCATCTTGATGTCGGTCCGACTGCCGAGCATTTAGACGTCTACGATGTGATCGAACTCACGAAGCGGCACGGTCTAGGTGGCCGCGTCACCGTTGGCCATATGGCAAAGCTTTCATTGTTGCCACGAGCAGAGCTAGAGAAAGTTGGCGCACGGCTTGCCGACGCCGGCATCAACGTAACCGTGTTGCCCGCTACCGATCTTTTCCTGATGGGTAGGAAGCATGATCATGCGGTCCATCGCGGCGTGGCCGATGCAAATTTTCTTGTTAAGTGCGGCGTGAATTGTTCGATTTCGTCGAATAACATCATGAATCCGTCCACGCCGTACGGCGACTGTTCCCTCATTAGGATTGCGAATCTTCAAGCCAATGTGCTGCAGGTTGCGCAACCTCACGAGTTGGCCGACTGCTTTCATATGATTACAGATCGGTCAGCGCGCATTCTCAATATTAAGAACTACGGCGTCGAGGTAGGCAATCCGGCCGACATCGTCGTGATCGACGCGCCCTCGCCAGAAAAGGTCGTCGCGGAGCTTCGGCAGCCCGTTGCGGTCTTCAAGCGCGGGACACGGACCGTGGCTTGGGATCTGCCGCAACTTTTACACCCGGCAAACGCCTGAAATAACATTGCCGCCGTGCTCGGCCGTCAAGGTCGGGCGCAATTGGAGCGGGACATCATGTAAACCTCTTAGCGAATTCCGCTTTTGCCACTTTTCCGGCGTTGCCGACCACGCACCGTCTTCGATACCGGTATGATAGCATTTCTATCCTCCTGCAACTGGAAGGAAACCTCTCATTAAGCCATTTATCGGATCATCCGCCCTCAACTGAAGGGCGAGTGATGAAAGAGCTTCCGCGGCTTTGGCGCTTCATGGGGTCGCGATCCGGTCGCGGCTTTCTCCTGCATTTAGGTCTCTGCGCAGCATTGTCCGTGACAGTCGGCTACGGCTTCTATTTTTTCAGCCTGGACTGGTTCAAGGAGCATAAGAGCGACGAAAAGATCATCGCACTGCAATTGGTGGACGCGTTTGTTACCAACTATTCGGCAATCCGATCGGAATTCGGAAAGGACGCGCCGGTTCCGGCCTCGTTCCGGGCCCACGCGATCGAAGCTTTCAATAAGCAGAACGGCGACAATTCCGAGTTTCGCCTGGCTTCGGTCGGCCGCCCTGGCCGAGAGATCCTGACGCCTCCGACAGATGCAAAAATGGCCCAAACCGTCGAGGCCTTTGCAGCGATGCCAAACCCAAAGCCCATATCAGAGCTGCTGGATGTCAATGGCGAATTGATGTTCCGCACCGTCTATCCGACCGTCGCGCAAGAACAGAGTTGCGTTAGCTGTCACAACGCTCTCCAGCCCGATAAACCGCAGTGGCATCTCCACGACGTTATCGGCGCGTTCGTGATTGACGTGCCGATGTCGCCTTTTCTGCGCACGATAACGTGGCAAAGCACTGGCATCGGACTGGGTCTCTTCCTCGCTCTGGCACTTGCGGGCCTGACGATCTCTATGGTTCATTTCCGGCAGCTGGAAGCACTCAACGCGTCCGCTGCAAAGCTCGGTCGCACCCAGAAGTTTCTAGATACCATCATCGAGAACATGCCTCTCTCGGTTGCGGTCAAGGATGCGCGAGATCGGTGCTACGTCCTCATTAACCGGACCGCCGAAGCCATTTTCGGAATAGCGCGTGGCGACCTGATCGGCAGACGCGCCCATGATCCATCCGAAAAGGAAACCGCTAAAGATTTGTTCCCGCTCGCTGATGAGGCCTTGCTTACACAAGACCTGCAAACCATTGCCGAGCATACGGTTTGCACCCCCCACAACGGCCCCCGCATCCTGACAACCAAGAATCTTTCAATACCGGACGAGACGGGCGAACAGCGTTACCTCCTTAGCCTTTCGGAGGATATTACCGAGCGGAAGCAGGCAGAGGCTCGTATCGAGCATATGGCCCATCATGATGCCTTGACGGACTTGCCCAATCGTGTCGCCTTCGTCGAGCATCTCACCCGCTCAATCGATGCCGCTGCGGCGAGTAATTTATCGTTCGCCGTCCTGAGCATCGATCTCGACCGCTTCAAGGAGGTCAACGATACATTTGGCCATGCGGTCGGCGACGATTTGCTTCGCGAGCTCGCGCAACAGCTGCGGGCGCTAGCCGGTGAGGCCTACTTCGCACGGCTTGGGGGCGACGAATTTACTCTCATTACGCCGGTCGGTGATCAACCAGCGCTCGCCGAAATGCTCGCCGGGCGTCTTCACGCAGCCGTTGCAACTGATTTGGATCTAAATGGCCAGCACCTGCGTGTCGGTCTTAGCATTGGCGTCGCAATCTTTCCGGCCGACGGTACCGACGCAACCACGCTACTCAACAATGCCGATGCCGCACTCTACCGCGCCAAAGCTGCTGGTCGCGGTAAGACGCGTTTCTTCGAAATCGAAATGGACAACAGGCTGCGCGAGCGGCGCGCTATTCAGCAAGAACTCAGCTCCGCCGTGGAGCAAAGCGAGCTGCGTCTTCACTATCAGCCGCTGGCGAAGATCGACGGCGAAGTGATTGGGTTCGAGGCATTGGTCCGTTGGCAAAATCCTAAGCGCGGCCTGGTTTCACCCGCAACCTTCATTCCGGTTGCCGAGGAAAGCGGTCTCATTATGCAGATCGGCGAATGGGTTCTCCGCGAGGCCTGCCGCGAAGCGGCGAGTTGGTCGCATCCACTCCAAATCGCGGTCAATCTATCGCCAATCCAGTTCCGCCACGGTGACCTTCCGGGATTGGTACATACCGTACTTCTGGAAACGGGCCTTGCACCAACACGGTTGGAACTCGAAATCACCGAAGGCGTTCTGGTCGAGGATTTCGCCCGTGGCCTCTCGATCCTGCGGCGCCTAAAGGCCCTTGGCGTTCGCATCGCAATGGACGACTTTGGCACCGGATATTCCTCATTGTCCTATTTGCAAGCGTTCCCGTTCGACAAGATCAAGATTGACCAGTCATTCATATCGAATGTGAAGAGCAACCCGCAATCGGCCGCCATTGTGCGTGCCGTCATTGGCTTGGCACATGGACTCGATCTACCAGTGCTGGCGGAGGGTGTTGAGACAAAGGCCCAGCTCGATTTTCTTGCGGCGGAGACCTGCAATGAAGTGCAAGGCTACCTGATGGGGCGGCCACATCCGATTTTGGAATATTCCGAACTCACCGGCTGCAATGACGCGGCGGAGGCAAACCAGCTCATCGCCTGAACATTCCGCCCCTGCGACGCGTGACCGACTTTTTCATCGACGGTGCGTAGATTATTATCGATCTGTTTAACGAGGTCTTCTAATGCCTCGAGGCACCACATCGAGACCTCGACCACGGCCTGTTCGCCAATCGTCTTAACCCCCGATCAATATTGCGCCTACTCACCGTTGGCGCAACGGTTCCATTGCGTCGCGATGAAGATCTCGCGAGGCTAGTTTCCATAACGCTAAGTCAGCTTTTGACCCGAAGGGACCTACCTCTGTGGCCCCTCGGTAGGCCGACGTGTCGATAAGCTTCCGGCAACTTGAACTTAGATGCTCGGTGCAGGTTTACCTCAAAGGTGTGACATGCCGACTGAACACGAAAAGATGCTTTCCGGGCAGCCTTACGACGCGCTTGACCCCGAACTGGTCGCCCAAAGATATAGGGTGAGAGAGCTTTGTCAGCTGCTCAACGCCGAACGAGACTCAAACGAAGAACGGCGTCGCCAGCTATGCAGGCAGATCTTCGGCAAGGGCGGCGATAGCGTTTGGATGCAGCCTCCATTTTTCTGTGACTATGGCTCAAACATTGAATTGGGCGAGCGCGTTTTCTTCAACTTTAACTGCGTTGTGCTGGACGTCTGCCGGGTTCGTATCGGTGACTTTAGTTTGTTCGGCCCAGGGGTGCAGCTTCTCACGCCCGTTCATCCGTTCAACGCATCACTCCGTCGAAAGGAAGAGTATGGCAGACCGATTGATATTGGCACGGATGTATGGGTTGGCGCAGGGGCACTCGTTCTACCCGGCGTGAGCATTGGATCGCGCGCGGTCATCGGGGCGGGGAGTGTGGTCACCCGAGACATTCCAGAAGGTGTTTTTGCGGCCGGCAACCCATGCCGCGTCGTCCGTGAGATTTCTGAAAATGATCGTACGGAAGATGCCCCCTAGTTGCGTTACCGTAGTTCAGATCGCTAACGTCCACTCATGGAACTTTGCGGAGATTGCCGACCTTGGCCGACGATGTTCACTTCCTGGGGGAGGCGAACGTTCAGCCTCCTCGCGAACGACCCATATCGTGTTCATTGTTATCGACGACGCAGGTTGCTGATGTACGCGTCATGACGATGTTCTGCCTTTGGGCGTGTTCACTTGGAATTTTACGGGGTCGCGTAGCAAAGCTGCCCCCAGCGCGCGGACCATGTCCGAGCCGAACCCTGGCAAGACGGCGTGGACAACTTCTATGGTGCTCGGAACAGGCTCGGCGGATACCCGAAAACAGTGCTTGTCACGGCATGCTAGTGCTCTGCGTGATGAGCTAATGACGACGTTCCTACCCACAAGCGTTCAATGCACCCTCACGGTAGCAGCTTTCGCCAGCAAAGTGTGCGCCTGGTGCGTGACCAAAACGCTGACGAAATCTTCTCGCGAAATGGCTGTAATCGCGAAACCCGGATGCGTACGCAATCTCTCTGAGCGCCGGACTTGCACCAAGGGCGGATTGGCGCTGCAGAAGATGCGCGGCGTAATCTAGACGGAATGAATAGATGAATTCAGTGCACGTCGAGCCGCGCTCCGTAAACAGTCTCTGGAGATAGCGCAATGAAATTCCCGCTCTTGTCGCCACCTCGGAGGGATCGAGATTCGGATCGACGAAGCCGTCCTTGATGACGCCACGGACGCGCATGAACAGTTTGTCCGAGTGGCGCGCTGGCGCCGGATCACTCGGTGCAAAGAGGGCGCCGACAAGATCATGGACCGCGAGCTGCACATAGCATCCAGTACGCGAGGGGGGTACTTCTTCTTCCTCGGCATTGCGGATCAAATCAAGGAGAACGCGGCCGACAACCGTTCCGTTGCGCCGGTGGAGCCCACCCCGCGGTTCGAATCCGAGATGCGATACCAGGGCCTGTCGCGGCAAAAGAAGAGCCATGGTATTCCAGGACTCGCCAGCATTGCCGGCAAAAAACGTAACCGGCCGACCCACATCCACGAGTACGACATCGCCGACGCCAAAGCGCACGGCTTCTTCGTTGTGGGTCATTGCTGAACGGCCCGCAAGTTGAAAGAGCACGACGTAGTGCTCCGCGCCATCGACGCGAACATTGCGCTGCGTGCGCTCGACCACACGGGCATTGGAACCGACCTCGGCCGCAATGAGTCCGTAGGCACTAATGGGACGCACCCAGCCGGCAAACCCTTTGGGGTCGATCACCTGCGGGTCGAACCGCCCGCCCATCTTTCGGATCTGATCTTTCCACGCCTCGAAATCCAAATGTGGTGGAGCAGGGATCACGGGAGCCTCCACTTCTCAAACAACACTCGGCTCGTGGCTGCCGAAAGAACGCTGGACGCCATATGGAATGTAGGTTGGCGACTGACCTTCTCGCAAACGGGAGCTGCACGCTCCTTCGCTGAGATCAGCAGAGTCTCGAAGGTTCGTAGGCCAAAATGAGGACCGCAGAGATCACGTCTTATCAAATTATTTCGGGACGAACGGACACTGTTTACCCTCTACCCGCAGCTCCGATGAAAGCCGCAAGCCGTGTATTGCGGTTGATGCTGTGAAGAAAGTGGCACGATCGAGACGATACGAGCTCGTCTAAATCCTTCACTAGCGCGTGATGAGTGGCGACGTTTTCTTTTTTTGATGCCGCGCTGATCTGGAACGCTGAGCGACGCAACTCGAGTCGCCGCGGCAATTCTGTATCTCGATAGTGAGTGTCGCCAGAATTTGTGCGTCGTATGCCTGTGACGCCCTTTGACGGGTATGTACGCGCACTAACACTTGCATCGCCAATCAAACGGAATAGGTCGCCGAAGCCGGGCTCACACTTCCACCCTGAGCTAAGGTCAAACATGCTGAAATAGAGGTTAACATGCAGAAACAGGACCGTTATTGTCTCTCCAATCTTCGCTCGCAGTTGCTGGATCATCCCGTTTACGCGGAAGTCGATTCCGTCGAGGATCTGCGGCGGTTCATGCAAGATCATGTCTTCGCCGTCTGGGATTTCATGTCGCTCCTGAAGCGGTTGCAGCAAGACTTGACGTGTACAAACGTGCCGTGGTTCCCCGCGGGAAACGCAAAAGCCGCGCGCCTGATCAACGACATCGTCATCGGCGAGGAAACGGATGTCGATCCGGACGGCTCTTACGTCAGCCACCTCGATTTATATCTCCGCGCCATGGTAGACGTCGGCGCCAGCACACACCAATTCGACACGTTCCGTTCACTGGCACGGTCCGGTGCATCGATCGAAGCGGCTATGGTACAGACCGAAGTGCCGTCACATGTGCGAGCCTTTGTTGCGCATACGATGATGCTGGCCCACTCAGGATCGACGGAAGAAGTGCTAGCGGCGTTCTTCTACGGCCGCGAGGACATCATCCCGGAGATGTTCAGCAGGCTGCAAAAGATCCTCCCCGGTGCGCGGAAGACCAACGATCCCTTGCGCCATTTTGTCTACTATATCGAGCGGCACATCGAGCTCGATGGTGACAGTCACGGGCCAATGGGCAGGGAGTTGCTCGAGGGATTGGTTGCGGACTCGCCGGAGAAGGACGAGCGTGCGCTGCACGCAGCGTGCAACAGCATCAAGGCTCGGATCGACCTTTGGGATGGCACCTTAGGCATACTTCGTGGCATGCGCACGAAGAAGGCTACGCCCCTTAACCAAGCGGGCGGACGACAGATGGGCGAAGCTCGGGCGATCTCAGGACGAGCGCACTGACAAGGCAAGACACAGACCCGCCGCTTCTAGGCGGCGGGCTCGTGTCTTACGGCGAAAGTAGCGGTCGCCGGGATATTGTCCCGTTGTCTTCCGGCGTCCGTTGCCATTAGGTCGCGGCGACCGCGCGCTCCAGTCCAATGCAGTACATGTTCGCATTTATTTATGGAACGACCGCTCTTGGCGCAAAGCGGACGTTGGCATCGGATCACTTGCAACTAAACGTAGCTAGTTTCCGATCGAATTAGAACATCGGGAAGATCTTTAGAATGCAGACTTAGTACGTCATGCGACGTAACCACCGTCGATCGTTTGGCTAGAGCCGGTAATGAATCCCGCCTCGGGACTTGCGAGATACGCCACCAGCCCGGCGATCTCTTCCGGCTTACCTAATCGTCCGAGGGGCACCAGGGGCTTCACGATCTGGGCGTGAACAGCTGTCATATCTGTCTCGGTGGGCCCAGGCTGGACGTTATTGACGGTAATCCCGCGTGGCGCGAGGTCGATAGCGATGCCGCGCACTAGCGAGGCAACCGCGCCCTTGGTCATTGAGTAAACACTTGCTCCCGGGAATGCGGTTCGAATGGCGGTATTGCTGCCAATGGTGATAATCCGCCCGCCTTCCCTGAGATGAGGGGTCGACGCCTGGATCGCGACGAAGACGCCGCGCACATTCGTCGCCAACATACGATCGAAGTCCGCAAGATCGTACATGTCCACTGTGCCGCGTATTAAGATGCCGGCGTTGACGACCAGAATGTCCAATTGACCGAAGCGTGCGATGGTCTGTGCTACCGTGTCCGCGACGGCTTCAGGATCGGCGCTGTCTGCTTTAATTGTCATCACTGGCCGGCCATGCGCTTCCGCCGCACGGGCGGTTTCAGCCGCTTTTTCCGTCGAGTTGGCGTAGGTCAAAGCGACCGTGGCGCCGTCCGCAGCAAGCCGTCTCACGATAGCCGCGCCAATACCTCGAGAGCCGCCCAAGACAAGCGCGACCTTGTCGACTAGTACAGGTTGGTTACTCACTCATACTCTCCGTTGTTGACTAAAAAGTCCAGAATTGTTCGCGCCGATACCTCACACTCCGGCGCGTCTATCGATTTCTTAAACTTTCGATCGCAAAGGCGGCCGTGTCGCGAAGAGCTTGAAAAGAAGCTCCTGCCTTCGCTGCCACCTGGAGTCCGAACATCGTCGTTTCCACGAAGCGCGCGGCACGCTCGATATCGACATTTGCCCCGATTTCGTTTGCCGCTTGCGCGTGCCGCAGTCGCTCGATCAGAGCCTTATGCTGCGCGCCACCGCTCTTAGCGCGCAATGTTACCAGGTCGGGGTCGGTGTTTCCGAATTCGCTGATAGAGCCAATACCCATGCAGCCCCTCTCTCGTGCGGATTTATCGGAAGCAATGATGCCGATAACGAACGCTTCTATTCCGGCCAGCGGCGAAGCAGTTGATCGCAGCCGCCTGATGTTTTCGGCAACGCTTTCTCGCTGATATCTCTCAAGCGCTTCCAGATAAAGGCGGTGTTTGTCGCCGAACGTGTCGTACATGCTCTGTCGGCCGATATTCATCGCACGCAGCAGATCGTCCGTAGAAGTTGCAGCAAAACCCTTTCGCCAGAAAACGGACATCGCCCGTTCTACGGCCGCATCACGATCAAATTCCCTTGGCCTCGCCATGAATCGTAATTAGTCGATCTGGACTGATCCGTCAATAATGACGCATCGTAAAAGGCTCCTCGCTTCTTTTGTGCCCGTAAACTCTCAAGGTATCCGCTTGTCACATACGAAACGATACGGTATGGTTTATTAGCGTAGTGCCGGCAACCGAGGCCGCGCAGAACTGAATGACGCAGGACGCCACGAAAGCGGCGTCGATGGTCGCCTTCGCGCCCAGAAGTTCGAAGGCAAGAAGCCCATACGCGACGATACGTTACGTTGATCTTTCAGCATAGGCGCCGGCGTCGTCAGAAATTAGCTCAGATTGAACGAAGGAGCGGCAAATGACAGTTTCTTCAATTAACAGGACTGCACTCTTTATCGACGGCGCCAATCTTTATGCTACCGCCAAGGCGCTCGGCTTTGACATTGATTACAAGCGGCTCCTAAAGGAATTCCAGTGCGGCGGTACGTTGGTGCGCGCATTTTTTTACACCGCCGTCATTGAAGATCAGGAGTTCTCGTCAATTCGCCCGCTGCTCGATTGGCTCGACTACAACGGCTTCACGGTGGTTACCAAACCCACCAAGGAATTCATCGACGCCCACGGCCACCGCAAGGTCAAGGGCAACATGGACATCGAGCTTACAGTCAACGCGATGGAACTCGCCGACCACGTCGATCACATCGTGCTGTTCTCCGGCGACGGAGACTTCCGCTCGCTGGTCGAAGCGGTGCAGCGACGCGGCGTCCGGGTGACCGTGATTTCGACGATTTCGAGCCAGCCACCGATGATCGCTGACGAGTTGCGGCGCCAGGCCGACGTTTTTACCGATCTGACGGAACTGCAATCCAAGTTCGGCCGCGATCCGTCCCAGCGTCCGGCTCCGCGCGAGGCAAATCAACATACCACGCACTACGTCCAGCGGCGAGCATCGTCAGGATGCGGCAATGCACCAGCGGAAACTCGAACTTAAACGCGCAAGTCGCGTCAGGGCCGTCTTGGCTTTGTGCTCGCACAACAGCGAAAGACTCAACCTTGAAGTAGCTGCGAGAGCCTTTCGTCGATTTCTTTTCGCGACCTGTATTTGGTTGGGGCTGGCTTTTGCCCTGGTCTGTTACGCCGAGATGCTCGGTGTCGTTCAGTTCGATTAGGTCCGAGGATTGCTAGACGCGCCATATCCTGAAATCCTCGACCCGATCGCTTCGATTTACTTTGTGCATCGTCCATCAAAAAAAGAAGAAGATGAGGACGAGGAGGGCCAGGGACGAAACCACGATGCCGAGGCCCACAGTAAGAATGACCACCGCGTAGAGTGGGGTTCGGTCGGAAATTGACCGATTGGCCATGGTCAAGATCTCGTCCTTCGACGTTTCCTCGAGCGCTCTGTATCCCCCGGTCGCACGCCGCGAGCGGCCTGCCCGGGAATCGGGACCATCCCGCGGACAGGCCGCTCCACGACGTCCAAGCCCAGCAAATTGGGGCATCCCAGGCCGGCCGTTTCCATCGCGAACGCTACGGTTGCGATTCTTGTCCCCACAAAAATGCCCTGATAAGCTTCAATCAAAGAGTTCATGCGACGATCCAACTTCTCTCGCGATACTGCGGATACCTTTCGACGACGCTTTGCCCGTAGGTTACGAAATAATGTTAGGGTATCTACCAAACCAAACCGTATCGTTTATATATTCCATCTTCAAAGACCTGACAAGGAGGATTTTGGTTGAGCAGGACGGGAATTAAGGTTCTGGAGCGGCGGGCCGGCGGCCGTCCCACCCGGGAAGAGGCTGAGGCGCGTGACGCGCGGTTGCTCGACGTCGCAACGCGGCTGTTCATGGAGCGAGGCTTCGACGGCACATCCATTGATGCGGTTGCGGAAGCGGCAGGCATCAGCAAGCCGACCGTCTATGCGCGTTACGACGACAAGCGAGATCTTTTTGCCGCTGTACTGCGCAAAAGGATTCGAGACTGGTTGGCCCCGTTATCGGCGGCGGCTGAGGCCCAGGCTACCGAGGCAAAGCCCAAAAGCATCAAGACTACTCTGCATGAGCTTAGCCGCCATATGATTGCGTACACGTTGGCGCCGGAGGCTGGCGCGTGTCAGCGGATCCTTTCGGCGCAAGCCGTCCAATTTCCTGAGTTGGCAAAACTTGCAAATGAGGAAGGATGGCTGCGTGCGGTGCGAGGAGTTTCAAATATATTGCGCCAGTCCGCCGCCCGCGGTGAGATCAAGGTGCACGACCCCGAGCTTGCGGCTCACATGTTCCTCAATCTTGTGCTCGGGCATTCCAAGCGCCTCGCACTCTATGGCATCGCAACGGATCCAGAGACCGAGGAACGGCATCGAAAAGCCGCCGTCGATTTCTTCCTGAATGGGATTCGCACCAAATGAACCAAGCTGGTGGGGGCGGCATGACGTGAGACCTCGCTGAGGATCGTTATCGCACCTGCTTCGCCTCTTATTGCGGCGCAGCTGATTTCCGGTAGCGAAAGCCGTTCGGCAGGGAATCATCCGATGGGGGCGCCGTGGCCCAGAAATCCCCGGTTTTGGCCTTCTCGAACCCGTACTGGTAGAGCGACCGCATATAGCCCGTTTCAAAACCGGACGAGGCGGGTGACGGAAAGTCCCTCGCGATATAGGTCAGGTTGAATCCGAAGTTGTTGCGGCGCGCGGAATCATAGGTCTCGAAAAGGACCGAGCGAATTTGCGTCTTCGTGACGGAAGCGGAAGCGCGTGCGGCGATGTCGATCGTGCTGTTCGGCACCAGCCGGAAATCCCGCTCCACCTTGTCGTTGACCAGGATATAGATGTTCATGCGCAGACCTCGGTTAATCGCGCCGTTGCGCAACAGGAACGCTTCCGGCAACGTCAGGACCGGCGCCGTCACACCGCCATCCGCATGCATCTCTTGGAAACGATGTCCGTTCGCCTCCGCATCAATCAGCATCGGCGGGAAAACCACCGGGATACTCGCGGACGCGGCCAGGACATCCCTGAACAGATCCAACGCCTGGGGGGAACCGATCGCAGCGATGCGGCCCATATCCCAGATCACCGTACGTTGCGTATCGAGATTGGTCGTTACGACGAGAAGGCTTCTGCCCTTGGCGTGTTCGGCGGCGATTGCTGCGAGCATGTCCTGTCCGACATAGCGCGCGACGAGTTCGCGCAACTGCCTATTTCCAAACAAGCCCGATCCGAACAGAGCATGGACGATGCTTGGCCTGTCGAGCAGGCTTTCGGCGATGCCGCTGGTGTAAACGTCTCGCAATGTCGCGTCGTAGGCCGAGCCGAGAAACGCAAATGGTGCAATCAAGGCACCCGTGCTCACCCCGGAAACGACGGAGAAACGGGGGCGCGTCCCCGCCGCGGTCCAGCCATTCAGCACGCCTGCACCGTAGGCGCCATCGGCGCCGCCTCCCGATAATGCAAGATAGCTGAGAGGACCAGCTCGCGAATTCACGTCTGTCTTAAACGCCGATGCAGGCTCGTCGGCATATCTTCGCAGTTCGCCGAGATCCAATACCGTTGAGGATGCTGCATCGGATGCGGTGTACACCGTTCGTGGAAGCGAGCTGCAGCCGGCAAGAATGAACATGGCAGCCAAAAACGCGAATGGCCGGACAAGCAACTGTCGACGCGAACACATGACACTTTCTCGGTTCAAGTAAACAACAATTTTCCGACGTAGGGTCTGCCGCGGATACGAGCGACCGCCTCGTTTCCAGCAGAGCGTTTGCTTCGAAACTCGCGCCGCTCGATTCCGTCGCTGGTTTCCATGGCGTCAATTCCGTCTTTCGCCACGACAATCCTCCTTGTCAGCTCCCTGAATCCGGGTTATGTAAACGATACAGTGTGGTTTATATCGATAAACGGTATGACCATAGTTTGTAAAGTTAGTCTTAAGAGCGCGCCCGCCACGGAACCAAGCCAAAGCCGACTTGGCCTTTAACAGGGAAGCTTAATTAAGCGTGCTCAGGAGTTTCAGGCCATTGGAAGTCGATTCCCCCGCCCTCGGATTCCTGCTGCACGAGGTCGCTCGGTTGCTCAGAAAGAGATTTGAGCAAAATGCGCGCGGTTCCGGGCTCACCCGATCGCAATGGCAGGTTCTGACCTACCTCGCGGAAAACGAGGGCGTCAATCAAGCGAGACTCGCTGAGCTTATCGAAATCGAAGCGATCACGCTTGGTCGCATCGTCGACAAGCTGGAGGCGCTGAGGGTGATCAAACGGAATTCGGATCCGACTGACCGCCGCAGATGGCTTCTCCATCTTATGCCGGCCGCGCGGAACAGATTGGAACGAGCACGTGAATACGACGATGTCACCCGCAGGGAAGCATTGGTTGGCATTTCCGAAGGCGACAGATGGCATCTCCTGAAAACCTTGCAGGCGTTGAAAGAGAACCTGACCCAAGCATGCGCTGCGCCGATTGCAGGACAAGAACGAGCAAACCATGGCTAATCGAGAAAACAAGTTGAATGAAGCGACGAGTTCTCCGCAGGACGGAGCTGGCATTCGCGATGACATTGTGCGTCGGCTCGGTCGCCTTGCGGACGCCGCGAAAGATGCATCGCCTTTTGGCCAAGCGGCGTCACCGGACGTCAGGGTCTTGAAACCGGGTAGCCGTGAAACGGAGGTGAAGGAGGTGGGGCCGCCTCCCAATCCGGGGCCGGATACTCTGGACGCACCGAAAAAGCCGCTGCTCCGGCCGTTGATGTTTGCGCTATTGCCGTTGGCGCTCATCATCGGCGCGTACTGGTACATCACGGGCGGCCGCGTGGTTTCGATGGACGACGCGTATGTCGAAGCTGACAAGGTCGGCGTCTCAACCGATGTGCCCGGAATCGTCGCGGAAGTCGATGTCACGGAGAATCAGCATGTTCAGGCTGGTCAAATCCTCTATCGGCTCGATGATCTCCAGCTGCGGCTCGCCTTGGCGCGCGCCGAGGCACAGATCGGTACGGTCCGAAATTCCTTGAATGCACTCAAGGCAAATTACCGCGACATGCAGTCTCAAATTCAGCAGGCCCAGAACGATATCGAATATTACGACACCGAATTCCACCGTCAGCAGGATCTTCTGGCCTCGCACGTCGCGTCGCAAGCGACCTTCGATACTGCTCGTCGAAACCTGCAGAATGCGCAGCAGAAGCTCGCTTCCCTGACCCAGCAACTTGGGGCCATTGCCGCCAATCTTGACGACGACCCCACCGGCGCGGTGGAGAAGAAGCCTCGCTACCTCGACGCCGTAGCGCAGCGTGACGAAGCCGCGCGGCAACTCGCTCACACTGTTGTCAAAGCGCCTTTCGCCGGCATCGTGACGAACGTTCCTGCAATTGCACCCGGCAAATATCTCCAGGCATCAGCAACGGCCTTCTATCTTGTCGCCGTGGATCATGTCTGGGTCGTCGCAAATCCCAAAGAAACCGAGTTGACATATGTTCGGCCGGGACAATCGGCGTCGGTGACGGTGGATACCTATCCCGACCTGCAATGGAGTGGGAGCGTAGAGAGCATTAGCCCTGCGGCGGCGCAAGAATTCTCGCTTCTGCCTGCACAGAACACCAGCGGCAACTGGGTAAAAGTCGTACAGCGTGTGCCGGTGCGGGTGCGGATCGAAACAACTGGCAAGAGCTTGCCGCCCTTGCGCGCGGGAATGAGCGTCGAGGTTGACGTCGATACCGGGCATAGCCGTGGCTTGCCGCATTTCCTGACTGCAATGTTCGGTCATAACCAGCAGGGACGGTGATGTCTGCGCCGGTTGAACTGCCCAAACGCACCAGGGTGGCGATTACCATCTGCGTGATCCTCGCCACTCTCATGCAGGCGCTCGACACAACCATCGCCAACGTCGCGCTTCCCTATATGCAGGGCAGTGTTTCGGCGAGCCAGGATGAGATCGCCTGGGTGTTGACCTCATACATCGTTGCGGCCGCGATCATGACGCCGCCAACTGGTTACCTCACAAGCCGCTTCGGGCTGAAGCGTCTTTTCCTGGTTTCGATCGCTGGTTTCACCGTTTCCTCGGTCCTGTGCGGCATGGCGCAGTCCCTGGTGCAAATTGTGCTGTTCCGGATTCTGCAAGGCTTGTTCGGCGCGGCGCTCGTCCCACTCTCGCAAACTGTACTGATGAACATCAATCCGAAAGAGCGACAAGGATCCGCGATAGCGTTATGGGGGGTTGCGGTGATGGCCGGCCCTGTTCTGGGGCCGGTACTCGGCGGCTGGCTGACCCAGGCCTTTAGCTGGCGATATGTCTTCTACATCAACGTGCCCGTCGGCATCCTTGCCTTTTTCGGAATGATCACTTTCCTGTCCGACACAGCACGGAACGCGACAGCGAAGCTGGATTGGTTCGGGTTTGGTACCTTGAGCCTGGCGATTGCTGCCATGCAGGTTTTGCTGGACCGTGGCCAGGAACTCGATTGGTTCGGTTCCGGTGAGATAGTTGTCGAGGCCATCTTGGCGGCCTCGGCGTTTTACTTGTTCCTCGTCCATACCTTCACCGCGCGCGAGCCCTTTGTAAGGCTCTCTTTGTTTCGTGATCCCAACTTCACCGCTGGAGTTCTGTTCATCGCGATTGTCGGTCTCACGTACTACGCCTCGCTGGCGCTACAGCCTCCCTATCTGCAGAATCTCATGAACTACCCGATCATCAGCGCGGGCCTTGTGCTGGGACCTCGGGGCGTTGGCACCATGGGCTCCATGTTGATCGTTGGAAGGCTGATCGGACGCGTCGACACACGATTTCTTCTGGCCTTGGGGCTCGGGCTTACAGCCTGGTCGTTCTATGTGATGACCGGCTGGACGCCGGATGTGTCGCAGAAGACTATCGTCGTCGTCGGGATAATCCAGGGCGTCGGCCTTGGCTTTATCTTCGTGCCGCTGAGCGTGGTGACGTTATCGACGCTGGCGCCCGAGCGCCGGGCGGAGGGTGCCGGCCTTTACAGTTTGTCGCGCAATATTGGCTCCAGCATCGGCATTTCCGTGGTGAACAGCCTGCTGACGAGAAATACGCAGGTGAACCACGCCGAAATCGCGCGGAGCGTGACATCGGTCAATCGGGCGTTCGAGGATCTCACGATCACGCAGTTCTGGGACCCGGTTGGCGCCGCTGGACGCGCCGCACTCGACGCGATGGTTACTCAACAGGCCCAGATCATTGCTTACATGGATGATTACAAACTGTTGATGATCGCGACGCTCGCCGCGATCCCGCTACTCGTCATCTTCAGGAAGCCGCCGCCCAGCGCTGCCGGCGAAACCATGCACGTTATGGAATGAAGATGTTGTCCACATTGCTTCGGGTATTACTTCGCAAGGGATCGCGTTCGGCTGTACGGATCGCCGTGGCCGTGCTTGGCATGGCAGTCGCCGGTTGTACTCTCGGCCCGGATTTTGAGGCGCCAAAGCCTCCGTCGGTCACACGCTATACCTCACCTGGCGAGACGACCGTGCCTGGTCCTGATGCCACAAAGGAGTTGCCGAGGCAGGCGATCGTACTTGGTGAGAGGGTGGCGGCCAATTGGTGGGCACTCTTTCGATCGCCGCAGCTCGATGTATTGGTGAAGCAGGCTATCGCAGGCAACTACACGCTCGAAAGCGTAAGAGCAAAATTGGAACAGGCGCGGGAGGCGGTCGCGGTGGCCGCGAGCGCGCTCTATCCCCAGATAGGGCTCAGCGCCAGCGCAACGGAAGAGAAACAAAGCGCCGCCACGTTCGGACTGTCGCCCAATGCTTTTCCGCTGCCACCGAGTTTCAATCTGTTTCAAGTCGGCCCTACTGCCAGCTACACGCCCGATCTGTTTGGTCAAACGCACCGCCGGATCGAGCAGCAGGTCGCACTGGCCGAATATCAGGCTGACCAACTCGACGCTGCATATTTGACTCTAACCGGCAACACGGTTTCCCAGGCGCTTCAGGTTGCTGCGGTCCACTCTCAATTGAAAGCCGTAGATGATATTCTTGCCATCGATCGTCAAAATGTGGAGCTCGTGCGCAAGCAGCGCCAAACAGGAACTGTACCCGACAGCGATGTAATTATTGCTGAAAGCCAGTTCGCGTCGGATGAGACATTGAAGCCGGGACTTGAACAGCAGCTAAGCGTAGCCAAGCACGCGCTTGCCGTTCTCATCGGTCGGGCGCCCGGCAACTGGTCGCCGCCGGATTTTGATTTGGCAGCCTTCACACTACCGCATCGCCTGCCTGTCAGCATCCCCTCGCAGCTTATCCATCAGCGGCCCGATATTCACGCGGCTGAGGCGCAACTTCATGCCGCGAGTGCACAGATCGGAATCGCTACGGCGCAACTTTATCCTTCCATAACGCTTTCGGCTGGTATCAACGCTTCTTCGTTGAACGGAGGCGCACTGTTCAGTCCGGCCGGTCTCGTCTGGAGCATCGCCGCCGGACTTACTCAACCGATCTTCGATGGGGGCATGCGAGAGGCCGAACGTCGCGCCGCGCTTGCTGCTTTTAAAGAAGCTGCGGCTGACTACCAGCAGACGGTGTTGCAAGCTTTTGGGCAGGTTGCGGACATTCTGCAGGCCCTGAAGCATGATACGGATCTCTTAGTTGCTCAAAGGCGCGCGCTGTCGATGGCCTCGGAGGCCGTCCGTCTGCAACGCATCAATTACGGCAGCGGCGGTTCGGGCATCATCGGGCTCCTCGATGCGCAGCGGCAATATCAACAGGCGCAGCTCGGCTATGTTCGCGCAGAGGCGCAGCGCTACCAAGACACGGTCCAGCTCCTGGTGGCCATGGGGGGAGGGTGGTGGGACCAAAAGCTCGCATCCGCGGACGGCAGTGGCAATCTGGCCCGCAACGATCCGCAGCCACGTCCGACGCCAACCACCGCCCAACACTGACTCAAATCCTCCCACAAGGAAACCTCCCACCAGCTTGCCAAATATTAAACTATACGGTATGGTTTATATTGGATTGGGGCCTTTCTGCTGATGACAAGCGGGACGGAGCACAAAGGTCGCTGAGTTGTCTGAAGCCTGAGGAGGCCTATACATGCATAGATTCTATTTGGCGCTCATCCTGTTGTCGGTGCCGGCTTCGACCGTCGTCCTTGCGCATAGTGGGACGGACCAGGAGGAGAAGGCTTGCACGCCCGACGTGCAGCGGTTCTGCCGCAAGCTGATGGATCAAAACGATCTTATCATTCTGGGCTGCCTCAAGGATAACCGTGCAAAGCTATCGCACGCGTGCCGAGACGTGTTGGTCAGCCACGGGCAATAGCGAACGGTCGACAAAGATCGTCAAGCCCGACCCCAAATCAGCTCTGGCGGATTTCCATTATCAGTACGCGCCTCATCACGCCGCAAGAAGTATAGGAGGAGGACTAGCAATGGCGGACAATCTTTCGATCGATCGCCGGACGAGCGCGCTGCTCGTCATGGATTTCCAGACGCTGATCGTCGACAATTATGCCGCCGACGCGAAGGCGCTGCTCAATCGGACGGCGAAACTGATCGCTGCGGCGCGCGTAGCGGGGATAGTGGTGATCTATGTGGTCGTCGGCTTCCGCCCAGGCCACCCGGAGGTCAACGACCGAAATGCGACGTTCAAGGGACTCAAGGCCTCGGGCGCATTCGCTGCGGGTGCCGAAAGTGGGAAGATCCATCCTGCTGTCGCGCCGCTGGCCGAGGAAATCGCCGTCACCAAGCATCGGGTGAGCGCCTTCGCCGGGACCGATCTCGACCTGATACTGCGCGCAAACGGCATCGAGACCTTGATCCTGACGGGGATCATCACCAGCGGCGTCGTGCTCTCGACGCTGCGCCATGCCGCCGACGCAGACTACAGATTGCTGGTCGTCGGCGATTGCTGCTCTGATCGCGACGAAGAAACGCATCGGTTGCTGCTGGAGAAGGTCTTTCCGGGGCAGGCCACCGTCACGACGGCTGCGGGACTTGAACAGGCTATCGGGGCTCGCTGAGCGCGTGTTCCGAGTTTGCTAGTCATCTTGCTTGTCGTCCGCTCTGCCTAAGTATGCGGGCACCGCAGCCCTGTTTTTGGCAGATCATCGATAAGCGTATGCGAGGCAAACAATTGACGGACGCCAGCATTTCGCCTGGCGCTCGTTCTACCTCGCCAAGGCCGCTGTGCCGATGAATTTATCCGATAGCGTCCCAGTCTGGCGCAAAGGGCGGCCGGACGAAGCGCTGGTCTTTCGGTAGGGCGGCGATAGCGGCGCGATCCTCATCGTCGAGCCAGATGTCGAGCGCGTCGATATTGGACTTCTGGCTTTCGGGGCGCGCGGCCTTCGGGATCACGATGACGTCTTCCTGATCCAGAAGCCAGGCGATGGACACCTGCGCGGCGCTACAGCCATGCTTGCGTCCGAGGGCGGCGAGCGTTGCGTCGCTCGCGGCCCGGCCCTGCGCGAGCGGTGCGTAGGCCGTCAAGGGAATGCTGTTGCCGCGCAGGTAGGACAGCATTCGGCCCTGCGACAGAAACGGGTGATATTCGACCTGTAAGCTCGCGATCGGCGCGCCGATCTCTTCCACGGCGCGACGGATCATCGGCAGGTTGAAGTTGCACACGCCGATCGCACGCGTGAGGCCGCGCTCTCGCAGCGACATCAGCGCCTCCAGCGTCGCCGCCATGTCCGTGTCTCTCGACGGCCAGTGGATCATGTAAAGATCGACGTGGTCGAGCCGCAGCTTGCCCAGGCTGGCGTCAAAGGCCCGGCGGAGTGCATCCGGCGCAAGCTGGTCGTGCCAGACCTTTGTCGTGACGAAGAGCTCGTTCCGGTTCACGCCGGACGCCGTGATGGCGGCTCCGACGGCGGCCTCGTTCTCGTACATTGCGGCGGTGTCGATATGCCGGTAGCCGAGCGCAATCGCGCTCTCGACGACCGGCTGCGCGTCGCCCCCTGGCATGCGGAACGTGCCGAAGCCGACGCGCGGAATCGCAACGCCCTGTGTGGTGATTGATTCCATGATGGTGTCCTTTCGAGGATGTGGCGCCGCTGGTTGGTTCGGAGGTCCATGCGGCACATCGTGATCGTGTTAGCCGGCTGCCTCGGCCCGGCTCGCCTCGACGAGTTCGGCGATGACGCTATCGAGCGTCGTCGTACCCTTGACCGCCGACCGGCCGTGGTCGCTGAACTCGATCCAGCCCTCGTTGAAGCCGTCAAGCATCCGGATCCGAGGCAACGGATTTTGCGCGCCCTGAGAACGGAAGAGCTGCTCCCAGCTCTCGCGCGGCACCGTCTCGACCCTGACCGGGCGCTCCAGCACCGCGGCGAAGGCACGGGCGAGATCGTTGGGCGAGACGCGGGCAGCGGCCTCCAACTCGACGACTCGCGTCCTAACCCAATGCTGCCGGAGAAGCGCGGCGGCCAGGCGTCCGACATCTTGCGTCGCGACCATCGGGAACAGCTTGTCGGCCGGCTGCAGGAAGCTGCGCAGCACGCCTTCGTCGCGCGCGGCAGGAACGTCCCAGAGCGCATTCTCCATGAACCAGCCGGGCCTCAGGAAGGTGACCGGAAGGCCGATCTCCTCCAGCGACTGTTCCAACAGCGTGCGCTGGGTCAGCAGATTCTCGTGCGGCGCATCTGCGCCGATGGTCGACAAGCAAACCACCTTGCCGGGACGCGCCTCGGCCAAAGCCGCCGTCACGGCCGCGATGACGCGCCTGGTCTCGGGAAAACCGGGCTCCGGATCGAACTCGGAGGGCGGCAGGACGAAGACGCCCGCGGCACCCCTGAAGGCTGAAGTCAGGCTTGCCGCATCGTCCATCTCGGCCAGGGCGATGTCACACCCCCGGGTTCTCCACTCCGCCGCCTTGGCCTCGTCGCGCAGAACGGCGCGGACGGGCTGTCTTTCGACGAGAAGGCTCCGCGCAAGTGCGCCGCCGACCTTGCCGGTGATACCGGTGATTGCGTACATGATGGTTCTCCAGATGGTTGATGTTGATTGCGCGGACTCAGGCGAGCCCGGCATAAAGGCCGCGCTCGAACGCGCCGTAGAGCGCGACGACCCGCTCGTCGTAGAAGGGCAAGACCTGGGTGAAGAGCGCGCCGGTGACGTGCTTCACAGGGTCGAGCCAGAAGTAGCAGTTGAGCAGACCCGCCCAGGAGATGCTGCCGGCGGAGCGCCCATTCGGTCCCGGCTGCATGTTGATGTCGAAAGACAGGCCCCATTTATGCGGCTGTCCCGGGAACTGGTCGAAGCTGCGAGAATATGGCGGCTGCGCCGAGCGCATTTCCTGGACGTTCAGCTCGCCAATCTGGTTCTGCATCATCATGGCGACCGTCTCCGGACGCAGGATTCGGACGCCGTGCAGCGCGCCACCGTTCAGCAGCGCCTGCAGGAACGCCATGTAGTCTCGCGGCGTGCTGAAGGCGCCGCCGCCTCCCATGAAGAACTCCGGCCGTTGCGGCATCTCGAAGGGCGCCGACTCCAGTCCGCCGTCGGCGCGGCGGCTGTGGAAGGTGGCGACGCGCCGCTTCTGCTCGGTCCCGATCAGAAACCCCGAATCCTTCATGCCGAGGGGCGCGAAGATGTTCTCACGGAAGTAGATCTCAAGCGACTGGTCCGACACCGCCTCGACCAGTTTGCCGACCCAGTCCATGCCGATGCCGTATTCCCACCGCTCGCCGGGCTCGAACTCGAGCGGAGCCGTGAAGGCGGCGTTCTTGCAGGTTGCGATGTCCGGCATGCCCGTCACCTTCTCGTAGCTGGTCAGAGCCTCGCTCCAGATCGAGTAGGTGTAGCCGGAGGTGTGCGTCAGCAGATGGCGCACCTTGATCGCGCGCTTGGCCAGCCGCATTCGCGGCGTTCCATCCTCGGCGAAGCCGTCAAGGATCTGCGGGGAAGCCAGTTCGGGCAGGAATTTTGCCGCGTCGTCGTCTAAATGCAGGCGGCCTTGCTCAATCAACTGCAGGCAGGCCGTCGCGGTGAAGGCCTTGGTCATCGACAACAGCCAGAACACCGTGTCGAGTGTCATCGCTGCGCCCGTTGCGATGTTCGCCTTGCCGAAGGCGCCCTCGTAAACCACGCCTTTCGGCGTCGCCCCAATGGCGATAACACCAGCCACGTCGTTTCTCGAAACGCCTCCCCGCAAGGCGGCGTCGATCGCCTTGAAGCGCGCGGACGAACCGGCTGACGTTGTCTCGGCCAAGGCGGGGCTGGCCGCATCGAGAGCCAGAACGGCCCCCAGCATTCCCCCGCGCTGAAGCATCGTTCTTCGTGTGAGGTGATTCACGGCTAACTCCTTTCTGGATCGAAGGAGGTCCGATCTTCTCGGCCGCTCACCTCCGATGTCGCTGTCGCTGGGACTTCAGTCTTGTAGTTCGTGCCAAGGCGTGATTCACGCGCATTAAAATCAATGCTATAGTGACTTGAATTCACTGTTCTTCGCTTGGGGACAGGCTCCGGGCGAGAACCGCAGAGGCGAGGGGAGATCGAATGGCTTTCGACACGCGGCTTCTGACCGGCGTCGGTGTCCTGGCAGCGGTTACGGAGGCTGGGAATTTTGCCCGCGCCGCGGAAATGCTCGGCTTGACGCCCTCGGCGGTGAGCCGGGCCGTCGCGCGTCTGGAGGCGCGGGTCGGCGTGCGGCTCTTTGATCGCCATCCACGCGAAGTCAGTCTGACCGAAGAAGGACGCCGCTTCCACACGCAGGTCATGCCGCTTCTCACCGGCCTGGAAGAGGCGACGACCGAGGCGGCAGGCACAGCGGCGGTTGTGCGCGGCCGGCTGCGCGTATCGGTGGACCCGTGGTTCGCGCGTGTGGTGCTTGCGTCGAAGCTCCAGCAGTTTCTGGTCCGCTACCCTCTGCTGTCGGTCGATTTATCCACCAGCAACTATCGCGAGGAGATGATGACCGGCGTTGACGTGGCGGTGCGCTTCGGCCCGCCCGATGAGTCATCCCTTATCGTGCGCAAGCTGCTGGAGACCCGCATCATGACGGTCGCCGCTCCGGCCTATCTCGAAAAACATGGTGAGCCGCGATCACCGCATGATCTTGTCCATCACGAAGCGCTCCTCTTCCGAGATCCGCAGACCGGCCTGCCCTTTACTTGGGAGTTCCAGCGCCGCGGCAAGGTCAGCGAGGTCAAGGTCTCCAGTCGCCTGGTATTGGATGACCCCTCAGTGGCGATCGCCGCTTGTCTGGCCGGTCAAGGCATTTTCCAAAGCCTCGCGATCGGCTTGGCGCCTTTCCTGTCGCGAGGCGAACTTGTCCAGATCCTGCCGGAATGGTCGGAAGAACTCTATCCGCTCTATGCCTATCATCCCTCGCGCCACCTCCCGCCGGCGAAGGTCCGAGCGCTTCTGGATTTCATCCAGGAGATTGCGGTCTCGACATAATTGGTACTCGTTTTATCGGTGATCCGCATCCGCGCAACGAGATCCGCGGGCTCAAGCAGATAATCCCTGTTAGCCGCTTAGAATTCGCTGTTCTACGAAATTTTTTCCCTGATAGTCTGCTTAGGGAATTTGCTGAAAAGTCCCTGTGGCACAGCGATTTCTTGCTTCGTGACTGTCGCCTTGAGGCCTGAATCGCGATTTTCCCTGTAAAATTCCCTGTTGGCAGGGAATTTGGCTCGGAGACAGGTGCGATCTGCACTGCGTCGCCAGCCAAGCATTCCGGCGCTTGGCCAGTTATCCTGAGAAACGCGAGATCGGGCCGGAAATCCTGGCTTTTCGCGCATTCGA
Organism: uncultured Alphaproteobacteria bacterium; assembly: GCA_963788885.1. Taxonomy (GTDB): domain Bacteria; phylum Pseudomonadota; class Alphaproteobacteria; order Rhizobiales; family Xanthobacteraceae; genus Bradyrhizobium. The sequence goes on along the minus strand of CAWBIR010000014.1, from coordinate 778,463 downwards.
TTTCGCCTCCGGACGCCCAATTCGCCGATCTTGGAGCGCCAACTGCCAAAAATCTCCCGTTTTGAGAAGACTTTCCGCGGAGACGAGGTTCGATCTGTACTGCCTGGGCCGTCTTGCAGTCTTTTCGACCTTATTCTCCGGCTATTTCTTCGGGAAATCGTGGTCGCTGATCGAGCACTGCGTGACGTGGGGGCCGACTTATTCCACCAAAAGCCATTTGGTAAATGACTGTCTTACTGCATTGGCGTTTCTGTAATGGGTCTCTCAACCTCGCTTGTTCACTCCTTCCCGCACAGGGCGCGGACGTGCCTAACATCTAGACCCGGCCGACGAATACGTATTCGGTTACGCGTCCAAGATGTTCGCCCAATACGTCGATTGTCGAGGCGTGGCAAATCGGTCGGACGCGTCTCAATCCGACCGCTATTGATGCCTGCATGCGCCGCCTCGGCGAATTGGCAAATCTCCATTGGGACGATCGCGACCCCATGACGCTGCTGCCATATTTGAAATCGGCTGGCACCGAGAAGCGAGTGATCGCTTATGCGTTGTCCCAAGCCGGAGGCGATCTTGGCATCGGCGTGCTTCACACGGATCTCGACGATTTCAAGAAGGTTAACACCGAGTTTGGCGAGGCGCTTGGAAGCAAGGTTCTCACCGAATTTGCCGATCGTTTTAGGTCGTATTTCGCTGACATCGGCATCGTGACGCGAACCGGCGGCGAGGAATTTTCGGCAGTTGTTGTCCACAACGATCCCGCGGAGATTTTCCGGCGTGCCGAAAATTTTCGGCAGTCGATGCAGAGCGCTCCACTGGAGGCGATTGCTCGCCCGAACACTTGCAGCATTGGGGTGGTCCGTGCTTCGTACGTCTCACCGCAGGCGAATTTAGAGCTGAGCGATCGAGCGTATCGCCAAGCGATTTGGTTGCCCGCTTAAAGCTTTTGGGAAGGGTGGTTCTCTGCATGACGACTCCTGTCGAGGAGTCGGGTGGGACTTTGATACACGCGCACCAAATCCCACCCGACTTGGGTGAAATTGATGCGGTGTCCGGCAGACAGAACCGTCCTGATTGCCGTCAGTCGCGGTGATCGAACGTAAAGTTCAGAGTCTAAGAGTTTATTCGCGGAACCTGGCAATCCGCAGCTCGCGCCATTGTGGCGGTTACCTTGCGGCAGGACCTAGCTCAAAGAGACAGGCCGGGGGCAGACATCAACAAAAGCTGTTGTGTTCAAGTCCGGCAACGATTTCGATTCACCTGCATACAATGGGAATGCGTAGGCCCGACGTCAATATCTTGAGCATCGATCGTTCACTTTAACGACTGAAGATGTTGCACTTTGTCTCAAGAAAAGGCCCAGCCATTCGGGTACGCTATCTCGCGAACAGGCCGGATCGCCGAGGGTAGTTATGAAAGTCGACATGTCTTTTAGGAAAGTTGGCTTGACAAGTTAATTGCTTCATAGGACATTAAAACGGATACGACGACCTGGAAGAGACCGAGCTTTAGATTTGGCTCGGCGCCGATGGAGCAACCGCCCCGGAAACTCTCAGGCAAAAGGACCGCGTCGTCGAAGATAATCTGGAGAGAGGCACCGTTGGTGCCCACCGAAGGGGCTTTCGCATCGTGCTTCAGCGCGGTCGAATGAAACTCTCAGGTACCGTGACAGATGGGGCACGCAACTCGTGAACGCGTGAATCTGTCAAACGGGAGCCTGACGAAAAATGACTAACATCGCAATAATTGGCGCCGGAATCACCGGCGTCACGACGGCCTATGCTCTGTTAGAACGCGGTTACAAGGTGACCGTGCTGGATCGCCATCGTTATCCGGCGATGGAAACATCGTTCGCCAACGGCGGGCAGTTGTCAGCAAGTAACGCCGAGGTTTGGAACAACCCGTCCACTATACTCAAGGGGCTGCGCTGGATGCTCAAGCGCGACGCGCCGCTTCTCATGAATCCGTCGCCAAGCTGGCACAAGTATTCGTGGATCGGAGAATTCATCGGAAATATCCGGAATTACAGAGCAAACACGATCGAGACGGTCCGATTGGCGCTCGAAGCTCGCCAGGAACTGTTCAGGATTGCGGAGAAAGAGGACATTTCCTTCGACCTTGAGCGAAGGGGGATTCTTCACATCTTTCACGACAAAAAGACCTTAGAGGCGGCCACGCGCGTCAACGCGTTGTTAAAGGAAGCGGGTCTCGAACGCCGAGCTGTTACGCCGGAGGAAATTCACAAGATCGAGCCGGCCCTGCAGGGCAAATATTACGGAGGCTTTTACACGCCCTCAGACTCAACGGGAGACATTCATAAATTCACGCGCGGGTTGGCGGACGCATGTCGGCGCAAGGGCGTCGCCTTCATCCATGACGCAAATGTCCGATATGTCCAGGCTGCCGACGGGATTCTTTCAATCGCGTGGACTGCCCCGAGTGGTTCGAACAGCGAACGCGTCATAAGGTCTTTCGACAAACTGATTATATGTGCGGGCGTCGAAAGCCGACGCTTTGCTGGATTGCTGGGCGATCGGGTCAATGTTTACCCGGTGAAAGGCTATTCCATCACTGTGAACCTCGAGACAACCGAAAGCCAAGCCGCGTCGCCACAGGTCAGCTTGCTCGATGAGGCGGCCAAGATCGTGACCAGCCGTTTAGGAAAAGGGCGCTTTCGTGTTGCCGGTACCGCGGAATTCAATGGGTTCAACCGCGACATCTGTGCGGATCGAATTCGACCCCTGACGGATTGGGTGCGGTTAAATTTTCCGCGTGTTGATACGTCGAGCGTTGTGCCATGGGCGGGGCTCCGTCCAATGATGCCGAATATGATGCCGCGTGTGAGCCTGGGCCGCGTTCCCGGCGTCTTTTACAATACGGGGCACGGGCACCTTGGCTGGACACTGTCCGCGGCAACCTCGCAGATCGTCGCTCAATTGGTCGACGCCAGTGTCTCCGAGCACGCTCCGGCCTGACAGTTGATCGGTCCGCCAAGCACGGTGGGGCAGGCCTTCATTCTGACTGCCGGCTCCCGTTCGGAACGGTTTCAAGTGAATGAAATATGGCATTCCTATTAGTCAAGTAGACTTGACTTATTCCTGTCCGAAGCGGAAAAGCAATAAGGCCCTTTTTAACGATCCTACAGGAGAGCGACATGAGTGATGATTGGTTCAAGCGGTATGAGAAGCTGAGGTTGAGCCGGCCGCATCCAAACGTCCTCAAGATCGAGATGAATCGTCCGGAGCGTTTGAACGCGACGGATGAGCAGATGCACCGCGAACTGGTCAAGATCTGGCGCGAAGCTGACGACGACCCGGACGTGAACGCAATTATTCTCACCGGCGCCGGAAAAGCCTTTTCCGCGGGCGGCGACTTCGAAATGCTGAAGGGCAACATCAACGAGTTTGATCAGAGGGCTGCGCGTTGGAAGCAGTCCAAAGACCTCGTCTACAACATGGTCAACTGCTCAAAGCCCATCGTCAGTGCCATTCGTGGGCCCGCTGCCGGCGCCGGACTTACTTGCGGTATGCTCGCCGATATACCAATCGTTACCAAGACCGCGAAGATTGTGGACGGCCACACGCGGTTGGGCGTCGCGGCAGGCGATCACGCGGCAATTATCTGGCCGCTTCTCTGCGGCATGGCGAAGTCGAAATATTACCTGCTGCTCTGTGAAGCGATGTCCGGCGAGGAGGCGGAGCGCATCGGGCTCGTCGCGCTCGCCGTGGAAGACGCAGACCTTGAAACCAAATCCCTTGAAGTCGCGGTCAAGCTTGCCGAAGGCGCGCAGACAGCCATTCGCTGGACAAAGTACGCGCTCAACAATTGGCTCCGGATGGCGGGTCCCACCTTTGATACGTCTCTCGCGCTTGAATTCATGGGGTTCGGCGGCTCGGAGGTAAAGGAGGGTCTTGCCAGCCACTTGGAAAAGCGGCCTCCCAATTTCAGTCGCCAATCGCCGATCTAACTCGCGAGCTTTGGGTAGGCCTTCTTGATGGTTTTGAACAACGAGTTCGTCGCCAACAGTCAACGATTGGCTGCCGCAGTCAAAGAGAAACGCCTTTGGGATAGGCACGGCAGGATGGCTGCGTACGGCGCACGGAGCGACGGCGGGGTGAACCGCCAGGCTCTTTCGCACGAAGATGGCTTGGCGCGTCTGCAGCTCAAGAGCTGGGCCGAGGAGGCGGGCTACACATGTTTCGTGGATCCCATCGGGAATTTCTTCGTTCGACGGGAAGGTCTCAATCCAAGTCTGCCGCCGATCCTGACCGGAAGCCATCTTGACAGTCAGCCCGCTGGGGGAAGGTTTGACGGTACGTCGGGTGTGCTGGCGGGTCTCGAGGCATTGCAGGCCATGGACGCTGTCGGCATCCAAACCAGACGCGCTATAGAGGTCGTTTCCTGGACAAATGAGGAAGGTTCCCGATTCGCTCCGGGAGTAATGGGCTCAGCCGTTTTCGCGGGGCAAATCGGTCTGGCGGATGTCTTGCCCGTGCGAGATGCGAACGGCGTTATGCTCGAGGACGCTTTGGCCGACATGATGAGTAGAATGGAAACGGTGGAACGCCGAAAGATCGGATTTCCAGTCGGTGCATACATCGAGTTGCATATCGAACAGGGACCAATTCTGGAGAGTTCGGGAGCAACTATCGGCGTCGTTACGGGTATCCAGGGGACGAATTGGTTTGAGATCGAAGTTGCAGGCACCGAAGCTCATGCGGGAACGACGCCGTCACGGATGCGGAAAGATGCATTGAAGGCTGCGGTATCGATCATAGCCGCGATCGAGGATAAACTCGCCGACGACGCGGACGTTATGCGATTTACCGTCGGCCGTCTTTCGGTCGAACCCAATTCACCGAATACGGTTCCTGCGCGTGTTATTTTCTCGGTCGACTTGCGCCATCCTGATGCGGCGACGCTAAAATCCGCGAGTGAAGCCATACGGGCGGTCTGCAGCAGGTTGTCGGGACCCTGCAACGTTTCGGTACGTAAGACCGTCCATATGGATCCGATCAGCTTCAACCCTGACCTTGTCGATCTTCTTGAAAGCGCAGCTGGAGCACTCGCGTTGCCGAGCAAGAAGCTGATCTCCGGTGCGTTTCATGATGCGAAGTCAATGCACGCTGTCAGCCCCAGCGCGATGGTCTTCATACCCTGCGCGGGTGGCGTCAGTCATAATCCAAATGAGAGCGCGACTGCGGCCGACATTGCCGCGGGCGCCAGAGTTTTGGCGTTGACACTGGCAACATTGGCCAATCAGGCAGACGGCTCTTTCGAAGAGTGATGTCAGAACATTCGGGGAGGACGGTGTGAATATCGACAGCGACCAGGATCTGTTCATTCACGACGCGCGCATCTATACGATGGATGCCCGCGATACGATTGCGGAAGCGGTGCTCATCAGCAAAGGCAGAATTACCGCGATTGGGTCGAAGAATGATGTTGAACAGGTTACTCCGCGAACCAGCCGCCGAATGAATGCGCAGGGCGCCTCGATTGTGCCCGGTTTGCTGGACACCCATCCGCATCTGCTGCACTACGGATCTCTGGAAGAGCCGCTGGTCAAAATCTGGGACTGCCGAAACCACGAAGAGATCATTGCGAAAATTGCCGATCGGGCACGGCGCGAGCCTGAAGGTGAATGGTTACAGGCGACTCCCGTCGGAGAGCCCCATTTCTTTCACCGCCGCTCGTATAAGGATCTGAAGGAAGGACTTTTGCCCGACCGTTTGGCGTTAGACAAGGCTAGCACCAAGCATCCGATCGTCATTCAGGCTTGGGGGCCTGTGCGGCCGAGTTGCATGTCGTTCAATTCGCTGGCCTTACGTGAGCTCGGGATTACGCGCGAGTCGCCGGACAGGATTGGGAACGTCTGGATTGAGAAGGACACGAGCGGCGAGCCGACCGGCCGAGTTACGGGTTCGGTCAACAATTACTATTGCTACGACGATTACGGGCAGCAGCTCTGGCGAGGAATTCCATTCCTGAAGAATGAGTTTCTCGTTCCGGGAACGCAGACCGCTATCGGCCTGTTTCACCAGCAAGGCGTAACGGGAGTCTACGAGAACCATATGATGGATAAGGTTCTCATCGATGCCTACCGAACGCTTCGCAGGGACGGCCTGCTTGAGATGAGGGTTCTCGCCTCGCAGGAGGCCGAGGCGTACGGAATGCCCTGGAGCAAGCCGAGGGAAATGCCGGACTTCATCCGCCGGCTCGAAAGCGCGGCTGCCTCCATCGAACTGAACGACCCTTTGTTTCGCTTCAACGGCGTTAGCCTGATGTGGGACGGCTACTGCTACGGCGGTGCGCAGATGATGCGGGCACCCTACCTAAATGTATATGGCTGCATCACTCACGGCCAGCGTCACATTACGCCGGAGAAGGCCGAATACGTCATGCGGTTTGCGGCCGGACGTAGGCTCAGGCTCAACATTCTATCGATGGGCACTCAATCGCATGACGAGATACTCGAAATGGTTGAGCGGGTTGCCGATGATTACGACGTCGCCTCGCTCAACTGGGTTCTTGTCCATGCGACGACGATCGAAGCCGAGCAGATCAGGCGTTTCAAAAAACTGAATTTCTGTCACACGACGTCGATGACGTTCTGCTGGGGCGAAGGCGAACTTATGCGCAGGTCGATGGGATCGAAGGTCTTACCGGATATCATCCCATTGAGGCGATTTCTCGATGTGAAGATGCGGGTGGGCGGCGGCAGCGATTGGGGACCAAAAAACGCCTGGGAGCAGGTCCAACTATCTCTGACTCATGAGTTCGGCGAATCTGGCTACCGGAATGTCGGACCCAGCCAGCGCATCTCCCGGATAGAAGCCATCGCGATGATGACGAGAGATGCAGCCCGCGTGATGCACTGGGACGACATCGGGCATCTCGCGCCCAATATGCAGGCTGACATGGCCATCATTGACCAGGATCCGGTCCATTGCGAGGTCGATAACCTGAAGAAGACCCGCGTGTTGCAAACGTTGTTTAGCGGGAAAGCGGTTCATGACACGGGCGTGCTGACTGCGAAGTAAAACGACGCAGCGAAATGTCCGATACTCAAAAGGTTGCAGGGGTGTTCACCCACAGAACCTTTGTCATGATTTGTCCGATGTTTCGATATCCGTGCGGCAGATTTGAGCGGAAAAAGAAGCTGGTCCCCTCTTTGCAAATATACCAGGTCCCGTCGACTTGCAGTTCCAGCTGGCCCTGGAGGACGTAACCGATTTCTTCGCCCTCATGAGTGTAGACGCCGTCGGTGTGGCCACCGGGCTCGACGCAGTGAACATTGGCTTCGAGAAGAGAAGTTCGAGATGCTGCGATAAGCCTCTCGAGCAGTATTCCCGGGCCCCGGCCGAAAGGGCCGGTACGAATAACGGGCCGATTGTCGGCATGTACGAGCTGCACCGGTCCCACCGACTCCAAAGGACCGGCAAAAAGCTGGGGAATATTGATGCTGAGTGCCCCGACGATCCGGTGCAGCATTGCAAGCGAAGGCCGGACCTTATCGTTCTCGACCTTCGATAGAAAACTTTCGGAGCAATCAAGTGTCGCGGCCAACTCACGAAGTCTCAATCCTTTGACCAGGCGCGCATGCTTGAGCCGAACGCCGATATCCATATCGACGACTTCCTCTCCACTTGGGCGAGATGGTGCCACGGCCTTGCGCCGTGGCGCCGATGCGGGCGTCCGTTTTTTTGTCGGACGCGCTTTGGGATTCGGCTTCATTTCGAAATCAAGGCCTTTGTCTGCGATCGTTTAGGGAGGCCAGAATATCATCAAGAAACGCTTCCGGATCAAGCATTAACTGACTGGAAAGTCGACTTGACAAGAAGTCATGTATCATTTCATGGTGTCTCCGCCTTCGCAGACGAAAGCCGTAACGCGCTGCGTTCGGAGTGTGACTTCGGTCTGGAGCTTGAAACGATGCTGATGCCGGATTTTCTCTGGAACAACGAACAGCGGCGCGGGGACAAGCTCGCGCTGGTTTGCGGTGACCGCCGCCAAACCTACGGCCAGCTCGCCTCGCGCGTTCGGCGAATGGCCAATGCCTTGAGCGGCCTCGGCATTCGTCCGAAGGAGCATGTTGCTGTCCTCTCCTCGAATTCGGCAGAACACGTCGAGATCGTATTTGCTATTGCCTCGATGGGAGCGACTTGGGTTCCGTTGAACACGCGCCTCTCGGCAGCGGAGCTTTCATTCATCATCGAGAATTCTGCGGCCGTGGCGGTTGTCTATAGTGCTGACCTGCTGCCGACCGTCGAGCAGATCGACCGCAAGGTCGGAGATGTCCGCTGCTGGATATCCATCGGGGACGAACTCGCCATCGGGCATGACTATGAACGGCTGATGCTGGAGGGAGCGGATACTCCGAGCAAGGCGGAGGTCTTGCCCGACGATCTGTTCACCGTGATGTACACGAGCGGTACAACGGGCCGACCGAAGGGTGTGATGTTGCCGCACCGCAGCTTTTTCCTCGGGACGATTTATAGCTCACTGGCGCTGAAGGCGGTCGAAACGGACGTCAAGTTGCAGGCAGTCCCTCAATTCCACGCGGGTGGCCAGATCTATCAGCTCACCTATTTTGCTACCGGGTCTACAATAGTGATCCTGCCTCGTTGGGATGCCGAAGACGTCTTTGATCTTATCGAGCGGGAGCAGGTGACGATCGGAAGCTTTGTGCCCTCAATGCTAATGATGCTGCTCGAGGAGCCGCGCATTCGCAAAGCTGATTTCAGCAAGCTACAGCGTATCGTCTACGGGGCTGCGCCCATCCCGGAAGACCGGCTCTCGCTCGCAATGGAACTAACAGGGGCGGGTTTCCAACAGACTTACGGCCAGACCGAATCCGGAGTGCTGGTCAGCGTGCTGGACGAGACCGATCACAGGCTCGGCCTACGATCCGAGAGGGCGTTGCTTCGTTCTTGCGGCCGACAGATGGTGGGTTATGAGCTCCGTGTCGTCGACGACGACGGACAGTCGTGCGCGGACGGTCAGGTCGGTGAGATCGCAATCAAGTCCGAAAGTTTGATGACCGGCTACTGGAGGCGGCCGGATGCGACTGCAAAGTCTTTGAAAGACGGATGGCTTTATACCGGAGACCTCGCTTACCGCGCTCCCAGCGGGCACTTTTTCATCGTCGATCGAAAAACCGACATGATTATTTCCGGCGGCGAGAACGTCTATCCGATTGAAGTCGAAAACGTCATTTCAGGTCACCCGGACGTATTGGATGTGGCTGTGATTGGCGTGCCGGATTCTCGCTGGGGTGAGGCGGTGAAAGCCGTTGTCGTGGCGCGCGCTGGCTCATCTCCAGCGCCCGAGGCGATCATCGAGTTTTGTCGGGGGAAGCTCGGCAGGTTCAAGATCCCGAAGAGCGTCGATTTTGTCGACGTTATTCCACGAAACGCTTCGGGCAAGATCACCAAGAACCCAATCAGGGAAAAATATTGGGAAGGACGCACCCGCAAGATCTAACGGCGGCTACTTCGATCAAATGGATTTTCAAACGACAGAAGATGGAGACGAGTGATGGCGAACGTCAGGGCGTCATATTTCGGATGGGTGGCGATCGCGCTTTCAGGGATATTTCTGGCGGTTGGCCCGGCTTATGCGCAGGTCAAGGTGGGTGTCACCTTGTCGACCACCGGTCCTGCAGCTTCGCTCGGAATTCCGGAGAAGAACACACTTCAACTCGTCGCGGCAACGCCCGCCGCCAAGAATTTCGAATTCATATTCCTGGACGATGCATCGGATACGACGGCAGCGCGTCGTAACGTCGAAAAGCTGACCACCGAAAGCAATGTTGACGTGATCATCGGCTCCTCGACCAGCCCAAACTCGTTAGCGATGCTCGAGGTTGCCAGCAAGGCGGGTACCCCCATGATCAGTGTCGCAGCAGCGAGCCGCATCATCGCGCCCATGGATGCTGATCGGAAGTGGGTGTTCAAGACAGCATTCGGCAGTCTGTATATGGCTGACGTTGCCGTGAAGCACATGAAGAAAACGGGCGTGAAGACCTTGGCGTTCATCGGATATAACGATGCATACGGCGAAGACTGGTGGAACGCCGTCAAGGAATCCAGTGGCAAGAACGGTGTCGAGATCGTTGCCAACGAGCGCTACAATCCGACCGACACGTCGGTAGCGGCTCAGATACTCAAGATCGTCGCTGCCAAACCCGATGCCATCCTGATTGGTGCATCGGGCACGCCTGCGGTGCTTCCGCAGGCTGCCCTGCTCGACCGCGGCTACAGAGGCAAGGTCTATCAGAACCAGGGCGTTATCAATGCGGATTACCTGAGGCTCGGCGGCAAGACGGTGGAAGGTACGTTCCTTCCGTCAAGCCCCGCGATGGTCGCCAAGGACCTGCCGGACTCAAGTCCGGCCAAGGTCCCGGCCGCCGCCTACGCCACGCTTTACGAGGATAAGTTTGGTTCCGGCACGTTGTCCGGTCTCGGCGCCAACGCTTACGACGCCTGGCTCATCATTCAAAATGCCGCCGTGGTTGCGGAAAAGTCTGCCAAGCCGGGAACTGCGGAATTTAGAAGAGCTCTTCGGGATGCGATTGAGACGGCGAAGGACGTTAAAGCCACCGGCGGTCTGATCAACATGACTGCCGAAGATCACTTCGGCTTTAGCGCGGATGCGCCAGTCGTCATTACGGTCAAGGACGGCGGTTGGACCCTGGCAAAGTAGTTCCTCCCAGACTTGGCCTTCCGCGTTGCCGAAGATGCGGGAGGCCATTTCTTTCCCGACGCGGGTCGTAACTTTATCGGTCGTCTGAATGTGTTCTTCGTTATGAAAAGTTTCAAAAATGACATCTGAGATATTCGTGCTGCTGGGCCAGGATGGAGTAACGAACGGCGCGATCTACGCGCTCCTGGCGTTGTCGCTGGTGTTGGTCTACTCGGTGACGCGCATCGTTTTTGTACCTCAGGGAGAATTTGTCACCTACGGCGCGATGACACTGGCAAGCATTCAGTTCGGCGGCGTTCCGGGAACGCTTTGGATCCTTTGTGGCCTCAGTACGGTGGCCGCAGTTCTTGAATTCATTTCAATGTTTCGTCAGCGACGGCTCTCCGGATCACTGAGAACGTTGGCCGTTTATTTGCTCGCACCCGCAGCCCTCGCGGCCTTGTGCTGGTTGGCGCCGCTGAAAGCTTTTCCACTTCCTATTCAGGCGCTTCTGACGGTCGCGATCGTGGTTCCGATTGGGCCCTTGATCTATCGCTTGTTTTTTCAACCCTTGGCCGGTGCCTCGATACTCGTCCTCCTGATCGCCGCCGTTGCGGTTCAGCTTGCTATGGTCGGGCTGGGATTGTTGGCTTTCGGGGCCGAAGGTGTACGTACGGCTTCATTTGCGAGCGGCCGGCTCGAAATCGGTTGGTTGGACATGTCTGCCCAGGCGATCTGGGTCGTCGCGGCCAGTATTGCGTCGATCGTCCTGCTTTACCTGTTCTTCGAGCACTCGATGCTGGGAAAGGCGCTGAGGGCGACGGCCGCCAATCGAGTAGGGGCCCGGATCGTGGGCATTCGGACGAGATCCTCCGGAATGATTTGCCTGGGCCTTGCAGCGACGATAGGCACGCTGTCGGGAATCCTCGTCTCGCCGATCTCGACCATCTATTACAATTCGGGTTTGCTGATCGCGCTCAAAGGCTTCGTGGGCGCAATCGTAGGCGGTCTGGTGAGCTACCCCATGGCCGCCGCGGGAGCACTTCTCGTGGGCTTGCTTGAGGCCTACGCGTCGTTCGCGGCAAGTGCGTTCAAGGAGGTGATCGTCTTCACCATAATCATTCCCGTTTTGCTGTGGAGGTCGATGGCAACTGCACACCTCGAAGAGGTGGATGAAGAATGAAAAATAAGTCGATCCTCATCTACGTTGCGCTTGCGGTCCTGGCGTTGATCCCATTTTTGCTGCCGAAATTCTACGTTGTTCAGTTCAACTATATCGGACTGTCGAGCATCGTTGTCCTCGGTCTCGTCCTGATTACGGGAATTGCCGGGCTTACTTCCTTCGGTCAGGCCGCGTTCGTCGGCCTTGGCGCATACACGACTGCGTATCTGACAACAGCATTCTTGCTCTCTCCCTGGATTGGCCTGTTGGCTGGGCTGATCGTGGCTGCGGCCGCAGCGTTCGCCATCGGCTCGGTCACGCTGAGGCTCTCTGGGCACTATCTTCCCTTGAGTACGATCGCATGGAGCATCAGCCTTTTCTATCTCTTCGGCAATATTGAGGAACTAGGTGGGCACACGGGTATCAGCGGAATCCCCACGTTATCCTTTGCGGGGTTCAATTTTGAATCAGCCCTATCCTTCTACTTTCTTATTTGGGCCGTTGTACTGTTGCTCATCGTGATTTTGAGGAACTTGCTGGATTCCCGACAGGGCCGCGCGGTGCGCGCTCTCAAGGGCGCGGTCATGATGGCGGAAAGCTTCGGTGTCGATACCGGCCATCTCAAGACTGTCATCTTCGTCTATTCGGCGGTTTTTGCGGCTGTCGCCGGCTGGCTCTATGCTCATTTGCTGCGCTTCGTAAACCCGACACCTTTCGGGCTGGAAGCGGGAATCGAATATCTGTTTATGGCCGTCATCGGAGGTGCGAACTTCGTTTGGGGTGCGATCGTCGGCGCGAGTTTCCTCACGCTTCTCAAGCAATGGCTACAAGACATTCTTCCGCAAATTCTTGGACGATCCGGAAATTTTGAGACCATCATCTTTGGCGTGTTTGTCGCGACTTTGCTGCAGTTTACACGGGGAGGAATTGCGGGCTTTTTCTCCAGATGGTTTCCCACGGGTCGAAAGGCCGCGAATATGGCCGACTGCAAGGATCTGCAACGGCGGGAAAGAGCCGAGCCGGGAGAGACGATTATAGAAATCGATTCTATCACGAAGAAATTCGGCGGCCTGGTTGCCGTCAATGGCCCGTCGTTCCATGTGCGGACGGGCGAGATCGTTGGATTGATCGGTCCCAACGGTGCGGGCAAGAGCACAATGTTCAATGTGATTACCGGGGTACTATCTCCCTCGAGTGGTCAGGTACGTTTCCGAGGGCAGCGGATCGATGCCCTCGCGGCGCGGAAGATCTCCCGTTTGGGAGTGGCCCGGACATTCCAGCACGTTCAGCTTGTGAAGAAGATGAGCGTTCTGGAGAACGTTATGATAGGCGCCCATCTTCGCGGGAGCAGTAACGTTCTGGAGTGCTCCTTGCGACTCAACCGCGCGGAAGAGGCGAGTTTCTATCATGAGGCCATGAGCCAGTTGGAGCGGTTAGGATTGGGCGACGTCGCGTTTCAGGCAGCCGGTAACGTCTCGCTTGGACAGCAGCGGATTGTGGAGATTGCCCGGGCTTTGTGTGCCGATCCTACGCTGCTCCTCCTCGACGAGCCGGCTGCGGGTTTGCGCTACAAGGAAAAGATCGCATTGGCCGGGCTACTGGACAGGCTACGCGACGAAGGAATGAGCATCCTGCTGGTCGAACATGACATGGATTTCGTCATGGGACTGGTCGACCGGCTGGTTGTGATGGATTTTGGCCAGAAAATTGCTGAGGGCATACCGAAGGATATCCAAACTAACCCGAAGGTCCTTGAAGCTTATCTTGGTGGCGTCGAATGAGCGCACTTCTTGAGATCGAGAAGCTTTCGGTTTCGTACGGGCAGGTGGAGGCCCTTCATCGCCCGAGCCTTGTCGTGCGCGAAGGACAGATCGTAACGGTGATAGGCCCGAACGGGGCGGGTAAGTCGACCTTGCTCAATGCCATCGCGGCGCTGCAGCCAAGTGACGGCGGGATCAAGTTCCTCGGAAAGCCGATCGAGGATCTGGAAACCGAGCAACGCGTCGAGCAGGGGATCTGCCTGGTTCCGGAAAAGCGAGAGTTGTTTGCTTCGATGACCGTGCTGGACAACCTCGTCCTTGGGGCGTTTCTTCCGTCCCGACGGGGCGAAAATGTCGGCAAGGCCCTGGAGCAGGTCTACCTGAACTTCCCGCGTCTTCGCGAGCGGAAGACACAGCTTGCTGCGACATTATCAGGCGGCGAACAGCAGATGCTGGCGCTCGGGCGGGCTTTGATGTCGCGGCCGAAGTTGTTGCTGTTGGACGAGCCGAGCCTTGGCTTGGCTCCGCGCATCGTCAGAGAAATATTCGAGATCATCTCAGCCTTGAAGGCGGCTGGTGTCTCTATTTTGCTCGTAGAGCAAAATGCGCGCGCGGCTTTGAGCGTGGCCGACTACGGATATGTTCTCGAGACCGGCGATCTTGTTCTCGAAGGACCGGCGACCGAACTCGCCGGCAATCCTCGAATTCAGGAGACGTATCTGGGTCGCAGCTACGGTGAGCGCGATCAACCCGCACGTGAAGCTTCAAGAGACCGCCGAACCCACGGAGTATTTCCATGAACCAAGAACCGGCAGCAGGTCGTTCCCGAAGACTATGGAGGTGGCTTGTTAGGCAGGCAAAGGATCTATTGCCCTACGTTCCAGTGCATTGATTTGATCAGGGGCTGTGGCCTACCAGGATGGTTGCCGCTGGAACTGCTTTCGCCACCCGTAACGCGTCATGCCCTGCGGTTTGTAAATTGAGAGAACCATAGGCACGAGCAGCACCAACAGACCGCCGGCGGCGTGGATTACGAGTTGAATTCCCACTTCGTGAAGATCGGCCTGTGGCCAAGCTGTCTCTGCAGCCAGACGGGCCGCATAATTGATCAGCTCCATTTTCAGCAGCAGAACCGCGGCGGCGAAGACCGTGAGCAGCAGTTTCACCAGAACCCAATAGTGCCGGAACAAGCCCCATGCGGTACCCAACGACTGAATAAGGCCGGTCAGCAGGGAAGCAAACGCCAGCGGCACGACGACGAGACGGGCGATCGACGGCATCGCCAGATACGCCGCCCGCACCATTTGTTCATTCTGGTTACTCACGCCGGTGACGGCGAGGGCCAGGAATGCTGCGATCGCGCCCAGCAAGCCGACCGAGGAAGTAACGTGCAAGGTGAGAGCGAATTTGCTCAGGCGCGGACCCATGGTCAGCGGCTGCCTTCTTGCGCCGCGCTAAACCCGAGGCCGCCGCTGGACGGGATGTGGCGGAGTCCGCTGCCTCCGTGAATCAGGACGACAAGTAGTAACGCCAGGCCGCCGATCGCAATTGCAGACACTTTTAGCCATCGTGGCGCGCCGGGATAGGACGGTTGATCGGCCATTTGGCTCTCCTTTCGTCCGTCATTTTCGAAGCGGACACGATATGCGATAAGAGACAGAACGTCCGGAATCAACGAACAGCTGGAGTCGAATGTCCGTTACCGAACAATTTGCTCGATCTGACCGGGAATAGTGCTGAGATGGCAAAGAAGCCGATTGACCGTCGCGTCGCTCGCACGCGGGCGATGCTGCAACAGGCCCATATTTCCTTGATTCTGAAAAAGGGCTACGACGCCATCACCGTCGATGACATCTGCAACGCTGCGAATGTCGGTCGATCGACGTTCTACGCCCACTACACGAGCAAGGACGATTTACGGCGTAGCGGCCTCGATCACCTGCGCAAGGAGCTCGTCGAACGGCAGAAGGATGCTCGGACGAAATCGGGAAATATCAGGGATCGAAGCCTGGGCTTCAGTCTGGCCATGTTCGAACATGCCCGCGATCATATCGATCTTTACAAGGCTTTGGTTGGCGGCCGAGGCGGTGCGATCGCTCTCGGCGCCATTCGGCAGATACTCTCCGATCTGATACGTAACGAGCTAGCGGCAACTGTCGACAAGAACTCTGCGGACGTTATTCCGCGCGAACTGGTCGTCCAATATGTCGTTGGCTCCTTCATGGCCGTGATGACCTGGTGGCTCGACGGTGGCGTGAAGCTGTCGCCCCAGCGGATTGATATGATGTTTCGCCGTTTGGCAACCGAGGGCATCACCGGGTCGTATTTCTGAAGGGCATTGAGGTTTGTCGAAGGCTGCCCAATGTCCGATGTTGAGGTCATCGTAGCTTCGACGTCGGCAGGGCGGCTGGCTACCGCCTTTCGCATTATGGAATTGCGACTCCCAAGGGCAGAGCGGACATAGTTGAGGCCGTTGCCAATGTCCGCAATGGCCCAAAGCGGGCGTTATTGGCGAAGCAGTCTGGTTTCATACAAAGGTGACCGGTAGGCTGACGACCAACTAGCTTGTGAGCCAGGTCTCCTCCGCGAAACCGAAGCCCATGAGCGACCCGAGCGGAACGGGCGTCAGGCCGCCGATTTTTGCCGAATGAGCGTCATAGAAGCTCAGGAAATTGGGAATGAGGATGCTACCTTGATCTGAGATGATTGCCTGAATTTCCGAGTACATAGCCTTGCGTTTCGTCTCGTCGGTTTCGCCACGGGCCTGAACAAGGAGACTATCGAATTTCTCAGATTTCCATCCGCTCTCGTTCCATGCTGAGTCTGACTTGAACATCAACGTTAGCAGCGAATCCGCGCTGGGCCGGGGATTGATGCTGCCTCCCGTGAATGGGTGCTTAAACCACACGCTCGACCAGTAGCCATCCTTGGGCATCCTCTGCAGATCTATCTTCAGCCCGGCCTGCAGAGCGCTTTGCTGTAGGAGCACGGCTTGGTCCGCCATTGTGTTCCCGGCCATAACATAAAGCGGAAGCACCGCGGAACCGATGCTTGCCTTCTTCAGATGGAATTTGGCCTTTTCCGGGTCAAACGGACGCTGAGGGATCGACGGATCAAAATAGCGGTTCGAAGGATCGATTGGTTGATCGTTGGCGATGACGCCGCCGACCAGGGCCTGGATCTGCTTTCGGTCTTGCAGGTACTTAAGGGCAAGCACCAAATCAGGATTGCGTGTCAGCTCGGAGTCCTGGCGCAAAATGAAATCGTTGTAGCCACCCGACGCTGTCTCGAGAACCGCGACATGCGGCGCCGTCTTGGCGCGTTGGGCAAAACGCATGCTAAGCTTTGCCGCAATATGAATGTCGCCCGCCAGGAGAGCGTTCAAGCGGGCAGTCTCGTCCTGAATGCTAAAGGTCTCTATCTCGTCAAGATAGGGCTTGCCCGGCTTCCAGTAGTTCGCGTTGCGAACTGCCAGCGAGCGGACGCCCGGCTGAAATTCCTTGCAGAGGAACGGACCTGTCCCGTTGCCTTTGCTGAAATCCGTTGTGCCATCCTTGACGATCGCAAAATGCATCGTTCCCAAAATCGCGGGCAAATCGGCGTTTGGGGAGGAGAGCTTGATCGAAACCTTGTCGGTCCCGTCGGCCGCAATCTGCTCCATCTGCACGGCAAGGGCGCGGGCGATGGAGCCGGTTGCAGGGTCCTTCACTCGGTTCAGCGAATAAACGACGTCCGCGGGCGTCAGGTTCGAGCCGTCGTGGAACGTCACGCCTTTCCGCAGCGAGAAGCTCCAGTTGAGAGCGTCCGACGTGGTGAAGGTTTCGGCAAGCTCGGGTTGAGGGACCAGTTTCGAATCGAGCTTTGTCAGGCAATTGTAGTGCGCATAAATTCGAACGTAGTCCGTTGTCTGCGCGCTTCGAACCGGATCAAGTGTGTCAGCCGTCGAAGCCGACTCGGTTGCGACTCGGATCCGTCCTCCACGTACTGGAGTGGCGGCGCGGGCGGGCACGGTCAACGTGCCGGCAACGGCCGCTCCGCCCAAGAGCCCCAACAGTGCTCGGCGGCTCGGTCGAGATGCCAGATCGCGCCGCATGAGGTCGAACATTGCAAAATCAGCCATGGCGACATTCCTTCTGGGAGGAGAAGATAGATTGAGATCGAGGAGAGTTCTGCTCGTTGAGAACACAACGGATGAGGCTGCCGTTCGCGGTGCGCTCGAGCGGAGGGACCGCTACATCGCAGGTTCCGGCCTGGCCCAGGTGGCACCTGCCGTAGAAACAACAGCCGCGAAGTCTGTCGGCGATGCGCCTCTTGGTGGCGTCATCGGCAAGAGTCTCTCCCTTGAGTTTTTCTCTTGCGAGCTTGTCGAGCCAGTCGGTGCGCAATGTGGGAACCGATGACGCCAACAAACCAGTATAGGGATGGCGTGGCGGGTGGTTCAGTGCCGCCGCTTTCGAGAGCTGAACAATCTGGCCCGCGTACATCACCGCGATCTCGTCGGCGACCCTTTCAACGGTACGCAAATCATGGCTGATGAAAATAATCGCGATCCCGCTTGATCTTTGCAGTTCCTTTAGCAGGTCCGTGATCGCGAGGCCGACTACGGTATCGAGGGCCGACGTGACCTCATCGCAAATCAGGATCTCGGGCTGTGCCGCCAGGGCCCTGGCAAGATTGACGCGCTGCTTCTGGCCGCCGGACAGCTGGCCGGGTCGGCGATCGGCCAATGCAGGATCGAGTTTGACGCACTCCAGTAACTCCGGCACGCGCGTGTTCGCAGCGGACGTCGAAAGACCATGGTAAAACACCATTGGACGAGCGAGAATGCTGCGAACGGAATGTGCCGGGTTAAGTGCCGTATCCGCCGATTGCGTGACGAGCTGAATCCGGCGGAGTTCGTCCTTGCTGCGCGCTTCGAGCGAACCGGCTAACGATTTTCCACCGAGGCGGATTGTCCCCCGGGTTGTCGGCAGCCGGCCGGTAAGAACGCGAGCGAGCGTGCTCTTGCCCGAACCGGATTCGCCGACCACGCCGAGCATCGTGCCCGCGTCCAGAGACATCGTAACATCGCGCAGAGCCGGCACGTCTCTAGCGCCGCCATAATGTGCGTCCACCTCTTGAATCTCAAGCAGCGAAGCGCGTTCGGGGGACGAAGCGCCGCTTCGGGTATCGGTCGGCACCGCTGCCATGTATGCGTTCAGCAGGCTCTTCGTGTAGGCACCGCTCGGAGCGCGCAGCAGAACATCCGTTCGCCCCATCTCCTGCAATGACCCCCGTCGCAGGACGGCGATACGATCGGCAATCTGAGCCACGACGGCAAGATCGTGGGACACATAGACCGCCGTCGTTCCGCGATTCCGGACAGCGTTGCGAAAGGCATGAAGAACCTCGACCTGCGTCGTAACGTCAAGCGCGGTCGTCGGCTCGTCGAAAATGATCACATCCGGTTCCGTCATTAAGGCCATGGCTGCGATCGCGCGCTGAAGCTGGCCGCCGGATACTTCGTGCGGATACCTTTGTCCCAGCCGCTCTGGGTCCGGCAGAGCGAGGTCGGCGAACAGCCGGTGGGCTCGTTCGATCGCGACCGCGCGGCTCGTCCCGCTGACGACGGAAGTCTCGATAACCTGGTCGATCAGCCGATGCGCCGGATTGAACGCGGCAGCCGCGCTTTGCGCGACATAGGCGATCTTGCGCCCCCGCAGCGCCACGAGAGCGTCGGGATTGAGCGCGGCAACATCGAGATCGCCGATCTTGATTGATCCCGAGCGAATATAGCAGCCCGCACGGGTGTATCCCATCAGCGCCAGAGCAATGGTGGTTTTGCCTGAGCCGGATTCTCCGATGAGCGCGAGAACTTCTCCTGGCGCGACATTGAACGAGACGTCTTGCACGATGTCGTGCGGTTCGCCGTTCTGGCCGACAACCGCAATGTGGAGTTTTTCCACTGCGATACCGCAGGACATCAGACCACCTCTGATGCGGCAGGAGAGAAGAAGCCATCGATGGCCATGTTGATGCTGATCGTCAGCGTGCCGATCGCGGCGGCAGGAACGATTACGGAGAGCGAAGCGGAATAGATCCCTTCAATGTTCTCGCGCGTGAGCGCGCCCCAATCCGCGTCTGGCGGTTGTACTCCGAGGCCGAGAAAGCTCAGGCTGCTCATCAGCAGGATCGCGAACACGAATCGCAGTCCGAAATCGGTTACGACGGGTGCCACGATGTTCGGCAGGATCTCGCGAAAGATAAGATAGAACGTGCCCTCGCCACGGGCGCGCGCGATCTGGACGAAGTCTGTCGCATTCACGTTGATGGCAGAAGCGCGCGCAATTCGATAGGCGCCGGGGATATAACTTGTCGCCAGCAACGCCAGGAGGACGGGCAGAGACGAGCCAAAAGCGGCCACCATGATCAGTGCGAAGGTCAGATGCGGGATTGAAATGAAACCGTCGGCCGTTCGGCTCACGATTCCGTCGAACCAGCGCCGTCCCACGGCCGCCGCGATGCCTAGCGCTGCCCCGATCGCCGATGCCGCTACTGCGGCAAGAAGTGCCAAGCCAAACGTGAAGCGCGCCCCAAAAATCACTCGGCTCAACACATCTCGTCCGAGATAATCAGTGCCCAGCAGAGCCGTCGACGAGGAGAGAGCGAATGGTCCCTGGTCCAGGATTTTTCCCGGATCGTGGGGAGCCGCGTAAGGAGCGAGCAGAGCGACGCATGCCCAGAGACCGGCGACCGTCAAACCGATCCAGGCCGACAGCGGGAAGCGCATGGACCGCCGCGGTTCTGAAGAGGAGACGGCGCTCATGTATGCGCCAGCCGCGGATTCGTGAGGATGGAAAACAGATCCGCAATTAGGCCGAGAGCCATGTAGCCCGCGCAGAACACCATGGCGCAGGCTTGGATTAGCGGCATATCCCGGGTAGCCACCGCGTCCACCATCAACTTTGCAAGACCGGGATAGTCGAACACGACCTCGACGATGATGACGCCTCCCAGCAAGGCCGAAAGGCTAAGAGCCGCCGCATTCGCAATTGGTCCGGCAGCATTCGGCAAAGCGTGACGTAGCACGATGCGGCTCTGTCTGAGGCCTTTGAGCCGTGCCATCTCGATAAAGTTCAAGTCCAGCACGGCGATCAGGCTGGTGCGTGTCATACGCGTCAACTGAGCGATGACACCCAGCGCAAGGGTTGCGACGGGCAGCATGAAATTTGACAGCATCGACGCCGGCGAAGAAACATCGGCTTTCGACAATGCGGGAAACCAGCGCAGCTCGACCGCAAATCCAATGACGGCGAGTGTTGCAACCAGAAATTCCGGGACCGAGACGCTGGCAACGGCCAGCATCATCATCACCCGGTCATAGGCCGAGTTGCGCCAAACGGCCGCCGTGATGCCCAAAGCGATCGCCAGTGGCGCCGCGACCGCGGTCGTCAGACCGGCGAGAAGCAGCGTATTGGTCAACCGCGAGCCAATGAGGTTGGCAACCTTGATGTTGCTAATCAACGAGGTGCCAAGGTTCCCATGTAGCGCGCCGACAAGCCAGTGCATGTAACGAAGCGGTGCCGGCTCATCGAGATGCATGGTCGCTTGGAGGGCTGCGCGCGCTTCCTCGGAAGATGCTTGGCCAAGCACGATGTCTGCCGCATCGCCCGGCAGCAGCATGATCGCAGCGAAGACCGCTGCCGAGATGGCTACCAGCGTTAACGTCGCGGCCAAGGCCCGCTTTAAAAGCAGCTTCAGCATGACTGGCTCTTTTGGAGCCGACGTAGGTATGTCACCGGCGCGTCTCCCATTGCGGTTGCGCTTCGTCCGGCCTGTCAAGGAGCCTGGACCGCGCCGTCGTGGCCGCGCGGAAATACTAGGAGTACATACCCGATTGTCAACAATTAATGATCATCAAAAAATATACGAGTTCGTTTTTGTTGATTGTGGGTTGTGATGCCATATAAAGCGCCATGAATTTGGAAAAGCCCCTGCAGGCTCTGCAACGACGAAGTCTTGAGACACGGGCTGCGGATGAACTACGTGCGGCGATCATCTCTCGCAGTTATGCGCCGGGTAGCCGCCTCACCGAGGTTCAGCTTTCGGAACTTTTGGGGATTTCCCGAGGGACCGTACGCTCAGCCTTGCAAAAGCTATTGACCGAGGGATTGGTCGCACAACGGCCTTACGCGGCCTGGGAAGTCGTTGGCCTCAACGCGCAAGACGCATGGGAGCTCTTTACCTTGCGCGCTGCTTTTGAGGGCCTGGCCGCAGAACTCGTTGCCAGCGCCATCAAGAAGAAGACGCTCTCCCCAAAGCCATTGCAGGCGGCGTTCGAGAACCTTGTCAGAGCTTGTAAAGAGGGCGATCTAGCGAAGGCCGATGAAGCAGATTATGCTTTCCACAAACAAGTGGTGGCCTCTTCGAATCATCTTCGGTTGCTGGTCCAATACGAAAGGGTTGATGCGCAGATGCGCATGCTCGTCGTTGCGGGCAATGAAAGACCGGGGGCTGTGACCCGGTTGGTCGCCCAACATCAGCCACTGCTGGATGCGCTCCTGAGCGGAAAGCCGCGTTTGGCGGGTCCAGCCTTTCGGGCGCATGTCGAGAAAGCAGGTGAGGCAACACTTGCTCGCCTTTCGGCACCTTCTACTGCCGCGTCCTAGCTCACTGGGGCCAATGTTTCAGGCCACCAAAATAGCCTCTATCGCTTTTTATTCATTGCTTAGATCGCATCGAGAAGCATGAACCAGCGTACGGCGGCCCCAAGATAAACCCTCTGCAATTGGTGAAAGGGAATCGTGGAGACGGGAGACACCGGGAAAGGTAACGTATTCTCGGCTGTCGTCAGGTAGTCAGCGAAGACCTTTCCCGTGGCGGTCGCCATCGCAATTCCGCGCCCATTATAGCCCAGTCCGACAAGCATGCCGGGATAGGGCTCATGGATGTGGGGCAAACCGTCCTTGGTAAGCGCCACACGTCCCGCCCACTGGAATTCCATCGGCAATCCCCGCAATTGCGGAAACATCCGATCGAGCGCTTGACGAAGATGGCTGAATTCGGCCGCCGTTTGAGGATCTCGGAAATGGCCGCGTCCACCGATGACAATCCGGTTGAAGCGATCCTTGCGGAAATACAAAACGATGCGGCGGCTATCCGATGCAGTTTGCCCTTCGGGCAGGACATTCGCAGCGAGTGTCTTATCGAGGGGGAAAGTCGCGATCTGAAAGCTGTTGGCGGCGATGATGGTCTGGCGGAGGCGCGGAACGATATTGTCCGTGTAGCCGTTGGTTGCGATGACGACACGCTCGGCGCGAATTTCGCGATCCCGAACGCGGGCGAACCAGCGGCCGTCGCGCCTTTCGAGCGACGATACTGGAGCGTTCTCGTAAACCGTCGCGCCGGCAGAGATCGCTGCTCGCGCAAGCCCGCGCACATAGCTCAATGGCTGAACCGATCCGCCGCGCGGATCGAAGGCGCAACCGTGATAGATCCTAGTGCCCAGAAGCCTGGCAGTTTCGTCGCGATCGAACAACCGCATGTCTATGCCGCGCTTCGACCATGCTTCCACCCTTCGGGCCAGCATTCGTACGGCGGCTTCATTATGTGCGGGCTGAAGCCATCCAGCTCGGACAGCATCGCAGTCGATTTTGTGCCTCGCTATGAGGTCGAAGACGATACCGGGCGCCGAGCCTGAAAAAGCCAAACTCCGCTCCGCATATTTCGAGCCCAATGTGGCCTGAGCATCGTCCGGATCGAGCTTGAAACCGGGATTGACCTGGCCGCCGTTACGACCGGAGGCGCCGAATCCGATCGTTCTCGCTTCAAGAACGGCTGTCTTGACTCCCTTTTCAGCCAAATGGAGTGCGGTCGACAATCCCGTGTAGCCGCCTCCAATGACAAGCACATCGGTGGAGGAGGGCTCATCCAGAGCCGCCGTCGCCGGCGCCTCGGCCGCTGTCGCTTCCCAAAGGGCGCCGGACGAAGCATGATCAGCTCCCATTGGAGGGGATGGCGCGACGTCCATTGTTATCACCCGTCGTCATTGGGAATGAGAAGATCCGGAACGCCGACGAGGTCCGGCAATTCAACGTATGGAAGCCAATCGGGATTGCCCTTCTCGCCACGCCGATTGATCCAAATGCCTCTAATTCCGAGCTCGTGGCACGCCTGCATGTCCAGGACCATGCTCATCGCGACATGAACCGTTTCTTCCTTCGTTACGCCCATCACCCGATGCGCGTGCTCGAAGATCGCGCGCGACGGCTTGTAGGCCTGGGCCTGTTCGGCCGTAATCACGTAATCGATGGGAACGCCAATCTTCTCGACGTTGTGTACGATCAGATCGTCATCCGAATTGGTGAAAATCGCGAGCTTATAGCGTGTTCGAAGCTTGCGCAGAACCTCCGGGACCTCCGGATGCGGCCCCATCGTCGGAACGGACTGTGCAATCCTTTCCACACGTTCGTTTGAGGCCGACAAGCCATGTATTTTGAGCGCGTTGCGAAAGCCGACGCGCAGAATTTCCTTGTAAAGACGGTGCGACTTTTCGTTCGTCAGAACGTGCGAAACCTTGGAAAACGTATCGAGAAGCGCGATCGCCTCCTCAGGGTCTCGCCCTTCCGCGTTGGCGACGTCGGCAAGTTCGCGCAGCAAGACTTCGCGCCATTGGACCAATGTTCCGTAGCAGTCGAAGGTGATCACCTTCGGTACAGGATTGAGATCAAACATCGTCTCTCCTTCAGCGTGAGGATCCGATCTACGCGGCGGTCGACCGCCCGACGGCGGAAACGAGCGCTTGGCCTTCGTCAAGTATGTGTTTCTGAAGGATAGTTGATGCGGTGTCATCGTCGCTCTTGGCGATCGCTGCTGCGATCGGCTCGTGCTGAAACAACACTTGCGCGGGCGAGGCCAACATCGCGTTGCTCGACGCGATCAGCATGCGGATTCGATATTCAACGCGACCGAAGTGATTGTTCAGGAGCTGATGTTGCGAACCCGTGATGATGGTCTTGTGAAACTCGAGGTCGGCCAGAGCGATCGCAGCGCTTGACCCTTCGTTGCACGCATTTTGCAGCCGTCCGAAAGCCGCGGTCACCGCCCGTTGCTCTTTGTCGCCACCCTGTTCGATCAGGACGCGGACAGCCAAGCCCTCGAGTGCCGCCCGCAGGGTGAACAGCTCCCAGATATCGTTCGGTGAAAGGTGAATGACTTCCCAACTCGAATATGGCCGCTGCACGATCAATCCTGCGGAGCAAACTTTCATCAGGGCTGCGCGGACGGTCCCCCGGGAGGCTTTGAGGTCTTCAGCAAGCTTCATTTCCGTGAGCCGCGTCCCCGATGCAATCTTGCCCAGCGCGATTGCGTCCAGCAGGGCGTCGGCGGCGCGC
Source organism: uncultured Alphaproteobacteria bacterium (assembly GCA_963788885.1). GTDB lineage: Bacteria > Pseudomonadota > Alphaproteobacteria > Rhizobiales > Xanthobacteraceae > Bradyrhizobium. The sequence goes on along the minus strand of CAWBIR010000014.1, from coordinate 753,486 downwards.
GCCTCCAAACTTTTCCGGTCCAGAGCTTTGAGCTGACGCTTTCTCATGTCCGCACCCTAATGAATGATTACCGATTGTCAACAATCGGGAATTATGCTTATAAGCGGCGACCGAGGGAATTCGAATGGCAGTCGTTGCGTTTTACAGCGAGGTCTATGAGCCGCTTGCATGGCGCCAAGCTCTGCTGGATTGCGATCCCGAACTCACCTTTCGGGCTTGGAGCGATGTCGTCGCACCGGAGGATGTCGATGTACTCCTCGCCTGGCGGCCGCCAGAGGGGATGCTGAAGTCGCTGCCGAACTTGAAGCTGCTGCAGTGTCTCGGAGCTGGCTTCGACCAGTTGCGCGGGCGTTCCGACCTTGACGGCAAGTTTCAGATCGCGCGCATCGTCGATGATGACCAGACGGCGGGCATGGTCGAATACGCTCTCGCCAGCGTGCTCGATTTTCATCGTCAACTGCATCGCTATCGAGATCAGGCCGCCCGCTCGGTCTGGAAAGAGTGGCCACGATCTCCAGCCAGTGGGCGCGAGGTAGGCGTCCTTGGACTGGGCGCGATAGGTGCCGCGATCGCCCGTGCTCTCGTCGCCCACGGTTTCACGGTGCGCGGGTTCAGCCGCACGCCCGCCTCGATCGATGGCGTGCGCTGGTACGGCGCCGACGATATCGGTGCTTTCGCCGATGGGCTCGACATTGCGATTTGCGTGCTGTCTCTCAACAGAGCCAACGCCAGTATCCTCGACCGGCAGTTCTTTGAACGGATGCGCCGCGGCGCGGCCGTCATCAACATCGGACGCGGCGCACATCTCACCGAAACGGATCTATTGGCTGCCTTGGAAAGCGGCCAGTTAAAGTGGGCACGGCTCGACGTAATGGCTCCCGAACCGCTGCCGGCTGCCAGCCCGCTTTGGCGCCACCCGCGCATTGAGATCACGCCGCACATCGCGACCAGCCTCCGTCCGCAAGCGGTCGCGGGATCAATCGTTGAAAACATCCACCGAGTTCGCGCCGGGCTGCCGCCGATCGGCGCGATCTCACGCTCCCGACTCACCCTCGCTAAGGAGTAAAAGAATGTCCAAGATCAACGGCCCTGTGGTCATTTCGCAGCCCGCAAAACTGCCGTCCAGCGGACTCCCGGATATTGGAGCAGCCAAGCAGCCCATTGGAGATCCAATTCCTCACTTCAAGCGACTTGGCTTCGACGGCAGCGGCCTCGAGAAATACCGATTCGGAGTTTGGGAAGCGACAGTCGGCAAGTACCGGCGCGATGTGAAGGACGCCGAGTACTGTTTCTTTCTCTCGGGCTCGGCGACATTCTCGCTTGACGACGGCCGTAGCTGGACGTTCGGCGCAAACGATGCCGTGTTTTTCCCGGCCGACTGCCTCGGCATCTGGGACATTTTGGAACCTCTGCGAAAAGCCTTCGTCGTAATCCCCGCTTGAGAGGCGGCCGCCGCTCTTTGCGATCGTGCCTTCGGGTGCAGCGTCACTCCCGACAATCTTTCGGCGAAGCAAGCCGAGCAAAAAAGTCCCAAGGAGGACAGATGTCTACTGAGAATAGCAGAAGCGCCAAGCAATTTAGGGGTATCGAACGTTCGTTACAGCGCGCCTGGGCAAAGGGTGCCGGCCTGATTGACGAAGAGTTCGACCGGCCGATGATTGCCGTCGTCAATACTTATCAGGACTTTTCGCCCGAAAACTTCCACCTTCGGCAAGTTTCGGAGGCCGCCTGCGCCGGTGTGCGGATGGCCGGCGGCACGCCCTGCATGTTCAACACCTTCCACGTTACTGACAGCGAGACCTTTGCTTCGGTTGGCATGCGCTACGTGTTGCCTAGCCGCGACGTTGTGGCGGATATGATCGAACTCATGGTCGAAGGACATCGCTTCGACGCCATGGTGCTTATCGGATCCGGTGACAAGGTCATGCCGGGTATGGTGATGGCCGCGGCAAGGCTCGATATACCGGCTATCATGATCTATGGCGGCCCGACACCCGTCGGGTATTACAAAGGCAAGAAGGTTTTCCTCGAGACCGTTTATGATGCCGTGGGCGAGCATCTCCGCGGCAAAGTCTCCGCAGAGGATCTTAAGGGCCTTGAAGACAACCATTTTCCGTTTTCTGGCGCGTGCGACACGGCAACCTCGGGCAACACGTCAGGCATCTACACCGAAGCTCTCGGGCTCGCGCTCCCCGGTTCTGGAACGATGCCGGCGGGAAGCAATTATCAACTCCGCGCGGCGAAATACACGGGCATGCGGATCATGGATCTGCTCGCACAGGATATCCGGCCATCCAAGATTCTTACCAAGGACGCGTTCGAGAACGCCATGCGAGTCGGCATGGCGGTCGGTGGATCGACCAATATGGTGCTTCACTTCATGGCCATGGCCAAGGAAGCCGGTGTCAAGGTCTCGTTCGAAACGTGGGACGCGTTGTCCCGCACGACTCCAACGCTGGTGAAACTGGCGCCGTCCGGCCCGTGGGGCGTCACCGAACTCAACACGGCGGGCGGCGTACCGGCGGTCATGAAGGCGCTTGGTAAGCGCATTCATCAAGCTGCGCTCACTGTATCAGGAAAGACAGTCGGCAAGATCGTGGAGGAAGCTACCATCGAGGATACACAGGTGATCCATCTCGATAACAATCCGCACAATCACGAAGGCTCCTTGTTCATCCTGAAGGGATCTCTGGCCCCCGGTGGTGCTGTGGTGAAAGCCTCCGGCGTGGCGAAGGCAATGTGGCGCTGTACGTTGCAGACTAGAGTCTTCGAGGATGAAGAAGGTGCGATCGATGCCCTGCGTGCAGGCTCGATCACCGCAGGAACGTGCATCGTCATTCGTAACGAAGGCACCAAGGGTGGGCCAGGTATGCGCGAAATGCTAGGTGCCACGTCGGCGCTGATGGGGGCAGGGCTGGGCGAGACCTGTGCTCTTGTGACGGACGGCCGCTTCTCGGGGGCAACGCACGGTCCGGCGATTGGCTACGTGACGCCGGAAGCGGCTCGTGGCGGCGTGATTGCGGTCGTCAAGGACGGCGACAAGATCGTAATCGACCTTGTCGAACGAAAGCTCGATCTGCTGGTCGATGCGGCGGAAATTGACAAGCGCCGCGCCGCCTATGTTGCGCCGGAACCTCGCGTGAAGCGGGGGTATCTTAAATTCTATGCGGAGCATGTCGCGCCCGCATCCGAGGGGGCCACAATGCCTCGCTGAAGTTATCGGCGGCGCGATCAATCGTGCCGCCTCTTCTGCTTATAGACGGGTTAGACACTTATTAGGACCATTCGTCCGGCGAATGCCAATTCACGTTGGAATTCAAAATTTCAAGATGAGCTGCGGATCCATGGGATTCGTAAAATGGCCGTTTATGGAATGTCCGCTTTCAGAGGTGGAGCCGACATCTCTCGGCCGCGCCGCGATGTCTGCTTTTGATGCTGTGGACGGCGCCCACTCTGCGGCATCGGAGTGCCATAGGGTGGTTGCGTTGAAGCGAACCACTTTGAGGGGAGCCGTCCATGGGCGAGGTTATCACGATTGGTCTCGATATTGCGAAGTCGGTGTTCCAGGTTCACGGTGTCGATGAGGCCGGAACGGTAGTGATACGCAAACGTGTCAGCCGTTCGAAGATGTTGGAATTTTTTGCAGATTTGCCGCCGTGCCTTGTTGGTATTGAAGCTTGTCCGGCAGCTCATCATTGGGGCCGCGAGTTGCAGGCCCTAGGTCATACGGTGAAGCTGATGCCACCGAGTTATGTGAAGGCCTACCTCAAACGCAGCAAGAATGATGCGAACGATGCGGCAGCGATCTGCGAGGCGGTGAGCCGGCCATCGATGCGGTTTGTTGCGCTCAAAACGAAGGAACAACAAGCTGCATTGATGCTGCATCGAGCCCGGCAATTGCTGGTGCGTCAGCGTACCATGCTGAGCAACGCCATACGTGGTCATCTGGCCGAGCTCGGGGTCGTGTCGGCCAAGGGCCGCAATGGAACCGGCGAATTGCTCGAGATCATTCTGAATGGTGCGGATGGTCGGATCCCGTTGGCGGCCCGCAGCATTCTCAAGGTTCTCGCAGCCCAATACAGCACGCGATCGGCAGTTGAGATCGCATCAATCGGCAAGAGTATTCTGGCCTGGCATCGCTCCTGCGAGCCGAGCCGGCGGCTGGAAGAGATTCCGGGCGTCGGGCCGATTGTCGCAACCGCTCTTGTTGCCGAGATCGGCGACTGGAAGGCGTTCAGGTCGGGGCGTGGTTTGGCTGCCTGGATCGGGCTGGTGCCGAAGCAACACACGACTGGCGGCAAGGACAAGCTCGGCAGCATCACAAAGCAGGGCAATCGATACTTGCGATGGCTTCTCGTCGCCGGCGCCATGGCCGTGATCCGCTACGCGCAAAAGCACGGCACGAAGAAGCGGCCGTGGTTAGGGCGATTGATGGAGCGCCGACCGACAAAAGTGGCTGCTGTCGCCTTGGCCAACAAAATGGCACGGATCGCGTGGGCCATCATGACCCGCGGCGAGAGATACAAGGAGCCAGAGCTGCTGCTGGCAGCCTGAGACAGCCGATCGGCAACACCAATTGGCAAGGGCATGATGACGTAATGCAGATACGGTCGTTCCGGGGATCGGGAGAACCCGTTTGGGTCATCGCACTTCCAAGTGCGGGCTTTCGATTGGGACCCGCTCCGCGCAGAGCATTAGGGCCAGCGGCCAACCTGCCGCACTAACAGGCCGGACACGTGACCGCACCCGACCAATGCTGCAAGCCGTCAGAAAGTTCTTGCCAGGGCGCCGTCCACACGTGACCCATAGGCGACAACCCGATGGACCGCATTTCATGTGCCCCTATACAGATTACGGACAGCACAATTCCGGGCCAAGGAGTACAGTTTTCGTGCTTGACGGGTGACGCGCTGTGACCAAAATTCCACGCATCGACTCAGGGCGAGAGGTCAAGCCGTTCGTCGCCGCCCGGCAATAAAGCCGTAAATCACGAGAACGATGATCGCCCCTACTACGGAGCCGATGAAGCCGGCGCTTTCGCCTGCCTTGTACCAATTGAGCGCTTGCCCGAGATAGGAAGCCACGAACGCGCCCACGATGCCGAGGATGGTCGTCATGATGAAGCCCGACGGCTCGTTGTCTCCAGGCATGATGAACTTCGCAATGACACCGGCCAGAAAGCCGATGATGATGGTCCAGATAATGCTCATCTTACTATCTCCGCATACCCGATGAATTTATGCGTCGCGTGGGGGTAAACGACCGTTTCGGAACCGGAAGAGTAATGGCCGTTGGCAGAGGCGGTCTTGATCTGAATCAATGGAGCTGATTTGCCCGGACTGACGCTGCGAGCCTGACACACACTCGGTGGATTGGAAGTGTCCCGAGGCGCCCTGTGGCCCGTTCGCTATCTTTTGCGTGGCCTGAGACCAAGCTTACCCAGTGACGTGAAGGCTTACTGCCGGAAAGCCGCAAGCACCTCCGACTTCTGCTATTGGCACTTAGCCGACATCTCCGGCCGCGCTCGCAATGTCGGCTGTTGGGGTGAAAGCAGACATGGCACTCTGGCCGAAACACTTCCGCTAGTGACCCACAGCTGCTCACTCTACCCTGTCAAATGTCAGGGTTGCCGTAATGGGTTGCCCCGTTCGCGAGAATATGATCGGAGGTGTTGTGATCGTCAGGTTTTTCCCCTTGATCTCGAAGTAGCGAATTTGCTCGCGACCAATCCATTCTGGTCGCCAAGAAGTGAGGACATGATAACTCACCCTGTTTCCCTCGACGACATAGGTCCCCGCATATGCGCCAACAATCGCCCTGTGAACGTCCGCTCGCTCCGCATCAGTGTAACTTGCGGCCGCCGGGGGTTTTAACTCGCCAGCGGTAAGAAACATGACCATATGCCCGCCGGGAGTATATTGGATATATCCCGTCGGGTGGTCACCGTATGGGTGATTGGTCTCCTTCGTGTCCAAAAAGGTCAATGAGAAGCTCGTTAGCAGCCATGTGCCAACGATGGAGTTTTCGGCGGAAACAGCGGGCCAAATTCCGGCCCAAATAGCTGCGGCAGTAAGGATGGCAACGATGCTATTTTTCATGCGTGTCTCCTCCCGAAAATTGGCGAGCCTCCTTAGGATGCAACGCGCGTCGAAACCGTTTTTGTTGAATTGCTTAGCGGGCGTAGAGCAGAAAAATCACGTGGGCTTGTCGGTATGTCCGCTTAGCCGATGAAGAGTGTCGTGAATATCCCAAGACCGGTAACGGTGACTGCGAAGGAAAATCCAGGGAAACAAATTTCATAACGTGCCGCATGATCAAACCCCGTTGTTTGATCAAATACAGGATCTCATTTCGCTACAAACAGATGTGAGCAGGTTCACATTGCGGCGCAAAAATGCTGTTTCACAGTGGCATGCCAATCCGCGCCAAGGACCAAACCCTCATCGGTTGATCGCCTTGCTATGATTATCGGGCTGACCGTTTTAGGAGGTTTTCTCGGTGCGATAAATACGATTTCGTCGGCAAGGCCGTGCTGTTTCGCGGCGGTGCGAATGTCACTTATTGGCACTTAGCTGACGTGTCGGGCAGGGTCAACGATGTCCGCTCTCGGATGCGAAGCGGACGCGGTAATTCCATAACATTCGATGCGCGAAAGCAAGGCGGGCGTCGGTCAAAAGTTGAGTGAGCGCACTCATCCGACTGCCTCGTCGGCGCCCCTAGTTGGCGGCTCTAATTGACGGGTACGTCGACGGCGAAGTGCGTTGATCCGGGAAACGTCGAGAAAGTGCTTGTCAGTGCGCCGCGCCCCACCATAGCAGACGATGAGACCGCAATAGGCGAAGGGGTTAGGATCGGCATTTGGTCATGCGCTCAACTGCGCAGCGTAGCCCAAAATAGCAGCAGCGCGAGGCAGAGCTGTGCGACCGGGTTCAAATCCATCTTTTGTTTCTTTTGGATGGGATGGCTATCGCTTGATAGGTGGTAACCCAAGGTGGTAGAACTCGCGAAGCGGGCGAGCTGATTTGTGCCTGTTTTACCGGTGTTTCTGTGAGCGCGCGTCGTATCTCCTCGCGAGCAACAGCAGTCTCCTCTTCAAGACGCAAATGACAGGGTCAATCACCCGACGTGAAGCACTTTTGCGGACGGCGGCTCTTGCATCTGCAAGTATGAGTCTGGCCGCACCTTTGACCGGCATCGCCGCGCCTCTAAACAAGTCGACCCACAGCGAGGAAATCGACAGAGAATTACAGGCAAGGGTCATCGCGCGAGAAATACCCGGCGTTGTCGCGATGGCCGCGAACCAACAGTCGGTGATCTATGAAGGAGCGTTCGGCTTCCGCGACACGGCCACGGCGTCACGTATGTCGAACGACACGATCTTCCGCATCGCCTCGATGGTTAAACTGCTGACGTCGGTCGCCGCGCTACAACTCGTGGAGCGCGGCAAGCTGAAGCTGGACGAACCGGCCGGCAATATCGATCCGACACTCGGGTCGGCGCAGGTTCTCGCCGGTTTCGATGCGAAGGGGATTCCGCAACTACGCGCGGCGCAAAAGCCCATTACGCTGCGCAGCCTGCTGACGCACACATCCGGGTTCAGCTATCAGCTTTGGGATCCGAATGTCGTTCGCTATCTAAAGGTTGCCCGCAGCAATCCGGCGTTGCCGCGCATGCCGCTGATGTTCGAACCTGGTTCCAGGTGGGCCTATGGTGGCAGTCTCGACCGGGTCGGTCGGATGGTGGAAATCGCCGGCGGACAGAGCCTAGATCGCTACTTCAGCGATCACATCACCGGACCGCTAGGTATGATCGACACCAGCTTCTCGCTCACGGGGGAACAGCGCGCGCGTCGGGCCCTGTTGCATGTGAGGGACGCGAATGGAAAACTGCTTCCGCAACCCTTGGAAAAGTCGGATGTTCCGAAAGTGTTTTTCGGTGGAGGGGGCATCTATTCCACAGCGCCGGATTATTTGACCTTGCTGCAGGCGCTGTTGAATGGCGGAAGTCTCGGCGAGACAAGTATCCTTCGGCCGGAGACCGTTGTCTTGATGTCCGAAAATCAGATCGGCAACCTCGAAGCGGGGATCCTCAAGACGACAAACCCGGCGCTATCGAATGACGTCGATTTTTTTCCAGGTGTTCGGCTGCGATGGGGGCTTGGACACATGATCAATGTCGCTCCGGTCCCCGGCGGCCGCAAAGCAGGCAGCCTCACATGGGCCGGTCTGTTCAATACATATTACTGGATCGACCCGGCGATGCGTATCGCCGGTGTGATCATGATGCAGATCCTCCCCTTCGCCGATCGGCAAGCTCTTAAGGCCTATCGGCAATTCGAACACGGAGTTTATCGCGTGCTTGGACCAACATGAAAAATGTCCATGGATCGACCACCATCCTTCGGGGGGCGTTTCTGGCCGTTTACGACGGACAAATGCGCGCCCAATGGTTCCAGAACATTCGGTCAGGGTACGGGATATCCGCGTTTGAGGGGAAAGCGGACTTTACGCGCGGTCAGCGAACCAACCGCGTCTGGAACTATCAAACGTATGTCCGGTTCTGATGCTGTGGACGGCTCCTCCACCGGCACGAACGTGCCATGGATGTGGGGGCTGCTAAGGCTCCCACGATTCAGAGGAGCGAGCCATGCAGACGATCACGACCATCGGTTTAGACATCGCCAAGTCGGTTTTCCAGGTCCACGGAGTTGATGCCGCCGGCCGGGTGGTCATCCGCCGCCAGTTGAAGCGTCGCCACGTGCTGGCGTTCTTTGAGAAGCTGCCACCATGCCTGGTTGGCATCGAGGCTTGCGCCTCGTCTCACCATTGGTCGCGCGAGCTGCAGGCACTGGGCCATACCGTGCGATTGATGCCGCCGGCATACGTGAAGCCCTACGTCAAACGGCAGAAGAACGACATGGCTGACGCGGAAGCGATTTGCGAGGCGGTCACCAGAGCCAACATGCGGTTCGTGCCAACCAAGACGCCTGAGCAGCAGAGCTGCCTGATGCTTCACCGGACCCGTCACCTGTTCATCCGGCAGCAGATCGCGGTGATTAATTCGATCCGAGCGCACCTCGCCGAGTTCGGCATTGTCGCGCCGGTCGGGCGGAAAGGGGTTACGGAACTGCTGCAGATTGTTGCCGACCCGAGCGACCAGCGGGTGTCTGAGGTTGCCCGTGCGTGCCTTGCCGCGCTCGGTACTCAACTGCTCAATCTCAAGAAGCAGATCTTGGACTTCGATCGGATGATCATGGCCTGGCATCGGTCCAACCAGACGAGCAGGCGCCTTCATTACATTCCCGGGGTCGGTCCGATGCTGGCGACCGCCTTGGTCGCGAGTGTTGCCGACCCCAGCACCTTCCGATCAGGACGTAACTTCTCGGCCTGGATTGGGCTCGTTCCCAAACAGCACTCAAGTGGGGGCAAGGAGCGGCTCGGCGGCATCAGCAAACAGGGGGACCGCTATCTGCGCGGCCTGTTCGTGGCCGGAGCACTTGCCGTCATCCGCTATGCCAAGATCCATGGCACCGGGCATCGGCCGTGGCTCACAGCGTTGTTGGCACGGCGTCCGACCAAGGTCGCCGCCATTGCACTTGCCAACAAGATTGCGCGGATGGCCTGGGCCATGATGGCCAAGAGTGAGCGTTACAAACAACCCGCAGCGCTTGCGCGGTAACGAGATCGCGCCGGATGCCCGGCGTGATGTGAAGGTTGGGAGGGCGAACAGCACGTAATGCAGAGCCGGTCGATCCGGCGATCAGGACAACCCACTTGTGCCATCGCATCGTCGAATGCGCGGTTTTGACCGGGACCTGATCCGCGGAGGGCATTATGGCCAGCGGTCATGTGAACCGCACCTCAAGGCCGAACACATGGCAGCACCGACCAAGCCTGCGACGTGAAGATTCTTCTTGCCAACCCGGAGCCGTCCACACATGGCACAAAGCGGACTTGCTAGCCCTGCCGCCGGATGTCGGCTTTCGGGAGAAGAGCAGACGTACTCGTTACGTGGGTCGATGTCCGCATGTTGACCCTGAACGGACTTCGAAGCTCGGGATTTGATTGATTTAGGTCAACGTCGCAGCCGCCTCGTCAGTTAGGGCTCAAAACCGAACAGGGGCTGTGACGACTGAAAAGGTCAGGGAATGTTAGTTGGCGCACCAAAAGAAACCAAAGACAACGAATTTCGTGTCGGCTTGACGCCCGCCGCAGTTGCCGAACTCACGCATCGCGGCCACACGGTCATTATTGAGAAATCCGCCGGCGTCGGGTCGGGTCTGCCGGACGATGAATATTCCAATGCTGGGGCAAAAATTGTCGAAACACCGCACGAATTATTTGCTCGCGCTGAAATGGTCGTCAAGGTGAAGGAGCCGCAGGCTGCCGAGCGCAAGATATTGCGACGCGGCCAAATTCTGTTCACCTATCTGCATCTCGCGCCCGATTTGGTCCAGACGCAGGACCTGATCTCTAGCGGCTCCGTATGCATCGCGTATGAGACCGTCACTGCGCCTTCAGGAGGACTGCCGCTCCTCACACCGATGTCCGAAGTCGCGGGGCGCCTCGCGCCGCAAGTCGGCGCCCATGCGCTTGAAAAGGAGTCGGGCGGCCGTGGTGTTCTTCTAGGCGGCGTCCCCGGCGCTCAGGCGTCAGATGTGCTAATTATAGGCGGCGGCATCGCCGGCACCAACGCCGCAATGATCGCACTCGGCATGGGTGCTCAGGTTACGCTAGTCGACCGATCGCTCGACGTTCTGCGGCGACTGGCGACGCAGTTCGATGGACGCGTGCGCACGATCTTCTCGACACGCGCTGCGATCGCTGACCTCGTCACTAGAGCAGATCTCGTAATCGGCGCGGTGCTCGTGCCGGGGGCTTCCGCGCCAAAACTCATTACTCGAGCAATGCTAAAGACGATGAAGCAGGGCTCCGTGTTCGTCGACATAGCCGTCGACCAGGGCGGCTGTGCCGAAACGTCGAGGCCGACGACACATTCTAATCCGACCTTTGTGGTCGATGGTGTCGTGCATTATTGCGTTGCCAATATGCCGGGAGCGGTGGCGCGCACGTCGACCTTTGCGCTCAACAACGCTACCCTGCCCTTCACGTTGCAGATTGCCGACAAGGGTTGGCGCCAAGCTTTGAAGGACGACATCCATTTACGTAACGGCCTCAATGTCTGCGACGGCAAGATCACCTGCAAGCCGGTGGCGGAGGCGCACGGACTTGGGTTTACGCCGGCGGAGGCGTTCATCGACTGAAGGACTACCGTCGGAGTTCGTTCCGACATGGAGCCATTAGCCAGCGCTTTTTGGACGTAACTAAGCTAACAAAACATCAAGCTAAATTCATAACCCATAAAATGGGTTACCTCTGGGGTAACTCACGGTCTGAGGGGGTGGCGTCTGCGCGGCGTCGCCCTAACGTTATTGGCACTTGACCGGCATGACCAGCCGCGCTGACGACGTCCGCTCGCCGGGGATACTGTTGCAAAAGTCTTTTTTGACTGGCGATGGAAAGTTTTTAGGAACGCCGATGTGCTTCCGACGCGACGAGGTGAGGGACCACATCGTTTCACACCAAAACGACCATGGACCGTCGCGTCGGTGCTACGAGCCTTTGCAGTTATGGAGACATTAAAAAATCGACATCGCGGAATTTTCGGTCGCGTTGTATTTTCGACTTTTGCAATCGTATCCCCCCGCCGACCAGACATGACTGAGCGCGAGCATCAGGTCCGAAAAGTGCAACAGCGGAAGTGCTGATCGCGGCTTACTCGATCAAATCGCCGATGCGGCGAGTGCGTTAAAAATGCCATTTAGCCCGCTTACCACACATTGCTGCGCGCGAAAGACCGGTCCCACCTCAAGCTACGATGCTTTTTGGGCTTTAGAGATGCCGCGGGTGCCGTTACCCGGGCGCCGACATTGGGCGATGCCAATGCCATTGCCGGCTCACCCTTTACTTGTTCGTGTCCGACTTCGCGGCGCGGCCAGGCAAAATCATCGGCGCGACCGGCCGGCGCCGACAAAGGCTCACCTTTGACCAACACCCGCGTTGCCAGCGCATCGTTCGCCACTGGCCGCGACCCCGGACCGCCGAGCAGTTGATCGGTGCCGACAGAGGAGGCCACCAAGGGAAGGATCGGTCCGGCAAGTGGGCGTGGCGCCGGCTGACCCGGCAGCGCTTTGGCGTCGGGCGTTGCCGGTTCGGTCGGTAGCGCAATCGGCGCGGAACGAGCAGCCAACAACCGATTGATGTCGCGTTCGACATAATGCGCGAGCTTACGGGCGCCGGCCTTGGTGAAGTACACGCCGTCGTAAGAGCGCAGCCGGCGGATCTGGCCTTCGAAATCGGGACCTTGCTGCAGAAAGCCGCCGGCTTCATCGGCAAAGCCGTCCCAGACATCGACATAGGTGACGCCGGCCTTGCCGGCCCCATCGCGATAGAGCGAATCCAGGAAGAGCGTGTCGGCGGTCGCCTTGGGGCCACGTACCGCCGGCAGACCGACCCACAGCACCGGCACACCCTTGGACTTAAGCACGCCGATCATCTGTTCGATTTTTTTCTTGTAGAGCTCGACCCAGCGTTCCTCGCGAAACTCGTAGAGGCCGTTCGGCGAGCGCGTGCTCTTCTCGGGCGCGATGGCCGGCGGTCCGTCATTGTTGGCGGTGTCCTCCGGCGATAATTCGGTATCGACCGGCTTGTCATTCGGCTTCGCGGTAGCGTCTGTACCGCCACCTGGTTTCGCGTCGGGTTTACCGTCCGCGGACTTGGCGTCCGGTTTGGCTTTGACGTCCTTCTTGTCGGTCTTTCTGTCCGATGTCTTGTTGTCGGATTTATCGACCGCTGGCTCGCGCATCGCCACGCGGTCGTCTAACCCGAGCATGATGACGATGGCGTCCGGCTTCTCGGTGGCAAGGATGCCCTTTGCCGCGGCGGCCCAGTCGGTCGGATCGCCCTTGGGCTGATACTTGATGAGGCCAGAGACGGTCCTGTGCCTGCGGATTATGCCCATTTCCGGCTGATCAGCATAAGCGTCCTCAAGACCATAGGCGAGCCAGTCCGCCATGGCATCACCGAGCACAAGAATTTGGCGCTCCGGTATGGTGTCGTGTTTCATAGGCGGCGGTGCCTTTGAAAAATCCTCGCGCACGGCCGGTAGTGTTTGCCGCCTATCCCAACGAGGTTGGGGCGGGTACTGCTGGAACGGGTCAAACATGTTGTTGCCAAACCAGCCGCCACCGCGTTGTGGCTGCGGGCGCTGCTGAAATCCGCCGAAGAACTGCGCGGAGGTGGGGCCGACAATGCCGAGCACAATCCCCGCCGCGATGGCTAGCGCAATCAGCGGGCCGCGCTTGGTAAAAACGTCAAGCTTTTTCAGTTTGTCGGGCATGCTCGTGGACCGCACAGGACGAAGAACTTGCCTGGATCTCGTGTCGTTGCCCCGGATCAGAGGGTCGCAGTCGAGGCCACTGGGTCGGTTGATCCAAGTCAAGGAGACGTTCACGCGTCGGCGAGTACGGTGCGGTGCAACCCGAATTGATCGGCAAGGCCCTTCGCATCGGCTGCGCGCTGCCCAGTAGCACGCGATTCTTTCAGATCATTCCAATCAAGATGAAAAGAGCGATCTCGGTCAGGAAAGCGGCGCTCGTGGTCGCGACCGTAAGGAACACGTCGCTCGCCGATAGAAGGTTCATGAGTGCCCTTCCGAAAACCCCGGGAGTATCAATCCGCCCCCAGAGTAATCAACTTTTGCTCACCGAGGATCGCTCGGAGGCGACGAAGCCGTCTTGATTTAGATCAATTAATGTCCGTTCGGGGTCAATCGCTACCAGTCATTGCCCGTCTGGCCGGATGCGAAGTCCGCAATGGCTCGAAAGATGCCCAAGGTGTGCGAAGGTGATGGTGCGAGCCGTTTGCCGCGCAACGCATCGGTGAATTGCCTTACAACTCCTTGCCCGCTTGTGCAGGGTTCCCTTCGATGTGTTCTTCGAGTAGCTCTCTCGTAAGCTTGATGCGGACGGAGACGTTCCCGAGCATTGCCTCCGAACTGATACCTTGCGAATGCAGGAGCATCCATAGGGCTTCGGCAAGGATGATTTGGTTTTCAAGAATGGCGCGTTGGACCTTGTCCATCATCATCTGTGCTCCTATCGTGGTTCGTCGTGGGTTTACGACACGTCGACGCCCGAACGAGGCAAGTCGAAGTGAGCACCAGCCTCCGACCGTGGCCTTTGAATTCTCGAGCGCGGCCAAGATACTGATGCGGCGCAGAAGCCGCCCCGCCCAAACCGAAATTTGGCCAGTAGTACCGAGGGCGGTCGTCGGCATGCGTCGCAATCGTTTCAGGCGCCCGGCAAATCAGGAGACGAAGCCGGTACCGTCGCCTTGACCTCCGCCAGAGCCGCCTGCAAGGCGGCTTCCTTAGTATGGTCAAGTGAGGTCTTGAGCACCGTGCCGCCTTCGCCTTTGAGCCGATCAAGAACCTTGTCCGCCGTGACTTTGCGCACCAGCACGAAGAGCGCCGCGGTTCCGGGTTGAACGGCGGCAGCTGTCTCTTTCATCCACTTGTCGTTGATGCCTATATCAGTCAAATATCCGCTGAGCGTGCCGGACGCTGCGCCAAGGGCAGCGCCAGCCAGCGGCATCAAAAAGATCAGGCCAATGAGCGAGCCCCAGAAGGCGCCAGTAACCGCACCGGCAGCCGTGGTGTTGATCATCTGATTGAGTTTGATTTGTCCTTTGCTGTCTTTCACCGCGATCACGGCATCACCGAGTTCGATCAAATACTCCTTCTGCATGGCCAGCAATTTCTGACGAACTTCCTCTGCCTTCGCCTCGGTTGGGAACGCAATTACGACAAGATCGCTCATCTGATCTGCTCCTCTAGTCGAACGGGAAAATTCGCTTTCAATCGCTCTGAGCCGCGGATGCAGTAAATATTGACGATGCGAGTGATCGGCGTGCGTGATCTGGGCGGAACGTATCGGGCTAGAGCTAGTAGTCGCGACCGTTGGGTGCGGCGGCAGCGAGCGTGCTGATCGCCGAACGCAGCCTGTTGATGGAGAAGGTGCTGTCTCAGCAGTTCGCCCAGCGTTAGCAAGTCATTCCGGTCGCACATCTGCGGACGGCTCGGCGGGTCTGGCGGACGGTGGTTCTTGCCACGCATACACCGTTAACTCGTGTCCTACCCAAACCGCAGGCGGCAGCGACTTCCGTGATCATTCCGTTTGGCTGAGGAATAATCGGTGCGGGTGTCATGGCTTGCGCCGTTACTGCAACCGACAGGGCGAAGCCAGTAATAGCAATTAACCTAATCATTCTGAACCTCCCATAACCGTCCATCCCGACCTCTCAGCTGGGTCCGGCTCTCGTGTGAAAGCAACGCAGATTTCCTGCGCTGAACGCTCGACGGATTGAGATAGATCAAGGTCTTGGTCGGCTCAAAATTGCGTAAACCGCCGCAGCAGCGTTGCGCCCTGTGTCATTGCTTGGTTGATTTAGATCACCCCCGGCTTTTTGATCCGCGCACAGGTCGGACTATCGAGCTTTATCGTTGCAATTGCGGTCAGCGCATCTGGATCGATGAGCACGGACAGAGCTAGTCGAGTAGTTCTATCCAGGTTTCCGTCGCTCCAAGTGCCGTCTTCCAAACGATAGGCGGGGCAAATCCCCCTTCTTTGAGAGCTTTGGCCAAAGCTGAAATTTCGGCCCACGCAGCCTGACGAGCATCTTCTATTTCGGGGGATCGCAAGCCTGTGCCCGCCATCTCATAGACCAGATCCGCGAGCATTATTGCCGCGGCCTCATTTCGCGACAAACGGGCCTGGCGCAGCACCTGCAGCGCGTGATTGGCCTTCGGAAAATCCGGGTCGTCGCTCATGGGCTTCTCGCCGGTTGCCCTCACAAGGCCTGGCGCCCGATAAAGTTCCTATTACCAGTATCGCCCACCGCCCTCTTGCATGATGCGACGCGTTAAGGCCCGTCAGACCAATAGCCTCCTCATCGCTCGGAAAATTTTCACTGAAATTGGCCCCACGGGACTCGCTCTCATCATCTCTTTGATTCGGTACTTGAAGGTGTATCTCGGGGCGTAGCAGCCATACAGATCTACTTCACAGCCAAATATCGTGACTGTTTTTTCAAACTTATCGACGTGAGTGACGGCGAAAAAAGACCGATAAATGTCACGACAAGGCAGCCTGGAGAGATAAAGTTTGTTAGGCGTGATGCAGAAAGGCCGAAGGGCCGTGGTCGGATCAAGCATGTGGCGGCTTGCTCCCGACGCAACACCCGGCCACGATTGATGGAAGAAATCGTCAAGCACGACCACGCCTCTGTCCAACAGAACACCTTCGGCTAGTCGAAGATCGTTCAAGACACATTCCTCAGTATGGCCTCCATCAATGGACATGATCCGACAGGGTCCAACGCGGTCGAGAATCTCACGAACGCTCAAATCGAGAGATGACTTTTGAATAATTTCAATGTTTTGATCGCCGCACCATTCGGCGACATTCGAAAGGAATTTCTCGCGGTTACCATCGCCTAACTCATCAACGTTGAGGTGCTGGTCACTAAAGACGTCGATTGCGAGAGATTTTTCGCCAGGAAGCTTTGCAAGATTAAGTAGCAAAAATAGACGTCCCATATGAACGCCTATTTCGGCCACTGAACCGAAAATGCCGTGTTCGCTCTGGCAGCGGCATAGGTCCGCTATGAAGATCGCGCTGTAGCGATCCAGCCAACCGCGAACTCGATGACCGTGCCGGAGATATCTCGCGAGTTTGTCCATGCGGATTCTCACCGTGTTGGCGACGAAAATAAGGTTTCTAGAATACCGAGGCTACCGCCCCGAGTTTCTTTGTGGGCGGCTTGCGACCTTCAAGGCGCGCGTCGTACTGGGTCGCTAAGTCAATCGTCTCTTCGTGAAGGCGCCAGCGGTTCTTCGCCGTCAACCTGGGCTTTATTTTCAGCGCGACCGGGACTATCAGATCGCTTCTGCCCCTGCGCCGTCCGTTCGGCTTTCGCAACCTCAGCTCTCAACCGCTTCAACTCGCGAAAAGAAGCGGCCAAATCTTTAGGTGTTTTCGGCGGTCGCGGGCTCTTCATGGCGATTTGTCTTTTGGATCGTCGAACTCAGCCAACTGCTTGTAGATCCATCGCCGGCCATCGTCTCGTCCCCAGACGCGGCCTCGAAGGAGCTTTCCGGTTATGGAGCGGTGCGGGACATACACGCTCCAAATGTGCCAGAGCTCCGCACCGGCCGGCTTAGCGGAATGCCTGTCATCGAGTGGCGCTCGGGCCATTGTATGCTGTTCCGTATTGTGGGCGAGGCCGCCACATGCGGCGGCGACCTCTAATCGCGCGAGCAAGTTCTGAGCGCGAGGGCGCGCGATTACCTAAGCGTACCGCCACTCCGGATCGGCGCAACGAAACGCTCAAGTTAAGGTTGATCCCGCCATTAGAGATTAAATCTGGAACATGTGATTGCTACGACAACGTAGGTCCGGAATGAACTGAACCGCTCAAGGCCTAATGTGGTCTTCCGTCACGTCGCTGAGAAGTGACACGCGGAACGAGATCCGCATATGCACAAGTCTACAATCCAGGGCCAGATTTCCAACCAAGTGGAAGCATTGCGGGTCTTGGAGAGCGAAGCCGCAGGAACCAATTGCAGGTCCGCCGCCTATGTTTAAGACAGCATAGGAGTCCGCAATGCCGATGTTCCATTTCAATTC
This sequence comes from uncultured Alphaproteobacteria bacterium, assembly GCA_963788885.1. Lineage (GTDB taxonomy): Bacteria > Pseudomonadota > Alphaproteobacteria > Rhizobiales > Xanthobacteraceae > Bradyrhizobium. The sequence continues at coordinate 735,740 of CAWBIR010000014.1, read as the reverse complement.
TCTCACAGGGGACATGTTTTTGCCGGACCCGGAGGGTGAAGATCTTCCGAGCGTTGCCGTGGCGCGCGACGTGGCCGAGCAATCCGCCAGGGAGGCGCTGGTCGAGGCGGTCAAGACCGGCGATATTGCTCCCGATTGCATTCGGTTACCGATAACGATGGGTACGAGGTGGCTACCGTCTTCCTCGAGGACCTATTGCGCGGTTGACGCGCGGGGAGTCCGCACCGAGCCGCGAGAATAGATCGGCGTGAATTGGTGGGTTCCCGGCCGCACTAAGGCCGCCTCAGTTGACGGCCTCGTTCATTGAACGCCATCAAGCAAACAGGTCCGCACCTGCTTGCGTGAACCGGATGAAGGTGCCGGACTCGTGGCGCAAAAGCCAGCCCAGTTCATCGCGCGCTAGGGCCGCACGGAATACGCCGCAGAGTGTGCGCATTATCTCCAAAATTCGAGCGCTAGGCCGACATAGTCCGGCGCCTGAATAAACCCGGCGGAGTGGATTTGGCATTGCCACGCCGGGGAATTTAAAAAACAACGGGGATGGGCAATGACAAGAGAGAAAATTCTGCAAGAAGCAGCGGACGCGGTGGCAATCGAGTGGATTGCCGACGAGCGGCAACTCTATCCCTACAGGCCTGCGTCAATGGATCGATGGATTTCCGCCACTAACGTTCTCGCGCGCTTCTGTGTGCACAATCTCGATCAAGAAGAACGACATATGGTTGTTTATGAGCTGGCGCCTGTTGCTTATGCAAGGATGCGGGAAATGGCGGAATTGTGAGCAAAAATTCGAAAGACGGCACGGTTAGCGTGCAGCGAATTCAGTGACTTGCTCTTACCACCTTCGCCCCTCGGCTTTTTAGATAAATTCAGGGCTGGGTTAGGAAGAGCAACAAAAGGAGCGATTCGATTCCGCAAAAGATGATGATAGTTTGGACCGTTTCGTTGTCGAGATTGCGTCCTGTTGCGCGGGAAAGAAAATTCAAAATAGCATCCATTCTGCGACCTCCAATGCCCGTTGCACACCGGCGCTTGGTAGATCAACCCTCGCTCGGCGTAAGTGAGCAGTTCACAAAAGGTGCCGTCGAATGGTTACACTTGTAGTCCTAACAATAGGAGACCCCGAACGCCTGAGGCGCGCATCTCTCCGAAGGTGATCTTCTGGCGGGTGACGGCGGGCGGAAGATCGAGGGCTTTCGGATCATGCGCTATCATCTTCAATGAAGCCGGGCGGCATCTTCGGCGGATCAACTCCATCGCTGGCGTTGCAGAGCGGGCACGGCATTCCGGGCGCGCCGCAGCTGCAGGCATAATCGCCTTCCCACGCCATATGGGGATGGGCCTCGCAAACCCAGCGGCAACCGAAGCAGCGCATGCAGTTCATGCGGAACGAACGATCCTTTTGAAAATCAAAAGGGGCCGCATTAGCGCGACCCCAATGGCCGGTTAAATTCGTTCGGGATGAAATCTCAGCCCCGGCTAGGGCCTACCGTAGAGTTTTGCGCTGGATGGAGTAGCCGGACAAATACCGTCAACAGCATTGTCCTAATTCTCTTGTGTGCACTAGGGAACTGAACGCCCGCCGACAGCATATTAGCATCATAAGTGCAAACCGTACGGTTAGGACCCGTAAGCACGAGGTGTGTCATGCAGCGTCGACGACGTTTCAAACAAACGCTTTCCCTCAATGACCGGCTAAAGATTTTCTCCGACCAATTAAAGGCGCAGGCCTCCAGACTTCGGCCAGGTCCAGAGCAAGAGGCGCTATTCAAGAAAGCGCGTATCGCGGAAACCGCATCCCATATTGACGAATGGGCGAACTCGCCCGAATTACAGCCGCCGAAATAGCCCAGATCGGGAATGTGGACTTCCCAGTTTCGAAAATCGAGGCCAAGGAACGCGCCAAACAGTTAGTTGACGGTCACGACATAGAGCTTTGGCAGCTTGGTCGCAAAGTCGCATTGTTCAAGCACAAGCCGGAGTAAGGTCGCCTCAGGGGCCTTAGATGACACAGCAGCCACACGCTCTTACAGACCGGTGTACAATAATCGTGCTTGATCTAGACCATCTCGAAAAGGCTCTTAGGTAGGTAAGAAGCTCGCCGAAAAGATTGGACTGACAATTATCCTGCGAGACGCTGACGGAGTCGAGATAGAAACCGTTCATCCGACTCGACACTAGTAAGGCCGCCTCAGTTGGTGGCAAACCCCCGTAGTTTACCTGATGGAGCAAACGGCTATCTGGCGTGCGAGCCGTTGCATTGGAGTCGTTGGTGAGCCGGCGTAAGCTTAAGCCTCGCGACGGAGCTCAGAGTGCCAACAATCGAACAATGCAAGACGCATGCTGCGGAATACAAAATCATGGGACGTGATCCGAAGATTTCAGCGCGCCGAGCCTCTGTGCTTTTGGGAATTTCACGTAGTTGGACAGCGCTGGCAAATCAGCTTGAGGCCCTGACGGTAATCGTCAAGGAGGAAGGAAAGTAGGGCCGCCTCATTGGGCCGCCTCTTTCACGGTGACAATGATGCCGCGCGACCGGCTATCCACGTGCGCCGCCGACCGCCGCAAAGAACACAGCTGCCATCCAAGCCTGCGGATCCTCCGGAAGCTTATTTGCGACGATTGCCACCGTAATCGTAAGGGCTGCTATGCCACACATAAACGCTATGGCCATACAGCATCGGTAAAGAACCGCGCGGAAAAAGGCCATCACTACCCCTTTCTACGGCGACGTCTGGGCTTTCATTTGCGCGAGATCCAACCGCAACCGGAGGTCGAAGGCAATACTGCACGCGCGAAGGCGGCCCGCGGTCAGTTCAAATTTGAAACCAGCAAACGAACGCGCGAAAGCGCTGGGTTTGGAAGTTCAGCAACTTCTGGAGGGGTGACGGAGTGATTTCCCCTTGGCTGATCGATCGGCGTGACGTGTCTCACGGCGCCGGACCAGGCTGCAAGCCCCAGCGCAATGGCAAGCGTTGCCGGAATAACGATCTTTAGAGCAGTCTTTTTGTCGGTCATCGCGAATCCTCGCTTTGACCTACCCCGAGAGCAAAATGCCACCTTCCGCTGAGTCGGGAAAGCGCACGACGCGGCACGAAATGATTTGCGAAAGGAGCCCGCCATTCGCGACGGGCGCCAAGTTAATGGAGGAAGCCGTAACAGGACGGCAACACATTGTTAGGCCGATTCGCTGGCAGAAGGTGTGCTTCAATTCACACAGCGTCGGGCAAACCGTGCTTATCCGCATCCGACTTAGAGCGCTACGTCGTACAACCGCTGCAGGCGTTCTGTGATGATCTCAAAGAACCCTTTCAGCTCGGCCTTGTTGCGGACCGGACCGGCTGCGGCGCCGAACATGAGCATCGCTTTCCAAGGAATGCCATAGACCGTCACGTTGACCCCGTGTTCCGGGCAGCCTTCCACCTTGCGCAAATCCTCCAGGATCATCGCGGCCAACTCTTCGGCGGTTTTGATTTCCCTTCGTGGATTCTCGGGCTCCATTGTCAGCCCTTTGGCCGGCCTGCACTCAGTAATACTGCTGCTGCAAAACCATCCAAATGACGAGGATCAGGGCGGCGATGATGCAGACTTAAACCCTTAACTCTCCCGCCCATTTCCACCCGTTCATTTCCCCTTAGCCTTCGGGAGGTCGACGCGGTGCTCTTTGAACTCCGGCGGCCCCTTCGTGAGGCGACGGCGGCGATCGATCAGGAAGCGTAACCGGCAGCATTTGGCGGCAATGCCAGACGGCTGAGACGGTAACAGCTTAGGGCGCGGGCTCAGATCCGCGCCCTAATTCTGTGAACATCGTTTCGGAAAATGTGCCGCGGCCGCGCAGAAGCGCAGCGCTTGAAAGAAGGGAGTCGGTCTACGGTGATGATGCGGACGGTCCTGATCTTACTGCTGCTCTGCACTCCCGCGCTTGCCCATGACCCCAGCCATCCCGAGCTCGACGAATGGTTCAACAGGCTCGCATCAGGCAGGGGGCTATGTTGTTCGTTCAGGGACGGCTTTGCTGTCAGCGACGTTGATTGGGAATCGAAGGACGGCCATTACCGCGTCTATCTCGAGGGCCGATGGATCGTCGTTCCCGACGATGCCGTAATCACCGAGCCAAACCGTGTGGGCAGAACTATGGTTTGGCCCTACACGGCCGAGCGCGGGACCGATCATCCGCATACTGAAATCCGGTGCTTCATGCCGGGCAGCATGGGCTAGGGCGCGGAGCTTCGGTCCCGCGCTCAGTTTTTCTCAGAACCCTTGCTATCCACGCCGCCGACGAATGCGGCGCCGAGGCCGCCCGCGCGTCTTGACGAGTGTCCGCACCGCGGCACGCCACTTCGATCTGCAGCTCGCCATTGCCGCCCTCCGATGCCTGCCAAGCTTTTTGTCGAAGCTAACCCTCCAGCTTTCCCGCTCACATTTAGGTAAACGCGAAAGCGACCAGTCCCGAGCAAAGCAACACAAGACCCGCAACGGTCACAGCCAGGAAACTGTTAGAAGCGAACTCATCACGCATGGTGCACCACCTAGGCGTACGCCCCGCTCGAAGGGAACGACTGTCCAGTCGTACAGTCAAAGGGATTACCTTCCGACGTCCAATTTCGATCGAGGTTGATGTTTCGGTGCAACACCCGTTCGAAACGAGCGCTAACCTCACTTTTCCCGTCGCGGCGAGATAGTTCGAGACTGTTGCAGCCACGCTATTCTCACGAAGCCGTATTGTTGCCATGATTGATTCTAGCCGGCTGGGGGCGACCAGCGCACAGCTTGGCTAGGCTCGGCACACCTTCGGCGGAGGCTCTGTGCCGAGCCGCCGACAAGAACAACAAAGCCGCTGGTTTCGGTCCAGCCTGCTCAGCGGCATACCAAAATGATAACGAGTGCCAAAGGGAGCCCAATGCCGACGATGCCAAATATCGTGAGAGCAATTTCAAAAAGTAGGGTTCCATTGGGCTGCACGCTACGAACCGACATGATGCCACTCCCACGAGCCCCCGCGAGCCCTTCGCTCTTCGCCCCAGGATGAACAATCAAAATCGTCCTCGGGCTAATGCGTGACGCCGTTTTAGTATGGGAAGAGGCTCAGGTGATTCGGTTAACAAAAAGTTAACGCGGAATTACTCTGCTCACCGCACTCGCTACGACTTGGGTGTAGCGGGCATCGTTGTATTCGAAATCGATTGTACAAAGAACGGCCACAGCGACTAATACAGCTGCAAAGGCTTTCATTAACGGCCTCCCGCTCGAATCAGAACGTGTCGGCCTATTCTGGCTAGAGCATCACGGCTGAATTGCGAACGGAGCTACGCGCGCTCTCAAGATCTTCGGCGGTTAATGGGTCAGGTAAGCCTCAACCGCGTGCGCAAAGAAAATGCTGACGCTGGATAATGCAATGACGGCAATTGCGAACTCAAACATGGAACTATCCTCAAATTAAAGACGCAAACGCAATGCGCTTTTTGTAGCCGCCCAGATAATTTGGTTCAGCCCTTATTTTGACCTAGGCGCACTTTCATGAATGACTGTGATAGCAGCGACACACTCGGTGCTCAGAAGAAGCCGGTGCCTAGATCGAACCCCATCGAAGCCATCGTGAGCGACGCTACCAACCCCAGACAGCAAAACAGGACGATCAATGTGAAGGGATGGGCCTTGGTCTGAGTCTTTGCAGCTTCGCGGGTCAGGACGTCGGCGACGATCGCATTCATGGCAACCTCCTCATTGAGACCAACGCCACGTTGCCCGATCGCGGTTTCAAGAGTTTTTCGAAAGGCAAGGAAATGGTTTCGCGACTGTTTCGCGGCTGAAACGATATGGAACTTTGCTCTGAAAGCCTGATTGTTTTTGTGGCGCCGATCACGCGGCCTGCACGGTCGGTAAGCGATCTACTGCTGGGCCCGGCCGTGCCCGCTCGATCAGGAAGCGCAACGCCAGCGGTTAGCAGCACATGCTAGGCGGCTGCGCTGATCGCCCGCATACAAAAGTCCGCAAACCAAACACGCACCGGTGGCCTTCCTAGAGTCAGGGGATAGCTATTTGACTGGGCTTCGAGCCCGCGCTCTCAAGCTCTCAGCGGTCACTCGCTAATGGGTCAGATAAGCCTCTTAGGCACTTTTCGGCTTAGCTTCTCAGGTTAACACATTGGTTATTTGTTTGCGGTCATTTGCGCGCTTCCATTCATCAGGGAGGCACCATGTCTGACGTCACCATTCCCGGCGGCAAGATTTGCGCGTTCGTCGAACGGATCGAAAATATCGACACCGAACTGCAAGAGTTGAACGAACAGAAGAAGGAAGTGTTTGCGGAGGCTAAAGGCGAGGGGTTTGACGTGAAGATCCTAAAGGAGATCATCAAGTTGCGAAAGCAGGACCAGGAAGAGCGTGACGAGCGCGAGAGTTCTGCTTGATCTCTACATGCGCGCCATGGAACAGGCGGGACCGGAGAAAGTCGCCAAGGCTGCATGATGAAATAGGGTGGGTTAGCGACAGCGTAACTCGCCCTTAATCCGCGATAGATCGCGCACGATTCCTGCTGGTCGATCAACGTGAACTAGCAGGAGTCTCCGGCAATGACGGGATTGCCTGGCCCGGTGCAACATCGAGCGGCTTGTGCGGTTTGGCAAGACCAACGGTGCCAGGCGGTGTCGCGCTGTCCGCAACGCGCGTGTCCACATCGTGCAACGTCGTGGCAAACGCCAGCATGACTACAACAGCTAGGGCGACTGCAAAGATAATGACTGGCATTCTGTGGCTGCGTCGGTGATTCATAAGAACCTCCTGCAACAAGTATCAACGCATCGACAGACGGCCAGTTCCGCCCCCTATGGGGACGCTCGTGGCCTAGTGTGAAATTCACAGCGGCCAAATTAGGATTTCTGTATGAGCACACGCAGCCAATTTCCCGAAATACCGGGATGGCGCTTCACCCTGATAGAAACGTCTTTCGGCGTTTATCGCGCCGATGGCTTTCACAATGACGGTCGTTTCGTCAGCCGCATGGGCCACGATCTGCCCACTTTAATCAGGGAGACGATCACCGACGTTCAAAGTATTCCAGAGAGCCGCAAGACAAAGTAGGGCCGTCCCAATCGTCGGCTCTCAAAAAACATCTTCCTTGTCAGCATCGCGTCGGACGATCTTGAGCGCGTCATCGGGCAGGGGGCGTTGTAGAGCTTTAGCCTCGTCCCAAGGCGCGCACATCCATACGTCGCGCTCCTCATCGGTCGTCCGGATCACCGGCATGGCTTTGGGATGGACAGGCTCGACGACCGCGTTAGGCGAGGTCGTGAGGAATCCGTAAACCTGATGCGGCCCCGGCACCGGCTTTGACTTCGTGCCGCGATCACCATTGTTCGTCACGGGCGGCCTGCCAGTGCGCGGGGCGGCGGCATTCCCCGGCGCATCAGCTCCAGTTCGGTGCCATTGTCGGTATTGCGGACCGGGGCAGGGTAGTCGGGGAAGACACCGGGCATCGGCGCGAGATTGCCGACATAGCGGTTCACGACGCGAGGCACGCCGCGCGCCGTGTCCCGAAATTGCCGGAATTGCCGGCGTAGACCCCAAACCGTCCCATTCTTGTCAGAAAATGGTCGGTATCGGCCGTCAATCAAATTTGATGGGTGTGGGTGGGGGCGCTGCCAAAAATGAGTGTTGCTCAGATTAGCATGCGAATGCCGTCTTTCAGTTTGCGTAATCCACTTGCCAGTGTCGATGGCGATGACCCTGTGGCCATTGGGTTGCGTCAAAGCGCACGACGAATGGTGGGCGTTGCCGGCTTCAGCGGCGTGGTGAACGTCCTGATGTTGTCGGGCTCGCTCTATATGCTGCAGGTTTATGACCGGGTGATCCCGAGCCGCAACATCGCGACCTTGCTCGGCCTCTCGCTGATGGTACTGGTCGCCTACCTTGTCCAGGGATATTTCGAGGCGTTGCGCACGCGCATGCTGTGCCGTGTGGCAACGCTGTTCGATGTCGGCATGCAGGAGTTGATCCATACCGCACTTGCCACGCTGCCACTTCGTGGCGCGAGTCCGGTGCTGCTCCAGCAGCCGCTCCGCGATCTCGATCAGGTTCGCACCTTTATGTCGGGAATGGGACCGACGGCGTTCCTGGATATGCCCTGGATTCCGATCTTTCTGATCGCGCTCTTTCTGTTTCATCCGGCCATCGGCACGACGGCGTTGCTCGGAACGTTTGCAATCATCGCGATGACATTGCTGACAGAACGGCTGTCGCGCGGCGCGGCCAAGACTGCGATGGACTTCAGCGCCCGCCGGCAGGTGCTGGCGGACACGACTCAGCGCAACGCTGAAGTGATCCAGGCGCTTGGAATGGTTGATCGATTCACGGCGCGCTGGGCGCAAACCAATGAGCGGTATCTGCGCGAAAACCTTCGAGCCACCGATCTGCATGCCAATCTCGGATCGGGCGCCAAACTGCTGCGCTACGTGCTGCAATCGGGCATGCTGGGGATTGGCGCCTATCTTGTGGTGGCCGACAAGGCCTCCGGCGGTATCATGATCGCTTCGTCGATCATGATGGGCCGCGCGTTGGCGCCGGTTGAAGTTGCGCTCGGTAGCTGGAAGCAGCTTGTCGCCGCGCGCCAGGGTCTCGTGCGCCTGCGCGACATCTGCAAGGTAACGGCAAAGCCGGCTGCTCCGCCGGTGGCGTTGCCGCGTCCCTGCCGCGAGCTTTCGGTCGAGAATATCTCCATCGCGGCTCCGGGCGTGGACCAGCCCATCGTGTCCAACGTTTCGTTTTCGCTGAAGGCCGGCATGGGGATGGCGCTGCTCGGCGCCAGTGCTTCCGGCAAGACTTCACTGTCAAAGGCGCTGGTCGGAATCTGGCCGGCCATGCAGGGCGTCGTACGGATCGACGGAGCCGCGATCGATCAATGGTGCAATGAGGATCTGGGTCGCCATATCGGCTACCTCCCGCAGGACACTTCGCTGTTGGAGGGCACGATTGCCGAAAACATCTGCCGGTTCGACGAACAGGCGACGTCGGACGCGATACTGAAGGCCGCGCAGATTGCCGGTGTGCACGATATCATCCTGCGCCTGCCGCAGGGATATGCGACGCGTATTGGCCAGGGTGGCATGTCGCTGTCGGCGGGCCAGCGCCAACGGATCGGCCTTGCGCGAGCCGTCTTCGGCGACCCGTTTCTGATCGTGCTCGATGAGCCGAATGCGAATCTCGACGCCGACGGAGAGAATGCCCTGGGCCGTGCCATTCAGACTATGCGCAGCAGCGGCAGCATCGTCATCGTCATATCGCATCGCCCCAGCGCGCTTGGCGCACTGAATATGGCGATGGTGTTGTACGAGGGGCGGGCGATCGCGTTCGGTCCGCGCGAGGAGATATTTGCACGTATTCGAACGAAGGTGGACCGACCAGTGCCCGGAGCGCAGCCGGCGCCCACAAGGACCGCGCAGACGTCGCGTCGGCCTGCGATTGCAGAGAGCGTTTGAGCATGCGGCCCGGGCAGGAAAGACGATATCCCGATGAGGCCGCGCGGCGGGCGGCCCGCGATTCAAACCCCGATGCGTTCGGACCGCAAGGCGCTGCCCTTATCCTTGAATTGCAGCGTCTGCGCCACGCCTATGACAGTGAGATTCGCAGTCATCAGCACGCCGCGCGGGCACGGCCCGCCGCCCCTGATACTTCAACGCATGGCACTCGCGCCCAGGCGAGCCGGCGCAGGCGCCGAAAAAAGGGCAAGATGGGACGGGTTGTCGATTTCTGCCTCGAACAGTTCGGATTCGGGCCGGCTGCGCCTGCCGAAAGCAGAATCGAGCCGCGAGGCGAGGCTTTCGTCACGCCGTCATTCCATTCAAGTCCGAGCCTCGCACCCTACCGGCAGTTGTCGATAGATTTGACGAAGCCCGGGCCCGAAATCCAGGCTCCGGAGGCCGCACACCAATCGATGGTTCTCGAGAATCCGCAATTAAAGCTTTCTGGTCCGCTACCGCTGGCAACCAGCCTCGGACGCTCGTTTCGAACTGGCCGCGCCGGCCTGAGCGCCGCGGTTTCGTTCCTGCTCAATCGCGACGCGCCGGGCCCGGCGAATGACACGGCCGATGTCAGCCTAATGATGCGCGCCCGACAGTCGTTTGAAAAGGAGTTACGGACCGGCCTTCGAATTCTGCTCCTCGCCATCCTGTTGGGCGGCGGCTGGCTTGCCTTGGTGCCGCTTGCCGGCGCCGTCGTGGTGCCCGGAAATCTCGTCGTGCAATCGAATGTCAAGACCATCCAGCATCCCACCGGCGGGGTCGTCGCGGAGATCAAGGTCGCCAATGGCGCACGGGTGGCAGCCGGCGATTTGCTGCTGCGGTTAGATGCCACCCAGGCGCGGGCCAGTCTTCAGACGGTGAGTAAGCAGCTCGACGAATCGCGCGCGCGGATCGCGCGATTGACCGCCGAGCGGGATGGTCTGAGCCAGCCGGAATTTCCCTCCGCGTTGATGGCGCGCTCCGCCGACGACAACGTCCGCAGCGTGGTGGCATCGGAGGTCTCATTGTTCAAGGCTCGATCCGATGGGCGCAAGAGTCAGAAGGAGCTTTTGCAGAGCAAAATCGCGCAGCTCAGCCAGGAGACTTCGGGACTGGAGGCCCAGGTGGATTCCAAGGCGAAGCAGCTTGAGCTGATCGCAGGCGAACTTGTCGGGGTGAAGGACCTTTATGACAAACGACTGGTGCCCCTGATGCGTCTCACGACGTTGCAGCGCGAGACCGCGCGGATCGAAGGCGAGCGCGGGCAATTGACATCCTCGATCGCCGAGACGAAATCAAAGATCGACGAGGCACGGCTTCAGATCGCGCGCCTCGATCAGGACTTTCGTACCGACGTGGTCAAGGAACTTGGAGAAACGCAAGGCAAGGAAGCCGAACTCGTCGAGCGCGGCGTCGCCGCGCGGGATGTGCTCGACCGGGTCGAAATGCGCGCGCCGACATCGGGCGTGATCCACCAGCTTTCCGCGCATACCATCGGCGGTGTCATCCGTCCCGGCGAAGCCATCATGGAAATCGTGCCCGATACGGACGACCTGCTTGTCGAAGCAAAGTTGCAGCCGCAGGATATCGATCACGTTCGTCCGGGCCAAAAGGCTTTCGTTCGCTTCTCGGCCTTCAACCAGCGGGTGACACCGCAGCTCACTGGCACCGTGTCTATGGTGTCGGCCGATACCAGCCATGATCAGCAGACCAATACACAGTATTTCACAGTGAGGGTCGTGTTACCCGAAGACGAGCGTCGCCGGCTGGGCGGCCTGCAACTCGTCCCAGGCATGCCGGCCGAAGTCTTCATGCAGACCGGCAGCCGGACCATGATGAACTATTTGCTGAAGCCGATCACCGAGCAAATGAATCGCGCGTTTATCGAGCAGTAGTGGTCTACGGGTTAGTCGCTATTGATACGCCGATTATCTGTTGCCGTAGCGACCTTCATGAAAGCGTTGAAGGTTGAGGCGTTTGCAACCTATGCCAGCATGGCGATGGCCTTATCGAAAAAATCGCAAAATTGCCCCTTGGCGGTGACATTTCGCCACCACCCCGCCTTTTGCTCGTCCCGATCGATGCGTGTTGTGCAGATCAAGCGTGGGAAGTTTCCCCAACCTGCCGGCCGAGTTCCTTTCGGCTGTGCAACGATGCCCATGAACCGGAGGACAGAATGTCTCGTTTCCATTTGCTCGATAGGATGTTGGCTCATGATGACAACTTCCGCGATTTTTTCACGACCCTGACTGGGGGCACGTCCTGGTACGATCACCTCAACGGCACGAACTGGGGCCACGTGCATCATCACGGCGGTGGTGACGGGACACAGGCCGCCAATCCGCCGCCTGTCGTGAGCTCACCTCCTGTCACTGACCCAACTCCTGTCGACACCACGCCGCCTGTCGTGAGCTCACCTCCCGTCACTGACCCAACTCACGTCGACACCCCGCCGCCTGTCGTGAGCTCGCCTCCCGTCACCGACCCAACTCCCGTCGACACCACGCCGCCTGTCGTGAGCTCACCTCCCGTCACTGACCCAACTCACGTCGACACCCCGCCGCCTGTCACGAGCACACCTCCGGTGACGAGCTCGCCGCCTGTCGCGAGCTCACCGCCTGCCACTGACCCAACTCCTGCCCACAGCGCAGCGCCTGCTACGCTCACGGCTGATTGGGCAAGCGCTAATACCGATGCTGGTCCTTATTGGGCCATGAACTCGACCTGGAATGAAAACGGCCTCGTCAACGGCACGGACTTCACTCAGTCTTTGACGATGGCGAACGCCAACTCCCCGAACATCGACACGACGATCACCTGGAATTGGCCGAATACGCCGGCCGGTTATAACGTGTACTCCTATCCGGCCGTGTTCTACGGCGACTATGCCGGCTTCAATGCGCCGGCGAACAACGTCACGGCAGAACAGATCAACAGCATCAATACGCTTACGCTGAGCCAGAACGTCTCGTTCTCCGGCACCACGGACCAGTATGATGGCATGTACGATGGGTACACGACGTCGAAGCCGGACGGCAATTCTTCGACCGTTCAGCACGAGGTCGAGGTCTACATCCACAGTCCGGGATATGTGCAGGACTGGATCCAAAACCTGCCGCAGCATCATGTCACGGACAGTCAGGGCTTGCAGTGGACGATCGCCACCCAGGGGAACATCGTGATCTTCGCTCCCTCGGACTTCCGCGACCTGACGAACTACACGACCGACCTCAAGGGGTTGCTGCAGGCCGCGGTGGCGGATGGCGTGATGTCCGGCAGCGAATATTTCAATGGTATTGCTCTCGGCAATGAGCCGCGCGAGGGCAGTGGCAGCATGACCATCCACTCCCTCTCGGTGAATTACGACGGCGACCATACCGCGTCGGCCGCTGCTGCGACACAAGTCGCCAGTTCTCCTGTTGTCACGAACTCACTTGCTGTCGCCGCCCCGGCTCCTGCCCAGCCGGCTGCCAGCCCGCCCGCGGTCACCAGCACGCCCCCGGTCACCAGCACGCCATCTGTCACCAACTCGCATCAGACGGCAGCGACCAGTCCGGACTCGTCGTTGGTTCCTGCAATCCATGATGGAACGTCCTTGGCTCTTCAACACACGCATTTCGAGCACATGTGGGGCTAGATTGGCCTGGGCAAATGGTGGGGGCCGGTGTTCGCAACGCCGGCCCCCGTCCCCGGGAAAGTGGAGTAGTAGGAAACCAGTCACTCAACCCCGAGAAAGAGTTTCGCAAACTTCTCAGAAGGGCCCGGAAATCAGCGGTTCGAAAAGGGGGAGTGTTTGCGGAACCGCCTGAAAGATTTCAGCGGATCAGCCGACCTTCGATAGGCCCCGGACAAGGGGATCTCACGCGAGCAGTGTCAGCCAAGCTCTTAACCTTCCTGCGCCACGTCGTTCTCGTCGGTGGGCCCGGCTGAAAGAGGCCGCCAATTGAGGCAACTAAGGCGGCGCTTGAGGGGCATAGGTGGGTAAATACCCGCTTTCGAAGCCCGGAGCGGACGCTAGGCAAAGGCCTGCGCTGGCCTGGAAAAACCTATTCAACTTTTTACGTGCGCGGGAGCGTCGCAGTGCATGATGCTGCGCTGCGTGTTAGCGTTCTGGCGAGTTGCGGGAACCAGCCCTTGGGTTCCAGCTCTGCGCCAGGCTGCGTTTTGTACGATCGCGACCGCGGAAGTTTGAATGCGTGAGGAGGCCGCCGTGGGTGACGCATTTCAAGAGTGTCGGCTGCGTCGTAGTTTGGTGCTCACGGATCTTTTGGTCGCAATCAGGAAGTCATCCAGCTTGGATCCGGAGCCGAGTGCGGCGACCAGCCAGCGCGGTCGTTTGCCTCGACCCGACCAGGTTTCCGTTGGCGCGGATGGGTTACAGTATTTCGGTAGAACTTTTGGATATTTGCGCCGGGGCCGGTCAGTCTTCTGCGCCAGGCGGCTTTCAATTTCGCCAACCGGGTTTATGCGGTTTAACTGCGCGAGGCGCTTCTCCAATTCAAGCTTTTCCGCAGCAATCTTCTCGGCGAGAATCTTCGTGAGATCCTCGTATAAAAGCCAAAGCTCATCGAATTCCATCGCTTCAAGGTCTGACTTTCTGTCCATCGCACCCTCTCACTGTATGACAGATTCAGGGGGCAGCCACCGGAGAAAGCGACAGGCCTGCTCTAAGTGGAAGCGGTAAACCCAAAGCATTTAAAATAATTATGACAATTTATATAAAAAGAAAAGGCTGATAATCGGATTTTACGTTATATTTAATTTTTGGTTGATTTAATTGAACATTTCACAAGTATAATATCAGTGCGTGTGGAGGTTAGAAATGTTGTGGATTGAGTCTTCCCTGAGTCGTTTGAAGGATAGCGTCGAGCATTTTGTGCTTCCTTCCATTGCACGGCGGAATGTCCGCGTGCTCGAGGCCCAGATCGAATTTCGACGGCAAGCTTTGAGAGAGATCGAGGTCATTCGTTGCCAGTTGCGACCGTTCAGGCGCCACGAAAGCAGGAGTTTGGAGCGGAGACGGCGCAGCAGGCGGGGAGGCATCTGATCATCTCGTTCTGCCGCAGCTAGCCAGTTTGATACTTACTCGATACCAGTTCTTACGAACACGGCGTCGAAGCGTGGCACCTGTCAAATCGACATGATTTGTCTGGACATTTAAATTCAGGCAAAAGGCCGTGAGCCTTTAATTAAATAGCTTAGGCGATTGGGCCTCGCGCACCCGCAGAATCGTATGGGTCCCGGGCGCACCCCAGGATTTATTCGGTGGATTTCTCACTGAATCGCTTCGCCGATCTCTTGATTATTTCCAAATGTAATGAAATACCCCTGGAGAGTCGAGGCGGGGGATAGCCGTATGTCGAAGAAAATCGAACTGGAATCCATGTCGTTGGATGAACTGTGGGCACTCCACGAGAAGGTGAGCGCCCTTTTGGCGACCCGGATCAAAGCGCAGAGACATGAGCTGGAGAAGCGTCTGGCTATTCTAAATCGTGGCGTGGACAGCATCGGTCAAACACATGTTAGTTCGAACCAAGAGAAGCCACGCCGCAAGTACCCGCGGGTGCTTCCGAAATATCGCGATCCCCAGACCTCCGAAACATGGTCTGGCCGCGGCAAGCGCCCCCGTTGGCTCGTTGCAGCGATGAAGTCCGGCCATAAAATCGAAGAGTTTCAGATCGGCGGAGCCGGCTCAAAGCGTCGCCAGGTTTCCTGATGCAGCCCTTCCAGTTCAGGAAGCCGCCGTCGAGCCGCGCCTAAGATCTTCCTGTAATTGTGCTCCACCCGCCGATCGGTTCGCTCCCCGAGTGGGCACCACGTCTCCTGATGAAGTTTGTGGAAGATTCTGCGTAATCGGGAGGGCCTTGATCCAGCCCAAGACCAACTCTTGCAGCGCAGCGCGGGCTTCCTCGGACGTAAACGTATGATCGGCGTCTCTATGGTACTCAAGGGACACCCAGCCCTTCAGTGGGACATTGGGGAACGCATCGAAGAGTTGTTCGCGGTAGCTCTGGCGGCCCTCGTATACTCTGCCTGTAACGACAATCAGCACGTTCAACTTGCGTTCAAATGACTTCAAGTACAATTGCTCGAGCTCACTGCGGATCTTCTGATTGGCCGTACTCGCCGATTGCGATGTAGCCGCGCCGAAGGCCGATCTCGCCCACTCGCTCAATTCCTCCCGGATCCGTCCGCGTCCGCAAACGAATGACCACCAGCTGCGAAGCTCAATCAGCCGCCGGCCAATGTAGTGCGCATAGAATCGTGCAGTGGGTGGGATCGTCGGGTCGAGCAACACGAAGCCGATCACACGCTTGTCGGAGTGCCCGTATCTCAATGCAATTTCGGCACCCGCACAAAGACCGATAAGGATGACTTCGTTAACGTCGCAAGATGCCGTCAGCCAATCAAGCGCTTCGGACAAGTCTGCCTGATGGGCCTCGATTGGATTAAGAATGTCCGCGCGGGGCGGGCTGTCGCCGATGCCCGAGAAATCAAACCGAAAAACTATGTGGCCCAAGGCCGCAAGCTCGCGAGCCATCTTGACGTACATGCGATGATGTCCGACCCGATGGGCTATCCCGGTGTTCAACACCACCACTGCAGGCTTTCGGATCGGCATTCTGGACGGCGGCCGCGACAGGATTCCCAGAAGCGACGCCGATCGGCCAAAGTGCACGGCTAGTTCGGTGAATTCGCCCATCATTGTAGCCAATCTACTATGCGTTGAAGGACGCCCGAAGGGATCGAACCCGTAGTTAGCCTCTCCTCAATCCACGCCGGAACGTCTGCCACGTATTCGACGGCCAAGGGGTCGAACTCTGTTGGTGATGGTGGCCCTCCGGTGAGGAGAAGGAGCGTGCTCGGTGGAAACAAGGCTGCCTTGCTCGAAATAGCACTGCGCGCGAAACCTTCCACAATGTCTGATCCGACCAATACGGGGTTTCCGTTAGCCCGGGGATTGGAACATCCACATGCGGCAACCGCCAGCTCGTCGGCGGCGAGAGGTTCCCAAAGAATGAGCTTGTTGATCTCTTCGGGCCGGTGGAAAGCCACTCGAGCCGACAGGTTGGCGCCAAGCCGGAGCCCAACCACGTCTACCTTAATGGCGCCCGTTATTTCTTTGAGCTCTTCGATTGCCGTCTCTATGTCGTCGCACCAGCTTGCAAGGTCTCCCTCGCCAGTGTCGCCATAGGAGTCGCCAGTTCCGAAATAGTCGAACCGCAGCACGTGAAAACCGGATCGAACCAAGCGAGCCGCGAGCTGCCGCAAGGCACGATAAGCAAAGACCTGCTCGTTGCCCAGCGGATGGCAGAGCAGCGCGGCTTGTACCTTGCTGAAATTCGCCGGCGCAGGTTCATAGTAGCCGAAAAGCCGTCGTTGACGGCTGCCGAAGTGAAACGCAGTCATTAGGCCCACGCTCTTTGCATTAGAAACCGGCCATCATCAGGCCCGGAAACGCAACTACTGTTCGACTGGTGCAATTTATTTTCGCCTTCTACACCTCGCAATGTGTTTGGCCGCATTACGTGCCCGAAGGCGCCGAAGTCCCAGGGATGCGGCGCCTGGTCGCAGAACCGGCTTCGCGCTAGGTCCGTCCGGCAAAATTGGATCGTCTGGGATGCACTCACCCTTGCCCTAGATGGCCCGAGCCCGTCGGCGCGGTAAGCCACTGCGGCAATGTAGGACGGATATGGGGTGAACGCCTGCACTCTCCAGTTCGCAACCTTACCGATGCGCGCCTCGATCCTTGTGATGCGCGCCGGAGCGTCCGGGTCGATGGTCACATCGAAAGCATCAAGGGGACAACTTAATCCCAAACCCAGAGCCTTGATGAAGGCCTCCTTGCGGGTCCAACACGCCAAAAATGCCAACGAATGCCGATCAAGCGGAAATGCTCTGAGCGCGGCAGTCTCTTTGGAAGAAAAGAAGCACTTCGCCAGGTCGTCGGCATCGGGAACCTGCCGGATCAGTTCGACGTCGACGCCCACCGCGCGACCGCTAGTAAAAGCATAGACAGCAAGAACCTCGGAATGCGAGAGATTGAATTCCAGGCCTGCGGAATCATGCACGGGCGCAAGTCTCGGCTTGCCGTAGCTGGTCTCGATCATTTCGACGGCCCAAGGAGCGATGTGCAAGCGTTCGGCAAGGAGCCGCCGCAGGCTCGCGCGAGCTACGATGTAGCGCTGTCGATGCTCGACGTAGCGGAATCTGTCTGCGCGTTGCCGCTCGTCGCGAGACAGCAGCTGCCAGAACGCCGCGCTGACGTCGGCAGGTGCATCAAGACGTACGCCTACGATTTCTACATCGGGCGTCTTTAGCACTCTGAACGCGCGCGAGTTCCAGTCATGATCCGCGGCGGCAGCCTGTCCGAGATTTGCTGTCATTAGCTATTCACACGCTCGAGCCAGATTTCTCGCCAGTACATGAGTTCACCGCGCGGGCAGTCACCGGGCTCGCCCGCACATAGACATTCCTCGGCCAGAGAGCGGCAGCCTCTGACGTCGCTGAGCGCCACCGTATCGGCAATTTCTCGCATCACGCCGGTTCTCTCATTGATCAACCGGTCAACACGATAGCGGACCTTGGCTACGCGCCCACAGCATCTCATCATTTCCTGGCAGAGCGCCATGCCACGATTAGCCATTCTGTGATCAAGCGTTTTGACGATCTCCGCTCGAGATTTTACGCGTACGAGCTCGCCCGGCTGCAAATTCAGGGATTGCGTCGGCGTCTGCTTGTGAGGCCCCCGGAGCCAGTTGTCACCGCGTAGCCATAGCAAGATTCTTTGTCGCAAAAACCGGGCGAGCAATTGCAAAGCCCGCAGGATTCTGATGTCGCCATTTCGAATTTCGGTGAGCGCAATTCGTATCCGCTGGTGACGCTCGGGCGGAAAATCCTCGGTCGACCTTAAAAGCTCGGTCGATTGGCAAAAATACCGCAGCTCGTCAGATTTTACCTTAAGACGGGAGCGCAACTTGTCGAACTCGCCGTCGGCGCACCGAATTTCGGTATTCTCTGCGTTAATAGGACGCAGCCATGCCTGCTTCCAATAAATTCGGCACCCGTGCTTGCATCCGTTGTGACTGCCGCCGTCGCAGCGCGGACCCTCCAAGACCACCACGTCATTTGCCGGAAAACGCCGTATCGGATGGCCGTCGACGCAGGTCTTGTCGCCCCGACGCTGGATGCGAAACGATCTGCCGCACCAGCTCAGCATTTCCGGCATAAATGGAAGGCCATCCAGGGTGCCGTCAGCGTCAAGCGTTGACAGTATTTCACTTGCAGATCGCACGACCACCTGGTTTCCGACAAACATCCCTTCCGCGTTCATCGATGCCTCATGAGACGGCCAACTGGTTGGCTTCAGAAGGTTATTATCTATGTGCCTTCAGGCGCCAAATTAAAACAGTTAAATTATTCAAAATATTATAATCAGAGATATATACAATTAAATATTTCTTTTGATAAGCTGTCAACGCCATTCGGCCTTGGTTAGCGGTATTCAGCCTGCAGTGATGAGTGAAATATAATATGTTGGGTCAGTCCGATAATGGCTACGAGATTTCTCCGATCCAGGCCGGGATGCTTTTGCATGCAACCATGCAACCCGGCAGCGGTATCGATATCCAGCAGATTGTGTCCCGTCTGGAAAACGCCATTGACGTCGACAGGCTGATCGGCGGCTGGCGACATGCAATGCGGCGACACCCGGTTTTGCGAACGTCATTTCGATGGTTGGATTGCCCCCAGCCGCTGCAGCAGGTGCATTTACAAGTTGAGTTGCCCATTGCGAGGCTTGATTGGAGCGATCTCGACGGCAGTGAGCAGGATAGGCGGCTCGACGCGTTCCTGTCTGCCGATCGCCGGCAAGGATTTGATCTCGGACAGGCTCCACTCTGGCGCTTGACGTTCATTCGAACCGCCTCGCAGGTGGTTATGGTGTGGACGTTTCATCACATCCTGCTTGATGGCCGGTCGTTCCCATTGGTTCTTCGGGAGGTTTTTGGGTTCGTCGACCCCCGGCACTCTACGCAGGAGCCTGTATCGCTAACGCCTCCCGAGTTCCGGAGGCATGTCGAGTGGCTAAATGCACGCGATGATGCTGTATCCCAGGCGTACTGGAAGAGATATCTCGCAGGCTTTCATGCGCCCGTGCGGCTCTGGGTTGAGCGCCCGAATTCCAGTCACTCGTACAGGGATGAAGCGGTCGAGTTTGGCAATGTCGAGCTCCATGTTGCGCCCGAGGAAACCCTGGCGATGCAGAAGGCGGCATCGGCCGTCGGCGTAACCGTGAACACTCTGCTGCAGGGTGCGTGGGCGCTCTTGCTCGGCCGACTCAGCGGTCAGAACGATGTCGTGTTCGGCGCAACCCGAGCATGCCGAAGGTCTGGTATTTCCGGAGCCAGCGATATCATCGGTATTTTGATCAACACGCTTCCGGTCCGTGTCAATACAGATCCAGCTGCAGAGCATACGGGGTGGCTAAGGGCTATTCGCGACCAGAGTTTGTTGACTCGTCCGCACGAGCATACGCCGCTCGCAAAGGTTCAGGGCTGGAGCGATGTCGAGCGCGGCCGACCGCTGTTCGAGAGCATCGTTGTCTACGAGCATCTGACCCTCGACGCGCAACTCAAGGCACTCGGGGGCGAATGGCAAAAGCGATCTTTCGAGTATATCGGGCAGACAAACTTCCCGCTCGCGCTCATCGCCTATGGGGGCGAGCGGCTATTGCTTCGCATCGAATACGCGCGCGATCGGTTTGATGACGATGTCGCGCAGCGCATGCTGCGCTATCTTGAAGTGCTGCTTACCGATATCGCCGAGCGCATTCTCAGTCCGAGTCGTCCTGCTCTGCTTGGCGACCTGCGCATTCTGCCCGACGATGAGCGGACGCAGCTCCTTACGCATGATGCGGTGTCACCGTCGGGTTCGAAAGTTGCACCGTTGCATTTGCTTTTTGAGGCTCGGGCAGGGGAGACGCCGGATTCGGAAGCGGTGGTGGCGGGTGAGGAGCGGCTAACCTATCGTGAGCTCAATGCCAGGGCGAACCGCCTTGCACACACCCTGCGCCAGAAAGGCGTTCGACGCAACGACATCGTCGGTCTGGCGGTCGAGCGCGACGCCGACGTCGCCATCGGCATTCTCGCTATTCTCAAGGCCGGCGCTGCCTACCTTCCCCTCGATCCGGATTATCCCCGCGACCGCCTTGCCTTCGTCGTTGGCGATGCAAACGCTCGCCTCGTGCTTGCAAGCAGCAAAATCAAGGGATCTCTGCATCTGGAAGCCGCCGAGTGCCTCGATATCGCCACCGCAGGCAACGGCCTTCCGGACACCAACCCCGATGTCGCATCGGCCATAGATGACCTGGCCTACGTAATCTATACCTCTGGCTCCACAGGCAAGCCAAAAGGCGTTCTCGTCACCCACGCCAACGTCGCGCGCCTGTTTAGCGCCACCGACCGATGGTTCAGCTTTGGTCCGCACGACGTCTGGACGCTCTTTCACTCCTACGCCTTCGACTTCTCGGTCTGGGAGCTGTGGGGCTCACTCCTTTATGGCGGGCGCCTTGTCGTCGTCCCGTACTGGGTCAGCCGGGATCCCGCCGCATTCCGCAAACTTCTTGTCAGCGAGCGCGTCACTGTTCTGAACCAGACACCCTCCGCTTTCCGCCAGCTTATCCAGGCCGACCTTGATGAAGCCCCTGCCGACTACGCGCTGCGCGAGATCATCTTTGGCGGCGAAGCGCTGGAGCTGCAATCTCTCAAACCCTGGATCGAGCGCTACGGCGATGCCAGACCCCGCCTCGTCAACATGTACGGCATCACCGAGACCACCGTGCATGTCACCTATCGACCCATCACACGCGCCGACGTCGAGGCTGGCCGTGGCAGCGTGATCGGCAGACCCATCCCGGACCTCTACATCCGCCTGCTCGACGAGCGCGGAGAGCCCGTCCCCGTCGGGGTCCCGGGCGAGATCTGGGTCGGAGGCGCCGGCGTCGCCAACGGATATCTGAACCGCTCCGAGCTCACCGCCCAACGCTTCGTTACGGACCCCTTCGATCCCTCCGGCTCAGCTCGCCTCTACCGCGCCGGCGACCTGGCCCGCAGGCTGCCAGATGGCGAGCTTGAGTTCCTCGGACGCATCGATGCACAGGTCAAAATCCGCGGCTTCCGCATCGAGCTCGGCGAAATCGAGGCCGCTCTGGCGGCATGCCCGGGCGTGGCGGATGCCGTCGTCATCGCCCGAGAGGACATACCGGGCGACAAGCGGCTCGTCGCCTACCTCGTCGGCAAAAACGCGCGCGCCCCCAGCCCGGAAGACCTGCGAACCGCGCTCGGCGAAGTACTACCGGGACACATGATTCCCGCACACTTCATTGCACTCCCAGCCCTTCCGCTAAATGCAAACGGTAAACTCGACAAATCCAAACTTCCTGAGCCCCAATCAAACAAGCTCCAAGACGTACCTCTCGCATTTGCCGAGCCGCGCTCAGAGAACGAGCGCAAGATTGCAGCCGTATGGGCCGCTGTTCTCCGACTTGAACGAGTTGGAATAAATGACAACTTCTTTGCACTCGGCGGCGATTCAATTCTTAGCATCCAAGTCGTCGCCAACTGCCGCCGTGCCGGAATTTTCAACATTGCCACTCGCGATCTATTCGAGTACCCGACAATCGCAGCGCTGGCGCGCTGCGTGGACGGGCGCGAGCAAACGGCAACCCCGTCGGTCGCTCGCTCGTTCGGCAGGGTCGATCTCACGCCAATTCAGCACTGGTTCTTCGAACAGAACTTTAGCGCGCAGCACCACTGGAACCAGGCGTTCTTGTTCGAGGTTCCGTCCGATCTCGACGATCATATCTTGGAGAAAGCACTTCAAGTCGTCTGTGCGCAACATGATGCCTTTCGCCTTCGCTTCCGACGGAGTGACGAAGGGTGGGGGGCGCTGCTTGCAGACAATGACGAAGCGATCACCATCGCCCGCCACGACCTGTCGTCTCTGCCCACAAGCGCCTGGGCAGAGGTAATCCAGACGCGGTGTGCTTCGGCGCAGGCGTCTCTGGACATCGAGGGGGGACCATTGCTGCGCGCGGCCCTCTTCCGTCTCGGCGGCGAGCGGCCCAATCGATTGCTACTCGCGGTGCATCATCTCGCTATCGACGGCGTATCGTGGCGCATACTGATGGAAGACTTGCAGACTGCATATGATCGTCTGCGCGAAGGAAAGACGGTCGAACTCCCTCAAAGGACAACCGCCTACCAGACGTGGGCCGCGCGCCTTTGCCAACACGTCAGGGATAGGCGTGTGGAGGCAACGGCGCAGGCCTGGCAAGCAATGCTCGCAGCGCCGGTCGCATCGCTTCCGGTGTCGTCTGTCGAAAATCTGGAAGCCGATGCCAGTTCATTCTTGGTCGAACTCACGATGGAGGAGACGGCAGCTCTGCTTCAGGAGGTGCCGGCCGTATACCGAACGCAAATCAACGACGTGCTGCTCACGGCACTCGCAATCGCGCTGCAGCGAAACACAGGCGGCAAGTCTTTCCTAATCGAGTTGGAGGGCCATGGCCGCGAAGATATTGGCGATAATCTAGATCTGTCGCGCACCATTGGCTGGTTCACATCGCTGTTTCCGTTGCGCCTCGATCTGGCGCCAGGCGTCGGAATAGAGTCGGCGCTCAAGTCTGTTAAGGAACAAATTCGGAAGGTGCCCGATCGCGGTCTTACCTACGGCTTGTTGCGTTATTGTTCTGCGGATCCCGCCCTGCGTGCCAGCCTCGTTTACCGCGAACAACCACAGTTGCTGTTCAACTATCTGGGTCATTTCGATCAGGTCACACGTGACTCCAGGCTCTTCGCGTTCGCTGCCGAGCCGAACGGGCGTTGGCACGCCGAAAGCGGACATCGCACCCATGTGCTGGAGGCATTGACGCAGATACGCGCTGGAAAATTGCGCGCCGAATGGATCTTCAACAAAAAGCAGATGGCCAGCGCGAGCATCGAACGGCTGGCAGCCGATTTCATCGCAGCGCTGCGCGCCATGATCGACCAGTGCCGCGGGGCAGATGCGGGTGGCCGCACTCCGTCCGATTTGCCGCTCCTCACGCTCAGCCAGGCCGAAGTTGATCGTCTCTGGCGGCTCCATCGAGGCTTCGCGGATGCATATCCGCTCACTCCCATGCAACGGCTGTTCTATGTGATGGAGCAGGCAGGTTCGTCTGTGGGGCTTGAGCAGTGGCAATTTCGAATTGAGGGCCAACTCGATCCGGCGCTGCTGCGCGCAGCTTTCGATCAAGTCATCGCACGCCACAGCATCCTGCGCACCAGCTTCGTGACTGCGGAAGGCGGGGAGCCGGTACAGGTCGTGATGCCGGATGCGGTTCTGCCGTGGCACGAGGAGGATAGGCGGCACCTCGACACCAATGCGCGTACTAGCACCGTGCAAGGCGACCTTGAGCATGACGCGCAGATGCCCTTTGATCTTTCGCGGCCCCCGCTGATGCGCGTCAAGCTGCTGCGTCACAAGGATGACGAGTGGCAGTTGCTCTGGACGACACATCATCTTTGCATCGACGGCTGGTCCTGGCCGCGCCTGTTTAATGAGATTGCGAAGATCTACACGGCTTTAAGCGACGACCGGCCGCCGGCGATCGAGAGCCCGTTGGGATATGTGGAATATGTCGGATGGTTGGCGCGCCAGAAGACGGCCTCGTCTGCTTATTGGCAGGAAGCGCTGGCCGGTTTCGCAGCACCAACGCCTGTCGCCCTTGGTCCCGTCGCAACGACTTCGGCGCGCAAATCAGAGAACCGGCTACAACCATCCGAGACAACAGTGCGCCTCTCGCAGCAGACGACGCAAGGTCTTCGCCTGCTGGCTCAATCGGCCGAAATCACCCTCAGCACGCTCGTGCAAGCAGCCTGGGCTTTGCTGCTCGGTCACTATGCGGATACGCGAGACGTGGTGTTCGGCGCCACGTTGTCGGGTCGATCGGAACACATCGACGGCATTGAGACGCTGATCGGACCGTGCGTCACCAATGTACCGGTGCGTGCGAAGTTTGATCCCGGCGAGTTGCTGAAATCCTGGCTATCGCGTTTCCAAGCCCAGCAGCTCGACCTCATCCAGCATCAGTTCATGCCTCTTGAGGCGATCCAGGGCGTGAGCAAAGTGCCCTGGCATCATCGGCTGTTCGATACTCTTCTGGTGTTTCAGAACTATCAGGTAGATGCCGCCATCGGACGCCTGGGCCGGCACGCAAGGTTGATCCCGGTTCAGGCTCCGGAAGCTACCAATTATGCATTGACGATTGCCGTAAGTCCCGGCGAGGAGCTGAACTTAAGGCTTATCTACAATACAGGTCGCATCGACCACGGCACGATCGAGGCGATAACCAACGATCTTCCCGCCATTATGGCGGCGTTGGCGTCAAGCCAGCCAAACGCGACAGTCGCCGACATCCTCGCTTACATGCCGGCGGAACGGCGAGGTAAAGCCGCCGCCCAAGCGGCCAATGTCGTGCGTTTGCAGACCCGCACCACCCTGGCGTCCGCAAGCGGAGAGACGGAGCAAAAGCTCGTCGACATTTGGAAAGAGTTGCTGGGGAGATCGGACGTCGGTGTCGACGACAATTTCTTCGACGCAGGCGGCCAGTCACTCCTGCTTCTGCGCATGCACCGTCTCGTCGAGAGCGCTTTCGGCGTGCAGCCGATCGTCAAGCTGTTGGAATATCCGACGATACGAACACTAGCCGCTCACCTCAGCTCATCGGATGGCATCGAGCAGGGTGGACGTCACGCGGAGCAGGCTGCCGAACGAGCGTTGAAGCAGCGCGCCGCCTTTGCCAGGCAGCGCACGAAAGCCAAGCTGGGTTGAAAATGTCTTATACGCAGAACTACGACGCTAACGATGGGATCGCCATTATAGGCATGGCGGGCCGCTTCCCCGGTGCGCGCACGCCGGGCGAGTTGTGGCGTAACCTGTTGGAAGCCCGCGAGACAATCACCCATTTTAGCGTCGACGAACTCGAGCCGGCGGACGCCGAGGAGATTGCCGCACGCTCGGATCCGGCCTATGTCGCCGCGCGCGGCATTCTCGAGGATGTGGACAAGTTCGATGCCGGCTTCTTCGGCATTACACCGCGTGAAGCCCAGGTGCTCGACCCCCAACAGCGTCTGTTCCTGGAAGCCGCATGGGAGGCCTTGGAGGACGCAGGGCATGACCCGCGCTCCTTCCCCGGCGCCATCGGCGTCTATGCGGGCGCGAGCAACAACACCTACTTCGCCAGGAACCTGATCGAGCGCAGGGATGTGACTGATCTCGTGGGTTGGCTAACCACGATGATGGGCAACGAGAAGGACTATTTGGCTACGCGCGTGGCCTACAAGCTCGATCTCAAAGGCCCTGCGCTCAACATCGTCACAGCTTGTTCGACCTCCCTGGTGGCGGTAGCCACGGCCGTGCAGAGCCTGTCCACGTGGCAGTGCGATATGGCTCTTGCCGGAGGCGTCTCGATCTCATTGCCGCAAAAACGCGGCTACCTCTGGCAGGAAGGCATGATCACGTCACCGGACGGCCACTGCCGGGCATTCGATGCAAACGCCGCGGGTACCGTCTTTAGCAACGGTCTTGGGATTGTGGTGCTGCGCCGGCTGGCAGATGCCATCGCGGCCAACGACCGCATCTATGCCGTCATCAAGGGTGCCGCCCTCAACAACGATGGCAGCGCCAAGGTTAGTTTCACCGCGCCTAGCGTCGATGGCCACGCACAAGTCATCGCGACCGCGCAGGCGCTTGCCGGCATCGACCCCGATACAATCTCTTACATCGAAGCCCATGGCACCGGCACGAGTCTCGGCGATCCGATCGAGATCGCCGGCCTGACGCAGGCCTTCCGGGCGGGCGGCGCGGTCGCCAATGGCAGCTGTGCAATAGGCGCGCTCAAGACCAGCATCGGACATCTCGACGCGGCCGCTGGCGTTGCCGGACTCATCAGGACGGCCCTGGCGCTGCATCACCGGACGCTGCCGGCAACGCTGCATTTCCAGACCCCTAACCCGAAGCTCAATCTCGACAACACACCGTTCGTCGTAAACACGAAATGCCGTCCGTGGGACGCCGGCGGTCGTCCTCTCCGCGCCGGCGTGAGCTCGTTCGGTGTCGGCGGGACCAACGCCCACGTCGTGCTTGAGGAAGCTCCCGCAGCCGCGCCTTCCGAAGCCGCGCGCGCCAGCCACCTCCTTATCGTTTCAAGCCGAACCCCGGCTGGTCTCGAGGAACAACGGCGCCGCCTGGCGGCACACCTGGCGAGCGAACCGGAGCTGGATCTGGCTGACGCAGCGTTCACTCTGCAGACCGGACGGCGCGCGTTCGACTACCGCCAGGCCTTCACCTGCAGCGATCATGACGGTGCTCGCAAGGCACTGTCTGTATCGCCTGCCAAGGCGCCGCGGTCGGCAGCAGCGTTCGAGGGCGTCGCTTTTATGTTTCCCGGCCAAGGCGCGCAATACGTCGACATGGGCCGGTCGCTCTACGACACGGAGCCTCTTTTCCGGCGCGAGGTCGACGAAGCTTGCGAGATTCTCGTCCCGCTCGTCGGCCGAGACCTGAGGCAGATCATCTACCCGGCGTCCGACCGCGCGCCCGCCGCGGCAGAGGAACTGAAACAGACCTGTTTTACCCAGCCGTCCATGTTCGTCATCGAGTACGCACTCGCCCGTTTATGGATGTCCTGGGGCGTGCAGCCGGCGGCGTTGATTGGACATAGCCTCGGCGAATATGTGGCAGCAACGATTGCCGGCACCTTCGAGCGCGATGCCGCCCTGATGCTTGTCGCGAAACGCGCCGCCTTGATGCAGGCTCTGCCATCGGGCGCCATGCTCGCAGTGAAAATGCAGCCGGCGCGCCTTGCGGGTCTTCTCACCAAGGAGGTGTATCTCGCAGCCTATAACACGCCCGCGCTGGTGGTTGTCTCCGGCGCTCATGATGCCATCCATCAGCTTGAAGACGAGTTGTCCGCCCAGTCAATCGCTCATCGTCGGCTAGAAACGTCGCACGCGTTCCATTCGCCTTTGATGGATACGATCGTTGAGCCTTTCCAGCAGATCGTCGGAGCGGTTCGTCCGAAAGCGCCCCGCCAGCCCTGGATATCCAGCCTCACCGGAGCGGAAATCGCGGACGCGGAGGCGATTGATCCCGCCTATTGGGCGCGCCAAATGCGCCAGCCTGTCCGCTTCTCGGAAGGCGTGCGGCAATTGAACGAGCGCGCGCTCGTGCTGCTCGAAGTGGGACCTGGCCACACGCTCGAGACGTTCGCGCGGCAACACGGAGTGCGCGCATCCGGAGCGCCACGGCTTACGTCGCTGCCGGCCGAGCCCGGAGAGGCGGGCCAGCTCGATCACACATTGCAGACGCTCGGCGAGTTATGGAGCGCAGGCTGTCCGATCGACTGGGAGGCCTTCAATACAGGTCACGGCCGCCGTCGCATCTCGCTGCCAACCTACGCGTTCGAACGAACGAGGTTCTGGATCGACGCGCCGAGCCCCGGCTTTCTATCGAGTTCCATCACAGCCGTGACCCAGCAGGGCGATCCTGAGATCATGGCGCCTCTCCAACCGAACATCCAATCCGTCGACCAGACGGCAACGCCAACAAACACGTCGAGCACCCTCATGACCAATTCAGGGTCGCATGTCGCGAACCTTCGTCAGTTGTTCTCCGATCTGTCCGGGTTGGAGCTCGAGAGCCTTGATCCAACGGTTCCGCTCGTCGAACTCGGACTCGATTCTCTCGCTCTCACTCAGGCGGCAGGCGCGCTGAACAAGCGGTTCGGGCTCAAAATAAAATTCCGCGAGCTGCTTGGCGAGCACGCGACCATTGCCGCGCTGGCGGACCGCATGCCGTCGCTTGCGCCCGCCACAGCAGCGCCTGCCACGGCGCTGCCGCCGCCAGCCCTAGCGACGACCACCGTGGCCATGACCGCCCCGCTCGGGACGCCAATGACCGGCGCCAAGCTGCCCAACGCAGGCGCAACGATAGATGCGCCCGCACTCGTTCAGCTGCTTAGTCAGAATGCGCAACTGATGGCGCGCCAGCTCGATATCCTGCAACAGCTTGCCGTCCAACAGGTCGTACCGTCCCAGACAGTTGCTATTGCTCCCACACCGCCTGCTGCGCCGCCCCCGGCCGTCATTACGGCGAAGCCGTCCGAGACGCCTTCAGAGGTGAAGGCCTTCGGGCCCTACCGGCCACCGACCACTGGCGCCAGAACCACGCTCAGCACCGAACAGCAGCGCAACATCGATTCTTTCGCCCAGCTCTATGGTCGTCTCACGAGGCAATCGAAGGAGCTGACTTCGCAGCATCGTAAACATCTCTCCGATCCTCGCTCGAATGCGGGTTTCCGGCGGCACTGGAAGGAGATCGTTTATCCGATAGTGACCAAGCGCTCGCTGGGCTCGCACTTGTGGGACGTCGACGGCAACGAATACGTGGATCTCGTAAACGGCTTCGGATCGATCTTCTTCGGGCACAATCCGGAATTCATCCGTTCCGCGCTCAAAACTCAACTCGATGCAGGCATCGAGATCGGCCCGCAGTCTCCGATTGCCGGCAAGGTCGCTCAGCTCGTGTGCGACACCGTCGGTATGGAGCGGGCGGCGTTCTGCAACACGGGATCGGAGGCCGTCACCGCCGCGATCAGAACCGCACGCACGGTGACTGGCCGCGACAAGATCGCCATGTTCGCCGGCGCCTATCACGGCATCTTCGACGAAGTTCTCGCACGCGCGGCAGTACGCGACGGCGTGCCGCGGGCACAACCGATCGCCCCAGGCATTCCTGAAGCAATGACGGACAACATCATCGTCCTCGACTATGGACAGGACTCTGCACTCGACATTATCAGGGCCCGGGCCGGTGAGCTTGCGGCCGTGCTGGTTGAACCGGTGCAGAGCAGGCGGCCGGATCTGCAGCCTCGGGATTTTCTACACGAGCTTCGCGCCATCACGGCTCAGTCCGGCACCGCATTAGTGTTCGACGAGGTCGTAACGGGTTTCCGCGTGCATCCGGGCGGGATGCAATCCGTGTTTGGCGTGAAGGCTGACCTGGCCACCTACGGCAAGGTGCTCGGCGGCGGTTTGCCGATCGGAATCGTGGCCGGCGAGGCGCGCTTCCTCGATGCGCTCGATGGCGGAGCGTGGAATTTTGGCGACGAATCCGCGCCCGAGGTCGGCGTTACCTTCTTTGCCGGCACCTTTGTGCGTCATCCGCTCGCGCTCGCGGCGGCTTGTGCCGTGCTCGAGCGCCTGCGGGACGACGGTCCGGAGCTGCAGCGCGGGCTGAACTTGCGCACGGCTCGGTTCGTAAAGCGCCTCAACGAAATTGCCGAGGAGGCACAGGCGCCGGTGCATCTGCGGCACTTCGCGTCCTGGTTCATGTTCGAGCTTCCTCCCGATGCGCCGCTTGCGACGCTGTTTTTCCCGTACATGCGTCGTCACGGCGTGCACATCTGGGAGGGCCGACCCGGCTTTCTGACGCTTGCCCACGCGGATGGCGATCTCGATCGTGTCGCGGAGGCTTTCAGCCGATCCATTGAGGAAATGCAGCGGGCCGGCTTCCTTCCGCGTGGTGGAGAGACACCGCCGATTGCGGGCGCACGGTTGGGTCGCGACACAGAGGGAAACAAGGCTTGGTTCGTGCCCGATCCCGACCGGCCAGGAAAGTTCCTACAGCTCAATCTCCGGAGTAGTGCTTATGCTTGAAATCAGTGAGGCGAATCTCAAACCCGTCGATTTCGATCCGTTCGTCGAGACCGCGATTGTTACGCTCCCGCTTACAGTCCAGCAAAGCGAGGTGTGGGTCGAGTCGCAGATGGGACCCGAGGCGAGCTGCGCTTTTAACCAGTGTTTTGTGCTGCATCTCCGAGGGCCGCTTTCGGTCGAGTTGATGCAGAGCGCGCTCAACGATGTGGTGCGCCGGCATAGCGCGCTGCGCGCATGCTTCGACAAGGAAGGGAACAAGCAGCGAATTCTGCCACAATGCGAGCTGGGGCTTGCTCTCCAGGACTTGTCTGGGCTCGGAGAAAAGCAACGCCAGGACGCAATCGAGCGGATCCTGGACCGTGAAACCGGCGAGCCGTTCGACCTCGCCAACGGCCCACTCCTTCGGGCGACGGTGGTCCGAGAAGCTGCTGATCTATATCGTTTGATCCTGACGATTCATCATATTGTATGCGACGGCTGGTCCTCCTCCGTACTCTTCTCTGATCTCGCAGCAAGCTATGCAGCAGGTCGTTTCGGGCTGGACGCACAGCTCGTCGAGCCGATGAGCTATCAGGAGTATGTTGCGAGCGCCGTCAGCCGACAGGAAGCAGTCGCTGACGAGGCCTATTGGCTTGGACGGCTCGCTGGCGAGTTACCGAGCCTGGACCTCCCGTTGGATCGTAAGCGACCGCCAATGCGATCGCGCAACGGTGCCCGCGAGATCCTGCGCATTGATTCTGACGTTTACGGGCGCGTCAAAGCGGTTGGCGCGAGCCAGGGCGCCACCCTTTTCCAGACGCTGCTCGCGGCATTCGAGGTCTTGATGTTCCGGCTATCCGGCCAGAAGGACCTGATAGTTGGTACGCCGATCGCAGGGCAGTCGGAACTGGAGAACGATCATCTCGTTGCGCACTGCGTTACAATGTTGCCGCTGCGTTGCCAGGTAGATCCGAATGCAACCTTTTCGCAATTTCTGAAGGCTCTGCGCGCAACCTTCCTCGAGGGCCAAGGGCATCCAAATGTCACGTTTGGCAGCTTGTTGTCCAAGCTGACGATACGGCGCGATGCCAGCCGTCCAGCGCTGATCTCGGTCGTCTTCAACATCGACAGGATGGGCGCGGCCTTCGATTTTGGCGATCTTGCCCTCAAGCGGGTGGAGACCCCGAAGCGCTTCGTGACGTTCGATCTCAACGTCAACGTTATCAACTCTGGACGCGATCTGCTTATCGAATGCGACTACAACAGCGATATCTTGGAAGCGGACACGATTCGGCGTTGGTTGGAGCATATGTCGACGCTGCTTGGCGCGATTGTGCGTGATGCAGAGCAGTCGATTGCTCGGATCGATATCCTCGGCGTTAAGGAGCCCGACGTCGGGGCTGACGCCGCGGCGTACGACGTTGCACCGTTGCATTTGCTTTTTGAGGCTCAGGCAGAGGAGACGCCGGATTCGGAAGCGGTGGCGGCGGGTGAGGAGCGGCTAACCTACCGTGAACTCAATGCCAGGGCCAACCGCCTTGCACACGCGCTCCGCCAGAAAGGCGTTCGACGCAACGACATCGTCGGTCTGGCGGTCGAGCGCAACGCCGACGTCGCCATCGGCATTCTCGCTATTCTCAAAGCCGGCGCTGCCTACCTTCCTCTTGATCCAGACTATCCCCGCGACCGGCTTGCCTTCATCGTTGAAGATGCAAACGCTCGCCTCGTGCTTGCAAGCAGCACCGTCATGGCATCTTTGCAACTCGAAGCCGCCGAGTTCCTCGATATCGCCACCGCAGGCAACGGCCTTCCGGACACCAACCCCGATGTCGCCTCCGCCCCCGCTGATCTGATCTACGTCATCTATACGTCAGGCTCCACAGGCAAGCCAAAAGGCGTCCTCGTCACCCACGCCAACGTCGCACGCCTCTTCAGCGCAACAGATCCGTGGTTCGCCTTTGGCCCGCACGACGTCTGGACCCTCTTTCACTCCTACGCCTTCGACTTCTCGGTCTGGGAGCTGTGGGGCGCACTCCTTTATGGCGGGCGTGTCGTCATCGTCCCGTACCGGGTCAGCCGGGA
This sequence comes from uncultured Alphaproteobacteria bacterium, assembly GCA_963788885.1. GTDB lineage: Bacteria > Pseudomonadota > Alphaproteobacteria > Rhizobiales > Xanthobacteraceae > Bradyrhizobium. The sequence goes on along the minus strand of CAWBIR010000014.1, from coordinate 703,427 downwards.
TCCCGCCGCATTCCGCAAGCTTCTGATCGAGGAGCGTGTCACTATCCTCAACCAGACCCCTTCCGCTTTCCGCCAGATTATCCAGGCCGACCTTAACGAGGCGCCTGCGGCCTTCGCGCTGCGCGAGATCATCTTTGGCGGCGAAGTGCTGGAGCTGCAGTCCCTCAAGCCCTGGATCGAGCGCTACGGCGATGCCAGACCCCGCCTGGTCAACATGTACGGCATCACCGAGACCACGGTGTTTGTCACCTACCGACCCGTCACACGCGCCGACGTCGAGGCTGGCCGTGGCAGCGTGATCGGCAGGCCCATCCCGGACCTGTACATTCGTCTCCTCGACGAGCGCGGAGAACCGGTCCCTGTCGGAGTTGTAGGTGAGATCTGGGTCGGAGGCGCTGGCGTCGCCAACGGATATCTCAACCGTCCCCAGCTCACCGCCCAACGCTTCGTTACAGATCCGTTCGATCCTTCCCGCTCAGCTCACCTCTACCGCGCCGGCGACCTGGCCCGCAGGCTGCCAGATGGCGAGCTTGAGTTCCTCGGACGCATCGATGCACAGGTCAAAATCCGCGGCTTCCGCATCGAGCTCGGCGAAATCGAGGCCGCTCTCAATGCCCACCCGATGGTCTGCGATTCCGCCGTCATCACGCGAGAGGCGCGTCCGGGAGACGTACGTATCGTCGCTTACATCGTGGTCGACGACGGAGAAGATATGACGATCAGCGAAGTCCGCCGCTATTTGCGGGGCAGCCTGCCTGACTACATGATCCCATCCTTTGTGGTGACGTTGCAATCGCTGCCTATAACGGCAAACGGCAAACTCGACCGCGGCGCATTGCCCGACGTATTTCGGTCGGTTGACAATGATGTGGCTGAGCCACCGGCGCCCGGGACGGAGCAGCTTCTCGCCAACATCTGGCGCGAGATCTTGCGAGTCGACAAGGTCAATGCAGGAGACAACTTCTTCGATCTTGGCGGCCACTCGCTGCTGGCAATCCAGGTTGCAGTCGCGTTCCAAGGACAGACTGGATGGCGCATGGATCCGAGAAGCCTGTTCTTTCAAACGCTGCGGCAGATAGCAGCTCAGGCCGACGCGGCGGTGGCGCGGCTACCAGCAGCCTAGGGAGGCGCATCACGCTAATTTTCTTCGATATTGCTGCCCACAGAATGGAGCGCACGACATGCATCACCCCATCAACAATGTCCGCGATGGTCCCACGTTCTCGGAAAAAATCGACCGCCATGACTGGTCGCAACTTGGTTGCGAGCGTTATGTACGAGAATATGTCGACCCTCTGAAGCCGGTCGTCATCACAGGGGCATTGGAGCATTGGCCGGCCAGGAGCAAATGGACGTTCGATTTTTTTAAGGATAATTATGGCGATCTGCCCTTGGAGATCGACGGGCGTAACCTCTCAATGGCGGAATTAATTCGAGAGGTCTGCGCCTCCACTCCCGATGCTCCCGCTCCGTACCTGCGCAACCATCTGGTTAGGAACCTACCACGACAGCTGCAAGACGACGTCGCGCCGATGCCGTCCTGCACGCGGCCAAACTGGCTGGAGCATCCGCTCGTATCGCTACGCGGGTTGCTGACGTTCATCGAGCTCTATATCGGCGGCACGGGCGCGAGATTTCCGGTCTTGCACTATGACGGGCTGCATACCCACGCCTTCCTGATGCAAATTCAGGGGGTGAAGGAATATATCGGGTTCGCACCTGACCAAACGCCGTACATGTACGTTCGTGCCGGTCCCGAGCAGCCGAACGTCTCGCAAACAGCCGAGCAGCCTAACATCTCGGAAATAAACGACATCGAAAATTGGGACACCAGTCGCTTTGCACTGTTTCGCAACGCGAAGGGCGTTCGCTTCACCCTCCATCCTGGTGAGACACTCTTCATGCCGGCAGGCTGGTGGCATACCGCGCGCATACTTTCGCCTTCCATCACCATCTCGATCAACGGTGTCAATGCCGCGAATTGGTCCGACTTCCGCAAGGATTTCTGCCGCTACCAGATGGCGGGTCGTAAGCTGCCACCGTGGTTAGTCAACGCCTACTTCCTCTTTGTCGGCGAGTGGCTTGAGCTGTTTGCGTCCTTGTAATCGGTCGGCCAGTCGAAGAGCCAAAACACGGTGGCCCTTGGCCCGCTGGTGTCACATTGTGACGAAACTCGAAAACTCGTGTTTGGTGATAGCTGGTTCGACCGATGCCGGTTACCGGATTTCGCGGCTTTCTAAACCGGCCAAACAGGCGGTTCCAAGATATTAAACGATTAAAATTAAATGCTTTTGCGCGCTATGATAAAGTCGCATTGATAAATTGGAAGGCTGCTGGCTTTAGTTAATTTCCCGGCTGGTAACGTGCGACTTGGAAGCCCCCCGTTGTACCCGACTTCCAGCAGAGCAAGGATGTAACCGACCATGGCTGTGGCTGCGGAAGTGTATTTCGAGGACCATAAGGCCTCCACGGACCTTAGGCGTCTTGCTTTGCGCGGAGGCATCGTATCGCTCGCGATGCAATATGGTAACGGAGTTCTTCAGATCGTTGCCTCGATCATCCTGGCGCGGCTGCTGGCGCCGGAGGATTTTGGCCTGGTTGCGATCGTTACGGTAGTGACGAGCTTTGCGCCGATGCTTATCGATTTCGGCCTCGGGGAGGCTACAGCGCAACGAAGAAGCATAACGCCAAATCAGGTCAGCAGCCTGTTTTGGTTCAATGCCGCGATCGGGCTAACAGTGGCGATCGTCGTGGCTGCGTGCAGCCCGCTGATTGCGACGATATTTCGTGAACCCAGGCTCGAGCCGATCGCGTCGTGTTCTGCGATCACTTTCGTGCTGTGGGGAGTTACAAGTCAGCACCTGGCGCTTCTACGGCGCACAATGCAGTTTGGCGCGATTGCCCGAATTCAAGTTTCAAGTACTTTTGTCGGAGTTGTCGTCGCCGTCGCGGTTGCAAGTTGCGGTTATGGCTATTGGGCGCTGGTGCTGCGCCCGATTGTAAGCGCGCTCTGCGCTGCATTTGGGGCATGGACCCTCTGCCGCTGGAGGCCAGGATTCCCTGCATTTGACAGCGAAGTGAAGTCGATGGTCCGCTTCGGGCTCCACGTGGTCGGCTTTTTGGTCGCGTATAGCGTGGCGAAAGCGGCAGATCGGGTCGGGCTAGGCTTGATCTACCGGCCTGATGTGGTCGGCTATTATCAAAACGCAACCTTGCTTTATGAGTACTCTATCCTGTTGGCACTCGGTCAGGTTACGGGGGTCGGAAGCGCATCGCTCAGCAAACTTCAATCCGATCCTGTAGCTCTCCGGCAGAGATACGAAGCGGCGTTATCTACGCTAGCATTTTTCATAATGCCCATTGCGGCGATCCTGTCGGTGACGGCCCAAGATGTTACGGTGTTATTGTTGGGTGAAAGGTGGCAAGTGGCCGGCTCACTCCTGAGTATTATTGCCTTGCGCGGCATTTTTCAGGTCGTCGAAAGCTCGCAGGCTTGGCTGCACCTTTCGCTTGGAAGACCCGATCGGTGGCAGAATTGGGGGATCGTTACCCTCGGTGTCCAAGTCGTTGCGGTTCTCGGAGGTCTGCCCTTCGGTGCAGAAGGCGTGGCCGCGACGAGCGTCGCCGCATGCGTGCTTCTCGCTGTACCCTCGATCGCTTATGCGGGTAGCCCGATAGGCATCGACGCCGCTGCTGTGATGCGAGCTGTGACCCCTCAGTTCGTTGGAGCGATCAGCATCCTGGCCGTGGGCTGGTACCTGCGAGTGACCGTTCTGGCCGACTATCCCAGCGTGCTTCGAATTTTGTTGTTGGGCGTCTTCTGTGCCTCCTTATACCTCGCCATAGTTATGGGTCTGTTTCGACTTGCCCAGCCAATGAAAGTTGCAGGTTCGGTCGCGCAGGATCTGCTGAAGCGGCGTTAGCAGCCGAGGTCGAAGCACGTCCGGATTGGATCGGTCGGCCATTTTGCAAGCCGCCGGCTCAAGGCCGCGCGCCCACGCATGCGCGCTATCGCCGCACCGGGTATGAACGGGTCAGGGACAAACGCCGGCATGGGGGCGCCAGATAACAAGCGTCAGCCGGTATATATTAAATGCTGAATAATAGTCGCATTTAAATGTCCAATTTAAACTTGCGGAAAATTAATTAATAACATAAAATTTGAAATAGCTGTTATATGTACGCGAGCGGCTGCTCCCGTTGAGGTTGTACCTCTTTTGAAGCTGGCCGTTTGGATTAAACCCATTTTCTGGAGCGCAACTCGCTTGAGTAACTCGGATAATGGAGTTGTGAGATGCGTCAAGAGTTCCTCGGTGTGCCTATCGATATACTGTCTCTGCGCGAAACCGTCGAAGTGGCAGACAGATCTATGACCCGGCGGGAGCACTGCCGGCACGTCGCTCTTAACGTTGCCAAATTCATAAAAATGCGACAGCAGCCCGAACTCTGGCGCGACGTCGTCGATAGCGACATCGTTGGAATAGACGGCATGGGGATTTTGTGGGGCTCTCGGTTGCTCGGTCTAAAGGCCCATGAACGCGTGGCCGGCATCGATCTCTTCAAGGAATTGCTGGCGCTGTGTGATCGGAAGAAATTTAAACCGTTTTTCCTGGGTGCTACGGACAACGTCTTGCGGAAAATGATCTCCAATCTTCGGAGAGACTTTCCAAATCTTCAAATCGCGGGATGGCACAATGGATATTTTAGTCCCGAAGAGAATTTGGGACTCGTCGAATTGGTTCGCCGTTCTGGTGCCGACTGTTTGTTCCTGGGCTTGCCGACACCCCGCAAGGAGCGATTGCTTGCCCAGTATAAGGACGAATTTGGCGTTTCATTTATTATGGGAGTTGGCGGTTCCTTTGACGTTCTCGCCGGCGCAGTCAGTCGCGCACCCCTTTGGATGCAAAATGCGGGATTGGAATGGTTCTATCGGTTCTATCAAGAGCCGCGGCGAATGTTTTGGCGCTACTTCAGCACTAATGTCCTGTTTGCGACTCTCCTGATGAGAGAACTCTTCAATCGGGCAGTCCGCTCGGTTCTGTGGGTGCGTTGATGCGCCAACACGTAGCGTTGGTCTTTGGAACGCGGCCTGAAGCAATCAAATTGTTTCCGGTCATTTATGCCCTGAGGGAACGCGCGGGCCTGCGCATTTCAGTCGTCGTAACGGGCCAACACCGGGCGATGCTCGATCAGGTGCTGGCAGTCGCCGACATCAAACCCGATATCGACTTGAACATTATGGTCCCCGATCAGACCCTTGATGGGTTAACCGCTCGCTTGTTGCTGGCAGTCGGTGAGGCATTCGATGCCGACCGGCCGGACGTCGTGATCGTGCAAGGTGACACTACAAGTGCCATGGTCACGGCACTTGCTGCCTTCTATCGCAAAATACCCGTGGCGCATGTAGAAGCCGGATTGCGAACAGGAAACAACTACTCACCTTGGCCGGAAGAGATCAATCGCCGGATAATTTCACCCATAGCCTCGTTGCACTTCGCACCGACCACGTCGGCGGCGGCGAATCTAACCAGAGAGAATGTAGATCCTCTCGGCATCCACGTTACCGGAAACACCGGAATTGATGCCCTGTTGTTGACCAGAGGCCGCATCGACAGACTTGGCGAGCTAACCAGCGCCGTCAGAGATGTTATCGCGCCCTTTCAGGCACAGCGAATTGTCCTGGTAACAGCCCATCGTCGCGAGAATTTTGACGGCGGTCTCGCCAATATTGCGCAGGCGATCGAGAGGCTTTCGAAGCGAGACGACGTCGTCGTCGTATTTCCCGTGCATCCAAATCCGCGGGTGCGCAAGGTCGTGGATACAACACTCAGGGGAAGAAACAAGATTGTTCTGCTGGATCCTCTGGAATACGTCCCCTTTGTCTACTTGATGTCTGTCGCGACGCTAATCCTTACAGATTCCGGAGGCATACAGGAGGAGGCTCCATCGCTGGGCAAGCCAGTGCTGGTTTTGAGGGATACGACCGAACGGCCGGAGGGAATCGAGGCTGGAACAGCAAGGCTGGTCGGGACCAACGCGAAAGACATCGTAAGGGAAACCGAGTGGCTTTTGGACGATCGGCGTCACTACGAAGCGATGAGTGGAGCGATCAATCCATATGGCGACGGCAGGGCAAGTGAACGGATAGCCAATGTCATCAATGTACAATGACGAGTCCCGAGTTTTATCGTTCAATGGCGAGTCCACGGTCTGCGTCGTGGGGCTCGGGTATATCGGCCTCCCTACGGCGGCTCTCATGGCAAGCCGGGGATGGAGGGTAATTGGCGTCGATACCAATGTCCGGATAGTCGAGAAGGTGGCCTCTGGGAAAGTACATATTATTGAACCAGACCTGGATGGGCTTGTTCAAAAAGTGGTATCGACCGGCAGGCTTCGCACCAGTAGTGAGCCTGCTTCCGCCGATGTATTCATCATAACCGTGCCCACACCGCTTGCTGAATCCAAGCGGCCGGACTGCGGATTTGTCGTCTCGGCGATCCGCAGCATAGCTCCGAAGCTTCGACCAGGGAATCTGGTGATACTGGAGTCGACATGTCCTGTGGGTACAACGGCGGCAATGAGCGAACTGATCGCCAGCCTGCGCCCCGATCTCTGCTTGCCCGGCGGCTCGGATGCCGCGGCCGACATACATATGGCATACTGTCCCGAACGTGTGTTGCCTGGGCGCATTCTGCTCGAACTGCAAGAAAACGACCGGTCGATCGGGGGAGTGTCGGAGAAGTGCACGGAGCGAGCCGTCGAATTTTACAAGACCTTTGTGAAAGGTAAATGTATCGGCACGACGGCCGCGGTCGCAGAGATGGTGAAGCTAAGCGAAAACGCGTTTCGCGACCTCAACATTGCTTTCGCGAACGAGCTTTCGATTATCTCCGATCGGATCGGAATTGACGTGTGGGAAGTGATCCGGCTCGCAAACCATCACCCGCGCGTCAATATCCTGCAGCCCGGACCTGGCGTGGGTGGGCATTGCATCGCCGTCGATCCGTGGTTTCTGGTCAACTCGGCGCCTGACCTTTCGCCGTTGATCCGCACCGCACGGCAAGTCAACGACGGAAAAGCGGATTATATCTATCAGAAGGCGGATCGTCTTCTGGAGGAAAATCGCGACCAGAGGTTGGCGTGCCTTGGCATTACGTTCAAGGCGAACATCGACGATCTCCGTGAAAGTCCTTCACTGGAAATTGCAGAGAGGCTTGCCGACAAATTCGGAAATAGGATATCGATCGTAGAGCCCAACGCCGCGCAATTGCCTGGCCCTTTGACTGGTTCTGGCGCCCAGAAGGTTAGTCTCGAGGATGCGCTGTCATCATGCGAGATACTTCTACTGCTTGTCGACCATGATGAGTTCAAGGAAGTTTCACGCGAAAAGCTCGAGGGTAAGATCGTCATAGATACACGCGGTATTTGGAAATCGCCGACCTTGTCGGCTTCCGTGCGGGGTCGGTTCAATGTGCGGCATTTTCGGATGGCTTCTACCGTCGGATCGGCAGCCGGGTAGAGACGTCCTCGAAGGCCTGACCAATCGTCTTGCGCACCGGGGACCGGATGGCTCCGGCTTTTGGACTGGCAACACCGAAAACGGTGGCTACCAGATCGCCTTCGGCCACCGCCGCCTCTCTATCATCGACATTGAAGGCGGCACGCAGCCTATGGCCAGCGACGATGGAAGGATCGTGATCGTCTTTAATGGCGAGATATACAACTACGTTGAACTTCGAGATGAATTGAGAAGTATAGGACACGTCTTCAGGAGTGCCAGTGATACCGAAGTACTGATCGAAGCATACAGGGCCTGGGGACTGGACGCGTTGTCGCGGCTTCGCGGAATGTTTGCTTTTGCGCTGTGGGATTCTACCCTTCAAAGGCTTTTTGTTGCCCGGGATGCATTTGGGAAGAAGCCGCTATTTTATTCCCAACACCGCGACGGGATAATTTTTAGCTCCGAGATCGAACCCCTGATCCGCTTTCCCAAAATTGACAACAGTCTCGAGCCAGGAGCGATAGGTCATTACCTTCTGAATCGGTTCGTACCGGGACCATCGACCTTCTTTCGCGGGATTAAGAAGCTTCCTCCCGGATGTTTTGCTCTGTGGGAGGGCAACGTGTTCAGGACTGCCCGCTACTTCACTCCGCCGATTGCCACCACTCGCCCGGACGTTCGCGAGTTGGAGGACGCAGTCCGTCTGTTTAGAGATGTCTTTGAAGAATCGGTGCGGCTTCGAATGCGAAGCGATGCCCCTTTCGGGGCGTATTTGTCGGGAGGGATCAATTCCTCATCGATTGTGTCGGCAATGGTCAAATGTAGCTCCACGCCGGTTCGGACGTTTGCCGTGGGCTTCGAGGAAGAGAAGTATTCCGAGCTCGGATTTGCCAGACTCGTCGCCGGCCAGATGGGCACCAATCACAACGAGGTAGTTGTAAACAGCGATAACTTTCGGGACGGATGGTCTGAAGCCATCGTTAGACGCGGCGCGCCGGTTTCCGAAACGTCGGATATCCCGATCTTTCTTTTATCAAAGCTCGCTTCAAAGACTGTCAAAATGGTTCTTACCGGGGAGGGCAGCGACGAGCTCTTGGGAGGTTACCCCAAGCACCGTGCCGAAAGTGCGGTCGGGTTTTATCAATCGATGATACCCAAAGCCTTGCACGACTCGCTTGTCGCCCCCCTTGTCCGTTCGCTCCCGTATGGCATGCGTCGGGCAAAGATATTTTTCGCGGCTGCCGGTGAACGTGATTTCACCAATCGAATGCGTTATTGGTTTGGAGGAATGTCGATCAGGGATCGTGACCTGATGCTCGGGCAACCGTTGTCGAGCGAGCCGCCGGACCGATTTCCATTCTCGATGAACGTAGGCTCGAACGGTCGCAAGACGATGTTCTTCGATCAAACGTCATGGTTGCCCGACGATCTTCTCGAAAGGGGCGATCGCATGATGATGGCCGGATCTATTGAGGGGCGCATGCCTTTCATGGACACCGAGCTGGCAAAATTGGTTGCGCGTCTTCCCGATAAATTCCTTCTTTCGGGAAAGGGCGGCAAGCTGGTTCTTCGAATGGCAATGAAGGGAATCCTGCCAGATGATATCATTCACCGAAAGAAGGTGGGCTTTCGAGTTCCGATCAGCGGTTGGTTTCAGGGCCCTTATCAGGAATTTGTGCGCGAGCAACTGACCGGCCGCTCCGCGCTGACAGCGCATATTTTCGATCGGAAGACGGTCGGGCGGCTGGTCGACGAACACATGGCCGCGAAGCAAGATCATGACAAAATTCTATGGTCACTCATGAATTTGGAGATGTTTCTGCGGCAGTTTAGGCCCGGCGGCTGCTGACGTGGCCAGCATCGTTGACTCGATTCGATGGTATAAGTCGCGATTGGCGGCGATGAGCATGCCGGAACTTGGCCATCGCGTTGCTGAGCAGACTGCCCGATTGTCAGGACGCCGATTTAGCAGAGAGTGGACTGAAATATCGGCCGAGGGAAATATCGCAGAACTTCCATATGTTCGTGGCGCATTGAATGAAATGCCCGAAGCGCTCAAGGTCCGGGTAGCCAAGCAGGCTAGAAAAACAATTGCCGGAAAATTTGAGTTGCTCGGCGTGTCATGGGTCCACACCCCCGAGATGCCCCCCGCGTCGGAATTCTGGCATCTTGATGAGGAGGGAATTTCCTGGAGTAGCCCGGACCATTATTGCTTCGATATTTCCTATCGCGCCCGCGCGGGTCGCGAAATCAAGCACGTCTGGGAAATAAATCGACTTCAGTTTCTGGTTCCGTTAGCAGTGCACGCACGGCTTACTGGTGATTCCCGGATCAACAAACTCGTCCTTGGCATCATTTCTTCCTGGATGCAGGGGAACCCTCCATATCGCGGTGTCAACTGGGTTTCGGGCGTTGAACTTGCTCTTCGCGCGATTTCTGTTGCGGTGGCTCTCTCGATTATTGGCCTGGAGGAAATCGAAAAAGCCGGTCGCGTCGACATCGAACGGTTCTTCGCCGCGCACTTGTTCTGGCTGAAGAGATATCCGTCGCTGCATTCATCTGAGAACAATCATCGGGTTGCTGAACTGGTTGGGTCGTTGGTTTGCACGGCGATCGCGCCCGGAATCGGGTCCAAATGGGATTTGAAGCGAGACCTGGATCAATTGATGACCCAGCTCGAGTGCCAGATCCTGTGCGACGGCGTAGGTGCGGAACAATCGCCGACCTATGCCGCCTTCTCGATCGAGTTAGCTCTGATTGCTTTTTTCTCTCTGGATATCCCGCTCGAAAAGTTGCCGGCAGCAGTCAGGCAACGCTTGTCGGCCTGGAGCGACCATGTGCAGTGGATATCCTCTTCTGCCGGTGACGTTCCGATGATTGGAGACTGTGACGATGGGAAGGTGGTAGGAATAGGAGATTCCGCCGGGCCGCCGTACGTAGCTTCGATCGCAGAATGCGTAACAGACTACCTGAACCATCCCGCTCCTCCGCTTTCGCGCCGCTATCTCGATCTTCGGGATGCGTTATTTTTCTCACCGAGAGCCTATTCCACTGCGGCGCCGATAACGCCGCCTGTCGGAATCAAGACCTGGAAAGTCGGTGGTTACAGCGTATGGCGGGCGATTCCATCCAGCCCGATCGTACTGGTCTTCGACCACGGGCCGCTCGGCTATCTATCCATCGCGGCTCATGGGCATGCGGACGCGTTGAGCGTGTGGTTGTCGATCGGCGATACTCCGGTCATCGTTGACGCAGGAACATATGTCTATAATTCTGCGCCGCTTTGGCGAGAACGGTTTCGCAGTTCGTTGGTCCACAATACCCTGTCTATCCAACAGCTTTCTTCGAGCTCCACGTCCGGTCCCTTCAACTGGGCGGCGAAAGCGGACGCGCGCCTTGTTTCTGATGCGTCGACGAGCGGAGAGGTGGTCGCCGAGCACGACGGTTACCTCAGGAATTGTGGAGTACGACATCGCCGCCGCGTTTCCATGTCCGATAAGGGAGGCATTACTATCAGAGACGAGTTGATCGGCGCACTGAATCCTCTTCCCGTTCGGATATCATTTCTTATCAACGCTGATTTGTCTGTTCGCATAAGTGACGCCCGGCATAATTCCATCGTCGTCGAGAAGGCTGGTCGTCCGATAGCGGAATTTAGCTGTAACGGCGCGCTTGATCCCCGTATTGCTTTTGGTTGCGGCGACGCTGGAAATGGATGGATGTCTCCATCTTTTGGCAAGCTCGACGCTGCATATCAAATTCTGTTCGAGGGATTTCTCTCAAGGCCATCCGTTGTTGAAATTACGCCTCTGATGCAATAGATGGCCGCAAAGCGCGAGGGATCGCCTTCGCAGTCGACGTTGCAGCCAATTGCTCGTTGCGGCTTGCTACAAACCCACCCAGAAAAATCAGCACGCCGGAACTTCCTATCCCTGGCTGGAAGTAGAGCGACTCCGTGATGTTGGACAGAACCAGCGCCCAAAAAATGTAGATTGTGAGCGCACCGGCTCCACGAAATTCGTTTTTCTCGATTGTAGCCCAGTAGGAAAGACTGTTGAGCAGGGTTGCTATCAAGAATATCACCAGGCAAACGACACCGAGTGCGCCTAGTTGTGCGGCGATATCCAGGTAGCCGTTGTGAGCTTCGTTGAAGACGAAGATTAAACCCGCTCTCTTCATGGCGGCTTCAATTTCAGGGCCTACCTGCCAAACCGCTCCGTAGCCGACTCCGAGGACCGGGCTTGCATTGAATTTCTGCGTTACGTAGAGCCAAATTTGGTCCCGGCCGGTCAGCGTCGGGTCGCCAATCAGACTGTTCAGCAATTCGCTAGGGCCCCAGTTCAATATGACGGCAACGGCACAAAGCAGCCCGAGTAACAAAAACAGCTGCAATGAGACACGAAGAGAAGGATTGCGGCGGAAGAGAAATCGCGCCAGCAACAGCACTACGAACCCGAAGACTATGGCTCCAACAGAAGTCTTCGATTGTGTCGCGACGAGCATTACGGCGCCGGCCATCAAACTGAATAGCCCGAGCAATCTGCTTCCGGATATCTCTTTGTACAGCGTTCCCAAAAGATAGACCGGGAGCGCCACGACGAAGAATTCACCAGCAACGTTCTTATTGCCATGGATTCCGGCGAATCCCAGATCCGTAAGCGAGTCGGGAAAGAAGACAGACGACAATAGGTCCAAACAGCCTATGATTAGAAACGCTCGGAAAAGAACTCCCAGCATCACCCGCGCGTTGGAAAAGCAGGCGGCAAGCATAACCAGCGCTATTGCTTCAAGGAGCTCGCGAGACGCTCTTCTGAGCGTCAGTTCCGGATAATCGGACCATAACGTGGAAAGTACCATCACCAGCAGGAATGGTGCCATCGGAATGAGGGCTCGCCGCAAGCGTCGGGCGGAAATGCGGTAGGTATGAGCCACAATACAGGTGGCGAAAAACATCGCCGGGAGGATCAGTTGATTAAACGCGTTTCCGGCATTGCTTGAGGTACTGCCGTTGGCCTTGCTTGAGCCAAACAGAAGGTCTGGTGCTGTGGATGCGAATAGATAAAAAGCGAAGCCATAAACAAGCAGATTGCGAAGAACATCCCCAGACACCTGATCCTGGGGAGGAAGAACGGCGTTCCGCGCAGGCACGGGGATCATTGGGCGCGTCCTGGCAGGATCTGACGACGTTCAAGCTTCATTCTTAAGGCTCACCGAATGCAACTAGTCTGGCGGCTTGTAGACTTGATGGCAAGTATTTAATGTGTTAGTTAATCTTATTAATTGGAGCGTAAATTAAATATATATGCAATCGGGGCGGATGAATAGCGGAGGTGTGAATTGCTGAATTCCCGCTCCGAGGGAGCGGCGTCGCCGTCCTATCTGACCCGCGCGCGCCGACATCCGCGGGTTGTGTTTCTAACTGATATCCCGACGCCGTATATTATCGAAATAATGCGCGAGCTCTCCTTGAGGGTCGATCTTCTTTGTCTGTTTTGCGCAGGGAGAGCCCGGCGCGGAATGAATTGGAATTTTGAAAAAAAGCTCGGCTTTCGTCACTTCGTGATAGGAGGGGCAACGATAAAACGGCACGCCGACGGCGCAGATTACTATGTCAGCCCGAGGATATTCTGGAGGTTGTTGCGTGCTCGGCCCGATGCGATTATCTCGGGCGGATTCTCGGTGCCGAGCTTTTATGCCTATTTGTACTGCAAACTGACCGGAGCCAAGCTCATCATTTACAGTGATGGCACGCCGGCTTTCGAGAAGACATTGGGTCGGCTTCAACAGGCCGCAAGAAAAGTCTTGGTGCCGAGAGTCTCTGCATTCATTGCCAAGAGTAAGCCGGCTGCCGATCGGTTCGAGGAACTCGGTGCCAAAGGGCGCATTTTTTTGGTTCCACATACGGCAAATCTGGCTCCCTTGCTGACGATCGGGGCGAGCAGGGATCGGTCGGAAAGTGCGGAGCTTCGTCTTTTAAGTGTAGGACGGCTTATCCCCCAAAAGGGCTTCGTGCATCTAATTCGGGCTTTGGCCGCAATGCGTGCGGTCCGGCGGCCCGTCAGCCTTACGATTGTTGGCTCGGGCCCGCAGGACGCCGAGTTGAAGGCGCTCGTTCAGAGCTTGGGTGTCCGCGGGATACGTTTCGCAGGTTTTGTCGACCAGGACGAACTGCCAGCCTACTACGCCGCGGCCGACGCATTCGTCTTCCCGACTCTCGCAGATACTTATGGAATAGCCCTCCTGGAAGCAGCCGCGAGTGGTCTTGCTCTGATTGCCTCCACACACGCGGGCGCGACCCTGGACTTTGTCAAAGATCGTGAGGACGGATTGATATTCACTCCGCCTGACGAGCATGCTTTGGCAGAACTAATTGCCGAGCTCGCGGACAGCCCGCAGTTGGTCCGGGATCTTGGCCTCGCAGCTTACAACGTGGCGCGACTGCGGACTCCGGATCGCACCGCGGAAAAATACGTGTCGGCCATAATGACGGTCGTCGCGAACAAGAAACTCTGATCGTGTCCGATTGGCCCCAAGGCTCGCGAAATCATTTTGGGCTTCAGCTGAACGTCTCTTCGAAATTTGGGAAGCCAAAAGAAGGATCCCTGAGGGGAACTTGAAGATGCAAAAGAAAAGTCGGCTTTTGATTTATGATACCGACGGTGGAAACCCCTACGGGAGAGAGCTTGCCGCGCTGCTTTGTCACGTGTTTGAGGTTGAAGTCTTGACTTCGGTTGATGCGGAGTGGAGTCCGCCTCGTGTCTTCGCCCGGCGCATTCTTCCATCGAACTCGCAATCCAGAAAGATATATCAAGTTATTCGTCAGCTGCACGGTTTGGCAGTTGCCGTGCGTGCCGCTATGGCTGGTACTACCATCCTCGTGGTCATGACCAGGGACTGGTACGATCAATTGGCATTTGCGCTGATGGCCTTTCTGGGTGCGCGAATAGTAGTCATCGCACATGATCCAACCCCAAAACAAACTTTGCCGCCGATTGATGCGTTTAGTCGACGGCAACTCTGGCGACAGGCGTCAGTTCTAGTGGCTCATTCGGAGAGTTTGGCAGCGGAGGCTGCCGTTGCAGGTGGCCGGTCGGCTGTTGCCGTTCCTCATCTTCCCTTCATGGAATATGCGTTATGGACGAAAACGGCAGTGCCTGCCTCGGAGCCTGCACATCAATGCCGCTTGCTCATATTAGGGCGCATGCGGCCGGATAAGGGCCTCGACCGCGTTCCCAATATCCTTAGCCATCTGCAGGCGGGCGACAGAAAGCGCATTTCGATTGCGTTTGCGGGAATAGGGGACTGCACCGAGATCGTCGCCAGGGTGGAGACCCTCACTGAAGTTGTTCGCCGCCCATCCCCATCTCGCCTAAGCGACGTCGAGATTGCTGGAGCGCTGGCACAAAGCGACTTGTTGATCGCTCCGTACCCCGTGGTGAGCGCATCGGGAACCGTTGTCCTGGCGTTATCAAGGGGGCTGAGGGTGGTGGCATATGATACAGGCGCTCTGTCGGATGTTGTCGCGCCGGACGGCCTTGTTACTCCTGGGGACGAAGGGGAGTTCGCGAACCGGATTATGATTGCGATCCGGTCCGGATGTGGCGGCCCGGCGCAAGCATTGGCGATGTGGAAGGAACGGAGCCTCAATTCCTGGATGCAATGTTTGAACGCGCTGACCAGCCGCGAGCGCGGATCGGCCCAGCTCAGCCAATCGATCGGTACCTGATCGAATTTCGCGCATTCACAACATTATCCGTTTTGCCGCGTGTCAGGACAACAGGCGGTGGCACTTGTAGACCAGCGGACTAGACCAGGGACCTGCGAGAAAAAGTGTTCATGAAGCTGCGACAGCCAGCTCTTTCTACACTCTGTACTTCCAGCTCACGCCGCTTGGTGGAGGAAAGTGAATGCGTTCATTCGCTATAGCGACAATATTGTTGACCTCAAGCGTCGTCTTCGCCGATGAGCGACCTCTCATATTCGGGCAGCTCAACGTTGAGAGCCAAAAATCGCCGGATTCAGGAATGGTTCGTTCGCCTTCCGAGTTCGACAAGGTTCCCGAGCCCATAGTGGTCTTGGAATCAAAATCCAACAAGTACGGCAGTTACAATATTGCGGACGGCACTCAGGGACCATTTTGGTCGGCCCAGGGAATTTGGAATGCGGCTACCAAAAAATATACAGGGCTGAAGATTGCCGCCGGCAGTACGAAGGTCTCCGGATTTCTGGATACGGCCGGACTCTTGCCAGGAATGGCTGTTGGAATGACGCCCGACGCAATGCCGGAAAACACGGTTGTCGTCAGCGTAGAGGCAAGCTCTATTGTTGTCTCCAACCCGGCAACAAAGAACGGAACGGGCGAAGACGCGATATTCGGGTTCGTGAACGATGGCGTTATGTTCAATCAAGTCATCACGAACCACCCAGACACATTTCCCAGGGGCACAGGAATCGAATGGTCGTATCCAAGCCAACGAAATAACGCGAGCGTTTATTCGTACGCCATCATAGCCGGATACGGAATAGGATCCGGTGGCTATTTCCGCCCAGTGAACAAGCCGGCACCGATGAAGGTGTCCGAATTCACCGATTTGTCCGTTACCTATGATCTGACGGTTGCTGGTGGCCGGGATGATTTTGCCGTTCTTGTCGAGACGTTCCCTACGACGGCATCAGATCCATCCCCGCCGGATGTTACAAACACGATGACCAACGAAATCGGTTTTCTTCCTCATGCGCCGGATTATTTATGGGCTTATATCCTGGCATTAAGCGACCACTTTGATTACTCGTCATCCGATGGAACATTTCACGCCTATATCGCGACCCGCGCGGGCAACGTTTTTACGAACGCGCCGCCATATACGATGATTGTGCCTGTAACGGAAGCTGGAGGCAGGACGCCACGCGATATGATGCTCGGAAAGCAGACCTTGCCTCTGCTCGGCGTGTTCCGAGAGCTTGTCGCCCGGGGTATCATGCCGAGCGACAGTTATGTCTGCGGGTTTGATTTTGGATTCGAGATCGGAAGAAACTCAGGGCATGCGATACTTAACGATATCGCCTGGAAATGGCAGTAACTGCACGGCCCCCTGTTGGAAATTCAGTCGCGGCTCTGCAGGCCTGTCATGCCAACGTCTCTGGCTGCGAGGGCCGCGGCCTCGATCTCTTCACAGCAATGAGTGATTTAGGAAGCAGTAAGAAGCGCTCTACGATGATTTCGGCATCAGGGAAAAGCCGCGCCATGTCGCGTTTCGTCAGCAGGTTGTTGTAAGCGAGCCACTTATCGATATTCTCCTGCGTTTCTCGCGTTGCCCATCCCCACACGGAGAGATAACGCACGAGTCGCCTCTCGATGCGGTGAGGCAGCCAGTGCAGGAATAAGCTAACCTGATGAGTCTCGACCGGAAACCAATAGTTCGGCGTCTGAACATAATACTCGGGCGCGGTGCGCCGAATTTCCTTCGCGAATTTTGCCCAATCTTCTGGGCCGCCAACATGCTCAATTACCGAATTGGAATAGCAGATGTCGAATGAATTGTCGGCGAACTGCAGCTGCCTTGCATCTCCCGGCTTCCAGTGGAAACGGCCTTCAATTCGATCCTCCACGCCGAGGTTGAGAAGGGTCACTTGAGGTCTCGCCGACAGTAATTCCCAATTGAGCCTGGTCCCTCCGACATCGAGAATTCGCGTACCTTCGGAAACCGTAAACATCTGTTGGAACGCAAGCATGCGTTTCTTCCGGAACAGGCGGACCACTCTATCGAGCAGCTTGAAAAATAAGTCGACCCGCGCGGGTGCCGAACTCGTCGAAACCGATGGTTCCAGGGTTTTCATCGCTTGCTCTCCCACCTAATTCCGACTGTCGAAAGCAATCATAATTCCGAGGCCGCAGCGTGCCTCTTGGAAATCGAATCGACGAGGCTCAAGGAAGCCTTCCGTCTCGCAGCTCGCCAACGTCAACTGCTTCGAACTCTTCAATCTCTTTCGAGCGTTCGTTACCGCAAGCGCTTGGATCGTTTCTTGACCTCTTCCCTACCGTTCCAGTGAGGCCGCTCGCGACAGGTTGTTGTCAGCACTTAGATCAACCGGCGGCAGACGGACTGTCGGGATCTTGATGACATCGCCGGGGACGACAAGCGTCTTTTCGTCGGCCGCAACCTCCCGCATCGTCTCGCCGTCCTCCCTTCGTAAGATAGTAAAGCTGGGCCGTTCGCCGTCCTGTGATGATCGATCGCGCGCTTCGGCCGGCGCACTGGTCCGAGCCTCGTGAAGTAACTGCGTTGCTGTCACGATCTTTGTGCGCGCGTCGACGATTTCATCTCTTGTCTTGTCCAGCTCCTTTGTTACAAGGCGTCGCCTCTCTTGCTGAATATCGGTGACGCGCTGCTGAGCCAACGTGATGTTCTCCTTAGCTCTCACAACCGCCGTTTCCGTGGCCATCTGCTGGCTCTCAACTTGGGCAAGCGAGCGTTCCAGCGAAAACATGGTGGGGGCAAGCGCGAGACCCCTGGCGGCCATCGCGCGCAACTCCTTGAGTTGCGTCCCAATACTGTCCTTCTCCTGCGCAAGAGCCTGAACATGCCCGTGAAGCGTTTCGATCTCGCTTTCATAGAGTAACTTGATACTCTCCAATGCCGCTGTCTCACCGCGCTTCATCTCGTTCTCAAGCGCAAGTGTGTCTTGTTCATTTTTTATAATCGCTGATATCTCGGGGTCGTCCTTCTGCTTCGCGAGTTCCCGCGCCAGGGGAATATCCTCACGCCCGTCGAACGCCGCGCTTAATCGCGCCTCGCGCGCGATCAGTCGGTTGAGTCTGGCTGATTGGGTGCGGATGTCGCCGCTCGCGATCGTTGCATCGCGACCGAGCCGGAGAAGGCCCAACTCTGGCCGATAGTAGCCTCCGGCGATGCTGATCGCCTCGACCACCGTAAGACCTGGTCGATAAGGATATTCGCCGGGCCGTTGAACGTCCCCCATGATCGCGAAAGGACGATGCTGGGCGATTTCGACCGCGGTTAAAACCCGCTCTGATCCTTTGGAACGTTGCTGCAGGCGATCAGAGATTTCCTTGGCCAGATCGTTCAGACGCAGGCCAGAAGCCTTGATGTTCCCGATCAACGGCAATGAAACGGCCCCATCGGGGGTCACCGTATACTCGCCGCTGAGATCCGGCCATTCCTGCACCTTGATCTTGACTCGATCGGAAACTCCGAGCTTGAAATCGTCGGCCCAGACGGGCGCCGATGGGACGGCAAGGATCACCACGAGGCTCAAGGCCATCACAATCGCATAGTTTTTCCTGATCATAGCGATACCTCGCCGTAGGTCTTTTCGGATCGATGATCATCGTAACGCGGCTGTTGTGCCGTGCCGGAATCAATCGAAGTCCATGGCACCTTGTTGATGACTGTACCGATGATCCTTTCCTGCAAGCATCCCAGCGCACGTATTCCCCGCTGGAGCTGTCCGTGCGTGGTACGGCCCCACTCAACCACGATGAGGAGATCATCAAAGACCTGGCCGGCTGCGCGCACGTCGACTCCCCTCGCGAGTTCGGGCAGATCGAGAATGATCCATTTATAGGAGGGGTCGCGCATGCCGCCGATGGCGTGACGGAGATTACCCCACAACAGGTCGAGATCGCCAAGAGCTTTTCCAGGTGGCAGAAAATCGAGGTTCATACAAATGTCGTTCTGGATCACCTTGTCCGCGTCGCTCGTACCCCTGAGCAACTCCTGAAGGCCTGGCTTCTGCTGTTGTGCCAGGCCCCTCGTCATTTCAGGGCAGGATGCATCGATCAAGAGCACGGGCGTGCCTTCTCGCGCGATGAACCGGGCCAGGTTGGCTGCAAGCGTCGTCTTGCCCTCACCGGCGTGATAGGAAGTCACACCGATAACGTGCGGTATGCCTGTCGACCGCTCACTCGCCGCCGAACGCACGCGACGCAGTATTGACCGTCTCAAAATGGACTCTATGTCCCCGTTGTGGCTGGGCGCCGAGGGCGACACCCACTTTTCGAGCGAGCGGAAATTGTGAACCAGGGACCGCTCAAGCGGACGGACCTTGTGACGCAGGGACCACCCAGGAGCCGTCGCAAGACGGGAAGGCACGGGAAGGCTACGTTTGGATGCTGCCCCCTGTCGGGGACGGTTGGCAGCCGCCGATTGACAACTATTCGGCGAGAGCGAGGGAACAATCCCCGTTTCCGAAGATCGCTGCTCGATCCGCGGCACATATCCGAAACATTCGACCCAAATCGCGCCGGCTAGCTGATCTGCAGAGCGCAAGCGCCGATCCAATCCGATTAACGAAAGGCCACCTACCGCTCCCAGGCCACCACCTAGAATGATGCCGAGCAACATGACGATTCCAGCTATCGGCGCATCCTTCGACTTGGGCGGAACCGCCTCACTAATGATTCGGGCTGTCGGACCAAGCACCTTGATCCGCTCGCGCAACGCGGCGCTCGTGCTGACGACGGCGTTCGCATCGTACTGCTCCTGAACGAATGCTTCCGCAATGTCATTCGTGAGCTTTGCGGCATCCATCGCGGTCAAGGCCCTCGCTCGTACCGCGACAATCTGGCTCGAGCCTATCCGCCTGACGGCTATATTGGCCCTTAACGACGCGATCAATGCCTGCTTCCTTGAGGCGTCTGAAGAGTCCGGTTCCCCATTGGAGGTGTTCCAGGCAAAGACACGTGATCTCGATTTTGGCAATACGCGCTCGATCTCTTCCAATCCGACCTGGTCGATTACGCGACCGAGCACTCTTCCCGATTTCAATATTTCGAGCGTGTTCTCGACCAGCGAATTCTCGACCAGAATTTGGGTCACGACGGCATCGGGGCCCGACAGCTGCAGGGTCGTGTTCGAAATTAATATTTCCGACGAAGCGGAGAAGGCCGGGACCCGGACGGCAATATACGCGAGGCTGGCTGCCCATCCGACAGCGGCACCGACCAGCGCGAGGACCACCACCAGGCGCCGGCGCTGGCGAACGTTCTCGACAAACTTCCAAAAACCTCCTTCGGGCCGGGGCGGCTGAACCGCCCATTCTCCTTCGATGACGGCAGGTCTGCTAGTTGTCGTATCGAGCATTTAATAAATCTCCCACGCCCATTTGCACGTCCTTGTTGGCCTGCAATGGGCCTTGCTTATTGGCCCGCAAAGGGCCCCGAAATCGTCTTGCCGTCCTATCAATTCGGTCGTTTCGCCTGGGTAACAACTTATAATTGTCTTAGGGGAGGTCGGATGGATTATGTTGCAATGAACCGAAAAATTACCTGTTCGGCGCTTCGATTTCAATTTAATTATTTAAAAATTAAATATTGTGCTGGGTCCATCCCGGAGATAGGCTTGCAAAATCCCGGTTTTCTAGCTGCAATTTGAATAATAGTATTAATTATGTCGGGGAGGCCTGGCCTTATAGCAAACGGATGCCGCCGCTGTCGGGGCCCCCTTGAGGGCTGTTTGTCCGCATCGGCGCGATTTAAGGCGGCCGGAATCGGTGCCGGTAGAACTTAGCGCAGGGCTCAGGAAGGCAAGGAATTGGGGGGTGTGATGTCTAGCAGTTCAGATGTTGCCATCATCGGAGCGGGGCCTTACGGATTGTCGCTTGCTGCCCATCTTCGCGCAAAAGGCATCGAGCATCGAATTGTCGGCGATCCAATGCAATTTTGGTCGGGGCACATGCCAAGAGGCATGCTGCTTAAATCGGATGGGTTTGCGTCGACTCTTTATGATCCCAAATCTGAATTCACCCTCAGGCGATACTGCGAAAGCCAGAACATCGAATACGCTGATCTTGGCACTCCGGTTCGGGTCGAAGATTTTTGCGCATATGGTCTGGCGTTCCAGCGGCGATTTGCGCCCGGCCTGGAGAACAAGCGCGTCACTTTGCTTGACTGCACCCGATCCGGATCCGGTTTCACACTCGAGTTGAGCGATGGAAAAAGCTTCGCGGCGAAAACGGTGGTGGTTGCCACCGGCCTGAGCGGTTTCGAGTATGTTCCCCCGGAATTGGCATCTCTCCCCAACGATTTCTGGTCGCACAGTTCGGCTCACGTTCATCTGCAGCAGTTCAAAGGGCGCGATGTGACCGTCGTTGGTGGCGGAGCATCGGCAACCGAGCTTGCAACCCTGCTTCATGAGGCAGGCTGTCAGGTGCGCATGGTCGCAAGGCGACAGTCCATTGAGATTCATACTCGCCTTAAGCTTCCACGCTCCCTCGCTCAGAGAATTCGGCGGCCGATTTCTCCGGTCGGGCCGGGTTGGAAGTCTCGATTTCTTACGGATTTGCCGCACGTCTTCCACGGCCTTCCGAAACCAGTGCGATCTCGGCTCGCCAAAGGCTTTTTAGGGCCCGCGGGCGGGTGGTTCCTGCGCGGGCGCTTTGATCGGGTTCCGCTTCTGGCAGGCTACCAAATCATGAGCGCCGAAGCCTCCGGCGGCCAAGCCATTCTGCGGCTCAAATCCGTGAACGGCGACGAGCATAGAATTGAGACTGAACATGTCATTGCGGCGACCGGCTATCGCGCCGATGTCCGACGCCTGGCGTTCCTTGGAGCAGGCATTATCTCGCAATTGAATTTATCGGGCCATGTCCTGAAACTCTCCTCTCACTTCGAATCGTCGGTCCCGGGACTGTTTTTTGTCGGGCCGGCGGGGATCGATAGCTTTGGCCCCGTTCTTCGCTTCGCTTGCGGCGCAAAGTTCACGGCCAGCCGACTGTCAAATCATTTGGCCCGAGTATCGCAGACGGCCAGGCGACGGACCACGGCATCTGCGCGCGAGCGCGCCTCGCTTGAACTGCAATGAGCGTAAGCGGACACGGCCATCAGTTGAAGATTCTTGTGTTTGCGACACAGAATAATCCCATGGCTGCCCGAATATCGATAGCGTTGGCCTGTGCTGGGTTTCACGTTGCCGCTCTCACGCGCTCTGGGCACCCGGCGCGAGAAGTGCGCAAGATCTCGCGTCGTTTTGTGTACGACACCCGATCCCGATCGAAATCAATGGTCCACGCCATCGATCGGTGGTCTCCGGATCTTCTCGTCTGCACCGACGATCCCGCAGTCAGTGAGTTGCAGAATCTTCACAAGCGTATGGCGTCATCCGGTGACAAAGCGGGGAGGCGGATCTCCGACCTCATCGAACTGTCGCTGGGGCCGCCGACCAGTTTCTCTGCAACATCTCGCAAAAGCGACTTCCTGGCTCTCGCGGAACTCGAGGGATTACTCTGCCCGAAAACCATCGTTGTTCCGGCTACCCGCGAATTCGAGTCGGCGCCCGCCGAATTGACTTATCCGGTCGTGGTTAAGGCGGACCACTCCGACGGCGCTCGATGTGTTCGCGTCGTCAACAAGGTCGCTGATCTTCGATCCGTGGTGTGGGAGTTGCAGACGCCTGGTAACTGGCGAGGTAGACGTCTTTTCGGCGCGCTGCTTGGATCTGAAGCTTTGAGTCCGCTCATGTTATCGCTTCGTCGAACAATCAGTTTGCAGGAATATATAGTTGGTCGGCCCGGCAACCGGGCGGTGATCTGTTGGAAAGGCAAGGTTCTCGCAGGGATCAGCGTCGAAGCCGTTGAGGTAACGTACGAGCATGGGCCTGCGAGCGTCATCAAACTCATTGATCATCCGGAAATGACGGCGGCCTGTGAACGTATGGTGAAACGCCTACACTTGTCGGGCTTTGTGGGGTTCGATTTCATCGTCGACTCCGCGAATCGAGCCTGGCTTTTGGAGATGAATCCGCGGGTTACGCCGACCTGCCATCTTAGTCTTGCCGACGGCACGAACCTGGCGGGAGCGCTCTACACGCAGATGCAGAGGCAGCTGCCGCGCTCGAGACCAGCACCGATCAATCGTGATCTGATTGCGCTGTTCCCCAACGAGATCGCTCGCTCTCTATCCAGCAGTTACCTCCTGTCCTGCCAGCATGATGTTCCTTGGGAGGAGCCGGAACTGGTTCGCATCGTTTTGAATCAGGTGCGGCGGACACAAATTCGCAGGCGAGCGCGCAGGTTCGTTGAATATTACCTTCCCGCGGTAGTAAGCGGCTTTGTCAGGATCGGCCTCCTTGGCGCGCGCACGACAAACGACTCTCCTCCCCCTATCGAGGGAATGACTCCTCCTTTTCCCCTATCGAGGGAATGACTCCTCCTTTGTGAGGGCCGTTACAGGACCTTTTGTCGCGGAGCATGCGTTGTTCGGCGAGGGCACTTGAGGTCGTCCATTCCAATCAAGCCAGCTGCGAAAATAACAATATTACGAAAGGCTTATGCATCCCCGACCTTCCGGGGAGAATTGAAAGTCATCAAATTTGCTCGATTTAAAAATTAAATATTGAATTACCCGCCCGATCGGGGTTATTGATTAATGAAAACCATGATTAATCTAATTTTAAAAATTTAAATCAACATGGTGTTTATCATGTCGGTCGAGTCCGGCTTTCACGACAAAATAGAGATCGAATATTCGATCGATCGATCGATTTTTTTTCGCGCCGAATCCATCTTCTATCTCTTGCTGGCGCTCGACGCATTCATAATCCTGCTTTCCTGTTTGGTGAGTGAAGTTGGCTACCATTTATTGATGGGCGGCCGGATACCCGAAATTTTACCGTTATGCGCCGTCGGCTCTCTCGCAAGCTTCATCTATACGTTGCGCATGAAGGGGAGCGGTTACTACGAGTTTTCGGAAGGCGCGAAGCCCCGGCTTGAGGTGCGCGAGATTCTGGCGTGCTGGTTCACGACGGGTCTCCTACTGGCGCTGATCGCATTCCTTCTCAAGGTCAGCGCAACTTATTCTCGGGGCGGCTTTGTCGTATTTTACCTTCTTTCGCCGATCGCATTGCTGGGTGCACGCAAGGCCGCAAAGATCGCTCTGGCACAAGCTGTTGCTCGGGGAGCGGTCGGAACTCGTGACATTGTTATGATAGGTGACGTCAACGAGATGGCCGCCCTGAAAAGGAACGAGTTGCTTGCCCTTTGTGGCTCATCTGAAGTTAATCGTTTTACACTGAGCGGGGATAATGATGAGGCAACCCGTTCATTGAAAGACGTTCAGGTTATTGGCGCTGCATCTGACTTTATACGACGCCATAATTGCCAACAGATTTTAATTGCGTTGCCTTGGCAAGATCGCGCTCGTATCGAGCTCGTCAAGCATCAAATCAAGACCGTCCCTGTGCCTGCTCGGTTGTTGCCGGATATGGCGGTTCGAGCGTTGTCAGATATCGGCTGGTCCGAGCGCAAACCCGCGTTGGCCATCGAGCTCCAACGAGCGCCACTCAGCGAGGCGCAGCGCTTCGTGAAGCGCACCGCGGACGTGGTCATGGCTGCCTTCGGCCTTTTGCTGTTACTGCCGACCTTGGTCGTAGCTGCCGTCGCAATCAAATTGGATAGTCCAGGTCCGGTAATTTTTCGACAGGCCAGAAGGGGATTTAACGGAAAGAGTTTCTTCATATTGAAATTTCGGACCATGACCGTGCAGGAAGACGGCGCCCACGTTGTGCAAGCGACACGTGATAATTCGCGTGTAACGAGGATCGGGCGGTTTCTTCGCAAGTCGAGTATCGATGAATTGCCTCAACTCTGGAATGTTTTGAAAGGCGATATGTCTCTGATAGGGCCGCGCCCTCATGCGTTGGCGCACGACAGCTACTTTGAAACCTTGTTAAGGGACTACGCGTTTCGCCATCACGTCAAGCCGGGCATAACAGGTTGGGCGCAATGCAACGGCGCTCGAGGCCCCATGCCGACTGTCGAACATGCGGCAGAGCGCGTGAAGCTCGATTTGTGGTATATTAACAACTGGAGCCCTTGGCTCGATCTCCTGATTCTTATCAAGACAATCTTTGAGATCCTTCGAAGTAGGAATGCTTACTGATCGTCTCGTAAGACGGCTGAGGTGTCATCGCAATGCCTGTCCGGGGTTCTCCTGGCCGTGGCCATTGGCTCCAGGGCACCCCAGGGACGACAAAATTGACGGCGCCGTCGTCAGGCGTTAACCGCCACTGCCGTCCTTGTTGCTGGCAACGACGCGGCGTCGCGTCGGAAACAGCGTCAGATGGTAGCGCTCGGAGACAAAGCCCCAGAGGCCTTTTGGCGCAAACAACATCACGAAGATTCCGAGCGCGCCGAGCAGGATGAGATACCACGCGCCGAAGTCGGCGAGGTAGCGCTGCATCAGATAGAAGACGACCGCACCGATCATCGGTCCCTCGATGGTGCCGATGCCGCCAATGACGGTGATGAAGATGACGTAAGCCGTCCAGTCCAGCACCGAGAAGGCGGCGTCCGGCGAAATACGCGCCTTCTGAAGGTAGATCAGCGCGCCGATCATTCCGGTCATCGCAGCGGTCGCGACATAGACGCCGAGCTTGACACGGTAGATGTCGACGCCGAGGCCAGCGGCAGCGGTTTCGTTGTCACGGATCGCGCCCAGCGCAAGCCCGCGTCGCGAACGCAGCGTGAAATAGACCAGCGCCAGGGTCCCAACCATCAGCGCGAGTACCAGCCAGTATGAGACGATATCGCGCGCCGCCGGCGTACGAACGTCGAGCAGGGTTTTGACCCATTCGATGCCAGGCACCGATGACGTCACGGACGGATCGAGTGATGTGCCCGTGCCGCCGCCAAGCATTTTGAACTGAGCGAAGACAAGACGATAGATTTCCGCCACTACCCAGGTTCCGATCGCAAAATACGCGCCGCGGAGGCGGAACACGATCACGGCGGTCGGTAGTGCCAGCGCTGCCGAGACGACGCCCACAATCGGGATTGCGAACAGGGGATTGATGCCGACACCGGGCGAGGTGAGTGCGAAGAGCAGATAGCCGCCTAAACCGACAAAGGCCTGCTGTCCGACCGAGATAAGACCGGCATAGCCGGCAAGCAGATTCCAGCATTGCGCCAGCGCCAGCATGTAGAACAGGAAGATGAGGTTCTGTATCAGATCGCGACTGGCGAAAACCGGAAGAACCATTCCGACCAACAAGACGGCAGCAACGATCGCGGCGGAGAACTGCCAGCCGGACCCTGCGGTCTCGATACGATACTCTTGCTTGGGGCTGTCGGTATCCATCGCCGCCTTCATCTAATCGAGCGCGCGTGGAAACAGGCCGCGCGGCCTGATCACCAGCACGACAAGGAAAGCGAGATGGCCGGCCAAAATCTGCCACTCCGGATTGATCCGCGCGCCGACGGTTTGGGCCACGCCAAGCACGACGCCGCCCGCCAGTGTGCCCCAAAAGCTGCCGAGACCGCCGATGATCACCGCCTCAAACGCATAAAGCAGCCGGGCCGGACCGATGGTGGGATCGAAATTCGACCGCAAACCCAGATAGAGCGCCGCGATCGCAATCACGACGAAGGCAAACCCCATGGCGACGGCAAAGATGCGGCTGACATCGATCCCCATCAGTTGCGCGATTTCCAGATCGTCCGAGGTCGCGCGAAACGCCCGGCCGATGGTGGTGCGATAGAAGATAAAGTTGAGCAACATGATCGCAGCGATCGCGGATAACAGCGTCAACAGCGGCACGACACCGACCGCGATGCCGCCGCCGAGCGCAATGGACGCGGTTTCAATCGCGCCGGACCGCAGGCGCACGCTGTCGGCGGAAAATAGTTGCAACAGGCCGTTCTGGATGATGATCGACAGGCCGAAGGTCACGAGTAGCGGCGGCAGCAGGTCGCGTCCCAGCGTGCGGTTGAGCAGCACCTGCTGGAGCGCGAAACCGATCACGAACAGAATTGGAAGCGCGATCAGCGCCGCAACGAAGGGATCAAGACCCAACTGGCCGGCGATCAGCAGAATGGCGTAAGCCGCGAGCACGATGAAATCGCCATGGGCCAGATTGACCAGCCGCATGACGCCAAAGATCAGCGACAGTCCGGCCGCGAACAAGGCGTAAAGCCCGCCGAGCAAAATCCCCTGGATCAGTGCATCGAGCCAGCCGGTCATCTCATTGTCCGAAATAGGCGCGGTGAATGGCCTCGCGCGTCAGCTCCTGCGGGCGGCCGGCGAGCGAGAGCCGCCCCTCCTGGAAGCAGTACACGCGATCGGCCACTTTCATGGCCTGAACGATGTCCTGTTCGACCAGCACAATGCTGGTGCCGTCGGCTTTGACTTGCGGAAGCGCCGCATAAATATCCGCGATCACGATCGGCGCGAGCCCGAGGCTGATTTCGTCGCACAAAAGGATGCGGGGATTGGACATCAAGGCACGGCCGATCGCCGCCATCTGCTGCTGGCCGCCTGACAGCGTCGACGGGGCGGCCGATCGCCGCTCTTTCAGAATCGGAAACAAGGAATAAACACGATCGAGCGTCCACGGACCGTGCGTCCTGCTGCCATAGCCGCCGATCAGGAGATTTTCCTCCACTGTCAGCGATGGAAACAGCCGCCGCCCTTCGGGCACGAGCGCAATGCCGAGCTTGACGATGTCGGCCGCTTTGCGCGCGCCGATCGGCGTGGCGTCGAGCAGGATGCTGTCGGCCGCAGCGGGAATGAGGCCGGCGATGGCTTTCAGGAAGGTCGACTTGCCGGCGCCGTTCGCGCCGATGATGGCGATGGTCTCGCCCTTCGCCAGTGTCGTGTCGATGCCGTACAGCGCCTGGAAGTCGCCGTAGAACGCTGTGAGTTTGCGGGTCTCCAGCAGCATGCATCAAGCCTCGATGCCGATGTAGATCTGACGCACCTCAGGAAGCTTCATCACGTCCGTCGGTAAGCCCTCCGCAACCTTGCGTCCGAAATTGAGGACGACGAGGCGATCGACCACCGCAATCAGGGCATGCACGACGTGCTCGATCCACAGGATCGCGACGCCAGAGCGACTGACATCACGAATGGTGTCGACGAGCTCGAGGCATTCTCCTTCCGTCAGGCCGCCGGCAATCTCGTCGAGCAGCAACAGTCGCGGCTCCGTGGCGAGCGCGCGCGCCATCTCCAGCCGCTTGCGCTCGAGTAGCGTCAGCGAGCCCGCGGGCGTATTGGCGCGCTTGAGGAGGCCAAGCCGCTCGAGAATTTCGCCGCAGGATTGTGCCGCCTCCCGCTCGGTTTTGGCGCGGCCATAGACTGCACCGACCAGAAGATTCTCGAACACGGTGAGTTTCTCAAATGGCTGCGGAATCTGTCGGGTGCGGCCGAGACCGGCGCGGCAGCGTCCTTGTGGCGGCAGGCTCGCAAGGTCGCGGCCGTCGAAGCGGATCGCGCCATGGTCCTGCGCAAGGTCGCCCGATATCAGATTGAACAGCGAGGTCTTGCCCGCACCGTTCGGCCCGATGATGCCGACGGCCTCGCCGGGTGCAACGGCAAGATCGAGGTCATCTGCGACGACGATCGAGCCGAAGCTTTTCTTGAGGCCTTCGACTTCCAGCAGCATGAGGCTTTGCGATCAGGTGATCGCTTCCATCTTACCGCCGACGGGAATCGCAGGCGCCGTCTTGTTGTCGGTGATCACGATGTCGTATTTGCCGTCCTTGTAACGCCACTGGCCGCCGACCAGCGGCGTCTTGGCGACATTCTTTGCGGCAAACGGCGGCAGGTTCGCTCCGCCCCACTGTACCTTGCCGACGACAGTATCGAGATTGGTCGCGGCAATGGCCGTGGCAATCGCCTTGCCGTCGCGATCCGGGGTACGCTTGAGGACGTCGACCGCGACTTCGAGCAGCGCGTGCACGAAGCCGATCGGTTGCGTCCACTGCCTCTTGGTCGCGGCTGTATAGGCGCTCGCAATATCCTTCGCGCTCATGCCGGTGAGCGACGACTTGAACGGATGGTTCGGCGTCCACCAGACCTCCGATGACAGGTTGTGTCCGTCCTTGCCCAGCGCTTCGACGGCGACGGGGAACAGGATCGCCTTGCCGATGGAAGCCACCTTCGGCTTGAAACCCTGCTGCAACGCCTGCTTCCAGAACGTCGTGAAGTCCGGCGGCAGCACCACGCCGGTGACGATCTCGCAATTGGCCGACTTGAACGCACCGATCTGCGCGGAGAAATTGTCGGTGAGGTTCTGGTAGCGGCCGGGATCGGTGAGCTTGTAGCCGCCCTTGTCGAGTACCGGCGGGAAGCCGACGACCTTGTCGCCCCAGGCATTGCCGTCGCCGTCGTTCGGAAACAGTGCGCCGACGGATTTGTTGGTCTCGAGCTGGCCCCACATATTGGTGAAGACAGCGATGACGTCTTCTAACCCCCAGAAGAAGTGATAGGTGTAGTTGAAACCCTTCCAGGCTGGCGGTCCGCCGGCGGGATTGGCCTGGCGGCCGATGAACCAGGGCTGCCACGGCGCCATGGTCGAGATGCAGGGCACTTCCTCGATCTCGCACTGGGTCGAAACCGGATTGGTGGTCTCAGGCGTCGATGCCACCAGCATGAGATCGATCTTGTCCTGGACGATCAGATCTTTTGCAACTTCTGCGGCGCGGTTCGGGTTGGACTGGCTGTCCTTGACCACGACTTCGACCGGCACGGTGGCGTTGCCGACCTTGATGCCAGCCTTGGTCGCTTCCTTGAAGTTGGACAGGATGAAATTGTCAGCCTCGGCGAAAGCGGCGAGCGGGCCGGTGAGGGGACTGACATAGCCGAGCTTGACCGGACGCGTTTGCGCGATCGCCGGCGACTTCAATCCAACCGACAATGCTGCGCCGGATGCGGCCGAATATTTCAGAAGCGTGCGGCGGTCGATCCCGCGACGACGAATCGAGTTGGTGTTGTGGCAGGTCATCTGCGCGTCCTCCCCTCTGGATGCGCCGGATTCTCTTCTTCTGTCGAATTGACAGGCGGACCGGCGTTCGATATTCGAACAAGCGTTCGTATGCCGACCAGTCTCCGCCAAGCCTTTTATGGAGTCAACAGCCAGCCTCATGACCCAAGCTTTAGCGCCGCATAAAGGCGACCCCGACGACAAGGAATTCATGACCACGCTCGCCAAGGGACTGGCGGTGCTAAGCGCGTTCGGCCGGCAACGGCCGACCATGACCTTGTCGGAGGCAGCCCAGGTCGCGGACCTGTCGCGGGCCACCGCGCGGCGGGTGCTGCGCACGCTCACCCAGCTAGGCTATGTCGCGCAGGACGGCCGGACCTTTTCACTCTCGCCGCGCATCCTCGATCTCGGCTTCGCCTATCTGTCGACGCAGAGCTGGATCGATCGCGCGCTGCCCTTGATGCGAGAACTCAGCGAACGTCTCGGCGAAACCTGTTCGGCCGCTATCCTGGAAGGCAACGATATCGTCTATGTCGCGCGCGTGCCGACCCGCAGAATCATGTCGACGGCGCTGTCGGTCGGCAGCAGATTGCCGGCGCTGCACACCGCGCTTGGGCGCGTCCTGTTCGGTTATCTGGATGAAGCCGAGATCTGGCGCCGGCTGAAGTCGCAGCGGATCGAGGCCTACACGCCGCAGACCATCACTGACATCCAGGCGCTGTTCGACCGCATTTGCGCCGACCGCGCCCAGCGATTTTCGATCGTCGACGAAGAGTTGGAACTTGGCCTGCGCGCGCTGGCCGTGCCGGTGTTGGACCGCAGCGGACAGGCCGTCGGCGCCATCAATCTCTCGACGCATGCGACGCGGACGACGCGCAACGAAATGCGGGAGCGGTTTCTCTCCGAGCTGAATCGGCTCTCCGAACAGGTCTCCTCGCTCACAGTCTGACGAACGCACCTTTGCGCGCTCCCCTTGCCAACCGGCTGAGGCGGCCCTATCGTCGTGCCAAGTTCGGAATACGGACACATGTTCGATAATCGAACAAAATCAATGGCAGTCGAAGGGAGGACACATAATGGCAGGCAAGGTGCAGGGAAACGCGGCGGAGGCCATTCGGCCGGAGCACACCGGCAACGTCAAAGTAAGTCGCCCGCAAACGGGTAACGAATATCTGGAGTCGCTGCGCGACGGCCGCACCGTCTACATCTATGGCGAGAAGGTCAAAGACGTCACCACGCATCCGGCCTTCCGCAACACCTCGCGCATGGTCGCCCGGCTCTACGATGCGCTTCACGGCGATCGCAAGGACAAGATCCTGCTGCCGACCGACACCGGCAATGGCGGCATGACCCACGCCTTCTTCAAGGCGCCGAAAACCATGGATGAAATGATCGCGGGCCGTAATGCGATCGCCGAATGGGCCAAGATCACCTATGGCTGGATGGGACGCGCGCCGGACTACAAGGCTGCTTTCCTCGCGACACTGGGCGCCAACTCGGATTTCTACGATCCTTATCAGGAGAACGCGAAGCGCTGGTACAAGTTCAGCCAGGAGCGTGTGCCCTTCATCAATCACGCGATCATCCATCCGCCGGTCGATCGCGACCGTCCGCCGAACGAGGTCGCCGACGTCTGCTGCCATGTCGAGAAGGAAACCGATGCCGGGCTGATCGTGTCCGGCGCCAAGGTGGTCGCGACCGGCTCAGTGCTGACGAACTACACCTTTGTCGCGCATCACGGCCTCATTCCCCTGCAGGATAAGAAATTCGCCGCCGTGTTCATGGTACCCACCAACGCGCCCGGCGTGAAATTCATCTGCCGCACGTCCTACGAATTGAGCGCGAGTGTGATGGGTAGTCCGTTCGACTATCCGATCTCGAGCCGGCTCGACGAAAACGACGCCGTGTTCATCATGGACAAGGTGCTGGTGCCCTGGGAGAACGTGTTCGTCTATGGCGACATCGAGAAGGCGAACAACTTCTTCCCGCGCACGGGCTTCCTGCCGCGCTTCGTCGTGCATGGTTGCACGCGGCTTGCCGTCAAGCTCGACTTCATCAGCGGACTTTTGTTGAAGGCGACGGAAGCCGCCGGCACCAAGGATTATCGCGGCGTGCAGGCCAATGTCGGCGAGGTCATTGCCTGGCGTAACCTGTTCTGGAGCCTGTCGGACGCGATGGTCCGCGATCCCAAGCCGTGGATCGGCGACTACAAGCTGCCGAACATGGATCCGGGCAACGCCTACCAGATCATCGCCACCATGGCCTATACCAAGGTGAAATATCTGATCGAGCAGACGGTCGCCTCCGGGCTGATCTACCTCAACAGTCATTCCAGCGATTTCAAGAACGCCGAGATCCGCCCCTATCTCGATCGCTACCTGCGCGGCTCGAACGGCTACAAGGCGGAGGAGCGCGTCAAGCTGCTCAAGCTGTTGTGGGATTGTATCGGCAGCGAATTCGGCGGACGGCACGAACTCTACGAAATCAATTACGGCGGCTCGACCGAGGAAATTCGCCGCTACTGCCTGTTCGGCGCGCAAGCGTCCGGCAACGCCGATCGCTTCAAGGGTTTCGCCGAGGACTGCATGGCAGAATACGACCTCGACGGATGGAAAGTGCCTGATCTCACCGATCCCGGCGAACTCAGCTATCACGTCATGAAGAAGTGAGGGAGGCTGCCCAAAGATGGACGAACAGGTCTCGTCTTCCGCCATACAGACCCAGGCTCTGCATGGCGGCGCCATTGATCCAAAACGATTCCGCTCCGTCATGGGGGCGTTCGCGACTGGCGTAGCCGTCATTACCACGGAGTGGAAGGGCGAGCTGTTCGGTGCAACCGTAAACTCCCTTACTTCGGTTTCGCTGGAGCCGTGCATGCTTCTGTTTTGTGTCAGCGATGGCAGCGCGACGGGAATGGCTATTCGCAGCCGAGAACTTTTCTCGGTCAATATTCTCGGCCAGCATCAACGCGATCTGTCGGCCCGCTTCACGAAATCGGGTGGAGGTCGGTTTGCCGGTGTGGCCGTCGACTTCAGCGCCGACGGATTGCCGCTGCTCAGAGGCGCTGCGGCTCAACTATGTTGCCGGGTGGCGGGCATCCACAAAGGCGGCGACCACGACATCGTCCTGGGCGAGGTGCTTTCCGGCGAAGAACTCACGTGCCGCCCGCTGGTCTTTCACAAAGGCACTTACGGAAGCTTTCAACGCGCCGGCTGACGGCCGCATCGGAACACATGCCCGCATGTGTTCCGACGTCTCCTGCGGTTTGAAATTAGCTGCTGGATGGGCGGCGCGTCGTGTCCTCGCCACCCGTTATCGACGGATCCTTTTCAGCGTTTCCCGAGTTCTCCGGGCTAAAGTGGTCCCGCAGTCGGGTGGGAACATAGGACGGCCCGTTCACCTGATTATACGCTCCGCGCGAGTTGGACTGTGACTCCAGACCGTAAGGGCTTCCAGCTTCCCGCTTGCCGGCCTGCTGGGCCACTACTGGCGTGGCCACGGTGGCGGAAAAAATCATCAAGGCACCTAGCATTTTCATTCTGGTCATTTTGGCGTTTCCGTTCTGTCGTGTGAGCGCTGACGCGCGAGTAGATGCAGATTCACGACAGTTAGACTTGGCCAAGGCTCCTGAAATTCCCCAGCGTAATTCTCTTCGGGAGCGCGCGTTGAATGTTCATCGACATAACCGAGCAGGCGCAAACGTCGTTTGGTTGATTTGTACGGTCCGAGCTGGAATTTTCCCGGAAACGCATCGAGATTGTTCGCTACGATGCTTCTTCGCCCACGTTATGTTGATGGTCTGTGACTCCTCGTCATCAGCGCTGGGAGCGGTTGATTTCAACGATCGCTGGAAGTTTGCGGCGCACATCAGAGCTACGCAGTGCGGTACGAAGCCGCGACGGTGCGAGCGATCGAACGAAGGCTTACGCCTTTCCCTTGGCTGTCGATCGCTCGATCATGTCGAGCGCGGCAACCGCCGCGGCCTTGATGTGATCGACGCAGCGGCGTTCGGCGAGATCCTCGTCGCCGCTCTGGATCGCACGCCAGATGGCCGTCACCTCGCGCAGGCTTTTATTGACGCGCTTGGGCTGAGACATCGAGGTAATCCGCAGCAACGTGATGCGGTCATGGAGCGGCTTCAGCATGCGTTCGATAAACGCGTTCTGGCACCCTCCGATCAGCGCGGCATAGAAGTCGGTCTTGGCTTCGAGGATCGCTATCATGTCTGGCTTGGCAAAGGCTGCCTTCAACCGGGTGAGGGCATCGCCCATCCTGCGCACGACAGCGGGATCGCGCAGGCGCGCGCATTCGCGCCCGGCAAATCCTTCGAGCACCGCGCGGGCGGCGTAGAGCTGGCGGGCTTCCTCAAGGCTGATGGTAGAGACCACAGGACCCCGGTGGGGCACCGTGTTGACCATTCCGTCGGCTTCCAGGAGTCGCAGCGCTTCGCGGATCGAGGGACGGCTGACGCCCGTCATCTCGCACAATTCCCGTTCGACCAATCGCTGGCCCGGCTTGAACGTGCCGGACATGATGGCTTCGCGCAGTTTCTGCGCAACGATCGCCCGCACGGTCGGGACGTCTTCAATGCGAAGCGTGGACTTTATTTCGGTGCGTCGGTCCATTGGCAAGGCGCCTTCGGTCTGTTCCGGTCTGAATTACGATTTACCGGAAGAATTGGCAATTCAGGCCACTAGAGCTCATTTTATCTGTTGAAGTCGATATCCATCCTCCAGCGATTTCCGCCCCCGGGGGCCCCTAGTGTCCCGATTCCGAAGTTCGTCGCATTTTGCGGAGCCACGGTTCGAAC
The DNA here is from genome assembly GCA_963788885.1 of uncultured Alphaproteobacteria bacterium. Taxonomy (GTDB): domain Bacteria; phylum Pseudomonadota; class Alphaproteobacteria; order Rhizobiales; family Xanthobacteraceae; genus Bradyrhizobium. The sequence goes on along the minus strand of CAWBIR010000014.1, from coordinate 668,401 downwards.
TTCGGAATCGAAAGGACACTAGCAAACCTATTGATCTAGTGTGGCTTTGGTTCAGAAGTCCGCATGACGAACTCGCGGCGGCAATGATGCGGACTTCTGAACCGCCACACTAAGTCTTCGGCCAAATTGGTTTCGCCAAGGCCAGTTCGGGCGGAAACACCGTGACGGGGATGCCGGACTGCCACTGCACGATGGTCATGCCGGCGCCGATCCGGCGGCCCTTGTCATCGAACTTGATCTCGCCGAGCGGGTAGTATTTCGAGGGACCGCCGTCCATCGTCCGAAGCGCCTCGGCAACGGCGGTGCGATCGGCCTTGCCGGCTTTCTCCAGTGCATCCTTGATCAGCCACATGTCGCCGTAGGTGGAAATCGCGTTCTGGGTCATCCATGGTTCGTTGTAACGTTTCTTCAATTCGGCAATCAGCGCTTCGTGGCCCCTGGCGCCCCAGCTCGCGACGCAGGTCAGGACGCCCTGAAGCAGTTCAGGACTGACCGTCTGCAACATATCCGGCTCTGCAATCGCAATTCCAAATGAGATGGTCGGCACCTTGCCCTGGCCCATGCCGAACTCGTTCATCTTCTCCAGCACGAGCTTCGCGTCGGAAATCACCGTCGGCAGGAAGAACAGGAGATCGGGCCGGGTGGCGCGGACCTTCTGAACCAGCGAGGTCGCGTCCGCCAGCGGAGGCGTGAAGGTCTCGTCGAGAACCAGTTGCAGGCCGTTGGCCGCCAGCAGTCCTTCTCGCATCGATTTGGCGGAAGCGACGGAGGCGCCGGTATTGTCGGTGACGATCGCGACCGTCTTCGGCTTCTTGCCGGAGGCGGTTTCCGCAAGAGAGATGATTTGCGGCAGCGCTTGCTTGGCCTGCGATCCCGCCGTTGCGGAGGTCTGGAATACGTATTTGAAACCGCGCTCGGTGATCAAATCCGAGTAGGAGAGAGTGAGTACCGGCAGGTTTGCCCGCTCCGTGACCTCGGTCACCGCCAGCGTGAACGAGGACAGATAGGCGGCGCTCGCGGCTACGAGGTCCGGCTCCTGCGCCACCATGCGCTGGGCCGCACTCTTGGCCTTTTCAGTGGTGTCGCCGGAATCGAGCACCACGAGCTTGAGCTTGGCGCCGCCGAGCGCTTTTACGCCACCTTGGGCATTGATGTGATCGACGGCCATTTCGGCGCCCTCGCGCATCACGGTGCCCGGACGCGCATACATGCCGGAGACTGGCACCAATAGCCCGACCTTGATTTCGGACGGCGATTGCGCCCACGCGCGGGACGCAACAAGACCGGCGGATGCTCCGGCGAGCAAGCTACGCCGCGTCAGGGCGCCTTTCTTCATTTCTCGCATCTTCAATCCTCCCCGAATTTATGATTTTAGGATTTTTTGGGCCAGAACGGCTGCGCCAGCGCGAGGTCCGACGGAAAAACCGTTACCGGGACGCCATTCTGCCACTGCACGATCACGACGCCTGCGCCGACGCGCCGGCCTTTTTCGTCGAACTTCAACTCGCCGCCCGGATAGTATTTGGACGGCCCGCCATCCATGGTCCGAAAGGCGTCGGCGACCGCGAGGCGGTCGGCCTTGCCGGCCTTCTCGAGAGCCTCCTTCATCAGCCACATGTCGCCATAGGTGGAGATGACGTTCTGCGTCATCCACGGCTCTTTATATTTCTGCTTCAGCTCCGCGATGAGATCTTCATGGCCCTTCGAGCCCCAATTGGCCACGATGGTCATGATGCCCTGCACAGCTTCCGGCGTGACGCTTTGCAGCATGTCCGGCTCGGCGATCGTGATGCTGAAGGAGACGGTCGGAATCTTGCCTTGGCCGAGGCCGAATTCGTTGATCTTTTCCAGGCCGAGTTTGGCATCGGAGACGGCGTTCGGCATGAACAGCAGGAGATCCGGGCGGCCCGACCGTACTTTCTGAATCAGCGGCGTGGCGTCCGACAGCGGCGGCGTCCAGACTTCGTCGATCACGAGCTGAAGGCCTTCCTGTGCAAAGAGCTTTTCCTTGAGCGCTTTCGCAGTCGCAACCGACGTCGCCGTGTTGTCCATGATCATCGCGACCGTCTTCGGCCGCTTGCCGGAGGCGGACTCCGCAAGCTTCATCAGTTCGGGCAAGCCGAGCTCCGACTGCCGGCTTGCGGTCGCCGCGGTCTGGAAGATGAATTTGAACCCGCGATCCGTAATGAGGTCCGAATATGACAGCGTCAGCATCGGCAACTGTGCGCGCTCGGTCACCTCGGTGGTCGCCAGCGTGAAGGAACTGAGATAGGAGCCGGTCGCCGCGACGAGGTCGGTTTCCTGCGCCACCATCCGTTGCGCGGCATTCTTGGCTTTCTCGGTCGTGTCGCCGCAATCGATGACGACGAGTTTGAGCTTGGCACCGCCCAAAGACTTGATGCCGCCCTTGGCGTTGATGTGCTCGATGCCCATCTCCGCGCCCATCTTCATCACCTGGCCGGGCCGGGTATAGATGCCGGAGAGCGGCACGATCAGGCCGACCTTTACTTCCGCGGGCGACTGGGCGCGCACGGCAGTCGATAGTCCGGTCGATAGTCCCACGGCGGCTGCGCCGGAGAGTACCGTCCGCCGCGTCAGGGACGCTGACGATCTCTTGTCCTGGCTCATCTGTTGTCCTCCCGATTCTTGTTGTTGATGTGATGGCTACATGCCGAGATAGGCCCGCCGCACCCGGTCGTCTGCACGCAAAGTCTGCTTGTCGCCTTCGAGCGCGATGCGGCCGGCCTCAAGCACGTATCCATGATCGGCCGTTTCCAGCGCTTCGGCGACGCGTTGTTCGACCAACAGGATGGTCAGGTTGGTCTGGCGGCGTATTTCGATCAAACGGTCGAAGATCAGGTCGGCGGTCGTGGGCGCGAGGCCCATCGAAGGCTCGTCCAGCATCAGAAGTTTTGGGGAGGAGGCGAGGCCGCGGCCGATGGCGAGCATCTGCTGCTGTCCGCCCGACAGTGTGCCGGCAAACTGGGCGCGGCGTTCAGCCAGCACTGGAAGCCATTCGAAGATGCGCTCGATATTATCCTTCCAGTCGCGCTGCCCGGCTTCGGTCATCGCGCCCATTTCGAGGTTTTCCATGACCGTCAGCGACGGAAACACCTGCCGTCCTTCCGGCACATGGGCGATGCCCAAATGCGGGCGACGAGCCGGTGCGATCGAGAGAAGGTCGTGGCCTTCGAACGTAATGGCGCCCGCGCTGGGGCGCAGGATTCCGGAGATCGTCTTGAACAGCGTTGTCTTGCCGGCGCCGTTGGGGCCGACGATGGCGACGAACTGACCGACCTCGACATGGATCGACACGCCGCGGAGCACCGGCCGTGCCGAATAGCCGCTCGAGAGCCCCTCAATGTGCAGCATGAGCCACCCATTTTTTGCCGAGATAGGCCTCGATGACCCTGGTGTCGCGCGTCACTTGCTCGGGTTTGCCTTCGAGCAGTACCGCGCCGTGATCGAGCACAAGGAAATTATCGACCAGGCGGACCATCGCCTGCATCGTGTGCTCGATGATCGCGATCGTCATGTTGTCGCGTGCGAGACGCTGGATCACGCCGACGACTTCGTCGGCCTCGTCGTGGCCGAGACCCGCCAGCGTTTCGTCGAGCAGCAGGATTTTGGGTTGGCCGGCGAGCGCGCGGGCAAGCTCCATCAGCCGCAGCTCCTTGGTCGAGAGTTCGCCCGCGATACGATCCGCGACTGGCGTAAGACCCACGCGCGAGATCGCATCCGCTGCAAGCTGCCTGGCTTCTGTATCGGTCTTTGCCCGGACATAGGCGCCGACAACGACATTGTCTGATATCGACATCCGCTGGAACGGACGCATGATCTGGAATGTGCGGGCGACGCCGGCCTCGCACAGTTCGTGCGGCTTGCGGGCGAACATGTCGCGGCCCTCAAGGAGAATTTCGCCGCCGCTGTCGGGTCGAAGGAAACCGTTGAGCAGGTTGAATACCGTGGTTTTGCCCGCGCCATTGGGGCCGATAATGCCGAGGATTTCGTTGCGTCTCAGCTTGAAGCTGACGTCCTGAACTGCCTTGAGGCCGCCGAAAGAGCGCGAGAGATGGCGCACCTCGAGAATGATATCCTGTTGTTCGGGTGACCGATCGTGCCGTGAAGGCAAGGGAAGTTGCGTAACGGTTGCTGTCGCTGGCGTGTCCGCTTCAGCAGGTGAGGTCTGCTCCAGTTGACGCCGGCGCCAGAGGTCCCGGACTTTCCAGAACAATCCTTCCGGCGCGAGCAGGATCACGCTGATGATCGCAAGCCCGAAGATGACGCCCTGAATGCCGGGCAGGTACGATCCCGCTTCCGCGTTGAGCGTTTCCGCAAGGGGAATAAGGATGACGCTTCCGATCACCGGCCCCCAGACGGTGCCGACGCCGCCGAACATGGCGACCGTCAGCGCCTGCGCGGACACCAGCATGCCGAACACCGATTGCGGCGTGACGACCAGCAGCACGATTGCGTAGAACGCGCCGATTGCACCCGCGACCGCGCCGCTCAAGGCGATCGCACGCAATTTCCATCGCAGCGTGTCGATGCCGGCCGCTTCCGCCGCGGCCTGGTTCTGCTTGATCGCGAGCAGCGCCATGCCGAACCGGCTGCGTTCGACGGCGCGAGTCAGCCAGATCGTGCCGATCAGCATGACGAGGGCCAGCATGGTATAGAGTCTGGGATCGCTGAACTGCATATAGGCGATCGGGTTGTCGCGCTTGATCGGCAGCGTGACTTCCTGAAAGCCGAGCCATTCAAAGACATAGAGAATGGCGAGCGGGTAGGCGAGCATCGCCAGCGCAAAGTAGTGGCCTTGCAATCGGAATGTCGGATACCCGATCAGGAGGCCTGCGAGACCACCGAGCATGGCCGCGACCGGAATCAGAAGCCAGGGTGACAGGTCGAAATAGATTTGTCCGAGCGCAGTGGTGTAGGCGCCGATGCCAAAGAAAGCGGCGTGGCCGAACGAGATCAGCCCGGTATAGCCGCTGAGCAAATTCCAGGAGAGGCCGAACACGGCCCAGACCAGGACCAGCGTCATGATCAGCTGGTAGTAGGAATTGGTGATGAACAACGAGATCGCGGCGTAGATGATTGCGAAGGCTGCGATGGAGATGATCGAGCGCTGGGCCGACATGGCTTACGTCCTCTCGACCATCCGTCCGAAGAAACCTTGCGGGCGGAAGAAGATGATCAGGAGGAATACCGCGAAGATCGCGGCATTCTGCAACTGTGTGGGCAGCACGATGGTCGACATCTGTTGCACGAGACCAATGGTCATGCCGCCCCAGAAAGCGCCGATGATGCTGCCCATGCCGCCGAGCACGACGCCGGCGTACATCACGATCACATATTCGAGGCCGACAAAGGGCTGAAACGGGTAATTGGTCGCGAGCAGGCCGCCCGCAATCGCGGTGATACCAGTCCCGAGCGCAAAAGCGACGCGATGGGCGCGATCGACGTCGATTCCCATATAGGTCGCGGCGGTCGGATTGTCGGCGGCGGCGCGCAACGACTTGCCGATGCGCGAGCGCGTGATCATCAAGGTCAGCAGCACCATCGTGATCAGCGAGACGATGGCGTCGATCCCGCGCGCCTTGTTGACAAAAACGCTGACGTCGAAAAACGGGCCGAGTTCCCATGCCGAGCTCGACAGTGGAGTACGGATCGAAGCCAACACCGAACCGAAGACGATCAGCCCGCCATTTTGCAGGATCAGGGCGATGCCGAGCGTCAGGATGAGCTGCGCATAATGGCCTTCACCTTCGAGCGAAGCGGTGCGCGTGCCCGAGACCCGGGAGATCAGGAGGGCGTGGATGGCATAGCCAAAGACCGCGAGGATTGGACCCGCGAGCAGGATCGAGACAAACGGCCCGACCGTGTTGCCGAACACAGTCTGCACACCGAGCAACGTGAAGAGGTAGAAGGCGGTATACATACCGAGCATCATGAAATCGCCATGGGCGAAATTGATGACCCGCATGACGCCGAAGATCAGCCCCAGCCCAACGCACATCAGGCCATAAACCGCGCCGATCAAAAGCCCGGCAGTCATGGCTTGCAGAAAGCTTTCGATGAATTGGCTCATCGGCGGCGCGTGCCCCTTGGGTTGTGGCCGGTCCTTCATCGCATCCGGTCATGACGCATCCCTGTGCATCGTCCGAACCCGATCGATTTCCGGCCAGTGTCGCTCCCTGTCGCGCTTCGTTGGATTGAGCGCCTTTATGATCCCCGGCAGGTAACCGCGCCGGGCCTTCAACTGTTGAGATTGTCTGTCAATCTGTCAAGCAGGAGAATTTGCAGTCGACAGTAGGTCGCACCCCGGACTAGTGTGGCGCCCGGCAATTCGAGGAAATCGCTCCGCGTAGAGGCACTCACACGACGATTCCGGGTGCGCCGAAAATCAAAAATAAGGAAGGTTGATCATGAGCAAGACCGAACTGTTTGAAAAGGGTCTCAAAGTCCGCAAGGAAGTGCTTGGCGAAGACTACGTCAACAAGTCGATTGCAGGCGCAGACGAGTTCACCCGCACGATGGCGGAATGGTCGACCGAGTTCTGCTGGGGCGCGTGTTGGACGCGGCCAGGCCTCGACCGCAAGACGCGCAGCATGCTCAATCTGGCGATGCTGAGCGCGCTCGGCAAGACGCACGAGCTGAAGCTGCATGTCAGGGGCGCCCTGAAAAACGGCGTCACCGTCGAGGAGATCAAGGAAATCCTGCTCCAGGTCGCGGTCTATTGCGGCGTGCCTGCCGGCATGGATTCCTTCCGTAACGCGCGCGAAGCCATCAAGGAAGCGCAGGGGCAGTAACTGCCGTCAGCCGCACCGACGATGTTGCCGGCCGCAGGTGACTGCGGCCGGTGTGCTTTTTAGAGGATTGAAACCTCTACGCCGTTTGCCCAGCGAGTTCCTCGAGCGAACGCTGCTTGGTCTCGATCCCCATCGTTGCCAGCATGACCATTTGAAGCAGCAACGCCGCACTGATGAGCGCAAGCACGCCATAAAGGCCGAACCCGTCGAACGTCGCCGCAATGGCGTAGGGCACCGCGATATTGACGGCACGTCCCGCGGTATTGGCGATCCCGCTGCCTCGTAACCGAACCTCGGTCGGAAACAGTTCCGGCACATAGCAGGCGATGCTGAGCGACGACAATATGTAGATCACACAGCTGACGAGGAAGCCGAAGGTGACGACGAGCGTAACATCCGTCACGCTTACATAGGCCGCGCTCACGGCGATACCGACGGCCGAGAATGCCACGATGCCCCATCGGCGGCCGACCTTTTCACAGAGCAACAGACCGATCAGCGAACCGAGCGGCCCCCCGGCGAAGATCAGCGCCGAGACGCCGAGCGAGTTCGAGATGCCGAGTCCTTGCTTGACGAGGAAAGTCGGCACCCAGCTCACAAAGGCGAAGTTGAAGGTGAGAAGGGATACCGTGACGACAACGGCAAGGATGGTGCGAACCAGCAGCGGCGACCGGAACAAATCGGCGAGGACATAAGCTTTGCCCACCGAGGCCGTTGCCGGCGCCGCGACTTCCTTATTCACCGTCGATTCCGCCTCGGCCCGGCTGACGATTTTCTCGGCTTCTTCCAGCCGGCCCTGGCGAGCCAGCCATCGCGGCGATTCCGGCAGCGATCGGCGCAGGAACCAGACCACGAAGGCGCCGACGGCGACGATCGCAAACATCCAGCGCCAGCCGAATTTCGGGATCACCACCCAGCCGATCACGGTTGCCAGGAACAAACTGCTGTTGATGATCAGGTTGAGCAGGGCGGCGAAGCGCCCGCGATGGCGCGCCGGGATGAATTCGCTGATGGTGCCATAGCCCACCACGATTTCGGCACCGAGTCCGAGGCCCATGAAGAAACGGGCGACGATCAGCCATGGCATCGAAGGGCAAAAGGCGCCCGCCAGCGACGCACCCCCGAACAGCATCAGATTGAACTGGTAGCTGAACTTGCGGCCCAGCCGGTCGCCGAGCAGCCCGGCGCACCAGGCACCGATCATCATTCCCAGGAAGGTGGCCGAAATGAAGGTCGCATTCAGGGCGAGCGTCGATTCTCCCGATTGCACCATGGCGCCGAGAACGCCGCTCGCCAGATACAAATCGAACGAATCGAAGAACATGCCGGCTGCAATCAGCGCCAGTACGCGCCAATGAAACCGGGAAATATTCAGGCGGTCGAGCCGCCAGCCAATATCGACTGCGTTGTCAGCCACATCTTCCCCCCGTCTTTAATTTTATTTTTATCGCGATGCGGCTTCTATGACGGTCGCGAGCGGATCTTCACGCCGGCCCATCCCTCGAGGACCCGTGCCACGGACGTAAAGTCGCTGTCGGCACCAAACGTCGCATTGGTCACCGCCATGAGTTGCCGGACCGCCGCGCCGACCACCATCGGTACGCCCATGGCTTCCGCCTCGTCGACGCAGAGGCGCACGTCCTTGTAGGAAAGGCCGGTCGCGAAGCCGAAATCGAAGGTCCCGGTGAGAACGGCCTTCGGGAACTTGTCGCGCAACGCGACATTGCCGCCGCTGGAAGCCATGATGGTGTCGATCATGATTTGCGGATCGAGGCCGGCCTTGGCGCCCATCGCCATGGCTTCCGAAGAGATCGCCAACGCCGCGACGGCGATGATGTTGTTGGCGAGCTTGAGCGTTTGTCCCATGCCAGGCTTGTCGCCGCACACGAATACTTTTCCGAGGACGCTCAGCACCGGACGCAGCGTCTCGACGGCGCCAGGGTCGCCCGAGACCATGACGGCGAGGGTGCCTTTCTCGGCACCGGCTACACCGCCGCTGACGGGCGCGTCGATCAAGGCGATACGTCCGGCTTTGTCGAGCTCGGCCGCTATATGGGTCGCCATGCGCGGGCCGGTGGTTGAGAGATCCACCAGCTTGGTGGTGCGGTTGGAATCGGTGACGCCATCCGGACCGAACACGACATTGCGGACGACATCGGGAGTCGGCAGGCTCATCAGGACGGTTTCGGAAGCGGCTGCGACCTCGGCGGCGCTGGAGGCCCGCCGCGCGCCGCGCGCGACGATTTTCGCCATCGCGGCCTCATCGCGGTCAAACACGGTGAGGCTGTGACCTGCATCCAACAGCCGGGTTGCCATGCGGCTGCCCATCTGGCCGAGACCGATAAATCCCAATTCCATGAGTTGCGCTCCCCGTAATTTCTTTGTTTTCTTGGCGTTTCGCGCCTCGTCTCGGACGCGAACGCCTCGTCTGTCCGGTGTTAATATTGACAGACAATCTGACGGCGATCAACGCGTTGACCGCGCGTCGCTGTGAATGGGCTGCATACCGCCTAGGCGAGAAAGCGGTGGTCTTTCGGTCCACCCGCGTGCCGCTCAAGACATATTCCTGGCGAGACGTTTCACGCGACAATGGAACAGGCAGCAATCCCCTGGTTGATTTCCCTGCTCCCAAAGCTCGTCTTCCCGTCCTATTCACTTGTCAAAGAGCCGAGCACAGCAAAGCGCGCTCTCGCGACGCGATGGCGCCCGAGGTTTCGACGAATACCCCTCCTGATATAGAGGGCGCAGGGAAAGCCGGGTGCCTCAGCGCACCCGCAGCCTCGTATGCAAAAGTAAAAAGCATACGAGTTAGTCACCACAGGTTCGCCGGAACGCCCGGCCTTCCCTGCGCAATGGTTTTAACGGTTTCCTTCGTGCTCTTCCTGGTGAGCCGGGCTTGTTGTCACCATCGCCGGCGTGATGCGAAGCATCATCGCCAACTTGACGCCAGCGTCGGGGCGCCAGAACCACACGACTTCGCCGTCCGCTTCGGCGGCGCCCGTCTTGCGCCGCAACCCGCGTCCACCGCATCCCGCACCCAACGTTCGTGACGATCGCGATACGCCCCTCTTCAAGCGAGGCGGGACGGCTGGAATCAATAAAGCTGCGTCTAGCAAACGGCCAAGCGAAATATTTTTGTGAACAAGGCTGGACACGATTCTAGGTGATTTGCCCGTCGGGCAAATCACCCGTATGCGCGGCGACGGTGGCCTAGGGCGTGAACCCATAAATCCGTATTAGTTGGCGGAGTCCGCTTTGGTGCGCATAACGGACTTAAGTCGGACATCGCTCCATGTCCGAAATGTGCCAATAGCGGTCGTCGGCCTTTGGAACGATTAGACTTCGTTCACCTGCCGACAATTTCAGTGATCGGCTTATCTTTATCAATGATCATTAGCCCAAGGAGCTTCATCGGCGTGGTTCCAAGGAACACGTCGCTCGCCGAGAGAAGGTTCATGAGTGCCTCGCACCTTCCGAAAGCCCCGGGAGTATCAATCCGCCCCCAGAGTGATCAGCTTTTGCCCAACGAGGGTCGCTCGGAGGCGACGAAGCCGTCTTGATTTAGATCAATTATTGTCCGTTCGGGGTCATAAGCCGAAGTCGCGCAGTAACCCTCATCGCGTCAGCTTTAGCCCCAAGAGCCGACATTCCCGGCGAGCACGACAACGTCGGTTAGGTGCCAGAAGGCGACTAATGCACCGCAACGCAGTGGTTGGAGCGGAAATCCGGGCCTATAGTCGCTAGAGCCGCGGCATCGGCGATGTCGCGGCGATGACACAAGGCTGCGTCCGGGATTTGAGACGAGTGGAGGTGACACTGGGCACTGCCACGAAGCAGACGGTCTTTACGGCGCGCCAGCTGTTGGCAGGTCCGGCAAGCCCTATTTGGGCCATCGGCGTTGCACTGGCCTATTTTGTCGCTGCGCGGTTGAGCCTTGCATTGCTGGAGCCGGTCGACGGTGTTGCCGTATTCTGGCCTGCTTCGGGAGTGGCTTCTGGAATTTTGATCGCCCTTGGTTCTAGGGCTCGGTGGACTGTTGTCGTCGGGGTGGTAGCTGCAACAACCACGGCCAATTTGCTGGGCGATCGCAACATCGGGAGCTCGGTGTTTTCTGCTGTCGCGAATGCGGGCGAGGCCGTTATTATCGCTGGCCTGATCCAGCGCTTTTGCGGCTCCCCATTCGAATTGAACGAACTGCGAAGGGTATTGGCACTATTTGCCGCGACTGTTGTTGGGACGAGCCTCTCCAGCATTGTAGGTACCGTCGGCTTTGTACTGTTTCACGGGTCGGCTGCATCCCCGCTGGTGATCTGGCTTCACTGGTTCTCATCTGACGCGCTCGGGACCATTGCGGTGGCGCCCCTCGCGATTGGGTTGGCGTCGCTGGCGCGCAACTTCCCACCGCGGCGCGAGATCACGGAAGGCGTTTTAGCGCTTGCCGTGGCGTCCCTCGTATGCGCGTTCCTGGTTCTCTTGCCTAACGAACCGTGGACCGCGGAGCTGGCGATTGGCGCGCTCTGCCCACTTCTGCTCTGGATCGCAGCTCGCCTTCGTCCGGCGTTCACCGCGGGTGCCACGTTCATCTGCGCGATCACGATTGTCTGGACGACAATCTTCGCAATCGGCGTTTTCGGGGATTCGCACCTGTCGATCGAAGAGCGTGTCCTGGGGGCCCAAGCCACCATCGTAGCGATCTCACTGGGAGGCCTGGTTCTTGCGGCCCTGTTTAGCGAGAGAAAGCATCACGAAACCCGATTGCAGGACGCGCTGCGGGCCGGCAACGTCATAGCCTTCGATTGGGACGCGTCTGCCGAGGAAATACGGTTCAGCCAAAATGCGTCTGAGATCCTCGGTGTCAACTCGCGATGGGCTCTCAGCGGGACCAAATGGCTGAGACATATACATCCTGAAGATCAGCCGCGGTTGGCATCCTGCCTCCGCGGTGTTCGTCCGGACCAGCCCTCGATTTCGATCGCATTCCGCTTCCGGCGGCCTGACGGTGGTGAAGTCTGGCTGGAAAACATTGCGATCGTCCAATTCGACTCAGCCGGAAAGACCACGCACATCCATGGTCTCATGACGGATGTCACCGAGCGCAAGCGTCTTGACGAGGAGCTTTCGCTCGCGTGGAAAACAGCAGAGTTGGCCAATCACGCCAAATCGAGCTTTCTGGCCGCCGCAAGCCATGACTTGCGACAGCCATTGCAGACCCTGAAACTTCTGCAGGCAGCGCTTGAACTGCACCATCCAGGCGGTGAGGCAGGCAAACTTGTCGTTGGAATCGGGCAATCGCTGGAAACCATGACCAGCATCCTGTCGAGCCTGCTCGACGTAAACAGGCTGGAATCAGGAAACCTCCGTCCATCCCCGAGCGAGTTTTCGGTAAGTGATATCTTCGAATTGCTCGCTGGAGACTTCGTCGCTCCTGTGCAGGAAGCGGGGCTCCGACTGTGCATCGTCCCTTCCGGGCTCATCATATGCAGCGACAGGCGCATGCTCGCGGAGATGATCCGCAACCTGTTGTCGAATGCGGTCCGATACACCGACCGGGGACGAATTCTGCTGGGATGCCGGCGAGCCGGCGACAACGTTCGCATTGAAGTCTGGGACAGCGGCGTCGGTATCACCGAAGACGAGCTCCCGTACATATTCCATGAGTACTATCAGGGGACCGACGGCGCGGAACGGGGCGGCTTTGGGTTGGGCCTTGCGATCGTGAAGCGGCTCGGAGAAGTCCTGGATCACAGGGTCGAAGTGCGCTCAATCGCCGGGAAGGGTACAGGGGTTTTCATTGAGGTTCCGCGCGGTCGATCCACCGTCAAGGTGCCGGAAGCGGCGCCGCCGGTGCATCCTCACGATGATGCCTTCGTTGGCTGCGTTCTTGCGATCGAGGACGAGGCATCCGTGCGCTCGGCGCTTGGGAGACTGTTGAAGAAGAAAGGGGTTGACGTCACCATTGTTGCAACGGCGACGGAAGCCTTGACCATAATCAGGGAGCAGCGCTTGCGCCCGGATGTGCTGCTGTGTGACTACAATCTTCGTGGCTCACCGGATGGTGTCGAGACCATCAGGCACCTTCGTGCCGCTCTTGGCCGGGACGTGCCGGCCGTTGTGATGACCGGCGATATTAGATCGCAAACGATGCACTCGATTTCTGCGCAAGGTGTCTCTCTCCTGATCAAGCCCTTCTCGGCCGATGAACTTCTTGAAGCCTTGAGAGGCCAGGAGAAGCGAGTAACTACTGTTTAACAACTCATCCTATTGAATTGCGAGGCCACCGCAGCACTCAGAACTCTCGCCGCGTGTCCTACCCTCGAAAGGTATCGCACGAAGAGCTTGGATCGGCCGCGACGTCTGTTCCGGGTCACAAGCGGAAGTCGTTCGGCCAGAGTGCCATGTCTGCTTTCACCCCAACAGCCGACATTGCGAACGCGGCCGGACATGTCGGCTAAGGGCCAATAGCGGAAGTGGGTGACGATCACTTGGTCGGCGAGCAACTGGAACGAGTTAGGAACGGTGAGGCCGAAAGCGGCGGCGGTCTTGAGATTAATGACCAACTCAGCTCGGTTAAAAATCGCCCCAGTCTTGAGGGAAGACCGGGGCTAAGAAGAAGGGAGGAGCTACTGGATGTCTGAGAACGCAGGTATCCAAACCCAATATCGTGACTTGAAAGGACCGCGCCGTATTTCTCGAAACCCAAACTCTGCAGCCAAAGCGCCGAAATCGAATATCGGCGCTCCTCACACGATGACGGGGCCGCCATTCATCTATCGAGCCGATTTACGCCAGGGCAACAGCATCGAAACATGGTGCTTGTAGCGGCGATAGTCGTCGCCGAAGAGATCGACCAGATCGCGTTCTTCCAGAAGGATACCAACGAAGATATAGGCCGTGGTCACAGCTGCGAACAGCAGGTGCCCGATTGTCATTGTGGCAGCCGCCCAAAATGCGATGATGAAACCAAGATAGATCGGGTGCCGTACGAACTTGTAAAAAAGCGGTGTGCGAAAGCGCATTGCCGGCATTGGACGACCTGTCAGATTGTTGGCAACCTGATGCAGTCCGAATAGTTCGAAGTGATTAATCAGGAAGGTGCTCGTCAATACGATGAGCCAGCCGGTCAGTGACAGGCCCACGACAGTCACGGCGATCCGCTGATCGGTGATTTCCCAGGCGATAGCAGGGATCGGACGCCATTGCCAAAACAGCAGGACAAGCGCGAGGCTCGATAGCAGCACGTAGGTGCTGCGCTCGACCGGTTTCGGCACGAATTGGGTCCACCATTGCTTGAATTGCTTGCGCGCCATGACGCTGTGCTGAATCGCGAAAATGGACATCAGGAGAAGGTCAACGATAAGCGCCTCGGGTACCGGTCCGGCTGGACCGGAATCAATCGTCTTGGGCACCGTCAGGCCCGATACGAAGCCGATGGCGTAGAGGAATGTCACGAAGAATAAGGCGTAGGATGCAAATCCGTAGATGAAAGCAAGGAACCTGCCGACTGGACTGCTCTTCGTTTCCTCGCTTATGGCCTGGATTTGGGTCATGATCTCTCTCCTTGGGTGGGGTATTGCCCCGAAGTCACGAGGATGCTGGGGCTTGAGACCAAATGACTTTGCTCAGAGCTCGATTTTTGCTTGAGGTGAGCTTGATTGTTTCTTGAGACGCGCTCGGGTTCGGGAGCATTGCCGTTGCAATTTATCTTTTGCGATCATAGGCTTGATACCGAACGGCGTGAGTTGCATCGGGGTTCTGAGCGAATCGCCGTCGAGCCGCAGGTGTTTGACCTGCTGATTTATCTCCTGCAGAACCGCGATCGTGTTGTCAGCAAGGACGATCTGTTCGCTTCGGTCTGGGGTGGACGCGTTGTCTCGGAGTCGACGCTGACCAGCCGTATCAACGCCGCGCGCAGGGCAGTCGGCGACAGTGGCGAAAATCAGAAGCTGATACGTACCGTTGCGCGCAAGGGTCTCCGTTTTGTCGGTGTCGTTGATACCAGGTCAAACGGCGCTGACCTCGCTCCTGCCGCGGCACCGGCGGATGAAATCCACGAGCAATCGCGCATGGCGATGCCGCTGCCTGATCGGCCCGCCATCGCCGTGCTTCCTTTCACCAACATGAGTGGTGATCCCGAGCAGGAGTATTTTTCTGACGGCATCAGCGAGGATATTATTACGGCGCTGTCCAAGTTGCGCTGGTTCTTCGTGATCGCGCGCAACTCGTCGTTTACCTACAAGGGCAAAGCCGTGCACATGAAGCAGGTCGCCGAGGAACTCGGCGTCGGCTACGTTGTCGAGGGCAGTGTCCGCAAGGGCGGCGACCGAGTGCGCATTACCGTGCAGCTAAATGATGTGACGACTGGTAGCCATCTGTGGGCGGAAAAATACGACCGCGGTTTGGCAGACGTATTCGCGGTGCAGGATGAAATTACCGAGGCCATTGTCGCTGCGATCGAGCCACAACTCTATGCCGCGGAGAATTTCCGTGCCCAACGTAAGCCGCCGGAAAGCATGGATGCCTGGGACCTGGTAATGCGGGCACTGTCGCATTACTGGCGAGTGACGCGGCAGGATAATGTCGTCGCCCAAGCGCTGCTGGAGAAGGCGATCAATATCGATCCGAAATACGGCCAGGCTCTTGGCGTGCTTGCCACCAGCTATACGTTCAGCGCGCATATGGGCTGGGCGGACATGGCAACCGTTGTTCCGATCGCCGAGCGCGCCGCTCTGGCGTCGATCCAGGCCGACAGCGAGGATCCCTGGGCGCATCACGCGCTTGGCAGCGTGTCGTTGTTCAAGCGGCGCTTCGAAGACTCGCTGGCCGCATTCGAATCAGCGTTAAGCCTCAACCCGAATTTCTCGCTTGCGCAGGGCTATTACGGCCTGGCCCTGTCATATTGCGGTCGCTGGCAGGAGGCTGGCGTGGCGGCGCAACGGGCGTTGCGGCTGAGCCCTCGCGACCCGTTCGCGGCGATTTTTTGCGGCATCGCCGCCTACGCCCACTTCGTCGGGCGCAATTATGACGAGGCGATACGCCTGGCAAGCGAGAGCATCCGGCAACGCGGCGACTTCGTTGGCGGTCACCGGGTATTGACCGCAGCGGCCGGCATGGCGGGCCATGACGACTTGGCAAAAGCCGCATTGATCGAGCTCGAACGAGCGCAGCCCAATATTTCCATCGCTTGGCTCGTCAGCCATATGCCGATCCTGTCCGACACTGATCGCGAACATTATTTGGAAGGGTTCCGTCGTGCGGGTCTGAATTAGCTGTGCAATAGGTCACAAGCGGAAGTCGTTCGGCCAGAGTGCCATGTCTGCTTTCACCCCAACAGCCGACATCTCCGGCCGCGCTCGCGATGTCGGCTAAGTGCCAAGAACGGAAGCCGTTTTATTTGTGGACGAAGGCCCAGCATTCCAGCTCTACTTGGGCACCCAGTGCCAATCCGTTAGCGCCAAGCGCAGACCGAGCAGGCAAATGCTCCAGCTTAAAATACGTCGCGTAAATCTTATTGAATGCGCTCCACTTGGACATGTCTGCAAGCATCGCAGTGCATTTGAACACATCGTCGAAAGTTAAGCCGTTCGCCTTCAAGGTATTGCCGATGTTCTCCATCATCTGGGTCGTCTCGGGTTCAATTCCGCCCGGAGCCAGCTCCATTTTGCCTGGCAAAACGCCGATGGCACCCGACAAATACAATATGTTTCCGACCCGAACGGCTTGACTAAATGGTAACTTTGCGGCGGCAGCCGCAGGCGAGTTGTAGAAGTGAACCTGCTCGTTCTCAGCAGCTACTGGCGTCACGTACGGCAGAGCGAACAAAACGACGGCAACTAAAAGCCGTGCAGCTTTAACAATTGCCTCCATTTCACTCTCCCTTTGCTGCCCCAACACTGCCGGTGGTAACGCCGCCGATCTGACCACTTTGCTTTGGCGCAAAGCGTAAGTAATTTTCCAGCGCGGGTCCACGGCAAGATGTCTGGAATGGGTCATAATCGGAAGCGAAGGCGTCGCTAAAGCCCATCACCAGCGCCTGCTGCTTGACGAGGTTGCCGAGCGCGACGATCGCCTGCTGATGCGCGATCGCCGGATCGCTCACGCCATGCGGTGCGTACAACGGGCTTAAGTCGGACATCGCTCTACCTCCGCCAAAGGCCAGAAGCCGAAATAGTTTAGGAAATCGCGGGGCTTGCCGATAATTCTCCGGGGCGCCGTCTTCGACATGCATGTCAAGCGCAATCGCACTGAGGGCAAGCACAGGCTGCTGAATCTAGCTGAGCTTGATGCCGGCTCATCGGCTGTTGCATCGCACAGCGTCGTTGTCCAGGCCCCGTTTGAACCAATTGCGGTGACACCCACACCAAGAGCCATACCTAATCTCGTTCCTTTGAAGGAGAAACGACCATGAGACACAGGCTGGGCTTGGCATTGGCAACCACTATCGCCGTCGGCGCGGCGCCCCAAATCGCGTTAGCTTGTTCCGGTGACGCCTGCGGCTCCGTTTCGGCCGGGAGCTGGAGCAACGGCAAAGTCACCATCACCGACAAGGATACGAGTGGAAAGGTTACGATCAAGTACTGCTTCAAGGACACCAGTACCTGCACTAGCATTGGAATCAAGCCGGGCTCGAATACGGTCGCGCTGGTGCTCCCATTGGGCAGTCAGCCGCTAAAAAATCCCACGATTGAAATAACCGAGGCAAAATACGATCAGAAGCCGGACCAACCCAAAAGCAGCGGGAGTGGCAGCGGCAGCGGTAGCGCCAGTGGAAGCGGAAGTGGCTCCGGCAGTGGCAGTGGTTCTGGTAGCGGCTCCGGCTCTGGTAGCGGCAGTGGCTCTGGTAGCGGCAGTGGATCGGGCGCGGGCAGTGGCCAACAGCAGGCCCAGGCGTTCGGCAGCGCGAATGTATCGTTTGTCAATGTCGATACTGTGGAAATCGACCTCGTCGTCACAGACAATGTCAGTGGAGGCGCAGGGTCGAAGACCTTTCACTTAGGGGTTGGAAAAGAAACACCTACGTTCAGTGTGTCCGGTGACGCCAAAAACGGCGGCAACTCCAATTTCAGCTGGAAGGCGACCGCACAAGACGCCAGCAACAAAAAGATATCCAGGTGCAAAACCGAAACACAACCGAAACGCGGCGGTAGCTATGGTCGGATCGACGTTTCCGCAGGCGTTGGCCGTGGCCAAAACGGGACGTCGTGTTCGTGAATTGTGGTTAGCGAGCGTTAACGTAGTGCTGCGTTCTCACTGGGCATCAACCTGAAGACCGCCGACGCGATCTTGTTGCTTTTTTACCAGCGATGGCCCCGGCATCGTCTTGCGTTGTGCGGTCTGTGTCGAAACGGGAGAGACGCTCTGTCATCGGAGCGTCGCTCGCGCAAAACGTGTTAGTTTTACGACTTCATGCGCAGTCAACCGCGCGATGTCGGAAATGGGTCAAAAGCGGAATTGGTTCGGGCTGAACGGTATGTCGGCTCTAGCTCTAAGCGCGGACGTGGCCGACGATGATGTCGGCCCTGTCCCAACGCGCGTCTTGGCGAGCTGTCGGCATCTGGCGCCGCGATATCATGCGAACCTCGGAATCGGAGCTCTAGTGCCTACCTCCCGCCGGTCGAGTTGATCAGCGCCTTCCGGAATGCTATACGAAGACCGTACGATCCGAGGTAGCGAAAACGATGAGAGTTTCAGCCCTGTCGATTGCCTTGCTGTTGTTTACCCATCTTGGCTGCCTGATCGACATCGCTTCCGCCACAGAAATTCGCACTGCTGTATCGGTCGTCCCTGCTGACCTTTGTGATGAGATGGTTCGCCATAAGACTCTGATCGAGGGAAAGCCGGTCAGTTGCAGTCGACTATCACTCATTAGGTTTAGCTATTTCGGGTTTGACAACGCCGTCCACTCTGATGGTGAAATCGTTGTCCTCGATGCCGTCGCGCACCATGTCGCGGCAATTTTCGACTCGCTCCTCGATCGCCGTTTCCCAATCGCCAAAGCACGCTTGATGAACTATTACGACGGTGACGACGATGCAGCTGATGTAGACAACAACACCTCATCGTTTAATGACCGTGTCGTGGCCGGAACCAATACTTTGTCGCTGCACGCTTACGGTGCCGCCATCGACCTAAACCCAGTGCAAAATCCGTTCGTAAAGGTAACGGGAGGAAAGCGCGAAGCTTCACCTGCTGAAGGCAAACTGTACCTCGATCGAAACGCTGCGAAGCCTGGCATGGCCGAGTCAGTCATCGAACTCTTCGCAGATAATGGGTTTTCAATTTGGGGTGGTGACTGGCACGATCCAATCGACTATCAGCACTTTCAGATCAGTCGGGCGCTTGCCGAACAGTTAACCCGCGTTTCGGCCACCGATGCTAAGGCCATTTTTGAGAGACAAGTTGAGCGCTATCGCCAGTGCAGGCGGTCGGGAAAAGGTCGCAAAGAATGTAGCACCGGTACCTAACCATCATGGCCGGTGACCAGCAGCAGGTCATTGCGGCCGATACGATCGTGATATGCGCTGGGCGCCTTCGATCAGGCACGCGGTTGGCCTGTCGGTTATAGTCGAGCGAAAAGCCGTAGGTCTGCTTCGGGTCAAAGGGGAATTCGTTCCGGCTGAACGGTATGTCGGCTCTGGCCTTAAGAGCGGACGTGGCCAACGAGATCGGCTATGCCGGCCTTGTCCCGACGTGCGCCTTGGCGCGAGCTGTCGGCGCCTGACCGTTTCAGTGCCCACCTCCCGCCGCCGCGCCGCCCTTCGGCTTGCCGGTGAGCAGGATGGCAATGCCGGAAATCACCAGCACCACTCCAACCACCGCGAAGGCGTCGCTAAAGCCCATCACCAGCGCCTGCTGCTTGACGAGGTTGCCGAGCGCGACGATCGCCTGGTGTTGCGCGGTCGCCGGATCGCTGACGCCATGCGCCAGGAAGAAGTTGGTCATCTGCTCGATCCGGGCGCGGACTTCTTCGCGGCCGAGATGGACGGACTGGCCGATGATGTTGGAGTGGAACTGTTCGCGCTTGGTGACGATGGTGGCGAGCAGGGCAGTACCGACGGCGCCGCCGAGGTTGCGCATCATGTTGGAGATGCCGGAAGCCGCGGCCGCATCCTGCGGCGCCACGCTGCCGAGTGAGATCGCGCTTAGGGGAGCCAGCGTCAGCGCCTGGCCGATCGCACGAACGATGTTGGGAAAGAACAGCTGGTCGCCGGAATAGTCGAGCGACATCGTCGTGTTCATGAAGGCGCTGACCGCAAACAGGGCCATGCCGGTGAAGGCAATGTAGCGGACATCGAAGCGCTGCATCAGCTTCGGCACCAGCGGAATCAACAGGAGCTGCGGCAGACCGGTCCAGGCCAGCACCGCGCCGATCTGCTCGGCGTTATAACGCTGCACCTGGCCGAGATAGGCCGGCAGCAGATAGACCGTGCCGAACAAAGCGAAACCAAGGAAGACGGCGGAGATGGTGCCGAATCCAAAACTGCGCTGGGTCAGAAGCCGCAAGCGCACCAGCGGCTTCTCGATGAGAAGTTCGTTGGCGATAAACAGCGCAAGGCTGACGACCGCGACGACGGCAAGCTTCACGATAAAGGGCGAACCGAACCAGTCGTCCTTGTTGCCTTCCTCCAGCACAGCCTGGAGCGAAGCGAGGCCAATCGCCATCGTGGCAATGCCGAACCAGTCGCCTTCCTTCAGGAGGCCGAGTTGCATCGGTTGACGTTCGATCGTGAAATAGAGCGTCGTCACCATCACGATGGTCGGGATCACGTTGACGAAGAAGATGGTCTGCCAGCCGTAATTTTCGGTGAGATAGCCGCCGATGGTCGGGCCGATCGCGGGCGCAAAGGTCACCGCGAGCGAGAACATCGCAAGTCCGATCGGCTGCTGCGGCTTCGGCAGCTTGGTGAAAACGAGCGTGAAGGCCATCGGGATCAGCACGCCGCCGAAAAAGCCCTGAAAGCCGCGCATCGCGATCATCGAGGGCAGATCGTGGGTGAAAGCGCAGGCGACGGAGAACGCCGCAAACAGCGCCGCAAAGGTCAGGATGATGTTGCGGTAGGAGAACACGCGGCTGAGATAATCGGTCAGCGGGATCACCACGATCTCGCCGATCAGGTAGGACGTCGAAATCCAGGAGCCGTTGTCGACGCCGGTGCCGATGCCGCCTTCGATATTCAAGAGCGAAGCATTGGTGATCTGGATGTTCAGGATCGCCATGAACGCGCCGATCATGGCGGCCATCACGGCAATCCACACGGTTGCGCTGGCGCGCTCAGGCGCGGCCGGCGTCACGGCAGCGGCCGTGACGCGGCGGGGGGAGGAGGTCGAGAGTGCGAGGTCTGACATGACATCACCTTTATTCTCTTCTCTGGGCTCATTTCCTTGACGTCACTTTTGCGATGCGAGCAGCGCGATGCTGGAATGTAAGCGGCTCGGTGGCGCGCTCACCGTTACCGGCTGATGCGTCTGCGTCTGGATCGTCGGGATCACCGACATGCCCGGGCGAAGTTCGACACTCGATGCATCCAGCGCGATCTTGACCGGGATGCGCTGCACCACCTTGGTGAAGTTTCCGGTCGCGTTATCGGGCGGCAGCAGTGCAAATTCCTGCCCCGAAGCCGGCGCGAGACTGTCGACGTGGCCGTGCACCGGCCTGCCGGGGAACATGTCGACATCGATGTCGACCGCCTGGCCTGGCTGCACATTGGTGAGCTGCGTTTCCTTGAAGTTCGCAATCACATAGGCGCCGCTGGCGGGCACCAGCGACATCAATTGCGTTCCAGCCTGCACATACTGGCCGGCGCGCAAGGTACGGTTGCCGGCCACGCCGTCGATCGGCGCGATGATCGTCGTGTAGGACAGATTGAGTTCGGCCTGGTGCTGCAACGCATTGGCCCGCGATGCGGCGGCAACGGCTTGCGCGATCTCGGCCTTGAGCAATTCGACCTGCTTCAGCGCCGAGGCGAGGTTGGCCTTGTCGCGTTCGATCGCGGCGAGCGCGCTGGCATTGCGCGATTGCGCACCTTGCGCATTCTGCACGCTGCCATAGCCGGTAGCGGCGAGGTCGGTATAGCGCTTGTTCTCCTGCGTTGTGAAGGTTGCCGACGCGGTGTCGACGTCCAGCGTCGCCTTGGCCGCGTCGATGATCGCCTGTTGAACGTCGAGCTGCGCGTGCTTGCTTGAGATGGCGGCTTCCGCAGCAGCGACGTCGGCCTTGGCCTGGTCGAGCGCGACCCTGAAGTCGCGGTCGTCGATCCGCGCCAGCACCTGACCGGCTCTGACGCGCTCGTTGTCGCCGACCAGCACTTCGTGCAGATAGCCGGAGACCTTCGGTGCGACGGTGGTGTTGTCAGCCTTTACATAGGCGTCATCGGTCGAGACCAAGAAACGGCCGACGGTCCAGTAGTCAAAGCCGTACCAGGATGCGCCGGCCAGCACCGCGACAGCGGCACCAGTCAGTAAAAGCTTGCGGAATCCGCCTGACTTGGCGGCCGGTTGAGCGGCTTCCGGCGCCGGAGACGGCGAGGGAACCAGGTTTTGAATGGTTTCGGCCGGAACGGCCTGTTCGGCCTCAAAGGCGGTGGAATGACGGGTCATGGCGGTCCTCTTTTGGCTTTAACCCCTTGCCGCAAAAGCGGAATTTGTTTTCGCCCGGTAAGGTGAATTAGGAAACTTGACGTTTTCCAAAATACAGGGCATATTGGGACTGTCAATAGAATGACAGTCATCATCTAAAAGCATGGCTCGCTATGGCGACGACGAAGACTGAAACAGAACAGGAAGACCCCTGCGCCGAGGTGCGGCGCGGCCGCGGGCGACCTCAGGCGCGATGCGACGAGGAAACGCGCGGCGTTATCTTTGAAGCCGCGCGTCACGAATTTGCAGCCAGCGGCTATGCCGCCACCAGCATGGACAGCGTGGCGCGCCGCGCCGGCGTTTCCACCAAGACGCTCTATCGGCTGATCCCGAACAAGGCGGCGCTGTTCGAAGCGATGATCACCGACCGCATCGATACCTTCGCCTCCGTGGTGCGCTTGAGGGCGTGCGACGGCAGGGACGTCGAGAAAGCCTTGCGCGAGGCGCTGATCGTTTGCGGCGAACTGGTGCTGAATAGCGACGTGATCTCGCTCCAGCGCGTGATCCTCGGCGACAGCGAGAAATTTCCGGAAATCGCGGAGATATTTTATCACAAGGCGATTCGGCGGACCGAGCAAACGCTGGCTAACTGGCTGAAGACGCAGAACGAGCGCGGTTTGATCAGGATCGACGATGCCGAAGCTTCGGCCGGGATGCTGCTTGGCATGCTGGTATTCCAGCCCCAGCGCGCGGTGCTGTTCGGTCACGCGCCGCCACCGACGCGGGAAGAACTCGAGAAGCGTGCGGAAACCGTCGCGGCATTGTTCCTGCGCGGCTGCGCCGGATAGGCTTTTGTTTTAACGCGTTTTCTTCACGCGAACCGGTTTCCACTTCGCTTGAAAACGCTATCGCGCTCAGATCGTGACGCCGGCAGCGGCCAGCTGCTGACGTTTCAGCTCGCTCATGCCTTTCCGCCATTGTTCTTCGGCTCCGGGCGCGGGCAATACCCGTCCGAACTCGATCATCTGCTCCGGCGGAATGTCCTGGACGTAGACCCAGATATCTTCAGTGCCGACACCGGCGATCTCGCATACCTTCACGGCGATCTGCTGAATCAGGCCGTTCTTGGCCGCCGCACTTCGGCCGCCGCGTACCAAGCCATGAACATAGAGATGCGGCGTCACGTTGAGCTTGCCGCCGATAAAGTGCTTTTGCGCAGGGACTGCGACAAACAACACCTGCGCGAAAAATCCGGGCGCGCCTGTGTTCTGGTGATGCGCCTCGGTGATGGCAGCCGCGATCTCGCTCTGTTGGGCTGCCGTCAGCGAAACATTCGCAGACGTAACGGTATATGTCGGCATCGTTTCCTCCGTTATGTTCGGGTTGCTTGAGCGGGCGGCGTTTCGGCTGCGCTGACCAGCCGCCGGGTCAGGAGCGTTGAAATCAGCATGAACAGGGCACCGGCGAGAAACAGCCACTGGTAACCGCTCGCATAGCTCGCCGCGGCGAGAGATTGGATCGCAGCCGCGTCGTGACCGGGCAGAGGCGCGCCAGCCAACTGGCCCGCTGTGATATCCTGGACCAGCCGTAGCGCGTAGGAAGCGTCGGCGTCGGGGAGGGCGCGTCCAACCGCGGCGGCCACGCTGCCGTAAAGCACGGCGCCGAGCGCGGCGATGCCGACCACCAGGCCGGAGAAGCGAACGGTTCCCGAGACACCCGATGCCATGCCGGCGCGCTCCTTTGGAATAACGGTCATCCCGACCTTGGTCGTCTCGCCGTTGAGGAAGCCGGCGCCGGTCCCCGTGAGCAGCATGCCGCCGATCATCGGACCGTACGCCAGTTCGCGCACGACGGCCGCGAACCAGAACAGGCCAAGACAGACGAGGGAGAGGCCAATCGTCAACAGCGCGCGCCCGGACAGGCGATAGGCGAGATGGCTTGCCACGATGCGCGGGACGATGAAGAGCGGCACCACCATCGGCAACATCATCAGCCCTGCGACGGCCGAGGATTTCCCGAGCCCGTTTTGCAGGAAAATCGGAATGAAGGTGAGCATGGTCAGCATGCCCGCCGAGAAGGAAAGCTGCGCCAGATTGGCGCCGAGATAGGTGGGTTTACGAAAATAAGAGAGGTCGAGCATCGGCCGCATTTGTTGGCGCTCGACGATGATGAACAGGGCAAACAGCACCAACGCACCGGCGAGTTCTGCGTCAATCCAGAAATCGCTCCAGCCGCGATGGTTGCCCTCGATCAAGGCCAGCGTCGTCAGGAACAATGCACCGGCGAAACAGGCAACGCCCGGCAGATCGAGCCGCACAGCGCCTGGATCTTTGGATGTCTCGATCACCTTCACGATAAGGGCGATCAGCGCGATGCCGATCGGAAGGTTGACATAGAAGGCCCATTCCCAGCCGAAGGCTTGCGTGATGAGCCCGCCGACAACGGGACCGCTCGCGATGCCGATGCCGACGACCGAGCCCCAGAAAGCAAAGGCGCGGGCACGTGCTTCACCCTGGAAAGCGTGAGACAGCGTCGCCAACGCCGAACTGAGCTGCATGGCGGCGCCCGCGCCCTGCAGCGCGCGCGCCGCGATCAACACCGGCAGATTTGGCGCCGCGCCGCATAGGAGAGATGCGAAGGTGAATATCGATAGCCCGATGATCAGCAACCGCTTGCGTCCAAAGCGGTCGGCGAGCGCGCCTGCCGGCATCAGCAGCGAGGCAAAGCTCAGCATGTAGGCCGTGATCACCCACTCGATACCGGCGAAGCTCGCATTCAGCGAATGAGCGATCGCCGGCAACGAGACGGAGACGATGTTGGCATCGAGCTGAAGCATGAACGACGGCGCCGAGGTGCAAATCAGCACCAGGAGCGCCTGACGTTTTGCCGAGGCATTGGTCCCAACTGGACCGATCGAACCGTGCATGGCAACCACCGCGTCAGGCCGCGTATTGCGCGACGCCGTTGCCGAACGACCAGTTTTCCTTTTTCACCTCGACGAGATTGATGAAGACATCCTCCAACCTGAGGCCGACCGCGGCGTGGAGGCCTTCGGCGATGGTCTTATAGAGCGCCTTCTTCTGCTCGACCGTCCGCCCCTCGTTCCAGGTGATCTGGATGATCACCAGATCGTCGCTGCGGTGGATGCCGAGATAGTCGGCGTCGAAGAAGAAATCTTCGGCGTCGTGCTCGTGAATGACCTGAAAGCGGTCCTTGAGCGGTACGCCGACGCCGATCATCGCCTCGTAGACCACGCGGCCTATTTCGCGCCGATAAGCGGCGTCCTTGCCTTTGCGAAGGTCGATGCGGGCGAGGGGCATGGTTCGTCTCCTTTAATGTCAGCATATGCTTGCATTTCACCCGAATATCTGCATATGCTGGTAATGGAAGTCAAGAGGCGGATTGGAGAGCGCGATGGCGGACCGGAAAGGGACGGCGGATGCCGGCAAGGCAAGCCGCTGCAACTGCACGGCTTTGCGCAAGGCGACGCGGCGCATCTCGCAGTTATACGACGACGCCCTTGCGCCAAGCGGGCTCAAGACGACGCAGCGTGCGATCCTGGCGCAGCTTGGCCGTTCGCAACCGGTAACCGTCGGCGAACTCGCTGCCGCGCTGGTGATGGATGCGGGCGCGCTGGCCCATACGCTCAAGCCGCTGGAGCGGGATCGTCTGGTCGCAATCGCCATCGATCCGGACGACCGGCGCAACCGCTTGATCAGCTTGACGCGGCAAGGCCGCACCAAGCTCGCCGAGACGGACGCATTATGGGCAAAAGCCCAAGCCGGTTTTGAAGCCGGCTTCGGCCGCGTCAAGTCGGAAGCACTGCGGGAAGCGCTGCAATTTCTGGTTTCCGATCATTTCGTTTCCGCCTTCGAGAAAACGTTCGAAGGCAAAACCGCCTGAGCCCGGCTTCCGCCAGGCCGCGCCGCAATCGATCAGGCCTCCAGCATTCCGCGGATCTTGTTGCTGAGTGTGGACATCGCAAACGGCTTGGCCAGGACCGCCATGCCCGATTCCAGATGGCCGTTCTTGATGGCGGTATTTTCCGCGTAGCCTGTGATGAACAATACCTTGAGGTCGGGCCTTCGCACGCGTGCGGCGCTGGCCACCTGGCGGCCATTCATGCCGCCGGGCAGGCCGACATCGGTGATCAGAAGATCGATGCGGCGGTCCGATTCGATAATCCGCGTCGCGGACGGACCGTCGGTCGCTTCCAGGATGTTGTAGGAATTCTCGGAGAGGACTTCGGCGACCAGCATCCGAACGGTCGGATCGTCGTCGACGACGAGCACGGTCTCGCCGAGACCGCGGTTCATGGGTCCGCCGTTGGACAGCGCTTCCTTTTCCAGGGCGCCGAAGTAGCGGGGCAGATAGAGCCGCACGGCGGTGCCATGCGCAACTTCCGAGTAGATCCGGACCTGGCCGCCGGATTGCCGAACGAAGCCGTAGATCATCGAAAGCCCAAGGCCGGTGCCCTGGCCGAGCGGCTTGGTCGTGAAGAACGGATCGAAGGCTCTCGCGATCACGTGGGGAGCCATGCCGGTGCCGTTGTCGGCGACGGAAACCGAAACGTAGTGGCCGGGCAGCACCTCGCGTTCGAGCGCAGCCTCTTCATCCAGCGACTGATTGGCCGTTTGAATCGAGAGCTTGCCGCCGTCCGGCATCGCGTCGCGGGCGTTGATGCACAGGTTGAGAAGCGCACTTTCGAGTTGAGGGATGTCTACCTTCGTCGACCAAAGATCGGTTGCGCAGTGCACGGTGACCTCGATCGTCGGCCCCATGGTCTGGCGGATCAGGTCTTCCAGGCCTGCGATCAGGTGATTGATGTCGGCAGGTTTGGGATCGAGGGTTTGCTGGCGGGAAAACGCCAATAGCCGGTGCGTCAACGCCGCTGCGCGATTGGCTGCATCCATCGCCGCCTTCAAAAAACGGTCGACGTCGCTCAATCTGCCATGGGCGATCCGGCTCTGGATGCGATCGAGCGCACCGGTGATGCCCTGGAGCAGATTGTTGAAGTCGTGGGCAAGACCTCCCGTGAGCTGACCAACCGCTTCCATCTTGTGGGCTTGCCGCAGTTTCTCTTCAGCATCCTGCAATTGCCTGGTGCGTTCGTTGATGCGGTCCTCCAGCGCGGCGTTGATGTCGGTCAGCGCCGCCGAGACCTCCTTCTGATCCTGGATGTCGGTGTTGGTGCCGACCCAGCTGATGATGTGGCCCTCGGTGTCGCGAATCGGGACTGCGCGGGCGATGTGCCAACGCCAACGGCCGTCGTGGCGCTTGAGACGGAATTCAGTTTCATAAATCTCGCCGCTTGAGAGCGCCTCCTGCCAATTGCTCAGGGCGCTCGGCAAATCTTTGGGATGGACGATCGCGACCCAGCCGTTGCCGTCGAGCTCGCCCGGTTGCAGGCCGCTGTAGGCGTAGACCTGATCGTTGAACCAGTCGAGTTCGCCGTTCGGCGTCGATGTCCAGAAGTGGTTCGGTATGGCCTGGGCGAACGAGCGGAATTGCATCTCGCTGGCGCGCAGCCGCTGCTGGGCGTGCACGCGGACGGTGGTTTCGCTGACGATGCACAGCACACCTCCGACCGTGCCGTCGGTTTCCCGCACCGCGGAATAGGACACGTCGAAATAGACGGTTTCGCCGGCACCATGACGTTCGATGTAAAACGGACGGTCCTTGGCCGAAAACGTCTGGCCGGTTTCGACGACGCCGCGCAGCAACGGCTCGAGATCGCTCCACAATTCGGACCAGTTCTCGCGCGCCGGCCGGCCGAGTGCTCGCGGGTGCTTGTTGCCGATCGTCGGTGCGTAAGCGTCGTTGTAGAAGGCCACGAAATCCGGCCCCCAGAACAGAACGATCTCCGCCTGGGCGGGCAGGATCATCCCCAGCGTCGCGCGAAGGGTGGGCGACCAGCTTCGAGGCGGTCCGACCGGGCTTTTCGCCCAATCAGATTTTTTCATCAGCGCGGCCGTTTCCCCTCCGCCGGTCAGAAAGGAAAGATCGGCTGATGGGGAACGGGGGCGCATAAGCGGGAACACTCTTTGGGGATTACATTATTAGGACGCAGAGGGTTCGTTTAGGTTCCATTTCGGGGAACAAAGGCATTGAATAAGGGGGAACCGCTTCGGTATCCTTTGGGCGGCAATTGTCCGAAATTCCCTAGGTATTTCATAGTTCTTTCGGTTTTGGGGCGGATACTCTTCCCATGTCCTCGCTGCGACTTCTGGCTGACGATTTGACCGGGGCGCTCGATACGTCCGCCGAGCTGGTTGGCCAATTCGGCCCGCTGGAAGTGCATTGGTCTGCATCGTCGATCGCGCCAAACCAGCCGAGTTTTGCGATCGACAGCGGCACACGCGAGCTTTCATCCGAACAGGCCTTCGCCGTCGTGGGCGAGCTTGCACCGAGACTCGCTGACGCCACCATCGCCTACAAGAAAATCGACAGCCTGCTCCGTGGCCCCTGGGTTGCCGAGCTCGATGCGTGTCTGCGCACCGGCGCTTGGGATGCCTGTATCGTCGCGCCGGCCTTCGTTCACCAGGGCCGCCGCACGATCAACGGCCAACAATATGCGCGAGCCGCCGACGGAGGCTGGAGCGCGGTCGGCAAGAAAATCGTCGAGCAGCTCCAGGAACGAAAACTGGAAGCGAAGATGTCCAACCCTTTCACCGGCGTTCAGGCGGGGATCAACGTGTTCGATGCCGAAAGCGACGACGATCTCGAGCGGATTGTCGAGGCCGGGAAAAAGTATTCCGGAAAGCTGCTGTGGTGCGGGAGCGGGGGGCTTGCGAGCGCGCTTGCGCGCGGGACCGGAGTCTGGGCGGCCGACAGGCTGAAGACGCCGGTGCTCGGTATATTCGGCTCGGACCATCGCACGACATTACTTCAACTCGCGGCGTGCGAACCGGTCCTGATCCGAAGCGCCGATGCCGCAAGCGATATCGATCGGATCGGGCAAGCATTGGTCAAAGGCGTTGCGCTCGTGAAACTGGAGGCGCCGACTGCCGGTTCTCGCAGTGAGGCTGCCGAGCATTTTTCGCGCGCAATCGCCACGTTGAACAGGTCGATCGATCCGCCGGGAAGCCTGATCGTTGCCGGTGGCGAAACGCTCAAGGCGCAGGCGGTCGCGGTTGGCGCGCGCGCCTTGCGGGTGCTGGGTCGACTGGAGCCCGGCATTCCCAAATCGGTGATTGAAGGCGGAAATTGGTCTGGCGTCGAGGTGATCTCGAAATCCGGGGCCTTCGGCAGGGCCGACGTGTTGCTGAAGCTCCTGAAACAAAATGGCTTGCTATAGCAGAGCGGATTTGACATTCGACGGTCTCGCCGCGATAGGGAAAAGAATAATGACCAAACGACATCTGGCGATCACGATGGGCGATCCGGCCGGCATCGGGCCCGAGATCATCGTCAAGTCCTGCGCGCGCTTGCGCGATCGACTTTCCAGCGGCGACCTCAAGCTTCTGATCATCGGCAGCCGGCGCGCTTTCGATCAGGCCAGCCGCCAGCTTGCCGCCGGCCTCGACGTGCCGGCAGTCGCGGCCGACGATGCGGCCTGGCCGAACCTTGGTTTCCTGCAGGCGGATACCGAGAGCGACGATATTGCGCCGGGCGTGTTGTCCGCGGACGGCGGACGTTTTGCCTACAAGGCCGTGGAGCACGGGGTCCGGCTTTCGCTATCGGGACGGGTCGGCGGCATCGTCACCGCGCCGCTCAACAAGGAAGCGCTCAACAAGGCCGGTTATCACTATCCCGGCCATACCGAGATGCTGGCCGAACTCACCGGCGTTCGCGGCTCGGTGATGCTGCTCGCCCACGGCAACATGCGCGTCAGCCACGTCTCGACCCATGTCGCGCTTCAGGATGTTCCGGCGCGGTTGACGCCGCAGCGCTTGCGGCTCGTCATCGACCTCACGCACAAGGCGCTGTTGGGTCTCGGCATCGCGCAGCCGAAAATCGCCGTGGCCGCGCTTAATCCGCACGCAGGCGAGGGAGGTTTGTTCGGCCGTCAGGATATCGATGTGTCCAGGCCTACGATCGAGAAGGCGGTCGCCGACGGTCTTGATGTGGCAGGTCCGGTCCCCGGCGACACCGTGTTCGTCAAGCTGCGTGCCGGCCAGTACGATGCAGTCGTGGCGATGTATCACGACCAGGGTCACATCCCGGTCAAGCTGCTCGGCTTCGAGATCGATCCGAAGACGGGCAAGTGGCAGGAGCTTTCCGGCGTCAACATCACGCTCGGTCTGCCGATCATCCGCACCTCGGTCGACCACGGCACGGCCTTCGATATTGCCGGCAAGGGCATTGCCAACGAACGCAGCATGATCGAGGCGATCGAATATGCCGAGCGCCTCGCCGGCGGGGTTTGAACGGACGGCTATTTTCGGTCGAGCTACTGCTGCAATGGCGAGTGATACTTCTTCAACGCGGTTTCGATCAGTCTGTTGTCATAGGTCAGGCTGAAATCGATCTTGGCCTGCTTGAGTGCGGGATCGAGCACCGCAATCGAATCCAGCACGTTCTTGGCGGCTTCCGGCGTCACCAGGCCGTCCCACTGGAAAGCGGACAGGTTCTTCTCCAGCGAGAGCCGATAAAGCGCTTCGTCGCTCTTGTAGTAAGCGGGCGGCAACGACTTCATGATGTCGTCGATCGACGCGGTCTTCAGCCACTGCATGGCGTGGACGACCGCATTGGTGATCGCCTGCACCGTGTTGGGATTGGCCTTTAGAAAATCGTTCTTCACCATCAGGCAGTCGGCGAGGTAGCCACCTCCGAACGCTTCCAGCGTGCCTTGCTCTGTCCGGCTGTCGGTGAGGATCACGGCATCGCCGCCTTCGAGGAGCGTGTTGATCGCCGGATCGAGGTTCACCAGCGCGTCGAGTTCGCCGCCGGTCTTCATCGCGGCGACCGCGCTCGGGCCCGTGCCGATCGAAACGTAGCTGGCGTCCTTCCAGGACACGCCGGCGCGTTCCATCAGCCCGGCAACGAAGTTCTGCGTCGAGGAGCCGGGCGCGGAGATACCGATCTTCTTGCCCTTGAGGTCGGCGACCGTCTTGATCTTGTCGGCGGCTGACTTTCGCACCACCAGCACGTTGCCCGGATAGCGCCCGTAAGGCACCAGGCAGGTCATATTGACGCCCTTGGTCTGCATGCGCAGCGTGTGCTCGTAGGCGCCTTCGGCGACGTCGGCGCTGCCGCCGACAATGCTTTGCAAGGCCGCCGTTCCCGATGCGAAGGCATTGGATTCGATCGTCAGGCCTTCCTGTTCGAAGTATTTGCGGTTGAGCGCGACGAAATAGGCGACCTTGTTCATCTGGCTGATCGAACCGCCAACCGCGATGGTGAGGTTTGTCTTCTCCAGCGCGGGATTATCGGCGCTCGCCGGAGTGGTTGCGGCCATCACCGCCAGGCCAACAACCGAAATCGCCAAAACATGCTTCATCGTTTCCTCCATCGCCTTTCGGCGTTATTTTTTGATTTTCAAATCAGAGCGGCTCGTTCTTCAAAATATCCTGCAGCACGTTGCGGGGAACGCGGATGTCGAGGCCGGCCCGTTCCTCCTGAATCAGCATGGCGGAGCGCGAGTCGCGTTTGCCCCATCCCTTGTTGAGGGCTTCCGTCATCTCGGCGAGCGTCATGTTGGCAAAGCGCATCGGCACCCCGATCTCGCGGCCCAATGCGGTAGCAAGCGACACGTCCTTGTGTGCAAGCTCGAGCGCGAAGGCGGCATTGTCGAATTCGTGCGGCAGGAACTGGTCGGCCATGCGGTCGACCGCGCGCTGACGCCCGAGCGAGCCCTGCCGGATTGCGCTCCACAGCGCCACGGGATCGGCGCCGGCCTTGACCCCCATCGTAAAGGCTTCAGCCAGAACCATCTGGATGCCGTAATTGGCGCAGTTGTGCACGAGCTTGGCCACTGAAGCGTTGCCGCTCGCGCCGAGATAGCGCACCTGATCGCCGAGCAGATCGAGGATCGGCTTGCAGGCATCGTAAATCGCTTGCTCGCCGCTGACCCAGATCGCAAGCTTCCGCGAAGCCGCGCCCTTCGGTCCGCCGCTGACGGGAGCATCGAGCATCGAGACGCCGATTTTGGCGAGATCGGCCGAGAGTTCGCGCACCAATGCGGGCGAGTTGGTCGAACAATCGATATAGGATGTCCCGGCCTTGAAGCCGGCGCGCAGGCCGTCGTCGCCGGCCATGATCGCTTCGATCTCGGGCGGGCCGGGGAGGACGGTGAAAACAACTTCCGAATTCGCCGCGAGGTTCTTCGGCGTCTCCGCCCAGATCGCGCCTTTGCCGATCGCCGCATTGGCGGACTCGCGGCGTCTCGTCAGCACATACAATGTGTGGCCGGCGTCGATGAGGTGGCCGGCCATCGGGCCGCCCATCGCGCCCAGTCCGGCAAAACCGATCTTCATTGTCTACTCCTTCGGCGGATCGTCGAGCCGCACCACGATCCCCTCAAGCTCGGGGCGTGGCGCCTTGTAGCGCTTCATGACAAGGGGATCGTGGCCGGGAATAATGTGCTGGGGCGAGGGCGCCGCCGCGCGCAACTTGTCGAAGCCTTCGAGCATCTGGCCGATATGGAACGCCGTCACATAGGGCTTCTCAGCTTCCATGTTCTCGTAGAAGTGCGTGACGTCGGAAGCGAGAACCACCCAGCCGCGCTTGGTGTGCACCCGCACGAATTGCAGCCCGGCCGAATGGCCCGGCGCGGCATGGATCGTGATGCCGGGCGACAGCTCCGCCGAGCCTTCGTAGAAATTGACGCGGCCGGCGTAATTGGCGCGGACGATGCCGACGACGTCGTCGACCTCGTAGGAATGCCGCAACTTCTTGTACTTCATGTAGCGGCCGACCGCGTAATGCAGCTCGGTTTCCTGCAAGTGAAAGGTCGCGGCAGGAAGTTTTTCGAAGCTGCCGACGTGATCGTAGTGCAGGTGGGTGAGGATGACGTCGGCCACTTTCGTTGGATCGAGACCGATGAGTTGCAACGATTCGATCGGGCAGCGCAGATAGTCGCGCTTGCGCTTGGCGGCGACCTCGGCGGTGAAGCCGGTATCGATTACATAGCTCCGGTCCGGACCGATCGCAGCCCACACGTAATAATCGAGCGGCATCGGCCCATCGTGCGGGTCACCGCCGATGAAGTTTTCCGATCGCTTCGCAGCACGGGTCGCGTAGCGGATGGCGTAGATTTCATAATTGGGAAGGGAGGACATGACTTAACTCGTTCAGGAGCGGGGAAGGTGACGCCGGAAGGTCTCGGCATATTCGGCAATGCCTTTCTCAAGCGGCCATTTCGGCGACCAGTTCAAAAGGCGCTTGGCGGCGGCGATATCGAGCGAGGTTCGCATCTTGACGTTCTGCTCTTCCAGCGGCGTCAGGTCGTCGCCGATCTCGATATCGGCGCCTGGAATCGTATCACGGACGATCTTTGCGACTTCGCTCGCCGTTCGCGCATTGCCGCTGGCGACATTGATGACGCGCTGTTCGCCGGCCTTCCAAGGCGGCCCTACAAGCGCGGTGACGATGCCGTCGCTGCAATCGGCGACATGTGTGTAGTCGCGCTTCATCCGTCCGCCGGTCGCAAATCGCGTCGGCTTGCCGAGCACGGCATTCTCGACCATCGGCTTGATGTACATCGGGCTTCGCATGCCGAAGCCGTAGATCGCGGTGATGCGTATGGCGAGGAAATCGACGTTCTGGAATTGTGCGTAGGCGAGGCCAATGGCTTCGCCGGCCATCTTGGAGGTGCCGTAATGTCCGGCCGGATTGGCGTCGCGGATCGAAAAGGCCGGATCGGTCTCGACCAGCGTTGCGCCCGAGCCCTTGTGATAGGCGGCATTGCTCGAGACGAAGACCACCCGCCGCATCGACAGTTGCCGTGCGACCTCGCAGACATTGACGAGGCCCATGATGTTGGTCTGGTAGGTTGCGATCGGCTGCTCCAGCGACGGCTCGAGGCCGACCATACCCGCGGAATGAACGATCGCGTCGATCTTCTCGGCCCGGCAGACCGCGAAGAGCCGGGCAATGTCGTTGATCTGGCCGGAGCGAAAGCGCGCCGCGATGTCGGGTGACACCGCTGATGTATCGGCGGACGGCGGCGCGATATCGTAAGCGAAGGCTTCGTGCCCCTGTTGCAGCAGGGTGGCCATGATGTAGCCGCCCAGAAATCCCGCGCCACCCGTCACCAATACGTTCATTGGCTTTGCCCGTTCTTTCCGAGGGTTCAGTGCGCGGCGTTTCGTTCGGCGAGCATCACGCTCATCAGGGTAACCGCATGTTCGCTCATGTGCTTCGAATGCACTTCGGCGGACTCGCGCCCGAATTTGCGAAGCAGACCCATCGCCTTGGGATCGAAGGCGGCCATCTGGCTGGCGACTTCGAGTGCGCGCTTCAAGGTCGAACCTGCCGGTACGATGTCGGTGAGAATGCCGGCGTCTGAGGCTTCCTTGGCCGAAATCTGCCGGCTGGTGACGGCAAGTTCGAACGCGCGCTTGTACGGCACGAAGCGGAACAGATAGGTGAAGACGATGAGCGGCGGCAGGCCGTGCGACATTTCCGGCAGCGAGAACACAGCATTTTCGGCCGCGACGGCATAATCGACCTGCGCCGTCATGCCGAAGCCAAATCCGAAGGCCTGGCCTTCGACCGCCGCGATGACCGGAACGCTCAAGGCGTTGAGCGCAGCGTTCACTTTCAGGATGGCGTTGAGATCTTCGGCGACTTCGGAAGCCCGCGTCAGACCCTTGGCTCCGATCCGGCCACCGCAAAACGTATTGTTCCGGCCGGTGATGACGAGCGCCCGCAAGTCGTTGTCCGAGGCGCACTTCGTCAGCAGCTGGGCCAGATCGAGCAAATCCCGGGTGTAGAGGAAATTGCCGGTGTCCTGGCCTGCCAGGGTGATAACGGAAACGCCCTTTCCCTGGGCACTGATCTCAATCGCCATGGTGGGCATCCTCCTTTTTGTATTGGCTTATATCGGTATTCCGTCCCGGGCCTTGGCCAGAGCGCCATCGCGGCGACGAATTGTCTAACAATCTGTCAATCCCTTGTCACGCCACCTACAGGTTGCGGTTTTCACCTCTTGCTTCTCTACGGGCCAATCAGCCGCCGACCCCGGTCCTTCTGCATGACAGGCCATCGTGTCGCGTATCGGTCCGGTCGCTTTACGGTCACGGATCGTCACTATAAAATCTCAAACATAACGAGAATAACGGTGCCGCAAGAGGCGGAGCCGATCAGGGCAGGACAAAGGAAAAAGCAATGGCTGTTTCACAGGCAATTCCGATCACGCGTCATCCTTATGCCGATGGCTCCTACAAGAAGATGCTGATCGACGGCCAATGGGTCGATGCCGCTTCAGGCAAGAAATTCGAGACGCTCAATCCCGCGACCGGCGAAGTGCTGGCGACCGTGGCCGAGGGCGATGCCGAGGATATCAACCGGGCGGTGGCTGCGGCCCGCCGTGCCTTCGAGGGCCCGTGGAGCAAGGTCAAGCCGTTCGAGCGGCAGAATTTGCTTTTGAAACTCGCCGATCTCGTCGAGAAGCATTTCGAGGAACTGTCGCAGCTCGACACGCTCGACATGGGCGCGCCGATCAGCCGCACCCGCGGCAACAAGCTGCGCGTGCTCGGCATGCTCCGTTACTATGCGGGGCAGGCGACCACGATCCATGGCGAGACCATCGAGAATTCGCTGCCCGGCGAAGTCTTCTCCTACACGCTGAAGGAGCCGGTCGGTGTCGTCGGCGCGATCATTCCCTGGAACGGTCCGCTCGGCGCCAGCGTCTGGAAGATCGGCCCTGCGATTGCGACCGGTTGCACGGTGGTGCTGAAGCCGGCGGAAGAGGCGCCGCTGACCTCGCTGCGGCTCGCTGAACTCTGCATGGAAGCCGGCGTTCCCCCGGGTGTCGTCAACGTGGTCCCGGGCTTTGGCGAGACGGCGGGCGCAGCACTCGCGTCGCATCCCGGCGTCGACAAGGTCGCGTTCACCGGCTCGCACGTCACGGGCCAGTCGATCGTGCGTGCCTCGGCCGGTAATCTCAAGCGCGTGTCGCTCGAACTTGGCGGCAAATCGCCCGACATCGTGTTTGCGGATGCCGATCTCGATGCGGCCGTGCCGGGCGCGGCAATGGCGGTGTTCGCCAATTCCGGCCAGATTTGCAGCGCCGGAACGCGTCTGTTCGTCGAGAGCAAGGTCTATGACGAATTCGTCGGCCGTGTCGCCGAATTCGGCAAGAAGCTCAATGTCGGTAACGGGCTCGATCCGAACACGCAGATCGGACCCCTGGTGTCGCAGCAGCAGCTCGAGCGCGTCTCGAGCTATCTCGACATCGGTCAGAAGGAGGGCGCCAAGGCACTGGCTGGCGGCGCACGACTGACCGAAGGCGCATTGTCGAAGGGCTACTTCGTGCCGCCGACGGTGTTCGCCAACGTTCAGGACAACATGCGGATCGCGCAGGAAGAGATCTTCGGCCCGGTCATTTCCGCGATTTCGTTCAAGGACACCGACGATCTGATCAAGCGCGCCAACGCCACGACCTTCGGCCTCGGCTCCGGTGTATGGACCACCAATGTCAGCAAGGCGCATCAGGTCGCGAAGGCGCTGCGCGCGGGCTCGGTCTGGGTGAACTGCTACCAGGCGATGGACCCAGCCGTGCCGTTCGGCGGATACAAGATGAGCGGCTATGGCCGGGAGTCCGGCAAGCAGCATGTCGAAGAGTACCTCAACGTGAAGGCAGTCTGGGTCAAGACGGCGTAGAACCGTCTAACCCTCATAAAATGAAAGTGGCGGCTTCCATAGCCGCCACTTTTATTTTGACGCATCGCTCGGTGTTATTTCCGCGTGACTTCCGGAAATATCCACATCGCAACCACCATGAACGGCGCCAGGAACAGGATCGCGATCTTCGGCCCGTGCATGCCGAGCGAGTCCTGGTAGAAATACGCCGCAAGCGCGACGAGCAGCACAATGATCGAGAGTCCGGTCTTGATCGGGAAGGGCATGGTTGCGCTCCTTACAAAGCAGACAATTTCTGAAGCGGAGAGGCGAGCAGCGCCAGCGCAGCGAGTTGAAGCGCGCCGAGCAATACCAGCCCGCCGCGGCTATCCCGCCACGCGCTCGGGATAATCTCGAAGACCGAAGGCACGAACAGGAAGATCAGGCCGCCGGCGACGACCGCGGAGGTCCAGCGCAGCGTTTCGTGCGCGAACAGCGCTACGCCGCCCAGAAGCGCCAATAGCAAAGCGATGTTCGAGAGCACGAGCAGGTTGCCGAGGTGGCCCGCAACCGGCAGCGGCCGCGCCCGCGCCGGAAACATGCCGGCGAGCGTAAAGAAGCTCAGGCAACCCGCGGCAAATGTCGCCGCAAATAGCGCCAGCGCCACGCCATTGGGCTCGATCGCGCTCAGCATGCGTTACTCGGCCGGAACCGAATGGATCGACGCATCGATCCTCGGCGTGCGTGACGTCTTGCGCATGTCGCGCTTGACGAAGCGCGTGTCGTAGCCGTTG
The DNA here is from genome assembly GCA_963788885.1 of uncultured Alphaproteobacteria bacterium. Taxonomy (GTDB): domain Bacteria; phylum Pseudomonadota; class Alphaproteobacteria; order Rhizobiales; family Xanthobacteraceae; genus Bradyrhizobium. The sequence continues at coordinate 630,495 of CAWBIR010000014.1, read as the reverse complement.
AAGACATGGCCGAGCAGACCGCGGTTGAGATCGGAAGTGCCGAACAGCCAGTCCATGATTGGGAACGTCAGGTTCATGTTGCGCTCCATCATGATCGATTGATCGTGATGGGCGGCATGGTGACGGCGGATCGTGTTCACCATGGGCGCGTTGCGGACGAACCAGTTCTCGTCGACATGGCAGCAGAAGTGCATGAACTCGTAGATCAGATACATCGAGGTCGTGGTGGCGATCAGAAGCCAGCCGACATTCGACGAAATGATGAAGCCCGCAATCATCGCCAGCGGTATCGACATCAGCGTGAAGGTCGCCAGCGCATAAGGCGGGAAGAACGTCACGCGCCAGTCGTGGTGGTCGGCAAAGCGCATTTCCGAGTCGGTGAAGAACTGGTGATGCATCAGGGTGTGCCGGTTATAGATCGCGCGGAACGCCTTGATCTGGGAAGGGCGGTGCATCACGTAGCGATGGATCCACCATTCGAAGAAGTTGGCGCCGACAAAGGTCACGGGGACGATCAGAAGCTCCCAGGCGCGCAGGTCGCGCAAATTCGCGAGATAGATGTAGAGCGCGGTGAATCCGATCACGTAGATGATGAAGACGTGCAGCCAGCCATTGTACCACCCGGCGACACGCTCGCGGTACGTCTCGCGGTAGCGGCGTTGGCGGTCGGACATGGGGGTCGATGCGAGTTCCATGGCGGTCCTTATCCTCTCGAAAATCGACGATGACAGCGGATTTGCCATCTGATATATCACTCATCTATCAAAGCTGCAAGCGGGCCAGCAAAGCTGCAAGCGACCGGGAGGAACTGTGCATGAAGAGTTTCAGCGGCGACCGCACCATCGACGGCATCAAGGTCACGGTCGACGGCCGGCCCCTCGATCAAAGGCTGGACCTTCATCGCTACACGGCCAACGGTTTCGAGTGGAGCTATGAAGGGCCGGAGCCGCGGCAGCTGGCGCTTGCCATGCTGGCCGAACATTTGAGCGATCCTGCCAAAGCGCTTGCGCTGGTCGAGCCCTTCATGAAGGGCGTTGTCGCCAATTTCGGCAACGAGTGGGAGATGACGTCGGCTGACATCGACGCCGCACTCGATGCGCTTGGCGGCGCCTCGCTTCGCGCCGCATCCTGACCGAAGCCGTAGCAGGAACTGTTGCAGTGGCACTGACCTACAAGGCCGCCGTCCTTCACGCGCCGAAGTCGCAGCTCACGATTGAAACGGTAGAAGCCGCCGATCTCGCCCCTGACGACGTGCTCGTCCGGGTCAAGGCGGCCGGGCTCTGTCACACCGATCTCGAGGTGATCGACGGTTCCTTGCGCAATCCGATGCCGATCATCCTCGGCCACGAGGCCGCGGGCGTCGTCGAGCAGGTCGGGCGGGAAGCGCGCGGGCTCAATGTTGGTGACCACGTCGTGCTGTCCTGGAATCCGCATTGCGGACATTGCTTCTATTGCGATCGCGACTTGCCGATCCTGTGCGAGAGCTACCTCAATCAGGCGCCGCTTGCGGTGCAGTTCGACGGCCGAAGCCGCGCACGCTTGCGCGACGGACGCGAGCTGAAACATCTGATGTATCTCGGCGCGCTCGCTGAATACTGCATCGTGCCGGCGCAACAGGCGATCGTGGTGCCGAAGGAGTTGCCGTTCGAGCAGGCCTGCCTGATCGGGTGTGGCGTGATGACCGGGGTCGGCGCCGCGCTGAATATCGCTTCGATCCACCATAGTGACGCCGTCATGGTGATCGGATGCGGCGCGGTCGGGCTTGCGGCCGTGCAGGGCGCGCGGATGGCGGGCGCGGAAATCGTGATTGCGGTCGATCTGGCCGAAGACAAGTTGCGTTTGGCCCGAAAACTCGGTGCCACGCATGCGATCAACGCGACAACCGAAGATGTCATCGAAGGCGTACGGCGGCTGACCAGTGGCCGCGGCGCCGACGTGGTGCTGGAAGCGGCCGGCAGCCCGCGCGCCTTCCGGCTCACAAGCGAGGCGGTGCGGCCGGGCGGCGAGGTGATCTGGCTCGGCAAAACCGATATCGCCGAGGACGTCGCGTTTCGCTGGGGTTCGCTGATGCAGGAAAAGCGGATCCGCCGTTCAAGCTATGGCGGCGCGCGTCCGCTGCGGGATTTTCCGATGCTCGCGCGCGCTGCGCTCGATGGCCGACTGAATCTCGGCGACCTCATCACCGCGCGCATCTCGCTCGAACAGGTCAATGAGGGCTTTGCAGCGCTCAAGCGTGGCGAAGCGATCCGCAGCGTGGTTATTTTCTAATACGTAGCGTTTTCGAGCGAAGTGGGAACCGGTTCGCGTGAAGAAAACGCGTCAGGGCGTTAAGACTCGATCGTCTTGCGGGTGAAACTCTCGATATAGTCGATCAGGCGATCGGAAGCCTTGCTGGCAGCATCGGGATTGCGCTTGGCGATTGCCTCCGCAACTTCGGCATGGAGGCGGGCCGAGAGCGGCAAATCGCCGGATTCCCGGTAGTGCTGATACCAGAACCGGCGGGAAAGGCCGTGCATCAGGCCCATCGCGCGCGAGGCGAACTCGTTGCGCGCTGCCTGACTGACCAGTTCGTTGAACTGGCTGTCGAGCCGCATGAAGGTCATGTCGTCGCTCTCGTCGGAGGCACGTCGCATGCCGCGGGCAATGGCAGAAAACAGGGCGGTCTCTTCCGGCGTCGCGCGTTCGGCCGCGCCGCGCGCCATCAGCCGTTCGAGTTCGCGGCGCACTTCGAGCAGCCGCATCTGCGTCTTCAGGTTGATTTGCGACACAAGGATGCCACGGCGCGGCAGGATCACCACAAGGCCGTCGCGGGCGAGCCGCTGCAAGGCTTCGCGAATCGGCGTTCGCCCGATCCCGAGCCGCGCGGCGAGCGACTGTTCCGACAGAATGGTCTCCGGCGGCAGCGCCAGCGTGACAATCAATTCCTCGACCAGACGATAGGCGCGGTCGGTCAAGGTTTCCTGGTCGTCGGCCTCGTGATTGCCGCCGACAGAATCCTCCGTCCGCCGCTCGGCCTTCGAAGCCTTTGGCAGGCCCTTCGGCGCAGCGGGCTTCGTCGTGCGTGCCCGCCCGGCTAGTCTCTGCACGGCCATTGATCCCGATTCTCCCTCGCTATTTAGGAGGGATATTTCACGCGCAGCCACAAGGTCAATCCATGTGGCCGCGGCGTGTGCAAACGATCGCGTGTCTCAATGCGAGATGCTCTCCAGGGTGCGTCCTTTGGTCTCTTCGCCGAGCACCAGCACGACCAGCGCCGCAAGCGTAAACGCGCCGGCGCCGAGCGCGAAGACGCCCGATTGTCCGGCGGCCGGCAGGATGAAGCCGATCACCGAAGGGCCGATCAGTGAGCCGATCCGTCCGATCGCCGACGCAAAGCCGGTGCCGGTCGCCCGCACATGGGTCGGGTAGAGCTCGGGCGTGTAGGCATAGAGCGCCGACCACATGCCGAAGGCGCAGAACTGCATGCAGAGCCCGGCGATGATCAGTTGGGTTTGATCGGTCGCGCCGCCGTAGAAGTAGCAGGCGATCGCCGCACCCAAGAGCATCGCGATCAAAGTCGCCTTGCGCCCAAGAGCCTCGATCATCCAGGCGGCGGTCAGGAAGCCGGGAATGCCCGCGAGCGAAATCAGGATCGTGTAGTAGACCGATTTCGTAACCGGGAAACCCTTGGCCTGAAGCAATGCGCCGAGCCAGGTGGTGAGGCCGTAGAAGCCGAGCAGCGCAAAGAACCACAAGCACCACAGCATGATGGTGCGGCGCCGATAGCCGGGCGCAAAAAGCGTCGCCAGCCCCTGCGTTGTGCGCGGCGCCTCGATCTTTTCGGGAGCCGGGGTCGGCAGCGTTGCGCCACCAAGCCGTTCGGACACCTTGGCTTCGATCTCCGACATCACCCGCTCGGCGCGGGCGGCATCGCCATGGCTTGCGAGCCAGCGTGGCGATTCCGGCACATAGCGGCGCACGATCAGGACAAAGATCGCGGGGATGCCTTGCAGGATGAACACCCAGCGCCAGTCGGCGACCGACAGCACGGCAAAGGCAAGCAGGCCCGAGCAAATGAAGCCGAGCGGCCAGAAACCTTCGAGTAGCGCAATGTATCGGCCACGCTGTCCGGCCGGAATCATCTCCGACACCATCGATTGCGCGACCGGGAATTCCATGCCCATGCCGAAGCCGAGCAGCACGCGCGCGGCGGCGAGCGTCTGCACCGTCGGCGACAGGCCGCAGAGGATGCTGCCCAACCCCCAGAAGATCATGCTGACCTGAAACACCCGCGTGCGGCCGAAGCGATCCGCCAGCAGGCCAGCTGACGCGGCGCCCAGAAACATTCCGAGAAAGCTCATGCTGGAGAGGATGCCAGCCTCGGCGGTCGAGAGCCCAAAGCTTTGACGGATTGGACCGAGCACGAAGGTGAGTGCGCCGAGATCCATGCTGTCGAAGAACCAGGCGGTCGCGATGATCGCAAACAGGCCGCGCTGATACGACGTCAGCGGCAGCCGTTCCAGCCGTGCGGCAATCGCAGCGGTCTGCGCCGCGCTGGCGGCGCTGCCGGCCGCTGATCTCGGCAATTCGATCGAACTGCCCGTGGTCAAAGTGCTCATGAACCCCTCCCTGAACATCATTTTTGCATATGTCTGACATATTAGTGACATTTCTACAAGCGGAAGCGACCGGCCGTCTCCGCGACGGCCGGGCTTTTCGGGTTTTTGAGTTCAGAAGCTTCGGAGAATGGACGGTTGCAGCGCACGCCTCACGTGCAGCTGAACTGGCGCTCCATTTGCGCGCCGATGGCACGATCGAGATGCGACAGCGCGGCCGCAAACGGCGCCATGGCCGGCTGGCCTTCGCGCATGCGGATCATCACTTCGCGGCGGGCCGTGTCCAGATCGATGCCGAGCACGCGGCGATCGCGCACGATCGTGCGTCCGGCAACGATCAATTCGGACATGTGCCGCGCGGTGGCTCTCGCGAACACCAGATCGGTCGGATCGATGTCGTCGCGAAGGTGGTCGTCGTCGAGCGCGTCGTAGTCGAGCAGCAAGAGATCAGCCGGTGCGCCCGGTTCGATCACGCCGCCTTCGGCGGAGTTGGTCACCGACAGCCGGCCTGTTTTGGCGGCGACGGTCAGCATGTCGCTTTCGCTGACCTTGGGCGTAAACCCTGAACCCAGATGCAGGAGATGGGTGAGGCGAAGCTCGCGCAGCATGTCGTCGTCGTCGTCGAGCGCGCCGCCATCGATTCCCATCGCGACGCGGCATCCGCAGCTGAGCATTTTTGCAGCGGGCGCGACGCCGGAGCGCAGCTTCAAATTCGAACTTGAATTGGTGGAGATCGTCACGCCGCGCGCGGCGAGCAGCTCCAGTTCATCCGGTCGGGCCCAGACGCAATGCGCCAAGGTCAGGCGCTCCGAGAGCAGGCCGATCGAATCGAGGAATTTGACGACGTCGCCGCCGTAGAGCTGATCGAGATAGCCGCGCTGATAACGCGTCTCCAACAGATGCATATGGATTCGTCGTCCGGACAAGCTTGAGGCCTCGGCGATCGCCTTGAGCAAGGTGTCGCTGCACCACTGCACGCCGTTCGGACCATACTGCACGTTGAAATTCGGATTATCCGCGGCTGCGGCGACATCGTCGACGAGCTTGATGAGGTCCTTTGGCGTCATCGGTGGGCGAACGAAGCGGCTGACAATTTCTTCGCGCGCGGCCTGCGGAAGCGCGTCGAGCAACGGCTCGGGCGGTCCATAGCCGATCGGATTGCGGTCTTTCATGGAAACGGCAAAGCCGACGCGGACGCCGACATCGCGTGCGGCGCGCGCGACTTCCGCCACTTCCGTCGGCAGGTCCGTAAAACCCTGTGCACGTGTGTAGTGCATCATGACGACGCCGGCGCCGCCGAGCGCGCTGTTGCCGAGCGAGACGGCGGCCGCGAGATAGGGGTCGACCGAAGGAAACAGCGCCAGATAGTGCAGCCATGTTTCCAGCGGCTTGCCGCTTCCGCCGATCGAACTGGTACGAACCGCGCGGCCATGGTCGTGGGCGTTGACGAGCGCCGGCATGGCGAGAAGGCGGGATTTGGACGTTCCGGCACCGGAACGGAGCGAATGGATGCGCTCGCCTTCGATTTCGATCGTCTGGTTGTTCTGAACGCCTTTGCCGGTGAGCAGATAGGTGCAATCGATCCGACGCATCTTTGATTTCGCTTTTGTTAATGATTGATGGCCGGAGGCAGCCGCTCGGTCATGGGCGGCAGAAAACTGCGATCGAAAATCTGCGCTGCGTCCGGTTGCTTCGGTAATTCAAAAGCCGAGGAGACGATGGCGATCGAGGATTTCAATCGGTCGTCGCTCACATCGCCAAGTCCCAATTGCCGCGCCTCGGACGTGTCGATCAGCGATGACCACACGTAAGTGAGACGTCGCAGTTCGATGTCCTTCTTCAGCAGCGGCTCCTCCGTCGCGAGCAGATCGATGGCGGCTTGCGGATCGCTGATGGTTTCGCGGATGGCGCGGTTGATCGCTCGCAAAAGACCTTTGACCGCTTCCGGCTTTTCGTGAGCGAGCTTTTGCGAGACCACGATGCCGTTCGAGTAGAGATCGATGCCGTTGTCCGAATAGAAGAACCAGCGGAAATCCTTGTCGGGATCGAGCTTCAGCGACATCAGGTTCATATAGCTGGTGGCGCTGAACACCGCGATCGAATCCACCTGGCCCTGCAGCAGCATCTGCTCCTGAAGGTTTGGCGCGACCTGCGTGATGTTGAGGCTGGCGTAGTCGATCTGGTTATTCCGGGCGAGCACCGGCAACAGCTTGAGCGTGGCAGCGCCGGCCGGCGCACCGACTTTCGTCCCCGGCAGATCCTTCAGCGACTTCAGCGGCCCGGTCGCCTTGGTCAGCAGCGCGAATGGCGCCTTGCTGTAGATCATGTAGACCATGCGAGGGGTTTCCGCAGGTCGCGTCGCCGCGTTTTGAATGATCGCGTTGATGTCGCCGAAGCCGGCATCGTAGGCGCCCGACATGATGCGCGTCACGGTCGCGGCCGAGCCTTCGCCCTGATCGATGCTGACGTCGAGGTTTTCGGCTTTGAAATAGCCCTTGGCTTTTGCCCAATAAAACCAGGCATGAATGCCCTGGATTTTCCAGTCGAGTGTGAAGCGGATTTTGGTGGCCGGCGTCTCGGCGCGCGCGGGCACCAGAACCGAACTCAACGTCAGGGCCGCGGCGGCCATCCTTAGCCACTTGCTCATTCGCGCTCTCTTCCCGGATTCAGGAATTAGATCAAGTATCCTACTGCCGCCTGTTGGAGTGACCAAATTACTTGCAGCCGCTGCCTTCTTTGTAGCATGGGCACATCCTGACGGTTGGCTCTCGGTAAAATTATGGCTTGGGCGGGCAGGCGGTCTTGCGTAAGAGCTTAGTCGATCGCCTGACCCATCCTGCAACGTGAGGACATAAGCGTGAAATTCCATATGATTCCCGGTGGCCCGAAGCCGGTGGCGCCGTTCAGCCATGCCGTCGAAACCGATGGTTTTGTTTTTGTGACGGGGCAGATGCCCGATCGCCCGGAGACGCCCGGCGTATTGCCCGATGGCATCGTGGCGCAGACCCATGCCGTGATGGCCAACCTGAGAGTCGTGCTCGCCGGCCTCGGGCTCGGCCTCGAACATGTCGTGATGTCGCGCATCTACATCACGCGCTTCAAGGAAGACTACGCGGCGATGAACGAGACCTATCGCAGTTATTTTCCGTCGGATCGTCTGCCGGCGCGCACCTGTGTGGGCGTCACCGGTCTTGCTTACGACGCGCTGATCGAGATCGATCTCGTCTGCAAACGGCCGGACTGATCGGGTGGCTGCTTGATCCGATAGCCGCGCCAGTTCGGCGGCTGTGATTTCGATCGGGCGGCTGCATTCGATGCATCCGCCGGAAACCCCGGACATTTCCAATAGATATAAAGAGTAGGGAGATATTTTCATATGATGAAATTGATAATCGTAATGTGAAAATTTAAGTTGCGTTGGTCCGGCAGATCAGGCCCTATTGACGAAACAACTGCCGGGAGGGCCGAACTCGATGCCGTCCGAAAGAGCGAATGAGAGACGGGGCGTGATGCCCGCGCGCCCTCCGATCGGAAGGGACCATGGCGGCATCCAGGCGCTGGATCGCGCCTTTCTCATTCTCGACGTCATCGCGGATGCGGGCGGCGAGGCCAAGCTGACCGAAATCGCTGCGACCGCCGGACTGAACGTCTCGACGTGTCATCATCTCATCTCGACCCTGCACAATTGGGGTTACGTCTCGCGCGGGATCAACAGCCGCAGTTACGTTCTGGGGTCGCGTATCCTTCACCTCAGTGCAGCGTGTTTAAGGCAGGTGGATTTGCCGCGGCGTGCGCAAGCTTTCCTTGATCGCCTGAACGATCAGACCAAGGAATCCGTCCAGCTTGCGATCATGCAGGACACCAATTTGGTCCACATCCTGCGCCGCGAGTCCCGACATGCGGTTCGCGTCGACGCCGGTCTCGGTGGAAATGCGGGTGCGGCGCATGCGACGGCAACGGGCAAGGCCATCCTGGCGTGGCTGCCGCCGAACGAACTCGACCGCATCGTGGCGGACAAGGGCCTCACGGCGTTCACGCCGCGCACCATCACCGATATTGAAGCGCTGAAAGAGGAAATGCGGCTGACGCGCCGACGCGGCTATTCGATCGATCGCGAAGAGTTTCGGCCCGGCGTCATCTGCCTTGGGGCCGCGATCCGCGATCATGCCGGCGCGGTCGTAGGTTCCATCAGCGTTTCAACGCCGGCATTTCGCGCGACCGACGAGTATGTCGACCAACTGAGGGTGCATCTGGTCGCTGCGGCGGACGAATTGTCGGCCGAGCTCGGCGCGCCCGGCGCCATCCTGCGCGGACCCGCCAAGAGCCTCGCGGCAGAATAACGAGAACATCGAGGAGCGAAACCATGTACAAGCCCGAGCACGTCAAAACCTCACCCGATTTTCCGATTCCAGAGACGATGCGGGCCTGGGTGCTGGGCGATCCCGACCAGTTGACGCTGACCAAGAAGCCGGTGCCGGTGCCGAAGCGGGCAGAAGTTCTGGTCCGCATCGATGCGGTGGCGATTTGCGCGACCGATCTCGAAATCATCCATCACGGCCCGCCGGCGATGATCCAGGGCGGTCAGCCGTTCAACAAGAATTTCACGCCGGGCCACGAATATATGGGCACGGTGGTGGCGCTCGGGCCCGGCGTCGACGAGTACAGGATCGGTCAGCGCGTCACCGTCGAGATTCACGCCGGATGCGGCCAGTGCAAGCGCTGCCGCGAGGGCATGTATACAGCCTGCCATAACTATGGACTGAACTACGGCGACGTCGACAAGGGACATCGCGCCAACGGCTTTACGACCGATGGCGGATTTACCGAATACGCCGTCAACCACATCAATACGCTGGTGCCGATTTCCGACGAAATGTCGGACGAGGAAGCGACACTGGTCGTCACGGCAGGCACGGCCATGTATGGCCTGACCGAACTCGGCGGGCTCGTTGCAGGCGAGAGCGTCGTGGTGACCGGCCCCGGTCCGATCGGGCTGCTCGGTGTCGCGGTTGCGAAAGCGCTCGGCGCCAATCCGGTAATCCTGACAGGCACGCGCGACAACCGTCTTCAGATCGGCAAGGAATTGGGCGCTGATTACGTCATCAATGCCAGGAAGGAAGATCCGGTCGAGGCCGTGCGCAAGCTGAACGGCGGCAAGGGCGTCGACTATGTCGTCGAGTGCTCCGGCGCGCCGGAAGCCGTCAACGAAGCCGCGCGCATGGTCAATCGCGGCGGCCGCATCTGTCTTGCCGCCTTCCCCGGCAAGCCCGCCGAAGTCGACATCGCCCATATCGTGCGTAACAACATCTATGTCTATGGCATCCGCGGCGAAGGCAAGACCGCAACCCATCGCGCCGAGGCCTTCATGGCGCAGAAGCGCTTCGACGCGACCAAAGTGCATACGCACACCTTCGCGCTCGAAGACCTGCCGACCGCGCTGAAATATGCCCGCGAGCGCATCGAGGATGCGATCAAGGTCGTGGTCAAGACCCATGGGCATGCCGCTCTCAACAGCGTTGCCGCCGAATAGAACGGGCGGACTCAAAGAAGGCGAGGGATCGCGCCGGTAGCGCGATCCCATAACGCCCGGATGCCCGGAGGAAATCGATGACCGCGTTCGAGATCGACCGCCCATCTTCCGAGATGGCAGCGCCTCACGGGAGTGCCAAAACCGCATCAGTAAGCCAGCCGTTTTACCGCAAGCTTTACGTGCAGGTGCTGATCGCGGTCGCGCTTGGCGCAGTGCTGGGCTACGTCGCGCCGAACTTCTCCGTCAATCTGAAGCCGTTCGGCGATGCCTTCGTGAAGGCGATCAAGGTCGTGGTGGGGCCGATCATCTTCACTACCATCGCGCTTGGCATCGCCAAAATGCGCGACATTCGCGACGTGGCCAATGTCGGGGTCAAGGCGCTGATCTATTTCGAGATCGCCTCGACGCTGGCGCTGATCATCGGGATGATCGTCGGTAATGTCTGGCAGGTGGGAACGGGGCTCAATGCCGATCCGGCCGCATTCGATCCCAAGGCCGTCGAGGCTTACGCCAAGGTCGCCAAGGATACCGGTCTGACCGAGTTCTTCCTTTCGATCATTCCGAATTCCTTTGTCGAGCCCTTCGTCAAGGGCGACATCATGCCGGTTCTTTTCGTGGCGCTGCTGCTCGGGCTCGGCTTAAGCCTCGTGCAGGAACGCGGCAAGCCGGTCGTGGTCTTTATGGAGTCCGCGGCGGCGGCATTGTTCGGCATGGTGCGGATCATCATGGTTTTCGCGCCGATCGCAGCCTTTTGCGCCATGGCCTTCACCGTCGGCAAATACGGCCTGCGCACCTTGATCGACCTCGGCCAGCTCGTCGCGTCGGTCTACATCGTCAGCATCCTGTTCGTCCTGATCGTGCTTGGCGCGTTTCTCAGGCTCGCAGGCTTCGGCATCGGCCGCGTCCTGAACTACTTCAAGGACGAAATCCTGTTCGTGTTCGCGGCAACTTCGGCGGAAACCATGATGCCGCGCTCGATGCAGAAGCTCGAGAAGCTCGGCGTCTCCAAGGAAGTCGTGGGCCTGGTGATGCCCGGCGGGTTCTCGCTGAACATGGACGGCACCGCGATCTACATGACCATGTCGGTGTTGTTTCTGGCGCACGCTTTCAATGTTCAATTGACGATCTGGCACCAGCTGAGCGTGCTGTTCGTGATGCTGTTCACCTCGAAAGGTGCGGCCGGCGTCACCGGCGGCGGCTTCATTGCACTCGCGGCGACGCTTCCGGTGGTCGATGCGGTGCCGGTCGCTGGCATCGCCTTATTGCTCGGCGCCGACCGCTTCATGGCGCAGATGCGCGCCGCGACCAACCTCACATCCAATATCATTGCGACGCTGGTCGTGGGACGTTGGGTCGGCGGCATCGACGTGCCGACGGCGGATGCCGAACTGAAAACCGGATTTATCGAGACCGAAGCGGACGCCGATCCGACCGAGTAACGGCAGCGGCTCGGTTGCGCTCCCCGGACAAATCGATCCCATAACGAAAAGAAACCCGCCGGCTTTCCCGGCGGGTTTCGCAGATCCGGTTTCAGATCTTAATCCTCGTTGTGACGTTCGTGTCCCGCCAGCACGTTGACGCTATCGATCAACAGCCGGGCGCGAATGTCCAAACCGAGTTCGGAGAATTCGTTGACTGGCTGGTTGGCGAATGCCGCGTTGTTGAGTGCTGTCTTGATCTGGTTGGCCAGTTGGTCACGCTCGGTGGTAATCCCGCCGATCGTTTCGAGATAGCGCTCGTAGGTCTTGTCGCTGCCGGTGACGCCGCGATTGGCAAGAACCATGCTTGCCCGGCCGAGTTCGCCGAGCGGCGCATTGAGCTGCTTGTAGACTTCCGCCAGTTGAACGAAGCCTGCCTTGTTTTTCTTGATACCTTGCGGCAAGGCATGCTCATCGAGCCATTCCGCGACGACGCGGCCGTCCTGGACGTAGTCGTCCTTCAGGCCGAGCAGCGCCAGCATTGTGGGCCGCACGTCGGTGTGATCGGTGAAGACCGCGTCGTCACGGCCAAGCTTCTTCACGCCGGGTCCCACCATCGCCACCCAGGTACGGGTGATCTGCTGTTGGAAGTCACCGTGGTTCCAGGCGAAATTGGCACCGACAAAGACGCAGTCGGATGGCTTGACACAGACGCCGCCATTGCCGGTTTCGAAGAAGTAGTCGTCATTTCCGAACAAGGTGAACGTCGGAGTCCGCGCCGGGCTCGAGGTCACCATGTGCAGCAGTTTCATTTCGGCCTGGTCGGCAATTAGGCGCGAAAGCTTGTCGCTATTGCCCGTCATCGGGTTGATCGCCACAAGCGCGTCGACGTCGTGTTCCATGGTCCGGGTCACCGCCGCGGTCGGGGCGGGATTGCCGTTGATGTAGAAGGTCGGCGCATCATCGCTGTGGACCGAGAACGGCGTCGTGTTGTTGCGTTGCGTGGCCAAGAGGCGATTGACGAGGACATTGATCTCGCCCTTCTGGCCCGGCGCATAGGTGCAGGGAACGTTGACGCCGTCGCAATTTGCCGGGGTTGGCGCGCCGCCGACGAAGTGGTCGTTCTCGTCGGGGACGACGACGAACAGCGTGTTGTCCTTGGTGATGCCGTCGGCCGCAAGCCGGGCGAAGAACTTGCCGAAGGAGGCATCATAGGCCTTGGCCTGCGCGACGTAACCGGCTTCGCCGGGGCCGAACGTTCCGCCGGCCACGTTGTCATGCAGATCTTCAATATAGACGAAGACCACCTGCACGCCAGCCTCGAGCATCGTCGCGGCGTAACCCAGCGACTGATTTGCCGTCGGATCGAAAACGTTGGGGAATCCGGGGTTGCCTTGAGACGTCTGAATGACGTTGCCGTTGAGATCCTTGACAGGGCCCCTCGGCGAGATCACCGGCTGGACATGAAGATTGCCGAACAGCGCCTTGAAGCCGGTATATCCGCCCGGTTCATCCGGCAACAAATCATCCCGCGCCTGCGCGTTGTTGCAGAGCGGACTGTTTTGGGCGCAATGAATGGCAATGCCGAGGAAGTCGGCCTGCGCTTTGTCCTTCATTGCCGGATTATTGGCTTCGACGCCTTCCGGTGACGTTGCGCCAAATACGGTGTTGACGTCTGCGGGGATGCTCTCGAACTCGATATTGGCGACCGAGAAACCACCGACATCGCAGCCGGCTCGCGTGTAGGGGACCCAGGGGGCCGGCGCGGTTTTGCCGAGCTCATTGAGCATTTCAGGCTTGCCGTCGCCGCCTAGCGCCGTCCAGTACAGGAAGGAGCTCGTGAACTTGACGCTGCCGTCCGGCTGGAAGCTGCCATAGCTGTTGGAGACGGGAATGCCGTTGCGCTCGCCGTAGACGCCCGTCAGTGTGGTGACGATATCGTGCGCGGTATGCGAGATCAGCGGGGTATGATTGTTGCCGCTGATGACACCGTTGTCCTGGATGAAATTCAGCAGATTCGGCATCAGTTCGAGGTCGGAGGGAACATTTGGATTGTCGCGGCGCAGATGCACGTTGTCGAACGTGATGTAGACGACATGCTTGATTTGGCCGTTCGGAGAATTGAGTTGGCAAGCCGCAAAAGCGGATTGCGAGGCGGTTCCCAAGAACAGAACGCCGAGCGCCGCGGGAAGCGAGGCGCGAATGAGGCTCTTCAGTCGTGTCATTATTCCTCTCCAGAAGCCGGCACAGGTTGTGGAATCTTGAATCGTGCCGACATCGGGATTTATGTTTTCGATTGTTTCCAGCGCTTGACGCGACGATGACTACTGCAAGTCGTTTGCGTTACGCTTGCCGCAGTGCCTTCAGGCCAAAGCGATTTTTCGATTTTTAAAAATTGAAGAATAAATTTTTACAACGAACAGGAATAAGCCATCGGTTCGTTTCCGGCATACTGCCTGACGTTTTAGTACCGGCGGCCTTCGGCCCAGTGCCCGGACCAGATCAAGGCCAACCTCTGGCCTTCGGTAACTTGTTCCAGCGACATCTTCGACGCGACCGCATCGCGCAGCCTCTGATAAAAGTCGCGCTCACGCCATGACGCCCTCGCGGTCGCGAGGTCTAGCCACTTGTACGAGAGAATGAGGTCCTTCGGTACGCCGTGGCCCTTGTCGTAGCTCAGGCCCAGTCTGCTTTGGGCGAAAGGGTCGCCTTGTTCTGCCGCGCGGAGATAGAGGTCGGCTGCGGCGATATAATTCTGCGGCACACCAAAGCCGTTTTCGTACCGGAAGCCGAGCCGTCCCAGCGCTCGCGCGCTGCCGCGCGTGACAACGATCGGCTCTCCGCCGCCTCGATCGTAGATCCGCTCTGCGGCGAAGCTGTCAGCGCTGGCGATGCAGGCGAGGGCCAGCGCAAGCGCCAGTAGTTGTCTATTGAAGGGTTTGCGCATGGGGACTGCTCGCACTGACGGTACCGCGCAACTTGGTGCGAAGCTCTTCGGCAACCGAATGGGCGTCCATGCTGTCGCGGATGATTTGCGGGCGGATGAAAATGATCAATTCGGTGCGCGTCTTCTGATTGTCCTGGTTTGAGAACGCGTTGCCCACCGCCTGAAGATCCTCAAGCAAGGGGATGCCGCTCTTGTTCTCGTTCTTCTGGTCCTGGATCAACCCGGCGAGCAGCACCGTCTGTCCGTTGGCAACCGAGATCGAGCTCTTGACCTTCCTTTCCGAGATGGTCGGGGTCAGATTCGCCGTCGCGCTGCTCGATGGCACGACGCTGCTGATCTCCTGCTCGACGTCCAGTTTCACATTGCCGTTGGCGCTGACGTGTGGCGAGACGTGCAAGATGATGCCGGTGTTGCGATAATCGACGGTGTTGACGACGGTGTTGTTGGCCGTCAGCACGGTTGCGCTGCCGGTCGAGATCGGAACCTGGTTGCCCACCTGGAGCGTTGCCGCCTGGTTGTTGATCACGACCAGCGATGGGTTCGACAGCACCTTGACGCCGGTGACGCTGTGCAAGGCGGTCAGGATCATCGCAGGCTGGGCTTCCTGGCCGACGAGGAAGTTGAATCCCGGAAACGCGCGGTTGATGAAGGTGTTGACGGCGGTTCCCGCCGTCGACGCGGTTGAAGTCGCCGTCGAGGCCGCCGCGGCGGCTTGTTGCACCGCCGTCGTGGGAGCCACCGTCGATGTGGTGTTGAGTATCGACCCCTGGTCGGGCCGCAGTCCCAGCGCGTGGCTGCTCAGAAAAAACTGAACGCCGTACTGCAGTTCGTCGGTGAGGTCGACTTCGGCGATCGTGGCGTCGATCGCGACTTGCAGCTGGGGCTGATCCACCTGCTGCAACGCCGATTCAATAACCTTGTAGTTGCCCTGGTCGGCGTAGATCAGGAGCGAGTTGTTGACGACGTCAGGGGTGATCCGGACGTTTTGCAGAAGTGGTGGTCCGCCGGAGCCCGCGCCATTTCCTTTGTCGAGCTGACCGAGATTGCCGCCGCTGGCGCCGCCGGAGTTTCCGCCAAAGCCGGAACCGAAGCTCGAATTGTTGCGCGAGCCGAAATTGCTGCCCGCTTGCGACGAAGAACTGCTGCTGCTGCTGCTGCCGCTGGCGCTGTTATTGTTGTTGTTGTTGGAGTTGAGCGAAAGGCGGTCGCCGACGCTGGACGACCCTGAACCCGGAGCGACCTGATTGTCGGGGCTGTCGAGCAGGCTGCCGGATGATCCGCCGCCAAACATGTCGGTCAGCACGCGGGCGATCTGCTTAGCATCGCCGTATTTGACCTTGTAGACGTGAACGCTGGTCCTCGTGCTGTCGGAACGGTCGAGACGCCTGATCCAGGTCTCGACGGTGTGCAGCAAAGCGGGCTTCTTGGTCACCACCATGACGGCATTCAGACGGGAGACCGGCTGCAGCTTGACCAGGTTCTGGTTCAGGCCGTTTTCGCCGGAATCCACGATCTTCTCGAGCTCGGCGATGAGAGGTTCGGGGCCGCTGTTGGTGATGGGGTAGATGCCGATCGATTGCCCGCGCATCCAGTCGACATCGAAGCCCAGTGCCGTTTCCACAGCGGTTCGGCGTTCCGGACCAGTGCCTTGAATCAGCAGCAAATTCCGCGTCGCATCGGCGCGCACCACGCCGGGTTTGGTGGCAAAGCTGTCCATCAGCTTGAGCAGCGTCTGCGCTGACACGTACTGCAGCGGGACCACCGAGACGCCATATCCTGGCTCGGGATTTGATGGCTGGGAATTTACATGGCCGCCGCCGACCGCATCGCCCACCGGGGTCAGACGATAACCCGCGGTGTCACGAACCAGCACTACGCCGCTGATCCGAAGCGCATTTTCAAGAACGAAAATGATGTCTGATTTCGGCACCGGCCGCACCGAGACCAGGCTGACCGTGCCTTGCACGCGCGGATCGATGGTGTACCCCGTTTGGAGGATGTCCCCCAGCACGACCTTGGCGACGGTGGCAACAGGCGCGCTGTCGAAATTGAGATCGAAGCCGTTTCCGCTTCCGCCTCCAACCGCTGCCGGTTGGGCGTGCGGACCGGCAACATCCGTGATTTCCGTCCCCTGGAATACGACCGGCTGGGCCCGCGGACCGCTCGACATCGTGGTGCTGCCGGTCTGCGTCGGAGTGCGCGGCAGAATGTCGAGCGACCGCACCTTGTCCATGACATCAATGTCCTGGGTGCTGGTGCCGGTGGAATTGACCGTAGCCGAATTACAGGACGCCAATAAGAGAATAGACGTCACCATCCACGCAGCGCCGATACCGCGCCCGACCGAAAGGGAAGGGCCGCTCTTGCCGACACTCGCCATGTTCCAACCTGTTTTACTAACGCCCCCCGGACCCCTTGGCGGGATCAGGCCCGATCGCGGTTATTACCGTCCGAACATGACAGAAATAATTGGGCCGCGTGTTATCGCAGAGGAATCGCAGGCAGTGTGGCGACGCTGACGTTCCTTTCAGTTTCGCGGCGACCTCGAATGTCAGAACCGGGACACTAGGTTGGATTTGTGAACAGCTCTCTGTGGCCGTTTCGTACGACTGTCATGTTTCCAATCAATAACCTCCTTGGTCGCGGGGTGACACGCGAGCCGTGGCGCAATGACCGCGGTCGGCCGTATTCGTGCGCCCTCCTGGAAAACAACGCAGCGACTGGAAACAGCTATGGCCAGCGACGAGTCCCTGCAATTTCTGGAGCACCTTCGCCGCAATGACCACGTGGCGAAAACGGCGGCGTCCGGCGGTCAGTCGATCGAGCAGGGCGCTGCCCTGCGTCCGCAATCCAAGCTATGGGAGCTGACCAGCCTGTCGGCGGGCGACTTCGCCGACGAGGCGGCCCGCTTCGCCGGCCTGACGCGCGTCACGCTTCAGGAGCTGTTGTCTGCACCTGCGCTCAACGAGGCGTTTTCGCAGCGCTTCCTGCGGGAGATGACGGTCTTTCCCTATCAGACCGCCAATGGCCGCGCCGCTTTGGCCGTGGCCGATCCGACCGATCGTGCGGCGCAACGCGCTGCCGAAATCGTGCTTCGCCGCGATATCACGATCACAGTTGCCTCGGTGGAAGACCTCTCGGTCGTGCTGGATCGTCGTCTTGGCGAAGACAGTGGTGAGCCGGCCGATGCGGCCGGCGGACTTGTTTTGCGCGAAGACGACGTCGAGAGCCTGCGCGACCTTGCGAGCGGTGCGCCGGTGGTTCGCGCCGTCAACGATCTCCTGGAAAAAGCCGTAGAGCTGCGCGCCAGCGACATTCATATCGAGCCGTTCCAGACCGGACTTGTGGTTCGTATGCGCGTCGACGGCTTGCTGCGGCCGGTCGCAGCACCCGCCGGCGTACTGCCACAGGCCTTGATCTCGCGCATCAAGATCGTCGCCAATCTCAACATCGCCGAACGGCGGTTGCCGCAGGACGGCGCCGCGCGATTGCGGGTCGGCCGTACCGACATCGATATCCGTGTTGCGATCATGCCGATGCAGCACGGGGAATCCGCGGTCGTCCGTATCCTGCCAAAGGATCGCAATCTTTTGGTGGTCGACAGGCTCGGCTTTTCTCCCGCCGACGAAGTGAAGCTCCGGCGGCTGTTGAAATTGCCGCATGGCATGATCGTCGTCACCGGGCCGACCGGCAGCGGCAAGACCACGACGCTCGCGACGGTGCTGTCGATCCTCAACGAGCCTAGCCGCAAGATCCTGACCGTCGAAGATCCCGTCGAATACGACATCCCTGGCGTCAACCAGGCGCAGGTGAAGCCTGCGATCGGGCTGACCTTTGCGGCGGCACTGCGCTCGTTCGTGCGTCAGGATCCTGACGTGATCATGGTCGGCGAAATTCGCGACAATGAGACCGCGCATGTCGCGATCCACGCGGCGCTGACCGGTCATCTCGTTCTGACCACGTTGCACACGGAATCGGCGCCCGCAGCAGTCCCCCGACTGCTCGATCTCGGCGTCGAGGGATATCTCTTGCGCTCGACGCTGCGCGCGGTCGTGGCGCAGCGGCTGGTCCGGCATCTGTGCGAACGCTGCAAGACGCCGAAGACGCTCACCGACGCCGACATTGCCGAGGATCCCAGGCTCGCCGAGCTCGGCTTCCGCGCGGGCGAAGTCCTTCAGTCGCCCTGCGGCTGCGAGCGCTGCAGCGGCACCGGCTATCGCGGCCGGCTGGGTGTGTTCGAGGTGCTCGAAATGACCGACGAAATCCGCTCGCTGATCGGCGAACGGACCGACGGTCACAAGATCGACGAAGTGGCGATCCGCACGGGGATGACGACGATGACGGCCGACGGCATCGCGAAATGCCGCGCCGGCCTGACGTCGCCGGCGGAACTGCTTCGCGTCACCACGGCGCGCTGAGGTCAGATCATGCCGAACTTCCGCTACCGGGCCCTGACGCAGAACGGAGAGGTCGTGAACGGCACGCTCACGGCGCCGACGGCCGCCGAGGTTGCCCGCCGCATCGAATATCTCCGCCTGTTGCCGATCGAGACCGTCGAGGACAAGAAGGCTACGGCCGCGGGAAACGATAATTTCGGCCTGTTCGGCCGGCCAAGCCCGGCGGAGGTGACGACGTTCACCCGCGATCTTGCGCTTCTCTTAAAGGCCAGTGCGCGGCTGGACGATGCGCTCGAACTGCTGGCGAATGACGCCGATGTCGGCCGGCTTCGCCCCGTCGTCGCGCGCTTGCGGGCGTCAGTGCTGTCGGGCGAAAGCTTTGCCGGCGCGGTTGCCGAACATCCTTCGTTATTTCCTCCGATGTATGTGGCGCTGGTCAGGGTCGGCGAGGTGTCGGGAACGCTCGATCAGGTGCTCGAGATGCTGGGCGCGGAGCGGGCACGCTCCGAGGCGATGCGCCGCAAACTGACGGACGCGATGCAATACCCGGTGTTCGTCCTGATCGCCGCCGTTCTCGTCATGCTGTTCTTCATTCTGTTCGTCTTGCCGCAGTTTTCGTCGGTCTTGCAGGATTTCGGCGGAAAGTCCGACACCGCACTCTCGTTCTTTATCCGCCTGTCGAATTTTCTCCGGGCGAATGCGACCGCGGCCCTGCTTACAGCGGCGGCCACGGTTGCCGGTCTGTGGTGGCTGTTTCGCCGGCCGGCGACGCGCAGTGCAGTGGTTTCGTTGGCCGCGAAGACGCCTGGCATCGCCAACATCTTTCACTTCTATCGCACCAGTTTGTTCTGCCGGAATCTTGCCGTGCTGCTTGGCAGCGGCGTCAATCTCACCTCCACGTTGCGTATTCTGGTGGACATCATGGCGGTGACAGGAAACGTTGCGGTCTGGACGATGGCGGCAGACCGCGTGCGTCACGGCGGCAAGCTTTCGGACGCCTTGCTGGCGTCGAGCAACATGCCGCCGATGGCCGTCCGCATGCTGCGGCTCGGTGAAGAGACCGGACAATTGCCGGTGCTCGCCGACCGGGTTGCCGAATTCTACGAGGCGAAACTGCAGCGCAGCCTGGACCGTATCGTCGGCATCGTCGGGCCGCTCGCGATCATCGCCATCAGCACCGTGGTCGGAGGACTGATCGTATCGGTCATGACTGCGCTGCTGTCGGTCACCCAGTTGGTTGGATAGCATAAGGATCAGATCAAATGCGCAAGAGCATTGGCATTTTCTTCACCGCAAACGAGAAGCGCGAGCGCCGGCACAGGGTCGGCGAGGAGGGGTTTACCCTGGTCGAAATGCTGGTCGTGATCAGCATCATCGGCTTGATCATGGGTTTGGTCGGTCCGCGCGTTCTCAATTATCTCAGCGAGTCCAAGGTCAAGGCAGCGAAAATTCAGCTGCAGAGTTTCTCAAGCGCGCTCGACCTGTTCTATCTCGATGCCGGCCGCTATCCGTCGTCATCGGAAGGTCTCGCCGCGCTGGTGCAGCGTACCCCCGGCGTATCGGCCTGGAACGGGCCTTATGTGAAGGGCGGCAATTTGCCGAGCGATCCCTGGAATCATCCTTACCTTTACCGCTCGCCGGGAGAGCACGCACCTTATGACATCATCTCCTATGGTTCCGATGGTCAGGAAGGTGGAAGCGGATTGGCAACCGATATTTCGACCGGCAACCTGACAAGCGCCAAAAATGAATAGGCCCTCCGAACGCGGCTTCACGCTGCTGGAAATGGTGTGCGTGCTGGCGCTCATCGCGATGATGGCGGCTGTCCTGCTGCCACTCTTCCCGCGTCACACCACGCGCTCGCGCTTACAGGCCTATGTGCTGCAAACGGCAGCCCTGCTCAAGGAAGATCGCGCCGCGGCGATCCGGCGCGGGACGGGGGTTGCGACCCTCGTTGATCCCGGAAGCCGGGTGATCCGGTCCGGCGCGAATGCGGACATGATCCGCATTCCGGACGATGTGCATTTCGAGGCGCTGTTGCCCCGTACCTGCAGCCAGCGCGAGGCGCTGTCGACCATCAGCTTCTTTCCCAGCGGGATGTCGTGCGGCGGCGCCATCGCCTTGGCCCGCGCGGATGTCAGTTATGAAGTTCGCGTCAACTGGTTGACGGGAAGGGTCGAAATTGCTTCGCGCGACACCGCCAATTGACGGCCCGACCGCTGGCTTCACGATCATCGAGGTGCTGGTCGCGCTGGCGGTTATCGCCGTCTCGATCGTGGCGATCGGATCGGTGATGTCGACGAATGTGCGCGGGGTGCGCACGCTCGAACAGCACGTCACGTTGATGCAGGCGGTACGCACGATAGCGGCAACCGAAGTGCCGTCGCGCGAGAAAATCGGGTTCGGGACCTGGTCGGGCCGGACCAGCGATCATCAATGGCGGATCGACGTTAGTCCAATGGGCGAGGAATGGGCGGCAACCGGTTCGGATGTCGCCTGGATTCCGGCGCTCGTCAGGATTCAGGTCCGCTCCCCCACCGGCGCGGTGACGGATCTCAGGACGGTTCGTCTGGTGCACGGACCTCAGCAATGACGATACCGGCCGCGAGATGGAAAGGTGAGGGCGGCTTTACGCTGATCGAGACCCTGGTGGCGCTGGCGCTCATGGGTCTTGTGCTGTCGGCGCTTGCCAATCTCACCGCGCAATGGCTTCCGAGCTGGAATCGCGGCCTCGATCGCATTCAGCGCAGCGAAATGATCGGGATCACATTGCAGCGCATCGCCGAAGACCTGGCGGCGGCGCAGTATGTGCCTGTCGGTGGCGACGAGAAACGGCCGCTTTTCGTGGGATCCGAGCGCTCGGTCATCTTCGTGCGCACCGCGCTTGGCCCGAATGCCGGCCCGGGGCTCGACGTGATACGGCTGTCCGAGACCTCCGACCGAGACGGCCTGGCCACGGTCCGCTCGCGGACCTCGTTCCGGCCGATGCCGCCGGAAACGGCCTCCGATCAGCTTCATTTTAGCGAGCCGGTGTTGCTGTTGCGCGCGCCCTATCAGTTGTCCTTTGCCTATGCGGGCGAAGACCAGGCCTGGCGGAGCACCTGGCAGGAGTCCGAAAAGCTGCCGGCGAAGATCAGGCTGACGGTACGCGATTCATCCAACGCGCGCGCAATCTCGACGGTCGCCACCATTCACGTCCAGTCGTTGGCGCAAGGCGAGTGCAAGCAGGCAGACGGAAAGTGCGACGACAATGCCGGCGGTCCGGCTGCCACCCAAGGCGGACAGCAGGCCAATTCGCCGGCCGCCTCGCAGTCGGCCGGCAGCGCCGGGCAAGGCGGTTCGCGATGAGCCGGCCCGTCAGCCAAACAGCGCAGTCCTCACAGCGTGGCTTCATCATCATTGCCGTGCTCTGGATTCTTGTGGCGTTGTCGACGCTTGCGACGATCTTCTCGGTCTATCTCTCCAATTCCGCGCGCGCGCTGGGCGTGACCGATATCGGCGTCGAGAGCGATGCACTGATGTCGGCCAGTCTCGAACTGACCGTCTATCAGTTGCTGCTGGCAGACGAAAAATCGCGTCCGGCACAAGGCTCGTTCCGCTTCCGGCTGGATGATGCGGAAGCGCTCGTCACTTATACGTCGGAGGCAGCGCGGGTCGATCTCAACCACGCCCCGAAGGAGATGCTCGACGGGTTATTCGAGGTTCTCGGCGTGGAACAGAAGGCGGCAGGCGAACTGGCCGAGCGCATCGTCGGATGGCGGACCCAGCCCAAACCCGGTGCGGCGCCCGATGCGGCCAAGGATGAAGGGGCGCTCTATCTTGCTGCGGGCCTCAATTACGGTCCGAGGGGAGCACCATTTGCGCATATTAACGAACTGAGCCTGGTGTTGGGCGTCACGCCTGCCATCGTCGAGCGTGCGTTGCCCTTTGTAACGGTCTTCAGCAAATCGGCCGATGTTGATGTTTTGCTGGCGCCGCCGGAAGTAATCGCTGCATTGCCGGGCATGACGCCAGAGGTGCTCAACGATTTTCTGAAGCAGCGGCCGTCATTGCCGCGCGATCAAAAGGCGGTCGCGGCCGCGCTCGGTCCGGCCAAGGACGCCGCGAGCTTGCCGGACGCCGAGGCCTTTCGTGTCCTGACGACGCTGCGGTTCAAGAACGGCCGCCGTACATCGTCAGAAGCGGTGATCTCGCTAAGCAGTAGCCAAGGTAAGGACGCCAAAGACGCCAAGGACGATAAGGAGCCCTACAAGGTGTTGTCGTGGCAGGACCAGGTGGAGACTGTGGCCCGCCCCCTCAGACAGGCAGGAGGAAGATGATGTCGATGATGTCGGAAGCAAAAGCCCTGTTTGAGGAATGGATTGCGGCAGTCGCAGGCGCGGTCGAATCCTTCATCGGCCGCTATGCGCCGCGGCCGCGCATCATGCTTGGCGGGGAAAGCACGGGCGTCCTGACCGCCCGGCTGCAATCGGCGCGAAAAGGTCCTCAACTACCGGATGTTTCATTCCGGATTTCCAACGGCCGGCCAAGTCCGTCCCTGCCGGCGGATTGGCAGGCAGCGTTTCGGGGCAGCCGGGTCGAAACCGAGCTCGCGCCCGCTCACGTGCTGTTTCGGCCGCTCGACTTTCCAAGGCAGGCCGCGGATTTTCTCGACGGCATGATCCGCACGCAGATCGACCGTCTGACGCCGTGGTCGGCTGAGGAGGCCGCCTTCGGCTGGAGCCCTCCGTCACCGTCCGGGCAGGAGCGAATTGAGCTGACGCTGGCGGCGACATCGAAACAGGAAATCGAGCCGCTGGTTCAGTTCGCAGCCGGCCTTGGCGCGCAATCGCTCACGGCTTTCGCTGCGCCTCCCCCGGGCGGCAGCACCCCGGAGAAGATCAAGGTTCTTGACCAATCGCTGCGCGGCGCGGCGTCTCACGGGCTGGATACGCCGCGTACCTTGCGCGCCGTTTTGCTGTCGGCCGTGGCCGCAGCCGCGATTGCGCTGCTGTCGGCCGCTTATTTCGGCGACAGCTTCGATTCCGAACAGCAGCAACTGATGCAGCGGATTTCGCAGCGCCGCGCGGCGCTCCGCCTCGGTTCCGATGGCGGTTCGGCATTCGGCCTGCTTGCCAGGCGCAAACAGACGAGCCCCTCGACCGTCGTCGTGTTCGAGGCGCTGTCAAAGGCTTTGCCCGACGGCACTTATGTCACCGAGCTTCGGATCGATGGCGACAAGGTTCAGGTGGTTGGCATGACGCAGGACGCGCCATCGCTGATCCGCCTGATCGAGAAGTCGCCGCAGTTTGCGCGCGCCACCTTCTTTGCGCCGACCACGCGCGCCCAGAACGCACCGGGTGAGCAATTCCACATCGAAGCCCGTATCACGCCGTCCTTCGGATCGAACTCATGAACCTCGCTGGCTCTTTGCGAAAATCGCTTGTGACCTCGCCGATCGTAGCTGGATCGGCCTATGCCGGTTTGGTGGTCGTGCTTTTGGTGATAGCCGCGAGTTCGCTGATCGACCTCTTCAACCAGCGGGCGTCGGTGGTGGCGGCCGCCGCGATGCTGGAGCAACTGGAGGGCCGCAAGCTGCTTTCGGCAGACAAGCGGCCGGGCGAATCCGGTGCGCCTTCCGGCTCGGCGTTTCTCGAAGGCGCGACCGTGACCGTTGCGGGCGCGGCGCTGCTACAGCGCGTCGCTACCGCCGTGACCAAGGCGGGCGGCAACGTGCTGTCGTCCCAGCTTGATGTGCAGGGCGGCCCGAACGCCAAGGCCGGCTTCGTCAGCATGGTGGCAAACTGCGAACTGGAGCAATCGGCGCTGCAATCGCTGCTCTACGATCTCGAGGCCGGAATGCCGTTCCTTTTCGTCGACCAGCTCGACATTCAGGTGCCAACCGCCGGCGAAGGAAAATTGCGTTTTCTGCTCGGCGTCTCCGGACAGTGGCAGGGAGCCAAATGATGCTGCGTAAGCTTGCCATCCGGACCCTGGTTCTCGCGCTGCCGTTGTGCGCAAGCGTCTCCGCCGCAACGGTCACCTCCAATTCCTCAATCGACGATCAGGCCGACAGCGCGAGGCCGAACGCCTCGGTTCCTGCAACCTGGAGCGAGCCCACCACGACTGTGGTTGAGGTCACCATTCCCCCGTCGATGCCAGGCGCTCCCGTCGCCGAACGACCGCTCAGCGCCAATCCGCTATGGGCGATGCCGCTCAAGCAATTCACCGTCACACGTGAACGTCCGATCTTCTTGCCGTCGCGCCGTCCGCCGGCGCCTGCTCCGTCAACGGTGGCGGTGGCGAAGATGGTCGCCCCGCCGAAGCCGAAGGAGCCCGAGCAGCCGCAGCTTTCACTGGTCGGCACCATCTCGGGCGATGACGCCAGGTTCGGCATTTTTGTCGATCAGGCGACCAAGGCCGTGCTTCGGCTCAAAGAGGGTGAGGATTTTCAGGGCTGGCAACTCCGGTCGATTCAGAGCCGCGAGGCGTCGTTTCAGAAAAACCAGCAGACCTTTGTCGTCGCCTTGCCGAAGCCGGGGCTTTCGCAAGCTTCCATCGCCGTCCGCGAGGAAGCGTGGTCACCCAATTCCGAAGCGGGAAAGCTGACGCCGGTCAATACGCGCCAGCGTGAAAAGTAAGCTTCGCGCAGTCAGAAGCCGTATTGCTGAAAGCCTGACGTCACGAGCAGTCCCGCGGCGAGAAACGGCCCGAACGACATGGAAGTCTGGGCCGTCAGCGCGCGCCCCGACAACTGCATGGCGCCGACACAGGCCAGCGCCGTGATGGTTGCGACCAGCAACAGCATCGGGATGCCGGCGACACCGACCCAAATTCCGGCGGCGCCCAGGAATTTGACGTCGCCAAGTCCCAACCCCTGGATGCCTCTGAAAGCAAAATAGAGCCGCCGCAACAGCCAGAAGGCGGCACCGACGGCAACGCCTTCGCCGAGCGCCTGGATCGCGGCGGTACGGTCTTCGCTCAGCACGATCGTAAGGAGGCCGAGTGCGGCGATCGAAAGATTAAGCCAGTCCGGAATGATGCCGTGACGGATGTCGATCCACGCGAGAACGGCGCAAAGGGCGCACAGCAAGACAAACGACAACAGGATGGCCATCGGCTTTCCGATCACGGACGACCGATTACGTCTAGCAGACGGTTGCAGCCAAGGAAAAGGCTCAGGCCGACCGCTAGTTCAGCAGCCTTTGCAGCGTGACAGCCTGTTCACGGGTGTGAAGCGCGATGGCGGTGTGGCTATAGTCGATATGGGTGCCGCTATCGGCGATCTGTTGCAGGATCGCGTCGCCCTTGATGACGTGCAACCCAAGCCCTTCGGTGGCCGGAAAAATGCCGAGAACGACATCGTGGGCCTGAACGACGGCTTTCAACGCCCAAACCCTGTCGTGGGAAGCGCCGATGAAATGGCGTGTCTCGGCTGCGAGTTGACGCAGTTCTTCAAACTCAGTCACCGGCTACTCCAACGCAACTAACCGCGTCAAAGTGCCATGACATACTTACCGAAAGCTAAACTTCGGGACCAAAGTCCCTAAAAGAAAAGACGCTCCGCGCGAACTGAGTATCGAGCCGCCAAACCTCGAAAGCCCTGAAGAACTAGCCGTCGTACTGATCCGGTCCCATCGCCCACAGCCATTGGTCGTAGCCGGCAGCAAAGGTGCGGTTGGTCTGGGCGGGATTGCGGTTAATGAGCGGGCGCAGGAACATCGGATGCGTGGCGCTGCGCACCTCATGCTCGATGGTGAAGAGCTTCTTGCCGCTAGCGAGGTCGATGATATCGCGGAAGCGGTATTGGTAGGGATTGTCTTCGCTATAGATCAGGTTGCGCTCGGCAAGCGCGCGATGAGGGCCTGAAAAATTCGTGATGTAGATCTGGACGTGATGGCCGTCATAGTCGCCCTGCGGTTTATCGGTCTCGCGAAACAGCAGATGCTGGTTCTTTCCGACCTGCACGGAGGCCGCGGTGCCGTCGCCGTTCTTTAACTGCGCCGGCATTCCCATGATTTTGGGATAGAAATCGCAAATGCCCTTGGCGCTGCCTGTGGGAACGTCGAATTCGACAAAGGGAATGCCGAGCGTGATGCGCCCGAAGCGCTCTGCGTCCGGCTCGAAGCAGCGCACGCGATTGCCCCAGGGACAGATCGCCTCGACATAGTCGTTGTGTTCGCTGAACGAGAATTTCGTTCCTTTGAGCTTGGAAGCGACCGATGTCAGCCGATCGAGCAGCGCCTTGCGTCCGGAAATCACGAGCGCGGTATAACCGCGCAGCACCTGGGCTTCCCCGCTCGGCAGGTGAAACTGGCTGCGGCCGACATTGATCCACATGTTGTCGTCGGACGTCATCAGATAGGGATCACGCGTCAGGCCAAGGCCGGAGACATAGAACAGCGTTGCCAGATGCTGGTCCGGTACCTGAACGTTGACGTGTTCGAGATGAATCGAATTGCCGAGGTCTTCGGCGGCGCGGTCGAATTTGTGCTGCATGGCGGCGTTTCCCTACAAACTTGCCGATATCATAAGCGCCGCTGCGCCCTGCGCCAACACCTCTCACTCGCTCCTATTTTCACCCCTTCGAAAAACCGCTCACAACGAGGCGATTGAGGCGGCCCGCGAACGCCGCCGGATCTTCCGGCAGTTCGCCGTCGAGGATTTGCGCCTGCTCCAGCAGCAGGAACGCGAGGTCGGCGGCATCAGCGCCGGCCTTGGGAATCGCCGTCACCAGCGGATGGCGAAGGTTGATTTCAAGGATGGGCTTGGTGCCGACGCCACGGCTTTGCCGCGCCAACAACCGCTCCAGTTCGCGGTCCGGGCCGTGGCTGCCGGCGACCAAACATGACGCGCTCGTGGTGAGGCGCTGCGAGGCGCGTACGTCGGTGACGCGGTCGCCGAGGTTCAACTTGATCGCCGCAATGATATCGGCTTCATCGGCGTCGGATTTGCCCTCGTCCTTCTTGCTGTCGTCGAGCAAGGGGATCAGGGAGAAGTCGACATCGCCCTGGCTCAGCGACTTCAGCGGCTTGCCTTCGAAATCAAGCGACGCCGACGTCCAGAACGCATCGACCGGGTCGGTCAGAAGCAGCACTTCGATGCCGCGGGCGGTTGCCGATTCCAGCTTGGGGTTGCTCTTCAGCCGTTCGATGCTGTCGCCGGCCAGGAAATAAATCTCGGTCTGGTTCGACTTAAGGTCGGCGAGGTATTGCTTGAGCGTGCGCTTCTCGCCCGCCGTCGTCGTGAATCGCGACAGCGCCAGCAGCTTCTCGCGCCGCTCGAAATCCTCGTAAATGCCTTCCTTGATGACAGGACCGAAGGCGTCCCAGATCTTCGTAAAATTCTCCGGCTGCTTGTCCGCGAGCGTTTCGAGTTCGCCGATGATGCGGCCGGTCACCGCTTTGCGGATTTGCGCGAGCTGCGGATTGTTCTGCAGCATCTCGCGCGAGAGGTTGAGCGGCAGGTCCTCGCTGTCGATCACGCCGCGGATGAAACGCAGGTAAGCCGGCAGAAGATCGGCCTCGTCGGTGATGAACACCCGCCGCACGTAAAGTTTGACGCGCGTCTTGCGCTCAGAGTCGAACAGGTCGAACGGCTTGGCGGAAGGCGCAAACAACAGAACCGCGTAGGAATAGCGGCCCTCGGCGCGGTAATGCAGCGTCATCGCCGGCTCGTCGAAGGCGCCGGCAATCGATTTATAAGCTTCCTTGTAATCGTCTTCCGTCAGTTCGGATTTCGGCCGCTGCCACAGCGCGCTTGCCGAATTGATCTGCTTCGCTTCGCCCTTGTCGTCGACCAGCTCGATCGGGAACTGGATATTGTCGGAATAGGCGCGGACGATACGCTCGATTTCGTAAGCTTCGAGATATTTGGCGGCGTCCTTTTTCAGATGAAGAACGATATCGGTGCCGCGTTTGGGCGCCTGCGCATCGGTGAGCGCAGCGGCTGCGATTTCAAAACCCGCGCCGCCGGCGGAAGACCACGTCCATGCCTCGTCGCTGCCGGCGCGGCGGCTGGTGACCACGATGCGTTCGGCCACCATGAAGGCCGAGTAGAAGCCGACGCCGAACTGGCCGATCAGGCCGAAGCCGTCCTTGGCGTCCTTCAGGCGCGAGACGAAGGATTTGGTACCGGAACGGGCGATGGTGCCGAGGTTGTCGATCAGTTCCTGCCGGTCCATGCCGATGCCGCTATCGGCGATGGTGAGCGTGTTCGCCGTCTTGTCCGGGATGATGCGGATCTTAGGCGCTTCGCCGTCGTCGATCAGTTCGGGACGGCTGATGGTCTCATAGCGCAGCTTGTCGCAGGCATCGGACGCGTTCGAAATCAGTTCGCGCAGGAAAATATCGGTCTCCGAATAAACCGAATGAACCATCAGGTTCAACAGTTCGGAAACCTCGGCCTGGAAGGCCTTGGTCTCGACGGTGGGGTCGGCAGTCGTCATCATCTCGGCTCACGGAAATCTAGGAAAACCCCGGTATAACGGGCCGAGAGTCAAGATCAAGCGTTTACGGGCTCTCGTCCGCTGGCTGCGATCCCAATGTGGGATAGGTCTTGCGCTCGCTCAAATAGCCGACCAGCGAGGTCTTGATGCTGGCGACATGCTCGCGCATCAGCATTTCGGCGCGCCAGGGTTCTTGCGCGATCACCGCCTCGAAGATGCGGTGATGATCGTCGTGGCGGCGGCGGACGTCGTGATATTCGAACACCACGATGTTGCGGGTCGAGGACACCGGCACATGATGGCAGATGCGGATCATTTCGCTGAGCATGCGGTTGCCGGCAGCCGCCAGCAGGGCATCGTGGAAATCGCCGTTGATATCGCGATAGATCGTGAGATCGCCGGCCTCGAACGAGCCGCGTTCCAGCAATTTATCGCCGGCGGCCAAGGCGCGCTCGATGATTTCCCGTTCCTTCGGAGGAAGTCCACGCTCGGCGGCGAAGCGGACCGCGACGCCTTCGAGTGCCGCACGGATATCGTAGGCATCGACGATGGCGGGGAGGGGAAATTCGCGCACCGTGAAGCCGCGGTTAGGCGCGTAGTCCAGCAGCCCTTCGCCGGCGAGTGCCTGCAATGCCGCGCGCACCGGGGTGCGCGACACCGAAAGTGTCTTCGAAAGCTGGACCTCGTTGAGCCGTTCGCCAGCGCTGACCGCGCCGCCAAGAATGGCCTCGCGAACGCGGTCCATGACCGATAGCGCCCGATTGCCCGCGCGCGTTCCGCTCGCCATTCCTTCGGCCGTTTGGTCCATCAATTCCGTCATCTCGGGAGAAGATCGCCTTGCCGATGTGTATACACTTTTGAAGATTCTAACAGGTCTCTAGTTTGAAAATCCAGTATTTATTCTCATCCGGACCTATTCAAGCCAAGTACACTTCCAGAAGTGTATGTAATCGCTATTGACTCGCTTTCCGCTTTGTCGAACCATGGCGTCCAACAACGTACAGGGTTGGGTGAAGTACATGGCGCCAAGCACGTCGGAAATCAGCGAAAACGCCATCGAGCAGATCACCGCGGACCGAAATCCGCATTACGAGCCCTTCGGCTGGCATCACTGGCCCGAACATCCCTGGCTCGCTTATCAATTCCGCCGCGGCCTCGGCGAAAGCCAGGAAGGCGGCGGCAGCGTCAGCGAGATCATGCAGGCGGGATCGCGGATGATTCCCGGCGATCTCGAAAGCTGGCACGTCGAATGGATGCGGATCGCCGACCGCAACTGGAAACGCGGCCTTGCCGAAGAAGCGGCGGGTCATGTCCGCACCGCGATGAACTGCTTCCTGCGCGCGGCGGATTATTATCGGCAGGCCGAATTCCATCTCGAGCCTGACGATGCACGTCGGCTGCCGACGTTTGAGAAGATGGAAGCCTGCTCGCACAAGTTCATCTC
The DNA here is from genome assembly GCA_963788885.1 of uncultured Alphaproteobacteria bacterium. Lineage (GTDB taxonomy): Bacteria > Pseudomonadota > Alphaproteobacteria > Rhizobiales > Xanthobacteraceae > Bradyrhizobium. Next base: position 599,738 of record CAWBIR010000014.1, on the reverse strand, counting down.
CTACCTCAACCCGCCGGGCGAGGTGGTCGATATCCCCTATGAACCGGGCAAGCCGATCTGCGGCTATTTCATTCGCGCGCCATTCCCCGGCAAGAGACTGCCGGTGCTGATCTGCATGGGCGGACTGGATTCGATCAAGGACGAGATGTGGTTCATGCAGGCGCATGGCTGCCTGCAACGCGGCATTTCCGTGCTGATGATCGATGGACCGGGGCAGGGCGGTACGCTGCGGCGGCACAAGATCTATACCCGGCACGACAGCGAAGTGCCGATCGGCAAATGCATCGACTGGCTGGAAAAGCGCGACGACGTCGACACCAGGCGGATCGCGGTGTGCGGCTCCAGCATGGGCGGCTACTACGCCGCGCGCGCCGCCTGTTACGAGCATCGGCTGGCAGCGGCCATTTCACATGGCGCGATCTGGTCGGTGCACGACATGTGGGGCACCAAGGGCGACGATTTCGGCCTCGCGATGCATATCCGATGGGTGTTCGGCGCCAAGTCGATGGGCGACGCCCACGAACTGATGAAGCCGTTTACCCTGAAGGGTCATCTCGAACACATGAAATGCCCTTATCTGGTGCTGCATGGCGGCCACGACGTCTTGACCGTGACCGCCGCGCGCAGCACCTACGATTACGCGAAGGCGAACGGCGTCGATGCGACCTTGCGTATCCTTGATCCCGATGAAACCGGCGCCGAACATTGCCAGCACGACAATCCGACCATCGGCCAGGAAGTGCTGGCCGACTGGCTCGCCGACCACTTCGGCATCGATCAGCGGGCGCTGCTGAAGACCTCCTTCAACCCCCTGATATGAGGGCTGCCATGAATCTAGGTGTCGATCATCCCAAAGCGGCCGTGGTGGCCATCGACCTGCATCGCGGTCATCTCGACATGTCGGTGGCTACGATGCCGACGACGCCGGACGTCGCGGCGCGCGTCATCGCGGCCAACAAGCGGCTGTTCGATTGGTGTCGCAGCGTCGGCATTCCCGTCATCCACCAGGTGACGTCCTATCGCGATGTCGAGGAAATTCGCGTCAATCCGTTCTGGCGCACCCGCGCCGAGGAACCGAACAACACCCGCAAGAATGCGATGCGGCACAACATCATCGGCGGTCCCGGCTGCACGGTGATGCCGCAACTGCTGGATCCCCGCGATTTCATCGTCAACACCAAGAAGCGTTACGATTGCTTCCTAGGAACCGATCTCGATTTCCTGCTGCGTTCGCACGGCATCAATACGATTCTGATGACTGGCGTGAACACCAACTCCTGCGTGCTGGCCACCACGACGGCCGCCAATGTGCGTGACTATTCGGTGATCGTCGTCGAAGACTGCGTCGACAGCATGGACGGGCCGGAACTTCATGCCGCAGGTCTGGCGTGCATCCGCACCGCGTTCGGCTATGTGATGAACACCGACGAAGTGATGGCGCTCGAAGGGCTTGCCCAGCATCGACCAAGCGCCGCATGATCCGGCTGCTTTCCTAGATCGAAGAAGAGTACTCCGCCATGACCGGTCCCATGCTTCCGCGCGAACGCACCGAATATTCCGCCATCGTCGACCGTCCGCCGCTGAAATTGCCGGGCGGGGCGCGCATGATCGTCTGGACCATCGTCAATCTCGAGGTCTGGGACATCTCCAAGCCGATGGCGCGACAGGTGCTGCCGGCGCCGACCGGCGTTCCCTTGCTGCCGGATGTGCCGAACTGGAGCTGGCACGAATATGGCATGCGGGTCGGCGTATGGCGGTTCTTCGATCTCTACAAGAAACTCGGCATCGTGCCGACGCTCTCGATCAATGCGCGTGTCTGCGAGGACTATCCGCGCGTGGCGCAACAGGCCAAGGACGCCGGCTGGGAATTCATGGGGCACGCCTATGAGCAGGGGCCCATCCATAAAGAAGCCGACCAGAAGGCGATGATCGCGCGGTCGATGGGTGTGATCGAAAAATTCACCGGCAAGCGCCCCGTCGGCTGGCTCGGGCCCGGCCTGACGCAAACGCTGGAGACGCCGGAAAATCTGGCGGAAGCCGGCGTCAAATATATCGGTGACTGGGTCTATGATGACGAGCCGACGGTGATCAAGACCGAGAAGGGCCCGCTGGTGACGCTGCCTTATACGGTCGAGCTGAACGACATTCCGATGATGCTGGTGCAGCATCACGACAGCGATCATCTGCTCCGCCGCTCCATCGACAGCTTTGACCGCCTCTATGCCGAGAGCAAGGACCGGCCGAAGATCATGTCGATCGCGATCCATCCCTACATTTCCGGCCAGCCATTCCGTATCAAGTATCTCGAGCAGATCTACGACTACGTGAACAAGCACGAGGGCGTCGTGCACTGGAACGGCGAGCAGATCCTCAACTGGTATCAGGGCCAGAAGAAATGAGTGGTCAAGCTCCGCATGCGCTGCCGACGGTGGCCGCGACCGAGGCTGCGGTCGCAGGGGGCGGCACCTTTCCGGTTCGCCGCATTTATTGCGTCGGCCGCAACTACCTCGACCACATCAGGGAGATGAAGGAAGCCGACGAGCGCGATCCGCCGTTCTTCTTCCAGAAGCCGCGCGATGCGATCGTGCTCGATGGCGCGCGTGTTCCCTATCCGCCGTTCACCTCCGATTTTCAGTTCGAGGTCGAGTTGGTCGTCGCGCTCGGCAAAGGCGGCCGCGACATTCCGGTCGAGACGGCCAACAGTCTGATCTGGGGCTATGCCGTCGGCATCGACTTCACCCGCCGCGACCGCCAGTTTGACGCCCGCGACATGCGTCTTCCCTGGGAAGTCGGCAAGAGTTTTGATGCGTCGGCGCCGTGCGGGCCGATCGCGCAGGTGCGCGATCCCGATCGCTTCAGGGATTGCGCGATCACCCTTGCCGTCAATGGCGTCGAGCGCCAGCGCGGCAATATCGGCCAGATGATCTGGAACGTTCCGGAAGTCATCGCGCAATTGTCGAAGCAGGTTCGCCTCGAAGCCGGCGATCTCATCTATACGGGCACGCCGTCCGGCGTCGGTCCCGTGGTGCCGAGCGATCTCATCACCGCCCACATCGACGGACTGCCGTCGCTCACCATCACCATTACCCCGCCAGAGAAATAGCAATGCAGCCTACCGAACGCATTTCCTATTCGCCGATATCTGAACGTCCGCCGCTGAAATTGCCTGACGGCAAGCGCATGGCGGTTTGGGTGATCGTCAATGTCGAGGAGTGGGATGCGAATATGCCGATGCCGCGCACGGTGCTGACGCCACCAGCCGGCGGCTCGCCATCGCCGGACATTCCGAACTGGGCCTGGCACGAATACGGCAACCGCGTCGGCTTCTGGCGTTTGCTCAAGACCTTCGACGATTTCAAGCTTCCGGCGGCGCTCGCCATCAACGGTTCGGCGATCGCGGGGTATCCGGCGATCGTCAAGGCCGCGAAGGAGCGCAACTGGGAGTTCATGGGCCACGGCTTCACCCAGCGCAACATGCAGAAGGTCGAGAACGAGCGCGAGGATATCCGCAAGACCGCCGACGTCATCGAGAAGGCGACCGGCAAACGGCCGCGCGGCTGGCTCGGCCCCGGTCTCACCGAGACCTGGGAGACGCCGGATCTGTTGAAGCAGGAAGGCTATGATTACGTCGCCGACTGGGTGCTCGACGACCAGCCGGTGTGGCTCAAGACCACGACGACGCCGATCGTCAACATTCCCTACACCCAGGAATGCAACGACGTCGCGATGATGCTGATCCAGCATCACAAGGCCTCCGAATATCGGGACCGCGCGCTCGATCAGTTCGAGCAGATCTATGAGGATGCGGCCGATTCCGCCCGCATCATGGCGCTGGTAATCCATCCCTACATCATGGGCGCGCCGCATCGCGCCAAATATTTCCGCGGCGTCTTCGAGGTCATCAAGCAAAAGCCTGACGTCGCCTTCATGACCGGCGAGCAGATTCTCGACTGGTATCTCAAGACGGGACCGAAAGCGCCGTAAGGGCTGAAATCAGAGGATGAGCACGTTCCAGCTTCTCAACGGATTGACCTTCGCGGCGCTGCTGTTCGTCGTCGCGAGCGGTTTTACGTTGATCTTCGGGTTGTTGCGCATCGTCAATCTCGCCCATGGCGCGCTCTATCTGCTCGGCGGCTATGTCGGCTATGCGGTCGCAACCAAAACCGGCAGCTTCGCGCTCGGCGGTCTCGGTGCGATGGCCGCGATCGCGGCGATTGGCTTCGTGCTCGATCAGGGCCTGTTGCGCTTTGTCCGCGGCAATGAGCTTCGCCAGGTGCTGCTGACGCTCGGCTTTGCGTTCGTGCTCGACGACATGGCGCTGGTGATCTGGGGCGGCGACAGCTTTACGGTGCCGATCCCGCAAATGCTCAAGGGTGGCATAAGGGTATTCGGCACGTTCTATCCGACCTACCGGCTGTTCGTGCTGGCGACAGGAATCGTCGTGTTTGCCGGCCTGTGGCTTCTATTGAATCACACCCGGTTAGGGGCGCTGATCCGTGCCGGCGTCGACGATGCCGAGATGGTGGAAGCCTCCGGCGTCAACATCCGCCGCGTCTTTCTCGTTACCTTTCTGCTCGGCTCGGCGCTCGCGGGACTCGGCGGCTTGATGGGCGGTGCGTTTCTTTCGCTCTATCCGTCGGCGGACGCCGAAATCCTCGTCTTCAGTCTCGCCATCGTCATCATCGGTGGTCGCGGCAGTCTGGTTGGCGTCGGCGTCGGCAGTCTTCTGGTCGGGCTTCTCAATACGCTCGGGCAGGTGATGTTCCCCGAACTCGCTTACTTCGTGATCTTCGGCCCGATGGCGCTGTTGCTGGCGTTTCGTCCGCTTGGCCTGTTCGGACGGGCAGCGACGACATGACCGACGCGGGATCAGCGCAGACAAAAATCGCCGGCATGACGGGCCGCGCGATCGGCGTCGTTCTCGTCGTGCTGGCGATTGCCGCCGCGCTGCCGCTCGTTTTGTCGAATTATCAGGTCGGGCTTGCGACCGAAATGCTGATCTTCGGCATGCTCGCAATGTCGATCGATATTCTTGCCGGTTTTGCCGGACGCACCTCGCTCGGTCATGGGGCGATCTTCGGCGTCTCCGGTTATGTCGTGGTCTACGCCTCGGCCCAAGCCGGTCTGCCGCCGGCGGCCGCCTTTGTGCTCGGCATGATCGCCGCCACGCTCGTCGCCATTATCTTTGCGCTGCTCGCGGTGCGCACCTCAGGCGTCTATTTCCTGCTGCTGACGCTCGCGCTCGGCATGATCGTCTGGGGCATCTGCCTGCGCTGGACGCAGGTGACTGGTGGCGAGAACGGCATGCGCGGCGACGTGCGGCCGGCGTGGCTGGTGACGCATCGCGCATTCTACTGGGCGGTGCTCGTGGCGACGACATTTGTAAGCTACGCAATGTGGCGCTTTGTCCGCTCGCCGTTCGGGCTGACGCTGCTCGGCATCCGCGACAGCGAAAGCCGCATGAAGAGCCTCGGCTATAATGTGCCGTTGCATCTGTTCGTCGGCTTTGCGATGTCCGGCTTCTTTGCCGGTATTGCGGGCGCACTCTATGCGATGTTCAACAATTTCGTCAGCCCTTCGACGGTCGCGCTCGCGCAATCGGTCGAGGGCGTATTGATGATGATCGCGGGCGGCGTCGGCACGCTGTTCGGGGGCTTCGTCGGTGCTGCCGCCATCATCACGCTGGAAAACGTGGTCAGCGCCTATACCGAACGCTGGCAGACCGTGCTCGGCCTGACCTTCATCGTCATCATGATCTTTGCGCCGGAAGGCATCATCGGTACCCTGCGCGCCATTCTGACGCGCGGACAAGCCGGCAACGAACGTTCTAAAAACAAGTGATCGTTTCGAAAGGGGACATTGAAATGGACCGCAGGCAATTTCTTAAAAATTCCACCGCCGCTATGGCCGCCGCAGGCACGGGCGCGATGCCGTGGCGCGCACGGGCGCAGGCCGCGCCGATCAAGATCGGCTTGCTCGCGCCGCTCACCGGCGTGGTCGCCTCCGGCGGCAAGGAAATGGTCGAAGGCGTGCAGTTCTATCTGGAGTCCGTGAATTACCAGATCGCGGGCCGCAAGGTTGAACTCGCGATCGAGGACGACGCCTCCAATCCCGACACCGCCTTGCAGAAGGCGCGGCGGCTGGTGGAGCAGGGCAACTGCCACATGCTGATCGGCGACCTGCTCGCCAATACCGGGCTGGCCGTTGCCAACTACGTCAAGGGCACCGGCACGCCGTATTTCATTCCGATCATCGCCGCCGACGATCTGACGCAGCGCCAGCGCATCAAGAACGTGATCCGCGTCGCCGGCTATTCGGCCAGCGCCTTTACCCATCCGTTCGGCGACTGGTGCCTGAAGCAGGGCTACAAGAAGATCGCGACCATCAGTCAGGATTACACGTTCGGCCACGAGCAATGCGGCGGCCTGGCGCAAGTCTTCACCGAAGGCGGCGGTGAAATTGTCCAGCAGTTCTGGCACCCCCTCAACACCGCCGACTTCAGCCCGTATCTCGGACAGCTCGCGGACCTGAAGGTCGACGCGATCTTCGCCATGGAAACCGGCGCGGATGCGACGCGCCTGATCCAGCAATATGCGAGCTTCGGCCTGAAAGGGAAGATCCCGCTGCTGGGCGCGATGAACGCCACCGACCAGTCCGTGATCCGCACGCTCGGTGAGGAATGCGACGGCATCATCGCAGCCGCCCATTTCGCCGAAGGTTCCGATAATCCGGTCACGGCGAAGTTCAGCAAGGATTATGAAGCCAAGTACGGCAAGATTCCTTCGCTCTACGGTTTCTCGATGTATTCCGGCATCATGTGGGTGGCCGAAGCGCTGGAGAAGATCGGCGGCAAGGCCGAAGACCGCGACGCCTTCATCGATGCCGTGCTCAAGACCGAACTGACGGGATCGCCGCTCGGCAAGACCGTGAAGCTCGACGCTTACGGCAATCCGATCTACGACGTGCAGATTCGTAAAGTGGTGAAGCGCGCCGACGGCAAATACTGGAACGTGCCGATCACGAGCTATCCCGGAGTTTCGCAATTCTGGAAATACGATCCCGAAACCTACATGAAGCAGCCGCCTTATTCGCGGACCTTCCAGGGGATCAAGAAAGCCTGATAGCCGCTAACAAAGCCTGATCAGACCTTTGCAAGGGCGCGGGGAGTATTCTGGGTCCGGTGTCAACGAAAGTAGCCGTGTCTGAACCGATTCTCACTTTGTCCGATGTCGTCGTGGCGTTCGACGCCTTGCGCGCGGTTGATGGCGTCAGCCTTACCGTGCCGCAAGGCCAGCGCCGTGCCATCATCGGTCCCAATGGGGCCGGCAAGACCACGCTGTTCAACGCGATTGCCGGCGCGCTGCCGCCGACCACGGGCAGAATCGCGTTCGACGGTCACGACATCACCCGCCTGCCGCCGCATCGGCGCGCCCGGCTCGGGGTGTCGCGCACCTTCCAGATCACCAATTTGTTTCCGCGGCTCTCCGTGCGCGACAACATGGTGCTGGCGTTGCGCGGGCGTTCGCCGCGCAAGTTTTCGCTGTTTGGCACGCCCGATATCGATGCGATCGAGGCGCCGCGGATTACGGCCGCGCTTGAGGCGGTGCGGATCGCGGGCCGTGCCGACGTGATGGTGAACGATTTATCCTACGGCGAGCAGCGCCAGCTCGAAATCGCGCTGTCGCTCGTCACTTCGCCGCGGCTCTTGCTGCTGGACGAGCCGGCCGCCGGGCTGTCGCCCTCGGAGCGCTCGATGGTGGCGGAAATCATCCGCTCGCTGGGGCGGGATATCACCGTCGTCCTGATCGAGCACGACATGGATCTCGCGCTCGGTCTGGTCGACCGCGTCACCTGCATGTTCGAAGGCCGCGTACTGGTCGAAGAGGCGCCCGACGATATCAGGCGCAACAAACAGGTGCAGGAAGTCTATCTGGGGCGGCCGCGTCATGCTTGAGGTTCGTGACCTGCATAGCGGTTACGGCGAGGCGATCGTGGTCCGCGGTGTCTCGCTCGATGTTGCGCCGGGTGAGATCGTCGCGGTGCTCGGCCGTAACGGCATGGGCAAAACCACGCTGATCCGCTCGATCATGGGATTGACGCCGCCGCAGGTTCGCTCCGGTTCGATCGCGTGGCGCGGCGAAAGCCTGATCGGTTTGCGGCCGCATGATATCGCCGCACGCAAGATCGCCATTGTGCCGCAGGGGCGGCGGCTATTCCCGTCGCTGACCGTCACCGAGCATCTGACGATGCTCAAGGGCGCGCGCGCCAAGTCAGGATGGACGCTGGAGCGCGTATTCGGACTGTTTCCGAGATTGGCCGAGCGGCGCTATCACCGCGGCGGGCAGTTGTCCGGCGGCGAGCGCGGCATGCTCGCGGTCGGCCGTGCGCTGATGATCGATCCCGAACTGATCCTGATGGATGAACCCTCTGAGGGGCTTGCGCCGGTCATGGTGCAGCATCTCGAAGAGATCGTGCGTGATCTCAAGCGCGAGGGGCTGTCGATCCTGCTGGTCGAACAAAATCTCTACAGCGCGCTCGCGGTTGCTGACCGCGTCTACGTTCTTGAGACCGGGCAGGTGGTGCATCAGGCCGATGCGGCGGCGCTGGCGCAGCAGACCGACGTGCTGTTCGCGCGCCTCGGCGTGAGCTAGCGCTCTCTTAAAGCGCTACACGAAATCGGAATCGGTCAGTTGAAAGCGGTCGAAGCTCAATTCGGCGCTGTCGGAACCAAGCTCTCGCAGTTGAACCAGGATCGGCTGGCGATACCGGGCCGGTATCGCAAAGCCCGGCAGCCGTGGCAGGCTCTTGTTGATCCCGGCATAAACGAAGACGCGATGCTTCCAGAGCCGGCAGGCCGCGCGGATCAAGGTATTGATGTCGCTCGAAGCGATGACCGCGCCGGGCCGCGCGAAAAATCCGCACAGCAATGCGTGGCTGATCCCGCGCGTTCTTCGTGACGAAGAAACCAGCAGCAGGTCAGGCGTCGCGTGCACGGCATAATCGCAGGTTGGATCGCTGATGCGCTCGAACAGCGTTGCAGCGTCCCAGTGCAGGCCGTTCTCGCCAACCGGAGTTGCAAAAGGCGACAATCGCTCGATCGCTTCATCTCTCGACATCGTCTTGACCGGAGCTGAAATCAGCAGGCGCGCGCGTCGCGGCCATCCGAAACTGACACCAATGCGCAGCGGCAGCGACAGAAAGGGGCGCAGCTTTAGAAAGCGGGCGTTGAGCGGGGCGGAGATCGGATTCGGCAAGGTGAAGATGATGCGAATGCGGTTGGCCTCGCACAACCGCTCGACCTCCTGGTAGAGACGGCGAACCAGCCCCGGCGAACGATGGTCTTTCAGAATGAAGAGATCGATGAGCTGGGTGGCGATCACGGGCTGGCCATCCAGATAGACGTTCTGGTGCAGCAGCACGATCTGGCCGACTTTCTTGTCGCCGTCGAAGGCAGCCACGACCGCGCTGCCATTTCCGAAGCCGCGCTCGTAGAGCCACTTCATCCGGGACGCGGAGAAAGTGACGTCCTTCGACCCAAACGCTTCGGTCGCAATGCGCGCCGTGCGTTCAAAATCGACGGCGCGCTCTTCCGAAACCGCGATCATCCGAAATGTCCCCAGCGCGCCGACTTCCCGCGCGTCCCCGCCCGTACCTTAGCTCAAATCCCCGCTCTTGCGAGGGCGGGGAGGAACCCCCATCTCCACGGTCCAAAGGATTTGACCATGCTGGATTTTACCCAATACGGCTCGGACGGCCTTGATTCGAATGCCGCGCCGGTTGCTGCGCCCGACGGCGATCAACCCTTGCTTGATGCCTATTCGAACGCGGTGATCGATGTAACCGAGCGCGTCGGTCCCGCGGTAGTCCGGGTCGAAACCGGCGACAAGACATCAGGTGCCCGGTCGCGCGGCGGCCTCGGCTCCGGCATCGTGATTTCGCCCGATGGGCTTGTGCTGACCAACAGTCACGTCGTCGGCTCTTCCAGGCAGATTCGCTTGCGGGATATCGAAGGCGTCGTCACCGATGCCCGCGTGCTCGGCGTCGATGCCGACACCGATCTTGCGCTGTTGCGCGCCGACGGCGCGCGGGATTTGCGTTACGCCTCGCTCGGCAACTCGAGGAATCTTCGTCGCGGCCAGTTGGTGGTCGCGATCGGCAATCCGCTCGGCTTCGAATCGACCGTGACCGCAGGCGTGGTCTCGGCGCTCGGCCGCTCCATCCGATCGGTGAGCGGCCGCACCATCGAGGACGTGATCCAGACCGATGCGGCGCTCAATCCCGGGAACTCCGGCGGACCGCTGGTATCTTCGGCCGGCGAGGTGATCGGCATCAACACCGCGATCATCAGCGGCGCGCAGGGCATCTGCTTTGCGGTCGCGAGCAACACCGCGCAGTTCGTGCTCTCCGAGATCATCCGCCACGGCTATGTCCGCCGCGCTTATATCGGCGTGTCCGGCCAGACCGCGCCGGTACCGCGACGGCATGCAGTGGCCGCCGGCATCGAAAACAAGATGGGTGCGCTGCTCGCACAGATGGAGCCGGACGGACCGGCCTCACGCGCCGGGATTCTGCCGGGCGATGTCGTGATCAGGCTCGACGGCGTCGCGATCCATGGCGTCGACGACCTGATCCGTGTGCTCGACCGCGACCGGATCGGCCGCACGTTGAAGATGGATATCCTGCGACTCGGCCGTTTGCGGGAGATCGACATTCACCCGGTCGAGCGCAAAGTGGCGGGGCGGTAAAGGGCTCCTCCCACACCGTTAACTCTTTATTAACCATACGCATCCACCTTGCCTGCGGGGCTGGGGCTCGATGGAGCAACGGCATGTCGGGGAATGAGGATCAGCTCGAAGCAAACTTGCTGTCGGCGTTCGCATTGATGATTGGTGGCGCGTTGGGCGCTGCCGTCCCTATGACGATAGTGATCATTTGGCTTTGTTCCTGATAGCGCTTCGGCATCGGTGTGATGCCGTCTCTCAGGCCGCCACTAGGTCAAGGCCGCCAGCAATTCATCCGGCTGTTCGACCATCATCATGTGGCCGGCACCCGGCAGCACGACGGTGCGCGCATTCGGGATCGCGGCGGCGAGCGCCTTGCCCGCCTTGGCCGGCGTCATCATGTCGCGCTCACCCAGGATGACGGTCGTCGGCACCTTGACCTGCGCCGCGGCGGCAAGGGCGTTCTGGTAGGCGTTGCAGGCGTTGAAGTCGTTATGGAGCACACCCGGTGCGGTTCGCTCCAGCACGCGCTGGGCGCCCTGATGCATCCAAAGCCCCGGCGCGAGGCTGCCGCCGAGTTCGGCTCTGAAGCCGAGTCCCCAGATCGAAACCATGTCGATTGCCACCGCATCATTGGCCTCGGCGGCCTTCAGCAAATCCGGCCCGACTGTCATCGTCGCGGCGGTCCCGATCAGGCTTAGGGCCGATACTTTATCGGGATGGCGCGCTGCGGTCTCGAGCGCAATCAGCGAGCCCATGGAGTGCCCGACCAGTCTTGCTTTCGGCGCGCCCGCGGCATCGAGCAGCGCGGCGGTCCAGTCCGCCATGTCGGCGATGGTCGGCAGCGCCTTGCGGGACGAGCGGCCGTGGCCGGGCAGGTCCGGCGCCAGCACGGAGTGGCCATGATGCGCGAACCAGCGGCTGTGCAGCGCCCAGGTCGAATGATCGAAGCCCGCGCCGTGCAGCAGCACCACCGTCGGCAGCGATTTGTCGAACGGCTTGCCGCCGGTCGCCACGAAGGTCTCAACGCCATTGACGGACAACTGCATGACATCAAACCTTCTGCGAGGCGCGCAGCGCCTGGCCGAGATCGTCGATGATATCTGTGGCCGCTTCGATGCCGACCGACAGCCGCACCAGCTCTTCGCCGATGCCCGCGGCCTTCAACTGCGCGGCGTCCATCTGCTGATGCGTGGTGCTCGCGGGATGGATCACCAGCGTCTTGGCGTCGCCGACATTGGCGAGATGGCTGATCAGCTTGAGCTGTTCGATGAATTTCTTGCCCGAAGCGCGGCCGCCCTTGATTCCAAAACTCACGATGGAGCCGGCGCCGCGCGGCAGCAGCTTTTTCGCAAGCGCATGGTCCGGGTGGCTTTCTAGCGCTGGATGCAAAACCCAATCGACCGCCTTGTTCGCGCTCAGGAATTCCAGCACCGCGAGCGTGTTGTCCATGTGCCGTTCCATGCGAACGCCGAGCGTCTCGATACCCTGCAACAGTTGGAACGCGTTCATCGGCGACAGGCACGCGCCGAAATCGCGCAATCCTTCGGTGCGGGCGCGCATGATGAAGGCGGCCTGGCCGAACTGCTCGTCGAAGACGATGCCGTGATAGCCGGCATAGGGTTCGGTCAGGACGGGAAATTTGCCGGAGGCGTGCCAGTCGAACCGGCCGCCATCGACGATCGCGCCGCCGATGGCGATGCCATGGCCGCCGAGCCACTTGGTCGCCGAGTTCATCACGATATCGGCGCCGAGCTCGATCGGGCGGCTCAAGAAAGGCGTCGCAAATGTGTTGTCGATCAGCAGCGGAATTTTCGCGTCATGGGCAATCTGCGCAACGTTCGGAATGTCCAGCACTTCGAGGCCGGGATTGCCGATGGTCTCGCCGATGATGAGGCGCGTGTTTGGCCGGATCGCCGCGCGGAATTCATCGAGCGCACGCGGCTTCACAAAGGTCGTGGTGATGCCGAAGCGTGGCAGCGTATGCGCCAGCAGATTGATGGTGCCGCCATAGAGCGAAGCCGAGGCGACGATGTGATCGCCGGCGTTGAGGAGTGTGGCGATCGCAAGATGCAGCGCCGCCATGCCGCTTGCGGTCGCAATGGCGCCGACGCCGGCTTCCAGTGCCGCAATGCGTTCTTCCAGCACCGCCGTCGTCGGATTGGATATCCGCGTATAGATGTGGCCGGCGCGCTCCAGGTTGAACAACGCCGCCGCATGGTCGGAATCCTGGAAGACATAAGAGGTGGTCTGATAGATCGGCACGGCGCGCGCGCCGGTTGCAGGGTCCACGCGCTGACCGGCGTGCAGGCTCAGCGTTTCGAAGGCAGGCGGCTTGGGGGTGGGCATGGAACTCCTCGCCGGACGACTAAGGGATGAACGTGTTGTTTTAGACGTGCACGGCGGTTCGTACCCGCCCGGCATCGCCGAACACGCGCAGATATCGCTCGACTTCACTCGGCGCCCCGGTCGCCTTTTCCGGATTGTCCGAGAGCTTGACGGCCGGGCGGCCATCGACCGAGGTGACCTTGCAGACGATCGAGATTGGATTGAGGTTGACCGAATCATTCGGCGCGCAACCGACAAAATCATTCGTCAGGTTGGTGCCCCAGCCGAAGCTGATGCGCACACGGCCGGCAAAGTGGCGGTGAATTTCCTCGATCGATTCGACGTCCATGGCGTCGGAAAACACCAGAAGTTTTTCCTTTGGGTTTTTTCCCTTCTGCTTCCACCACGTGATGATTTCCTCGCCGGACTGGATCGGCGGTGCGCTGTCGGGACGAAAGCCGGTCCAATCCGCAACCCATTCCGGCGCATCGCGCAGGAACGCCTTGGTCCCGAAGGCGTCGGGTAGCGCAATCAGCAGATTGCCGCCATAGGTGTGGCGCCATTGATCGAGGATGCGGTAGGGCGCCCAGCGCAATTCGGTGTCATCGTTGGCGAGTGCGGCGGCGACCATCGGCAGCTCATGCGCGTTGGTGCCGATCGCTTCGAGATCGCTGTCCATCGCCAGCAGCACGTTGGAGGTGCCGGTAAAGGACGATCCCAGTCCTTCCTTGACGGCCTCGACGCACCAGCGCTGCCACAGAAAACCGTGACGGCGGCGCGTGCCGAAGTCCGACAGCCGCAAGCCGTCGAGCTTTCGCAACCGCTCGACCTTGGTCCAGAGTTTGGCCTTGGCGCGTGCATAGAGCACATCGAGTGCAAAGCGGCCCTGTCCCTTCATCACCTGGCGCGAACGCAGTTCGTTGAGAATGGAGAGCGCGGGAATTTCCCACATCGTCGTATGGGTCCACGGCCCGTAGAAATTCAGCTCGTACTGGCCGTCGACTTTTTTGAGTTCGTATTCGGGGAGGCGGAAGGTCGAGAGGTAGTTGATGAAATCGGGCGAGAACATCTGGGTCTTGCCGTAGAACGTGTTACCGGCGAGCCAGATCAATTCCTTCTTGGAGAAGCGGATCGAGCGGGCGTGATCGAGCTGGGCGCGCAACTCGCCTTCGTCGATCACTTCGGCGAGCCGGACATGCCTTGAGCGGTTGATGACCGAAAAGGTGACCTTCTGGTTCGGGTACATATCCCGGATCATCTGAAGCATCAGAAGCTTGTAGAAATCCGTGTCCAGCAGGCTGCGCACGATCGGGTCGAGCCGAAAGCCGTGGTTATAGGTCCGGGTTGCGATATCGTTGACGGTCATGGGGGAAGTCTAGCCCGGCCAAAGTACGGCAACCAGTGGGTTTCAGCCGGCTTTGCCTTGCCGGATACGCATGATGGCGTCCTTAACCCCGGTCCAGGCCGGTTTTTGCGGCGCGAATTGCTGCCGCAGATATCCGACCAGCTCGGCGAGCTGGTCGTCGGACAGGTGGTCGCCAAAGGCTGGCATATAGCCGAGATCGCTCGAAACCGGGGCGGCGATGCCGTGCAGGACCACCTGGATCAGGTTGTCGGGGGTCGATGCGTGCACGTTGCTGTTGAGCGCCAGCGACGGCCGGCTGCCGAACAAAGGCGGACCGCCGACCGCGTGGCAGACGGCGCAGGCGCCTTCGTAAAAGCGCTGGCCGAATGGCGATGCTGCGACGATGCGCGTGCCGGTCGTGCGTTCGAGTTGGGCGGCCAGCGCTTCGGGGTCCGATCTAGTCGCCGCCGTTTCGGTGAAGGAGGCAAGGTAGACCGCCATGGCGCGGATGTCGTCGTCCGGCAGTGCCTTCAACTCTTGGATGACCGGCGTCATGGGACCGGCGGCCACGCCGTGGAAGCGGGAGAAGCCGGTCCGCAAATAGGCGAACAGTTCGTCTTCGGTCCAGGGAACAGGCGCCTGCGAGAGCGAGGTGAGGGCCGGCGCCTCCCAGCCCTCGGCAAACCCGCCGGCGAGGTAGGCGCCATCCTTTTCCGCACCCAAGGCGTTGCGCGGCGAATGGCATGCGCCGCAATGACCGAGACCTTCGACGAGATAAGCGCCGCGATTCCACGCAGCCGATTGCTTCGGGTCCGGCGTGAAGGTGTCGGCGTGATGAAAAAGCGCATTCCAGCCGGCGAGTAGGGGACGCCAATTGAAGGGGAAGGCAAGCGCGTGGGCGCGATTGTCGCGGACAACCGGCGCCTGCGCGATCAGATAGGCATAGAGCGCCTGCAAGTCCGCGTCGCTTGCTTTGGCGAAATGCGTGTAGGGAAATGCCGGGTAGAGATGCCGGCCGTCGCGGTGAATACCTTCGCGCATGGCGCGCTCAAACGCCGGATATGACCAGTTTCCGATGCCGGTCCTTACATCGGGCGTGATGTTGGTGCCGTAGATCGTGCCGAACGGCGTCTCGATGGCGCGTCCACCGGCATTGAGGACGCCATCGATCGAGGTGTGGCAGGTCGCGCAGTCTCCAAGCGCCGCCAGTTGCCGGCCGCGTTCGATGGTCGCAGCGGAAAACACCGAAGTATCCGGCCGCTCGATCGGCGCAATCGATCGCCATGGCAGGATCGCCGCCGCAATGCCGATGCCGCCGGCAAGGATCGCGGCGGCGGTTGCGAAGACGCCGCGGCGTTTGGCAAACGGATTGGACCAGCGGGTCACATCACCATTGGCCGCGTTTAGTGGCGCGGCGAGGGCGCTCGCATGTGCAGCCGGTTCGCCGCGCAATCCTGCCAATATCCGTTCCGGCGTGAACGGCGGCTCGCGGAAACGCACGCCGGTGGCGTCGAAGATCGCGTTGGCAATCGCGGCGGCGCTGGGGACGGACGCGGATTCGCCGACGCCGAGCGGCGGCTGATCGTTGCGCGGCAGCATCAACACGTCGATGTCGGGCAGCTCCGGAAATTTGATGATGGGGTAGGCGCCCCATTCGCGGCTCGCGACCGATGGACCGCTGAAGGAAACCTGTTCCATCAGCGAGCGACTGGTCGACTGGATGATGTTGCCTTCGATCTGGTGACGAACGCCGTCGGGATTGATCATCAACCCGGAGTCCTGGCCCGGCGATCACCCGTGTCACGCTGACATCGCCGGTCGACTTATTGACTTCAACATCGGCAATCCAGGCCGACCATGCCGCGCCATAGCCGGGAAACTTGCTGTGCACGTAGAGCGCATAGGCAAAGCCGCGGCCCTGCACGACGTCGCCGTCACTCTCTTTCTCTTGCCACACCGGGCGCGGCTTCCAGCCGCCGCGCTCGGCGACCGCCTTGACGAGATCGACCGCGCGAGGATCCTTCAAATAGCGCAGGCGATATTCGATAGGGTCGACCTTGGCCTCATGCGCGAGTTCGTCGATGTAGGATTCATGCGCAAATGAGTTCGGCAGCGCTGAGACGCCGCGAAACCAGGACGCCCGCACGATCGGCGGCATGTCGTGCGCGACCACGCGCAAGTGATCGTAGTCGTAGGGTGGGATCGCGGTGCGATCGCCCATTTCGGAGACCAATGGCGTCGATGGGATCGTGCCCGTCAGCAGCAGCGCCAGCGTCGGCGCGCCGTTGGAGGGATAACGCGTCGCAAAGTCGTAGCCGGCGATGCCGCCGTCGGCATTCAGCCCGCCCTTGACGTCGATCAGTTGCGCGGTGCCCTTTGGCTCCCAGACGTGCTCCTGCTCACGCGTCAACTGCACGCGAACGGGCCGGCCGACTGCACGCGACAGCAATACGGCATCGGCGCAGACGTCGTCCGCGCAGTTGCGGCCGTAGCAGCCAGCCGCTTCCATCCGGATGATCTCAACCTCGGATTCCGGCCGCTGCAACAACAGCGCGAGATCGCCACGCAACACGTGCGGATTTTGCGTGCCGGACCACACGCGAACATGGTCATCACCAAACTCCGCTACCGCGCAGGACGGGCCGATCGAGGCGTGCATCTGGTAGGGCCAGAGATAGGTGCGATCGATTGGTTTTGCGGCTTGGCCGAGCGCCGCATCGACGTCGCCTTTGTCGATCAGGGTGCGCGGCGTCGAGGGATTGGCGCGCAACGCCTTCTCGAGGTCCTTGAGATCCGGAAGCGTCGGCACCTTCTTCCAGGTCAGCTTGAGTTGCGAAGCCGCCTTGATCGCGTTCTCCTCGCGTTCGGCGACGACACCGACAAAGTCGGCGATGCGCACGACCGCGACGAGACCGGGAATATCGCGCACCGAGGACTCATCGACATCGAGCAAGCTCGTGCCGACAAAGTCGCCGCCGTCGACGCCGGCATAGGGCGGACGCACGACGCGGCCGTGCAGCATGCCGGGCACGCGGATATCGTGAACATAGACGAGTTCGCCGGTCGCCTTGGCCGGAAGATCGACCCGCGGCACCGACTGGCCGACGATGCGATAGTCGCCGCTGGACTTGAGCTTGACGTCCTCGGCGAGTTCGAGGCGGATGACGTCGCCGCCGATCAATTCGCCATAGCTGATGGAACGGTTATGCCCGCGGACCAATCCGTCCTCGATCGCAAGTTCCTCAAGCGGCAACTCGAGCCGCTCGGCGGCGCGTGCGATCAGAAACTCGCGCGCTTGCGCGGCGGCCTTGCGCAGCGGGACTGACGTGATCTGGATGGTTTCGCTCGCAATCGTCGCGCCCTGATTGGGAACGCGCGAGGTGTCGCCGAGCACCACGACGACGCGCGCAAAGGACACGTCGAGTTCTTCGGCAACGATCTGCCCGAGCGAAGTCCGAATGCCCGTGCCGAGATCGACATGGCCGTTGAAAGCGGTGACCGAGCCGTCCGCGGTGATCTTGATGAAGGTCTCGAACGGATGGCTCGCCCCGGCTGCGGCCGGGCGAACGATTGTCAGCATCCCAGAGCGATGTTCGCCGCTGCCTGAAGGATCGGACACGCTCATCTATCGTGGGCCTCGGCCGCCGCGCCCGCCGCACGCATCACCGCGCGGATGATCTCGACATGCGCGCCGCAGCGGCAGAGATTGTAACGCAGCGCTTCCCTGGCCTCCTGTTCGGTCGGATGCGGATTGCGGGCGAGCAGCGCCTTTGTCGTCATGATCATGCCGTTGAGGCAGTAGCCGCATTGCGCGGCCTGCTCGGCGATGAAAGCCTGCTGCACCGGATCCGGATGGGTGCGCGTGCCGAGGCCTTCGAGCGTTACGATGGTGCGACCAGCGCAGCCTTCAATCGGGATCACGCAAGAGCGCGCCGCGACGCCGTCGATCAGCACGGTACAGGTGCCGCATTCGCCCAGCCCGCAGCCGTACTTCGGTCCGTTCAGTTCAAGATCGTTGCGCAGTACGTAGAGCAGGGCGGTATCGGGAGACGCGCCCACTTCATGGATCCGGCCGTTGACGTTCAGACGGACCCTAGTGCCCACTTTCCGAAGTTCGTGCTCCACCTCAGCACCCACCTTTCACGAACTTCGGAAAGTCATGGGCACTAGCAACTTTATGTTTTCCAGTGCCGCTTTGCCGTTTGAAGTTCCTGGACAGAATTTGCCGCTTGTGGTGCAGGAACTTCAAATGGGCGGCACTGGTTTGCGTCATGCGTGCGGCATCTTCGCGCTGGGTTTAAAGGCTTTTCGAGAATAACGTTTGCATACAAACGTGCAAGGCTAGCGTCCCGGTTCTGACATTCGTATGATGTCGCGGCGGGTTCGCTTACGAATGTCAGAACCGAAGGGACACTAGCAAATATTCGATTCCAGCGTGGCTACGACCCTGACGTTCCTTCGAAGATATCGGGGTAAGACTGAAAGGAATGTCAGGGCCGCCACGCTGCCGCCCAAACGCGCTTGACAGTCTTTCGTGGGGCGAGCAAAATCGTTCGTATACGAATGAAATGCCCGGCGGTGGCTAATGCCGTCTGGGTACTTTGCCGGCTCGAGGGCTTGATGTCGACAGACGCTGTGGCCGCCGACAAGATCCGCTGCGATGCCTGTCCCGTGATGTGCTACATCAAGCCGGGCGCGGCAGGCGCCTGCGACCGTTACGCCAATCAGGACGGCGAGCTGGTGCGCGTCGATCCGCATGTTCTGCTGGAGCGGACGGTGTCGCATGGCGGACGGCTGGTGCCGTTCCAGGTTGGTGGCGATTGGGACGGCAAGATCGTTCACGAGCAGGGCGTGTTCGTCACCGCGATCGGCGCCGGCACCACCTATCCCGATTACAAGCCCGCGCCCTTCATCGTGTCGTCGGAAATCGACGGCGTCGACATGGTCACGGTCGTGACCGAAGGCATCTTCAGCTATTGCGGCGTCAAGGTGAAGATCGACACCGATCGTTTTCTGGGGCCCGAAACCGCAACCGTACGCGTGCAGGGCGAGGCGGTAGGGCATGTAACCACCGGCGAATACGGCTCGCAGATGCTGTCGCTCGGCGGCGTCCATCATTTGACCGGCGGCTCGAAGAAGGAAGGCCGCGTCACCTGCGACACGCTGATGGATTTGAGCAACTGCAAGCCGGTCGAAATGACCATCGATGGCGGCGCGACCGTCGTGGTGCAGGCTGGCCATGCGCCGATCATTAACGGCGTGACCGAGGAGCGGATGCGGGTCGGTTGCGGCTCGGCGACGATCGGCATGTTCGCCAAGCAGTGGCAGGGCAAGGTCGACGAGGTCGTGGTGGTCGACGATCACATCACCGGCGTGCTCTCGGAACATCAGGCCGGCAAGGTGCTGGATATTGCCGACACCGGCATCAAGATGAAGGGACGGCGTTCGACGCCCGGCCGCTATTTCCAGGTCGCCGAGCCCGGCACCGGCTGGGGCGGCACCCAGATTTCGGACCCGCTTTCGATCCTGGGTCCGTTCGATCCGAAGGTCGCAAAGCCCGGCGCAACCATGCTGATGGTTTCGACCACCGGCGAACATGCGGCCTATTATGAACTCGACGGCAGTTTAAAGCCGGTCCAGAAGGACATGCCGGCCGAGCTTCAATTTTCGGTCGAGCGTATTCAGGAGAACTGCGAGCCGGCGCTGTGCACGGTGCTGTTCATGGGCGGGGCCGGCGGTTCGCTTCGCGCCGGCGTCACCGACAATCCGGTGCGGCTGACGCGCTCGGTGAAGGATGCGCTCACGCGGGTGACCAGCGGCGGCGCGCCGGCCTATGTCTGGCCCGGTGGCGGCATCACCTTCATGGTGGATGTCACGCTGCTGCCGGCCGGCGCATTCGGCTACGTGCCGACGCCGGCGCTGGTCGCGCCGATCGAGTTCACGATGCGGCTGTCGGATTATGCCGCGCTTGGCGGCCATATGGATCATGTTCGTCCATTAGATTCGCTGAAGACCGACGAGGCGAGGTTGATCACGGCGCCGCGGCCGAAAACGGGAGCGCAGTGATGGCGCGGCAGCCGCAGGTCGGATGGCTCAAAGACGGCAAGCGGCTGCATTTGCAGGATGGTCCGATTGATCTGATCGTGGAAGCGCACGGGACTCACACGGACCTGCGCGCGGCATATGCCGCCGCAATCAGCCGTTTCACAGGCTTGCTCGACGAACTCTGCGACGAACTGCCGTTGCTGCGATCGCCCACCGACCCGGCGCGCTGTAGCCTGAAGGGCGTCGTCGGGCGCCGCATGCATGCGGCCGTAGCACCGTTTGGGCGCGATCATTTCATCACGCCGATGGCGGCCGTGGCCGGCAGCGTGGCGGAGGAAATCCTGGGCGCGATGGTGCAGGCCGCGTCGCTGAGCCGCGCCTATGTCAACAACGGCGGCGACATTGCCTTTCATCTCGCCGACGGCGAGCAATTCGCCGTCGGGCTGATCGATCGGCCGGATTCACAGGGGTTGATGCGAACCGCCATTGTCCGCGCCAACGACGCCGCGCGCGGCATCGCGACATCAGGCTATCACGGACGCAGTTTTTCGCTCGGCATCGCCGATGCGGTCACGGTGCTCGCGCGTACCGCCGCTCAGGCCGATGCGGCCGCCACCATCATTGCCAATGCCGTCGACCTCCCGGATCATCCGGCCATCGTCCGCTGCCCTGCGAACGAATTGGCGCCGGATAGCGACCTCGGGTCGCGCCTGGTGACGCGAGAGGTCGGTTGCTTAAGGGAATTCGAGATCGAAGCGGCGCTGGAAGCCGGCTGCATCAAGGCGCGCCGATTGTTGGGTCTGGGCCTGATCGAGGCCGCGGCGCTACACCTGAAAGGCGAAACCCGCGTCATCGGTCTGCCAGGCCCGGATGCCAATGTTCTGCCTCGGCCGGTGGCGCGGATCGACGAAAGTATGATGCATGCCTGAGCAGCCTTCAGCCATCATCGCCGTCGTCCAACAAGGTGTCCGTCCATGAGCGTGGTGATACGCAAGATTGTGACCGTCGTCGAAGAGACGTTGCTGGAAATGGGGAAGGGCGTCAGCCCGCCGGTCCGGCGCGCCGCCGCGATTGCCGTGATCGAAAACCCCTTCGCCGGCCGGTATGTGGAAGATCTTTCGCCGCTGATCGCGATCGGCGAAGAACTCGGCGACTTGCTTGCTAAAAAGGCGGTCGCGGCGCTCGGGATCGACGGCACCAAAGTGCACAGTTACGGCAAGGCCGCGGCCGTCGGCGAAAACGGTGAGCTGGAGCATGCGGCAGCGATCTTGCATCCCAAGATGGGAACGCCGGTGCGGAAAGCGCTGGGCAAGGGCGCGGCGCTCATTCCGTCGTCGAAAAAGCGCAGCGGCCCCGGCACCACGCTCGATATTCCGCTCGGCCACAAGGACGCAGCCTTTGTCAGGAGCCATTTCGACGGCATGGAAGTGCAGATCAATGACGCGCCGCGCGCCAACGAGATCATGGTGGCGCTCGCTGTTACCGACGGTGGCCGTCCGTTGCCGCGGGTCGGCGGCCTGACGGTCGGCGAGATCAAGGGCGAAGACGGATTGCGGTAATGGTTTGGATCAACGCTGGAGGGTAGAGGCATGCAACGAAACAGGATTTTATTGGGCGCGCTACTTGCTTTGACCTTCACAGGGTTTGCGCCGGGCGCCTTTGCCCAGAGCGGCGAGATCAAGATCGGCGAGATCAACAGCTATTCGCTGCTGCCGGCTTTCACCGAACCCTACCGCAAGGGCTGGCAGCTCGCGGTCGAGGAAATCAACGCCGCCGGCGGCATCAACGGCAAGAAGCTCGTCGTCATCTCCAAGGACGACGGCGGCAAGCCGGCCGACGCGCAGACCGCGGCCAACGAGTTGGTGTCGAGCGAGAATGTCGCGATGCTGACGGGTACGTTCCTGTCGAACATCGGGCTTGCGGTCAGCGACTTCGCCAACCAGAAGAAGGTGTTTTTCCTCGCCGCCGAACCTTTGACTGATGCCATCACCTGGTCGAAGGGCAACCGCTACACCTTCCGTCTGCGCCCGTCGAACTACATGCAGGCGGCGATGCTGGTGGAGGCGGCGGCAAAACTGCCGGCCAAGCGCTGGGCGACAATCGCGCCGAACTATGAATACGGCCAGTCGGCGGTCTCGGTGTTCAAGAAGCTGATGTCCGAGAAGCGGCCCGACATTCAGTGGGTCGAGGAGCAATGGCCGCCGCAGGGCAAGATCGATGCGGGCCCGGTGGTGCAGGCGGTTGCCGCGGCCAACCCCGAAGCGATCCTCAACGTCGAATTCGGCGCCGATCTCGTCAAGCTCGTGCGCGAAGGCAACACGCGCGGCCTGTTCAAGGATCGCACGGTTGTGAGCTTCCTCACCGGCGAGCCCGAATATCTCGATCCGCTCAAGGACGAAACGCCGGAGGGGTGGATCGTCACCGGCTATCCCTGGTACTCGATCAAGACACCGGAGCACGACGCGTTCCTCAAAGCCTATCAGGCCAAGTACAACGACTATCCGCGGCTCGGTTCGATCGTCGGCTATCAGACGATCAAGGCCGCAGCCGCGATCCTGGCCAAGGCCAACTCGGCCGATCCTGAGAAGTTGATCGCGGCAGCCGAAGGCATCTCGCTGTCCTCGCCGTTTGGCGAGATCACCTTCCGCAAGATCGATCACCAGTCGACGCTGGGCGCGTTCGTTGGCAAGACCGCGCTCAAGGACGGCAAGGGCGTGATGGTCGATTCCGTCTATCGCAAGGGCTCGGATTATCTGCCAAGCGATGCGGAAGTCGAAAAGATGCGGCCGAAGGAGTGAAGCGACTGACGCCGTGGCCTCATGGTTCGAGACGCGCGGGCCTGCCGCGCTCCTCACCATGAGGGTCTCAACCCTCATCCTGAGGAGGCACGAAGTGCCGTCTCGAAGGATGAGGCCACGCACTGAGAGCTAATCTGAACCACCCATGGCCTTTTACGTCGTTCAGTTCCTGACCGGACTTGCCAGCGCGGCCTCGCTGTTTTTGGTCGCGTCAGGCCTGTCGATCATCTTTGGCGTGACGCGGATCGTCAATTTCGCCCACGGCGCGTTCTATATGCTCGGCGCCTATGTGGCGTTCACGCTGACTGAACGCTTTTCCGGCGCAATCGGATTCTGGGGCGGCATTCTGGCGGCGGCGCTGATCGTCGCTGTCATCGGCATCGTCGTCGAAATGCTGTTGCTGCGCCGGATCTATCACGCGCCGGAACTGTTCCAGTTGCTGGCGACCTTCGGGCTCACGCTGATGGTCGAAGACCTCGTGGTGCTGAGCTGGGGGCCGGACGATCTGGTCGGCCCGCGTGCGCCGGGCCTCAAAGGCGCAATCGATTTCTTCGGCCAGCGCATTCCAAGCTACGACCTGCTCCTGATCGTGCTGGGCCCCGTCGTGCTGGGTTTGCTGTGGCTGGTGTTTCAGCGCACCCGCTGGGGCGTTCTGGTGCGCGCCGCGACGCAGGATCGCGACATGGTGGCCGCGCTCGGCGTCAACCAGAAATGGCTTTTCACGTCCGTATTTGCGCTCGGCGTGTTTCTGGCCGCGCTCGCCGGCGCGCTGCAAATCCCGCGCGATGCCGTCCACCACGCCATGGACTTGCGCGTCATCGTCGATGTCTTCGTCGTCGTGGTGATCGGCGGGCTCGGCAGCATCGCCGGCGCCTTCGTCGCGTCGGTACTGGTCTCCGAATTGAATGCGTTCGGCATCCTGATCTTTCCGAAGATATCCATCATCCTGGTGTTCCTGGTGATGGCAATGGTCCTGATCGTGCGGCCCTGGGGATTGCTCGGCAAGGCCGAAGCGCCCGCACGCCGCACCCCCGGTCTGTCAGTCAATCCCTGGCGCGCGCTGACGTCGAATGAGCGCATCGCAGCGGTGATCGCGTTCCTGCTCGCCGCCGCGCTGCCGCTCTTTGCCGGCAACTATGCGCTGACTGTCGGCTCGGAGATTGCGATCTTCGTGATTTTCGCGGCCAGCCTGCATTTCCTGATGTCGGCCGGCGGGCTCGCATCGTTCGGACACGCGGCCTATTTCGGGCTTGGCGCTTACGGCGTCGCGTTCGCCGCCAAGCTCGCAGGCCTGCCGATGGCGGTAGCACTTCTCGCCGGCCCCTTGTTCGGCCTGCTGGGCGCGGCGGTGTTCGGATTCTTCGCCGTTCAACTCTCCGGCGTCTATTTCGCGATGCTGACGCTAGCCTTCGCGCAAATCGTCTGGTCGATCGCGTTCCAGTGGGTGGCCTTGACCGGCGGCGACAACGGCATTCTCGGTGTCTGGCCGGAACGCTGGGCGGCGAGCCCGTCGCATTTCTACTGGCTGTCGCTTGCGATCGCAGCGCTCGCGGTCGGCGCGCTTCGGATCGTAACCTTCTCGCCCTTCGGTTTTGCCTTGCGCGCCAACCGCGATTCGCCGCTGCGCAGCGAAGCCATCGGCATCGACGGCAAACGCGTTCAGTGGAGCGCGTTCGTCATCGCCGGCACCGTGGCCGGCATCGGCGGCGCGATGTTCGCTTATCTCAAGGGCAGCGTATTTCCCGACGTGCTCGGCATTCCGCTGTCGGTCGATGCACTGGTGATGGTGCTGCTCGGCGGTGTCGAGACCGTTTCCGGCGCCATCGTCGGGGCCATCGTTTACAAGGCGCTGTCGATCTGGCTGGTCAGCCAGACCGACTGGTCCAAGCTCGTGCTCGGTGCCTTCATCGTCGTGATCGTGGTCGCTTTCCCCAAGGGCATCGTCGGAACGTTCGAAGCGATCTGGCCGCGCCGGATTTCACCGGCCAAACCTGCCGCCATCGCCTCGCCCATCGAGACCGCCGAATGAGCGCCGATCAACCAATATTGTCGGTCGAGGGGTTGAGCAAATCCTATGGCGGCGTGCACGCGGTGCGCGGCGTATCGTTTTCGCTTTCCACGAGCGAAATCCTCGCGCTGATCGGCCCGAACGGGGCGGGCAAGTCGACCTGCTTCAACATGCTCAACGGCCAGACCGTGCCCGATGCGGGCAGGGTGCAGGTGCTCGGCAAGGACACCACCGGCCTGAAGCCTCGGCAAGTCTGGCGGCTCGGCGTCGGGCGTACCTTCCAGATCACCGCGACGTTTCCGACCATGACCGTGCGCGAGAATGTTCAGGTCGCGCTGTCGTCGTACGATCACAAGCTGTTCAATCTCACAACCGCGATGCCGCGATACGCGCGGGAGGAGGCGGATCGCCTGCTCGACCTCGTCGGCATGGGCGGCTTTTCGATGCGCCCCTGCGGTGAACTCGCCTATGGCGATCTCAAGCGGCTCGAGCTGGCGATCGCGCTCGCCAACCAGCCAAAGCTGCTTTTGATGGACGAGCCGACCGCCGGCATGGCGCCGCGCGAGCGCATCGAACTGATGCGGCTCACCGCGCAAATCGCCAAGGAGAAATCGATCGGCGTTCTCTTCACCGAGCACGACATGGACGTCGTGTTCGAACATGCCGACCGTATTCTGGTGCTCAATCGCGGTAGTCTGATCGCGGAAGGTTCTCCGGAAGAAGTCCGGCGCAACGCGGAAGTGCGCGCCATCTATCTCGGCGAGGGCCTTGTCTACGACGCCCGCCATCGCGAGGGGGCCGCGCCGTGAAGCTTTCGGTCGAAAATCTCAACAGCCATTACGGCCCGGCGCACATCCTGTTCGATGTCGCCCTTGAGGTCGGCGAGGGCGAGGCGGTCGCGCTGTTGGGCCGCAACGGTGCGGGAAAGTCGACGACCTTTCGCTCCATCGTCGGCCTGGTCGCGCAACGCACTGGCCACATCCAGTTCGAGGGCCACGATATCCAGAGCTGGCCCACACATGCGATCGTGCGCGGCGGGCTCGGTTATGTGCCGGAAGAGCGGCGCATTTTCACCGACCTGACGGTCGACGAAAATCTCGAAGTTGGCCGCCAGCCGCCGCGCGCGAACGCGCCGCAATGGACGCGCGAACAGCTGTTCGAGCTGTTTCCCAATCTCGCGGAAATGCGCAGCCGGCCGGGCGGGCGCATGAGCGGCGGCGAGCAGCAGATGCTCACCATTGCGCGGACTCTGATGGGAAATCCGTCGCTGGTGCTGCTCGATGAGCCGTCCGAAGGCCTTTCGCCCAAGATCGTGGAGCAAATGGTCGAGGCTATCGTCGCGATGAAAAGAGCGGGTGTCAGCCTGCTGGTTTCCGAGCAGAATCTGCATTTCGCGCGGCTGATTTCGGACCGCGCCTACATCATCGAGCGCGGACGCATTTGTTTTTCCGGCACCATGGCCGAGCTTGATGCGCGTCCGGACATCCGCGACGCGCATCTGGCGCTGTAAGGGACGAGGGCGAAGATGAACAGGGCTGTTTCGCCGAAACGTAGCGTGAAGCCGTCGCGATTTTCCTACGTGCTCGACGACCAGATTGGCTTCATCCTGCGCCAGGTCTCGCAGCGCCACGCCATGATATTTGCCCGCGACATCGGCGCCGATCTGACGTCGACTCAATGGGCCGCGCTCTCGAAACTCGCCGAGGTCGGGCCGTGTTCGCAGAATCAGCTCGGACGCCTGACAGCCATGGATGTCGCGACCATCAAGGGCGTCATCGATCGTCTCACCGCGCGCGGCCTGACCGAGACCTCTGCCGATCCCGAGGATGGCCGCCGCTTGCGCGTCAGCCTGACGCGCGGGGGCCAGCAACTGGCGGAAAAAGTCGCAGCGAATGCGATCGCTATTACGAAGGAGACGCTCGCGCCACTTGATGCACGCGAGCGCGAGTTGCTCGTGGCAATGCTCGAAAAATTGCGGTGATAGAAATTATTGATGGAATAGTCCATCAATGCGGAACGAATATCCGAGACCCACAATGTAGTCCGGCGCGTTGTGGTTCAGGCCGACGGCGACGTGGAAATCGACCTGCTGTGTTTTGGTCAGGTGATAGACGCCGCCGGAATTCCAGAGCTGGCTTGGGCTTCCGCCTTGCGGATAGTCGCCGACATATTCGGTGAACAGGCTGAAGCGTTCGGTCAGCTTCTTTTCCACGACGAACGTCGTCTCCGTGATGCTCCTGGCCGTGAAATCATCGGGCCGGAAGAATTCGGTGAGCATGCCAGAGATGCCCCAGCCGTCATGCAGTTCATATGACCACGGCATTTGCAGATAAGGCTGCGCGCCGCGGCCTGCGATGGCGACCGAGCCGGTCGGCAAGGCCACGCCCGCGACAACAGACAGATCGAACTTTCCCGGTACTGGGCTGATCTGCCATTTGATCGCCGGAGCGACGTCGGTGAAGCCGGACACCCCAGTGCCGTGCACGTTGGTAAAATAAGTCGGCAGATCGACCAGGACTTCCAGGCAGGGCGCTATTCCGAGCCGCCATCGGCTGTTGCTGCCGTCCACGCGTTGGCTGCCGTCACGCGCGCTGGCGTTCACGCCGTTCTCGTTTTGCAGACTGCCGACGGGGACGACGATGCTCGAGTTGGTCACATCGGGACGATCGGTCGCGATTTCGTCCGGTGGCTTCGGGCAGCTATCCGCCCGGGCCTCGGTGATAGTCAGCACCGCCGAGGCGGCCAGAAGACAACTGCGAACGCCCAAATTTATCACCGGCCACGTCACCACGTCGGATCGCACACACACATGCGCCCGCGGATCCGGTAGTCCGTATCCGCGCGACAACCCGGGGATAGACCCTTGCGTTGATCGATTTATTCCGCGCCCGGGCGTATCGCTCTCAAAATGCGTCGCGAACGGGCCTCGGCTTGTTCCGGAATGGCGTTCGCTGGCTATTTTGATGGCAACCCGACGGTGAGCAAATGGTGACAATCGCTACAGAGGCCGCGCGGCGGGGCGAAGAGATACGTAACGAATGCGGGGGTTATGTCTTCGTATGTCACGCGTCAGTGAAACGGACCGTTCAAATAGATGCAGTCCGAACCTTGAGGCGCACTCAGATTCGTCGCGTCCAGGTATTGGTGTTCACGGCGCCCTCGGGTATCGCACCGGAGACGAGTGCGCGGACCTGTTCCACCGTGTTCAGTGCCTGCGCTTCAATGGCCGGCGGGGTCAGGCCGCCGATATGCGGGGTGGCGATCACATTGGGCAGGGCGGCAATGGCCGGCGTCGGCATCTGGTCGGGTGCACGGCCGACATCGATGGCGGCGCCCGCGATTTTTCCTTGCCTGATCGCGTCGGCCAGCGCCGCTTCGTCGACCAGGTTGCCGCGCGAGACGTTGATGAACACCGCATCCTTGCGCATCTGCGCAAAAGCCTCGGCATTGATCAGGTTCTCGGTCGCCTCATTTGCCACCGCAAGACAGACCACGTGGTCGGAACTCGCGAGCAGCGTCGCGAGGTCAACTTGCTGAAAGCCCGGCTCCACTGCCACATAGGGGTCGGAGATCAGTACCCGCATGCCCAGGTGAGCGGCGAGCGGAGCCACCGCGCGGCCGATCGCCCCGTAGCCTATGATGCCGATCGTGGTGCCGGAGAGCTGCCGCCCCATCGCTGCGGTCGGCACCCGTCCGGCCTGAAAGGCGGCCGCCGCGCGCGATACGCCGCGATTGAGATCGACCAGCAATCCGAGCACCAGTTCGGTCACGGATTCGACGAAGCCCGGTTTGGCGCGGGTAACGAGGATGCCGTGCGAGGAAGCCGCAGCCACGTCGATGTTGCGGATATCGACCGCGCAGCGCAGCGCCGCCTTCAGCGAGGGCAGCGCGTCGAAGATCGGCTTCGGTAGCGCAGTCGCGCGATCGGCGACGATGAGGTCGCATCCGTCAGCGGTGGCAATCAGCGCCGGCCCTTCCAGGGTGTCGTTGCCCTGATGCAGCACCACTTCGCCGAGCGCGGAGAGACCGGTGACCGCGCGGGCGCCATAATAATTGTCGCGCATGTGCGGCGTGTGAGTCAGAAGAATCTTCATCGTTTAATAGCCCATAAGCTTTGGCAGGAACGTGCTGATGACAGGCACGAAGGCGATGATCAAGAGGCAGGCGAGCAGCAGCCCGAGATAACCCAGCATCGGCCGGACGGTTTGTTCCACCGGCACCTTGCCGATGAGACAGGCGCCGTAAAGCCCGAGCCCGAGCGGAGGCGCAAACAGGCCGATGCCCATCGCGATCACCAGCACCACGCCGTAATGCAGCGGCGCGATGCCAAGACGAGTGGCCACGGGCACCAGCAGCGGCCCGAAGATGATCAAGGCGGCTGCGCCCTCCAGCACTGAACCCATCACGATCAGGATTCCGATGGAAAGCAGCATGAACAGCCAGGTGCCGCTTTGTTGAGACAGTCCCACCATGAATTCTCCCATCGCATGGGGCACCTGTTGCAACGTCAGGACGAAGGCGAGCGATTGCGCCGCCGCGACGATGAACAGCACGAGACCCGACCGCGCGGCGGCATGGACGAAACTGCGCCAGGCGGCAGCAGCCGTCAGCTCGCGAAACACAGCGGATCCCACCACGATGGCATAGAGCGAGGCGAAGGCGGAGATTTCGGTTGCGGTGGCAAAGCCCGATTTGAATCCGATGAAGATCATGGCGATCAGACCGAGCGATACACCGGCCCCCAACCACATCCGTCCCATCGCTCCGCGCTCCATCAGCGCCGGAGGCGCGGCCGTTGAAGGCTTGCCGAAGAATATCGACACCGCAATCAGCGCCGCTGCCATCAAGGCCGCGGGAAGCAACCCTGCGGCAAACAGGCCGCCAATCGAGAGATTGGCGACAAAGCCAAGAATGATGAGATTGATGCAGGGCGGGATGGTCTCGGCCATCACGGCGGAGGCCGCGAGCAGCGCCACTGATGAGCCCGGATTCTGCCCGGATTTGCGCGATGCCGGAATCAACACGGCGCCGACCGCCGCCACGTCCGCCATCTTGGAGCCGGAGATGCCGGAGAACAGCACCATGGCGCTGACCATCACCACATTCAGCCCGCCGCGCATGCGCCCGACGAGGTGTTGCAATAACTCGATCAGCCGCACCGACATGCCGTTGGCTTCCATCAGGTAGCCAACCAGAATGAAGAAGGGGATCGCCAGCAGCACGAAATTATCGATGCCGCGTGCCATTTGCTGGGCGAAGATCACGCCGGGCAGACTGCCTTCGGCCCAGACGAAGATCAGGGCTGCCAGCGCCAACGCAAAACCGATGGGAAGACCGCCGGCCAGTGTGAGCACGAATCCGACGAGCATCAGCGCGCCGGAGGAAGGCATGGCGTCCGGCACGAACGTATCGCCCACAAGAAAGATGCCGGATATCGCGGCCAGGATCGCGACCGCGCGTAAGGCACGCCGCCAGTCTCGTTCGAAGAAAATCTCGGCGGCGAATGCCGTCATGCACGCTGCGCCGAGCCCCATCGGATAGAACGTCAGTTCGAGCGGCAGGCCGGCGCCGGTGGTTTGGCCTGATGTGATCCAGCCGAGTTCGATGGCGTGAAAGGCGACATAGGCCGCGACAACCAGCACCAGCGCGGCGCCGACATCGTCGACGGCGTCCTGCCAGGCCTGCGGCAGCAGCGAGCGGAAAAACACCACGCCGGGATTTTCCCCCCGCGCAAGCGCCGAAGCCGCGCCGAAAAAAGCTGAAGCCACCATCAGCCCGCGTGCGACGTCGTCCGCCCATTCGACCGGGGCCGTGAACAGCGAACGGGCCAGCACCGAATAGATCACGACCGCGAGGTCGGCGACGAGAAGAGCCGCCGCGACCGTATCCGTGACGCGCAGTAATGTGCCGGTCACCCGCCGCCCGGAGCCGTCATGAACGTCGGGCAGACTTACAGCGGCTTCAGACATCGTTACACGGGGGTCGCGCGGATCAGATCGACCACGGGCTTGGCTTCCGGACGCGCCTTGACGAAGGCGTCGCTCTGCGGAAGGACGCGCTTGCGGAACGCCTCGCGGTCGCAATCGATCACGGTGACGCCCTTGTCCTTCAACTGCGCCAAGGCTTCCTTCTCGACCGCGAGCCCGTGCGCACGGGTATCGACGGCTGCCTTTCTCGTAATGTCGGTGAAGGCTTCGCGCGTTGCCGCCGGCATCCGGTTGAGGGTCGTCTCAGAGCAGTAGATCGCGAGCGGGGAAAAGTTGTGCTGGGTGAGTGAATAGAATTTCGCGGTCTCGAAGAATTTCGAGGCGACGATGGTCGGCGGATCGTGCTCCAGCCCGTCGAGCACCCCGGCCTGTAGCGCCGTGTAGATTTCGCCGAACGCCATCGGCGTGGCGGCTGCCCCCATCAGGCGCAGGCACTCGGTAATCACGGGATTGGGCAGCGTGCGGATCTTCAGTCCCGCGAGGTCGTCCGGGTTGTTGACTGCCTTGCGCGCCAGCACCGAGCGGGAGCCGAAGTTATAGGCCCAGGCGATGATGCGGATATTGGCGCCCTTGAGCAGCGCCTGCTCGATCGGCGCTGCCGCTCCGGCGTCGAACGCCTTGGTCTGTTGCGGGAACGACGAGAAGAGGTAGCCGAGGTCATAGGTGCCGACCACCGGCACGAGATTGGCCGCAATCGATGAGCCCGACACCATCATGTCGATGACGCCGAGCTTGACCGAGTTGATGACATCGATCTCCTGGCCGAGCTGATTGTCGGGGAAGAACGCGACCTCGATCTGTCCGGCGAGGGGCGAGGCCGCGATCTGCTTGACGAGGTTATCGTAATAGACCCGGCCGTTGGCAAACTTCGGATCGTTGGCCTGCGAGGAGGACAGTTTCAGTTTCAGCACCGCCGCTTCGGCGCGCCCGATCAGCGCCGGCGCGGCGAGGCCACTTGCCGCGAGCGCAAACGATGAGCGAAGCAGCCGACGGCGATTGACCAAGAAAGGCATGTCGCGTTCTCCCCAGAATGCGCGGGTCTTTGGGGACGCCCGCGCTTATGTGGCCGCAAAGGTAGCTTTATCGGTTTGGCGAGCACAAGTGGCCAACGACAGCTTCAGGCCAAAATGCCGCGCAAATCGGCAACGGTAATCGAACCGTTGCCGGCAGGTTTGCGCGCCGGGTGGTCAACCCGGCTCCATGCCCTTCGCCTTGATGACCGCGAGCGCCGGCGGCCCGGCGAGAAATTTGACGAACGCCTTGGCGGCGTCGGCGTCCTTGCTGGCCACTGACACGGCAGCGGAGAAGTAAGTATAGGATTGAATGTCCGACGGCAGCGGCCCGGCCAATTCCGCTCCGGGATGCGGCAGGATTTCACTGATCTGGGTCATGCCGATCTCGATTTCGCCAGTCGTGACCGCTTCGCCGACGCCGCCTTGCAACAGCTTGAGCTTGGGCTTGAGCGCCTCGGTAATGCCGAGTTTTTCGAACAGGGTTTTGAGATAGGCGCCGGTGGCGCCTCCCGCCGTATAGCCAACGGAATTGGCCTTGAGCAGCGCCTGCTTGAATGCCTCGCTCGTGCCGATGTCGGGCTTCGTCGCGCCTTTCTTGATCGCAACGCCGATCCCGGAATGGGCGATCGTGGTGCGCGCCGTGTCAATCTTCCCGCTGCCCGCAAGCCCGTCGATGATCGGCGCCGTGAGGATAGTGACGTCGAATGCGGTGCCCTGATCGATCTTCTCTTTCAGGACGGAAGCCGGCGCGAAGCTCACCTCGACCTTGTTGCCGGTAGCTTTCTCGAATTGCGGAGCGAGTTCTTCAACCGTCGTCTTCACGGCCGTCGAGGCCAGAACCTTGATCTCCGCTGCCTGCACCTGAGCCGCCAGCCATGGCAGTGCCAGCCCGGCGACCGCCGCAATCACGCTTTGAGTTTTCATGTGTTTCCTCCCAAGTCACAGTTCTTATTTTTACGACCGGAGCCAACCTAGCGAAAAGCGCGCGCGGCCGCCATGTCAGGGAAGGCAGGCGTGCCAGCGTTCAATGCCGCTTGACGAACTGAAGGACCGTTGCATTGAACAGATCCGGGTGTTCCCACGCGATCGCGTGACCCGAATCCGGTACGAGCGCCCCTTCGTGGTCCTTGAGGTGGGCGGCCCAGATCCTCATCAGCGCGGGAGGCGCGAGCAGATCGCCATCCGCGGCTATGACAAGGGTAGGGGTCGGAATGGTCTCGATCTTCGCGAAAGTATTCGGCGTGTGTAGCGGCTGGCTTGGGGCGCCTTGCTGACGTGCATGCTCCTCGATCTCGACCCAGCGCTTGGTGCCTTCCGGGTTGGAGCCGCGATAGGAAGGCCCGACTTCGCGATAGACCGCCGGCAATTGCCTTAATCCCGGGATTTCAATGCGCGCGCTGAAATCGGCGATCTCCTTGTCGGCGACGCTTCCGGTGCTGGCCCCGATCACAAGGCTTCGAAGTTTTTCCGAATGCCATGCGGCGTAGTCGAGCGCGGCAAATCCGCCACCGGCGACGCCAAGCAAATGAAATTTGTCGAGCTTGAGATAATCGGCAAGCGCATCGAGATCGCCCGCAACGCTTCCGGGCTGCGGCCCCGTTGCGGGGTTGGCCATGCTCTTGCCCCAGCCCCGGCGGTCGAAGGCGATGACGCGGTATCCGGCCCGCGAAAAGTTCGTGACTTGTTCGGTCCAGATCTCGCTGGTGCCGGTGTTGGCGTGGAGCAACACGATTGGCGTGCCCGTGCCGCCACTATCCGTGAACCACAATTTCACGCCGGGGAGTTCAGCATAGGCACCGGAAGCAGAGTTCTCGGCGGCATTCGCGGCCGTGGCCATCTGGCTCGCCAACGCCGCCGCGAAGATACCGGCAAGAAATTCGCGACGCTTGATCATGGAAGTTTCCCCCGCATTTCGAACCCATTCAGCGGAGAGCTTAGCATGCCCGCGATCGGCCTGCGGCATGTTGGCTGTCCCAAGCGGAGGCTTCGACGATAGTCGAATCTTTGCTGTTCCACCCGACAAACTTAAAGAGGAATTTAGAAAGCTGATTGCGTCTGTTTGTGAAGCTACAGCGTTAATTCCGGGAGGAGGGGGCCGTCAACGAGAGATGTCGCTCCGAAGGTAGTCGCCTGGAGTTAGCCGATGGAGATACCGATGAGAATTGTCAAAGGCATTGCAGTAACCGCCTGTTTGCTTGCACTCGCGACTCCTGCACTCCCGTCTCCTCTGATGGCGGCGGGAGACAATGCGCAGGACGCGTACCGCTCACTGCGTGCTCCAACCGCCGGGCACAGGCTGCCGGCTCAGGACGTCGATCATTTTGATCTTGGTATCGCCCGGCCAAGGTATCACTCCGGTTGGAGCGGCCCGTATGGGGATGGCGACTACCCGGGAACGATCGATCAGAACATGGGGCCTCCGCATTGGGCCCGGTAAGACTCGATCGGACATTACCTTTAAGGCTTCGATAGACGTTGAGCGCACACGCCGCCGACAAGGCCAAGGGTCGTCGCCGGCGCTCCGGTGCCATTCAGGTCTTCGGCAATGAATTGCGTGACAACCCCTTCGGGCGAAGTCGTGACGCTGATCTTGCAAAGTCGGGGATCGTCGGACATGTAGCCCGGCGTCAGTCCATCTCCGTAGAGTCCTCCTTCGCCTGCGTGTGTCCTCTTGTTGCCGGACCAATCCATCGGCGGCAGTTCCCAAACATAGAACATCTGATCGCCATCCAATTTCTTGCGGCCGGTGGGTTGTCCAAACCGGGAAACGACGGCATCTACCTTTTGGCCCACGAATTGGTCGCTCGACCGCGGGGAGGTCGCGTCTTGCCCCGATGTCCAGCAGCCGCCCAAGGTGATGCACAGCACCAAAGTGATGCACGCGGCTCGTAAGGTTCGCATCTTTCTTGCACCCCGGCCTATCAGGAGTTTCGCGCAAGCATCGGCGCCTTTGCCCGCTGTTTTCAACATGTTCTTTTACGAAGCAAGGGAATTGTATATGCTGATGGCAAGCTGCGCTCCTTCGTTCGTTGCGCGTTTCGATAGCTCCGTTTGTGGCCAGGACTTGCGAAAGAAGGCTGGCCAAACATGCGGATCGGCTAACCAGGAGAACATGATGTTCAAGCTCGGTTTCACCGTGGCTGCCGTTCTTTCGCTTGCGGTTGTGATCGCGGCGCCGGCATGTGCAAACGACGTGCAGACCACCAACGGGCATCAATCGAAGAGACATTTGCCCGCCGCACCCAATTCGGCGATCGCCTACGGCGATCCAAATCTGCCCGTCGAAAACGCCCTGCGATGGGGTTACAGCCAGGGCTATAGCAACTATCCGTCGGGATTCGGTGGCCTCTATGGCGACGGCCGATATCCCGGCAACACCATTTCCAACCCCAATCCCTACAATACCCTACGGTAGGGAGCGACGCGGGGCAAAGACCGCGCGGCCCAGACAGGTTTCGCAAAAGAAAGCCCCGGTCGATGCCGGGGCTTTCTAATCTGTGAGGCCGTCAGTATCTCGCGACCACCGGACCACCGAACCGGTAATTGACGCCGAAGCGAACGACGTTGTCGTCGAAAGGCACGGTGCGCGACCCTTCCGCTGCGGCCGTGTTGAGGGCCACGGTATCAAACTTCATGTAGAGCCACTCGAACTTGGCCGACCAGTTCGGTGCAAATCCCCATTCGAGACCGCCGCCCGCGGTCCAGCCGCTGCGGGTGGATGACGTTGAAGCGAGGAGCGCACCGGAGTTGTTGTCCCTGACGCCCTGTTGGACGCCCGCGGCGGCATAACCGCCCGTCGCGTAGAACAAGAGGTTGTTGACGGCGTAGCCAAAGCGGCCGCGCGCGGTCGCCACCCAAGTCTCCTTGGTGAAGCTCGCGAAGAGGGGTCTGGAGTTTGCGTCGGCGAAGCCGAGACCGATCGGCCCGTTGTCGGCATTGGTGCCAAGTTCGCTAGCCCAGGAGGCGTCACCTTCGAAGCCAACCACGAAGTTCGATACCTGCCAGTTGTAACCAAGCGTGCCGCCAACGAGGCCGCCCTTGACGTTATATCCCGAGGCGTCGCTGACGCCGGTGGCCCGATCGACGTGGTCGCTGAACCCGAGCGATCCGCCGCCCGAGACACCGACATAGAAGCCGGTCCAGTCGTAGATCTGGATCGGCGGTACTGCCTTCATCGGCAGATCGGCTGCCAGCGCTGTCGTCGTTCCCAAGAGCAAAGCGGCGATCGCGCCAAGTGTGATGTTCTTTGTCATGTTCATATCTCGCAAAATTGAGTGCTGCTGCTTATGCCTTTAGAACCGCCACTGCACGCCGGTAGAAACGCCAGCGAGTGTCGGGCCGACCCAGCAATGCGGCTGCGACGCAAAACCGCCGGTCGCGCCGAAGGCCGAGTGGCAGTCGGTGGTGATACCGTGTCCGCCGGCGCCGAGATCGTAGTGAGCGTCCGGTCCATTGATGGTCATCGCGACCGCGGTGTACCAGGTCAGGTTCGAGCCGAACTTGTGCTTGTAGGTAGCAGTGAGCATGTCGGCCGCATTGTCGTTGTCGGCGGCGGCCGCGCCGCCGGTGCCGGGAATAACGACAGTGGCAGACAACGGGCTGTTGTGCTGTCCGGGATCGCCGACCGCCCTGAACGCATGAGCCCAACCGCCGCTGAAGCTGTCGACTGGGGTCAATTCCTGGGTGAAGAACAGCCAGGTGCCCTTGCGCTGGCGCTCGTTCTGGAAGTCGATCAGCGGGTTCACGTAGCGGTGCAGGATTTCAAAGATGCCGCCGACCGTGGTCTTGGTCGGGAAGGTGTAGAGCGCTGCGACCTTGAACGCGTCTTCGTCCGCCACGTCCGCGTTGAAGGCAGCAAGCTGGGTAGCGTTGGCGAAACATCCCGCCGTCCCCAAGGGGCAGAGGTTGGTGTTGGTAAGTTGGAAAGTTGTCTGGCCGACCGATCCGACGCCGTAGATGCCGGAGATATCGCTCTGCCGGTTGACGGCGAAATGCCGCTCGTAGGCGACGGTCGCGTAGAACGGGCCGTTGGTGTAGCTCAGGTTGGTACTGATGGCATTGGAGAACGCGCCGTCGTTACATCCATTCGGGAAAAGTCCGCCGCTGGTCGGATCGTTGCCACCGGTACAATCGGATTCACCGGCTGCGATATTGTCGCTGATCGTCGAGCGGTTCTGGCCCGGCGAGAACAGGAAGTTGAACTGGAATCCGGCGATGGTCGGCGATTCATACCAGATCGAGTGATCGAGGCGGGTGTCGAATTCGACCCGGTTGTCGCCGCCGGTATTGCCCATGATCACGCGCATGTCGCCGATCTGGCCGGCGAAGGGATTGAAGCCGCCGGTCGAGTTCGCGTACGGCGTGCTCGTCTTGCCGATCTTGAGCGCGCCAAACTCGGGCGAGGCAAAGCCGATATAGGTGTTGCGGTTGAATAGCGTGCCGTTGACGTTGTCGCTGATCTGGCTGTTGCTCTGCTTCAGGCCTGGTGTCGCGGAAACGTCGAAGCCGAGTTCGAGCTGATAGACGAAGTTGAACGGGAAATTCTCGATGCGCTGGAAGCCGCGCACGCCGAGATAGGAGCTATTGCTCGCGATAGCCGGCAACCAGCCGAAATTCCCGATCGGGAAAGGCTCGCTTCCGCCGGTAAAAGCGGGGTTGGTGTTGATATTTCCGCCGAGGGCTTTGGTCGTATCATCGAACGAGACGTCGATGTTGCCGTAACCCGTGATCTCACCGCCCGGCGTGTAGAAGGAGAGCGGGTTACCCTTCTTGTGCTCAAGGAAGCCGTGGCCGTTCTTGTCGATTTCCGGTGCATCCAGCGCAGGCGGCGGGGTAGGTGTGCGAGTTGCGAGCACCGCGCCGACGGCCGGCGAAACGGCAGGCGTGACGCTCTTCGGCTTGGCGGTCTCAACCTTGTTGAGCCGCGCCTTCAGCGCCGCGTTTTCGGCCGCAAGTTTCGAATCTCGCTTTTCAAGCGCGTCGAGCCGAGACAGCACATCGTCGAGTTTGTCGGCGGATGCAGGCAGCGCGTGAAAGACCATGCCTGCTGCTACTAAAGTCGCCCCCAGTACGTATTTTCCCATCATCTCGCCCCCGAATTAAATTAAGTTAATTCTGGCGACGAGCGTGGCGCGGTCACTTTATACCGTCAATGTGATGCGGGCCCCGGGAGGACAACGCAACTGCGAAACGGCCTCTCTAATGTTTTTAGAAAAAATCATTTACTATCAATACGATAAGAGGGCGTCAGGGGCTTTGTCGCATTGCGGAAACATTGTGTTGTTCTGGCAACACTTAGGAATAATGTATACCAACGACGGGAATACTTGGTAACCGTGATGGGAGTAACAGGAATCGCGGTGGGACTAATCGGCGCTTGAGATCGGGAATTTTTGGCAGGTCGTGGCCATTCCGGAAGTGCCTGATGCAGTGACGATCTGGCTCCTGCAACCGCTGCGGGATCGCGAACCTCACGAGGCACGCCCTCAACCCAGATTCATCTCCACCGCCATCCGGATGAGGTCGGAATGACTTTTGGCGCCCAGCTTTTGCTTCAGAAGCGAAGTCGTGTTGGCAACCGTTTTGTAGGAGATGCCGAGCGCATCGGCGATTTCGGCGATCTTGTCGCCTCGCCGCAGCAGCGTCAGGATCTCCAGCTCGCGCGTCGTCATCTTGTTTGCGGGACTGGCTTTGACGACGGCAGACGAGAAAGTAACGGCTTCCGCCAGATGCGGTGAAATGTAATTTTCTCCGGCCGCCACCTTGAGAACAGCACGGACGAAAAGCCGTGGGTCATCCGATTTAGAGAGATAGCCTTGCGCACCCATCTCGATCGCACGCACAACAAAGGCCGGATCGTCGTTCATGCTGAACATGATGATCCTGGCGTCGGGATCTTCTTTCCGGATTTGCCGCATCAATTCGAACCCGGAAACGTCCGGAAGCTTGATATCGATCACGGTGATGTCGGGCTTGCCTTCGAGGAAGGCGAGGTAGCCGGCTTTGGCGTTTCCGGCGCCCTCGATTTTCACGGAGGAGTCGGAGGCAAACAACGACTTGCATCCCGACACCACCACCGGATGGTCGTCGACGATCAATACTTTCGTTTGCGGTTTCTGACTTTCCGACATCGTGATCGCTATCATTTCGCAGGTATAAACGCGGATCGAAATTCAACGGAATAGAATCTCTCTAGTGGCCTGATTCTAACATTTGCATCCCGGTCCGGCAGATACTTTTGCAAATATTAGAATCAAAGGATCACTAGTGCGGCGGTTCAGAAGTCCGCATCATTGTTGCCGCAGGTTCGTCATGCGGACTTCTGAACCAAAGCCGCACTAGATCAATAAGGTTTGCTAGTGTCCCTTCGATTCCGAAGTCCGTAAACGAGGGGCCGCACAGTCATACGGACTTCGGAATCGGGACACTAGCCAAATATAGGTTTCCAGTGGGGTTTTGGATTTGACATTCGCAATACGAATTCCCGGCTAAGGGATCGCGAATGTCAAATCAACTCCACTAGAGCTTCCGAATTCGCCGCACCAGACAGTTAGGATGATTGTATGTGGAAAAGGCTTCCTCTGCGGTTCCGGCTTTTTCTCCCGACGATCGGGCTGATCGTAGCCTCGCTGCTGTTCGGTATTTTCTCTCTCGAGATATTTTCGCCTGACCAATTCGAGAACGAAAGCGAAGATGCCGCGGCTCTGGTGAGGACTGTGACGAAAGGTCTTAATACCGCGCTCGCAGTCGCCGCAAATCCTGAGCCGACACTCGACGCCTTCGCTGAAGGCATTGGCAAGGGGGATACGATCCAATATCGCCAAGCCGACGCGTCCGTGAGCAAGCCCAAAATCCGACTGAGCGCCGATGGGGTTCCTGCCTGGTTCGTCGGCCTGTTGCGAATACCCAACCTTGCCACTGCCCATCCGATTATCGTCGGAGAAAAGCATGTTGGCGATATTCTTTTTGTTCCCGATCTTACCCCTGATCTCAATGAAAAGTGGCTCGGCTTCCTCGCAATCGTCTTGTCGGGATCGGTTTTGCTCGTGTTGGCGTCAATCAGCGCCTACTTGACGACCACAATGGCGTTGCGGCCGCTGGAGCAACTCGGTGCCGGTCTGGCGCGGATGCAGCAGGGCGATTTTGAAAGCACCATTCCGCTGCTCGGCCCTCCCGAGGTTCGCAAAAGCTGCGAGGAAGCCAATCAACTTGCACGAAAGCTCAAGCGATTGGCCCAGGACAACAGGGGGATGTTGCGCAAGCTCGTGTCTCTGCAAGACGATGAGCGCGAGGAGATTGCGAAGGAATTGCACGACGAACTCGGCCCGTTGCTGTTTGCGATCAGGGCCAATGCTATCGCGCTTTCGGGATCTTCGACGGATCCGGAGTCGCCGTCCAACCAGCTGCTCGAAGCTGCGGCGGCAGTCCAGCACGCCAGCCGCCGGATTCTCGAGGGGTTAAGTCCCCTTTATCTCGAAGAACTCGGACTCGAAAAAAGCATCGAGACGCTGCTGCAAAATGCCCATTCCGCGTTGCCGTCAGTTGCAACCTCAGCCGAGGTCGACGCTCGGCTGGAAGGCCTTGATCCCCTGATGTCGCAAACGATCTACCGCGTCATCCAGGAAGCGATCACGAATGTCATCAAGCACGCCCAGGCGACCACCTTGAACGTCGTTGCCGTGATGCGTGATCAAGCCGTAACCATCGAGGTTTCCGACGATGGAATTGGATTTCCCGACAATGTCTCGCTTGGCAGGGGGTTGACAGGAATGTCCGATCGTAGCCGCGCGCTCGATGGAAAGCTGGACTTGTTGCGCGAGGACGGCAGAACGGTGGTGCGCTGCTGGCTACCCTTGACGAGTGTGCGACCGGACTGATTTGCCCGACGGGCAAATCAGTCGCCAAATCTGCCAAACCACTGTCCAGCCCATCGGCAAAAAATATTCCGCTTCGCGCGCTGCTAGAAGCAGGGCTATTGAGTCGTGTATCCCGCCCGCTTTAAGGGGCGTTTCGCGATCGTCACGAACGTTGGCGCGGGATGCGATGGACGTGATCTCGCATGAGACGAATGCGACGGTCGCGGACGGTGAAGTCGTGTGGTCCTGACGCCCCGACGCTGGCGTCAAACCGGTGACGATGCTCCGCATCACACTGGTGATGGTGGCAAGAAAGCCCGGTTCACCAGGGAGAGCACGAAGGAAACCGTTAAAACCATTCGCGTGCGGGAATGCCGGGCGATCCTGGCGAACCTGTGGTGACTATCTCGTGTGTTTTTTATTTTCACACACGAGGCTGCGGGTGCGTCATGCGCCCGGCATTCCCCACGCCCTTCGGGGCGAAACAAGCTGTGCAACTCGGGCGCAATCCGTGCCGCGAGAAGGAAGATCAATGCCCGACTATCTCCGGCACTTTCGTCGCTGGCGGCGTGTTGCGGCTGCGTTGCGTGCGCACGATGCCGTCGATGATGGTCATGCCGATGCCCGGCAAATCGCCGAGCCGAACGCTGTCGAGCAGCGTCTTGCCGGGCGAATGCTGCGCCTTGTCCATGATGACAAAATCCGCTGCGCGGCCGACCTCGATCAGGCCGCAATCGAGCGCGCGCATCCGCGCGGTGTTGCCGGTTGCAAAGCAGAACGCGATTTCGGCCGGCACCTCGCCGAGCGAGGACAGCATCGAGACCATGCGCAGAATGCCGAGCGGCTGCACGCCGGAACCGGCCGGCGAATCCGTGCCGAGAATGACACGGCCAAGCTCATTCATCTCGCGCGCCGTGCGCAGCGTGAACAGCGCCGAGCGCTCGTTGCCATTGTGCACGAGTTCGAGCCCGCGTTTGCAGCCCTCGCAGATGCAACGGATCTGGTCGTCGGGTAACGCCGTGTGGCCGCCATTGATGTGGCCGACCACGTCGGTGTCGGCTTCGAGCACCACGTCCTTGTCGATCAGGCCCGAGCCGGGGATCGACGGGCCGCCGGTATGGATCGTGCTCTGGATGCCGTATTTGCGCGCCCATCCGACCATCTTGCGCGCGGTCGGTCCGTCCTTGACGCCGCCGAGGCCGACTTCGCCGAGCAGTTTGACGCCGGCAGCCGCCAATTCCTTGAAATCGTCCTCAACCATTTCGCATTCGATGACCGGCGCGCCGGCATGAACCTTCACGCCGCCGGGACGCAGCGTCCAGAACGCGCGCTGTGCAAAGATCGCCATCGCCTTCAACCCGACGACATCGCGCGGCCGGCCGGGCATGTGCACTTCGCCGGCCGAGATCATGGTGGTGACGCCGCCGTTGAGAAAACTGTCGATCCAGCCGATCTGGTTTTGCCGGGGCGTCCAGTCGCCGGCGACCGGGTGAACGTGGCTGTCGATCAGGCCGGGCGCGACCGTGGTGCCGTTGGCGTCGATGATCGTGGTGGCGCCGGCGATATCGAGGTCCTTGAGGCGGCCGATGCCGGTAATCTTGCCGTTCTCGGCCACGATCGTATCGGCATCCAGAATAGGCTTCTCCAGCGCACCGGAAAGCATCAGTCCAATGTTGCGAATGACAAGTTTGCTTGGGCCGGTTGTCTGGGGCGCATCGTGGGCCATCGTTTTATCCTTAACTCGTTATCGGAGCTGGCAAGTAATACCGCCCGTCCATCGCTTAGCAAAAACAATACAAACATAACTCCGGGAGGAGAAGACCATGGGGAACATTGGTCGGCGTGGTTTTGTGAAGGGCGCGACGCTGGGTGCGTTGGCCTTTTCGGTCGGCGGCCTTGAAGTGTTGTTGACGCCGGGCGAGGCGAGGGCGCGCAACGTGCCGTTCCGCCTTCTCGACAGCCATCAGGGCGACACGCTGGAGGCCCTCGGCGAGACGCTGGTGCCGAAGGCGCGCGAGGCGGGTATCGCCCATTACATCGATCAGCAGATATCGGTGCCGCCGCAGGAATCGCTGCTTCAGGCGCGCATTTTCAATTTCCGCCCGCCATTTGCCGATTTTTATCGCAGCACGATTGTGACGGTGGACGACGCGAGCAAAAAATTGTTCGGCAAGGAATTCGCGCAAGCGTCGGCCAAGGACCAGCGCGACTTCGTCGACCGCATGCGGCAGAACAAGATCGAAGACTGGAAGGGCCGGCCGGCCGCGCTCGCCTATGCCGTGCTGCGGGCCGACGCCGTCGATGTCGTCTACGGCACGATGGAGGGTTACGAGGCGCTCGGCATTCCCTACATGCCGCACATTGCACCGGAAAAGAGGTGGTGAGATGACCAACGAGAAAGTCGATGTCGTCATCGTCGGCGCCGGTGCGTCGGGTTCGGTCTACGCTTCTGTGCTAGCCAAGGCCGGCAAGAAAGTCGTGTTGCTGGAAGCAGGACCCGACTGGGAGCTGTCTGATCTCATCAGTTCGGAAATCTGGGGCCGCCGCGTCAAGCCGGCCGGCGCGCCTTTCCTGCTCGAGGGCAAGAACCCGATGGGCTATGCCGCGCAGGCCGGTTGGGGCTCAGGCGGCGCGTCGCTGCACTACTTTGCCAATTTTCCACGGCTGTTGCCGACCGATTTCCGGATGAAGAGCGAGCATGGCCGCGGAAACGACTGGCCGATCGCTTACGAAGACGTCGCGCCGTTCTGGGACAAGGTGGCACGCGAGATCGGCGTGTCCGGCGACGCCAAGGCCGAGGAACGCTGGCGGCCGGCAGGCGAAGCCTATCCGATGCCGCCGATGAAGACCTTCCGCAACGGCGACATCTGGACCAAGCCGCTGGAGGCGGGCGGCATTCCGATGGTGCCGGCGCCGGTCGGCATGAACTCGGTGGAGTTCAAGGGGCGTCCCGCCTGTCTTTATGACGGCTGGTGTCACGTCGGCTGCCCGATTGGCGCGCTCGCCAACCCGCAGGTGACGTATCTCGGCGATGCGCGCAAGGCAGGCGCTGAATTGCGTTCGTTCGCGACGGTGACGCGGGTACTCACCAACGAAGCGGGCACGCGCGTGACCGGCGTTGAATATTATGACTATCAGCATCAGAAGCAGGTGCAGGAAGCAAGTGTCGTTATCCTCGCCTCCTGGTCGGCGC
Organism: uncultured Alphaproteobacteria bacterium; assembly: GCA_963788885.1. Taxonomy (GTDB): domain Bacteria; phylum Pseudomonadota; class Alphaproteobacteria; order Rhizobiales; family Xanthobacteraceae; genus Bradyrhizobium. The sequence continues at coordinate 555,445 of CAWBIR010000014.1, read as the reverse complement.
AAAATCCGCGCCTTCTGTTGAATTCGGCGACCGGCAAACATCCCAAAGGCCTTTCCAACGCCAGCGGACTGGTCGGCCACTTCATGATGTCGCATACGGTGGCGTCGACCTGGGCGCTGTTCGACGAGGACGTGCAGAACCACATGGGCACGATCGCCGTGCAGTACATGTCCTATCAGAACTATCCCAAGACCAGTCAGAAGGCTGCCTTCGGAAGCACGTTCTGGACGGCCGGGTTTGCATTGAAAACCACCGATCTCGCCAATTCGCGTTCCGATCTCTTCGGCACCGAGCTCGACGATTACATGAAGCGCGCCGCGCGCAACCTCACCGGCATCAAGGCCTTCGGCGAGGAGTTGCCCGCGATGGAAAATCGCGTCGAACTGGCCAGCGACAAAGACGAGTTCGGCATGCCGCTCGGCAAGCTCACCCATACGTTCCAGCCGGACGCCGTTGCGCTGTGGAATGCCAACCTCGACGACGGCGTGAAGATCGCCAAGGCCGCGGGCGCGAAAGAAGCATGGCCCGCACGTGGGGCGATTCCGACCAGCCATCTGCTCGGCGGCACCATCATGGGAACGGAAGCCTCCAACTCGGTCGTCAACAGCTACGGCCAGAGCCACGAAATCCCGAACCTCTGGATTGCGGGGCCTGGCATCTTCCCGACCGAAGGCGCATCGAATCCGACCTTCACGATCTTTGCGCTTTCACAGCGCGGCGCCGAGCGCATGACCTCGCAATGGGGGACGCTCACCAACTAGCCGCCGCGAGAGGCGGTTCGCTTCTCGCGGGAATGTAAAGACGGTGTGACAATGATCGGCGTCATGAAGGCGCGGTAAACTCCGCGTGAGAGGCGTTTGAAGCTTCGCCGGGCGTGAACCATCTGTTCTCGCGGGCCGTATGTCATAAAAGCATCGGCCAAATGGGGAATAACGCTGCTTATCCACGAGTCTATAAAGGCCGGTATCTGCCGGCTTTTTGCATGACTTGGCAGCGTATTAGCGAAGCGAGTGATGAAAGAAACCCAACGGGCGCCGGACCGGCTCGATCAGGATATCCTCGCTAACGATGCGCTGGAGCGCGCGCGCCTGCTGCCCCCGGGTCCGGAGCGCAACGAGGCGCTGAAGCTCGCCAGCCTGTTACGATGTTCCGCCAACTCGCGTGGGCCTCTCTTTGCCAAGCGGGGCCGGCCGCGGAAGTGAGCATCGCGCGTGTTCGCTTGTGCGTCGCGCCTTCAGCACCCTCGACAAACACCCTTGATCAAGCGATCGACTTTCATACTTTCTTCCATCATAGCCTGGTCAATTGAAGACGTCTTCGACGAGGTCACGTCGGTGGCCTGCGGTTGGCGGTGGCCGACCGGGGCCGACCACGGGAGCGTGACGGTTTCGCATCCAGGCGGAAGCGCGTCAGCGGTCGGCGCCGAGGGGGCAGTGCCGCCATGTGCGTCAATCGACAATCGGCACTCTTGCCGATCATGGACAGTTGCTTGTGCGGATGCTGGAACCGCGAGCATCAGTGACAGAACAGCGGCCATTCCAGGAAGCGTAAGTCTGATCATCGGTGTTCTCCGGCATGGTGCCCATGACGAGCGTTTGCGGTAGAACAGACCCACGCTTGAGTTGTGTTATTCCTTCGCCAACCTTGGCTCACGAATTATCGATCTCGCGTGAGAACCGTTTCGTGTTCTCACGTGAGCGTGCGATGTGGAATAAAGAGCGAAGAAAGACGGTCGGCGAGGGTGAAGTGCAACTACACCGCTGTTGGCTTCTTCCAGCCGCCGAACGTCTGCTCCAGATGACGAACCATTGCGAGCGCGACGTCCTCGCGCCAGGGACGAGCGGCAACCTGGACGTTGAGCGGAAGTCCTTCCGGCGAGGTGCCGACCCGCACGGTCGCGCTGGGCCATCCCGTCAGGTTGTACATTTGCGTATAGCCGAAGCCGCGGCGATTCTGTTCCTCAAAGCTCGTCCCGTGCAGCACGGCGGGAAACGGAGCGACCGGCGAAAGGATAGCGTCGTAGTTTTCGATGAAGCGGAGCATCGAATTGCGGAAGGCATCCCATCGAACGAAGGCGGCGAGCGCTTCGGTGGTGGTGGCAAAGGCAGGTGCGACGGCATGAGTCAGCGCCTGTTCGAACAGCGGCGAGATCGGATCGCTGCCGATGCTCTTGAGGAATGCGCGCGTACCGGCGCCACCGTCACCGCGGCTCATGTCGTAATAGACGGTTGCGGCCTTGGCCGCATCCGGCGGCCGGTTCTCCTCGACCTTGACGCCGGCATCCGCAAACGCCTTGGCGCAGTCGCGAACGGCCGCGGCGATTTCCTTGGTCGGCGAGGCGGCGCCGTCATCGTCGAAATAAGCTAGCTTCAATCCATTGAGCGTCACGGCTTTTGGATCGAGCAGGGGCATTCCGACGATCGAATGATCGCGGAAGTCGGGACCGGCAATGATCGGCAGAGCGAGCGCGAGGTCGTCGATCCTGCGTGCAATCAGGCTGACGTGAAACACTGCATTTCGCGCGCCCATCGGCATCGGAAATTGCCCGGTGCGGGGCACCCGGCCGGATGTCGGCTTGATTGCGGCGAGCCCGCAGAAGTGTGCGGGGATACGAATGCTGCCGCCGGCATCGGTGCCAAGTCCGAGCGGCGAACCGCAGGCCGCGACGATCGCGGATTCGCCGCCGCTGGAGCCGCCGGGCGTGCGCGTGAGATCGTAGGGGTTATTGGTTCGCCCATAGACGAGATTGTCGGTCTCGATCGCGCCTGCGAGTTCCGGCACGTTGGTCTTGCCCAGAATGATGGCGCCTGCGGCGCGCAGCCGCGCCACCGCCGTGGCATCCGCATTCGGCACGTAGCTGGCGCGGCCTTTGGTGCCGCCGGTGCAGATGACGCCAGATGTCTCCAGCGTATCCTTGATCGTCACCGGCACGCCGTGCAGCGGCCCCTTGATGTCGCCGCGCGCCAGCGCTGCGTCGGCCTCATCTGCTTCCTTCCGCGCCATCTCCGCCGTCAACTGCACGACGGCGTTGAGCTTGGGGTTGACCCTGGCGATCTGCTCCAGATGCGCCTCGACGATCGACTTCGAGCTGAGCTGTTTGGTGCGTATCGCGCCGGCCAATTCGGTCGCAGATTTCATCGTGATGTCATTATCCATGGCAGTTGCTGCCTCCGCTTGATTGATCAAAACCGTGCGTCCCGCCGCCGCGACGACGCCCACGGCTGCCGCCGTGCCCAGAAAATCCCGTCGTCCCCATTTGTCGCTCATCTGCGGCCCGTCCTTCAAACTACCCTTTGATTAGCGCAGCTAATTCGGTTTCCCGCGCGTATGCAAGTTCTCGGCCAGCATGACTGCTGTTCTGCGGCACCTCGCCATGAACAGCGGACGATTGAACCTCACATCCGAAGCTCTTACGCTGCGGCCGAATGCAGTAGCAGCCATAAGCTACATCCAGATGGGAAGGGAGCGCGATCATGATGAACCGGCGTCAGTTTGTGGGCAGCACGGCGGCAGCGGCGTTTTTCGCCAGCATGCCGAGAGCCTTTGCGGCCACCTATGATCTCGTTATCAAGGGCGGGCGCGTGATCGATCCCTCGATGGGGCTCGACGCGACACGTGATATCGCGATTGCCGGTGGCCGGATCGTGGCGATCGAAGCCAGCATTGCAGGGGACGCCGCCGAGACCATCGATGCGCGGGGCAAGCTCGTGACCGCAGGCCTGATCGACATTCACACCCATGCCGGCCGCAGCAAGGAAGGTCCGCCGATGTGTCTTCAGGATGGGGTGACCGGCTGGGTCGATGCCGGCTCCGGCGGCGCCGACAATATCGACGCGGTGGCTGCGATTGCGCGCGGCGCGCCGCAGACCGGCCGCTGCCTCGTCAACATTGCGCGCACCGGCGTCGTGACGCCGACGGGCGAATTGCACGATCTCAACGCAGCTGACGTGGCGATGGCCAAGGCCGCGGTCGAACGCAACCGTGACGTTGTCGTGGGTGTCAAGGCGCGCCTGTCGGACAATGTTGCAGGCCCCAACGATCTCGAAGCGTTGCGCCGGGCGCAGGAGGTCGCGACGGCCTTCAATCTGCCGATCATGATCCATATCGGCCAGAACTACTCGCCGCTGCGCTCGCTTCTGGCGTTGCTCAAACGCGGCGACATCATCACGCACGTCTACGCGCCCGGCAAGAACGGCATCCTCGACGAGAAGGGGATGTTGCTTCCGGAAGTGACATCAGCGCATCGCCGCGGCGTGATCTTCGATTTCGGCAACGGCGTCTCCGATCATTTCGACTGGGACACGGTCGAGAAAGCGACCAAGCAAGGCCTGTGGCCCGACACGTTCTCCACTGACTGGAACACGAGTTCAAAGACCAGCGGCGTCGTCGATCTGCCAAACGTGATGTCGAAGTTCATCATGTTCGGCATGCCGCTCAACCAGATCATCGCCGCCGCAACCGTGAATGCGGCGCGTTGTTTCCCGGCCTTCGACGATCGCGGCACGCTCAACGTCGGAGCACCTGCCGACATCGCCATCATGGAATTGCGGGAAGGCAATTTCGAGTTTCTCGACAACTACAAGGGCACGCGCACCGGCCGCCAGCGATTGTTACCATCCGAGGTCGTGCTGAACGGCAAGCGCGTGCCACGCGCTTGAAAGTTCAACCGCCGAGATAGGCTTCGCGAATGCGGGGGTCGTTGGCCAACTCGGCCGACGGCCCGGACAACGTGATGGTTCCGGTCTCGAGCACGAAGGCGCGGCTTGCGATCTCCAGCGCCATCGCTGAGTTCTGCTCGACCAGCAGCACGCCGAGCCTGGTGCGCTTGTTGAGTTCGAGGATTTTATCGAACACCTGTTCGATCACGATCGGCGCCAGCCCAAGCGAGGGTTCGTCCAGCATCAGCAGGTGAGGGCGGCCCATCAGGGCGCGGCCGATCGCGAGCATTTGCTGTTCACCGCCGGATAGCGACCAGCCGCCTTGCTTGAGCCGCTCCTTCAGGCGCGGAAACAGGTCGAAGACCAGCGCGAGATCTTCCTCGACTTCGCGCGTGTTTCGAGCGCGCGACGCCGTGCCGGTGATCAGGTTCTCCAGCACCGTGAGCCCCGGAAAAATCCGTCGGCCCTCGGGGCAATGCGCCAGCCCCGAACCGACGATATCTTCAACGGCGGCGTTTTGGATCTGCTCGCCCTTCCACGAGATCGTGCCGTCCGTTGGGCGAACCAGTCCGGAGATGGTGCTGAGCGTTGTGGTTTTGCCGGCGCCGTTGCCGCCGATCAAGGCGACGATCTCGCCCATCTCGACGCTGAACGAGATGCCCTTGAGCACCTCGATATGGCCATAGGATACGTGCAGATTGTCGACCTTAAGCATGGCGATGCCGCCTGCCGAGATAGGCTTCGATCACCTGCGGGTCGCGCTGAATGTCCGACGGTGCGCCCTCGGCGATCTTCTTGCCGAAGTCGAGCACCGTAACGCGATCGCTGATGCCCATCACCAGCCGTACATTGTGCTCGACCAGCAATATGGTGATGCCGCAGCTCTTGAGCTTGGCGATGGTGTCCAGCAGCGTCATGCTTTCGGTCATGTTCATGCCGGCCGCCGGCTCGTCGAGCAGAAGCACGGTCGGCTGCGACGCCAGCGCGCGCGCGATCTCCAGAAGACGCCGCTGGGCATAAGGCAATTGCGTCGCGCGGTCGTCGGCGCGATGGGCGAGGCCAACCATCTCGAGCGCTTCTCGCGCGCTCCTATCGATGTCGGCTTCGCTGCGCCGATGTCGGGCATTCGATATCAGGATATCGGTGAAGGGCGTCGGCCTGTTGCACGCCGCCGCTACTTTGACGTTTTCGATAACACTGAGATTTTCGAAAATACGGATGTTCTGAAATGTCCGAGCCAGTCCGAGCCGCGCAATGCGATGCGGCTTGAGGCGAAAGATTTCGCGCCCCCCGACTCGAATGGAGCCGGCGTCGGCGTGCGATGCCCCGCTCAACGCGTTGAGCAAGGTCGTCTTGCCGGAACCGTTCGGGCCGATGATCGCCTGAACGATGCCCGTGGGAACATCTAGGTCGATGTTGTCGAGCGCGACGAGACCGCCGAAGCGGCGCGTAACTCCGCGCGCAGTAATGATTGGCTCGGTCGTCAACGTGCACCTGCCCGGCGCAGGGGAAGTTGCGACGCAATGGAGGCCAGTCCCCCCGGTGCGAGGACGATCACGGCGATGACGCCGAGGCCGTAAAGCACGAGGTACCACTGGCCAAGAAACCGCAATGCCTCGGGCAGGATCGTCAGCGCAACCGCGCCAAAGACGCAGCCCGCAATCGAGCCCATGCCGCCGACGATGAGCATGGTCATCAGCAGGACGGCCTGCGTGCCGGAAAAGCTGTCAGGGCTGATAAAGCGGATCGAGGACGCGTAAAGACAGCCGGCGAGCCCCGCATAGACCGCGCCAATCATGAAGGCTGCCAGTTTGGTGCGCGTGGTATCGACGCCACTTTGCTCGGCGGCGATTTCGCTGTCTCTGGTGGCGATCATTGCCCGGCCAAGCGCCGAATGACGGACGCGTGCAGCGACCAGGATGGCGAGCGCCAGCGCGATCACGAGAATGTAGTAATGCTGGGCCTGTCCTTCCGGACCGATGCCGAAAATGCTGATGCCGGGGATGGCCCGCAAACCGGATGTGCCGCCTGTAACCGGCTCCCAGTGCACAATGATCAGGCGGATGATTTCGCCAAAGCCGATCGTGGTCATCGCGAGATAATAGGTGCGTAGCCGCATCGTCGGCAGGCCAAGTGCAAGGCTCGCGGCGACTACGACAACGGCCGACAGGAACGGCGTCGTGATCCACGGCAGGCCCCACTTGGTGGCGATCGCGGTCGTATAGGCGCCCAGCCCGTAGAAGGCGGCTTGTCCGAAGTTGATCTGGCCAGCCCAGCCGGTCACGAAGTTCAGGCCCAACACAACGATGGTATTGAGAATGGCGATGTTGAGCAGCTGGATGATATAGCCGTCGTGCGTGACGAGCGGGACCACCAAAGCAGCCACAATGATTGCGGCCGCAACCAGCCAATGCTTACGCTGAAGGTTCTCCATCAGACCTTCTCGCTGCTTTTCTCGCCAAACAGGCCGCGAGGCCAGGCGATGAGCACGGCGATCATGACGATGAAGGCATAGGCATCGCGGAAGTTCGACGAGATATAGCGGGCGCCGAAGGTCTCAATGAGCCCGAGAAACAATCCGCCGATCACCGCGCCCGGCAGATTGCCGAACCCGCCGATGACACTGACGACAAAGCCTTTCAGGCCGAGACTTCCGCCCATGGTCGGCTCGGCCAGAAAAATCGGCGCGACCAGAAGTCCGGCGATGCCGGACAGCACCGTGCCGAGCGCGAAGGCCGTTGCAATGGTCCGGTTCACGGGAATGCCGACCAGCCTTGCGGTGTGCAGGTCCTGGGCGGTCGCTTGCATCAGGATTCCGAAGCGGGTTTTGGTGAGAAAGAGAAATTGCAGCAGCAGAATCACCGCGAGCGTCGCGAAGATGAAGAGCTGATGCATCGAGATGACGACGCCGGCAAAGCGCAAGGGCGGCCCGCTGACCGGGGAGGGCAGCGAAACCGGTAATGGTCCCCAGATGATCAGCGCGAGGTTTTCCAGAACGATGCCCATTGCAATCGTCGTCAGGATGACGAGGAAAGCCGGACGGCCGCGCAGCGGAAAGTAAACCAGCGTCATGAAGACGACGCCGACCAGCGCCATCGCCGCCATGGTGACGGCCCATGATGCGGCCATTGGCAGTTCGTGGGTCACCGCGCAACTGATGCCGATAAACGCGCCGAGCATCAGAAGCTGGCCTTGCGCGAAATTGACGATCTGTACGGTGTTGAAGATCAGAAGCAGGCCGAGCGCGACGAGAGCATAGATGCTGCCGAGCGCGAGGCCGTTGACGACAAGCTGGCCCATGAGGGGATCAGAATCCGCTTTCCTTGATCGGGCCGGTCAGTTCCGGCGTCTTTCCCTTGTTGCGATAGACGCCAAGCGTATGCGCGAGATCACCCAAGCTGTCGGCCTGGTAGGAAATCAGCATGCCTTTCCAGTCCTTGGTGGCGGCGAATGCATCGCGGATCGCCGCCTTGTCGCAGCCGACCTTTTCGATGATCGATTTCAGGAGATAGACGGTGTCGTAATAGGAGACGGTGAAGTTATCGGCCGGGACCTTGTACTTGTCCTGCACGCGCTTGGCCCAGTCCAGAATCTTGGGATCGGTCGACGTCTGCGGGATCATGCCGCCGATCGCATAGGCGCCGTCGGCTTCGGCGGCCGTGAGGTTGTTCAGCGCGGTTTGCGCCACGAGGCTCGAGTTGCCGATGGTGGTGAGCTTGATGCCGAGGTCGTTCATCTGCTTGACGACGAGGGTCACGTCGGCAGGCCGGCCGAACACGATGACGCTGTCGGCGCCCTTGTCCTTGATCTCGAGCAGCTGCGCGCTCATGTCCTTGTCGGAGGGCGCATAGGATGTCACCGCGACCGGGGTTGCGTTCAGTTTGGCGAGCGAAGCCTGAATGCCGCGCGATGCGCCGAGGCCGTAATCATCCGCAACGGCAATGACGCCCGGCTTGGTCTTGTTAAGCCTCTTGACCAGATATTCCGGGATGAGGTCTGCAAGCTGGCCATCGTGAACGTGGGTTCGGAACAGCCACTTGCTGCCCTGCGACGTCACTTTCGCATTGGTTGCACCGACCAGAAACGGCGTCTCCGATTTGTTGACGACTTCGGTCTGGGCAAACACATGCGGGCTGATCATCGAACCGAAGATCACGAGCGGCTTGCCTTCGAGGATGCGGTTCATCGCGTTCAGCGCGTCCGTGCTCGACGCGCCGGTGTCCTCCGTCGCCAGCGCCAACTTCTTGCCGTTGATGCCGCCATTGGTGTTGATTTCATCGACCGCGAATTCGACGCCGCTGCGCGCCTGCGTGCCGAGCAAGGCCGTATTGCCGGTCAAGGCCGTCGTCAGGCCGAGCGGGATCGGCGAGGGACAACTGGCCGGCTCCGCCTTCGATGGGCCGGCCGAGGTGACGGCCAGACAGATCGCCGCGACGCCAGCGATGGAGCTCTTGATCGATATCGAAGTCATTATCTTTCCTGTTGAATGGCCTTAGCGTGTAAACTTAACACGCAAGCATGACAACGGCAGGCCTGTCGCATTCGACAGGCCTGCCTCACTATAGAACCCCTGTTCGGACCGAAAAATTCCCGCAAGCGGCTGCGCTTGCGGGCCGTCCTTGGCAGTTATTTCGCTCCGGTCGTTGCAAGGGTGGAGACCGTGGCGGTCTTGCCGCCGATCGCCAGGTACAGCGCGCCGGCAATGACGATCCCGGCGAGCCAGCTGAGGTCCGCGCCGCCTAGAAGACCGGAGAGGGGGCCTTGCAAGGCGGGTACGAGCCCGTCCTCCAGCGACCAGCCGGCGGCAAGGCCCACCAGGAACGCGATGATGGCGCCCCAGTTGATGTCGCCATAGGCGCTTGTTTCCGGCGAGGCATAGAGTTCGGCGACATCGATCTTGCTTTTCCGCTTGATGTAGAAGTCGGCCAGGATCACCCCGGCCCATGGACTCATCCAGAGCAGCAAGCTGATCATCCAGTTGTCGAAGGCCTTCGCAAAAGAGGGCGCAAAGACGAAATAGATGGTCACGAGATAGCCGATGACGCCGACGACGAGCGCAAGCGACGTGCGGGAGAGACGGATCCCCATGCTGAGCGCGGCCAGAGCCGCCGAATAGACGTTGAGGATATTGGTCGCGATCGGGCCGTGTAAAACCATCAGCAGCACGAGCAGGCTTGCGACGCCTCCGAACACGGCGCTTACCATCTTGGCCGGATCGGTATCGGTCGTAACGCTGGCGATGGTTGCGCCGAGAACGGCGAGCCAGATCGATGGCACGAGCATGCCGACGTAGCTGTACCAGAACACGGAGGACGAAGACACGCTGCGGGGCACGAAGCGCGAATAGTCGGAAGCCCATGTCACCCACGAGATGCCCCAGCCAACGCCGATTGCGGTCATCAGGAGCGAGAGCATCGCAAGATGCGCGCCCGGCGGCAGTGAGCTGGTCAAGTTCCAGTTGACGACGCCGGGCTGGCTCCAGGCCAGAAAGCTCATCACCACCATGATCACGACGGTGACCGGCACGGTGTACTTCTCGAACGTGCGGATCGCGTAGAAACCGTAGATGCCGATGGCGACCTGGACCACCATGACGAGCGTCATGATGATGAAGGTTGTCAGGACCGTTTCCGGGATCCCGAATTGAGCGAGGATCGCCATCGAGATCTTGACCGGGAAGTAGGTGTTCACGCCGATCCAGCCGAGCGTCATCACGAACATCAGAAGGCTTGGCAGATAGGCGCCGCGGCGGCCGAAGGCGGAGCGGCTGAGCACCATCTGGTTGACGCCGGTCTTGTGGCCCATCACCGTGAAGGCGGCGAAGATGGCGCAGCCGACGATATTGCCGAGCACGATAACGGCAATCGTCTCCCACAATCCGAGCTTGAGGATGATGCCGAGCGCGCCCAGCGCCCAGTTCACCGGGGCGATGTTGGCGCCCGCCCAGATCCACATCTGCTGCAACCCGGTTGAATCGCGATCGGAGTCTGGAATTGGTTCGATGCTGTGAATGTCGGATCGTAGTTCAGAAGTAGTCATGACGCCCTCCCTGATGAACCACCCAATTCCAGCAAGAATCGTACCAGAGGGGCCGTTGGCTGTCTCGGTGTCACACGGCAAACTGCGACGTATTGGCCTGAAAATTGTGGGCGTCAGAAAAATGCGAAGTACTCTTCGTATTTTGCCCGTGCAGGCGGCAGCAACCTGGAGGATGTGCAGGGTGGCAACTGCCGTCCTGGCAGGTTGTGGTTTTCATGGTTGTGGCATACCGTTTGCTTGATTTAAGGCCGGGTTCGAGGAACCCATCGGCTGATGACAGGGTGCGGCCTCGCGCCTTTGAGCCGGCGAGCACAACGACGAAACGAAATTTCAAGGGGAGTTGCTCACATGCCTACTAAACTGACGCGCCGCCAAGCTATTGCTCTGCCTGCCGGCATTGCTGTGGGAAGTCTCATCGGCCGCTCTGCGCTGGCGGCGGAGCCGATCAAGATCGGTCTGGTTGCAGCGCTCTCTGGACAGTCCGCCAAGTCGGGCGAGGGGATTACCCGCGGTCTCACCATCGCCATCGATGAAATCAACGCCAAGGGTGGCTTGCTCGGCGGACGGATGCTCGAACTGGTTCGCCGCGACGACGAATCCAACCCTGCCAAGGGCCAGACCGCGGCGCGGGAATTGCTTGACAAGGAAGGGGTCTCGATCATTTTCGGTGGTATCGATAGCCCGGTATCACTTGCGATTGTGCCGATCGTGAATGGGGCGCATGTGCCGTTCATGGGCGTGTGGGCGGCGGCGACGAATGTCACCCGCAACGGCGCCAATCCAAACTATTGCTTCAGGGTCTCGGCTGTCGACGTCCTGGTCGACCGCGCCTTGATCAAATACGCCATGACCAAGTTCGGCGCGAAGAAGCCGGGCCTGATGCTGGTCAACAATGGCTGGGGCGAGTCCAATTTCGCAGGTCTGACCGCAGCCGCGGAGGCCGCCGGTATCAAGCTCGCCGGGACTGAAAAATTCGACGACAAGGATGCCGACATGACGCCGCAGCTGCAGCGGCTGCGCGAGGCGGGAGCGGACACCATCATCCTGGTCGGCAATGCGGCCCCCGGAGCGCAGGTCGTGAAGGCCATGCAGAAATCCGCCTGGGTGGTGCCGATCATATCACACTGGGGTATCTCGGGCGGCCGTTTCCCCGAGCTCGCGGGGTCATGGGCCAACAAGGTGCATTTCGTCCAGACCTACAGCTTCTTTGGACCGCAGAACGACGTCGGCAAGCGCGTGCTTGCGGCGATGATGGCGAAATATCCCGACGTCAAGGGACCCGGTGACGTCACGCCCCCGGTCGGCGTCGCCAATGCCTATGATGCGATGCAACTCACCGCGCTCGCCATCGCCAAGGCCGGTTCGACCGAAGGCCCGAAATTGCGCGAAGGCCTTTTGAGCATCGATAGTTATCAGGGCCTGATCAAGAACTACACGAAGCCGTTCACGGACGAGAACCACGACGCACTGACCGAAAACGATTACGTCATGGTCCGCTACAACGGGGATCAGATCGAGCCTGTGACCGGCTAAAATGCTCGCGACTGCACTCGTCTCGGGGCTCAGCCTCGGGAGCATTTACGGCCTTATCGCACTCGGCTTCACGCTGACCTTTGCCGTCTCCGGCACGGTGAATTTTGCGCAAGGGTCATCCGTGATGCTGGGGGCCGTGATCTGTCACGCGCTTGCGATGGGGCTGCGCTGGCCGATGCTGGTCGCAGTCCCGGTTGCGCTGGTGGCGTGCGCGATCTGGGGCCTGATCGTCGAGCGTATCGCGGTCAGGCCGTTCGCCGCGCGCGGCAGCAATGCCTGGCTGATGGCGACCGTCGCGCTCGGGATCGTGCTCGACAATGTCGTGATGGTGCTGTTCGGCAAGGAGCCGCGCGCGCTGCCGTCGTCTTTGGCCGACGATCCCTGGGTCATCGGCACCGTCGGCATCTTTCCGCTGCAGGTGCTGGTTCCCCTGGTGGGCCTCGGGCTTGCGCTTCTCGTTCATCTCGGCATGCACCGGACGGGCCTCGGTTTGAAGTTGCGTGCCGCCGTCGAAAACCCCGACGCGGCGCGGCTGATGAGCATCGACGTGACCATGCTGATCGCGCTGACTTACGCTGCGGCAGCTTTATTGGCCGGGATCGGCGGCATCCTGATCGCGCCGCTTTATAACGTTGCCTACGACATGGGGACGCTGTTCGGCATCAAGGCCTTTGCGGTGGCGATCCTCGGCGGCCTGACCAACCCATGGGGTGTCGTGATTGCCGGTCTCGGCTATGGCCTGGTCGAAGCCTTTGCCACGACCTGGCTCGGCTCGGGCAGCACCCAGATCGTGACCTTTTCGGCGGTGATTGCAGCATTGGTGCTGGCGCCGTCGGGCCTGTTCGGTGGACGGACCAAGGTGCGGGTATGAGAACGTTCGCTGCTCTCGTTGCAGCGGTGCTGGCCTGCATCGCCGCGTCAGCGGTCTGTCTGCTGGCGCCCGGCTACTACGCCTATCTGCTTGGGACACTTGCAACCACGGCGCTCGCGGGCATCGGCCTGAATGTGCTGCTCGGCCTCGCCGGCGAAGTATCGCTCGGGCAGGGCGGGTTTCTGGCGCTCGGCGCTTACGGTGTCGGCATTCTCACCACCAAGGCCGGACTGAATTTCTGGGAGGCGCTGCCGCTCGCGGTGCTTCTGGTGGCGGCGATATCGGCTGTTCTCTCGATTCCCGCGCTGCGCGTCACCGGGCCCTATCTTGCCATGGTGACGATCGCGTTCGGCTTTATCGTCGAATCCGTTTCGGTTGAATGGCGCGATCTGACCGGCGGCTCCAGCGGGCTTGCCGGCATTCCCGCGCCGTTCGGCACCGGCGGCACCGCGCTGCTCGCGTGCGCATTCTGCGTAGTCGCACTGATCTTGTTCTACTATCTCCTGCGAAGTCCGATCGGGCTTGCGATGCAGGCCTTCGCTTCGGCACCGGCGGCCGCGCGCGGCGTCGGGATCAGACCTGTGCCCGTCCGCACCGCGGCCTTTGTGCTGGCGGCCGCCGCGGCGGGGCTGGCCGGCGGATTGCAGGCCGCGCTGACCGGTTTCATCGCGCCGAGTTCATTCCCGTTTTCGCAGTCGATCCTGTTCTTGCTGGTGGTGGTCGTCGGCGGCGCCGGCCGCACCCTGGGGCCGCTGATCGGATCGGCGGTCGTTGTCTTCCTGCCGGAGGTGCTCGCAAGCCTTGCCGAATATCGCCTTCTGGTGTTCGGGGCCGGGCTCCTGATCGTCTTGTGGGCCGCGCCGGGCGGGATCGCCGGCGCACTTGCGCTTCTCGTGCGGCCTCGAAAATCTCGCACCGACGCGAAGCCCGATATCGACCGGGCGCTCGCGCATATCACCGGCGCACGCGGAAGCCTGAGCGCCGAAGGCGTGCGGGTGGCGTTTGGCGGCGTCGTCGCGGTCGGTGGCGTCGACATGACTGCTTCGCCCGGCCGCATCACCAGTGTGATCGGCCCGAACGGCGCCGGCAAGACCACGCTGCTCAACCTCATGAGCGGATTTCAGCGGCCTGACGCGGGAACCGTTCGGGTTGGCAAGCAGGAGATCACCGGCTTTGCCGCCCCTGACGTTGCGCGTGCCGGGCTTGCCCGGACCTTCCAGACCGCGCAGCCCTTTGCGAACTTGAGTGTGCTCGACAACGTCCGCCTCGGCCTGTTGCGTGGTGGCTGGCGCGGCGATGCGCCGGCAGAGCTGGCGCGCGCGTTGCTGGCGCTCGTCGGTTATGCCGGATCGGAGACAAGGCTTGCCGCGACGCTGCCGCATGTCGATCGCCGGCTGGTCGAGATCGCGCGGGCGCTTGCGACTTCGCCTGCGGTATTGCTGCTCGACGAACCCGCGGCCGGCCTCAGCGAAGCCGATACGGCCAAGCTTGGCGGTCTGTTGCAGCGGCTCGCGCGCGCCGGTCTCGCCGTCGTGCTCGTCGAGCACGACATGTCGCTGGTGATGTCGATTTCCGACGAGATCGTGGTGCTCGATGCCGGACGCCGCATCGCGGCCGGCACGCCCGCCGTCGTGCGCAACGATCCCGCCGTCAAGGCGGCCTATCTCGGCACATCGATGTCGGCGGGATCGGCCGCCGGGCGCACCGCCGGCGCACCTCTGCTCGAAGTCGAAGGCTTGAGCGCCGGTTACGGTGCGCTCGCCGTGCTCGACAATGTCAGCCTCAAGGTCGGGCGCGGCGAGGTGATCGCGCTGTTCGGGCCGAACGGCGCGGGAAAGTCGACGCTCATGAAAGCGTTGAGCGGCCTGATCCGCCCCGTGAGTGGCAGCATCAGGCTCGACGGCAAGGATCTGGCCTCGCTTTCCGCCCCGCATGTCGCGCGTTCTGGTCTGATCCTGGTGCCGGAAGGGCGGCAGGTGTTCCCGCAGTTGACGGTTGCGGAAAATCTTCGCCTTGGCGCGACGCGCCGCAATGATTTCTCAGCCGAGCGAAATCGAAGGCATGCTCGAGCGTTTCCCACGGCTGCGGCCGCGCCTGCATACGGCGGCCGGTCTGCTCTCGGGCGGCGAGCAGCAGATGCTCGCGGTGGCGCGCGGGCTTTTGGCCAAGCCCGAGGTCTTGCTGCTCGATGAGCCGTCGCTGGGCCTGGCGCCGGCGGTCGTATCGGAACTGTTCGAGCAGTTCACGCGGTTGCGGGATGAGGGCATGACCCTGCTGATCGTGGACCAGATGGCCGACTATGCGCTCGCGATCGCGGATCGCGGCTACGTGCTCGGCGGTGGCCGTATCGTCGCGCAAGGGAGCCCGTCGGAACTGCGAGGCGCCATGCTCGACGACGCCTACCTTGGTTCTGCTTCTTGAGGTGATTAATGGATTTGATTGTCCGGGATGCGCGCATCTTGCGCGATGGCGAACTCGTCAATGTCGATATCGCCGTCGAGGGCAAGACGATCGCGGCCATTGCGCCGGTGCTTGCCGCCGATGGGCCTGAATTGAAGGCGGAAGGCTGTCTCGTCGTTCCCGGCCTGATCGAGACGCATATTCATCTCGACAAGACCTGCATTCTTGATCGTTGCCGGATCGAGGAGGGCACCGCCGCCGAAGCCGTTCGCGAAACCGCTGCGGCCAAGCGCGGCTTCACCGTCGAAGATACCTATGCGCGGGCCAAGAAGACGCTGGAGCGTTGCATTTCGCACGGAACGATGCGGATGCGGACCCATGTTGAACTCGACCCCGGCATCGGATTGATCGGTCTTGAGGCGGTCGAACAGCTCGCGCGCGACTATGCCTGGGCGATCGACGTGGAAATATGCGTGTTTCCGCAGGAAGGCATGACCAACTACCCCGGCACCGAAGAGCTGCTGATCGAGGGCTTGCGCCGCGGTGCGCGCGCTATCGGCGCGGTGCCCTATTTCGACACCGACCCGCGCGAGCAGATCGATCGTGTCTTCGATATCGCGCGGGAGTTCGATGCCGAGATCGACATGCATCTCGATCTCGCCGAAACCACAGAGAGTATGCAGGTCGAATATGTCTGCCGCAAAACCGAGGAACTCGGTCGCGGCGGACGGGTCGCGGTCGGTCACGTCACCCAGATGTCGCTGCTGCCGCCAGCGCGTTTCAACGAAATCGCGACGCGACTGGCCAATGCCGGCGTCGCCGTGACGATCCTGCCGTCAACCGACCTGCATCTGATGGGCCGTTCGCACGATCACGCGGTGCCGCGTGGCGTGGTGCCGGCCGAGCCGCTGCGGAAGGCGGGCGTGACGTGCTCGATCTCGACCAACAATGTGCTCAATCCGTTCACGCCCTACGGCGACGGCTCGCTGATCCGGATGGCAAATCTCTATGCCAATGTCTGCCATGTCTCGCGGCCGGCGGACCTCGCCGGTTGCCTCGACATGATCACGGGCTCCGCGGCCCGGCTGATGCGGCTCAAGGATTACGGCATCAAAGTCGGCGCGCCGGCCGATCTCGTCTGCATCGATGCCGCCAATCCGACGGAGGCGGTCGCGACGCTGGCGCAGCCTTTGTGGGGCTTCAAGCGCGGCCGCAAGTCATTCACGCGGCCACGCGTCGAGCTTCATCGCCACTAGCGGGAAATTATTCCGCCGCCTTTGCTCGTGGCGGGAAGCGTTGGAAAGCACCGCAGAGGGGCAAACCGGCGCGGTTGGCCTAAAGCGGAACAGCGCGGCTTGACACTCTTTGGTCTCCGCGAAGATAGTTCCGTTTGCTAGACTTGGCAGGTCATTATTTCATTTCCGAAAGGCAGATTTATGTTGTCTCGTCGGCAAATCATTACCTCGCCGTTCGCCGCTGGTTTGGCGCTGGCATCGCATAAGGCGGCTGCACAGACCGCCAAGCGCGCCATTGTCGATGCCCAGGTGCATCTGTGGAAGGCAGAATCGGAGGATTGGAAATGGGTCCCCGGCTCGAAGCCGCAGATGCCCGAGCCGTTCACGATCGAGAAGCTCGTGCCGCTGATGGATGAGGCTGGCGTGGATCGCGTCGTCATCGTCCCGCCATCATGGCTGGGCGACCGCAACGATTACGGTCTCGAGGCGGCAAGGCGTTATCCCAATCGCTTCGCCGTGATGGGCCGCATTGCGCTCCAGAATCCGCAATCCGCGACGCTGTTGCCGAAATGGAAGGAGCAGCCCGGAATGCTCGGCATCCGCGTCAGCTTGCTCAGCGATGTCACGATTGGTTGGCTAACGGACGGGACTGCAGACTGGTTCTGGCCCGCAGCCGAGAAGGCGGGAGTGCCTGTCATGTTTCTTGTGCCGGGACAGCTATCGATATTTGCCCGTATCGCCGAGCGCTACCCACAGCTCACGCTCATCATCGACCACATGGGCATGAACTCTTCGAGCCGTACCGCAAGGATCACCACGATTCCCGCAGCGATTGATCAAGCCGTTGCGCTCGCCAAATTTCCAAACGTCAGCGTCAAATTGTCGGGTGCGCCCGGCAACTCGCTTGAACCCTACCCATTTCGCGACATGACGGTGTACCTGCAGCGCTTGTTCGACGCCTATGGTCCTGAGCGCTGCTATTGGGGTACCGACATCACAAACTCGTTCGCTAAGGCCAGCTACCGCCAGCGCGTCACCCATTTCACCGAAGAACTGGGCTTCCTGTCGGAGAGTGACAAGGACTGGGTTATGGGGCGCGCGATCCTCGCGCGTCTGAAATGGGCCTAATCGCGGCGGCAGTTGTCACTCCGCCGCCTTGCTGTCCTTGGCGCCGAACATGCGCGTCGGCACCGGGAAGCCGCAGGACGTGCCGTCGGTGACCTTGACCTGATCTTCCCACGGCAGCCGGTAGGTGCCGGCGACCATGTCCTGCATGAAGGTGTAGGGGCAATCCATCGCGCCGCCCTTCACCGCGACATAGCCGCGGTGCCAGAGCTGATAGATATTGTTTTCGACGCCCCAGTTGATGCGGGCTTCGTGCACGAGGTCGGGACGCACTTCGGCGGTAATGATCTCGTCGACGCGGCCGGTCGTGCCATGGGCGAGGATGCTGCCGTCGAAATTCACGATCATGCCTTCGCCCATCGAATCGAACGAGCCGTCCGAGCCGCACATGCAGACGTTCGCGGTCACCATCAGGTTCTGGAACGAGTTGGCTTGGTTGGTGAAGCGCCAGCTCTCGCGGATCGGTGCCGTATAACCCGCCGTACGGATCATGATTTCCGCGCCCTTATAGGCGCACTCGCGCGCCATTTCCGGGAACATGCCGTCGTGACAGATGATCAGCGCGATCTTGGCGCCCTTGGGCCCCTCAATCACGGGAATGCCGACATTGCCGGGCTCCCATGGCTCGACCGGAATCCAGGGATGGAATTTGCGGTAGTAGAGCTTGATCTCGCCGTGGTCGTCGATGATCAGGCCGGAATTGTAGGGATTGCCATCGGGGTTGTGCTCCATGATCGAGAAGCAGCCCCAGATCTTGTTCTCGATGCAGGCCTTCTTGAAGGCCGCGACCTCCGGGCCGTCGAGCCGGCACATGATCGCGGGATTGGTATCCATCGAGAGGCCGTGCAGCGAGTATTCCGGGAACACCACGAGGTCCATCGTGCCGAGATTGCGGCGCGCCTTGCCGACCATGTAGACGATCCGTTCGGTCTGCTTGGCGAGGTCGGCCTTGGTCACGACCACGGGCAGTTGCAACTGCACCAGCCCGATCACGACGCCGTTGGGCGATTTGTTAAGTCCGCCGAGCCCGTTCATGTGCCTCTCCTGAAGAAAAATCCATCCCTGTTGGGGTAAGAAAACCCCATTTTTGGAGGCAGCAAAAGATTATATTTCAGGCGGCCAATCGGTTGACTTGAGGGCGGCGGACCAACCAGCTAGGGCTATCGGGGGAAACTGAGGAACAGCGCCGGTGCGGCGCGATCATTGAAAAGAAAGAAGCCAGCCGATGGCAAATGCATCTCTCCGGGTCGCCATCGCAGGATTGGGACCGATCGGGAAAAAGGTCGCCGAAGCGCTCGATCAGGGTATCGACGGCCTTACGCTCGCGGCCGTCTCGGCTCAGAATCCCGAAAAGCACCACAACTGGCTTGGCACCCTGAAGGCGCATCCGGCCGTCCTGCCGATCGAGAAACTATCGGACGTGGCCGACATCGCTATCGAATGCGCGCCGGCAAAACTGCTGCGATCGATCGTTGCCCCCTTCGTGGAAAAGGGAAAGACCGCGATCGTGCTGAGCGCCGGCGCTTTGCTCGAAAACGAGGACCTGATCGAGGTAGCCAGGAAAAACGGTGGGCAGATCATAGTGCCGACGGGCGCGCTGATCGGGCTCGACGCCGTAACGGCCGCCGCCGTCGGCGAAATTCATTCGGTGCGGATGGTGACGCGCAAGCCGGTGCAGGGACTCGCCGGTGCGCCATTCCTGGTCGAGAACAATATCGCGATCGACGACATCAAGGAGCCGATGAAGATTTTCGACGGCACGGCGAGGGAGGCCGCTAAGGGATTTCCGGCCAACCTGAACGTTGCGGTGGCGTTGTCGCTTGCCGGCATCGGTCCCGATCGAACCCGGCTTGAAATCTGGGCCGATCCGGCACTGACGCGCAACGTGCACCGGGTCGAGGTCGACTCCGATGCGGCGCGGTTTTCGATGTCGATCGAGAATATCCCGTCGGAAAATCCGAAGACGGGGCGCATCACCGCGTTGTCGGTAATTGCGCTGCTGCGAAAGCAGCGGGCGGCGCTGCGCGTCGGGACCTGAGAGGGCCATAGCGTTTTCGAGCGAAGTGGAAACCGGTTCGCATAGCAATCAAGTTTACGCAGATTGCGTAGACTTATCTGCGGTAGAAAACGCGTCAAACGAAAGACTGCTACTTGGTGCCGTAGGCGCGGTCACCGGCGTCGCCGAGTCCCGGCAGGATGAAACCGTTTTCGTCGAGCCCCTCGTCGATGGCGGCAAGCCAGATCGGCACATCGGGGTGAATGCCCCGCATCCGCTCGACGCCTTCCGGCGCCGCAATCAGGCACACCAGACGGATGTCGGTCGCGCCCTGTTCCTTCAAACGATCGACCGCGGCGACCGCGGTATTGGCGGTGGCGAGCACCGGCGAGATCACGATGACGTGCCGCTCATGCAGATCGCCCGGCGCCTTGAAGTAGTATTCCACGGCCACGAAAGTCTCGGGCTCGCGGTAAAGCCCGATATGGGCGACGCGTGCGCTCGGAACCAGCTCGATCATGCCTTCCGCAAACGTCATTCCAGCGCGCAATACCGGCGCAAATACCAGCTTCTTGCCGGCGATCTGCGGTGACTTCATCGGGGCGAGCGGCGTTTTGATATCGACATCGGTGAGCGGCAGATCGTGGGTCACCTCGTAGCAGAGGAGCATCCCGATCTCCTTGAGCAACTCGCGAAACGACTTGGTCGAAGCATCCTTTTGCCGCAACAAAGTCAGCTTGTGCTGCACCAGCGGATGGCTAACGATGGTCACGCCTTCCATGCCGCTGCCCCTTTAAAACACCGTGCCGTCGCTGATGACCTTCACCGGCGGCGAGGCGTCGGTGCGGCGTTCGCGTGCCAGGCGACGTCCCGCGGCCCACGACCCGCCTTCGAGAACCTTCGCAAGCGGTAACGATTGGGCATCGAGCCCGAGCCGCTTTCGCACGCCGTCGGCGAGGCGATCGAGCAGCGCCACTGTCAGCGCGCGCCATTCCACGACCAGCGGCGAGGAGACCTCGTGTTCGCGTTGCGCATCCTGCTCGTCGCGAAAGCTGAGCACACCGGAATCGATGAACAGCCCGCCATTGCGGTATTCCGCAAGCCCTGTGAGACCGTCGATATCGACGACGTCGATGCCGGCCGTTTGCAGCGGCTCGATCAGCGAGTAGGCGAGCCACTGCGAGAGTTTGTGCAAAGGCATCAGGCCGTTCGTGGCATCGGAGGTTGTTAACGCCGGATGTTTCCAGCAGTCGCCCAGCGCGATCCCGCCGAGCGTAAGCCGCGACGGCCAGATCGGGCCGAGTTGTTGCAACAGTTCGGACAGGATGATGGGCGCGGGCAGGCGGCGGTTTTCGGCGCGTGACGCCATTTGATCGAACAGCCCGCCGGGACGCGGCGCGTCGTGTCGGCCGAAAATCTCAGGCTTCGAGACGACCAGCTTGCCGAGGTTGCGCAGGAGATCGACGCGGCCTTCGAGCCCGACAAGCGGATTGGTCTCGGAAACCTGCAAGCCGCGCGCGACATCGCTCACAGAGAGCTTGGCAAGCGCGTTGCCGTCGGCGCGAAGCGGTTCGCCGGCGTTGGCTGAGAAGATGCCGTTTTCGAACATCGCGAGACTGGCCAGTGCCAGCCCCTCGGAACGGCCGATAGCATCGCCGCTTTTCGGATCGTTATAGCGCCAGGTGGGACCGGCGCCGGCATCGAGAAAGACGCTGACCATCGCAAGGTCGAATTCCGCCCGCGCCCGCGATGCGCGATCGGGCCACTTGGCCTGACTTGCGATGGCAGCCCAGCGGTTGTCGCCGTTTACAACAAAATGCCGCCAGCGCGAATGAAACGGTACGTCGAGGGAGGGATAGGCGTCGCGGGTCGTTTGCAGCACGAGATCGACGACGCCCTCCATCTTGTCGGGATGGATGCGGAAATTCGGAAGCTTGTCGTCCAGCGCCAGCGCCAGCATGCGATGGGCGCGCTCACGAACCGCGGAGGCGCTAAGCAGCGTCAACGCGGCCGATGTGTCGGAGTTCGCCGCGGACACGGCCGCGCTCGTTTCAGTATTTTTCAAGCGGGCGGCCGACCGAATTGGCGAGATCGTCTGACGGCACCGGCTCCGCGGTATAATAGCCGGCAGCCTTCTTCGCGGCCATCTCCACATGTGCATCGGGCGGGACGAGATCGTCGGGAATCGGAACGCGTTCGACGATCTCGATGCCCTGGCTGGTCAGCGCATCGTGTTTCATGTCGCTCATGGAGACGAAACGGTCGATGCGTTTGAGGCCGAGCCAGTGGATCACGTCCGGCATCAATTGCTGGAAGCGCGCGTCTTGCACGCCGGCGACGCATTCGGTGCGCTCGAAATATTGCGCGGCCGCGTCGCCGCCTTCCTGGCGCTTGCGCGCGTTATAGACCAGGAATTTCGTGACCTCACCGAGCGCGCGGCCTTCCTTGCGGTTGTAGACGATGATGCCGAGGCCGCCTTCTTGCCCGGCGCGCGCGCACTCCTCGATTCCGTGAATCAAATAGGGGCGACAGGTGCAGATGTCGGAGCCGAACACGTCGGAGCCATTGCATTCGTCGTGCACACGGCAGGTGATCTTGGTGCGATGATCCGGCAGCTTGGCGACGTCGCCGAACAGATAGGCCGTCATGCCGCCGATCGGCGGCAGGAAGACCTGCAAGTCCGGCCGCGTCACCAGTTCGGGAAACATGCCCGCTGTCTGCTCGAACAATTGCCGGCGCAGATTGTTTTCGGTGGTGGCAAAGCGCTTTGCGATACCCGGGAGGTACCACACCGGGTCGAGGGCGATCTTGACCACGGAGACACTGCCGTTCTTGTGAACGACTTCGTCGTCGTGCTTCAGCCGTCCGGCATCTATGGCCGATTTGAGTTCCGGCAGATCGAGGCGTGCGCGGGTGATCGCGATGCTCGGCCGAATGTCGATTCCCTCGGCGATCTCAGTGGCGAAGTTTTCCGCCACCAGATGACCCCAGGGATCGAGCGATACGATGCGCTCCGGATCGGTCCACTGCGGGAAGGGACCGATCGTTGCCGCCGGATGCGTGTTGGTGAGGTCCGGGCGCCGGATCGGATCGAGCGCGCCTGAGGAGACCGCGAGCGCGCGATAGACCGAATAGGAACCGCCATGCGAGCCGATGACGTTGCGGTCCTGCGGGCGGGACACCGTGCCGATGATCGGACCGCGCTCGCGCGCGCTGGCCGCGCCCCATTGGATCGGAAATTTGAGTTTGCCGCCCGGCGTCGGATGCGAGGTGATCCGGATATGGTCAACCCGGTTGGAACGAGTCATCGCGGTTATCCTTCAGATCTAGGCCTATGCCTGGGCACTTTCGCCTTGAGCGGTGGCCTCAAATGGCGACGGCCCGCCTGGACAGACGGGCCTCATCACCAACCACGAAAATTACAGTACGATCGTAACCGAACCATGAAATATAGCGAACCCGTCGCCGAATACAAGGCGATTAAGTGCCGGTATTTCCTTGTAAATTTTAGCTGGGGCCTGCCGAGAAACGATGACGCAGTGCAAGCGCTGCGAAAGCCTCACTGCGGCCCTGGCGTCACACCATCCGGAGGCTGCAGCGAAGATAACTGCCCCGTTGGCGTCCAGCCGCCGCCTAAAGCCTGGAACAGACTGCTGGCAGCGAGCAGCTTGTTCAACCGCACCTGCGCCAGCGCGTTTTCGTTGGTGAGGAGCGTTTGCTGGGTTTGCAGCACGGTAATCAGGTTGACCGTGCCGGCGCGCAACTGGGTTTCCGATACCTCGAACGCCTTGCGCGCGGCGGCGACGGCTTCGATTGTTAGACGCTCCTGCAAGGTGAACTGCGACAGCGCCACCAGCGCCTTCTCGACGTCAGAGAAAGCCGAGAGCACGGCTTTTCGATAGGCTTGCAGATTCTGCAACTGCACGCCCTTGGCCTGCTTCAATTGGCTTTCGAGCAGGAAGCCGTCGAACAGCGGCTGCGTCAGCCCTGCCGACAGCGTGTAGAACCAGGCGCCCGGTCCAAACAGCGAGGCGAGTGCCACGCTCTGCACGCCGGTCTGCGCGGTCAGCGTAATCTGCGGGAAGAATGCAGCGCGCGCCGACTCGACGCTGAAGTTGGAAGACGCCAGTTGCGCCTCGGCTTCGCGGATATCCGGCCTCTGATTGAGCAGTTCCGACGGCATACCCGGCGTTATGCGCGGAATGGCGACCTGCGTCATCGTTCCGCCCTTCACCGTGAAATTCGCCGGCGCACGGCCGACCAGTACGGCAAGGGCGGCCATGTTCTGCCGCAGCGTGATCTCAAGCGGCGGGATCGCGGCGCGTTCGGTCGCGACTTGCGTTTCCTGCTGCGACACGTCGAGCTGCGAGGCGGTACCGCCGGCAAATTGCTGCTTGATCAGCGTCAGAATGCGTTCGGCTGCGGCGAGGTTGCGCCGCGCGACACGCAATTGGTCCTGCGCGGCGAGAATCTGGAAATAGGTATTGGCGACCGTGACGACCGCGGTCAGCGTGACGACTTCGCGGTTGTAGCGTGAGGCGGTGGCGGTTTCCTCGGCGGCGTGGAGCGTCGCGCGGTTCTTGCCCCAGAAGTCGATCATGTAGCTCGCCGTCAGCCCGAGGCTGTATTGCGAGAACGACGCTCCGCCAATTCCACCGCTGCCGGTTGCCAACGAACCGACGGCGCTGCGGCTCTGCTCGGCGCTACTGGTCCCCGTGACCGACGGCAGCAGCGGAGCCCCTTGAACCCCGACCTGCGCATCGGCCTGCACGATCTGGGCGATGGCGACCGCGATGTCGAGATTGTAGAGCTGCGCGGCGTCCATCAGTGAGGTCAATTCGCTGGACTTGAAGCCACGCCACCAGTCGACCGCGGGAACGTGAGCGTCGGCAGCGGTACGGCCGCCTTCGCGATACGTTGCCGGCACTTCCAGATTGAGGTCGGGCCGCTCCGTTCCGAGGATGCAGCCCGACAAAGCAGGGCCGAGCAGCAAAGCGGAAATGGCCAAGGAAACCTTGCCGCGTGAGGTCCGTCGTGATGCTTTACCGCTCATTGGAATGCCAAATCTACTCGCCCGGTTGCAGCCTGGTATCGGGAGCAACCGGTGCTTCGCCACCCCTCATACGTTGGCTC
Organism: uncultured Alphaproteobacteria bacterium; assembly: GCA_963788885.1. Classification (GTDB taxonomy): domain Bacteria; phylum Pseudomonadota; class Alphaproteobacteria; order Rhizobiales; family Xanthobacteraceae; genus Bradyrhizobium. Next base: position 530,455 of record CAWBIR010000014.1, on the reverse strand, counting down.
CAAAGCCGGAATCGATCCATATACAGGTAGATTACCGGCGTTGAATAGAGAGTCAGCACCTGACTGAGGATCAGTCCCCCGACAATTGCGATGCCAAGCGGCCTGCGGAGCTCGCTGCCCTCGCCAAGACCGATGGCCAGCGGCACGGCGCCGAGCAAGGCGGCCATCGTGGTCATCATGATCGGCCTGAAGCGGAGCAGGCACGCCTCATAGATCGCATCAACCGAACTCAGGCCGCGGCTGCGCTCGGCCTCCAGTGCAAAATCGATCATCATGATCGCATTCTTCTTCACAATTCCAATCAGCAGGATGACACCGATCAGCGCCATGATGCTGAATTCGGTGTTGAACGCCATCAAGGCGAGCAGGGCGCCAACGCCCGCCGAGGGCAGGGTGGAGAGGATCGTCAGCGGATGGACGTAACTCTCGTAGAGCACGCCGAGTACGATGTAGATCGTGATGAGCGCCGCAAGAACGAGGAACGGTTGATTCGCCAGCGAATCCTGGAACGCCTTCGCACTTCCCTGAAAGGTGCCGCGGATGGAGGCGGGCACGCCAATCCGGTTCATCGCGGACTCGACCGCGGTGACGGCCGAACTCAGCGAACCGCCTGGCGGCAGGTTGAACGAAATGGTGTTGGCGACCAGAAGGCCCTGGTGGTTCACCGCGAGCGGCGTCGCGCCTTGCGTGAAACGCGCCACCGCCGATAACGGAATCATGGTTTCGGCGCCGGTAGAGACCGCCGAGCCGGTGGAGGATACGCCTTTGCCGGTCGCGCCGATCGAATTGTTCGCGAGATTTCGGGCGGCCTGCGCGTTCGCCGAGGTTGCCGCGGTCGCCTTGCCGACGGAGACGGTTCCGGCAACCGCATTGGTCGCTTGCGAGCCGCCGACCGAAGCACCCGACGTGGAGATCCAGACGTCTTTCAGCGTTTCCGGATTCTGCCAGTATTGCGGCGCGACCTCCATGATCACGTGATACTGGTTACGCGCTACGTAGATGGTCGACACCTGCCGCTGGCCGAAAGCGTCGTAAAGGGTGTTGTCGATCTGGCTGACCGTGACGCCGAGTTGCGCCGCCGCGTCGCGATCGATCACGAGATCGGATTCAAGTCCCTTGTTCTGCTGGTCGCTGTTGACGTCCGTCAGGTTGGGGTCGCCCTGGAGTGCGGCGGCGATTTTCGGCGTCCACTCGTTGAGTTCCTCGAAGGTAGGGCCCTGCAGGGTAAACTGATATTGCGCATTGCTGGAGCGACCGCCGACGCGAATGTCCTGCACGGCCTGCAGGAACAGGGTCGCGCCCGGTATCACCGCCATTTCACGCCGCAGCCGCGCGATCACACCGTCTGCAGAGATCTTGCGCTCGCTCAGCGGCTTCAACGAGACGAAAACGAAGCCGGAATTGGTCTGGCCACCGCCGGTAAATCCAACGACGGTTTCGACGGCAGCGTCGCCTTTGATGATGTTGATGAATTGCGTGAGCTTCTGCTGCATCAACTGGAACGAGATGCTCTGATCGGCCTGGATCGAGCCGGTTAGCCGGCCGGTGTCTTGCTGCGGGAAAAAGCCCTTCGGAATCACGTCGTAAAGGTAGAAGTTGAGGCCAAGCACGACGGCGAGAAGCATCATCATCGAGGCCGGATGGCGAAGGGCCACGGCCAAGGTCCGCCGGTAGACATTGAGCATGCCGTCGAAAACGCGCTCGCTCACGCGATAAAGCCGCCCGTGTTCGCCGGTTTCGTGACGAAGCAGTATCGCGCACATCATCGGCGTGGTTGTCAGCGAAACCACCAGCGAGATCATGATGGATATCGAGATCACCATCGCAAATTCGCGGAACAGACGGCCGATGATGCCGCCCATCAGAAGGATCGGAATGAAGACGGCAATGAGCGAAATGCTCATCGACAGCACGGTAAATCCGACCTCACTGGCGCCCTTGAGGGCGGCCTCCAGCGGAGACATGCCTTCCTCGACATAGCGGGTGATGTTTTCGAGGACGACGATCGCATCGTCGACAACGAAGCCGGTCGCAACCGTCAGCGCCATGAGCGAAAGATTGTCGAGGCTGTAGCCGAACAGGTACATCGCCGCGAAGGTCGCGATCAACGAGACCGAGACCGCCACGACGGGCACCAGCGTTGCGCGCAAGTTGCGCAGGAATGCAAAGACCACGAGGATCACGAGCAGCACCGCAATAATGAGCGTGCGCTCCACATCGCTCAGCGAGGCGCGAATTGTGATCGAACGGTCAACGGCGAGGTTGATGTCGATGGCCGGTGAAACCGACGCCCTGAGCTGGGGCATGAGCCCTTTGACCAGATCGACGGTAGAGATGATGTTGGCGCCGGGCTGCCGGTAGAGAATGATCAGGACCGCCGGCTTGCCGTTGGCGAGCCCTGCGTTGCGCAGATTTTCAACCGAATCCGTCACCTCGCCGACGTCCGACAGGCGGACCGGCGCGCCGTTGCGGTAGGCGACGATCAAATTCTTGTAGTCGTCGGATTTGTTGGCTTGGTCGTTGGCGTAGATCTGATAGCGCTCGTTACCGACGTCGATGCCGCCTTTGGGGCTGTGTGCGTTGGCGCTCGAGAGCGCTGCGCGCACGTCCTCAAGACCGACGCCGTATTTGTAAAGCGCCTGTGGAATCAGTTCGGCACGCACGGCCGGCAGAGAGCTGCCGCCGACGACCACTTCGCCGATGCCGTCGACCTGCGACAGCTTCTGCGCCAGCACCGTCGATGCCGCATCGTACAGGTCGCCGCGGGTCATGGTGTCGGACGTCAGTGTCAGGATCAGGATCGGCGCGTCGGCCGGATTGACCTTGCGGTAGGTGGGATTGCTCCGCAGGCTGGTCGGCAGGTCGGCACGCGCCGCGTTGATCGCGGCTTGCACGTCGCGCGCTGCGCCATTGATGTCGCGGTTGAGGCCGAATTGCAGGGTGATGCGAACCCCGCCCACTGTGCTCGACGACGTCATCTCGGTGACGTCGGCGATTTGTCCCAAGTGACGCTCGAGCGGGCTCGCAACGGTCGTCGCCACGTCCTGTGGGCTGCCGCCCGGCAATGTTGCCCGGACGGAAATGGTGGGAAAGTCGACCTGCGGCAGCGGCGAAACCGGCAGCTTGAAGAAGGCGACCGCGCCCGCCGCCGCAAGCCCGAAGGTGAGTAGCGTCGTTCCGATGGGCCGGCGAATGAATGGTGTTGAGGGACCCATCGGTACCCCTCATTCAGCCGGCTGGGCGGATTCGCCCGAGCGGCCCGAGAACCGGATCGCCAGCCGGTCGAACCAGAGATAGATCACCGGTGTCGTAAACAGGGTCAGTAACTGGCTGAGCAACAGGCCGCCGACGATGGAGATGCCGAGCGGGTGGCGAAGTTCGGAGCCGGCGCCGGTGCCGAGCATCAACGGCAAGGCGCCGAGAACCGCGGCCATTGTCGTCATCAGGATGGGGCGGAAGCGCAGGAGACACGCCTGATAGATGGCTTCGCGGGGCGACTTGCCTTCATGGCGCTCGGCGTCGAGCGCGAAGTCGATCATCATGATCGCGTTCTTCTTCACGATGCCGATCAGCAGAATGATGCCGATGATCGCGACGATGGTGAGGTCGTCGCCGGCCATCATCAGCGCCAGCAGCGCGCCGATGCCGGCCGACGGCAGCGTCGAGAGAATCGTGAGGGGGTGAATGAAGCTTTCATAGAGCACGCCCAGCACGATGTAGACGGTGATAATCGCCGCCAAAATCAGGAAGAGCTGATTGGACAGCGACGACTGAAATGCCAATGCCGCGCCCTGGAAGCTGGTGATCACGCTTGCCGGCTGGCCGATGTCGATCTGCGCCTGCTTGATGGCATTCACAGCGTCGCCGAGCGCCGCACCGGGCGCAAGGTTGAACGACACCGTGGCCGACGGGAATTGCCCGAGATGCGATACTTGCAGCGGAGCCGTTTCCACGCGGAATTTGGCGAGCGTCGCAAGCGGCACGGGCGTACTGCCAACCGAGGAGGGAAGATAGATGTCCGAGAGCGATTGCAGCGAAGTCTGCAGGCGCGGATCGGCCTCGAGGATGACGCGGTACTGGTTGGAATTGGTGAAGATGGTGGAAACGATCCGCTGACCGTAGGAATCGTAAAGCGCGTTATCGACGGTCGCCGGCGTAATGCCGAAGCGGGCGGCCTGGTCTCGATCGATTTCGACAAAGACCGAAAGCCCCTGGTCGGAGATGTCGCTGGCGACGTCGCCGAGCTGCGGAAGCTCCCGCAGCTTATCGACCAGCTTTGTTGCCCATTCGGAAAGCTGCGCCGGATCGGCATCCTGCAGAATGAATTGATATTGCGTCTTGCTGACCGTGCCTTCGATCGTCAGGTCCTGCACCGGCTGCATATATAGTGTGATGCCGGCAAGAGACGCGGTCGCGTTCGAAATCCGCCGCATCACGGTCGAGATGTCGGACTTGCGTTCGTTATAAGGTTTGAGATTGACCAGAATTCGTCCGGTATTGAGCGTGGTATTGGTTCCATCCACGCCGATAAACGAGGAGAGGCTGACGACGTCGGGATCTTTCAAGATGATCGAGGCGAGCTGCTGCTGGCGCTCCGCCATCGCGGCATAGGACACCGACTGCGGCGCTTCGGAGATCGCCTGAATGACACCGGTGTCCTGAAGCGGGAAGAAGCCCTTCGGGATCATGACGTAAAGCACCGCCGTCAATACGAAGGTCGCGAGCGCGACCGCCAGGGTTAAGGGCTGATGGTCCAGCACCCAGGTGAGTGCATGGCCGTACATCTCGATGATCCAGTCGAACGCCTCGCGGCTGCGGCGCTGGAACGCGTTCTCGTGGTGCTGGGACTCCGGCTTGAGCAGCTTGGCGCAAGCCATCGGCACCAGCGTCAGCGAAACCACCGCCGAGATCAGGATCGTGACCGAGAGCGTGATTGCGAATTCGCGGAACAGGCGGCCGACCACGTCAGCCATGAACAACAGCGGGATCAGCACCGCGATCAGCGAGACCGTCAGCGAAATGATGGTGAAGCCGATCTGTTCGGAGCCCTTCAGCGCGGCCTGCAACGGGCTGTCGCCTTCCTCGAGGTAGCGCGAGATGTTCTCGATCACGACGATGGCGTCGTCGACTACGAAGCCGGTCGCGATCGTCAGCGCCATCAGGGACAGGTTGTTGAGGCTGAAACCGAAGAGGTACATGGCCCCCAGCGTGCCGACCAGCGACAGCGGCACCGACAGGCTCGGGATCAGCGTTGCGCGTGCGTTGCGCAGGAACACGAAGATCACGAGCACCACGAGGATGACGGCGAGCGTCAACTCGAACTCCACGTCCTCCACGGAAGCGCGGATGGTGACCGTCCGGTCGGTTAGGACGTTGACGTCGATGGCCGCCGGCAGCGAGGCCTGCAATTGCGGCAATAGCGCCTTGATGCCTTCGACCACTGCGATCACGTTGGCGCCGGGCTGGCGCTGGATGTTCATGATGATCGCCGGCGTTTCATTCATCCAGGCGCCGAGCTTGTCGTTCTGTGCGCCGTCGACGACGTCGCCAACGTCGCTGAGGCGTACCGGCGAGCCGTTCTTGTAGGCGACGATCAGCGATTTGTAGTCGCTCGCATTCCTGATCTGATCGTTGGCATTGATGGTGTAGGCGCGCATCGCGCCGTCGAAATTGCCTTTTGGCGTGTTGACGTTGGCGTTGCCGAGCGTGGTGCGCAGATCGTCGATGTTAAGGCCGTAGGCGGCAAGCTTGCGGATGTCGGCCTGGATGCGCACGGCCGGCCGCTGGCCGCCCGAGAGGCTGACGAGGCCGACGCCGGGGAGCTGCGAGATTTTCTGCGCCAGCCGCGTGTCGACGAAGTCCTCGACATCCGTCAGCTTCATGGTCTTCGAGGTGAGGCCGAGGGTGAGGATCGGCGCATCGGCCGGATTGACCTTGGCGTAGATCGGCGGCGCGGGAAGGTCGGCCGGAAGCAGGTTGCCGGCGGCGTTGATCGCGGCCTGAACTTCCTGCTCGGCGACGTCGAGCGAAATCGTCAAGCCGAACTGCAAGGTGATGACGGAAGCGCCGGCCGAACTGATCGAACTCATCTGGTTGAGGTTCGGCATCTGTCCGAACTGCACTTCCAGCGGAGCAGTGACGGAAGAGGTCATCACGTCCGGGCTGGCGCCCGGATAGAATGTCTGGACCTGAATGGTCGGATAGTCGACCTCAGGAAGCGCTGCAACCGGCAGGAAGCGGAACGCCAGCAGGCCCGAGAGCATGATGGCGATCATCAATAGGGTGGTTGCGACCGGTCGTAGGATGAACGGTTGCGAGGGACTCATTGTTGCTGTCCACCCTCGGAGCGCCGTCGTTTGCCGCCACCCGATTTATTGGGGTCCGAAGGTGACTGGGCCGGATTGGTCTGAGCCGGAGCGTTCTCCGACCGAATGCTGATCTTGGCGCCATCCCGCAGCTTGTCGGCGCCGTCGATCACGATGCGGTCGCCCTGTGCGAGACCGGAAAGGACCTCGACGTGGTCGCCGTCGGTGACGCCAAGCTTGACCGGCCGAACCGATACCGTGCTGTCGGCATTGATGAGATAGACGAAGGTGCCGGGCGCGCCGCGCTGGATGCCCGCGGTCGACATCGTCGTCACGTCTTTATGGGTATCGAGCAGGAGGCGGATGTTGACGAACTGGTTCGGGTAAAGCAGCCGATCGTCGTTGGGGAATTGCGCGCGCAGCTTGATCGTTCCCGTCGTCGGGTCGATCTGGCTGTCGAAGGTTTGCAGCGACCCATCCGCGATCTTGCTCGCGCCGGTGCGATCGAGTGCGGTGGCGGGCAGTACCGCGCCGGCCCGAAGGCGCTTGGCAATCGCCTGCAGATTGTCTTCCGGGACGGTGAACAGCACGCTGATCGGCTGCAACTGCGTGATGACGACAATGCCGTTGGCGTCGCCGGGCGTGACGTAATTGCCCTGGTCGACCTGACGCAGGCCGACGCGGCCGTCGAGCGGCGAAATGATGCGGCAGTAAGCGAGGTTGACCTCGGCGGATTTCACCGATGCCTTGTCGGCTTCTATCGTGCCCTGATTTTGCGCGACGAGTGCAATCTGCGTATCGAGTGTCTGGCGCGGCACGGCATTCTGCGCCGCCAATCCCTGGTAACGCGCGAGGTCCACCTGCGCGCCCTTGAGCGCGGCTTCATCGCGCGCCAATTGACCTTTGGCCTGTGCGAGTGTGGCTTCGTACGGCCGCGGATCGATTTGCGCGATCAGGTCGCCTTTCTTGACCTCGTCGCCTTCCGTGAAGTCGATTTTTTGCAGGTAGCCGCTGATCTGCGTGCGGATGGTCACGGTCGCAAGCGAAGTCACGGTGCCCAGCGCGTTGATGTTGATACCGATGTCGCCTTTGCCGACGGCTTCGGGGACGATCGACATCGGGCCGGCATTGCGGCCGCGACCGCCTGGCTCCGGCTGCGGGGCCTGTTTGGTCCACCAGACGATACCGGCGACCACCAGCAGGATGACGATGGATGTCAGGACAAAGCGCCGGCCCGACCGCGGTTTGGCGGTCTGCTCAGAACCAGGTGCTTCCTGAAGGTTCTTGATCGGTTGGTTCATGGACCTGCCATCAGAGGAGAAATGTGCGCGGGCTCTTCCGCAATTAGTCGCAGGAACCGCCTCCAGGGTCCGCTGGCGACCTCATTTGAACGTTCTCGCTTATAGTTGTCGCATTAACAATCGGAAAGAATTGCACTTTTGGTTCAGACCGCGACCGCGAGGCAACAATCAAATGTCGTTTGAGCCGTTCGCATGGTTCAAGACCACGACGGGTGATCGGGCCCAAACGGTATATTTTGAACCGATCCGGGATTCGCCACAAGGCCGTGCCCGACCGCTGGTCGGCGGTCAGGCGAGGTGATCCGCGGGCATCCCGGCACGGGCAAGAGGAACCGGTTCAGGCGGCTGCATCCAGCAGGCTGAATGAGCCTCTCACCAGGGCTTTGCGGCCCTTATCGGTGATGGCCGGCACGCGGTCGTCGATGGTCACAAGGCCAAGCGCAACCAGATCGTCGAGCGCCAGCCGGGTCGGGATGCGCAATCCGGCAAAGGGCGAGCGCAGTGCCTTCAAAGCTTCCCATTGGTCGGGCCTGAGATCGAAATCGTTCTCGTCGCTCATGCTGCCTCGATGTGAGTAGCCCGCCCAGCGGTCCGATTCTAACATTCGCTTCCCTTCTCAGCGGGCGCCTTTGCGAATGTTAGAATCAAAGGACCACTGGCAAATATAAGTTTCTAGTGGAGTTTCGGATTTGACATTCGCTTTCGGACTCGCGACGGGACGGGCAGCGAATGTCAAATCCGCTCCACTAGCGCTCTCTACGGGAGATACGTGAATCCGATGCGACCACAATGCGTCGGCAATTGGTTTGCACACGCAACTTTTCTTGAATCGCTTGACGTCAGAAACGTAGGGTAACGCGATTGTCACATCTGCGTGTCAATGGACGATGTCGGCCACCGCGAATCGCGTGGTATGACGTTGATTATTGCCCGCCTGCTCGGATGAACACACTGAAGGTAATTGCGCCGACAAAGTCACCCGGCAAGCGCACCAGGCTGAAAGGCCTCGGTATTGTCGTCAGCATTGTGATCGCGGCGATTGCAATTTTCGCGCTGACCCACACGCTGAAGAGCATCGACATCAACGAAGTATTCGAGGTGATCAAGCACACGAATACCTCTCTCATCGTGCTGGCGGCGGTGCTGGTGATTACCTCTTACGCCAGCCTGACCTTCTACGATCTGCTCGCACTGCGGACCATCGGCCGCACCGACATTCCTTATCGGATCGCAGCGCTCGCCAGCTTTACCAGCTATCCGATCGCGCACGGCATCGGCGCCGTTTCGTTGATCTCGCCGGTGATCCGCTATCGGGTTTATTCGTATCACGGCCTCAGCGCGTTCGAAGTCGCCAATATCTGTTTTCTGACCGGACTGACATTCTGGCTTGGCAACCTGACGGCGCTCGGCATCGGCCTGTTCTTTGCGCCAGACGCGATCAGCCTGGTCGATTTCTTGCCGCCGAAGGTCAATCAGTGGCTGGCTGTGGCGTTGCTTCTCGGGAGTTGTCAGGCTTTTCTGAGCTGGTGCTGGTTTCCACGCAACATCGGCACCAAGCGCTGGCCGGTCCGGCTTCCTTCGGGGCCATTGGTGCTGCTGCAAATCGTGATCGGCCTTTTCGATCTCGGCGCTGCGGCGCTCGCGATGTACCTGCTGATTCCCGCAGGGCCGAATATCGGGATTTTTCCGATCATGGCCGTTTTCATTGCAGCGACGCTATTGGGATTTGCGAGCCATACGCCGGCGGGCATCGGCGTTTTCGATGCGACGTTCCTGATCGGGCTCGGCCATGACGACAAGGAGCCGCTGGTGGCGGCGCTCCTGATGTTCCGCCTGATGTACCACTTCCTTCCCTTTATATTCGCGCTCGGTGTGTTCGGTGTCGTCGAGGGATGGCGAAGTTTGCGGCGCAGAGAAAATAACCAGGCAAAGTAGCTAGTGGTCCTTTGATTCTAACATTCGCAAAAGTACCCGCTGCGACGGGATGCGAATGTTAGAATTGGACCACTGGGGCGCCTTACACCGGCGAGGTGAGCTTCAGCCCGACCATTCCGGCGACGATCAGCGTGAGACAGATGATCCGCATCGGATCGGTCGGTTCGCTGAAGATCACCATTCCGACGATGATGCTGCCGGCGGCGCCGATGCCGGTCCAGATCGCGTAGGCCGTGCCAAACGGAAGCGAGCGAAGGGCAAACGCCATCAGCGAGAAGCTCGCCAAAATCGCTGCCGCTGTGGCAACCGTCGGCCAGAACCGGGTGAGGCCGTCGGAATATTTCAGTCCGAAGGCCCAGCCGATCTCGAACAAACCCGCCGCCAGTACCGCAAGCCAGCCGGTCACGGCGACCTCGACAAGGCAACAACGCCGCATCGCGCGCCGCGAGGCGACCTCTCGATCCCTGGACTGACGCCGGTACTCTGAGCCGGAGCCGACATGATTCGTCCTCGCCGCGGTTGGCCTTGATCCTCCTTGCGATGTTCGCGCGACAAGCATGTGACAGCTTCCCGGCATCGTGAAACCAACACGAGTTCCAACATCATCGTCGTCGTCGCAGTCGAAGCTGCTGTCGCAAAACTGAAGCGAGCGCGCGATATCCTAATCGAATTGTCGAGTCGAGGTTTCGATGAACAGCCAGCTCATCGCAGATGCCGTTCGCGACGGCGGAGGCAATGATGAAGCAACGGTTTGGGACAGGCTGTATGCGTTCTGGCTCCGTCGCATGGTCTATACCCAGATCTGGGAGGATCCGGTCGCCGATCTTGCGGCGCTGCGTTTAGCCGTCGGCTCAACCATCGTCACGATCTCTTCGGGCGGATGTAACGCGCTGTCCTATTTGATGGCGCGACCGGCGCAGGTCTACGCGGTCGACCTCAACGAGGCGCATCTTGCTCTCCTCAAGCTGAAGATCGCGGGCCTGCGTGCCTTTTCCGACTACTCGGATTTCTGGCAGTTCTTCGGGGCAGCCAACTCGCCGGCCAATTCGGATCTTTACCGCGCGCGGTTGCGGCCACTGCTGGATCCGCAGGCGCGCAGCTATTGGGACAAGCGCAACATCGTCGGTCGCCCGCGCCATGCTCATTTCACCGACGGTTTCTACCGCCACGGCATGCTCGGCCGATTTATCGGCTTTGCCCATTTTGTCGCGAGGAGGTCCGGGGTCGATCCGGCGATGCTGTTGAACGGCAGGTCGGACGCGCCGGCGCGCGTCGAGGCGCTGGAGCGGCTGGATCGCGTCTGTCATTCGTGGCTCGCCCGGCTGATCACGACAACACCGGCTTTGTTGTTCAGCCTCGGCATCCCGCCGCGGCAGCGTGCGTTGTTGGGTGGCGACGCTCCGTTGAACGACACGCTTCACAAGCGCCTGCTGCGCCTGATCGACGGTCATCCGAACGAAACCAACTATTTTGCCTGGCAGGCGCTGCATCGCGGCTACGTCGGTCCGGGCGACCGGTGCTTGCCGCCTTATTTGCAGCGTCGCCAATATGAGCGGATGCGTGACGGCGCGGGCCTGATCATTCCGCACCACGCGGGTCTCAAGCAATTTCTGGATAGCTTGCCCGCGCGCGAAGTGGATGCCGTCATCCTTTTGGATTCGCAGGACTGGATGGCCGCCGAGGAAATCCGCGAGCTGTGGACGGCGATCGATCGCGCCGGCAGCGACAACGTCCATGTGATTTTTCGCACCGCAGGCGAGGGATCGCCGATCGAGGGCGAGGAACTCGCATCGCTGCGCCGGACCTGGCGGCGCGACGATGAACGAAGCGCCGTCGGGTTTGCACTGGATCGTTCGGGGGTTTACGGCGGCTTCCACTGTTACGGCCGGCGCTGACCAGCGAGCGGCTAGATCACGCGGCCTTGACGTTGGCCGGCTTGATCAGCGTGGCGGCCACCGCGCCTGCGGCTTCCACATAAGCGGGATCGCGGTGAACGAGCATCACCGAGGCGGCGCCGTCGAGCAGCACGACAATGCTTCGCGCGACGGTCTTCGCGTTACCGACGCCCTCGCGGGCAAGCGCATCCGCAAGCCATGCCTCGAAACGTTTCTTGTGAGCGGCGCCGGCCTTGAGCGCCGGATGTCCCGGCGTACTCGCCAACTCGGCAGCGGTACGCAGAAAGCCGCAGCCTTTCCATTTCAAAGTATCGGTCGCACGCGCCAATTCGGCAAACAGTCCGCGCACCTTGTCGGCAGCGGACCCCGGTGTTTGCTCGAACCAGCGTGCATAAAGACTGAGCGTCGGCTGGTCGCGCGATTCCAGATACGCGGCGATCAATTCGTCCTTGCTGCGGAAATGGTAGTACAGCGTCTTCTTGGTGACGCCGGCCTTCTCCGCAATGGCATCGACGCTCGCGGCGCGAATGCCCTCATCGTAAAACAGTCGGGCGGCGGCTGCGACGATACGGTCGCGCGTTTGATCCGAATTCTGGGGCATGCAGCTATGTATACTATCTAGTGAGTGTATGAAAATCCGGCGGGGAATTACGTGTTGTTTCTCCCGAACAAAATCAAGAGACCGACGATGCCGGAATTGGTACTTTGCGAGACCCGGAATGCGGTGGCGATCCTGACGCTCAACCGACCGGAAAAACTCAATGCGCTCAACTATGCTTTGGTCGATCGGATCAAGGAACGGCTCGATGCCATCGAGGGCGATTCCGGCATTCGGGCCGTCGTTCTGACCGGCGCGGGCGAGCGCGCCTTTTCCGCCGGCGCCGACATCACGGAATTTTCGGAAACGATGCGGGAAGGTCCGGACGCGGCGGTCAGGGCCTTCGTTCGCAGGGGACAATCGATGACGGCGCGCATCGAGTCCTTTCCAAAGCCCGTCATCGTTGCCGTGAACGGAATTGCCTTCGGCGGCGGGTGCGAAATCACGGAGGCCGCGCATCTTGCGGTCGCAAGCGAGCGGGCGAGCTTTGCCAAGCCGGAAATCAATATCGGCATTCCGCCGACGTTCGGCGGTACGCAGCGACTGCCTCGCCTGGCCGGTCGCAAGCGCGCGCTGGAATTGCTGCTGACAGGGGACCAGTTTTCAGCCCGGCACGCCCTGGAGATCGGACTGGTCAACCGGATCGTGGCCCACGACGACCTTTTGCCGTCGGCGCTGGAGTTGGCCGGCCGCATCCTGCGGCACTCGCCGCTTGCGGCCTCTCGCATCCTCGCCGCCGTGACGCGCGGGCTGAACGCGACGATTTCGGAAGGGTTGGAGATCGAGAGCGAACAATTCGCGCGCATGGCGCCGACCTACGACACGCGGGAGGCGCTTGATGCGTGGATCGCACGGCGTCCTCCGCACTATCAGGCCAGATAGGTAGGAAAGCGCGCGGCCCACGAATTGCGGCGCGCTTCCGTCTCACTCCGCCAAGCTGGAGTAGGGCGTCGCTGGAACCTGGGCCTCGATCGCTTTTTCTTCCTGAACGACTTTCGGCTTGCGCAGCCAGACGTAGATCTGGGCGGCGAGCAGCACGACGCAGATCAGCAGGAAGAATGCGCTGATCGGGCGCTCGATGAAGGTCATCAGGTCGCCGCGGGAGATCAAAAGACTGCGGCGGAAGTTTTCCTCGAAACGCGGTCCCAGCACGAAGCCGAGCAGGATCGGCGCGGGGTGAAAATCCAGACGCAGCAGGATATATCCGACGATGCCGATCACCAGCGTCTCACCGACCTGGAACATGTCGTTGCTGGCGGCATAGACGCCGATACAGACGAAGAACATCGCGCTCGGATAAAGGTAGCGATAGGGAATAGAGAGCAGCTTCACCCACAGGCCGATCATCGGTACGTTGAGAATAACGAGCAGGATGTTGCCGATCCAGAAGCTCGCGATCAGGCCCCAGAAGATATCCGCATGCTGGGTGATGAGCTGCGGTCCCGGCACGATGCCGTGAATGATCAGCGCGCCCAACAGCAGCGCCATCACGGTATCGCCGGGGATACCAAGGCTCATGGTCGGGATGAAGTCGCCTTGCACCGAGGAGTGCGTCGAAGCTTCGGGGCAGGCGACGCCCTCGATCGCGCCGTGCCCGAAGCGCTCCGGTGTCTTCGATATTTTCTTTTCGGTGGCGTAAGAGACGAACGAGGCAATCGTCGGTCCCGTGCCCGGGATCAGCGCGCAAAGGCTGCCGATCAGCGTGCCGCGGATCATGGGCCAGAATGACAGCTTGAGATCGGCCTTCGACGGGAACATGTCGGAGAGGCCGACCTTGGCGTAGCGCATATCCACCGTTTCGGTGTTGTTGATGCTGTTCATGAACTCGGCGATGCCGAACATGCCAAGCGCCAACGCAACGATTTCAATGCCATCGAACAGTTCGGTGATACCGAAGGTGAAGCGCGGCTGGCCGGTCTCGATGTCCGATCCGACGATGCCGACCAGGAGGCCGAACACCGTCATGGCGATGCCCTTGAGCGGAGAGCCCTTGGCCAGCGTCGAGCCTGCGATCAGGCCCACCAGCATCAGCGAGCACACTTCGGCCGGGCCGAATTCCAACGCCATCTTCACCAGGAACGGTGCGAGAAAAATCATTTCCGTGATGCCGAAGGAAGCTCCGACAAAGGAGGCGATGACGGTAATCCCGAGTGCGGTGCCGCCCTTGCCTTGCTTGGTCAGCGGAAAGCCGTCGAGACAGGTGACGGCGTGCGGCGGATGGCACGGCAGATTGAGCAGGATCGAGCAGATCGCCCCGCCATATTGGGCGCCGTAATAGACGCCGGAAAGCATCAGGATTGCCGGCACCGGCTGAATGCCGAAGGTGAGCGGCAGCAGGATCGAGATGGTGGCGACGGGGCCCATGCCCGGCAGCACGCCGACGAGGTTGCCGACGAGCACGCCGAGGAAGCAATACATCAGGTTGTGCGGCTCGAGCGCGACGCCGAAGCCGTACCAGAGATCGGTGAGCGCGGTCGAAATCACAGGTTCACCCCGCGCAGCAACGGGAAGGGGATGTTCAGCAGATAATGGAACAGCAGGACGCCAAACACGGTGACGCACAACGCGAGGACGAACGATGACTTGTACGTCGCCGTCTTGTCACCGAGCGCGCAGACGAACACGCAGGCGAACACCGCCGGGATCATCCCGCCATAATATCCGAGAACGATAAACAGAACGGGGCCCATCAGAATGCAGAACCAGCCGAACCATTGCGGATTGTCAGGCAGAAATCGGCTGTCGTCGGTTTCGGAGGAGAGCAGTGCGGTCCCGGCAATCAGGATACCGATAAAGGCAAGGACGACGCCGAGCACGACCGGCATGAATCCCGGGCCCATTCGGGCGAGGGTGCCAAATTTGTAGCCGGACCCGGTCACGGCCGCCCCGATTCCGAGCAACAGCATCAGGCCGCCCGCATAATAATCCCGTTTCCAGGCAAACTTTCCCGACAACAGCGTCTCCCCAAACCCTTTTTGCGGCCGCGACCCTACCCGCAGCGGTCAGGCCTGTCGATATGGCGGTATTTCACTTTCGAGCCGGCTGGAACCGGCATTGGTCAGAAAGACTAACCCAGTTTATCGACTGATAAAATCGACAAAATGGCGCAGCCTCGATCGGCCAGCCCGCGGTTATCGCGGCGCGGCATGATCGGCGCCGGTGCTTTCGGGGGCCGAAAAGGGACCGCTAGGGGTAGCAAAAGACCTTGGAATTCGGCTATCGAATGGAAAGAGAATCTCTCCACAGGCGATTACGGGTGTCTTGAATGGGTCAACTCATTGTCCAGGCCGGCGACTTCAAATTCCAGGCTCGCTTCGAAGAGCAGTTGGCGCCCAAAACCTGTGCGGCCTTCCGCAAAGCCATGCCGTTCAACAGCGAATTTGTCCATGTGCGCTGGAGCGGCGAGGGGGTCTGGATGCCACTCGGCGAGCTGGACTTTGGCGTCGGCTATGAGAACCACACCAGCTATCCGGCTCCGGGCCAGATGATCCTTTATCCCGGCGGCATCAGCGAGACCGAAATTCTGCTGGCCTATGGCGGGGTGCATTTCGCGAGCAAGATGGGCCAGTTGGCCGGCAATCACTTTATCACCCTGACCTCGGGTCTTGAGAACCTGTACACGCTCGGCAGGACGGTGCTCTACAAAGGCGCGCAAAAGGTCCGCATCGAGGAAGTGTAGAATGGCCGGGGGCGGGTATCCCAGGGATCTCCGCGGCTACGGCCGCAATCCGCCTCATCCGCACTGGCCCGGCGATGCGCGCATTGCCGTGCAGTTCGTGGTGAATTTCGAAGAGGGCGGCGAAAACAATATCCTGCACGGCGACCGCGCTTCGGAGGCGTTTTTGTCGGACGTGCTGGGCGCGCAGCCATGGCCCGGGCAACGCCACGCCAATATTGAATTGATGTTCGAATACGGCTCGCGCGCCGGCTTCTGGCGGCTGTGCCGGATTTTCACCGAGCGAAAACTGCCGGCCACGGTGTTCGGCGTCGCCACCGCCCTGAAGCGCAACCCGGAGGTGGTCGCCGCCATGAAAGAGGCAGGCTGGGACATTGCCAGCCACAGCCTCAAATGGGTCGAGCACAAGGACATGTCGGAGGCCGAGGAGCGGGTGGAGATCGCGGACGCCATCCGCATGCACACCGAAGTCACCGGCGAGCGTCCGCTCGGCTGGTACACCGGCCGTACCTCGATCAACACCGTCCGCCTGGTGATGGAAGCCGGAGGTTTTCTTTATTCTTGCGACTCTTACGCCGACGATCTGCCGTACTGGATCAAGGGGCCGAAAGGCCCGCATTTGATCATCCCATACAGTCTCGATGTCAACGACATGCGTTTCGTCAACGCGCAAGGCTTCGGCAATGGCGAGCAGTTCTTCACTTACCTCAAGGACAGTTTCGACGTGCTCTATGCCGAAGGCGAAACGTCGCCCAAGATGATGTCGGTCGGCCTGCATTGCCGGCTGGTCGGCCGTCCCGGCCGCGCGGCGGCGCTGATGCGCTTTCTCGATTACGTCAAAGGCCACGACCGGGTCTGGGTCGCGACCGGACTGCAAATCGCCCGGCACTGGCACGCCAATCTTTCTCATCTTGCGGCCGATGCGCCGCAAGCGGGCTAGCGCATATGAGGGGGACCAACGCAGGACCTGCCGGGAAGAGCTCGGCGCTTGGCGACGAGATCGTCGGCCGGATCCATCGGCTGGCGGCAATCTCGGAAACGCCTGACAACCTGACGCGCATCTTCCTCACGCCGGAACATCGTGCGGCCGCCGAGCTGATCGTGAGCTGGATGGTCGAGGCTGGCATGAGCGCCAAACTCGACGCCATCGGCAATGTCTGCGGCCGCTACGAAGGCGAACGGCCGGGCTTGCCATGCCTGATGCTGGGCTCGCACTACGACACGGTTCGCGACGCCGGCAAATGGGACGGCCCGCTCGGCGTCATCACCGCGATCTCCTGCGTCGCCGACTTGCATAAGCGAGGGCGCCGGTTTCCCTTCGCGATCGAAGTCATCGCCTTTGCCGACGAGGAGGGGGTTCGTTTCGCATCGACGCTGCTCGGCAGCCGCGCCGTTGCAGGCACATTCAACGAGCGCGTGCTGAGCTCAAAGGACGAGACCGGGACCTCGATGCGCGAGGCGCTGGTTCAATTCGGCCTCGATCCCGATCACATCGGCGCGGCCGCCAGGGTTCGTGGCGAGCTGCTGGCCTATATCGAGTTGCACATCGAACAGGGACCGGTTCTCGAAGCCAGGGGATTGCCGGTCGGCGTGGTGAGCGCGATTGCCGGCGCCACGCGTATGGCGGCACGGGTGACCGGCATGGCCGGTCATGCCGGCACGGTGCCGATGGAGCTCAGGCGCGATGCGCTGGCGGGCGCCGCCGAACTGATCTCCAAGATCGAGGAGTTATGCCTGACCGACGGGCGCGGATTGGTTGGCACGGTCGGGTATATCCACGCCACGCCTGGCGCGACCAATGTCATTCCCGGGCAGGTCCATTTTACGATCGATCTGCGCGCACCGACCGACGTGCACCGAAATCGCGCGGTGGCCGATATCGTCCGGCAGATTGAAGCGATCGCCAAGCGGCGAAATCTGGATCTGCGGCTGGACGTGACGCACGAAAACCGCACCGTGCCGTGCGCGCCATGGCTGAAGACGCAGATTGCCGAGGCCGTGGCCGCGGAGGGCTATCCCGTTTTTGAACTGGCAAGCGGCGCCGGCCATGACGGCATGGCGATGGTCGACATTGCGGATGTTGCGATGGTGTTCGTGCGCTGCCGCGGCGGCATCAGCCACCATCCCGACGAGCATGTCGAGGTCGCGGACGCCGATGTCGGTGCGCGGGTGTTGCTGCGACTGATCGAAAACTTTCGGCCGAGCACCTAGCGCGTGGCGCAATTTTAGCCGCAGGCGGGATTGAGTCGCCATACTCGGGTTAATCCCTTACCTTTGATATACACGAATTCCGGACCGTCAAACGAGTAGATATTGGCCAATGCCGCAGCGACTGCGTCCGTGACCTGGATCTGTCCTGCGACGCCGCTGCTTTCCATGCGACTAGCCACGTTTACGGTATCGCCCCATACATCGAACGTAAATTTTGACTCGCCAATCACTCCCGCGGTTACCGGCCCGGCGTGAACTCCAATCCGGATCGAAAGCGCCCCGCTGTTCGGTGCGCGCACTTGAGCGACTTCTCTCAACATTTCCAGAGCTGCTCGCATCAGCTTTTTGAGATGCTCCGGGTCTGTATTCGGAACTCCCGAAGCGACCATGTAACAATCGCCGATCGTCTTGATTTTCTCGAGCCCATATCGCGCGACAATGCGATCAAAACGCGCAAAGAGTTCATTCAAAAGGGCCACGACGTCAGCTGGGGTCATCTTTGCCGACAATTCGGTGAACCCGACAACGTCAGCAAACAATAAGCTCGCGGCCGAAAAACTGTCCGCGATCACCACTTCGCCTCGTAGTTTGCGAGCAGCGATCGGCGGCGGCAGGACGTTGTGCAGCAACACTCGAACGCGCTCTTCTGCCGCGGTTAGGTCGACCTGCCTGAGCCAGGCGATACGTAGGGTCCGATCTAGACAATAGGCGCCAATGCCCACCAACGACATCACCGTGAGCAGCCAGGTCCCATTGAACAGAATGACGAGGGGAGGCTCCGGCCAGAATAGCGTAACAGTAATAAGGAACAGAGAGACTGTGATCAGCGCGAGCAATATCCCTTCGACGAAGCTCATCATTGCGAGCCCAAAGCATACGATCCCTTGCGTCATTGAGATCGCCAGCGGCGAATAATACGGAAGTGATACCGGGGACATCGTCACTACAACAAGCGTCAGGCACACGATGTTGAATGCAAATATTGCGAATCCGGCCGGCCCGACCCAAGGCCCCGGCTTCAGAAGCAGTGTCGCGATGAACGAGGAAGCTGTTCCAAAAATAGCAATGAGTCTCACCGCGAAGAGGGCCTCGGATTGATCGTGGATAGTGAGGGCATTGAGGAGGGTGAATATGATCCAGAGCGCCGATCCGGCCAACGAGAGCATCTGCATGACGGCATGTCGGAATGGCCGAAGCGACTCGCGATAGCGTCGCTCTAGGAGCGGATCAGCAAAGTGAAGCGTCAACGCATTTATTCTACGTTTGCTTTGCTTGTTCCGCTCCTGGGTCATCGCGAACCTCGCCAACAAGCAGGTTCTGAACTGAACGTGAGTCTCACGACAAAGAGTTCAGCTTCGGGCTGACATACGCGAATTGATACCGCGCCGCTGTGCGCAAGCACAGCGGCTTAGTGTCTCACCCGTCCCGCGAACGCTCTTCGTTTGGCATTGTCGTGCCACGCGGTCATGACGTACCTCTTCCGAAATACGACGTCAGATCCGTTAGCGCTTTGCCGTACGGCTCGCTCGTTCTGTCCGATTGGGTGATCGACTTGGTCGAACCA
Organism: uncultured Alphaproteobacteria bacterium; assembly: GCA_963788885.1. Classification (GTDB taxonomy): domain Bacteria; phylum Pseudomonadota; class Alphaproteobacteria; order Rhizobiales; family Xanthobacteraceae; genus Bradyrhizobium. The sequence goes on along the minus strand of CAWBIR010000014.1, from coordinate 510,970 downwards.
CATTGACGCTGCGGCGAGAATTGGCAATGGGCCTCCGCCAGTGGGGAATGCTATATGTTGCTTTCCACCGGCCATGTTTCGCAATGCCGTTCGACGACCATTGATCTTCTTTGGCCGCGCGCTTACGAATTCCTGGTTGGGGAAGCCGATCCTAAGTTACGGCTCGCACGGCCGGCACACGTGACAGTAGGAAGGGCTGCGCAGTGATCGGGTGTGGCCTTGATCTGTCTGGGTACACAACCAGCACGACGTCGCCGGCTGCCGTCGTTGCAAAGGGGAATGTAGTGGAAGCACGTCTCCTCCGGGGCTCTGCTTTTTCGATCAAGCGTACCAACAAACCGTCCACGCAGAACCGCGTGCAAGAAACGCAAACCGCAGGAGCCCCCATGAGATCCCACGTATTCGACATCAGCCTTCGCGCCTTGATCGCGGGTGGCATCGTGGTTGGCGCCGCCGTCACCACGGCAGGCGCCCAGACCATTCACGAGATCAAGCCGACGCCCTCGACCGTCGTCTACGGCTATTACGACGCCAAGCAGAAGCCGGTGCTGACCATCGATTCCGGCGACATTGTGCGGCTGTGGACCGCGACCGGCAACCCGAAGTATTTCGAAAGCATCGGGGTCCCGAAGGAGAAGATCCCGCAAGAGCTCTACACCGCCTTCGCTGGCGCGCCCGACGACAGCCGCGGCGACCACACCATGGACGGACCGATCTTCGTCAAGGGCGCCGAGGTCGGCGACACCATTGAGGTGAGGATCCGCTCCGTCGAACTGTGGCTGCCGATCGCCGCCATGAGCATGCGCGCCAATCGCGGCTCCCTGCCGGAGGATTTCCCGTACTCGCGCGACCGCGTCGTCTATCTCGATCTCGAACACAACACTATCGACTTCGCGCCCGGCGTCGTCATCCCGGCGCGGCCGTTCTGGGGCGACATCGGGGTGGCGCCGCCGCCGTCGATGGGTCGCATTTTGCCGGGCCCGCCCAACGTCAATGGCGGCAACATGGACAATCACGACCTGCGGCCAGGCACCAGCCTGTTCCTTCCGGTCCACGTCCCGGGCGCGCTGTTGTCGGTGAGCGACGGCCACGCCGCCCAGGGCAATGGCGAAGTCGGCATGTCGGCGGTTGAAACCTCGCTCAAGGGCGAAATTCAGGTGGTGCTCCACAAGGGCATGCACACCGGCTGGCCGCGCGCCGAGACCGCCACCCACTACATGACCATGGGTTTCCACGAGGACCTCAACCAGGCCGCCAAGATCGCGATCCGCGAGATGGTCAATTTCATCGCCGCCACCAAAGGCCTGTCGCGCGACGACGCCTACATGCTGTGCTCGGCTGCCATGGACCTCAACGTGACCCAGGTGGTCGACGGCACCAAAGGCGTGCACGCCATGATGCCCAAGTCGATCTTCACGAAGTAGGGGGTATCGGGAAGGCTGGCTCGTTGATGAATAGGGGCGGCGGTCTCACTATCGACCGCCGCGGCGGACGGAGTGGATCACGAAGATGGCGACCGATGGGCCCGCCGCGATCTGACTTCCGGTAAGGGTCAAAAGCCGTCGATAACGGCCGACCCAAGCAACTTCCGCTTTGCTCTCGGAAGCGGACCTTTATGAATACACATTCTAGCCCGCGGTCACGTCGACCACTTCTCCGCCATCGAGCACCTGGTGCGCCTTGGCGTAGTCGAGATCGCCTTCCCAGGCCGCGACGACGACAGTGGCGACGCAGTTGCCGATCAGGTTGCCGAGCGCGCGCGCCATGCCGATGAACCAGTCGACCGACAACACCAGCACAAGCCCGATGGCTGGAATGCTCGGCACCGCGTTCAGCGTGGCTGCGAGAATGACGATCGCCGAGCCGGGCACGCCATGGGCGCCCTTGGAGGTGACCAGCGAGATGCCAAGCACCAGCATCAGGTCGCCGAACGATAGCGGCACATTGGTCGCCTGCGCGATGAAGACCACCGCCAGCGTCAGGTAGATCGAGAACGCGTCGAGATTGAAGGAATAGCCGGTCGGGATCACGAGTCCGACGACGGAGTCCTTGACGCCGAGCCGTTCGAGCTTGCGCATGATCTGCGGCAGCACTGCATCCGACGAGGCGGTCGCCAGCACGATCGTCAGCTCTTCCCGCAGATAGCCAAGGAATTTGAAAATGTTCAGCCCGCAAAACGCCATCACCGCGCCGAGCACGCCGAGAACGAAGATGGCGACGGAGACGTAGAACAGGGCGACCAGCGAGACGAGCTGCTTGAGCGAGCCGACGCCGTATTTGCCGACGGTGTAGGCGACCGCGCCGAGCACGCCGAGCGGCGCGACGCGCACGATCAATCCCATCGCGCGGAACAGCACGGTCGAGACCGCGTCGACCATTGAAGCGACCTTCTCGCCTTTTTCACCTCCGACCAGCGCGAGGCTGACGCCGAAGATGATCGCGAAGAACAACACCTGCAACACATCGTTGCGCGACAGTGCATCGAAGGAGGTCGTCGGGATGATGTTCAGGAGGAAGGAGCCGATGCCTTCGCCTTTGAGGTTTTTCGCCCTGTCGGCGTAGCTGCCGAGCGCATTGGCATCGAGGTGGGAGGTGTCGATGTTCATGCCGTGGCCGGGCCCGAAGATAAAGGCGAGCAGGAGGCCAACGACCAGCGCGACCGTCGTCATCGTCTCGAAATACACCAGCGCCTTGACGCCGACGCGCCCGACCTTCTTGAGGTCGCCTGCACCGGCAATGCCGTGAACGACGACGCAGAACACGATCGGTGCGACGATCATCGTGATCAGTTTGAGGAAGGCGTCGCTGAGAATCTTCAGGCTGATGGCAAAATCCGGCACCGCCATGCCGAGAACGATGCCCAGGATGAGGGCCATAAGGACTTGCGCGAATAACGACGTGTAGATCGGCTTTCGCGCGACCGGCGCTACGGTTGTGATCGTGGCCATCGAATGTCCCCCATCGATAGATTGCTTAGATACCCTGGAGTGAGGCAGCAAAATCCACGCCAGAGGTATCGAAATCCGTCCCGGCGCCTTCGGGATGGCAAAAGGATAATGTTTCAGGCGATGGGACACCGGTCAACACGGCAACGCGCAAGAGCACCAGTTGCGCTTCCGGCGGCTTGAGCCCGACTGAGCTGTGCGGGCGGGTGAACGTCGCGATCCAGGCGTGGCGACGCTCAACGAATGAGCAAACCGGCGACGAAAATTGCGCGCCCGCATCCGCAACCGCGATTATCCGAATACCCAACTGGCTGAAAACAAGAAAGATTTCATTGGCGGGTCGGAGAGAAGCGCGTTGTACACAATGGCACGGGCTTTGCTTAATCCTTTCGTGGGCCTTGCTTCCACGTTTCAGAGTTCTCTTGCCTCGGGGGGCGTAACTCATGGCGGCTTCAAAGCAGCTAAAGGGCATTGTGGCCGCGGAACCGGAGCCGATCGCGCTCGACTGGTCGGTGACCGCGCTCGTCATCATCGATATGCAGCGCGACTTCATGGAGCCGGGCGGCTTCGGTGAGACGCTCGGCAACGACGTGTCGCGGCTGGCTACCGCCGTCAAGCCGATCGCGTCGGTGCTGAAGGCTGCGCGCGACACGGGAATGCTGGTCGTTCACACCCGCGAAGGCCATTTGCCGGATCTGTCGGACGCGCCACCTGCCAAAGTCGAACGCGGCGCGCCAAGTCTTCGCATCGGAGACCCCGGCCCGATGGGCCGGATCCTGATCCGAGGCGAGGCCGGCCACGACATCATTCCCGGCCTCTATCCGATCAAGGGCGAGGTCGTGATCGACAAACCCGGCAAGGGTGCGTTCTACGCCACCGAACTCGGCGATATCCTGAAGAAGCACAGCATCGAAAATCTGCTGGTGTGTGGCGTGACCACTGAAGTCTGCGTCAACACCACGGTGCGAGAGGCAAACGACCGCGGCTATCGATGCGTCGTGATCTCGGACGGCTGCGCCTCCTACTTTCCTGAATTCCACGAGATGGGCCTCAAGATGATCAAGGCCCAGGGTGGCATCTTCGGCTGGGTCAGCGACTCGGCCGCAGTTCTTCAAGCAATGAAATCGGAGACTTCACACGCATTAGCAGGGGCAGCAAGATGAGTACGAGCATTTCTGCAGGAAAGAGCGACTTCAAGCCGGCTTTGTGGACTCCCGGCGACTGGAATGCCTTCTTCGGTTTCGGCACCAACATTTTGGTCAACATGCTCGTGCTCACGGGGCTGTTGCGCTTCGTGCTGAAGATGCCGGACTCTTTGGTGTTCGGCCGGATTCTGCCGGCACTCGGCCTGATGATGTGCCTGTCGACCTTCTACTACGCTTTCCTCGCCTATCGCCTGGCGCAGAAGACCGGCCGCAGCGATGTCTGCGCGCTGCCGTCCGGTGTCAGCGTGCCGCACATGTTCATCGTCACCTTCGTGATCATGCTGCCGATCACGCTGAAGACCGGCGATCCACTGAAGGGCTGGTCGGCCGGGCTGGTGTGGGTGTTCTTCCAGAGCTTCATCCTGATGATCGGCGGCTTCGTTGCGCCCTACATCCGGAAAATCACGCCCCGCGCGGCTCTGCTCGGCACGCTGGCCGGCGTGTCTGTGACGTTCATTTCGATGCGCCCCGCGCTCGAGATGTACATGACGCCGCAGATCGGCCTGATCTGTTTTGCGATCATTCTGGTGAGCTGGTTTGGTGGCGTGAAATACATGAAGGGCATTCCGGCCGGACTGGTCGCGATTGCCGCCGGCATGCTCATCGCCTGGGGATCGAACCTGCTGGGTCTGGGAATCGGCGGCATGAGCGTCAAGGGCCTCGGCGATGCCTTTGCCAATTTCGGATTCTCGGTGCCGCTGCCGGCGATCGGTCAGGTGTTCTCGGGGTTTGAATTCCTCGGCATCATCCTGGTGACCGCCATTCCATTCGGCATCTACGATCTCGTCGAAGCCATGGACAACGTCGAAAGCGCGGAAGCTGCCGGCGACGAGTATCCGACCACGCGCGTTCTGACCGCGGACGGCATCGTCAGCCTGATCGGATGTCTGATGGGCAACCCCTTCATCAACGCCGTCTATATCGGTCATCCCGGCTGGAAGGCGATGGGCGGCCGGATCGGCTATTCCGCCGCGACCGGCCTCATGGTCGTCGTCCTCTCATGGTTCGGCATCATCTCGGTGATGCTGGCGCTGGTTCCCGTGGTCGCGATTTCGCCGATCCTGCTCTACATCGGCATGCTGATCGGGGCGCAGGCGTTCCAGACCACGCCGATCAAGCATGCGCCGGCGGTCATCGTGGCGCTGACGCCGCATCTGGCCGCATGGGCGAAGCTGCAAGTCGACACCATGCTGGGTGCGACCGTCGCCGCGGCACAGACGGTCGGTGGACTTGCCGGCGACAAGGTCGGCGATGTCAAGGCGGCAGCACTTGCATCGTTGCCGCAACAGGGCGTGCTCTATCACGGGTTGGAGGTGATGGGCGGCGGCTCAATCATCGCTGGCCTTATCCTGGGTGCGATCGCCGTGTTCATCATCGAGCGCGATTTCGTCAAGGCCTCGGCGTTCGCGTTCGCCGGCGCCGTGCTCACCTACTTCGGTTTCATGCATGGCGAGGCGGTCGGCGTCGGCGGCGGGCTTGGTGTGACGCCCGGCGTCGCGCTGGCCTATGCGGTGATTGCCGCCGGTTTCTTCATGGTCGGGAAATACGGCACCAGCACTTCCTATATGCCGCAGCATGATATGCCGATCGCGGCGCCGGCCGAATAACACTCGGCCTGCTGCGGCGGTACCAAATCGGTCTGGGGGCAGACGGGGCAGGCGAGAGAGAGGTTACTTCACCTCGATCTTCGCCTGTTCCGCCACTTCCTTCCAGAGTGCGATATCCTGCTTGATGTAGCTCGCGAACTCCTGCGGCGAATTGCCGACGGGCTGGATGGCCTGGCTCTCGAGCAGGGACTTCGTTTCCGGATCGTTCAATGCTTGCACGATGTCGGCGTTGAGCTTGGCGACGATCGCCGGCGGTGTTTTGGCCGGCGCCAGAATTCCGTGCCAGCCGACCGCATCGAAACCGGGATAGCCGCTTTCGGAAATCGTCGGCAGGTCGGGAGCGACCGGCGAGCGATCCTTGCTGGTCACCGCGAGCGCGATCAGCATTCCCGACTTCACGAGCTGCAAGGCCGAAATCGGATCGGAAAACACCACCTGCACCTGGCCCGCGACGAGGTCGGCGACCGCAAGGGAGGTGCCGCGATAGGGAATGTGCGTCATCCTGATGCCGGCCTTCATGTTGAACAACTCGGTGATGAGATGGTTGGCCGCACCGACGCCGGTCGTGCCGTAGTTCAACGCACCAGGTTTACTTTTCGCGAGCGCCACGAACTCCTGCAAGGTTTTGACGCCGAGCGAGCGGTTCACCACGATGATGTAGGGATAGACGCTGGTCAGTGAGATCGGCGCAAAGTCCTTCACGGGATCGTAGGGCAGGTCCTTGTAGATTGCGGGATTGATGGAGATCGGCCCGGATTGTCCGAGCAAAAGCGTGTAGCCGTCGGGATCAGCCTTGTTGACGACTTCGGTGCCGAGAATCGAGGCGCTGCCGCCGCGGTTTTCCACCACGATGGTCTGGCCCGTCCGCTTGCCGATTTGCCTGGCGAGTATGCGCGCGGTCGCATCGGCAGAGCCGCCGGCGGCATAGGGCACGATCAAGTGAATGGGATGCGAGGGAAAATCATCGGCTCGCGCGGATTCGCGCGCCGCGGACGCTAATATCAGCGATACGATGAAAAAGAAGAGGGCGGGGCGTTTCAACGAAATTGGCATGGCTCACCATCATACGGCAAAATTTCTTACCCGATCTACCGGCGGCGCGGTTGCGCTTTTTTGTCACCCTGCGATTGTCCGCGGCCTCAAGAACAGGGAACGGCAATGCTCCTCCATAAACCCGGTATTACCGAAGGCTTGGCCCATCACATTGTTGCAACGCGATGGGAGGATGTGCCGCCGGACGTGCGTCACCAGGCCAAGCGTTCCCTCGTCAATTTCTTCGCGGTTACGCTCGCGGGCTGCCGTTCCCGGCCGATCGAAATAACGCTGCGGTCGCTTTCGGAGTTTTCCGGCGGCAGGCCAGTCGCGTTGATCGGACGCGCGGAGAAGATCGATGCGTTGAGCGCGGCCTTTCTCAATGCAGCCGGCGCCAATGTCGATGATTTCTGCGACACCCATACCGCAACCGTCATTCACCCGACCGCTCCGGTTGCAGGTGCTTTATTCGCCTACGCGGGATTGCGGCCGCTCAGCGGTGCCGATTTGTTGCTGGCTTTCGTCCTCGGCAACGAGGTGCAGGACAGGATCGGGCTTGCGATCTCGCCGAGCCACTACAACAGGGGATGGCACATTACCTCGACCTGCGGTGTGTTCGGTGCTGCCGCTGCGATCGGCAAGCTCGCGCCGCTCGATGAACGTCAGATGGTTTGGGCGCTTGGCATTGCGGCCACGCAATCGGCTGGGCTGTGCGAATGCCTGGGAACGCCCGCAAAAAGCGTGAGCGTCGGCAACGCCGCACGCAACGGCCTGTGGTCGGCTTTATTGGCCGGGAAGGGGTACGACGGTCCCGCCGAGCCGCTCGCCGGCGTGCAAGGTTTTTACAATGCACTCGCCGAGAAGCCCGATCTGTCCCACATCACCGACGGCTGGGGCGAGCGCTGGGAGATCATGGCGACATCCTACAAGCCCTATCCGTGCGGCTTTGTGATTCATCCCGTGCTCGATTGCGTTCTGGACTGGCGTCGCGATCATGCCACGGCCGATATCGCGCGCGTCGTGGTGCGCGGAAATCCCTTGCTCAGCGTCCGTGCCGACCGGCCAAACGTTTCGACCGGACGTGAAGCGCAGGTCAGCGTGCAGCATGCGGTCGCCGCGGCTCTGTTGAAAGGACAGGCAGGACTCGAGCAGTTTACCGACGCCTGCGTGCAGGACCCGCAAGTATTGGCGTTGCGGAGCAAGGTCGAGGTCTTGCGCGACGAGAGCTTTTCAACCGTGGCGGCGGCCGTTGAAATCACGACCGCTGACGGAAAGACTTTCAAGCTCGAGCAAACGGCCGCTCGCGGCAGCGATGCCAACCCGCTCTCCGATGGCGACCTTGAAGACAAGCTGCGCGCCGCGGCGTCGCTGTGGAATCCGGGCTATGACGCTGCGCCCTTGATCGATGCGATCTGGAATGTCGAGAAGAGTGCTGACGTCTCGAAGCTGGTATCGCTGACCGTGCCGGGGTAGAACTTAAGGCCGCACGGCCGGCGTCTCGACCGGCATGCCGCGCGCGCGCGACATCAGATAAAGCTCCAGTTCGACCAGCTCCGGCGCGCCGAAATTGAAGTTCTGCGCCCGCATGCCGTTGATGCAGTTGCGCAGGCGCCGTTGCAGCGATCCCAACGTCTGCCACTCCAGCCGATACATCGGGTAGCCGTTCGCCATGGCCTGCGTGACGGCCGAGCCAGCAAGATGCCTATCCCAGTTATCGTCGTGGCAATTGGTGCAGCCGAGGTTGAGCTGTCCTTGCCGGTGCATGAAGAAGTCGCGTCCCTTGGCGACGAAAGGCTCGAGTTCGGGCGCCGGATCGGGCGTAACCGGCATGCCGTGCGATTGCTCGGCAACGTAAGCAGTCAACGCGAGCAGATCGTGTTTCTCGTAGGGAAGGGGATCGGCTTCCTGATGACGCACGCGGCAGAGATTGATGCGCTGTTCGAGATTGACCGGGCGCCCGATCGCCTTGTCATAGGCTGGATAACGCGCCGCGACGCCCTTCATGCTGCTGGAGGCATCGCCGTGACAATCGGCGCAAGCCTTGTCGACGGAGCCTTGTTTGCGCTTCCACAGGTTTTCGCCGTCGAGCACCCAAAGCATGCCGGGATTGGTCGTCGCGTCGTCCTGCATGGCCTTGGTTTCCGGCGCCATGAAGGCGTAGCCGGACCGGCGCTCGGTCTGCGGGATTTCCGTCGCGATCAACGGACGGGCGACAATGCCGGCTGCAATCAGCAGCGATGCCAGAATGATTGCGGCCGCAAATTTCATTCGACGGCGATGCTGGCAGACGCGGTCTCGGAAAAGCCGTTGTCGCCGATCCACTCGAAATCGAATTTTCCGCTTCGGGTCGCCACCGTGAAAAAGGAAAAGAAAGGGTTGGCCGCGGTCGCCGGGAACAGGTCGGCGCGGAAAATTTCCTCACCTTCAAAACGACAGGTGAAGCTTGTGATGATATCGCGCGGTACCACTTCGCCCGACGTCGTGTGGCGATAACCCGTTTCCATGATGTGCGACATCAACGTCTTGATTTCGATGACGTCGCCGTTCCTAGCTTTCTTGGGCACGTTGATCAGGGCGGAAGCCATCACATCACCTCCTCGGTACAGGCCGCCAGTGTCACCACGACCTCGGCCGTGGTTGACCAGAGCGAGCCGTCCGAGAGCCTCGCAATGGCGATGATCTTCTGGCTGTCGGCGAGCCGCACGCGGGTGGAAACCTGGGCGCGGCCGCTGCGCGGCGTGAGATAGAAGTTTCCGAGATTGGGCTGCGGGTTCTTTTCGTTGAAGACGTGGATGCTTTTGACGTAGTCCTTTGCGGTCATCGGACTGGTGACACTTATCATCATCGGCACGCTGTTGCCGTTCTCGACCAGCGGCGGAATATCGAGTTTGACCTTGCCAGTTTGTACGGTTGCGCCGCCGGTCACGTTACGGATCGCGCTCGCCATGGTCTCGGGCGTCGCTTCAACGGGACGCATGCTGACGGCAAGCGGAAGCGCGCCCATCGCGGCAGCGCTGCCGGCAACCTTGAGAAAGCGACGGCGTGTGGAGATGTGTTGTCTTGGCATCGTGCTTTCCTATTCGCGTAGCGTCGCCAGGTACGCCACAATATCCTCAATCTGCCCGGCCGACAGGATCGGTTTGTCGCGCCAGTTGGGCGCCACGTGGTCGAGTCCGTCGATCCGATAGTACGACGGCATGATCGTCCCGGGATTGAGACGGGAAGCGTCGACCAGCCGAAGCCGGAGCTGAGGCGCCGACCAGCGGCTGCCCGAAGCTGCAAGGCTGGGGGCGAGATCGCCCTGAAACTTTTCTTCCGGGAACGGACCGCTGTGACAGAGAATGCATGTATTGGTGCGCTCCAGTATCAGTATACGGCCGCGCGTGGCATCGCCGGGTGCGCCGGTCAGCGATTCCGCGATGGCATCGCCGGTGACCGTATAAGGCCTAAGTTCCTCGCCGCCGGCAGCGCAGGGCAACGCCAGCAGCGTGACTGCGAGACCGCCTCCGACAATAGAACTGGCCAACCTACCCAAAGGTTTCCACCGTGATCGTCTTGAACCAGGCCTGCGCCAAATCGGATTCGCCTTTGCGAACCTCACTTGACGCATGGACCGGGCTCGTGAAGCCGGAACCCACAACCTCGGCAAAAATATCGTCCCGCGGCTGGTAATTGCCGGACTGCGAAAAGGCGTAGTCGGGCGCGACGATGTTGTAGCAGGTGCCTTCGAGCGTCGGCCTTGCGGGAGGTCTCCCGGCAATCAGGCTCGCCACCACTTGGGCGCAGGCCTTGCCTTCCGCATTCGCAGCCGATGCGGATTTCGGAACGTTGCCGCCGATCACCGCGTCGCCAATGACATGAATGTTGGCCACGAGTTTTGAGGCAAATGTCGCGGCATCGATCGGACACCAGCCGGTCTTGTCGGCCGCGCCGGCGAGGTCGGCGATATTGCCCGCTTTTTGCGGCGGGATCACATTGACGACCTGCGCGTCGTGATTGCCGAAATCGGTGACCAGCGTGTTGGTCGCGGGCTCGACCGAAACGACGCGACCGCCTTGCGACAGTGGAATGCGTTCGATCATGCCGGGATAGAATTCCTTCCAGGCTTTCTCGAACAGCCGTTGCTGCGAAAAGACGTCCTTGGCGTCCAGGATCAAAATCTTGGAGCGGGGCTTTTTTGCCTTCAGATAATGGGCGATCAGGCTGGCCCGCTCATACGGCGCGGGCGGACACCGATAGGGCGTCGCCGGAACCGCCAGTACGACCGTGCCGCCGTCCTCCATCGCCTCCAACTGCCGCCGCAGCAACAGCGTCTGCTCGCCGGCCTTCCAGGCATGGGGCATTTTTGTCGTGGCGGCTTCGTCATATCCCGGCAAGGCATCGAACCTGAGATCGATGCCCGGCGCGAGCACCAGCCGGTCGTAGGCAAGCGAGGTGCTGTCGGCGAGACCGACGGTGCGACCTTGCGGATCGATCTTGGTGGCAGCTTGCGCGATGACGGTCACGCCGTCGGCGGCAATTTTTTCGTAGCCGAATTGCTGCGCCTCGATATCGCGAAGTCCCGCGATCACTTCATTGCTGAACGGACAGGCGGTGAAGGTCCGGTTCGGCTCGACGAGGGTCACTTGCAGTTTGGAATTGAGCTTGCGCAAGGCGCGCGCGCAACTGGCGCCGCCAAAGCCGCCGCCGATCACGATCACGCGGGCGCTGGATTGTGCGTAGGACGGGCAGGGAAGTGTAAACGACGCCGTTGCCGCCGCGATGCCGCGAAGGACATTTCTCCGCGTCGTCCTGCCGCGCAACGCGTCCATCAGACCTTTCCGGGAAAAGACGCGGCGGCCGTTAGTCGTAAGGGCCGCCGCGTTCCGAGCTTTCTAGGCAAAGGTGATGTTCTGATCCCGCAGCGGCACCGAACGAATTCGTTTTCCGGTTGCTGCGAAGTAGGCGTTGAGCACGGCAGGCGCCGCCACGCAAATGGTCGGCTCTCCGACGCCGCCCCAGGTCGTTCCACCGCTCGGCATGATGATGGATTCGACCTTCGGCATCTCGGAGATCCGCATCGAGTTGTAGGTATCGAAATTCGCCTGTTCGATACGTCCGTCCTTGACGGTGCACCCGCCATAGAACAAGCCCGAAAGCCCGTAGACAAACGAGCCGGCGACCTGGCGGTCGATCTGCGCCGGGTTGACGGCATAGGCGGGATCGGTCGCACCGATGATCCGGTGAACCTTGATCTTGTTGCCGTCGGTGACCGAGATTTCCGCAGCACCCGCGACGTAACTGCCGAAGCCCATGAAGTGGGAAAGGCCGCGATAGACGCCTTTCGGCGCCGGCGTTCCCCAGCCGATTTTCTCGGCAACCGCATTGAGCACGGCCAGGTGCTTCGGGTTCTTGCTCATCAGCTTGCGGCGGAATTCGAGCGGGTCCTGGCCAACCAGATGCGCAAGCTCATCCATGAAGCATTCGACATAGATGGCGTTGTGGTTGACGTTGACGCCGCGCCAGAAGCCCGGCGGAACGTGCGGATTGCGCATCGAGTGGTCGATCAACAGGTTCGGAATCGTATATCCGAACGCCGCCTCGCCGCTGGGATTCAGGCCCTGGAAGGTGACCGGGTCCTTGCCGTTGACCATTGCCTCGGGCCGCAGGCTGAACAGGATCGACTGCCCGGAAATCCGCATATGCAGCGCGGTGAGGTTGTTGTCGGCGTCGAAGCCGGCGGTCATCTTGCACTGGGTGACCGGGTGATAGGCCCCGTGCTGCATATCTTCTTCGCGCGACCACAATAGCTTGATTGGCGTGCCCGGCATCTGTTTGGCGATGGCGACCGCATGCCGCACATAGTCGGTATTGCCGCGGCGTCCGAAGCCGCCGCCAAGCATGTGCTTGTAGACGTCGCACTTCTCGGCCGGAAGCCCGGAGACTTCCACCGTCGCGGCGAAAGCAGCTTCGCCGTTCTGGGTGCCGCACCAGACTTCGCACTTGTCCGGCGTATAGAGCGCTGTCGCATTCAGCGGCTCCATCGTGGCGTGGTTCTGGTAGGGATAGCTGTAGACGGCCTCGTACTTCTTGGCGGCGCTGGCAAGCGCTGCTTTGGCGTCGCCGTTCTCGTTGCCGACAAAGGCCTGCTGCGACGGGTCCAGACCTTCCTCGAGCCACTTGGCGATCGACTCGCTCGACACGTTGCCGTTCTTGCCCTCGTCCCAGACGATCGGCATGGCATCGAGCGCGGTCTTGGCGTGCCACCAGGTATCGGCGACGACGGCGACGGCATCATCGCCGACCTTCACGACCTTCTTCACTCCCTTCATGCCGGCGATCTTGGCTTCGTCGTAGCTCTTCACCTTGCCGCCGAACACGGGGCACTGCTTGATTGCGGCATTGAGCATGCCCGGCAACTTGACGTCGATGCCGTACATCATCTTGCCGGTGGTCTTGTCGGCGGTGTCGAGACGCTTGAGAGGCTTGCCGACGATCTTCCAGTCCTTCGGGTCCTTCAGCTTGACGTCGGCCGGCGGCGTGAGCTTGGCCGCGGCTTCGGCAACCTTGCCGAACGTCGTCGTTTTTCCCGACGGCGTATGGGTGATGACGCTGTTGGCCGCGGTGCATTCCGAGGCCGGCACTTTCCACTCGTTCGCGGCAGCCTCGATCAGCATAACGCGCGCGGTGGCGCCGCCCTTGCGGACATAGTCCGTCGAGGCGCGGATGCCACGGCTGCCGCCGGTCGAGAAATCGCCCCAGGCGCGCTTGCGGGCAACGCTCTGGCCGGGGGTGGGATATTCGGTCGTGACCTTCGACCAGTCGCATTCCAGTTCCTCGGCAACGAGCTGGGCGAGGCCGGTGAGCGAGCCCTGGCCCATTTCCGATCGGGCAACGCGAATCACAACGGTATCGTCGGGCCGGATCACGACCCAGGCACCCAGTTCAGGCGAACCGTCGGCAGCGCGCACCACGGCGGGGCCGCCAAAGGGAATGTCGAGGCCAAGCGCAAGGCCGGAGCCGAGCGCGGCGCTGCCGATGACGAAAGCGCGACGATTGAGGCGGGGCATATGATTCATGGTGTCCTCCTCAAACGTTCGCGGCGGCGTGAATTGCTTCACGCACCTGCTGGAAGGTGCCGCAGCGACAGATATTGGTGATGGCGTCGTCGATGTCCTGGTCGGTCGGCTTGGGCTTGTCCTTCAACAACGCCGCGACCGCCATGATCATGCCGCTCTGGCAATAGCCGCATTGAGGAACGTCGGCATTGATCCAGGCCTGCTGCACCTTGTGCAGGACGCCGTTGGCCGCCAGCCCCTCGATCGTGATGATCTGCTTGCCGGCGGCTTCGCCGACGGTGACGCCGCAGGAGCGCATCGCGACCCCGTCGACATGGACCGTGCAGGCGCCGCATTGTGCAATGCCGCAACCGTATTTGGTGCCGGTGAGGCCGACGTTCTCCCGGATTGCCCAGAGCAGCGGCGTTTCCGGTTCGACGTCGACGTTAATTGATTTTCCGTTAATTGTGAGGTTTGCCATCGCGAATCCCCTGTTTAGCTCAATCCATCGAGAGAGCTTCGGGGCCGAACTTGGCCCGGAATCTAGAACAGTTCAAATCAATATTCTGCGTGGGAGATATGGAATAAACGGGGTTGGGGCCCCTGATATTTTGCGCTATTGCCGCGGCGCAGCCGGCTCATCGTCGCGGCATCCTACCCCTACCGCGATAGGGCTGTTTTTCGATCACCGACCGCGGTCTGAAGCTCTCAAGGAAAGTCCACACATGCGAATGGTTGTTTTGCCCGGTGACGGAATCGGGCCCGAGATCACGAGTGCAACGACCAGGGTATTGCGCGCCGCGTCCGAGCATTTTCAGCTCGGCGTCGCGATCGAGGAGCATCCGGTCGGGCACGAGAGCCTGCGCAAGTTCGGCACCACGGTTCAGCCGGGGCTGCTGGAGACCGTCCGCTCGGCCGACGGCCTCATCCTCGGCCCCACCGCGACCTTCGATTTCAAGAACGAGCAGAGCGGCGAGATCAACCCTTCCAAATATTTTCGCAAGAACCTCGATCTGTTCGCCAATGTGCGGCCGGCGCGAACCTATGGCGGATTGCGCAATCCGCTCGGCGATTTCGACCTCGTGGTGGTGCGGGAAAATACCGAAGGTTTTTATGCCGACCGCAACATGGAGCAGGGCAACGGCGAAATTCTCGTCACGCCCGATGTCGTGATCTCGCTCCGGCGCATCACGCGGCTGTGCTGCGAGCGGATCGCGAAGTCTGCCTGTCAGCTGGCGATGCGGCGCAAGAAACACCTCACCGTCGTCCACAAGGCGAACGTTCTGAAAATCGGCGACGGCATGTTTCTCGATATCTGCCGCGAAACCGCCAAGGGCTTTCCCGGGCTCGTGATCGACGAGATCCTGGTCGATGCCATGATGGCGCATGTGGTTCGCAACCCGAACCGGTTCGACGTCATCGTCTCGACCAACATGTTCGGCGATATCCTGTCGGATCTGACGGCCGAACTCTCCGGAAGCCTCGGCCTCGGCGGCTCGCTCAATGTCGGCGCGGATCATGCCATGGCGCAGGCGGCGCACGGCTCGGCGCCCGATATTGCGGGCCAGGACGTCGCCAATCCGTTCTCGCTGGTTCTTTCAATGGCGTTGCTGTTGGCCTGGCATGGTGAGCGCACCGGCGCCGCGCGCTTTGCGGAAGCCGCCTCGGCCATTGAAGGCGCCGTGGCAGAAGCGATCAAGACCGGCCGGGCGACCAAGGATGTCGGCGGCAAGCTCGGGACGGCAGCGACCGGGCAGGCGGTGGTTGATATCCTGACGTCCAACTAGAGCAGGATGAGTTCTGATTGAAATCGATCCGTCCGCGTGTTTCGCTTCACCTCTCCCACAAGGGGAGAGGGAGCGCACTTCCGTGGGATTGCGAAGGTGCGTCTGAAGTTGGCTGTTTGAAAAATCGAATCGAAAACGCGGCTAACCAAGGCCACATCGTCCCGGACAAGAGACGGATTTCACCTCTTGCCGGCGCAACTATGTGGGACAGACCGGCGCCTCACCCGGCTGCGGTCACCGCGCGTTGCGCCATCACCTTGACGAGATTGGCGCGATAGGCCGCCGATCCATGGATATCCGACAACAGCCCGTCGCTGGATATCGTGACGCCATCGATCGCCGCCGCCGACCAGTTGGCCTTCAGGGCCGCCTCGATCGCTGGCACCCGCATCACGCCATTCTGCGACGCGCCGGTGGCGGCGACGCGAACATCGCCCGCCTTGGTCTTGACCACGAACACGCCGGTCAGCGCGAAGCGCGAGGCCGGATGCCGCATTTTCGAATACCCGGCCTTGGCCGGAATCGGGAACGCGACCTGCGTGATGATCTCACCGTCCGCCAGCGCCGTCGTGAACAGGCCTTCGAAAAAGTCCTCGGCCGCGATCGACCGCTTGTTGGTCTTCACGGTGGCGCCGAGCGCCAGCACCGCCGCCGGATAATCCGCCGCCGGGTCGTTGTTGGCGATCGATCCCCCGATGGTGCCGCGATAGCGCACCGCCGGATCGCCCACCATCGAAGTGAGGTAGGCGATCGCCGGAATCGCCTTTTTGACATCGGCGTTGCTGATGATGTCGTAATAGGTTGTCGCCGCCTTGATGGTCAGCGTATCGCCCGACAATTCGATCCCGACGAGATCCTTGATCCGGGCGAGATCGATCACGTCGGACGGCGCTGCCAGCCTCTGCTTCATGACCGGGAGCAGGGTCTGGCCGCCGGCCAGATATTTGGCTTCTGTGCCCTTGGCGAACAGCGCGGCCGCCTCGTCGATACTTGAAACGCGATGATAGGTGGTCTGGTACATGGTGCGTTCCTTTGATTCCCTGGGCTCAACCGTGGATCGCGTGCCAGACGCGATCGGGCGATGCCGGCATTTCCAGTGTGTTGGAACCGATGGCGTCGGTGATGGCGTTGATGACGGCAGCGGCTGCGCCGATCGCGCCGGCCTCGCCGCAGCCTTTGACGCCGAGCGGATTGCCCGGACACAGCGTCGTGGTGTGTTGAACCTTGAAGGAGGGCAGATCCTCGGCGCGCGGCATGGCGTAATCCATGAAGCTTGCGGTCAACAACTGGCCGCTCTTGTCATAGACGCAGTTTTCCAGCAGCGCCTGGCCGATGCCCTGGGCAAGACCGCCATGGACCTGGCCTTCGACGATCATCGGATTGATCAGCCGCCCGAAATCGTCAGCCGCGACGAAGTTGATGAAATCGGTCTTGCCGGTGCCGCCATCGACCTCGACCTCGCAGATGTAGGAGCCCGCCGGAAAGGTGAAGTTCGACGGGTCGTAGAATGCACTTTCCTTCAGGCCGGGCTCCATGCCGTCGGGTAGATTGTGCGCGGTATAGGCCGCCAGCGCGACCATCGGAAATGCGATCGACTTGTCGGTGCCGGTGACCTTGAACTCGCCATTCTCGATGACGATGTCGCCTTCGGAAGCCTCAAGTTGATGCGCTACGATCTTCTTGGCTTTCGCCTCCACTTTCTCCATCGCCTTGACGATGGCGCTCAGCCCGACCGCCGCGGAGCGTGACCCGTAGGTGCCCATGCCGAACTGCACCTTGTCGGTGTCGCCATGGACAATCTGGACCTGGTCGACGGAGATGCCGAGCCGTTCGGCGACCACCTGTGCAAAGGAAGTCTCGTGGCCCTGGCCGTGGCTATGCGAGCCGGTGAGGACTTCGATGGTGCCGACCGGATTGACCCGCACTTCGGCGGATTCCCACAGGCCGACGCCGGCGCCGAGACTGCCCACCGCTTTCGAGGGCGCCATGCCGCAAGCTTCGATGTAGCAGGATACGCCGATGCCGCGCAGCTTGCCTTCGGATTTGGCTTTCGTCTTGCGCGCGGGGAAGCCGGCATAGTCGATCGCTTTCATCGCTGCGTCCAGCGACGCGTGGAAGTCGCCGGTATCGTAGGCCATGATGACCGGCGTTTGATGCGGGAACTGGGTGATGAAATTCTTGCGGCGCAACTCGGCCGGATCGACCTTCAACTGCCGGGCCGCGGTCTCCATCAGTCGTTCGACCACGAAGCTCGCCTCGGGCCGTCCGGCGCCGCGATAGGCATCGACCGGCGTGGTGTTGGTATAGACGCTGATCACTTCGGCGAAGATGTTGGGAATGTTGTACTGGCCCGACAGTAGCGTCGCATAGAGATAGGTCGGCACCGACGACGAGAACAGCGACATGTAAGCGCCGAGATTGGCGTAGGTCTTGACCCGCAGGCCGGTGACCTTGTTGTCCTTGTCAAAAGCGATCTCGGCCTTGGTCAGGTGATCGCGGCCATGCGCGTCGGTGAGGAACGCCTCGGTCCGGTCGCTGGTCCATTTCACCGGCCGGCCAGTGCGCTTGGAGGCCCACAGCGCCACCACTTCTTCCGGATAGATGAAAATCTTCGAGCCGAAGCCGCCTCCGACATCCGGTGCGATCACCCGCAATTTGTGCTCCGGGGCGACGTTGTAGAACGCCGAAAGCACCAGGCGCGCCACATGCGGATTCTGCGACGTGGTGTAGAGCGTGAAGTGTTCCTCCGCCGCGTCATAGTCTGCGATCGCCGCGCGCGGCTCCATCGCGTTCGGCACCAGGCGGTTGTTGGTAATGTCGAGCGCGACCACGTTGGCTGCGCTCTTGAATGCCGCCTCCGTTGCGGCCTCATCTCCGATGGTCCAGTCGAAAATGACGTTGCCGGGCGCCTCCGGGTGAAGTTGCGGCGCCCCGCTCGCGACGGCGTCGCGCATATCGATCACCGCCGGCAATTCCTCGTAGTCGACCGCGACGGCATCGGCGGCATCGCGGGCCTGATTGCGGGTCTCGGCGATCACCACCGCGACGGCCTGTCCGACAAAGCGCACGGTATCGGGTGCCATGGCCGGCCACGCCCCCATCTTCATCGGCGAGCCGTCCTTGGAATGGATCATCCAGCCGCAGATCAGATTGCCGATCTTGTCATCGACGATCTGCCGCCCGGTCAGCACGTCCACCACGCCAGGCAACTTCATCGCCTCGGATGAGTCGATGCCCTTGACCTTGGCGTGGGCATGCGGGCTGCGGACGAACGCGGCATAGGTCATGCCGTGGAGGCGGATGTCATCTACATAGCGGCCCTTGCCGGTGATGAAACGCTTGTCTTCCTTGCGAACGACCCGTGCGCCGATGCCTTCGATTCCCATGACGCGATCTCCCTGTCTCTGTCCGAGCGCGAGAACTTGACTGGCATGCCTTTCGGCTATTTGGTTTCCTTCTTTGCTCTGCAATCTGCAGCCGATACCGATTCTCACCGGTACCGGGGCCGGGTCGCAGCAACGCTACTCGGCAGCCTGCGCGACCTTCATACGGCTGGCGGCATCGAGCACCGATTTGACGATGTTGTGGTAGCCAGTGCAGCGGCAGATATTGCCCTCAAGCTCCTGGCGCAGCGTCGCCTCATCGAGATCAGGACCATGGCGGTTGACGATGTCGATCGACGCCATGATCATGCCCGGCGTACAGTAACCGCATTGTAACCCGTGATTGTCGCGGAAGGCCGCCTGCATCGGATGCAACTGGTCGCCCTTCGCTATCCCCTCGATGGTCGTGACACTGGAACCGTTGGCCTGTCCCACCAACACCGTGCAGGATTTCACTGCCCGTCCGTCGATATGAACCGTGCAGGCGCCGCATTGGCTGGTATCGCAGCCGATGTGAGTCCCCGTCAGTCCCAGGTGATCGCGCAACAGATGCACCAGCAGCGTCCGGTCTTCGACCTCGGCCGAAATCGGTTTGCCATTCACCGTAATTTTGATGTTGGACACGCTCAATCCTCCTAGAGGTTTAACCGGTCTGGCTCGAATAAGATCACGATGACAGCGCATTTGTAATCGCTATCTTCGTCGCAGATAGATCCCGGTCTAATCGCTTGATTCGTTTGGGAAACTTTTGCGACGCCCGGACAGCCTGGCAGTCAGCTGCGCGACGATCAGCCGCCCCTCGCATTGGTCGTGCTCGGCACACAAACGAACGGCCTGCGCTGGGAGCGGCGGCCTCGGCCATCGAAGGCGCTGTCGCAGAGGCGATCAAGACCGGCCGCGCGACCAAGGATGTCGGCGGCAAGCTCGGGACAACGGCGACCGGGCAGGCGGTGGTTGAGCTTCTGACGTCGAGCCAAGGCTAGGGGGGTTGGAGCGCACCCGGCAGCGCTCGGGGGAAGGGCGACTGAGCTGCGTCAATTCGCCGATCCTTCCTTGAAAGGACGCTGGAGCAAAGGAAAGGATGTTGGAGCAACATCTTGGGCCATGTCGCAGGTGAGCCCGAACCGGACCTGCCTTGAACGCTTACTGCTAGCGATTGGAATCTTTTTTGAACGCGCTACTTTTTGCTATTCTCTCCAAGCGCCTGATAGTGGGCGTGCACTTGGCGGAGGACTGCAATGAAATTCGGTTACACCGTAGCCTTATCCATGCTGACCGGCCTCGTAATCGGCGGCGCTGCTATCCAAACCCTTCATGCGCAAGCTGAGCCGCCGGTCTACATGGTTGCGATCAATGAGATCGGCGATCAGGAAGGATATACGAAGCAATACCTTCCCACTGCTCAGAAAACGATCAAAGAGCACGGCGGCGCATATGTAGCAGCGGGGCCAGGAACTCAGATTGATGGCTCTTTCCCAAAAGGTCGCGTCGTTATCTTGCGATGGGAAAGTATGGAGGCGTTGAACGGATGGCGTCATTCACCGGAATATGAAGCCATCAGAAAAGTTGGGGAAGGTTTCGCCAAATACAACGTCGTCGCTGTAAACGGCGTCAAACAATAGCCAGCTCGACCATCTAGGGGCCGCCTCAGTTTGCGGCCTCTCATTTCAGATAAGAGCGATGTCGTCTCGTGGGGCTCATGTCGGACCTCGCACGATGTCCGATCTGCTTCCGGAATGCGTACAAAAGCAAACGGCTTTGGCGTTTGCGCCTAAAATCGAATTTCTCGAAGCCTTTCAAACTGATTTGGCCTGTCCAGTCCTGTTCGAAAAAATATTCCGTTTTGCCCGTCGGGCAAATCATCTCTACAAGCCTGCGCGTCTCGTCTCAAAGGTGGGGCGGCTCGCGATCGTCACGGACGCGGGGCGGGATGCGATGGACGCAGGCTTTCGCTGCTGACGAGAGCGCAGCCTTTGCGGACGGCGAAGTCGTGTGGTCCTGACGCCCCGACGCTGGCGTCAACCTGGTGACGATGCTTCGCATCGTGACCTGGGATGGTGACAACAAGCCCGGTTCACCAGGGAGAGCGCGAAGGAAACCGTTAAAACCATTGCGCGGGGAATGCCGGGCGTTTCCGGTGTGACCGTGGTGACTACGCTTGTGTGCTTTTTATTTCGCACACAAGGCTGCGGGCGCGCCGAGCGCCCGGCATTCCCTGCGCCCTCACTTGGGCGGGAGATTTAGTAAGACTCGGGCGGATCGCGCCGCGGGATCGCGAGCGTGTGTCTGGAATTGGCTGTTTGACAATTGAATCAGAAAGCGAGGTACGATCTTCACCTCTCCCCTTGCGGGAGAGGTCGGATCGCATCGTTAGATGCGATCCGGGTGAGGGGTTAGGCTCTTTCGATAGACCGGAACCCCTCTCGCCAACCCTCTCCCACAAGGGGAGAGGGAACTCAGCGCCGCTGCGGAGACGGCGATAGTACTAAATCCCCAGATACGCCGCCTGCACCTGCTTGTTGTCAGCGAGTTCGGCGCTGGTGCCGCTCATGATGACGCGGCCGCTTTCCAGCACATAGGCGCGCTGCACCAGCGACAGCGCGCGACTGACATTCTGCTCGACCAGCAGGATCGCGGTGCCCATCTTGTGAATCTCGCCAATCTTCTCGAAGGTCACGTCGGTCATGACAGGGGCGAGGCCGAGCGAGGGCTCGTCCAGCATCAACAGGCGCGGCTTGAGCATCAACCCGCGGCCGACCGCGAGCATCTGCTGTTCGCCGCCGCTCATGGTGCCGGCGAGTTGCTTTCGCCGTTCGGCGAGCCGCGGGAAGATGCTGTAGACGAGATCAAGCGTCTGTTGCCGATCGGCCTTCGCCTTCGGCACATAGGAGCCGATCTCGAGATTTTCGTTCACCGTCATGTCGGGGAAGACCTGACGGCCTTCCGGCACATGGGCGATGCCCAGTTCCGGAATTCGATACGGCGGATACGATGCGAGATTGACGCCGTCGAGTGTGACGGTGCCCGATGTCAGTTTGACAAGGCCGGAGATCGCGCGAAGCGTCGTGCTCTTGCCGGCGCCGTTCGCGCCTAACAAGCCAACAGCTTCGCCCGCGCCGACCTCGATCGAGACATGCGAGATCGCTGGGACCGAGCCGTAACTGGCGCTGACGTTGTCGAGCTTAAGCATCTTTAAGCTCCTCCCGCCGCCGGTGGATGCACGTAGGAGCCGAGATAGGCGCGGATCACTTCCGGATTCTCCACGATCTCTTTCGGCGAACCTTCCGCGATCTTCTGGCCGTGATCGAGCACCACGATGTGACGGGCGACCGCCATGATGGCGCGCATCACGTGCTCGACGATGACGATGGTCAATCCCTTGCCCGAGAGCTTGCCGACCAGAGCCACCGCCTGATCGATCTCCGACGGATTTAGCCCGGCCATGACTTCGTCCAGCAGCAGAAGCCGCGGCTCGGTGGCGAGCGCGCGCGCCATCTCCAGCCGACGCTGATCGATGGTGGTCAGATCCTTGGCGGCCGTCTGTTCCTTGGCGGAAAGGCCGACGAACTCGATCGCCTCGCGCGCCTTCTCGCGCGCCACGGCGTTGTTCCTGCTGCGCAGGAACGCACCGGTCATGACGTTCGAGAGCACCGTCATGGCGCCGAAGGGTTTTGCCACCTGAAAGGTGCGGGCGAGGCCAAGCGCGCAAATGTCATGCGGTTTCAGGCCGACGATTTCGCGGCCATAGGCTTTCACCGAGCCCGAGTCGGGCCGATGAAAGCCGGTGATGAGATGAAAGCTCGTGGTCTTGCCGGCGCCGTTCGGTCCGATCAGCGCGACGGTCTCATTCTCTTTCACCGTGAAACTGACATCCTGAACGGCGCGCAAACCGCCGAACCGCTTGCTGAGGCCGCTGATCACGAGCGCATCTGCCATGGTGCTTCCCCTCAGGCCTGCGCAGGTTTGCGGCCGGCAAAACGTTGCCGCGCTTCATTGATCATGCCCATCAGTCCGGTCGGGCGCCAAAGGATCACGGCCATCAGGATCAGGCTGTAGACGGTCAGCTGAATGCCGCCGACCGTACTGCCGAGCCAGCTTTGCAAGAGCGCCGATGTCGTCTCCAGCAGCACCGTGCCGATCAGGGGACCCCACAGTGTTCCGATGCCGCCGACGATCGAAACCAGTGCGGCCTCGATCGAGATGTTGAAGGAGAACGCGGTCGCGGGATCGATGAAGTAGATGTACTGGGTGTAGAAGGTGCCGGCGAGCGCCGTCAGGAACGCGCTGATCATGTAGATGTCGCGCTTCATTTTCGGTGCGTTGACACCGATCGCTTCGGCCGCATCTTCGTCTTCGCCAATGGCCACCAGATAGTATCCGATCCAGGAGCGCTCGATCAGCCAGGTGACGAGGAGACTAAGCAGCAGCAGGCCGAGGACGACATAATAGTAGGAGCTCTTGTTTTCGAACTGCATCATTAGCGGCGCGGTGCCGAGATTGGGGATGGTCGTCCCCTCGGCGCCCCAGGCGAAATCGCGAAATTTCAGGAAGATCAGCATCAAGGCTTGTGCGGTCGCAATGGTTGCGATGGTGAAATAAGGGCCGCGCAGGCGAAAGCAGAGCCAGCCGATCGGCAGGCTCGCGAGCATCGCCACGATGCCGCCCGCGACCATCCCGATCCAGGGCGAGATATCGTAGTTGATCTGAAGAATCGTCGAGGTGTAGGCGCCCAGTCCGAAATAGGCCGCATGCCCAAGCGACAACTGCTTGGCGTAGCCGCCCATCAGATTCCAGGCAGTGCCGATAAAGGCGAACAGCAGGATGCGCACGAAAATGTCGATCGCAAACGAACTCTTCACCACCATCGGCAGCGCAATGAGGATCGCGATTCCGATCGCAATCAGGATGGCGTGGCGTGGATTGATGTCCTGCATCATCGCGCGCGGCCTCCGCCAAGGCCGGTCGGCTTGAAGGCGAGCGTGAGCAAGAGCATTGCGAACACGACGATCAATCCGGAATCGGCGCCGACATACTGAACGCCGAGCGATTCAGCGATGCCCATCATCAGGCTCGCGACCAGGGCGCCTATGACGTTGCCGAGCGTGCCCAGCACCACGGCGACAAAGGCCATCAGCACGAACACCTGACCCACGAACGGGTAGGCGGAATAAAACGGCATCAACAGCGAGCCGGCGGCGCCCGCCAGCGCCAGCGCGATGCCGAGCGCGACGCAGAACACCCGATTGGGATTGATCCCCATCAGCATCGCCACGTCGCGGTTCTGCGAGGCGGCGCGCATCGCCTTGCCGAGATCGGTGGTGTGCAGGAACAGCCAGAGCAGGCCGCTCAGCAGCATGGCAACGACGAAGGCGATGAGCTTGGCGACCGGGATATAGAGTCCGGCGATATGGAAGGCTTCGTCGGAGTAGGAGGTGTGCACCGTGCGGTAGTTCGCGGTGAACAGCATCAGTGCGAGGTTCAAAAGCAACAGCGACAGCGCAAAGGTCAGGAAGATCTGCGGCATGTCGTTGGGGCCCAGCACCCTGCGGATCAGGAAATGCTGGATCAGCACGCCGAGCACGAACAGCACCGGCATCGAAATGAACAGCGAGAGCAGGGGGTCGATGCCGAACTGATTGGCCAGAAAGAAAGTGATGTACATCCCGATCATCACGAATTCGCCCTGGGCGAAGTTGACGATCTTGACCACGCCGAAGATCAGCGTGACGCCGATGCTGACGAGGGCGTAAATCCCGCCGATGAGCAGGCCGTTGATTACGGCCTGGGCCACTGTCTCCCACATAGGTTTTGGCCGGCTCTTTTAGGATTTCAGGAGCGGCGCGCGGGCATCTTCCTTTGGGAAGACGCTGGCGAGATCGGCGTTCTGCCACTGCACACCGACGGGATGGCCGTAGATGTTCTTGCCGTCTGGCCCGAACTTGACCTTTCCGCCGGGCGCCATGGCGGCGTAGCCGGACGATACATCGAGCGTCGACAGCGCCTCGCGCACCTTCTGCGGATCGGCCGAGCCGGCGCGTTCCAGTGCGTCGGCCAGCATGAAGGTTTGCGCGACCAGCCCGCCCGCATATTCGAACGCGAAATCGCCGGTGCGCTTCTTGAATTCGACGTTCACCTTCTGGGCGTCCTCGCTGACGTCGTGGTTCCAGTGCGCCACACCCATCAAGCCGTCGGCGAGCTTGCCGACGTTCTTGTAGAAATCCGGAATGACGAATCCACCGGAGCCGCCATTGATCGGCATGTTGAGGCCGAACTGCTTCACGGTGCGCACGATCAGAATGAGATCGTTCAGGTAGGAGACCGAGAACAACGTGTTGGCGCCCGAGGACTTCACCTTGTTGATCAGCGGGCTCGCATCGGTGAAGCCGGCCGAGTAAGGCTCGAACATCACGATCTCGACACCTTCGCCAGGTGCTAGTTCTTTCAACCCATTCGAGGTCGAGGTGCCGAAGGCGGTGTTTTCGAAGATCACCGCGACCTTAGGTGTTTCGCTGACGAGCTTCGACATCTGCAACTGCGCGCGTGCGAATTGCGATGCTCGCGCAAAGGGCGTGAAAGTATAGGTGCGCCCCTTGTTGAGCTGGTCCGAACTCGAGCCCGTGATCAGCGGGACCTTGGCGCGCTCGGCGACTTCGCTTGCGATCAGGGTCAGCGCGCTGGCGTAGCATCCATGGATCGCCGACAGCTTGTTGCCGGTGATGAGACGGTCGGTTTCCGTGCGCGTGACCGTGGTGTCGCTCTGCACGTCGGAAATGATCAAGTTGAGCTTGGCGCCGCCGAGCGACTTGATGCCGCCGCCTTCATTGACCATGTCGACCGCGAGCTTGGCGGCGGCGACGCAGCCGACGCCGATCTGCGCCATGCTGCCGGTGGTCGGATAAAGCGCGCCGATATTGATGGGGTCCGCGGCCCAGCCGCGCAGCGGCACCGCGCCGAATGCACCAGCCGCGAGCAAGCCGCCCGATTTAATGAGAAATTCGCGTCGGCCCTGCCGCTTCGACGGCGTCCGCTTAGCGCCCCTGCCGGCAGAATTCTTGCCCGCTTCCTTCATGCCTTCCTCCCTCTGTGCGGCTGTTGTCGCCGTCTGCATCCGACGTGTTTCGAAAAACGACGATACCGCGGATTTTTGGGGATGGTAACTGCCTTCAATATTGTTTACAATACTGTTGTCAATTTTTTTGCCGGATTAAATTGCAGCAGCTCCGCCGCTCGCGAGCTGTGGTTTGGCGGCGAGACGCGTAGCCGGGAACATGATGATCGGAAAGGCAGCCAAACGTACCGTCGTACGGGTATCCAAGTCATCCGAGACCGCCGCGGCGCGCGTGAGGGAGCCGGCGGCGCTTGTCATCGCCAGGCGTATCGAAGAGGACATCGTTCTCGGACGGCGCCAGCCGCGGGAGCGCCTCGTCGAATTGGACCTTTGCGAACTGTTTCATACCCATCGCGGCGACGTTCGACTGGCCCTGTTCGAACTGGAAAAAAAGGGACTGGTTGAGCGCATTCCGAACCGAGGCGCGCTCGTGCGCGGCCTGACGCCGAAAGAGGTGCGTGAAATCTATGCCGTTCGGGAACAACTGGAAGTCATGGCCGTCAGCATCATCCCGCTTCCCGTTGCCGCCGATAGCACCGAGCGGCTGGAGGAATTGCAGCGGAGCCATACTGCGGCGATCGCGGCGGGCGACCTGCTGACGGTCTTCCACAGCAACCTCAGTTTTCACCAGGCCTTGTTCGGTCTCTGCGGCAATGGTTGCCTCATCGAGACCATCGATCTCCTGGCGCAAAAGGTCTACGGCATTCGTTCCTTTGTGAATGCGTTTCCGGACGCGCTGGAGCGCGCCCGGCAAGATCATCTCGACATGATCAAGGCGCTACGCGGTTCGCAGCGCGACAAGCTTGTGGCGCTGACCCGCCGTCATTTGCAGCCAGCACCGGAATCCTACATCAGGGATTACGAGCGGCGTTTCGGCAAACCCGATTCATGACGCCGCGTCTCACTCGGCACTGCTCACCAGCTTGATCCGAGGCGCGCTGGTTTCCATGAGACTGCGGTAGGTAGCGAGATAGTCGAGCGCCATCCGCCTTGCGGTAAATCGTGTTTCGAACTGCTTGCGGATGATCCCGCGGTCGAGTTGGGGCAGGCGGTTCACGACGGCGGCCGCACTGATCTCGTCTTCGACGATGAAGCCGGTCAGATTCTCCTCGACGATTTCCGGGACCGAGCCCCGATTATAGGCAATGACGGGCGTGCCGCAGGCCATCGCTTCGATCATGACCAGACCGAAAGGCTCCGGCCAGTCGATCGGAACGAGCAGTCCGAGTGCACCGCTAAGAAATTCCGATTTTTCGTGGTCGCCGATTTCGCCGATGTATTCGACGAGAGGGTGGTCCATCAGCGGCTTGATGATTTCGTCAAAGTATTCCTGATCGGCTCGATCGACCTTCGCCGCAATCTTCAATGGAATGCCGCATCTTACGGCAATTCTGATGGCGCGATCGACGCCTTTTTCGGGCGCAATTCGGCCAAGCACGGCTAGGTAGGACGGCTTAGTTGGCCGCGGCGTGAGCAGGTTTTCGGGCAGGCCGTGATAGATGGTGCCGGCCCAGTTCGCCTGCGGCACCGGGCGCCGCTGGGCGTTCGAGATCGAAATCACCGGAACGGAAGAGAAGGTCGTAAAGACGGGTTGATGCTCGGGCAAATCCAGTCGGCCGTGCAGGGTGGTCACGAATGGTGTCGGCTGCCGAAAAAATAGCGAGAACGGATAGTAGTCGAGGTGAAAGTGAAGAAAGTCGAACTCCTCGTCGTCACATTTCCGTCGAACCTGCTCCAACATCACCATGTGAAGTGCGTTCGGATCACGTACCGATCCATCGAGGCGCAACGCGCGCGGCCATGTGGCGTGGAGTTTGGCAGATGTTCGGGAGTCGCCGCTGGCAAATAATGTCACGTCGTTTCCGAGTGCGACAAGTTCCTCCGTCAGCCAATGTACCACCCTCTCGGTTCCGCCATAAAGTTTGGGTGGAACAGCCTCCGTCAGCGGAGCGACTTGCGCGATGCGCATCTACCCTTCTCCTTTTCGATGTCATGGTTGGACAGCCCCAAAAAGCCCGACGCATCGGCGCCGGGAGGGGAACGTTTTCGCATCTGCGAAGTTCCAAAAGCGCGGGTAACTTCTTTCATCGGGAACATTGCCGTTCGGGTCATCGCGACGGAACGGGTTATGCGTCCACGATGTGCAGGGGTACTGCGCGATGGAGACGGCGGGGCGGGAACCGCGACGCGGTGTGCGGCATTCGATCTGTTGAACAAAGCGGGCCCGAAAATCAGGCCTTAACAAAAAGGTTTTGCGGCACATGGACAATCTCTCAGGCTACGCCAATCACCCGTTCGCCTTCGTGCTGCGCTACATCAGGCAGAGACCTGCCTCACATTTCGTCATTTTATCGGCCGTCGTCGCTGCCGTTGGCTGTTCGGTAGGCACGCAATATGGCGTGAAGTTCCTGGTTGATGGCCTGTCCCATGGTCCAGCGCACGTCGAAAGCGTGTGGCTCGCTTTCGCATTACTCGTATCGCTGATCGCGGCGGACAATTTTTTGTGGCGAATTGCAGGCTGGATTGCGAGCTTTACCTTCGTCGGCGTTACCGGTGATCTACGCCGCGATATTTTTCGCCACCTGACAGGTCACGCTCCCAGCTACTTTTCCGACCGTTTGCCGGGAATGCTGACCAGCCGCATCACGGCGACATCGAACGCGATTTTCTCCGTCGAAAACATGTTCATCTGGAACGTCCTGCCTCCCTGTATCGCAACTGTCGCCGCCATCTGCCTCATCGGAACGGTGAGCTCGGCGATGTCGGCGGCCCTGATTGTCATTGCCGGCGGAATGGTGCTGGCAATGTTTCAGCTAGCTGCCGCAGGAAAGCCGCTGCACGACGATTTTGCCGACAAGGCTGCGGCCGTCGACGGCGAGATGGTCGATGTCATCAACAACATGCCTTTGGTAAGGGCCTTTTGCGGGTTGAATTTCGAGCACGAGCGGTTTGACGCCACCGTTAAGAGAGAGCTATCGGCGCGGGGGCGCAGTCTTCGATATCTCGAAAAACTCCGTCTGACTCATGCCGCGGTGACGGTTGCGCTGACAATTGGGATTCTGGCCTGGGCAATCACGCTTTGGCAAAGCGGCAGCGCGACAACCGGTGACGTCGTGCTGGTTTGCACGCTCGGCCTTTCGATCCTCAATGCGACGCGCGATCTCGCCGTGGCGCTTGTCGATGTCACCCAGCATGTCGCGCGACTGACGGAAGCGATCGCCACCTTGCTGCTCCCGCATGAACTCTGTGACCATCCGGAAGCCGAGCCGCTGGTCAGGAGCGGCGCGGCCATCGCCTTCAACAATATTTCATTTCGCTATCCGGGCGGCGTGACTGTCTTCGACAAGTTCAACCTCCGCATCCAGCCCGGCCAGCGGCTGGGGCTGGTCGGCCAATCCGGCGGCGGGAAATCCAGCCTGTTCGTCTTGTTGCAGCGATTTTACGACGTTCAGCAGGGGAGCATCTCGATCGACGGCCAGGATATTTCACGCGTGACGCAGCAGAGCCTGCGCGAAGCCATTTCAGTCGTGCCGCAAGACATCTCGCTGTTCCATCGCTCGATCCTGGAAAACATTCGTTACGGGCGACCGAACGCGACCGATGACGAAGTGTTGCGAGCCGCGATCGCGGCTCGCTGCGATTTTGTCGAGCCGCTGCCGGATGGGCTGGAAACCATGGTCGGAGACCGAGGCGTCAAATTGTCCGGCGGCCAGCGACAACGCATCGCCATTGCGCGTGCTTTCCTTAAAGATGCGCCGATCCTGTTGCTCGATGAGGCCACCGCCGCTCTCGACAGCGAGTCCGAGGAGGCCATCCGCGAGGCATTGTCGCGGCTGATGCGCGGGCGGACGGTTATTGCAATTGCCCACCGACTGGCTACGCTGCGCCACTTCGATCGCGTCGTCATGCTCAAGGCCGGCAAGATTATCGAAGACGGCTCGCCTGACCGTCTGATGCAGGGGCAGGGACCCTACCGCGAACTGGTAACGCAAGAGATGAGACGACTCGCCAAACACGCGGCCTGACCTGCGACTATATATAGTTGCGTCTGTCTATCGCTGCGAATTCAAAGCGAGGTCTCATGTCCGTCGAAGCTGTAACCAACGTCACGACATTGCGGATGCAGGAAACCGTCGCGGAGGCGCCGTTCTACATTCCGATGACTGGGCCCGCGGCTCGGCCACGGCGTTCGCTCAAGCATGATGACACTTTTGTCGTGCTCGATAGCCACGGTGACATCGGCGCCTCCGCAGGCGGACCGGATGGCTTGTTTAATTCAGACACGCGCTATCTGGCGCGTCTTGAATTGGTGCTGGATGACGTGCAGCCGCTGCTTTTGGGTTCGAATCTTCGAGACGATAATTCCGCGCTCACGGTGGACCTGACCAATCCCGACGTTTATCGCCAAGGGCGCAACGTGCTTCAGAAAGACATGCTGCACATCGTGCGCACGATCTTTCTCTGGCGAGGCGCCGCCTACCAGCGCATCGGTGTGCAAAATCACGGCGAGCAAACGGCAAGTTTTGATCTCACCTTGCTGTTCGGAAATGATTTCGCGGATCTGTTCGAGGTGCGGGGAGAACGACGCGCCCGCCGCGGCGTCGGCTCGACTACCTTGCTAGGTCCTTCCGATGTGCTGCTTGAATATACCGGCCTCGACGGCAATTCCCGGGCCACGGCACTTCAGTTCGATCCGCGGCCGACGCGGCTCACCATGAACGCGGCGACGTATCATCTCGACCTAGCACCACAGCAGGTTCATTCGCTGTTCGTCGTCGTATCCTGCAATAAGAAGCCGGCGTCGAAACCTGTTCCGTTCTTTCGTGGTTTGCTGGCGCACCGCCGCGAGATGCGTGAGCAGACCAGAGGTGCCGCGACCATCGAAACCTCGAACAATATTTTCAACGAGGTGCTGTGCCGTTCGATGGCCGATCTCAACATCCTGATGACGGACACGCCCGAAGGCCGCTATCCGTATGCCGGGATTCCCTGGTACTCGACGACCTTCGGCCGCGACGGCCTCATTACCGCGCTGCAGATGTTGTGGATCGACCCGCGGGTAGCGCGGGGTGTGCTGAGAAGGCTCGCGCTGTATCAGGCCGAACGCGTCGATCCGCTTGCCGACGCGGAGCCGGGAAAGATTCTGCACGAGATGCGCGGCGGCGAAATGGCGGCGCTTCGCGAGGTGCCGTTTGCGCAATATTACGGCAGCGTAGATGCGACGCCGCTGTTTGTGCTGCTGGCGGGTCTTTATGTCGAACGTACCGGTGACGACGAAACCCTCGCCGAACTTTGGCCGTCGATCGAAGCGGCGCTCCGTTGGATCGATGGTCCCGGTGATCCGGATCGAGACGGGTTTGTCGAATATCAGCGGGCCTCGGAGCAGGGCCTCGCCAACCAGGGCTGGAAAAACTCCTACGACGCGATTTTCCATGCCGACGGGCGGTTGGCTGAGGGTTACATCGCGTTGGCCGAAGTGCAGGGGTACGTCTTTGCGGGTAAAAGGTTAGCCGCACGCTGCGCCAAGCGGATGGGGTTGTTCGAACGCGCGCGGCAGCTTGAGGCCGAAGCCCTTCAGCTCGCGGAGCGGTTCGAAAGCGCGTTCTGGTGTGACGACCTCGCCACATATGCGCTCGCGCTCGATGGCGCCAAGCAACCGTGCCGGGTGCGGACGTCGAATGCCGGGCAACTGCTTTTCACCGGTATCGTGCGCGAGGACCGCGCCCGTTTGGTTGCGGCGGGGCTGATGCAGCCAAATTTTTTCACAGGCTGGGGCATCCGTACCGTGGCTCGCGGCGAGGCGCGCTACAATCCAATGTCCTATCACGATGGATCGATCTGGCCGCATGACAATGCGCTGATCGCGCTCGGGTTCGCGCGTTACGGGCTCAAGCATTCGGTCGAGCAGGTGTTCAGGGGCTTGTTTGACGCCGCGACCTATATGGATCTGCGCAGGTTGCCCGAACTGTTTTGCGGTTTCCGGCGCGAGAGAAGGCGAGGACCGACGCTCTATCCGGTCGCCTGCGCGCCACAGGCCTGGGCGAGCGCGACACCGTTCACTCTGCTGGAGGCGGCGCTCGGTCTCGAGTTCGATGCGGACCGCCGCGAAATTCGACTTCACAATCCGCGCCTGCCGGCTTTCCTCAACGAGGTCGTGCTCCGCGATCTGCGGCTGGGCGCTTCGAGCGCCGATCTTCGGGTCAGGCGGCATGGCGATGAAGTGTCACTGGAAGTGATGAAGACGCGGGGACAGATCCAGGTCTCCATCGTGCTTTCCCGCTGATCGCGGGAAAGCGGCTCTGGACCGTCCGCCTTCAAGCGAGGAAGTAAAATGCGTGGCAGAAGTTTGCTTGCGGTCTCGGCCGCAATCGTTGTCAGCCTTTACGGCGCGCAGTCGCGGGGAGAGGGTGAAGCGAATGCGCCGTCATCGGCTCAACAACAGGATGGCACCGCGCCTGCGGCTCCAAAGGAGCCGGCACCGCCACCATCGGTCACCATTATCAATGCGACTGAAGCCCGCGGCGTGCTCGGGCGCGATGTTCGGAGTTCCTCCGATGAAGACATGGGGCGCATCGTCGATGTGATCGTCGATCGCCAGGGCATGGTGCGCGCCGCGGTTATCGATTTCGGCGGTTTTCTCGGGGTCGGCAGCCGGAAGATCGTCGTCGACTGGAACGCATTGCACTTTGGCCGTGTTGCCAACAAGGGAGAGAGCATCACGCTCGAGCTGACCAAGGAACAGGTGATGGCGGCGCCTGAATACAAGGAGGACACACCGATCGTGGTGCTCGGCGCCGCCGGCAGCCTTCAGCCCTGGCAACAATTTGATCATTAACGAGGTTGGCGGAGAGATGTTTGCCCGACCATCCCCGCCCCTGGACCGACAACCCCACTCCCAAGAGCGGGGGCAGGCCGGTCGTGATGATCGGGCGGAGCGCGCTGAAGCCAAGACTGCAGCGCCGCCGGTTCCCTCGCGCGGCAGCCTTCGAGGTCTCGACTGGTTCATCTTTTTCCTGGCGGACGTGCAGACCGGCTTCGGCCCATTTGTTGCGGTCTACCTGACGACGCAGAAGTGGACCCAGGTCGAGATCGGTTCCGTACTCACCATCGGCAGCGTCGTGGCATTGCTTGGCCAGATGCCGGGCGGGGCGATCATCGATGCGGCGAAATCCGAACGGCTGGTCGCGGGATTCGCGATCGCCACGATCGGATGCGCCGCATTGGCGTACGCGGCGTGGCCGATCTATCCGGTGGTCGCGACCGCGGCCATGCTGCATGCCGCGGCAAGCTGTGTACTGGGCCCGGCGATCGCCGCAATCAGCCTCGGTCTGGTTGGACCCACCATGATCGGCGAGCGATTGGGCCGCAACGCGCGCTTTGCATCGCTCGGAAACGGCTTCGCCGCGGCCTTGATGGGGGCCTGTGGTTATCTGTTGTCGAGCCGGTCGGTCTTCATCGTCGCCTTCGTACTGGCGATCCCGACCTTGCTGGCGCTGGTGCGCATCCGCGAACGGGAAGTCGACGCCGCCCGCGCCCATGGTTTCGTGCCGCCGAGCGCGCCCGAAGCCAAATCGACCAAGGTGTTCGTCCTGCTGCGTCAACGTCCGCTGCTGATATTTGCCGGCAGCATCCTGTTACTTCAGTTGGCCAATGCCGCGATGTTGCCGCTGATGGCCGGCATCGTCACCACACGATCGAGCAAGTGGGCGACCGTCCTGATCGCAGCCTGCATTATCGTGCCGCAGGCGATCGTCGCGCTGGCGTCGCCCTCGGTTGGACGAAAAGCCCAGCAGTGGGGCAGGCGGCCGCTGCTGCTGTTGGGTTTTGCCGCGCTCGCGGTCCGAGGCGTCTTGTTCGCCACGGTCCACGATCCGTATCTATTGGTGGCGGTCCAGGTGCTCGATGGCATCACCGCGGCCGTATTCAGCGTCATGATTCCTCTCATCGTCGCTGACGTCGCGTTCGGCAGCGGCCATTTCAATCTCGCGCAAGGCGTCGTTGGCACGGCCACCGGGATCGGCGCCTCACTCAGCACGTTGGTCGCCGGCTATGCCAGCGACATCTTCGGCAGCAGCTTCGCCTTTGCCGGGCTCGCCTCGGTTGCGGCTTTGGGTCTTGCCGTCATCTGGTTCGCGATGCCGGAAACCCGGCCCGCACCAAAGAGCGCACCGGTGAGCGAGTCTCGCGGATGAATGACGTCATCTAAAGCGCCACCGTCTTGCGGTAGAGCGCGCCGTACAAAGCTGCCGAAATGTCCCAGCTAAAGGAGCGTGCCATTGCGTTTCGGCGCATTGAGTCGAGGCGGTCCTTCGCCGTGAAGGCGGAGAAGGCGCGGCGGACACCGCCGAGGAAGGATTCCGTCGACGGTTTCGAGAACAGAAATCCGGTCTCGCCGTCGGCAATCGTCTCGGCGAGGCCGCCGGTCTGATGACCGATCGGAAGCGATCCGAATCGCTGAGCGTACATCTGGCTCAGTCCGCACGGCTCGAAGCGCGACGGCATCAGCGTGAAGTCGCTGCCGGCAAAAATGCGCCGCGCCTGGGCATCGTTGAAGCCGATCACCACGCCGATCGCGTCCGGCCGGCGACGATGCGCCGCGACCAGCGCCTGCTCGATCTCGGGCTCGCCGCGGCCGGTGACGACAATCTGCCCGCCGGCATTGATGATCTCGTCGGTTGCCGAAAGCACGAGATCGATGCCCTTCTGGTGAACGAGACGCGCGACGAGGCCGAACAGCGGACCGCGCGACAGCGCGAGCCCGAATTGGTTGCGCACATAATCCGCGTTGGCCTGCTTGCCGGCCCAGTCGCCAGGCGCGAACTGCTGCGCCAGTCGAGCGTCGACGCGCGGATCCCAGCTCTCGTCGATCCCGTTCAGGATGCCGGTCAGTTGTGCCGCGTCGGAGCGGCGCTGAAGCAGGCCTTCCAGGCCGCAGCCGAGTTCGTGGGTCGTGATCTCTTTGGCGTAGGTCTCGCTCACGGTGGTCAGATGGGAGGCGTAAACGAGACCGCCCTTGAGGAAGGACAGCTTGTCGTAAAATTCGAGGCCGTCGATGTGAAAGGAGTCTGGCGGCGCGCCGATCCGCCGCAACGACTCCTTTGAGAACAGCCCTTGGTACGCCAGATTATGGATCGTGAGGATGGACGGGATCTTGCTGCCGCTCCAGGCGAGGTAGGCCGGCACCAGCGCTGCCTGCCAGTCGTTGGCGTGAACCAGGTCGGCTGCCCAATTCTTGTCCAGCGTGCCCGCGGCCAGTTCAGCAGCGACGGAAGCCAATCGTCCGAAGCGGATATCGTTGTCCGGCCAGTCGTGGCCCGCTTCATCGCCGTAAGGGTTACCCGGCCGATCGTACAATTGTGGACACAAGACCACGTAGACGGGCAGGCCGTCCTTGGTCGCGCCAAGCCCGAGCGAGCATGCCGGCATCTCGGCGAGAGCCGGAGAATGGCCGATAATATCGAGATGCGTGAATTGTTCGACGACGTCGCTGTAGCCAGGAAGCAGGACCCTGACGTCGGTCCAGCGCCGGAGCGCCCGGGGAAGCGCGGCTGACACGGCGGCAAGCCCGCCGACCCGAATAAAGTCATCCATCTCCGTGGTAACGAACAGGACTCTCAAGAAACGCCCTCGCACGCTGCCGTGGCTAAACTCAGTCTATGCAAGATCAGTTCCAACTGTCCGGCGCTGCTTAGATAGGCAGGCCGTCGTATGGTTAGCCGTTCTGGCTTGGTGACCCGAAGCTTTCCCCGAAGGCCTGCTGCCTCTAATGTTTCGGCCAGGCTCGCGGTCAGACGGGCGGCAAGGGGAGTTCTTCGATGACCATACCAGAAGTCGATGAGCGGAATACGACAGGAAGCCTTCACGGCCTGCGCGTGCTCGATTTCTCGACCACCATTGCCGGCCCGCATTGTACGCGGATGCTCGCCGACGTTGGCGCCGAGGTCATCAAGATCGAGGCGGCCGAAGGCGAGACGATGCGAATCCGCCCTCCGGTCCGCAACGGGTGCTCGAGCCTTTTCGGCCAGCTCAACGCCGGCAAGAAAAGCGTCGTCCTCAATCTGAAGTCGCCGGAGGCGATCGGCGTCATTCAGCAACTGGTGAAGGACGCCGACGTGCTCGTGGAGAATTTCCGGCCCGGCGTCATGCGCAGGCTGAAGCTCGATTACGCCTCCTTGCAGCCGCTCAATCCGAAGCTCGTCTATTGTTCGATCTCCGGCTATGGCCAGAGCGGACCGTCGGCCGAGCTGCCGGCCTATGCGCCGGTCATTCACGCGGCGTCCGGCTACGACAGGGCCCATCTCGCCTATCAGCCTGGTCGAAACCGGCCGGACTATTGCGGCATCTATCACGCCGACATCCTGACCGGCGTCTATGCCTTCGGCGCGATCTCGGCGGCGCTCTATCAACGCCACTCGACCGGCAAAGGTCAGCACATCGACGTGTCGATGCTGGAATCGATGCTGACGTTGACCCCGAACGAAGTGCAGAACTCCCAATTCGAGGTGCCTCCGCCAAGCCGTCCGATGTTCGGTCCGGTCGAAACGGCAGATGGCTATGTCATGGTGGCGATCGCGAGCGAAAAGACCTTTCAGGGCCTGATGAGGGCCGCGGGGCATCCCGAATGGGTCGAGGATTCCCGTTTCGCGAAATATGCCGACCGGCGCCGCCACTGGACCGAGATGATGGAAGGCGTGGAGAGCTGGTCGCGTACG
Source organism: uncultured Alphaproteobacteria bacterium (assembly GCA_963788885.1). GTDB lineage: Bacteria > Pseudomonadota > Alphaproteobacteria > Rhizobiales > Xanthobacteraceae > Bradyrhizobium. Next base: position 474,154 of record CAWBIR010000014.1, on the reverse strand, counting down.
GTCACGACCGAACAATGTCTCACTGAGCTGTGCGGGCACGGCGTGCCCTGTTCGGCCTACCGGACCGTGGCCGAGGCGATGGGCGATCCGCAACTCAGCCATCGCGGCGCAGTTGCCGAGGTGGAAGACGATGGCGGCACCTTCAAGGTCATGAACATGCCGTTTCGGATGTCCGGCGCCAGGGTCGTGGCGGGAAAGCGTGCGCCGGGGCTCGGCGAGCACACCAGCGCAGTGCTCGGCGAGGCCGGATTTTCGGAAGGCGAGGGCGCCGTTTTGGTCGGGAAATAGCCGTCGGCGTGGCATGGATTGGCGGTCTTGCGGGCGCCTCGGTTTCCGGCCTATCACGTCAGCCAATAAACATCCGGGAGTGAGACCATGAAGAGTTTTAGGGTCGCCGAGTTCAATGCCCCGTTGAAAGAGATGGAGGAGCCGACCCCGCAACCGGCCGGCACGCGCGTGCTGATCAAGGTGAAGGCGGCCGGCGTTTGCCACAGCGACCTGCATATCTGGGAAGGCGGCTACGATCTCGGCCATGGCCGCAAGCCGCTGTCGCTGAAGGATCGCGGCGTGTCGCTGCCGCTCACGATGGGGCACGAAACCGTCGGCGAAATCATAGCCTTCGGCCCTGAAGTTAAAGAAAGCGACAAAGGCGGCCTCAAGCTTGGCGATGTCGTGCTGGCCTATCCGTGGCTCGGTTGCGGCACGTGCAAGACCTGCGTCGGTGGCGACGAGAACATGTGCATCGTCAAGCCGAGTGCGCTCGGCGTCTATTGCGATGGCGGCTATGCCGACCACATGACGGTGCCGCACCCGAAATACCTGATCGACCTGAAGGGGCTCGATCCCGTCACCGCCGCGCCTTACGCCTGTTCCGGCGTCACCACCTACAGCGCCTTGAAAAAGGTGGAGTCCGTTCTGGACACGCCGATCGTGATCATCGGCGCCGGCGGTCTCGGCCTGATGGCGCTGTCGCTGCTCAAAGCGATGGGCGGCAAGGGCGCGGTTGTCGTCGACATCGACGCCAGAAAGCGCGAGGCGGCCGAGCAGGCCGGCGCGCTTGCGTCCGTCGACGGCGGTGCGGCGGATGCGCTGGAGCAGCTGACCAAAAAGGCCGGCGAACCGATCCGCGCCGTGATCGATCTCGTCGGCAATGCCAAGACCACGCAGCTCGGGTTCGATTGCCTGACCAAGGGCGGCAAGCTCGTGATCGTCGGCCTGTTCGGCGGCGGCGCGACCTTTGCCCTGCCGCTGATTCCGATCAAGGCCATCACCATCCAGGGCAGCTATGTCGGCAATTTGCGTGAAACCCGCGAATTGCTCGATCTCGTGCGCGCCAAGAAGATCGCGTCGATCCCGGTGACGCCGATGCCGCTTGCCAAGGCTAACGAGGCCCTCACCAGTCTGAAGGAAGGCCGGCTGGTCGGCCGGGCCATCTTGACGCCGTAGGCCCCTGAAGAACCCGGCCTCATCCTTCGAGACGCGCACAAATGTGCGCTCCTCAGGATGAGGTTCATGTTCCTCATGGTGAGGAGCGTGGTAACACCACGCGTCTCGAACCATGAGGCCACCTACAACGTTCGAACCAAGGATACCTCTATGTCTGCCAACAACGCGCTCCACATCGCCGTCCTTCCCGGTGACGGCATCGGTCCCGAAGTCATGGAGCCGGCGCTCGAAGTCCTGCGCAAAATTGAGAAAACCACGGACCTCAAGTTCCGCTTCACGGAAGCCGCCGCCGGCGCCAACCACTATCGCGAGACCGGCAAGTCGATGCCGGATTCGACGATCCGGCTGTGCGAGGAGGCGGACGCGATCCTGCTCGGCGCCTGCGGCCTGCCGTCGGTGCGCTATCCCGACAACACCGAAATCATGCCGCAGGTCGAACTGCGCTTTCACTTCGATCTCTATGCCGGCGTGCGCCCGGCGCGCCTCATTCCGGGCGTGCCGAGCCCGATCGTCGGCGCCGACCAGCGCGGCATCGACCTCGTCGTGATCCGTGAATCTACCGAAGGCCTGTTCGCCTCGATGGGGAAGGGCGTCGTCACCCATGAGGACGCGCGCGAGACGCTCGTCATCACCCGAAAGACGTCCGAGCGGCTGTTCGAGTTTTCCTTCCGTCTGGCTGAACGCCGCAAAAAACGTGGACGCCCCGGCGCGCTCACCTGTGTCGACAAGGCCAACGTGTTCAAGGCCTTCGCGTTCTTTCGTGAGATGTTCAATGAGGCCGCCAAACGCCATCCGGAAGTGAAGACCGATCGGCTTTATGTCGATGCCTGCTCGGCCATGCTGGTGAAGCGGCCGTGGGACTTCGACGTCATGGTGATGGAGAACATGTTCGGCGACATTCTCTCTGATATGACGGCCGGCCTCATCGGCGGCATGGGCATGGCACCCTCGGCCGATATCGGCGACCGCTACGCCGTGTTCCAGCCTTGTCACGGCACCGCGCCCGACATCATGGGGCAGGGCAAGGCCAACCCGACCGGGATGATCCTGTCGGCGGCGATGATGCTCGATTGGCTTGCCGACAAGCATGGACTGGAATCCGCGGCCGAGGCCGGCGAGCGTATCGAGCAGGCCGTCGACAAGGCGTATGCCCAAGGGATCAAGCCGATGGAGTTCGGCGGCAAGAACGGCACCGCCGACGTGGCCAATGCGGTGCTCGCGGCGCTGTAAGCGCTCGTCACTGTTTTACTTGTCAAACAGCCACGAAAGACCCGGAATTGTCATCACCGGGCTTGACCCGGTGATCCATCTTCTTCGAACGATCTTACGAAGATTGATAGATGCCCGGATCAAGTCCGGGCATGACAAGCTGCTTCCCGCGGCGCGATCTCTCGCCCGGGTTCTGCAAATCGTTGTCCCTCAGTGAGAAGAGGGCGCGGGAAATGCCGGGCGCCGGTTGCGCCCGCAGCCTTGTGTGCAAAATAAAAAGCACACAAGTGTAGTCACCACGGTCACACCGGATATCCCGGCATTCCCCGCGGCGATGGTGTTACGGTTTCCTTCGTGCTCGCCCCGGAGACCGGGCTTTCTTGTCTCCGTCGCCAGCGCAATGCGCGAGCATTGTCGCCAACTTGATATCAGCGTCGGGATATCGGGCCCACACGACTTCGCCGTCCGCCTCAGTGCCCTTCGTCGCTGGCACCTCGGCGTCCATCGCATCCCGCACCCACGTTCGTGACGACCGCGAAGCGCCCCTCATGGTGGCGCGAGACGCGCGGAGAGGTGCCATTGATTTGCCCGACGTCACAACCGACGCGCCTGCGGCACATTGGCACGACGGGCAAATCACCCAGCGACGGGATATCTCGTGTCAAGGGCGCTCTATCCCAATAACTCCGCCCGGCGCAGGCTGCCGATCATCGACACCCTCAGCAGATAGTCGCGAGTCAAAGCGGGGTCGGCGGCGGTGCGCCGGAGCCAGTCGCGGAATTCATTGTCAGGTGCTTCGAGATTGCGTTTGTTCTGGATCGATTGCCGCTCGACATATTCCTTGGTGACGAGCCGGCGCTGTTGCTCGAAGCGATCGAGTTCCGCCTCGGGTTTCTCGCCGCGCCAGACCGCAACCAGGCGCTCCGTCAGGTTCATCGCATCGTGGATGCCGCCGTTCATGCCCATTCCGCCGAGCGGGTTGTTGACATGCGCGGCATCGCCGATCAGGAAAGCGCGGCCGCTTCGGAATGCTTTGGCGACGCGCTGATGAACGCGGTAGAGGGTGGTGTGAGCGATCTCGTAGCGATCGATGCCCGGGATGACTTCTGCCATCAGCGCTTGCACGAATTCCGCCGATAGCGCCAGTTCGTCGCTCTCCTCCGCTGCAACCCGGAACATGACGCGCCAGAGCGTTGGCGTCTGCAGCAGAAAATGCCAGCGGCGGGGATCGGCGATATAACTCACCGTCGCCAGCCCCGGAATGACGCCATGGAAGTCGAAGGGCGTAGAGACCACCAGATAGCGATCGGGCCAGGTAAAGCCTTCGAATTCGATGCCGAGCGAACGGCGGACGTCGCTGCGCGCGCCGTCGGCGCCGATCAGCCAGCGATAGCTGTACGTCTCGTTCTTGCCGGCTTGTTCTACCGTGACCGTAACACGGTCGCTGTCCTGCGCGACGGACCGAACCGGACTTGAAAACGCAATTTCAAAATTCGGGTCGCCGCGAAGCTTGTCGTAGATGATCCGGGTCAGTTTTGATTGCTCGCATTGCAGCCGGAACGGATGCCGCGTTTGATCGGCGATATCGCTGAAATCGAACTGTGCGATCAGGCCGTCGCGACGGTTACGGTACTGGAATTTGGGTGCGATCAGACCTTGTGCGATGAGCGGTTCGACGACGTTCAGGTCGGCCAGCATGTCGAGCGTCGGGGGATGAAACGTCGAGGCACGGGATTCCGTGCTCAGATCGCCGCCACCCTCGAACACAGTCACGGGAACGCCGTGACGAACGAGATTGGCCGCGGCCACAAGCCCGACCGGGCCAGCGCCGGCGATCAGAACTCTTTCGGTGACAGGATAAGTTCGGTTCATTCCGCTTTGATGCCTGCGGCCTTGACGATTGGCCACCATTTTTCGATCTCGGCCGCTTGATAGGCGCGCAGCGCTTCCGGCGTTTGTTGGTCGCGCGGATAAACTTCCTGGCCGATGTCGGCGAGCCGCTTGCGGACGGTCGGGTCCGCCAGGCTTTCAACGACCGCATTGTTGAGTTTGTCGATGATGGGCTTCGGCGTGCCCTTTGGTGCCCACATTCCAGTCCAGACCGGCAGATAAAGGCCCGGCAATCCGGCTTCATCGACCGTTGGAATGTCGGGCGCCGCAAGCGCGCGCGTCTTCGACATCACGGCGTAGGACTTGATCGTACCCTCCTGAAGCTGCGGCAACGAACTCGATAATTGATCGAATATGAGATCGATTTGTCCGGCGACCAGCGCCTGCATCGATGGCGCGGTGCCGCGATAGGGAACGAACCGAAGATGGGTGCCGGTCAGGGTCTCGAACAGGATGCCGCCCAGGTGGGTTGCGGCGCCAGCTCCCGAGGTGCCGGCAAGGGCGCCATCCCGGTTGGCCTTCACCCATGCGATCAGCTCCTTGAGGTCTTTTGCGGGCACGTCTTTTTTCGAAACGACGACGGAGGGGTTGTTGGCAAGAAGGGCCACCGGCACCAAATCCCTCAGCAAATCGAACGACAGATGATAGATGGCCCCCGTCAGCACGTGCGAGTTCATCGGCCCGACGCTGATCGTATATCCGTCCGCCGCCGCACGCGCGACGCGGCCGACGCCGATGGTGCCTGCCGCGCCGGTCACGTTCTCGATGATAATGGACTGTCCGAGCAGATCCCGCATTCTGGCGGTAATGATCCGCGCCAGCGTATCGGTCGGTCCACCGGCCGAGAACGGCAGTACCATCGTGATTGGATGTGACGGATATTCTGACGTCGCCGACCTGGCCGGCTTCAGGCCGCAGCAGGCAGCTGCAATGGATGACAGAAAAACCCGCTTGCTGATCATCTTGTCCGTCAGCAGATGGTGATTTGATCAAACTAGAGAATTCCTCGGACAAGGGAAGACCACAATAGCGGCAGATCCGCGTGTTTTCGCAGCGCCGCGCTATTGCTCCAACTGGATGCGCGCGCTTTTGGCTCCGTTCAACAGTCGCCGGAGATGAAAGCCGGCAAGTGCATCGCGGGCATGTATCCCGACCAATGCGGCAAACGCCGGCATCGCCGCGGCGTCTCCCGCCTCCAGTTTGGCAAAGGCGTCGCAATATTGCGCCGTCGCCGGCCCCTCGAAGGCGGCCGCCGCCAGCGGCTCGTACGCCCGCAGCGGCTCGCTGCGCCCGCGTAACATCAGATCGCCGACCGGCCTTCCGCGAAAGGCCTCGGTGCCGTCGGCGACTGCGGCACTGACACAAATGCGCGTACCGAGAAACTTGTTGGCCGCCTCAAGCCGCGCTGCCGTGTTTATCGTGTCGCCATACGCCGTATAGTCGAAGAAGCGGCCACCGCCGAAATTGCCGACCAGCGCGGAGCCCGCGTGAACGCCGATCCGCGTTGCGCCGAAATTCACACCCTTGGATTTCCAGCGTTCGCGAAACTCCTCGGCCCAACTATCCAGCGCATGTGCGCAAGCAATTGCGCGGGTCGCATAATCCGGCTGGTCGCCGGGTGCGTTGAAGAGAATCTGGATGGCATCGCCGATGATCTTGGCGACGGTGCCTTCATGCGCAAAGACGACATCGGTCATCCCGCCCACATATTCGTTGAGCAGCGCACCGAGCACGTCGGGTGCAACGTTTTCCACCAACGACGTGAAACCGGCGATGTCGGTGAAGATCACCGCGACATCGCGCCAGTGCACCTCCATGCCGTCACTTTCGCCGGCCGCCGCAAGCCTTGAGGCGATCTGGGGCGAGAAATACCGCGAGAGCGATGCATGCGCGCGCTCGGCCTCAGCCTGGCGACGGCGCGCATCGCGCATCGCCTCGACGTGGCGTATCGTCTTGTCGATCGTCGTTTCGAGATCAGCGAAGTCGATCGGTTTGGTCAGGAAATCGAATGCTCCGCGGTTCATCGCGGTGCGGATATTGCTCATGTCGCCATAGGCCGAGACGATGATGGTCGATTTCTTGTCTTCGGCCTCCTGCAATTTCTGCAGCAAAGACAGACCATCCATCCGCGGCATGTTGATGTCGGAGACCACCAAGTCGACATGCGGATGATTTTCGATCGACTGCAATGCCTCCACGCCGTCATGGGCAAACATGAAGCTCACTGCGCCATCGCGAATTTGCTTGCGGAACTTCTGCAAGACAAGAGCCTCAAGATCTGGCTCATCATCGACGACGAGGATGGTTGCGGTCATGCGGCCTGCCCGAGCCGAGCATCGATCTCGTGGCGCAGCAGCGCGAAATCGATCGGTTTGGTCAGCAATCCCACCGCCCCGCGCTCGATGGCCTTGCGGCGCGTTTCGGCGTCGCCGTAAGCGGTGATCATGATGACGGGAACGTCGGGCCGTTCGGCGCGTACTTTTGGCAGCATGTCGAGCCCGCTCATCCCGGGCATGTTGATGTCCGACAGGATCAGGATCAGCGATGGGTCCCTGATCTCGGCGGCACGGGTCAGCGCCGCAGGCGCCGACGGCGCAAACTCCATCGTGAAGCGCCCGGATTTCAGGTCGCGGCGGAATTGTTGACGGAACAGCGCCTCGACATCCGGCTCGTCGTCGACGACGAGTATGTAAACGCTCAATTTCAGCCTCCAGCCTGTGTCTATGGCGCCGCACGAGGCAGCGTAATGATAAATTCGGTAAATGCACCGGGTTCGGTTTCGACGTCAATCTTGCCGCCGTGCTGTTTCACGATAATGTCGTGGCTCATCGACAGGCCAAGTCCGGTACCCTCGCCCGCGGGCTTGGTGGTGAAGAAGGGATTGAACATCTTCTCCTTGACTTCGGCCGGGATGCCGGTGCCGTTGTCCCGGATCCGGATTTCGACCTTGCCGCCGAGGTTTTTCGTGCTCGCCGTCAGCAACGGCTCGAAGCCTTCGTCGCCGGCCTCCTTGCGCTTGTTAGCCGCATAAAAGCCGTTGGAGATGAGATTGAGGAACACCCGCGTGATCTCCTGCGGGTAAAGATCGATGATTCCGGCAGCTGGATCGAGGTCGCGCTGCAGCGTGATATTGAAGCCGGATTTCTCGGCCCGCGCTCCGTGATAAGCGAGGTTGAGGCTTTCCTCGACGATCGTATTGATGTCCGCGGACCGCCGGTCGCCCGAACCTTCGCGCGAATGCAGCAGCATGTTCTTGACGATTGAATCGGCGCGCTTGCCATGCTGAACGACCTTTTCGAGGTTTCCCTTCAGCATCTGGGTGAGTTCGTCGATATCTTCCCGCACCTTGTCATCGACCGCAGTCCGCTTGAGCACATCGTTCAGTTCGTCGATCAATTCGGCCGACAGGGACGAGAAATTATTGACGAAGTTGAGCGGGTTCTTGATTTCGTGAGCGATGCCGGCGGTTAGCTGGCCGAGCGAAGCGAGCTTTTCGGTCTGAACCAGACGATCCTGCGCGGTGCGCAACTCGTCGAGCGAGAGCGAAAGTTCCCTGGTGCGCTCCTGTACCTGCTCGAACAGGCGCACATTCTCGATGGCGATCACGGCCTGGTCGGCGAAGGTCCGGACAACCTCGATCTGTCGCTCGGTAAAGGGAGTCAGGTAGGATTGGCTCATGGTAATCATGCCAATCGCGACGCCTTCACGCATCAACGGTACCGAAAGCAAAGCTCGCCGGTGACCCACCGCCATATGACCCTGGCCGAATTCGGGGTCGGCACCAATGTCGGGGATATGTATCGTGCGTTTCTCACGCGCGGCCCTTGCGGTCGACGATCCGCGTTGGTCCGGCGCGATTGGATTAGCCTGCAAAAACTGCAGATATTCGGGCGTCTCGCCCGTTAGTGCCGCGATGCGAAATCGTCCATCGCCCAACAGGAAAATTGTCGATGTTGTGGCGTTACATAGATGCCGCGACGTGTCGACGATGACATCAAGCACAGGCTGCAGCGTGTCCGGTGAACTGCTTATGACCTTGAGTACGTCTGATGTTGCGGTCTGGAACTGCAAGGCCTCCGAGAGATCGTGCGTTCGCTCCTGTACCTGCTCGAACAGGCGCACATTCTCGATGGCGATGACAGCCTGGTCGGCAAAGGTCTGGACAAGATCGATCTGGCGCTGGCTGAACGGCCCGGGCTCCGGTCTTCCAAGCAACAGCACGCCTTCGACCGCGCCGTCGCGCATCAGCGGCACCGCGAGCACCGCCCGGTAGGCGCCGATCGACGGCGCGTTACCAAAGCTGTATTCCGGGTCGCGCTCGACGTCCGCGACATGAACCGGCCTGCCGTCGATAAAGACCCGGCCGGTGATGGTTTCACGTCCCGGCTTGATCGGGTTGGCTTGCATGAAGTCGACAAAGGCCTGCGTGCAGCCCGACTCGGCCTGCAGCCGCATCACCTCGCCTTCGCGCAGGCAGATGATTCCCAGCGACGCGCCGCACAGCGACTTTGCCGAACTCGGTCAGCGTGGTCAGCACCGATTTCAGGTCGAACGCCGAGCGGCTGATGACCTTGAGTACATCGGCGGTCGCGGTCTGCTGCTGCAGGGATTCGCTGAGATCGTCGGTGCGCTCGCGCAATTCGCCGAGCAGGCGGGCATTCTCGATGGCGATCACGGCCTGGCTGCCGAAGCTGGTCACCAGTTCGATCTGCTTGTCGGAGAACGCATGAACGTTTTGCCGGAAGATGGCGATCACGCCGACAATATCGTTTTCCCTCATCATCGGCACGAGCAGAAGCGTGCGGGCGCCGCCGAGTTCGACCAATTCCACAATCGGCGGGAAGCCGGTGAGGTAGGCCGGCTCCTGCTTGACGTCCACGACGTGAACGAGTTGCCGGGTCTCTATCACCCGCCCCAACGGGTCGATCGGTGGCGGGTAGATGACCGGATTGCGCAAGAAGGTTTCCGCGAACGCCGGCGGCAGATTGAACGTCGAAGTACAGCGAAAGCCGCCGTCCTCGTAGAGAACCAACAGACCGAATTGGGCGTCACAGATGCTGGTCGCGTTGGCCAGGATCGTCTGAAACACGGGATTGAGTTCACCGGGCGAGCGGCTGATGACCTTGAGCACCTCGGAAGTCGCGGTCTGATGCTGCAGCAACTCTTGCAGGTCGGCCGTCTTCGTCTGTACCTCGTCGAACAGGCGGGCATTTTCGATCGCGATCACGGCCTGGTCGGCAAAGGTCTGCAGCAGTTCGATCTGGCGTTGAGGGAACGGCCCGGTTTGCGAACACCCGATCACCATCACACCGATCACGGCATCGTCGCGAGTCATCGGGACGGCCAGCGTTGAACGAATTTGGCCTATGCTGGACTCCGAACTGTTGGCGTTTAGAATTGCGTCCCGGATCTTGGGATCCATTTCCGGATCCTCCAGGAAGTCGGTGATGCTCTGGACTTCTCCGGTCAGGATAACGCGTTCTGCGGCCGTGCCACGACCCGCACGTATGGGGCGTCCCTTGAAAAGGCGGCTCGCCTCCGTGACACCGGCGCCGGCGATCGCCTTGCATTCAAAGGCCTCCTCGCCACGCAAATAAATCAGGCCCACTTTGGCGTCGCAGAGTTTGTACGCAGCGTCGACGAGCGTATCGAGCACCGTTTGCAGGTCGAACACCGAGCGGCTGATGACCTTCAGCACGTCGGCGGTCGCGGTTTGCTGCAGCAGCAATTCCGAAAGGTCAGCCGTTTTGGTCTGCACTTCGTTGAACAACCGCGCGTTTTCGATGGCGATCACGGCCTGGTCGCTGAACGTCTGCAACAATGCGATTTGCTTTTCCGTGAAGGGCTTTACCGAGGATCGCGTCATTGCAAATACGCCGATAGGATCACCCTCACGGAGCAATGGAACGCCAAGCATTGTGCGGTATCCGCCGCGCTGCTGGGACTCCGGCCAACTATATTCGCGGTCAGCAAGGACATCGCGGATATGAACGATACGAGCTTCCTGTGTGGTACGCCCGATCAGCGTTCCGCGACCCGGCTGGACCGGCTGCTTCCTCATGAAGTCTTCGTAATCCTTCGAAAAACCACGAGTAGCGGCCAGACGGTACCCGTCAGAGCCGCGCTGATACACGAATGCATTGTCGGCCTCGCAGAGTCGCGCTGCCAATTCGACAAGGGTTTCGAGTACACGCTGTAAATTGAATGCCGAACGGCTAATGACCTTCAGCACATCGGCGGTCGCGGTCTGCTGTTGCAGCGATTCGGAAAGGTCGGCGGTTTTGGCCTGTACCTCGTCGAACAGGCGAACGTTTTCGATGGCGATCATCGCCTGATCGGCAAAGGTTTGCACCAGATCGATCTGGCTTTTGGTGAACGGGCCGGGCTCGGGCCGCGTCAGCACCAGCACGCCTTCGACCTTGTCGTTCCTGAGCAACGGCACGCCCAGCGCCGCGCGAATTCTGATCAAGGAACCGGTGGGCATCTCCATGTCCGGGTCCTCGAGCACATCAGGAATAACTTCGACCTTTCCCGATGCGATGACGCGCGAGGTGGCCGAACCGCGGCCCGCCCTCGGCGGATTCGCCGCCCAATATTGCAGGAATTCGGGCGTGGTGCTGGACGCCGCCTTCAGCGGAAAGACATCGCCTTCGCGAAGGAAGATCGAGCCTCGATTGGCCCTGCTCAACTCCACCGCGGACTTTATCAGCGTTTCGAGAACGGTTTGGAGATCGAACGTTGATCGGCTGATGATCTTGAGTATGTCGGCGGTAGCGGCCTGCTGCGCGGTCAACTCGTCAAGCCTGCGCTTAAGACCAGCAATGACGTGCTGAGGATCGCCGGCAACGTTATCCGTCACAATTAACATTCCAAATTAGGCGAGACGCTGAGGGCACCTCGATTTCGCTCCTGATCCATCAAAGCATGACGGCCGATCCTCAGCTAGGGGTAGCCGGGCTTCAGATCGACCGAAATGTCGGAGAAGGGGGCATGGCCGCATAGCGGGCGGCGGTTCCACCGGATCGTTAGGTTGGGCTCACCGCCCCTTGAAGTTCGGCTTGCGCTTTTCCATGAAAGCCTGGCGACCTTCACGGAAATCTTCCGAATCCATGCAGGCGGTGCCGATCGCCTTGATCGCGGCCATGTCGCGCTCGTCCTTGTCCTTCAAAGCCTGCGCGATCGTGATCTTGGCGGCCTTGATGGCCAGCGGCGCGTTGCCGGAGATGGTGCGGGCGATCTCGAGCGTTTCGTCCCACAACTTGTGGTTCGCCATGATGCGATCGACGAGCCCGATCCGCAAGGCCTCGGCGGAATCGATCCGCATGCCGGTGTAAAGGATGAGCCGCGCCCAGGACGGGCCGACCAGCGACACCAGATGCCGCAAGCCATCGAAGCCATAGGCGATGCCGAGCTTGGCCGCGGGAATACCGAACTGGCTGTCTTCGGCGGCAAAGCGCATGTCGGTCAGCATCGCCACCTGCATGCCGCCGCCGAGGCAAAAGCCGCGGATGCAGGAAATCGTCGGTTTCGGATAATCGGCGAGCAGCGCGCGCTGGGCGTCGCTCTTCCGGTTATATTCTTCGTTGGCTTGCGCGTTGCGGCGGTTCTTCTCGAACTGGCTGATGTCGGCGCCGGACATGAAGGCCTTGTCGCCGGCGCCGGTCAAAACCACCACGCGAACGTTTTCATCTTCACGCAACTCGATCAGCGCCGCCCCAAGCCCGTCCCACATTTCCATCGACATGGCGTTGCGCTTGCCGGGATTGTTGAAGGTGACGATGCCGACCCCCTCGGTTACGCTTTTGAGAATCTTGCCGTCGGCAAAGGATTTCTGGTGTTTGGCGGGGGTATCGAGCATGGCGGGCCTTCGGCTCAAGGGGTGGTCTATCGCCCGCGCAATGAAGCATTGCGCTGCCGCCGCTGCAATGGCGGGATGGGCCGGGCTGCTCTGCGGCAGGCTTCGGGTTCGGGCCGCCCGTTGCCGTCATTGCGAGCGTTAGCGAAGCAATCCAGTCGTGCTCGAGAAGGACTCTGGATCGCTTCGTCGCGTTGCTCCTCGCGATGACGAAGAGTGCCGCCGTTCACCGCGCCAGATGCGCCGTCAGCGGATGGTTGGCGGCCTGGTTGAAGAAAGCGGCTTCCTCGGCCGTCGCTTCCAGTAGCTGCTCGTCCTGGTCGTAGATGTCGTTGCGGAACTGGATGGTCTGGTCGCGGGTCATCCAGGCCGTCAGATAGATCCAGGCGACCGGCACCTTCTTCGGCAAGACGATGTCCTCGCGCTGGCCGGTGGCGATGGCGGCGTCGACGGCGGCGCGATTCCATTTCGGCATCTCTTCCTGCAACAGCCAGGTGGCGAGATCGCGGACATTGTCGACGCGCGAGCAGCCGTGGGAGTCGAAGCGATAGTCGTCGCTGAAGAGATTGCGCTGGTTGGTGTCGTGCATGTAGACCGAATAGGGGTTCGGCATGTCGATCTTGACCTGGCCGAGCGCATTCCAGTTGCCGTTCTGCTGCCGCACCGTGAAATTCGGCGTGTGGCTGCCTGACCAGTCCACCGAAGACGGATCGATCGGGCGGTCGTGGGCATCCAGCACTTCCATGTGCATGCGCGACAGGTAGCCGGGGTCCTTGCGCATATGCGCGGAGATTTCGGTCTTGGCGATCGAGGAGGGGACGGTCCAGGTCGGGTTGAGATTGACGCTGGTGATTTCGGCCGTGAGCGTCGGTGATGGTTTTTCCGTCTTGCCGACGATCACGCGATAACGCCGCACCACGATGTCGTTCTCGACCGCTTCCGCAAAGGTCGCCGGAAGGTTGACGACGACATAGCGCTGGCCGAACGGGAAGCTCATGTTTTCCAGCCGTTCGAGCGAGGCCTCAAGCTGCCTGATCCGCTTGTGAACGGAAATGTTGAGCGCAGCGAGCGTGCGCGGCGTGACGGTGCCGGTGGCGGCGAGGCCGTGGCGCACCTGGAAATGCTTGATCGCCTCGGCAACGGTCTCATCGAACGGGCCGGATGATTTGTCCGCGGCGAGGTCCTCGGTGATGATCAGCCGCCGTCGCAAGATATCGTCATTGGGACCGGCGACGCCGAGCGCGAACTTGGCGTCGGCCGGGATCGCCGGCCAGCCGCCGCGGACCGAGATGTCCGAATAGCTGAGTGCGGCTTCCTTGATTCGTTGCGCCGTACCCTCGTCGTAGGTCGGCTCATGCGACAGCGCGAGCGCTGCGGCCGAACGCGATTCCGGGCTCGAGGCGGGAGCCGCTGATTTGGCAACGTGGGCTACCGGCGTTGCAACAGGGAGCCCTCCTGCCGGGCCATTGTTCTGGGCAAACGTGGGCACGCCGGTCAGCAAAATCGCGGACAAGCCAAGGAGATAAGTGGTTCGCATCGCAAAGTCCTTAAACAAGGCCGAAAGGCTTATGTTGATCATCATGTGGCCGGTAAACCGGCCCGCTAGTGGTCCGATTCTAACATTCGCATCCCTTCTCAGCGGCCACTTTTGCGAATGTTAGAATCAAAGGACCACTAGCAAATATAGGTTTCTAGTGGAGTTTTGGATTTGACATTCGCTTTGCCAGTTCGCGGCCAGGTGAGTAGCGAATGTCAAATCCACTCCACTAAGCCCGAAACAGCTTCCCCAAACTATCAGCCATGAGCGTTGCCGTCTCATTAAGCCCTGGTTTTCGGTTTGCATCCCCGGAGGGGCCGCCTCTCGCAAAGCGTGCCGCTTTCGGTATGTCTCCGGCGCCGCTAATCTGGTTCGCGAAAGCGGGAGCCTTTTTAAGAACAAGGCTTAAGAACAAGGCGCTTCGGGAGGCTTGATGGCGGAGGTCGACGCGAATGTCCTGGTCGTCGGCGCCGGACCGGTCGGGCTGACGCTTGCGATCGATCTGGCGTGGCGGGGGATCGAGGTGACGGTGGTCGAGGCGCGCGCGCCGGCCGAACCGCCCGAGCCGAAATGCAATCATGTCGCCGCCCGTACCATGGAAATCTTCCGGCGGCTGGGCCTGGCGGAGAAGGTCCGCAATTCAGGGCTGCCGGCGGACTATCCGCATGACATCAGCTACCGCACGACGTTCACCGGGCAGGAGCTGACGCGAATTCCGATTCCATGCCGCCGCGACCGCTTCACGCAGAGGGGCGGTCCGGATTGCAATTGGCCGACGCCGGAGCCGCCGCATCGCATCAACCAGATCTTTCTTGAGCCGATGCTGTTCGAGCACGCCAGGGCCAACCGGCGCATCCGCATCCTCAACCGCACCTCGGTCGAAGACGTCAGGATCGGCGACGACTTCGCGGAAGCGACATTGCGCGACCTCGAAACCGGCGCCGCAACGCCGATGCGCTGCCGTTATCTGATCGGGTGTGACGGCGCGCGTTCGATCGTCCGCAAGGCAATCGGCGCAAGCTTTGAAGGCGATGCGGTCGTGCAGCGCGTGCAGTCGACCTATATCCGCAGCCCCGAGCTGATGGGCCGGCAGCATTATGCGCCAGCCTGGGGCACCGGCGCCATCAACCCGCGCCGCTCCGGCATGGTCTATGCCATCGACGGCCGCGAGCGCTGGCTGGTGCACAATTACATGAGACCGGGCGAGGGCGATTTCGATTCGGTGGATCGCGACGCCTGCATCCGCACCATCCTGGGCGTGGATTCGGATTTCAGATATGAGGTCATCTCGAAGGAGGATTGGGTCGGTCGGCGGCTGATCGCAAGCCGATTTCGCGACCGCCGCGCGTTCATCGCCGGCGATGCCGCGCATATCTGGGTGCCCTATGCGGGTTACGGCATGAATGCCGGAATTGCCGATGCGACCAACCTGTCATGGATGCTGGCGGCGCATCTCAACGGCTGGGCGGGCGCTTCCATTCTCGATGCCTATGAGGCCGAGCGGCTCCCGATCACGAGCCAGGTGTCGCGGTTTGCGATGTCGCATGCCGAGGCCGAGATTCGCCGCCGCGGCGCCGTGCCCGAAACCATCGAAGAGGTGAGCGCGGAAGGCGAGCGTGTGCGGGAAGAAATCGGACGTCTCACCTATGAGATCAACGTTCAGCAATATGCCTGCGCCGGCCTCAACTTCGGCACTTATTACGATGGATCGCCGATCATCGCCTATGACGGCGTCGCGCCTCCCGCCTATACGATGGGGAGCTTCACGCCCTCGACCGTTCCCGGATGCCGGACGCAGCATCTCTGGTGTGCGGATGGGATATCGCTTTACGACAGGATGGGGCCGGAATTCACGCTGTTGCGCTTCAATCCGTCACTGGACGTTGCGCCGCTTGAGCGTGCCGCGGAGGTGAGGAGGGTGCCGCTTAAAATACTCGATGTCGCGGTGCCGGCCGAGGTGATGCGTGAAGGCGCGCTGGTGTTATCGCGGCCCGACCAGCACGTCGCCTGGCGCGGCCATTGCGCGCCAGCCGATCCGCTTGCCTTGATCGATCATATCCGTGGCGCCTCGAAACAGATCGCGGGTTAAAGACGGATCAGTCTTCGTTGGCCGCAATCGATTCCATCAGGGAGACGAGCTGGCGCTGCACCGTCTGGTCCTTGATCTTGCTGTAGGCCCGCAGCAAGCGGAGGCTGAAGGCGCTGTCGAGAAACAGCAGGCTTTCCACTTCGCGCGCCTTGCTGTCGCCGTCGTAGAAGAAGGTGACGGGTACATCGAGCGCCGTTGCGATTTGCTGCAAGCGGGCCGCGCCGACGCGATTGACGCCCTTCTCGTACTTCTGGACCTGCTGGAAGCTCACGCCGAGTTGTTCGCCAAGCTCGGCCTGCGAAATCTTCTGCTCGACGCGCCGCAATCGGATTCGTTTGCCAAGCTCAATATCCGGCTTCCCGGCACTGCGCTGCTTCATCTTTTTCGCTATAGATTTGTTCATACTGCTTCTACCGTCCTGCTCATGAAGCGCCTGAATTAGCGGAATCCGAGGTCACTTCTTTCATACACTGGTTCCAGACTCACTTCTAATAGATGAAACCCGCACCCAAATCCGGAAATCTACGGAGATTCAGGCGTTCTATGGGCAACCTTAATAGCCGTCAAATAATGAATGACGCTCGTAATGATTTGAAACGGTATCGCGTTCCGAGAGCTGGTATAGTCACTGCTCACCGTGATCGACCTATAATGTACGCCTCCAATTGGCGTTTTCCCCAATGTTTCTATCTAAGGGTCGTTTGACCTGCCTTTGCAAGTGATAGGTCATATTACAACCTTGGTACCAGTCGGAGCGGGACGTTTTGACGCGTGCGCCAATTGAGCCCGCCGAATGGGGACGCTCGCTTGGCGGCGGTTGGTCGGCGAGAGGCATGGAAGGGATTTTCGCGGTGCAGCGGCGGCAGGTCATATCGCATGGCCCCGATGCAGCTGTGTCAATACGGGATAGGCTATGATGTCACAAATCTGTGTAAGGACGAAATCTATCTTCTCGGTCCTAATACGGCGGGACTTTTTGTGGTGGCAAGGTGTTGATCGACCTGTGCGTCGACCATCCTGCGGGCTCGGTAACGGAAACACGCTGTGGTTTATGTCGAAGAAAATCTAAGAGACGTGCTGGCGACCCTCGAGGAGTGCCAGGCGGCTCTGGTCCGGAACGGCGACCGCGACACGGCACAGCTCGTTTCGGTCGCGATTTTGGAGCTTCGGATCAAGCTGAACCGGATTGAAGATTCGGAATTGAAGGCTTTGTGCGATGCAATGCTGCGGGAGGTCGATCCGGCCTCGAAACCTGCCCTGCCCAAACCGCAGGAAGGCCCGCGGCAGCGGCCACAGGTTTCGCTGAAACTGGTCAAGTAGCGACGGTTGAAGTGCTGACCGCGTGGTCGTGATTTTGCGGATTTGCCCATATCCGCTACATCAGCGGCCATCATGATCCACGACGTTTCGATCCCCGCCGCGCTGATCGCGGGCCTTGTCAGCTTCCTGTCGCCCTGCGTGCTGCCGCTGGTGCCGCCTTATCTCGTTTACCTCACCGGCGCGACCATCGAGCATGTCGCCAACCACGAAGCGGCCGCCTCGTCCCGCCGCGCGGTGATAGTTTCGGCCGTGATGTTCGTGCTCGGCTTTTCCACCGTGTTCGTGGCGTTGGGCGCCAGCGCCTCGCTGATCGGAGGCTTTATTCATGCCTGGTCGGCGGAGCTGTCGCTTGTCGCCGGCTGCGTCATCATCGTCATGGGGCTGCACTTCCTCGGGCTGACGCGGATCGATCTGTTGATGCGGGAAGGGCGCCTTCCGATCCCAAAACCCGTCGGACTTTGGGGCGCCTACCTGATGGGCCTCGCTTTTGCGTTCGGCTGGACGCCATGCATCGGTCCGATCCTGGCGGCGATCCTTTCGATTGCGGCCTCCGAGGCGACGGTGACGAAGGGCGCCGGCCTGCTCGCGGTCTATTCCGCAGGACTTGGCATTCCGTTCCTGATCGCGGCTTTCATGGTCGAGCAATTCTCCTCGCTGTTTGCGCGCATGAAGCGGCATCTGGCGCGCGTCGAACAGGCCATGGGCGTGCTGCTCGTCGTCACCGGTGTCGGCTTTCTGACCGGCGGCGTCTCGGCGGTCAGCATCTGGCTGCTCGAGACGTTTCCGAGCCTGCAAAGCATCGGTTGAACGGCGCGCTGCCTCAGAGATTGCTGTCGGTGATGGCTGAATAGATCATCGTGCGCAGTTCGCGCCGGATCGGTGTAGCGGTCGACGGCAGCACCTGGGTCATGAAGATCGCGGTCAGCTCTTCCGCCGGATCGATCCAGAACGACGTCGTTGCCGCGCCACCCCAGGCATATTCGCCGGCGCTTCCGGGAATGAGCGTGCGCGCGGGATCGAGCGTCACCGAGAAACCGAGCCCGAAGCCGATGCCGTGATAGGTCGCCTCCGAGAATAGCGACCGCGACAGTTCCGGCAGCGTCAGGCCACCCGGCAGGTGATTGGCTGTCATCAGATGAAGCGTCTTGGGGCCGACCAGCCGCACGCCATCCAGCTCGCCGCCATTGAGCAGCGCGCGGCAGAAAGTGAGATAGTCGGCCGAGGTCGAGCAAAGACCGCCGCCGCCGGAGATGAGCGAGGGCGGCGACAGGAAGGAAGAGGTCGCCGGGTCGTCCTGCAGCGTGAGGCCGCCTTTGCGGTCGGTGGCATGAAAAGTCATCGCACCTTGCGGGCTTGCCGAATAACACGCCGCCAGACGACGGGCCTTGTCGCGCGGGACGAAGAAGCCGGTGTCCTTCATTTGAAGCGGATCGAAGATGCGCTCCTGAAGGAATTGTTCGAACGGTTTGCCGCTGATGAGGCCGATGAGATAGCCGATCACGTCCGTGGAGACGGAATAGTTCCAGGCTTCGCCCGGCGAGAATTCCAGCGGAATTTTGGCGAGATCGGCGATCATGGATTGCAGCGTGCCGGCTTTCTCGACCTCGCCGATCTTCAGTTCGCGATAGGCCGCGTCCACATTGCCGCGCTGCTGGAAGCCATAGGTGAGGCCGGAGGTGTGCCGCATCAGGTCGATGATCTGCATCGGCCGCGACGGCGGGCGGGTCAGGAAGGCCGGCCAGATGCCGGCCTGAAACACGCCGAGATTTTTCCATTCCGGGATATATTTATGGACGGGCTCGTCGAGCGCGACGCGGCCTTCCTCGACCAGCATCATGAAGGCGATGCTCGTGATCGGCTTGGTCATCGAGTAGATGCGAAAGATCGTGTCGTCGTTGACGGCGGTCTTGCGCTCGATATCGGCCAAACCTTGCGACGAATTGTGGACGAGCTGGCCGCGCCGGTAGACCGTGAGCTGGGTACCCGGAAAGCGGCCGGCCTCGATGTAGCGCTCGCGCAAATGGCGATCGATCCGCTCCAGAGCGGACCTCGACATGCCGGCGGATTCGGGCGAGGTGAGCGGAAGAGGGCTCGGCATCGGATTTCACCTCTTGAAAAAGGGGCAGGTGTTCATAGCCCATATCTGGATGGCGTTCCAATGGCAGCCGCTTACCTTGGCTCACTGGCTGGTGTAGGCTCGTCCCCAACATAGATAACCCCCAAGGACAGTGCGAAAATGCCCCAGTTCAACGAGACCGAACTCACCGCCGCCGTCATCAAAAGCTTCGAGGAAGTTCAGGAGCCGCGGATCAAGTTCCTGATGGAAGAATTGGTGAAATCGTTGCATGCGTTCGTCCGCAAAACCGATCTCACCTTCGCCGAATGGGAATATGCGATCGATTTTCTCACGCGTGTGGGGCAGAAATGCACGCCGAGCCGGCAGGAGTTCATCCTGTTGTCCGACGTGCTCGGCGTCTCGATGCTGGTCGATGCCGTCAACCACCGGGAACGCGAAGGCGCGACCGAAACCACCGTGCTCGGCCCGTTCTATGTCGGCGACCACAAGGTGATGCCGCACGGCACCGATGTTTCTCCCAGTCTTGAAGGCGAGAAAATGTTCGTGCAGGGACGCGTCACCAATCTCGACGGCAAGCCGCTCGCCAATGTTCCGGTCGATATCTGGCACGCCGATGACGACGGCTGGTACGATTCACAGAAGCCGGATTACGAGACGGCAGGGCCGTCGTCGCGCGGACGCTTTGTCACCGATGCCGAAGGCCGGTTCTATTTCCGCACCATTCTGCCGTGCAGCTATCCGATCCCGACCGACGGTCCGGTCGGACAGATGATCCTGGGCCTGCACCGCCATCCGATGCGGCCTGCGCACGTGCATTTCCTGGTGAACGCGCCCGGTCACGAGCCGCTGGTCACGCACGTCTTCGTCGAAGGCGACAAATATATCGACACCGACGTGGTGTTCGGCGTGAAACAGGAACTGATTGCCAAGGTCGAAAAGCGCACCGATCCCACCATGCCGGATGGCAAGCCGGCGGCGTCGCCCTGGCATCTCATGACCTACCAGTTCCGCCTCAAGCCCGGCCATGGCGTTGCGCCGAAGCCGATGGCGGCGACCGAAGACGCTTGATCTAGTAGTGCCGGCTCGCCAGCAGAACGATGACAATGAGCGCGAGGATGGCCGTGGTGCACTTCCAGAACAGGTTGGGATTGCGTTCGATCAGCGGCGGCGCTGAGGCGTTGACGTAATTCGGATTGGGATGGCGCAGGTCGAAGACGAATTCGGAGAGGCTGTCGTAACGCTTCGCCGGATCGATACTCACCGCCCGCCGTAAGCTCGCGTCCACCCACGGCGGCACATCGCGGTTCTGGTCGGAGGCCGGCTTGTATCGCAGTTTGCCGAACTGCGATCGGGTTCTGGCTTGGGCGATTTGCGCGCCGTAGGGCAATTGTCCCGTCAGCATCTGATAGGCGATCACAGCGAGCGAAAACAGATCCGAGCGCGCCGAGCCGCCTTCGCCGCGGAAATATTCGGGTGCGGTGTACTGCGCGGTGCCCAGAATATCGTCGGCGGCAATGGCCGGCATGGCATCGCCGACGCCTGCGATTTTCGTTGCGCCGAAGTCGATGATCTTTGCCGTTCCGGTCTTGTCGATCATGATGTTGTCGGGCCGCAAGTCCTGATGCAGCATTTCCTTGCGATGAAACGCGCGCAGGCCCTTGGCGATCTGCTCGACGGTGTTGCGCACGGTTTCAAGATCAGGCCTTGGATGGTCGATCATCCACTGGCGAAGGGTTTGCCCGTCGACGAATTCCATCACGACGTAGAGGTAGTTGCGCCGTCGCGAGGGTTGGCGGGATTTGAGGACGTGGGGGCTGTCGATGCGACGGGCAACCCATTCCTCCATCATGAAGCGCTTGAGGTAGGCCGGATCGTCGCGCAGGTCGATCGACGGAATCTTGATTCCGACCAGCGCATCGGTGTCGCTATCGACGGCAAGATAGATATGGCTGCGATGGCTCGCGTGCAGTTCCCGGACGATTTGGTAGCCGTCGAAGACAGTCCTTGCTTCAAGCAGAGGCGGAAGCGGCAGTTCGGATGAGGGTTGGAAGACCTCGTTCGCCTCGCTGTGCGGCACCTCGTCGATCCGCACGATCTGGATCGTGAGGTTGTCCTGGCTGCCATGCTCAAGCGCTTCGTCGACAATGCGCCTGGCCGCGGCGTCGAGATTATCGGCATGCTCTCGCACCGTGGCAGTGATGAAGCGGCCGCTGACATGTTCGTAGACGCCGTCGGTCGCGAGCAGGAAGACGTCGCCCTTTTCGGCCGGCAGCGCCTGATAGTCGATTTCGATCTGCGGATTGATGCCGAGCGCGCGGCCGAGATAGGTCTGCTCGGAAGAGACGATGACGCGGTGATCGTCGGTCAATTGCTCCAGCGTGTTGCCCGCAAGGCGATAGATGCGGCAATCCCCGGCATGGAAGATG
Source organism: uncultured Alphaproteobacteria bacterium (assembly GCA_963788885.1). Lineage (GTDB taxonomy): Bacteria > Pseudomonadota > Alphaproteobacteria > Rhizobiales > Xanthobacteraceae > Bradyrhizobium. Next base: position 452,305 of record CAWBIR010000014.1, on the reverse strand, counting down.
TGGGCCGTGGTCGATCGGAGCACCAGCGCGCTGAAGGTGCAGACGTAGCCCTTGTCCTTGTCATAGGCGTACTGGCTGCGGCGGGTCTGGGAATGCAGCCAGGCATTGGCCGCCGCGAGCACGCGCTGGGCGGACGTCTTCACCGACCAGGATTCGGACGTGCAGTAATAGTCGGTCAGGAAACTCTTGACCGCCGACTCGCTCGCAATATGGCTGACTTCGCTCGAGCTGATGCCATCGGCGATCACGACGGCGATGCCCTTCAGGCTCAGCAGCGGCTCGCCCGGGATCAGCGCACCGTGAAAATCCTGGTTGGAAGGCTTGCGGCCTTTGTCAGAACATTGCCCCAGCGATATCCGCAGTTCGGCCGGCATGAATGCCCACTGAAAGAGGGAGTTCGCCTCGCGAGGCGGGCTCCCCGGGTTTGAACCATCAGACCGCGACGCGGACCGGCGCCGACTTGGCGTCACGCTTGGGCGCGGTCCGCACATGCGTGGCGTAAAGCGTCAATCCGGTGAAGGAAAGCCCGCCGACGAGATTGCCGAGCACGGTCGGGATTTCATTCCAGACGAAGTAATCCATGATCGAGAACTTGGCGTGCAGCATCAGTCCCGACGGAAACAGGAACATGTTCACGACGGAATGCTCGAACACCATATAGAAGAACACGAGGATCGGCATCCACATCGCGATCACCTTGCCCGGGACGGTGGTGGAAATCATGGCGCCGACGACGCCGGTCGAAACCATCCAGTTGCAGAGCATGCCGCGGATGAACAGCGTCGCCATGCCGGCCGCACCGTGGGATGCGTAGCCGAGCGTCCGTGCCTCGCCGATGTTACCGAGTGCCGCGCCGACCTTGTCGGGTTCCTGCGTGAAGCCGAAGGTGGTGACGAACGCCATCATGAAGGCGACCGTGAGCGCGCCGGCGAAATTGCCGATGAAGACGAGCCCCCAGTTTCGCAGGACGCCGTTGAGTGTCACGCCCGGCCGCTTGTCGATCAGCGCCAGCGGCGTGAGAACGAACACGCCGGTCAACAGATCGAAGCCGAGTAGATAGAGCATCGAAAAGCCGACGGGAAACAGCAGCGCGCCGACGATCGGTTGGCCGGTGTTGACGTTGATCGTGACCGCAAACCAGGCGGCGAGCGCAAGAATGGCGCCCGCCATATAGGCGCGGATCACGGTATCGCGCGTCGACATGAAGATCTTGGATTCTCCGGCATCCACCATCTTGGTCACGAATTCCGAAGGCACGAGGTAAGACATTGAAGGTCCTCTTTCGAATCTGGTTCAGCTATGGCTAAGGCGGCAAAGCGATCGTCGCTCCGGAATCGAAAAATCCGGATTGCTTTCCGACATGAGAATGATTTCGGCGTCCCTCGGATTGCTGCGTCATCGGTCCGCTTCTCCGATTGCGAGCGGAGGAGTGAATTCGACAGGCGATGTTGAGTGAGCATCGCGACTGCGCCGAGGTTGCCTCGGTCGGACGGTGACGCGTGATTGTTTTTCAGCCAGTGATGCCTTGAACAATCCGGCGGGTCGCAGTCTTCGTTGACTAGCAATTAAGCGATGCAATCGACATGCCATCGCCAGCGTGGCGGCTCGTCGCAGCTAGAGTCACCGTTGCTGCGGGATTCTCGGGGCACGTCGCGGCGGAGTCGACAAACCACCGCTCGCCGGCGGTTTTTTGAGCGACCTTGCTCAATATTTGTGCGGCGCACAAACATTGAGCGGATGCAAATTTTGAATGCGGATTGCAGTGACCTAAGTAATCAGGCCGCCTACGTAACTTTATGTTTCTTAAGCAGTTTTTTCGATGCGGCGGCTTGGCACGAAGCTTGAATAATTATTTCCGACGCCATCGATGCCGTCCGCTGAAAAGCCATTCATCCTATTTGCGACCGCTTAACCGGGCTGCGCCCGGATCGTGCTGCCATGCCCCTGGATGGCGATGCGACAGGCCCTTCAGACAAAGGAATTTTCAATGAGCTCGAAAGACCCGACCTGGATTTCAGACTGGAACCCTGAAGACACCACCTTCTGGGAAACCAGAGGCAAGGTGACGGCTCGCCGCAACCTGATCTGGTCGATCGTGGCCGAGCACATCGGATTTTCGGTCTGGCTGATCTGGAGCATCGTCGCGACCAAGCTTCCGGCCGCCGGCTTCCACTACACCACCGATCAGCTGTTTCAGCTCGTCGCCATTCCGGGCCTGATCGGCTCGCTGATGCGTTTTCCCTATACGTTTGCGGTGACGACGTTCGGCGGCCGCAACTGGACAATCTTCTCGGCCACGGTTCTCTTCATTCCGACCTTTGGGCTTGCTTACTTTGTCAGCCAGCCGGAGACGCCGTTCTGGCTGATGCTGCTGGTGGCGTCGACCGCAGGCCTCGGCGGCGGCAACTTTGCCTCCAGCATGGCCAATATCTCCTTCTTCTATCCCGACCGCATGAAGGGCTGGGCGCTTGGCCTCAACGCCGCCGGTGGCAACATCGGCGTCAGCAGCGTTCAATTGCTCACGCCCATCCTGATGGGCGTCGGCCTCATCAATCTCTACCAGGCGACGCCGGTTTCCGGTGTCTATCTCCAGAATGCCGGCCTGATGTGGGTCCTGCCGTTGCTCATCGCGGTGTTCGGCGCCGTCTACTTCATGAACAACCTGACCTCGGCGAAGTCGTCGTTCAGGGATCAGCTTGCGATCGTCAAGCGCAAGCACACCTGGATCATGTCCTTTATCTATATCGGGACGTTCGGATCCTTCATCGGTTACTCGGCGGCGTTTCCGCTCCTGATCAAAACGCAGTTTCCGTCAATCACGATCGCCATCGCATTCCTCGGCCCCCTGGTCGGTTCGCTGTCGCGCCCGTTCGGCGGCCTGCTCGCCGACAAGATCGGTGGCGCGATCATCACGTTCTGGAATTTCATCGCGATGGCGGCGGCCACCATCGGTGTCATCTATTTCGTCGGCAACAAGGACTTCACCGGCTTCCTGGTGATGTTCCTGATCCTGTTTGTCACGACAGGCATCGGCAACGGATCGACCTACCGGATGATCCCCTCGATCTTCCGCGAAGAAAACCTGCGCAAGGCCCGCGGCAAGGGCGAAGCCGGTCGCGCGCTGGCGATCAAGACCGCGAGCATCGAAAGCGGTGCGGCGGTTGGCTTCATCGGCGCGATCGGCGCGTGCGGCGGCTACTTCATCCCGAGCGGCTTCGGCAAATCGATTGCCGTCACCGGCGGTCCGCAACTCGCGCTCGTGATCTATCTCGGCTTCTACGCGACCTGTCTCGCCATGACCTGGTGGTTCTACCTGCGCCGCAGCCCGGCAGAGGCAGGTGCGACCAGTCTCGCCGAGGCGCGCATCTGAGCCGACAACAGATCCCGCGAGAGTTCGCGGTGTGAAAACCGGCCTCGTCCCGCGCGCGGGACGGGGGGACGGCCGAAGCAGAAGCAACAGGCAGGAGCGAGATATGACACCGGACCAGGTCAAACTTGTGCAGCAGAGCTTCTCCAGGGTCGCGCCGATCTCCGATCAGGCCGCGATCCTTTTTTACGACCGCCTCTTTGAAGTGGCGCCACAGGTCAAATCGATGTTTCCCGCCGACATGACCGAGCAGCGGAAGAAGCTGATGATGATGCTCGCTGCCGTCGTGGGCGGCTTGGGCGACCTGCCGTCGATCCTGCCGGCGGCGAGCGCGCTCGCTAAACGCCACGTGGCCTATGGCGCCAAGGCCGAGCATTACCCGGTCGTAGGCTCCGCGCTGCTGTGGACGCTGGAAAAGGGGTTGGGCGAAGCGTGGACGCCTGACGTCGCTGCCGCATGGACCACGGCCTACGGCACGCTCTCCGGTTACATGATTTCGGAAGCCTACGGCAGCGCACAGGCCGCGGAATAGGAAGTTTCCATGAGTGAATCGCTGGTGATCGTCGGCAATGGCATGGCGGCGGTACGCCTGGTCGACGAGCTCGCCAAGGTCGCGCTCGGGCGTTATGCGATCGCCGTCATCGGCGCAGAGCCGCGGCTTGCCTATAACCGCGTGCTGTTGTCGTCGGTACTCGCGGGCGAAACGGCCTCGCACGAAATCGAGCTCAAGCCCGCCAACTGGTGGCGCGACCGCGGCGTCACGCTGAAATATGGCTGCGCCGTCGACGAGGTCGACGTCGGCCGCCGCGAACTCAAGATCGCCAACGAAGAGAGCATCACCTTTTCGAAACTGGTGCTGGCCACAGGATCCTCACCGTTGCGGCTCAACGTGCCCGGCGTCGAACTGTCCGGCGTGCATACGTTCCGCGACAGCCGCGACGTCGACCTGCTGCTGACCTTGGCTGCGGCGAAGAAACGCGTGGTCGTCGTCGGCGGCGGCTTGCTCGGACTGGAAGCCGCCTATGGGCTCGCCAAGGCGGGCGCGCCGGTGACGCTGGTTCACCTGATGGACCGCTTGATGGAACGGCAACTCGATGCGCCGGCCGGCGCGCTTCTGAAATCGCTGGTCGAGAAGAAGGGCATCAATGTTCTGCTCAACGCCAGCACCAGCCGTATCATTGGCGAGCAGCGCGTCGAAGGCGTCGAACTCAGCGACGGTCAGCGGCTCGACGCCGACGCCGTGATCCTCGCCGCCGGCATCCGGCCGAATGTCGCGCTCGCCAAGGATGCCGGCATTGCCGTCAATCGCGGCATTACGGTTGGCGATCAACTCCAGACCGGATCGGACGGCATCTTCGCGCTCGGCGAATGCGCGGAGCATCGCGGCATCTGCTACGGCCTGGTCGAGCCGGCCTACGAGCAGGCGAAAGTGCTGGCGCAGCATCTTGCCGGCCGCAACGCAATCTATCCAGGCAGCGTGGTCGCGACCAACCTCAAGGTGTCCGGTGTCAGCGTGTTTTCGGCGGGCGAGTTCATGGGTAGCGATCGAAGCGAGGCCATCGTGCTCGGCGACTTCAGGCGCGGCATTTACAAGAAGCTCGTGATCGAGGAGGGACGGCTGACCGGTGCGGTGCTGGTCGGCGATACCGCGGATGCGCTCTGGTATCTCGGCCTGATCCGTAACCGCGAAAACATCGCAGGCTTCCGCAAGGACATGATGTTCGGCCGCCCGGCCGCAACGCTGGCCGCTGCCGCATGAGCGGGTTGTCACCATGACCTCGGTCGATCCCTCGCTCCGAACGACTTCCACGACCTGTCCTTATTGCGGCGTCGGTTGCGGCGTGCTGGCGACGCCGGATGGAAACGGTAGCGCGGCGATCTCCGGCGATCCCTCGCACCCAGCCAATCTCGGCCGTCTCTGTTCGAAGGGCTCGGCACTCGGCGAGACACTTGGTCTGGAAGATCGTCTGCTCCATCCGATGATCCGTTGCTCCAACGGTGCGATGGAGCGGATCGCCTGGACCGATGCGCTCGACCATGTCGCGCATCGCTTTGCCCACATCGTTGCGCGCGACGGCCCCGGCGCGGTGGCGTTCTATCTCTCCGGGCAGTTGCTGACCGAAGATTATTACGTCGCCAACAAACTGATGAAGGGATTCATCGGCAGCTCCAATGTCGACACCAACTCGCGGCTCTGCATGGCTTCATCCGTTGCAGGCCATCGCCGCGCCTTTGGCGCTGACACCGTGCCCGGCATCTACCAGGACCTCGACGAGGCCGATCTTCTGGTGCTGGTCGGCTCCAACGCGGCCTGGTGTCATCCGGTGCTGTTCCAGCGCATGGTGGCCAACAAGCAGCGTCGCGGCGCGCGCATGGTCGTGATTGATCCGCGCAAGACCGATACGTCGGAAGATGCTGATCTGTTTTTGGGCGTGAAGCCCGGGAGCGACACCGCGCTGTTTTCCGGATTGCTCGTGCATCTCGCCGACAACGGCTTGCTCGATCGCGATTACATTGCGCGTTACACGTCAGGTTTCGACGAAGCTCTTGCGCGTGCCCGCGGCATCGCCGGTGGCGTGGCGGCCACCGCCCTGGCCACGGGCCTGTCCGAACAGGACGTCGCGACGTTCTTCCAGTTGTTCGCGGCGACACCGCGCGTGGTCACGCTTTATTCGCAAGGCGTCAACCAGTCGGCGCAGGGCACCGACAAGGTCAACGCCATCCTGAATTGCCACTTGGCGACGGGACGGATCGGCAAGATCGGCGCATCGCCGTTTTCGCTGACCGGCCAGCCCAACGCGATGGGCGGTCGCGAGGTCGGCGGGCTCGCCAATCAGCTTGCCGCGCATATGAACTTCACGCCGCCCGACATCGACCGCGTGCGCCGGTTCTGGAAAGCGCCACGCATCGCGACGCATGAAGGGCTCAAGGCAGTCCAGATGTTCGAGGCGATCGGCCGCGGCGAGATCAAGGCGCTGTGGGTGATGGGGACCAATCCGGCCGTGTCGCTGCCGGACGCCGATGCCGCGCGTGCGGCCTTGAAGAAGCTCGAACTGTTCGTGATTTCCGAAAACGTTCTTTCCAACGACACCGTGGACGTCGGCGCGCATGTCTTGCTGCCGGCGCTGGCCTGGGGCGAGAAGTCCGGCACCGTCACCAATTCCGAGCGGCGCATCTCGCGCCAGCGTTCCTTCTTGCCGGCGCCGGGCGAAGCACGGCCGGACTGGTGGATCGTCAGCGAGGTCGCAAAGCGTCTCGGCTTTGGATCGGCGTTTGATTACAAATCGGCGGCGGCGATCTTCCGCGAACATGCGGCCCTGTCGTCGTTCGAAAACAATGGCAGCCGCGATTTCGATATCGGGGCCCTGAGTTCGGTATCCGACGAAGGGTTCGACGGGATGGCGCCGATCCTGTGGCCGTTTCGCTTCGGCGATATCGAACCGCTAGATCGGTTTTTTTCCAAAGGCGGATTCTTCGGAAGCGACCGCAAGGCGCGCTTTATTGCGCCGGAACGGCCGGTGCTGCGCACCGAGACCCATGAGGGGCGGCCGCTGCGGCTCAATACCGGCCGCATCCGCGATCAATGGCACACCATGACCCGCACCGGCATGAGCCCGCGGCTGGGTGCGCATCTGCCGGAGCCGTTCGTCGAGGTGCATCCCGACGACGCCGCGCGATATGGTCTCTCCGACGGCTCGTTCGCGCGCGTCACCACCGATCACGGTCAATGCACGCTCAAGGTCGTCGTCAGCCCGCGGCAGCAGCGCGGCATGCTGTTCGCGCCGATCCACTGGAGCGAGGCCAACGCTTCCAGCGCGCGCGTCGGTTCGCTGGTCGCGCCGTTGACCGATCCATTCTCAGGCCAGCCGGAAGCCAAGGCGATGCCGGCATCGATCGCACCTTATGAATATGTGTTCTGCGGCTTCGCGCTGTCGCGAAAACCCCTGAAGCTGCCCGACCACGCCTGGTGGGCGCGCGCCACCATCAATGGCGGCCTCGGCTATCTCATTGCCGACAATGCGGACCTGAAGGGATGGTCGTCCTGGCTGCGGACGGTCGCGGGCGAGGAGCTTGCCGAATATAGCGACTTCGGCGGCGGCGTTTTCCGCGCGGCGTCGTTCAAAGATGACGCGATCGAGACCTGCCTGTTTCTCGGACCGGCGCGCGACGCCGGCGACTGGGATGTCGTGAAGGAGCTGTTCGCCGCAGGTGCGCTCACCGACGATCAGCGGCGAATGCTGCTGTCCGGCAAGCCGGCCGAGGGGATAGCGAGCGCGGGCCCCGTCGTTTGCGCTTGCTTCGGTGTAGGGCGCGCCACGATCTGCGACGCGATCGCCGCAGGCGCGCGCTCGGCGGCCGAAATCGGCCTCAAGCTCAAGGCCGGCACCAATTGCGGTTCGTGCATTCCCGAACTGAAAGGCCTGATCGCGCAATCCGGCACCGCCGATCACGAGCCGCGTAAGTTGGCAACCGCCAACTAGGTCTCCTTGATCCGGTCAGCCGCCCTTGACCGCGCCTGCGGTCAGGCCCGCCACGATCTGGCGTTGCGCAAACACCGTCAGCAACAGCACCGGCAGGGTGACGATCAATGCCGCCGCAGCCAGCGGTCCCCAACTCAGCTGGTCGTATGAAATCATGTTGTAGACGGCAACCGGCAGCGTGCGTGTCTCGCGCCCGGCCAGCACGATACCGAACACGAAATTGTTCCAGGAGAAGATCACCGCCAGGATAAAGGCGACCGCAATTCCCGGCCGGGCGATCGGCAATGCCACGTAACGAAACACCTGCCAGCCCGTAGCGCCATCGATCATGGCGGATTCCTCGAGTTCGATCGGCGTGGTTTCGAAGTAGCCGATCATGATCCAGATTACGATCGGCACCGTCACCACCAGATGAATGATGATCTGCGGCCAGAGCGTGCCGAGCAGCCCCAGCCACTGAAACAGCAGGAACAGCGGAATGAGGTAGGAGAGGCCGGGCGTGATCCGCGCGATCAGGATCACGGCGGCCGTCTTGTGCGCCCGCATGCGGGCGAGGCCATAGCCGGCCGGCACGCCGACCAGCAAGGCAAATGCGGTTGCCGCTCCCGTGACGATCAGGCTGTTGGCGAAATAGGTCGAGAACCGCTTGGAGTCGAGGACGGCGGAATAGTTGCCCCAGTTGAAATGTTCGGGGATGAAGATCGGTGGATATGATGCGTTGTCGACTTCGAATTTGACCGACAAGGACAGCATCCAGAGGAAGAACAGCACGGCCGGCGATACGATGGCGAGAATCGCAAAGGCGAGCCCGACCCTGCCGGCCAATTGCCGTAACGAGCTCATTTCGAGTCTCCGCCGTCATTCCAGTGCGTGCGCTGCCGCAACCGAAGCAGCGCACCGGCGAGCGCGACGATGAGTGCGAAAAAAACCACGACGATCGCAGACGCGTATCCGACGTCGTAATAGACGAAAGCGACGCTGTAGAGATAGAGGTTGATGGTCTCCGAAGCGCTGCCCGGGCCGCCTTGGGTGATCGCAAAAATGATGTCGAAACTCTTCACCGCGTCGATCATGCGGATCATCGATGCGATGAACAGGAACGGCGTGATCAGCGGCAGCGAGATGTAGCGGAAGGTCTGCCAGCGGGTGGCGCCATCGATCAATGCACTCTCATAGGGCTCGGCTGGAATTGCCGCCAAGCCTCCGAGCACAATCAGCATGACCAGCGGCGTCCATTGCCAGGTTTCGACCAGAACCAGCGAAGGGATGACGGTCGCGGGGTGAAACACCCAAAGCTGCGGCGGCAGACCAACGAGCGACAGTAGATAATTCAAGATGCCGAGTTGCGGGTGGAACATCATCGTCCACACCAGCGCGATGGCGACCGGGGTTGCCATCATTGGCAAGATGAAAAGACCGCGCAGGAAGCCGCGCATCGGAAACTTGTTGTGAAACACCACCGCCGCGAAAGTGCCGAACACCAGCGGCAAGGCGACCGACAGCGCGCTGTAGACCAGCGTATGCCAGACCAACTCGATGAACCTGACATCGCTCGGCAGACGGATATAGTTCGATAGACCAATGAAGGTCGGCGGAGCTCCAACTTTCCATTCGTGCAGGCTCATCCAGATCGTATAGGCCCATGGAAAGATGATGACCGCGAGCACGACGATCAGCGCGGGAAGGACAAACGGCCAATAGGACGGCGGTCGCCACCCGCCGGATTCAGATGCAGCCGGCTCTTCTTGCGCGAGGCCGGTTTCAGCCGAACTAGTGGAGTGGATTTGACATTCGCTACGCGCCCAGCCCCAAATTCGGAAAGCGAATGTCAAATCCAAAACTCCACAGGAAATATATAATTGGCAGTGGTCCTATGATTCTAACATTCGCAAACGTGCCCCCTGAAAAGGGAAGCGAATGTTAGAATCGGACCACCACTGCTCACGACTTCTCGCTTCGCTCCAGAATCGGCCGGAATTGCTCGTGCGCCTTCTTCAATTCCGTTGCCGGGTCGGCGCCCGAGAGTGTCGCCGTCACCGCGGCGCCGACGAGGTCGCGAAATTCCGCGACCGGAATAATGACGGGAAGACCGAGTTTGCTGATCTTGGCCGATCCGATCACGGAGTCCAGCCAGTCCTGGTTCTTCACGCCCTTGCGCACCGTCTCGTCGTTGAGGACGGAGTTGCGGAACGGCACACCGCCGCCGGCCTGCAGAAGCCGCGCGCCCATGGTCTTTGAAACGGCCCACTGGCAGTAGAGATAAGCGGCTTCCTTCTTCGTACTCGTCTGGGCAACGCCGATGCCGTCACCATAGGTCGCGGAATACTGGCCCTTGGGTCCTGCTGGCACCAGGGAGTAGCCGATCTTGCCGACCACACGCGACGCATTGGGGTCCTCGATCGGCGGAGCCCAGCCAACGCCATCGATCCACATCGCGGCCCTACCTTGCGTCAGCGAGGCCATCGATTCCATCCAGTTGAAGCCGGCGACGCCCGGAGGCGCTGTCTTGGTCAGCAGGTGCTGATAGGTTTTGGTCGCCTCGATCGCTTCCGGCCCGTCGGTCAGGATATTTCCCTTCGCATCGAGAAACTCGCCGCCATAGTTGAGGAAGAAGTTGGTCCACAGCGTCATGTTGGCGTTGCGCAGGCCGCGGCCGGTAAAGCCATAGATGCCGTTGGCGGGATCGTTCAGCTTCTCGGCGGCGGCAACCATCTCGTCGAAGGTCTTCGGCAGTGCGAGGCCCTTTTTGGCGAAGAGCTCCTTGTTCCAGTACAGGATGAAGTAATCGACCGACCAGGGCAGCGAACGCATCTCGCCCTTTTCGTTCCTGGCGAATTGCTGTCCACCGGCGGAAAAATCGTCGACCGTGAGGTCCGGCGCGGTGAGGCTAGGGTCTTTCATAAACGGCGTGAGGTCCGCGAGCCAGCCGGCCTTGTCGAATTGCCGCTTCTGCACGTGATAGCTGACGTGAACGACATCGAAGCTCGGCTTGCCCGAGGTCAGCTCGATGACCGCCTTCTGCCGTTGCTGCTGTTCCGGAATGACTTCCGACTCGACCTTGATGCCGGTGAGATCGGTAAACTCGGAAGCATATTTTTGCAGCAGCTCGCCGCGTGGCCCCTTGATCAGATTGGCTTCGATGGTGGTGCCGGCATATTTCTTCCATTGCACGTCGGCGCGTGCGGGAAATCCGGTCAGACTGAGCGCGCTCGCCGCGATCGTTCCCTGCAACAGAGAACGGCGGCTCGGGCCGAAATGGGCCATGTGGTTCCTCCCCTGAGATCCGCCTTGAACGGCGCTTGGTATTATGTCGGCCAGAACGTTCCATGTTGCTGGCCCTCCCGGATTCATAGCACGCGGTGCGACCGGGGCAAGAACGCAGCCTTCTCGCCCGCGCTTTGTTTGTGCCGTCGAAAGCGTCGACGTGTTGGATGTCCTCGATTATGGTGCGCTCGCTTTCGCGCCACGGGGTACCTCCACATGAAGCACAAGAAATTCGGCACCACCGGCCACGATGTGTCCGTCATCGGGCAGGGCACCTGGTACATCGATCGCGGCGATCGCAAGTCCGCGGTTGCGGCGTTGCGCCGCGGTCTCGACCTCGGCATGACCCATATCGATACGGCCGAGATGTATGGCGATGCGGAGCTTGTGATCGCCGAGGCGATCGCCGGACGCCGCGACGAAACCTATCTGGTCTCGAAAGTGCTTCCGAGCAACGCGTCACGGCGCGGCACCATCACGGCGTGCGAGCGCTCGCTATCGCGACTCAAGACCGATCGGCTCGATTGTTATCTCCTGCATTGGCGCGGCAGCTATCCGCTCGCCGAGACCGTCGATGCGTTCGAACAACTGGTCGGCGCCGGCAAGATCCGCTCGTGGGGCGTTTCCAATTTCGATGCCGACGATCTCGACGAGCTTCTCGATGTCTCAGGGGAGGGCAAGATCGCCTGCAACCAGGTGCTCTATCATTTGCAGGAACGCGCGATCGAGCACGCGGTGGTCCCGTGGTGTGCAAAGCATAGCGTCGCGGTGGTCGCCTATTCGCCGTTCGGTCACAATGATTTTCCGGATTCGCGCAGCAAGGGCGGCGCGGTGTTGCAGACCATCGCCAGACGCCACGGCGTTTCAACGCGCCAGGTCGCGCTCGCATTTCTTGCGCGCGATCCGCAGGTGTTTCCGATCCCGAAAGCGTCGAGCGCGGAACATGCCGCGGAGAATGCTGCGGCGGGCGATCTCGTGTTGAGCGCGGATGATATCACCGCACTCGATCAGGCATTCACGCGCGGGGCGAAACCGCGAAGTCTGCCAATGCTTTAGCAGGCTCGCGGAGGCATTTGCGCGGAGATCATGCCCAACTGAAAATTGTGTTGAAACGCCGCGTATTGCTCGCGCATATCGGCTTCCTGTTTTCGGACCTTGCGGCTCACGCGCGATGGCGCTTTTTTGGCGTCTCGCCCGATTCGATTTCCTCGGCCCAGAGTTCAAACCGTGACACGCCCCGCAGCCGCCTTGAGGCTGGACAGCGCTCTCTTACCGCTGCCTGAAGAGAAGCCTGCTAAAACGGCGCCCGCGCGCGCCGACCGGCCATTGCGTGGTATCGGGCTGCTCATCTTATCGACGATTTTTCTCGGCACGTCGGATGCAACCTCGAAATATCTCTCCACGACGTTGCCGTCGATCGAGATCGCCTGGATCCGGTTTCTCATTTTCCTGATGATCATGGTTCCGGCGATGGTGCCGGGGTCGCCGCTGTTTGCGCTGCGGACCGGGCGGCCGGGGTTGCAGGTCATGCGCGGCGCGGCGCTGCTCGGTTCATCGCTGTTGTTCATTTCGGGTCTGCGGTTTCTCCCGATCGCCGAGGCTTCCGCGACGAGCTTTGTATCGCCGCTGTTCGTCACCGCGCTGTCGATCTTTTTTCTCAGCGAGAAAGTTGGGCTGCGGCGCTGGATCGCCACAGCGGTGGGGTTGATGGGCGTGCTGATCGTCCTGCGCCCGGGCACCGGCGCGTTTCATCCCGCTGCGGTCTTTCCGGTGGTGTCGGCTTTCGCATGGGCTTGCTGTCTGATCATGACGCGCCTGATGAGCGGACAAGAGCGTGCGATGGTCACCATGACCTATTCGTCGATCGTCGGCTTTGCGATTCTCTGCGCGCTGGTTCCATTGGTTTGGGTCACGCCGACCTGGCACGACATCCTGTTCGGCACCATCATCGGTCTGACATCGACGGCGGGGCAGTGGATCGTCGTGCTTGCGTTTCGCTATGCCGATGCTTCCGTGCTGGCGCCATTCTCTTACGTCCAGTTGCTCTGGGTCACGCTGCTCGGTTTCCTGATCTTCGGCGAGGTGCCCGATGTGTGGACCGTCGCCGGCGCGGCCGTCATCGTCGCGAGCGGGCTCTATACCGCGCATCGCGAACGCGTCAGGCATTCGCAACTCGCCGTGCTGGTAGCGGAGCCGTCGCCCAATCCGTAAATCTCCCAGTTTTGTCGTCCCGGACAAGTGAGCTCAAAGCGAACGCGATCCGGGACCCATACGCCGCGGTCTTAGTATGTCAGACGGTGGTCAACGGCTTTGTACAACAATGCATGCCTGTGGTTATGGGTCCCTGCTTTCGCAGGGACGACAGAGGGCTTCGGCTCACACCGGCAGCGCGATCGAATATTTCACCTGGCTGAGCGCAAAACTCGATTCGATCGAGGCGATGCCGTCGAGCCGCGTCAGCTTGTTCTTTAGGAACGCTTCATAAGACGAAAGATCGGCGGCGACCACGCGCAAGAGGTAGTCGCGGTTTCCCGTCATCAGATAGCATTCGAGCACTTCTTCCCATTTCGAGATCGCGCGCGCGAAGCGATTGAGGTCCTCCTCCTTCTGGCGCGCGAGCTTGATCGAGATGAACACGCTGACATGCAGGCCCACCGACTTCTGATCGACGGTCGCGATATAGCGCGAGATCACGCCGCGCTCTTCCAGAAGTTTCACCCGGCGATGACAGGGCGAGACCGAGAGCCCGACCTTCTCGGCGAGTTCGGCCATGGTGATGCGGCCATCCGATTGCAGATGGCTGAGGATCTTGCGGTCGATGGTATCGAGGGTTGGCATTGGGATAAACCATTGATTGGATGGGCCTGTTTGGGAAATTATCCCAAAATATCGGGGTATGTCGCTAAAATTTGAGAATTTCGGCAGGCGCAGCCGCGGTAACATTGGCCGCAATCAGGCCGCAAAACGCTTGAGGCTGGGAGCCGCGCCATGCCGATCGAACCCGCCCGCTTAGACATTTTGAACGCACTGACGCGCAAGGCGCTGTGGTTGTCCTCGTGGACCATCCACCATGCCAATCATGTCAGGCCCAATAGGGATGGCCTGAAGGTCGGTGGCCATCAGGCATCTTCCGCCTCGCTCGCCACCATCATGTCGGCGCTTTATTTCTCGGTGCTGCGGCCGCAGGACCGCGTCGCGGTCAAGCCGCATGCCAGCCCGGTATTTCACGCGATCCAGTATCTGTTCGGGCATCAGACCCGCGAGAAGCTGGAGAATTTTCGCGGCTTCAAGGGCGCGCAGTCCTATCCGTCGCGCACCAAGGATGTCGATGACGTCGATTTCTCTACCGGCTCGGTCGGGCTCGGCGTCGCGCAAACGCTGTTTGCCTCGCTCGTGCAGGATTACGTCAAGGCGCATGGCTGGGCGAAAGATCGCCCCGAAGGGCGGATGATTGCGCTCGTCGGCGACGCCGAGATGGACGAGGGGAATATTTTCGAGGCGCTGCTCGAGGGATGGAAGCACGGCTTGCGCAACACCTGGTGGGTTGTCGATTACAACCGCCAGAGCCTCGATGCCGTGGTGCGCGAAGGCCTGTGGGAAAAATTCGAATCCATGTTCCGCAATTTCGGTTGGGACGTGGTGATCGTAAAATACGGCAGTCTGATGCGCGAGGCCTTTGCCGAACCCGGCGGCGAGGCGCTGCGCAAATGGATCGATGCCTGTCCGAACCAGCTTTATGCGGCGTTATGTTTCCAGGGTGGAGCAGCGTTCCGCAAGCATCTGCGCGACGAGATCGGCGATCAGGGCCCGGTCACGCGGCTGATCGACAAGCGCAGCGACGACGAACTGCTGGCGTTGATGTCCAATCTCGGCGGCCACGACATGGCGAGCATGCTGGAAGCGTTCGAGTCGATCGATCACGACCGTCCCGTGTGTTTCATCGCCTACACCATCAAGGGCGTCGGTCTTCCGTTCCAGGGCCACAAGGATAATCACGCGGGCCTGATGACGGTCGCGCAGATGGAAAAGTGGCGCAGCCACCAGAACATCCGCCCAGGTCACGAGTGGGACAAGTTTGAGGGCCTGCCGCAGACGCCGGCCGAGTTGGAGGCGTTCCTGTCGAACGTCGCCTTCAACCGCGAGGGCCGGCGGCGCCTGAGCGCGCCGGAAGTCGCGGTACCCGAGCGGCTCGCCTTCTCGCCGTCCGCGCAGATGTCGACCCAGCAGGGCTTCGGCCTCTTGCTCAACGAACTCGCACGTGGCGACAGTGCCTTGGCCTCCCGCATCGTCACGGCCTCGCCCGATGTCACGGTGTCGACCAATCTGGGCGCCTGGGTCAATCGCCGCGGCCTGTTTGCGCGAGCCGAGAAGGCCGACCTGTTCCGCAGTGAAAAGATCCCGTCGACCTTCAACTGGGATGCTTCGCCAAAGGGCCAGCACATCGAGCTCGGCATCGCCGAGATGAATCTGTTCATCCTGATGTCCGCGCTCGGGCTGTCGCATGCCATCAATGGCGAGCGGCTGCTGCCTGTGGCCACGCTCTACGATCCCTTTATCGAGCGCGGCCTCGATGCGCTGAACTACGCCTGCTATCAGGACGCGCGCTTCATGGTGGCGGCGACGCCCTCCGGCATCACGCTCTCGCCGGAAGGCGGCGCGCATCAGTCGATCGCAACGCCCTTGATCGGCATGGCGCAGGACGGCCTTTCGTCCTTTGAGCCGGCGTTCGTCGACGAACTCGCCGTCATCATGGGCTGGGGCTTTCGTCACATGCAGCGTGAGTACGGCGAGGGCGGTTCGGTTTATTTGAGGCTGACCACCCGTACGATCGACCAGCCGCAGCGGATCATGTCGGGCGAACTGGAAGCCGGCATCACCGAAGGCGCTTATTGGCTGCGCAAGCCGGGACCGAATGCGGAAGTCGTGGTTGCCTATACCGGCGCGGTGGCGCCCGAAGCGATCGAGGCGGTCGGACTTTTGGGCGAGAGTCGCCGCGATATCGGCCTGCTCGCGATTACCTCGGCCGACCGGCTGCATGCGGGATGGACCGGCGCGCGCAAGCTCCGCCGCGATCGCCGCGGTGTGGCGCATCTGTCCCATATCGAAAAGCTGCTCGCGCCGCTGCCGCGCGATTGCGGCCTGGTGACCGTGATCGACGGACATCCGTCGACGCTGGCGTGGCTCGGCGGGGTGAGGGGGCATCGGGTGGAGGCGCTCGGCGTTGAGCATTTCGGCCAGACCGGCACGATCGACGACCTCTATCGCCATTACGGCATCGATGCGAATGCGATCATCGATGCGGCGGAAAGCCTCACCTCCGGCGCGCCGGTGCGTCACCGCAAATTGGCCGTGTGACGGAATTTCCCTCTCCCCTTGCGGGAGAGGAAAAGAGCCCGTCTTGCATCCTCCACATCGCCGACCTTATATCCAGCCGTAGCCGCATCCCGGCGTCCCGCATGTGGCGGGTTCATTTTGTTCCGTGCCCGTGCGAGGATGTCGGCTGAACGCCCCCTCCATAGCCCCCGAAATCAAGAGGTCTCCGATGGTCAACCGCATGCAATTCTACATCGACGGCGCCTGGGTCGATCCCGCCGTCAAGAAGTCCACGCCTGTCGTCAATCCGGCGACCGAAGAGGCGATGTATGAGATTGCGCTCGGCTCCAAAGCCGACGTCGACAAGGCCGTTGCCGCTGCCAAGCGCGCGTTTGAAACCTATTCGCAGACCAGCCGCGAGGAGCGCGTGGCGCTGCTGACCAAGATCGTGGAGGTCTACAAGGGCCGCATGAAGGAGATTGGCGCCGCCGTCTCCGACGAGATGGGCGCGCCGCTGCCGATGGCGGAGAAGCTGCAGGCCGGCGCCGGCCTCGGGCACATCATGTCCACGCTGGAAGTTCTGAAGAACTACCACTTTGAGGAGCCGGTCGGCACCGCCGTGGTGGTGCGCGAGCCGGTCGGCGTCGTCGGCATGATCACGCCGTGGAACTGGCCGCTGAACCAGATCGCCTGCAAGGTTGCGCCCGCGCTTGCCGCCGGTTGCACGATGATCCTGAAGCCGTCGGAATTCACGCCGACCTCGGCTTTGATCTTTGCCGAGATCCTGCATGAGGCCGGCGTGCCGAAGGGCGTATTCAACCTGATCAACGGCCTCGGCCCCGAAGTGGGCGCCGCCATGAGCGAGCACCCGAACATCGACATGATCTCATTCACCGGTTCGACCCGGGCCGGCATCGATGTCGCGAAGCGCGCCGCGCCGACTGTCAAGCGCGTCAGCCAGGAACTCGGCGGCAAATCGCCGAACATCATCCTCGAGGGCGCCGACCTCACCAAAGCCGTCACCGGCGGTGTGATGCACATGTTCAACAATTCCGGCCAATCGTGCAACGCGCCGAGCCGGATGATCGTGCCGCTGTCGAAGATGAAGGAAGTCGCTGCGATCGCCAAGGGCGTGGCCGACAAGACCAAGGCCGGCGATCCGCGCGCCGAAGGCACCACCATCGGCCCGGTCGTGTCGCGGATTCAGTGGGACAAGATCCAGGCTCTGATCAACAAGGGCATTGAGGAAGGCGCCACGCTCGTTGCCGGCGGGCCTGGTTTGCCGGAAGGCGTCAATAAAGGCTACTATGTCCGCCCGACCATCTTCGCCGATGTCACCAACGAGATGACGATCGCGCGCGAGGAAATCTTCGGCCCCGTGCTCACCATCCTCGGCGCGAAGGACGAGGAAGACGCGGTCCGCATCGCCAACGACACGCCGTATGGTCTGGCTGGCTACGTCTCCGGCGATACGGTGGAAAGCGCACGTCGCGTCGGCCGCCGCATTCGCGCCGGCAACGTCAATCTGCAGGGCGTGCCGAATGACCGCACCGCGCCGTTCGGCGGCTACAAGCAGTCGGGCAACGGCCGCGAGTGGGGCAAGTTTGGCCTCGAAGAATATCTTGAGGCCAAGGCGGTCGCCGGCTTCAATGCGGCGTAAGATTTATCCGATTATTCGGTGTCGTCCCCGCGAAAGCGGGGACCCATAACCCCAGGCCGGTGTTCTTACGAAGGACGCCGGTCTTTTCTTATCGAGAGATCACGCGGTATGGGTCCCGGCTCGCGCTCCGCTTGGCCGGGACGACGCGTGAGGGGGGATCAGCCCCCCAGCGCCCCTTGCGTGTTCACGTACAGCGCGTAGATCGACTGGCTCGCGGCCATGAACAGGCGGTTGCGCTTCAACCCGCCGAAGCAGACATTGGCGCAACGCTCGGGCAATGCGATGCGGCCGATCGGCTTGCCATCGGGCGCAAAGACCAGGACGCCGTCGAGTTCGGCCGAGCCCATGCCCCAGCCGCACCAGAGATTGCCGTCGATGTCGCAACGCATGCCGTCGGGCGTGCCAGGGCCGGCGTCGATCAGCACACGCTTGTTGGTGATCTTGTCGCCGGACGGCGAGACGTCAAAGCTGAGAATCTTGCGGTTCGGCACGCCGCGGGATTCCACGATGTAGAGGATTTTCTCGTCGGGCGAGAAGCACAACCCGTTCGGTCCGAGCACGCCCTCGGCGACGATGGTGGCCTTGCCGGTTTCGTCGTCGATCCGGTAGACGTTGGCGTCGATCTCGGATTCCGCGACATAGCCTTCGTAGTTGCCGAGCAAACCGAAGACGGGATCGGTGAACCAGATCGAGCCGTCGGATTTCACCACGACGTCGTTCGGTGAATTCAGCTTCTTGCCGTTGAAGGAATCCATCAGGATCGTAATCGAACCGTCATATTCGGTGCGGGTCACGCGCCGGCCGCCATGCTCGCAGGTGACAAGGCGGCCCTGGCGGTCGCGGGTGTTGCCGTTGCCGAAATTCGAGGGTTTGCGATAGATGCTGATCGCGCCGGTCTCTTCCTCCCATTTGATGATGCGATGGTTAGGAAGGTCGCTGCACAACAGATAGCGCCCGTCGCCGAACCACACCGGCCCCTCGGCCCAGCGCAGTCCGGTGGCGATCCGCTCCACGGCCGATAATTTCAGCCAGTATTTCTCGAAGCGCGGATCGAGCGCGTGAATGCAGGGGTCGGGATATTGCGTGGCCGGCTGAAAGCCGGGGCGTGCGGGATTTTCGGACATTTAGTGTTCTCGTTGCTGTTTAGTTTCCTCACTAGCTACCTGCTAACATTGACATACCCCTGCGGCAAGCGTGCTTGCCGCGCACCGCGCGCCGCGCCATACTCACGAAAGCAATCCGAAAATGAGGGATGAGATGCCACGTATTTTGATGACCGGCGCTTCCGGTGGAATTGGCACGAGCCTGCGCAAGCTGTTGCCGCCGATCTATCCGGATTTGCTGTTGAGCGACCTCAAGGCGCCCGCCGATCTCGGCAAAAACGAAAAATTCAAGGCGGCCGATCTCGCTGACATGGCCGAAGTCGAAGCGATCTGCGAAGGCGTCGACGGCATCATTCATTTCGGCGGCTATTCCGTCGAAGGGTCGTGGAACGACATCCTGCAGGCCAACATCATCGGCTGCTACAACCTGTTCGAGGCCGCGCACAAAAAGGGCGTCAAGCGCATCGTGTTTGCCTCGTCAAATCATGCGGTCGGCTTCTATCCGCGCTATCAGCGTATCAGCACCAACGTGACGCCGCGGCCGGACAGCCGTTACGGCGTCAGCAAGGCGTTCGGCGAAGCCACTGGCGCGCTCTATGCCGACAAGCACGGCATGAAGGTCACCTGCATCCGGATCGGCAATTTCGGCGACAAGCCGCTCGATCACCGCAGGCTTTCGATCTGGCTGAAGCCGGAGGACCTGGTGCAGCTCTGCCGGATCGGGCTGGAGCACCCCGATATTCACTTCGAAATTCTCTATGGCGCTTCCAACAACGAACGCGCCTGGTGGGACAATCATCGCGCCTATGATCTCGGCTATCGCCCGATCGGCCGCGCGGAGGATTTTCGTGAACACGCCTTTGCCGAACAGGCCAAGATCAAGGCTGATCCCGTCGGCGATTTCTACCAGGGCGGCACCTTCTGCGGCATGGAATTCGACGGCGACAAAAGCCGGATCATCGATCTGAAATAAGGGACGACGTCATTCCGGACGACGCGAAGCGGCGATCCGGAATCTCGAGAGTCTCTGATGTGCAAGCGCACCTCATAGCTCGTGCTTCGCGTGCCCCCGGAATGACGACATAATAAAAGGAAACAAGAAAATGGCCGATGGTTTGCGCAAGGGACTGGCGAGTTACGGCGATCCCGGCTTTTCGCTGTTTCTGCGCAGGGTCTTCATCAAGGCGATGGGCTATTCGGACGATGCGCTGAATCGCCCGATCGTCGGCATCACCAACACTTATAGCGACTACAATCCCTGCCACGGCAACGCGCCGCAGATCGTCGAAGCGGTGAAGCGCGGCGTGATGCTGTCGGGCGCGATGCCGATGGTGTTTCCGACGATTTCGATCGCGGAAAGCTTCTCGCATCCGACCTCGATGTACCTGCGCAACCTGATGGCGATGGATACCGAGGAGATGATCCGCGCGCAGCCGATGGATGCGGTCGTGGTGATCGGCGGATGCGACAAGACCTTGCCGGCGCAGATCATGGCGGCGGTCTCGGCCGACCTGCCGACGGTCGTCATTCCCGTCGGTCCGATGGTGGTCGGGCATCATCGCGGCGAAGTCCTGGGCGCCTGCACCGATTGCCGCCGGCTCTGGGGCAAGCACCGTGCCGGCGAAATCGATGAAGTCGAGATCGAAGCCGTTAGTTCGCGCCTCGCGCCTTCCGTCGGCACCTGCATGGTGATGGGCACCGCGAGCACCATGGCCTGCGTCACCGAAGCGCTCGGCCTGTCGTTGCCGATGAGCGCGACGATCCCGGCGCCCCATGCCGAACGCTTTCGTCTGGCGGAGGCAAGCGGCAAGGTTGCCGCCGAAATGGCCAAGGCCAAGGGGCCGAAGCCGAGCGAGCTGCTGACGAAATCCTCGTTCAGGAATGCGCAAGTCGTGATGCAGGCGATCGGTGGATCGACCAATGGCCTCATTCATCTGACCGCGATTGCCAACCGCAGCCCGCACCGGATCGATCTCGAAGCCTTCGACAAACTGGGCCGCGAGGTGCCCGTTCTGATCGACCTCAAACCGTCCGGCGCACATTATATGGAGCATTTTCACCACGCCGGCGGCGTGCCGAAACTGATGGCGCAACTCGGCGGGCTGATCGATCTCGACGCGAAGACCATTACGGGGGCGACCTTGCGCGAGATTGTTGCGCAGGCCGAAGACGTGCCGGGGCAGGATGTCATTCGCCCGCGCGACAATCCGATCAAGGATGTGGGCTCGATGGCCATCCTGCACGGCAACCTCGCGCCGCGCGGCGCCGTCATCAAGCAGTCGGCGGCCACACCGAAATTGTTGCAGCACACCGGCCGCGCGGTCGTGTTTGAGTTGGTTGAAGACATGACGTTGCGGGTGGACGATCCTGCGCTGGAAGTTTCCGCCGATGATGTGCTGGTTTTGCGCAATGCGGGACCGAAGGGCGCGCCGGGCATGCCGGAGGCCGGCTACCTGCCGATTCCCTCAAAACTCCTGCGCGCCGGCGTCAAGGATATGGTGCGGATTTCGGATGCGCGGATGAGTGGCACGGCGTTCGGCACCATCGTGCTTCATATCACGCCGGAATCCGCCGTCGGCGGCCCCTTGGCGCTGGTGAAGACCGGCGACATGATCCGGCTCGACGTCGCCAAACGCAGCATCGATCTTCTGGTCGACGCGGCCGAGCTCGAAAAGCGCCGCGCCGCCCTCAAACTGCCCAAGGCGGACTGGGCCAAGCGCGGCTACGCGCATCTATTCCATGAGACGATCTTGCAGGCCGATGAAGGCTGCGACTTCGATTTCATGCGTGCGCAAGGCAAATGATCAGCGGCAACGGTCACGCGGCGATGCCTAAAGCGTAGTCTTCTCCCTCAGTTCGATTGACATCCCGACAAGGCCGATGGGATGATCCAAGAAAACAATCAGGGAGGGGGAGACGATGGCCAGTTTTGGCAAGCTATTCGCCGCGTTCGTTGCTGCCTTTCTTTTCACGGCGGCAGGTGCGACGGCCCAGGAGGTGAAGCATTACCGCTTCGCCTATGACCAGCCGAAAACGACCGGCTATGGCATCCTCGGCGATATCTTCGCCGACAAGCTCAAGACGCTGAGCAAGGGCACGATGCTGATCGATCAGTATCCGGGCGCTCAGCTCGGGCAGGAGCCGCAAGTGCTTCAGCTCGTGAAATCCGGCGACGTCGAATTCTGCATTTCCTCATCCGCCAATGCCGCGACCTTGTCGCCGCAAGCCGGCGTGATGTCGATGCATTTCCTGTTCCGCAACGAGGCCCATCTCATCAAGGCCATTGCTGACCCCGAAGTTTCCAAAGCCATTAAGGCCATGATCGCCGAGACCGTCCAGGGCGCGCGCGTCATCGGCGTCGCCACGCTCGGTCTCCGTCACATGTACGCCAAACGCGAGATCAGGAAGATCGAGGATATCAAGGGACTGAAGGTGCGGGTTCAGGCGACGCCGACCGAGGACACCATGTTCCCGGCCTACGGCGCGCAGATCGTCCATATGCCCTTTGGCAGCGTCTACACTTCGCTGCAAACCGGTGTGATGGATGTCGCGGAAAACGGCATCAACGTCTACCTCGCCAACAAGCACTACGAAGTCGCGCCGGTGTTGTCGCTGACCGAGCACGAGGCGAACAACAGCCTGGTTTGGGTGAGCGACAAATTGTGGAACAGCCTTACGCCGGAGCAGCAGGGTTGGGTGCAGGCCGCCGCCGACGAGGTCAACCGCAGCCAGCCTGCCAAGGCGCTCGAGCTCGAGCATCAATCGACGGAGAAGCTGAAGTCGATCGGCGTGAAGGTGGTGACGGATGTCGACAAGTCCGGCTTCACGAAGATCGCCGATCCCTATCTCGACAAACTCGCCAAGGACCTCGGACCGCATGCCGAGAAGATCAAAAACCTGATCCGGTCAGTCAATTGATACGGACCCAAGAAAATCAACGGGAGGAATGGACGTTGCGTCATCAAGGAAAAATAACAAGCCTGCTGGCCTTTTTGGCCGCAACGATCTTTGCGAGCACGGCGGGCGCGCAAGAAGTCAAACATTATCGCTTCGCCCACGATCAGCAGCTCAATTCCGGCTACAGCATCGCCTACGACATCTTCTCCGCCAAGCTGAAGGAGTTGAGCAAGGGAACGATGCTGATCGACCAGTATCCGGGCGCGCAGCTCGGGCAGGAGCCGCAGATCCTGCAACTGGTGCGCTCGGGCGACATCGATTTTGCGATCGTGTCGTCGGCGAATACCTCCACCATCTCGCCGCAGGCCGGCGTGATGTCGTTGCATTACCTGTTCCGCAATGAAGATCACAACATCAAGGCGCTCGGCGATCCGAAAGTGTTCGAAGCCATCCGCGACATGATCGACGGAACCGTGCAGGGCATTCACGCCATCGGGCTAGGCACGCAGGGTTTCCGGCACATGTACGGCAAGCGCGAAGTGCGCAAGGTCGAGGACCTCAAGGGTTACAAGGTTCGCGTGCAGGCGACCGCCACCGAAGACACCATGTTCGCCGTCTATGGCGCGCAGACCGTGCATATGCCGTTCGGCAGCGTCTATACGTCCCTGCAAACCGGCGTGATGGATTTCGGCGAAAACGCCGTCAACGTCTACCTCATCAACCGGCACTACGAAGTCGCGCCCGTGCTTTCGATGACCGAGCACGAGGCCAATAACGCCATCCTCTGGATCAGCGACAAGCTGTGGCAGAGCCTCAATGCCGAACAGCGGGCATGGGTGCAGGCGGCGGCGCGCGATGTCAGCACTCAGGAACCGAAGCGGGCGTTCGAACTGGAGAAGGCGGCGGCCGCCAAGCTTGAGAAGATGGGCGTCAAGATCGTGAACGATGTCGACAAGACCGGCTTCCAGAAGATCGCCGATCCCTATCTCGACAAGCTTGCCAAGGAACTCGGCCCCCATTCCGAGAAGATCAAGGACCTGATCAGAGCGATCAACTAGTAACGCCATCGTCATGGCCGGGCTTGACCCGGCCATCCATGTCTTGGTCACGATTCGAAGGAAGGCGTGGATGCCCGGCACCTCTAGTTCGAAGACGCACTTCGCGCTTTTGGCCGGGCATGATGGAGTAGTGGATATGACGGAGAGCCCGTAAATGGCGTTGGCCGACAAACTGGTCCTGCAACGGCAGCATCACCTGAAATGGCGCGCGCTCGACCGGCTCGAGCTCGTGCTGATGATCGTGTGCGGCGTGCTCTGCTTCGGCTTTTCGCTGTCTGTCATGTTCGACATCGTCACCCGCACCATCGGCCATCCCTGGCTGTGGTTGCAGGAGGTTACCTCAACGCTGTTCGTCTACGCGATCTTCATCGGGGCTGCGGTCGCAACGCGCCGCAACGATCACCTGTATCTTACCGCGATTTCTGAATCCCTGCATGGCGCATCGCGAACGATCGTCGAAATCATCATTCGCATCGTCGTGCTTGGCGTCGCGTTTTGTCTGATCTGGTTCGGCTACATCAACTATCTCCGCGGCTTCGGCAGTTTCCGTCTGCCGTCCGGCACGCCGATCGCCTCGCTTTACGCCGTGATCCCGCTTTCGGCGATCCTGATCGCGCTGTTCACGATCGAGCAGCTCGTCAACGGCATCCGCAACGGGTTCGATCACCCGGAACCGGCGGAGGAACTGATCATCCCGCCGGTTGAGACTTCCCTCGGCCGGGGAGTGTGACCGTGAGCCCACCGCTTGTCCTCGCTTTGATGTCGTTCTGCTTCCTGTTCTTCGGCTATCTCGGCGTGCCCGTGCCGTTTTCGCTGATGGCGGGCGTGTTCGTCGGTGCGCTGCTGACCGACGTGTCGCTCGCGGCGATCATCCAGAAGATTTTTGACGGCGTCGATTCCGAAGCGCTGCTGGCGATCCCGTTCTTTCTCCTGGTTGGCGAGCTCATGAGTTCGGCCAATGTCGTGGTGCGGATCGCGAATCTTTCGCTGTCGCTGGTCGGTCATATCAGGGGCGGGCTGTCGCAGGTCGTCGTCGTCTTCAGCATGTTCTTTTCGGAAATGTCGGGCTCGACCACGGCCGACGTCGCCGTGATGAGCCGCGCGCTTGGCGGGCCGATGAAGCGGGAGGGCTATAGCCCCGCCTTCATCGCGGCGATCATTGCTTCCGCCTCGACCATTGCCGCCCTGGTGCCGCCGAGCATCACCGCGGTGGTCTATGGTGCGGTCGGCAACGTTTCGATCGCGGGCCTGTTCATGGCGGGCGTCGTGCCCGGCATGATGATCGGCTTCGGCCTGATGATCTATTGCTATTTCTTCGGTCCCGTCGGTACGCGAAAGCCACGAGCCTCGATGCGCCAGGTGATGTTTGCCACTGGCGATGCCGCGCTGCCGCTGATGATTCCGGTGATCCTGCTCGGCGGCATTCTCACCGGCTGGTTCACGCCGACGGAAGCGGGCGTGGTCGCGGTGATATGGATCATCGCGGTGGTTATCCCCGCGCTCAACCGCGGGCATTTCAGGAAAATCCCGTACGACTTCTGTCTCGCCGGGCTGATCTTCTCGCTGCCCTTGATCACCATTGGGGCCGCCAACGCCTTCGGTTGGATGCTGGCTTACCTGCGCGGCGCGATCGTGATCGCCGACTGGATCACCTCGATTGCCGGCAGTGACCCGCATATCATGATGCTGTTGCTCGTGCTGCTGTTCACGGTGATCGGCGATTTCATCGAACCGGTGCCGACCATCATCATCTTCATGCCGCTGGTGAACACCCTGACCCAGGCCGGCGACATCAACGGCGTGCACATGGGCGTGGTGTTGATCGCAACGCTGGCGTTCGGCCTGATCACGCCGCCTTACGGACTTGTGCTATTGATGGCATCGAAATTCGTCGGCGTGCCGTTTTCCAAGGCGTTGCGTGCGGCGCTGCCGATCTATGTCGTGTTCCTCGTCACCATCACCTTCACGATCTATTTCCCGAAGGTGGTGCTGTGGTTGCCCAAGCACGTCATCCCGGAGTCGGTCGGCTGCTTCAAGTCGCCGGCAGGGACGGGGTATATCTGCCCGAATTAATTCTTGTCGTCCCTGCGAAAGCAGGGACCCATACCGCGTTGCCGCCCGATGATGGCGGGCCGGCTGATACTCGCCCAACTCACATCGGTGGTTATGGGTCCCCGCGTGCGCGGGGACGACCAGATGGAGAGAATCTTGCTACTTCTCCTTGCGCAGGAATTTGTCGATTGCGGCACGGAATTCATCCGTGTGCATGCAGTCGATGATCGCATCGCGCTCGGCATCGAGCTGGTGCTCGATCGAATTGTTGGGTGCGCGCTGAATCAACCGCTTGGTGGCCGCTATCGTCGACGCCGAATTTTGGGCGAGCCGATGCGCCAGCTCGCGCGTGGCCGCCTTGAGCTCTGCCGCCGGGGCCACCTTGACGATGAGACCCCATTGCAAGGCCTGTGCAGCCGAAAAACTGTCCTCGGCGAGAAAAATCTGTAACGCCCGCCGCCGACCGACGGCGGCGGTGAGCCCAGCCGTGCCGCCACCATCGGGCGAGGCGCCGAGCTTGGCATAGGCCGGGGTGAAACGCGCGTCTTCTGCCGCGATGCAGAGATCGGCGATGCAAGCAAGAGAGAAACCGGCGCCTGCGGCCGAACCATGGACGCTGGCGAGCACGAGCTTGGGCATATGCACCAGGGCGGCGATGAAGGCGTGATAATGATGCAACAACTCGCCGACGACGGGCGCGATAGTGTCGGATGCGGCGGCGGCCCCAAGCGTCGGAAGATCGCCGCCGGCGCAAAACGCGCGGCCAACGCCTTCGATCACGAGCACTTTCACGTCATCGGATGCCTCGACCTCGGCCGAGAGTTCCCAGAGTTTCCTGGCGATCGAAAGATCGATCGAATTGAAGCTCGCGGGGCGGTTGAGCGTGATCGTCGCAATGGGACCATCGATCGCAAGCAGTGCCGGCTCGGACGGCGGGACGCCGGTTATATCTTCGGTCGCAGCCATCGGCGGGGCCTCGTTATCCGCGGGAACCACCGCATTTAAATCGAAGGGGCGGGTGGTGACAATCCCGCGCGAAGCTTGCAAGATATCGAGCGGGCCGGGAGCGGTTATCAGGGAGCAGGCTTCGTGGATGTTGAGGTAACGATGAGCCGGCCGGGTTCGGCCGTTGATCCGTTTTCACATGGCTTTCTCAGCGATCCCTATCCGCATCATGAGGCCCTGCGTGAAGCCGGACCCGCGGTGTGGCTCGACACATACGGCGTCTGGGCGATGGCCCGGCATGAGCAGGTTCGCGAGGCGCTGACCGACTGGGAAACTTATTGTTCGTCGGCGGGCGTGGGCTTGAGCGATTTCCGTAAAGAGCCGCCGTGGCGGCCTCCAAGTATCATCCTCGAAGCCGATCCGCCATTGCATACGCGCACTCGCACGGTGCTGACGCGCATCCTGTGGCCGAACGCTATCAAGATGTTGCGTGAGACGTTCGAACGAGAGGCGGAACGCCTGATCGCAAACCTGGTCGCGCGGCGCGAGTTCGACGGCATCGCCGATCTTGCGGAAGCCTATCCGCTGAAAGTCTTTCCGGATGCTGTCGGCATTTCCGAGGACGGCCGCAAAAACCTGTTGCTCTATGGCAGCATGGTGTTCAACTCGTTCGGCCCGCGCAACGACCTGTTGCAGCAAGCGATGGCCAATGCCGGCCCGGTTCGCGAGTGGATCATGTCGAAATGCAGCCGGGCGGCGCTGGCGCCGAACGGACTGGGTATGCAGATTTTCGACGCCGTCAATGCCGGCGAGGTATCGGAAGATGAAGCCGGCATGCTGGTGCGCTCGTTCCTGTCGGCAGGTATCGACACGACGGTCTACGGTTTGGGCAATGCGCTTTATTGTTTGGCGCGCTACCCCGAACAGTGGCAGACGCTTCGGGCCAATCCGAACCTGATCCGCAACGCCTTTGAGGAGGTGTTGCGCTTCGAAGCGCCGGTTCAGACCTTCTTCCGGACCACGACGAAGCCAGTTGAAGTCGGCGGCGTGCAGCTGGGCGAAGGCGAGAAAGTCCTCCTGTTTCTGGGAGCCGCCAACCGCGACCCGCGCCGATGGGAAAGGCCTGATACCTTCGACGTCAGCCGCCGCGCGGCCGGGCACATGACGTTCGGCACCGGCATTCACGGCTGCGTCGGGCAGGCCGTGGCCCGGCTGGAGACGGAAGCGATATTGGCTGCGCTTGCCAAACGCGTGCAATCGTTTGAATTGATGGCGGAGCCGAAGCGGCGATTGAACAATACGTTGCGGGGCTTTGACACCCTGCCGCTTCGTATCGTACCAGTCTGAATCGATGACACAGAAATCCGTTTTGATCGTCGGCGCCGGCCATGCCGGTTATCAGGTGGCGGCATCGCTGCGCCAGCATGGTTTTGCGGAGCGCATCTGCCTGATCAACGACGAGGCGCATTTGCCCTATCAGCGGCCGCCTCTGTCCAAAGCCTATCTCAAGGGCGAAGGGAAACCGGACAGCCTGATGTTCCGGCCCGACAAATTCTATCGCGACCAGAATATCGAATTGATCGCCGATCGCGCCGCCTTTATCGATCGCGCCGCGCAACGGCTGTTGCTCGCTTCGGGTTCGTCCCTCGACTATGGCCATCTTTTGCTCGCGACCGGCGCGCGCAACCGCCTGCTCGATCTGCCCAACGCCAATCTTCCCGACGTGAAGTATTTGCGCATCCTCGACGAAAGCGAGGTGCTGCGGCAACGGATCGCTGTTGCGAAACATGTCGCGGTGATCGGCGCCGGTTTCATTGGCCTGGAATTTGCCGCAACGGCTCGCGCCAAAGGGCTGGAAGTCGATGTGATCGAGCTCGGGCCGCGGGTGATGGCGCGCGCGGTCACGGCGGAAATCTCCGATTACTTTCAAACGCGGCACACATCGGCCGGCATCCGCATTCATCTCGGGGTGCAGGCGACCAGTATTGAGAATGCGGGCGAAAAGGTTTCCGGCGTCAGCCTGAGCAATGGCCATCACATCCCGGCCGACCTGGTCGTGGTTGGCGTCGGCGTCTTGCCGAATGTCGAGATCGCGGCGGAAGCGGGCCTTCCGGTCGCCTCGGGCATCATTGTCGATGAGCATCTTCTGACGGCCGATCCCAATATTTCGGCGATCGGCGACTGCGCTTTGTTCGAGAGCCCGCGCTTCGGCGGTTCGCTCCGGCTCGAATCCGTGCAGAACGCCACCGACCAGGCGCGCTGCGTGGCCGCGCGCCTGACCGGAAACGCCAAACCCTATGACGGTCTGCCGTGGTTCTGGAGCGATCAGGGCGACGACAAGCTCCAGATCGCGGGCCTCACCACCGGATATGATCAGGTCGTGGTGCGCGGCGATCGTGAGGCGCGCTCGTTCTCGGCGTTTTGCTACAAGGCTCGACAGCTTGTCGGCGTCGAGTCCGTCAACCGCGCCGCAGACCATGTGTTCGGCCGCAAGATTCTCGGCCTGAACCGTTCGATCGAGCCTGAAAAAGTCGCCGACGCGAGCTTCGATCTGAAGTCCGCGCTGGCGTAATGCGTCCCGTCATTGCGAGGAGCGTCTCTCCTCTTCGTCATGGCCGGGCTTGACCCGGCCATCCACGTCTTTGTCGCTCAAGAAAGGAAGACGTGGATCACCGGGACAAGCCCGGTGATGACAGGGGATGGAGTTGTGACGAAGCGATCAAGAATAAGCGCTCGCCGGGAAACTTCACGCGATGATCGCGAATTCCTTGTTGACGGCTTCGATGTCGACCACGCTGGGTAGTCCCGCTTCATTGCCGAGGCGCTGGATCTTGTGGGTCGAGGCCGCGCGCGCAAACTCGAAATGGTCATTCCATTTTTTGTCGGGGTGGGCGAGGTAGGAATACACATAAGCGCCATGGAACACGTCGCCGGCGCCGTTGGTGTCGATCACCCGTTGGCGCGGAATTGGCAACGCCGGCATGATGCGCACGGCGCCGCTCTCGTCGTACCAGAATAGCCCGCGCTCGCCCATGGTAACGCCGCCGATGCGACAACCGCGGCTCTTGAGATAATCGAGCATCTCCCGCGGCTCGAGTTTCATCTGTTCGCAGAGCCGCTCGGCGACGATCGCGACGTCGATGAATTCGAGCAGTTCATGGGTGTTGGAGCGCAGGCCGCCGCCATCGAGCGAGGTCAGGACGCCGGCCTCGCGGCACTGCTTGGCGTAATGGATCGCGGCATCCGGCTGGTGGCCGTCGATGTGGAGCGCGCGGCAGCCGTTCAGGTTCAAATGCGGGAAGGGATGAATGTGCTCGTCGTCGCGGCAGCGGACGATGGCGCGTTTGCCGTCCTTGGGCATGATGAAGGAGAGCGAGGAGGAGTTGACCTTGCGCGGATGGATCGAGATCCCGTATTTCGCGCACATATCCTGGAACATGCGCCCGAGCCAGTCATTGGCGACGGTGGCGATCAAGTCCGGGACGATCCCGAGCTTGGCGCAGCAAAAAGCCGCCGTGACCGCGTTGCCGCCAAAGGACACCGCATAGGCCGTCGCGACGTGCTTTTCGTCACCGGTCGGCATGTGGTCGGTGATGAAGGTGACGTCGATGTAGCTTTGTCCGATGAAGAGAGCCTGCATGCGTTTCCCGTCATGGGTTGAAGGGTGACCCGGGCGCTACAAGACTAGCACCGGTTCCACAGGATTATCCGCTGAAAATATTCGCAAAAATACCCCACCAGCGTTGCGAATTCGGGCAATCGGCACCCACGGGCCGGCCGCGTCGATCCCAACTGATATCAATGGGTTCGGTTCCGGAGCGAAAGCTCGCCCTCAAATCGCATCGACGCCCACGGCCTCCGTCACATGCTTGACGCCGTCGCGCGCCAACAATTCTGCCAGGCCTGTGGTGATCCTTCGCACCACGCCGGGCCCTTCATAGATCAGCGCGGTCAGAAGCTGCACGAGCGACGCGCCAAGGCGGATCTTGGCATAGGCATCTTCGGCGCTCGATACGCCGCCGGCGCCGATCAGCACGTGGCGCTTGCGGTCCATGCGGCGAAAGGTCTCGCGGATACAGACGTTGGCGAGCGCCGATGCCGGTGGACCGGACACTGCACCCGGCAGCGCGCGCCAGATCTTTTCCGGCGTGTGCATACCTTCCGGTTTTACAGGCGGCAGGTTGAACATGAAGCCCGAGACGAATCCTCTGCTGTCGGCGGCTGCGAGTACGCGTTCGATGGCTTCGACGCCGCCAAGCGGAGAGACCTTGAGAAATACCGGCAGCGTCAACTTGATCTCGTCAAGCGCGCTCAGGCACGCATCGAGATGCCCACGGTCCGCGAAGAAATCGCGGCCATCGACCGTGTTGGGGCATGACAGGTTCAGCATCAGGTAATCGGCATGCGGCGCCATGATTTTGGCAGCGGCTGCGTATTCGCCGATGATCTGATCGGCCTGCAAGGCAGCCGCGCCTGCGCCGCGGTTGGTAACGACCAGATTGACGCCGAGCGGGACCGGCAGCCGCGTGTTCAACAGGCGCTTGGCAATCACCTCTGTGCCGTCGTTCGGCAGGCCATAGTGTACAACGATGCCGCGGTCGTCGGGCAGCCGCCAAAGTCTTGGCTTGGGATTTCCAATCGAAGCATCGGTCGAGATCGAGCCGATCTCGACCGACCCGAAGCCGAGGCCTGCGAGCGCCGCTATGGCTGTTCCGCTCTTGTCGAAGCCGGCGGCAAGCCCAATCGGCGTCGGGAAATGCAGGCCCGCAACAACGAGAGCTAATCTTTCGTCGTCGATCGCCGTCGCGGCGCGCATCGCGGATGACGCCCAACCGAGCCGCGCGCCTGTGGCGATCGCGAGATGATGCGCGGTCTCCGGATCGAGCTGAAATGCGAGCGGACGAATGAGGGTCGAGTAGAGGCTCATGATGCGATCATAAACGCCTTGGCTGGCCAGTGGTCAGATTCTAACATTCGCATCCCTTCGCAGCAGGCACTTTGCGAATGTTAGAATCATGAGACCACTAGCAAATATAAGTTTCCAGTGGAGTTTTTGGATTTGACATTCGCTTGATGAATCCGCGGCCAAGTGGGGGCGAATGTCAAATCCACTCCACTGGCTGCGCCACCGCTGCCGCCGTGGGAAGAACGCCCGACGGTTCATTTCCCGTCGTTTGCGTGCTACAGGCGAAGAGGCGAGGACGTCGAAACGCCTCTGCCGGGTAGGATTTTTGAGTTGACCAAGACGCGGCGAAACCTGAAGTGGCAGCGCGACCCGGAAGGGATGCGGCTTCGAATTCTCGAGGCGGCAAAGGAGGAGTTTGCTTCTCACGGGCTCGCCGGTGCGCGGGTTGACCGGATTGCCGCCAAGGCCGGCGCCAATAAGCGCATGCTGTATTATCACGTCGGCAAGAAGGAAGAGCTTTATCTCGCGGTGCTTGAAGGCGCCTATGAGAAGATCCGGGCGGAGGAGCGCGGGCTCGATCTCGAACACCTCGATCCCCCGGAAGCGATCGAGCGCCTGATCCACTTCACCTGGAACTATTTCCTGCGCAATCCCGAATTCCTGGCGCTGCTCAATACCGAGAACGTTGCCAAAGCGCGGCATCTGAAGCGCTCGACCAAGGTAAAGTCGATGCACTCGCCGTTCGTCGAGATGATCCGCACCGTGGTGCGGCGCGGCGTTGCGAGCGGCGACTTCGTCGTTTCGGTCGATCCGGTGCAGCTCTATATTTCGATTGCGGCGCTCTGCTTCTTTTATCTCTCGAACAGCGCGACCCTGAGCGTGATTTTTGGCCGCGATCTCCTCGATGAGAAGGCGAGGGACGAGCGGCTGGATCACATGGTCGCCCTGGTGCTGGCGGCGCTGACCGGAAAATCCTTTGCTGTCTTTGCACGAAAAAAGCCGGCCAAAATATCCGCGCCCGCCGAGCAGCCGGCCTGATCTGCTATCCGACTTAGGGCTGAGAAAAGCGCCGTAAAATACCGGTGGAAGCGGCTGGACAGTATTTATCCAACGGGTTAATTTTGGCAAAAATCGGACCCGAAAAGCAACGCGGTAAGGGAGCGGGACTTGGCTGAATCGAAAGCGCCAACAAGCCTGTCGAAAGCGCTGAACGCGGCGTGGGTGCGGCCGTTTCTGTTCCTGATTTTCATCGTGGTCGCCTGGGATTTGTCGATCCGGTTGTTCAGGATTCCGGCGTATCAAATTCCGGCGCCTGCCGATGTCGTTGCCGTGCTGTGGACGGACTGGCCGGAGTTGGCGCGACAATCCTGGCCCACGACCTACGCGACGATCTGCGGCTTCCTGCTCTCGGCGCTGTTCGGCATTCCCGTCGCGATGTTGATTGCGGGATCGAAGACGGTCGAGAGTTACGTCTATCCGCTGCTGGTGTTTTCGCAGTCGGTGCCGAAGATTGCGATCGCGCCCTTGTTCGTGGTCTGGTTCGGCTTCGGCATTGTCCCGAAGATCATCTCGGCCTTCCTGCTCGGATTTTTCCCGGTCGTGGTATCCGCGGTGCAGGGCTTCAAATCCGTCGATCCCGACATGGTGGACCTGGCGCGCGCCATGCAGGGCAGCCGCTTCCATGTCTTTCGCGCGGTCAATTTGCCGCACGCGATGCCTGCGATCTTTTCCGGCTTGAAAGTTTCGGTCACGCTCGCGGTCGTCGGCGCCGTGGTCGGCGAATTCGTCGGTTCGAACTCCGGCATCGGTTACGTGCTGCAACGCTCTATCGGCACCTTCGATCTGCCGACGATGTTTGCGGCGCTGGTGATCCTGGCGCTGCTTGGCGTGGCGCTGTTCTGGATCGTCGACCGGATCGAACGGCTGGTGGTGCCCTGGCATGTCAGCCAGCGTGAAGAGATCATTTTGACGGCATAAGCGAAGCCGCCGGCCAAACGGCGGCTCCAAAAAAGGGTTGGGAGGAGAACATGATGCGTTTGGTTGCAGCTCTTGCGACACTGCTGATCGGTACAATGGTCGCGCTGCCGGCTCAGGCTGCCGACAAGGTGGTGCTGATGCTCAACTGGTACGTCTATGGCGAGCACGCGCCGTTCTATTACGGCAAGGCCAAGGGCATTTACGCCGCCGACGGCATCGATCTCGAAATCCAGGAAGGCCGCGGCTCGGCCGCGACCACGCAAGCGGTGGCCGCGAAGACCGCGAACTTCGGCTATGTCGATGTGCCGACCATGATGCGCGCGGCGGTGAAGGGCGCGCCGGTCATCGCGACCGGCGTATTGCTCCAGACCAGCCCGATGTCGGCGATGGGCCTGGTCGAGAAGAACATCAGGAAGCCCGAAGACATCAAGGGCAAGACGGTGGCGATCACGCCCGCCAACTCCATGACGCAAATCTGGCCGCTGTTTCTCAAGAAGACCGGCCTGAAGGAAAGCGATTTCACCACGGTCGCGGGCGACGGCCAGACCAAGCTCAACGCGG
Source organism: uncultured Alphaproteobacteria bacterium (assembly GCA_963788885.1). Lineage (GTDB taxonomy): Bacteria > Pseudomonadota > Alphaproteobacteria > Rhizobiales > Xanthobacteraceae > Bradyrhizobium. Next base: position 417,721 of record CAWBIR010000014.1, on the reverse strand, counting down.
TCATCAACGGCCAGGCCGATCTTCTGCTCGGTTACGTCATGGATCAGTCGATGAAGATCAAGGACGCCACCGGCAAGGACGTCTATCCGATCAAGTTCGCCGACTACGGCATCAACATGGTGTCTTCCGGCCTCGTGGCGAACACCGATTACGTCAAGGCCAACCCGGATGTGGTGAAGCGCTTCATGGATGCAACCACCAAGGCGGTGGAAGCCGCGGAGAAGGACCCGAAGGGCGCCGCGCAATCGATCCTCGATGCCAACCCAAAGGGTGGCAAGATCGATACGCTCACCCAGGGCTTTGAGCTGACGATTCCACTTTATCGTACCGCGGAAACCAAGACCAAGCGGCCGTTCCAGGTCACCGATCAGAACATGACGGATTCGGTCAACCTGATGGTTGAGTATGGCGGTCTCGAAGCCAAGGCCAAGGAAAACCCCAAGGCGTTTTATACCAATGACTATCTGCCGAAGGGTGGTTCTTGAGGACGGCCGGTTTATGTCGTCCCCGCGAACGCGGGGACCCATAACCACAGGCCGGAGTGTTTGGAGAAGGTGTCCGATAATGCGTCCCGAGAAGAGCCGCGGCGTATGGGTCCCTGCTTTCGCAGGGACGACTGCTCTAATGGACCTGCCGAATGATTCCGACGAGTAAAGCGGTCAGCACCGATCCGCGAAGCGCGCATCTGCGCGTGGTGGCGGATCGGGGCGCGCCTCAGACGCCCGGCATTCGCCTGTCGGGCGTATCAAAGACCTATCGCTCGCGCGACGGCGATATCCCGTCGTTGCAGCCGCTCGATTTCCATATCAACGACGGCGAATTCTTTGTCGTGGTCGGGCCGTCCGGCTGCGGCAAATCCACCCTTTTGAAGATGATCTCGGGGCTGCTGCCGCCCTCGACCGGCGAGATTTTCGTCGAGGGTGAGAAGGTCGACAAGCCGCACGGCAATGTCGGCATCGTGTTTCAGAATGCGCTGCTTCTGCCCTGGCGCAACATCCTCAACAACGTGATGCTGCCGATCGACATGAAACGGCTGTCGCGCGGGGAATTTCTGCCGCGGGCGAAAGCGCTGCTGAAGCTGGTCGGGCTGGAAGGTTTTGAAAAGAAGCTGCCCTGGCAATTGTCCGGCGGCATGCAGCAGCGCGCCTCGATCTGCCGTGCGCTGGTCCACGATCCCAAGATCGTGCTGATGGATGAGCCGTTTGGTGCGCTCGACGCCATGACGCGCGAGCGCATGAACGTCGAACTGATGCGCATCCAGCGCGAGACCGGCAAGACCGTGCTCCTGATCACCCATTCGATACCGGAAGCAGTTTTTCTTGCCGATCGCGTGCTGGTCATGACCGAGCGGCCCGGCGCGATTGCTGCGATCTATGATGTGCCGTTACCGCGCCCGCGCTCGCTCGATGTGATGACCGATCCGGTATTCTCTGAACTGGTCCAGCGCATCCGCAAGCATTTCTTCACGCAAAGCGCGCTGGATTAAAGGTGTAACACAATGCCGCTGCGCCTCGCCGTGCGGGATATCGCGCTTTTCGAACGGGCCGTGCGCTTTGCCCGGCCGTTCCGCTTTGGCGCGGTTGTCGTCGAGGCGGCCGCGCAGGTGTTCGTGCGCGCCGAGATCGAGATCGAAGGCAAGGGTAGGGCGGTCGGCGCCAGCGCCGAAATGATGGTGCCGAAATGGTTCGACAAGCGCACCCATCTTTCGCCGGAGCAAACCGTCGATGAATTGCGGCGCTCGCTCGCGACCGCAAGCAAGCTTTATTTGACCGGTTCCGGTTTCGACACGGCCTTCGGCCATCATGCCTCCCGTATCGCCGCGCAGATCGAAAGGTGCGCGAGGGAAGACATTCCGCCCTTGGCTGCGATCTTTGGTCCTGCGGAAGTCAACAAGGCTATTCTCGACGCGCTCCTGCGCGGTGCGGGCGTCAACTTCTTTGACGGGATGGCCGCCAACATCGCCGGCCTCGATGCACGGCTGTCGCCCGATCTTTCCAACGACGACGTCACGCGATTTCTCGCGCAAAGCCGCCGCCGCGAGCGCGTCGCGATCCGCCACACCGTCGGCCTCGACGACGTGGTTGAAGGACCGGGTGGCGTCGCCGACCCGAAGGAAAATTCCGGGGCGCGCTATTTCAAGCTCAAGCTTGCGGGAAACCCTGACACGGATGCCGCGCGGCTTGTCCGCATAGGCCGGGAACTAACGAAGCTGCCCTATGCATACGACGTCACGCTGGATGCCAACGAGCAATATGCCGACCCCGGCGATTTGCGAAGCCTGGTCGGTCGCCTGGGCCGTGACGCCGCGCTCGCCCCGATCGCAAGCCGGCTTCTCTATATCGAGCAGCCGATGCCGCGCGACACGACGCGGGCCTCGCCGCTCACGGACCTTGCCGTCTACGATTTCATCATCGACGAGGCCGACGATTCCTATAACGCGTTCGTCGCTGCGCGTGCGCTCGGCTACCGCGGCATCTCATCGAAATCGTGCAAGGGCATCTACAAGTCCGTGATCAACGCGACCCGCGCCGCCAAATGGAGCACGGGTAGCGAAAAATTCTTCATCACCGGCGAAGACCTGACCTGTCAGGCCGGACTCTCCGTACAGCAGGATCTCGCGCTGGGCGCGCTGATCGGAATCACCCACACCGAGCGCAACGGCCATCATTATGTAGATGGCTTTGGCGATACGCCGGCGGATGAGGCCAATGCATTCCTCGACGCGCATCCCGACCTCTATACCCGCGCCGGCCATCAGGTCCGGCTTGCGATCCATGACGGCGACCTCCTGACGGGATCGCTGACCGCGCCAGGCTTTGCCGCCGGCGTGCATCCGCTATGGCCGACGATGCAGGCCTTTCGACAACCAAAAGCAGGAATATTGCAGGAGCAATCGATATGACGACGCGACGCCTCGGCGTGATCATGAACGGTGTCACCGGCCGCATGGGCCTCAACCAGCATTTGATCCGCTCGATCATCGCGATCCGCGATCAGGGCGGCGTCAGACTTGCCAATGGCGATCGCGTGATGCCGGACCCGATCCTGGTTGGCCGCAACCCGCAAAAGATCGAGGCGCTCGCCAAGCGTTTCGGCGTCGAGCGCTGGACCACCGACCTCGACGGGGCACTGTCCGACAAAAAGGACGCGGTGTTTTTCGATGCCGCGACCACGCAGGCCCGGCCGGGTTTGCTGACCCGGGCGTTCAACGCCGGCAAGCACGTCTATTGCGAGAAGCCGACCGCCACCAACCTGGAAGAAGCCGTCGAGATCGTGAAGCTCGGCAACAGCAAGGGCCTCAAACATGGCGTGGTGCAGGACAAGCTGTTCCTGCCCGGCCTGAAGAAGCTCGCTTTCCTGCGCGATTCCGGATTCTTCGGCCGCATGCTCTCGGTGCGCGGCGAGTTCGGCTACTGGGTGTTCGAAGGCGACTGGCAGGAAGCGCAGCGGCCGTCGTGGAACTATCGTAGCGAAGACGGCGGCGGCATCATTCTCGACATGGTCTGCCACTGGCGCTACGTGCTCGACAATCTCTTTGGCGAAGTCGAAAGCGTCGTTTGCATCGGTTCGACCGACATTCCCGAACGTTGGGACGAGCAGAACAAGAAGTACAAGGCGACCGCTGACGATTCCGCTTACGCGACGTTCCGCCTCAAGGGCGGCGTGATCGCGCATATCAACATGAGCTGGGTCACGCGGGTCTATCGCGACGATCTCGTCACCTTCCAGGTCGACGGCACCCACGGCTCGGCGGTGGCAGGCTTGACCGATTGCGTGGTCCAGGCGCGGCAGATGACACCGCGGCCGGTGTGGAACCCCGACGAAAAGCGCCTGCACGATTTCTATGACGATTGGCAGAAGCTGCCGGAGAATGCGACCTACGACAACGGCTTCAAAGAGCAGTGGGAAATGTTCATCCGTCACGTCTGCGAAGACGCGCCGTACAAATATACGCTGCTGGAAGGCGCCAAGGGCGTGCAACTCGCCGAATGCGCGTTGCAGAGCTGGCGCGAAAAGCGCTGGATCGACGTCGCCCCGATCAAGGTGTGAGGAAGAGGCTCATGAACAAACCGGTGATGCCCGTCTCGTCGCTGTCGCTGAGACTGCCTGATGCCAACGGAAAGCTCGAAACCTATCGGCTCGCGGCCTCGCGAAGCTTTCCTGCAAAGCTCGAAGGCACGCTCAACCGCGTGGCATTTTCCGCCGCCCACACCGTCTCGAATCCGCTCGCCGATGTCGATCCGTGGCTGGCGGCGGCGGTCGATTGGGACAAGACCATTGCCTTTCGCGAGCACGTCTGGGACCTCGGGCTCGGCGTGGCGGAAGCGATGGATACCGCGCAGCGCGGCATGGGGCTCGACTGGCCGACCTCGCTCGAACTGATCCAGCGCTCGGTGGCTGCTGCGAAGGCGAGGGGTGGCGCGCTGGTGTTCTCCGGCGCGGGAACCGACCATCTCGCGACGGAAGACGCGAGAGATATCGACGACGTGATCCGCGCCTATGAGAAGCAGATCGCCGCGATCGAAAAGGCCGGCGGGCGCATCATTTTGATGGCCTCCCGTGCGCTCGCAAAAATCGCACGTAGCCCCGACGACTACGCCAAGGTCTATGGCCGCGTGCTGTCGCAGGTGGCCGAGCCCGTCATCATCCACTGGCTTGGCGACATGTTCGACCCGGCGCTATCGGGCTACTGGGGCGCGGCCGACCTCAACAAGGCGATGGACACCGCAGTCGCCATCATCAACGCGCATGCGGTGAAGGTCGATGGCGTCAAGATTTCCCTGCTCGACAAGCAGCGCGAGATCGATATGCGGCGCCGCCTCGCCAAGGGCGTGAAGATGTATACCGGCGATGATTTCAACTACGCCGAACTGATCGCCGGCGACGACAAGGGTTACTCGCACGCGCTGCTCGGCATTTTCGATGCGATCGCGCCGGCGGCATCTTATGCGCTGTCGCGGCTGGCCGCATCCGACACGCAGGGTTTTCACGACGTGCTCGGGCCGACGGTGGCGTTGTCTCGCCACATCTTCAAGGCGCCGACGCGGTTCTACAAGACCGGCATCGTGTTCATGGCCTATCTGAACGGCCATCAGGACCACTTCACCATGGTCGGCGGGCAGGAGAGCACACGCTCGACGCTGCATCTGGCCGAACTGTTTCGTTTGGCCGATCAGGCGGGGCTGCTCGCCAATCCGGAACTGGCGACGCGGCGGATGAAAGCTGTGCTGGCGCTTCGGGGTGTTGAGGCGTGATGCGGGATTTTTCGGCCGATCACCGCTGGCTGTCGTTCAATACCGCAACCGTTCGCAAGCAGGGCGACCTGTTGCAGATCATCGACGCCTGCGCGCGGCATGGCATTCGCGCTATCGACCCCTGGCGCGATCAGGTCGCGGCGGTTGGCCTCGATCGCGCGGCGCGCGCGGTGCGTGAAGCCGGGCTCGAACTTTCAGGCTATTGCCGTGGCGGCATGTTCACCTCGGACGCCGCGCGCCGCATCGATGTGCGCGACGACAATCGCCGCGCGGTCGATGAGGCCAGCGCTCTCGGTGCGCCCTGCATCGTGCTCGTGGCCGGCGGCCTGCCGCAATATTCGCGGTCCGGAAGTGCGGCCTCCAAAGACATCGCGGGCGCGCGGGCGCAGGTTGAAGACGCCGTCGCCGAGATGATGGAATACGCGAAGACCGCCAAATTGCCGCTGGCGATCGAACCGCTGCACCCGGCCTATGCTGCCGACCGCGCCTGCGTGAATACGACTAGCCATGCGCTCGATATTTGCGACCGTCTCGACCCAGGCCGCACCGGCGCGCTTGGCGTCGCGCTCGACGTCTATCACATCTGGTGGGATCCGGAGGTGCTTCCGCAAATCGCGCGCGCCGGCAAGGACCGTCTGCTCGCATTTCACGTTTGCGATTGGCTGGTGCCGACCAAGGACATTCTCAACGACCGCGGCATGATGGGCGATGGCGTGATCGACATCAAATCGCTTCGCGGCGCCGTCGAGGCGGAGGGATTTGCCGGTTATTCCGAGATCGAGATTTTTTCGGACACCTGGTGGACAAAGCCGATGGATGAGGTGCTGCGCACCTGTATCGAGCGGCATCGGACCGTGGTGTAACAAAAGCCTTCGCCGAACCGAACTAGCGAGAAGGCGCGCTTCCGCTCAAGCGGGCGCGCGTCATACGTTTGGTGGAAGGACGAGGGATGATCGGCGAAGTAATTGTAGTTGGCGACCTGAAGCTGCGCGAAGGCGCCGATACGGACGAATATGGCCGGCTCGGCGAACGCATGTACGGCATCGTCAGCCAACTACCGGGTTTTCTGTCTGTGAAATCATTCAAGGCTGACGACGGTGAAGAGATCACCGTGTTCCGCTTCGCTTCGGAACAGGCGCTGGAAGCCTGGCGCACCCATCCCGAACATGTCGAGACCATGAAGCGGGGGCACGCCGAATTCTACGCGAGCGGTCATCTGCAGATCTGCAAGGTGATCCGCGAGGTCGGCCCGTTCGAGCACGGCTAGAATTGATGAAGCCGCGCCTTACGGCGCGGCCGGTTCGGCTATTTGCGCTCGGCCGCTTCGCCGCCGATTGCGGCCGTGCCCGCGCCGCTACAGCCATCGGCGCCGTAACGCACGAATTTCTGCACGCGCTTTCCGGTGTCGACCTCGCCGGTATAGATGTTGCCCTGGCTGTCGAGGCTGACCTGATGCAGCCAGTGGAAATCGCCGGCCATCCGGCCGCCATGCCCGAGCCGGCCGAGTTGCTCCAGTTTGTCACGGCCCAGGATGTAGATCGTCTGGTTGGTGTTGTCGCCGATATAAAGGCAGCTTTGCGCCTTGTCGGGCGAGAAGTTCATCGACACCGCCGTGCCGGGCATCACCGGTTGCGTGTAGGTCTTGGCGCTGATGAAGCGTTCGGTCACGAAACCGCATTTGCCGGCTTCGCCGCTTGGATTGCTGCATTCCTTGCCAAGGGAAGCATCCTTGCTGTCGAACACCTGAATGCGGTCGTTGCCGCGGTCACAGACATAGATCTTGCCGTCGTCGGCGATCTTCACGCAATGCACGGGATTGCGGAAGAAGGCGGACTTTGTCTCGCCCTTCGCCGACCCTTGCGGCCAGGTGCCGGCGGCCGCCGCAGCCGCATCGTCGATCGGGTTGTTTCCGTAGGCGCCGAAATGCCCGATATATTTGCCGGTATCGGCATCGACGATCAGGATGCGGCGATTGGCGTAACCGTCGGCAACATAGAGACGATTGGTCTTGGGATCGTACACCATGTCGGCGGGGCGATAGAGCAGCGGCGTGCCGTTCACGCCACCATCCTTGCTGTTGCTGTCGGGCGCTGCCGGCGTGCCGCCGATCCGCATCTTGAAATTGCCGTCGCGATCGAACTTCAGGATGAAGCCGTCGCCGCCGCCTTTATTGGTGGTCCACGGAATTTCCTTGTCGCCCGCCTTCGGTGCGGGAGAATTGCCGGCGATCCAGACATTGTCCTTCTGGTCGACGTAGATGCCGTGTTCGACATTCGGCCAGATGCAGCCGTCGTCGGCCTTGCATTTGCCGCCGATGAAATTCGGATCGGCCGGGCCGCCCCAGGCGCGCAGCAATTTGCCGCTTCCGTCGAATTCCATCACCGAGGGCGCGGCGCGGCAGCAATCCGCACCGAAGCCATTCTGCCGCACGAAGCCGAGGCCGTTGACCGGCTGGCCCTTGGCGTCGGTCGCGCCCGCGATCGCACCGTCCAGCCCGGCTTCGTCGTCGTTGAGCGTGCGCGGCCGGTTATAGACCCAGATATGGTCGTGATGATCGACATAGAGCCCGCCGATTTGTCCAAGCAGCCAGCTATGCGGCAGCGGCTGCGGCCAGCTTGGATCCACCATGAATTCGGGCGTCTTGCCCGTGGTCGACCGGTCGTAGACGCCGGTCTGTTTCTGCAACTGATCGAGCAGGGCGCCTGCCTTGATCGGGCTTGCGTCATCGGCCCTGGCCGGAGCGACAAGGAGGCCCAAAGACAGGCCCGCGATTGCGATTTTTAGTGCGTTTTTCATCCCCGGACTCTTTTGTTCTGGTTGTTTGGCGAAAATCCTCGCCGGGTTTGAGTTAGCTGTCAATCGAGGCATTCTTCGCATCGATGGTGCACGGCACACTCATGAGATGGGAAAACGCACGCTATTCGCCTAAGCCAGACCAGCATGCCAATTTCGGTCTTTCGAAAGCTGTGCCGCCCTCTAAAATCCGGCGTCGAAAATCAGACCGCTGACACCGAACGGAACATCAGACATGGACGCCCGTCACAAAGCGCCGGCCGAAACCTCGCCTTCCTGGCCGGAAGACATTTTCGAAATCTTGCAGCGTTTCGACGTCCGCCAGGTGACATACGTGCCGGATGCCGGCCACTCTCAACTCATCGAGCGGGTACTCGCTGAGCCTTCGATGCGGGCGGTGCCGCTCACGACGGAAGAAGAGGGCATCGCGCTGCTCGCCGGCGCCTGGGCTGGCGGTCAGCGCGGCGTGATGCTGATGCAGTCGAGCGGCGTCGGCAATTGCATCAACATGTTCTCGCTGACGCAGATTTTCCGCTTTCCGTTCCTGACGCTGGTGACGATGCGCGGCGAGTGGGGCGAGTTCAATCCGTGGCAGGTGCCGATGGGATCGACCACGCCAAGCGTGCTCGAACTGTCCGGCATCAAGGTGTTGCGGGCCTCGCATCCAAGTGAAGTGCGTGAAGTGGTCGAGGCGGCGGCGGGACAGGCCTACAATGCCTGCACGCCGTCGGCCGTGTTGTTGTCGCAACGTCTGATCGGCGCAAAGGTGTTCGTAAAATGAGCAAGGCAAATCTTCTCGAACGCCGCAGCGTGGTATCGGCCCTGCTGGAGGGCCGCAAGGATGCGATCGCCGTCGGCGGCCTTGGCGCCTCGACCTACGACATTGCCGCCGCCGGCGATCACGACCGCAATTTCTATCTCTGGGGCGCGATGGGTGGCGCGGTGATGATCGGGCTCGGCGTCGCACTGGCCCAGCCAACACTGCCGGTCGTCGTGATTACGGGCGACGGCGAGATGCTGATGGGCATGGGAAGCCTTGCGACCGTCGGCCTGCAACAGCCGAAAAATCTTTCGATCGTCGTGTTGGATAACGAGGTCTATGGCGAAACGGGCGGGCAGGCGAGCCACACCGAAACCAATGCCGACCTCGTCGGCGTGGCCAAGTCCTGCGGCATCAAGGATGCTAGCACCTTGGCGACCATGGGTGAGGTCGAGGACTTTGCGAAGTCGATGCAGGACACGTCCCGCGGACCGCGCTTTGCCAGCATCAAGATCGACAGCGCCAATCTGGAGCGGGTGCTCGCCAGCCGGGACGGCACCTTCATCGTGAACCGGATTCGCGGCGCGCTGGGTTTCAACCCGATCTAGCGCCGCCCGGTCTACGCAACCTTCAGTCCTGCAATGAGAATTTTGCGCCGCAGCAAGATTCCTTGACTTTGCCTCAAAGGTGAGTGCTTACTTACAAGATGAGCACCCTCCGCATGACCAGTGATTTGAGGCGCCAGTTGATCCTGGGCGCGGCCAAGCGCTGCTTCGCCCGCCACGGCTTCGCCGGCACCACGACCAAGAGCGTGGCCGCCGCGGCTTCGATTTCCGAAGGGCTGCTGTTCAAGCATTTTCCAACCAAGTCAGCGCTTTACGCGGAAATCCTCGCCGAAGAATGCGCCGCCGATCCCGCATTGCAAAGCCTGCTCGAACTCGAGCCGTCGACGGAAACGCTGGTGATCCTGATCCGCGAAATGGTCCGCCATTTCGAGGAAGTGCACAGCTTGCCGGATCAGCAAGAGGCCCAGCGCCTCCGACTGATGCTGGCCAGTCACCTCGACGACGGCGAGTTTGCCCGGCTCATCTACGACAAGATCTCAGGCCTGATCGGTCCCATGTTCGACGCGTCGCTGAAGCGCGCCATCGAAGCGGGCGATGCGAAACCGGTCGGGCGCGAGTCGATGAACCTGTTCTGGTTTGCGCATCACACGGTGCTGATGGTAAGCGTGACGCGCCTGCCGACCATCCCGTGTCTGCCCTATGGCGAGGGCGTCGACCTCGAGCGGCAGCTTTGCGAATTCATCCTCCGCGGCATCGGCGTGAACGAAGCCGCGATCAATCATTACCTCAGCCGTGACCTTGCCCGGGAATGCGGGCAATCGGCAATTGCAGAGAGCGCATGACCATGAACATCGTGACCGAAAGCCATATCTCGGGCCGTCCGATCGTAGAGAAGCCCGCTTCGCGCCCGGTTCGGTTGGTGCGCTGGTTCATCATCGTGGGATTGCTGCTCGCGCTTCTGGTGGGCGCGCTGGTCGGCTTCAACGCCTTCCGCAGCCACATGATCGCGCAGTTCTTCGCCAACAATAAGCCGCCCCCGACCACGGTTTCGGTGGTTGAGGCGAAGTCCGAAGTGATTCCGAATTTGCTGACGGCGGTCGGCGATCTCGCTGCCGTGCATCAGGTGAATGTCACCTCCGATGTGTCTGGCCGCATCACCGACATCATGTTCACAGCCGGCGCTTCGGTGAAGGGCGGAAGCCCGCTGGTGCAGTTGTTCGACGGACCCGAGCAGGGCGATCTTGCGAGCTTCAAGGCGCAGGCGACCGGTGCGCAGCTTGCGCTCGATCGTGCCAAGCAACTCGCCGCCCGCCAGTTCGGGCCGCAATCCACGGTCGACTCTGCGCAGGCGACTTATGACACGGCCGTGGCTGGTATCGCCAAGACCGAGGCGCTGATCTCGCAGAAGCTGGTGCGGGCGCCGTTCGACGGCGAACTCGGCGTGCGCCGCATCGAGGTCGGCCAGTATCTCAGCGCGGGTACGCAGATCGTTACACTCACCGATCTGTCGATGCTCTATGCCAACTTCACCGTGCCGGAGAAGGCGAGTGCGGCGCTCAAGACCGGCCAGACCGTACGCCTCTCGGTCGACGCTTATCCGGGCCGCACCTTCGAGGGCAAGATCACGACGATCGAGCCGCAGATCGCCGCCGATACGCGCAACATCCGCGTTCAGGCCACGATCGCGAACCCCGACCACATCCTCAAGCCCGGCATGTTCACGACCACGACGGTCGTGTTGCCGGAAAAGCCGGCGGTGATCACCGTGTCGGAAACCGCCGTCGACTACACGCTGTACGGCGATTCCGTCTTCCTGATTAGCGAGAAGAAGGGCGATGACGGCAAGACCAGCCTGGCCGTGGTGCGTACTTTCGTGCGAACCGGCGATCGGGTCGGGGGCCGCGCCGAAATCCTGGAAGGTCTGAAGGCCGGCGATCGCGTCGTCGCGGTTGGCCAGCTCAAGCTGCAATCGGGCGCGGCAGTCGTGATCTCGACCGATCCATCGCCGCCGATCCCGGCGAAGCCGCCGCGTTATTGATCCAGCGCGCTTTACCAAGTCGAGCGCGCTTTACCAATTCGAGATTCGGAGCTGTCCGATGGTCTGGACTGATATCTTCATCAAGCGGCCGGTGTTGTCGGTCGTCGTCAGCCTGCTGATCCTCTTGATCGGCTTGCGCGCGGCAACGGTGTTGCCGATCCGACAATACCCGAAGCTGTCGAATACGGTGGTGAATGTCACCACGTCCTATCCCGGCGCGTCGGCCGATTTGATTCAAGGCTTCATCACCACGCCGATCGAGCAGGCCGTCGCGTCCGCCGAAGGCGTCGACTACATGACCTCGTCGTCGGTGCTCGGCACCAGCACGATCCAGGTCTACATCAAGTTGAACTTTGATCCGAACCAGGCTTTGACCGAAGTTCTCGCCAAGGTGAACTCGGTCAAATACCTCATTCCAAAGGAGTCCAACGACCCCGTCGTCACCAAGACGACAGGGCAAACGACGGCCGTGATGTATCTCGGCTTTTCCAGTGAAGTTCTGTCGGGGTCGGCGATCTCGGACTATCTGACGCGCGTGGTGCAGCCGGTGCTTTCCACCGTCGACGGCGTCGCCTCCGCCGATATTCTCGGCGGGCAAACCTTCGCGATGCGGTTGTGGCTCGATCCCGTGCGCATGGCCGGCCGCAGCGTCTCGCCAAACGACGTCGCTGTAGCGATCGCCGCCAACAATTTCCAGGCGGCCGCCGGACAATCCAAGGGCTTTTTCATCGTCTCCAACGTCTCGGCCAATACCGACCTGCAAAACCTCGATCAATTCAAGCGGATGATCGTCAAATCCAAGGACGGCGGCTTCGTCCGGATCGAGGATATCGCCACCGTTGAATTGGCGGCGCAAAGCACCGACGCCAGTGTCGCCTTCAACGGCGAACACGCGATCTTCATCGGCGTCCAGGTGACGCCGCAGGGCAACCCGCTGACCTTGGTGAAGGGTGTGCGCGCGCTATTCCCCGAGCTTGAGCGCAACCTGCCGCCGTCGATGAAGATGAAGGTGGCCTATGACTCCACCAAGTTCATCCAATCCTCGATCGACGAAGTGGAAAAGACCCTTGGCGAAGCGGTTCTCATCGTCGTCGTGGTGATCTTCCTGTTCCTGGCTTCGTTCCGCTCGGTGCTGATCCCGGTCGTGACCATTCCGCTGTCGCTGATTGGCGTGTGCAGCCTGATGCTGGCGGCCGGCTTCAGCTTCAACCTGTTGACGCTGCTCGCGATGGTGCTCGCGATCGGTCTCGTCGTTGACGACGCCATCGTGGTGGTCGAAAACATCCACCGCCATCTGGAAGAGGGCAAACCGCCGGTACAGGCCGCCATCATCGGCGCCCGCGAAATCGTCGGTCCCGTCATCTCCATGACTATTACGCTTGCCGCGGTGTACGCGCCGATCGGCTTCCTCGGCGGCCTCACGGGTTCGCTGTTTCGCGAGTTCGCCTTTACGTTGGCGGGGTCGGTGATCGTCTCCGGCGTGATCGCGCTGACGCTGTCGCCGATGATGTGCTCGATCTTCCTCAAGAGCGCGGAGGAGGGGCGGTTCGCCAAACTGGTCAATCGGGTGTTCGGCGCGATGACACGCGGGTATGGCCGCATGCTCGACCGGTCGCTCGATTATCGCCCGATCACCGGCTTGTTCGCGCTGACGATCCTGGGGCTGGTCGGCTTCCTTTACATGCATACGGCCAAGGAACTCGCGCCGGAAGAAGACCAGGGCATCGTCTTTGCCGTCACCAAAGCGCCGAAATACGCCAACATCGATTACATCGATTTTTACGGTGACAAGCTCGACAAGATCTTTGCCACGTTTCCTGAGACCGATCTGCGCTTTGTTCTGAACGGCATCAACGGCCCGCAAAACGGCATCGCCGGCATGTTGCTGACGCCTTGGGACGAGCGGAAGCGTTCCTCGATCCAGTTGAAGCCATTGGTTCAGGGAGCCCTAAGCAAGATCGAGGGCGTCAATGCATTCGCGTTCAACCTGCCGCCGCTGCCGGGTGGTCCCGGCGGCCTGCCGGTTCAGATGGTGATCTCGTCGACCAATAGTTTCCAGCCGATCTTCGAGCAGATGAACAAGCTGAAAGATGCCGCGCGCAAGAGCGGGTTGTTCATCGTCTCTGACAGCGATCTCGACTTCAACCAGCCGGTGGTGCGGGTCAAGGTCGATCGCTCGAAGGCATCAGACCTTGGGCTCACCATGCAGAGCATCGGCAACACGCTCGCTACCATGCTCGGTGGAAACTATGTGAATCGCTTCAACCTGGAGGGGCGGTCGTATCAGGTGATTCCGCAGGTGCCGCGCGAGAGCCGGCTGTCGCCGGATTCGCTCGGCATGTACTACATATCGACCCCGACCGGGCAGCAGATTCCGCTGTCGACGGTGGTGTCGATCGAAACCGCGACCGATCCGAATGCGCTGACCCACTATAACCAGCTCAACTCCGCGACCTTCCAGGCGGTGCCGATGCCCGGCGTGACAGTGGGGCAGGCTGTGGATTTCCTGGAGAGCGAGGCGAAAAAAATGCCCGCGGGCTTCACGCACGACTACCTCGCAGACAGCAGACAATATGTGCAGGAAGGCAATCAGCTCGCGATCACCTTTGCTTTCGCGCTGATCATCATCTTCCTAGTGCTGGCCGCGCAATTCGAAAGCCTGCGCGATCCGCTGGTCATCATGATCAGCGTGCCCATGGCGATTGTCGGCGCGCTCATCCCGCTGTTCTTCGGCATGGCGACGATGAACATCTATACCCAGGTCGGTCTGTTGACGCTGGTCGGTCTCATCAGCAAGCACGGCATTCTGATGGTGGAGTTCGCCAACGAACTCCAGCTCAAGGAGAGTCTCGATCGCCGCTCAGCGATCGAGATGGCGGCGCGCGTCCGGCTTCGTCCGATTCTGATGACCACGGCCGCGATGGTCACCGGCCTGTTGCCGCTGCTCACCGCAAGCGGCGCGGGCGCGGCAAGCCGGTTCTCGATCGGCCTTGTGGTCGTGTCCGGCATGACCATCGGCACGCTGTTTACGCTCTTCGTGCTGCCGGCGGTTTATGTCTGGATCGCAACCGATCACCGCGCCGGCGCTGAATCCGAACGCGCCAGGGAGATCGCCGACTTTGATCTTGGCTCGAAGGTGCTGAAGCCGACGTGAGACGGCTTCGTAGCGGGTAGACTCGCTAGGTCTGAAATGCTCGAATGGCGCTCCCCAAAAATAGAGGAGCGCCATTTTCATGACGCGCGATTTTGCCGCCGGCAATTACCGGTTCATCCCGGCCGTGTTCCAGTATTCGAGCGGCGCCTGCGCCCTCGACGGCTTTGAGATCGAGCGCGTGCGCTTCGACAAGCTGCTGCCGCTGGCGCAAGGGTTTGCAGAGGCCGCCAAATACATTCAGACCACCGGGCAAAAGCTGACGTCGTTCTGCGCTTGCGAGCTGCGCTCACCGGCAGCGTTTACGGAAGCCGGTTTCCTCGCCTTCAATCAGCATTACGTCAAGACGCTTAGCGAATGGGGCATCTTCGACGGCACCACCAATCCCGTGGCGCGCAGCAACGTCTGTCCCGAAATCGATCCGCCGGCGGAGCCGTCGTTCTACGCATTCTCGTTCGTTCGTCCGCTCCAGGAACAAAGCCGCCCCGCGACTCCGGATTTTGTCATCGCCGGCGGTGCGGAAGCACGGGGCGGTTCGGGCAGCTATCCCGAGCGGATCGTACGCTACCGCGATCTCAGCCCGGAGGCGTTGAAAGAGAAAGTCGGGTTCACCGTTCGCGAAATGGAAAGCCGTCTGACGGCTTTTGGATTCGGTTGGAAGGAGACGACGGCGACACAGGCCTACACCGTCCATGATTTCCATCACGCGATGCGAGAGGAGCTCGTGCGCCGCGGCGCCGCACGATCGGGTCTGACCTGGCACTTTGCGCGGCCGCCGGTGGTCGATCTCGAATTCGAGATGGATTGCCGGAGGGTGAGCCGGGAAGTGGTGGTTTAGCTCCGCACGGTCCAGCAAAAAGGTCTGCTCCCTCTCCCATGGGGAGAGGGTTGGGGTGAGGGGGTACGGTCTATCGATAGGTCTGAACCCCTCACCCGAATTGCACCGGACGACGCTGCGCGTCGCCGAGGCAATTCCACCTCTCCCTATGGGAGAGGTGGGCAGAGTCTATCGTGACTTTGGATCAAGTGCGTCGCGCAGGCCGTCGCCGACCAGGTTGAACGACAGCACCACCAGGAAGATCGCCAATCCCGGCCACAGTGCCATCCAGGGCGCGTTGGTCAGAAAGCGCTGCGCCGAGTTGAGCATGCTGCCCCAGGACGGCGCAGGCGGCTGCTGGCCGAGGCCGAGGAACGAGAGCGCGGCCTCCGCGATGATCGCGGCCGCAATCGAGAGCGTGGCCTGCACCAGAAGCGCCGGCAGGATGTTCGGCAGGATATGAAACAGCGCGATACGCCACGGCGGATTGCCGATGGCGCGCGCCGCTTCGACATAGTCCTCGACCTTGACGCTGATGGTTTGTCCGCGGGTCAGCCGAATGAAGATCGGCGTCGCCGAGATGCCGATCGCGATCATGGCGTTGCCGAGGCTCGGGCCCAGAAACGCCGCCAGCGCGATGGCGAGGATCAGGAACGGGCAGGCGAGCATGGCGTCGGTCAACCGGCTGATCAGCGCATCGACAAAGCCGCCGCGATAGCCGGCAAGCAGGCCGAGCGGCACGCCAATCGAAAGCGCGATGCTGACGGAGATCGCGCCGGCCGCCAGCGAGGCGCGTGAACCGTAGATTACGCGCGCCAGCACATCGCGGCCGAGATCGTCGGTGCCGAACCAGTGGGCGACTGTTGCCGGTTTGCGAACCAGCGCCCAGTTGGTGGCGATCGGGTCGTAAGGCACGATCAGGGGCGCAAAGATTGCAAGCAGAATAAAGGCTGCGATCACGCCAAGGCCAACCACCGCGCCCTTGCGCTTGAACAGGCGGCGCAACGCCCGGCGCATCGGGCTTTCCAACGTATCCGAGGCTACAGTAGTCAGCGCGGGAAGGGCGGCGTCAGTCATCTCATCATCCTCTCAGCCGCGGATTGACGAGGACGTAGGCGATATCGGCAATCAAATTCAGCGTCAGGTAGACGGTCGCGGTGACGAGCACGACGCCCTGAACCACGGCATAGTCGCGGTTGAAGACCGCATCCACGATCAGCTTGCCGAAGCCCGGGATCGAGAAGATCTGCTCGGTCAGCACCGCGCCCGACAACAACGTACCGAGTTCGAGGGCGCCGAGCGTGATGATCGGCGTCAGTGCGTTGCGCATCGCGTGCTTGAGGATCACGCTGCGCTCGGAAAGCCCTTTGGCGCGAGCGGTGCGAACGTAATCGCTTTGAAGTACTTGCAACATCGCGCTTCGCGTATGCCGCATCAGGATCGCGGCAATCGCATTGCCGAGCACAAAGGCCGGCATGATGGTCGAGGCGAGGCTGGCGTGCCAGTTCTCGGAAAGCGGCACATAGCCGGAGGCAGGCAGCCAGCCGAGTTTGATCGAGAACAGGAAGATCAGCATGATTCCGAGCCAGAAATTCGGCGTCGAGATGCCCCACAGCGCAAACAGGTTGGCGCCATAGTCCCAGGCGGTGCCTTGTTTCACCGCAGACACGATGCCGGCGGGAATGCCGATCAGGAAGGCGATCACAATCGCCATCGATGCGAGCTGAAGCGTCACCGGCAGTTTCTGCGCGATCAATTCACGCACCGGCACCTTCACCCGAAGCGATTCACCGAGATCGCCTTCCAGCACACCCTTGACCCAATAGACGTATTGCACCGGAATCGGCTGATCGAGGTGGTACTGTTTCCTGATCTGCTCGATCACGGCCGGATCGCGTTCCTCGCCGGCCATCACCAGCGCGGGATCGCCCGGCAACAGATGCTGGAGGGAGAAGATCAGGATCGACACGAAAAACAGCGTCGGCACCATTTGCAGAAGGCGCTTGCCGAGGAAGTTCAGCATGGCGCTCGTACCGCTGCGTTAGACGAGAATTGGGATGGTCGATCGATCGAACCCTCCCCCGCAAGGGGGGAGGGAGCAGAAAGCCGCGGCGCGCGGCAACAGGTCCGCGACGTTGGCAGATTTTTCTTCACTTCAGCTTCATCCCGACCACGCGCACCAGCCCGTCCGGCACCGGCCGGTAGCCTTCGAGCTTCTTGGTATGAGCGAACAGGAGTTTTTTGTGATAGAGGTAGATGATCGGCTCGTCATTGAGAACGATCTTGGTCAGCTTTTCGTAGATTGCCTTGCGCTCCGCCACGTCGCTGGTCAGTCGCGCCTCTTCCATCAGCCTGTCAGCTTCGGGGTTGGCGTAGCCGCCGTCGTTCTGCGGTGCCCCGCTATGCAGGAAGACATAGGAATTGCCATCGGGATCGATCCGGCCGCTCCAGTTGATCTGAAAAATCTGGAATTCGCCGGATTGGGCCTGTTTGAACGACGTGGCGAATTCGATCAGGCGTATCTTGATGTCGAAGCCGGCTTCGGCGGCCATCGACTGGACGACTTGTGCGACCGCCTCATATTCCGAGCCCTTCGGCACCATGTAGTCGATGGACACCGGCAGCTTGACGCCGGATTCCTTCAGCAGCGCTTTCGCCTTTTCGACATCGCGCGGGCGGATTGGCGAAGATTGCTGGTAATAGGGATGAGAGGGATTGACCCATTGGTTGCCCGGCGTGAACTCGCCGTTGAAGGCGACCTGGTTGAGCGCTTCGCGATCGAGCGAGAGATCGAGCGCCTGACGTACCTTGACGTTGGTGAGCCCGCCCTTGCTCTTGTCGTTGTTTGAATTGATGGTCAGACCGAGGTAGCCGAGTTCCGGCGCGGTCGACAGCACGAGGCGGGAGTCGGATTGCACGTCCTTGATATCGGTGGCGAGCACGCGTTCGATCAGGTCGAGTCCGCCGGATTTGAGATTGGCGAGCCGCACGGTGGCGTCGACGATCGGCAGAAACACGATGCGGTCGATGAAGACGTTGTCCTTGTTCCAGTAGTCGGCGAACCGCTCGAACACCATGCGGTCCTGCTGCACGCGCTCGACGAACTTGTAAGGGCCCGCACAGACCGGATGCAGGCCGAACTTGTCGCCTTGCTCTTTCACCGCCTTGGGCGACACCATCATGCCGGAGCGGTCGGTCAGCTGGGCAAGCAGCGGCGCGTAGGGGTTCTTCAGCACCAGCTTGATGGTGAGGGGATCGACCACCTCGACATGGTCGACGCTCGCGAGTTCGGATTTCCGGAACGAGCCGGGCATGTTGATGTGCCGCTCGATCGAGAATTTCGCGGCTTCGGCATCGAGCGGCTCGCCGTCGTGAAATTTGACGCCCGGCCGGAGCTTGATGGTCATCGCCTTGCCATCGGCCGATGTCTCTTGGGACAACGCGAGCTGCGGTACGATGTTGAGCTTTTCGTCGATGTCGAACAGCTTGTCGCAGAATGCCGAAAACACGATGCGGCCGACATAGGTGCGACCGAGCGAGGGATCGAGCATGTCGGGATCTTCCGCAATGCCGATGCGCAAGGTCGTCTCGGCTTGCGCGCCTGCGACCACTGACATCGCAAAGGCCGCGGCGGTTACAGCCAGGCGAAAAATCCTCATGGTCCAGTTCTCCATACTCGACTGTTGGCTAGCTCAAACGCTGGCCGGTGCTGTTGCATCATCCGTACCAACACCGGGAGCGCCAGCCCCTTCCATGCGGTTGAAAGCCGCAATCAACTTCGCAAGCGCCGGCGAGAGCTCGCCGTCGGAAGGGATGATGGCGTCGGCCGGCGGTAATTCATCGCTGCGGTGGCAAGCGGTCAGATGTCCGGCTGCATCGGGCAATAGCTGGGGAAGTTCGGTCCGGCAGCGGTCGATCACGTAAGGACAGCGCGTGTGAAAGCGGCAGCCGGAGGGAGGATTGAGCGCGCTCGGCAACTCGCCTTCCAGCATCAGGCGGCTGCGTTTGGCCTGTGGCTTGGGCACCGGAATGGCCGATAGCAGCGCGCGGCTGTAGGGGTGTCGGGGCGAAGCGAACAGGGTTTCGGCGTCGGCGGTTTCGACGATGTGGCCGAGATTCATCACGGCCACCCGGTCGGCGATATGCTTGACCACGGCAAGGTCGTGCGAGACGAAGATGTAGGCCAGGCCCAGCCGCTGTTGCAGATCGCGCAAGAGATTGAGGATCTGGGAGCGGATCGAGACGTCGAGCGCCGATACCGGCTCATCGCAGATGATGAGCTTCGGCTCGACCGCGAGCGCGCGCGCTATCGCGATGCGCTGACGCTGGCCACCGGAGAATTCGTGGGCGTAGCGGCGCGCCGCGCGCGGCTCGAGCCCGACCAGCCGCAGCAATTCTTCGACCCGCTTTTGGCGCAGTTTGGCAGGCACGAGATCATGCAGCGCCAGCGGCTCGGCGAGGATCTGGCCCACGGTCATGCGCGGGTTGAGCGAGGCATAAGGATCCTGGAAGATGATCTGGGCGTCGCGGCGGAACGCACGCAATTCGCTCGCACCCATGCCTAAGAGATCACGGCCTTCAAACTGGATTTTGCCTTGATCGGGTTCGATCAGGCGCAGCACCAGCCGGCTCACGGTCGACTTGCCGCAACCGGATTCACCGACCAAGGCCAGTGTCTCGCCGGCTTTGATGCTGAACGAAACGCCGTCGACGGCCCGGACGAATGCCGTCGGGCGTCCGAACACCGAGCGCGCCGCGACGAAGTGCTTCACCAGATCTCTCACCTCGAGAAGCGCGGTCACGAGACCAGCCTTTCCAGGGGCGCGCGGATGCAGCGCGACCAATGGCCGGGGCTGACTTGCGACAGCGCCGGCGGCTCGGTGCGGCAGGCGGTCTCCGCGAAAGGGCAGCGCGCCGCGAAACGGCAGCCCTTCGGCGGGTCGGCCATGTTGGGAACCATGCCTTCGATGGTTGCCAGATGCGAGGCGCGGTGATCGAGCCGCGGGATCGAGCCGAGCAGGCCGACAGTGTAGGGATGCTGGGGATGAGCGAACAGCGCATCGACGCTGGCGCGTTCGACGACTTCGCCGGCATACATCACCGCGACCTCGTCGCAGACTTCGGCGACCACGCCGAGGTCATGCGTGATGAGGATGATCGCGGCGCCGCTTTCGGCCTTCAGCTCGCGCATCAGATCGAGAATCTGGGCCTGCAAGGTGACATCGAGTGCGGTGGTCGGCTCGTCGGCGATCAATAGACGTGGATCGCAGGCGAGCGCCATCGCGATCATCACGCGCTGACGCATGCCGCCGGACAATTTGTGCGGATATTCGTCGACGCGCCGCTCGGGGGAGGGAATATGCACCCGCCGCAACAGCTCGATCGTGCGCTTGCGCGCCGCGCTGCGGCTGCCGCCACGGTGGCGAAGAATGGATTCGCTGATCTGATCGCCGATGGTGAAGCTCGGATTGAGCGAGGTCATCGGTTCCTGGAAGATCATCGCCAGCCGATTGCCGCGCAGGTCGCGCCTGGTCTGGTCAGGGATATCGAGAAGATCGAAGCCATCGAAGCGGATCGATCCCGTCACCTCGGCCGAGTGTTTCGGCAACAAGCCCATGACGGCAAGCGACGTGACGCTCTTGCCGCAACCGGATTCGCCGACCAGGCCGAGGGTCGCGCCTCGGGCGACGGCAAGATCGACCGTGTCGACAGCGTGCGTGGTTCGGCCGTCATCGCCATGAAAGGTGACGCGCAAATCCCTGATTTCGATCAGCGGCGCGTCGGTCATTGCGGGCTTTCGATGGCAGCTTCAATGCTGGCGTCGATCACCGCGCGATCGGTGATCCCGGCCGGATTTTTCCGGCTCGGCAGGTACTTTCGGAAATGCACCCAGCGCTCGCGGCTCACGGCTTCCAACCGCGCAAGTTCCGCCAAGGGGTCGACATGGTCATCCACACGCAGGTCAAGGTCGGACCATTCCTCTTCGCCGTAAATCAAAAGCGCGGCCGATTGCTTGCCGCGCTTGTCGCCGCCAGCTAGTTCGCCCGCGTGCATGGCGGCGATCAGGCGCTGTGCAAAAGGCATGCCGATGTTGGCGACATAGGCGTTCGCCGTGTCGTCAAGAACCTCGCTGCCTGCCAGCATATTGCCGGCAATCGAAAAGCCGTCGCCTGCGAGGTGGCCGCACCAGTCGACGCAGTCTTTTCCGGTATAGGCGGCGATATGCCCCTTGGCGTCCAGGATATGGAGCTGCCGGCTGGCGTGGCCGGCGTCGCCTGCGATGAGGGTTTCGATAATGTCGCGGGGCTCGCAGCCTTCGCGAAGCAGCTTTACACCGTCGATGCCGTAATAGGGATTGACCAGCGCCTGCGTCGCGATCCCGCCAATTCCGGCTGCGATGTGCGGCACGCGCGAGCCGACCGCGAAGAACTTGGTGGCGACTGCGATTCCGATCTGGCCGGTGGCATTGTCCTTGGCAATGATCGACCAGGTCATCGGCGTTAGCGTCCGGCGGCGTAGCCCTGCATGCCGCGGGCGTTGGCGGCGGCACGGCGGCGCGGGCCGATTTTCGAGGCGGCGGTCAAGCGTCCTTCGGACCAATCCGGGCCGACCTCGACGATGTGCCCGCGCTCGCGCAAGTTATCGATCGTTGCCCTGGGCACGCGATTTTCGACCACCATCACGCCGGGGCGTGCGGTGCGCGGCCAGAACGAGATCGGGAAATGCTCGGAGTGCCAGGCCGGCGCGTCGATCGCCTCCTGCAAATTCATTTTCGCGTGGACATGCCGCAGGAAGAATTGCGTGATCCATTGATCCTGCTGGTCGCCGCCGGGCGAACCCCACGACAGATACGGCTCGCCATCGCGCAATGCCATTGTCGGCGAAAGCGTGGTGCGCGGGCGCTTGCCCGGTGCGAGCGAGGCGGGATGGCCTTCCTCCAGCCAGAACATCTGTGCGCGGCTGCCGAGGCAGAAGCCGAGTTCGGGGATCACGGGCGAGGATTGCAGCCAGCCGCCGGAAGGCGTGGCCGAAATCATGTTGCCGGCCTTGTCGATAATGTCGAAATGAACGGTGTCGCCCCGGACCTCGCCGAAACGGCCCACGGTGGGCTCGCCCGCGCCCATGGCGCCGACGGCTTCGCGTTGTCCTTCCTGACGCCTCAGCTTCACCACGCCGCCAAAGCCTTCGACCGAGCCGGGAACGAAATCGAGCGAGGCCTTGTCCGAAATCAGCTTGCGGCGCTCATCGTTGTAAGCATCCGACAACAGCGTCGCGATCGGAACTTCGGTGAACTTCGGATCGCCGTAGAATTTTTCGCGGTCGGCATAAGCGAGCTTGGCGCATTCGATCTGGGTATGGATGAATTCGGGTCCTGCCGGATCGAGCCCGTCGAGTTGAAAACCTTTGAGCAGCGCAAGCTGTTGCAGCATCACCGGCCCTTGGCTCCAGACGCCGGCCTTGCACACGGTGTAGCGGTCATAATCATAGGTGAGCGGGGCTTCGATGGTCGGCTGCCAGCGCGCCATGTCGTCGGCCGATAGCACGCCGCGATGCGGCGATCCGCTGACGTCCATCACTTCCTGGGTGCGACAGAACTTGTCGATCGCTTCCGCGACAAAGCCTTTCGACCAGGTCTTTCGTGCGGCTTCGATTTGCGCCTCGCGATTACCGCCGGCGCTTTCGGCCTCATTCAGGATGCGCGTATAGGTCTCGGCGAGCTTTGGATTGGTGAAGATCGAGCCGGGCTTCGGCACTTCGTTATTGCGGAGATAGACCGCTGCCGACGTGGTCCAGTACTTCCGGAACAACTGCTCGACGGTCTGGACCGTGGCGGCGGCGCGCTCGAGGAACGGATAGCCGTCGCGGGCATAGGCAATCGCCGGTTCCAGCACGTCGCGCAGCCGCATCGTGCCGTAGTCGCGCAGCAACAGCATCCAGGATTCGAAGGTTCCGGGAATGCAGGCCGCGAGCAGCCCGGTGCCGGGCACCATCTCGAGCCCTTCGCTCTTGTAGTGCGCGATCGTGGCACGTGAGGGCGCGGGGCCCTGGCCACAGATCACCTCGATGCGCCCGCGTTTGACGTCGTGCACGATGATCGGCACGTCGCCACCGGGGCCGTTCAAATGCGGTTCGACGACTTGCAAGGTGAAGGCGGTGGCCACGCCAGCGTCGAAAGCATTGCCGCCTTTTTCCAGGATGCCCATGCCGACCGCGGTCGCAATCCAGTGGGTGGAGGTCACCACGCCGAACATGCCCTCGATTTCAGGGCGGGTGGTGAAGGGATCGGGATTGATATTGCCCATGGGAATCCGTGCTTTTTTGGCTTTTTATGATTGGTGGCGGCGCAATTGACCACAGCCGGAGCGCTCTGCCAACTAGCGTTCCAGGGGTTGCAATGTTGTGATCATACCCCGATGGCGGCTTCCGCGGGACTGTTAACGGCGTGGCAGGCCACCCCGTTGATCAATTTGGGTGTCTCGCGCCGGCAAAGGTCGAAAGCCAGCGGGCAGCGCGGATTGAAGGAACACCCCGAAGGTGGGTTGATCGGGTTCGGAATCTCGCCTTTCACCGGAATTCGCTGGCGACCCGACATCGCAAGGTCCGGCACCGCGCCGAGCAGCATCTTGGTGTAGGGCATTTTCGGTGCATCGAACAATTGGCGGGATTCCGCAATCTCGACCACGCGGCCGAGATACATCACGCCGATTCGCGTGGCCATGTGCCTGACCACGGCGAGGTTGTGGCTGATGAAGAAATAGGTGAGGCCGAACTTGTCCTGCAGGTCGCGCATCAGGTTGAGGATCTGCGCCTGAACCGAAACGTCGAGCGCCGAAGTCGGCTCGTCGCACACGATGAATTCGGCCTCAGAGGCGAGCGCGCGTGCAATCGCGATGCGCTGGCGCTGGCCGCCGGAAAATTCGTGCGGAAATTTCCAGCCGTCATCGGCGTGCAGGCCGACCAGTCCGAGCAATTCGCCGACGCGGGCGCGAATGTCTGCCTCGCCTTTCAGGAGATCGAAGGCGCGGATCGGCTCGGCGATGATGGCATCGACCCGGAGCCGCGGATTGAGGCTCGCATAGGGGTCCTGGAAAATCATCTGGATGCGGCGGCGCAACTCCCGCCGTGCCTGCGCCTGGCGGGGATCGGTCATCGAGACGCCGTCGATGACGACGTTTCCCGATGTCGGCGGCAACAGCCCGACCACCATCCGCGCTACCGTGGTTTTTCCCGAGCCGGATTCGCCAACCAGCGCAAAGGTCTCGCCCTTGGCGATATCGAAGCTGATGTCATCGACCGCCTTGAGAAATTCGAGGTGTCCGCCTTCGAGTACGCGGTTGAGCCACGGTTTTGAAACGTCGAAAACGCGACGCAGGTTTTTCACCTCGACAAAGAGTTTCTCCGTCATGCCGCGGTCTCCGCGGGTGCGGCATCGTAGAGATGGCAGGCAACCGCCTGCGTGCCGCGGACGATCGGCTCGGGCCGCTCGGTATGGCAACGGTCGAATGCGAACGCGCAGCGCGGGTTGAACGGGCAGCCGGGCGGGATCGCGGACAGCCGCGGCATGCTGCCTGGAATCTGGACGAGACGCGTGGCGTCGCTGGCCAAGGTCGGGATCGCGCCCATCAGGCCCTTGGCGTAGGGGTGAAGCGGATTTTGCACGACGTCGCGCACCGGTCCGATTTCGGCGATGCGGCCGGAATACATCACCGCGACGCGGTCGGACGTCTCTGCGATCACGCCCATATCGTGGGTCACGAGCATCACGGCCGTGCCGTGATCGCGCCCGAGCCGTTTGATCAACGTAATGATCTGGGCCTGTACCGAAACGTCGAGCGCCGTGGTCGGCTCGTCGGCGATGATCAATTCCGGCTCGGCGCAGATCGCGAGCGCAATGACCACGCGCTGGCGCATGCCGCCGGAAAATTCGTGCGGGTAGGAATCGATGCGTTTTTCCGGCGCAGGGATGCCGACCTCGGCGAGCAGGTCGACGGCGCGTTTGCGCGCAGCGGATTCGGACAGGTTGGTGTGGGTGCGGATGGTCTCGATGAGTTGGTCGCCGATCCGATAGAGCGGGTTGAGGCTCGTCAGCGGGTCCTGGAAAATCATTCCGATCCGCTTGCCCCGGATGCGGCGCAGTTCTTCGGGCGGCAGGTTATCGATCCGCGAACCCGAGAGAAGGATTTCGCCGCCGGCGATGCGGCCCGGCGGGTCGATCAAGCCGATCACGGCAAGTCCGGTCACGGATTTGCCGGCGCCGGATTCGCCGACCACACCCAGCACTTCGCCCCTGGCAATATCGAAAGAGATGCCGTCGATCGCGCGCAGCGCGTTATGCCGAGAGACGAACTCGACCCGCAGATTACGCACGGAAAGAACGGGTTCACTCATCGCAGTTTCGGGTTGAGCGCGTCGCGCAGCCAGTCGCCGAGCAGGTTGATCGACAGGATCAGCACGGCAAGCGCGATGCCGGGGAAGGCCACGATCCACCATTCGCCTGCGAACAGATAATTATTGCCGATGCGGATCAGGGTGCCGAGCGACGGCATGGTTTCCGGCATGCCGGCGCCGAGAAACGACAGGGTTGCTTCCGTGATGATCGCAAGCGCGAGATTGATGGTCGCGATCACCAGGATCGGGCCCATCGCATTGGGCAGGACATGCCGCAGCATGATCACGGGCGCGGGCAGGCCGATCAATTGCGCTGCCGCCACATAATCCTTGTTCTTTTCCACCATCACCGAGCCGCGAACGGTGCGCGCATATTGCACCCAGAAACTCAGGCCGATCGCGAGCACCAGCACCCCTAACATGCTCATGGCATCGAGGCGATTGCCGAACAGCGATTTGGCGATCCCGTTGACCAACAGTGCGATCAATATGGCAGGGAAGGTGAGTTGCACGTCGGCGATGCGCATGATCAGCGCGTCGATCGCGCCGCCGAAGTAACCTGCGATCAGGCCGAGCGCGATGCCGAGCGCGCCTGAAAAGATCACGCCGAGAATGCCGACGACGAGCGAGATGCGCAAACCGTAGAGGATCGCGGAAAGCACATCGCGGCCCTGCTCGTCGGTGCCGAGCAGGAACGGGCTTTGACCGTCGGCGGTCCAGAGCGGCGCGATCCGCGAATTCATGAGCTGGAGCTCGCTGGGATCGAATGGATTCTGCACGGCGATGAGAGGTGCTGCGATCGCCAGCAGAAAGAACAGCAGTGTCACGATTGCAGCGACCACGGTCAGCCGCGATCGGCGGAATGAATAGAAGACGTCGCTATCGAGTGCGCGCCGGATCAAGCCTGCCTGGCTTGCGGTGGCTTTGTGGGGAAGGGCGGCGTCGGACATGTCAGTTCCCTTACGCCGGGCGGCTGACCGTGGCGCGCAGCCGCGGATCGACCACGGTATAGAGCACGTCGACCACGAGATTGATGGTGACGAAGATCAACGACACCATCAGCAAATACGCTGCCATGATCGGGATATCGACATTCTGCACGGCCTGCACGAACAAAAGCCCCATACCAGGCCACTGAAAAACGGTTTCGGTGATGATCGCAAATGCAATAACCGAGCCAAATTGCAGGCCTGCCACCGTGATGACGGGCACGAGTGTGTTCTTCAGCGCGTGGCCAAAATGGATGGTACGGGTGGTCAGTCCGCGGGCGCGGGCGAAGCGGATATAGTCGGTGCGCAGCACCTCGAGCATTTCGGCACGCACCAGCCGCATGATCAGCGTCATCTGGAACAGGCCAAGGGTGATCGAGGGCATGATCAGCGCCTTCAGCCCCGAAATGGTCAGCAGCCCCGTGGTCCACCAGCCCAAGCGAACGACGTCGCCGCGCCCGAACGAGGGCAGCCAGCCCAGCGTTACCGAGAACAGGTAAATGAGGAGAATGCCGATCAGAAAGGTCGGCAGCGAAATGCCGATCAGCGAAATCGCCTGGAACAGCTTCGCAAGGAATGTGTCGCGTCGGAGCGCCGAATAGACCCCCATCAGGATGCCGAACACCAGCGCCAGGATCGTGGCGCAGGTCGCGAGTTCCAGCGTTGCCGGCATTCGCTCTTTCAGGAGATCGGCGACCGGAAGACGGAACTGATAGGAGACGCCGAACTTGAATTGCGCGGCATTGGCGAAATAGCGCAAGAACTGCACGGCAACGGGATCATCCAGCCCGAGCGATTTTCTGATTTCCGCGCGCTCGGCTGCCGAAGTATCGATCGAGACGATCTGGCTCACGGGATCGCCGACGAAGCGGAACATCGAGAACGAGATAATCCCGACGGCGATCATGACCCCGATCGCCTGAATGGCCCGGCGAAGCGTGAAAGCGAGCATTTCTTCCTTTCACTTCTTCTCTGGAACGCGGCGCAACTTGTGACTTAATACGAACTGAAACGACAAATCCCGGAAAACTAGTGTTCCGGTTCTGACATTCGTACGGTGTTGCGGCCAACCTTATTACGAATGTCAGAACCGAAGGAACACTAGCAAAACATATCTCTTCCAGTGTGGTTCAGGATTTGACATTCGCTATTCGGATTTGCGGCACTACTGAAGCGAATGTCAAATCCACCACACTAGCCTTCCGGGATTCAAGATGCGTATCACGTCATTCCTGCTTGGTGGCCCAGTAGAACAGAACCTGGTTGTCGGCCCGCTGGGTGATCTTCACTTTTTTCGAAACGCCCCAGGCCAGCGACTGCTGATGCAGGGGGATATAGCCGTAATCCTTGATCCCGATTTCGAAGGCCTGCTTGATCATCTGATCGCGCTTGTTGGTGTCGGCCTCGATCAAGACCTTGTCGGCGAGCGCGTCCAGTTCCTTGTTGCAATAGCCACCGAGATTGGCTTCGCCGCGAGTGGGCTGCTTGGGATCGTGACAGCCCATGATGTCGTACAGCACGTTATGGGAGTCCATCGAGGCCGGCGTCCAGCCCAACAGATAGAACGAGGTCTGGTAGCCACCGGGCTTTAGCACCTTGCCGAAATACTGCGCCTTGGGCTGCGCGAGCAAATTCACCTTGACGCCGATACGCGCGAGCATGCCGACCACGGCCTGGCAGATATCAGCGTCGTTGATGTAACGGTCGTTGGGGCAGTCCATCGTGACTTCGAAGCCGTCGGCGTAGCCGGCTTCCAACATCAGCTTCTTGGCGGCCTCCGGATCGGCCTTGGGCCGGATGAAGTCCTTGGAGAGCGCGAATAGTTGCGGAGCGACCATCAGCGCGGAGGGCGTGGAGAGACCGCGCATCACGCGGTTCTTGATCAGGTCGACATCGATCGCCTTGTAGAAGGCTTCGCGGACGCGAATGTCCTTGAACGGATTCTTGCCCTTGATGTTGGAGTAGAGGAGCTCATTGCGCTCCTGATCCATGCCGAGAAAGATGGTGCGAACTTCCATGCCGGTCAGTACGGTGGCGTTGCCGCCGGAATTCACCCGCTGAATATCCTGGGTCGGCACCGGTTCGATCACGTCGACCTCGCCTGACAGAAGTGCCGCAACGCGCGTGGCGGCCGATCCGATCGGCGTGAAGATGATTTCCTTGATGTTGTGCTCAGGCTTGCCCCACCAGTTCGGATTGACCTTGAATACGGTCTTCACGCCGGGTTGGTGACTTTCGATGATAAAGGGGCCGGTGCCGTTTTCGTGCAGCGAGGCGTAGCTTGGCGTGGTTGCGGAAGCCGGCGTCGGTGCGATCGAATTGTTTTCCTCGCACCATTTCTTGTCCATGATGAACCAGCCGTCCCACTGCGAGGTCAGAATGGGATTCGGCGCGTCGAGTTTGACGTCCACCGTGAAGTCGTCGATCTTGATGAACTTGGCATCCGCAGGAACGTTGGTGAGGAAGTTCGAACCTTTGGCGCGGACTCGGTCGGCGGAGAAGATCACGTCATCGGCGGTGAAGGGGTCGCCGTTGTGGAATTTGACGCCCTTGCGTAAGTGAAAGCGCCAACGGGTCGGCTCCGGCGTCTCCCAGCTTTCGGCCAGTCCGGGAGCGATCTTCAGATCCTTGTCGCGGATGACCAGGCCCTCATAAACATGAGCATGATGGGCGATGGTCGTGGTTTCCTTGAGCGTGTACGGATCAAGCGACTTGAGCTCGCCCTGGTTGGCGTAGCGTATGGTCTGGCTTGAGGCCGGGATCGCGGCAAAAGCGACGATCGAAGCGGTGGCCGTTGCAAGCAAGATCTGACGTAACGGCATTGGTGGAAGCTCTCCGCGATGGTGTACAGAATGTCAGAACCATGTTGCCAGAGTTTGGCCGCCGCGCAAAGGCGATTTCATCTGGCCACAATGGTTTACGGGCATCGTGCCCGCCTTAAGTTCAACGCTGGCGGCTTTTGGGATTTCGCCAACATACGGGAGTGATAGATGGCGGAACCTAAAGCCGACGTTCTTGTGCTGGGTGCGGGCATGGTCGGCGTCAGCGCGGCCCTGCATCTGCAAAAGCTCGGGCGTGACGTCATCCTCGTCGACAGGAACGAGCATGCCGGGGACGAGACCAGCTATGGAAATGCAGGCATCATCGAATGTGCCTCGGTCTTTCCGCTCATGTTTCCCCGAGACCCCAGGCTGATCTTCCAGTATGCGCTCAATCGCTCGCCGAACTCGTACTATCGCATTTCCGAACTGCCGGAATTTCTGCCCTGGCTGTTGCGCTATTATCTGGCGTCGTCACCGGCGCGCGCCATGCAGAGCGGGATGGCCGAATGGCCGTTGATCCAGCGTAGCCTCGTCGAGCACGAGGCGCTGATCACGGAAGCCGGTGTGCCGGAGCTGCTACGCCGTACCGGCTGGATCAAGCTGTACCGTTCGCAAACCAGTCTCGCCGCGGCGGTGCGCGATGCCGAGCGGGTCAAGCAATACGGCGTTCCCAGCGAAGTCCTCGACAAAAAGGCGATCACCGCGCGCGAGCCCAATCTGACCGGTGATTTCGCCGGCGCCGTCTTCTGGCCGACGCCGGGATTCATTGCCGATCCCGGTGCGCTGGCAAAAGCCTATGCGGCGCTGTTCGTGCGCAAAGGCGGACGCTTTGTCGTCGCCGATGCGCAAACGCTCAGGCAAGAATCCGGCGGATGGCGCGTCGATGGGGCGTCCGCGCGCGAGGTCGTGGTCGCGCTCGGGCCGTGGTCCGATCTGGTATTTCGGCCGCTCGGCTATTCCATCCCGCTTGGCGTCAAGCGCGGCTATCACCTGCATCTGAAAGCAAGCGGCAACGCCGTGCTCAATCATCCCGTGCTGGATTCCGATCTCGGCTATCTGATTGCGCCGATGAACCGCGGCATCCGCCTGACCACCGGCGTGGAGTTTGCGCACCGCGATGCCCCGCCACGGCCGATCCAGCTCGAACGGGCGCTGCCGCGGGCGCGCACCTTGTTCCCGCTCGATGAGCCCGTCGATGCGCAGCCGTGGATGGGCGCGCGCCCATGTCTGCCGGACATGTTGCCGGTGATCGGGAAGGCGCCCCGCCATCCCGGGCTGTGGTTCGATTTCGGCCATCAGCATCATGGGCTGACATTGGGGCCGGTGACCGGCCGGCTGCTCGCAGAAATGATGACCGGCATGACGCCGTTTACCGACCCAAGCCCGTATGCGGTTGAGCGCTTTGGTTGACCACATTTGGCTTTTGCCCTTCGGACGGCTTGCGTCCCAGGCGGGGTCGTGACGATACTACCTACATGGTCAAAGCAGCCAGGGAGTGCCCATGAAGGTTAACGTGGAGATCGACTGCACGCCGCAAGAGGCGCGGCAGTTTTTCGGACTTCCGGACGTACAGCCGATGCAGACGGCGGTGATGGAAAAGCTTCAGCACCAGATGCTGGACAATATCCAGAAGGTCTCGCCTGAGGCGCTCATGCAAAGCTGGCTGTCGTTCGACCCGAAATTTGCGGAACGCTTTACGGACATGTTCGCGGCCATGACCGGCCTCGGCGGCGCGCGCACGTCCGATAAAAAATGACCTCGTCACCCGACGGAGAGCCGGCGGGACGTAGGCTTCGGCCGCCGAGCCTCGGCCTGCTTCTGGCGGAGATGCGGGGCATCTTCGAACTCAACGCCAGCCTGATGATGTCCCCGCTCTTGATGCGGGCGCCGAAAGGTGACGGACACCCGGTGCTGGCGCTGCCCGGCTTTCTCGCCAGCGACCTCTCGATGGCGCCGCTGCGGCGTTATTTGACGGAACTCGGATACGACACTCATGCCTGGCAGATGGGCCGAAACTTCGGCGGCCTTTCGCGTATGCGCGCGGCATTGCGCGAGCGGCTCGCCGACATTCACGCATCGACCGGCCGCAAGGTCAGCCTGATCGGCTGGAGCCTCGGCGGCGTCTATGCGCGGGACCTTGCGCTGCAGGCGCCGGAGATGGTGCGCTATGTGATGACGCTCGGAAGTCCTTTTGCGAACGACGTGCGGGCGACCAATGCGACGAAGCTTTACGAGATGCTGTCCGGTGAAACCGTCGGCGACGACCCCGAGTTTCTCAAGGCGATCGCGGGCGACCTGCCGATGCCGGCGACTTCGATCTTTTCGCGTGCCGATGGCGTCGTGAATTGGCGGACGTGTCTGCTGCGTCCCTCGGCCGCAGCCGAAAATATCGAGGTCTACCTCGCGAGCCATGTCGGGCTCGGTGTTAACCCGGCGGTACTGTGGGCGATCGCCGATCGGCTGGCCCAGCGGGAGGGTCAATTCAGTCAATTTGGCCGATCAGGGCCCTTTGCCATTGCATATGCGCCGCCAGAACGGGCACAATCTTGACTGGTGTCCCGTAGCTGACGGGACATCTGAACGCCCGAACTAAAACCAAAAACACCGCCCAAGGTGTAAGCGTCACTGTTCGCGGGAGGGAGCCTATGAGCGAGGCCAGGAAACTGTCCGCCATGGACGCGTCGTTTCTGTATCTGGAAACGCCGGAAATGCCGATGCATGTCGGAAGCATGGCGATCTTCCGTCTGCCGGAGGGATACAAGGGCGACTTCTTCGAAGACTTCAAGGCGATGATTGCTTCGCGCCTCCACATTGCGCCAATCCTGAAAGCCCGGCTGGAAAAGGCGCCGCTCGACATCGACCATCCCTCCTGGGTCGAGGACGACCAGTTCGATATCGACCGTCATATTTTCCGCGCCAGCCTGCCGGCGCCGCGTGATCGCGCCACGCTCGAGCGCATCGTCGGCTGGATGCACGCCAAATTGCTCAATCGCGCGCGTCCGCTCTGGGAGTTTTATGTCTTCGAGGGCATGAAGGACAACGAGATCGGGCTTTATTCGAAGATGCACCACGCCTGCATCGACGGCGGCGCGGGCGCGGCGCTGACCAACATGATCTACGATCTGACGCCGGTGCCCCGCGAAGTCGAACCGCCGACCGAGCGCACCAAGGTCGGTCAGGAGCCGCGCGACATCGCGGCCAATCTTCTGGATTCTTACCAGCAGCTCTGGCGTGAGCCGTTCAATACTTCCGCGGCCGTCAAAGGCATCGAATTGCCGCGCTCCGGCAAAAGCGATCTCGGCTCGATCCTGTTCGACAACGCGATGTTCCAGATCGAGAACGCGATCAAGTTTGCCGGCAATGTGCCGACCCTGCTCAAGAGCGTCTCCGACGTCGTCGCCAAGATCACCGATCCGAAGTCGCGCGAGAGCATTGCCGGCATGATGTCGCCGCCGACCGTCCTCAACAAACAGATTTCGTCCGAACGCAGCTTTGCGGGCATTTCGATTCCGCTGTCCCGTGCCAAGGCGTTGGCGAAGGCGGCCAATGGCAAGCTCAATGACGTCGTGCTTGCGATCTCGAGCGGTGTGGTCCGCCGTTATCTAATAGAGCGCGGTGCATTGCCCACGAAGTCGATGACGGCGGCGGTGCCGATTTCGCTGCGCGAAGAAGGCAACAAGGACGCCAATAACCAGGTGTTCGGCATGATCTGCTCGATCGCGACAAATGTCGAAGATCCGCGGACGCGACTCGAGACGATTATCGCGCAATCGACCAAATCCAAGGAGATATCGCATCCGCTTCGCGCCCTGATGCCGCAGGTTCAGAATGTCTCGATGCTGGGCGCGCCGATCCTGGTGCAGATTCTGGCGCTGCTCTACAGCCGCACCAATCTGTCGGATGTCCTGCCGCCGGCGGCCAACATCACGGTGTCGAACGTTCCGGGGCCGCGGCAGACGCTGTATGCCGCCGGCGCCGAGCTTCTGCACATCTTCCCGGTGTCGATCTCGACGCATGGGCTGGCGCTCAACATCACCGTGCAAAGCTATCGCGATCAGCTCGATTTCGGCTTCATCTCCGGCGCCAATATCATTCCGCATGTCCAGGTGTTGTGCGATCTGGTGCCTGAAGAGTTTGCGGCACTGGAAGCAGCCTTTGCGCCGCCGTCGGCCGACGTGAAAGGTGCGGCCGAGTAGGGCGAAGCCATGATTGAAATGCCGCCGCTGCAATTCGCGCAAGTAAACGGAATTCGGATGGGCTTCTACGAAGCGGGTCCGAAGGCCGATCATCCGCCGGTCATTCTTTGCCATGGCTGGCCGGAGATCGCGTTCTCCTGGCGCTACCAGATCAAGGCGCTGGCGGAAGCCGGCATTCGCGTGATCGCACCTGACCAGCGCGGCTATGGCGCGACCGATCGGCCTGAGCCGGTCGAAGCCTACGATCTCGAACATCTGACCGGCGATCTCGTCGGCCTGCTCGATCACCTGAAAATCGACAAGGCGATCTTTGTCGGCCATGACTGGGGCGGTTTTGTCGTCTGGCAGATGCCGCTTCGGCATCGCGACCGCGTCGCCGGCGTCGTCGGCGTCAATACGCCCCATCATAATCGCGCGCCCGTAGACCCGATCGAATTGATGCGCAAGCGTTACGGCGATCAGATGTATATCGTGCAGTTCCAAGGTCCGGCGCGCGAAGTCGACAAGATTTTCAATAGCCGCGTCGCGCAGACATTCGATGTCTTCATGCGTCAGCCGCTGCCTCGCAATGACGCGTTGCCGGCGGAGCCTGTAACGGGCGGCGTCGGCGCGTCGTCCAAGCTCAACCTGGCGTTTCCGCAGATGATTGCGGCCTACGATGCCAAATACGATCCGCGCAGGCCGATCTTGTCACCTGAGGAAAAGAAGGTCTTCGTCGATACGTTCACAAGGACTGGCTTCACCGGCGGCATCAACTGGTATCGCAACTGGACGCGGAACTGGGAACGTTCGGCCGGCCTCGACCACACCGTCCGGGTGCCGTCGCTGATGATCATGGCGGAGAACGATGCGGTGCTGCCGCCGTCCGCCGCCGACGGCATGGAGAAAGTCGTCCCCGATCTCGAGAAATATCTCGTGCGCGGCAGCGGGCACTGGACGCAGCAGGAAAAGCCGGAAGAAGTTAGCGCCAAGCTGATCGATTGGCGGCGGAAGCGGTTTGGGTGACGACGCAGTCGTCATTCCGGGATGGTCCGAAGGACCAGACCCGGAATCTCGAGATTCTCTGATGTGCAATAGCACATCAGAGTTCGACGCTTCGCGCCGCCCCGGAATGACGTGAAAGGCAACTTTATAATGGCGTCGAAGAACAGGCTGAGCCCGATCCCGCATCCGCCGACCAAGCCGGTGGTCGGCAATATGCTGTCTCTGGATTCGACCGCGCCGGTACAAAACCTGGCGCGGCTCGCCAGGGAGCTCGGGCCGATCTTCTGGCTCGACATGATGGGCGCGCCGCTCGTCTTCGTTTCCGGCCATGATCTGGTCGACGAACTCAGCGACGAGAAGCGGTTCGACAAGACGGTACGCGGGCCGTTGCGGCGCGTTCGCGCCATCGGCGGCGATGGCCTGTTCACCGCCGATACCGAGGAGCCGAACTGGAGCAAGGCGCATAACATCCTGCTCCAGCCG
Source organism: uncultured Alphaproteobacteria bacterium (assembly GCA_963788885.1). Taxonomy (GTDB): domain Bacteria; phylum Pseudomonadota; class Alphaproteobacteria; order Rhizobiales; family Xanthobacteraceae; genus Bradyrhizobium. The sequence continues at coordinate 382,478 of CAWBIR010000014.1, read as the reverse complement.
TTCGGCAACCGCGCCATGCAGTCCTATCACCCGAGCATGGTCGATATAGCCGAGCAGCTGGTGAAGAAATGGGAGCGCTTGAACGTCGACGACGAGATCGACGTCGTTCACGACATGACCGCGCTGACGCTCGACACCATCGGCCTGTGCGGGTTCGACTACCGCTTCAATTCCTTCTACCGCCGCGACTATCATCCTTTCGTGGCGTCGCTGGTGCGCTCGCTCGAAACCATCATGATGATCCGCGGCCTGCCGTTGGAAAATCTCTGGATGCAGAAGCGGCGGCGCGAGATGGCGAGCGACGTCGAATTCATGAACAAGATGGTGGACGAGATCGTTGCCGAGCGGCGCTGGAATGCAGCGGCGGCCGACGACAAGAAGGACATGCTCGCGGCCATGATGACCGGCGTTGACCGCGCCACCGGCACGCAGCTCGACGACGTCAATATCCGCTACCAGATCAACACGTTTCTCATCGCGGGCCACGAGACCACGAGCGGATTATTGTCGTGCACGATCTACGCGCTCTTGAAACATCCCGAGGTGCTGAAGAAGGCCTATGAGGAAGTCGATCGCGTGCTTGGGCCCGATATCAACGCCAGGCCGACCTATCAGCAGGTGACGCAGCTCACCTACATCACGCAGATTCTGAAAGAAGCCTTGCGGATGTGGCCGCCGGCGCCGGCCTATGGCATCACGCCGCTGAACGACGAGATCATCGGCGGCAAATACAGGCTCAAGAAGAACTCGTTCATTACGGTGCTCGTGCTGGCGCTGCACCGCGACCCCTCGGTGTGGGGACCGAATCCCGATGCCTTCAATCCCGAAAATTTTTCGAAAGAGGCCGAAGCCGCCCGCCCGGTGAATGCGTGGAAACCATTCGGCAACGGGCAGCGCGCCTGTATCGGCCGCGGCTTTGCGATGCATGAGGCTGCACTTGCGATCGGCATGATCCTGCAACGCTTCAAACTGATCGATGTGCATCGTTACCAGATGCACCTGAAGGAAACGCTGACGATCAAGCCGGACGGTTTCAAGATCAAGGTGCGTCCGCGAATCGATCAGGAGCGCGGCAATTTTGCGGGCGTCGCCTCCGCGACACCGGCAACGACCGCCGCCGCGCCGCGCGCGCGGACGCGTCCCGGCCACAATACGCCGCTGCTCGTCCTATATGGCTCCAATCTCGGCACCGCCGAAGAACTGGCCACGCGCGTCGCGGACCTCGCCGAAGTCAATGGTTTTGCGACGACGCTCGCGCCGCTTGACGATCATGTCGGGACATTGCCGGCCAAAGGCGGCGTGCTGATCTTCTGTGCGTCGTATAATGGGGCTGCGCCCGACAACGCCACGCGGTTTGTCAAATGGCTCGGTGGTGATCTGCCGAAGGATGCCTTTGCGAATTTGCGTTATGCCGTATTCGGCTGCGGTAACAGCGACTGGGCGGCGACCTATCAGTCGATCCCGCGTTTCATCGACGAGCAATTGGCCGCGCATGGCGGCAAGAGTGTGTATGACCGCGGCGAGGGCGATGCCCGTAGCGATCTCGACGGGCAGTTCGAGCAATGGTTTGCGAAAGCCGCGCCCCAGGCCGTGAAGGAGTTCGGTGTCGACTCCAGTTTCAGCCGCAGTGCCCAGGACGAGCCGCTCTACGGCGTCGAGCCGGTGGCGCCGTCGGTTTCGAACGTCGTGGTCGCGCTCGGCGGCGCGGCGTCGATGCGCCTTCTCGCCAATACCGAGCTGCAAAACAAGTCTGGCCCCAACGCTTCGCAGCGCTCGACCCGGCACATCGAGGTCCAATTGCCGGCCGGCGCGGGCTATCGCGTCGGCGATCATTTGAGCGTCGTGCCGCGCAACGACCCGGCGCTGGTGGATTCGGTTGCCCGGCGTTTCGGGTTTCTTCCCTCCGACCAGATCCGGCTGCAGGTGGCCGAGGGCCGGCGCGCGCAACTGCCGGTCGGCGAGGCCGTATCGGTCGGGCGTTTGCTCTCCGAGTTTGTCGAATTGCAGCAGGTCGCGACCCGCAAGCAAATCCAGATCATGTCGGAACACACCCGTTGTCCCGTGACGAAGCCAAAGCTTCTGGCGTTCGTCGGCGAGGATGCCGCGTCGACCGAGCGCTATCGCACCGAGGTGCTCGGCAAACGCAAGTCGGTATTCGATTTGCTGGAAGAATATCCGGCCTGCGAGCTGCCGCTGCATGTCTATCTCGAAATGCTGTCGTTGTTGGCGCCGCGTTACTATTCGATCTCGTCATCGCCATCCGTCGATGCTTCCCGTTGCAGCGTCACCGTCGCCGTCGTCGAAGGGATCGCAGCGTCGGGCCGAGGCGTCTACAAGGGCATTTGTTCGAATTACCTGGCTGGCCGCCGTGCGGGAGAAACGATCTACGCGACGTTGCGGGAGACCAAAGCGGGCTTTCGTTTGCCCGCGGACCCCGCCGTAGCCATCATCATGATCGGTCCCGGCACGGGGCTTGCGCCGTTCCGTGGTTTTCTTCAGGAGCGTGCGGCATCGAAGGCCAAGGGCGCGTCACTGGGGCCTGCGATGCTGTTCTTCGGCTGCCGTCATCCCGAGCAGGACTATCTCTACGCCGAGGAACTGAAAGGCTTTGCGGCCGACGGCATCGCGGAGCTTCACACCGCGTTCTCGCGCGGCGAGGGTCCGAAAACCTACGTGCAAAATCTGATCGCGGCGCAGAAAGATCGCGTGTGGGCGCTGATCGAGCAGGGTGCGATCGTCTATGTCTGCGGCGATGGCGGCAAGATGGAGCCGGACGTCAAGGCGACACTGGTTGCGATCTGGCGGGAAAAGAGCGGCGCTGATGCGCAAGGAGGCCAGCGCTGGATCGACGATCTCGGCACGAAGAACCGCTACGTGCTCGACGTCTGGGCTGGCGGCTGATTCCTATCTTGGCGGCAGCTTTTCGAAGCTCGGCATTCCCTCCGGGATCGCGTGAAACACCTGCTTGTCGCAGGTAAAGATCGCCATCTTAGGGGTCCCGTACATGGAGGGGTCGTCAAGCGTGCCGATTTTGAGAACCATCGCCGGAAGTCCGGGCCGGCGTGTCAGCAGATGCGTGCCGCATTCGGCGCAGAAATCGCGGGTCACGGCATTTTCGAGGTCGCTGCGGGTGAATTGTTTGGGCGTTCCCTTGGTGTAGCTGAAGCCGCCGATCGGCATCAGCATGAACATGTTGGGGGCGCCGCCCGAGATATGTTGGCATTCCCGGCAATGGCATTGCGCCTTCAACATCGGTTCGCCCTCGGTGAGGTAGCGTATGTTGCCGCAATAGCAGCCGCCTTCCAGTTTCATCGGTCTCTCCCAACTTTCAATGTATCGTCGTTGCGGACGCCGCATGGGCGTGCTTGTCGATCGCGTCGATGATCTGCGGCCACATCTGGATCGGTAGCGCGTGGCCCATGCGTTCGATCAAGACCAGCTTGGCACCCGGGATCGATTCCGCCGTGTCCTTGCCGCCGGCGGGGTGCACCAGGGGATCGACGGTGCCGTGAATGACGAGCGTCGGCGCCGTCACATTGCGAAGCCGCGCCTTGCGGCTGCCGGAAGCGAGGATGGCCCGCATCTGGCGGCCGACGCCGGGAGGGTTGAGACCGCGCGCGAAGGTCCGCTCGGCCCGCGCAGGATCAAGCGCTTCATCGTCCGGGAACGAACCCGCGCGCAGGACCTTCCAGGTCCGGCCGAAGCGCGCGATGTATTCCTCTTTTGACTTTGGCGGCGGCGCCATCAGCACGGCCATGGCCTCGCGTGTCGGGCCGGGAAGTCTTGGATTGCCCGTAGTCGACATGATCGAGGTCAGCGATCGCACGCGCTGCGGAAACGAAATCGCGATTTCCTGGGCGATCATCCCGCCCATGGAAGCGCCGACCAGATGAGCCGACTTGATGCCAAGCGTATCCATCAGGCCGACGGTATCTTCAGCCATGTCGCTCAAGCGGTAGGGCGCCTTCACCGGGATCCTGAGCAGGCGCAGCTTGAGCAGTTCCAGCGCGGTCAGCGGCTTGCCGCCGGACAACCTCGTGGACTTGCCGATATCGCGGTTATCGAAGCGGATCACGCGAAAGCCGCGCGCGGCCAACTGGCGGCAGAAATCATCGTCCCATTGGATCATCTGGGCGGCGAGCCCCATGATCAGGATCATCGGCTCCGCGGCTGGGTCGCCAAAGATTTCGTAACAAAGGTCGATGCCGTTGGCGCGCGCGATCTGAGGCGGCTGGTGGAGCGACGGATTCACCTTGAACGTTTCCTTGCGCGTTTGGGAAAAGGCTTTGTGGTTTCATTTTATGGCACGCTTTTTCGCGGTGCAGAAGCAGCTAAGCATTAAATTGCCGGTGCGCGGTTGACCGGCCTCAGCCAAGGGTGTGGTATGGCGGCGATGGCTTTCCCGTTTCACGGAATAAGCCACCCTACCTCGACGCAACGACGTCGTGATCATGCTGGAGGACGCCGATGGCAGACAAGAGCAACGATCCGGTCGCGCTGTGGCAGAACATGATCGGCGAGATGGAGAAGGGCTTTAACGCCTTTGCCAATCAGGCGATGGCCTCGCCGCAATTCAGCAAGGCCGTCAACCAGGTGGGCGGGGCGACGGCCGGTGCACAGAAGCAATTCGGCGAGTTCATGGAGAAATATCTTCTTTCCATGAATTTGCCGAGCCGGGCCCAGATGGTCGGCATGGCCGAGCGGCTGCAATCGATCGAAGGTCAGCTCAGCGAGATCAAAGCGCTGCTGCATCAGATGCAGGGCGCTGGGGGCGGCGGGGCCGGATATTCGCAAGCGCCAAGGCCGCCGCGCACCAAGCGCCCGCCGTCAGCGGGTGGAGAGCAAAAATGACGGCCGCCGGCCCGGATCTGGCAGGTCTCGATCTTGCCTCGATCCCGGCGCGGATTCAGACCGAGGTCGATCGCGCGATCCAGCGCAGCATCAAGGGCGTCGAATATATTTCGACATCGGGGCCGGCGCTCGGCTCGACACCCAAAGATATTCTCAGCGCCCGCGGCACGATGAATCTCTATCACTATCGGCCGGTCGCGGATGAAATCTACCGCGTGCCGATTCTGATCGTGATGGCGACCACCAATCGCGGCTACATCCTGGACATGGTGCCCGGCCAGAGCTTCATCGAGTTTCTGCTCAAGCGCGGCTACGACGTCTACATGCTGGACTGGACCGCGCCGAAGCCGGAGGAGAAGAGCCTGCGGATGGAGGATTACGTCCTCGACTTCATTCCGCATTGTGTCGAGCAGGTGCAGCGCGATTCCGGCGAGAGCGATGTCACCGTGATCGGCTACTGTTTCGGCGGCGTACTGTCGTTGCTCTACGGCTCGATCTTCAACGACGGGCCGATGAAGAACCTGATCTGCTTCACCACGCCGATCGATTTCCGCGAGATGAAGCTGTTCCAGAATTTTTCGGACCGCCGTTATTTCGACGTCGATCACCTCGTCGACAGCATCGGCAATGTGCCGCCGGAAATGATCCTGTCTTCGTTCGAGATGTTGCGGCCGGCGTCGCGCGCGGCGAGCCAGGTGCAGCTGTGGGAAAACATCTGGAACGACGAGTTCGTGAAGTCGTACCGGATGTTCGACCGCTGGGCGACCGATACGCTGCCGCTGGCGGGCGAATATTTCCGCGCCATCACCAAGGACCTGATGTGGGACAACAAGCTCTACAACGACGCCATGACCGTCGGCGGGCGCAAGGCCGATATCGCCGATATCAAGGTGCCGATCCTGCATGCGGTCGCTGAGCACGACCACATCGTTCCCTACGACGCGGCCAAGCACCTGATCGCGAAGATCGGCTCGGCCGACAAGGAGGAAGTGATGCTCAAGGGTGGCCATGTCAGCCTCGTTGCTGGCGCCAACGCGGTCCGGCGGTTGTGGCCTAAACTCGATTCCTGGCTAGGTGAGAGATCGACATGAGCGAGATACGTTCCTATCCGCGTCGGATGAATACGGAAGCCGGCGAAATCGAATTCCGGTTGATGACGCGCGCCGACGAGGCCGCGGTGCTGGCCTTTGCGAAGGCGCTGCCGACCCATGACCTGCTGTTCCTGCCGCGCAACATCAGCCAGCCGAAAGTGCTGTCAGCCTGGATCAACGAGATCGAGGCCGGCGATATCACGAGCCTGCTCGCGTTCAGGGACGGTGCAGTCGTCGGCTGTGGCACGCTGGTAAGAGACTCGCGTTCCTGGTCGCCCCATGTCGGCGAAATCCGGATGGTGGTTTCGCTCGATGTGCGCGGGAAGGGCGTTGGCCGGGCGCTGTCGCAGGAGACATTCGCGCTGGCGCTCGGCTCAGGCCTCGAAAAGCTGTCCGTGCAGATGACGGTCGACCAGCGGGCGGCGATCGCCTTGTTCGAAAGCCTCGGATTTAAGGCCGAGGCACTGCTGCGCGATCATGTCCGGGACGTCGACGGGCGGAAGCACGACATCGTCGTGCTGGGGCACAATGTGGCGCAGGTACGGGCACAAATGGAGGCGTATGGGCTTCCCGGGGCCGTAACGCCTTCCTGATAGGCCCAAATCGGCCGGTTCCATGAGCAGATTGCCCGAATATTCCTCTGATCACGGGTTTGTGATATCGCGATGCAACATTGATATTGCATTGCACCATTAACCCTGTCATATAGGCGTCACCCCGGGCCAAACGGACGGGGCGAGCCCATAGCTCAAACCCTGAGGATGGAGAGAACCCATGACCACCGAAACCAATTCTGTGTACAACACCTTCAAAGACGCCTTCGCCCCCGTGACCGACGCCTTCAAGAACTTCCAGAACATGGAAGTGCCCGAGGCTGCCCGCGAATTCGTGAAGAAGCAGGCCGAGACCGCCAAGGAGCGTGCCGCCGACTTCTACGCTGGTTCGGAGAAGGCCTCTGAGGTGATCGAGACCGCGGTGACCGGTTCGGTCAGCGAAGTCGCCAAGATCGGCCGCAACATCCAGCAGGCGATCTATCAGGATGCCGAGGCATTCTTCGCCGGCATTGACAAGCTCGCTTCGGCGAAGTCGATCAACGAAGCCGTCCAGATCCAGTCGGATTTGATGCGTGCGCATGGTGAGACCCTGGTCTCGCGTGCCAAGGCGTCGAGCGAGTATCTCGGCAAGCTCGTCACCGAAGGTGCGAAGTCCGCGCAGGACAACTTCACGAAGGTCTACAGCAAGACTGCCTGATCGTAGCTCTTTCAGTAGCGTACCCTTTCAAGGCCCGCCTCTCGCGGGCCTTATTTTTTGCGTGTCGCTGCAACTTGCGACTTTTCAAGTGTGATTTTCGTGCGTTTTGCCGGCCGCCGCTATTGTCCTGTCCGCCCGCTGCGGCTTGAATGACCGAATCGCCGCCATAGCTAGAAACGAGCCTCGACCCTCGAATGGGAGACGTGATGTCAGCGACCGCCCAAACGCTGCGCCCGCCGTCGAAGACCCTGATGTTTCTCGAGGGACGGGCGATCCATGAGTTCGGCGCGTTTCTGGGCGCCTTGCCGCTGTTGAGCCTGGCGCCGCGCGGCGACGGGCACCCGGTGCTCGTGCTTCCCGGCCTCGTCGCTTCCGATACCTCCACCCGGCCGCTGCGTAGCTTCCTGCAAAACAAGGGCTACATCGTCAGCGGCTGGCGGCAGGGCCGCAACCTCGGCCTGCGCCATGGGGTGCAGGAGGGAATGGTCGATCTCGTGCGCGAGTTGAGCGATGGCCACCGGCGCAAGATCAGCCTGGTCGGCTGGAGCCTCGGCGGACTTTATGCGCGTCAACTCGCCAAGATGATGCCCGACCGGGTGCGCTCGGTGATTACGCTCGGCAGCCCGTTCGCCGGTCACCCCAAGGCTACCAACGCCTGGCGCGTCTATGAGATGGCAAGCGGCCGCCGCGCCGAGGAGGATCATCGTTTCGGCGGATCGCTGTCGGAGCCGCCTCCCATGCCGACCACGGCGATCTTCAGCCGTACCGACGGCATCTGCGCCTGGCAGGGCTGCAAGGAAAAATCATCCGCGATGGCCGAAAGCATCGAGGTCGAAAGCAGCCATTGCGGCATGGGCCATCACCCGGCCGTCGTCTATGCGGTGGCCGATCGCCTTGCCCAGGCCGAAGGGCAATGGGAGCCGTTCGACCGCTCGGGCTGGCGCAGCCTCATCTATCCCGATCCGAACCGTTAAACCGGAACGTGTGCCACTGACTTGCTCCTGTTTTCAGGAGTGCAGGCATTGTCGCATGCACGAAAACTGCGCTAAGCGTGGGCAATCGTCCGTGATCGGAAAGTTGCAATGCTGCCAGAGAACAAGACCAACACGCAATCGGCGGTCGTCGAGGCGCGCTGCGTGCGTCTCAACGCCAAGGCCGAAACTCCGGCCGAGGTCGCGCCAGTCGTCGAGCAGCAGCCACTGTCGTGCGGCGACGGCCAAGTGCTGATCGAGATCAAGGCCGCAGCCGTCAATCCCTCCGACATCAAGGCGGCGACCGGCTTAATGCCTTACGCGGTGTTTCCGCGTACCTCGGGCCGCGACTACGCCGGTGTCGTCATCGACGGACCGGCCAAGATGATCGGCCGCGAAGTGTTCGGCTCATCCGGCGACCTCGGCATCCGCCGTGACGGCACCCATGCCACACATCTCGCCGTCGAGGTCGATGCGGTTGTGGAGAAGCCGAAGAACCTGTCGTGGGCGGAAACGGCCGGGATCGGCGTGCCTTTTGTCACGGCGATCGAAGGCTTTCGCCGCGCCGGAATGCCGGAAAGACACGAGACCGTTGTCATCTTCGGCGTGACCGGCAAGGTCGGGCAGGCTGTGGTGCAGATTGCGACATGGCGCGGCGCGCGCGTGATCGGCGTCGCGCGCAAGGACGAAGCTTACGCGGGCCATACCAACGGGCCCGTTGAGATGATCAATTCTTCGACGACCGACGTGGCGGCGCGCGTTCGCGAATTGACGACCGGGAAGGGCGCCGACATCGTGTTCAACACAGTCGGCGATCCCTATTTCCAGGCCGCGCACAAATCGCTGGCGCTACGCGGACGCCAGATCCTGATCGCCGCCATCGATCGCATCGTGCAGTTCAACATTCTCGAGTTTTATCGCGGCCAGCACTCTTACTTCGGTATCGATTCACTCGGCCTGCCGTCGATCGCAACAGGAGCCGTGCTGCGCGAGCTGGTTCCAGGTTTCCTCAGCGGGCATCTCAAGCCGTTTGCGATCCGGCCAAACGCGATCTACCCGCTTGAAGACGCGAGGTCTGCATTTTTGGCGGTCGCGGGCTCCACGCGCGATCGCGTCATTCTGCGGCCTTGAGCGGTAAAGGTGCCGGCGTATTTCAACATCGTCGTTGGCTCAGGCCTGTTGATCGGGTTTGCTTACGGTGGGGTCGGGCTCTTGAGCGGCTTTTGTCTCTTGAGCAGCTTGCGCGGCTGGTGGGCGGAAGGTGACAGCCGGCTGATCCGGACCTTTGCACTCGCGCTTGCGGTCGCGGTCATGGCGACGCAGTCGCTTGCGGGATACGGCGCCGTCGATCTCTCCAAATCGGTCTATCTCCAACCATCGTTCTCGGTACCGCTGATGTTCGTCGGCGGCCTGTTGTTCGGCTACGGCATGGTGCTGTCGAATGGCTGCGGCTCACGCGCGCTGGTGCTGCTCGGCCGCGGCAACCTGCGTTCGTTCGTCGTGGTGATCGTGCTCGGCATAACAGCGCAAATGACGCTGCGGGGATTGATCGCACCGACACGGATCGCGCTGTTGCAGGTATCGACGACCAAACCGGCTCACCTGACGCTGCCGGAATTGTTGTCGACGAGCGGTGGTGGATTTGCTGCGCGAATGATCACGGCGGCAGTGATCTCGGCAGCCTTGATCGTCTTCGCCTTCGCGCATGCGCCATTCCGGCGCGCTGGCGGGCAGATCGCCGCGGGAATTGCGGTTGGCCTCTTGGTGACCGCAGGCTGGTTCGCCACCGGTTATCTCGGTGCGGATGATTTCAATCCGTCGGCCGTTACCTCGCTCACCTTTATCGCACCCGTCGTCGATACCGTGCAGTATGTGATGCTGTCGACCGGGCTGACGCTCAATTTCGGCATCGCCATGGTGTTCGGTGTGGTCGCCGGCAGCCTGTTGACGGCGCTTGTTACGCGGCGCTTTCGTCTCGAAGCCTATACCTCGCCACAACACATGCTTCGTTCGATCAGCGGCGCGGCGTTGATGGGATCGGGCGGCGCGATGGCGCTGGGTTGTTCGATCGGGCAGGGGCTGACCGGGATTTCGACGCTGGCGCTCTCGTCGTTCGTTGCCGTCGCCGGCATCCTGCTTGGAACGGCCGCAGGCCTGCGCGGCGTGCTTCGCGCTCCACCGCTGGAAACCTCAGGTCTAACGCGCTAATCCGTCGCACTGGTCAGGATCCGGACTTCCGATGTCAATGTGCGGTGCACCGGACACTTGTCGGCGATTTCCATCAGCTTCGCCCGCTGCTCGGCGTCCAGCGCGCCTTCCATCGTAATCACCCGCTCGATCTGGTCGAGCATGCCGGCCTTGGTTTCACATTCGGCGCAGTCTTCCGCGTGAATCTTGCTGTGCCTCAGCGTTACAGTGGTTCGCTCCAGCGGCAGCGACTTGCGATCGGCGTAAAGCCGCATGGTCATGGAAGTGCAGGCGCCGAGGCCCGCCAGCAGGAAGTCATAGGGCCCAGGCCCGCTGTCGTCGCCACCGGCAGCAACGGGCTCGTCGGCGAGCAGTCGATGCGGCCCGACCGAAACGGTTTGCTGGAACTTGCTATTGCGGGTTTCGCGAACCACGACCTGGCGCGGGGCTTCGCTGTCATCGGTGCCTTCATCGGGTTTTTGGGAATCAAGGTAGCGCGAGGCCCAGGCGGTAATGACATCGGCGACATAGGCCGCGTCCCGCCGGTCGCTCAACAGATGGTCCGCGCCCGAAAGCGATACGAAACTTTTTGGATGCTTGGCGGCGACGAAAATGCGGGTCGCGTTGTCAATGCCGACGGTGTCGTCGGTCGGCGCGTGCATGACCAGCAGCGCTTTGTGCAATTGGGCGATGTGCCCCATCAGATTATGTTCGGCGACGTCGTCGAGGAATTCGCGCTTGATGGTGAACGGCCGCCCGGCGAGGGATACTTCCGCCTGACCGTCTTTGCGGATTTTCTCGATTGAATCGGCAAAATGGCCGGTGACGTGGGTCGGGTCGGACGGAGCGCCGATGGTCACGACCGCCGTGGCCTCCGGGATCTGCCCGGCCGCGGCCAGCACCGCTGCCCCGCCAAGGCTGTGGCCGATCAGAAGTGCGGGCGCTTCGTAGGTTTTGCGCAAATGGTCGGCAGCGTGAACAAGGTCCGCAACGTTGGAAGAGAAGGTCGAATTGGCGAAGTCGCCTTCGCTCGATCCAAGACCGGTGAAATCAAACCGCAGCACCGCGACGCCCTTGGCGGCCAGCGCGACTGCGATCCGCTTGGCTGCAAGAACGTCTTTGCCGCACGTGAAGCAATGCGCAAACAGCGCGTAAGCGCGAGCGGGCCCATCCGGCGTGTCCAGCGCGGCGGCCAGTTGCTGGCCCTCCGAACCCGTGAATTGAAAGCGTTCGGTGGGCATGGGCGTCTCCATTTTCTGGCCGAGCGTCACTTCTCCGGTAAAAAGGTGACGCCTTTGCGCGCGGCTCTATTCGTGGCGATGCATCGCCGATTTATGCTTGGTGTCTCGCATGGTCGAGTAGATGATCAGCGACAGGAAAATGATGCCGGAGAGATAATAGTAGAACCACTCCTCGTGCCCCACGCTCTTGAAATAGAGCGCGACCGCCGGCGCGGTGCCGCCGAAGATCGAGACCGTGATCGAGTACGGCAGGCCCACGCCCATGGCGCGAATCTTGGTCGGGAACAGTTCCGCCTTCACCACCGCATTGATCGAGGTATAGCCGGCCACGAATATCCATGCCGCACAGATCAGGATGAATGCCATCCACGGCGACTTGCTGGCTTTCAGTTCAGTCAGGATCGGCACGGTCGCGAGTGTCCCGACGATGCCAAAGAAGATCAGCACCGGCTTGCGGCCGATCCGGTCGGAGATGGCGCCGTAGATCGGTTGCAGGATGGTTGCAAACAGCAGCGATCCGAAGATCACGGTCGTGGTCTGATCCTCGGTGAGGCCGACCGACAATTTGACGAAGGTCTGCATGTAGGTCGTGAAGGTATAGAAGGCCGCGGTGCCGCCCGCTGTCAGTCCCACCACCAGCAGAAGCTCGCGGGGGTATTGCAAAAGCCCGACGATCGACCCGGTCGGCTTCACGACTTTCTTGGCTTCCACGAATGCGTCGGTCTCGTGCAGGTTGCGGCGCATGACCGCGGCAATGACCGCAAGCATCGCGCCGATCACGAAGGGAATCCGCCAGCCCCAGGCCTTCAGTTCGTCGGCGGTGAGGAACACCTTCTGCAACAGCAGGAGGACGATGATCGCGGTGAGTTGTCCGCCGATCAGCGTGACATACTGGAAGCTTGAGTAGAATCCGCGATGCTTGGCGTCAGCGACCTCGCTGAGATAGGTCGCGCTGGCGCCGTACTCGCCGCCGAGGCTCAATCCTTCGATCACGCGCGCCAGTGCCAGGATCGCAGGCGCCGCCAAACCGATTGATGCATAGGTCGGCGTCACCGCGATGATGAGCGAGCCGAAGCACATGCACAGGACGGAGAGCGTCAGCGACAGCCGGCGGCCGTGATGGTCGGCGATATAGCCGAACAGCCAGCCGCCGAGCGGGCGAACCAGGAAGGTCGCCGCAAACAGCACGGCCGCATTGAGCTGCTGCACCACGGGGTCGCTGTTGGGGAAGAACGCCGGGGCGAAATACAGAGCGAACGCCGTGTAGGCATAGAAATCGTACCACTCGACGAGATTACCGACGGAACCGATGAAGATTGCTTTCACCCGGCGTTCGACGTCATGAATGTCGAGACGATCGTCGGCGCCCACACTTGCAGCTTGCTCGGTCACGTTTGCTCCCCCCGGAAGGTCTTTAAAGGCCGCTGCGTTTGCAATCGGCAACTTCTTGATGCGGATTATAGCGGCAGACGTGCCATTCGCCAGCGTCCAGATCGCCCGCTTTGCTCTCCCGGACTTCTCTCTGAAGCACGTTTTATTGCGGCGCGGGTCTTGGGTCGATCGGCGTGGTATCGCGCAGGCCCAGTACATCCTCCAGCACCTTGGCGCCGGCGAGCAATGGCGCCTCGCCGCGGGGCGCAGCTACCATTTGCAATCCGACCGGCAGCCCCGACGCGGTAAAGCCGCACGGCAACGACAGCGCCGGACAGCAGGCGAGCGTAATGGCGTAGACGATGCCGAGCCACTCGACGTAATTGTCGAACTTCTTGCCGGCGCATTCGGCGACGTAGCGGTTCTCGATCGGGAACGGTGCCACGATCGTGGCGGGCGTGAGCAGCAGGTCGTAGGTCCTGAAGAACTCGAGTGCGCGCGCGGCCATCGCGACGCGTTGCGCTTCGGCGCGCTCAAGCTGCTCGACGGTGAGTTTCAGACCTTCCTCGACGTTCCAGATCACTTCCGGCTTGAGGAGCTCGCGCTTGCTGCGCAACAGCGCCGCCTTAGTGATCGCGAAATCAAAGGCGCGCAGCACGTGGAAACATTCGTGGGCTTCGCGCAGATCGGGATGCGCTTCCTCGACGATGACGCCGGCTTCGGCGAAGCGCGAAGCCGCCTTGCGGGTGATGGCGGCGACTTCGGGATCGACCGGCGTGATGCCGAGATCGGGCGAATAGGCGACGCGCTTCGGTTTCTTGCCGGAACGCGCGGCCGACAGAAACGACGTCGGCAGGCGCGGCAGGGACAGCGGGTCGGCAGGATGCTCGCCGCTCATGGCGTCCAGGAACAGCGCGATGTCCTCGACATTGCGCGCCATCGGGCCGTGGACCGTCAGGTTGCGATCGATCTTGAAAGCCGGACTGTGCGGCACGCGGCCGATGCTTGGGCGCAAGCCCACGACGCCACAGAAGCTCGCGGGATTGCGCAGCGAGCCGCCCATGTCCGTGCCATGGGCAAGCCACGCCATGCCGGTCGCAAGCGCTACCGCCGAGCCGCCGGAGGAGCCGGAAGCGGAACGCGATGTATTCCAGGGATTGCGCGTCGCGCCGAACACTTCGTTGAACGTGTGAGCGCCGGCGCCGAATTCCGGCGTGTTGGACTTGGCGTAGACGACGCCACCGTTGGCCTCGATTTGCTCGACGACAATGTCTGAATGGGCGGGGACGGTATCCTTGTAGATCGGCGACCCCTGCGTGGTTCGCACACCCGCAACATTGTTGAGGTCCTTGATCGGCACCGGCAGGCCGGCGAGCAGGCCGCGTTCGTCCGGCTTTTTCTGCATCAAGGCCTTCGCGTTGGCGCGGGCGCGGTCAAAACACAGGATCGGCAGCGCATTGGTCTTGTCGTCGATCTCGGCGATCCGTTTCTCCAGCACGTCGAGCAGGTCGAGCGGCGTGACCTCGCCGGAATTGAGCTGGTCGACGATGGCGCATGCCGTTGACCGAATGAGTGCCTGATCCGATGACATCGTGTTTTCCCCGCAGGTCTGCTTCTTCGATAGGGCGATTGTCTAACCCTGTAAAACACCTTACGACAAGGCTGAAACGTAGGCGAATTGCCGGAGGCAGGATATGACCACGCCATTCGATGCGCTTGATTGGCGCAAGCTAAACCAGGAAGCGCTCGACAGCGGGCTCAACAACGGTACCGCGGTTGCCGGCAGCGGGAACATGGTCGAAGGCTGGGAGAAACTCTCGGCTGAAATGCGAGCAAAGCACGGCGCGCATCTCGATCTTTCCTATGGTCCCCGCGAGCGCAACCGCATCGATTTCCTGAAGGCCGCGCCAAATGCGCCGACGCTGCTGTTCATTCACGGCGGTTACTGGCAGATGCGCTCGAAGTCTGCCTTTACGACGTTCGCGGCCGGCCCAATGGCCCACGGCATCAACGTCGCGTTGATCGGTTACACGCTCGCGCCCGACGCGACGCTGGAACAGATCGTCGCGGAAATCCATGCCGGGATCGACTATCTCGCCGGCCGCTTGCCGGAACTTGGCGCCGACGCCAGGCGCCTGATAGCCTCCGGATGGTCCGCGGGCGGACATCTGACGGCGATGGCGATGCTGAACCAGCATATCAGGGGCGGCGTGGCGATCAGCGGCATCTATGACCTCGAGCCGATCCGCCACTCCTATCTCAACGTCAAGCTCGGCCTCGACGAGCCGATGTCCAAACGCAACTCGCCGATGCTGCTGACGCACGCGGTCAAGCCGATGGCGCTCGTGGTCGGCGGTGCGGAGCTGCCACTGTTACGGAAGCAGACCGCCGATTTCGCCGGCTACCGCGCCAATCACGGCTTGCCGGTGATTTACGAAGAAATCGCCGGCACCAACCATTTCACCATCATGGATGAAATGGCGTCACCAAAGGGGCGGATCACGACGCTGATCCGCCAGGTGATCGAGCGGGCCGATTAACCCCAGCCCGCCGCGATGCCGCCGTCGACGGTGTAAATTACGCCCGACGTATAGCCGGAGCGGTCGGAGGCAAGGAACGCCATCAGGTCACCGATCTCGCGCGGGTGCGCGGGACGGCCGAGCGGCAATCCTTTCTGGAACTCCTTGTAGCGGTTTTCGTCGCCGAACTGGTTCTTGGCGCGGGTCTTCAGTAGCGTGACGTGGCGGTCGGTGCCGACCGGTCCCGGATTGATCCCGACCACGCGAATATTGTCGGCGAGGCTCTTGCCGCCGAGTGCGCGGGTAAACGACATGATCGCGGCGTTGCCGGTGGAGCCGCAGATATAGTTCGCATCGAACTTCTCACCGGCGACGCCGATGTCGTTGACGATCACGCCGTGTCCGCATGCCTTCATCTGCGCATAGATCGCGCGCGTGATGTTGATATAGCCGAACACCTTCAGCTCCCACGCATGACGCCAGGTCGCTTCGTCGATCTTGTCGATCGAGCCGCCGGGGATATCGCCGGCATTGTTGACGAGGATGTCGACGTCGGCAGCTTCCTTGATCAGCCGCGAAATATCCTCCGGCTTGCGCAGGTCGGTCACAATGGTCGCCGCGTCGATTTGATACGCCGAGCGCAGGCGTTCGGCCAGCGCTTTGAGTTGATCGCCGTTGCGGGCGGCGAGCAGCAGGTGCGCGCCTTCCTCGGCAAAGCTTTCGGCCGCGGCTGCGCCAATGCCCTTTGAGGCGCCGGTGATGAGGACGCGTTTGCCGCGCAGATGAAGATCCATGGGATTGCTCGCAAAATGGGTGTCTGAAGGGGTGAGGGAATTTCACTTAGGCTGGAGCGGTCGAGACGGTCAACATTGCACTGCACCGTTGCGCCGGGTCGCGGTTTGGTCCATTGCAATTCCGGTCACAGGCCGGTGCTGGATCCGGCAACGAACGGTAAGGATTTCCCGATGAGCGGCGCAAAGAAGCAATACCGGATCGCGGTCATTCCCGGCGACGGGATCGGCAAGGAAGTGGTGCCGGAGGGGCTTCGCGTCATCGAGGCAGCGGCGAAAAAGCATGGCGTGGCCCTGCATTTCGATCATTTCGATTTCGCCTCCTACGACTACTACGAAAAGCACGGCCAGATGATGCCGGATGACTGGAAGGAGAAGATCGGCAAGCACGATGCGATCTATTTCGGCGCGGTTGGCTGGCCCGCGAAAATTCCCGATCACATTTCCTTGTGGGGCTCGCTGATCAAATTCCGGAGAGAGTTCGATCAGTACGCCAACCTGCGCCCGGTGCGGCTGATGCCCGGCGTGCCGTCGCCGCTCGTAGGCCGCAAACCCGGCGATATCGATTTCTGGGTGGTGCGGGAAAATACCGAGGGCGAATATTCATCCGTGGGCGGACGGATGTTCCCGGATACCGACCGCGAATTCGTCACTCAGCAGACGGTGATGACGCGCACCGGCGTCGATCGTATCCTGAGGTTCGCCTTTGAACTCGCCGCATCGCGGCCGAAAAAGCATCTGACCTCGGCGACGAAATCCAACGGCATCTCGATCACCATGCCTTATTGGGACGAGCGCGTGGAGGCGATGGCCAAGAACTATCCGAAGGTAAAGTGGGACAAATACCACATCGACATTCTGACCGCGAATTTCGTGCTGCATCCGGACTGGTTCGATGTTGTGGTCGGCTCCAACCTGTTCGGCGACATCCTCAGCGATCTCGGTCCAGCCTGCACCGGCACCATCGGCATTGCGCCGTCGGGCAATATCAATCCGGAAGGCGATTATCCGTCGGTGTTCGAGCCGGTGCATGGCTCGGCGCCTGACATTGCCGGGCAGGGCATCGCCAATCCGATCGGCATGATCTGGTCGGGCGCGATGATGCTGGAGCATCTCGGCGAGAAGGATGCGGCGGGAGCCATCGTCACCGCAATCGAGCGCACGCTCGGTGAACGCACGCTGCGCACGCGCGATCTTGGCGGCAATGCCGACACCACGGCTTGTGGCAAGGCGGTCGCGGAGATGGTGGAGTAGGTTTCACCCTCTCCCCTTGTGGGAGAGGGTGGTTTCGAACGAAGTGAGAAACCGGGTGAGGGGTTCTATTCTCTCGATGGACCCCAACCCCTCACCCGGCTCGAATTTCGCGTTGCTCATTCTCGCCACCCTCTCCCACAAGGGGAGAGGGTGAAAGTCGTGAGACGCCGCTATTATCCCTTCGCAATCCGCCGGCAGTGTTCCCATGCGGCGTGGATCAGGTTTTCGCTCGCTTCCGGCGTGCGGAAGGCCGAGTGCGCCGACAGCGTCACGTTCTGAATCTTGGTCAGGGGATGGTCAACCGGCAACGGCTCGATATTGAACACGTCGAGCCCGGCGTGTCTAATATGACCTGACTTCAGCGCCTCGATCATCGCGGCCTCATCGACCACGGCGCCGCGCGCGGTATTGATGAGGATGACGCCCGGCTTCATCGCTGCAATGCGCTCGGGCGTCAGGAAGCCGCGGGTCTCGTCGTTGAGCAGAAGATGCAGCGAGATGACGTGGCTTTGCGCGAGTAATGCCTCAAGCGAAACGAAGTCGACGCCGGCAAATTGCCTCAGTGAGCGGTTCCAGGCGATCACCTTCATGCCGCTGCCAAGCGCAATACGCGCTACCTCGGCCGCGATGCCGCCAAAGCCGATCAGGCCGAGTGTCTTGCCGGTGAGCTGCATGCCGTCATCGCGCAGCCAGTTGCCGACGCGCATCTCGCGGTCCATCTTCGCGACCCCGCGCGCTGCCGCCCACATCAGCGCGATCGCGCATTCGGCGACCGCCGTATCGCCATAGCCCTTGATAAGGTGAACGGTGATGCCGAGTTCGGCGAGTTCTTCCGGGTTCATGTAGCTGCGTGCGCCGGTGCCCAGAAACACCACGTGCTTGAGCCCGTTGCAGCGCTTGGCGATATCGGTCGGCAATTCGGTGTGGTCGATCACGACGATTTCGGCGCCATCGAGCAGCGCTGGCATGTCTTCGGGCTTGATGTCGGCGTTGCGGTTGACCTGTACCGTGGGATCGCCGGACTTGTTCTGCTGCTCGAAAATATCCGCGAGCGATCCGTTGGCATCGACAAACACCCCGCGCACGGAAATCTCCCCTTCTAAAGTTCTGCCGCGTTCAAGATG
Source organism: uncultured Alphaproteobacteria bacterium (assembly GCA_963788885.1). Lineage (GTDB taxonomy): Bacteria > Pseudomonadota > Alphaproteobacteria > Rhizobiales > Xanthobacteraceae > Bradyrhizobium. The sequence continues at coordinate 363,827 of CAWBIR010000014.1, read as the reverse complement.
CGACGCCGGCAAGCGCCAGCACGGTGTGCATCAGGACGTTGGCGCCGGCTGTACAGTCGACCTGTGTGGCGTCTTCGAGTTCGTTGTGGCTGATGCCGTCCTTGCAGGGCACGAACACCATGGCGGCAGGAATCTTGGTGTTGAGATTGCAGGCGTCGTGTCCTGCGCCAGAGGTAATGCGACGATGCGAGAAGCCGAGTTTCTTGGCGGCGCTTTCCACGGCGTCGACGAGTTTGGGATCGAAATGGGTTGGCGGTTTGTGCCAGATTTTGTCGAGTGTGACCTCGACCTTGCGGCGGGCCGCGATCTCCTTGATGGCGGCGCGCAGGTCCGCATCCAGCGCATCCATGATCTTAGCGTCGGCGCTGCGGCAATCGACCGTGAAAGCAATTTCGCCGGGAATGACGTTGCGCGAGGGATTGGCGATCACGGCTTCGCCAATGGTGCCAACCGCGTTGGGGCCGTGCTTTTTGGCGATCGCCTCCATCGCGAGCACGATCTCGGACAGGGTCGCGAGCGCGTCGCGGCGAAGCTGCATCGGTGTCGAGCCGGCATGGCTCTCGAAGCCCACGATCTTGCCGTCGTACCACAGCACGCCCTGGCCGGAATCGACCACGCCGATGGTCTTGCCCTCGGCTTCCAGGATCGGCCCCTGTTCGATGTGCAGTTCGACGAAACCGGAGAATTTCTGAAAGCCGACCGGTTTGTCACCGCGATAGCCGATGCTATCGAGCGCTTCGCCGACGGTCGTACCCTCGGCGTCCCTGCGCGAGAGGATATCGTCCGTGGTGAAATCGCCGACGTAGGCGGCCGACGCCATCATCGCCGGCGCAAAGCGCGAACCTTCTTCATTGGTCCAGTTCGCGATGCAGATCGGAAGTTCCGTCTCGATCCCGGCATCGTTGAGCGTGCGGACGACTTCGAGCGCGGCCAGCGTGCCGAGCACGCCATCGAACTTGCCGCCGGTCGGTTGCGTATCGAGATGCGAGCCGAGCCCGATCGGCGGCTTCGACATGTCGCGGCCCTTGCGCAGGCCGAACATCGAGCCGAGCGCGTCGACATGTACTTCAAGGCCGGCGGCCTCACAGGCCTTGCGAAACCAGTCGCGCACCTGCTTGTCCTCGGGGCCCAGCGTCAGCCGCCGCACGCCGCCCTTGGGCGTGGCGCCGAATTTCGCGGTCTCGTGAATCGTGCCCCAGAGCCGGGCGGAGTCGATTTGCAGGTTGGATGCGGCGGGCTTCATGAGGATTTCCGGTCAAGTTTGCGATTGCAGATTCAATGACGCGCTAACTCTAACATTCGCAAAAAGTGGACGCCGAGAAGCGATGCGAATGTTAGGATTGGACCACTAGCCGCAGCGCGTCAACGTCAGACGTATCGACGTTTGCAGCGCTGCCTTGCGCAATTTTGGCAGCAAGGTCGGCGATACGTTCGACCGCGAGCGTATCGGGCGATTCCAGCCAGCTTGCCGAAAACGTCAACGGCGTGATCTTGAGGTCGGTCGAGAGCAGGCGAAGCCGTCCGTCCGCGAGTTCGTTTTCGACGATCGAGGTCGGGATGACGGCAATGCCGAGCCCTTCGAGCGCCATGTGGATCACAGTTGCGAGTGAGGCGCTGGCGTGCAGCCGTATCGGCGGCAGGTCCGGCCGGTTGAACAGCGAGCGCACCGTTTCGTAAGGCTGGGTCTTGCGCGGAAAGGTGATGATCGGAAACTTCGCGAGGTCTTTTGCTTTCAGCGGGCCGGGGGGCAGGCCCAGCGAAGGGCTCGCGAGGAACCCGATCGGATAGTCGCACAACACGCGATTGCGGACGCCGGAAGCAGGAAGCGGCCCGAGCAGCAGGGCGAGCTCGATTTCCTGTGCCATCAGGCGCGCGGTCAGGTTGGGCGTGATGTCGACCTCGATCTCCAGCGACAGGTTCGGATAGGCGGTGTTGACGCTCTTGATCAGCTGCGACAGCCAGGTGTGTACGATGGTTTCGGCGACGCCGAGCCGCAACACGCCCCGCATCGCCGAGCGATCGCCGACCTCCGCCATCATTTCGGCGCGCAGGCCGATCAGCTTCTCGGCATAAAGCATCAGCTGCCGTCCGCTCGGCGTCGGCGAGACCACACGGTGGTCGCGGTTCAACAGCTTCACGCCCATCTCGCGCTCGAGCTGAGCGATCCGCTGCGAAATCGCGGGCTGGGTGGTATTGAGGCGCTGACCGGCGCCGCGGAAACTGCCGAGCGTCACCACCCAAAGAAATGTCTCGATAGACTTGAAGTCCACCATTTGGCATGCCCTGTTGTGATAAGTTTTAATTATCCAAATTGATTAGAAAGTAAGATTAGACTTTATAGTACGTGTGGGTTTCACTGATGTCGAGATCGTAGGCAGGAAGACATCATGACCATTTCTGCGGCAGTGCAGTCATTGCACGGGGGTGAGGGCTCGCTTCCAAGCCGGGACGCGCGGCTTGGCTATCGCGCCGGCAAAGCGGGATCCACCGCCGGTGTCGCCAAGGGCTTCGTTCAGGGCAATCTCGCTATCCTGCCGGAAAAGCTCGCGGCCTCGTTTCATCGTTTCTGCCAGCTCAATCCCAAGCCGTGTCCGATCATCGGTATGTCCGATGTCGGCGATCCCAAGATTCCCGCGCTCGGCCTCGATCTCGATATCCGCACCGATGTGCCGCGCTATCGCGTCTGGCGCGACGGCGAGGTGGTCGAGGAGCCGACCGATATCATGGCGCACTGGCGCGACGACCTCGTTGCCTTCGTGCTGGGCTGCTCGTTCTCATTCGAAGAAGCGCTGCTGGCCGAAGGTCTGCCGATCCGCCATATCGAGCGCGATGTCCGCGTGCCGATGTACCGGACCAACATCGCGTGCAACCCGGCCGGGCCGTTTGCGGGCCCGATGGTCGTGTCGATGCGTCCTTTCAGGCCGGCCCAGGCTATTCGCGCCGTACAGATCACCACGCGTTTTCCCGCGGTGCATGGTGCGCCGGTTCATCTCGGCCACCCGCATTCGATCGGCATCAAGGACATCAGCAAGCCCGACTACGGCGACGCGGTGCCGGTCGAGGCGGACGAGATCCCGGTGTTCTGGGCGTGCGGCGTCACACCGCAGGCGGTGATATCAGCGGCGAAGGTGCCGTTTGCTATTACGCATGCACCGGGCCTGATGCTCGTCACCGATTTGAAGAACAAGGACCTTGCCGTACTTTGATTGAGCAATTGTTGCCGATCTTTGAGGCTTTACGCACGCCTGCAATCGTTTCATCGATAGCCGCCAGTAGAGGATTTTCCAATGACGATCTCCCGCCGAAACGTGTTGTTAGGTGCCACCGCGAGCGCAGCGTTGCTGCCGATGGCGGCGCGCGCGCAGACTTCCGAAGTGGTGATCGGAGTGATCTATCCGCTATCGGGCGCAAGCGCCCAGATCGGCGTCGATGCGCAGAAGGCGTTCGAGACCGCGGCCGAGATCGTCAACAAGAATTTCGATTTCGATCTGCCGCTCGCGCGGGGTGAGGGATTGCCCGGTCTCGGCGGCGCCAAGGTGCGACTGGTCTTCGCCGACCACCAGGCCGATCCGCAGAAGGGACGCGCCGAAGCCGAGCGCCTGATCACGCAGGAGAAGGTCTGTGCGGTGATCGGCACCTATCAGAGTGCGGTCGCGGTGACCGTGAGCCAGATCTGCGAGCGCTACCAGATTCCGTTCATGTCCGCCGACAACTCCTCGCCGAGCCTGCATCGTCGTGGCCTGAAATTCTATTTCCGCGCCTCGCCGCACGATGAAATGTATTCGAAGGCGATGTTCGACTTCTTCGACGTCATGAAGAAGAAGGGCACCAAGATCGAAACCCTGGCGCTGTTCCATGAAGACACGATCTTCGGCACCGATTCCGGCAACGCGCAGTCCAAGCTCGCGGCTGAGCGCGGCTACAAGATCGTCGCCGACATCAAGTATCGCGCCAATTCGCCGTCGCTCTCGGCCGAAGTGCAGCAGATCAAGGCGGCCAATGCCGACGTGCTGATGCCCTCGAGCTACACCACCGACGGCATCCTCTTGGTCAAGACCATGGGCGAACTCGGCTACAAGCCGCCGGCGATCGTGGCGCAGGATGCCGGCTTCTCCGAAAAGGCGCTCTATGACGCGGTCGGCGACAAGCTCGAAGGCGTGATCTCGCGTGGCACTTTCTCGCTCGACCTCGCGCAGAAACGGCCGATGGTCGGCAAGATCAACGACATGTTCAAGGCAAAGTCGGGCAAGGACTTCAACGACTATTCGTCGCGTCAGTTCATGGCGCTGGTGTTGATGGCGGACGCAATCAACCGCGCCAAATCGACCGACGGCGAGAAGATCCGCGACGCGCTTGCGACAACCGACATTTCCGGCGAGCAGACGATCATGCCCTGGAAGCGCGTCAAGTACGACGAGACGGGCCAGAACAACGATGCCGACCCGGTCCTGCTGCAATATACCGGCGGCAAGTTCGTCACCATCTTCCCGGCGCAGGCGGCGGTTGCCGAAGCCACCTGGCCGATGAAATGACCGGCTAGCGGTCCGATTCCAACATTCGCATCCCGTCTCGGCAGGCATATTTGCGAATGCTGGAATCAAAGGACCGCTAGCAAGATGTATTTTTTAGTGGAGCTTTGGATTTGACATTCGCAAATGAGGTCGTGGCCGGGCGTTTGGCGAATGTCAAATCCGCTCCACTAACGCGGGAGCAGGGGGCGTGACCGCCGAAACCATCATTCAGAGTCTGGCCAGCGGCCTTCTCATGGGCCTGCTCTACGGTTTGATCGCCGTGGGGCTGGCGCTGATTTTCGGCCTGATGGACGTCGTGAACTTCGCTCATGGCGAATTCCTGATGATCGCGATGTATGCGACGTTCTTTCTGTTCGCGTTCTTTGCGATCGATCCCTTGCTGTCGGCGCCGCTGGTGGCGGCGGCACTATTCGTCTTCGGGGCCGTCGTTTATCTATTGATCGTGCGGTTTGCTGTCCGCGCCAAAGCCAATGCCGGCATGGTGCAGATCTTTTCGACCTTTGGACTCGCGATCGTGATGCGCGGCCTCGCGCAATATTTCTTCACGCCGGACTACCGCAGCATCACGCACTCCTGGCTCGGCGGCAAAACCATCTCGGTCGCCGGCATCTTCCTGCCGGTGCCGCAATTGTGCGGGGCGGGGGTGGCGATTGCCGCGTTCGTCGGGCTCTATTTCTTCATCAATCGCACCGATTTCGGCCGGGCGCTTGAGGCGACACGTGAAGACGCCGGCGCCGTCGCGTTGGTCGGCATCGACAAAAATCGCGTGTTTGCGCTCGGCTGGGGCTTGGGTGCGGCGCTGGTCGGGCTTGCCGGCGCGGTCATGGCGATCTTCTTCTACATCTACCCGGATGTCGGCGCGTCCTTTGCACTGATCGCCTATGTCACGGTGGCGCTCGGCGGTTTCGGCAGCGTATTCGGCGCCTTTGCCGGCGGTCTGGTCGTTGGCCTGGTCGAAGCGAGCACGGCCTTGATCCTGCCGCCGTCGCTCAAATCGATCGGTATCTACGCGGTTTATCTGCTCGTGGTCTTTGTCCGGCCGCGCGGCCTGTTCGGGTCAATCTGATGGATACGGCCTTCGCCCAGCGCCGCCGCCGCGATCTCATCATCGCTGCTATCTTTGCAGCACTGTCGGCGCTGGTTCCCCTGTTTGTGAAGGACGTTTACGTCCAGAACATCATGGTCCTGACCTTGATGTACGCGGCGTTGTCGCAAAGCTGGAACATTCTCTCCGGCTATTGCGGACAGATTTCGCTGGGGCACGCGCTGTATTTCGGGCTCGGCGCCTATACGACCGCGCTACTCTTCACCAAGTTCGGCGTGCTGCCGTGGTTCGGCATGCTCGGCGGGGGCCTGATCTCGGCGGCCATTGCGATGGCGCTCGGCTATCCCTGTTTCCGCCTGCGCGGGCATTATTTCGTCATTGCGACCATCGTCATCGCGGAGACCGCGCTTCTGTTGTTCCAGAACTGGGATTGGGCGGGCGCGGCGCTCGGCATCGATATTCCCGTGCGCGGCGATAGCTGGCTTAAATTTCAGTTCACCCGCAGCAAGCTGCCTTACTTCTACTTCGCGCTCGCGCTCGCTTGCGTCGCCTGGCTCGTCACCTGGTGGCTGGAAGATTCCAAGTGGGGCTATTGGTGGCGCGCGGTGAAGGACAATCCGGATGCCGCCGAAAGCCTCGGCGTCGTGGTGTTCAATTCCAAGATGGGCGCAGCTGCGGTCTCGGCATTTCTGACCGCGATCGGCGGCAGTTTTTACGCGCAATTCGTCTCTTATATCGATCCCGAAAGCGTCATGGGATTTCAATTCTCGCTGCTGATGGCGTTGCCGGCGGTGTTGGGCGGTATCGGAACCCTCTGGGGACCGGTGTTGGGAGCCGTCATCCTCATTCCGCTCACGGAATTGACACGCTCCTTCATCGGCGGCTCCGGGCGTGGCGTCGATCTGATCGTCTATGGCACGCTGATCGTTCTGATTTCGCTGGCGCGCCCCGAAGGACTGGTCGGATTGTTTTCGCCGCGGCGCAAGGAAACCGCCCGATGACGGCGCTGCTGGAGACGAAAGGCATCTGGCAGCGCTTTGGCGGACTTGTCGCCAATAGCGATGTCTCGATCTCGGTCGGGCGCGGTGAAATCGTTGGGCTGATCGGCCCCAACGGCGCCGGCAAGTCGACCTTGTTCAATCTGATCGCGGGCGTCTACACGCCGACACAGGGCTCGATCGTCTTCGACGGTGAGGACGTCACGGGCCTCTCGGCAGCGGAACGCTGCGAGCGCGGCATCGGGCGTACCTTCCAGGTCGTCAAGAGCTTCGAGACCATGACGGTAATCGACAACGTCATCGTCGGTGCGCTGATCCGCACCACCGTGATGCGCGAGGCGCGCCGCAAGGCGCACGAGGTCTTGGAATTCTGCGGGCTGGCGGCGCGGGCGAATACGCTCGCCAGTCAGCTCATCCCGTCCGAAAAGCGGCGGCTCGAAGTGGCACGCGCACTCGCCACCGAGCCGAAATTGCTGCTGCTCGACGAGGTCCTCACCGGGCTGACGCCGATCGAGGCGCAGACCGGCGTCGAACTGGTTCGAAAAGTTCGCGCCACCGGCGTCACCGTGCTGATGGTCGAACATGTGATGGAAATCGTGATGCCGCTGGTCGATCGCGCGATCGTGCTCGATCTCGGCAAGGTTCTGGTCGAGGGCAAGCCGGCCGACGTCGTTCGCGATCCGAAAGTGATCACCGCCTATCTTGGGGACCGTCATGCTGTCGGTGCGTGAAGTCACCACCGCCTATCAGGGGCTGGTCGCGATCTCGCAGGTCTCGATCGAGGTCGAGAAGGGCGAAGTCGTCTGTGTTGCGGGCGCCAATGGCGCCGGCAAATCCACGCTATTGAAAACCATTGCCGGCGCCGAACGTCCGCGCTCCGGCAGCGTCACGTTCGACGGCGATCGCATCGACGGCATGGCGCAGCACCTGATTACGGCGCGCGGCATTGCCTATGTACCGGAAAACCGCCGGTTGTTTCCGCGGCTCTCGGTGCGCGATAACTTAAGGCTCGGCAGCTACCTCTACCGCAGCCATGCCGATCGCGAGCAACCGCTCGAACTGGTGTTCAAGCTGTTCCCGCGATTGTCAGAACGCCTCGAGCAGCGCGCCGAGACGCTGTCGGGCGGCGAGCAGCAGATGCTCGCGATCGGCCGCGCGTTGATGACCCGGCCGCGGCTTCTGATGCTGGATGAGCCCTCGCAGGGCATCATGCCGAAGCTGGTCGACGAAATCTTTCAGGCGGTGAAGCGAATTCGCGACACCGGCGTGACGGTGTTGATCGTCGAGCAGCGCATCGCCGAATGTCTCGACATCGCCGACCGCGCCTACATCCTGCAAACCGGCCGGTTGCAGATGCAGGGCACATCCGACGAAATCAAATCCAATCCGGACGTGCGGAAGGCGTATCTGGGGCTTTAATCCTCATCCCGAGGAGCCGCGAAGCGGCGTCTCGAGGGATGGCCCAGGACGTGCGCTGTTTCGTACCCGTCCTTCGCGACGCCGCGCAGCGCGCGGCTCCTCAGGACGAGGTTGGAGTGTGAGGCGTGTGGTCCGGCAAACTCACCCCGAACACGTCAGTCAAATCCGCAACCTGCGCCGGCGTGAGATAACGGGGATTCAAACCGCGCAACAGCAGATAGAGCTTTGCGGTCTCTTCCAGTTCCTCGACCGCAAATACCGCGGCTTCCAGCGTGTCGCCGGAAACCACAGGGCCGTGATTGGCAAGCAGCACCGAGGAATATTTTCCCGCGAGCCCTTTGATGGCGTCGGCTACGGCCGGGTCGCCGGGCCGGTAATAAGGCACAAGCGCGGTTGCGCCGCATTTCATCAGGTAATACGCCGTCATCGGCGGCAGCGCCGCGCGCGGATCGATTTCCGGCAGCATCGATAACGCGACCGAATGGGTCGAATGCAGATGCACGACCGCGCGGGCCGGCGCGCGCGTCTCGTATAGCGCGCTATGCAGCGGCACTTCCTTGGTCGGGGCGTCGCCAGAGAGCAGCCGGCCGGCCGCATCTAACCGCGACAGCCGAACTGGGTCGAGGAAACCGAGCGAGGCATTGGTTGGCGTCACCAGCCAGCCGCCATCGTCGAGTTTGACGGAAATATTGCCCGAGGAGCCCGGCGTCAGGCCGCGCCCGAATAATGAACGGCCCAGGCGGCAGATTTCCTCGCGGATCTTTGTTTCGCTCATGGCGGCGTTCCCTTGTCTCACTTTGTCTCACGCTTTGGCAGCGCGGCCAAGCCGTGATAGGCAAGGGATAAATTGCAAGAAGCTTTAGGGAAACGCCGCATGTCCTCTTCCGCCAAACCTCGCATCGCCGTGATCGGGCTCGGCTCGATGGGTTACGGCATGGCCACCGCGCTCAAGCGCGCCGGATTTGAAGTCACCGGCTGCGACGTGTCGGCAGATGCGGTCAAACGGTTCGTGTCCGAAGGCGGGAAGGGCGCCAAGACCCCGGCTGAAGCCGCAAAAGACGCCGATATTGTCGTCAGCGTGGTCGTCAACGCCGCCCAGACTGAAACCATTCTGTTCGGCAAAGATGGGGTCGCGGAGACGCTCGCCAGGGATGCGGTGTTCGTCTCCTCCGCGACCATGGACCCGGAAGTCGCAAGAAGGCTCGCCAAGCAACTCGAAGCAACCGGCCGGCACTACCTCGACGCACCGATTTCCGGCGGCGCGCAGCGCGCGGCGCAGGGGGAACTGACTATCCTCGCCTCGGGCAGCGCGACCGCTTTTGCCAAGTCGCGGCCGGCGCTCGATGCGATGGCGGCGAAGCTTTATGAACTCGGCGATGCCGCAGGCCAGGGCGCGGCCTTCAAGATGATCAACCAGCTGCTCGCCGGCGTTCACATCGCGGCGGCCTCGGAGGCCATCGCGTTCGCCGCCAAGCAGGGCCTCGATATCCGAAAGGTCTACGAGGTGATCACGGCCTCTGCCGGCAATTCCTGGATGTTCGAAAATCGCATACCGCATGTACTCGACGGCGACTACACGCCACGCAGCGCGGTCGAGATTTTCGTCAAGGATCTCGGCATCATCCAGGACATGGCGCGATCGGCGAAATTCCCGGTGCCGGTCTCAGCCGCCGCGTTGCAAATGTTCCTGATGACGGCGGCGTCCGGCATGGGTCGCGACGACGATGTCTCGGTGGCGCGGATGTATGCGCGGGTGACCGGCACGCATCTGCCCGGCGAACCGAAGTAACAAGAGGACATCCGATGCCCCGTTTTGCCGCCAATCTCACGCTGATGTTCAACGAGGTGCCGTTCCTCGATCGTTTCGAGGCCGCGGCGAAAGCCGGCTTCACCGCGGTCGAATTCCTGTTCCCCTATGCCCACCCGGTCGAGGAGATCGGCAAGCGCCTGCATGGCAACGGCCTCACGCAGGCGTTGTTCAATCTGCCGCCCGGCAATTGGGATGCGGGCGAGAAGGGCTTTGCGGCACTGCCCGAGCGCTTTGACGATTTGAAGCAAAGCCTCGTCACCGCGTTACCTTACGCGCAGGCAACCGGCGTCAAGCGCCTGCATCTGATGGCAGGACTGGCCGATCGAAAAGACCCAAAGGCGGTTGCGGCCTTCAAGAAATCGGTGACATACGCGGCGGAATTTTTTGCACCTCACGGCATCGACGTCGTGCTCGAACCGCTCAATGCGCGCAACACGCCGAACTATTTTCTCAACGATTTCGGTTATGCGCGTGACGTCATTCAGGAATTGAAGATTCCGAACCTGAAATTGCAATTCGACATCTATCATTGCCAGATCCTGCATGGCGACGTGACGATGCGGCTGCGTGAAATGATGCCGATCACTGGCCACGTCCAGATTGCCAGCATCCCCTCGCGCCACGAGCCCGACGAGGAAGAGCTTAATTATCCCTTCCTGTTCGCTGAGCTCGATCGTCTTGGCTACAACGGCTTCGTCGGCTGCGAATACAATCCGCGCGGAAAGACCACCGACGGGCTCGCCTGGTTCAAGCCTTATGCGGGAGTGAAGCCGTGAAACTCGCGCTGGGCTGTATCGCCGACGACTATACCGGCGCCTCTGATCTCGCCAACACACTGACGCGCGCGGGCTTGCGCACCGTGCAGACGATCGGCGTTCCCTCAGACCAACTCAAGCTGCCCGATGTTGACGCGGTCGTTGTGTCGCTGAAGAGCCGATCGATCGAGGCGAGCCTTGCGGTGAGCCGTTCGCGCGCGGCCGACAAGTGGTTGCGCGGTCGCGGTGCGGATCATGTGCTGTTCAAGATTTGCTCGACCTTCGATTCCACCGATGCCGGCAATATCGGCCCGGTGATGGATGCGCTGCGCGCCGATTCCGGCGATCCGATCGTTCTGGTCACGCCCGCCTTTCCCGAAACCAAGCGCACCGTCTATCAGGGCAATCTGTTCGTTGGCTCGGTGCCGCTGAACGAGAGTCCGCTGAAAGATCACCCGCTCAACCCGATGCACGATTCAAATCTCGTGCGGGTACTGGCGCGGCAGAGCAAGACCAAAATCGGTCTCGTCGATCTCGCGACCGTGGTCCGGGGGCCTGAAGCCGTGCGGGCGCATTTGGCCGACCTCTCCGCCAAGGGCATCGGCGGAGCGATCATCGATGCCGTGTTCGATCTCGATCTGGAGACGATTGGCGCCGTAGCACTCGACCACCGGTTGTCGGTTGGCGCATCTGGCATCGGGCTCGGCCTGGCGCGCGCCCTCGTGGCAGCCGGCAGGGGCGAGAGGGTTGCGGGCAAGATCGCGGAAGCGCCGGTCGGCGGCGCGGCGGCATGCCTCGCGGGCAGTTGCTCGCAGGCCACGTTGCAGCAGATTGCCAACGCCGAAGAGATGATGGCCGTCCTTCATCTCGATCCTGACCGTATTGTTGCGGGGCAGGACGAGGTTAAGCGCGCGCTCGCCTGGGCCACGCAAAGAATCACGGAAGGCCCGATCCTGATTGCGTCCAGCTCGACGCCCGACCAGGTCGCAGCTCTGCAATCCCGTCATGGCCGTGATGCAGCCGGGCATGCCATCGAGCAGGCGATGGCCGATATCGCCGAAGGTCTTGTGCAACGCGGCGTGCGGCGGCTGGTGGTTGCCGGTGGTGAAACTTCAGGCGCCGTCGTCGATCGTTTAGGCATCCCCGGTTTCCTGGTTGGCGCGGAAATCGCGGCAGGCGTGCCGGTATTGCGCGCTGTGGGCGCCAGGGAGGGCGAGATGGTTCTTGCCCTGAAATCAGGCAATTTCGGCGGTCCACGATTCTTTAACGACGCCCTTGACCTGATGCATTAACCGGAAACGGGCACTCTCACGCGAACCGGCGCTGCGAGAGATGTGAAGTTCTCGCGGAATTGAAGGGATTTGACGGTTCAGTCGTTAGCTATTTGGCGGCATTTCGGGTAAATGCCGCACTGCATCATTATCATCCGATAAGTTAAATTCGGGAATGCCTGTGCCATGACTGAACTGGTCCGTATTGCCCTGAACCGGCCATACACCTTCGTGGTGCTCGCGCTGCTGCTGCTGATCATCGGGCCGCTGTCGGCGATGCGGACGCCGGTCGATATTTTCCCGGATATCCGGATCCCGGTCATCGGCGTTATCTGGCAGTACACGGGTTTGCCGCCCGATCAGATGTCCGGCCGCATCATCACCCAATACCAGCGAATTCTGACGACGACCGTCAACGACATCGAGCACATCACGGCGAACTCCTATAACGGCATCGGCATCGTCAAGATCTTCTTCCAGCCGAACGCCGACATCCGTACCGCCAACGCGCAGGTTACATCGGTCTCGCAAACGATCCTCAAGCAGATGCCGCCAGGCGCGACGCCGCCCTTGATCCTCAACTACAGCGCCTCGACGGTTCCCATCATTCAGCTCGCGTTGTCGGGCGAGGGCCTCACCGAGCAGATCCTCGGCGATATCGCCATCAATCAGTTACGCACGCCGCTGGTGACCGTGCCGGGCGCTGCGATTCCGTATCCTTATGGCGGCAAGCAGCGCCAGATCCAGATCGACGTCGATCCACAGAAGCTCCAGTCGCTGGGATTGTCCGGGCAGGATGTTGCCAATGCGCTTGCCGCGCAGAACCTGATTCAGCCGGCGGGCACCTCGAAGATCGGCAGCTTCGAATATGTCATCCAAGTCAACAACTCGCCGTTGAAAGCCGGCGAAATGGGCGATCTGCCGATCAAAGTCGTCAACGGCGCCACGGTCTATATCCGCGACGTCGCGACCGTTCGCGACGGTAATCCGCCGCAAACCAACGTCGTGCACGTCGACGGCAATCGCTCCGTGCTGATGATGGTGCTGAAGAACGGTTACACCTCGACGCTCGACATCATCGCCGGCATCAAGGCCAAAGCTGCTGCCTATAAGGATTCACTTCCTGATGCCCTGAAGATCGGCTTCGTCGGCGACCAGGGCGTTTTCGTCGCCGCCTCGATCGAAGGCGTGGTGCGCGAGGGCATCATCGCCGCCGTGCTGACCAGCGTCATGATCCTGCTGTTTCTGGGAAGCTGGCGCTCGACGATCATCATCGCGACCTCGATCCCGCTCGCCGTGTTCGGCTCGATCATCATGCTGGCGGCAATCGGCGAGACTCTCAACATCATGACGCTGGGCGGCTTGGCTCTGGCGGTCGGTATTCTCGTCGACGAAGCCACCGTGACCATCGAGAATATCAACTGGCACCTGGAGCAGGGCAAGGAAGTTCGCCCGGCGATCCTGGACGGCGCGCAGCAGATCGTGGTGCCGGCCTTCGTGTCGCTGCTCTGCATCTGCATCGTGTTCATCCCGATGTTCTTTCTTCAGGGCATTCCGCGCTTCCTGTTCGTGCCGATGGCCGAAGCGGTGATCTTCGCGATGATCTGGTCGTTCATCCTGTCGCGAACGCTGGTGCCGACGATGGCGATGTATCTGTTGAAGCCGCATCAGCACGAGCACGGCGCGGCGTTGCCGCCGACCCGCAATCCGCTGGTTTGGTTCCAGCGTGGCTTCGAGGCGGGTTTCGAGCGTTTCCGCAGCGGCTACCGCGATCTGTTGACGCTTGCGCTGCGCCATCGCCCGACCTTCGTGGTCGCTTTTCTCGCATTTGTCGTGGCCTCGTTCGCGATGGTCCCCTATCTCGGGCAGAACTTCTTTCCGTCGGTCGATGCCGGCCAGATCCTGATGCATGCGCGCCTGCAGGTCGGCACCCGGCTTGAGGAAAGCGCCAACCAGTTTGCTGACATCCAGAAGGCGATCAAAAAGATCATCCCGCCCGATCAGATCGAGACGATGACCGACAACATCGGCATGCCGATCTCGGGCATCAACATGACGTACAACAATACCGGCGTGATGGGTCCGTCGGACGGCGACATCCAGATCAAGCTGAAGGAAGATCATCCGCCGACTGAAAACTACGTGAAGGCGATGCGGGAACAGCTTCCGCAGCTTTTCCCTGGAACGTCGTTTGCATTTCTCCCGGCCGATATCGTCAACCAGATCCTGAACTTCGGTGCACCGGCGCCGATCGACTTGCAGATTCGGGGCAACAACTTGAATGCGAATTTTGAGTACGCCACCAAGCTGTTGAGCCAGATTTGCCGGATTCCCGGGGTCGCGGATGCGCGTATTCAGCAGTCAACGAAGAACCCGACCTTCAACGTCGATGTGGACCGGACGCGCGCGCAATATGTCGGCCTGACCGAGCGCGACGTCGTCAACAGTCTCACCGTCAACCTGTCGGGTAGCGGGCAGGTGGCGCCGACCTACTATCTCAATCCCGATAACGGGGTGAACTACGCCGTCGTGATGCAGACGCCGCAATATCAGGTCGATTCCCTGAGCGCGCTGCAAACGTTGCCGATTACCTCCAACGTGCCGACGCAGGCGCCAATTCTCGGTGGCGTCGCCAGCATTTCGCGCAGCACTTCGAGCGCAATTGTTTCCCAATATGACATCCAGCCGATGGTGCAGATTTTCGCGACCCCGCAGGGACGCGACCTCGGCGGCATCGCCGCCGACGTCAACAAGGTCATCGCTGCCACCGCCAAGGACGTGCCGAAGGGTTCGACCGTCGTGCTTTCCGGCCAGGTGCAGACCATGAACAGCTCGTTCTCCGGTTTGCTGTTCGGTTTGTTGGGCGCGATCGTGCTGGTTTATTTCCTGATCGTCGTGAACTTCCAGTCCTGGTCCGACCCGTTCGTGATCATCACGGCACTGCCGGCAGCGTTGGCAGGCATTGTCTGGATGCTGTTTACAACCCATACGACGATGTCCGTTCCGGCGCTGACCGGGGCGATCATGTGTATGGGTGTTGCCACCGCCAACAGCGTGCTCGTTATCAGCTTTGCTCGCGAGCGCTATGAAGAACTGGGCGACCCCGTCGCCGCAGCCATCGAGGCCGGGTTCGTGCGTATCCGCCCCGTGCTGATGACTGCGCTCGCCATGATCATCGGCATGCTGCCGATGTCGCTCGGTCTCGGCGAAGGCGGCGAGGCCAACGCCCCGCTGGGCCGGGCCGTGATCGGCGGTCTGATGTTCTCAACCGCTGCGACGTTGATGTTTGTTCCCGTGGTATTCAGTATGTTACATAAGAAGCAGGACGCCAAAGCCGCCGTCCAATCGGAGACCGAGAATGCCCACTGAAGCTGAAACTCGCAGACCAGTTTCGCGCCGAAAACTGGGCATAGTCGCTGTCGTCGCCGTTGCCGGCGCGCTGACGCTGGTCGTGACCGGCATCCGCGCGCGGGAAGACACCAATGTCAAACTGAAGGAATGGACGGACGACCAGTCCGCACCGGCGGTTGCCGTAATCTATCCCGATCCCGGCGCTTTGACGGCCTCACTTGACCTGCCGGGTCGTCTGGAAGCGTATTACCGCGCCCCGATCTTCGCGCGCGTCAACGGCTACGTGAAGAGCTGGAACGCCGACATCGGCGCGCGGGTGAAGGCCGGCGACGTGATCGCCGAAATCGATGCGCCGGACCTCGATCAGCAATTGCTGCAGGCGCGCGCCGATCTGACCAATCAGCAGGCGAGCGCGAAGCTGTCGGAAGTCACGCTGGCCCGCCGCAAGACCCTGATCGCGTCGAATTTCGTTTCGATGCAGGAAATCGACGAACGCACCGCCGACCTCTCCAACAAGAATGCTGCGGTCAACTCGAGCCAGGCCAATGTGGAACGGCTCGAGGCGCTTGCCGGCTACAAGAAGATCACCGTGCCGTTCGACGGCATCGTGACCGCGCGCAACACCGACGTCGGCGCGCTGATCAACGCCGGCGGCGGCAGCGGCCCGCCGATGTTCATCATCTCGGACATCAAGAAACTGCGCGTCTATGTCAACGTGCCGCAGAACTACGTGCCTTCGGTCAAGATCGGCGCCAAGGCCAAGATTGCAGTGCCGGAATATCCGACCCGGACGTTTGAGGCGACCGTCGAAGCTTCGGCCCAGGCGGTCGATGTCACGTCCGGCACGACGCAGATGCAGCTCGGCCTCGACAACTCCGCGAGCGAATTGATGCCGGGCGGCTTTGCCAATGTGAAGCTGGTGCTTCAGCGCGAAGGCGTGCCGCTGCACATTCCCGCCAGCGCGCTCATCTTCGACCAGAAGGGCCTGCGCGTGGCGACCGTGACGTCCGACAACAAGATCCTCTTCAAGCCGGTGACGATTGCGCGCGACCTCGGTCGCGAAATCGAGCTTGCCGGTGGTGTGACGATGGAAGACCGCGTCATCAGCACGCCGCCGGATGGCATTGTCGACGGCGATGCGGTCCGAGTCGTTAGCACCAAGGGCCGTCCGGCGACCGCGACGGCCAAGCAGGGCGAGAAGGGGTAGTGGAGTAGATTTGACATTCGCTATCCATCAAGCCCACGGGTTCGTCGAGCGAATGTCAAATCCAAAACTCCACTACAAACTTATATTTGCTAGTGGTCCTTTGATTCTAACATTCGCAAAAGTGCCAGCTGCGACAGGATGCGAATGTTAGAATCGGACCACTAGGGGCGCCCTCTACTTCAAGCTATCCGCCATTCCAGCACCCCGTCATCGGCGTGAGAAATCGCGCCGGATGAGCCGATCGGGCTGTGGTCCATGTTCTGGAGATGCGCAAGCGTCTGCGGATCCTGAGCGGGGACCCGCGCCAGCGCGCGTGTGTTATCCCGTGTCCGCAGCATCACCACGCCATGCTCGATCTCGTTGTTGCGACCGTAGAGCGCGGTAAAGCTTTCGACGGTCGCCCGGCCGCTGGCGTCGGTCACAAACGGCGGCACCGGGCCGCGGTGGCGGTCGGCCTCGTGTTGAACACTCGCATCCTGCGCCAGCGGCTCTGACGGCGCTTGCCGCGAAACGATCAGTGCATGGTGCTTGGTGACGAACCCGCCTTGGCCATAGAGCAGGCCGAGCCGCGCACCACCACGCAGCTTTCGTACCATCGCGCAGGCTGCATGCGTCATATAGGTGTTGAGCGGTGCGCCGAAGAACGTCAGCCCGCCGGTGACCGTCGGCATCACGTCCGCGCCTAATCCGAGCGTTCGCCGCGCCATCTTCGGCACGCAGGGAAAGCAGCTGTAAAGCTCGATCGCGTCAAAGGCCTCGGCGTGGCCGCCAGCCAGATCCATCGCCGCCCTCAGCACGGCGTTCTGGGCGTGACTTTCAACGAACTGGTCGCGCTCGAGGTAGTCGCGCGGCTCTTCCGCTGAAGCGCCGCCGACGAGGTAAATCAGCCTGTGCTCGGGGATGCCGGCCGCACGCGCTTTGGCGAGATTCGTCAGCAACAGCGCGCCGCCCATATTGACGGTCGGATTGGCGACCATCAGCTTGGTGTAGGGCCAGGCAATGAGACGATTGTCGGGCGATGGCGTCGTAATCTCTTCCGGCGTGAAGCGCCGCTTGAGCCAGGCATTCGGATTTTCGCTGGCGGTTAGCGAATAGGCCGACCACAACGTGCCGGACTCGGCCATCGCCTCGCGCGGGGTCTGTCCCCAATGCGCTGATGTCGCCGCTTCGTAAAACGGATAAACACTGACCGGACGGAACACGCCGAGCTTGACTGCCATCGGCTTCTGAAATGCCGCGCCGCGCTTCGGCCCCTCGACATCGTGAGCGAATGGCGTCCATGGCAGCGTGACGCCGGCCCGCTCGGCCCTTGTCGCCGTGCTCTGCGCTTCGGCGCCGCAGGCCGCCGCAACACGACATTCGCCGCGGGCGATGCGCTGGGCTGCCTCATGCAGGTAGCGGATCGGGCTTTCACCGCCGACGGGGCCGTAGTAAGCGTGCTTCGGCTGGATGCCGAGCCGCGATGAAAGCAGCTTTTCCGGCTCGCGGTAGCGCCAGCTCAGGAAATTGACGACATCGAGCGAGTCGATCTCGCCGAGTAGTTTCGTACCGCTGTCGGCTTCCGCCCGCTTGAGCGCCTCGACCAGCAAGGCCAGCGGCTCCAGACCGTCCGTGATCTCTGTCAGCCGATCGGTGATTTCACCGATGCCGACAATGACGGGGATGCGGTCAGGGGGTGGATGGGGTGGGCTCATTTTGTGTTTCCTCCCGAGCAGCATGTATCACGTCGTCGCCCGGCAAAGAAGAATACGCATCCCGTGACGCAGAATATCGGCTCGTCGTTTTCTCGCTTGCGATTTTGCCTCGCCGGGAGAATGCTTGCGCGCAACGAATAAAACCCGAGGGAGCGCCTTGATGTCCACCGCGCCATCCGTTCCGGACCAGGGCCGGGAAGAGGCCTACGACGTCGTCGTGGTCGGCGGCGGGTTTGCCGGGCTGTACATGCTCTATCGGCTGCGCGGACTCGGGTTCTCGGTGCACGTCTATGAGCAGGGCGCTGGCATCGGCGGCACCTGGTACTGGAACCGGTATCCCGGCGCGCGCTGCGACGTCGAAAGCATGCAGTATTCCTATTCCTTCTCGGAAGAATTGCAGCAGGAATGGAATTGGAGCGAACGTTACGCGTCGCAGCCGGAAATCCTGGAATACGCCAATCACGTCGCCGATCGTTTCGGCCTGCGCACCGGCATCTCCCTTAACACGCGTGTCGAGCGCGCCGAATTCGATGAGGCGACCGGCACGTGGAGCGTCACGGTTTCAAATCGCGGTCCGGTGCGTGCAAGATTTGTCGTGCTCGCGACGGGGTGCCTGTCCAACGCGAGGGTACCGGACATCAAGGGTTTGTCCG
Organism: uncultured Alphaproteobacteria bacterium; assembly: GCA_963788885.1. GTDB lineage: Bacteria > Pseudomonadota > Alphaproteobacteria > Rhizobiales > Xanthobacteraceae > Bradyrhizobium. The sequence continues at coordinate 345,092 of CAWBIR010000014.1, read as the reverse complement.
ATTTCGAGGGTCCGGTTTATCACACCGGCCAGTGGCCGCATGAGAGGGTCGATTTCACAGGCATGCGTGTCGGCGTTGTCGGCACCGGTTCTTCGGCCATTCAGTCGGTGCCGTTGATCGCTCAACAGGCGGATCAGCTTTTTGTTTTCCAGCGCACGCCGAATTTCTCGATTCCGTCCCGCAATGCGGCGCTGACCGAAGAAGTGCGTGATGCGTTCCGCAAGAATTATCCCGAGATCAGGCGCTTTGCCCGGGAGGATACCCGCAACGGCATTTATACCGAACTACCCGATCGCGGTGCGTTCGACGACGGAGAAAATGCAAGGCGCGCCCGGTATGAAGATCGCTGGGCCAAGGGCGGGCTACCGTTCCTGGTTGCGTACAACAATCTCGTTATCGACAAGGCTGCCAACGACACCGCGGCCGAATTCGTTCGCGGCAAGATCGCGGAGACCGTCAGGGATCGCGAGACCGCGAAGTTGTTGCAGCCTGAAAACTATCCATTCGGCTCCAAACGTCTTTGCGTCGACACCGACTACTACGCAACCTTCAACCGGCCGAATGTGGCGCTGGTCGACATCAGCTCTGGCGGTATCGAGGAAATCCTGCCTAACGCCGTGCGCGCGAGTGGCGGGGATTATGAGATCGATGCGCTGGTGCTGGCGACCGGCTTCGATGCCATGACCGGCTCGGTGGCGAAGATCGACATTCGCGGCCGTGGCGGCATGACTCTGAAGCAGAAGTGGGCCGAGGGACCGAAAACCTATCTCGGCCTGATGAGCGAAGGGTTTCCCAATCTCTTCGTCATCACCGGTCCGGGCAGCCCGTCGGTGCTCTCCAACATGATTGTCTCGATCGAGCAGCATGTCGACTGGATCGCCGATTGCGTCGCCTTCATGCACGAACAAGGCCGCACGACGATCGAAGCCACGCGCGATGCAGAAGAGAAATGGGTCGCGCATGTCAATGAAGTGGCGCAGATGACGCTCTATCCGCAGGCCAATTCCTGGTACATGGGCGCCAACATTCCGGGTAAGCCACGCATCTTCATGCCCTATATCGGGGGCGTCGGCGCGTATCGCCGTATCTGCGACGAGGTCGCAGCCAAGGGCTATCGGGGTTTTACGATGGCGGCAGGAGAGAGCGAGCGGATCGCAGCGACCTCGTAAGCGTCACTCCACCTGAATGCCGGTCTCCTCGATCACGCGCTTCCATTCGCGGGCCTGTTCATCGAGGGCGTTAGCAAATTCTTCCGGCGTTCCAGCCCTCGTATCGACCCCGATGCCGTCGAGGCTGGCGCGGACTTCCGTCGACCGAAGCGCCTCGTTCACGGCACCATTGAGTTGCATGACGATTGTCCGCGGCGTCCCGGCAGGCGCGAGCAGGCCGAACAGCACTTCCTGCGGGAAACCGAGAATACCCACTTCGCGCATGGTAGGCGTTTGTGGCAGTTCCGGCCAGCGGTCCTTGCTGGTGACCGCAAGCGCTTTGAGCCTGCCGTCCTTGAACTGCGGCAGCAGGTTCGACTTGTTGTTGACGACCATCTCGATGTGCCCGCCGAGCGCATCCGTCACGGCCGGCGCGCCGCCCTTGTAAGGCACGAACAGGATGTCGGTGCCGGTCTTCAGCTTGAAATATTCGCCGGCAAATTGCGTGTAGATGCCGGGCGAGGCGCCGTACTTGAGCGCTCCCGGATGACCCTTTGCATAAGCGATGAATTCCTTGAAATCGGCGGCGGGCACCCGTGGTGAAATGGCAATGGCGAGCGAATCGACGCAGACCACCGCGATCGGCGCAAAGGACTTGACGGGATCAAATCCAAGGTCGCTGAAGATCGCTCCGATCGCATTCACGTTGGTGCCGCCGAGCAACAAGGTGTAACCGTCCGGCGTTGCGGTCGCGACCACCTTGGCGCCGATCCGGCCTCCGGCGCCGGGATGGTTTTCCACGACAACGCCTTTGCCGAACTTGGTCGCCAGCGATTGCGCGATCAGCCGTGCCGCCACGTCGGTGGGGCCGCCGGCCGGGAAGGGCACCACGATCTTGATCGTCCGTTCCGGGTAGTCGCCGGCAAAGCTCGCGTGCAAGGGAAGGGCGATCCAGAGTAACCCTAGCAGGCAGAGCTGGCGTCCGAGCCGCAACGGGCCTTGACCTCGCATTCCCAATCCTCCCGGTTTTGCGCCGGCTTGTTTCGCCGATTCACCCGCGCGCGGCGCGGTCTTTTTCGTTCTGCGCCTTGATCTGTTCTTTGGCCGTTTCCCAGTCGGCGTCGGTCCAGTCGCGCAGCTGGTAGAAGTTGCCGCCCATCGCGAGCGCCTGGCCGCCATCCATCGCGATGGTCTCGCCGTTGATCCAGTCGCAGCCGCCTGAAATCAGGAAGACAGCGAGATTTTGCAATTCCTCCATGGTGCCGACGCGGCCCATCGGGTTTGCTGCCTTGGTGCGGGCGCCGGCTTCGTCGCCCGGCTTGATCCGCTTGCTCATGCCCTCGGTCGGAATTTCGCCCGGCGCAATCGTATTCAGCCGAATGCCATAGCGGCCCCATTCGGTGGCGAGCGACATCGTCATGGCGTGCACCGCCGATTTGCTCATGGCCGAGGGTACGACGTAGGGGCTGCCGTTACGAACCCAGGTGACGGTGATCGACACCACATTGCCGCGCAGTTTCTTCGCGATCCAGCGCCGCCCCACGGCATGGGTGACATAGAAAGTGCCGTGCATGACGATATTGGCAACCGCATCGAAGCCGCGCGGCGAAAGGTCTTCGGTGCGCGCGATGAAATTGCCGGCCGCATTGTTGATGAGATCGGTCAGAGGCGCGTCCTGGAAGATAGCTTCGATCATTTCGTCGACCGCGATCGCGTTGCGGATATCGACGCCGTGGCTGGTGACGCGGCCGCCATGCAGGTCCATCAATTCGGTTGCGGTCTCGTCGCAAACGCTCTTGCGGCGTCCGCAGATGTGGACCTCGGCGCCGAGCTCAAGGAAGCGGGCGGCCATCGCTTTGCCGAGCCCGGTGCCGCCGCCCGTGACCAGGATTTGGCGGTCTGCGAGAAGTTTGTCGCTGAACATGACGGATCCCTCGCTCGTTTCGCTAACGACTAAAACCGGGCGGGGCTTCCGTGTAAAGCGCTTATCGGACGGGACGGGAAACGTGGCAGGCACAGGCGGTTAGCCTGTTTCTTGGTCTTGCGCTGCGCCGCAAAAATTGCGACTCAAGGGAGCCGGCAGCTTCTGGAGCATTTTCGCGATGTCTTCTCAGATCGTGCTTTCTGATAACGGGCTGGAATCCAGCCGTAGCGAGGAAAGTGCCGCGCTCGAGGAAGACGTCCGCTTGCGGAACGACATCCGCCTGCTGGGGCGCATTCTGGGCGATACCGTCCGCGACCAGGAAGGCGCCGACGTCTTCGACCTGGTCGAGCGCATCCGCCAGACGTCGATCCGGTTCCATCGCGGGGACGACACAGCGGCGAGGAGCGAGCTTGAGCTGATCCTCGACAGCATGTCGATCAGCCAGACGCTGCGCATCGTGCGCGCCTTCAGCTATTTCTCGCACCTCGCCAACATCGCCGAAGACCAGAACAACATTCGCCGGATGCGGCAAAGCTCAAAGGCCGGCGAGGTGCCACGGCCGGAAACGCTGGCGCGGACGCTGTTGCATGCGCGGACCGCCGGCATCAGCGCAACGAATTTGCGCAAGTTCTTCGCTTCCGCCCTGGTCAGTCCGGTGCTGACCGCACATCCGACGGAAGTGCGCCGCAAGAGCACCATCGATCGCGAAATGGAGATCGCGGGCGTCCTCGACCAGCGCGAGCGGGTGCAATTCACGCCGGAGGAAATCGCAGCCAGCGACGAGCAATTGCGGCGCGCGGTTTTGACGTTGTGGCAGACCAATCTCCTGCGCCGCACCCGGCTTACGGTGCTCGACGAGGTCGCAAACGGTCTGTCCTTCTACGATTACACCTTCCTGCGCGAGGTGCCGCGGCTGCATTGCCGGCTGGAAGATCGCCTGAACGAAGGCGAGGGCGCATCCCAGGGCGAACTCGCCTCCTTCCTGAAGATGGGAAGCTGGATCGGCGGCGACCGCGACGGCAATCCCTTTGTGACGGCTGACGTGATGCGCGGCACACTGAAGATGCAGTCGGGCCGGGTCATTCGCTTTTATCTCGACGAATTGCATGTGCTTGGTTCCGAACTTTCGCTGGCCGCGCACTTGGCCGACGTCTCCAAGGATCTGCGGACACTCGCGGAGAAGTCACCAGACAAGTCGCCGCACCGAAGCGGCGAGCCCTATCGGTTGGCGGTCTCGGGCATCTTCGCAAGACTGACGGCGACCGCAGCGCGGCTTGAGGTCGAGACCACGCGCGCCGCGGTTGGTGAGGCCGCGCCTTACGCGAACGTCGCCGAATTCAAGGCCGATCTCGATGTTCTCTCTCGATCGTTGCTGGGGAACAACTCGCGCGTGATCGCGCGTGGGACGACTGCGTCACCTCAGGCGCGCGGTGGACTGTTTCGGCTTTCATCTTGCGCGCCTCGACATCCGGCAGAACTCAGCCGTGCACGAGCGCACCGTCGCCGAGCTGATCGATGCCGCGATGCCCGGCAAATCCTATCTGGCAATGAACGAGGAGGCGCGCATCGCGCTTCTGATCAATGAACTCCACAATACCCGTCCGCTGAGCTCGGCGTTTGTCAAATATAGCGAGGAAACGATCGGCGAACTCGCCGTGTTTCGTGCGGCCGCCGAAGCTCACGTCAAATACGGCGCGGAGACGATCCCCCAATGCATTATCTCGATGTGCAAGGGCATCTCCGACATGCTGGAGGTTGCGGTATTGCTGAAGGAGGTCGGCTTGGTCGATCCTTCCGGCCGCAGCGCGATCAATATCGTGCCGCTGTTCGAGACGATCGAAGATTTACAGGCGTCCAGCCACATCATGGACCGCATCCTGTCGATGCACGACTATCGCAAGCTCGTGGACAGCCGCGGGTCGGTGCAGGAGGTGATGCTCGGCTATTCCGATAGCAACAAGGACGGCGGCTTCGTCACCTCGGGCTGGGAACTCTACAAGGCCGAGATCGACCTCGTCGAAGTGTTCGAGCGGCACCATGTGCGGCTTCGTCTTTTCCACGGCCGCGGCGGCTCGGTGGGGCGGGGCGGCGGCCCGAGCTACGACGCGATCATCGCCCAGCCCGGCGGCGCCGTGAACGGCCAGATCCGGATCACCGAGCAGGGCGAGATCATCTCCAGCAAATACGCCAATGCGGATGTCGGCCTCGACAATCTGGAAATCCTGGCAGCCGCGACGCTGGAGGCGAGCCTTTTGCAGCCGCGGCAAAGCGCGCCGCGCGCGGAATATCTCAAGGCAATGGAGCAGTTGTCGGCCCACGCCTTCAAGGCCTATCGCGGGCTGGTGTATGAAACGGAAGGATTTGCCGACTATTTCTGGGCTTCCACCGTCATCACCGAGATCGCGACCTTGAACATCGGCAGCCGGCCGGCCTCGCGCAAGAAGACGCGCGAGATCGAAGACCTGCGCGCCATTCCCTGGGTCTTCAGCTGGGCCCAATGCCGGCTGATGTTGCCGGGATGGTACGGGTTTGGCAGCGCCGTCGAGACCTGGCTCAAGGAAAATCCCGATAGCGGCATGGGCTTTCTGAAAGAGCTGTATCGGGAGTGGCCGTTTTTCCGCACGCTGCTGTCGAACATGGACATGGTGCTGGCCAAGAGCTCGATCGCTATCGCTTCACGCTATGCCGAACTCGTGCCCGACGTCGCGCTTCGGGAAAAGATCTTCGAACGCATCCGACGGGAGTGGCAGAGCTCGATCGACGTGTTGTTGCAAATCATGGGGCAGACGCGGCTACTGGAAAGCAACCCATTGCTCGAGCGTTCGATCCGCAATCGCTTTCCCTATATCGATCCGTTGAACCACGTGCAGGTCGAGCTCTTGAAGGAATACCGCGCGCAGAATACCGACGAGCAGGTGCTGCGCGGCATTCAGATCACGATCAACGGCATTTCCGCGGGCTTGCGGAATAGCGGCTAACATCAGCAGTTGTGGGCGCCTTGCGTCTCGACATAAACCGCGTAGAGCGATTGGCTCGCGGTCATGAACAGGCGATTTCGCTTCTTGCCGCCGAAGCAGAGATTGGCGCAGCATTCCGGCAGACAGATTTGCCCGATCCGGTGGCCATCATCGGGCGCAAACACCTGGACGCCGTCATAGCCTTCGCCAACCCATCCGGCGCCAACCCAGATATTGCCCTCGGTATCGACCCGCAGGCCGTCCGGAAAGCCCGTTCTGCCGTTGAGCGCCATGTCGATCAGCGGCCGCGGATTTGAGAGCTTGCCGCCGTCGAGATCGTATTGCCAGACGACGTTCTTGGCCTGCGGGTAGTGCGTGATGCCGCTGTCGCAGATATAGACCTTCTTGTAATCGGGGCTGAAGGCAATGCCGTTCGGCTTGAACGCATCATCGGCAACTTTCCTCACCTCGCCGGTTTGCGCATCGATGCGGTAAACCGCTTCCTTTTGATAGGGCTGGATCGAGCCGTCGGTGGTTCGTTGTCCTTCGTAGAGGACGATAGCGCCATAGCCGGGATCGGTGAACCAGATCGAGCCGTCGTTGGGATGCACGACGACATCGTTGGGTCCGTTCAGCGGTTTGCCGTTGGCGTGCTCGGCGAGCACGGTGACTGAGCCGTCATGCTCGAAGCGAACCATACGCGTTCGCTCGCAGGTGATTTGCCGACCCTGGAAATCGAAGGTGTTGCCGTTGGCTTCGTTGGTGGGCTTGCGGAAATCCTCGGAGATGTATCCACCACCATCTTCGAGATAACGAAGCTGCCGATTGTTCGGAATATCGCTCCACACGAGATATTGGCCTTGTGCATTCCAGGCCGGTCCCTCGGCCCACAGGCAACCGGTATAGAGTCGCTTGATGGCGGTGTTGCCGACCTTGGCCTTGAAGCGCTTGGGATCGATGACAACGATATCCGGGTCGGGATAGCGCTGGGGCGGCGCATTCGGGCCGAAGTCACGTACACCGCGCGTATCACGGCGACCCGTTCCACCGGTCCCCTCGTCGTTTGCCATTTTTCCTCCGGACTTTTCTTGAGGCGATCCCTACTAGTGGTCCATTTAACATTCGCATCCCGTCTCGGCGGCCACTTTTGCGAATGTTAATCAAAGGACCACTAGCAAATATAGGTTTCCAGTGGAGTTTCGGATTTGACATTCGCTTGACGAACTCGTCGCCAGGTGGTGAGCGAATGTCAAATCCACTCCACTAGCATTTCGGGACGCGGTGAGGCGTCCCGAACAGGCAACCTAGCGCCAAGCGCAGCCGTCAGCAATTATGAGCGCCCTGCGTTTCGACATAGACCGCATACAGCGATTGGCTTGCGGCCATGAACAGGCGGTTTCGCTTCTTGCCGCCGAAGCAGACATTGGCGCAGGTCTCCGGCAGGCGGATCTGGCCGATCCTCTGGCCGTCAGGCGCAAAGATCTGGACGCCGTCATAGCCGTCGCCGACCCATCCCGCGCCCACCCAGATATTGCCTTCGGTGTCGACGCGTAAGCCGTCCGGGAAGCCCGATTTGCCGTCGAGCGTCATGTCGATCAGCGTGCGCGGGTTCGAAAGCTTGTCGCCGTTGAGGTCGTATTGCCAGACGATGTTCTTGGCCTCCGGATAATGCGTGATGCCGGTGTCGCAGACATAGACCTTCTTGTAGTCGTGGCTGAACGCAATGCCGTTCGGCTTGAACGGCTCGTCCGCGACCTTGGTCACCTGGCCGGTCTTGCCGTCGAGCCGGTAGACCGCTTCCTTCTGATAGGGCTGCAACGATCCGGTATTGGTCTTCTGACCTTCATAGATGCTGATGGCCCCGTAGCCGGGATCGGTGAACCAGATCGAGCCGTCATTGGGATGCACGACCATGTCGTTCGGACCGTTGAGCTGTTTGCCGTTGGCCTGCTCGGCGAGCACGGTGAGCGAGCCGTTATGTTCGAAGCGCACCAGCCGCGTCCGCTCGGCCGTGATTTGCCGGCCCTCGAAATCGAAGGTGTTGCCGTTGGCTTCGTTCGACGGCTTGTGGAATTGCTCGGAGATATGGCCGTCATCGTCGAGATAGCGAAGCTGGCGGTTGTTCGGAATGTCGCTCCACACGAGATACTGGCCTTGCGCGTTCCACGCCGGTCCTTCGGCCCACAGGCAACCCGTGTACAGGCGTTTGATGGAGGTGTTGCCGACCTTGGCCTTGAAGCGCTTGGGATCGATCACGACAATATCGGGATCGGGATAGCGTTGAGGCTCAGTGCCGCGCCCGAAGTCGCGCGCGGAGGCGTCAGTGGCGACAACCGACATCGCGGCGATCGCGGCAGCGCCGCGCAGCAGGTGGCGGCGATCGACACCTTCGCGTTCACGGGTGTCTTGGGACAATATTTTGTTTGTCATGTTTCCTCCCGAGTTTTTTCGTTGAGCGCGAACCGTCTGCCGGAAATCCGGCGTAAAGCAGGCGGGACAACCCGAGGTGGATGAATGGCAGCCCCGCAGTTCGCATTCACGCTCGAAGAGACTGCGTGTCGCAAAACGGTGACGTCGAGGCTCGCGTTCCACGCTTGGTTCGGCTTTTCGCCGAACATTCTTCCGCGACGCGGATTGATCTGCCGGGCGGTCCGCTAAGTGCCTATTCCCTCATATTTATTGCCTAGACCGGGGTGCTTGTATCCCGGCGACCCCCCGGGCTATGGTCCGCCAGAACTCAAGAAAAAAGCTGGGAGGACGTCATGTTGAGGGTCATGGGTGCGGCGCTTGCCGGGTTGATTTTTGCCGCTCCGGCCTATGCCGCGGATGCGCCGGCGGAAATCAAGATCGGTACCCTTTACGCCTCGTCCGGCCGCTACGCCTCGATTTCGATGCCGGTTTTCAGCGCGCTCAAGCTGTGGACCGATTTGAAGAACGCTGACGGCGGGGTTTACGTCAAAGCCTTCGACAAGAAGTTGCCGGTCAAGCTCGTCGCCTATGACGATCAAAGCAACACGGCAACGGCCTCCACGCTGTATAATCAGCTCGTCACCCAGGACAAGGTCGATCTGCTCGTTGCCGACTCCGGCTCGGTCCTGACCGCACCGGCGGTTGCGATCGCGCGCGACCGCAAGATGTTCCTGTTCGACCAGACCGGCACGGGCGCGAGCTTCTTTTCAAAGGATAATCCCTATATCGCGCTGATGGCCGATCCGGTTTCGACCATCTGGCCCAAACCCGTGGCTGATTTCATTAGCCATGATGGGCCGGGCCTCGGCATCAAGAAGATCGCGATCCTTTATTCGACCAACGAGTTCACGGGCACGCAAGCGAACGCCTTCCGCAAATTCGTCAAGGATTCCGGCGCGCCGATCGAGATCGTCTACGATCAGGGCGTGCCCACCGAGACGACCAACTACACGGTCATCATCAACAACATCAGCAACACGCAGCCGGACGCCGTGATTCATTTCGGCTACGCGCCGAACGACATTGCCTTCCTGCGCAACGTCGCGGACGTCGGCACCAAGTTCAAGATGCTGTTCTCGATCTATGCAGGCCTTGAGACCGAGCTTCTTGAAAAGAATGTCGGCGAGAAGGGCCTTGAGCACGTCTTTACCTACGTGCCGCCCTCGGAACTGGATTACCCGGTCAACTTCGGCATGAACATGAAGGACTATAAAGCCGCGTGGGAAAAGAAGTACCCCAACGGCAAGATCGAGTTCGGCTTCAACGCCGTTGCCGGCTATACCACCGGGCTGATCATCGAGAAGACGCTGTCGGTCGCGGCCAGCCTCGATCAGCTCGAACTGCGCCGCGCTGTGTTCAGCCTGTCCGGAGAACTCAAGACGCTAGACGGTACCTTCGCGCTCGACGAAACCGGGGGCCAGATCGGCGAGTTGACCCCGCTCGGTCAGCTCGAGCTCGACGATCACGGCCATATCAAATTTATCTCGATCTATCCGCACGAGACCGCCACCGGCAAGCCGGTCTATCCACGTCCATGAACTTATCGTCTTCTGAACGGCTGGTGCCCACTTTCCGAAGTTCGTGCTCCATTGCAGCACCGACCGTCACGAACTTCGGAAAGTCATGGGCACTAGCAAACTTATCGAATCTAGTACCGCTTTATCGATCTGAAGTCCCTGATCGAACTCGCCGCTTGTGGTGCAGGGACTTCAGATCGGCGGTACTAAGGGAGTAACGCCTCGATGCTAGTCTATGCGCTGGTCGCAGGCGTTCTCTTTGGATTGTATTTCAGCCTGGTCGGCATCGGTCTCAATCTCGTGTTCGGCGTCATGCGCATCGTCAATCTGGCGCATGGCGACTGCCTGATGCTGGGCGCTTTCATCGCGGTCGGCGTCGTGGCGCTCTTTGGAATTGATCCGCTGTTTGCGGTGCCGCTGGCATTCGTGATTTTCCTGATCGCGGGCCTTCTCCTGTACTGGGTGCTGGTGCCGCGGCTGCAAGGTTCGACCAACCCGGAAATGTTGTCGATCATCCTGTTCTTCGGCCTGTCGCAGGTCGTGGAAGCCATCACCACGATCTTCCTGGGTACGAGCGAACGTTCGATTCCGAGCCGCGCGCTCGGCACGGTGTTTTCGACGATCAAGGTCAAATGGTTCGGCGGCTCGCCGGACTCAGGCGGCCCGGTGCAGATTTTGGGGCAGGCGTTTCCGACACCCTGGGTAATCGCCGCCGGCACCAGTCTGGTCGCGGTCGGCCTTGTCTACGTCTACCTTTATCGGACGCGTTTGGGCACGCTGACGCGCGCGGTGATGTCGCGGCGTGACGAGGCGTTTGCGACCGGGATCGATGTCGATCGCGTCTCGGCGGCGGCCTTTGGAATCGGGTTGGGGCTCGCTGCGGTCGCGGGCATTTTTGCGCCCTTCATGTTCGGTTCGGTGACGCCGGCCTTCGGCGCCGACGCCACCGTGACGTCCTTTACCATCGTCGTGCTGGGTTCGCTCGGAAATCCCCTGGGCACCGCGCTAGGCGGCGTCGTCTATGGCATCTGCTACATGGTGGTGCAGACGTATTTGAGTTCGTGGGCCGATCTATTGCCCTATGTGCTCCTGATCTGCATTTTGCTGTTGCGTCCGAGCGGTCTGCTTGGAAGGCGGGTGCGCGTTGCCTAACGCTCTCAAGCATACGTTGTTCGTCGCTCTGCCGCTGCTCGTCATCTTCGCGGTACTGCCTGGCGTCTATCAAAACCATCTGCTGTTGTTCAACTTCGTGATCTTCTTGATCCTCGCCCAGGGCGTGAACATCATCTACGGCTTCACCGGTTATCTGCCGTTCGGCTATGTCGGGTTCTTCGGCGCCGGCGCCTATGGCTTTGCGGTTCTGGTGATGCATTTCCAGACCCCGGCCGTGCCGGCGGTGCTTTTTGCCGGGCTGGTCGGCGTCGTGCTCGGATTGATACTCACGCCCTTGCTGCGCCTCTCGGGCGCTTATTTTGCGATCGCCAATCTGGCGGCGTCGCTGGCGGTACTGCATCTCATCGCCAACCCGGCGCTTGAGCCGATCACCCGCGGTCCCTATGGCGTCTCGCTCACGGGCACCTTCAATCCGGCCTATGCCTATGCGGCGGCACTCGCGGTGCTCGCGCTGACGCTGGGCGCGGTCGTGTTCCTGAAAAACTCGCGCTTTGGTCTGGCGTTGCAGGCGGTGAGGGAGGATTCCGTCAGCGCTGCGATGGCGGGCGTCAATGTCGTGCGCATGCGCATCATCGCGTGGCTGACATCGGCTTTGGTCGCGGGCCTCGCCGGCGGCGTATATGCCTGGTACGTCTCGGTGTTCTATCCCGACAATGTCTTCAGCGGCGAGTTCAGCATTTTTGCCATCGTGTTCGCGCTGTTCGGCGGCGTCGCCTCGATTTCCGGCCCGATTGTCGGCGTCGTCATTCTCTACGGCATCTACAACCTGATCGGTTTCACCACGCCGCAATATTTTCAGCTGATCTATGGCCTCCTGATCATGGGCCTCGTGCTGTTCCTTCCCGCAGGGCTGGTATCGCTCGCAACGCGCAGGGGATGGCATGTTCCCTGAGACCGCGCCCCTTCTCAACGTTTCGAAACTCGTAAAACGCTTCGGCGGCTTCTACGCGCTGGATGGTTTGAGCTTCCACGTCTCGGCCGGCGAGATCCTGGGGCTTGTCGGTCCCAACGGCTCCGGCAAGACCACGGCGATCAACGTGATCTCGGGCCTCTACGCGCCTGATGGCGGAGAGATCGCGCTGGAGGGGGCCTCGATCGGTGGGGTCGCCTCGCACAAACTCGTCCATCGCGGCATCAATCGGACGTTCCAGATTCCAAAGCCGTTTCTGTCGCTGACGGTGCGGCAGAATGTCGAGGTGGCACTGGCCTATGGCGGTGCGGTGGATGCGCCAGACATGGCCGATCTGCTGGACGAATACCGCCTCGCTGAAGTCGCCGACCGTCCGGCGGCAGACCTCAATAGCTCGCAGCAGAAGATGCTCGACCTCGTACGTGCGCTTGCCACCCGTCCGCGGCTGCTGCTGCTCGACGAACTCGCGGCGGGCCTCAATCCGGCGGAACTCGATTGGATCGCCGAGCGTATCAAGGTCTTGGCCAAGGGCGGGATGGCGATCATCGTGGTCGAGCACCTCATGGGGTTCATCGAGCACATCACCGATCGCGTCATCGTCCTGAATGCCGGCAAAGAGATATTTGAGGGCAAGCTTGCGGTCGCGGTGAAGGTTCCGCAGGTGATCGAGGTGTTCCTCGGAGGCGAGCATGCCGCCTGAGACAGCATCCTTGCTGACCGCCCAGGGCGTCGATGCCGGTTACGGCACCATGCAGGTGCTGTGGGGCGTCGACCTCGACGTCCGCGCCGGCGAAACCGTGCTGCTGCTCGGGACCAACGGCGCCGGCAAGACGACTTTCCTGAAATCGCTGGTCGGCCTGATCGAAGCGCGGCACGGCAGCATCAGGCTCGGCGGGGCGGACGTGACGCGGATGCGCTCCAGCGAGCGGATGCGGCTCGGCATGACCTACATGTCCGAACTCGCCGTATTCCCTGATCTGTCGATCGAGGAAAACATCCGCATCGGCGCGCAGGCGCTCGGGCATCCCAATCCGCGGATCGACGAACTCTACGAAACCTTCCCCGCGCTGCGTGACAAGCGCCGGAACCCCGCATCCAGCCTGTCCGGCGGCCAACGAAAAATGCTCGGGATCGCCAAAGCCTTGGCGGCCGAACCGCGCCTTCTGGTGATGGACGAGCCATCGGCCGGGTTGTCGCCATTATTCGTCAAGGAAGTCATCCGCATTCTGAGCGATCTGCGCGGAAGGGGATTGGCTTTGTTGATCGCCGAGCAGAATATCGGTTTCCTTGAAGTCGCGACCCGCGTGTTCGTGCTCGAAGGCGGCCGTATCCGGTTTTCCGGAACCGTTGCCGAGATGTCCGACAATGAGGCGCTGCGGCGGGCGTATTTCGGACTGAAATAATGCGAACCATCCGGATCGGGTCAGGCGCGGGCTACTCGGGCGATCGCATCGAGCCGGCGGTGGAACTCGCCGAAAAAGGCGACATTCAATATTTGGTATTTGAATGTCTGGGCGAACGTACCGTGGCGCTGGCCCAGCAGGCGCGCCTGAAGAATCCGGAGAGCGGCTTCGATCCGCTGCTTGAGGAGCGCATGCGTGCCGTCCTGCCGATCTGTGCCGCCAAGGGCATCAAGATCGTCACCAACATGGGCGCCGCCAATCCGCTCGCCGCGGCCCGCAAGACCGCAAGCCTTGCAAGGTCGATGGGGCTTTCCCTGAAGGTCGCAGCGGTCGTTGGCGATGACGTTCTCGACGCCTGCAAGCAAGGCGACCTTCCGATCATGGAGTTCGACGGCACGATCGGTCAGTTCGGCAACCGCCTGATCTCCGCCAACGCCTATCTCGGCGCTGCCCCGATGGCTGATGCGTTGAGCGGTGGCGCCGACGTCGTGATCACCGGACGCGCCTCCGATCCCGCGCTGTTCCTGGCGCCACTCATCCACGCCTTCGGCTGGTCGATGGATGACTGGAACCTGCTCGGCAAGGGCATCGTTTGCGGTCACATGCTGGAATGCGCCGGCCAGGTCACCGGCGGCTACTTCGCCGATCCGAACTTCAAGGATGTGCCGGATCTCGCGCGGCTTGGCTTTCCTATCGGCGAAGTCGGTGAGGACGGCAGCCTCGTGATCACCAAGGTCGAGGGCTCCGGCGGTGCCGTGACCGTGCAGACCTGCAAGGAGCAGTTGCTTTATGAGGTTCATGATCCCACCAGATACATGCAGCCGGACGTGATCGCGGACTTTTCGCAGGTCGAGATCGAAGAAATCGGTAGGGATCGCGTGCGCATCAGCGGCGGCAGCGGGCGCGAACGGCCGCCGACGCTGAAAGTCTCGGTCGGCTATGTCGATAGTTTCATCGGCGAGGGGCAAATGTCTTACGCCGGCCCCGGCGCGCTCGCGCGCGGCCGGCTTGCGCTCGACATTGTGCGCGAGCGGCTGAAGCTCACCGGCGTGGCAGCGAGCGAATTGCGGTTCGATCTGATCGGCGTCGATTCCCTGCATGGAGCGCAGGTTTCGGCGCATGCCAACGAGCCCTACGAAGTGCGCGTTCGCGTCACCGGGCGTACCGACAATGTTCGCGAGGCGGTCCGGATCGGCAACGAGGTCGAGACGCTCTATACCAACGGTCCGGCCGGCGGGGGCGGGGCCACCAAATCAGCGCGCGACGTCGTGGCGGTCGCTTCCGTGTTGTTGCCGCGCGAATTGGCAAAGCCGCAGGTGCAATTCGTCGGAGGCGATCAACGATGAAGCTGCGCGAGATTGCTCATTCCCGCACCGGCGACAAGGGCAATATCTCCAATATTTCCGTCATCGCCTATGATGCGAAGCACTATCCGCTGCTGCTCGCCCAGGTCACGCCTGACCGCGTCAAAGCGCACTTCGCCGGCGTTGTCGAAGGCGACGTTGTCCGTTATGAGCTTCCCAGGATTTTTGCGCTTAATTTCGTGATGGACCGGGCGCTTGGAGGCGGAGTAACGCGGTCGCTGGCGCTCGATGCGCATGGCAAGTCGCTGAGCTCTGCCTTGCTCGATCTGGAGATCGATGCCGTTCCGGATAAACTTTAGCCGACCGACGAGAAATAATAGCCATGAAGAAGACTCCGACACTGACTTCGCTTGCGGCCGATCTCGAAAGCGGCCGCACCAACGCGCGCAAACTCGTCGACGAATGCCTGGATAAAATTGCCGACAAATCGGGTGAGGGCGGGCGTGCCTTTGTGCACGTCGATGTCGAGGCCGCGATCGAAGCGGCCAAGGCCATGGACAGGCTTCGCGAAGTCCGGGCGGCACCGTCGCCTTTTGCCGGCATTCCGATCTCGATCAAGGATCTGTTCGACATCAAGGGTCAGGTCACGCGGGCCGGCTCGCGGGCGCTCGATGATTCACCGCCCGCCGAAGCGGACGCGCCGGTGGTGTCGCGCCTGCGGCGTGCGGGTTTCATCCTGATCGGCCGCACCAATATGACCGAGTTCGCCTATTCGGGCATCGGCATCAATCCGCATTACGGCACGCCGAAGAGCGTCTGGCAGCGCGAGGTAGGGCATGTGCCCGGCGGCTCGTCGTCGGGGGCGGCGGTGTCGGTCGTCGACGGCATGGCCCATGGGGCGCTCGGCTCGGATACCGGCGGCTCGTGCCGGATTCCGGCCGCCTATAACGGCATTGTCGGTTTCAAACCGACGCAGCAGCGCATCCCGCGCGATGGCGGCGTGCCGCTGTCGTTCACGCTCGACAGTTTCGGGCCGCTGGCGCGCACTGTTGAGTGCTGCGCGGTGCTCGATGCGGTGCTTGCCGACGAGCCGGTTCAGCCGTTGCAACCGCGCACCGTCAAGGGAATACGCTTCGCGGTACCCAAAACCGTGGCGCTCGACGATCTCGACGATCACGTGGCGCGAGCTTTCGACCGCACGCTCGAAAAGCTGTCACGCCTTGGCGCTTTAATCGAACGGATTGAGGTGCCGGAATTTCTCGATGTCGCCGTCATGAACAGCAAGGGCGGGTTTGCCGCGGCGGAAAGCTATGCCTGGCACCGCTATCTGATCGAGAGCCACGGTGACGTCTATGATCCCCGCGTTTCCTCGCGCATCCTGCGCGGGCAGGCCATCACGGCCGCCGATTACATCGACATTCTCCAGGCGCGGAAGTCGATGATTGCGCGCGCGAACACCCGGTTCGCTCCTTATGATGCGGTTGTCATGCCGACCTGCGCGATCGCGCCGCCGCGCATCGCTGACCTCGCCGATGATCAGGCGTTCACGAAAGCCAACCTGTTGTCGTTGCGCAATTGCACGCTGATCAACATGATGGATGGTTGCGCTATCTCGGTCCCCTGCCACCGCAACGGCGACGCGCCGGTCGGTTTCATGCTCAGCGCGGCGGGCGGTTCGGATCGCCGCATTCTTGAACTCGCCGCCGGCGTGGAGGCCGCGATCCATGTTTGACCTGACCTTTACCATTGACGCGCAGGGCGCGACCACGCCGCTGACACTCGCGATCGACCAGGCCGTGATTGCCGGCTGGACCGGGCGCGACCCGGCCGCGCGCGACAAGCATATTGCGGAGCTCGAGGCGATCGGCATTGCGCGGCCGACGACGACGCCAATCTACTACCGCTGCTCCGCGCGGCGGCTGACCCAGGAAGACAGCATCGAAGTCTGCGGCGGAAATTCCAGCGGAGAGGTCGAGTTTCTGCTGATCGGCTGGCAGGGTCGCACGTTCGTCGGCCTCGGCTCCGACCATACGGATCGCAAGGTCGAGGGCTACAGCGTCACCGTGTCGAAGCAGATGTGCGACAAGCCGATTGCCTCGACGCTATGGGAACTCGAGGACGTCATCGGTCACTGGGATCGCCTGATCCTGCGTTCCCACGCCTGGATCGCGGGGAAGCGGGAACTCTATCAGGAGGGCACGCTGGACGCGATGTTGCCGGTCTCGGAACTGCTTGCGCGCGGCTTTGCCGGCGGCAAGCTGCCAGACGGTTGCGCCATGTTCGGCGGCACGTTCGCGGCCAAGGGCGGCATCCGGCCATCCAGCCGGTTTGAGTGCGAACTTGAGGACCCCGTCCTCAAACGCACGATCCGCCACGCCTACGATGTGGTCGAATTGCCCATGCGAGGATAGATCCTTTCACTGTCATCATCGGGCCGCGCTAAAGGCGCGAGACCCGGTGATCCACGCCTCTCTTGTGATTTCATAGACGTGGATGGCCGGGTCAAGCCCGGCCATGACGGAGGGTTGTGTATTCGGAAATCGGGTGGTCCCAACGCCGCTGATTTGCGACGGTGCCGACATGAAGACATCAGCACAAAAGACCATGAGCCGATTTGAATCCGATGCCGCCGCTCGCGTGGCCGCGATCGACTGGGCGCAAGCCGCAGGCGATCTCGATGCACAGGGGTGCGCCGTGCTGAAAGGATTGCTCACGGCGGAAGAATGCCGCGCGCTGGCCGCGCTCTATCCCGAGGACAAGATCTTTCGCAGCCGGATCGTGATGGGGCGTCACGGCTTCGGCCGCGGTGAGTACAAATACTTCGCCTACCCGCTGCCGCAGCCGATCGCCGAATTGCGCCCGCTGCTCTATGCGCGCCTTCAATCGATCGCCAACCGCTGGAACGAGGCGATGGGGATCGATATCCGCTATCCCGAAAGCCACGAGGCGTTTCTGGCACGCTGCCACAAAGCCGGCCAGCTTCGGCCGACGCCGTTGCTGCTGCAATACGAAGAGGGCGACTACAACTGCCTGCACCAGGACCTCTACGGCGAGCATGTCTTTCCGTTGCAGGTCGCGATCTTGTTGTCGGAGCCGCGCCGCGACTTCGAAGGCGGCGAGTTCGTGCTGACCGAACAGCGTCCGCGGATGCAGTCGCGCGCGGAGGTGGTGCCGCTCAGCCAGGGTGACGGCGTCGTGTTTGCTGTGCATGTCCGCCCCGTGCAGGGGACGCGCGGTGTCTATCGTGTCAATATGCGTCACGGCGTGAGCCGGCTTCGTTCCGGCCGCCGTCATACGGTGGGCGTGATCTTCCACGACGCCAAGTGAGGGTTGATTGCGTTGACGGCGGATTTATTTGCTTGCCTTCCTCACGCGCGGGCTTCGCGAGAGCAGATGGCCGAAGGAGCCGTGCTGCTGCGCGGGTTCATTGGTGATTCCGAAGCCGGTTTGATCGCGGCGTTACGTGACATCGTAGCGGCAGCGCCGTTTCGCCGGATGTTTACACCGAGCGGGCATCAAATGTCGGTCGCGATGACCAATTGCGGCAGTGCCGGCTGGGTCACCGATCGCAGCGGTTATCGCTACGACCCGGACGATCCCGAAACCGGCAAGCCGTGGCCGGCGATGCCGCCGCTGTTTCGCGAACTTGCGGACCGCGCCGCGGAAAGTGCGGGCTTTGCCGGATTTTCGCCTGACGTCTGCTTGATCAACCGTTACGTGCCGGGCGCAAAGATGTCGCTGCATCAGGACAAGGACGAACTCGATTTCGGCGCGCCCATCGTCTCGGTATCATTGGGCTTGCCCGCGATCTTCATGTTCGGTGGATTGAAACGGAGCGACAAACCGCGTCGATTTAGGTTGGAGCACGGCGATATCGCGGTGTGGGGCGGCCCGTCGCGGCTGTTCTATCATGGCGTCGCGCCGCTCGCCGAAGGCAATCACCCGGTGATGGGAGCGCAACGTCTCAATCTGACGTTCCGCAAGATCCGCTGACATGAACCTTTATGGTTTGGCAGGATGAATGAATTCCCAGGGACTGACCTCGGAATCCCTGATCACCTCGATATCGATCAAATAGGGACCGCCGTCTGCGAGCGCCTTTTCCAGCGCGGGGCGGAAATCATCCGGTGAGGTGACGCGTGCTGCGCCAACGCCGAAGGACTCCGCGAGCTTGACGAAATCAGGATTGACCAGGTCGGACGCCACGATCCGGCCCTCGAAACGCTCGTGCTGATCGCGCCGCACATTGCCGTAGGCGTTGTTGTTGAACACGAGCACGACCACGCCGATCTTGAACTGTACGGCGGTCGACAATTCCTGCACGCCGAACATGAAGCCGCCATCGCCCGTGATCGCGACCACCGGACGGTCGGGATGCGCGACCTTGGCGCCGAGGGCGGTCGGGAAGCCGGAGCCGAGTGTGCCTTGATAGCCCGAGCTGATGAACGTCCGCGGTTCGTAAACGGGAAAACCGTACCAGGATGCAAAGCCGACTTGCGACAGTTCGTCGGTGACGATCGCATTCGGCGGCAGCACCTCGCGCAGGATGTTTAGATAAGCCATCTGCGGCTGGATTTTCTGAATCTCTTTCAGTGCTGCCGCGGAGGCCTCGCGGATGCCAGCGCGACGGCCGCCGGTTTTGGCGTAGCCGATTTTCCTCACGGCCGCTGCCAACTCTGACGTGCCCGCCTTGGCGTCGGCCACAACAGCGGCGTCCGGCGCGTATCTTCGCATTTCGATCGGGTCGATATCGATACGAATGGATTTCAGTCCGTCGGGGCGGAACGGCCAGCGCGTCATCGCCGGCAACTCCAGCCGCGTGCCGATGCCGATCATCAGGTCGGTTTGCGGCCACAACCGGTAGGCAGCCGCCATGGTCAGTCCGAGTTCGTGGGCATTGGAGACGATGCCGCGCCCGCTGCGGAATGCGACCACCGGCGCATCGATCAGTTCGGCGAGTTCGAGGATTTCGTCGCCGGCCTCGATCGCGCCGGAGCCGACGAAGATCATCGGCGTCTTGCTTGCGGCGATCAGGTTTGCTGCGGATTTGATACGATCTGGGTCAGGCTGCGGTGCCGGAAAGCGATCATAGACCTCGGCCGCACCGACCTCGACCTTTTGCGTAAATACATCCCAGGGCATTTCCAGCGAGGCGGGGCCGCGCCGTCCCGACAGCATTTCCTGGAACGCGCGCGCAACCAGGGCGGGGGCATTGGCCGGATATTCGATGCGGTCGGCCCATTTCACGAAGGTGCGCAATGTCGCGAGTTGGTCCGGCATCTCGTGCAGATGACCGCGGCCTTTGCCGAGAAAGGAAGTCGGCACCTGTCCGGTCAGGCAGAGCACCGGTTCGTTTCCGCCAAACGCCGTCAACAGCGCCGCGCTGGCGTTGAGCACGCCCGGTCCCGGGACCACGCTGAACACGCCGGGTCTGCCGGTCGATCGCGCGTAACCAAATGCCATGTAACCGCAGGCCTGCTCGTGTCGCGCGCCGATCACCTTGAGCTGCGCCTGATGGAAGGCATCGAACAGGCCATAAATCTGCGCGCCGGGAAGTCCGAACACGGTGTCAACGCCGTGCGCGACCAGGCCGCTGACGATGGCTTCGCCGCCGGAACTTACGGGCATCACGCCACCTCGTCGATCACGCCATTGCGCAACACGCCGATGTTGTCGGCCTCAACCTCGATGACGTCGCCCGGTTTCAGATAGCGCGGCGGATCGAACCGCGCGCCGGCGCCGGTCGGGGTGCCAGTGACGATGACATCGCCCGGCACGAGCGTCGTGAAGGTCGAGATATAATTGATCAGATAGCGAAAGCCGAAGATCAGCCGCGAGGTGCGGTCGTCCTGCCGCGTCTCGCCATTCACGCGCGTCGTCAGCCTGACGTCGGCGATCTCGGCTTCGTCTGCGTAAGGAACAAGCCACGGACCAAGGCTGCCGGTGGAATCGAAATTCTTGCCCTGCGTGACGTTGAATTTGGCGTGGCGCGTCCAATCACGGATGGTGCCCTCGTTGCACAGCGTGATCGCAGCGATGTGATCGAGCGCCGCACTTTCGGCGATATGCCGGCCGGCCTTGCCGATCACCAACACCAGTTCGCCTTCATAGTCGAGTTGTGCCGATGCCGTCGGCCGGACCAGCGGCGTTCCGTGGCCGACGAACGAGCGCGGCGTGCGGAAAAACATGCTTGGATATTTCGGTGCATCCGAGCCGTCTTTATATTCGGCATTGCGATCGGGATAGTTGACGCCGATGCAGATGATTTTTTCCGGCGCAGGAATTGGCGGCAACCACGTGACGGCGTCGAGGGCGTAATCCGCCGAATGGCGTTCGGCGTCTTCCGCAAGTTTTCGTAAAGCGCCGGCTGCGATCGCCTCGCGCAGGGTTGGAAACTCCTTACCCCAGCGTGCGGAGAGATCGACGATCCCGCGGTCGGTCACGGCGCCGAATTTGGCGGAACCGGTGGCGGCGAACGTGGCGATGCGAGCTGCGGCCATGGATGTTCCAGCGATCGAGGTAATCAGCTTCTGCCGGGAGTCATGCCTTTGGATTTGATAACGGCCGCGGCGGCAGGCGACATCAGAAAGTCGATGAGGGCCTGCGCGGCTTCTCTTTGTTGGGTGTCGACCGAAAGGGCTGCCGGGAATACCAGCTCCTGCTGGTATTTGGCAGGGAAGGGGCCGACGATATCGACACCGGGTGCGGTCAGCACGTTGTTCACGAACACCGCAATCTCGGCCTTCCCGCTGACGACGGCCGGGATGATGCCCGTCGGTTGATCCTGCGCGACCGTCTTGGCCTTCATCGCCTCATCGATGCCAAGTCTCTGAAACAATCTGAGGATGTAGGAGCCAGCCGCGCTTGCCGGCAGGAAGGTGATGGATTTGGCTTCCAGCAGCGTCTTCTTGAAAGCCTCGGGCGTGCTGATGTCGGGCCTTGGTGCGCCGGTCTTGACCGCGACACCATAACCGACGCGCGCAAACTCGACTGGTGGGGCGAAGTGAGTCTTGGCGGCCTCATCGTAGAAGACGTCGATCGGAACGATGCCGAGATCGAATGGCTCGCCTGACGTCGCCGCCTTGATCAGGTTCGGTGTCGTGTCGAAGTAAATGGCGAGCTTGTGGCCGGAAGCGTGCTCGAAGTGCGGAGCGAGTTCGGTCAGCACGCTTCTCAGTGATCCCCCCGCCAGTACTTTTAGTTCGGCGGCATGCGCGCCGCCCGTCGGTGACACACCGGGCGCAAGACCCAGTATCGAGGCGGCTGCGACAATCAAGGACATCTTCATGAGGTCTCCGTAGTTCAATTCTGTAGTTCAATCAGCAACTGTGACGTCGGCGACAAACTGCGGCTCGCGCACAGCCTGTTCCGGAAAGGGCGATCCCTGCTCGAACCAGGAGCGTGGGGCTGGCGAGCCCCACAGCGTCTGCCGGCGCGGATCGTTCAACGACCAGCGCATCGGAGCGTGGTCGTGATCGCCGGTGAAATAATCGCTGGTGTAAAGTTCAAGGCGGTGGCCATCAGGGTCGCGGATGTAGAGAAAGAACGCGTTCGAAATACCATGCCGTCCGGGGCCGCGCTCGATATTATTGAGATAACCGCTTGAGGCCATCACGTCGCACAGGTGCAAAATGTTCATGGCGGTGGGTACCCAATAGGCGAAATGATGCAGGCGAGGGCCTTTGCCGTTGGTGATAGCGAAATCGTGAACGTTGCCCTTGCGGTGCAACCAGGCGGCCGCGATCCGGCCGTTGTCTCCGTCCTCTTCGGCATATTCGGTCAGGCGGAAGCCGAGCCGTGCATAGAAATCGACCGTGTCCTGAACTTCGGCGGCAAAGACGTTGAAATGGTCGAGCCGCTGCGGATGGCAGCCCTTGTAAAGATCATAGCGGCGCAACAGGTGCGGGCGCTTGTCCATCGCCGCATAGAGCTCGATCTGAAAGCCGAAGGGATCGGCGAATTGTAGCGTCCGGCCCTGAAACGGCTGCTCGGCGAAGGCGTAAGCGATGCCATGTTGCGAAAAGAACGCGGCTGCCTTGTCCAGATCCTCTTCATGGCCGACCTTGAAGCCGAGGCGTCGACAGGCGGCATGAGGCGCCTTGCGCAGCACCAGCGAGTGATGTTGCTGCTCCTCGTTGCCGCGCAGATAGATCGCCGTGTTGCCGCGCTCCTCGACATGCAGGCCGACGGCGTTTTCGTAGAATTCGGCGCTCGCCGTCAGGTCCACCACGTCGAGCACAACATGGCTGCTTCTGATGATGTTGAAGGGCGGATCGAAGATGTGTTGCGGAACGGGCATCAAGAATCTCTTGGGCTAGAATCCCAATCCTTTATCCGTGGGCGGCCTCTGCCTTTAACGCTTCATGGATATTGTTGCGCTTCCAGCTGGTTTCCTTGTCATTGATCTGCATGTCAAATGACAAAGCAAGTTTGCCCTTGGCAAAGACCGGGTCGAGACAGGCCGACAGCGCGCGGAAGATGTGTTCGCCGGCTTGCTTGCGGGTCTTGAGATCGCGGCCCTCGCCGAGTCGCAGCAGCATGTCGAGGAAGGCAAGATCGGGGTTGCCGTCGCCGATTGCGTAGTGCTCGCATCGCACCGCGCGCACCCGGATGCCGCCGAGGGGAAAGATGCCGGTCTCGACCGCCGCCTTGCGCACGACTTCGACCACCTTGGCCATGTCGATCTGCGGATCGAGATTGGCGGAATACTGAATCGTGAAATGCGGCATGGCGGGATTGCTCCTGTTTGGCGCTTTCAGGTGAACGGCGGCCAGGCGCTATCATCGGTGCGAATTACGTCGCGCGTAGCAAGGAGCGCGACAAAAATCCACGTGCCGGAAATATGATTAACATGTTAAGTTCTGTCCAGCAATCGATTGGAAATTTGTGCAACGCAAACGAACTGTCACGCCGATGGTGACGCCGAAGAAATCCGCAAGCAGCGACGCACACCACCCGGCCGAGCGCCGCATTCCGATGCGCGACTTTTCCAGATCGCTGCCGATGTCGCTGTTGCGCGCGCGGGAAGCCGTGATGAGGCAGTTTCGTCCTTCGCTGCGCCGGCA
The DNA here is from genome assembly GCA_963788885.1 of uncultured Alphaproteobacteria bacterium. Classification (GTDB taxonomy): domain Bacteria; phylum Pseudomonadota; class Alphaproteobacteria; order Rhizobiales; family Xanthobacteraceae; genus Bradyrhizobium. The sequence goes on along the minus strand of CAWBIR010000014.1, from coordinate 321,222 downwards.
CGGATTGACCGAGCAGCAATGGCGGATCCTGCGCGCACTTGCGGGGGTCGAGTCCATCGAAGTGACGGAGTTGGCCCGCACTGCCTGTCTACTTGGTCCCAGCCTGTCGCGGATATTGCGCGATCTCGAGGCGCGCCAGTTGATCGAGCGCCGGACCGCCAAGGCCGATCTGCGGCGTGGCGTCGTCTCGATTTCCCAAAAGGGATTGAAACTGATCGAACTCGTCGCGCCGACGTCGGAATTCATTTACGCCGCGATCAGCCAGCGCTACGGCGCTCAAAAGCTGGCCGAGCTTCAAAATATGCTGGCGGCCCTGGAAAGCAGTCTGGCGACGCTCGAGGCGACAGACGCCGCACCTTCCGAAAATACGCGATAGGCAACATTCCTTATCTGCCACGTAAATAGGCAGTGGAGGCTTGCCGCATTGCAGGATCAAGACGTGCCATTGTGTCGCCCCGGCGGCTTGAGCCGCTGGCTTAAATCGCTGCAATATCAATTTACTCGCGCTTCAAGAGTTCGTAAGTAGCAGACGCGTGCGGCGCTTTCTCGCGTGCCGCGCAATAGACCAATAAGAGCCGGCAAAAAAGCACGGTTCCAGGGAGGGATTGAATGAAACTGACGAGACGCGAATTTGCGGCGGGCATCACGGCTAGCGTTGCGGCGCCCTATGTCATCACCAGCGCCAACGCGCAGGCTTCCACCATCAAGATCGGCATGTGCGTTCCGGTCACGGGGCCGGCAGCGGAGCAGGGGCTGTGGGCGCAAAACGGAGCCAAGCTCGCGCTGGCGGCCGTCAACAAGGCCGGCGGCGTTCTTGGCAAACAGGTCGAACTTGTCATCGAGGATGACCAGACTACCAATCCCGGCATCGTGCTGGCGTTCTCCAAGCTGGCGGCGCAGTCGGACATCGTCGGCTTTCTCGGCTCGGTCCGTTCGACCCAGGTTCACGCGATGGCGCCGGATGTGCTCAAGCTCGGTAAGCCCGTGATGATCGGCGGTACCGATCCGAACCTGACGCACATGAACAATCCCTGGCTGTTTCGTTTTCGTCCCAACGACAGCTATTCGGGCCGTGTGATCGCCGATTTCGGCGTCAACACGCTCGGCAAGAAGAAGTGGGCGGTCGTGCATTCCACCGACGCCTTCGGCACGGCGGGCGGCAAGGCATTGTCGGCGGCGCTGGAAAAATTGGGCGCGCCGCCGGTGCTGGATCAGGGCTACGCCAACCAGAGCCAGGATTTCACACCGGTCGTGCTCGCGGTGAAGCAATCGGGCGCGGATGTGCTCGGCTCTTACTTCACGTTTGAGAACGATCTTGGCATTTTCGCCCGGCAACTGCGCCAGCTTGGTGTCACCATCCCCTGGGTGGGGTCGCCAACAACGGTGAACGTATCTGCGATCAAGCTCGCCGGACCGACGCTCTACGGCACCTATGGCGTGGCGGACTACGCCGAGGAATCGAATGAAACCTCGAAGGCTTTCGGCAAATCCTATCGCGAAGCCTACAAGACCGCGCCGGACCTTCAGAGCGCCTGGCCTTATGACGCCGTCACCGTGCTGTCGGCTGCGATCAACAAGGTGGGCTCGACCGATCCAGGCAAGATCCGCGAGGCGATCCTTGGCTTAAAGAAATTCCCGGGCGCCGAGGGCGAATATAACTTCGACCAGAACGGCGATGGTCTGCATGGCTATAACGTCGTACGAAACGAGAAGGGCGCGATCGTCTTCGACAAGCATATCGAGTTCAACGACTGATCATCCGAAGCGGCTTCCCCGGTGACGGGGAGGCCGCTTTGCGTTTGCCTCCAGCATTGGCCCGGCAGCTTCATGGATCTCGTACTGCAACTGCTCTTTACCGGTATCGGTATCGGCGCCGTCTATGCGCTGGTGGCGCTCGGCTTTGTGCTGATCTTCCGCGCCACCAACGTGGTGAATTTCGCGCAAGGCGAGTTCTCGATGGTTGCGGCCTACCTGATGGTGGTGTTCGCGGTCGATCTCGGCTGGCCGTACTGGCTGTCCTTCCTGCTCGCGCTTGCCGGCATGGCGCTGTTGGGCGTGATCTTCAATCTCGGGGTCTATTATCCGCTGCGTCACCGCACCTTCCTGCCGGTCATCATCGCGACCATCGGCGCCTCGATCCTGCTCGCCAATTCGGTGCTCGCGATCTACGGGCCGCAGCCGCAGGTGCTGGAGGGCTGGTTCGATACGCCCGGCATTCAGCTCGGTCCGGTCTATCTCGACAGCCAGTATCTGCTCATCATTGCGGTGACGATCGTGCTCGTCGTCTTCAACTACTGGTTCTTCGAGCACACGATGCTCGGCAAGAAATTGCAGGCGACCTCGCAGGACAAGGAAATGGCCTCGCTGCTCGGCATTTCCGTCTCCACCATGATCATGATCACCTTCATCTATTCGGCCGTGCTCGGGGGGCTGGCCGGCATTCTGGTGGCGCCGGTCCTGTTCGTGTCGATCCAGATGGGGTCGACGATCGCGCTGAAGGCTTTTGCCGCCACCATCATCGGCGGATTCGGCGATGTCGCCGGTGCGATCATCGGCGGTGTCGCGCTCGGCATCATCGAGACCTTCGGCGCGGCCTATATCTCGGTGCCTTATAAAGACGGCTTCGCGTTCCTGGTGCTGGTCGCGTTCCTGGTGTTCCGGCCGCAAGGCATTTTCGGCGAACGCGTCGCGGAGAAGGCATGAGCGCGCCGAGCGAAAACCTGGCCGTAGCCGCAACGATGCCGCGCGCGAAGCCGCTTTGGCTGCGGCACCTGCCGTATTTCGTCGGCTCTGCCATTATCGTAGGCCTTGCCGCGACCGTGCAGTTCGACGGTTACATTCACAACATCCTGATGCAGGCGACGACGTTTGCGATCGCGGTCTTTGGCCTGTCGGTCGTGCTCGGGCTGTGCGGCCAGATCAATCTGGCGCAGGCGGCGTTCTTTGGCCTCGGCGCCTATGCGGTCGGTCTCGGTACCTCGGACTATCATCTGAGTTACTGGCTGTGCCTCGCCGCCGGCTGCGTGATCGCGCTGCTTGGCCGGCGCCTTCCTCGGCATGTCGACGCTTGCGGCTCGGCGGACATTACCTTGCGATGGTGACGATCTCGTTCCAGCAGATCGTCACGCTCGTCATGATTAACTCGATCTGGCTCACACATGGACCCGATGGTGTCTCGCGCATCGGCCGGCCCGATCTGTTTCAGTCTTCGCAGTCGTATCTGGCCTTCTGCGTCGCCATGCTGGCGCTGGTCGGTTATGCGGTCTGGCATCTCGCCGATACCCGGCTTGGCCGTGCCATGCGCGCGGTGCGCGATAATGAACTCGCGGCCGGCGTGGTCGGCATCGACGTGTTCCGCACCAAGGTGTCGGCCTTTGGCTTGAGTGCCGTGCTGGGTGGGCTGGCCGGTGGTCTGTTCGCCGGCGGCTTTGCCTATGTCAGCCCGGATCAATTCTCCTTCGCCGAGTCCGTCGTGTTCCTGACGATGTCGCTGCTCGGCGGCGTTGCCTCGCCGATCGGATCGGCAATCGGAACGGGGTTGTTGATCCTGATCCCGGAATGGCTGCGTTTTCTCAAGAGCGTGCCCGGACTTTATCTCGCGATCTACGGCCTGTCGGTGATCCTGATCATCCGCTACATGCCGGACGGCATCTGGGGCTTTTTCAACCTGGCGACCGAGCGCTGGCGGTCGAAGGCGGCAGTGCGCGCTGCAGGCCCCGCGCTGCAACTGGCGCCGGCCACCGTCGGCGGCGATATCGTGCTTTCCGTCAAGGTCTTTCCAAGCATTTCGGCGGCCTCAAGGCCGTCGATAACGTCGATATCGATGTCAGGCGCGGCGGCGTTCATGCGCTGATCGGACCGAACGGCTCCGGCAAGACCACGACGCTGAACGTGCTATCCGGTCTCTACAAGGCCACATCCGGCAGGGTGACGCTCGACGGCACCGACATCACGGAGATGCCGCCGCATCAGCGCGCGGCCGCTGGCCTCGGGCGCACCTTCCAGAACATCCGCCTGTTCCGTTCGATGACGGCGCTGGAGAACGTCGTGCTCGGCGCGGAGCGGCCGGGAAACACACTAACCGGCAAAGGTGACGACGAAGCTCTGACCGCGCGGGCGATGTCAGCTTTGACGTTTGTGGGCCTGGGCGCGCGCGCCAATGAACTGATTTCGAGCTTTTCCTATGGGCACCAGCGTCTGATCGAGATCGCGCGTGCGCTCGCTGCCAACCCGACGCTGTTGCTTCTGGACGAACCGGCCGCGGGGCTGAATTCCAGCGAGAAGCTTGAACTGCATGCGCTGCTCAAGCGCATCGCCGCGCAGGGCCTCACCATCCTGATTATCGACCACGACATGACGCTGGTCAGCGAGGCCGCGCAGCACATTACGGTGCTCAATTTCGGAAAACGCATCGCCGATGGCGAGTCGCTTGCGGTGCTGCGCCATCCCGACGTTGTCTCCGCCTATCTTGGAACCGAATAATGGCGCTGCTTCAAATCAACGATCTGGTCGTGCGCTATGGCGAGATCGAAGCCTTGCGCGGCGTCTCGCTCGCTGTCGACGAGGGCCAGGTCGTCACGCTGCTCGGTGCCAACGGCGCCGGCAAGTCGACGACGCTCCGGAGCATTTCCGGTCTGATAAAACCTGCCTCCGGTGAAATCCTGTTCGACGGCAAGCCGATCGCAGGCCTCGGGCCGGAGGCGATCGTGCGGCTCGGCATCTCACATGTGCCGGAAGGGCGGCGGGTATTTCCCGGTCTGTCCGTCAAGGAAAACATCATGCTCGGCGGCTCGAATCGCCGCGTCGGCAAGGCCGAACTGTCGCGCGAGGCAGATGCGATGTTCGACCTGTTTCCGGATATTCGCTCATTTGCCAATGCGCTCGGCTGGACGCTGTCGGGCGGTCAGTTGCAGATGGTGGCGGTCGCGCGTGGCCTGATGGCCAAGCCGCGGCTGTTGCTGCTCGACGAGCCGTCGCTTGGACTGGCGCCGGTCATTGTGCAGGCCGTGTTCCGGATCATTTCGGAAATTCGGCGCACCACCACGGTCTTGCTTGTCGAGCAGAACGCGCGCATGGGATTGTCGGTTGCCGATCACGGTTATGTTCTGGAGACGGGGCGGATTGTGCTCGGCGGCAAGCCCGACGAACTCTGGGGCAATGAAGCCATCCGCGCCGCTTACCTCGGCGGTCATGCCAAGGTGAGCGCGTAAGCATCACGACAAGACAAGCGCCAAACCAACAAGAGCGACGACGGAAATGGTCACGATCCAGCTTTCAAATCTCATCGACTTTGTTGCCGATGTGTTCGGCCACTCGGAATCTTCGACCGAAGAGGCAAGGCGCATCGCGACTTACCTCACGACCGCCAATCTCACCGGGCATGACAGCCACGGCGTGATCCGCGTTCCGGTTTACATCCGGTGGAAGAAGATGGGTTCGATCGTCCCGAACCAGACTGCGGAAGTCGTCGTCGATACCCCGTCATTGGCGGTGGTCGACGGCAAGTTCGGCTACGGCCAGACCGTGGCGCCGGTTGCGGTGAAGATCGGCATCGAGAAATGCAAGAAGGTGGGGCTGGCCGCAGTCGCGCTGCGCAATGCCGGACACATCGGCCGCGTCGGCGACTGGGCCGAGGCGGCGGCTGCCGAAGGCCTGGTCTCCGTGCATTTCGTCAATGCAGCCGGCTCGCTGCTGGTCGCGCCCTATGGTGGCGTCGAGAAGCGGCTGTCGACCGCGCCTTATTGCGTCGGCGTCCCGCGCGAGGGCCAAGATCCGATCGTGCTCGATTTTGCCACCTCGATCGTGGCCGAAGGCAAATGCCTCGTTGCAAGCCGCGGCGGCAAGAAATTGCCCAAGGGCGCGCTGATCGATGGCGATGGTTCGTTGAGCGAGGACCCGCATGTGCTCTATGGGCCGTACACGTCAGATGGTCCGCGCGATCACACCAAGGGCAGCGGCGCGATCCGCGCCTTCGGCGAGCACAAGGGTTCGGGGCTGGCGTTCATGTGCGAACTGCTCGGCGGCGCGCTGACCGGAACGGGCGCCACCGCGCCCAACCGGCGTTTTGCCAATGGCATGCTGGCCTTCTACATCGACCCGACAGTCGTCGACCCCGCGCATTTCTTCGACGGCGAGGTCTCGCGCTATGTCGACTTTATCCGCGGCACCAAGCCGATTGCGGGCGGCGATCCCGTCATGATCCCGGGCGATGTCGAGCGCAAGACGCGCGCCGAGCGGACCAAAAACGGCATTCCCTTGCCGGACGACACCTGGGCTGCCATCGTCAACACCGCCCGCGAGGTCGGCGTCAGCGAGGCAAGCATCCAGCGGGCAACCCAGTAATGCCGGGCAACCCAGTAATGCGTCATATTTGCAAGCCAAGGCGATTGTTCGGCGCTAAAAGCGGGTATCAGATTGGCGAGTAGCGGAAGGCGCTTCGGCGCCTTCGTTCGCGAGGCCGGAACGGATTGCAACTCAAGGAAAGAACGATGGCAAACAAGGTCAAGGAAATATGGGCGGCGGGCAAGGTGGTCGTGAATGCCTGGCTTGCGATCCCTTCCGGTTTCTCGGCCGAGGTGATCGCGCAATGCGGCTTCGACAGCGTCACTGTCGATATGCAGCATGGCGTGCAGGATTATCAGTCGATGGTCCAGTGTTTCCAGGCCATGCACGGCCACCCGGTGACGCCGATGGTGCGTGTGCCGTGGAATGAGCCGGGTATCATCGGCAAGGTGCTCGATGGCGGCGCCTATGGCGTGATCTGTCCGATGATCAACACGCCGCAAGAGGCGAAAAACCTCGTCTCCTACAGCAAGTATCCGCCGATGGGCGTGCGTTCGAACGGCCCGATCCGCGCTGGTCTGTACGGCACGGCCGGCAGCTATCAGAAGACCGCCAATCAGGACACGGTGCTGCTCCCGATGATGGAGACCAGGACCGCGATCGAGAACATGGAAGCGATCCTCGATGTCGAGGGCATCGACGGCGTCTATATCGGGCCGTCCGATCTCGGCTTCTCCTATGGACTTGTGCCGAAGCTCGATCGCGAGGAGCCGGAAATTCTCAAGATCTACGAGAAGATCGTGAAGGAATGCGGCAAGCGCGGCCTCCATCCCGGCATCCATTGCTCCGGCGCCGACGGCGCGTTGCGTGCGATCAATATGGGATTCAAGCTCGTCACCCTGTTCAACGAGGTCGGCCTGATGGCCACTTACGCGAAGATGCAGATTGCGCAGACCCGCAAGGAGTTGGGCGGCAAAGCTTGAAGGGGAGTGGCGAATAGCGAGTAGGGAGTAGCGAATAAGATCTTTTCTATTCGCTTTTCGCCACTCGCTATTCGCTCATTTTAACGGAGATCACCATGGCCCCGGCGCCCGTCATTCGTCTGCATCCCGATGATGGTGTGCTGATCGCGCGTTCGAGCCTGCCGGCGGGTCTGGTGGTGGCCGACGGCGTGACCACGGTCGAACGGATTCCGGCCGGCCACAAGGTCGCGATCCGCTCCATCGCTGTGGGCGAGCCCGTCAGGCGCTACGGCCAGATCATCGGCTTTGCGACTGCGCCGATTGCGCCGGGCCAGCACGTGCACACCCAGAATTGCGGCATGGGCGACTTCGCCAAGGATTACGCCTTCGGCGTCGATGTGAAGCCGGCGCCGAACTTCGATTTGCCGGCGACGTTCGAGGGTATTCGCCGCCCCGACGGACGCGTCGCGACCCGCAACTATATCGGCATCCTCACCTCGGTGAATTGCAGCGCGCATGTAGCGGGCCTCGTCGCGGATGTCTTCAGGAAGAATCCGTTCACGGGCGACAACCCGCTCGCCGATTTTCCCAATGTCGACGGCGTGGTCGCGCTCACCCACAAGACCGGCTGTGGCATGACGCAGGACGAGCCGCTCGCACTTCTTCGCCGCACACTCGGCGGCTATGCGCGGCACGCCAATTTTTCCGCCGTCGTCGTGCTGGGCCTGGGCTGCGAGGTCAACCAGATCGGCGGGCTGATGCAGGAACAAAAACTCGCCGGCCGCCTGCGCGAACTCGAAATTCAGCAAATTGGCGGCACCCGCAAGACGGTCGAGGCCGGGGTTGCCTTCGTGCGCGAAGCCTTGACCGATGCCAACAAGGTCAAGCGCGAGCCGGTCCCGGCGAGCGAGTTGACGGTGGCGCTGCAATGCGGCGGCTCCGACGGCTATTCAGGCATCTCGGCGAATCCTGCGCTTGGTGCGGCCAGTGATCTTCTCGTCCGCCATGGCGGCACGGTCATTCTGTCGGAGACGCCGGAGACCTACGGCGCGGAACATCTGTTGACCCGGCGCGCGGTGAGCCGCGAGGTCGGTGAGAAGCTCGTGGGCCTGATGCGATGGTGGGAAGAATACACCGCGCGCGAAGGCGCGGAGATGGATGCCAATCCGAGCCCCGGCAATAAAGCCGGCGGCCTCACCACGATCCTTGAAAAATCGCTCGGCGCCATGGCGAAGGCCGGCAGCACCAATCTCGTCGACGTCCTGAACTATGCGGAAGCCGTCACCAAGAAGGGCTTTGTCTTTATGGATACGCCCGGCTACGACCCGGTCGCGGCCACGGGGCAGGTGGCCGGCGGCGCCAATCTCGTCTGCTTCACGACCGGACGCGGCAGCGTGTTCGGCTGCAAGCCGGCACCCTCGATCAAGCTTGCGACCAACACGCCCATGTACAAGCGCATGGAAGACGACATGGACGTCAATTGCGGCACCATCCTCGACGGCGAAGAGACGGTGCAGCAATGCGGCGAGCGGATCTTCGACCTGATGCTCAAGACCGCCTCCGGCCAGCCGACCAAGAGCGAGAGTTTCGACTTTGGCGGCGCCGAGTTTGCGCCGTGGGTGCTCGGCGCGACGATGTAGCTTACGTCGTCCCGGCCAAGCCAACGGGTCGCGCGAATGCGCGCCCGTTGATTTCAATCCGGCGGTGTCGCAATTCTGTTTAGGCGCAAAAAAGCCCCGGACGATGCCGGGGCTTTTGATCTGCTGATCTGGTAGAATTTAGTACCTGGCGACGACCGGACCGCCGAACTTGTAGGCCAAGCCAACGCGGACACTGTCCAGATTCAAGTCGGAGGTGGTTGCGACAAATCGACAATTCACAGCGGCCGTACAACCTAACCCTGGGTTCAGGATCGGAAGCGATCCGCTGGAACCATCGAAGCCATAATGCAGATATTCCAGCCGGAAAATCCAGTTTTGAGTAAACATCCACTCCGCACCGACGCCGGCCGCATAACCGACCTTGTTAGCACCAAATCCAGCGGATGAGGATGGGGTGACAGTTGACGCGAGGTCTCCTCCGGGAATGACAATCAGATTCTGGGTGTAATTGACGTGGGTAAACGCCACGCCGCCGGTAGCATAAAGCAACGTCCTATCCCAGGCATAGCCGACGCGGCCGCGAACGGAGGCGAGCCAGTGTTCGCTGGTGGTCAACTGCAGTGTCGCGCCAGTGGGCCCAGGGACGGCACTGAATGAGTCGGAGAGCGAGAGCGGCGAACTGGAGGATTTGTTGCCGAGATAGCTGAAATCGCCCTCGATGCCTACTACCGCATGCCCGACCTGCCAATTGTACCCTGTGTAGATTCCCCCGACGAATCCATTCGAGTTCAGACTGCCAAAGTCGAGCGGCAAGAAACCGAAGCCGGCCAGGCCCCCACCGTTTGCGGGAGCGCCAAATCCGGGGGAAGGCTGCCCTGCATCCGTCGCGTGCCGTCTCGCTCCGGCCCAACCGACATCGCCGCCAATGTAAAACCCGGACCAATCGGCCATGGGATCGGCGACCATCACAGGAGCCTTGCTGTATGTCCGCGCAGGAAGATCGGCGGCTAGCGCCGGGACAACGCCGATAGTGAGAAGCGCGAGCGCGCCAAACATAGCCTTTTTCACGGAAAGTCTTTCAGTGTCAAAAATGGAAAATTCCATCTGCGACGATATTCCCGCCCAAGCTGCAATGCTGTCTCTGAACTACAACAGTCGCGCGGATCAGGCGCGAGCCAGACCTCGCGCCAACTCTGCCTTTGGCACATCGCGTCATTTCGCTGCCATGCGGAAGTTTATCGCTATCGGGGAATAGCGGACATCGTCCGTACGGCGGGTTACGCCTTCCGCCTTTGCTCTTAGCTACGGCGGACAAGTCGACTGCAACTCTCGTCCTACAGACCTGTGTGATTTGCCCGACGGGCTACCTGGCAATTGTAGCGTCCGGCCCCCGCACACGAAAAATTTTTCGCTTTTCCCGTCGGGGAAATCACCTTTACTAACTCGCCCCGTCCCGCCTCGACATGAGGGGCGCCACCTGCGTTGCCGACGAATACTCCAGATTTATTTCCGCTCTCGGCGGCGTAGCAGACATGGGCAGACTCGCTGCTGGCTCGGCCCGGTCGCGAATGACCCCAACCGGACTTACAGGTCTGCGAAATTGGCAAAAAGGGCTAAGAGCCCGCGCGTGCGGGTCGATGGTCAGCCGGTGAATCCCGCAGACGACCCCGTGGCCGCCTTGATTTCTGCACGATTGGAGCAACAAATTGAGCAATACAACGCGTTGGAGGACCAATGGCGCAGAGGGGGGCCGCGTTAGCGTCGTTATTTGTGGGGATGCTCGGGCTTATGCTCGGCGGTTGCATGCAGGCGACGCTCGCGCCGTCCTCGGATGCCAGCTTGACCCCTAGGGACCGGCAGTTGCTGGCACACGCACCTTATGCGCAGGCGAGCATACCGGAGTCCTATCGCCGACATATCGTCGACTATTCTCGTAGAGAGGCGCCGGGCACGATCCTGGTCGATACTGACGCGCGTTATCTCTATTACATCATGCCGGGCGGCAAGGCGATCCGCTACGGCGTGGCCGTGGGGGAGGAAGCGATGGCCTTCTCCGGTGTTGCTTCGGTTGGCCGTATGGCTGAATGGCCCGATTGGATCCCCACGCCGGAGATTCAGGCGCGACTCGGCCCCTTTCCGTCCCGCGTTCCCGGAGGTCCGGCCAATCCGCTGGGCGCACGCGCGCTCTACCTTTACGCGAGCAACAAGGACACCCTGTATCGCATCCACGGCACAAATCAGCCGGAATATATCGGCCAAGCCATATCATCCGGCTGTATCCGCATGACCAACGAGGACGTCGTTGATCTCTTCGGACGGGTGAGGCTAGGCGCTACCGTCATCGTGCTCCCGCCGGGTCAAGGCGCGTGGACGGGGCGCCCCACAGGCTATCGTAGCTGATCCGGAATTTCAGCTCCTGCTCCGCGCCAAGTGACACGAAGTCCGGTTCGGATACCAATTCGGACTGTAGTGGGCGGCTCAGCGTCTCCTAATTGACCCATTGCTGACATCAACCGCCGTCAGGCACGATCTGCTCAAGAAGGCGGGCGACATCACAACCCGTTTGGACGATCGGATATTCCGCTGGTGACCCTACGGTATGGTCCGGCCGTGCGAAGCAAGAAGACTTCGGTCGCCGATTAACAGGAGTGAACGACCAGCCTTTCTTCGGTCAGAAACTGGAGCGCGCCGTACCCTTCCATATCGACGGCGTATCTAAAATTGCCGTCATCTGTCGAGAACACGGCAACAACGACACCGCTTTCATGGTCGCCGGTTGCGTTATCGACTTTATCGCCAATCATAAATTTCGACATCGATGACTCCTCCAGCAAGATACATCGTAGGGCGCAACTTCCAAAATCAGTCGCGTGCGAAGACCTTGGCGCCAGGGAAGACCCGCCGGGCGTACGCAACGACCCACTCCCGGTCCTGAGTCTCCAGGAACGGAGTTCGTATCTGACATGACCCGACGATGAGGTGCCACATGCCATTAAGCTTCTGAATGGTGACGTTCATTTGAGTGTTCCTCGAAGAATCCGCATTCCAGCAACCTTGCGATTAGCTCCTCGGAACACTGATCCTCATCACAGATTTCGGAACACAACTTGCGTTGTGAGCTGTTTGTGCGTTCGTTTGGAGTAGCCGGGAGTATGAAAATCGCTGGCCGCCGCTCAATTGCACGAGCGTAAGCACGGGGCATAAGAAGGGATGAAAAGAGGTATACAAAGGTATGCTGGGGCAGTTCCTGGATCACTAGCGCCCATATAAAGCCACGAACTAGAAGGACAGCTTTTGCTGTTTCGCGCATCACGCAAAACGATCAAATCGGCTTGCTCGAACCAGGGTGGGGATAATGAAGTTCGTAAAGTGTCTGCTTGCGCCAGCGCTCCTGCTTGCGGGTGTCGGGGCAAGTCACGCGGCAGTCCGCATTGCTGATGACAGGGGCGGTCAAATCGGCGGCTACGTCAGCAAATTTGAACGTCTGCGTTCATCCGGACAATCCGTGGTCATTGATGGTCTCTGTGCCTCGGCCTGCACCATGGTCCTCGGCGCGGTCCCTCACGACAAAATCTGCGTGACCTCGCATGCGGCGCTTGGTTTCCATGCCGCGTATGATTTCGGCATCGACGGCCGCACCTTCACCAATCGCGGAGCAACCATGATGCTGTATTCGACGTATCCGACGACGGTGCGGCGGTGGATCGCCGCGCGCGGCGGGTTGACGCCCCAGATGATCTTCCTGCGCGGCAAGCAACTGCAGGCGATGTACCAACCGTGTCACTCGATGCGTTAGATCGGTTGGACGCCGAACCTTCTCGATTCGGCTCCAATCAGGTCCCGCCCGCGCCGACGAGGAGATCGAGTAGTCGGGCAGCTTGCTGCGGCGCATGAGTCCGCTCATGGCCCATCGCGTCATTTCGCTACTCTGCGGAATTTTGTCGCTATCGGGGGATTGCGGACTTAGTCCGTACGGCGGGTTACGCGTTCCGCCTTTGCTCTTCGAGCTACGCCGGACAAGTTGGCTGCAACTCTCGTCCGACGACCTGCGTGATTTGTCTGCCGAATCCAGTGCCTCCGGCAAAAATTTTGCACTTTGCCCGACGGGCAAATCATCTCTACAAGCCCGCCCTGTCCGCGCTCGCCAAGAGGGCGTATCGCGATCGTCACGAAACGTTGGGCGCGGATGCGATGGCCGGGGTATGCGTGATCGACGACGCGCTTAATCTCGGACGGCGAAGTCGTGTGGTCCTGATGCCCCGACGCTGGCATCAACTGGCGACGATGCTTTGCATCGCGCCGGGACGGTGGCAAACAAGCCCGGTCACCGGGGAGAGCACGATATAAGCTGTAAAACCATTGCGCGGGGAATGCCGGGTGTTTCCGGTGTGACCGTGGTGACTAACGCGCGTGTTTTCTACCACCACGCGCGGCTACGGGCGCACCAAGCGCCCGGCATTCCCTGCACCCTCTGATCTCGGAGGGCCGGACGTTAAGGGTGAAACTTGCGCGGAAACGCGGCGAGGCTGCGGAGCCGTGTCTATGGAAGGGAACTGTTTGGATGGCGACCACTGGCCGGGGATGTTAATTCCGCGACGATGTAGGCCATTGGCCTTGTTGGCCGCCTGGGCCATTGGCTCCATGGAGAAGGGCCAATTCAGCCGTGCCGATGGGCATCCGGTGCCCGTTGTTAGTGCTTGATGTCGGTCAGATCAGGTGTTCTGCTTAAAAAAGCTGCTGGAGCACCCCTCTCGTGTCGATCTTCGTCGCACTGAATCACGTCACACACTACACGTACGACCGCCCGATCGATCTCGGCCCCCAGACCATTCGCCTGCGCCCCGCGCCTCATACGCGGACCCCGATCCTCAGCTACTCGCTCAAGGTCACGCCCTCCAATCATTTCGTGAACTGGCAGCAGGATCCGCAGGGCAACTGGCTTGCCCGTTTTGTTTTTCCCGAGAAAGCCAATGAGCTGAAGATCGAAGTTGATTTCACGGCGCAGATGGCCGTGATCAACCCGTTCGATTTCTTCGTCGAGCCTTATGCCGACAGTTTTCCGTTCGAGTACACGGCCGATCTCAAGACCGAGTTGGCGCCGTACCTCGCAACTACCGAGCCGGGGCCGCACTTGGCCGCTTACATCGCGGGCATCAAGCGCGAGGCGACCAGCACCGTCAACTTTCTCGTCGAGCTGAACGCCGAGCTTGCGAAAAAGATTCGCTACATCATCAGGATGCAGCCGGGCGTTCAGACGACGGAGGAAACGCTTGGGTCAAGCGCCGGCTCCTGCCGCGACTCCGCATGGCTGCTGATCCAGACCCTGCGGCACCTCGGGCTCGCGGCGCGCTTCGTCTCGGGCTACCTCATTCAGCTCCGTCCGGACATCGATCCGGTCGAAGGGCCGCGCGAGGTTGAGAACGACTTTACCGACCTGCACGCCTGGGCCGAGGTCTATTTGCCCGGCGCAGGCTGGATCGGGCTCGACGTTACCTCGGGCATGTTGACGGGCGAGGGGCACATCCCTGTCGCCGCCACACCGCATTATCGGACGGCAGCGCCGATCAGTGGGGCCGTCGGTTTTGCCAATGTCGAGTTCGGCTTCGACATGAGCGTCAAACGCATTCGTGAGGCGCCACGGATCACCCGGCCGTTTTCGGACCAATCCTGGGCGCGTCTCGACAGGCTGGGCGAGCAGGTCGATGCTGACCTTGCGGCCGGCGACGTGCGCCTGACCATGGGCGGCGAGCCGACCTTCGTCTCGGTCGACGATATGGAGTTGGCGGAATGGAACACCGCCGCCGTCGGTCCCACCAAGCGCCGTTTCGCCGATGAACTCATTCGCAAGTTACGCACGCGTTTTGCGCCAGGCGGCCTGCTGCATTACGGGCAGGGCAAGTGGTATCCCGGCGAAAGCCTGCCGCGCTGGGCGTTCGGCCTTTACTGGCGCAAGGACGGCGTGCCGATCTGGAAAAACTCCAATCTGATCGCGGACATCGAGGGGCCACATCGAGCAAAGGTCGAAGAAGCCCAGGATTTTGCAGAGAAGACCGCCGAACGCTTGGGCGTTGATTCCGAGTTTGTCATGCCCGCGTTCGAAGACCCCGGTCATTGGTTACAGAAGGAAGCAGCGCTACCGGCGAATGTCGACCCCAGCGATTCCAAACTGTCCGACCCCGAAGAGCGGGCGCGGATGGCGCGGGTGTTCGACAAGGGACTGACGGAGCCACGCGGTTTCGTGCTGCCGATCCAGCGCTGGAATGCAGATGCCGGCAAATGGAAGAGCGAGCGCTGGCAATTGCGGCGGGAAAACCTGTTCCTGACCCCAGGAGATTCCCCGCTTGGGCTTCGGCTGCCGATCGCCTCGCTGCCCCACATCCCCGCTGACGAATATCCCTACATCGTCGAGCAGGACCCGTTGGAGCCGCGGGAGGAATTGCCGATCTACGGGGCTGGGCCGGCGGAAAGCGCGCCGCATCAGGAGGTGCACGAACAGCAGCTCAGGGGCAACGGCGGCGTTCGCACCGCGATGTCGATCGAAATCCGCGACGGCGTGTTGTGCGCCTTCATGCCGCCGGTCGAGAAGCTGGAAGATTACCTCGAGCTGATCGCGGCGGTGGAAGCGACCGCCGAGGAAATGCAGGTCAAGGTGCATGTCGAGGGCTATGCACCGCCATTCGATCCCCGCATCGAGGTGATCAAGGTGACGCCCGATCCCGGCGTGATCGAGGTCAACATCCAGCCCTCCACGGACTGGCGTTCGGCGGTCGATATCACCTTCGGTCTCTACGAAGACGCCGCCAAAATCAGATTGGGCGCCAACAAATTTCTGGTCGATGGCCGGCACACCGGCACCGGCGGCGGCAACCACGTCGTGATCGGGGGCGGCACGCCAAAGGATTCGCCGTTCCTGCGCCGGCCTGATCTGTTGAAGAGCCTCGTTCTGTACTGGCAGCGCCATCCGTCGCTGTCTTACCTGTTCTCCGGCATGTTCATCGGTCCGACCAGCCAGGCGCCGCGCATCGACGAGGCCCGGCATGACGGCCTCTATGAACTTGAAATCGCGCTCGCCCACGTGCCGCAGCCCGGCGGTGAAATTCCGTTGTGGCTGGTCGACCGGCTGTTCCGGCACATTCTGGTCGACATTACCGGCAATACCCACCGCGCCGAAATCTGCATCGACAAGCTTTATTCTCCGGATAGCTCGACCGGGCGGCTCGGCCTGGTCGAGTTTCGCGCGCTCGAAATGCCGCCCGATCCGCGGATGTCGCTGGCCCAGCAACTCCTGATCCGCGCCTTGATCGCCAAGCTGTGGCGTGAGCCGCAGGAAGGAAAATTCGTGCGCTGGGGCACCACGCTTCACGACCGCTTCATGCTGCCGCATTTCCTCTGGGAGGATTTTCTGGACGTGCTCGGCGAGCTCAAACAATCCGGCTACGAGTTTTCGCCGGAATGGTACGCTGCCCAGCTCGAATTTCGCTTTCCGCTGTTCGGCCGCGTGCATCACGGCGGCGTCTCGCTCGAACTCCGCCAGGCGCTCGAACCGTGGCATGTGCTCGGCGAGGAGGGGGTTGCCGGCGGCACCGTGCGCTATGTCGATTCCTCGGTCGAGCGGTTGCAGATCAAGGCCGAAGGCTTTGTCGACGGCCGCCATGTGGTCACCTGCAACGGCCGGCGGATGCCGATGACGCCGACCGGCCGCTCGGGCGAAGCGGTTGCGGCCGTGCGCTTCAAGGCGTGGCAGCCAGCTTCGGGACTGCACCCGATCATTCCCGTCCACGCGCCGCTGACATTTGATCTGATCGATGGCTGGAACGGGCGGTCGCTTGGCGGTTGCGTCTATCACGTCGCACATCCCGGCGGGCGGACCTACGACACCAAACCCGTCAATTCCTACGAGGCGGAGGCGCGCCGGCTTGCCCGGTTTCAGGATCACGGCCATACGCCCGGCAAGATCGAGCCGCCGCCGGAGGAGCGCACAATTGAATTCCCGCTGACTCTCGACTTGCGGACGCCGCCCCCGCATTGAACACTGCGCATGAAGCGTGAGAGAGTTGGGGATGGCGGGACAGGCTGATCAAGGAAACGGACAAGCAAGCAAGACCAGTCCGGCCAGCCGCCGCGTGGCGCAGTGGACGCGCGACTATGTCCCGCTGCCGGGCATTCCCGACGAATATATCGGGCAGGACGGGGCGCCTCGCGCGGTCTGGACCCGCTTTTTCGACGCCTTTGCGACGCTGACGCCGCCCGAAATCGAACGGCGTTTCGGCACCGCCGACCGGCATTTGCGGGAAGCCGGCGTCAGTTATCGCGCACCCGGCGAAAGCGCCGACCGGACGTGGCCGCTGAGCCACCTGCCGCTTCTGATCGATGAGGCCGAGTGGCGGCAGTTGACCGCGGGCATCGTGCAGCGGGCCCAATTGCTGGAGATGGTGCTTGCCGATCTCTATGGCGAGGGCCGGCTGGTCGCCGACGGCGCGATCCCGGCAGCAGCAATCGCCGGCAGCCCCGAATTCCTGCGGCAGGTCAGCGGGATCAAGCCGCCGGGCGGACGCTATCTCAGCCTGTATGCGGCTGACGTCGGTCGCGGACCGGATGGGCGCTGGTGGGTGTTGGGCGACCGGACGCAAGCGCCCTCGGGCGCGGGCTATGCGCTGGAAAATCGGCTGGTGCTGTCGCGCGCCTTCGCCAACCTCTACAAGTCGATGAACGTGGAGCGCGTCGCGCCGTTCTTCGAGGCGTTTCGCGATGCGCTTCGCGGCGGCGCCGACCGCGACGAGCCGCGCATCGGGCTTCTGACGCCCGGTCAGTTCAACGAAACCTATTTCGAGCACGCAACGCTTGCACGTTATCTCGGCTTCCTCTTGGTCGAGGGCGACGATCTCACGGTCAGCGGCGATCGCATTCATATCCGTACCGTCGCCGGACTGAAGCGGCTCGACGTGTTGCTACGCCGGGTCGATTCCAATTTTCTCGATCCGCTCGAACTCGACGCCGCTTCGCATCTCGGCGTGCCCGGCCTGATCGATGTGCTCCGAAAGAATGGCGTCGTCGTCGCCAACATGCCCGGCTCCGGCGTGATGGAAGCGCGCGCCTTGCTCGGCTTCCTGCCAAGCCTCAGCCGGCGTCTGCTCGATGAGGATCTGAAGATGCCGCATATCGCGACCTGGTGGTGCGGACAGGCGTCCGCCCGCGAGGAAGTGCTGTCGCGGCTGGATGAGGTCGCGATCGAAGGCGCCTACCGCCGCGACGTTCCCGGCTTTGCCGGTCATAGTCCGGTGCTCGCAAACGAACTCCCGGCGGCAGAACGCGAACGATTGAAAGCGGCGATCAGCGAGCGCGGCATCGACTTCGTCGGCCAGGAGCTGGTGCGGCTGTCGACCATGCCGGTGTGGGATCAAGGCCGGATCACGCCGCGCCCATTTGTACTGAGAGTTTTTGCGGCGGCAACCGCGCAAGGCTGGACGATCATGCCGGGCGGCTTCTGCCGGATCGCCGAGCAGCCCGACGCGCGCGCGGTATCGATGGGCGACGGCGCCCGTGCTGCCGACGTCTGGGTGATTTCCGACCGGGCGGTGCCGGCGACGACGCTGTTGCCGGCCGGGGACAATGTGCGGATCAGGCGCATCGCCGGCTGGGTGCCGAGTCGCGCGGCCGATAACTTGTTCTGGCTTGGCCGCTACCTCGAACGTGCCGAGGCCACCTTGCGGTTGATCCGGGCGTTTGCGACCTCGCCGCGCGATCCCGTCAAGGGATCGTCGACCGTGCTCCACACCGTCGAACGAATTCAGCGGCTTCTTCTGGCCTGGGGCGCGACATCGCAAACCGCGCGGACCCAGCCTGCCAGGGTGGTCGCGGAAGCCTTGCAAGGCGAAGAACGCTTCGGCTCGGCGCTGTCGCTGGTGCGCTCGGCGCAGCGGACGGCGACATCGCTGCGTGAACGCCTGTCGCCGGATGCCTGGCAGGTCATCACCGAAATGGCCGAGCGGCTGGCGCAAGAGGTCGAGGACGACGACGGCGTCATCCGGGCCGCCGAGCTGACCTTGCAGGAACTGGCGAGTTTCGCCGGGCTCGCCCAGGAAAACATGAACCGCGCCGCCGGCTGGCGCTTTCTTGAAATGGGGCGCCGCGTCGAGCGCTCGATCAACACCGTACGTTTTGCCCGCCAGTTTGCCTACGAAGAAGCCACCGGCGAGGACCTCGACGTTCTCCTGACGCTGGTGGATTGCCAGATCACCTATCGTTCGCGCTATCTGGTCGGACCGCTGCTGGCGCCGGTGCGCGACCTCGTCGTTCTCGATCCCGTACAATCCGCGGTCGGTGGCGTTCCAGGTTTCGGCGTTGAACGAACATATCGCCAGCCTGCCGGCGTTGAAGGAAAATGGATTGATCGAGCGGCCGCAGCGTCTCGCCGTCGCCGCGCAGGCGGTGCTGACAACGGCCGAAGCCGCGGGCCTCCATACCCAGACGCTCTTTGGGCTCGAGCAGGACCTGCTCAATCTCGCCGATGCCATCGGGCAGCACTATTTCCCGCATGGGCCGAACGCCTCGAGGCCAGAAAAACTGACGGGTCTTGCGTGATCTACGACATCCGTCACGTGACCACTTACAGCTATGAAAGTCCGGTCAGCGTCGCGCGGTGCTCGCTGCGGCTGCAACCGAGAAGCGGTGACGGACAGGAATTGATCTCGCACACTGTCGACATCAGGCCGCGTCTGGTGGATCGAACGGTACGGCGGGATTTTTTCGGAACGCAGACCGAAAGCATCCTGATCGAGGCGGCGCACCGTAGCCTTCGCATCGATTCCCGATCCCGGGTATCGGTGTCGCGCAGCGCGCTGGATCGGGGCGCACAAAGCCGCCCCTGGGAGAGCGTTCGTGATCTCGCGATCGAAGCCAAGAGCCTCGGTCCTGCGTCTCCGATCGGATACATCTTCGCAAGCCCACTGGTGCCGTTACAGCGTCCGGTGACCGATTATGCCTCGGCGAGCTTTCCGGCCGGCGGCGGCATCCTGGCCGGTGTGGTCGACCTGATGCATCGGATCAGGACCGATTTCAAATACGATCCGAAGGCGACCGTGATCTCGACACCGCTCAAGGAAGTGTTCGAAAAACGCCACGGTGTTTGCCAGGACTTCGCGCATGTCATGATTGCCGGCCTGCGCGGCCTTGGCCTGCCCGCAGCCTATGTCAGCGGCTATCTCCGGACGATTCCGCCGCCCGGCAAGGAACGTCTGCAAGGCGCCGACGCAACCCATGCCTGGGTTTCGGTGTGGTGCGGCGAAGGACTCGGCTGGATCGGATTCGATCCGACCAACGATATTCTCGTCGAGAACGATCACATCGTTCTGGCCATCGGACGCGACTTCTCGGACGTATCGCCCGTCGATGGCATCATCGTGGGCTCGCGGAAGCAAAAGCTCAACGTGGCCGTCGATGTCATATTGGTGGAGTAAGCGATGGATCGCGCAGCATTGATGGCGCACGGCGCCTCTTGTTAACCTGATCTTTACTATTCGTCGTCCTTTGGGATTGCGCGTAAGACTCTGCTTAGCTGTCAGCCCCTAGAGTTGCCCACAAACCAGGCACCATTTTGCGTGCAATCTCGGGGGGACACATGTTGAATACGTCAAACGCGCGCAATAGCCGCTCTTCGATCGAGGCCGGCCTCTTCAATCAGATCGCTTTGTTCAGCGCCAGCGGGCTTGCCATGTCGATGGCGTTCGTCTTCGTCGGCGGCGTTCGGATCCTGTATCCCTGGTTCTAGGGACGTCGCCGTGCCGGCAATTCTAGCCAGCGTTCCGTGCCGGGGTCTCGGCTTCGGCGCGCAGATCGCGAAAGAATTTTTCGACTTCATGCGATAACCGTTTTGCCGTCGAGGCTAGATCGCTCGATGCCGAAAGCACCGACGAAGCACCCTTGTTGGTGTTGTCGATGGCTTCGCTGAGCGATCCGATGTTCATAACCAGAGTCGAATTGCCCTCGGCTGCGAGTTGCGCGTTGGCCGAGATCTCGCGCGTCGCCGCATCCTGCTGTCCGACGGCGCCCGCGATGTTTGCCGTGACCTCGTTGATCTCGCGCACGGCGGTGCCGATCTCGCGCACCGCCTCGACCGCATTTCGCGTCGAGACCTAAATCATGCTGATGTTCTGGCCGATTTCGGAAGTCGCCTTGGCGGTTTGCCCTGCGAGCGCCTTGACTTCATGGGCGACCACGGCAAAGCCGCGGCCGGCTTCGCCGGCACGGGCGGCTTCGATCGTGGCGTTCAGCGCCAGAAGATTGGTCTGCTCGGCAATCGCCTGAATGAGCGTGAGCACGCCGTCGATGCGCTGGGTCGCTGCGGCAAGGCTTTCGATTTCGGTGACCGATTTTTCGGTGCGCTGGCCGGCCTGCTCGACCACCTCGGCCGATTGGCGGACCTGCCGTCCGATCTCCTCGATCGAGGCGGACAATTGTTCGGCAGCGCTGGCAACGGCGGAAACATTGCTGGAGGCCTGTTCGGTGGCATGCGCGGCGGCGCTCGCGCGCCCAGTGGCGGCGCCCGCAACGCCTGAAATCGACTGTGCGGTGTCGCGCATGGTCGAGGCGCTGTCGTTCACTGCGCCCAGCACACTTCCGATTGCGCTCCGGAAGGACTCCACCGAGACTTCGATTTGCCGGGTCCGTTCTTCGCGCGCCTTGGAATCCAGCAACACCTGCGAATTGAGGTTGCGGTTGCGATCCATCGCCTCCTGGAAGATCTGGATCGCGCGGGCGAGGGCGCCGATTTCGTCCTGCCGCTCGATGTGCGGGACTTCGACGCCTTCCACCCCCTCGGCGACCTGCTTGATGGTGCTGGTGATCACCGAGAGCGGGCGCGCTACCATTCGGGCAATGATGAAGATGCCGACGCCCACCAGAACCAGCGCCAATCCGCCGAGGCAGGTCAGGAGGAGGGCGAGCTGACGGTTGAGGGCGGTGTCCAGCGCGATTCTCTTGGCGCGTTCGGCATACACCTTGGACAGCGCTGCAAGATCGTCATTGAGGGCAATGCGCACACTACGGTTGGCGTCATTGTCGCCCCATTCCCGGCCGGCCTCGTGGCTCACTTCGACTGCACGGCGAAACAGCTCCTTGCGGAACTCGACGAATTGATCGATGCGCTTCTTGAAGGCGGCAAATTGCTGGGCATCGTCGGCCTGGACGATGGATTCCCAGTTCTTGACGACGCCGAGCAACTGGTCGCTGAATTTGTGCAGCCCGTCGCCGTACTTCTTCACGACCGGCAGATCGGTCGACATGTAGATGCCGCGGGATTCCATCACGACGGCGTAAACCAGCGAATTGACGCGTTCGACATTGAGCGCGGCCTGGCTCGCGATTTCGATGGATTGAGTGAGCTCGGTGCTGCTGCGGGTGTTGTAGTCGGATAGCGCCGTAATGGCCGCCGTCAGCAGCGCAAACAGGGCAAATATGGAGTAGAGCTTGAAGGCAAGCGAAAAGCTTGAGGCCTTCCCGGGGCCACCCGATGACGCAACAGATTTCATAGTGTCTGGCACTCTCGGCCTCGCGCAGGAGGCCAATCACGATGTGAAGGCCGTCATTAAAAATTATGTGAAATTATGTGAAATGTTCCTCTATAAAATCTTAAGCTTTCCCGATGCTTAGGCCGAAAGCACTGGGATCCGAGATCGGTACTGGCTCTGTTTTTGAGATTTTTAAAATATATCAATAAAATCAGTATCTTATCGATGCGACGAGGGAGCGGGACAGGCAGCTTGTCGCAGGCGGCATGCAAAATGTTATGCTGAATGAGAGGTTTAGACCGCCAGCGGTGACCGGTCCGGAGCAAGCATGGCCTATCGGCACGCCATCGGTAATACGGCTTACGTCTTCAACGACCTTCGCGATCTCCTGGCCAAGGCAAGTCCCCCGCGCTCCGGCGACCGTCTAGCCGGCGTCGCCGCCGAGAATGCCGAGCAGATGGTGGCCGCGCGGATCGCACTCGCAGACGTGCCGCTGAAGCAGTTCCTCACCGAAGCGGTCATTCCCTATGAAGCTGACGAGGTGACGCGTCTGATTGTCGATGGCCATGATCCTGCGGCCTTCGCAACGGTCTCTTCGTTCACGGTCGGATCATTCCGCGACTGGCTGCTCTCGGTAAACGCGAGCCCGGACGCCCTCAAGACGATCGCGCGCGGGATCACGCCGGAAATGGCGGCGGCAGTTTCGAAATTGATGCGCAACCAGGACCTGATCCTGGTGGCCAGGAAATGCGAAGTCGTCACCGCTTTTCGTGACACGATCGGCTTGCGCGGGCGAATGAGTGTGCGGCTGCAGCCCAATCACCCTTTCGACGATGCGAAAGGCATTACCGCTTCGATCCTGGATGGCATTTTGCTCGGTGCCGGCGATGCCTGCATCGGTATCAATCCGGCCAGCGACGATCCCGCCATCATCGGCAGGCTCCTTCATCTGCTCGACGAGATCATCGGCCGGCTGCAAATTCCGACGCAGTCTTGCGTCCTGTCCCATGTTACGACGACGCTTCGACTGATCGCCGAGCGCGTGCCGGTCGATCTGGTCTTTCAATCGATCGCAGGGACGGAAGCCGCTAACCGAAGCTTCGGCGTCGATCTTAAACTATTACGTGAAGCGCACGATGCCGGCCGGTCGCTTCAACGCGGTACCGTCGGCAACAACGTCATGTATTTCGAAACCGGGCAGGGCTCGGCATTGTCGGCCAATGCCCATCATGGCGTCGATCAGCAGACCTGCGAGGCGCGCGCTTATGCGGTCGCGCGCGCGTTCGATCCGTTGCTCGTCAACAGCGTCGTCGGCTTTATCGGTCCCGAATACCTCTACGACGGCAAGCAGATCATTCGCGCCGGGCTCGAAGATCATTTTTGCGGCAAGATGCTCGGCCTGCCGCTCGGGGTGGACGTCTGTTACACCAATCACGCCGAAGCCGATCAGGACGACATGGACAATCTGCTGACGCTGCTCGCAGCGGCTGGTGTCAACTTCATCATGGGGGTTCCCGGCGCCGATGACGTGATGCTGAATTATCAGTCGACGTCATTTCATGATGCGCTCTACGTCCGAGATGTCTTTGGATTGAAACGGGCGCCCGAGTTCGACGAATGGCTGGTTCGCGCAGGCCTCGCTGACGCCAATTTTCGTCTCGCCGGTAATGGCGAACTACTGCCCGACTTCGCCCGGCGCCTGATCGCCTGACGGCCTTGCGCGTGCGCTATCGGCTCGCCACCTAGCAACCATCCGGTTATGCCGGGACGATTGCCACAATCCTGAAAAATTTGTGGCCCAGCCTGCGGGTTGCATGATTAACTTGTCTGAGTTGAAGGCGCAGAGAAAGTCATGAGAGCCGCAAGCGCTGACACGGTGCGCCGTATCCTGTGCGTCTTTCCGCGCTATACGTCCGCCTTTGGCACATTTGAATACTCCTATCCCCTGACCGACGGAGTTCAGGCCTTCATGCCCCCGCAGGGGCTGCTGTTGATCGCGGCCTACATGCCCGAAAACTGGCCGGTCCGATTCATCGACGAAAACATCCGCGCCGCCACGGCCGAGGATTTTGAGTGGGCGGAAGCCGTATTCGTCAGCGGCATGCATATTCAGCGGCATCAAATGAACGATATTTGCCGCCGCGCGCATGCGTTCGATCTGCCGGTTGCGATCGGCGGGCCTTCGGTCAGCGCCTGTCCGGACTATTATCCGTCGTTCGACTACCTGCATGTCGGCGAGCTCGGCGATGCGACCGACGAATTGATCGGGCGGCTGGCCCGCGACCCGTCGCGTCCGGATGAGCAGGTGGTGCTCAAGACGGTCAATCGCCTCGACATGACGAGCTTTCCGCTTCCGGCCTATGAGCTCGCGGAACTTACGCGCTACTTCCTGGGCAGCATCCAGTATTCGAGCGGCTGTCCTTATCAGTGCGAGTTTTGCGATATCCCCGGACTCTATGGCCGCAACCCGCGCATCAAAACACCGCAACAGATTACGG
Source organism: uncultured Alphaproteobacteria bacterium (assembly GCA_963788885.1). Classification (GTDB taxonomy): domain Bacteria; phylum Pseudomonadota; class Alphaproteobacteria; order Rhizobiales; family Xanthobacteraceae; genus Bradyrhizobium. Next base: position 296,374 of record CAWBIR010000014.1, on the reverse strand, counting down.
CTGAACTCGACAAGCTGCTCGAATGCGGCATCCGCGGCTCGGTCTATTTCGTCGACGACAACTTCATCGGCAACCGCAAGGCCGCGCTCGACCTGCTGCCGCACCTGGTCGAGTGGCAGAAGAAGACCGGGTTTGTCCTGCGGTTCTCCTGCGAAGCGACGTTGAATATCGCCAAGCGGCCGGAAATCCTGGCCGGAATGCGTGAGGCCTTTTTCTGCACGATCTTCTGCGGCATCGAGACGCCGGATCCGGTGGCGCTCAAGGCCATGCACAAGGACCACAACATGATGGTCCCCATCATGGAGGGCATCCGGACCATCAACAGCTACGGCATGGAAGTGGTGTCGGGAATCATTCTCGGACTGGACACTGACAAGCCGGAGACCGGCGAGCATCTGATGGAATTCATCGAGGCTTCGCAAATTCCGCTCCTGACCATCAATTTGCTTCAGGCGCTGCCGAAGACCCCGCTCTGGGATCGTCTGGCGCGCGAAAACCGCCTGATCGAGGACGAGGGCAGGGAGTCCAACGTCGACTTTCGCATGCCCTATGACGAAGTCGTCGACACCTGGCGCAAGTGCATGGGCGTGGCCTACGAACCGGCCAGGCTTTTGCAGCGCTACGAGTATCAAATCCAGAACACAGCTCCGAACCAGGCCAAGCGGCCGCCGCAAAAAGCGTCTTGGGACAACATCCGGCTTGGCCTCATCATGCTGCGCAATATCTTCTGGAAGATCGGTGTTCTCGGCGACTACAAGATCGAATTCTGGAAATTCGCGCTGCGGCGTCTGGCTCGCGGCGAGATCGAACACCTCATCTCGTCGATGATCGTTGCGCATCACCTCATCGTGTTCGCTAGAGCGGCCTCGCGCGGCCGGCAAAATGCATCGAACTATTCGGTGCGGTTGCGCGAGGCATCCGTCCCTGCCGAGTGATATCACCAAGACCGAGGCGTCGGCGCCGCTGGAGCGGTTGCGCGAGCTGACGCCGGCGCGCGTGGCGCTGGGGCGTGCCGGTGCGAGCTTGCCCACCAAGGCATTGCTCGAATTTACCCTCGACCATGCGCGTGCGCGTGATGCCGTTCACGCCGCTTTCGACGCGGAAGGCTTGTTGCAAGGCCTCGCTGCCCTCGGTTTGGCGGCGGAGCGCGTGTCGAGCCTGGCGCCCGACCGCAAGGATTATCTCGCGCGCCCCGATCTCGGGCGCAAGCTCGATGCGGATTCGAAGGCCAGGTTGGCGGGCCGCCGCGATGGCGCGCGAACGATTGCGATCATCATCGGCGACGGTCTTTCCCCGACCGCCGTCAACGCACATGCGCTCGAGCTGTTGCGCAAGCTGCTTCCGCAACTCGCAGATGATACGATCGATGTCGGTCTCGCTGTTGTTGCGACAGGCGCGCGTGTGGCATTGGGAGACGAGATTGGCGACGTTCTTGGAGTGCGGATGACCGTCATGCTGATCGGCGAACGGCCGGGCCTGTCCGCCGCCGACAGTCTGGGGGTCTATCTGACGTTTGCTCCCACCGTCGGGACAACGGATGAGAAGCGCAACTGCGTTTCCAATATTCACGGCGCCGGGCTCAGCTATGACGAAGCTGCTGCCAAGATCGGGTGGTTGATTCGCGAAGGGCTCGCCAGGGAAGCGACGGGCCTCATGCTCAAGGACGAAAGCGGCGTCCGGGCCGGGCAGGCGATCGTCGCCAATTCAACCTAACGTGAAATTCGACCGATTTGCCTCCCCACCGCGGTGGACGAGTTGAGCGCGCAAGCTTGCGAGGGGCCGGGCAGACCTGCTACACCCGTCGGTAAAATTATTGTATGTTTTCAACGGCTATCGCGATATTCCGCCGGCCGGTGGGGCAGTTCCGGACAAGATTTGTTTTTGTCACTTTCTGCGGCTATCTGGGCCGATGTGAGAATTGGATAGGGCATGCTCGAAAAGAACAGCGAAAGTGAAGTCCACGTCGAGAAAGTCGAGCAGCGGCCAACGGCAAGCATCGCCTTCGGGCTCGAAAGGATCGGACTTCTCGCGGTTCAGGCGCCGATCTGGTCCTGCATCATTCTCGTGGCGCTTGTCATCGGCGCGATTTTCGGAATCGAGCGCATCAAGATCGACAATTCCTTGAGCCAGCTGTTTCGTTCGAATTCACGCGAATACCGGCAGTATGAATCGGAAATCAAACGCTTCCCGGCGACGGAATTCGACGTGCTGGTCGTGGTCGAGGGCAAAACCCTGCTTGCACGCGACAATCTTGAAAAGTTGCGCGACTTCATCACCGATCTTCAGCTCGTGGAAGGCACCCGCGGCTTGATCTCGCTGTTCTCGGCGCGTCAGGCGCCGGCACCGGGTAAATTCCCCGCAGCGCTGTTTCCCTCCGAATTGCCGCAAGGCGGCGACTACGACAAGTTCATCGAAACGGTGAAGTCGAACGAACTCATTCGCGGCAAGTTGCTTTCGGAAGACGGCACGCTGGCGCTGATTGTGCTCTCGATCGAACCCGACGTCGTTGCCAGCAGCAAACTCGGCAAGACCGTCGGCGAGATTCGCAAGCTGATGAAAGAAGACCTCGGAGACTCCGGCCTCAACGCCGAATTGTCCGGCGTTCCCGTGATGCAGCTCGAGATCCGCAACGCGGTCGAACGCGATGGGCTGACCTACAACATTCTCGGCATTCTGGCCGGCTGCATCATCGCCATCATCTTCTTCCGCAAGATTTCGTTCATGGTGGTGGCGGCGTTCCCGCCGATTATCGCGATCTTGTTGGCGCTCGGCGTCCTCGGCTGGGCGAATTTCAATCTCAACATGTTCCTCAACGTGATGACGCCGCTCATCATGGTGATCAGCTTTTCGGACTCGATGCAGCTTACCTTCGCAGCGCGCGACCGGCTGATCGCAGGGCAGGACAAATACACCGCGTTCCGCAATGCCGTGCTGGTCGTGGGGCCCGCTTGCGTGTTGACGCACGGCACCGCCGGCATTTCGTTTATTGCGCTACAATTTTCGGATTCCGACCTGATCCGTAAATTCGGCGAGGCCGGGCTTGCAGCAACGGTGATTGCGCTTGTCGCAGTGCTGTCGCTGGTGCCGGTATTCGGCGTCTTGCTTGTGCGCAACGAAAAGATCTTCGCCGTCAAATTCCAGGGCGCCGATGCCGGCGTGCAGATGCTGCGGAATTTCTGCTACTGGATCGCGGTGCGGATGGTCAGCCGTCCCGGCCTGTTCAGCCTCATTGCGGTGCTGTTCGTCGGAACTCTCGGCGTCATCTACGCCAACCTCGAGCCGCGCTACCGGCTGGCCGACCAGGTGCCGGACAAGCAGCAGGCGGTTGCGGCGAGTAGCCGTCTCGATGCCAAGCTGACCGGCGCCAACGCCATCGACGTGCTGATCGAATTCCCGAAGGGGGCTTCGCTCTACGCGCCCGAAACGCTGCAGACCATCGCCGACGTCCATTCGCAGGTCGAAAAGCAGGCCGGCGTCGGTAACGTCTGGTCGGTGGAGACGCTGCGGCGCTGGCTCGCGGAGAAGGCGGGCAGTTCGGACGTTGCGACGCTGAAGGAATATGTCAGCGTCATTCCTGAATATCTGGTGCGCCGCTTCATCTCGGCCAATCAGGATGCCGTGGTGGTGTCGGGCAGGGTGCCGGACCTCGATTCAAGCCAGATCCTCCCGGTGGTCGAAAAGCTCGATCATGGGCTCGATGCCGTGCGCCAGGCGCATCCCGGCTACGAGATCGCGGTCACGGGCTTGTCAGCGATCGCGGCGCGTAATTCAGCCAACATGATCGAAAAGCTCAACCGCGGCCTGACCATCGAATTCGCGCTGGTCGCGATCTTTATCGGGCTCGCATTCCGTTCGGTCGTGGTGATGTTCTCCTGCATCCTGCCCGGAATTTTCCCGGTCGTGATGTCCGGCACAGTGCTTTGGCTGCTCGGGGAGGGGCTGCAATTCGCCAGCGTCGTGGCGCTGACGGTGTCGTTCGGGTTGGGGCTTAGCGCTACCATCCACTTCCTCAACCGCCTGAGACTTGAATCCAAGCCCAACGTGACGCCGGAGCTTGCGGTCGAGCGCGCGACCGTTCTGGTCGGACCGGCGCTGATCCTGACCACGGTGGTGCTCGCCTGCGGCCTGGTGGTGACGGTGTTTTCGGATCTGCCGTCACTGCGTCTGTTCGGCTGGCTCAGCGCATTCTCGATGGTGGCGGCGCTGGTCGCCGACCTCTTCATCCTGCGCCCGACGGCGATGTTCCTGATCAACCTGTCGCTGAAGCTCCGCGGAAAGGCGAGCCCCGTGGGACCCGCCGCGTAACCTCGCTTGCGAAGTGAATAGAGCTTAGCTCTTCACCATCGTGATCGAGACGCCCCGGATGTCGCCCTGGGAGGTGAGTTGAACCGTCTGCTTGTTGCCGGTGGTCCGCAACGTCAGGGTTGCATTAAAGGCGGCGGATTCGACCTTGACGTCGATCTTGCCGTTGCCGGCAGTTCCCAGCAGGCTCCCGGAGACGTTGCGGTTGGTTTCCGACCAGTTGCCGGTGATATGATCGCCGTGGCTGGTGACGTCGCTGGAGAGATCGAACTTGTAGCTGTCGCTCGCGCAGCGAAGCGTTTGCTTCAACACAAGTCCGCTGACCTGGTAGACCGCTCGACAGCGCAGCCGCTCGCTCGAACCGTCCGACAGCGAAACTGTTCCGTTGCCGGACCAGGCGCCATCAAATCCCGCAAACGGACTAGACTGTGCGTGGCCGGCGGATGTCGACAGCACCAGCGCGGCAACAATCGCGCCCGCTTTCATCGTTTGCCCGATCAAGCCCGAAGTCGGATAATTCATCTTGAGTTGCCCCTTTGAATGTGACGTTCCCGCGAACGGCATGTTTTTCCGCGCAGTGTTTTGTTGTTTCGGCGAGGGGTTTGGTTCAAAAGGTAATTTAGCACTTTGGCGCTCACGGAATAACTTTTTCGTTGTGCGACAAATTTCCTTCACCCCGAGACAAATTGAGGCAGCCGCTTTTTTTTGCTCGCGGAAGGATTGCGACTTCGGGTATTCTTGATCTCTCGCCGCGCGGCAATCGCCATGCGCGTTCATCCACAAAAATACCGTGTTATGCCAATCAGTTACGCGCCCTTCGAAATCTGCCTTCGAAGGTCGCAATTTAGGGAGACGGTCGCCGCAAATTTGGCCGCATTTGCCAGCGCTTCTGCGCGCTGCCATCGGCGGCCGTCGTTGTCTTGAGTCGATCGTTTGTCCACTGATGCTCACGTCTATTCGGGTTTGAAATCTCTGCCGTAAGAACAAGGAACACAATGCGTAAAACTTTCTTCGTAGCTGCTCTGCTGTCGCTGTCGGTCACCGCCGGAGCCATGGCCCAGCAACAACAACATGGCGGAACGCCCGAGGAGCAGAAGGCCTGTGCCCACGACGTACAGAAATACTGTCGCTCGGTGATGAACGACCCCGACCTCGTCGTTCTGAACTGCCTGCAGCAGAACCGAGAGAAACTGACCAAATCCTGCGATAAGGTTCTGAAAGACCACGGCCAGTAACAGCCCTCAATATCCACCGTCGAAAGCCTGCCACAGCCCGTATCCGGGCGTGGCGGGCGTTTGTCTATGCGTGCGGAAGGCATTGGTTTTGGTAGCGTATTCGCCTATATGGGGCGTACGAAGTGCCGCAGGCATGCCGAGATACCCAACGCATGCGCAACCCGGACATAGCTAGTGCGGCGAATTTGAAGTTCCTATCAGTTTCGCTGCGAGTACATTATAGGAACTTCAAATTCAAAGCCGCACTAGAAACCTATATTTACTAGAGCTCCTTTGATTCCGAAGTTCGCATCAGAGGTCGCCGCAACACCGCGCGAACTTCGGAATCGGAGCTCTAGCCTCACGTGATGACCAACGCGAACGAATGGCGATCCGGCAAGGGCCACCGCGACGAGAATTTTCCGGTCGCGTCGTGGATCATTCATCCGCGCCACCGGCCATTGATCCTCGCATTCTATAATTTCGTCCGAACGGCGGATGACATCGCCGATCATGCAACCTTAAACGGAGACGAAAAGCTTTCGCTTCTCGATCTTCTGGAGGCCGAATTGCTCGGCAAGGGCGATAGCCAGCCGGAGGCCGTCAATCTGCGCCGGGTGCTGGCGGAGCGCGGAATGCCGCCGCGGCATGCGCTCGATCTCCTGACCGCATTCCGCATGGATGTGACCAAGCTTCGTTACGAGACGTGGGACGAGGTGATTCATTATTGCCGATATTCGGCGATGCCGGTCGGCAGGTTCGTGCTCGACGTCCACGGTGAAAGCACGTCCACCTGGGCGGCGTCGGATGCAATTTGCGCCGGCCTGCAGATCAACAATCACCTGCAGGATTGCGGCAAGGATTTTCGAGACCTCAACCGCGTCTATCTTCCGCGCGATGCGCTTGCTGTCGCCGGCGCTTCCGTCGAGCAGTTGGGCGAGGCGCGCGCCGCGCCGGCGTTGCTGCAATGTCTGCAATCCTTGGCGGTCCGTAACGAGGCCCTGCTCAACGAAGGCAGAAACCTTGCAGCCGATGTCAGGGACTTCCGGCTCGGGCTGGAAATAGCCGTCATTCAATCGTTTGCGGACCGGATCGTCCGTCTTCTGAAAGTGCGCGACCCCTTAAGCGAACGGGTGCATCTCAACCCGGTCGAACTGCTCGCATTCAGCTTTGGCGGCATGGCCGGAGAGACGATCCGCCGCCTGTCCGGGCGTCGTCCTGTCTCGAAAACGGCGACTGGCGCATGAAGCCGGAAAATCCGCAAAGCAGTCCGAGCTACCAGACCAAGGCATCGGGCAGCTCATTTTATGCCGCGATGCGCATGCTTCCGCGCGAGCAGCGGGATGCGATGTTTCAGATCTACAGTTTTTGCCGCCAGGTCGACGACATCGCCGACTCGCCCGGGCCGCGCGAACAGCGGCTGGCCGCGCTACAACAGTGGCGCGACGATATCGACGCGCTCTATCAAGGCCGTCCACCCGCGCACTTGCGCGACTACGTCGCCTCGGTCCAGCAGTTTGGACTGGAGCGCGACGATTTTCTCGCCATCGTAGACGGCATGGAAATGGACGTCCCGCAGGACATCCGGGCGCCGGACCATGCGACCCTCGATCTCTATTGTGATCGCGTTGCAAGCGCCGTCGGACGTCTCTCGGTGCGGGTGTTCGGCATGCCGAAAGAAGACGGCATTCTGCTTGCGCATCATCTCGGCCGCGCGTTGCAGTTAACTAATATTCTGCGCGACATCGACGAAGATGCCGAAATCGGAAGGCTGTATCTGCCGAAGGAGGGCCTGGCACAGGCCGGCATCACTTCGACCGATCCCCTTAAGGTTACCGCCGATCCGTCGCTGCCAAAGGTCTGCGCGCCGCTTGTGGAGCTGGCCAAAGATCATTTCGCGAAATCCGACGAGATCATGGCCCGCAATCGGCGCCCCACGGTGCGCGCGCCCCGCATTATGTCGAAGTACTATCGTACGATTCTAGGATTGCTTGTTGCACGCGGGTTCGCTAACCCGCGAACGCCGGTTCGTCTGAACAAGATGGCCAAGTTCGCCATTCTGCTCCGCTACGGCTTCTTCTGATTTCCAAGATCTCTCTCACCCAATCGCACGATGCAAAGAGTTGCCCATATCGTTGGTGCGGGAATTTCCGGTCTGTCGGCCGCCGTCAGGCTTGCGAACGCGAATTTCAAGGTGCGCGTCTACGAGGCCACACAGCAGGCGGGCGGGCGCTGCCGTTCCTATTTCGATGCCGCTACCAATCTGACGATCGACAACGGCAACCACCTTCTGCTTTCCGGCAACCGCCACGCGCTGGCTTACGCGAAGTCGATCGGCACCGAGGCAGGACTGGTCGGGCCGAAGCGGGCGCAGTTTCCCTTTGTCGATCTCGCGACCGGGAAACGCTGGCAGCTCGATCTCGGCGATGGCCGTCTGCCGTTATGGCTGTTTGATCGTGAGCGCCGGGTGCCGGACACGACGTTGCGCGACTATCTCGCCTTGACGCCCCTGATCTGGGCGTCGCCTTCGACGCTTGTTGGCGACGCCATCCCCACCAAGGGAGTTTTGTATCAGCGGTTGGTGCAGCCGCTGTTGCTGGCTGCGCTCAATGTCGACCCGCCGATAGGATCGGCCGGCCTTGCCGGCGCCATCGTACGGGAAACGCTGCTCGCCGGCGGGCAGGCCTGCCGTCCCTTGATTGCGCGCGACGGCCTAAGCGCGGTTCTGGTCGAGCCGGCAGTCAAGCTGTTGCAGGACAAGGGCGCCGATATTCAGTTCAGCCAGGAGCTGCGTGGATTTGGCAGCGTGGCGGATCGCGTCAACGAACTGAAGTTCGGCGACGAGACCGTCACGGTTGCACCGTCTGACGTTGTCGTGTTGGCGGTGCCGCCGCGGTCGGCGGCCTCACTGCTGCCGGGACTGAAAACGCCGTCGAATTTCCGGGCCATTGTGAACGGCCATTTTCGCTTCGATCCGCCAAAGGACGCGCCTTCCATCCTGGGCGTCGTGGGAGGGCTCGTGGAATGGGTTTTCGCGTTCCCTCAGCGCCTGTCGATCACGATCAGCGGCGCTGACCGCCTCGTGGATATGCCGCGCGAGGAGCTCGCGCGCGCGCTCTGGCGCGATGTCTGCCAGGCTACCGGGATTTCGGCCGAATTGCCGCCCTGGCAGATCGTGCGCGAGCGCCGTGCCACATTTGAGGCGACGCCGGAACAGAACGCCCTGCGGCCGGGTGCCAAAACCGCCTTTAAAAACCTGTTTCTTGCCGGCGATTGGACTGATACGGGGTTGCCGGCGACCATCGAAGGCTCGGTGCGGTCGGGTAACCGTGCGGCCGATCTTGTCCTCGCCATGGGTCAGGCCTGATCGGAGACGGCGCGGAAGCGCCGACGCAACCGGACCAACACGTACGAGGCAATCAAGAGGGGATGTCGGGCAATATGCCTTCCGCGACCACGATGGCTGGAAACGATACGGGGGTACTTGAGACGAGCATTCACTCGGCGACCCAAGCACTGCTCGGTTTCCGGCAGGCCGACGGCCATTGGGTTTTTGAGCTCGAGGCCGACTGCACCATTCCATCCGAATATGTGCTGCTCAGACACTATCTCGCAGAGCCGGTCGATGCGGCGCTGGAAGCCAAGATCGCGAACTACCTGAGGCGGATTCAGGGTGCGCATGGCGGCTGGCCGCTGGTCCATGACGGCGAGTTCGACATGAGCGCGAGCGTCAAGGCCTACTTCGCCCTGAAGATGATCGGCGATCCCATCGACGCGCCACACATGGCGCGCGCGCGCGAGGCAATCCACGCGCGCGGCGGCGCGAGCAAAAGCAACGTCTTTACGCGCTTCATGTTGGCGTTGTTCGGTGTGACGACCTGGCGTGCCACGCCGGTGCTGCCGGTCGAGATCATGTTGCTGCCGATGTGGTCGCCGTTCCATCTGAACAAGATCTCCTATTGGGCCCGCACGACACTGGTGCCGCTTCTGGTGCTGGCCGCGCTGAAGCCGCGCGCGAAAAATCCGAAGGGTATCGGCATCGACGAACTGTTCCTGGAGGACCCGCGCTCCGTCGGCATGACGTCGAGGGCGCCACACCAGAGCCGGGGCTGGTTCGCGCTGTTTAGTTCGCTGGACCGCGTGCTGCGCGCGATCGAGCCGGTGTTTCCGAAACGTCTGCGCGCCTACGCGATTGATGCGGCGGTCGCCTTCACCGAGGAGCGGCTGAACGGCGAGGACGGGATGGGCGCCATTTTCCCGCCGATGGCTAACGCCGTCATGATGTACGAGGCGCTTGGCAAGGATGCGGACTATCCGCCGCGCGCCACCCAGCGGCGAGGGCTCGACAGGCTTCTGGTGATCAATGACGAGGAGGCCTATTGCCAGCCCTGCGTCTCGCCGGTGTGGGACACCGCGCTGGCCTGCCATGCCCTGCTCGAAGCCGGAAGCGACGACGCGGTGGCGCCGGCCAGGCAGGGTTTGGACTGGCTGCTGCCGCGACAGGTCCTGGACGTGAAGGGGGACTGGGCAGTCAAGGCTCCGCAGACCCGTCCAGGCGGCTGGGCGTTCCAGTATAACAACGCCCACTATCCTGACCTCGACGACACCGCGGTCGTCGTCATGGCCATGGATCGCTCCCGCCGCAGCGCCCCTAACCCGGCCTATGACGCCGCGATTGCCCGCGGTCGCGAATGGATCGAGGGCATGCAGAGCAAGGACGGCGGGTGGGCCGCCTTCGACGTCAACAACCTCGAATATTACCTGAACAACATCCCGTTCTCGGACCATGGGGCCCTGCTGGATCCCCCGACCGAGGACGTCACGGCCCGCTGCCTCTCGATGCTCGTCCAGTTGGGGGAGACCGCCAGCAACCCCTCGGTCGCGGCCGGGATCGCCTACCTGCGCAGGACCCAGCTCGCGGAGGGGTCCTGGTATGGCCGCTGGGGCCTGAACTACATTTACGGCACCTGGTCCGTGCTCTGCGCACTCAATGCCGCCGGCGTCGCGCACGGGGACCCGATGATGCGGAAGGCGGCCGACTGGCTGGCATCGATCCAGAACGCCGACGGCGGCTGGGGGGAGGATGCCACCAGCTACCGACTCAACTATAAGGAATTTGACAGCGGATTTGACGGTGGCCCGTCGACGGCCTCGCAAACGGCATGGGCCTTGCTTGGTCTCATGGCAGCGGGTGAGGTCGAAAATCCAGCCGTTGCCCGGGGCATTGAGTACCTAACAGCCACACAGAACGAAAAAGGGCTGTGGGACGAGCAACGCTACACGGCAACGGGGTTTCCTCGGGTATTTTATCTGCGCTATCATGGTTATTCGAAATTCTTTCCGCTCTGGGCGTTGGCGCGGTACCGGAATTTGCGGAAGACCAACAGCAGGGTGGTGGTAGGGGTCGGGATGTGAAGTTGGGGGCAGGGGCTAGAGCGCCCGCGGGGAAGGTGGACCCGCGGCCGGTGCTCATTGTGACTGGTCTGATTCAGGAGGCCCGGATCGCGTCCGGCCCCGGGATGGCCGTTATTTGTAGCAGTAGCGATCCGCAGCAATTGCGCGCGCTGCTCACCGTATTCGATCCCACCACGATCAGGGGTGTCATCAGCTTTGGCGTGGCCGGGGGGCTCGATCCGTCCCTGAAGTCGGGCGACGTCGTGGTGGCGACCGAAGTGCTGGCGGGCGATGCCCGCTGGCTGGCGGGCCTGTCCTTGAACGACGATCTGATCGCAAGCGTAGGGTTAGGGCGCCGGCGTATCGTCAGGGGACGCCTGGCAGGCGCTGAACAAGTGGTTGCCGCCCGGCACCTCAAGGAGGCGCTGCATCTGGAAACCGGCGCTGCCGCGGTCGACATGGAAAGCCACATTGCGGCGGAATATGCCGCCAAGGCCGGGCTGCCGTTTGCGGCGCTACGCGTCGTCAGCGACCCCGCCCACCGGGCGTTGCCGCCAGTGGCGATGGCCGCCATCAAGCCGAACGGCGATATCGACCTCCGTCAGATCATGCGCAGCGTTGCGCGTAATCCGCGAACGCTGCGCGATCTCGTCACGACCGGGCTCGATTTCAATCGCGCGCTCCGCAGCCTACGCGGCTGTCGAAGCTTTCTGCTGGGCAGCGAGGGCCTCGTCACGGCGGATCTCTGACAGCCGCTTCTGCACTTCCGCAGAGAAGATGTATTGCGCCGGCCGCTGCTGGGTCAGGTCGATTTCGGGCGCCATCGGGCCCGTCGTGCGGACACCACTGATCGCCACCTTGAGCGCCTTCAGCGGATTCTTGAACGCATCGGTGGCGGCGGTCGGCTCATAGCCGCAATGGGCCATACAGTCGGCGCACTTCTCGTACTTGCCGGTGCCGTAGGTCTCCCAATCCGTCGTGTCCATCAGCTCCTTGAAGGTCTTGGCATAGCCTTCACCGAGCAGATAGCAGGGCTTCTGCCAGCCGAAAATGTTGCGGGCGGGCATGCCCCACGGGGTGCATTCGTAGGTCTCGTTGCCGGCCAGGAAGTCCAGGAACAGACTGGAGTGCATGAAGTTCCACTTCTTGCCCTTGCCGCGCGCAAACACGTCGCGGAACAGGTTCTTGGTCTTCGTGCGGTTGAGGAAGTGCTCCTGGTCAGGCGCGCGCTCATAGGCATAGCCCGGTGACATCGAAACGCCGACGCCAAGCTCAACCGTGAAGTCGAGGAACTTGGCGATGTCCTCAGCCGAATGACCATCGAAGATCGTGGCGTTGACGTTGACCGTAAAGCCCTTGGCCTTGGCGGCCTTGATCGCCGAGACGGCGCGATCGAACACGCCTTCCTGGGACACGGCCTTGTCGTGATGTTCCTTCAGGCCGTCGAGATGCACCGAGAAAAACAGGTAGGGCGACGGCTCGAACAAATGAAGCTTCTTCTCGAGCAGCAACGCATTGGTGCAGAGGGAGACGAACTTCTTGCGCGCCACCAGGCCGCGCACGATTTCGCCGATGTCCTTGTGAATCAGCGGCTCGCCGCCGGGAATCGCAACCATGGGCGCGCCGCATTCATCGGCTGCATCCCAGCATTCCTGCGCCGTCATCCGGCGATTGAGGATCGCATCGGGATAATCGATCTTGCCGCAGCCGACGCAGGCGAGATTGCAGCGAAACAGCGGCTCCAGCATCAGCACCAGCGGATACCGTTTCCGGCCCATCAGCTTCTGCTTCATCAGATAGCCACCGATGCGAATTTCCTTGAAGAACGGTATTGCCATTACGTGTCTTTCTGAGCCCAAGAGGAGTTTGTAAGCAGGAGTTTGTCAGCCCACAGCCAATTCGGCGGGAAGCCGAAATTCGATATTCTCTTCGCGGCCCGGAAGCACCGAAACCTCAACCGGTCCGATCCGCCTCAAAGCCTCGATCACGTCGTCGACCAGGACCTCTGGCGCCGAAGCGCCTGCGGTGATCCCGACGGTCTTGGCATCCTTCAGCCATTCCGGGTTCAATTCGCTGCCATCGGCAATCAGGTAACTCGCAACACCGGCCTCAGTGCCGATCTCGCGCAACCTGTTCGAATTGGAACTGTTGTTAGCCCCCACTACCAGGATAACGTCGACCAGTTTACTCAGATCCCTTACCGCAGATTGGCGATTCTGTGTCGCATAGCAGATATCCCGTGTGTCGGGGCCTTGAATGTCTGTAAATCGCTGCCGAAGGGCCGCGATAATGTCCCTGGTGTCGTCCACGCTGAGCGTGGTCTGGGTGATATAGGCGACCGGAGCGTCGGTCGGCAGCGTCAGCGCCGCCACCTCGTCCACATTCTGGACCAGGAGCACGGGGCCGGGAACCTGGCCCATGGTGCCTTCGACCTCGGGATGGCCCGCATGGCCGATCAGGATGAGGGAGCGACCCTTCGACATGTACCGCTTGCCCTGGTTATGGACCTTGGTCACCAGCGGGCAGGTCGCGTTGAGCACGGGCAGGCCGCGCGCCGCGGCCTCTTCCTCGACGCTTCGCGCCACGCCATGGGCGCTGAACACGGTGACGGCATGCGGCGGGACCTCGGAAAGGTCCTCGACGAAGATGGCCCCTTTGTTTTTCAGGCTTTCGACCACGTACTTGTTGTGCACGATCTCGTGCCGAACATAGACCGGGGGGCCATACTTCTCGAGCGCGCGCTCGACGATTTCGATGGCGCGCACCACGCCCGCGCAAAACCCGCGGGGTTGTGCCAGATAAACTTCCATTGGACGGCCGTTACGCAAGTTGGACTATCCCCATTTTGGCGCTCAATCCGGCGCGGACATCAACGCATGTGTGCAACATCCGCACCAATGTTCCCCCGGGCCATGCAGATGCAGGGCTTTGTGTCAAAAAAAGACCGGATAGGAAAGGCGGTGACGGGCAGGAGGCAACATACGGTAGGTATATGTGGTTCCCAGCGTTAATTTAGGTAATATAATACTGTTATCGCATCAGCAAGGCTCGATCCTCTCAAAGCTGCGTAATTGCGGCCGAGAAAATGCAGGCAATGCACCGGATGGCCCGAATTTCGCGCCTTCTTGGTCTTTTAAGGCCGGCAGCCGCGGGAAAAGCGCAAAAACAACATTAGATCGGCCGGGGGAACTCCGCTAGACAGCTGGCGTTTCCGGCAGGCTGCAAACACCAGAAAGAGTAGACGTGCTGACAAAGATAGTTATTTCGATTGTCCAGACCTGTACCCGGTTTGCCGCCACTACCGTTCTCATCGCCCTCGGCTTTGCGGTCGCGGCCGGCTTCTATACGGCCCGACATTTCGAAATCAATACCGACATCAACACGCTGATTTCACCCGATCTCGACTGGCGCAAGCGCGACATTCAATTTGACGAAGCGTTCGACCGGGACCGAACGATCCTTGCCGTGGTGGAGGGGGCCACTCCCGAACTGACGACCTCGGCCGCCGCGGCGCTCTATCAGAAGCTCGCCGGCGACAAGCAGCATTTCGAGTCGGTGCAGCCCTTGGGTTCCGGCGAGTTCTTTGAAAAGAACGCGTTCCTGTTCCTGCCGAAGGAAGAGGTCGCCCGTGCCACCGGCCAATTCGGGTCGGCAGCGCCGCTGATCGAAATCATGGCGGGCGATCCGTCCATCCGCGGCCTGACCGGGGCGTTGGAAACAATTTTGGCCGGCATCAAGCGCGGCCAGATCAAGCTCGACAGCGCCGAGCGGCCGTTCAACCAGATTTCGCAGACGGTTGAGGATGTGCTCAAGGACGGCAACGCCACCTTCTCCTGGCGCGAGCTCGTCAGCGACAAGCCTCTGACCGATAGCGATCGGCGGGGCTTCATCGAATTCAAGCCGATCCTCGATTTCAACGCGCTCGAGCCCGGCAAGGCGGCCACCGACGCGATCCGGCAGGCGGCCACCGATCTCAATCTTCAAGGCCAGTATGGGGCGCGGGTCCGGCTGACCGGTCCGGTGCCGATCGCGAATGAGGAGTTTGCGACCGTTGCCGACGGCGCCGTCGTCAACGGGATAGGGACCGTCCTGGTCGTGCTTTTCATCCTGTGGCTCGCGCTGCATTCGGCGAAGATCATCTCGGCCGTGTTTGCCAATCTGTTCATCGGCCTTTCCATCACCACGGCCGTCGGCCTGATGATGGTCGGCTCGCTCAATCTGCTCTCGATTGCTTTTGCCGTTCTGTTCGTTGGCCTCGGCGTCGATTTCGGCATCCAGTTCAGCGTCCGCTATCGCTCGGAGCGTTTCAAAAGCAACGATCTGATGACAGCGCTGGCGAAGGCCGCCGAATACTCCGCAATCCCGCTCTCGCTGGCAGCGATGGCCACAGCGGCAGGGTTCATGTCGTTTCTGCCGACCGACTACAAAGGCGTCTCGGAACTCGGCAAGATCGCCGGCGTCGGCATGCTGGTGGCGTTTCTCTCAAGCATCACCGTGTTGCCGGCATTGCTCAGGCTTTTGAACCCGCCCGGCGAAGACGATCCGGTCGGTTACGCCTTCCTGGCCCCGCTCGACCGCTTTCTGGAAGACCATCGCGTCATCATCGTTGGCGGGACCTTGCTGGTGGCCGCTGCCGGTCTGCCGCTTCTTTACTTCCTGCACTTCGACTTCAACCCGATGCACTTGCGCAATCCCGATGTGGAATTGATCGCAACCTTCCTCGACCTGAGAAAAGATCCGAACACCGGCGCCAACGCCATCAACGTGATGACGAATTCCGAGGCTGAGGCGAAGAAGATCGAGGCCAAGCTTTCCAAGCTGCCGGAAGTACTCAATGTGATTTCGCTGGACAGCTTCGTGCCGGAAGATCAGCCGGAAAAGCTGAAGCTGATCGCGCAAGGAGCCAAGACGCTCAATCCGGCGCTCAATCCTGAAGCGATCGACGAGGCGCCGTCGGATGCGGAAAACGTCGATGCCCTGAAGGGATCGGTGGCCAGCCTGCGCAGGACGGCAGGCGACGGCAAGGGGCCAAGCGCAGTGGCAGCGCGGCGGCTGGCGGATGACCTGCAAAAGCTCGCCGATTCCAATCAAGCCACGCGCGAAAAGGCGCAGGCCGTCTTTGTGACGCCGCTAAAGATCGTGCTCGATCAGCTCAAGAACGCTTTGCAGGCGAAGCCGGTCAGCCTGAATAACCTGCCAGCCGATCTGGTGAGCGGTTGGAAGACCAAGGATGGCCTGATGCGCGTCGAAGCCGAACCGCGTGGCGATCCCAACGACAACGAGACGCTGCGCAAGTTTGCCGCCGCCGTGCTCGTCGCCGAGCCAACCGCGATCGGCGGGCCGGTATCGATTCTCAAATCCGGCGATACGATCGTGAAGGCTTTTATTCACGCCGGCTTCTGGGCGCTGCTCGTCATCAGCCTGTTGCTCTGGCTGACGCTCCGGCGCATCACCGACGTGTTGCTGACGCTGGTGCCGCTGCTGGTCGCCGGAGTGGTGACGCTCGAGATTTGCGTTCTGATCGATCTGCCGCTCAACTTCGCCAATATCGTCGCGCTGCCGTTGCTGCTCGGCGTCGGCGTCGCCTTCAAGATTTATTATATTACGGCGTGGCGCGCCGGGAGAACGAATTTGCTGCAATCAAGTCTGACGCGCGCGATATTTTTCAGCGCGATGACGACGGCCACAGCATTCGGAAGTCTGTGGCTGTCGAGCCATCCCGGCACGGCCAGCATGGGCAAGCTTCTTGCCTTGTCGCTCTTCACGACGCTGGCCGCGGTGCTGCTGTTTCAGCCTGCGTCTAATGGGTAAGCCGCGCGATATCGGGAATTAGGCAGATATCGCCAACGTCGGCGGTCGAGGCTGCTGCCTGCTTCTGACCCACTGGCATTTTCGTCGTCGCGGCCATCGTGCCCGTAGTTTTCGGGGCTACCGGAGTCTTCGCGCCCTTTGCTACAGTGGGCGCGGGACTCGGCGGGATGGGGCCAGCGATTCGAGTCCAGGTTTCTCCACCGCACAGGAAACCGAGCACGCAGCCCTGAATTTCCAGTTTGTCGGAGCCGATCGGTTTGATCGTCGAGCTATACGTCTTGCCGTCCTTGGCGTTGTAGACCTCGCCTTCCCACTGATCGGCGCTGGCTTTCTTCTTCATGTTGATGAGGATCGGCATGCCGAGCGTGGGTCTGCTCCTTTTTGAGACGTCAGGATTGTGCTCGTCGACGCCGCCGGGCTCCTGCTCCCAGGCGACCACGCCCCACATGTTGCCGCTGCATTCCGCGACGCGGATATGGGCGACGCCATCTGCCACCTTCCAATCTCCGGTCGGGTCCGCCGCCAGTGCGGGGGTCGCACTCATTGCAGCGAAGACACTAAAAACTATAAATTTGCGCATGACGTTTCGCGGGCGGTGCAACATGGCGTAACCTGTGTTCAAATGGATGCTCCGAAGGATGGCAAAACGCCGCATTAAGCGTTTTCAGTTGACGGGCCAAGCGCTAAGAGAACTATGTAGCTGATGACATATTCCGATCTAGATGTCTCTGAGATGTTTGTGGAACGGCAGGGGCAACGCAGCTCCATGCACTCGCGCCACCTGAACGAGCAACTCGTTCGGGTGCTCAAGACCATCGGTTATGATGTCGGTTTCCAGAAAGGCCAAGGTCAATACCTCTTCGATCGTGACGGCGTCCGTTACCTCGACCTACTGAGCGGTTTTGGCGTTTTTGCGATTGGCCGGAACCATCCGGCCCTGCGACAGGCGCTCAAGAGCGTTCTTGATGCCGACCTTCCGAACCTCGTGCAACTCGATGTTTCGACGCTTGCCGGTGTTCTGGCTGAGCGGCTGCTCAAATATGTGCCATATCTGGACAAGGTGTTTTTTGCCAATTCGGGCGCGGAGTGCGTCGAGGCTGCCATCAAGTTTGCCCGTGGCGCCACCGGCCGGCCCGGCATCGTTTATTGCGCACATGCCTATCACGGCCTGACTTACGGCGCACTGTCGCTGACGGACGATTCGAATTTTCGTGGCGGCTTCCAGCCGCTGCTTCCCGGATGCACCACGATCCCGTTCAACGATCTCGCGGCGCTGGAGAAGGCGCTGTCGTCACGTGAAGTTGCCGCTTTCATCTTCGAACCGATCCAGGGCAAGGGCGTGAATATGCCCACCGACGAATTCCTGCCTGGTGCCGCCGCACTGTGCCGGAAGTACGGCACGCTGATGATTGCGGACGAAATCCAGACCGGCATGGGCCGCACGGGCCGCTTCCTCGCCGTCGAACATTGGAACGTCGAGCCCGACATGGTTCTGTTGTCGAAGGCGCTCTCTGGCGGTCATGTGCCGGTTGGCGCGGTGCTCACCCGCAAGAGCATCTTCGACAAGATCTTCAATCAAATGGATCGCGCGGTCGTGCACGGTTCGACGTTTGCGAAGAACGACCTCGCAATGGCGGCCGGCATTGCCACGCTTGAGGTCATGAAGGCGGAGAAGCTGGTCGAGGCTGCCGCCAAGCGCGGCGCCGAGCTTCGGCTCGCGCTCAACCGGATGGTCCCCGGCTACGAACTTCTCAAGGAAGTCCGCGGCAAGGGATTGATGATCGGTCTTGAGTTCGGCTCGCCGAAGTCGCTGCGGTTGAAGGCGTCGTGGAACGTGCTCGAGACCGCCAACAAGGGGCTGTTCTGTCAGCTCATCACGGTTCCCTTGTTCAAGGACCACAAGATCCTGACTCAGGTGTCGGGCCACGGCAGCCACACCATCAAGCTGTTGCCGTCGCTGACCATCACCGAAGAAGATTGCAACTGGATCGTAGAAGCGTTCGATTCCACGATTGCGGCGAGCCACAAGGTCCCCGGCGCCATCTGGTCGCTCGGCAAGACCTTGGTCGACAACGCGGTTCGCAAATCCGCTTAATGCAATGACGACGATCTCACGCGATGCGCGTGAGATCAGCGCGAATCCTCCAGGATCATGGCCGCGCCTTTTTCGGCAATCATCGCCGTCGGCGTATTGGTATTGCCGGAGGTGATCGTCGGCATCACCGACGCATCCGCAACCCGCAAACCCGCGAGCCCGCGAAAGCGCAGGCGCTCGTCGACGACGGCGAGCGGATCGCTTTCCGCTCCCATCTTGGCAGTGCCCACGGGATGAAAGATGGTGGTTCCGATGTCGCCGGCGGCCTTCGCCAGCGAGGCAGCGTCATCGCCGACGGACGGGCCAGGCAAAAATTCTTCCGGAGAGAAGGGCGCGAGCGCCGGCTGCTTCATCAGTCGGCGGGTGGTGCGGATGGCGTCCGCGGCGACCTGACGGTCTTCATCGGTCGACAGATAATTTGGCGCAATCGAAGGCGCTTGATCCGCGGCTTGCGACTTGATCCGCACGGTGCCACGCGACGTCGGCTGCAAATTGCAGGCGCTGACCGTGATGGCCGGAAACCGGTGCAAGGGATCGCCGAACTTGTCGAGCGACAGCGGCTGCACGTGAAACTGGATGTTGGCCCGCTCACGATGGGTATCGGAGCGGGTGAAAATACCGAGCTGCGAGGGCGCCATCGTCAGAGGACCGCGCCGGCGAAAGGCGTAGTCGATGCCCATCAGTCCGCGCCGCATCAAAGAGTAATAGGTCTCGTTGAGCGTACGTACGCCGGAAACCTTGTAGATCGCGCGCTGCTGCAAATGGTCCTGCAAGTTGCGTCCAACGCCGGGACGGTCCAAGACGCTCGCGATGCCGAGCGGGGCGAGCCAGTCCGCCGGACCGATGCCGGAGCGATGCAAGACTTGCGTCGAGCCGATCGAGCCGGCGCACAGGATCACTTCGCCTTTGCTGCGGGCCTCGAAGACCTGGCCGTCTTTCGTGAACAGAACGCCGACAGCGCGGCCGTTCTCGATGATGAGGCGATCGACCAGCACGTTCTTCTCGAGGCGCAGGTTGGTGCGCTTGAGGGCTGGCTTGAGGAAGCCGCGGGCCGACGACCAGCGGCGTCCGCGCTTCTGGTTGACATGGAAATAACTGACGCCCTCGTTATCGCCGGTGTTGAAATCCGGAATTTTGCGAATCCCCATTTGCTGGGCCGCTTCGCCGACAGCGTCGAGAATGGCCCACGATAGCCGCGGCGCCTCGATACGCCAGCCGCCGCCCACGCCATGATGTTCGCTTTCGCCGAGGAAGTGATCTTCCAACCGGCGGAAGGCCGGCAGGACGTCGTCATAGCCCCAACCGGTTAGGCCCAGCTGACGCCAATGGTCATAGTCGGCGGCCTGTCCGCGCATCGAGATCATGGCGTTGATCGCCGATGAACCGCCGATCACCTTGCCGCGGGGATAGGCCAGCGAACGGCCGTTGAGCCCGGCTTCGGCCTCGGTTCGAAACATCCAGTCCGAGCGTGGATTGCCGATGGCAAAGAGGTATCCGACCGGGATGTGAAACCAGATCCAGTTGTCGCTGCCGCCGGCTTCCAGGATCAGCACCCGGTTTTTCGGATCCGCCGACAGGCGGTTGGCGACGATGCATCCGGCGGTGCCGGCGCCGACGACGATATAGTCGAAATCTCCCTCGATCCGTGTCGTCATTTTCCCGTTTCCGCCCTTCGTCTGCGCTTCGCGTTAGTCAGACGTTAATGGGCCGGAGAAAGTCCCGCCGTTGCGCCTTTGTCAATGATCCAGAGGTCTTGGGTCCACCACGGCGGGTGTGCTAGATAAGGCGTTGATCAAGCATTCAAAACCGAGTTTCCCATGCCCATCGTCAACCGCGCGGCCGACTTGCAACCCGAAATTCAGGCATGGCGCCGCGATATCCATCAACATCCCGAACTCGGCTACGAGGAACAACGCACGTCGGCTTTCGTGGCCGAACGGCTCCGGGAATTCGGCTGTGATGACGTCGCGACGGGCCTCGGCGGGACCGGCGTTGTCGGCGTCATCAAGGGACGCAAGGGGGCCGCTTCCGGCGCCGTCAAGACGATCGGACTTCGGGCCGACATGGACGCGCTTCCGATCGAGGAGGCGACCGGACTGCCCTATGCCTCCAAAACCTCGGGCAAGATGCACGCCTGTGGTCATGACGGGCATACCGCAATGTTGCTCGGCGCCGCGCGCTATCTGGCGGAGACCCGGAATTTTGCCGGCGATGCGGTCGTGATCTTTCAGCCGGCGGAAGAGGGCGGATTCGGTGCGGCCGCGATGATCAAGGACGGCCTGTTCGACCGCTTTCCGATCGATCAGGTCTACGGCATGCACAACGGTCCGGGGATTCCGATCGGTAGCTTTGCGATCCGGCCGGGCCCGATCATGGCCTCGACCGATGCCGTCAATATTCACATCGAAGGGCGCGGGGGCCACGCAGCGCGTCCGCATCTGTCGATCGATTCCGTCTTGGTCGGCGCGCAGTTGGTGACCGCGCTGCAATCGATCGTTTCGCGGAGCGTCGATCCGCTCGATTCCGCCGTGATCTCGATGTGCGAGTTTCACGCCGGCAACGCCCGCAATGTGATCCCGCAAACCGCGGAAATCAGGGGCACCGTCAGGACCTTGACGGCGGAAGTGCGGACGCTGGTTGAAAAGCGGGTGCGCGAGGTGGTCGAGGGCGTGGCACGCATGACCGGCGCGAAGATCGACCTCGAATACGCCCGCGGCTATCCGGTCGTGGTCAACCATGCGGCGGAAACCGATTTTGCGATCAAGGTAGCGGAAGAAGTTGCCGGCCACGGCAATGTTGAGGAGATGCCGCCGCTGATGGGGGGCGAGGATTTTGCCTACATGCTGGAGAAGCGGCCGGGCGCGTTCATTTTCTGCGGCAACGGCGACAGCGCCGGCCTGCATCATCCGGCCTATAATTTCAACGACGAGGCGATCGTGTTCGGCACCTCGTACTGGATCAAGCTGGTCGAGAACACGCTGGCGGCGTGAGGATATGTTCACGCTGAATGAACGCAGCAAATACCAAAATATCGAATAGCCAAAACAAAAGAGGCCCGCGTCACGCGGGCCTCTTTCTTATGTCGTTCGATCCGCCCGTGATCAGAACAGGTGGGCGAAGATAAAGTACAGGCTACCCGAAAGCATGATCGCTATCGGCAGCGTCAGCACCCAGGCCATCGCCATGTTGCGGATGGTCGCGACCTGGAGGCCCGAGCCATTGGCGGCCATCGCGCCGGCGACGCCGGATGACAGCACGTGGGTGGTGGAGACCGGCAGACCGAAGGTGTCGGCCGCGAAGATTGTGCAGGCGGCAACCAGCTCCGCCGAAGCGCCTTGCGCGTAGGTGAGGTGCGTCTTGCCGATCTTCTCGCCGACCGTCACCACGATACGCTTCCAGCCGATCATGGTGCCGAGGCCGAGCGCCAGCGCAACCGCAACCTTCACCCAATTCGGGATGAACTTGGTGGCGGCGTCCAGCGTGCCCTTGTAGGTGTTGAGGACCGCGACGTCGTCCTTGCTGAGGTCGCTTTGCTTGTCCTTCATCAGGAAGCGGATCGCTTCCGAGGTCAGGTACATGTCGTTACGGGTGTTGCCGACGACTTCTGCCGGAACCTTGTTCAGCGAGCCGTATTTCTGAACCTGATCGCCGACGTCCTTCACCAGAGCAGCGAGCGAAGGGTAGGTGCCTTCGCTGATCGTATGCTGCGACACATACTGCGTTACAGCGGGGCGCGGATCGCCGATGATGCTGTGACCAGCACCCTTGGTCGCAATAACCTTGGAGGCGGCATCTGACGCCTTCTGGAATACCGCGATCTGCGAGTCCGGCATCGAGCGATTGAGGGCGTAGGCGGTCGGCACGGTGCCGATCAGGATCAGCATGATCAGGCCCATGCCCTTCTGGCCGTCGTTCGAACCGTGCGCAAAGCTGACGCCCGTGCAGGTCAGGATCAGAAGGCTACGGATCCAGAGCGGCGGGGCCTTGCCGCCTTCCGGTGCGGAATAGAGCGCCGGACTGCGGATGAGCATCTTCATCAGCAGTAACAGCACCGCGGCGCAGGCGAAGCCAACCAGCGGCGAGAGCAAGAGTGCATAGCCGATTTCGGTGGCCTTGCTCCAGTCGACACCGGAGGTACCGTCGCGGCCGCGCATCAGCGCATTGACAACGCCGACGCCGATGATCGAGCCGATCAGGGTGTGGGAGCTGGAAGCCGGCAGGCCGAAATACCAGGTGCCCAGGTTCCAGATGATCGCGGCGATCAAAAGCGCGAACACCATCGCAAAGCCGGCGCTGCTTCCGACCTGAAGGATCAGTTCGACCGGCAGCAGCGAGACGATGCCGAACGCCACCGCGCCTGACGACACCAGCACGCCGAGGAAGTTGAAGAAGCCCGACCACATCACGGCGAACTCGGCCGGGAGCGAGTGGGTGTAGATCACGGTCGCCACCGCATTGGCGGTGTCATGGAAGCCGTTGACGAATTCAAAGCCCAGCGCGATCAGCAGCGCTACCATCAGCAGGATGTAGGGAAGGTAGGAAGTAACTTTGGTGCCGGTGGCATCGACGTCGGCGTAGATGCTGTAGCAAACGAACAGAAGACCAGCCGCGAGAATACCGAAAAAAATGATCATCGTCAGGGGGTTGAAGCCCTTGTCGAGATTGGGTCGTGAGGCAGGTTCAATCGTTCCGCCGTCCGTCCCGCTAATTTTTTGGTCAAGTGCAAAATCGGTCATTATCGACGCCCCTAATACGGTGAGCGTCCATCATTGGCCGATGGATTTGAAGGTTAGATGACAGCAGCGGGGTTATCCCCAATCCCGGTCAGGAAGATCGTCGATCTCGTTGGAATTGCTTGCCAGAAAATCTTTTAGAGGGACTCGAAAATGGTCCCGCCGATCCCCGTAATTTTTTACCGGAAGCAAGGCAAACGGACGGGCCATTCGCATGGCTTTCACCTTCGCCGGGCGGGATTGAAGATCGTGGCGTAGTAGCGCCGCCATGTCTCTTCCAGCCGATCCGAGGTTGGCGCCATCGCCTTGCTGACGCCCGACGTGAACGAGACCGCAAAGCCATCCCAGTGCGCGCAGAGTTCGGGCGTCAGGATCGACCAGGGCATGTCGGCAAAGCGGCGTGCGAAGAACGGCGCCGCCAGTTCGACGATATGGTGCTCCGGCTCGAACCAGGCGACGAAATGCGCGTCGCGTTCGCGTCCGATTTCGCGGAAGCGGACGAAGGCATGCATCTTGTGCTCGTCGCGCCGCACCGCTTTTGCCATCGCCGTGACGCTGATGACGTCGGGATCGGTCGCAACATCCAGAAGGTCGTGATGCCAACGCAATCGCCACAGCAGGCGGTAAAGCACAGCAAAGCGTTCGCGGTCGCGGTGCAGGATCGCAATTTTAGCGAGCTCGACAAACCTGGCGGAAACATTGAACGTTTCAGTCGATGAAGGCGGTTGCGATCGTCTCTCGCCGGGTGCGAACAATTCTTCTTCACCCGTGATGCTCCACATCACGTCCTCCGGCTGGACGCCATCGAGCACCAGCGCGCGTGCGGCTTGGCGCCAGCCGTCGAAATCGGTTTCGTGGATGAGGATTTCCAGCTTGGGTTGCACGTCCATGTCTAAATCCCTTTGATTCTATTCATGAATCTCAGAGCGGCCAATTCGATTGACTCTTTCGTCCCCGTTAGCTTTATATTAGAACATATCATGAACAAATGGACCAGCTTCTGGTTCTCTTAAAACTGGAATGCTTTCATCAACTCAGGACGCAGCGCATGACGAGCGCGGCACAAAATCTTGCCGCCTTACGCGGCAGCATCGAACGCATCGAGGCGCATGGCGCGGCGTATTCGTTGCGCAAGGTGCTGCTCGGACACGCCGAGGCCGACGCACACCTGCAAGGCGGGCTCGCTGCGGGCGCCATGCACGAGGTGTTTGCGCAAGCAGGCCGGCAGAGCGCAGCGGCAACCGGCTTTGTCGCAGGGCTCGCCGGGCGGGTGGCCAACCGGCGGCCCGTGGTCTGGATCCGGCAAGATTTCACTGAAGTTGAAGCAGGCGCCGTCTCGATGAGCGGGCTTTCCGAGTTCGGTCTCGATCCGCGCCTTTTCGTCAGTGTCCACGCTGCCGATGTCGACCATGCGCTGCGGGCGACTGCCGACGCATTGGCCTGTGATGCGGTGGGCGCCGTCGTGCTGGAGGTGTGGGGCGAAGCGAGGCAATTCGACCTTGTCGCCAGCCGCAAGCTGACATTGGCCGCGCAAGCTTCAGGCGCGACCGCCCTGATGCTGCGGATGGCGGCAGAGCCGAGGGCCTCGACCGCCGAAACCCGATGGATCGTGCGCGCGGCCCATTCGCCGCCGGGCTCGACGCCCTGGAGTGCTTGGGGCTCGCCTCTGTTTGAGACGCAGCTTGTCCGCAACCGTCATGGCCCCACCGGCCGCTGGATCATGGAATGGAAAAGTGATGAGTGCCTTTTCGGAGAACCGGCGGCGTATTCTCAGCCTGTGGCTGCCGCGCCTGCCTACCGACCGCATCAAACGGCAATTATCCAGCGACGCGCGAGCTAAACAAATCTCTTGCGGCATAGACGGTCGGCTCTCTCCCCCCTTGCGGGGGAGAGTTGGAGAGGGGGGTATTACAAACGCCAGCGTATGTGGTTCGCCCCCCACCCTGACCTCGAGAGCGAGCTTTGCTCGCCTCGGACCCCACAAGGGGGGAGGGAACAAGCCACATCATGGTTCAACCGATAGTCCCAGCATTGTCGTTGCCAGGCAAAACAACATGCTGCGGATTTCCGCGCTCAATGATGCGGCTGCGAATTTTGGTCTCGCGGTCGACCTGCCACTCGCCAATGCCCGCGCCATCTGTCCGCAAGTGCAGGTCCATGATGCCGATGAGGTTGCCGACGCCGACGCGCTGAACGCCATCGCCGAGTGGTGTGATCGTTTCACTCCGCTCGTCGCGCTCGATCCTCCCTACGGTCTTTTTCTCGACATCACCGGCTGCGTTCATCTGTTCGGCGGCGAGGCAAAGATGATGAACCTGGTGTGCGGTGTCCTGACCGCGCAGGGCTTTGTGGTCAGCGCTGCCATCGCCGGTACGGCCGTCTGCGCCCGGACGCTGACCCGCTATGTCCATGGCCGGATTGTCCGCGACGGCGAGGAGCGTGAGGCGGTCAGGCTGCTGCCAATATCGGCGCTCGGGGCGGATATGGCCGTGGTGACGGGTTTGCGCCGCGCCGGCCTGAAAACCATCGGCGAGGTGGCCGATCGCGGGCGCCACGAAATCACCGCGAGATTTGGCGCTCGTTTCACGGCGCTGTTGGAGCAGGCGCTGGGGCAGAGCGATGCGCCGATCAGTCCGCGCAAGCCGCTGCCCGATTACATCGTGGAAAGACGCTTTGCCGAGCCGGTTGCGACCGAAGCGGTCATCTCCGCCACTCTGTCGGGGTTGGCCGGGACGCTGGTTGCGGCGATGGCAAAGCAAGGCAAGGGCGCGCGGCAGCTGGAAGCGCGTTTCTTCCGCACCGATGGCGCGGTTCGCACCATCACGGTTGATACCGGACAGCCCGTGACCAGAGGCGAGATGATCGACCGGCTGTTTCGCGAACGGTTGGAGGCTTTAAGCGATCCGCTCGATCCCGGTTTCGGATTCGATCTCATTCGACTGGCTGCAAGCCGCACCGAAATCGTGGTGCAGGAGCAGCGCGATCTCGACGCCCATGTGCACGACCAGGACGAAGTTTCAGCCCTGATCGACCGCATCGCCGCGCGCATCGGCGGCAAACGCGTGGTCGTTCACCTGCCGCAGGACACCCACATCCCCGAGCGCGCGGTGCTGATAGCGCCGGCGCAGCATCATCTGGTGGAAGCCGCGCAAGCCAGTTGGCCGGCGCGTGTCGCCGGCGAGCCGCCGCTGCGGCCATTGCGGCTGTTCGAGCGGCCGGAGCAGATCAAGGTGATCGCCGAGGTGCCGGATGGTCCGCCGGCGCAGTTCGTCTGGCGCCGCGCCACGCACGCCGTGGTGCGGGTCGAGGGGCCCGAACGCGTCGCCATGGAGTGGTGGCGGGCAGGAAGTGCGGTGCTGACGCGCGATTACTTCCGCGTCGAGGACGAGGAGGGTTTGCGCTTCTGGCTCTACCGCGACGGATTATTTGAAGAGATCGAACAGCAGGAGGACAAGGCCGATACTGCCGAACTGGTTCATGCATGGGCTGTTCGCATGAATATGGATTATGCCGAAATCGGCATCACGACGAACTTTTCATTCCTGCGCGGTGGTTCGCATCCGCAGGCCTATGTGCATCAGGCGGCAGAGCTTGGTCTTCCCGTCGTCGGCATTGCCGACCACAATACGCTGGCCGGCGTTGTGCGCGCTTTCAAGGAACTCGACAATCCCGAGATCAAGCACAAGCCAAGACTTCTGATCGGATCGCGGATCGTCTTTAACGACGGCACGCCGGACATTCTGGTCTACCCGCGCGATCGCGCGGCTTACGGCCGGCTATGCCAGTTGCTCACCCGTGGCAAGCGGGGGGAGGACACGCTCAAGGGCGAATGCCACCTGACATTCGATGATCTCCTGGAGTTTGCCGACGGCCAGCTTCTCGTGCTGGCGCTGCCGCATCGTTTCGACGAAGCGAAAGCGCACGACGTTCTGAAGCGGCTGCGGTCGAGCGGTGCCGATGGGGTCTGGCTCGCGGCAAGCCTGTTATATCGCGGCGACGACCGGCGGCGTCTCGCCTGGCTTCGGCGCATCGCAGATGGCGCCGGCGTGCCGCTGCTGGCGACCAATGAGGTACTCTACCACGATTCCTCGCGCCGACGCTTGCAGGATATCCTCACCTGCATCCGCGAGAAGACGACCATCGAGGCGATCGGCAAGCGGCTCGAGGCCAATGCCGAACGTCATCTCAAGCGGCCAGAGGAAATGGCGCGGCTGTTTCGCGACGTGCCGCAGGCGATTGCCGAGACCATGCGGTTTGCCGACCGCATCATCTTTTCGCTCGATCAGCTCAAGTACCAGTATCCCGATGAGCCGGTGCCGCCAGGCAAGACCGCGCAGCAGCATCTGGAAGATCTGACCTGGGCGGGCGTTCAAACCTATTTCGGCGGCAAGATCGACGACACCTTGCGCGCGACCTTGCATAAGGAACTCGCTCTCATCGCCGAGCTGAAATACGCGCATTACTTTCTGACCGTGCACGACATCGTGCATTATGCGCGCGAGCAAAACATTCTTTGCCAGGGGAGGGGATCGGCGGCCAATTCCGCCGTCTGCTACGTGCTCGGCATCACCTCGGTCGATCCGACCAAGGTCGATCTGTTGTTCGAGCGCTTCATTTCCAAGGAACGGCTGGAGCCGCCCGACATCGATGTCGATTTCGAACATTCGCGGCGCGAAGAGGTGATGCAATATGTCTACCGGCGCTACGGCCGGCATCGCGCGGCCATCATCGCAACCGTCATTCACTACCGGCCGCGCAGCGCGATCCGCGACGTCGGCAAGGCGCTCGGCTTGACCGAGGATGTGACCGCAGCACTCGCCGACACGGTGTGGGGAAGCTGGGGCTCAGGCCTCAATGAAATGCAGGTCAAACAGGCCGGCTTCGATCCCCGGAATCCGATGGTGGAACTCGCGGTCGAACTCGCCACCGAACTGATCGAGTTTCCGCGGCACCTGTCGCAACACGTCGGCGGTTATGTGCTGACCCAGGACCGGCTCGACACCTATGTGCCGATCGGCAATGCCGCCATGGACGACCGCACCTTCATCGAATGGGACAAGGACGATGTCGATGCGTTGAACATGATGAAGGTCGACGTGCTGGCGCTGGGCATGCTGACCTGCATCCGCAAATGTTTCGACTCTGATCGAGCACACAAGGGCGAAGCGTTACGAACTGGCGACGGTTCCGCAGGATCGAGGAGCCGGTTTACGACATGCTGTGCCGTGGCGAATCGCTTGGCGTCTTCCAGGTCGAAAGCCGCGCGCAGATGAACATGCTGCCGCGCCTGAAGCCGCGCACCTTTTACGACCTTGTCATTGAAGTTGCGATCGTGCGGCCCGGGCCGATCCAGGGCGACATGGTGCATCCTTACTTGCGGCGGCGAAACGGCATTGAGAAGGAAAATTATCCGGCGCCTTCGCCGGAGTACGGCACTCCGGATGAACTGTACAAGGTGCTGCACAAGACCCTCGGCGTGCCGCTGTTTCAGGAGCAGGCGATGCGGATCGCGATCGAGGCTGCGGGCTTTACCTCCGAGGAAGCCAATGGTCTACGCCGTGCGATGGCGACATTTCGCAATGTCGGGACGATTGGTAGTTTCGAAGAGAAGATGGTCGGGAACATGATCCGGCGGGGTTACGATCCGCAATTCGCCAAGAACTGCTTTGAACAGATCAAGGGTTTTGGCTCCTACGGTTTTCCCGAAAGCCATGCCGCCAGCTTCGCGCAGTTGGTCTATATCTCGTCATGGCTGAAGTATTGGCATCCTGATGCGTTCTGTTGCGGGCTTCTGAACTCGCAGCCGATGGGCTTTTATGCGCCGGCGCAGATCGTCGCTGACGCCATCAAGAACAAGGTCAAGGTGCGCGAGATCGACGTGTCCCATAGCTTTGCCCAGAATACGCTGGAGGAAAAAGACGGCGACTACTGCGCGGTGCGGCTCGGCTTCCGCCAGATCGATGGCTTCAAGTGGAGTGACGAGGATGAGGAGCGGCTGAAATACATCCAGTCGTCATTCTCCGATGCGCAATTGCGCATCGTAGGCGCGCGAAGCGTGAACCCGGAATCTCGAGATTCCGGGTCTGGTGCTGACGCACCATCCCGGAATGACAGCCCTAAAATAATTCCGACACCCCACAACGACAACGAAGTCGAATCCGACGACTGGGCCGAGCGGATCGTTGCCGCGCGCAACCGCCGACCCTTTACGTCGCTGGAAGATTTTGCCCGCGACACCGCGTTGCCCAAGCGCGCGCTGGTCCTGCTGGCGGATGCCGATGCGTTTCGTTCCATCGGGCTGGACCGCCGCGCGGCGCTGTGGGCGGTGCGGCGTCTGCCCGATGACGTACCTCTGCCGCTGTTCGAGACGGCCGCCGCCCGCGAGCAGCCGGATGAGCAGGCAAAGCCCTTGCCGGCGATGCCGCTGCCGGAGCATGTGGTCGCGGACTATCAGACCATTCGCCTCTCTCTGAAGGGTCATCCGATGGAATTCTTGCGCGCAAGGTTCGAGCGCGAGCGCGTGATCGCCTGTTCATCGGTGTCCGATGCAAGGGATAAGCAATATGTCCGCTGCGCCGGCGTGGTGCTGGTGCGGCAGCGTCCGGGCAGCGCCAAGGGCGTCGTCTTCATGACGCTGGAAGATGAGACCGGCATCGCCAATATCGTGGTGTGGCCCAAGGTGATGGAGCGTTTCCGCAAAGAGGTGATGGGATCGCGGTTGATTCTGGTTGAGGGCACGATTCAGAGCAGCCCGGAAAAGGTCGTGCATCTCGTCGCCGAAAGACTTTTCGATCGTTCGGGCGATCTCCTCGATCTCGCCAATGACGCAGCCACCCGGAAGCACGCGGTGCCGGCAGGCGCCGCCCTGATCGAACCGCTCAATGACGACCGGCGGGAGCATCCGGACAACCCGGCGCAGAAAATCCGTCACCCGCGCAATGTACGCATCCTGCCGCCGTCGCGGGATTTTCACTAGTGTCCCGGTTCTGACATTCGTATCGTATCGCGGGGGCACTTTTGCGAATGTCAGAACCAAAGGGACACCAGCAACCATATGATTCTAGTGTGGCTTTGACTCTGACGTTCCTTCGAAGAACTCGCTGCGACACTGAAAGGAACGTCCGTGTCGCCACACCAGGCATGATCCGGAGACGAAGGGCCGCGCTCATGCACCGCGCGTGGTGGCTTTCACCTCAATGTTCGACCCGGTACAGGCGCCATCGCCCCGGCAGGCCTTTGAGCCGGTGAACGCCGCGATCCCCGAAGCCGAACTCCAGACCGCGACATCAGATCCTTGACCGCGCTCGAGACCAGGACTTCGCCGGCTCGCGCTTTCGCGGCGACGCGCGCGCCGATGTGAAACGCGAGCCCGACCACCTCCGCCCCGCTCACCTTGTATTCGCCCGCGTGCAGACCGACCCTGACCTCCAGCCCGAGCGTGCGCACCGCCTCGTGGATTGCGGACGCGCAACGGACCCCGGCAGCCGGCGCGCTGAACGTCGCCAGCAGTCCGTCCCCCGTCGTCACGACTTCCTTTCCGCGCAAAGCCTTCAGCTCTCGACGGACGGCGGCGTAATAGTGATTCATCACCTGCGTCCAGCGCAAATCGCCGAGCTTTGCCGCTTTTTCGGTGGACCGGACGATGTCGACAAACAGGATCGTGGCGAGCGCTTGCTTGAGTTCGGCGCCACGATCAGCGGTTCGGCGCCGGGCCGCAATATTTCCAGCCAACGGTTCATAGCGATGGTTGCGTCGCCGGGCGATCGCAGATTTCGCATAGTCCTTGGCACGCTGCACCGTGCCGCAACGAACTGTCTTGTCCCTCGGTGGAAGCGTCCAGTAAACCTTTCGTCCGTCTCCAACGCCATGAACCTCCACGGCGCCCCACTTCAGCAAAACCGTCGAGCCAACCCGTCGAACGCACCACGCTTTTGACGTGTATCCGGAAACGTTCGACCGATGGACTCCGATGCGAAGGAATTTGGGCATGAACGTGCGGCCGATCGAAACAACGTTTGGGCCTGGCTACCTCCGATAAAACGTAGTCACGCACTCCGGCGTTGGCAACAGTACTCCCGATCGAAAATTCCAATGGCTCCGGTCACGCCTGTGTTCGCAGGTTCTTGTACACCGCTTTGGTAAGCTCTCTGGCGGCCGGTGAAAATGACTGGCCCCGCAGCGATATGATGCTGACCGAACGCACGAGCGTCGGATTGGCGATGGGAAGCGCCTGCATCTTCGAGCCGCGGAATTTCGGCAACGCGATCTTGGGCAGAATGCCCACGCCCATGCCCGCGACCACGAACGCAATCAAGGTATGGGTGTGCAGAACCTCGAACTTGATTTCCATGCTCAGACCGCGGGCGAGCAGGGCGCGATCGAGCACCTTGCGCAGCTCGGCGGATTTCGAATTGAGCAGGATCGGAAATTCGCAGAGGTCGGCGAGATCGACCGTCCGGCGTTTCGGAAGCTGATAGGCTTTTGAGGCCAACGCAAAAATCGGCTCGTTGAACAACGAGGCGAATTGAAATTCTGCCTGACCTTCGACCGCAGGACCGATGCCGAAATCGATCTCCCGCCGCCGGATGCTTTCGAGCAGATCGTGCGTGGCCAGTTCTCGAAGGTTGACGTTGATGCCGGGATAAGCCGTCCGAAAGGCAGACAGCGCCTTCGGTAGTATGGTTGCCGCAACCGTCGGCACGCAGCCGATCGATAACGTGCCGCGTTGAATATCGACGACGTCGCGGATCTGGCGCAATCCGTCTTCCCATTCGCCCAGCGCCCGCCGGGCATGAGCAAGGAGCCGTTCGCCTTCGGACGTCAGTTCGACGCGCCGCGTCGTGCGATGAAAGATCGCGACGCCGACCTGCTGCTCAAGTTGCTTGATCTGCATGCTCACGGCCGACTGCGAGCGGTTGAGCTGCTCCGCAGCCATCCGGAAGCTGCGATTTTCGGCGACCGCAACGAACATATGAAGAAGCTTGAGATTGACCTGCGCCACGCACGGGGACCTTAGTTCTGAAAAACAGATCAATTCTTAAGATAATCTTGCTGGAAAGCATAGTGGGGCGGCCATACCATCGCGTCGGCTAGGGCGACGCGGCAGGGGGCCCTGCGGGGAATATCCGAGCGCGATCCAACACGGAAAAGAGATACGACCATGCGTCAGATGAAACTGATCGGTTTCATGCAGGCTCAAAACTGTTCGAACTATCCGGCGTCGTGGCGGCACCGGCTTTCGCAACAGAATTTCGGCTCGCGGGAATATTATGAGGGGATCGGCCGGACGCTGGAAGCCGGCAAGTTTCATCTCGCCTTCTTCGACGATCGCCTCGCCATTCCGGACAAATACGCCGACGATTTTCAGGAGACGGTTCGCTACGGCATCCGTGCGGCGAAGCTCGATCCGGTGTCGGTCGCCCTGGTAATGGGCTTGTCCACGGAGAAGCTGGGGATCGGGGTGACGTATTCGACCACCTACTACGAGCCGTTTCATGTCGCGCGCGTGTTTGCGACGCTCGATCTGCTCCTGAACGGCCGCATGGCCTGGAACGTCGTGACGTCGCTCAATGACTCCGAGGCAGCCAATTTCGGCGCGACGAAGCATCTCGGCCACGACTTGCGCTACGACCGGGCCGACGAGTTCATGGAAGTCGTTCTCGGACACTGGGACAGTTGGGAGGAGGACGCGATTGTCTTCGATCGCGAGAATGGCGTCTTTGCCGATCCCGCCAAGGTTCATCGGCTCGACCACAAGGGAAAATTCTTCACCTCCCGTGGGCCTTTTACCGTTCCTCGTTCGCCGCAGGGACGCCCGATCATCATTCAGGCCGGCCAAAGCGGTCGTGGCAAGACTTTCGCGACCCGATGGGGAGAGCTGCTGTTTGTGATCTATCCCAATCTGACGGTGGCCAAGCGGCAATATGCCGAGATCAAGCAGTCGCTCACCGAGCAAGGCAAGGACATCAGCATCGCGCCGGCGATCTATCCGATCGTGGCCGAGACGCAAGGAGAGGCCGAAGACCGTTTTGCAGAAATCGATCGGTTGGCAAAGCCGATCGACACGCTTGCGCTGCTATCGGAGGTCCTGAACTTCGATTTTGCGACCAAGCCCATCGACGAACCGTTTTCGCCCGAAGAGCTCGCTGCGATCAGCGGGTTGCAGGCGGTGCGTGACCGCGTCGTACAGCTCAGCGGCAAAGCGAATCCGACGGTGCGTGACTTCGTACAGTTCAGCGGGAGGGCGACGTTGCGCGAGTTCCCGAATTTCGTGGGCTCCGCCAAGCAAGTCGCCGACGGCCTCGAGGAGTGGTTCTCGGGCGGGGCTTGCGACGGCTTTGTGGTGGCCGCGACGGAGGTGCCAGGCACGTATGACGATTTCGTGCGGCTCGTCGTCCCGGAGTTGCAGCGCCGCGGGCTGTTTCGGCGGGACTATCAAGGAAATACCTTGCGCGAAAACCTCGGTTTGCCGAAACTGCCTCCGGCCCGCCGCGCCATCTAGCGGTCATAACGCTCGACAAAAAATACCAATAAAAGAAAACCAATAAACGGGAGGATTGGATGGCAAAGGGAATGACCCGCCGTGCGGCTCTGGGGGCCATGGCGGCGCCCGCGTTGCTGGGCCTGAAGGGAACGGCGCGCGCCGACACCCGGACCCTGAAGATCTCGCACCAGTTTCCGGGCTCCGGCCCTGACGGCGGCGATTTCCGCGACCGGCTGTGCAGGAAGTTCGCCGAAGGCGTCGAGAAGCGCACCGATGGCGCGTTGAAGTTCGACATTTACCCGAATTCGTCGCTGATGAAGACCTTTGCGCAATTCGACGCGCTGAAGAAGGGCGCGCTCGACCTCAGCCTCTATCCGACAACCTATTCAGGCGGCGAAATTCCCGAGCTGAACGTT
The DNA here is from genome assembly GCA_963788885.1 of uncultured Alphaproteobacteria bacterium. Classification (GTDB taxonomy): domain Bacteria; phylum Pseudomonadota; class Alphaproteobacteria; order Rhizobiales; family Xanthobacteraceae; genus Bradyrhizobium. Next base: position 261,926 of record CAWBIR010000014.1, on the reverse strand, counting down.
ACGTTCATGCCGGCTGTGGTCACCAGTTACGAGCAGGCCTATCGCTGGAAGACGGCGCCGATCGGCAAGGAACTGACGACGATCCTTGAAAACAAGGGCGTCAAGCTGATCACCTGGATGTGGCAATCGGGCGGCATCGCTTCGCGCGGCAAGCCGGTGGTCAAGCCCGCCGACGTCAAGGGATTGAAGATCAGGGGCGGCAGCCGCGAGATGGACATGATGTTCAAGGGCGCAGGCGCGACGACGAGCAACATGCCGTCGAATGAAATCTACATCTCGATGCAGACCGGCGCGATCGACGTGGCGGTGACGAGTTCAACGAGCCTGATGTCGTTCAAACTCGAAGAACTCAGCAAGGGACTGACCTCGGCCGGCGGCCGCAGCTTCTTCTTTGTCCTGGAGCCCATTCTGATGTCGAAGACCATCTTCGACACGCTCCCGGCGGAGCAGCAGAAGGCCATCATGGAGGTCGGACAGGAGATCGAGCCGTTTGGGTTAGAGGGCTCCAAGGCCGACGATCAGCGGCTGGCCGATGTTTATACCAAGGCCGGTGCTCAGGTCGTCGAGATGGATACAGCCTCGCTCGATGAATGGAAGGCCGTCGCGCGCGACACCGCATGGAAGGACTTCGCCGCTCGCTCCGCGAACACGGCCAAGGTTCTCAAGATGGCGGAGGAAGTGTGAGCGTGGTTCCGGCGCAGCCTTCCGGTCTGCGTCGTCCCGCCTTCCTGGACCGGATTATCACCTCGTGCGACAGGCTCGATAAGGTGCTGGTCTGGGCTTGTGCGCTGGCGACGATCGGGGCCGGTCTGGTGCTGACCTATTCGATACTCGTACGGTACTTCCTGCACATCTCCACCGACTGGCAGGACGAAATGGCGGTGTTCCTGCTGGTCGGCGCGACCTTCTTGTCTGCGCCCTATGTGCAGTCGGTGCGCGGTCACATCGCGATCGAGGCTGTCGAAGAGTTGCTGCCGCGTGGGGTCGAGCGCTTCCGCGCCCTGGTCTCGGATATCGTTTGCCTGGCCTTTTGTGCGTTTTTCGACTGGCAGTGCTGGCTCCTGCTGCTCGAAGCCATCGAGGACGGCCGCGTCACGGATTCCGCCTGGGCTCCGCCGCTGTGGATTCCCTATTCGCTGATGACGGCCGGCATGACGCTTCTGTGCCTGCGGTTTGCGCTCCAGATCGTTGATACGCTGATGTCCAGAAGAGAAACGCCGGCATGAGCGCACTTTCCGTCGGTGCGCTCTATGGCGGCGTCACTCTGCTCGTGCTGTTTGCGGGTGTACCGATCGCATTTGCGTTGGGCGCGGTGGCCGTGGCGTTCATGCTGGTTTTCATGCCGCTTTCCGCGCTCGGCATCGTCGCCCAGAATGTCTATCAGGAAATCGCCAATATTACGCTCCTGACCATCCCGCTGTTCATCCTCAAGGGCGCCGCGATCGGACGGTCGAGGGCGGGTGCCGACCTCTACAACGCGCTCTATGTCTGGATGAATCGGATTCCCGGCGGGCTTGGCGTGGCGAACGTCATCGCCTGCACGCTTTTCGCGGCGATGGCGGGATCGAGCGCCGCGACCTGCTCCGCGATCGGAAGCGCCGGCATTCCCGAATTGCGGCGGCGCGGTTATTCCCCGGGTTTCGCGGCAGGGCTGATCGCCGCGGGCGGCACGCTCGGCATATTGCTGCCGCCGTCGATCACCATGATCCTCTATGCCGTTGCGGCAGAGCAGTCGCTGGGCCGGCTTTTCCTGGCGGGATTGATGCCTGGGCTTCTGCTGAGCTCGATGTTCGCGGCCTATGCGGTCGTGCGCTATCTCGCAGAGGTTCGCGATGCGCAGAAGATAGGGGAGGATCATGCGATCCTCCGCCTCGACAAGTTCACGATGCGCGACCGCGTCAACGCGCTGCCTCGTATTCTGCCGTTCCTGATTCTGATGATCGGCGTGATGGGGGCGCTCTATGGCGGCTTTGCCAGCCCCGGCGAAACCGCGGGCCTCGGCGCGGTCCTCGCTTTGCTGCTGGTTGCTGTCATCTACGGCATCTGGCGTCCGTCGGACTTTGGCCCGCTGCTGTTTGCCTCGGTTCGGGAGTCGACGATGGTCATCATGATCGTCGGCATGTCGCTGCTGTATTCAATGGTGATGAGCTACCTGCACATCTCGCAAAGCGCCGCCGAGTGGATCGTGGCGCAACATTTCGCGCCCGGGCTGCTGCTGCTGGCCATTTTGCTGATGGTGGTGGTGCTTGGCTTTTTTCTGCCGCCGGCCAGTATCATTCTGATGACCGCTCCGATCATTCTGCCGCCATTGCGTAGTGCCGGCTTTGACCTCGTCTGGTTCGGTGTCGTGATGACGGTCGTGATGGAGATGGGTTTGATTCACCCGCCCGTCGGGCTCAACCTTTTTGTCATCAAGAACATCGCCCCGGACATATCCTATCGTGAACTCGTGTGGGGGACGTTGCCCTTCGTCGCCATCATGATCGTGGCCGTCGTTCTCATTTGCGGTTTGCCAGTCATCGCGATGTGGTTGCCGCGGATCGTGATGGGCTAGTGTGGCGACACTGACGTTCCTTTCAGCCTCGCCGCGGACTCTTCGAAGGAACGTCAGAGTCAAAGCCACACTAGAAAAATATGCTTGCTAGTGTCCCTTTGGTTCTGACATTCGTAAAAGTGCCTGCCGCGATAGGATACGAATGTCAGAACCGGGACACTAGACGTCGTGACCTTATTCGGCGGGGTGAAGGATCAGCTTCTGCACCCGCCAATTGGCGGTTTCGGCGGCATAGATCAGATTTTCCGAAGGGCATGCGAGCCCATGAGCACCGGAGAATTCCTTCAACTCACGTCCGGACTTGCCGATCACACCCAGCACCTTGCCGTCCAGCGCGACCTTGAAGATGCGGCCGGGGAAGGTTGTCTCGCCGACGAACATCACCTGGTTGGGTCCTGGCGTGATGCAGATCGAATTGGGCGCACCGATCACCTGGGTGAGGCGGTCGCCGGTCGGCGTCGTACCGTAGACGGCGCGCGTGGTCGTATCCGGCGGCACCGTGATCGCGAACATGCGCAGGAACTTGCCGTCGGTATCGAATACCTGGATGCGGTGGTTGGAGCGGTCGCCCACATAGACGTTGTCGTTATTGTCGATGGCGATCGCGTGAGGCAAGTGGAACTGGCCGGGCTCGGTGCCCGGCTCGCCCCATGACTTCACCCATTGGCCATGCATGTCGAACTTGGCGACCCGCGAGTTGATGTAGCCGTCGGTGATGTAGGTATTGCCCTTGGAGTCCCAGGCGATATCGGTCGGCTCGCGGAACAGGCCGTCGACCGGCGGCAGCGGTGGATTGACGTGCTCCCACGGCTTGGCGCCGTCGGGGGATTCCTTGCGGCGGCCGAACACCCACTGCACGCGGCCGGCCGGATTGAACTTGACGATCATGTCCGAACCCTTGTCGATGGCCCAGATATTGTCGTCCTTGTCGATGCGCACACTGTGGGCAAAAGCCCAGGCGTAGAGGCCTTTGCCGATCTCGCGAATGAAATCGCCCTCGGCGGTGAATTCGAGAAGCTGGGCCGCAGTCGGCGCGTAGGCCGGACCGTTGGCGCTGTTGGAGCGCGTGAACACGAAGAGGTGGCCCTTGGAGTTCACGGCCACGCCGGGCACCTCGCCAAAATTCATGCCGTCCGGCAGCTTGGGGAAATCCGCCACGGAATCGAAGGGGATTTGCGGAACGCTCTGCTGGGCAAGGCTCTGCTGGGTGAGATACGGCGTTGCGATCAGCACGAGGCCTGCGGTTATCAGCGCTTTCACGGAAAATCCTCCCTGTTTTTTTGAACCTTGCGGCTTGGCTTCGACCCTATCACGACCGTGGCCCGCCGAAACACCGGCGGCTATGCGTCCGTCGAAGACCTCACCACCTGATGCATGAGAGCCCGTTTCCTGTCGCGCGCGCCAGCACCAAGTCCCATTCGCCGGCTCAAAAAATGCCGCGCCGGTGATGCGTCGGCCGGTTGAGCCGACAGGCCAAATGAGGACATTCGACGAAGCCATCAATCCTTGTCGTTACTTCGTATCCGCTGCATAAAGCCGACCAATGAAACCGCTTTGTTCGAGTTCATCGATGAACGATGGGTCGGCGATGTCGGATTCCCTGAGTGATGCGGCAGCGGGATACTTGGCCGCAAAGAACTCGCGCAATGCCTGCAGTCCCGCAAAGGACGGTCGTGGAATATTTTGAAAAACCGGCACATGATAGGCGTAGAGATCCTCCGCGATCTTTCGGTCGTCGATCTTCACGTAACGTTGGAGCAGGGGCACCACGACGTCTGGCTGCGTCTTGAACAGGTGGATCGTTTCAACGAAGCCTTGCATGACACTCATTACAAGCGGCCGATTGGAGGCGATCAATTTTCGAGTGGTTGCGAATATCGATGGCACATCAAAAGTATCGATCGGGAAGGCATGCCAGCCGTGGAGCGCCTGGCCGCTAAAGCGCAAATCGATCGGAAGCGCGCCCGCATCGATCTCACCATCGGCCAGCGCCGCGTAGATTCGATCGAATGTCACCAGCGGCAAATAAGTCGCGGTGGCGCCAGCTTTTTCGATCGTAATTCGCGCCGCCGTGCTCGTCTGCCCGGTCGCGGTCAGCACCCCAACCTTTTTCCCGGCAAGCTGTGCAAGTTCGGTGATTTCCTTGCTTGTCATCACAAACGATTTGGGGAAATCGGAGGTCGGCGTCGCCAGGATCACGACATCATGACCCTTTAGAACTTCTTCAACGACCGGCACCGTACCGGTGTGCGCGAATTCCCAATCACCGCGAACTAGCCCGGCTGCGGCCTCTGGTCCACCCACCGCAATCGCCGGCAGGGTCAGGTCGATCCCTCGCTTTCTGAAGATGCCTGCTTCGCCTCCGAGCCACGCCGTACTCTGCCAGATAGCGAGCAGCCCGGTTGCGACTCGAACATTTTGAGAAGTCGTCGTTGAGACGTCTGCCCGGGAGAAATGCGGTATCGCAGGCGTGGCGGCCGCGCCCGCCAGGAAATGCAAGAACCTACGGCGGAGAAGGTGCATCCCATCCTCCAAAATGCGCATTCAGGTAATTCGGGGTCACACGCAAGTCAGCACCTTAACGGGGATTTGCCGGGGGTGTTAGACTGCTTCACCTCCCAGAAGTAAACAGCAAGGTACCATCATCTGCGGGCCTGCTGAGTGCTAAAGGCCGAGACTGCGCTTGGTTGCCAATTCGTTATTGGATGTCGCCATTTCCATGTGTCGGAGTTAGCCGGTTTCTTAGAATTTTGGCTTAAATCGACCGAATGGAGCGACGAGCGACACAGCGGCGGCGGGTTCTGAAAGGCGGATCGATTGAGTTCGACGGCCGGACAGTCGAATGCGTTTTACGAAACATTTCCGCAGCGGGCGCGGCGCTCCAGGTAGACCGCCGGCTTTGTATTCCTCACGAATTCAAGCTCGAAATCCCGCACGGTGAAATTCGGCAGAACTGTCGCGTCGTGTGGCGCAAGGACGCGCTGATCGGCTTGGCATTTGAAGTGGCAGCCTGATCAATCCTGACGGCCGCTTCGGGTGGCGGCACTGCTAACAGCAGCTTCTCTTTCCCTTTGCATCTCCACGTGATCAAACACCGCGCCCCCGCCCGATCAGCAGCATGGTGACGAAGACCTGTCACCATGCTGCTATCGTCTACGTTACGGCAGCACGTTGGTGAAGCCTCCGCCGACACCGATCCCTTGATTGTTGGAGAAGGCGCCGCTCAAGGCCGCGCCGCCACCCGGACCAGCCACTGCACCGGACTGACCGACCGACTGGCCGATGGAACTGCCAATGCCCGCACTGAGGCTCCCCGCAGGCGTCGCAACGGCAACACCGCTCCCCACCGAGGTATTGATACCTTGGGCCGCCGAGGCCGCTGCTGCGTTGCCCAACGTTCCAGCGCCGGTGATCGTGGTCACATTACCAAGATTGAAACCACCACCAATGGCGAGCGTGGAGCCGGCATCAGCCGGCACAATGCTTCCCACCAGAGCGATGAACGCAGCACTCATCAATAGCTTCTTCATTGTGACTCCTCCTTTACGGTTTCCACCACGGCGGATGCCGGGGCGGGTGATGCTGCCGCGTGAATGACTTCACTGCTTGGCACGGACTTCTTCTTCGGTGCCGAGCGGTGAACGGTGCGAGCCCAGACGCGGCAGCGCTGCTGGGTCACATCGTAGTCGTTGCAAAGACGGTTCTTGCCTGTCACCCCTTCCACCAGCCAAATGTCGGCAACGGTGTGGAGCTGCTCCTCGGTGGCCTGTGCGTAGCGGCTCAACCCCGGCGCGGGGGCCGGGTAGCCGACCGGCGCGGGCTGCGGCAGGTAGACGCGGCAAACTTCCGGCATCGCGCGGTAGATCTCGGGGTTGAGACAAAGCCGCGCCACCGCTGCCTTCTTCAGGCCCATGCTCCACAGCGTCCGCGCATCGAGCCGCGCCGCACAGCCAGAATCAGGGATCGTGGTGCCGAAGCTTAATCCGGTCCCGAGAAAAGCGCCGCCGCCGGAAACTGACCCGAGGCACGTTTCGAGCCCGGCCGCGGCCAAGCCCGGTGCGAAAACGCTCGGCACGTTCTTGACCGTCTGATCGGCCGGCACCGTGCTGTTGCTGGTGATCGCCGCCGAGCCGCCTTGCCCGGAGATCGCCTGCGATGTCGATGTTGATTTGGCAACGCCGACGCCCGTGCCCGTGCCCGTCGCCGTTGATGATTGAGCCCATGCAGGACCGCTCGCCGCCATCGCAATGATGGCAGCCGACAAAAGCCGCTTCATGATGATTCTCCGCCGCGCTGGTAGGATGAAATTCCAACCGCCCGCCGACGGAAACACGACGGAGAAAAAGCTGTTCTCGCTTGCTCACGAGACGCAGCGCGCCGGTGAGCTCTCCGATTGATTTCAATTTATCTTAAATTTTCGTATTTTTCATCCGCAGGTTTGTTTCGTGGTTAACAGGCGTGACCGCCATCACTAAATCGGCTACCGGACCATCAGCAGGCTTACCGACGCGTGCGGCCATTTCATCGCTGGGGTCGCGCAAGCAGTGCGGATGCGTGGACCACGTGATCACTCCGATCCTGGGGAGCGCGAGTTCAAGCCGGTTTGACCGTGGCCGTGTTCTCCTGCTGCCGGCGAATCTCCGACACGCCCAATGGCCAATCCTTTGCGCGCCAGCAGGTGCAACATGATGATGTGCGCGATGCCGAGGACTACGCTTGCGGGGAGCAGCAAGAGTTCGATGGTCACGCAAGACAGTATACCTTCAGCCGCATGTATGTCTGTTGTGGGTCAAAAGCGGAAGTGGTTTGGCCGGAGTGACATGTCCGCTTGCACCCGAACAGCGGACATCGAGAGCACGACGGGACATGTCGGCTAAGTGCCACAAACGGACATCAGCTGCTCAGCGGAACTCCGTCCCATATTTTCGCGCAATCTCGTTGACCTGGTCCTTTGTGAGCTGCTTTCGCGGTACACCCGGTGGATTGCAGGTTTCACGGAAGAGGCCATCCAAACCCGGTGGCGCGACAATCCAGAGCAGCAGCAGTTCGTGTTCGGGGTTCGCGAATCCGTGCCAGGCGTTCTTGGGAATGTATATCGTTCCACCCTTCTCGAATGGATAAGGTTGCTCGTTCAGCATGAATGTCCCAGCGCCTTCCAAAACGTAAAAGGCTTCTTCCATCTCGAAGTGTCTGTGGATCGGGATGCCTGCACCGACGGGCACCTGCTGGGTCCCCAAAGCGAGATTGCTGGAGCCTTTGACGGGGTCGACCTTAATGAAGATGTTGCCCGGATTTCGGAAGTGAACGAGATGGTCGCCGCCATCGGGGCCGAGTACGTATCCCTGTGAAGTCGCTGCCTGAGCGTCGATAGGTCCCGGCAGCAACGTCTGGCCGATGCCCAGACCTGCGAGGCTGAGCAAGAAAGATCGACGCATTTGTTCTAGTTCGAACATGACAATCTCCCCGGAAGTTGACAAAAACGGTTTCAGCTTCGTTGGATTGGCATTCCACTCTCGGTAACCTGCGTTTTTGCGCTGTGCCCGAGAAACTGGTGAGGCAGGCGCTCAAGTAGGTCGCTGCAGCGTTTCAAAGGTTCAGAGGGAAATGTCGTCAAGTCGAAGATGTGAGAAGGCCGGGCGCTGCGATTAAGCGACACCCGCAAGTACCAAATGGAGGACCGCCCGCATGCGGTCCTCAAATCACTGGAAAATTCGACGTTATGCTCGCTTTGCTTGCTCGGCCTCAACGCGGCCGGCGACGGCATCGAGAACGGCATACCTAGTCTGCTGGATCCCGCTTCCCATTCGCCGCGGTCAGGGCGTCTTCCGCACTCTTAGCTTGAACTGACAGGTCGGCGAGTTGCTCACGTGGCGGTTTGCCGCGGTACTGGTTGAGATAGATCAATACTTTTCGGATGACCGCCAAGGCGCCGAAACCGGGCTGGCTAGTTCAATGCGATCCAGATCTGCTTCCGGGGTGAGCGGACCTCGGAATTCAAGGGGAAACGTTTGCGTTTGGCCAGTTGCAGACTGCGCTAGGTAGCGCTTTCCAACCAATCGGAAGGAGTTTTCCATGAGCACGATACATGCTGATCGAGAACCCGGAGTTGGCCTTGGCTCGGCCATGCTGCACGCATTGGCTAAGAACTGGTGGCTGCTGTTGTTGCGCGGCATTGCGGCGATCATCTTCGGCTTGCTCGCCTTTGCCTGGCCCGGGTTGACCCTGTTGACGTTGATTCTGCTCTACGGCGCATATGCACTTGTAGACGGTGTGCTCGCAGTCATTGCAGCTATTACCAGTGGTGCGCCGGGGTCGCGCTGGTGGTTGGCTATTGTCGGTCTGCTTGGTATTGCGGCCGGACTCGTCACGTTCCTGACGCCAGGTCTCACCGCGCTCGTGCTGCTGTTTTTTATTGCCGGCTGGGCGATCGTGACCGGAGTGTTTGAGATCATAGGTGCGATCAAGCTACGTAAGGAGATCGATAACAAGTGGCTCTTGATCCTCGGTGGTATCATCTCGGTGCTGTTCGGGGTCAGTCTGATGTTGGCCCCGGGTGCCGGTGCGCTCGCGCTCGTCTGGGTCATCGGCGCTTATTCCGTAGTCATGGGCGTGATCTTCGTCGCACTGGCGTTTCGGTTGAAGAAACACACTCACTCCTGACGGGAGTTGCCCAAGTTTCCACCGAGATTGGTTGCCGTCTCTGGAGCGCTCCTCACCATCGCGATGGGCGCTGATTTGCCCGACGGGCAAATCAGTGGTTTGCACGCGATGTGTGTCCAGCCTTCTCGCGAAAAATATTTCGCTTAACCCGTCGGGCAAATCAATCCTACAGCTTCGCCCGTCTCGCCCGAAAGAGGGGCGTTGGCCATCGTCACGAACGTTGGGCGGGATGCGGTGGACGTTTTCGAGCCGAAATGACGAACGGCACGAAAGCGGACGGCGAAGTCGTGTGGTCCTGATATCTCGACGCTGATATCAAGCGGGCGACAGTGCTACGGCATTGCGCCGGCGACGGTGACAAGAAAGCCCGATCACCGGGGAGAGCACGAAGGAAACCGTTAAAACCATTGCGCAGGGAAGGCCGGGTATGCCGGCGAACCTGTGGTGACTAACTCGTGTGCTTTTTCACTCTGCGCACGAGGCCGCGGGTGCCATCGGCACCCGGCTTTCCCTGCGCCCTCCATTTTCGGGAGGGACACGTGCCGTTACCGATCTCGGACGCAATTCGCGTCGCGAGATTATGCAGGTGTGTCTAGATCTCCGGCGCGGCGCCGATCGGCGGGCCGCCGGGTGGCCGATGCAGGAAGGTGATCGATGCAAATGCGCCGAGCCATGAACCGATTGCCGCAAACGCGACATAGACCCAGTTCTCCGTATAGGAGATCACGGCATAGGACGAGAGCAGATACCAAATGCTGCTCCAGGTCGCCGCGGGCACGCGCTTTCGCGCCACCACGGCCGACGTGAACAAGACATAGACCGCATCGGTCAAGGCAGTTGCAAGCAAGACGCCCCCGGCAGTCAACGGATCGATCGCAGCCATTGCGGTTCCTTCCAGGTTAAGGCAGAGCAGTGAGGTTTAAGGAAGAGCAACCGACATGCAAAGCCCGAAACAAATCCTGGCCGATCTTTGGACCCTGGTTGGCGGTGAGCCTGTTACACTCGATGCCGTCGCATTGACCGGCGAAGAGCCGCAACTGCCGTCGTCATTTCGTGTCGCAGCCGCCGCGCAAACGAGCATCGCTGCGGCGGGGCTGGCGGCGGCGCATATCTGGAAATTGCGCAGCGGTGCAGGGGCAGGAGATCGCGGTCGACATTCGCCATGCCGTCGTCGAATGCCGCAGCGAACGGTACCTGCGTCTCGACGACACGCCGCCGCCACCCGCGTGGGATGCGATTGCCGGTGTCTATAAAACGCGCGGCCAGCGCTTCGTTCGCCTGCATACCAATTTTCCGCATCACCGCGACGCGGTATGCAAAGTCCTGAATTGCAAAGCCGAACGCGACGAGGTTCAGGCTGCCTTGATGCAATGGGATGCCGAAGCGTTCGAGAGCGCGGCCTATGAAGCGGGCGGCGTGGTTTCGATGATGCGGTCGTACGACGAATGGTTGGCGCTACCGCAAGCGAAAGCGCTGGACGATTTGCCGGTCGTCACACTCGAGAAAATCGGCGAAGCCGCACCAAAACCCTGGCCCGCAGGCGATCGGCCGCTAGCGGGTTTGCGCGTGCTCGACCTGTCGCGCGTGATCGCAGGCCCCGTCGCCGGTCGCACGCTTGCCGCACATGGCGCCGACGTGCTTTTGGTTTCGGGTCCAGATCTTCCGGCGATCCCGTGGCTCACGATCGACACCGGCCGTGGCAAGCTCTCGACATTCATCGATCTCAAGCGCGACGAGGGCCGGAACAAACTCAAACAACTGCTCGCCGAGGCCGATATCTTTTCGCAAGGTTATCGCCCGCAGGCGCTTGCCGCTCTCGGCTTCTCGCCGGAGCAGGCGGCGCAGATCAATCCCGGCATCGTATACGTGTCGCTCTCGGCCTACGGCCATGTCGGACCATGGGCGAACCGCCGCGGTTTCGATTCGCTGGTGCAGACCTCGACCGGTTTCAATCATGCGGAAGGGCAGGCGGCTGGCATCGACGGGCCGAAAGAACTGCCGGCGCAAATTCTCGATCACGCCACCGGCTACCTGATGGCGTTCGGCGCCATGATGGCGAAAGCGCGCCAGTCGCGCGAAGGCGGCAGTTGGCACGTCCGGGTGTCGCTGGCGCAAACCGGAAAATGGATCTGGAATCTTGGCCGTGTCGCGGACGGCCTCAAGACCGAGGATCTGAAAGGCGAGGCGATCAAGCCGTTTTCGGAACAGGTGCCGTCCGGTTTCGGCTCGCTCCAGGCTGTTAGCCATACCGCGCAACTATCGCGGACGCCGGCGTTCTGGTCGCGCCCGGCGATGCCGCTCGGCAGTCATCCGCTGCAGTGGCCGGCGCGGTGAGGCGCCGGCCATTACGGTCAACTCACGAGAAGCCGTAAAGCCGGGCCGGGTTGTCGACCAGGATCTTCTTGCGCACGGCGGCATCGGGCGTCCAGATCGCGAGCAGGTTGAGCACGCGGCCGTCGTCGATCTGATAAAGCGGCGTCAGCTCGGTCGGCTTCTTGCCCGCCGGCGTCACGGAATCCGGATGCGGCCAATCCGAACCCCACACCAGGCGGTCGGGGTTGGCGGCGATCAGCGCCTTGGCAAACGGCACGGAGTCCGGATAATCCGGCCCCTTGTTCGACAGGCGGTAAGCGCCGGAGATCTTCACATAGGCCTTGCCGCTCTTCACGGCGTCGACCAGTTCCGCCCAGCCCGGCTGTTCGAGACCCTTGTCGGCATCCGCACCGCCGAAATGGTCGAACACCACCGGCACTGGCGAGGATGCCAATACGTCCTTGATGTTCGTCAGCAGCGCGAGGTTGGTGTAGCACTGGACATGCCAGCCGCGGCCTTTGACGCGCTCGATCGCGGCCTCAAGGCGCTTGCGCCCGATCGAGGGATCGTTGACGCCGCTGGTCGCAAGGTTGACGCGGATGCCCCTGATGCCGGCCTTGCCCATCGCGTCGAGATCGGCCTCCGAGGTCTTGTCGTCGATGACAGCGATGCCGCGGGCGGTATCGCCGCGGAATTTGATGCCTTCCAGCGTCGCGCGGTTGTCGGTGCCGTAGACGCTCGGCGTCACGATCACGACGCGCTCGATGCCGAGCGACTTGTGCAGTGCCGCCATCTCTTCCGGCGAGGCGGGCTCCGGCGTGTACACGCGCCCTTCGAAGAACGGGTACTTTTCGGGCAGGTGGATGTGGGTATGACAGTCGCAGGCGTGGGGTGGAATTTCGAAATTCACCTTTGTCGATGGCTGCGCGGCTTTGGCGAATGCCGTCCGGTTTTGCATCGCGACGCCAGCGGCAACGGATGCAAGCAGAAGGTCTCGTCGATTGAGCATTTGGTCGTCTCCCTTATTGTTAGGCTTTTTGTAGAACTATTCGGCTGGGGCGGGGGCATTTGCTCGCGCTATCGCAGCCGGATCCCCCGCTGCGCGTGCGGCAAAGAAGGTGATGACGGCCGCCATCAGCGAACAGGCGGCGAGGAAATACAATCCGGCTTCGAAGCTTTTCGTGGAATCCTTGATCCATCCGACGACAAAGGGGCCGATATAGCCGCCGAGATTGCCGATGGCATTGATCATGGCGATCGCGCCGGCCGCCGCCGTTCCCGTCAGGAACAGCGAAGGCATCGGCCAGAAAGCCGCGCGCGAGCCATAGATTCCGGCGGTAGCCGCCGACATGCCGAGCAGCGCCCAGTAGGATGCGCCGGACCACGCCGCGAACGCAAGGCCAGCCGCGCCCAGCGTCGAGGCCGTGATCAAGTGCCAGCGACGCTCCTTGTTGCGGTCGGACGACCAGCCCCAGGCAAGCAGGCCAATGGTGCCGATGATGTAGGGTCCGGAAGAAACGAAGCCCGTCATCATGTCGGAGAGGCCCAATCCCTTGACGATCTGCGGCATGAAGAAAACGATGCCGTAGTTTGCGGTCACACTTCCGAGATAGATCATCGACAGCGCGATCACGCGCGGATCGCTCAAGGCCTTTGTCCATGTCATGCGGCCGTCGCGTTCGACCTCGCGGCTCTCGTCCTCAAGCCGTGTTTGCAGCCAATTCCTCTCATCTTCGGCAAGCCACTCAGCATTTGCCGGCCGGTCCGTCATGATGCGCAAGATGAAAAGGCCGAGCACGACGGCCGGTATCGCTTCGATGATAAAAATCCACTGCCAGCCTTGGAGGCCGAGCATCCCGTTCATTCCGAGAATGGCGGCGGATCCGCTCGAAGCGATGGCGTTGGCGACCGGTTGCGCAATAAAGAGCGTCGAGATGACCCGGCCACGGTATTGGGCGGGAAACCAGTAGGTGAGATAGAGGATCATGCCGGGGAAGAAACCGGCTTCGGCTGCACCCAGCAAAAAGCGGATGATCAGAAAGCTGGTTGCTCCCGTCACCAAAGCGGTGAGGCCGGAGATGATGCCCCAGGTGATCATGATCCGCGCGATCCAGATTCGCGCGCCGATCTTCTCCAGGATGAGATTGCTCGGGATTTCGAACAGGAAATAGCCGAAGAAAAAGATGCCGGCGCCCCATCCATAAAGATAGGCGCTGAAACCGAGATCCTTGTTCATGGTGAGCGCAGCAACGGAAATGTTGCTGCGATCGATGTAGGCGATGCAGTAGGCGACGGCGACCAGAGGCAACAGCCGCCATGAAACCTTTGCGATCGTCTGGCGCTCGATTGCCTGCGTTGTTTCCGCAGTCGCCATGAAATTCCTCCCACTCCGTACTCGGTATCTTAAGGGTCGACGTTCCTAACCCGTCTGTGTCTCGCTTGTGAAGAAGCTAGTCGGATTTGGCGATAAACAGTCCGGCATCTTCTTCCAGAACGAGCCTGTCGCGCACCAGACGTTGCGTGGCCTTTGCGATCGCCGCTCGCCGATCGCCTTCATTCGGATAGCGCTCGGCCATCGACAGGCGCGGATCATTGTTCTTGAGCCTTTCGTCGCGGGTTGCCGCGAACGGAATCATGGAGCCGTTGTTGTCGCATAACTCGCCTTCGCTGAAGCCCGCCTTGCGCAAGTTCCAGCCGGTGTGGGTTGCGGCGGGCGCTTCCAGCGTCGGCAAGTGAATGCCGGCGATGTCGCGGCCATCGGCGTCGGTCTTGGGAACGAACACCGGATAGGCCGCGCCCTTCGACGGCGGCATTTCTTCGGACTTTATCAAGGTTGGCTGGGCGATCCGGCTCGGATAGGTGAAGCCGGGGATCTGCGGAAAGCCGACCGCGTCAGCCGAGGGCGGCACCAGCGTCGCATCAGCGCGGCTCGGATAACGGCTGTCCGGCGGCAACGTGCCTTTGGTGATCCATTCACCCATGGCGACCAGCAGAGCGCGCACCGGCGGGCCGGCGTTGAGCGGATTGGTCGGATTGGCGCAGACTTTCGCCATCTGCGATTTGTCCTGAGCCAGCGAGTAATGTTGCAGGTTCGACAGCAGGAACAGCCGGACATTGTCCGGCATGGCGATGGGACCGCCTTTGGTATCGGTCGCCACGAGCGAAGCGCGTTGCTGGTAAAATTCAAGCTCGCTGTCGGTCTTGATGATCTTTGGGCAATTGCCGGCAGCAAGACAGCGGGCAAGAAAGCCGTCGCTCTTTCCGGTCACGCTGTCGGTAATCACGGGATAGGTGAACGGAAAATCCGCGCCGGGATAAAGCATGTCGGCATGCTCGTAAGGCGATCGGCCGGGCTGGCTGAAACGATAATTGGTGAAGGTTTTTTTGCCACCCGAAATATGCGGCATCATTCCTTCAAAGACAGTGCGGCCAGCCTCATCGGCATTGAAGCCGAGATAGAGATAGTCGTGCAGGTAGCGGCCGCTTTGCGACAGGCCAAATCCGATCGCACGATCAATGCGCCCGGCGACAGGATTAGCCGTGCCAGATGTGTCGGCGGCTTCGTTGCGAAGGAACGAGACGACATCGCGCGTGGCTGCAAGGCCGAGGCCCATCACTTTCGGGTCCTTGGCGGTATAGATGAATTCGAAGATCGCGCCGGCATCAAAACCTTCCGGCCGCTTGACGGAGACTTTGGTCGGGCTCTCGAACGTGACCGCGAGGCCGGCAGGCGTCGCACGCTGATCTGCCTCGCGCTCACGCACGCTGATCCTGGTGTGAGAAGGGTCGAGGTCGGCAGCGGGGTAACTCAGCGTCCCGATTGCCGGATTGTCGGTATGGTCGAAGATGAAATCTTCACGCGCGAGGCCGGTTATGCCGGGCACGATCGGCGGCGAAAAGGTCATGCGGCCGCCGCCCGGAATGATGTCGCCCTGCCAGCCGCTCCACACCACGGTGTAGCCGCGGTTCATCAGAAAGCCGTTGCCGGCGTCCGTTGCCTTGACGAGATCGTTGGTCACCGCAGGGAGGTCGTTGAACAGCGCAAAGCCGAGTTTTCCGCCGCGGTTGAGCACCTCGTAGAACAGCGTCCGGTTACCATTGGCCGCGACCGTCGGCCGCAGGATTTCCACATCGGTAACGGCTTCGACCAGGCCTTGCGCGTTGCGTGGTGCACGATCGAGATCGACGACGATCTTGTTATGGATGTCGTCAGGCGCCACCGCGATGGTCGCGCGCGCCAAAATCCGATCGTAGGTGCCGACCGAGCCGAAGGTTCGTCCTTCGAATGCGGGAGATTCAACCTTCAAAATCTCGAATTTGACGACTCTGGCGGCGCAGGGACTGGCAAAAACAATAGTCGCCGCGATCAGAATGATCGCACGCCCCAACTGTCCCATGGCATTCCTCTCCCAATACCCGGCGTTATCCGCCGCGGCTTTGGGCGCACACTACCGAGATAAGTCCCGGCCGGGAAGGGGCTTAAGCCGGCCGGATATCAGCCTTTTTCGGCCGCGAGCACCTTGCTGACCGCCGGCCGCTCTGCCATGCGGTCGCGGTGAGCCTTCACCTTCGGGAAACGGGCGGGATCGACGCTGTCGCTTTCCAGCCAGCCCGCGATCGTGAACAGATACGGATCGCAGATCGTATAGGTGTCGCCCATCACCCACGGACCCTTCATCATCTTGCTTTCGATCAGGTCGAAGCAGGCGGCCATGGTCTCCGGCACTTTCCGCTTCATCGCCTCGAGCGCCACGGGATCGTCGGCCCAGCGGGTGCCGCGCGGGCGGTGAGCATGGTTGATGTGCACCGTCGAGCATAAATAGCTGTTGAAGGCCTGTACTTCGGCAAAGGCGAAGGGATCGTCGATCGGCGCCAGCTTCGCCTTCGGAAAGCTTTGGGCAATGAAGGCCAGCATCGCCGGCGTCTCGGTCAGGATGCCTCTATCGGTCACCAGCGAGGGGACGCGTCCCTTCGGGTTGATGGCAAGGTATTCCGGCGATTGTTGCTGGTGGGTTGCGAAGCTGATCTTGACGGTTGAATATTCGGCGCCGGCTTCCTCAAGCGCGATATGGGAAGCCAGTGCGCAAGTGCCCGTGGCGTAGTAAAGCTTCAACATCGTGACCTCCCCATGAGACTGGAAAACTTCGGCGTTCGTCCGTTTCTCCCCCAGGCGAACGTGCTTCTCTTGATAAGACTGTTATCGCAGCGACACGGACAGGGAAAGCCTGCTGTTGCATCTCACCGTTGCGCGCAGGCAAGCCGTCGGCCGCATGTCGGGTTTGGGACGCTTCGAGAGAAAATGAATGCCAAAGCTATTTTCCAGCCCTGAGGCGATCGCCGAGGATATCGTCCGCGACGTTGGCACCAATCTCGTGGTTGGCTTGCCGCTTGGCCTTGGCAAGGCCAACCACATCGTCAACGCCCTCTATGCGCGCGCGGTTGCCGACCGCTCCATCAAGCTCACCTTTTTCTCGGCGCTGACGCTGGAGAAGCCACGACCGTCCAACCTGCTCGAGCGCCGCTTCATTTCACCCGTCATCGATCGGCTGTTTGGCGGATATCCGGATCTCGCCTATGCCGGCCCGCTGCGAGCCAATGAATTGCCGGCCAACGTCGAGGTGATCGAATTCTTCTTCCTGGCGGGAAGGTGGCTGCACGTGCCGTTTGCGCAGCAGCACTATATCTCGGCGAATTACACCCACGCGGCGTCCTATTTGCTCGCGCGCGGCCTCAACGTCGTTACTCAACTGGTGGCCAAGCGCGTGGTCGATGGCGTTACCCGCTATAGTCTGAGCTGCAATACCGATACGACGCTCGATGTGCTGCGGGCGCGCGCCGAGGGCCGCGCGTCGTTCAAGCTTGTCGGGCAGGTCAATTCCGAATTGCCGTTCATGCCTGGGGCGGGCGACCTGCCGGGCGAAGAGTTCAGTGCGGTGCTGGAAAGTGCTGAGACGGAGTTTCCGCTGTTCGCACCGCCGTCGGAGCCGGTCACCGACACCAAATACGCGATCGGCCTTCATACGGCAGGTCTGGTGCGCGACGGCGGCACGTTGCAGATCGGCATCGGCCAGGTCAGTGACGCGCTCGCGCAAAGCCTGATCCTGCGCCATCGCGATTCTGCGCAATTCGAGGCGACGGTGAAACGGCTCGCACCTGCGGCCGTGCCGTTCGAAGCCGCGCCGTTCGAAAAAGGCCTCTATGGCGTCAGCGAAATGCTGTTCGAGGCGTTCGTCGGCCTGATCGACGCCGGCATCATCAAGCGCGACGTCGACGGCGTTCTGCTGCACGGCGCATTTTTCCTGGGGCCTAAATCGTTTTATCGCGCCTTGCGCGACATGACGCCGGAACAGATCGCGCGCATCCAGATGATGCCGGTCTCCTTCACCAATGAGCTCTATGGCGATGAGGACGCGAAACGCCGCGCCCGCGTCGACGCGCGCTTTGTCAACAATGCGATGATGGCGACCTTGTTGGGGGCGGTGGTTTCCGACGGCCTCGAGAATGGCCAGGTCGTGAGCGGCGTCGGCGGACAATATAATTTTGTGGCGCAGGCTTTTGCGTTATCGGGCGCGCGCTCCATCCTCACGGTCGAAGCGGCGCGGCAAGCGGGCACAAAGCCGCAATCCAATATTCGCTGGAGCTATGGTCACGAAACCATTCCGCGGCATTTGCGCGATATCATCGTCACCGAATATGGCGTGGCCGATCTCAGGGGCAAATCCGACGCCGACGTGGTTGCGGCGATGTTGCAAGTGGCGGATTCGCGCTTTCAGGACGAACTGGCCCGTCAGGCGAAAGACGCCGGAAAATTGCCTGCGAATTTTGAAATCCCGAAGGCTTTCCGCGACAACTATCCGGAGCGGATTGCGGAAGCGCTGCGGCCGGCGCGCCAGGCTGGATTGCTTCCGTCCTTTCCGTTCGGCAGCGATTTCAGTGAAGTCGAGCAGCGCCTGATCCCGGCCTTGCAATTCCTGCAAGATGCACAGCGCTCGCCACAGCATTTGCCCGCGCTGATATGGCAGGGATGGCGGAGGCGGCTTCAGCCTGCCGACGCCGAATGCCTGGCGCGGTTGGGATTGGACAAGCCGTCGACCTGGCAGGAGCGGCTCTATCGGGCGCTGGTGATCGCGGCGTTGGCGCAGACCCAGGGCGAATGATCGGTCGTGTTGTCGAAGCGGGGGCTTTACCTGTTCTTGTTGACCGGCTTTCGCTTTTCGATGAAGGCCGCCATGCCCTCGATGCGGTCTTCCAGAGTGAACGTCGAGCGGAACAGGTCGCGCTCGACTTGCAGCCCTTCAGAAAGCGGCGTTTCGAACGCGCGGTTGATGGCGCGTTTGGCCATCTCGGCTACAGGATGCGACATCTCGGCGATCTTTTCCGCGATCGCCATCACTTCGCCCATCAATTTGTCTGATGGAACGATGCGGCTGACCAACCCCGAGCGCTCCGCTTCTGCGGCATCCATCATCCGTCCGGTGAGACAAAGATCCATCGCCTTGGATTTGCCGATCGCGCGCGTCAGCCGTTGCGTGCCGCCGATGCCCGGAATGGTGCCGAGCGTGATTTCCGGCTGGCCGAATTTGGCGGTATCGGATGCGATGATGATGTCGCACATCATGGCAAGCTCACAGCCGCCGCCGAGCGCATAACCACTGACCGCCGCGATCGTCGGTTTGCGGCAGGTTGCGACACGGTCGCCGCGGATAGCGATGAAATCGCTGGAAAACATTTCAATGAAGCCTTTCGGCTGCATTTCCTTGATATCGGCGCCGGCCGCGAAGGCCTTTTCGTTACCCGTCAGAACGATGCAGCCGATGGCTTCATTGGCTTCGAGATCATCGACGGCATTGGCAATTTCGCCAAATACCCCGAACGACAATGCATTGAGCAGCTTCGGTCGGTTGAGCGTGATCACGCCGACCTTGCCTTTGATTTCGACGATGATGTGCTCGAACGCTTTCATGAAGGCGTACCCCGTGTCTCACATTTGCCTGCAAATGTGCCTGTTGACCGGGTGGGCTTCAAGTGGGCGTCGTTTCGATTGATCCCCAGCCGGGCAAGGTTGTCCGGCCGGTAATCATGTAGCGAAGCCTTGACGTCAGACTTCAGCCGATGAACATGCGCGCCGCGGACGCCATCGTCAGCAGCGCCCCAAAGCCGATGAAGATTTTTCCGATCAGGGAAGTCTGGTCCCAGGTCGAACTCTCGCTCGTCAGCGTGGCTGCGGGGGCGGGCGGCGACGGAATGGCCGGCGCGGGTGTGGCCGCGGCCGAGTTGCCTTCTTGCAAAGTACGATCGACGTCGTTGAGCTGATCTGCGGCGACCATGAAGGTTTTGCCCTCGGCGGTCGCGCTGGCCGTATTGTCGGATGCCGTCACCGGGGCATCCGTACCTGACGGAATGACCGCAGCGGAACTAAGCTGCACGCCGGCAAGCAGCATCTGCGCGTTGGCATTGGCAATCGACGGCGAGATGTTCGATAAGGCCTTGTTGTCATCAGGCGCGGCGGCCACGGTCACGGCCTTTGTATCCGCCTCGTTGTCGTCGGACTTGCTCGCAATCGCATGGGATCTGCGATGCGCATAGCTTCGCCGATGATGCGAGGCGTGCCTGAAAGTTCGGTGGGTAACGACGGTGGCCGTGCTGTCGGATTTCGAACCCGATGCGGAATCGCCGTCGCCGGTGGCGGCCGTTACCGGACTTGCAAGCAAGACCAAGAGTCCGGCACCGACGATCAAGGCCGAGCGCCCGCTGGCTTTGATAATCATTCGGAAATCTCCCCAATTTGCCAGTCCCGGGTGGGAAAAAGACCGCTCGCCATGTCCTCAGCGGGGCAGAAAAAGGGAATCTTCGGACGAGTCCGGGCGAAACCGGGGCATCGCGTTCGCAAATCAGTGCGGTTGCCTAAATTAGCCGTGATTCATCAGGCGCGTGCCAGAAAGACCGATCGGTGTTATGAGCCTGCGGGCACCAACTCCGGGACGATTCCCGATCGCGCCGCGCCGCGGCGTTGATCACGAATTCGTGATTGGAGTCTTCCGGCGTAACAAATTGAAAAACCGGCCGAAATGACGTGTGGGAGCGCGCGTGCGCGAAAGTGAAGACGAGTGGACCGGCCTGATGCGGCTGGCCATTTCAGGCGACAATGCTGCGTATCATCGTCTGCTCAAGGCGGTCACACCCGTGTTGAGAGCCGGGGCGCGCCGGGGGCTCGCGCGGGCGGGTCAGCCGGTCGATCAATCCGAGGATGTCGTGCAGGATATTTTGCTGGCGGTGCATCTGAAACGGCATACCTGGGACGCGAACGCACCGTTCGCGCCGTGGCTGTTTGCCATCGCCCGCAACAAGCTGATTGACGCGTTGCGGCGCCGGGGCCGGCGGATCTTCGTCAATATCGACGATTTTGCCGAGACGATTCCTGATGCGCCGGCGGCCGAGACGGCGTCCGCAGGCGAGGTCGCAAACCTGTTGCAGACCTTGCCGCAGCGTCAACGCGAGGTCTTGCAATCGATTGCGGTGGACAGCGCCTCGATCAAGGATACGGCTGCGAAGTTTTCGATGAGCGAAGGGGCGGTGCGCGTCGCGTTGCATCGTGCGCTCTCGGGCCTCACCGCCAAGCTGCGGGAGCACTGAAGATGGAAACCGAACAGCTCATCCGAACGCTCGCCGCAGACAATCCCTACCACGCCCGTCCGGTTGGATATGTTCTGGCACTGGCATTGCTGGCCGCGGCGCCGATTTCGCTCGTCATGTTCATGATGGCGCTCGGCGTTCGGCCCGACGTCATGACAGCGATGCACAATCCGTTCTTTGATCTGAAATTCGTGATCACGCTGGCGCTGGCGATCTCGGCCATTGTGGTGAGCCTGCATCTCTCGCGGCCTGAAGCTTCGCTCAAGGGTTGGGGTTGGCTGCTGTTGATTCCGGCCGGAATCATTGCCGCCGGCATTGCCGGCGAAATGATGATGCCGCAGCGGCTGCCAATGATGACGCGTTTGGTCGGCAGCAATTCGCGGGTTTGCATGACCTCGATCCCGCTTCTGTCATTGCCGCTTCTGGCGGGCGCGCTGGTCGGGTTGCGTCATGGTGCGCCGGCACGACCCGCATTGGCCGGTGCGCTGGCAGGGTTGATCTCGGCGGGACTGGCGGCGACGCTGTATGCCTCGCACTGCACCGACGACTCGCCGCTATTTGTGGCGACCTGGTATCCGATCGCAACCGCTGCCGTGACGGCGGCTGGCGCGCTCATCGGCGCGAAGGTGCTCAGGTTCTAGTGTCCCGGTTCTGATACACGCAGGCAAAACCTATCCACACAAAGCGGGCGGTCAGGCCGCCGGTGGCGTGGCCGCCTGCTGCATGCGGTGGAAACGAAGCACCTGCTGTGCGGTCGAGGGACGAAGCCGCTCGTAGGTGGCCTTGCAGTTCTCGAGGTCGGACGCCTCCTTGCCGGAGAGCTTGTCGCGCATCTTGATGATCGATCTCACCGTTGACCAGGACATGCCGGAAATCTTCGCGAGGATCATGACGCCCTCGGCACGGGTTTCCACCATCATGTCTTCGGCGATCGTCACCGATACGTTGGCGAGCGCAGCGATCGCGGCATTGGCCTCGTCGAACTTTCCGGCGTCGGCAAAGGCCGCTACTTGATATTCGTCGAGCCGGCCGTCTTCGTATAGCGATTTGATGAGCGCGTGCGCGATCGCGGTTTCCTGGCTCATGGCTGACGGCGCCGAGCGCGCGAGCCGCGTCGCTTCCCGCACTGCGCCGGACACTTCCTGCGCCATCGGCTCGTTGGCAGCCTCCAGCTTCGCCTGCACCGTTGCGGACGCCCTGGCGAGCAGTTTCAGGTAGACGTGCCGCGGAATGTTGGGGCGCAGGCCGATGCAGGTCGCAAGACTGTCGTTGCCTTCGGCACGGTTGACCAGCCGGGTAAATCCGCGTTCGGAGAATTCGGCTCCGGGATTGCCGACGACGCTTTGAACCACTTCGTCATTGCCCCGCTGCACCAACACGTCGGTGACCGCGCCGCTCAATGCCCTGCGGGTCGAAATCGCCATCAAGTGAGCCTGGCTCTTGTTGCGCGCGGTCTCGATCAGCGTTTGGTCGTCCAGGCGCTCCGACTGCGACAGAACGGGGGCTGCGACCTCGATCAGATCGTCGAATGCCAGCGCGCGGATCGTCAGCGGCGGTGCGCGATCGACCGGGGCCAGGCGATTGGACAACAGCGCCTTGGCGGACGTTTCGATGTGATGCATCAGACATTGGAACACATCGTCAAACAGCGCGATTTGGTCGTCGGAGAACTCGACGACGCCGCTGATGAAGAGGTCGGTCACCCTGCGAAGCGTTTCGACGCGGCGGGCGACGGTTCCGTGCGCCAGTGTTGCTTGCAATTCGTCGAGCAGGCCTTCGGAAGTGGATAGCGGTTTCGAACTCATGACTCTGTCCTGGAGTAGCTGTCGTATGAACCCGCGGCCTTCTTGTCCGGCGGGCGGAGATGATGGATCAGGCAATAGCGGTACGGTTGCGCCCCTGTGCTTTGGCCGTGTAGAGGGCGCCGTCGGCGCGAGCCAGAATAGTGTCCGCCGTCTCGCTTGCCTTCAGCGTGGCGATGCCTGCGGAAACTGTCACCCGCATGCCCGGCGAGAATGCGCTCCAATCCAGACCGGCTATGATCGACCGAAGCCGCTCGAGCAGACGCACCGCAACTTCGTGAGGCGTGTCAGGCAGCACGAGCAGGAATTCCTCGCCGCCATAGCGGCCAAAACGGTCGACGCCACGAATGTTGGCGAAGACGGTGATAGCAAATGTCCTGAGCACTTCGTCGCCGGTCGGGTGACCGTAGGTGTCGTTGATGCGCTTGAACCAGTCGAGATCAAGCAGCGCGATGGAGCAGGGGACATTGGTCCGGTGGGCGCGCGCGATCTCGTCGTCGAGGAAACGCATGATGCAGCGGCGATTGAGCGAGCCGGTGAGGTCATCGAGTTCGGCGAGTTCTTCGATACGCCGATTGGCCTCCTTGAGCGCCAACCCGCTCTTGTAAAGCGATTCACGCATGGCGCTGGAGAAGATGCCGATGAACATGCAACGCCCGATGGTCAGGATGAACACCGTCATCGTGGCGAAGCGTTCCAGATAGGTTTCGTGGGGCAGCGAGATCGGCTTGTCCGTCAGCAGGAACAGCCCTGCGAGCCCCAATGCCATGGCCGTCCAGACCACCCCGGTCTGCCAAGGCGTCGAGCGCAGCGAACTGAAGGCGAATACGACGAACAGCGTGCACAGGAACATCACGCCGACTTCCGGCGCGATGTAGATGAAAGCCAGCATGATGATCATGCTGATGATCGATTGTGGGACGACGAAATAATGGTCTTTGAAGCGTTCGGTGAAGCCGGACTTCTGACAGCAGGATATATCCGGTTACCGAGATGAGGCCGCAGGCGGCAAACGCAGGACCGATGATCGCGGGCGTGGTGCCGGCATGGGCATAGACCAGCAGGATAGCGGCATCGACGACATAGCTGATGCCGATCGATCCCTGAATCTGCCGGCGCTGCCGCGCGCGCCGCACAAGCGCCTTGGTCGTCGGTGCTGGGACGACGCTGTTCGGCTGGTCTGCCGTCGGATTCAAAAAAGGCGACGCCGTGATGCCCATAAATTCGCCAATGGTGAAAGCAATTGCGAAAATTTACGAGGCAAAGCCTTTAGGTTTGGTATCTTTCGGGCGGAAATCTTGGTTCTTGGACGGCTGTTTCCCCTTGTTTGGACGAGGAAAAATCGCCCATCGGCTTTGAGCTGGCCGGCAAGTCGTCCGTACAGTTACGGACTAAAATCTTCCAGAGCAGCGCGCGGCCGATTAAGCCCCTGTCAGGATGTATTAAGATACCGGCTGTATTGGCCGGATAAATGCGGCTAAAAGGCTTTTCTGTGCGGAAGATCACAGTCTCTGGCGGGTTATTGCTATAATTTGTGGAATCTTGCTTTTCCCATCGAACCGCCCCCCAGTCTGATCCGACCAACCTTGCGAGACGGCCATTGAGTGCGACACAGGCGGCTCCCGACGACACCCTGATCGCTCGGATCGCCCAGGGCGATCGGCTTGCCATGCAAGTGCTCTATGGGCGCCATCATGTCAGGGTATTCCGTTTCGGGTTGCGGCTCGTTCGGGACGAGCAGGTTGCCGAAGACCTCATCAGCGAGGTTTTCTTGGATGTGTGGCGTCAGGCCGGAAAATTTGAAGGCCGGTCCGCCGTTTCAACCTGGCTCCTGGCGATCACGCGGTTCAAGGCGCTGTCCGCGCTTCGCCGCAGGAAGGATGCGGAGCTGGACGACGAGGCTGCCGGTGCGATCGAGGATACGTCCGATGATCCCGAGGTGGCCGTACAGAAGAAGGATACTGGTGAGGCGTTGCGTAAGTGTCTGGGCCAACTTTCGGCCGAGCATCGGGAGATTGTTGATCTCGTCTACTATCACGAGAAGTCCGTGGAAGAAGTGGCAGGGATCATTGGCATACCGGAGAATACCGTGAAGACCCGTTTGTTCTACGCACGCAAGAAATTAGCCGAACTGCTGAAGGCAGCCGGTATAGAGCGAGGCTGGCCATGATGGCTGCGAGCAAAAAAATCGTCGAGCAGGAACCGAGCGACATCGAATTGCTGCTGCCTTGGCATGCGGCCGGCACGCTGAACGCGCGTGATGCCCGCAAGGTCGAGGAAGCGCTGGCGCGCGATCCGGAACTCGCCAGGCAATACGCGGTCATCCGCGAAGAATATGCCGGGACCATCGAACTGAACGAAAGCCTGGGCGCGCCGTCGACGCGTGCCATGCAGAAGCTGTTCGCTGCGATCGATGCGGAACCGGCGCGAAAGCCGTCCGCTTCCCAGAGCCTCGTCACAAGATTTTCCAGTCTGTTCTCAAGCCTTTCGCCGCGGACCTTGGCATGGTCTGCGAGCCTCGGCGCGCTCGTACTGGTCTTGCAGGCCGGTATCATCGCAGGCGTGCTGATGGATAACCGGCAGTCCACGTTCCAGACCGCGTCGCTGAGCATGAACGAACAGTCGGTCACGCGCGATCTTTCGGCCGCACCGCCGCCGCGTGCCCTGGTGCGATTTGCGGCGGATGCACACGTCGGCGACGTCACGGCATTGCTCGACAAATATCAGGCTTCGATCGTCGGCGGCGCCAAAGGCGGCATGTTCCGCCTGCAATTTGCCAATGGGTCGATGTCGAAAGACGAGTTTGCAAATCTGCTCGGCCGATTGCAGAATGAGAAAGCCGTCAGTCTCGCGGTGGCAACGCCATAGGCAGACTAGCGGCCTCATAGGGCCGGAAATCCAATGATGCGGGTCGGAGCGATCTGGCGGTTGAAGATCCTGCCTGCCATGGCGTCGTTCCTGGCCGCGCTGCCATTGGTTGTATGGAGCGGTGCGCCGGCCCTGGCGCAGAGCATGATGCGCTCGCCCAGCCTCAATATCTCATCGCGCATTCCGCACATCGACCCCAACATTGCCGGCCGCGCTGTCACCGGATTGAACAGCGACAGCCTCCGCATTCGTCCACCCTGTACTGCCGCCGAGCGCGACAGCAGCGGCAGTTGCGTCGGGCAGGCGGGTGCTGGCGGCAATGGCCACCAAAGCAAGGCTGTGACAGGTCGGGGCAATTCGCTCCAGGCTTCCGTGAACTCGCGCACGATTGCCAGGGAGATCGTCGCTGAAATCGACGGAACGCGGTCCAATGCGGAGGTCGATGCCCTGGCGCGGCGTTATGGCTTGAGGCGGATCGGATCCCAAAGTTTTGAGCTGATCGGATCCACCATTGGCCTGTTCCGTATTGTGGACGGCAAGACGGTGGAAGCTGCAAGGCGCGAATTTGCCCAGGACGGCAGCGTTCGCTCGGTTCAGCCGAACTTTCGCTATGTCCTGCAGGATCAGAAAACCGGCGTAAGCGACGGCGATCCCACGCAATATGCGCGTTCGAAACTGCGATTGCCGGAGGCGCATACGATCGCTGAAGGCGCCAACGTCACGGTTGCCGTAATCGACTCCGGCGTCGATCTCAAGCACCCGGAATTCGCCGGCGTTTCCATCACGCCGTTCGATGTGCTCGACAGCAAGGAAGGGCCACACTCGCATGGCACCGGCGTTACCGGTGCCATCGTTTCGCATGTCCGGCTGATGGGGAGTGCGCCGGCGGCGCATATCTTGGCGATCCGCGCTTTTGGCGCCTCCGGTAAAGGCGGCGAAAGCACCTCTTACGTGATCCTGAAGGGATTGGATCTTGCGGCAAGCCATGGCGCTCAGATCGTCAATATGAGCTTTGCCGGCCCGAAGGATGCGATCATCGGGCGCGGTCTGACAGCACTGGCAGCGCGAAACATCGTCACGGTCGCGGCGGCGGGCAATGCCGGCCCAAAATCGCCACCGCTTTATCCGGCTGCGGAAGCGAGTGTCATCGCGGTCAGCGCTACCGACGCCCAGGACAAGCTATTTGCCGCGTCGAACCGGGGTAGTTACATCGCGGTGTCGGCGCCGGGCGTCGATCTCTTCCTGCCCGCGCCCGACGACAAATATCAGATCACCTCGGGCACCTCGTTTTCCTCGGCCTATGTCAGCGGTCTTGCGGCGCTGGTGTTGGGGCGTAATCCGGCGCTGAAGCCGGACGAGGTGCGTGCAATTCTGATGAAGACAGCCCGCGATCTCGGTCCGTCCGGACCGGATGATCAGTTCGGTGCAGGAGAGGCCGATGCTTTTGCAGCCGTGTCGGCGGTTCCCGTCGCATCGCTTGCTGCGGCCGAGAAACCGGTCATTGTCGAAATGTCGCAGTCGCCGAAAGACCAACCGGCGCCAACCAGCGACGTTTCCACGCCCGCGATGGCGGCCGAAAAGCCTGCCGACGGCGGATTCAAGCCGGGTACGAGCCAAACCAAGCCGGGAACGCCGTAAAACCCGCTCTCGCGGACGTGAACTGGGCCTTGCCAAAATTTCTTAACGAGCTTTGAACGTCCGGCGGACTTCACCCGACTTATCTGCGTGGGGAGCGGTCATCCCTCCCTAACAGCTATATCTGGCGCGAGCGCCCATCCACCCCAAGCGCCATATGGCTTGACCCGTCCGGTTGTCCCCCCGGACGGGTCTTTTCATTCTCAAAGGGCCGTAAGGTCACGGGCTGCGGCGACGTCCGATGCCGTTCCGGACGCATGTGGCTAGACATTGTTCGAGTTTTCCACAAAATATATTCGTCACGTTTGGCTGATTCGTTCCGGTTGCGTCCGCGTCCTTTCCTTCTTGCGGGCAGATTTATGGCATCTCAACTGGACGTCGCGAAAGGCCGCGAAATTGTCGCGCGCTGGTGCAATCTCGCTGAAAAGCGTCTCGAATATCTCACCGAATTGTTTGACAGCGGGCGCTGGCGCCGCTTTCACAGCGAACAGGCGTTTCTCGAAAATATTCGCGAAGCCAAGAACGCGGTGGAAACCTGGCGCGAGCTCATGTCACGCGAGGCGAGGCGCGACAATATGCCGATTGATCTGTCCTGGCTTGGACGCGCGCGAACCGCGATTCCACGGAATGAGCTTCGACGCGGTCCCGTCGCTCTGCCGAAGATCGCGGACGTTCCGATCGCGCCACCACAGCAGATGTCAGTCCCCCCCGAAGACGTCCTCGTGGACGAGGAGCTTTTTGCAGAGTCGCCGGCAGACGATGCCTTCGCCAGGGTGCTGGATCTCGCCACGGTCGCCGCGCGCTATCCGATCCTGCGCAATACGCTGTGACGCGGAACGAACTGACCGCTTAGGGAAGCCTGCGGACCGCGTTCGTTCCCACGACAGCTTGCGCGAAACGTGGCGCGCCCTCAGTGGACAGATCCGGCGTGATCGGGCGTGCGTGATCGAGGCCAACCACCGCGCCGCGCGGGGTCTCCGAAATCATGTTGTTGTTGACGAGCGCGGTGCCGGCGCCCGGCGTCACCGAAATGCCGATGCCGACGAAAGCGTTGCGGATCACATTGCCTGTGATCGCGACGTCGCGCAGATATTTGCCCCAGCCGGCGACGATCCCGAACGACGGCGCGTTCTCGATCACGTTGCCCGAGACGCTCGTATCGGCCTCGACATAAATACCGATGCCACCGTCGTCATCGGGCGCGGTGCCGATCGGCCGCTTGGCCAGGAGATTGCGGATGATATTGCCTTGCACGACCGCAAGCCGTCCGCCTTCATTGAAATTGCAGACGGAAACTCCGAGCGCCGCGCCATCCACGGTATTGTTGGCGATCACGGCGCCTTCGAAGGCAAACTCCGAATAGAGCGCGACTTCACGCATATCCGTGATGCTGTTGCCGGTGATCTGGATGTTGGAGGCTGAATTGCCGCGCACCGCCGAATAGTCGCAATTCTTGATGCGGTTGCCGCGCACGATCACGTTGCCGGCCCGAAAGGCATTGATGGCGTTGCCGTACTGGCCGGAGCCGCTCGGGCCCGCCTTGATGTCCTCGATGCGATTGTCCGCCACCAGCGTGCCGTCGTCGCCGATCGAGGTGCGCAGGATTTCGATGCCGTTATCGTTGGTGTCGGCAATCGTGTTGCGCGTAACCGAAAGGCCCTTCGCGTCGAACGAGGTGATCGCGGTGACGGCGATTTTGCCGATGATATTGCCGCTGATGTCGCCGGCGACATTCTCGAACCAGATGCCGTTGCCGCCGCTCGCCACAATCTCGCAATCGCTGATGCGGATGTCGCGGCCGCTCACGCAATGCACAAGGCCGCGGCGGGTGGGCAGGGGAATGCTGCCGCCATCAAGGACAAGGGAATTGAGACCCACGCTGCCCGCGCCCTCGCTCGTGAACATCGAAGCACCGCCCGTGAAAACAAGCCGGGTTGCGCCACGCACACCAACGAGCTGCGCGCCATTCGGCAGCCGAAGCTGGCCGGTGCGATAGACGCCCGGCGGCAATGCCAGCGGCGCTTGCGCGCGCGCGGCTTCATCGATCGCCCGTTGCAGAATTCTGGTTTGGTCGTCGGGGCTGCCGGGACGGAGGCCATATTGGGTGGCGTCGCGGCCGAGTGCGGAGATCGGCTGTGCCGCAGCGGCCGGAAGCGGCATCGCGAGCGCGCCTGCGCCTGCGGCAGTGACCCCGATGAGATGGCGACGGTTGACGTCCATGGGCGCTTGAACCTCGCGAATGCGAGCGGCGGCATTCGCAACCGAGACGTAGCGCAAAATGCGGTAGCGCGTGGCGGGGGCGGAGACGCGGGCGAGCGATTGTTGAGGGTAGGGTTAATGGGCAATCTGGCGGGATCTAGGCGACCGAACCTACGTCAACGTTATAAGAGACCGCGTCGGCGGCGCGTTTATACTCAAGAAGTGCAGAAACAGCATCGTAGGAATGAAAGCGCGCATAAACGCTGCTCGCCTGTCGTTCTCGCAGATCAGCTAACGCCTCAGACCAATAGGCTATAAGGGCTCGGCGTACACCGGGCAGGTTAAAGATTTTTTCGGCACTGGCGAAATCTTCCTGAAAGTGAATTACGACGGCCCGTTCGGCGGATGCGTATTCCGCATCGCGAACTTCACCAGCACGTAGCCCAATCCAAATAATAGTGTCCGGGTAGTCGAGTATGAGTTGGTCAAGAATGAGGAAGTGCGTGAACTTGTTGTTTTCCGGCTTGCGAGTGCTGAAAGCGACTTCGTGTGGTCCGATGTTCAACGTAAACCAACGACCGCCCTTTGTTTTAGGAAGCAAACTTAATGTCCAAGCTCCTTGAATATCGAGATTTCCGAATAGTCCTGAAAGCTGAAACATCTTGTAAAGGTAGAGGCGAACGTCGCGGTTCGTGAAAAGCTGTTCGGTTCTCTCGTGATCGATTCGAAGTGTAGCGTCGGTGTCTCTCAACCGCCTGCGAGCCTCGTAGGGTGGTACGCTGAAAAGCTCTTGGGCACCCGGCACGTCTCGGACATTCCTTTCCTGAAAATGCCGATGCAGCCCTCTTTCCACGAGCCGCCAGTCGGTCACGTGCAAGAAATCTGACAATTGCCAAGGGCCGTGATCCGCATATGACTCCGTACCGTTGATTCCACGAAGGCGCTCACTAATGGGGCGTTCCGTCCCACCGATCTTGATGAAATCACTGTTCGGAGAAACAAGAATATATACAAAACCCTGCGCCATATTTGGTCCTTGCCCAAACTTTCAAAGCAACGTTCGAAATATTGTGCCGCACATCTGGCTCGTTCGATAGCGCCCCCTTCAGATGAGATTGTGCTCTCGGCAAGCATTTCTGGTCAGCTTTACCATTTCCAGCAATAGAGCCTCACCGGCATCGACGAGTTGTTCCAGCGTGATGTCGGACATTTGCTCGCGCGCGGTGCCGTCGCGGGCGATCAAGGGAACATGAATGAACGAGGCGAGTGCCGGCCCATCGGGCTGTTGTGTCGCCTCGATTGCGCGCCAGCTCAGGTAATTGCAGAGGTAAGCGCCAGCATCGCGCGAGGATCGCGCGTCGATACCGGTCGAGCGCGCGGCTTGCAGCAGGTTCGCGGTATGAGGGCCGAAGACAAGCGCATCGGCGCCGCGCACGATCGACGTCCTTTGCGCGCGGTTGCCGTCCGCGTCCGGCAGATGCGTGGTGACGGCATTGCGGGCGCGTGTCTCGATGCGAAGATGAGCGGTACGGCTGGCAAGCCCGAACATCAACAGCGCCTGCGGACGCAATCGCGCGATCAAGTCAGGCAATTCGCGGTCGACCGTCCGGTAGGTGACGTGGAAGATGTGACCGGTCAGCGCAACGCCGTCGAGCGCTGGCCGGCGTAGTTGCATCAGCCGCTTGACGAGCGGCGTGGTCGGATTGAACGGCGCGCCGGGAAACGGACCAAAGCCGGTGACGAGGATCCGCAAGGCTTCGCCCATCAGAACATCTCGGCGATCTGTTCGGCGGCGAGCGCGGGAGAGATGCGGCCGTTGGCCACTTCGCCTTCAATCCGCTTCACTTTGGCCCGGACCGAAGAATCCGAACGCAGCCTCGCCATCGTGAGCTGCTCCAGCATCGACCACATCCATTTGACCTGCTGCTGCTGCCGGCGCGCGGCAAATTCGCCTGACGCATTCATGGCGGTGCGGTGTTCGAGTATTTTTTGCCACAGCGTGTCGATGCCGGCGCCGGTCAGGGCCGAGTAGGTCACGACTGGCGGCTGCCAATGTTGCGAACGCGGCGAGAGAATGTGCAGCGCGCTCCGATACTCGCCCGCCGCCAGATTGGCGCGCTTGATGTTATCGCCGTCGGCCTTGTTGACTGCGATCATGTCGGCAAGTTCGACGAGGCCCTTCTTGATGCCCTGAAGCTCGTCGCCGGCACCGGGCAGCATCAGTGCCAGGAAAAAATCGGTCATGTCGCAGACGGCGGTTTCGGATTGCCCGATGCCGACGGTTTCCACCAGCACCACGTCGAAGCCGGCGGCCTCGCACAGCAGCATCGCCTCGCGCGTCTTTGCCGCGACGCCGCCAAGCGTGCCGGAGGCGGGCGAGGGGCGGATATAGGCATTATCGGAAGCGGCGAGCTGCGCCATCCGGGTCTTGTCGCCGAGAATGGAGCCGCCGGTGCGGGCCGAGGAAGGGTCGACAGCGAGCACCGCAACCTTGTGGCCGCGCTCGATCAGGAACATGCCGAGCGCATCGATGGTGGTCGATTTGCCGACGCCCGGCGAGCCGGTGATGCCGACCCGGACCGCCTTGCCGGTCTCGGACAACAGCGCCTGGACCAGCTCCCGCGCCGCCGCCTGATGGTCGCCGCGCCGGCTTTCGATCAGCGTGATCGCGCGCGCCAGCGCCGCGCGATGGCCGGCGCGGAGATCGTTCGCCAGAGCCTCGATATCGGGGGAAGCGCTTTTACGCGAGTTCATGGCTTGGTTTACAACGGCCGCTCGGGACATTCGAGGGGCGGCACAGCGGCATCCACGCGTTCTCCGACAAAAAACGTGGTCATGGAAGCGCCGCGAAAACGTGATCACCGAAGGTGCTTGGCTTCCGTCCGGACAACACCACCTTGGGTGCTCTTATGGGGATCAAGTTGGGGAGCCATATTCATGACCAGCCATCAGACTTTCACCGATCCGGGCGCCGGAACATGGCTCAAAATCGATTTTCTGCCGGGTGTCGAGCTCTTGCCGCTCGCCCAACCCGTGCCGGAGGGCTCCATTCATCGCGCCCGTCTTGCAGAGGGCACGGTCATTCCAGTTCACACCCATCCGGCCGATGAATTTGTGCTCGTGTTGTCGGGGACGGTCGAAACCGGCGGAAGGCGCTGCGAGGCCGGGACCTTCTGGACAACGCCGGCCCAAACCCGTCAGGGTCCGCATGTCGCCATCACGGATGTCGAGTTGCTGACGGTGCGGCTTGGGGCCATGGGACCGTTCGGGGAATAGCTTACTCCGCCGCCTCGCTGTGCCCTAATCGCGCATTCAACTTGTGGATCAGCTCTTCCGCAGCGTCGGCAATCACCGTGCCGGGCGGGAAGATCGCTTCCGCGCCGGCCTTGTAGAGCGCGTCGTAATCCTGCGGCGGCACCACGCCGCCAACGATCACCATGATATCCTCGCGGCCCTGCTTCTTCAGCGCCGCTTTAAGCTCCGGCACGGCGGTGAGATGCGCCGCCGCCAACGACGACACGCCGAGAATATGCACGTCGTTCTCGACCGCCTGCCGCGCTGCTTCCTCGGCGGTGGCAAACAGCGGCCCGATATCGACGTCGAAGCCGACGTCCGCAAAGGCCGATGCGATCACCTTCTGACCGCGGTCGTGACCGTCCTGACCGATCTTCGCGACGAGGATGCGTGGCCGGCGGCCTTCCGCTTCTTCGAAGGCGTCGATGAGCGCCTGCACCTTCTCGACGCGGTTCGACACGGCGGACGCCTCCCGTTTGTAGACGCCGGTGATGGATTTGATTTCGGCGCGATGGCGGCCGAACACTTTTTCCATGGCGTCTGAAATCTCGCCGACGGTCGCCTTGGCGCGCGCGGCGTCGATGGCAAGCGCCAGCAGATTGCCATTGCCTTCACCGGCCGAACGGGTCAGCGCCGCGAGTGCCTCGGCCACCGCCTTCTGATCACGCTCGCCGCGCAGCCGCTTCAGCTTGTCGATTTGCAGCCGCCGGACGTTGGAGTTGTCGACCTTCAGGATATCGATCGGGGTCTCGTCCGATGGTTTGTACTTGTTGACGCCGATCACCGCCTGTTTGCCGGCGTCGATCCGCGCCTGCGTCTTGGCGGAGGCTTCCTCGATCCGCAGCTTGGGAACGCCGGCCTCGATCGCTTTCGCCATGCCGCCGAGCTCTTCGACTTCCTGGATATGGCCCCAGGCCTTGGCGGCGAGATCGCGGGTCAGACGCTCGACATAATACGAGCCGCCCCAGGGGTCGATGATGCGGGTTGTGCCGCTTTCCTGTTGCAGGAAAAGCTGGGTGTTGCGCGCAATCCGCGCGGAGAAGTCGGTCGGCAGCGCCAAGGCTTCATCGAGCGCATTGGTGTGCAGAGATTGGGTATGACCTTGCGTCGCCGCCATCGCCTCGATCGTGGTGCGCATCACGTTGTTGAAGACGTCCTGCGCGGTCAGCGACCAGCCGGAGGTCTGGCAGTGCGTCCGCAGCGACAGCGAGCGCGGGTCTTTCGGATTGAACGGCTTGAGCAGCTTTGCCCACAGCAGCCGAGCAGCGCGCATCTTGGCGACTTCCATGAAGAAGTTCATGCCGATCGCCCAGAAGAACGACAGCCGCGGCGCAAAGCGGTCGACGTCTAACCCGGCGTTCAGCCCGGCGCGCAAATATTCGACGCCGTCGGCGAGCGTATAGGCGAGCTCGAGGTCCTGCGTCGCGCCGGCTTCCTGCATGTGATAGCCGGAAATGCTGATTGAGTTGTATTTCGGCATCCGCTGCGAAGTGAAAGCAAAGATGTCGGAGATGATCCGCATCGAAGGCGTCGGCGGATAGATATAGGTGTTGCGCACCATGAACTCTTTCAGAATGTCGTTCTGAATGGTGCCCGAGAGTTTTTCCGGGGGAACGCCCTGTTCGCCGGCCGCCGCCACGAACAGCGCTAGGATCGGCAGCACCGCGCCGTTCATGGTCATCGACACGCTCATCTGATCGAGCGGAATGCCGGCAAACAGCGTGCGCATGTCATAGATCGAATTGATGGCGACACCTGCCATGCCGACGTCGCCGGCGACGCGCGGGTGATCGGAGTCGTAGCCGCGGTGGGTTGCGAGATCGAAGGCGACCGACAGGCCCTTTTGTCCGGCCGCAAGGTTACGGCGATAGAAGGCGTTGGAATCTTCCGCGGTCGAGAAGCCGGCATATTGCCGGACCGTCCACGGCTGATTGACATACATGGTCGGGTAGGGGCCGCGCAGGTACGGCGCAATCCCGGGCCAGGTCTCGAGGAAATCGATGCCGACGAGATCGGCTTCGCTATAGGCCGGCTTTACCGGAATGCCCTCGGGCGTGAGCCAAGGCTCCGCGTTGCCGGTGGGCAGCGGAGATATAGGAGATATAACGGACTCGAACGGAAGACCGCCAAAGTCAGGAATGCGGCTCATGGGCGGCCTTCCTTTAATTGCATTATTCGTACCTCACAATCGGCCAGCCGTTGACGAATTTGCAACTCTCCCGGCGTGCTAAGTTCCGGACTTAATGCAAGGATACCGAAAATATCACCAACTCGTATCGAGGAGCCGAATACGTTCATCTTTCTGGTCAAAATGTACGCCGCGAGAGCCAGGAAAACTATCGATAAGACGACAAATGAGAGGTCGATCTGGCCTGCCAGCACTCCCGCCGCGATCAAAACCCCGATCCCGCAAGTAACTCCAAATACGACAAAGCGAAACCAATTCGGCGTTAGCGGAAAGTTCAAGCTTGGGCGCTCTTGATAAGCAATCATGGATCGCAATCGATCCCGCTCCGCT
This sequence comes from uncultured Alphaproteobacteria bacterium, assembly GCA_963788885.1. Taxonomy (GTDB): domain Bacteria; phylum Pseudomonadota; class Alphaproteobacteria; order Rhizobiales; family Xanthobacteraceae; genus Bradyrhizobium. Next base: position 226,450 of record CAWBIR010000014.1, on the reverse strand, counting down.
TCGAGCGCGGCAAGTTCATCGCCGTAAGCCATGCTCTGCCCTCGACCTATCGCACCTTAATCATGATCCGGGTGCTGGTGACTGACGATGCCGCTCAGCTTCTCCTGGCCGTAATTCTGCAACGTGGTCTGGCTCGACAGGTTCGCGATCGCGACCACCCAGCCGAGCCGGGATTCTGTTCCATATTGCCGGATCGGGACCAGCCGGTCCGGCCGGTCGAAGGCGCCGGCCATGATCTCGATGCGCGGGCCGTCGATACGGCGGAAGCTTAACGGCGTGCCGCAATCGCGGCAAAAGTCGCGCTCGGCGATCGAGGAGGAGCGGAATGCCGCCGGCTGGCCGCGGGTCCAGGCGAAATCGCCTTTTTCAATTTCGGCAAAAGAAGCAAACGGCGCGCCTGACGCTTTCTGGCACATCCGGCAGTGACAAATGCTGACCTTGGTCGGCGGTGCCGACAGCGCGAAACGGATCGCGCCGCACTGGCATCCGCCGGTCAGAACAGGTTTTGCCGCGTCGCTCATGCTGTCTCCGCAAGCTGGTGCGCCTGTTGGAGGGCGGCGAGGGTGTCGCCGCCGGCAAAGATGAACTCCTTGATACCGGCTGCGCGCAACGCCGCCTCCTGTTCGCCGGCGCGTCCTGCCAGATAGATATGTCTGGCGCCGGCCGCTTGAAGGGCCTTTGCGACGATCTCCGCGCGTTCGGCATAGACCGTGTCGGACGAGCAGATGCAGGCGAGCGCCGCACCGGAAGCCTTGAAGGCGGACGAAATCGCGGCCGGATCGGTCAAGCCTTCCGACGCCACGACTTCGATACCGCCGGTCTCGAAAAAGCTCCTGGCAAACGTCGCTCGCGCCGTGAAATCGGCCGCGGCGCCGAGATTGGCGAGGAAGACCCTGGGCCGCACGCCCTTGGTTTTGAGGACATCATCGGAGCGGTCGCGCAAACGCTCGAAAGCTGCGGCGAGCCGCATCGGCGACAACGGCTCGAACGTGATTTTAGCGTCGTCTGGCGCAAGCGCGATAGCCTTCACATCGAGCGTTGCGACCTGCGCCTCGTTCAGGTTCGGGAAGGCGGTACTGCCGGTCAGCACCTCCTTGCGCCTGTTAATGGCGGCTTCGCGCTTCGCGCGGGTGGCGGCAACCCTGTGCTGGATCAGATTTTGCTCGAGCGCGGCGAACACGCCACCGGCCTTTTCGATTTCCTGGAACAGCGTCCATGCGGACTCGCAAAGCGCCTGCGTCAGGCTTTCGATGCCGCCGGAGCCCGCGGCGGGATCGGATACTTTCGCGAGATTGGATTCGTCCAACAAGACAAGCTGCGTATTGCGGGCGACACGCCGCGCAAACCCGTCGGGCAATCCGAGCGCCAGCGTATGCGGCAGCACCGTGATCGCATCCGCTCCGCCAAGTCCCGCCGCAAACGTCGCCATCGTCGCGCGCAGCATGTTCACGTAAGGGTCGCGCTGGGTCAGCATCCGCCACGCGGTTTCGGCGGCCACGAAGACGGGTTTCGGCGCAAGTCCGCAAGCGGCTTCGACACGTGCCCACAACAGGCGCAGCGCGCGGAATTTCGCCATCGTCAGGAACTGATCGGCATCGGCAGCGAGCCGGAACGAAATCGCCGAGCGGGCCGCATCAAGATCGATGCCGCCGGTCTCGAGCATCCGCAGATAAGCGACAGCCAGCGACAACGCGAAGGCCAGCTCCTGCGCTTCCGATCCGCCCGTATCATGGACCGCGCGTCCGTCGGCCAGCACGAATGGACCTCGAAAACCGCGCCTCATCAGCCCGCCGACGACGCCGGCAAACGGAAGGACCATCTCTCCCCATTTGGCTGGCGCGCGGCCGCGCACCGCCATCGTGCTCAGCGCCTGATAGTTGAAGCGGAGGTCGACTTTGGCCGGATCGATACGTCTTTCCTCGATCAATGCGGCGAGCGTCTCGCCAGCATTTTGCCTTCCGAGCACCGGATGAAGCGAAATCGAAATCCCGGCGTCGAGGAAGATGCTGTCGAACAGCCGCTTCATCGTTTCCGGCGTCGCATCGACAACACCAAAGCCGCGCGCACCGGGGCCGCCGGCAAATTCGATCTCTAATCCGGTGGCACCATTCTCGAGATCGTGGATCGCCAATGCATTGGCCGCCGCAGGGTCCGGATGATCGATCCGCTGCATGATCTGCCAGGGCGCGGCCGCGGGCCGGCCGGCGATCGGGGCCATGTTCGGCGTGCGCCGATAGATCGGTTCGATTGCGAGCCCGTCATAGGTCTTGCTGACAAGCTTCTCGAACGGCGCTCCCTTCAGGACGCCGTCGACCAGCTTGCGCCAATCCTCGTAGGTGGCAGGCGCAAAATCCGCGGCCAGGGATAGTTCGTCGGGCGCTGTCATTTCCAGAACATCGTCATTGCATGCCGAAATTGCCATGGCCGACCCGCCAAGCCAAACGGTGTTTTTAGCTCAAACGAGGTCGGGCAGGCGCTCGATTCCGTCCGTCGACAGCCCGGCCAGAGCCGAAGCGACGCTGCGGCCGCCGATCACGCGATCGGGGGAAATCTCGGCGAGCGGTACCAGCACGAAAGCGCGTTCGAACAGGCGAGGGTGGGGCAGTGTCAGTTCCGGCTTCTCGATCGAGACGTCGTCATAGGCGATCAGGTCGAGGTCGAGCGTCCGCGGTCCCCAGCGGCGTTCTTTGGCGCGGTCACGGCCGAATTTGGCTTCGACCTTTTGCAACGTGAATAGCAGCGCGTGGGGGTCGAGGGGCGTGTCGATCTCGATGCAGGCGTTGATGAAAGGCTCCTGCTCGACATCGCCCCAGGGCGGGGTGACATAATCGGAAGACCGCGCCAGAAGGGCGGCTTGCGTCATCCCGCAGATGTTGGCGATCGCCTTCTGGAAAGTAGCGCGGACATCGCCAACATTGCCACCGAGTGCGATCAGGGCGTGCGCCATCAGAGCTTAAAGTTTCCGTGCGCGAGTGAGCACGATGCCGACATCATCAAAGATCGCCGCGATCGGCGCGTGCGGCTTGTGGACGGTGACCTTGATGGCGCTGATCTTCGGAAAAGCCGCGAGTACGGCATCGGCAACCGCGCCCGCGGCGCGTTCCAGCAATTTGTAGTTGGTGTCCTTGAAAGCCGCGGTCGCAGTCGCGACCACATTGGAATAGGAGACGGTGTCGGCCAGGCGATCGGTGTGCGAGGATTCCGAGAGATCAGCTGAGAGTTCGAGGTCGATGACGAAACGTTGCCCGACCTCGGTCTCATGATCCATGACGCCATGACGGGCGTGGATGACGAGGCCGGTAATGAAGATCGTATCGCTCATTGCTTGTCCCAAATGGCTGAGGCGACCCGCAGGGCTTGCACGGTCTCGGACACGTCGTGGGTGCGGATGATCCGCGCGCCGGCTTTTGCCGCGATCAGATGCGCGGCGATCGAGCCGCCGAGCCGATGATCCGGTTCGGACGGCGACACTGTCGCAATGAAGCGCTTGCGCGATGCTCCGACCAAAAGCGGTAGCCCGAAGGTGTTGAGCTGCGCCAGCCGCGCCAGCACCATCATGCTCTGCTCTTGCGTCTTGCCGAAGCCGATGCCTGGATCGAGTGCGATATGCTCCCGTGAAATGCCGGCTTTTGCCGCGATTTCAAGCGAGCGCGAAAAGAACGCGGCGATATCCGCCATGATGTCGACATTGGGATCGGCGCGATCGCGGTTATGCATGACAACCACGGGGCAACGCCGCTCCGCAATCAGTTTCGCCATATCGATGTCGCGCCGAAGGCCCCAGACATCGTTGGCGATGGCCGCACCGTTATCCAGCGCCCAAGCGACGACCTCCGGCTTCATGCTGTCGATCGAGACGGGAATTCCGAGCGCGACGACGTCGGGCAGGATCGGCCGCAAGCGCTGTATCTCCTCGTCGGCGGAGATCGGTTGCGACCCGTAGGGCCGGGTGGATTCGGCGCCGATATCGATGATGTCGGCGCCCTCCGCGGCCATCCGCCTGGCCTGAGCCAGCGCGCTATCCGGCGCAAGGAAACGTCCGCCGTCCGAGAACGAATCCGGCGTGACGTTCAAAACGCCCATGACCAGCGGAGAGGGTCCGGAAAGCCGTTCCGGCCAGGTCCGATGGTCCGCCGAGGCGGCCGCGGGGGCAGTTCCGGGCGAAGTCGCGATCATGTGGTCGCTTTGCGCGGTCGGCATCGGGGTGTCAAGAGAGCAGCCGTCAGGCTGCGGTCAAGAAGGCGCCGGTCGCGTCAACGAGACAATATTGCAGGAGATTTTAGCAGGTAATCCCGGTGCGTAATCTTAGTACGTAATCTTGGGCTGAAGCTTCCGCGCCTTGGCGATCAGTTGCTCGACCGACTTCTCGGAGGGCAAAATCCGGACAAGCTTGCGCCTGATGTTCACCTCTTTCAGGTTCTGCGCTAGCCGGGCCGGGTTTCGAAGGGCCAGTTCGCGAACGGTCGGAACGCCGGCTGCGCGGACCAGTCCGACCTTTGCCCTGCCCATGCCGGGAATCCGCATGTAGTCGGAAAAATTCGCCCATTCGAGCAGTTGCTGCTCGCTGATGCCCGTCTTGGCCGCGAGAGCTTTACGGCCCTTCACTGTTTTTGCCGCTTCCAGCAAGCGGTCCGTGGTACGAATGCCCAGCGTTTTCAGTTTGGATGCGGCGAAAGAGGGAAGGCCATCAATCTCGGAAATGGGATATGTCATGATTTTTCGAATGTGAAATGTTTCAAGCGAACTGATTGAGGCCAGGGGTGCCCGCGATGATGGCGCCCATCTGATCCTCCCCGATTTTGTCCCGTCCAAATCGGAAAAGTTCACGTGCGATGTTTTGGATGTCGTTGACGCCGAGGCCCAGGCCCATCAGCCGGGTACCAACAGCCATCAGACCGCCGCCCATCAGCTTCGACAGGCCAGCATTACTGTCTGATGCGGAGATCGCAGCTTCTGCTCCCGGAATCTTGTCAATTAAGGCTTGAACCTTGTCGGAAGGCCCTTCGCGGCGAAGGAAGCCTAGAATAATGCCGACGGTCTTTTCGGCTACAGCGTTTTCAATGCCGGCTTTTGCGGCCAGCCACCCTGTCAGCTCGTCCATCTCGCCCCATCCTCGGCCGGCTTATCCACCGATCCGTGCTCACGATTTATCTTGATCGTCTGCGAGACGAATTACAAGCGATCACCGTCGCCATCCCTGTGATTCGGATCGCAAGTGTTGCAGCAATGCAAGAGCCAGTGACGATTTCGCACCTTGACGGACGAGTTTTACTCCGAATTCGACGATGCGTAGCGACGAAACCGGGGCGAACGCACGCCGACTGAAGAGTGTTTGCTTCTCTCATTCGTTCGTTGAAGGTTCAATCGGCTTGCAAGATACCTTATATGTGGGTGACCGTCCGCCGAGGTGCACAACGAAGGCGATGTAATGGCGACACCCGATATCCAGACCGCCGATACCGTTGAAAAGATTTTTATTGGCAAGGGGGAACAGCCGGCCTGGCTGACGCTTACGCTTGCCAATCGGCACGGGCTGGTCACAGGCGCGACCGGAACCGGAAAGACCGTTTCGTTGCAGGTGATGGCCGAGGGATTTGCGCGCGCCGGCGTTCCGGTGTTCGCAGCCGACATCAAGGGCGACCTGTCCGGCATCTCCGAAGTGGGTGAGGCCAAGGATTTCATCCTCAAGCGCGCAGCCGATATGGGTCTTACCTTCCAGGTGGACCAGTTTTCGACGGTGTTCTGGGACGTGTTCGGCGAGCAGGGCCATCCAGTGCGCGCCACCGTCTCTGAAATGGGCCCGCTTTTGCTGTCGCGGATGATGGACCTCAACGATGTCCAGGAAGGCGTGCTGAATATTGCCTTCAGGGTCGCAGACGAGCAGGGGCTATTGCTTCTCGATATGAAGGACCTGCGGGCGATCCTGTCTTTCGTCGCCGAGCATGCCGGTGAACTGACCACCCAATATGGAAACGTCTCGAAACAGACCGTGGGAACCATCCAGCGTCAGCTTCTGGTGCTGGAAAATCAGGGCGGCGACAAGTTCTTCGGAGAGCCGGCGCTGGATTTGAAGGACTTCATGCGAACCGATCGTGACGGCCGGGGCATGGTCAACATCTTGGTCGCCGACAAGCTGATGCAGAGTCCGCGATTGTACGCGACCTTCCTGTTGTGGATGTTGTCGGAGCTGTTCGAGCAATTGCCCGAAGTCGGCGATCCTCCCAAGCCCAAACTCGTATTTTTCTTCGACGAGGCGCATCTGTTGTTCAACGATGCGCCGAAAGCGCTGATGGACAAGATCGAGCAGGTGGTACGGCTGATCCGCTCCAAAGGCGTCGGCGTTTATTTCGTCACGCAAAATCCGATCGACGTGCCCGACAAGGTGCTTGCGCAATTGGGCAACCGCGTGCAGCACGCGCTTCGTGCGTTCACTCCGCGCGATCAGAAGGCGGTTACAGCAGCGGCCGAAACCTTCCGGCCCAATCCGAAACTGGACACGGCACAGGTGATCACCCAGCTCGGCAAGGGCGAAGCACTGGTATCGTTTCTGGAAGGCAACGGCATTCCGGCGATGGTCGAGCGCGTCATGGTCCGGCCACCGACCGGGCGCATCGGGCCGATCACGCCGGAGGAGCGTAAATCCATCATCGACAACAGCCCGGTGAAAGGGAAATACGATACCACGGTCGATTCCGAATCCGCCTATGAGATGTTGCAGAAGCGGGTGGCGGGCGCGATCGGCGGCGGTGGTGGTGGAATCCTCGGGCAAGTCGGCGCCATCGTGGGGGCGATCTTCGGGACTGGCACGTCGCGCAACAGGTTGTCGACGGGTCAGTTGATCGCGCGCAACGTCACCCGTTCCGTGACCAACAAGGTGGTTGGCGGCGCGGTTGCCGATCTCGGTAAATCGGTTGGCGGCTCGATCGGCGGTTCGGTTGGCCGCGCCATTGTGCGTGGGGCGCTCGGTGGGCTACTGCGCCGATAGCCCTAGTGTCCCGGTTCTGACATTCGTATCCTGTCGCGGCGGCCCTGTTTACGAATGTCAAATCAGCGCCACATGCGGCGTGATCTTCCTTCAACTTCAGAAAGTGAAGCCTTTTGAGACTTCCGTCGTTACGAGCGCCGCTCGATATCCTTTTCCTGGTCTGTTGTCTCATCCTGACCGCCGACGTTCTCGGGCCTGAGATTTTCGGTCACGGAAAGACCAAGGATTATCCGCTGTGGTTCTGGGCCGGCCAGCAGGTCTTGCAAGGCGGAGACCTCTACCCGCACGATCCTCACACCATTTTTGCATTTCTGTATCCGCCGCCGGCGGCGATACTGCTCGCGATCCCCTCCATCTTCGGAAAAATTCCACTCTATCTTTGCCTGTCGTTGCTCAACATTGTCGCATGGTGGATGACCGCGCAGCTGTCGAATGCGATGACGGGTGATGAGAGCGACCCAAGCCCGTGGCTGGCGGCGCTGCCGTCGATCGTCATGATCTCATTCACCTTCGATATGTTCGACCTCGGCCAGCCCAATCTGGTGTTGCTGGCGATGATGCTGTGGGGCTTCTGGCTCCTGCAACAAGATCGTCCCTGGAGTTCGGGACTCCTGTTTGCACTCGCAACCGCGATCAAGGTCTTCCCGCTCGCCGTGCTTCCTTATCTGGTGTGGCGCCGGCAATGGGCGTCGGTGGCGAGCACCGTGATCTTTCTTGTCGCTCTTCTGATCGTTATTCCGACCCCCATACGCGGCTATCAGCATAATCTCTCGGAGCTGAAGACCTGGTATCAGGGAATGGTCGGATCGACTTCGGAAGCGGGCTTCGGACAGCGCGAGGATCAGAACTGGTCGTGGATGAACCAGTCCCTGATTTCCTTGACGCACCGCCTGACCCGTCCGGTCGACTACAACCAGGACAATCCGAACAACAAGCCCGCCTACATGAATTTGCTCAATCTCGACTTCAAGACCGCCAATTGGGTGGTGTTGGGCGTGGCCGCCATCGTCGGCGTTGCCTTCATCCTGGTGATGCCGCCGGCGTCACGCCGAACGCCTCGATCGGATGCGGAAGAACTCGGTATCTTGTTCTGCCTGATGACGGTCGCTTCGCCATTGGCACGGCAATACTACTTCATCTGGCTGTTCTTTCCGCTGACGGTGCTGATCCATCGCGCGGCCTACGACCCCCGTGCCGCCGTGCGCAAGGGGACATGGATCGCGCTCGCCATCGCAGGTGTTCTCGTCTGTCTGTCGCTTCCGCCGTTTCCGCACGGCTGGCAGGCGTACGGGAACAACTTTCTCGCCACCGTCGTGATCGCCGTTGGCCTGGCATGGCACCTCCGGTATCCGATAGAAGAGAAGGCTGTTTCCCCGGCCAGCTCCTTGTCCGCCTTGAGCCGCTTACCATAGGATACGGTTCGAAAACTCCCCGCCACTTAAGGAAGATCTGAAATGTCGGACGCCGCACAACTTCAAAAAGTTCTTGAGCGCATCGATGCGGATTTCGACAACAGCCTCGAACGGTTGTTCGCGCTATTGCGGATCAAATCGATTTCTGCTGACCCCGCCTTTGCCGGTGAGTGCAAGGCGGCGGCCGATCATCTGGCAAGGGATATCGCCTCGCTCGGATTGGTGTGCGAGGTGAGGCCGACCGATGGGCACCCGGCCGTCGTCGCCAAGTCGAACGGGAAGTCGGGCGGCGGCCGGCCGCACGCCTTGTTCTATGGCCATTACGACGTGCAGCCGGTCGATCCCTTGAATCTCTGGCATCGCCCGCCGTTCGAACCTGCCGTGACCGACCATGCGGACGGACGGAAAATCATCGTCGGGCGCGGGGCGGAGGACGACAAGGGGCAGCTGATGACCTTTGTCGAGGCCTGCCGTGCCTGGAAATCAGTGACGGGATCGCTGCCGCTCGACCTGACAATCGTGATCGAGGGCGAAGAGGAGGTCGGCTCGAAAAATTTCGTTCCTTTCCTCGAAAAGAACAAGGCGGACCTCAAGGCAGACTATGCGCTCGTCTGCGACACCGGCATGTGGGACCAGAACACGCCGGCAATCACGACCTCATTGCGCGGGCTTGTGTATGAGGAGGTGAAGATCAAGGCCGCCAACCGCGATCTGCACTCCGGCATTTTTGGCGGCGGCGCGCAAAATCCGATCCGGGTCCTGACCCGCATTCTCGGCGGCATTTTCGATGACGACGGTCGCATCACGATTCCGGGCTTCTACGACGGCGTCAAAGATTTGCCAGCGGATGTTCTGGAGCAGTGGCGAAAGCTCGACCTGACACCTGAAAAATTTCTTAAACCCATCGGCCTGTCGATTCCGGCCGGCGAAAAAGGCCGCCTCCTGATCGAGCAGATCTCGTCGCGCCCGACCTGCGACGTTAACGGCATCGTCGGCGGCTATATCGGCGAGGGTTCAAAGACCGTGATCCCGGCGGAAGCTTCCGCCAAGGTTTCGTTCCGCCTCGTGGAGGGGCAGGACCCTCGCAAGATTCGAAAGGCGTTTCGCGACTACGTCACGGCGCGGTTGCCGGGAGACTGCCGTGCGGAATTCGCCGATCACTCCAACGCACCGGCCGTGGCGCTCGATTGGAACATGAAGCCGCTCGCGGCAGCCCGGCGCGCGCTCGCGGAAGAATGGGGCAAGGACGCGGTTCTGATGGGGTCGGGCGCTTCGATCCCGATCGTGGCCGACTTCAAGCGCACGCTTGGTCTGGACTCGCTTCTGGTGGGCTTTGCGCTCGACGACGACAACATTCATTCGCCGAACGAGAAGTACGACCTCAGAAGCTTCCACAAGGGCATTCGCTCCTGGGCGAGAATTCTCGCCGCGCTAGCGGAATAGATCTTCGCCGTAATGGTTCGGCGAGGTGTTTGGCAAAAGCTATTGTTTTGCCGCGTCGGCCGCGGCTTTCCGCATCGCCGCGGCGGCCTCCGGATGGCGGCGGTAATAATCGCATGCTCCCGGCTTGGACGCGCGGTCCAGGCCCGCTTGCTTCGCCGCCTCTACGAGCTCTTGATCCTCTTTCAAGTCCAGGACCGCTTGCTCTCTGACGCTGGCGAGATAACTTTCTCTGCTGGCGAGCGAACGGGTGCCGGCTTCGCCGGGCAGAACCTTGCAGCCGACAGCAAAATAGATGTCCTTCACGCGGCGGACGAACTTGGCCCGCTGCACCAGATATTGCTGTTTGATTTTGGCCGAAAGGCTCTGCTTGGGAGGATCGGCTTGTTCGGCCACGGCCGGGGGCGAAATCGCCGCCAGCGCCAATGCGACCGCCACAATGTAGATACTCGTCCTCATGGCTTCGCCCGACCGTACTCCAAAGAGCGGTTGCCTTCGCTTGACTGGCGACGGCCCTTACTTTGGCTTGGCCGCCTCGGCTGCAGCATGCCGCATCGCAGCGGCCGCCTCCGGATGCCGGCGATAATAGTCGCACTCTCCCGGCTTTGCCGCACGGTCCAGCCCCTCCTGCATCGCAGCCTGACGAAGGGCTTCATCGTCTTTCAGATCGACGATGGTTTGTTCGCCGACATAGGCGAGGTAGCTGTCGTTGCTGGTAAGCGGCTGGATGCCGGCTCCTCCGGCCAGCACCTTGCAGCCCATGGCGAAGTAAACATCCTTCACGCGGTGCATGAACTTGGCTCGTCGTTCCAGATATTTCTGCTTGAGCCTGGCCGTCAGCGACTGTTTGGGAGGGTCGGCTTGCTGCGCGCTTGCCGCGGGTAAAACCGCCGTCAACGCGATCGCGACGGCTACAACACAGACGGTCTTTTTCATGATTTCCCCCAGAAGCCCTGCGACATCTAACCGCAAGCAATTCCGGGCCGCAATACGCAGTGCAACGCAATATGGGGTAGTGCACCGCGAACGTAAAAACGCCGCCCGGAATTGAGCGGCGTTTGATTGGATGTGTAGAGGTATGTGGGAAAACCCTACACCGGATGCGTTAGCTTTTCAATTCCTGTAGCTCGGATCCATCCGGTCGAGCTTGCGCAACAGCGGCGGCCAGACCAGCGTGGTCGAGCGCAGTTCCTGCCGTTCGGGGTTGTCGAGCAGTTTCGTGTTCTTGTCGACGACTGCGGGATCGACGGGGTAGGCGGTCGGTCCCAGCATCCGGGTACGCACCTGCATGGTGCAGGCCCGTTCCAGATGGAACATGCGCTCGAAGGCCGAGGCGACCGAGCGGCCGACGGTCAGCGTGCCGTGATTGCGCAACAGCATGTGATTTTTGTCGCCGAGATCGCGTTGCAGGCGAGGGCGCTCGTCATGATCGAGTGCGATGCCTTCATAGTCGTGATAGGCGAGATCGTAGGTGACAAGTTGTGCGGTCTGATTGAGCGGAAGCAAACCCTCCGCAGAAGTCGCGACCGCCGTGCCATCAGGCGTATGCAGATGGATCACGCAACCGGCATCTTCGCGGACTTCGTGGATTGCCGAGTGAATGGTGAACCCGGCCGGATTGATATGGTACGGCGTTTTGCTGAGCAGGTTGCCGTCGAGGTCGACCTTGACCAGGCTGGAAGCCGTGATTTCGTCGAACATCAGTCCATAAGGATTGATCAGGAAGTGATGCTCCGGCCCCGGCACCCGTGCGGAGATATGGGTATCGACCAGATCGTCCCAGCCGTAAAAGGCGATCAAGCGGTAGCAGGCAGCGAGATTGACGCGCTGACCCCACTCGGCCTCCGTCATTCCGGACGGCACTTCCTTCAAGCGAGCTTCCGCTGGCGACATGACGCCTTCTCCTGCCGATGGCTGATTTGACGCAAGCCTATTCCCGCCGCCGACCGGCGACAAGACACGTTAAAAATCTAGCAGTTATGCTTTGCGCCGTGAGCCTCGTCGCCTTACGGCGGCGGATACGACAGCAGGCTCGAAATGCTGCGCCCACGGATATCGTAGACGCGGGCAAACACCACGTCGTCACGTTTGATTTCAACCAGAATTGGCGCGCTGATGAGGCCCTTGCAGTAGAATTCGCCGAGCGTCATCGCGAAGTCTGCTACGTGGCTGTCCCAGCCGATGGTGAAATCGGGGCCAAGCGCGACCTGCGCCCCCCGGTGCGGTCCGCACACGGCGACATTCCACTTGTGTCCAGGCGGCGGAGTTTCATGCCGCTCGTCGAGCTGCTCGCGCAGGCTGTCGGAGGCCTGTTTGAACGCCAGCCCCCAGTAATCGAGCATGTAGCGCTCGTCGGCGCCGCGCACCGTGCCGGCGATATGATTGAAATGGGTGTACTGATAGGGATGCAGCCGGATCATTTCGCCGAGCGGCAGCAACAGGCCGAACGCGAACACGGCCACGGCCACCGGCTGCCAGCTCCGGCGGTTGTGTTTGAGCCAATCCATTCCGCGCGCGAAGGCCACGCCTGCCAGCACGGTCATTGGCGGAATGACGAAGATGAAGTGGCGGATGCCGTTGTAAAGCGCTGGACGTTTCAGGATGGCGATCGCAATCGGCAGCACCGCCGCCAGGGTCAGCATCAGAAGGATCGTCTTGCGCCGCGCCGGCACGTCGTTGCGGGGCAACGCCAGGACGGTCGTGACGACGGCCGCAATCGACAGCGCAAGCAATATTTCCGGAAGCTGCAAAGCGAACAGCGTCGGGAGGTACGACCACGGCATGTCGGGGACCGCCACGATGACGCCGTCAAACATCTCCTTCCACGGCTTCTCGAAGAAAGTCGAGAAGTAGGTGGCAGCCTGGAAGGGATGACCGGGTTCGATGATCGACCACGGCCAGATCAATCCCATGATGACGTAACCCAGGATCAGGCCCGGCAGCAGCGCGTACGTCATCTGCGCAAATCGTCTGAAAGCTTCGCGCGCGCCATGCGTGCGGACCTCTTCGATCAGCATCGGAACGAAGCCGACCAGCGCGTAGAGCAATGCGAGTCCGCCAAGGATGCGTGAGCCGATCGAAAGACCGGCGCCGAGGCCGACAATGAGAACCGTCCGCGGCGAAGGATGTGGATATTCTTCGGCGAGGCGAACGAGACCGAGCATCAGGATCACCATCGCGACCGCGAATGGCGCATCCTTCGGATTCATGAATATGTGGCCGTAGAAGGTCGGACACAGCGCGAGGAGCAGGAGCGCCGCCAGTCCTGCCAGCGGGCCGCCGACGCGACGCGCCAGCCGCCACGTCACCGCGAGGCCGATGATGCCGACGATGGCGCCGACGAGCCGCCGCGTTTCAAACAATTCGAGCGGGATGACCTTGTGCAGCAGCGCCGCGGCCATATCGAAGCCGCCGCCATACATATAGAGATTGGCGAACGACAAGGCCGCCGTGTCCTTGAAGCCGGAGCCATACATCCGCAGCAACAAATCGGCATATTCGGCGTGGGTGTAGTCATCCCAGCCGAGGCCGTAATCGCGGAAGGTAAGGCTTGCGACCAATCCGACTGCGACCAACACCAGCATGGCGGCGTCGTCGCAAGTCCGCTCGATCGAGCGCCGCAAGGGCGTATCGACGGCAGAGGTCGTGATGGATGTCATGGCTATTGGATACCCGGTGTCCCTTGGCCCAGTCAGCGCATTTTGGGCCTCATCCCCCGGCATCCATATAGCGCAGTTCCATCGCCAAGTAATTGGCAATTGTGGCGTAATTCTCGTGCCGCAGCGCAACGGCGAGGAACCTTTGGCCCTTAACCATGGTTCCAATGATGCGCAGGTCTCGGAATTACCTCGTGAATTGCCGGTTGGCGGGGGCCGCAATATGACGTTATCGTGGCATTGGGGGCTGCAGGGGCCGCGTGTAGGGCAAAGCGCGGCTTAGGGGTAGTTTGATGTCGATTGGTATGTTGGCCGCCGGGATTGCCTGCCTTCTGGCAGGTCTCCTTGCGATCGGGTTCGGGATCCCGATCAACGAGTTCGGTCTCGGCAATACGCTGATTCTGGCGGGCGCCGTCACCGCCTGCACGGGCTTGATCATCCTGGGCCTGTGGGTCGTCGTCAGAGAGCTGAAAAACGTAACGGCCCGCCTGGGCGCCAATCCGGCCCTCCAGCCGCCGGCAAGGGCGGCATTGCCGCGCCCGGCGATCGGAGATGCCGCGCTCGGCGAGCCGAACCGCGGAGAAGCGGCCGGCGGACCTCCTGCGGTGCCGGCTGAACCTTGGCTCGACGAGGCAGCGCAGCGTGATCGTGCGCGGCAGGAAGCGTCGACCCCGCCGGCACCCGAATCGCAGCCGGTGAAACAGCGGCGTAACCTGCTATTTTCCTCGACGTCGCGCCGGGAACGTGAGCGTGCCGAGGCGCGCTCAGGCGAGCAAGCCGCCGCCGAACCTCGTGCCGCAGCGCCACCCGCGCCGGACGCGGAGATCAACGAGCCTCCGCCTGCGACCTTCGATGACGCCTGGCCGAAATCGGAACGTGCAAGACCCGCCGACGTGCCACCGCAGCGGCGGCCTGTGCGTACGCCACCGGCGTTCGGTGAAACCCCAGCTGCTCGCCAGGCGCCGCCGGCTCCGGATCAACCGCCGGTGACGGTGCTCAAATCGGGTGTCGTCGATGGAATGGCCTACTCGTTATACTCGGATGGATCGATCGAGGCCCAGATGCCCGAGGGCATGATGCGTTTTGCGTCGATCGACGAACTGCGCGCTCACCTCGATCAGCGCCCTTGATGACGCTATTCGCGTCTTGCCGGAAAAATTCGGAGCGCCGTTCTTGTCTCCGCCCGCTTAATCCGTTCATATTCAAGGGCGGCTGAGCAAACTCGCGAAGTGGCGTGGAGATGACGTGAGCGATGAAACTCTTGAGAAGGTTTTGGCCATGACCGACACCACGGGCAAGAATTTCATCGATCTGACCGCGAATATCGTCTCGGCCTATCTCAGCAACAACCCGACGCCGGCGTCAGAAATTCCGGGTCTGATCAACCAGATTCACGCGGCGCTGGTGCGCGTTTCGACCGGCCGGCCCGAGACGCCTGCGGAACCCGCAAAGCCCGCGGTTTCCGTCAAGAAATCGATGACGCCCGACTATCTGGTTTGTCTGGAAGACGGCAAGCGTTTCAAGTCGCTGAAACGGCATCTGCGCTCGCAATATAATATGACGCCGGAACAGTATCGGGAAAAATGGGGTTTGCCGCCGGACTATCCGATGGTCGCGCCCAACTATGCGGTCGCCCGTTCGCAACTCGCCAAGAAGATGGGGCTTGGCCAGCAGCGCCGGCGGCGGAAATAAGCTTTAGTTCTTACGACGCAGCCGCAAGCGCCTCGCGCGCATCGCTGCGGATACGTTCGACCATCGAACGCAGGCCGTTCGAACGTTGCTGGGTCAGATGTTCGCGGAATCCAAATTCGTTGAACACGGCAGTCGCGTCGGTGTCGAGAATGTGCTGCGGCGTGTGCTTTGAATAAAGCGTCAGCAGGATCGCAATCAGTCCACGCACGATATGGGCGTCACTGTCACCCCGATATTTCAGCAAGGCTTCGCCGCTGCCGTTGCGCTCGAGGCTCTTCGACAGCCAAACCTGGCTGGCGCAACCCTGCACCTTGTTGGCTGACGAATGCTCGTCGTCCGGCATCGGCTCGAGCGTCCGGCCGAGTTCGATGACGTACCGGTAGCGGTCGTCCCAATCCTCCAGCAGCTCGAAATTTTCTCTGATTTCGTCAATCGTCGTCATGATCGCGCTCAACCTTCGACCTCTATATAGGGCCGAAGGTAGCCAAAAGCGATATGGCCGATCGAAGATGTTCCCGGTTCTACGGGGAGTTATGGCGACGGCGGCAAAGGCCCCTGCCATTCGATCTGCATGTCGTCCGGCGTTAGCGTGTCGTGCGCGGCGTCGGCGCTCTCCATGCCGCCGATCGATCCGGTGTGATCGGGCGCGCGTTTATCGGGCTTATCGGATTTGTCCGATTTGTCGGGCTTGTCGGTGATGATCTGGTACAGCTTTTTTGCGCCGCCCTGGGCGCGCTGACCGATCGCGGTCGCCGCCTGGCCACCGACTTCACATGCCGCCGGCTGACGTTTGCAGAACTGGCCCATGTCGGAGATGGCCGCAGTGGCAGCCGATACAGCCTCGGACGCATTGATTTGCGACGTCTTGTCCTGATCCGGGGTTTTGTCCCGCGGCAACAGAACGAGCACGAGCCCGATCCAAAACGTCAAGCGAAGCAGAAAAAACATTTCGCTACTCCGGCCGCCTCTCTTGTTCCGTCGCTTTCAAACTCGAAAACAGATTCCTAACAGCCGTCGATAAATCGCAAGTGTTTGCATTGAGGTTAAATCGGGAGGAGTTCGCGAAAAAATCGCTTCGTTTGATTCGGCGTAAATTTTCGATTGATGCCGATTCCGCGGATGGCTTTGAGCCCATCCACCATTTCGAAACCATATCCACCGGTCATGCGGAAACCTGTCGTTCACCATCTGCGTTGATAGGCCGGAGCATCAGACGCCGAAAGCGCCGCGGGGATACGGTCTTTAGCCGCAACCTCGGCCGCCTTAGCTTTCGTTTAATGTCGCTCTGACAGGTTGCGACCACGACAAGGGGGACGTTCCGGGGCGTCTATTCGACGACGCACAGGCCGAAACAGTGACAGTTCTGAGTACCATTCGCGATTGCCTAGATGCGCTGCTGCACCCGTCGGCGCGGTACGATGTGCTGGCGCGCGCCCGCCATCGCGCCTTCATCGCTCCGCGGCTGTTGGGAAGCCTCACCGCGTTTGCCGCATTTCCGGTCTATCTCGCCATGCATGGCGCGCCGACCGCGCTTGGGGTCGCGGCCTTCGCCTGGCTGATCGTGCCCATTCTGTTGTCCTGGTTCCTGTCACGCACCGGCCGTTACGAAGGAGCCTGTCTCCTGTCGTCGCTGGCATTCGCCGGCCTGATCATGACACTGGCCTCGGTCACCGGCGGCGTCGGATCGTTCGCTGCGATCTGGCTTGTCGTCGTACCGATGGAAGCCGCGATTTCGGCCTCACGCCGCGTGGTGGCCTTCGCCTGTGCTCTGGCGCTGACGTGCGTTTCGCTGCTGATCGTTCTTGGCTATTTCCAGTTGCTGCCGGCGGCCGATGCGGATGCGGAACTGCGCGCTGTCCTGACGGCATTCGGCGTCGCCTCGGCGACACTCTATGCCGCTGGCCTTGCGTTCGGAGCCGAACTGCTCGCGCGGGCCAGCGCTTCGCTGCTTTACACCGAGGAAGAGCGCTATCGGCTGTTGGCTCACAATATGAGCGATGTGATCTCCCGCCACCACCGTAACGGCGCG
This sequence comes from uncultured Alphaproteobacteria bacterium, assembly GCA_963788885.1. Lineage (GTDB taxonomy): Bacteria > Pseudomonadota > Alphaproteobacteria > Rhizobiales > Xanthobacteraceae > Bradyrhizobium. The sequence continues at coordinate 209,236 of CAWBIR010000014.1, read as the reverse complement.
GTACGCTTCATTTCGCCGGCTGCGGAAGCGCTCCTGGGCGCGCCGGTCTCGCGTCTCGTCGGCTATGGCCTGTTCGACCGGGTGCATGTCGCCGATCGCCCGGCCTACCTGACTGCGCTTTCGGAAGCCGCGCGCGGCGGCGAGGCGCAAAGCGTCGAGTTCCGCCTGAAGCGGGATATGGTTCGCGGCCGCGAGGATCGGCAGGCCGGTCAGGTGAATTTCATCTGGGTCGAGATGCGATGCCGGCCGCTTGAGCAGGTCACGCCGGCGTCAAAACCTTCAGAGGCTGAGGTCGTCGCGGTGATGCGTGACGTTACCGATCGGAAAAATCAGGAGCAGGCGCTCGATCTGGCGCGAACCGCGGCCGAGCAGGCGGACGCATCGAAGACCCGCTTCCTTGCCACCATGAGTCACGAACTGCGCACGCCGCTCAACGCCATTATCGGTTTCTCCGAAATGATCATGCAGGAAGACGCGCTGATGCTGGATGCTGCGCGCCGCAGGGAGTATGCCCAGCTGATCAACGATTCGGGCCAGCATCTGTTGTCGGTCGTCAACGGCATTCTCGACATGTCGAAAATGGAGTCCGGCAATTTCGAGATCATGCCGGAGCCCTTTGCGCCGCGGGCGGCGCTGATCAATTGCTGCAACCTTTTGGCCCTCAAGGCCCGCGAGAGCGGCATCGATCTCGTCACCCGGGCATCGGACGATTTGCCGGTCATGATCGGCGACCCTCGCGCATTCAAGCAGATCGTACTCAACCTCGTCTCTAACGCCGTGAAATTCACCGAGCGCGGCGGCACCGTGACGGTATCGGCCGGCCTCGAGAGCGCCCGGCTTGTGGTTCGCATCGCCGATACGGGCGTCGGCATTGCAGCCGACGATCTCAAGCGGGTCGGCGATCCGTTCTTTCAGGCCGGCACGACTTATCAACGGCGGCATGAAGGCACCGGCCTTGGACTATCGATCGTCAAAAGCCTCGTTGCCTTGCATGGCGGCGAAATGACGGTGCAGAGCAAGATCGACGAAGGCACCACCGTGACGGTCGCGTTGCCGTTGACGCCGCACCTCGCCCAGCCCCAAAGCAACGTCGCAACGCTCGCCCCGCCGGCGCGTCCCGCGGCGCCGGAACCAGTCCTTCAGGTGAAGAAAAGTGCCTAGAAAACTGACCATCGACGATGAAATGCCGCGGCGCCGCCGCGGCGCCAGACAAGCCGAGCTCGAGCAGGAGTCCGAGCATGGACTCGTGATGCGCATTTTCCTGCACAGCCCGAAGGACGTGATTGCGGGCGTCCTTGCGCTGGTTGCGGTCTGTGCCGTCATCGTCAACGCACTGTTCATGCAGGCCGGACGCCATCCGGCACCGATGTTCGGCACGGTCGTGACCTTGCCTGCGGTGGCTTCCTTGCCCGCAGGTCCGCTGCCGCGGCCGCGGCCCGTCGAGGCCGACGTTCCGCTGCCCGAGGCAAGGCCAGCCGATCCGAGAGCTGCCGACGCCCTGACCAGCCTGGTCAAGACGACCAGCACGGTGCAGCCAGCGTCCGCCAATATTCCGCGTCCACCGATGACGGTGCCGGTATCTTCCCGCGTCGAGAGCGTGCCGGCCTCTGTCGCCGGACCGCATCGTGTGGCGGCGGTGCAGCGCGCGTTGACTGAATATGGCTACGGCCAGTTGAAGCCGACCGGCGTGGCCGGCGCCGATACCCAGACAGCGATCCAGAAGTTCGAGAAGGCGCGCAAGCTCCCGGTCACGGGTCAGGTGTCCGATCGCCTGGTGCGCGAACTCGCCGCGATGATCGGTCATCCGATCGAGTAAGGTCAGGTCATGGGTCTGGTCTAGCCGGACCGGCTGGCCTATCGTCGTTCCATGCGATTGAAATCGAGTATATGGGTAGCGGCCTACTTGCGCCGCTGCCAGACCGCGGGCGTATTCGGCGCAGTGCGCCGACGCGGCGCGGAGGAGGCGGGTGCGGTGTTCGTGAAGGTGGCGCTGCTCGACGGCAATGCCATGCTTTACGTCCCCGCGCCGCAGACGGTTTACGACGACTCAAGGCCGATCGAGCGGCTCTTCATGCCGACCTCGAAGGAGCCGGTGCCGGAGCCTTCCGTGGAGGAACGCCTTCAGAAGGAAGTCCGGTTCGATCCGGACGCCTGGATCGTGGAGACCGAGGACCGCGCCGGCAGGCATTTCCTCGATTTGTCGCGGGACTGATCTCAAGGTCGAATTAGCGTCCGGAATTCTGCGACGTACTCGTCCGCGGCGCCGCAACGCCTGCCGCCGGCTGCGAAGCGGTTCTGTTCTGCGCCGTTGCGCTCCGCGCACGGTTGCGTTCGTCATCGTAAAGACCCGAACGATACCTGGCACGCGTTACCGCCATCGTGGACCCGCGCCATGCGGCCAGCATGATCAGCGCCGACTGTTCTTTCAGCACGTCATAGAGACGCGAAAGCCGATAGACGGTGTGAACGGAGGTGCCGATCTCGGGCTTGAGGAACAACAAAACCCGTTGAAAGGCCGCGCTGTGCATGCCGAGCGCTTTGGCTGCGCAAGCAAGTGGCTCGCCGGTCGGATCGTTGACGACCTGGGTCGTGATTGTCCAGGGCAATATCAGAGTTTCGCCGAGCTCAAGCGTGAAGCTTTCGACGTCGGCAACCCAGGCAGCCATTTCGAGGGCTTCGATCGAGCGTGCGGCGCGTTGCGCCGGAACGCGCGGCGAGGCTTTCAGCGGCGTCTCGGAGAGATTGTGCAGGATCAACGCGCGTTCGGGCGCACTTGCGCCAAAAAAAAGACCGCTGATTTCGGCGGCGTCCTTGGGCTGCATCGACAGCTTTGAAGCCACGCGCAATTGCACTTCATGAGCGTTTTTGGCCGGCTCCGAAGCAACGGCGGTCTGTGGCGGCCGGATTTCACGGGCCAGCGGCACCGGCTGGTCGGGCACTGAGGGTTTGAGGCCGAGGTGCTGCAAGACCGGCGCAGGCGTTGCCGGATAAAGGGCGAGCCGGGCCCGCACGGCCGCGCGCGTGGCATCGTCCACCTGATCGATCAGCCGGGAAGTGAGTTCGACGAATTGCCGGGCTTCCTGCTCGCTATGTGTGTTCGTTTGAACATAGAGATCGGCGAGAACACGAAGCAACGTGGGACGGATATCGACGCCCTCTCGGCGGGAGAGGTTCATCAAACCGTCGAAGCCTGAGAACAACGGAGACGTGGTCATATTGGATACGCGACTGATTTCAAATCTCGCGAAAACCTAAGCGAGTTGCTTTAACACCGCGTTAAGGAAAACAATTCGTGAAATGGCGGGGCACTCATTGTGCCATTTTGGCTGCGCTCGTTGGCAGAACAGCCGTTGTCAAATCGATCGGCCGGCTCGTTAAGAAGCCGTTAACCACGTTTGTTCTTAATGACGGCCGTCGCCGCAAATCGCGTGAGAGAGCGACCACCGGAGAGAGTCAGGGCATGGGGACCGTTATTGAATTTCCAGCGGATGCGGCTTCGCGGCGGCTGGGGTCGACCATGGATGGCGCAAGCCGGGAAGTGAGGGGAACGGTGGTCATCCTTCCCGTGATCCGGATCGAGCGGCAGGTTGAAGAAACCAGCGGAGACCGTGGGCCGGAGCAGGGTGCTGCGCCAGGCCGCCGTCGTCGGCGTCGGTGATGCCGGACACTTTTCCTTTGATCGGAATTCGACGGCAGCCATCGGCTCTCGTATCGGCACTGATGCTACTGTTGACGGGCCTCATGCTGGCCGGTTGCAGCGGCGGCGATTTTGGCCGGACCCGCGAGGATTTCCGCAACGACGACATGCATCGCTGGCTCGGCATGGAGGCGACCGGCAGCGTCGGTCTCAAAGCCTCGCAATTTCAACTCACCGACGGCGAGCGGCAACTTCGCGATCAAGCCTATCCGTTCATCGAGCCGCCGCATTCGCGTCCTGCCTGGAAAGCGGTGTTCGGCGATTATCAGGTCCTGGCCTCGCCGTGGCGGGCCCAGAAGGTTGCCTTTGACCGCACGGCCTACGGCCGGCAATTGATCGATGAGCCGCATCGCTCGGACGCATCGCGCTATTCTCAATTGATCGACGATGTGCGCGACGACATCACACGTTTCGAGCCGTTTTATGCCACCGCCGGGCGCGTGCTCGAACTCGACCGGAAGCGTAACGCCAGCCTCGCGCACGTCTCGCAGTTGTCGCCGCGCGAGCGCGCTGACGCCGTTGCCCGCATGGAAGAGAACACCTTGATCGTGCAATGGGTGCAACAATGCCTGGAGCGGCGCGTTTCGTCGTACCGCTGGTCACTGGAACGGCTGGTCGTGCAGGCGCCTGACAACATCGCAGCCGAAGCGGATCGGTTGATCAACGAATTGGCCAAACTAAGCGCCAGCCCTCCGATCGCAATCGAGCCTATCGCCGGCGTCACGATTTCTTCGCGCGGCTGATCGTCCGACCCCAGAGATCGATGCGCTACACCTTAGCGCTTGGCCGGCATCGGCTCGGTCTGCACCTTGCAGCTTGATGCGGCGAGCGAAGCCTGCGCTTGCGGAAGCAGGCCCGGCTCCGGCGCCAACGCCTTCATCACGATCAATCCGGCGGGACTCGGAGAATCGATGATCAGCCGGTCGGCCGCGGTCACATCCTCATCCTCGGGAAGTGCGGCGTGTTGGGCTTCCGTCATCAGATCGAGTTCAATCACCTTGCGTCCGGCCGAACGGTCGTTGATGGCGTAATAGGCCAGTTCGTTGCGGGTGTAGAATGACACCGACGTATAGGCCTGGCTGACGGGAACCGCGAGCTTGATCGGCCCGCCCGACAAATCGTAACGGCAGACCGCAACCGCAAAGGCGGGATCCATGAATGGCAATGGCGCCGTAGAGGGATCCGGCTGGGGCAGGGGCGTGACGGCATTCAGTTTCGTGATCGGCGCGAGGCGGGAATAGGCGTCCTGGGTCGCGATGCGCGGTAGCGCGAGCACGCTTACCAGATGGACGATGCCGCCCAGGACCACGCCGGCAATGATGGTGAACAACAGCCGGATCATGAGCAGCGCTCGGTCGAGATGGACGGCATCGGCGCGTCGCGCTGGGTGCGCGTCGCAACGCCGACCGGTGTATCGTAGAGCCGCAGCACCAGCGTGTAGCGTTCAATGCCGCCGGTGGGCAGCCAGTTGCCGGCACGCGATCGCGATGCGACCCGCACCTCGAACGAACCATCCGCGCCGCGGATAATTTCCTGGCTGGTGAAGCCATAACGTTGCAGCGAATTGGCGACCAGCCGCCCTCTGTTGTCGTAGAGCGTGAGGGTCCAGAACCGCGCCGCCGGCGTAATTCCACTCACTACGACATCGCAGCGGCCATCAAGCAGCCGCTTGCGATCGTCTCGCGTAGCCAAAAACGCAACACCGTCTCCGGTGCCAACCGGCAGTTCGCCGCTGCGCGCGATCGATGCGCGCGAATAAGGGTCGACGTCGGACGTACCGGTTTTGGGCCGCGCGGTCCAGGCGCCGATGGTGAGCGCGCCGAGGTTGGTGCCGCGCGTTGCCGTCATCCACGTGGCGCCGAGGCCGACGGAGGCCGCGAGGATCAGCGCCAGCAAAGTGACGAATATCAGCCGCACGGGAGCCTCGCGGTACTAGTTCTTGCGTGGCGCAGCGGCGGCCGCGGGAGGGGCGCCAGGCACCGCTGAAGCGAAGCTTTCGGTAAATCCTGCCGAGGTCGAGGAAATCGGCTTCGACGGCTTGGCAGGTTCTTCAGTGGTCTTGGCCGCTTCATCCAGCAGCTTTTCCACGCGCACGAGAATGTCGGCGCCGCGCTTGGTGAGGACCGGCGGCGGCTTGATCTCCTGGGGCTTCGGACCGCCATTGGCGGCCATCACGGCGGAAACGGGCGAGGGCGGAAGTTTCGTGCCCATGCCGACCCCTGTGAGTTCCTTGACCTCGACGCCCTGATGGGCGGCCAACATGATGTCGTGCCAGGTCTGTGCCGGCAGCGAACCGCCGGTCATGCGGTTGGTGGGCGAGTAATCGTCGTTGCCGTACCAGACCGCGCAGGTGAAATTACCCGTATATCCGACGAACCAGGCGTCGCGGTAAGCGTTCGTGGTGCCGGTCTTGCCGGCGGTCGGGATGCCGTCGAGTGCCGCGCGACGCGCCGTGCCCTCGCTCACGACGTGGCTCATCATCTGGGCCATGTCGGCGGCGGTCGATGCCGGAATCGCCTGCAACGGCTTCTTGCCGTCGCGGTCGAAGCGCCAGACCAGATCGCCGGCGCCGGTGCGCACTTCCAGGACCGAGTGCGGCGTGACCGACTTGCCCTTGTTCGGGAAGGTGGCGTAAGCGACCGCATGCTCGACGACCGTGACTTCGTCAGAGCCGATCGGCAGCGACGGCGTATCCGGCAGCGGCGCCTTGATGCCGAAGCGGCGGGCAACTTCCACGATCTTGGCGCGGCCGACCTTGGCCGGATTAGGCGCCTTGCCGCCGAGCGCGATCGACAGCTTCACCGGAACGACGTTGATCGAGCGGGTGATCGCCTGCGTCAGCGTCACCGCACCGGAATAGGAGTGGCCATAGTTTTGCGGGCACCAGTTGCCGATGCAGACCGGCCCGTCAACCACGATCGAGGTCGGCTTGAAGCCGTTGAGAAGCGCCGTCGTGTAGACATAAGGCTTGAACGAGGAGCCGGGCTGCCGGTAGGCGTCGGTCGCGCGGTTGAACTGGCTCGCGCCATAGTCGCGGCCGCCGACCATTGCGCGAATGCCACCATCCAGATCGGAGACGACGGTGGCAGCTTGCGTGGCGTGATAGTCGCGGCCGAACTGGCGCAACTGATTTTCGATGGCTTCTTCGGCCGCGCGCTGCACGTTCATGTCGATCGCGGTGCGCACGACGAAGACGCGCTCATTGTAGGATTTCGGGAAGGTGTCGACGAGTTTGCGCATCTCGTCGAAAGCCCAATCGAGATAGTAGTTCGGCGAATTCTCGTCGCGCCGGTCGACCGCGGTCGCCGGATTGCGCCTGGCGCCGAACACCTGGCCTTCGGTCATGAAGCCGGCATCGACGAGATTGTCGAGCACGACGTTGGCGCGGGCGCGCGCCGCGGGCAGGTTGATATGGGGCGCATATTTGGTCGGCGCCTTGAACAGGCCGGCGAGCATCGCGGCCTCCGAAAGGTTCACGTCGCGCGCCGATTTGTTGAAATAGAAATGCGCCGCGCCGTCGACGCCGAAGGTGCCGCCGCCCATGTAGGCGCGGTCGAGATAAAGCTTGAGGATTTCGTTCTTGGTGAGCCGCGTTTCCAGCCAGATCGCGAGGAATGCCTCGTTCACCTTGCGCTCGATGGTGCGCTCGTTGCTCAGGAACAGGTTCTTGGCGAGCTGCTGGGTGATCGACGAGCCGCCCTGGCGCACGCCGCCGGCCTGGGCATTGGTCACGATCGCGCGCGCCGTGCCCGCGATGTCGATGCCGAAGTGGTCGTAGAAACGGCGGTCCTCGGTCGCGAGCGTCGCCTTGATCAGAACGTCTGGAAAATCCTCGAGCGGAATCGAGTCGTTATGCTTGATGCCGCGGCTACCGATCGGATTGCCGTAACGATCGAGGAAGCTCACCGCGAGATCGGACTTCTTCAGCCAGTCTTCGTCGGCGGTCTCGCGGAAAGCCGGCACCGCCAGCGCCAACATCAGGACCATTCCGCCGAGACCGAGCGTGGCGGCTTCCGATAACGGCTCGATGAAAACCCAGCGCTTCCAGCGGCCGACATAAAAGCGGTCCATGAAGGCCGAGTACCGCTCATAAAGCTCGCGGGCGCCTTTGCCGGTCGAGAACAGCGTCGAATCGATGCGCGCGTCCAGATCCAGCATCCAGTGCCGGATCTTCTTTCTCCATTCGGTGAGATCGATCTTGCGCACGGGCGGGCGTTACCTGAAACGAAAATTCCGCTGTCTTTTCGATTTGAAGTCGTTTCACCGCGAGCGGTGCAGGAGCCTCAAATCTTTAAGGAATGTTGCGGCAAACCCAAGGCATGTCGGTGCCGTGGATGCCGTACTTCTATCTAGCCGAGCAGGCGCGATAAACCAATGGCCGGGCTCACATTTCCACGGGGAGGGATAACGCCGCCTGGCTTTGCGAAGGTCTGGCGTCCTCACCACTTGCACGGGTATGGGGCCAGCCCCTAGAAGGGGCAAAAGCACAATCCGTCTGAGAAGCGCGCAAATCATGACCGCAAAGCCCAAGCCGCCTTCCGGACAGGAGGGTTTCTTCTGGAAAACCAAGACGTTGGAAGAGATGTCGGATGCTGAGTGGGAGAGCCTCTGCGACGGCTGCGCCCGCTGCTGCCTCGAAAAGCTTGAGGACGAAGACACCGGCAAGATCTACTTCACTCACGTTTCCTGCAAACTTCTCGATGCAGGTCTTTGCGCCTGCAAGGATTATGAGCACCGTTCGGACCGGGTTCCGGACTGCGTCAGACTGACACCTGCCAATGTGCGGACACTGAACTGGCTGCCGCCGAGCTGCGGCTACCGTCTGGTCGCGGAAGGCCGTGACCTCTATTGGTGGCACCCGCTGATTTCAGGCGATCCCAACACGGTTCATGAGGCCGGCGTTTCCGTGCGCGGGCGCGTGCAGGGAACCGAGAACGAGATCGCGGACGAAGATCTCGAAGATCATATCGTCAGCTGGCCCGCGCTTCTGCCCAAGCGCGCCCGGTTGAAAAAGCGCCCATCATCCTCGCGGTGATGTGTTCGCGCGTCCATCGGGACGCACCCATGCGCCCAAACCGCTGCCGCTGTCGCGATTCGCGCCCTAAATACCGAGATAAATTCCCGGTTGCTTCCAGCCTGATCTCCACATGAACAAGTTCGAACGGCAGGGCCGTCCATCGGCCGACCTGCAGACATTGTCCGAAAGCCTCGCCGTCGAACCGACGGTGGCGCCTGTGGATATCCCTGCCGTCAGCGATGCGCCGCCGATCGCGCCGCCGACGCCGCTGACGCAGAGTGAAATTCGCACCATTTTGACGAGCCTGATGCTGACGATGTTTCTGGCCGCGCTCGACCAGACCATCGTTGCGACGGCGTTGCCGACGATCGGGCGGCAATTCGGCGACGTTTCCAGCCTGTCATGGGTCATTACCGCCTATCTGCTGGCATCGACGGCGGTGGCGCCGGTGTTCGGCACGCTGAGCGACATTTATGGTCGCCGCGCCATGATCGTCACCTCGATGAGCCTGTTCATCCTCGGCTCCGTCCTGTGTGCGATCGCTCCCAATATGCCGATTCTTATCATCGCGCGCGGCCTGCAAGGCCTCGGCGGCGGCGGCATTCTGCCGATCGTACAGACCGTGATTGCCGACGTTGTGACGCCGCGCGAGCGTGGCCAGTACCAGGCCTATTTCAGCGGCGTCTGGATGGCGGCGGGAATCGGCGGGCCGATCCTCGGCGGTGTTTTTGCCGAGCATCTGCATTGGTCGATGATCTTCTGGATCAACGTGCCGCTTGGGCTCACTTCGATGGCCATGCTGCTGCCGAAGATGGGCCGCATCCCGGTTTTTCACCGGCGCCGCAAGGTCGACTGGCTCGGCGGCGTCCTGCTGATGGCGGCCGCCGTCGTGGTGATGCTGGTGCTGACCTGGGGCGGCAATCGCTATCTCTGGCTGTCGCCCACCATCATGGCGATGATTGGCGCCTCGGTCGCGCTCACATTTGCTTTTGTCTGGCAGGCTTCGCGCGCTGACGAGCCGTTCCTGCCGCTGTCGTTGATGGGGGGAACCGTCGTGCCCTACGCGATGTTCTGCGGCGGCTGCGCCATGGGCGCAATGCTCGGGCTGACGGTTTACCTGCCGCTCTATTATGAGGGCGTCTATCACCTAAGCTCCAGCGAAGCAGGCATGGCATTGATTCCGCTCGCCGCGATTTCGACCCTCGGTGCTGCGATTGCCGGTCGCACCATGGCGCGCGCAAAGCATTACAAGTGGGTTGCGATCACGGGAACCGTCGTGGCTGCCGTCACCGCGGCGGCGATGATGTTCGCGCCGATGCCGCTGTGGCTGCTCCTGGTGCTGCTGTCGACATTCGCGCTCGGGCTGGGCACGGCGTTTCCGGTTTCAACCGTGTCGGCGCAGAATTCAGTCGCCCGATCGCAGGTTGGCACCATCACGGGTGCGACGAACTTCTTTCGCGCACTGATGGCCTCGTTCACGGTTGCGATGTTTTCGGCCATTCTGCTGACGGCGCTCGGCCCGGACATTTCGCTCTCCGGCGAGCATCGCGGCACGGTGAGTTCCGCAACCGATATGATCGCCGCGTTCCGCTATGTGTTCGGCGCCGCCGCGGTCATGATGATCGTCGCGTCGGTCTGCATGGCCTTAATGGAAGAGCGGCCGCTGGCCGGCCCCGCCCAATCGGCCGAACTGATGGAATAGGCTCGAAATCGACGTTTCCGATTGTCCAGATCAGGCAAGGGGTTATCGGAAAATCGAGCACTTAAGGCCGCTACGATTAATCCGCCATTCAGGGTCTTCCTCAAGGCACCCGTAACCAATGGAATTTACATTTCAACGGCAGTTGAGAACGACGCTCTAGTCGAGCGAGCAGGAGTTCTGGATGTTGCAGTTGGTTTCGCGATTCCTGGAGGATGAAAGCGGCGCGACGGCAATCGAATATTGCCTTATCGCCGTTGGCCTCAGCATCGTGATCATCACCGCCGTCAACGGCATCGGCAGCACGCTGAGCACGAAATTCACGGCGGTCAATTCGTCGCTGAAGTAACGGGACCTTCCTCTATCCCGCTTTTCTCGCCCGTGCGGAACTACGCGCGGGCTTTTTTGCGGCCGGAGCTTTGGTTTCGGCCTTGGCTTCTTCTTTCGCCGCACGCTTGCCGCTGATCGGCAACAGCATCTCGCGCTGGCCTTCGATGCGTTTCTTCTGCTTCTTGCCCTTGGCTTTTGGAGCGGGGGCGGGTGCCTGCCGTTCGCTGGCGAGGCTGCGTTTGAGCGCATCCATCAGGTTGATGACATTGCCGCCGGTCTTGGGCGCAGCCTTGGCTGTGGGGCGAATGCCAGCGCGCTTATTGTTGATCAGATCGATCAGCGCGGTTTCGTAGTGATCCTCGAACCGGTCGGGCTCGAACGACGCGGATTTCTTTTCGACGATGTGCTTGGCGAGATCCAGCATGTCCTTCGTGACTTTGACGTTCTGGATGTCGTCAAAATATTCCTTCTCGCTCCGCACTTCGTAAGGGTAGCGCAACAGCGTTCCCATCAAGCCCTGGCCGAGCGGTTCCAGCGCAACGATGTGCTCGCGATTGGTCAGCACCACGCGGCCGATCGCGACTTTGTTCATGCTGCGGATGGTTTCGCGGATCACGGCAAATGCGTCGTGGCCGACCTTGCCGTCGGGCACCAGATAATAGGGACGGATCAGGTAGCGGCTGTCGATATCGGTTTTCGGAACGAACTCGTCGATCTCGATCGTGTGCGTGGATTCGAGCGCGATGTCCTCAAGCTCGTCCTTTGAAACCTCGATGTAGGTATCGGTGTCGACCTTGTAGCCCTTGACGATGTCCTCGGAGAGGACTTCTTCGCCGGTGTCGGCGTCCACCTTGGCATACTTGATACGATGGCCGGTCTTCCGGTTGATCTGATTGAAGCTGACCTTTTCGGTGTCGGACGTCGCGGGATAAAGCGCGACGGGGCAGGTCACCAGTGAAAGGCGCAGGAAACCTTTCCAATTGGCGCGGGGGGCCATGGGATACTCCTCAGACACAACAGGCGAAAAGCCCAATGATATCACGGTATGGCTCGTTTTTGAACGAGCCGGGGCGGGAATCTCATAACGGCGTTAACCGCGCCAGAGTTGCGAGTGGCTGAGCCACGCGACGCAGGGTCGCAATGCCCTACTTTCGGAGGACCGATCGCCATAGGCAAAGGCCGGAACATGATCGGAAATTAGGCGTTGCCCTCACGCGCCGCGCCAGAGAACGGCGCAGCCTGAAAGTGGATCGAGGCGACCATGGCAACGCAACGGGAACGTCAAATCGTCGAAACCCCGACCGAGGCGCGGCAAGCCGAGCCCGGACCGTCGGTGCTTGCGCTATTGACGGTCTCCACCGGCCTTGCCGTTTTGATCCTGGGTGTCGCCTGGTTCGCGTTCTTCCGCACCTGAGAACGAACGCGCGTCCGCCCGATCCTGTCCGCGCCGCCGTTAGGCTGACGCCATCCGTGCTATTCCGGTGCCCGTGCTATTCCGGTTTTTCGGCGACCAAGAATCGCGCATGATCCCACGACGGGGACTTGCCCGGACCGCTTGCGATCTCATTGCAAGTCGGGGGCAGGGCCAAGTCCTCGACAGTGCAAATCATGATGTCGCCCCTATCCGGGGCCATCAAAAAGCGTGGGGGGATAACAGGATGCATTCGATGCTCACTCTTCTCCTTCAGTCGTCGATCTTTGTCGCGGGCTTTGTCGTCGGATATATCGCTTGCGCGTGGCGCTCGCAGCGGCGCCGGGAACAATTTGCAACGCGAATCTCGATGTTCGGGCATCCCCGCCGGGCGTTCTAGCGCTACCGTCGCAGGGCATGCCGAGAAATCGAACGGCGTCGCGGGTGCCGTCGATTCAGATCGAGTGATCCGACCGAACCGGCTTGAGGCGCAGCAGGAACGACGCCAGCTGCCCGACACAGATTCCGCTGATGCCGCCGAGTGCCTTCACCAAGGCGTCGGTCGCGCGGCCGTGGCGATCCAGCGTCAATAGTTGAAGCGCCTCCAGGCCAAGCGCAGTCCCAACCACAATCGCGAAAACCAGCAATACACGGTTGGGATAAGCCACCGCGAAGGCGAGGCCGATCAGCGCAAAAGCGGCAAAATGTTCCAGATGCGGGCTCGCGATCGAGGGGCGGGTTCCTACCGGCGACAACGTTACGAAGACAACGAAGGCGAGCGCCAGCCAGCCAATGATGACGGACAGTCTGTGAATCATGTCGGTTAGTTAAGCCACAACGGGTTTGATCTCAACCTGTTTGAAGCTTCGCTTCGGCGTTAAGCTCTAGAGCTTCGGGTGGGACGGCAGGTTTGGTAAATGCGCGCTGCGCTTGAAATGCCGTGTTTTCCGGTGGTTCCCTGATTTCTAACGTTTGAAGGGCTAGCGCGTTACACGCAAGCGCGCATTGATCTCGAGCCAGCGGACGCGGCGTTAGCCATGAGCAATACCTTCGTTATCCCGGATATCCACGGCCGGCTGGATCTGCTGGAAACCGGCCTCGCTGAAATTGGTGCGCGATCCGGCGGTCGCGGGAACACCGTTGTGACGATCGGCGACTACGTCGACAAAGGGCCCGCGAGCAAAGGGGTGATCGACCGGCTGCGATCGGGCGTCGGCGGATTTGAGCTGGTAACGTTGAAAGGTAACCACGACGCCATGATGGTCGATGCGTTACGGGACCACTCGAAAATGACGGACTGGCTGAGGAAGGGCGGCGACACCGCGCTTGCTTCCTACGGCGGCGATCCCGCCCACGTGCCGCAGTCAGACATCGACTGGCTCGACGGTCTGCGGTTGTTCCACGCCGATCGCCACCGCCTGTATGTGCACGCGGGCGTTGATCTCGCAACGCCCCTCGACCGCCAGCGCGAGGAGACGCTGTTGTGGAAGCGCTATCCCAAGGGATATTCCGAAGGCTTCGGCGATCTGCATGTCGTCCACGGCCACGACAACGATCCGGACGGCCCGCTGCTCTACCAGGGCCGAACCAATCTCGACACGCTCGCCTGGCGAACGGGAAGATTGACGGTCGGCGTCTTCGACGACGACAGGCCGGGCGGCCCTATCGACTTCATCGTCGTCAACGGCGCTCCGGCCAGGCGTTAACGGTCCGGGGATTTACGGGCGAATCTCATTGAAAGCCGTGGTGAAGAAAAAGTAATCTTGGTGGTCACCGCCGTTCATAACCCGTTCACGACGGCCGCGCTCATCATGGGCCCTAAGGTGATAACCACATTTGGAGACCCGCGTGCGCCTGCTTGTCGTCGAGGATGATCCGGATCTCAATCGCCAGCTCACCACGGCGCTGACGGATGCCGGGTACGTGGTCGATCGCGCCTTCGACGGTGAAGAGGGGCACTTCCTCGGCGACAGCGAACCGTATGATGCCGTCGTGCTCGATATCGGCCTGCCGAAGATGGACGGCATCTCGGTGCTGGAAGCCTGGCGCCGCAACGGACGTTCGATGCCGGTCCTCATCCTGACCGCGCGTGACCGCTGGAGCGACAAGGTTCAAGGCTTCGATGCCGGCGCCGATGACTACGTGGCCAAGCCTTTTCACCTTGAGGAAATCCTGGCGCGGATTCGTGCGCTGCTTCGCCGTTCAACCGGTCATGCGCAGTCGGAACTGACCTGCGGTCCGGTTTCGCTCGATACCCGCACCGGCCGCGTCAGCGTGTCCGGCAACCCGATCAAGATGACGTCACACGAGTACCGGCTGCTGGCCTATCTCATGCACCACACCGGGCGCGTGGTATCGCGAACCGAACTGGTCGAGCATCTCTACGATCAGGATTTCGACCGCGACTCGAACACGATCGAGGTGTTCGTCGGCCGCATCCGCAAAAAGCTCGATGTCGATATCATCCAGACCGTCAGGGGCCTTGGCTATCTGCTGACGCCGCCCGCGCCAGGCCGTTGATCGAACGTCTCCTCCTGTGCTCTGTTCCGGCATGGCCGTCTAGAGCTCCGATTCCGAAGTTCGCAAGCTGTTGTGGTGACCTCTGATGCGAACTTCGGAATCAAAGGAGCTCTAGCAAATATGGATTCTAGTGCGGCTTTTGAATTTGAAGTTCCTATGACGAACGCGCGTCAAAACTGATAGGAACTTCAAATTCGCCGCACTAGTGTGGTACCTCTGACGTTCCTTTCAGTTTCGCCGCGAGTTCTTTGAAGGAACGTCAGAAGTCAAAACCACACTAAAATCATATAATTGCTAGTGTCCCTTTGGTTCTGACATTCGTAAAAGTGCCCGCCGCGATATCGTACGAATGTCAGAACCGGGACACTAGGGTCCATGCCGGCAAGCGGACATAACACGGCGAGAGATCGTTCAGGATGATGCCCTGATGCACCGTAGCTCGCTTGCGACCCGGTTGTTTCTGTCTGCGACCGCCTGGGTGGTGGTCATTCTATTGATCACCGGCGTCATCCTGTCGTCCGTCTACCGGGACGCCACCGAACGTGCCTTCGATCGCCGCCTCAATCTCTATCTGCGAACGCTGGTCGCCGAAGTGGCGACGCCCGACGAGCCGCCCGACCATCAGTTCCAGTCGCTGGGCGAACCGCTGTTCGAACTGCCGTTGTCCGGCTGGTACTGGCAGATCACCCGTACCGATACCGAAAAAGACGATGCGCGCGCGTCCCGTTCGCTGTGGGACAAGAAGTTGCCGAAGCTGGAGGATCACGGCGCCGAGCTGAGTACGGCGGGTATCCGCCTCGGCTATGTCGAAGGGCCGGAGGGGCAGACGCTGCGGATGGTCGAGCGGCCGGTGGACCTTGGCGCCGACGGCAAATTTCTTGTCGATGTCGCCGGCGATGCATCGGAGATTTTCGACGAGACCCGCAACTTCGACTACTATCTCGGCGGGACGTTCGTCGCCCTCTCGATCGTGCTGGTCCTGACCACGATTTTCCAGGTCCGCTTCGGATTAGCGCCGCTGAAACGCATTTCCGATGCGATTGCCGATATCAGATCCGGCCGCGCCGAAAGGCTCGAGGGTGAATTTCCCGTCGAGATCGCGCCGCTGGCGCGCGAGACCAATGCGCTGATCGATGCCAACCGGGAAATCGTCGAGCGTGCCCGTACCCATGTCGGCAATCTCGCCCATGCGATCAAGACGCCGCTGTCCGTGATCGTCAACGAGGCGACATCCCATTCTTCCGACCTGTTTGCCGCCAAGGTTCTCGAACAGGCGGACGTCATGCGCGATCAGGTCGCTCACCATCTTGAACGGGCGCGGATCGCGGCGCGCGTCACCATCGTCGGCACCGTGACGGAGGTCGAACCCGTGGTGGATGCCTTGCGCCGGACCATGGAAAAAATTCATCGCGACCGCGACGTTGCCATCGACGTTTCCGCCGGATCGAAGGCGAAGTTTCGCGGCGAACGCCAGGACCTCGAGGAGATGGTCGGCAACCTCGTCGACAACGCCTGCAAATGGGCGGCCTCGCGCGTCTTCATCGAGGTTCTTGACCAGGCCTCGGAACCGGGCGCGGCCCCCATGCTGCGCATCCTGGTCGATGACGACGGGCGTGGCCTGTCGGAAACGGAAAGGGCGCAGGTCTCGCGCAGGGGGCAAAGGCTCGACGAATCCAAGCCCGGCTCGGGCTTGGGTCTGTCGATCGTGACAGATCTGGCGGGCCTCTATGGCGGGAGCCTGACCCTCGGCCATGCCCCGATCGGCGGGCTGCGGGCGGAACTCGTGCTCCCGGCCGCATAGAAGGACGCAACCTTCGATAGATTTTGGTCCTCGAAACCATCCTGTGCGTTTGACATCCTAAACGACTTCTTAACGCGGTAGCTCCTACTATGCCCCGCGGGCCTATTTCTGCCGTGCCACACAAGCTTGCATTCCGCGCGCATGAGCCAGACATCCACCGATCGGCTGAGAAACTATCTCGCCCAGCTTTCGCCGCGGTCGCAGGCGTTGCTGATGCGGGAGTTTGAGCGCGCCATCGAACGCGGCGAAGAAACCACGGTCGCCAACTTTGTGCTGGAGCAACTGCGCAAGATTGTGCGCGAGGGCGACGATGAGGCGCGGCCGCGTACGGACAACCCGGCGCGCTTCGTGTTCCGTCCGCTGGAACCGTTTCTGATCGAGAGCAATGTGCCGGTAAGACCCGGCCAGATTCGCCGCGGTTCGCTGCTGCCCGTCTGGCAGTGGCTGGCCCGCGAGGGAGCACCCGATCTCGCGCGTCAATTCGAGGCCACGCTCTCCCGCGCTCCGGAGAATGGCACTTCGCCGGAGATCGAGGCGGCGGCGCGGAAGCTGCAGCATGCCGCCGCGGAAGCGTTGCTAGCCGTCATTGCGGCGGGCAGCGACGATCGCCGCGCACTCTCGCGGGTCGGTGCGGGTGAGGTGATCGAGGATCTGCCGTCGATTGCCAACGTGTTGCAGGCGCGCGAAGCGGTCGACATGCTCAGTAGCCGGCTTTCCGGCTACATGAGGGTCTTTAGTGATGGACAGCTCGATGCGGTGATCAGCGCGCTTAACGTTCCCTCTCTGCAGACGCCGCAGCTGCTGCCCTTTGCATTGTCGATGGTGATCCAGCGGCTGGCCGCGCCATGGCAGATCATTCGTCTGGCGATCCGCATGGCGGCTTCCGACGACGAGCTGCGCGTCGCTGCGACGCCCTACGGCATGGCCGTTTCCGTCGCCTTGCACGATCTCTCCTGCCTTGCGGCAACGCTGCGGGCCGATATCAAGCGCGGCCGGTTCGCCGAAGTCTCCGAGCACCTGAAAACCCTTCATGACGGTGTGCGGGGCTTGAGGACCGAACTCGATCTGCGAAACGATTCATCCTGGGGCCGGCAGCTCGCGTCGATCCGCGCCGACATATCGAGCGCCCTGCAATCGGAAATCGACAGCGTTCCCGGCCGCGTCAGGCGCTTGCTGCGCCAGCGCACCGATAAGGACATTGCGGCGGCTGCTGCGATCAACTCGGGCGATGTTGACGAGACCGCCGCGCTGATCGAATTCGTCGCGGTGTGCCGCACCTATGCCGGCGAATTGGCGATCAACGAAGTGACCTTGCGGACCTATTCCGACCTCCAGCACTATGTTGAGCAGTCGACCGAAGCGTTGGTGCAGTCGCTCCGCGGCAGCGAAGGCAAAGGCCGGGTCTACCGCCAGGCACAAATGGCGGCCGCCATCCGCTTTTGCGACGTGCTGTTTGGCGCCGACTATGCGTCGCTGATGAGCCGGGCGGCCGAAAACGCACTGACGGGCGAGCGCAAATCGTCGCGCACCGCTTGATTCCGCCCGGCTGGCTGGATTTTCGAGACCTCACATCCCGGTTTAGGGAATCTTATTTTATAACGGTATATCAATGGCTTATGTCTATCACATCAAATTGGTATTTGCCAATTGCCCGCTCCCAATGCCTGTGGTGTAAAGCGGCCATGGAGGCGCCCACATTGGTTCGCGTCGCTCCACCGGAACCCGCTCGATGACGCTGTGGTTTGTGTTCGCGCTGATGACGGCCGCGGCGGTTTTTGCCGTGCTCTGGCCGCTTGGCCGCGCCGGCCATCTGCAACGGGACGGTAGCGAGACAATCGTTTATCGCGACCAGCTCACCGAGATCGACCGCGACGCCGCCGCAGGTCTCATCAACCCGCCGGAGGCTGCCGCCGCCCGCGTCGAGATCGGCCGCAGGCTATTGGCGGCCGCCGATAGCGAGCGCGAGGTGACCTTGAGCTCGAACGTCCGATTACGCCGCGTTGCGGCCGTCGTCGCGCTCCTTGGATTGCCGGTCGTCGCAGCCGGACTCTATTTCCCGCTGGGTTCGCCTGATCTGCCGGATTTTCCGTTGGCGCAGCGCGGCAGCACGCCCGACGGCACCCAATCGCTCGACAATGTCGTCGCACAGGTCGAACAGCATCTGGAGGCAAATCCAACCGATGGCCGCGGCTGGAGCATTCTTGCGCCCGTGCTCGCAAGGTTGGGGCGGATGGATGATGCGGTCCGCGCGTTCCGGAATTCGATCACCTATAACGGCGAAAGCGCCGCGCGACGGGCCGATCTCGGCGAGGTTTTGGTAGCGACGGCCGGCGGCGTCGTTACCGCTGAGGCCAAGGCCGAATTCGAGCGTGCGGTTGCGCTTGACGCCGACGAGGTGAAGGCAAGCTATTTCCTGGGGCTGGCCGCTGAACAGGATGGCCGCGCCGCAGACGCGGCCTCGATCTGGCGCGCCATGCTGGAAAAGGCGCCGCCGAATGCGCCATGGCGCTCCCTGGTTCAGACTGCGCTGGTCCGGGTCGGCGGGGCGCCGGCCCCGGCTCTGTCGAACGAGGCGGTGGCGGCGGCGAAAGACATGAGCGAAACGGATCGCACCGCCATGATCCGCAGCATGGTCGAGCGTCTCGCCACCCGCTTGCATCAGAACGGTGACGACGTCGAGGGATGGTTGCGGCTGGTCAGGGCCTATATGGTCCTGGGCGACGCCGACAAAGCCAAGGCGGCGTCGTCCGATGCCCGGCAGGCGGTTGCGAAGGATCCGCAGCGGCTGCGAGAACTGAACGACGGGCTGAAGAATCTTGGACTCGACGGGTGAGCATGATGAGCGAAATGGCGCGATGGCGCACACGAGGCAACCGATGACGCGCAAGCAGCGGCGCCTGACGATCATCGGCGGCTCGCTCGCCGTACTCACGGTGGCCGCAGCACTGGTCCTCAATGCGATGCGCGATTCGATCGTGTTCTTTTCGACACCGAAGATGGTGGCGGAAAAACATATTCAACCGGGCAAGCGGTTCCGGCTCGGCGGCCTGGTGCAGCCGGGGTCACTCGTGCGCGGGGACAATCTGAAAGTCACTTTCGAGGTCGGTGATGGCAGCGCCGCGCTGCCGGTTTCCTATCAGGGAATTCTGCCCGACCTTTTCCGCGAAGGGCAGGGTGTCGTCGCCGAAGGTTCGCTCGACGCCTCCGGTGTATTCAAGGCCGATACCGTGCTCGCCAAGCACGACGAGAACTACATGCCCAAGGATGTCGCCGACGCCCTGAAGAAACAGGGGCTTTGGAAAGAGGAATACGAACCGAAGGCAAAAGCAAAAGGCGGTGCGCGGGCTGACGGAAACGCCGCGTCCACCGCCGCAAGCGGGCAGGGAGCGGTGCGGTGATCGCTGAAAGCGGACATTACGCGCTGGTGCTGGCCTTCGGCCTGGCGCTCATTCAATCGACCGTGCCGATTCTGGGCGCGCGCTGGCGTGAATACTCGTTGATGAATGTCGCGCGTTCGACGGCGATCGCGCAGCTGATGTTCGTCGCGGCGTCGTTTGCGGCGCTGGTCACGCTCCACGTTTCCTCGGATTTCTCCGTCGTCAACGTGTTCGAGAATTCGCACTCGATGAAGCCGCTGATCTACAAGATCACCGGCGTGTGGGGTAACCACGAAGGCTCGATGCTGCTCTGGGTGTCGATCCTGGCGCTGTTCGGCGGCATGGTCGCGATCTTCGGCAACAACCTGCCGATCTCGCTTCGCGCCCACGTGCTCGCGGTACAGGCCTGGATCGCCAGCGCCTTCTATCTCTTCATCCTGACGACCTCCAATCCCTTCCTGCGGATAGCCAATCCACCGATCGAGGGTCAGGATCTCAATCCCGTCCTGCAGGACATCGGTCTCGCCGTGCATCCGCCGATGCTCTATCTCGGCTATGTCGGCTTCTCGATCTCGTTTTCCTTTGCGATCGCCGCGCTGATCGAAGGCCGCATCGACGCGGCCTGGGCGCGCTGGGTACGGCCGTGGACACTGGTCGCCTGGATATTCCTCACCACCGGCATCGCGATGGGGTCCTACTGGGCCTATTACGAACTCGGCTGGGGCGGCTGGTGGTTCTGGGATCCGGTCGAGAATGCCTCGTTGATGCCGTGGCTTGCCGGCACCGCGCTGCTGCATTCGCTGGTCGTGATGGAGAAGCGCAACGCGCTCAAGGTCTGGACCATCCTGCTGTCGATCCTGACCTTCTCGTTGTCCTTGCTCGGCACCTTCCTGGTCCGCTCGGGCGTGCTCACGTCGGTTCATGCCTTTGCCAACGATCCCCGGCGCGGCGTATTCATCCTGCTGATCCTGTGCATCTTCATCGGCGGCAGTCTCTCGCTCTATATTTTGCGCGCGTCGTCGCTCAAGCAGGGCGGTCTATTCGCGCCGATTTCGCGGGAAGGGGCGCTCGTTCTCAACAATCTACTGTTGACCACGGCGTGTGCGACCGTTTTTGTCGGAACGCTCTATCCGCTGGCGCTGGAAGTGATGACCGGAGAAAAGATTTCGGTCGGCGCGCCGTTCTTCAATCTCACCTTCGGGCCGTTATTCGTCCCGCTGTTGGTTGCCGTACCCTTTGGACCGCTGCTGGCCTGGAAGCGCGGCGATCTGTTGGGCGCTGCTCAGCGGCTGACGACGGCGGGTATTGTGGCCGTGATCGTCGTGGCCCTCGTGTATGCCTGGACATTTGGCGGCGGCACCTTGGCGCCGCTCGCGATTGGCCTGGCGGCATTCGTCGTCACGGGCGCGTTGATCGATACTGCCGAGCGCATTGGGTTGTTTCGGCTGCCGCCGGGCATTGCGTTTCAGCGGGCACGCGGCCTGCCTCGCTCGGCCTGGGGCACGATGTTCGCCCATGCCGGCGTCGGGCTCGCGCTGATTGGCATCGTCTGCGAGACCACCTGGAACAGCGAGAATATCAGGACAATGAGAGCCGGCGATTCCAGCAATATCGCCGGCTACCAACTCAAGCTGGATAGCTTGACGCCTCGCCAGGGGCCGAACTACCGCGAAACGGTTGCAAAATTCAGTGTCCTGGTGGACGGCCGGGTGATCGACACCATGACGCCGTCGAAACGCAATTTCACCACGCGCGGTGCCACCACGACGGAAGCAGCGCTGCTGTCGCGCGGGGCAAGCCAGCTTTACATCTCGCTGGGCGACGTCAGCTTTGACGGCGCAGTTGCCGTGCGGATTTATCATAAGCCGCTCGTGCTCCTGATCTGGTTTGGTCCGGTGCTGATGGCGTTTGGCGGCGTGTTGTCGCTGTCGGACCGGCGCTTGCGCGTCGGCGCGCCGAAGCCCGCGAAATCCGCGCGCGGCTTGCAGCCGGCGGAGTGATGTCCTTGAAGCGCGCGCTCCTCGCATTGATGATGATGGCGACGATGGCGACGGCAGGCCTTGCGGTGCAACCGGACGAGATCATGTCGGATGCAGCCAAGGAAGTGCGGGCGCGGGATTTGTCGCGCGAATTGCGCTGCATGGTGTGTCAAAACCAGTCGATCGATGATTCCGAGGCGCCGCTGGCGCGAGATCTGCGGCTGCTGGTTCGCGAACGGATCGCCGCCGGCGACAGCGACGCGCAGGTGATGGATTTCCTGGTCGCACGCTATGGTGAATTCGTCCTGCTGAAGCCGCGGCTCAACTCGCACACCTGGCTGCTCTGGTTTTTGACGCCGCTGGCGCTGGCTGTGGGCGGTATTGCGTTGTGGATGCACGGCCGTCGCCGCGCCCGAGTGGGTGCAGAACAGGACGCCGCGGTACTGCATTTGACGCCCGAGGAAGAAGCGCGAATCAATCAGTTGATTGCCGCGGAACCGGCTTCTGAAAAGTAGTTCCGCAACGCCATTTGAGGCTGCGATAATCCGCCGCATTCGATTGGCGGTTCATTACCAAAGTTTAACTCCTTCGCCAGCGCGCTGTAAGGCGTAAATCCCCATGTTTGGGGCCTGCAGGTGCACGCCCCCGCACCGTTTCTAATTCAGGCTCTGGAGAAGCTTTTATGACTGACCGCCCCACCGATCTTTCCTCGCTTCCGTCCTATCGCGCACCGCGCCGCTCATTGTTCTCGGCGCGCAAATTCGCGCTCATGGCGTCGGTCGTCGCCGGCCTTGGTGTCGCCGTTTACGGCTTCGGCTCGGCCGGTCCGGTCGACGTCTTCTCGACCAGCGCCCATGCGCAGGTCAACAATGAGGTCCGCAAGGTCGCTCAGCCGATCGGCTTTGCCGACATCGTCGAGCGCGTCAAACCGTCCGTGATTTCGGTGAAGGTCAACATCAACGAGAAGGTTGCCAAGAACGACAACAGCGGTGGCGATGACGACTCTTCTTCGCCGTTCCAGCCGGGTTCTCCGATGGAGCGTTTCTTCCGTCGCTTCGGTGGCCCTGATGGTATGCCGCCCGGTATGCGTGGTGGCCCGCGTGGCCGTGGTGCGGTGACCGGCCAGGGTTCCGGCTTCTTTATTTCGGCTGACGGCTTTGCCGTCACCAACAATCACGTCGTGGATGGCGCCGACAAGGTCGAGGTGACGACCGATGACGGCAAGACCTTCAGCGCCAAGGTGATCGGAACCGATGCCCGGACCGATCTTGCGCTGATCAAGGTCGAAGGTAGTTCGAATTTCCCGTTCGCCAAACTGTCCGACGGCAAGCCGCGGATCGGCGACTGGGTGCTTGCTGTCGGCAATCCCTTCGGACTCGGCGGCACCGTGACGGCCGGTATTGTTTCGGCCAGCGGCCGCGACATCGGCAACGGCCCCTATGATGATTTCATCCAGATCGACGCGCCCGTGAACAAGGGCAACTCGGGTGGCCCGGCCTTCAACACCGAAGGCGAGGTGATGGGTGTCAATACCGCGATCTATTCGCCGTCCGGCGGCAGCGTCGGTATTGCGTTCTCGATTCCCGCGTCCACGGTGAAGACCGTGATTGCCCAACTCAAGGACAAGGGCTCCGTGAGCCGCGGCTGGATCGGTGTGCAGATTCAGCCGGTCACGCCTGAAATCGCCGACAGCCTCGGCATGAAGAAGGCCGAAGGCGCGCTGGTTGCGGAACCGCAGGCCAATGGCCCGGCGGCGAAGGCCGGCATCGAATCCGGCGACGTGATCACCGCGGTGAATGGCGAAGCCGTCAAGGATGCCCGCGAACTCGCGCGCACCATCGGTGGCCTGTCCCCCGGCAGCCCGGTGAAGCTCAATGTGCTGCATAAGGGCCAGGACAAGACGGTCAACCTCAGCCTCGGCCAGTTGCCGAACACGGTGGAGGCCAAGGCCGACACGGATAATAGCGACAAGGGCAGTGCGACCCGTGGAACCGATGTACCGAAGCTCGGTTTGACTCTTGCGCCGGCCAATTCCGTTGCCGGCGCCGGCAAGGATGGCGTCGTGGTTACCGACGTCGACCCGAAGAGTGCGGCTGCCGAACGCGGGTTCAAGGAAGGCGACGTCATTCTGGAAGTTGCCGGAAAGAGCGTTGCCAATGTCGCAGATGTGCGCGAGGCGATTACGGCCGCGCGCAACGACAACAAGAATAGCGTCCTGATGCGGGTCAAGAGCGGGGGATCTTCGCGGTTTGTCGCGATCCCGCTGGCCAAGGGCTAAGCGCCAGGTGCGCGATGAAATGGAGGGTAGCGTCGGCATAATCGCCCCCGCCGACGTTGCTTTCCTTGGGGGCGGGCTCGTGAGCCTGCTCCCTTGACTACCTTCCGGTGGAAAACGCCCCCCTCCGTCGGGAGGTCAAAGGGCGGTGAGGTCCCCCCAGCTTCACCGCCCGCTTTTTTTGACTCAAAAGGGCGCGTCCGGTCGCCTTGCATGAGGGCCCCGGCCGCGCCATGGTGATGGAAGTTCCCCACGTGACCGCGATCGCAACCGACACCCAGATGCGACTTTTAATTATCGAAGACGACCGTGAATCGGCCGACTATCTGGTCAAGGCTTTCCGTGAAGTCGGATATGTCGCCGATCTGGCAGGCGATGGCGAGGAAGGGCTGGCGCTGGCCGAAGGCGGCGACTACGACGTCCTCGTGGTCGATCGCATGCTTCCCAAGCGCGACGGCCTGTCGCTGATCGGCGCACTGCGCGAGAAGGGCAACCGCACCCCGGTCCTGATCCTGTCGGCGCTCGGGCAGGTCGACGACCGCATCAAGGGCCTGCGGGCCGGCGGCGACGACTATCTGCCAAAGCCCTATTCGTTTGCGGAATTGCTGGCGCGAATCGAGGTGCTGTCGCGCCGCCGCGGCGGACCCGCGGAAGAAACCACCTACCGTGTCGGCGATCTCGAACTCGACCGCCTTTCGCATCGGGTGATGCGCGGCAAGGAGGAGTTGACGCTGCAACCGCGCGAGTTCCGCCTGCTGGAATATCTGATGAAGCACGCCGGCCAGGTGGTGACGCGGACCATGCTTCTCGAGAATGTCTGGGATTATCACTTCGATCCGCAGACCAACGTCATCGACGTGCATATTTCGCGGCTGCGCTCCAAGATCGACAAAGGCTTCGAGCGGCCGCTGCTTCATACCATTCGCGGCGCGGGATACATGATCCGTGACGGCATTCGGTAAACTGATCCGAACCACGGCGTTCCGGTTGACGCTGGTTTACCTGCTGCTGTTCGCGCTGTTCGCAGCGTCGTTGCTGGCATTTTTTGCCTGGAACACGCGGCACCTGATCACCGAACAGATCACCGCCACGGTGGATGCGGAAACCGGCGAGGTCAGCGATATTTTCGGCCGGCGCGGCCTGCGGGGTCTCGTTCTCACCATCGAAAATCGCGCGCTGCGTCCCGGCGCCAATCTCTATCTCGTCACCACGCCGGCGGGGCAGGCGATTGCCGGCAATGTCGGCTCGCTCTCGCCGGGCGTCATGGCCACGACCGGATGGTCCGAGACCGCCTATCGCCGGCTCGACGAGCAGGATTCCGCCAATCATTTCGCGCTGGTGAAGGTCACGGAGCTCTCCAGCGGCTTCAGGCTATTGATCGGACGCGACCTTGAGGAACGGCGGCGGCTGTTCGGCATCGTTGCGAAAGCCGCGCAATGGTCGATTCTGGTCGTGATGGTACTGGGCCTTGGCGGCGGCGTTTTTGTCGCGCGACGGGTGCTCACGCGCATCGACGCCATGACCGGTACGACCGAGCGGATCATGGCAGGCGACCTGAGCGGACGTCTCCCGGTCGGGCGCAGCGGCGACGAACTGGATCGCCTCGCGAAAAATCTCAACGCGATGCTGGAGCGCATCGAGGCCTTGATGATGGGGCTGAAGGAAGTCTCGGACAATATCGCGCACGATCTGAAAACGCCGCTGACGCGTCTGCGCAACCGTGCCGAGGAGGCGCTTGCGAAATCCAGAACCGAAGTCGAATACCGCTCCGCGCTGGAGCGGACCATTGAAGAGTCGGACGGCCTGATCCGCACCTTCAACGCGCTCTTGATGATTGCACGCGCCGAATCCGGACAGGCCCGCGGCAATATGGACGACTTTGACGCGGCTGATGTCGCCAGAGGCATTCACGAGCTCTACGAACCGCTCGCCGAAGATGACGGCATGACGTTGAGCGTGAAGGCCGATGCGGCGCCGCTTCACGGCAATCGTGAGTTGATCAGCCAGGCTCTCGCCAACCTGGTCGAGAACGCCATCAAATATGGCAAGCCGGATACGGTGGTTCAGCCGCTCGGCGCAGGAGTGGCCGGCGACGCTGGGCACAAGGAGATTCTGATCGAGGCCAAACGCACCGGCGATCGGGTGCTGCTCAGCGTCACCGATCATGGTCCCGGAATTCCGGTGGCCGACCGCAAGCATGCGGTGGAGCGGTTTGTCCGGCTCGAAGCCAGCCGGACCCTGCCGGGTTCCGGGCTTGGCTTGAGCCTCGCATCGGCGGTCGCGACCCTGCACGGCGGCGATCTCAGGTTCGACGACGCCCATCCGGGCCTGATTGCGACGCTGGCGCTACCGGCGCTGTCCGGCGCGAGCGACAGGCTTGCGGCTCAAACGCCGGATGTGCCACAGAAAGCCGCATGAATTGGGCTAGTGCGGCGAATTTGAAGTTCCTATCAGTTTCGCTGCAAGTGCATTATAGGAACTTCAAATTCAAAACCGCACTAGAAATCTATATTTACTAGAGCTCCTTTGATTCCGAAGTTCGCGTCAGAGGTTGCTGCGATTGCTTGCGAACTTCGGAATCGGAGCTCTAGTCCGGGCCGTCCCGCGCGCACCGATTTGACGCCAGCTTATACTTCCTCTGGATCGACATTCATCATGACTCTTCGAAAAATCCGTGATGCGGATGTCGATCTCACGTCGCTCGCCGCGCGTTTTGTCGGCGCCCCGCATCTGTCCGTCCCGGAAAAGGCCGAGCAGCGCCTCAACGGTTGGCTGGCGGATATTGCCTCCAGCCAGGCTGCCGAATTCGAAGGTCTGTTCGCGCGATTTGCTTTGGCCCGAAGGATTTTTGCGAGCCTCGCGGAAGCCTCGCCCTATCTCTTCGATCTGGTTCGCTCCGATGCGTCGCGCGCACTCCGGATACTGCAACGCGAACCCGATCAGCATCTGGCGCAACTGATCGAAGAATCCCGCCGCAGCGTTTGGGCCGCCTCAAGCGAAGCGCAGGCGATGCAGATTCTGCGTGGTCTGAAAGCCGAAGCCGCCTTGCTGATTGCGCTATGCGATATTGGCGGTGCGTGGCCGGTCATGCAGGTCACGCGTGCCTTGACCGATCTCGCCGTCGCCTCCGTGCAATCGTCGCTGCACTTCCTGCTGCAGCAGGAGACAACGCGAGGAAGGATGCTGCCGCCGAATCCGGATCATCCGGAGGAGGGGAGCGGCCTGATCGTGCTGGCGATGGGCAAGATGGGCGCGGGGGAATTGAATTTCTCCAGCGATATCGACCTGATCATCTTTTTTGACCCTGATGCCAACTCGCTTGCGCACGACATCGAGCCGCAGCAGTTCTTCATCCGTGTGGCGCAGGGACTGTCGCGGATGCTGCAACAGCGTAGCGGAGAGGGCTACGTATTCCGCGTCGATCTGCGGCTGCGCCCCGATCCAGCCTCGACGCCGCTGGCGATCTCGACCACGTCCGCATTGCATTATTACGAGAGCGAAGGCCGCACCTGGGAACGCGCCGCCATGATCAAGGCGAGACCCTGCGCGGGCGATTTGCAGGCCGGCGAAGCGCTGATGGCGGAACTCTCGCCTTTTGTCTGGCGCAAGCACCTGGACTTTGCCGCACTCTCCGACGTGCACGACATGAAGCACCAGATGCAGATCTATCGCGGGCAGAGCGAGATCGCGGTCGAGGGCCACAACGTCAAGATCGGGCGCGGTGGCATCCGCGAAATCGAATTCTTCGCGCAGACCCAGCAGTTGATTACCGGTGGCCGGCATCCGGAACTGCGGGTACGGCCGACGCTCGAGGCGCTCGACCGGCTTGCTTCGAGCGACTGGATCACATTCGAGGCGCGCGAGCAGCTCGCGACGGCGTACGAATTCCTGCGGCGGGTCGAACATCGCCTGCAAATGGTCGCCGACGAGCAAACCCATACGATGCCGGATGATCCCGAGGCGGTCGGGCGATTTGCGCGGTTTTTCGGCTATGAGAACCGTGCTGACTTTGCCAGGGACCTGCTCGCGCATCTCACGATCGTGCAGGGGCACTACGCCAAGCTGTTTGAAGGCGATCCCGCGGGCACCGCTAAATTGCCCGATCTGAATTACGGGGGAGGGCCGGACGATCCGCGTCTGACCGAATATCTGGCTTCGCTCGGATTCAAGAAGCCGATTGCGGTGGCGGCGACGGTGCAGCAATGGCTCGAGGGCGACTATCGCGTGTTCCGCGCCGAGGCCACCCGCAATTCGTTTGTCGAGTTCCTTCCCTCGCTCGTCAGCGGCCTTGCCAACGCCGAGGACCCGGACAACGCCATCGTCGTCTTCGATCACTTTCTCCAGGCCTTGCAACGCGGCGGCAGGCTGTTCGTCCTGCTCAGCCAAAACCGGGATCTGGTGGCACTCGTGGCGTTGATCCTCGGTGCCGCGCCGCGCCTTGGCGACATGCTGGCGCGGCAGCCGCAGATCATGGATGGCCTGATCGATCCGCGCTTCTTCGGCGCAATGCCGGACAGGACCGAGCTGTCGGCGCGTTTGGCCGCGACTTTGGAGGATGCCGGATCCTACGAGGAGTTTCTCGACCGGCTGCGGCTGTTCGGCCGCGAGAGCCTGTTTTTGATCGGCACACGGATTCTGTCGGGCACGGTTTCCGCCCAGCAGGCCGGCATCGCATTTGCCGACGTCGCCGAGGGCATCGTCCACACCGTGCATGGTCTGGTGACGGAGCAGTTCGCGGAGCAATACGGCCGGATTGAGGGGCAGGAGACCGCGATCCTCGCAATGGGAAGGCTCGGCAGCCGCGAGATGACGGCCGCTTCCGATCTGGATTTGATCCTGCTCTATGATTTCGACCCGGAGCATCCGGATTCCGATGGCGCCAAACCCCTGCATGGCGCGCAATATTTTGCGCGTTTCACGCAGCGGCTGATCAGCGCATTCACCACGCGAACGAATTACGGCGTGCTTTACGACATCGACATGCGGCTGCGGCCGTCGGGTCGTGCCGGTCCAGTGGCCTCGCATGTCCATGCCTTCGCCGAGTACCAGGAGAAGGAAGCCTGGACCTGGGAGCATATGGCGCTGACTCGCGCGCGGGTAATTTCAGCTTCACCGGAATTTCGCGGCAAGATCGAGGGCATCATTCGCGAGGTCTTGACGCGGCCGCGGGACACTGCCGGCGTTGCGGTCGACGTCGCCGACATGCGCCGCGCCATCGCGCTGGAAAAAGGCGAGAACGACGTTTGGGACCTGAAGCATGTCGCCGGAGGCCTGGTCGATATCGATTTCATCGCCCAGTACCTGCAACTGGCGTACGCGGCCGAGAAGCCCGACATTCTCGACGTCAGTACCTTGCAGGTGCTCGACAATGCCGCGCGGCTTGGTGTGTTGCCGGCTGCCTCAGTGGCAATCCTGCGTTCAGCGGCGTTGCTTTATCACGACCTGACGCAGGTCATACGGCTTTGCGTCAACGAAAAGTTCGATCCGGAAACCGCCGGCGAAGATTTGTTGCAGATCATGGCCCGGGCCGGCGACGCGCCGGATTTCTCCTCGCTTCAGGCGCGCGTGAAGGAAACCCAGGCGGAAGTTCGCCGGGTGTTTCGCGCCGTCGTCGAGGAGCGCAACGGTTAGCTCAGTGCGGTCATGAGTATGGCCACCTTGATCGATCGTCATTTTCGATCGAAACAAGCTGAAGAACGAATTTGATGGGTTGCTGGGCTTCGCCTATCTCAATAGAGACTCGGGAGAAATATATGGCCGTGCATTTCACCTGGTGCATCAAGCTGGCGACAGGATTAGCTCTCGTGGCGGTGTTGGGTTTGCCTGCTTCGGCGCAGGCACCGGCGGCTACGGCCGAGGCTCCTTTCGTTACCGAAAACAATGCCGCCATGGAAAAAATGATGGCGGATATGAATGTGAAACCGACCGGCGACGTGGACCGCGACTTTGTGGCGATGATGATCCCGCACCATCAAGGCGCGATCGCGATGGCGCAGGCTCTGCTGCGCTATGGCCACAACGAGCAGCTGCGGCGTTTGGCCCAGGAGATCATCGTGACGCAACAGCAGGAGATAGCGACGATGCGGCTGGCGGTCGGCGAAACGCCAATCCAGTCGCAGCCCGCACTGAGTCCAGATCCAAATGTCATGCCCGGTAGCAATTCAATGCACATGAAATGAATGCGCCATGAAGTCTATCCTCGTTCTTGTTACGGGTGCTTTGCTCGCTGGCCCGCATTTGGCTTTTGCAGGTCAGGCTCCGGGGGCTGCGAAAACGCCGGACATTCCCATCAGCCATCGCGATCGCGTTTATACAGCCGAGCAGTTCTCCAACACGGTTTCCGTCACTGATCCCGTCGACAACAAGCTCATGGGCGTGATCAAGCTGGGCGACCCGCAGCCGACGAATTTCAGTCCGCTCTATAAAGGCCAGGTGCTCGTTCACGGAATGGGCTTCTCGCCGGATCACAGGACGATCGCGGTCGTTTCCATCGGCTCCAATTCAGTGACCTTCATCGACACGGCGACCAACGCAATCAAACACACCACCTATGTCGGACGATCGCCGCACGAGGCGTTTTTCACTCAGGACGGCAAAGAGGTATGGGTCACGGTGCGAGGTGAGGACTATATCGCGGTGCTCGACGGCAAGACCTTCCAGGAGAAGTCGCGCATCAAGGTGCCGGCCGGTCCTGGCATGCAGATTTTTTCGCCGGACGGCCGATATGGCTACGTATGCTCTTCGTTCAATCCGGAAACGGTTGTGGTCTCGGTTTCCGACCATCGCATCGTCGGACACGTGAAGCAGGACAGCCCGTTCTGCCCCGACCTCGCGGCGACGCCAGACGGCAAGCAGGTCTGGCTTACGCTCAAGGATGTCGGCAGGACCATGGTTTTTGATGCCAAACCGCCTTTTGCGGTGCTGAGGTCGATTGACACCGGGCCGATCACCAACCACGTCAACATCGCCCACAACGCCAAGGGCACATTTGCCTATGTGACGGTCGGCGGAACGAACGAGGTCAAGGTTTTTCGAACTGATGATTTTGCGCAAGTGGCGACGATTCCGGTCGGTCGATTGCCGCACGGAATTTGGCCATCGGGCGACGGTAGCCGTGTCTATGTCGGTCTCGAAAACGCCGATGCCGTAACGGCGATCGACACACTGACAAACGAAGTGATTGCCACCAGTCCGGTCGGACAGGCGCCGCAAGCGATCGCCTATGTTCCGGGAGCGGTGCCGGACGGAGAGGGCACGCAAAATTTGCAGCCGCTCGGCGTTGCCGGTCAGGTCGCGCAGCTTCGGTTGATGGCTCCAAAGAGCAACGACTCGACGCCGGCTTCTGACACCGCGACCAGCGTTTCGCTGTTCGATCAGGGACTAACCCAGGTGTTGCAGGCTGCGGTCGTCGGACTGGAGCCGAAGCAGGCTTATGTGATGGCGCTGGCGTCTCAACCAGACGGCAGTGGCGCGCTGGAGCCTCTCGCCAACTTTACGACCAACCCGGCGGGCTCCGCGATCGTCAATGCGGCGGGGCCGATCCGGCAAGTCGTACAGGACAACAGGCAAACCATCCGGCGTTATCTCGTAATCGCGCGCGGAACTTCGGTCCAGCCGGGGCCGGTCGTTCAGATTCAGCAATAGTTGTCGTCAATACGCCTTCACGCCCGCCGCTTTCAGCGATGCAATGGCTTCGCGAACGTTCGGATCAAGCCCGGCACCGCCGGCATCGAGGTGAGCGTAGATCGCCTTGCGCATCCGGGGATCCCAGAATTTGCGGATGTGTTCGGCAACGCCGGCGACCTCCTTGTCGTGCCCCTGGCTCTCGAAGAATTTGCCGATTTGATTGGCCATATAGACCAGCCGGTCATCATGCGACATGTGCGGTTCCTTGCGCGATCGCCGCTGATGCGATGCGATCGGGATGGGTGAAGACTTCAAAGCCGTCAGACCGGGCGACGGCGACAAGCGTAATGCCGGCGGCTTTCGCGATTTTGACGGCGAGCGCCGTCGGCGCGGAAACGGCGACCATGACGGGGGCGCCGATCGCCGCCGTCTTCTGAACCATCTCGACGGAAATGCGGCTGGTCAGCAGCACCATGCCCTCGCTTGCGGGCGCTTTGACTTGCGCGAGCGCGCCGGCCAGCTTGTCGAGCGCGTTGTGGCGGCCGACATCCTCGCGGAGCGCTACGATGCCGGCAGCAGGCGTCCATAAGGCCGCGCCGTGAACCGCGCGGGTCTCGATATTGATCGGCTGCAACGGCGGCAGGCTCGCCATCGCGGTCATGATTTCGCGTGGACCGAACGAGCGCCCTTTGGCGACGACGGCAGTCGGACGCACCGCTTCTGCGATTGAATCGATGCCGCAAAGCCCGCAGCCGGTAGGGCCGGCAATGTGCCGCCGCCGCTCGCTGAGGCGGACGGCTTTGTCCTCCGCCAGCCACATCCGCAGTTCGATGCCGTCGTCGAGATTGACAATCTCGAGCGAGGAAATCTCCTCGCGCGATTGTACGATCCCCTCGGTGAGGCTGAAGCCGACCGCAAAATCTTCCAGATTTTGCGGTGTCCCCATCATCACGGCGTAGGTGCCGCCGTTATAGGTCAGCGCCAGCGCGGTCTCTTCCGGAATCGCACGCGTTCCCGCGCTGAGGCGGTTATCCCGCCATGCCAGTCGGTCGACGGTGCGAACCGGATCGCGCAACGGTTACTCCGCAGCTTCAACCACAGGCGCAATGCGCCGGGAGTTACGGGCCTGTTCGTCGTAGGACTTCTGCCATTCCGATGGACCGTTGGAAGGCGAGACCTGTACCGCCGTGACCTTGTATTCCGGGCAGTTCGTCGCCCAGTCGGAGAACTCGGTGGTGATGACGTTGGCCTGCGTGTCCGGATGGTGGAACGTGGTGTAGATGACGCCCGGCGCGACGCGATCGGTGATCAGCGCGCGTAGCGTCGTCTCACCGGCGCGGCTCGCGAGCCGTACCCAGTCGCCATCGCGTACGCCACGCTGTTCGGCGTCGTGCGGATGCATTTCGAGCCGGTCTTCGCTGTGCCAGATCACGTTCTCGGTGCGGCGGGTTTGCGCACCCACGTTGTACTGGCTGAGGATACGGCCGGTGGTCAGTAGCAGCGGGAAGCGCGGTCCGGTGCGTTCATCAGTCGGGATGTATTCGGTGAGGACAAACTTGCCCTTGCCGCGAACGAAGCCGCCGATATGCATGGTCGGCGTGCCCTCGGGAGCCTTCTCGTTGCAGGGCCATTGCACCGAGCCCAACTCATCGAGCTTGGCGTAGGAAACGCCGGCAAAGGTCGGAGTGAGCGCTGCGATCTCGTCCATGATTTCGGACGGATGGCTGTAGTTCATCTCGAAGCCCATCGCCTTGGCGAGTTGGATCGTGACTTCCCAGTCAGCCAAGCCGTTACGCGGCGTCATCACCTTGCGGACGCGCTGGATGCGGCGCTCGGCATTGGTGAAGGTACCGTCCTTTTCCAGGAAGGTCGATCCGGGCAGGAATACATGGGCGTAGTTAGCGGTCTCGTTCAGGAACAGGTCGTGGACGATGACGCATTCCATCGACGATAGCGCCGCCACCACGTGCTTGGTGTTCGGGTCGGATTGCAGGATGTCTTCACCCTGCACGTAAAGCCCCATGAAGGTGCCTTCGATCGCGGCGTCGAACATGTTGGGAATGCGCAGGCCCGGCTCGGGATTGAGCTTTACCTTCCAGGCACCCTCGAACAACTCGCGCACCGCGTCGCCCGAGATGTGGCGATAGCCGGGCAATTCGTGCGGGAACGAGCCCATGTCGCAGGAGCCTTGCACGTTGTTCTGGCCGCGCAGGGGGTTCACGCCGACGCCGGGACGGCCGATATTACCGGTCGCCATCGCAAGGTTGGCGATCGCAATCACCGTGGTAGAGCCCTGACTGTGCTCGGTGACGCCGAGCCCGTAATAGATCGCGCCATTGCCGCCGGTCGCATAGATGCGCGCGGCTTCGCGCAAATCCTTCGGATTGACGCCGGTCATGATCGCGGTCGATTCCGGGCTGTTCTTCGGCAGCGACACGAAGGCCGCCCAGTCCTGGAATTCGTCCCAGTCGCAACGCTCGCGGACGAAGGTTTCATCGACGAGGCCTTCGGTGACGATGACGTGCGCCATTGCGGTGAGGACGGCCACGTTGGTGCCGGGTAACAGCGGCAGGTGCAGCGCGTTCATGTGCGGCGATTCCACCATTTCAGTGCGTCGCGGATCGATCACGATCAGCTTGGCGCCCTGGCGCAGCCGCTTCTTCATGCGCGAGGCGAACACGGGGTGAGCGGCCGCCGGATTGGCGCCGATCACCACCATCACGTCGGAGTCTTCGACGAAGTCAAAATCCTGGGTGCCCGCCGAAGTGCCGAAGGTAGTGGCGAGACCATAGCCCGTCGGCGAATGGCAGACGCGGGCGCAGGTATCGACGTTGTTATTGCCGAAGCCGGCGCGGACCAGCTTTTGCACCAGGTAGGTTTCTTCGTTGGTGCAACGGGAAGACGTGATACCGCCGACGGAGTCGCGGCCGTATTTCTGCTGAATGTGCTTGAATTTAGCAGCCGCGAAGCCGAACGCCTCGTCCCACGACACCTCGCGCCAGGGATCGTCGATGCTTTCGCGGATCATCGGCTTGAGAATGCGTTCCTTGTGGTTGGTGTAGCCCCAGGCGAAGCGGCCCTTGACGCAGGAATGACCGCGGTTGGCTTTGCCGTCCTTGTACGGCATCATGCGGACGACTTCCTCGCCGCGCATTTCCGCCTTGAAGGTGCAGCCGACGCCGCAATAAGCGCAGGTCGTGACGGCCGAATGTTCAGGCTGGCCGATTTCGATCACGGACTTTTCGGTCAGCGTCGCGGTCGGGCAGGCCTGAACGCAGGCGCCACAGGACACGCATTCCGAGCCGAGGAAGCTTTCGCTCATGCCAGGCGAGACGCGGCTCTCGAAGCCGCGGCCCGAAATCGTCAGCGCAAAGGTCCCCTGGACCTCCTCGCAGGCGCGTACGCAACGCGAGCAGACGATGCACTTCGAGGGGTCGTAGGTGAAATAGGGATTGGACTCGTCCTTCGGCATCCAGGCCGCATTGGCGTGGCCGTTGGATTTGGCGAAGACATGATTCTCGCCCTCATAGCCGTAGCGCACGTCGCGCAGGCCGACCGCGCCGGCCATGTCCTGCAACTCGCAGTCGCCGTTGGCGGCGCAGGTGAGGCAGTCCAGCGGATGGTCGGAGATGTAGAGTTCCATCACGCCCTTGCGCAGCTTCTTCAGCCGTTCGGTCTGGGTGTGGACCACCAGGCCCGGCATGGCCGGTGTGGTGCAGGAAGCCGGCGTTCCTGCGCGACCCTCGATTTCAACGAGGCACATCCGGCAGGAGCCGAAAGCGTCGACCATATCGGTCGCGCAGAGCTTTGGAATCTGCGTGCCGGCTTCCATCGCCGCGCGCATGATCGAGGTGCCTTCGGGCACCGTGACGCTCTGACCATCGATGGTGAGCGTGACGGTCTTCTCGGATTTGGAACGCGGGGTTCCGAAGTCGGTCTCATGGATCAGCGACATGGCGATTTCCTATTCTATTCCGCAGCCTGGAGGCTGGTCGGAGCCGGGCCGAAATCTTCCCGGAAGTGTTTCAATGCGCTCATCACGGGGTAGGGCGTGAAGCCGCCGAGTGCACAGAGCGAGCCGAACTTCATGGTGTTGCAGAGGTCTTCGACGACCGCGAGGTTTTGCTCGACGCGTTCGCCGGCGCGGATCTTGTCGATGGTCTCGACGCCGCGGGTTGACCCGATCCGGCAGGGCGTGCACTTGCCGCAGGATTCGATCGCGCAGAATTCCATCGCAAAGCGCGCCTGTTTCGCCATATCGACGGTGTCGTCGAACACCACGATGCCGGCGTGGCCGATCAGGCCGTCGCGCGCCGCAAAGGCCTCATAGTCGAACGGCGTATCGAACAGCGCGCGCGGGAAATAGGCGCCGAGCGGACCACCCACTTGCACGGCTCGCACCGGACGGCCGGTAAAGGTGCCGCCGGCAATATCGTCGACGAGCTCGCCGAGCGTGATGCCGAAGGCGGTTTCGAACAGGCCGCCAAACTTGACGTTGCCCGCAAGCTGAATCGGCATCGTGCCGCGGGAGCGGCCCATGCCGAAATCAGCATAGGCTTTCGCGCCGCCGGCGAGGATGAAGGGGATCGCTGCGAACGACAGCACGTTGTTGATCACGGTGGGCTTGCCGAACAGACCCTTGTGCGCCGGCAGCGGCGGCTTGGCGCGGACGATGCCGCGGCGGCCTTCGAGGCTTTCGAGCAGCGAAGTCTCTTCGCCGCAAACGTAAGCGCCGGCGCCGACGCGCACCTCGAGATCGAACGCGTGCTTCGAGCCGCAGATGCTTGAACCGAGATAGCCGGCACGTCTGCCGGTCGCGATCGCGGCTTTCATCGCCTCGATAGCGTGCGGGTATTCCGAGCGGATGTAGATGTAGCCCTTGGTGGCGCCGACGGTGACGCCGGCAATGGTCATGCCTTCGATCACCACGAAGGGATCGCCTTCCATGATCATGCGATCGGCGAAGGTGCCGCTGTCGCCTTCGTCGGCGTTGCAGACGATATACTTCTGGTCGGCGCTCGTCTGCGCCACCGTCTTCCATTTGATCCCGGTCGGAAAACCGGCGCCACCGCGGCCGCGCAATCCGGAAGCCGTGACGTCGGCGAGGATGGCGTCCGACGTCAGCGTCAGCGCGCGCTCGAGGCCTTTGTAACCGTCATGGGCGCGATAGTCGTCCACGGAGCGTGGGTCGATGACGCCGCAGCGGGCGAAGGTGAGGCGGGTCTGGCGCTTCAACCACGGAATTTCTTCGGTGAGGCCCTGCCGGAGCGCATGGGGACCGTCGGCCAGGATCGCATCCAGGACAGACGCGGCGTCAGCCTCCTTTACGGGGCCAAAGGCGATGCGTCCCTTTGATGTCGCGACCTCGACCATCGGCTCCAGCCAATAGAGTCCGCGCGAACCGGTGCGGACGATCTCGATCGCCGCATTGCGCTTGGCGGCAGCCTGTTCCAACGCCGCCACGGTCTCCTCGGCGCCAACGGCAACAGCGCCGGCATCGCGCGGAATGAAAATTCGCAAGCTCATCGCTGTGCCTCCGCGATCAGCGCGTCGATGCGCGCTTCATCCAGCATTCCGACGACGCGGCCATCGAGCATCGCCGAGGGCGCTGTGGCGCAAAGGCCGAGACAGTAGATCGGCTCCAGCGTCACGCGCTCGTCCGGTGTCGTATTGCCGATCGCAATGCCGAGCTTGGCTTCGGCGCGCGCCGCAACCGCATCGCCACCCGCCGCCTGGCAGGCTTCAGCGCGGCAGAGTTTCAGCACGTGCCTGCCCGCGGGCTTGTGGCGGAAATCATGGTAGAAGGTGAAAACGCCGTGCACCTCGGCACGCGACAAATTAAGCGCCTCCGCGACCATCGGAATCGCCGGCTCCGGCACGTAGCCAAACACCTCCTGGAGCGCATGGAGGATCACCAGCGTCGAACCCTCCAGATGGCTGTGCTCGGCGATGATCTCGGCGCCGCGCTTTTCTTCCCACGGCTCGTAGACGAACATGATCCACCTTTTCAATCAGTATCTTATCACTAACTATTCAAAGACGGAATCGTTCTAAGAATCAATAAAGCTGTCTCATGCTGCGATAGCGAAAGACAATCGATAGGAAGGCGGTATGAGTTGATACGCAATCCCGATAGCTGGCAACGCGGCGGGCCGTTTTCAGGCCCAAAGGCCACCAATTCGGGCTGTTTCGGCATTGGACGTTTGGCCTCATCTGGCCGGCGCCAAGCCATGATATTCGTTACGCTGGAAACCGTTGGGGGACGCCTTGATCGACAAGCTTGAACTTCTGCTGGCACTGGCCAAGGAGCGCCATTTTGGACGGGCGGCGGAGGCCTGTGGCGTCACGCAGCCGACGATGTCGACCAGCCTCAAGCAGTTGGAGGAGATTCTCGGCGTAATGCTGGTACAGCGCGGGTCACGCTTCCAGGGGTTCACGCCGGAAGGCGAGCGGACGCTGGATTGGGCGCGGCGGATCGTGGGCGACACCCGCGCCATGCGTCAGGAAATCAACTCGCTGAAGGAGAAACTGTCGGGCGAAATCCGGATTGCGGCGATTCCGACCGTACTCGGTATGGTCGCCTCGCTGACGACGCCATTCCGCGCGCGTCATCCGGATGTGCGGTTTCGGGTCGTGTCCTGCACCTCGGCCGACGTGCTGGGGCTACTTGAAAACCTCGAGGTCGATGCCGGGCTGACCTACATCGAGAACGAGCCGATCGGCAATGTCCGCACCATCCCGCTCTACAACGAAAGCTATCGCCTGCTGACCGCGCCGGACGGCGAGTTCGGCGATCGCGAGCAGGTGACCTGGACGGAGGTCGGGAAGGTCCCGCTGTGCCTGCTGACGCCGGACATGCAGAACCGGCGCATCATCGATCGCGCCCTTCGATCGGTGGGGGCCGAGGCGACGCCAACGCTGACCTCAAACTCGCTGCTGGTCCTCTACACCCACGTGAAGACCGGCCGCTGGGCGAGCGTGATGCCGGCGAAGCTTGCGGAAACGCTGGGGCTTGCCGACAGGGTCCGCAGTATCCCGATCGTCGATCCCGTGGTCGACTACAGCATCGGAATGGTGATCCCGAAGCGCGATCCGATGACGCCGCTGATCGCCGCGCTGGTTCAGATTGCGCGCGAGGTTGCGCCGTCGCTGGCCTAGTCGGCGATCACGCCGCGGCGGCAATCTTCCCCATCATGGCCCGGTGAGCGTCGCGGGGCAGGCAGATGCGGACGACCGTGCCGCGGCCGAGTTTCGAGCGTAGCCGCATCGAGCCGCCGTGCAGGTTGGTCAGCGATCGGGCGATCGCAAGCCCGAGGCCCGAGCCGTGATAGGTCTTGGTCAACTGGCTTTCGACCTGTTCGAAGGGCCGGCCGAGGCGCTTGAGTGATTGCGGCGCGATGCCGATGCCGGTGTCGGCAATCAACAGCACAACCTGATCCCCGACCTGCCGGCTGCGGACGGTGACCTTGCCGCCGTCCGGGGTGAATTTGACGGCGTTGGAGAGCAGGTTGACGATGATCTGTTTGGTGGCGCGGCGATCCGCCACGACGGAGATAGAACCGTCAATGTCAGCGGCGAGGTCGAGGTTCTTGTCGTTGGCGCGGCCCGACACGACGCGCATGGATTCGGCCAGCGTCTTCGACAGATCGAGCTCTTCCATGTCGAGCTTCATGCGGCCGGCTTCGATCTTGGACATATCCAGGATGTCGTTGATCACCTCCAGCAGATAGTGCCCGCTGGTGAGAATGTCGTGGCAATATTCCTGGTACTTCTCCGAGCCGAGCGTGCCGAACATGCCGCTTCCCATGATTTCGGAGAAGCCGATGATGGCGTTGAGCGGCGTGCGCAGTTCGTGGCTCATATTGGCGAGGAATTTGGACTTGGTCTGGTTGGCTTCCTCAGCGCGGGTCTTTTCCCGGGAGTACTTTTCGGCGAGGTCCGCAAGCTCGAGCGCCTGACGTTCGAGCTCGCTCTGCGAGCGCTTCAGGTCGATGACGGTGGCGCGCAGGCGCAGATCGTTGTCGACCAGCTTCTGTTCGTGTTCCTTGATGCGCGTGATGTCGGTTCCGACCGAAACGTAGCCGCCGTCCTTGGTTCGGCGCTCGCTGATGTGCAGCCAGCTGCCATCGTCCAGTTGCGCTTCGAAGGTGCGCGCGCCCGGTGCCTGGTTGGCGACCTCGTGCAGGCGGGTCCGCACCTCCGGCATCCTGCCGACCTCGATCACGGTCTCGTAGGAGGTGCCCGGGGTCACGGCCGAATCCGGCAGCTTGTGCAGCCGCTGGAAGTGCGAGTTGCAGAGCACGAGCCGGTCGCTCGCATCCCACAGCACGAAGGCTTCGGGAATGGTCTCGATCGCGTCGCGCAGCCGCAAGTCGGCCTCGACGGTCTTTTCCGCCAGGCTCTTCTGCTCGGTGATGTCGACCGCGATGCCGATCAGGTGCAGTCCGGCGTCGGCCGCGCCCTGGCTGAGTTCGCAACGCACGCGCAGCCAGATCCAGTGGCCGTCGGTGTGGCGCATGCGGAAGGTTTGGTCGATATAGTTGATCTTGGCGGAGATGAGCTGGTCGGCGATTTCGAACAGATCGATATCGTCCGAGTTCACCAGCGCATTGACCTCTCCGAAGGTCAGGAGGTCGCTGCGGTTCTCGAGCCCGAGCATGGTGAACATCGACTGCGACCAGAAAATCTTGCCGCGCGAAAGATCCCAGTCCCACAATCCGCAGCGGCCGCGGTTGAGCGCGGTGTCGATGCGGCCGCGCACGGCGTCGTTGATGAGGTCGCCCTCGCGGGCACGGGTGGACTGCCAGTGGAATGCGAAGCCGAGGATCAGGACGACGAAGCCCGTGGTCGCAGACAGCGTGACCGACAGCGCCGCATCGGAGCGCCAGATCGAATCGATCTTTTCCTGGATCACGATCACCTGCCCAGGCAACGATTTGACGATGCGGCGGACCGCCAGCGCGCCGTCACCACTCGGTAGCGTAATGTCGGTCACGGCGGCCAGTTGGGCCGACGGCGGCGCCGGTACGAGCGCGCTGACGACCTCGAGAAGGGCGTTAGCATCGCCGATCGCGGATTCGATCGGAATGCGGGCGAGAATCCGCTGGTCGATGCCGGTGACGATGACGTGCCGCCCGGTGGCGATGGCCCAGGACGGAATGAGACCCGGCAACAGCAGTTGGAGACGCTCGAACGATGCGGCGCGATCCTGATGGGCCGAAGCGATGCGATCGAGACGTTCGGCAAGCAGGTCAGCCACCGCCGCGAGGTCGCGCTTGGTGGCCGCGCGCTTCTGGCGGGTCTGGTCGATGACCTGCACGAAAGCGCCGAGGAAAATGGTGATCAGGAACGCAATGATCAGAGTCGGTACGGCACGACGGAGCGCAGGCTCCGCTAACAACAGCCTGTGATAGGCAGGCTTCGCGATCGATTGCGCCAATCCCTTGATCGAATCGGATTGAACGCACGCGTTCGCCGCGTGAGCGCGCGCCATCCCGTCTGCCCCCTTGGAAAAACCTTCAGAACCAACCCCGTTCGAGAAGAATCGCCGCTCCCCGAATCAGGTTTCATTTGAATCCACTTTTCCGAAGGTGTCGAGAGTCAACGATTCGTTAAGGCAAATAATTCTTGTCCACGACGAATCGCGGTCACCAAAATGCCCGCAAAAAGCCGGGCGAAGTGAGTCCGAAACAGGAACACGCAATCGCAACGTCGATCGTGTCAGGCGTTGGGCGGCTCGGCGTGACTGATGACGCGTTTGACGGTCGGGAAGGCGCGACGCAGGGCCCGCTCGATCTCGTCGACGCTTTCGTGAACCTTGATCACGCTCATCGAGGGCGCCGCGCGGCAATGGAAGTTTACGATCTCGCCGGCCTCGGTGTCGCGCACCCGCACGTTGTGGATGTCATGGATCGATCCGGGTGCCGCGAACTTCACCAGCGCCGCGCGGATGGCGTCCACCCGATCCGGCGCGGCATCGGTCCCGAGCGGCAATTCCGGTTCCAGCGGTTCGATATGGGTGTCGACCTCGACGTCCTCGCCGAACTCGTGGCGAATGTTCCGCTCGAGCCCATGGGCGATGTCATGGGCTGCAATCAGCGTCATCTCGCCGTCGACCTCGAGGTCGATGCTGACGGTGAGCTTGTCGCCGAGATCGTGAACCGTCACGTGGTGCACGGCGAGGCCGGAATTGCGGGCGATCACCATGATGCGTTCGCGGACGCTTTCATTGTCGCGCGCGACCGGCACGGCGGTGAAGGTCAGGTCGGCATCATCGAACGCGGCGGAAATGGCGGCTTGAGCCTTCTGCTTCATCTCCTCGACGCGATCGATGGGGAAAGTGCGCGGCACCTGCACGCTGGCATCGATGAAATGGGTCGATCCGACCATGCGCACCCGCAACCGGTCGACGCCGACCACGCCGGGAACGGCCCGGATCGCGGCGGCGGCTTTTTCGGCCGCGCCTTTCGGGGCGCGGTCGACCAGGGTTTCGACCGTGGAGCGGGCAAGCCGCATGCCGAGCAGTGCAATCACGACCGCAACCGTTGCCGCGGCAACCGAGTCGCCCCAGGCATAGCCGAGGCCGGAGAGGGCAAGGCCTGCGATGACCGCAATCGAGCCGAGCACGTCGGAGGCAAAGTGCAGCGCGTCGGCCGCCAGCGCCTGACTCTTGGTCGCATGCGCAGCACGGTGCAGCGCCCGCGCGCGCCACAGATTGACGGCGATATCGAGGACGAGCACGACAAAGGGAACGGCCGAGAGCGTCGGAGGTGGGGCGCCTTCGCGCAGCCGGCCATAGGATTCGACCAGAATGCCGCCGGCGAGCACATAAAGCATCGCGATGATGCCGAGCGCCGACACGCTCTCGAGCTTGCCGTGGCCGTAGTGATGCTCCTCGTCCGCCGGCTGGTCGGAGAA
The DNA here is from genome assembly GCA_963788885.1 of uncultured Alphaproteobacteria bacterium. Lineage (GTDB taxonomy): Bacteria > Pseudomonadota > Alphaproteobacteria > Rhizobiales > Xanthobacteraceae > Bradyrhizobium. Next base: position 166,587 of record CAWBIR010000014.1, on the reverse strand, counting down.
ATGTACCACCAGCCAGGTGATGACGGTTGCGACCACGTCGATCGACGAGTGCAGGGCTTCGGAGATCAGCGCCAGGCTGCCGATGGCGATTCCGACCGAGAATTTGGCCACAGCCATGCCGGCACTGGCGAAAATCGAAATCGCAGCAACGCGCGACTTGGTTGGGTGAATGCCGTGGTCCATGGGCCGCGGTTTAGCAGCCAGTCTTTAACGATTAAAGTACGTTGAAATACTGCTGTTGCTAGTTAGTTGCATTAATGTCCGATGGCTGACCGACATAATTTCTCCTTCTCGCGACGCAAGACGTCCGAGTTCTGTTTGAACTGTTCGCCCTGAATTTCGAGGGCGCAGGGAACGCCGGATGCTCGATGCACCCGCAGCCTCGTGCGCAAAAATGAAAAGCACACGAGCAAGTCACCACAGGTTCACCGGAACGGCCCGGCATTCCCTGCGCAACGGTTTTAACGGCTTACTTCGTGCTCTCCCTGGCGATCGGGCTTTCTTGTCACCATCATCGGCGTGATGCGAAGCATCGTCGCCCACTTGATGCCAGCGTCGAGGCATCAGGACCACACGATTTGGCCGTCCGCCGTTTGATACGCTCGTCAGCCGCATCAAAAGCGTCCATCGCATCCCGCCCAACGTTTGTGACGATGGCCAACGCCCCTCTGATGGGCGGAACGCGCGAAGCTGTAGAATTGATTTGCCCGTCGGGTTAAGCGAAATATTTTTGCTAACCGGGCTGGACAAGCAGGTCAGTGATTTGCCCGACGGGCAAATCAGTCGTTATGATCAGCGAGGCCGTCCTGGCGTGTTATGTCCGCTCCCGGAGAACGCTTGATATTAAACCGGCGTCACAAGGCCAGCAGCAGTCCAGAAAACAGCAACATGGTGAGGATGATTCGCCGGAACGACGCTTCATTGACACAGCGGAAAGCGAAAATCCCCAGCGCCGCGCCGGCGAGCAGCGCCGGAATACTGGCAACAAACTCAACCAAGACCTTCGAAGACAAATCATGTTGCAACAGCATCAGTACGAGCGAGAAAATCTGCATGGCGGCAATGAAAGGCTGAACCAGCCCGCGCTGCTCGGTCTTGGGAATCCCATGAATATCGCACCAGATGGTCGGGACTGCGCCCGGCATGGCCGTCAACCCGCCGACAAAGCCGCCGCCGAAGCCGATTAACGCATTGCGTCCCACATTCATCTGCAGGCGATGAGAAAGCACCGGCCGGAATAACGTGTAGGCCGCATAGCAGGCGATGGCGAGACCAAAGGTCTCTCTGAAGATCCGCGCGTCTGCAGCTTGCAGCAACCACACGGCGATCGGAACGCCAAGCAATCCGCCGACGACCAGTACCGAGCTCTGCTTCCAGCGGATGCTTTTTCTCAACGCCCAAAGATTCGTGGCTTGTACGGTGATGCTGCAGGCCATCATCAGCGGGATCGCCTCCAGTGGTGGGAGAACGTGAAGGAGAATAGCGCCAGCTACCGCCGAAAAGGCAAAGCCTGCGAGGCCCGAGACGAAGGCGCCGCAAAACACGGCGATACTGAGCAGGCAAAACGACGCAATGTCGCCCATGAGCTACCCCTCCCGGTCGGCAAAATCCTGGAATAACGACTTGGTGATTAGTCCCCGGACGACAGTCTGGGCGGCTCAGGCGCTGCCCCGGCATCGCTCTGAGTGGCGGAGGCCAATATCGTGATTGCGAGGATGTGCAAAACGACGAAGCAGACAGCGATCACTGCGAGCCACGTATTCTCGCCCGGTGCCGAAATCTGAAGTTTGCGTTCGGACGACTTTTCACTGAGCGACATTGTCATGTCCTCCGACATATGAGCGGGAGTTCGAACTGGTGCCACCTGTTGTCGATCAGGTGACGATGTTGTTGAAGCGTGCGCTGTGCCTGCTGCCTTCGCGAATGGTGCAGCGCTCGAAGGAGGCGACCGAGCCAGCCTTTTTGCCTGATCACCTTTCGAGAACAACTCTCGGGGGCAACAATCGAAAATACTGCCTCGCTCGCGGTTGGAGCCCTGCGATCAAACGACGGCACGGAGGATGCCGCGATCGACTGAAAGATCTTGTGAAACAGCAACCCGTAGAACACACGCGTGAGACGCTGTGCCTTATCTTCCCTGCGCATGACACGAACACCTTGTGTGAGTGACTGGATGCGGTTGGGAGTATCGAACGGGACGCCGCGCCCCGCTTTAACGCGGGCTTAATTTGTCCTTATCGTTTTCTTGATTTTTGAATGGTGCGTCCTTGATTTCGCTCTCGCCTGCCGGTTGAATGCTGACCTCGCCCGCCTCCATCGAAGGCCTTGATTTTGCTGTATCTCTTCGAAGACTTCACGCTCGACACCAGCCAGCGGGAGCTGCGCCGTGAAGGAAGCACGATCCCGTTGCAGCCCCAGGTCTTCGACCTCCTCGAATATCTGATCCGGCACCGCGACCGGGTGGCGACCAAGGACGATCTGATCACTGCCATCTGGGGCGGGCGCATCGTCTCGGAGTCATCGCTCACCACCCGAATCAACGCGGCGCGCACGGCGATAGGCGATTCCGGCGAAGAGCAACGCCTGATCAAGACCGTGCCGCGCAAGGGCGTCCGCTTCGTCGGCACGGTGCACGAAGAAGGGCACGCTGCGGGCGAAACGATCCAGGTCTCACCACAACCCGCGCGTCGCCTGTCCATCGTCGTGTTGCCGTTCGCGAATCTGAGCGGCGATCCCGAGCAGGATTATTTCGCCGACGGGGTCACGGAGAGTCTGACCACGGACCTGTCGCGCATCAGTGGCTCGTTTGTGATTGCCCGCAACACCGCGTTTACCTTCAAGGGGAAAGGCGTTGGCGCTGAGAGGCTCGGAAGGGAGCTGAACGTTCGCTATGTTCTCGAAGGTTCGGTGCAGCGTGGCGGCAACCGGCTGCGGGTCAATGTGCAGTTGATCGACGCTGAAACCGGCAATCATCTTTGGGCTGAGCGCTTCGACAAGCCCATCGCCGATCTCTTCGACATGCAGGACGAAATCGTCGCCAGGCTTGCCAATACGCTGAATGCCCAGCTCATCGAGGCCGAGGCGCGGCGCGCGGAGCGTTCACACAACCCGGATGCCATGGACTTGTACTTCCAGGGCACCAGTTGGTGGAACAAGGGAATGACGCCCGAGTACATGGCTCAGGCCAAGACGTTTTTCGAGCGCGCCTTGACGCTCGATCCAGGGCAAGTCGAGTCGCTGGTCGCCATTGCAGCCGTGGATTCCTCCGTCGGGGCGAATTTCATGGTCGATGACCGTGACGCGCTCCTTGCGGCAGCCGAGGCAACGGTCACCAAGGCTCTCTCCATGTCTCCGCGGCACGCCCGCGGGCACCTTGTACTGGGCTCCGTGCTCAATGTAACCAAGCGAGCGGCGCAAGGCATTCGGGAATGCGAGCTGTCGCTGGCGTTGGATCAAAACTCCGCCGATGCCCATGGTCTCATCGGTCTCGCGAAGGTTTTCCTCGGCCGTGGCGCAGAAACCGAGGCTCATATCCAGGAAGCGTTTCGGCTTTCTCCTCGCGATATCTTCGCCTTCCGCTGGCTGCATTATGTAGGCATGGCCAGGCAAACACTCGGCGACGATGCCGGGGCGGCTGCGTGGCTGCGCCGATCGCTCGAGGCGAACCGGAATTATCCGCTTGCGCATTTCCAGCTTGCGGCATCGCTTGCGCTGCTCGGTTCGCTGGAGGAGGCGCGGGCCGCGGTACAAGCCGGGCTTGCGCTCAATCCGGCTTTCACCCTTCGTCGCACGCGAGGCAGAATGAGCGACGATCCGACCTATCGCGCGGGAGCCAAGCGCATCTATGAAGGCATGCAAATCGCCGGAGTGCCGGAGAATTGAAAGCTGACGGCCGCAGACCGAAGGTTTGCAGAGTCGCGCCAGTCATTGCCGTATGGACGGTCAGCGGCGCCAAACAGGGTATGCAATGTCCCGTTTAGTCGACCGAATTTACGAATGCGCCTTTGTACCTGACCTTTGGCCGAAGATTCTGGCGGAACTGGTGCAACTCGGCGGCGCGCTGTCCGGCTGGTTATGCATCTGGTCAGGCGTTGGCGATATCCGGCTGAGCAACCTCCGGCGTCTCCGACCCTCCACAGGGGCGATAATGCCTGGCTTTGCGGACGATCGGTTCGCGGCCCCTTGTTATTGAGCCTTGGTTATAGAGCCTTGGCGATCTTGTGCCCCAAATGGCCGGTCTCATGATCGCGGCGGAGCTGGCTCAGCGACGTCTCGTTCAACTGAAGCAGAACTTCGCTGAGCTTCTCGGTCGCGGGATAACCGGCGGCAAAACCTTGTCCGTAGATCTTGCGCAACGTGCCGATGAGGGTATTGCCGTGCTTATGGCTGATTTCGCCGTCGTGGTTGCGGTGGCGATTGTCGAGACCGGCTTTGCTCATGCTGCTCTCCATGGTGCCCGCGAACGACAGCATCCTCCCGCCGGGACCAAATGGCAATCTTGCACTGCACCGGGACATCAAATCCGGGTCTATCGGACGATTATTCTGGCTGGTTCTGCTCTCGGCCGCTTCATGGTGTAGCGGGCGGCGGCGTGTAGCGTCACGGGCTGGCGGCCCCGTAAGTTCTTCGAAGCCAGTCGACCGGGACACCTCGTACGACGCTTAAATCAGCGGAAGCACCCGCTGCAAAATTGCGCCGAGGCAAATCAGTACAACGAGCAACCTCAGAAGCTGTGACAATCGGCGGTCAGTGGAAAACTTGTCGATGGCCCAAAAGCAGATGGCTCCGACGACCACGATGACAAGCACGCCGATCAGAACTGAAATGAGCCCCATGTTATACTTCTCCGCCTCGGTTACAGCCTAGCATCATCGGCCGCGGTGATAAATGGACCCGGGCCGTTCCCGTTGTTGCGTGCCCGCTCGCGATCGCGATATCCTGCTTTGAGTGTCTTCACTCCGTTTCCGCAGCTGTGCTGCCGGTTCGCGGTCATCTGAAACAATTCCGGAAAAAAGCGGAAAATTCGCGATGTCAGGGAAGAGTTGGGACAGAGTACCGATCGACGCGCAGAGCATCGACGCTCCGCTGTCGTTGGCGGCAGTCTTTCTCGTGGTCACCGTCGCGAGCGAACAAGCAGCTCTCGCGAAGGTTTTCTCCATACTGGGCGGGCTTGACGACGTCGTCAAGACCGTCGGATTCCGCGATCTTTCCGGCCGGCTGTCGTGCATTGCCGGGATCGGCCGTGATCTCTGGGATCGTCTCGATTCAGACAGGCGGCCCAAGGAACTGAGATCGTTTTCGCCGATCAGGGGAACGGCTCATGCGGCGCCGTCGACCTCAGGCGACCTTCTCTTTCACATCCGATCGGAACGGCCCGATATGTGCTTTGAATTTGAAAGGATTCTGCTGGACAGCCTTGGGGACTGCGTGACTGTCGTCGACGAAGTTTCAGGCTTTCGATATTTCGATGCGCGCGACCTTCTTGGCTTTGTCGACGGCACGGCCAACCCGACCGGTCTCGATTTGCCCGCATCGGCTCTTGTCGGCAACGAAGATGCTGACTTTGCCGGAGGCAGCTATGTCGTTGTTCAGAAGTATCTGCACGATCTCGATGCGTGGGCGCGGATTCCAACGCATCTCCAGGAAGAGATCATCGGTCGCACGAAGATAGACAACGTCGAAATCGATGACGACGACGCTCCGCGCAAATCGCACAAGTCGCTAGCCACGATCGTGGATGCCGACGGAACCGAACATGACATCCTTCGCGACAACATGCCCTTCGGCCGCCCGGGACAACGGGAATTCGGAACCTATTTTATCGGTTATTCCCGGTATCTCTGGGTGATCGAGAAGATGTTGCAACGAATGTACATCGGCGACCCGCCAGGAGCTTACGACCGGCTGCTTGATTTTTCGACGCCGCATACCGGGACGACGTTCTTCGCTCCGACCCGCTCCACGCTGCAAACGCTTGTTCAAGCGGCGCAGGAGAGCTGACGGGACCGATCACCGGCTGCGATCGGCATGTCCGGTTATCTGGACCGCTCTCCGCCGAGGTAGGCACGTTCTAGTCGGTGCGGCAGATCGGCCTCGCCGGTCTTAGCTTCCAGCACGATGTGGCCCTGCACCAGCGCATAGACGCGGTCGGCGACCGCCAGCGCCTTTTCGAGCAGTTGCTCGACCAGCAGCACAGCCGTTCCGTCGCCGCGCAGCCGGCCGATCACGTCGAGCACCCGGTCGACCAGCACCGGCGAAAGACCGGCCGACGGTTCGTCCAGCATCAAGAGGCGAGGGCGGCGGACCAGGCCCTGGGCCACCGTCAACATTTGCTGCTGGCCGCCCGAGAGCGCACCGCCGCGCTCGTGGCGCTTCTCGGCGATCTCCGGAAACAATGAAAGGGCCTGCTCAAGCCGCGCCGTGCGCTCGCCGCGCGGCAGGTCGTAAGCGGCGAGCAGCAAATTGTCGGTGACGGAGAGCTGGGTGAATACCCGATGCCCCTCGATCACGTGCACGAGGCCCTCGCGCGCCGTCTGGCGTGGCGTGGCGTTGGCGATGTCGCGGCCGCCAAAGCGCACATCGCCGGAATTGACCGGCAGCAATCCGGACAGCGCGCGCAGCAGCGTGGTTTTGCCGGCGCCGTTCGGGCCAAGCAGCGCCACGACTTCACCCGCCGACACCTGAAGGTCGATCCCGTGCAGCACGCGGATCTTGCCGTATCCCGACTCCAGAGCACCGACGGAAAGCAGAGCTTCAGCCACCGAGGTAGGCACTGACCACCTCCTTGTGCACGCGGATCTCCGCGGGCGTCCCGGCAGCCAGAATGCGGCCGAGATTGAGCACCGTGACCCGATCGCAGATATCGAAAATGAGGTCGGCGTGGTGCTCGACCAATAGCAGACCCGTGCCGCGGCGGCTGATCGCCCTGATCAGCGCAGCCAGGCGCTCGATCTCGTCGCCGGAGAGACCGGCGGCCGGCTCATCGAGCAGCAGGAAATCCGGCTCCAGCATCAGCGCGCGGGCGATCTCGATGAAGCGCAATTCGCTGTGTTGCAGGCGATCGGCGCGGACGTCGGCAAGCGCTTCGAGACCCACGACGCCGAGCAGCGCGCGCGCCCGCTCAGTCAGCATGTGCTCGTCGCGCCGGTTGCGCGGAAGCGCGAGCATCGCCTCGACAAAAGAGGCCCGTCCGTCGATGTTGCCGCCGATCATGACGTTCTGCAGCACCGAGGCTTCGCCAATGACCCGCGGCGTCTGGAAGGTGCGGGCGATGCCATGAGGGGCGCGCAGCGTCGGCACGCCAGGTTCAAGCATGCGATCTCCGAGACCAATCGTCCCGGCTTTGGCGACATAATAGCCGGAGATCACGTTCAACGTCGTGGTCTTGCCGCTGCCATTGGGACCGATCAGGCCGTGGATCTCGCCCGGCTTCACATCAAGATCGAGGTTGTCGATCGCGCGCACGTTGCCGAAACTCAAGGTGACGCCGCGCAGCTTCAAGGTCTTGTCGCCGGCGGTTTTGCGGAAGCATTCCGCGAGTGCGGCGGGACGCGGCAAGATCGCGCGGTTGGAGGCGAGCGGTCGCCGGTTGCGCAAGTCGAGGAGGGCGGCGATGCCGCCGGGCATCACCAGCACGATCACCAGCAGCAAAACCGCGTAAAAGAACGTCGACCATGCCGCCAGGGGCGCCGCGACCTCGGGCAGGATGGTCAGGATGATGGTGCCGAGCATCGGACCCAGGATCGAACCGCGCCCGCCGATCAGGATCGCGATGAAGAACAGCACCGAGAGGTCGAAGGTGAACGCATCCGGCGTGATGTAGGTCTGCAGGCTCGCGAACAGGCCGCCGGCGATGGCGGCCAGTGCCCCGGCGAACAGGAAGATCGCGATCAGCATGCGCGGCTTGGAAATGCCGGTCGCTTCGGCCGCGACCTCGGCATCGCGAATGGCGATCAACGCACGGCCGAACCGGCTGTGGGCGATGTTCGCGGAGAGCCAGGTGCACACCGCCGCAAAGGCGATGCAGAGATAGTAATAGCCCCAGGCCGTATTGAATGGCGCCGGGAATTCCGGTCCCACGATGCCGATGCCGCCACCGGTGACGCTCTGCCAGGCGAGCGCGATCTGGGCGACGATGGTGGCGAAACCGAGCGTCGACATCGCGAAATAGAAGGTGCGTAGCCGCAGCGCCGGCAGACCGACGACGACACCGAACACGGCGCCGACAACGCCTGCGATCGCGAGAGCCGCGAACACGTCGAGTGGCGGCATCACGTTGCCGGCCACCAGCACACTCGTGGTGTAGGCGCCGAGCGTCAGCAGGGCGACATAGCCGATGGCGAGGTGGCCGGCAAAACCGACGATCAGATTAAGGCCGGAGACCAGCACCCAGTAGATCGCGGCGCGCGTGCCGATCAGCGCCCAATAGTCATTGCTGACGAAGGGCAGGATCATGGCCGCGGCGAGAATCGCGAGGAACGGGGCGATCTGCAGCCCAATTCCGCGCCAGGCGCGGTTCTCGCTGCGAGCGGGCGTGGCGGTGACCGCGGTCATCACACCCTCCGCGCCGTCGAGAAACCAAACAGCCCTTGCGGTCTAGCCAGCAGGACCACGATGAACAGCGCGAACACGGCCACGGAAGAGAAAATGCCGCCGACCAGGAAATTCGCCGCCTGCTGGAACAGGCCAAGCACCAGCCCGCCAATGACGGCGCCACGATTGTTGCCGAGGCCGCCGAGTGCCACCGGCACGAAGCCGTAGAAATTCAACAGCGCGCCGTTGGCGAAGAACGCCAGCAGCAACTCGCCGCCGGAAAAGCCGGCGACGCCGCCAATGACGCCGGCGAGCGCATAGCTTGCAACGCGCAGATTACGTTCGGGCAGGCCAAGCGCCCGTGCAGCGAAGTTGTCTTCCGCGATCGCAAGAAAGGCGCGGCCGACCAGCGTGCGTCGATAGAGATATTCGAGGCCGGCAATGGTGATCGCGCAGGCCGCAACCGGCAGCCAGAACTTCTCGTCCCACACGCCGCTACCCCAGCCGATCAGGCGCGGAAACGGCTGCGGCTCGGTGCCCCATTTGATGGCCGCGACCTGCTGGATCATCAACGCGAGCGCCAGCGTCGAGAGAACGTACAGATGCTGATCGAGACTCTTGAGCACCGGCCGCACGGCGACGAATTCGGTGATGATCCCGATGATCGCGCATGCGATCAGTGTCAGAACGAAGCCGGCGAGCAACGGCATTCCCATTTTCAGCGTGAACATCGAGCCGAACACCCCACCGAGCATGGCGAGCTGTCCGGCCGTGAAGCTCATCACGCGCGAGGTCGAGAACATCGTGTTGTAGGTAACGCCGACAAGCGCATAGATCGCGCCTGCCGCCAGACCGGATGCGATGATCGAGGCGAGCATCTTGCTCTGTTCCCGCCGCCCTTATGTGTATCCGGGCGCTAGCGCGAAAGTACCGTTCTTGGCGGTGGAAGCCTCCGACATCACGACCTCTTCGGTCAGATAGCCGTTATGCTGGGTCGGTGTGAATGTGTAGTTGCCGAAATAGCCGGGATATTTCGACAGCGAATTCCAGTATTTGATGATGCCTTCGCTGTCGGTCGCTCCGCTTTGGTCAACCGCCTTGGCGATCAGCTCGATCGCATCGACGCCGCCTGCGATCCACCACAACAGCGTGTCCTTGATCGAGACATTGGCCTTGAGCAGGCGGTCGACCAGATCCTGGCTCTTGGCAGGCAGTTTGCCCGAGGCGTCGTAGCTGCAGCTCTTGTAGCCGATCGCGTAGACCTTCTTCCAGTTCTCCGGTTTCTCGACGAGACCCGCGAGCTCGCCGGACGACATCGAGGGGTGACCGACAAAGCAGACGTCCCAGCCCATCGCGGCACGGGTGTTGAACATCCGCGCCTCCATGCCGGTAGAGACGCTCCAGACCACGATGACTTCGGCGCCGGCATTCCGGGCGCGCAGCATGTCCGGCGTCATGTCCGGCTGGGTCGAGTCGATGTTGGCCTGGTAGACGACTTCGGCGCCGTCCTTCTTGAACGCTGCGACCGACGCACCGACCGCGGTAACGCCATAGCCGGTCGTGTCGCCGATCACTGCGATCTTTTTGACCTTGAGGATATTGAGGCAGTAGTTGCGGACGGCGTCGTCCCATTGGCTGTTCGAGGGCGCCAGCCGGAACGCGTTCGGGAATTTGGCGGGGTCGATCAGCGTTTCCACCACGCAAGGGTGGACGTTCGGCATCTTGGCGCGTGCCATGATCGGTGTGGTCGCGAGCGCCTCGCCGGAATTGAACGGTCCCCAGATCGCATGGACCTTGGCCTGGCTGATCAACTCCTGGGTCGCGTTGACGGCCTTGGTCGGATCGCCCTGGGTGTCGCGGGTGATGACTTCGAGCTTGCGTCCATTGACGCCGCCGGCAGCGTTGATGGCGTCAACCGCGAAAACCACACCGCGATTGAAGCCTATCGTTGGCGCCGAACTCGGCCCGGTCATCGCTGCGAGGAACCCGATCTTGATCGGTTCTGACGCGGCGACTGCAGACCGAAGCGAAAATGTGGTGGCGCCGAGCGCACCCGCAGTTCCCAGCAATAGCTGGCGACGTGAAACGGCCATTTGCTTCTCCCCTGATATTTTTTCCGGCTCCCGTCGTTGCCGCGGGGCCTAGACAGTCATTTCAGGTCTATTGCCAAAAATTTTGACTGCTCGGCCGAATTTGAACCGGATGGGGACGGCTTGTCCAGAGCCCGGGAGCTGCCGGTGTCGCGGCGATCGGTCGCCGCGGACCTCATCGCCGCCTCGCTTGATCCGGCAAGAACCGGCAGCAAAGCGCGTCCCGACCGACAATTCCGTGAACGCTGCTTTCGCCTAGTGCCGCCTATTTGAAGTTCCTGCACCACAAGCGGCGAATATCGTTCAGGAACTTCAAATAAGCGGCACTAGAATAATAAGTTTGCTGGTGCCCATGACTTTCCGAAGTTCGTGAAAGGTGGGTGCTGAGACGGTGCACGAACCTCGGAAAGTGGGCACTAGAGCTTGATGTCGGCCTGAACCAGCACGCGGTGCCCGGTGCCAAAATGCTCCTGCAGCGCTTTGAGCGCGGCGAGGCCGCAAGCCGTATCCTGCTCACCATTGCCGCCGCTCAAGCCGACGCCGCCGACCACCTCGCCATCGACCACGATCGGGAAGCCACCGACGAATATCGCAAAGCGGCCTTCGAAGCTCCACTGAATCCCGAAAGCTTCGTTGCCGGGCAGGGCAGGGCCGTTCGGCGTCTGGTTGAACAGATGGGTCGAGCGCTTGTGGCCCGCGGCGGTGAACGCCTTGTTCCAGGCGATCTGAGGACCGGTGATGCGCGCGCCGTCCATGCGCTCGATCAGGAGCGGGTGACCGCCGTCGTCGGCGATGCAGACGGTTTCGAACACCTTGATCTCATCGGCCTTCGCTATCGCCGCCGCTGCCATCAACCTGGCCTCGGCGCGCTCGAGCTTGAATGTCTGTCGCATGTCGCTGTCTCGTCCGTTTTGAAGTTAGATGCCGCGGTAGATCGTTTTGATCTGCGTGTAGAACTCGAGCCCCGCGCGTCCGGACTCGCGGAACGTCGAGGTTGAGGAGCGCTTGAGGCCGCCGAAGGGTGCGTTGATCAGATTGCCCGTCGTGGTCCGGTTGATCTTGACCGTGCCGGCTTCGATGTCGCGGGCAAACGCGTGCATCAGCGCAGGGTTGCGGGTCGCGATTGCCGCGGACAGCCCGTACTCGGTGTCATTGGCCTTGGCGATCGCGTCTTCATAACTTTCGACCTCGATGAGGGCGAGGACTGGCCCGAAAATCTCCTCACGCGCAATTCGCATGGCTTGAGTGACGTCGGTGAAGACGGCGGGCCGGACGTAGTAACCGCGATCGTAGCCGGGGCCCGTCAGGCGATCGCCGCCATAGAGCCATTTCGCTTCGTTCTTGCCGATCTCGACATAGCGCAACACCGTCTCGAACTGCTTGGCGGTGGCGAGAGGACCGATCTCGTTGCCCGCGGTCATGCCGTTGCCGATTTTCAGCGTCTTGATCTTTGCGAGCAATTTTTCGGTGAACGCGGCCTTGATCCTACGCATCACCAGCACCCGGCTGGTGCCGGTGCAGGCCTGGCCAGTCAGTGAAAGCCCACCCTTCACGGCAAGATCGACCGCTTTGTCGAGATCGGCATCGTCCATGATGATCAGCGGGTTCTTGCCGCCCAATTCCATCTGCGTGCGCGTGGTGATGCCAACCGAACGGTGAATCTGCTCCCCAGCCGCCGTCGAGCCGGTGAAGGAGATCGCGCGCACGACCTGGGGCGTGGTAATGGCTGTGCCGACGTCGCCGGCGCGGCCGTTGATGAAGTTCAAGACGCCCGTAGGCAAACCGGCGACCGCAAAAGCCTCGGTCAGGCGATAGCCCGACAGCGGTGCATCGGAGGAGGGCTTGAATACCACGGTGTTGCCGGTGATCAGGGCCGGCGCGATCTTGCGCGCGGGGATCGAGGTCGGAAAATTCCACGGCGTGATGATAGACACCACGCCGAACGGCTCGCGCTCGGTGTAGACGGTCATGCCGGGATCGTCCTGCGGGAACACTTCGCCGGCAAGGGACTGGCCTTCCACGGCATAGAACCGCAGCGTCTGCGCCGAGCGCAGGATTTCGTCCTTGGCGAGATGGAGCGGCTTGCCCATTTCGCGGGTCATCTCGCTCGCGAATTTTTCGGCATTGGCTTCCAGATAGTCCGCCGCCTTGTTGAGGATTTTTGCGCGCGACGTGATCGGTGTCTTTCGCCACGCGGGGAAGGCGAGGGCGGCGGCGCGTACCGCAGCCTCGGCATCCTGCGCTGTCGATGCGGGAAACCGGCCGACGATGTCGGAGGTGTCGGCGGGATTGATGTCGTCGAGCCATTCACCGCTTGAGGCGGCCACCCATTCGCCGCCAATATAATTCCTGAAAAACTCGATGTCGGGCCGGCGCAGCGGCGTCTCGGCTAGCAGGCTCATGACATCAGCTCCAGAACAGCACGGCGCAGACGGTTGCAACGAACAGGCCGGTGAGGACGGGCAAGAGCAGCGCGCGCACGGTATCGAGCACCGAGACGCGGGCGAAGCCGGCAACTGCAATCAGCGACGACCAGGCAATCAGCGTCCCGCCGCCGGTCCATACCGCGCCTAACTGCCCGACCGCGCAGAGCGTTGCGACATCGAGGCCGACGGCAGGCGCGAGTACGCCCGACAGCGAGCCGGTCAGCGGCAGGCCGGCGAAACCCGAACCGTCGATGCCGGTGATCATGCCGACCAGCAGCACACCGAAGGCGACCAGATAATGGTTTTGCGGAATGAAACCTTGTGCAGTCTGGATCAGATCGAACAACAGGGGCGGGGCCTGTCCCGTCGGCACGTTCAGGATTCCGGCTGCAAGTTCGCCGCCAGCGCCCATGAAGAAGAATCCTGCGATCGGCAGTACCGATCCCATCGCCTTGAAGGCGAAGACGAAGCCGTCGGTGATGTGATCGGCGCAGACGTCCAGACTCTTGCGGGCGCCTTCGGCGGCGATCGTGGCCAGGATCATCAGCACGGCGCCCATGCCGCCGACGAGAGCGGCCGCGTCGCCGCCCTTCAATTCGGTGAAAATGCCGTGGAAGCCAAGCTTCGGGAGTATCATCACCGCAATCACGGCCGCAAAGCCGAGCGGGGTGAGAATGGCGAACAGTTTCGACCAGCCGGCGCGGCGCTTGTCGATTATCGGCAAATGGTGGCGCAGCTTGTCGTCGATCGCGAGCGGCTCTTCGTAGGCGGTCGCCCGCGCGATCTCGGCCTTGTCGAACGTGCCGGCGGCCTCCAATCGCCTGGCGTCGCCGTTGCCTGACTGCCGCTGCCATTGCTCGAGCAGCGCTTCGTTTCCAGGCTGAATCAGCTTGCGGCTGCGGATCGAGACATAGGCGAGCAGCAACGCCACGCCGCCCGCTATCAGCGAGAGCGCCAGCGCACGATCGGCAACGGCCGCGGCGCTCACCGCCGCTCCCGCCGCCTTGGCGCTGATGGCGGGCGCAACGCCGATCACATAGTCCGACGAAAGCGCCATCCCCTGGCCCGCGATCGCAATGGCCATGGCGCCTGCAAGCGGCGACAGCCCGACCGCGATGGCCGCCGGCAGCAGCACGGCCGAGACCAGCGGAACGGCCGGCGTTGGCCAGAAGAACAACGAGATCACATAGGTGACCGCGGCGAGGATGAAGAAGGCCTGATGGCCGTTGCCCATGATCGCGCGGAACGGCTGCACCATCAAAACGTCGGAACGCAGCGTCTTCAGGGCGTTCAGCAGCGCGGTGATCAGCGAAATCACCAGGAAAATGTTGAACAGCTCCTTGGCGGCGACGAAGCTCGCGTTGAAGATGCTCGCCACCGCGCTGACCGGGCTTGCCGTCCAGGCCAGCGCCACGACGAAGGTCGCAACGATCGAGGGCAGGACGACGTTGGCGCGCAGCACCATGGTCAGGACGACAGCGACGATGCCGGCCACATAGGCCCAGTGGGCGGTCGTTATCACGATCGAGTGGGTCATTCGACACGCAGCCTGCTGATTGTATACAAAAATTTGTCTCGCTGGCCGACCTTCACCGGCCGGCTCGTTCCTCGTTTAGTCTATTTTGCGGCAGGGAAAGCGAATTAAGGCCGCATTGACCTCGATCAGAATTGTATACTATATACTGTTATAAATGCAATCCAGTTGCATTGTCGTTTCCCAACTTCTGGCCAGAGGGAGTGCCTGCAATGCCCGAATTGATGAACCATGTGGACTTTCGCACCGCGCTTGAGAACGCCATCAAGGGCAAGAGCGCCAACAAGGCGCCGTTCAGCGTCGCGTGGGCGAGCGGCAAGCTCAACCGCGCGCATCTCGCGCGCTGGGCGGAAAACCACTTTCATTATGTCGGCCCGTTCGCGGACTATCTCGCTTACGTCTATGCCCGCATGCCGGACCGCTATACGGAAGCGAAGGACTTCCTGCTCGCCAACATGTACGAGGAGGAGATCGGCGGCGATCGCCATACCGACCTCTTGATCCGCTTTGCGGAAGCCTGCGGCACCACGCGCGAGCGCGTCACCGATCCCGACAACATGTCGGCGACGACCCGCGGCCTGCAGAGCTGGTGCTATGCGGTCGCCATGCGCGAGGATCCGATCGTTGCGGTAGCCGGCCTCGTCGTCGGCCTCGAATCGCAGGTGCCCTCGATCTATCGCCGGCAGACGCCGACGCTGCGCGACAAATACAAGTTCTCCGATGAGGAAGTGGAGTTCTTCGATCTCCATATCGTCTCGGACGAGATTCACGGCGAGCGCGGCTACCAGATCGTGCTGGAGCATGCCAACACCGTCGAATTGCAGCAGCGCTGCCTGAAGATCTGCGAGATTGGCGCGCAGATGCGGCTGCTCTACACCACCGCGCTGTACTGGGACTACGTCGCAAAGGACATTCCGATCGAGCAGCTCGAAATGACCGAGCGCAAGGTGGCGTGAGGCGGTGCTGCGCGTCATCCTGCATCGCGAGGGCCAGACTCATCAGGGCGAGGTTGCCGACAACAGCAACCTCGTCGTGAAGGCGGGCATCCGGCAATTTCCCTATCCGCACCTGCGTTACGGCTGCGGGATGGGAAAATGCGCCAAATGCGCCTGCCGCGTGCTGAACGGCGCAGAGCACCTGCCGGAGCCGAACTGGAAGGAAAAGCAGCGATTGGGCCCGCATCTCGATGAGGGTTATCGCCTGATCTGCCAGCTCTGGCTCAACCACGATATCGAGCTCGAGCAGCCCAAGGAGCCGCTGCAGCCACAAAAGGCTGAAGCGCCGAAAGCCGATGCGCAGACCAGCCAAGATCCATAAGCCGCCGCATCATTATTGACCCGTCAGCGAGGGTGCCATGTATGTGATCCTGACCAGCAAGCCCGGCCAATTCAGGACCGAGATCACCGAAGGCCTGAAACCGCTCGAGGCTTACGACTACATGTTTTACGGGGTGAAGAAGGCGCATTTTGTCATCGCCGAACTCGTGCGCGACGACACGCGCATTCGCGTGGTCGAGGACGTCAGCGAGATCGTCAACAACGTGCCGTGCAAGTTTCTGGAAAAATTCGACACGCGCGATCGCGCCTTCGAGGAGCTGGAGCATCTGACCACCTTCGGCCACATGGAAACAAGCCTGCGGAAGACGGCGACCGCGGCCGCCGCCTGAGGCGCGAGCGCGAGCAAGCAATGATCAAGGTCACTTTCATCACCAATAGCGGCAAGACGGCCGAGGCGCCGGAGAACAGCAACCTGTTGCGCGTCTCGCTGCGCGAGCAGGGCGGCATTCCCTTCAAATGCGGCGGCGGACTGTGCGGCACCTGCCGCTGCAAGATCGAAAGCGGGCTCGAGAATACCGACGCGATCAAGCCGAAGGAGCGCAAGCATCTGACCGAGGAAGATTTCCGGCAGGGCTACCGGATGGCCTGCCAGACCTTTTTGAACGGCGATGTCAGCGTGTCCTGGATACCGTTGGCGGAACGCGGCGCAAATTCGTCGCGGAGCACGGCAGGTACGGTTACGCCAGCACATTCGGCAGCCGAGGGTCAGACCGGTTCTTGACGCTTCGGCTGATCATCGTTCCTTAACCTTGGCGGCCGAGCTTGAGGCCGAACGCCCCGGTGCAGCGGAGTGCCAAAGCTTGTAATATTGGTGGCGCAGGCTATCTCCGATTCGAAGTACTGGAGATGTTCAAGGCGTCTTCACGGAAGATTCGCATAAGGCAGGCGACACCTCATGGCCGTTGGTTCTGGATCGTTCAAGCGCCGGGTCGGTGAAGAGCATGCATCTCTGCATGGACAGGTCATCGCCGAGTTGCGCCAGGCCATCCTGACCGGCCGGCTCAAGGCCGGCGAGCGGCTCGTAGAGGGAAGGCTCGCCGACGAGCTCGGCGTTTCCCGCAATCCCGTGCGCGAAGCCATCCGCGTGCTGGCCTCCGAAGGGCTGGTCGACGTCGCCGCGCGCCGCGGCGCCTCGGTTGCGGTGATGTCTGATCAGGAGGCGCGCGAGACCATCGAGGTGCGCGCCCTCCTGGAGGGACAAAATGCGCGGCTTGCGGCGCGGCGCCACGACAAGGAGTTGATCAAGCGCATCGAGACCGTCCTGAAAAAAGGAACGGCGGCGGTTGAAGCCCGCCGTTTCGATCAGCTGTTTGAATTAAACCAGCAATTCCACGACGCGCTGTCCGCCGCCGGCCAGAACAGGGTGCTTAGCGAATTGCTGCAAAAACTCCGCGATCGCACCGCCATGTTGTTTGCGCCGATGTCCCCGTCGCGGCAATCGCGATCCTGGAACGAGCATGCGCAAATCCTGCGCGCCATCATTGACGGCGACGAGCGGGCGGCTGCGACGCTGGCCGCCGAGCATGTCATGCGTGCCGGCGCCGATTTTCTGGCCGGCCTCGATGTGGTCAGCGAGGAACCTGAGTCTTCTTCCCGGCGCAGAACCCGTTCCGGCAAGGCCTGCACGTCAAGCAAATCCGGCGCAGCTTCCCGTGCAGCGACAGTTGTCGCCCGAGACTGAAGACATTCGCCAACCCATCGTCTTCAACGGAGATGTCATGAATAAGGATGCGCGGCTTGAGGAAACTCAGCCGTGGCGTCGAGGGTGGCTTCCAATTCGCGGACGTTCGGACGGGCTCGATATGGTCGGGCTCGATATGGTCGGTCTTGATGCTCCCGCTGCCAAAGCGGCATGACCTGATTGCACACGTCAGCAACCGCGGCAGATGCCCTTAAGCTTGGTGGCTATTCGAGCGTCTTCCGCGATGAGTGGATCTTTATAGGCGGCGCGCGTCGCGTCCGTCTCAACCGGCGCCGGCTTGTCCTTTTTCGGAGCAGACGCGGCATCGTAGCAAGCCAGCCGCTCGCCCGAGCCTTGAATCGCGCGACAGTCCGGTCCAGCGGCAAGAGCGCTTGACGCGCATGCGCACAGCGCCAGCACGGCGACAATCATCTTCATTTCGATTTCCTTTGCGGGCACTATCGCCCGGCGGGTTCGCGCGAAGAGATATCTCAATCAGGTCAATAGCGCTGCGCGCCAGACGAGACGCGTTCGAACGCGCTTGGAGTCAGCGCCGACGTTATCCGGCGCCGCTATTTCTTCTTCCCGGAAGCGAAGCTCGGCTGCCAGCCGGCGGTCTTTTGGCTCGGCGCCGCGGCAATTGTCTTGATCTTCTGCTTCTTGGGCTTCTTGGTTTCCCGATTGCCTCTTTGCTCGCCTTTGGCCATGTCGCTCTCCCTGTTCTTCGACACTGACTAAACGCCAATATCGTATTGACCGTTCGGCTCGATCAGCCTCGCACGACTGTGCGCCCTTCGGCGCCGAATAGCCATGTCTTAGTTGCAGCTGCCGCCCATCACGGACATCGGCGGTCGTACCTGACGCGTTGGCTCAAGATGCCGGCGAGATGCGTTCCTCTGCGATCACGGCGCGCTCGAGGGCTTCGATCACCATCTGAGTCTCGATGAATTTGTGACGTGCTCGCTCCGCTTTGTCGCGGTCGAAAGGAGCGGCGAGAACCTTCACATGCGCATCCCTGTCCTCGATCATACGGTCGCGGGCTTTCTTCAGCATTTCCAGTCGTTCCGTCATGGAGACTCCATCTGCTCGCATATCACTTTTGCGACTGAGAACCCTGGTCGACGGTCGCACTCATCGGACCGGTAGCTTGACCATCGCCTGTGCGACGACTGATAAGGCGGCCGCAATCGCCGCCCATGCCGCCCAAGGTGCCCGCTCGCGTATGAGAGGAAATAATCTCTCGACCTCGTTGCGAATGTCGCTTCCGGCGGCTGCATATAATCCAACACAGGCCGAGATCAGCGCGGCGCCAATGGCGATCCATGAAGCGGTGTCTTTCATGAACGCGCTCCCATAGGCGCAATCATTGCGTCGAAACCGACAGCGTCAATTGAAGCGGCGTCGGGACCCCCAAACGTCACTGTTTGGCTGCCCACGAAGGGCGGGCGCCAGACCAGGCCGGAAGTGCATCCCATTCGGCCCATCGCATCCGGCGCTCCTCGTCGCCGACCCTGATGAAAACAAACGGGGCGTCGTCGCGGCCTGTCTTTGAGCCGACGAATATGGCCGGAACGCCGTAGGCATCCCTGATGATTGCGGTGTTTGCCATTTCCGAGATCGACTTTGCCGGCATGTCGGCTTCGGCAGGCTACCAGCGAAGAACGACCATGGCGGCGATCAGGAGCCCAAAAAACAGCGGCACCAGCACGGGAGGAACAAGCCAATCTCGAAAATCGAAGCCATGGGTGTCGGGCATATTCACCGCCGTTCTTGGTTGAGGCGGGAGCGCAGACGCTCTCAGTCACCGATAACAGCCCGGGGCGCGCGGTGATGTCGAAAACTGTACCAGTTCGCTTGCTTGATAGCGAGACTTATCGCTTTTTGCTGCAGGGGCCGGACAAGTTCAAAGCAGCGCGCTCTAGACGACCTCATCGGTCAAGACGGTGAAACTGACCAGGGTGTTTGGTCCGAAAGTCTGGGTAATCGGCACGTCGGCGGCGTCGCGGCCTTGGGCAATCAGAACACGGCCAATTCGCGGAATGTTGTTGCGGGGATCGAACGTGTACCAGCGACCGCCGACATAGGCCTCGAACCATCCGGCAAAATCGCCCGCGGCGTAGGGAGGTGGCATGCCGATATCGCCGAGATAACCCGTGCAATAGCGCGCGGGGATGTTCATGCAGCGGCAGAACGTGATGGCCAGATGGGCGTAGTCGCGGCAAACACCTTTGCCCTCGTTGAACGCGTCCCACGCCGTCTTGGTCGAGCGCGCATGTTCGTATCCGAATGCGATGTGGTTGTGGACGAAATCGCAAATCGCCTGGACTCGCGCCCAGCCCATTGGCGTCTTCTCAAACAGTTTCCAGGCAATGTCGGAAAGCCGGTCGGTTTCGCAGTAGCGGCTGCCCAAGAGATAAACGATCGCCTCTGCCGGAAGATCCTCCACGGCGTGTTGTATGGCGGCAGGCACGATCACATCCGGCAGCCCGCTGTCTGTAACGAGACCATTGGCGGCAAGACGTACCCGGCCGGCAGGGGCGACGATACGGCTGCACCAATTGCCGAAGCCGTCGCGATAAGCCGTGATCGGTGCGGAAGGGGTAATGGTCAGGTAATCGGGCTCGAGGATATCGGAGGCCCGTGAAAAATGCGTACCCACCACCGCGATCAGGGGCGTCGGCTGAGGAAAGTCGTAGATCATCTCGAAGCCGACACGAATCTTCATGCGAAAACATCCAATTTGAACCGATTGCACAACAGGAATTGCACGCGGCTTTCATCCTCAAGCCGTGTTGTGGAACTTCGAAAACGGCCGTTGAAGAACGTTTGAAAGCACTGCCGCAGACCTCGATCGGGTCGCTTTTGAGCAATTCGCCTGCGGACTGCCGGGAAAGCTCCGGCGTGCCGTTGAAGTGGCTACGAAGGCGGCGGATTACAAGGTAAATCGAGGCGATTTGACGCCGCCGGTCTCGTGAGAAAGCAATAGCTATTCGAGTTAAAAGAGCGCACGGTGAAGCGATGCAGAGAGTCGGGCGACTGCCGTTTACGAGGCGTATCGCGCCATGACCATGCGCTCGCGACGTGAAACCATTACCTTTCAGCATCCATTCCGGATCAGGGGCATCGACCGCCTGTTGCCCCCGGGCGCGTATGAGGTCATCACCGATGAGGAGATGATCGAAGGATTGTCGTTCCCGGCATTTCGCCGGGTGGCCACCATGATCATGGTGCCTGCGGCGGCGCAGAATTCGGCGATGGAGATGATCTCCATCGGCTCGGTCGATTTGGCCGACGCTCAGCACGTCGATGCGAGCGTATCTCGTGAGTGACAAGCCGCTCGATCTCGACAAGCATCGCGGCATGGCCGCACAAAAAGCCACCGACATCAGGCGTGCTCTGGCCGAGGTCGAAAACAACGCAAGGCAATTGCGCGAGCGGCAAGAGGTGCTCGAAAGTCAACTCCTGTCGGTTCAGGCTGCGTCCTGGCCGGAGGCCGCCGCCAAGGCGAAGTACGTCCTGAATTTATATGCTGCACAGTTGGCTCCGGGAGATGCGCATCATCGCGATCTGGTCGCGGCCGTCTTTGCCGATTTCGCCCGGCTCACCGACAGAAACTGAACCAATCGCCGTCTTCGAATGGTCGGAGACTTCCAAGCGCTCGATAGAAGATCGAACGCCAACCTGAAAGCCATATAGTCCATGCAAAATCTCTCGCCGCGTCACGTCAAGATGGAAGAGTCGCTTCGTCTTGGTGTCGAGTTCAGGCTGGTACAGCACCAAAGTGAGCGGAACGTTTGTTTCCGGGCCGCACGATTCCGAGGCCGATTGCCTGCGCAGGATCGCAGAGATCAATCCGCCGCCGGCAAAAGGCGCAAGGCCCGCACCCGCGGCATAGCTATCGAGGAGAAGCGTCAAATGGCACTGACACGCGGCAGCTTCGGCGGTTATGAATTTGACCGGATGGTGGTTCTGTTTTCGATGGTTGACGGTCAAAGGGAAATACCCTGCGCCGTCAGCACATCCGCGATGGATGACCTGGAAAAGGCGGAGCGGACCAAGCCTGAGCAGCGTGAAGTGCAGTTCATGCGATTGCGCGATCGGATCGAACAGCGCGCCGCTGAAAAGTTTGTCGCGAGCGAATTCGAGGGCACGCCGCCAGGCATCATTTTGCGCAGCCTGGATTTTAGAAATGCCGGGTAGCGGCAATTTAATACGACGATTGTAGAAGGATCTTAAATGATGAAAAAACCTGTTCTCTCGATTGAAGAGCCAGAGCCGAAAAAAACGCTACGAGCCGACAGGCCCCCTGTTGAAGGGTTCGTGACGATCGTCGATGGTCATTTCAAGTCGGAATTTGACACGGTAGACGCGGCAGAGGCATCGGGTCGAAAACTGAAGGCGGCTTACCCGATGCTTCAGATAGAAATCTATGACGCCAATGCAAAGACACGTACCTTATTGAGCTAGGCGACGCGGCGGGAAGGCCCGGTCAGACCGCGCAACATCTCCTTGATGGCCGGTCGCTCGATCGGCAGATCATCGGGCCTATTGCGCCTTCACGGCACCTCTCAATCCGGCTTGCTCGGCCGACTTTGCAACGAGGCCGCTGGTCTGCACGTCCTCAACGAAGTGCTTGATATATTCCAGTCCGGCCTCATGGCCTTTCGGGATTGCGACGGCGAGATGTTCCTCGCCCCATCGTCCCTCCAGGATCCGCGAGCCCGGCATCTGGTCCGACATTTCGAACAAGGTCGGCTTGTTGGTGGCGTAGGTGTCGATCTCGCCATGTTCGAGCATTTCGATGCCGCGCTTGTAGTTCTGCGCCGGCACGACGACCGCATTCGGCAACAGCTTCGGAATCGTGCCTTGCGACGTCGAGTTCTGCGTCACGCCGATGCGAAGGCCGGGCTTCTGGACGTCGGCAACGGTCGTGATCGGGGAGGTCGCGGTGACGAGATAGCCGAGTTCGATCGTGAGCAATGTCTGGCTGAAGGTGACTGACGCAGCCCTCGCAGGCGTCGAATTGCTGACGGTGAAATCGACATCACCCTTGACCACCCCCTCAATCACCTCGGAGATGCGCTGATAGTTGACCTGCTCGAAGGGGACATTGAGCCGCTTCGCCAGCTCGTGGCCCAGGTCGAAGCTGAGGCCGTGGTTCTCGCCGGTCTTGCTGTCGCGAACCAGTGACGTCGGGCTGCCGTAATAAACGCCGACACGGAGCTTCCCGGTCGGCGCCAAGTTCGCTTGAGCATCCTCTGCGGAAGTACCGGCGACGGAGGCTGCGAGCGCAAGCGCGGCTGTGACCACGGTGATGCAGGAGTTCATCGGATATCCCCGAATGCGTTTCTAGAATCTCACGACAATCTTGCCGAGGTGCTGGTTGGCTTCCATGTGCGCGAACGCCATGCCGATATCGTCAAAGGCAAACACCTTGTCGATCGGCAGTTGCAGCTTGCGCGATTCCACCGCGGGCCAGATGTCCTTTCGGACTCCGTCGAAAATCTCGCGGATTTCCTCGATCGAGCGGGTGCGGAAAGTGACGCCGATGTAGTTGATGCGCCGCGCCGCGTGCAGGTCGAAGTTGAAATCGGCATGCGTGCCGCCGAGCCGGCCGACATTGACGATGCGGCCCTTGACCCTGGTCGCTTTCAGATTCTGGCTTGCGACCTTGCCCGACACCTGGTCGACGATCAGATCGACGCCTTCGCCCGATGTTGCCTGCAACACCTGGTCGACCCAGCCCGGGTCGCTGGAATCGACCGCGAGGTCGGCGCCGAATTCCTTCAGGCGTGCGCGGCGGCTCGCGTCCGTGGACGAGCCGACGACGAGCTTGGCGCCCTTGAATTTTGCAATTTGCATCGCCATCAGGCCGACGCCGGAACTCGCGCCCTGAATCATCACGCTCTGCCCGGCCTGGAGGCCGCCGACGGTGACGACCGCGTTGTGCATGGTGGTGATCGCGATGGGCAGCGTGCAGGCCTCGTCGAAATTCATGTTCGAGGGCGTGCGGAACAGGCGGCCGTGATCGGCCAGCGTATACTCGGCGAAAGCGGCAGCGCCCGAGCCCATCACCTTGTCGCCGACCTTGACACCTTTGGCTTCGGGGCCGAGTTCGGCGACTTCGCCGGCCCATTCCATGCCGAGCACGGTGCCCGCGCCGCCGGCGCTGCCATGCACATGCCCCTTGGTCATGCCGAGATCGGCGCGGTTGAGGCCGCAGGTGTTGACGCGGACCAGCACCTGCGTGCCCTTCGGCGAGGGTTTGGCGACATCGGTGATTTCAGCGCCATTGGCGCCGTAGACATAAGCCTTCATACTGACATTCCTTGATGGTGGCGTGCGGTCGATTATTCCGCCGCTTGACGGTGGCTGGATATCATACCTTCCAGCCGGCTTCGAATGATGGCTTCCGCCTCGCGAACGATGCGCGACACGAGCTCCGCGCAAGTCGGAATATCATGGATCAGGCCCTGGACCTGGCCTGCGGACCAGATTCCGTGGCCGGCGTCGCCGGTGGCGTAGACCAGCTTGCCGCGGGCGCCCGCAACGAGTTCGCGGACCTGCTCGAAGGCGGCGCCTTCCTTTTCCATCGCGACCACCTTGGCCGAGACCGCATTTTTGGCGACGCGCGAGGTGTTGCGCATGGTGCGGAAGATCAGCTCGGTTTCGCGCTCGTCATTGGCCACGATCTGCTCCTTGATCCGCTGATGGATCGGGCTTTCTTTCGTGCACATGAAGCGCGTGCCCATGTTGATGCCTTCGGCGCCGAGCGCCAGCGCGGCCACGAGGCCGCGGCCGTCGCCGAAACCGCCGGAAGCGATCATCGGGATTTTCACCTTGCTGGCCGCTGCCGGAATCAGGATCAGGCCCGGCGTGTCGTCCTCGCCGGGATGGCCGGCGCATTCAAAGCCGTCGATCGAAATCGCGTCGACCCCCATGCGCTCGGCCGACAGCGCGTGGCGAACGCTGGTGCATTTGTGCACGACCACGATGCCGTGCTTCTTGAATTCGGTGACATGCTCCTGCGGCTTGTTGCCGGCGGTCTCGACGATCTTGATGCCGCTCTCGATGATGGCCCGGCGATATTCGGCATAAGGCGGAGGCTTGATTGACGGGAGAATCGTCAGATTGACGCCGAACGGCTTGTCGGTCATGGCGCGGCAGCGCGCGATCTCTTTCGTCAGATCCTCGGGCGTCGGCTGGGTCAGCGCTGTGATGAAGCCGAGCGCGCCGGCATTGGCGACCGCCGCGACCAGTTCGGCGACGCCCACCCACTGCATGCCGCCCTGGACGATCGGGTGTTCGACGCCGGTGAGTTCGGTAAATCGCGTCTTGATCATGCCGGCGCTTCCAGTTTCCTCGCAAAGCGTGCCTATTGGCGCGCTTTTTCATTGGAAACAGGATGCCGTTGTGACCGCGAAATGTCTATGTCAGCGCTGCATGGCGATCAGGCAAAGACGGGCGTTTTGGTTTCCACTGGCGTGCAGCCGAGCCCCGCAACCTTGGCCCGCTGAACGACGAGCGCGAGCACCGCATCGAGCGCCGGCGTCGGGGTCTCGGTGAGGCGGCCCATTTCCTGGACCACCGAGACCAGCGGCTGGATTTCCATCGGCCGGCCGCGCTCGAGGTCCTGCAACATCGAGGTCTTGTGCGCGCCAACCTTGCGCGCGCCTTCGATCCGCCGCTCGACGTCGACGCGGAATCTGACGCCGAACTTCTCGGCGATCGTCTGGCTCTCGATCATGATCGCCTTCGACAGCGCGCGGGTCGCGGGATCGGAGCAGATCACATCGAGCGTCGCATGCGTCAGTGCGCTGATCGGATTGAGGCACACATTGCCCCAAAGCTTCAGCCAGATTTCGTCGCGGATGCGATCGAGCACCGGCGCCTGCATGCCGGCTGCACTGAAGAGAGCGGACAGGCGGGTGACGTCTTCCGTCGTTTCGCCCGAGGGCTCACCGATCGGAAAACGGTCACCGTAGACGTGCTGGATCACGCCGGGCGCCACGATCTCGGTCGCGGGATAAACGATGCAACCGATTGCGCGCTCGGGGCCCAGCTCGCGCCATTGCCGCCCGCCGGGATCGATGCTCTCCAGCGTCGATCCCTCGTAAGCACCACCGTGCTTATAGAAGTACCAGTAGGGAATGCCGTTGACCGCGGTGACGATGCGGGTTCGCGGCCCGATCAGCGGCTTCATCGCATCGATGACGCCGGTGATCGAATGCGCCTTGAGGGAGATGATGACGAAATCCTGATGGCCGAGTTCGGCGGGTTTGTCGGTGCAGCGGGGGTGAACCACGCGCTCTTCATCGCCGATCAGAAGCTTCAGCCCGTCAGCCCGCATCGCAGCAAGGTGCGCGCCACGGGCGACCAGGCTCACATCCGCGCCGGCGCGCATGAATTCGACCCCGAGATAACCGCCGATCGCGCCGGCTCCGTAAATGCAAACCTTCATGACACCTACCTGAAAACTGGATTGAGAAATCTGGACACGTCACCGCAATGCGCGGAAACGGAGTCTCCGCGCTTTAAGAAGGAGCAAAAGAGAGCAGGGCGCTAGTGGAGTGGATTTGACATTCGCTACTTATCTAGCCGCGAATCCGGAGAGCGAATGTCAAATCCTAAACTCCACTAGAAATCTATATCTGCTAGTGGTCCTTTGATTCTAACATTCGCAAACGTGCCCGCTACGAAGGGATGCGAATGTTAGAATCGGACCACTAGGCCGAGGCGGCGAACACCGTGGCCATGGCCTCTTCGTCGAAAGCCGTCGAAATATCGCGAATGCTGACCACGCCACACAGGCTGTGATTGTCGATCACGGGCAAATGACGGATGTGATGCCGGTTCATCAGATGCCGGACATCTTCCAGCGTGTCGTCGGAGCTGCACCACACCAGCTGCTGAACCGAGATCAACTGCGAGACCTTCATGTTGACGCCGGCCGCGCCGTGCTCAGCGATGGCGCGCACGACGTCGCGTTCGGTGAACATGCCGACGGCGGTATTGCCCTCGGTGCGCACGACGTCCTTGACGACGAGGGCGCTGACATTGCTGGCGCGCATCACTTGCGCCGCAATGCCGACGGTCTCGTTCATTCGAATGGTTGAGATGCGCGCGGTCTTTTTGCGCAGGATGTCTCCGACTTTCATCGCAAGCTCCTCCAGGTCACCTGATGAGTGGCAGCGCTCAGCTTGGTATACGTTATGCCAATTGTCAATTCGTTTGTTGAAGGGATTTCGAAAGAAGAAATGGCAGTATCTCTGACGTTTCGACTGTAATTCTTTCACATTGAAGGCGGTGAAAACTGATTTTATGTATTTTGTATGCCAGAGATTTTCGGCAAAAAGAAAGGCGCAAGTGATGCGCCTCTCTGGATCAATCAAAAGGTCAGGCCACCCTGGCGCTGCTGTTACCCGCCGCGGCCTCAGCCTTTGTCTCGCTGCCGAGGATAAAGGCGCGCCGCAACGGTTTGATCACGAATATCGCCATCAAGGCTGCGGTTGCGTTGAGCGCAACGGCGATCACGAACACGGCCTGCCAGCCGAATTTGGCCGACACGATGCTTGCGATTGGCACGAGCAGCGCTGCCGTTCCCTTCGCCGTGTAGAGCATGCCGTTATTGGTGGTGGCGAACTTCGCGCCGAACGTATCGCCGCTCGTGGCAGGGAACAGGCTGTAGATTTCGCCGAACACGCCGAAATAGACCGCCGTCGCCAGCACGAAGACCATCGGAATATTACCGTAGACCGACAACACCAGCAGCATCGCGGCCGCCGTCGCGAAAGCGATGAACATGGTGTTCTCGCGTCCGATGTTGTCGGAGACGAAGCCGAAGAAGGGCCGGCCGAAGCCGTCGAAGATGCGGTCGAGCGAGATCGCAAAGGTTAGCGCCGCCATCTGGAAGCCGAACATGTCGACGGGTTCGTTGGCGATCTTGAAGTCATGCGCGATTGGCGCGATCTGGGCAGCCGTCATCAACCCGCCCGAGGCGACCATCACGAAGGTGAGGTACATCAGCCAGAAGATCGGCGCGCGCAGTACTTGCGACGGCGTGAAGTCGACCTTGGTCTGCGGAAGGTTGAGCTTCTTCTTCCTGAGCGGCATGGAGACCGACGGCGGTCGCAGGAAGAAGGCGAGAATGAAGACGACGACTCCCTGCCCAATCCCGAAGTTGAAGAACGCGCTTTCATAGCCGGTTGTCGCGATCATTTTCGCAATCGGTGCGATGGTGAACGCCGCGCCCGCGCCGAATCCGGCTGCGGTGCAGCCGGCGGCGAGGCCGCGGTGGTCGGGAAACCATTTCAGCGCGTTGCCAACGCAGGTGCCGTAGACCGCGCCGGCGCCGATGCCACCGAGTACGGCCGCGAAATAGAGTAGTGGCAGCGAGCTGGCATAGGAGTTGAGCACCCAGGCAATCGCAACGGTGACGCCGCCAAACGCGATCACGACCCGCGGCCCGTATTTATCGACAAACCAGGCTTCGACAGGAACGAGCCAGGTCTCGGTCACGACGAAGAGAGTGAAAGCCAACTGGATTGCGGCGCGGCCCCAATGATACTTTTGATCAATCGGATCGACGAACAGCGTCCAGCCATATTGCAGGTTCGCGACCATCGCCATGCAGACGATGCCCATCGCGAGCTGCAGCCAGCGGAAATATGCACCGTGTGGGGCGATGGCTTGTGAAGTCGGCTCCATAAATCCTCCCCTGGTACGCTTTTGTTTTGTGTCGTGGGCGTGACCGGTTGCGCATATTGGTATGTGATATGCCAGAGCGCAAGAGCCTTGTTAGGTACGCTTGGTCGCAGGAGGTGTATCGCAAATAAAAAAGACCCCGGCCAAGGCCGGGGTCTTTTTTATTTGAAGTTCGAGGTCAGCCGCGCCGGCGCCCTCAGAGTCCGAAATAAGGCAGATCGCCGTTGCGGTTAGCGATATGGGCATTCGTCATCAGGATGTGGTCGATCACCGCGAGAAAGCGGCCGAACCAGGTGGTGGAGGTCGAAATGGCGATAGAAGCAGTCTTGGACATGTCGTTTCCTTGTAGTGGAAGCTAACGTTGTCGACAACATAGGTATACCAGATACCAGCCGCAATTCATTTGTTTGCATAGCAGCATAATTGGTTTTGCAATGCAATATAAGCGATCGACCGGGGATAATCTCAAGCGACTAAGCTCTTGAATGCAAAGAAAAAGGCCGCCGGAACCCGGCGGCCTTTCATGCTTGATGGATGGCGTCGATTACTCCGCCGCTTGCTTGCGCGGCGGATCGAGTGCGCCCGAATCGTGGATTTCCTTCACCTGGTGGTCGGAGAAGCCGAGGACCTGGCGCAGGATTTCGTCGGTGTGTTCGCCGAGCAGCGGCGAACGCTTTACATCGCTCGGTGAGTCCGAGAGCTTGATCGGGTTGCCGACCGAGAGGTATTTGCCGCGGGCCGGATGGTCCACCTCGACGACGGTTCCGGTGGCGCGCAGCGACTGATCCTCGGCGATTTCCTTCATCGACAGGATCGGGCCGCAGGGAATGTCGTCCTTGTTGAGGATATCCATCGCCTCGAACTTGGTCTTGGTCATGGTCCACTGCTCGATGCGCGAGAAGATCTCGTTCAGCCGCGTCAGCCGGGCCGGAGGCTTGGCGTAATCGGGGTGGGTCTTCCAACCGGGCTCGCCGATCACGTCGCAGATCTTCTCCCAAACCGGCGCCTGGGTGATGAAATAGATGTAAGCGTTCGGATCGGTCTCCCAGCCCTTGCACTTGAGAATGCGGCCCGGTTGACCGCCGCCGGAATCGTTGCCGGCGCGCGGCACCGCGTCACCGAACGGAATGCCTTCGCCGAACTGGCTGTATTCCTTGAGCGGGCCGTGGGCCAGACGCTGCTGGTCACGCAGCTTGACGCGCGCGAGATTCAGGACACCGTCCTGCATCGCCACCGTGACGCGCTGACCCTGTCCGGTCATGGTGCGCTGGTAGAGCGCGGCGACGATGCCGAGCCCCAGATGCAGGCCGGTGCCGCTGTCGCCGATCTGTGCGCCGGTCACCAGCGGAAGGCCATCACGGAAGCCCGTGGTCGAAGCCGACCCGCCGGTGCACTGCGCGACGTTCTCGTAGACCTTGCAGTCTTCATAGGGGCCGGGACCAAAGCCCTTGATCGAGGCCACGATCATCTTCGGGTTGATGCTGTGGATCTTCTCCCAGGGAAAGCCCATGCGGTCGAGCACGCCGGGACCGAAATTCTCGACCAGCACGTCGCACGACTTGATCAGCGCGGTCAGGACTTCCTTGCCCTTCGGGTTCTTGGTGTCGAGCGTGATCGAACGCTTGTTGTGGTTGAGCATGGTGAAATACAGGCTGTCTACGTTCGGAACATCCTGCAATTGCCCGCGGGTGATGTCACCGACGCCGGGACGCTCCACCTTGATCACGTCGGCGCCGAACCAGGCCAGCAACTGCGTGCAGGTCGGTCCCGACTGGACGTGGGTGAAATCGAGAATTCGAACGCCCTTGAGCGCCTTTGTCATGGTCTTACTCCGTCTCGTATCTGTATCCCGTGCAGGGAATATGCGTGAATCTTGTCAGGCTTTCTTCTTCAGCGCGCTCTGCGGATTGAGGTTGCCGATGCGTCCGCTCTCGGAGCCGGCGGCCGGGTCGATCACCGCATTGATCAGCGTCGGCTTGCCGGAATCCATCGCCTCGTTCACGGCGCGCTTGAGTTCGTCCGGTGTCGTCGCGTTGACGCCGACGCCGCCGAACGCCTCCATCATCTTGTCGTAGCGCGAGCCCGCGACGAAAACCGTCGTCGCCGGATCGGCGCCGCCGCTCTTGTTGAGGTCGGTGCCGCGATAGATGCCGTTATTGTTGAAGATCACGACGCAGACCGGCAGGTTGTAGCGGCAGATCGTCTCGACCTCCATGCCGCTGAAGCCGAAGGCGCTGTCGCCCTCGATCGCGAGTACGGGGTGGCCGGTCTCGACCGCAGCCGCGATTGCCTGACCCATGCCGATGCCCATGACGCCCCAGGTGCCGACGTCGAGACGCTTGCGCGGCTTGTAGAGGTCGATCACGCCGCGCGCGAGGTCGAGCGTGTTGGCGCCTTCGTTGACCAGAATTGCATCCGGCCGCTCCTTGACGATGGTCCGCAGCACGCCGAGCGCGCCGTGATAGTCCATCGGTGAGTTGTTGTTCATCAGCCGCGGCGCCATCTTGGCGACGTTCTCTTCGCGCTTGGCGCTGATCTTCTGGGACCAGTCGGCGGGAGCCGCCGTCCAGTTGTTGCCCATGGCCGCCAGCAGTGCGGAGACGCAGGAGCCGATATCGCCAACCACGGGAGCGACGATCTCGACGTTGGAGTCCATTTCCTTGGGCTCGATGTCGATCTGGATGAACTTCTTGGGCGCTTCGCCCCAGGCCTTGCCCTTGCCGTGCGACAGCAGCCAGTTGAGACGGGCGCCGATCAGCATCACCACGTCGGCATCCTTCAGCACGGTCGAGCGCGCCGCACCCGCACATAGCGGATGAAGATCCGGCAACAGGCCCTTGGCCATGCTCATGGGGAGGAACGGCACGCCGCTCTTTTCCACGAAGCTGCGGATCTCGTCGTCGGCCTGCGCATAGGCTGCGCCCTTGCCGAGAATGATCAGCGGACGCTTGGCGCCTTTCAGCACATCGAGTGCGCGCTTGATGGCGGAAGGCGCGGGGATTTGTGCCGGCGCCGCATCGATCACCTTGACCAGCGACTTGCGGCCGGCTTCGGCGTTCATCACCTGGCCGAACAATTTGGCGGGCAGATCGAGATAGACGCCGCCGGGACGTCCCGACACGGCCGCGCGGATGGCGCGCGCAAGGCCAATGCCGATATCGGCGGCGTGCAGCACGCGGAAGGCCGCCTTGCAGAGCGGCTTTGCGATCGCGAGCTGATCCATCTCTTCATAGTCGCCCTGTTGCAGGTCGACGATCTCGCGCTCGGACGACCCGGAGATCAGGATCATCGGGAAGCAGTTGGTGGTGGCATGCGCTAGCGCGGTGAGGCCGTTGAGGAAACCCGGCGCCGAAACGGTGAGACAGATGCCCGGCTTCTTGGTCAGGTAACCGGCGATCGCAGCAGCGTAGCCTGCATTCTGTTCGTGACGGAACGAGAGCACGCGAATGCCTTCTTCCTGCGCCATGCGACCGAAATCGGTGATCGGAATGCCCGGCACGCCGTAAATCGTCTTGATGTCATTGAGCTTGAGCGCGTCGATGACGAGATGAAAACCGTCCGTCAATTCCTGTTCGGTCTCGGCGGCTTTGGCATCGATGCTCTGTACTACTGCGGACATTCCGCTTCTCCTTGGTCGTTTTTTGATGGGGACGAGCGTCCCGGAGTGTTCGTGAAATTCTGAAGGGGTGATCGCGACGCCTAAAACAGTTCCTTGCCGTGGGCTTCGACGAAAGCCGCAAGGCCGAGCGTATGATCCCGCGCCAGCCTTTCGGCCAATTCGGTATCGCGCTGTTCGAGAGCGTCGATGATCGCCATGTGCTCCGGTAGAGATGCTGCAATCCGCTCGACGCGTCCGATTGTCAATTGACGAAAACCGCGCACATGCAACAGGATATCGTTGGTCATGTCGACGAGCACCGGCGACTCGCTCAAGGCGATCAGCGCCTGATGGAAAGCGATGTTGGCTTTCGAATATTCCTCGACGTGATCCTCGGGCAGGCGGTCCTTGCCGAAATCCTTGAAGAAGTCGCGCAGCGCCGAAATGTCCTTCTTGCGCGCGGTGGTTGTTATCAATCGCGCAGCCATGCTCTCGAGCGCAGCCCAGGCGCGGATCATGTCGACGATCTCGCTCTTGGTCCGGCGCACCACCATGATGCCGCGGCGTGGCACGGTCTTGACGAACCCGTCCTGCTCCAGCATCGCGATCGCTTCGCGAATAGGGGTGCGGCTGACACCGAGGCGTTCGGAGAGTGCACGCTCGTCGAGCATCACAGGCTCAGGCGTCGCGTAGATATCCATCTTGAGGATGGCTTCCTTCAGCGCCTCGTATGCCTTGTTCTTGAAGCTCGTCTCCGGCACGATCCGGACTACGGCAATATCTGCGTCGGCCATGCTCAATCATGCCTTGATGGGTTTGGCGTTGGCGTATCTTATAAATAAAGAACCACAACTCTGTAATTTTTGGCATGCCACATGCCAGAATGTCAAGTTACGCCTGTTTTCAGCATTTCCGTGACTTGACAAGTTCGTTTCTGGCATACCAAATGCCATACGAACCAATTTCGCGGCTTTGATCAGGCTGCAACAGACGCACGCTAGGTGTTTCCACTCGGCGGCGGACTGAATCACGCCGGGCCAGAGACGATGCAGACCCCTGTATGTCCTGCCTGTGCCGAAAGAATTGAAGTCAAGGAGGAAGCTAATGTCGAATTCCAAAGATGCGGTCCGCAAAGTCCTCGATGCAGTCAAGGCGGATAAACGCACGAGTCTGACGGCGCCTGAGGGCAAGCTTGTTTGCGACGCTTACGGCATCCCGGTTCCCAAAGAAGGTGTCGCCAAGTCGGCGGCCGAGGCGGCCAAGATCGCCTCAGGCATGGGTTTTCCGGTGGTGATGAAGATCGTCTCGCCGGACATCCTCCACAAGACCGAAGCCGGCGGCGTCGTGGTGGGCGTCAAGACCGCCGAAGACGCCCAGAAGACCTACGACACCATTCTGGCGAACGCCAAGAAGTATAAAGCCGACGCCAAGATTGAGGGCATCCAGATTCAGCAGATGCTCGCCGGCGGCACCGAAGTGATCGTCGGCTCCATCACCGACGGTTCGTTCGGCAAGCTTGTCGCCTTCGGCCTGGGCGGCGTGCTCGTCGAAGTCTTGAAGGACGTTACCTTCCGCCTCGCGCCGGCCACCAAGGACGACGCGCTCTCGATGCTGGACGGCATCCAGGCCCACGAAATGCTCAGGGGGGTGCGCGGCGGCGATCCCGTCAACCGCGAAGCGCTCGCCGACGTCATCGTCAAGGTCTCGCAGCTCGTCAGCGATTTCCCCGAAATCGTCGAGCTCGACCTCAATCCGGTGTTCGCCACCAAAAAGGACGCGATTGCCGCCGACGTGCGCATCGTCGTCGATTTCGACTACAAGCCGCGCGAGAAGCCGCGTCCGACCGAAGAGATCGTCACCGCCATGAACCGCATCATGCAGCCGAAGGCGGTTGCCGTGATCGGCGCCTCCGCTGAGGACGGCAAGATCGGCAACTCCGTGATGAAGAACCTCATCAACGGCGGCTACAAGGGCGACATCTATCCGATCCATCCCAAGGCCGATGAGATCATGGGCCGTAAGGCCTACAAGAGCGTCAAGGACGTGCCGGGCGTGATCGATACGGCCGTGTTTGCGATCCCCGCAAAGTTCGTCGCGGGCGCTCTCGTCGAGTGCGGCGAGAAGAAGATCCCCGGCGCCGTTCTCATTCCCTCGGGCTTTGCCGAAGCGGGCGCGCCGGAATTGCAGGCCGAGATCGTCGAAATCGGCAAGAAGTATAATGTGCGCCTGATGGGGCCGAACATCTACGGCTTCTATTATACGCCCGCCAATCTCTGCGCCACGTTCTGCACCGCCTACGACGTCAAGGGTTCGGCGGCGCTGTCGTCGCAGTCCGGCGGCATTGGCATGGCGATCATCGGGTTCTCGCGCTCGGCGAAAATGGGCGTCTCGGCGATCGTCGGTCTCGGCAACAAGTCCGATATCGACGAGGACGATCTGCTCGCCTTCTTCGAGCAGGATCCCAACACGACGATCATCGCGCAGCACTGCGAGGACCTGAAAGACGGCCGCGCTTTCGCGGAAGCCGCCAAACGCGTCGCCAAGAAGAAGCCGGTGGTCGTGCTCAAGGCGGGTCGCACCTCGGCCGGCGCCAAGGCTGCGTCGTCGCACACCGGCGCGCTCGCCGGCAACGACAAGATCTACGAGGACGTGCTCAAGCAGTCCGGCGTGATCCGCGCCCGCAGCTTGCGGCAGTTGCTCGAATTCGCCCGCGGCATCCCGGTGCTGCCGACCCCGAAGGGCGAGAACGTGTTGATCATCACCGGTGCGGGTGGTTCGGGCGTGCTGCTGTCGGATTCCTGCGTCGATAACGGGCTATCGCTGATGGCGATGCCGCCCGACCTCGATGCGGCGTTCCGCAAGTTCATCCCGCCGTTCGGTGCGGCCGGCAACCCGGTCGACATCACCGGCGGCGAGCCGCCGATCACCTACGTCAACACGGTGAAGCTCGGCCTGTCGGATGACCGCATCCACTCGCTGATCCTCGGCTACTGGCACACGATCGTGACGCCGCCGATGGTGTTTGCGCGCAACATGGTCGAGGTGAAGAAGGAGATGGAAGCGAAGGGCTTTGTGAAGCCGATCGTAGCTTCCCTCGCCGGCGACATCGAAGTCGAGGAGGCCGCCGAATATCTCTACCAGAACGGCATCCCGGCCTACGCTTACTCGACCGAACTTCCGGTCGAGGTACTGGGCGCCAAGTACAAATGGGCGCGCGGCGCGGGCCTGCTCTAAGCAATGCAACATGCCGCTCCGGACAAACCGGGGCGGCATTTTCTCTTTTTGAGTTTTGACAGCGCGGTTTTGTCGAGCGGCAAGCAAGTCTCCTGTTTGTGGAGCAGGTCGCGATGAAGAGAAACGTGATCCGGCGCAAATCGCTCGAGCCCAGGTCTGGCGCGGACCTGGAGGCCGAACCTCGGGACGGCGGCGTTCAATCTGTCGACCGCGCGCTCTCCATCATTGAAACCCTGGCCGAAGACGACGAGGGATATCGCCTCAGCGACCTCGCCGTGCGCACGGGATTGTCGACTTCGACCGTGCACCGCCTGCTGGCGACGCTGGAAAAGCGCCGTTTCGTCCAGTTCGACCGCACCGAATCGAAGTGGCACGTCGGCGCGCAGAGTTTTTCCGTCGGCGCGACATTCGCCCGCCGCCGCAATTTTACGGCGCAGGCGATGCCGTATTTGCGCAAGTTACGGGACCAGACCCGTGAAACCGCCAATCTTGCTGTTGTCGACGATGAATCCATCATCGTTCTGGCCCGCATCGAAAGCCGCGAGATCATGCGCTCGCTCACCAAGGTTGGCGGACGGGTCGCGATGGTGGCCTCCGGGATTGGCAAGGCGGTGCTCGCCACCTATTCCGACGAGGATGTCAACGCCATCATCTGCCGGCAGGGCATGCCGCGGCTGACGGAAAAGTCGATCGTGCGGCCGGGTGAGTTGTTCAAAGCACTCGAGACGGTTCGGCGGCGCGGCTACGCCGTCGATGACGAGGAAGCCCGCATGGGGCTGCGCTGCGTCGCGGCGGTCATCTACAACGATTGCAGCGAACCGTTGGCCGGAATTTCGGTTTCCGGCCTGACCAGCCGGATTACCGACGAAAGGCTGCCGGTGCTCGGCTGTATCGTGCGCCAGATCGCAACCGAGCTGACCCTCGTGCTTGGCGGCGTCATGCCGCCGACTCTAGAGATTTGAAATCTGCAACAGCTTGCGATCGCCGATCCAGGTTTTGGCGAGGACAGCCTCGGCCTTGCGTGCCGCTGCGGCGTTGCCGCGTGACTTATAAAGTTCTGCCAATCCGTAGTACGACCAGCCGTTGGCTGGCGCGCGGCGGAGCGCGCGCTCAAATTGTTGCTCGGCCTCAGTGAAGCGGCCTGCCTGAAGCAGGGCCGCGGCCAGAGACTGTCGGATCGGGTAGTACCAGTATGGCGGCTCCGTGTAGGGCAGCGCGTCCTGTAGTGCCGCGGCCCGTTCGAATTCCGCGACGGCGGTGCGTTTGTCGCCCCTGGCTTGTGCCACTCGCGCCAGGACCACGGCGCGCGCGATGCGGAGCACCTCCTGCGCCGGAATATTTGATTCCTTCAGCAGCTTGAAGTCGGAATGGCGCTCCAGCCTGTCGAGCGCATTGGCTGTCTTCTTCGCGCCCGCGAAGTCACCGCGCGCCGCCAGCGCTACGCCGCGCGCATAAAGCCACATCGCCTTGACATAGGGGATCGCGTCGCCGGGATCGGGCAGAGCCAGGATTGTCTCGGGTGTGCTGAATTGCGCATGCGCGAAATACGGCGCTGCCTTGACCGGCTGCACCATCGCAATGCCACGGGCGGCCTCGTCGGGAATGAGCTTGCCCAGCTTCTCAGCGGCCGCGATCACGGTCTGGCCGTCACCGGCCATCTGCGCCGACGCCATCACGAAGTGTACGTTGTGCGGATAATAGCCCATCCGGTAGACGCCCATCGGTGCGCCGGAGTCTGCCAGGTATTTCTCGTCGACGCCGACTGCATTCTTGTTGTCTTGCAGTGCGTCCAGGTAGCGGCCAACGCGGTAGTAGATATGGCTCGGCATGTGCACGAGATGGCCGGCACTGGGGATCGCGCCACGCAACCGGTCGGCGTAGGGCTCGGCCCGCTTGGGCCGGTCCGACGCCTCGACGGCATGGATGTAGAAGTGGATCGCGCCGGGATGGTTCGGGTTGCGCGCCAGGACGCGCTCCAATGTCGGCACGATCGGCGCGCTCTGCGGGTTGGGTTCGCCGCCGCCGGGTTTCCAGTAGTCCCAGGGGCTGAGACCCATGACCGCCTCGGCATAGAGCGTGGTGATTTCGTCGTCGTCGGGAAACTGCGACGCTACCTCGGCCATTTCAGTTGCGTAGGCCTTGTCGAACGGCGCGCGGGCGGCCTTCGGATCGCTGCCGTAGCGCGCCGCGACTGCGTCGATCAGCGCCTGCTCGCGCGCGGTTGCCTTGCCGGCAAGCGCTTTCGCTTTCTGCGCGGCAGCATAGGCGGGCGCGGCCGCATCCTCCTGCATCGGAAGATTGATGTTGGGACCGAGCACCAATGCCTCGCCCCAGAAGCACATGGCGCAGTCGGGATCGAGCTTCTGCGCCTTGCGGAACGCGCGCTGCGCCTCGCCGTGATTGAACGCGTAGGCCAGACGCAGGCCCTGATCGAAATAAGCCTGCGCGCTCTCGTTCGCGGTCGTGATCTTGTAGGTGATGGGCCCGAGGCCGGTCCATAGCGGCGGTTCGGTATCGGCGAATGCCGGCGCGGGGCTGGCTGCGCTCAACTCGGCGCGTGGTACTTCGGTCTGTGCAAGCCGAAACATCATGTTCGGCAGACCGGTTGCTGCCGGTGTTTGGCAGACCGGAACATCGCGCCCGGCGATTGGTAGCAATATGTCTGCGGCGGTGGAGCCCGCATCCGCGAGGGTGACAATGCTGCCCGTCAGCAGCGTCGCCAGCGCCGTACCGGCGAGTGCGGCGGCGCCCGCCGAAACAAGTAACCCGTGCGATCGCGTGGATGTGGCCATGTCGTCCTCCAAAACGGGGCAAACCGAACCTGGATTCCAACGAACTGAACCGTAGACCGCTGAGCAAATTTTTGGGCTAATCGGGCCTGTCTACAAGACGGCCGAATAACGCAGCGCTGCTACTTATCGCCGCTGCGGGCCAACAGTCGAAGTCAGCATATCCCCGCGCGTGCAGCCTGCAACGGGCTATGCGGCCGACGAGGAAACGCGCGTGGGCTGCACAAGAGACTGATCCAGCCGCCGGAACCGCCGGGGTCGGACCACTAGCTGCCCAATGGGTAAGCAGACCTGCCGCCTAATTTGAGCTTGCCCCCGCCCAGATGCGGAGCAACCATCGCAGGTGATCAATCGTCCAGCTTGCGAGAAATCCATGACCAAACTGACCCGCTTTGCGGTTGCGCCCCTGCACACGATGACCCGTCGCCTTGCCGACGTCGCCGCCGGCCGTGTTGCGCCCGATCTTGTCATTACTGGCGCGCGGGTGCTGTCGACCTATTCCGAGCGCATCCACAACGACCGCGAAGTCTGGATCACCGGCGGCCGCGTGGCGGCGGTGAAGCCCACGGGCGCTCACAAGAAAATTGGACGCGATATCGCGACCTATGACGCCGCCGGCGGCATCATCGCGCCGGGCCTGGTCGATCCACACATCCACATCGAATCTTCGATGGTCACGGCCTGCGCCTATGCGGAAGCCGCTTTGCTCAACGGCACCACCACGATCTTCTGCGACAGCCACGAGATCGGCAACGTGATGGATGTCGCCGGCGTCGAGGCGATGCTGGAGGATGCGCGTGAGGCGCCGCTCTCGATCTTTCTGACCGTGCCTTCGACGGTTCCGGCAACATCCGCGGCGCTGGAGACCGCAGGCGGGGATCTCACGGCCGACAAGATCGCAGGCCTGTTCGACCGCTGGCCCGAGGCGGTCGCGCTCGGCGAGAAGATGGATTTCGTGCCGGTTACCATGGGCGATGAGCGCAGCCACGCCATTCTCGCCGCGTCGCTGAAGCGCGGCCGGCCGGTGTCGGGTCACATCTATGGCCGTGAATTCGTCGCCGCCTATGCCGCAAGCGGCGTCACCGACACCCATGAGGCGATCGACCGCGACATCGCTGACGACCTGCTCGATGCCGGCGTCTGGATCTTTCTGCGCGGTGGCCCGCCGACGACGCCGTGGCACAGCCTGCCGCAGGCGATCCGCACCGTCACCGAGCTGGGCGCCTCTCACAAGCGAACGGCGGTCTGCACCGACGATCGCGACGCCGACGATCTTTTTCTCTTTGGTCTCGACTGGGTGGTGCGCGAGGCGGTGAAAGCGGGCATGTCGCCGGAGCAGGCTTGGTCGATGGGCTCGCTGCACGGCGCGACGCGCTTTGGCATGGATGGCGAGATCGGCGGGCTCGGCGGCGGCCGCCGTGCCGATCTCGTGCTGATGGACGACAAGCTTCAACCGCAATGCACCTGGTACGGCGGCGAACTGGTTGTCGAACATCGCAAGATCACGCCGCGGCTCGATCAGGCGCTGTCGCAGCGTTATCAATACCCGAAGGCTGCCTATGCGACGGTGAAACTGCCCGCGCACGTCAAGCTCACGCCGGAGCTACCGGCCAAGGCCTGCACCGTCAACGCGATCAAGACCGCGCTGCCCGGCATTATGCTGATCCACGAAAAAGTCAGGATCGAGCCTGGCAAGGACTGGCCTGATCTGTTCCAGCGTTACGGGCTTTGCTTCGTGACCGTCGTCGAGCGTCACGGCAAGTCGAGCGGCAACGTCGCCTACGGGCTCTTGAAGGATTTCGGCCTCAAGCGCGGTGCGGTGGCTTCGAGCGTCGGGCACGACAGCCACAACATCATCATCGCCGGCACCAACGAGGCCGACATGCAGGTCGCGCTATCAGCGATCAAGGAAAAGCAGGGTGGCGTCTGCGTCGTCGCGGACGGCAAGGTGAAGGCATTCGTGCCGCTGCCGATCGCGGGCCTGCTCTCCGACAAGCGGATCACGGCAGTCGCCGAGGAAGTCAAGCAGCTCAAGGTCGAATGGGTCGAAGCCGGCTGCACCATTCCCTATATGGGCTTCAACCTGATCCCGCTGTCGGTGATCCCGGAAATCCGCATCACCGACAAGGGACTGGTGCTGGTGCCGCAGATGGAGCTCGCGCCGCTGTTCGAATAGGGATGCAAGCGCCGCATCGTTTCCATCAAGATATCAAGCCAAGCGGTTGAGAATGCCGCGCTTTTTCACGCGTCTGCCGCATCGTGGGAAATAAAATCTGATCGATTGAGATGACGCGCCGCTCCGCCTGATGATCGCCCAATCGGAAATCATCGAAAATGGAGTTGGCGAAATGGCAAAGATGCGGGCAATCGATGCGGCCGTGCAAATCCTGGAGAAGGAAGGCGTGGTTTGCGCCTTCGGCGTTCCCGGCGCCGCGATCAATCCGCTTTACTCGGCGTTGAAGAAGCGCGGATCGATCGCCCACATTCTCGCGCGCCACGTCGAGGGCGCTTCGCACATGGCGGAAGGCTACACGCGCGCCAAGGCCGGCAATATCGGTGTCTGCATCGGCACCTCGGGCCCGGCCGGCACCGACATGATCACCGGGCTTTATTCGGCGATTGCGGATTCGATTCCGATTCTGTGCATCACTGGGCAGGCGCCGCGCGCGCGGCTCTATAAAGAGGACTTTCAGGCCGTCGATATCGAATCCATTGCACGGCCGGTCACGAAATGGGCCGTGACGGTGCGCGAGCCTGCGCTCGTGCCGCGCATCTTCAGCCAGGCGTTTCATGTCATGCGCTCCGGCCGTCCGGGACCGGTGCTGATCGATCTGCCGCTCGATGTTCAACTGGCAGAGATCGAATTCGATGCCGAAACCTATGAACCGTTGCCGGTCTACAAGCCCGCCGCGACGCGCAAGCAGATCGAGAAGGCGCTTGAGATGCTCAATGCGGCGGAGCGGCCGCTGATCGTCGCAGGCGGTGGCATCATCAATGCCGATGCCAGTGAGCTTCTGGTGCAGTTCGCCGAGATCGCCAACGTGCCGGTGGTGCCGACGTTGATGGGGTGGGGCGCGATTCCGGACGACCACGTGCTGATGGCGGGACAGGTCGGCCTGCAAACCAGCCATCGCTACGGCAACGCGACGATGCTGGAATCCGATTTCGTGCTCGGCATCGGCAACCGCTGGGCCAACCGGCACACCGGCTCGATCGAGACCTACACCAAGGGCCGCACCTTCGTGCATGTCGATATCGAGCCCACGCAGATTGGGCGTGTGTTCAATCCCGATTTTGGCATCGTCTCCGACGCGAAGGCGGCGCTCGAACTGTTCGTCGCGGTCGCAAAGGAATGGCGCAAGGCCGGCCGCCTGAAAGAACGCCAGTCATGGCCGGCGGCGTGCCGGGATCGCAAGCGTTCGATGCTGCGCAAGAGCCACTTCGACAACGTGCCGATCAAGCCGCAGCGCGTTTATGAGGAGATGACGAAAGCCTTCGGCCGCGACACCTGCTATGTCAGCGTCATCGGCCTCTCGCAAATTGCCGGTGCGCAGTTTCTCAACGTTTACCGGCCGCGCAACTGGATCAATGCGGGGCAGGCGGGGCCGCTCGGCTGGACACTGCCTGCCGCACTCGGCGTGCGCGTCGCCGATCCGGATCGAGAAATTGTCGCTCTCTCGGGCGACTATGACTTTCAGTTTCTGATCGAGGAGCTTGCGGTCGGCGCGCAGTTCAAACTGCCCTATATCCATGTCGTCGTGAACAACGCCTATCTCGGCCTAATCCGCCAGGCGCAACGCGGGTTCGACATGGATTATCAGGTGCAGTTGTCGTTCGAGAACGTCAATGCACCGGAAATCGGTGCGTACGGCGTCGACCACGTCGCGGTGGCTGAGGGACTGGGTTGCAAGGCGATCCGCGTCACCGATCCCAGAGATGCACAGCACGCATTTAGAACCGCGCGGCAGCTCATGAAGGAATTCCAGGTGCCTGTCGTGGTCGAGTTCATTCTCGAGCGCGTCACCAACATCGCCATGGGCACCGAGATCGACAACATCGTCGAGTTCGAAGAGACACTCGATCTGCCGCTGGACGATGAACTCGCGAAGACGACAAGATCGGCTGGCGAGTTATTGCCGGTCTAGAAATCGACAGACATCGTTCCACGGAACCGGCGCTTTTGTTTCCATCGGTTTACAAAGGAACCCGAGAGAACCCGGAACAAACTCCTTCGCGCAACGGTTAGGCCTGCCGTCAAGCGAGGAGAATGTGATGAAAAGCAAGTTGGCCGTTTCGTTGATGGCTGTGTCGTTGTTGGCGTCGGGTAGCGCGCTCGCGCAATCGACCACGGCGGCCGGCGCGGTGAATGGCGCGCGAACCGGCGGGGCCGTTGCGGGTCCGGTCGGCGAGATCGTTGGCGGCACGGTCGGCGCCGCCGTGGGTGCCGTCGTCGAAGTCCCGAATGCGGTGATTACGTCGGTCGAAGGCGTGCGGGAGCCGTCTGCTATGACGATCGAGCAGCCCATCGTGGTGGGTGAGCCGCTGCCGGCGGCCGTCGAGGTACGGCCAGTGCCCGGTTATGTCGACTATCGCTATGCACTGGTGAATAACCAGCGCGTGATCGTCGATCCCCGCACGCGCCGGGTGATCCGGGTTATCGAGTACTAAAACCCGTCGCTGATTTCAGTGGACGGCCGGAATGTTTCCGGCCGTTCACATTTGTCGAACTCACAAGGACTCGCGGACGCCGAGACCGAGCATGAAGCGCTCCCGGATCTGAACGGGATCGCGGCGGGTCGCTCCGGTGCCGGGCTTGTCGTCGATCCGCACACCGATCAGCATCGGCTCAGAAGACGTTAGCGACCGGTCGATCAGGCGTTCGAAATCCTCTTCATCCGCCGCCCAGGTGCTGTTGGTCAGGCCGCAACCGATCGCAACCGCCATCAGGTCGGTCGAAGCCGCAGCCGGCGTCGGCTGCGCGCCTGTGATCTGATAGATGCCGTTATCCATCACGACCATGGTGAGGTTCTTCGGCTTGAGCGTCGCAATCGTCGACAGGCAACCCAATTGCATCAAAAGCGAACCGTCGCCCTCGAGCGCAAAGACGCGCCGGTTCGGTTGCGCCAGCGCAACCCCGAGCGCGATCGGAAACGCAAGTCCCATGCTGCCCAGCATGTAGAAATTCTGCGGCCGGTGACCGGCAGCCCAGAGATCGAAATTGGTGTTGCCGATGCCGCCGACGACGGCTTCTTCGTTCTTCAGCCTGGCCACGAGCCGCGAGGTGAGGTCGGCGCGGTTCATCACCTTGGTGTTGCGCGCAGGAGGATTGGCGGGCTTTTGCATGGGGTCGCTCACTTGGGATCGTTCACTTGTCGAATACCTTGCCGCCAGTCAGGAGCGGCGACAAAATCAGCGCGACCGGCGCTTGCGTCGTGATCGCCTGCTTGATCGATCGATCGACGATGAATTCGAACTCATCGATCCTTGTTGCGGTGTGGTGCTCCATCGCAAGCGAGTCGAGCACCGGCCGCATGGTGCGGCAGACCAGCGACTGCCCATAATTGAACTCGCCGAGCGTCCCGCGCTCGGACACGAACATGATCAGCGGAATCTGATAGGGCAGCGCAAGTGAGGCGAGCACATTCGCCAGCGTCGCAAAGCCAGAGGTCTGCATCAGCACCGCGCCGCGCATGCCGCCCATCCAGGCGCCGGAGACGATGCCGACGGCTTCTTCCTCGCGCGCGGCCGGAAACGTGGTGAAATACGGATCGGCGTGGAGTTCCTTGATCAACCGCGTCAGGACGCGGTCCGGCACGTAGGGCACCAGGCGGATATCGTTGCGCTTGAGGGTTTGCAGGACGATCTCGTGCCAGGACTTCTCGCCAGGACCTGCCGGCGACATTTGTCCATCTGCAGCCGCCATCGAATTTTCCTCCCTCTCAAGCGCGGCTTTCACCTTTATGCGCGCTCGGCTTGAGGCGCCGAAACTTGACGCGAACGGAGGGATTGTCAACATGTCCTGACCGGGGTGCCGCCTGCGCGAGGCGAAGAGGCGGCCTCGGCGCCGGCATGCCATAAGGCGAAGAAATTAGAGACGGACAAGAAAATCGGGAGGAGAGGTTCTTGGACGCTTCGTTTTGGAGCACGTGGTTCTTGAGCCGATGGTCGCGC
Source organism: uncultured Alphaproteobacteria bacterium (assembly GCA_963788885.1). Taxonomy (GTDB): domain Bacteria; phylum Pseudomonadota; class Alphaproteobacteria; order Rhizobiales; family Xanthobacteraceae; genus Bradyrhizobium. The sequence continues at coordinate 122,491 of CAWBIR010000014.1, read as the reverse complement.
CGAGCGGTCTGTGCGGCCGCGCTATTGGCATCCGGTTCGGTGCTGGCCGAGACGCCGTTTCCTGCCAGACCCGTGCATCTTTTCGTGCCTTACGCAGCCGGCGGCGGCGTCGACATTCTCGCGCGCACGCTGGGCGAGGCGGTCTCCCGCCAATGGGGACAATCGGTCGTCGTGGAAAACCGGCCCGGCGCCGGAGGCGTCGTCGCCTCGCAGGCACTCGTGACGTCGGCGCCTGACGGATACACGCTGATGGTGGTGGCGAGCGGTCATGCCACCAATCCATTTCTTTATCCAAAACTCCCCTACGACACGTTCAGGGATTTCACCTCGATTTCGATATTGGCCTCGTCGCCCAATATCCTCGTGGTGCGCGTCGATTCCGCATTCAAGACGCTGGCCGATGTGATTGCGCAAGCCAAGGCCAAGCCGGGCAGCCTCTCCTTCGGTCAATCCGGCAACGGCACCTCGACGCATCTCGCCGGCGAACTGCTCAAGAAGCTCGCGGGCTTCGACATGCGTGCGATCCCCTACAAAGGCGGCGCGCCCGCGATCAACGATCTCCTGGGCGGGCAAATCCCGATGTCCTTCAACAACGCGCCGGAAGCACTGGGACAATTGGAGGCGGGTACGCTGCGCGCGCTCGCAGTGACCACCACCAAGCGGTCGCCATTTCTCCCGAACGTGCCTGCGATGTCGGAGACCGTACCCGGCTACGACACCGAAGTGTGGTGGGCCCTGTTGGGGCCTGCGGGCATGCCGGCCGATCTGGTTGCAAAGATCTCGCGCGATTTCGTTGCCGCGCTGAACACCGAACCGGTCAAGGAGCGCCTGGCCAAGTTCGGGGCGTCGCCGATCGGGAGTTCTCCGCAAGAACTCGATGCCAAGATTCATGCCGACTACGACAAATGGGGCGCGATCATCAAATCGTCCGGCATCACCGCCGAATGATGCCTTCATGCTTTGCGATTGTCTGAACTGAAAGAAGTGAGATGTCCGTCAATAACAAGCGCGTTTTTTACGTCAAATACCTCGCCAACCAGATCTATGCCGATATCCTCAAGGCCCGGCCCGATGTCCGGCTCGACCGGCTCGAGAATGAAAGTCCGGATGATGTTTCCGCGCCGATTCTTTCCGCCGCACACGCCTACCAGATCGGCGCCGCGCGCGACGAACTCGCGGGGCATTTTCACGCCGATGCGGATTTGCTGCGACGGGCGCCGAATCTCCTGATCGTCTCCAGCAACGGCGCCGGCTACGATCCGGTCGATGTCGATGCCTGCACTGCGGCCGGCGTGATCGTCGTCAACCAGTCCGGCGGCAACGCGCATTCGGTCGCCGAACACGCACTTGCGATGCTGATCACGCTCTCGAAGCGGATCATTCAGGCCGATCGCGTGCTTCGGCGGGAAGCCAACATCAATCGCAATACGTTGATGGGCAACGAAGTGCAGGGCAAGACGATCGGCATCGTGGGCCTGGGCAATGTCGGCCGCCGGATCGCGTCGCTGTGCAAAGGCCTGCTCGGCATGAATGTGCTGGCCTACGATCCCTATCTCTCGGCCACGCAAATGGCTGAGCGCGGCGGCGAGAAGGTGACGCTCGACGAGTTGCTGCGCCGGTCGGATTTCGTGTCGATCTCGTGCCCGCTGACCAAGGACAACCGCGGCATGATCGGCGCGCGTGAATTCGCCGCTATGCAGCCGCATGCTTATTTCATCACCACCGCGCGCGGCTTCATCCATGACGAGGTGGCGCTGGAGCAGGCGTTGCGCGAAAAACGCATCGCGGGCGCGGGCCTCGATGTCTGGGCCAAGGAGCCGCCGCCGCCCGATCATCCGCTGTTGCAGTTCGACAATGTGATCGCGAGCCCGCACACCGCTGGGGTGACCAGGGAGGCGCGCGAGAACATGGCAAGGATCGCCGCCGAGCAGATGCTCGATGCGCTCGACGGCAAGCGGCCGCCACGCCTCATCAATCCGGAAGTCTGGCCAGCGTACGTCAAGCGCTTCGAGCGCACGTTCGGTTTCGCGCCGGGATAGCGACCTCGGCAGCCAGGTTAATTTCGGCCAAGGCCCGTATAAGGCCCGTAGAAGATTTTATTCTCGGCGGGCCGCAGCACGGCAATAAATCTGCTGCCCAATTCGGTCTTGGCGGTTGCCATATTGCTATTTTTGCAGCCGTCTCGACTCCGCAAGTTAGGGAACCCATACCTTTCAGCGAGCGCCTTTTGATTGCCGCGCCAATGGCTTGGATCGAGGTGCGGAGAATGAAGTTATGGGATCTCTGCGGAACATATTGCGCTCGGTCCGATCCCGGATCGGAAGCCACGTGGCTCACTTCGTTGCCATTGCCGCAGCGAGCCTGCCGGCTGCCGGCGCTTGAGCCGATTGGTTAAGCGGCCGGAACGCTCAGGCGTTCGATGGTCTGGATGTGACGCGCGAGCAGGCTTGAGGCCTGTTCGATATTGCGCGCGCGCAACGCCTGGAGAATGAGCCGATGGTCCTGATTGGACCGCGGTCGCCATCCCGCACTGCGCGCCATCGCAAACACCAGGCGCGAATTCGCGCGCTGTAATCCGTCGAGACTGGCGAGGAGCCGCGGCATGCCGCAAGGCGCGACCAGTGCCTGGTGAAAGGCGCGGTTGGCGGCCTCGAACTCCTGCAACGTCTCGGCATTATCGCCTTCGATCAGCGCCATCTCGATTTGGGCGAGATGGGCCTGCGTCATCTTTGGCGCGGCGTGGCGTAGCGCGACCACTTCGAGCGCCGCGCGCATTTCGGAGATTTCCCGGATCGCGGTGGCATCCAGCGGCGCGACGCGCACACCACGCCGGGGCAGGGCGACGACGAGATGCTGCGCCTCGAGTTGGCGAAAGGCTTCGCGAACCGGGACGTGGCTCGAGTTGAATTCGCGCGCGACGTGATCCTGCCGCAGCGGCGCGTCCGGCTTGAGCGTGCCTGCGATGATCTGCTCGGCAATGGCCTCGGTGATCCGGGCAGCGACCGTGGAATTCTCGTCGGTGTCTTTCATAGATTATCTATCGCAAAATCGGATGCGGTTGCCATGGGCGTCGGCTAACCTGAGGTCATCTTAAGGATTATAGATAAAAATCATTTTTATCTATAAAAAGAAAGGGTGCCGGCTGATGGCTGATGGATTGGTTGAAGCGCGGAATGACGCTGCGAGTCGCGACAGTCAGGGCGGCATGGCGATCCGGCAGGACTGGACCCGGGCAGAGGCAGAGAACTCTTTATAACCTTCCCTTCGCCGACCTGGTGTTTCGCGCCCAAAGTACCCACCGCAGCCACTTCGATCCCAATCACGTCGAGACCGCGAGCCTGCTCAGTATCAAGACCGGTGGCTGTCCAGAAGACTGCGGTTACTGCTCGCAGAGCGCGCATTACGACACCGGCCTGAAGGCGACCAAGCTGATGGCGCAGGCGGATGTCGTTGCGACCGCGCAGCGCGCGCGCGAGGCCGGTGCGACCCGCTTCTGCATGGCGGCGGCCTGGCGCAACCCGAAGGACCGCGATCTCGACGAGGTCTGCGGCATGGTGAGCGCGGTGAAGGAACTCGGCATGGAAACCTGCGCCACGCTCGGCATGCTGACCCCGGCGCAGGCCGCGCGCCTGCATGACGCCGGGCTCGACTTCTACAACCACAATATCGACACCTCGTCAGAATTCTACGACCAGATCATCACGACGCGCACCTTGCAGGACCGCATCGACACGCTGGCCCATGTGCGCGAAGCCGGCATCAAGGTCTGCTGCGGCGGCATCATCGGCATGGGCGAAGAGGTCGACGACCGGCTCGCCATGCTGGTGCTGCTCGCCAACCTCCCAAGCCATCCCGAGAGCGTGCCGATCAACCTGTGGAATCAAGTAAAGGGCGTGCCGGTCAACGATACGGCTGAGCGTCCCGACGCCATCGCGCTGGCGCGGCTGGTTGCGGTTGCCCGCATCATGATGCCGAAAAGCGTGGTGCGGCTCTCGGCAGGGCGGCAATACATGACCGACGAATTGCAAGCGCTTTGCTTTCTGGCGGGCGCCAACTCGATCTTCATCGGCGACGTCCTGCTGACGACGAAGAATCCGCAAACGGTGCGCGATGCCGATTTGCTTCAGCGGCTCGGCATCTCGTCGCGTCTCAATCGGGCGCAGGCGTGAGTTTTGCTGCAAGCTATGCCGCCGACCTAAGCGCGCTGGAGAAAGACGACCGGCTGCGCAGCCTCAAGCCGCGCGCCGGCATCGATTTTTCCTCCAACGACTATTTGGCGCTCGCGAATTGTCCGCGGATGCGAAAGGCCATTTCGGCGGCGGTCGAGGCCGGCACGCCGATCGGTGCCGGCGGCTCGCGCCTCTTACGCGGCAATTGCGTCGAGCACGAACGCCTCGAGGCAGAGGCCGCAAAATTTTTCGGCGCGGAAGCCGCGATCTTCTTCGCCAGCGGCTATACCGCCAATTTTTCCGTACTCACGACGTTGCCGCAGCGGGGCGACCTCCTGGTGCTGGATCAGCTCGTCCACGCCAGCATTCACGAAGGTGCGCGCGCCGGCCGCGCCGAATTTCGCTTCAGCGCGCATAACGATGCGAACTCAGTTGAAGAGGTGATCCGCACCTGGCGTTCGCAAGGCGGCACGGGGCGGGTCTGGGTCGTCGCCGAAAGCCTCTACAGCATGGACGGCGACTTTGCGCCGCTTGAAGAACTTGTCGCGATCGCGGACCGATACGATGCGTTTTTGATGATCGACGAAGCGCACGCGACCGGTGTGTTCGGCCCGAACGGGCGCGGGCTGACGGCCCCATACGAGGGGCGCGAGAATCTCGTGGCCATTCATACCTGCGGCAAGGCGCTGGGCGCCGCTGGCGCGCTCGTTACGGCAACCAAGATATTCCGCGACTTCATCATCAACCGCTGCCGCCCGTTCATTTTTTCCACCGCACCGTCGCCGCTGATCGCAGTCGCAGTCGAGGCCGCATTGTCGATCCTGCGCGAGGAGCCGGAGCACCAGCAACGCCTGACGAACTTGATCGGCTTTGCTCGCCGTGAAATCGGCGCACGTCAGGGCTGGCGCCTGTCCGGGTCGCAAATCCTGCCATTCATCGTCGGCGACAATGCGCGCGCAATGGCGTTGGCGGCGGCCTTGCAGGTGCGTGGTTTCGATATCCGGGGCATCCGGCCGCCAACCGTGCCGGCCGGCACCGCCCGCTTGCGCATCTCCTTGACCAACAATGTCGATGAGCGCGACGTGCGCGCCATGCTGGACGCGCTCGCCGAAGAAACGGGCGAGGGGCGATGAGCCGGCGGATCGTGGTGACCGGTACCGACACCGAGGTCGGCAAGACGGTCTTCGCCGCTGCTCTCGCCGACATGCTTGGCGCCTGCTATTGGAAGCCGATCCAGTCCGGCCTTGAAGGTGAGACCGATTCCCAAATCGTGGCGCGATTGGGCGGCCTTTCGGAAGGTCGCATTTTGCCCGAACGTTACCGCCTGACGACGCCGGTCTCGCCGCACCAGTCAGCCGCGATCGATCGCGTCAGTATCGATATCGCCACGCTCGCTGTGCCCGATACAAGTGGCCGGCCGCTGGTGATCGAGGGCGCCGGCGGCCTGATGGTGCCACTCGATCAGACCGCCCTTTATATAGACGTATTCGCGCGGTGGCGTATTCCGGTCGTGCTTTGCGCAAGGACGTCGCTTGGCACGATCAATCATTCGCTGCTTTCCGTCGAAGCCTTGCGCCGCCGCGACATCGAGCTTCTCGGCATCGCTTTCATCGGCGAGAGCAATCCGGAGAGCGAGCGCGCGATTTGCGAGATCGGCCGCGTCAAACGGCTCGGACGATTGCCGCGGCTGCCGTCACTGACGCGAGAAACCTTGCGCGAAGCTTTCGCGGCATCCTTCAAGGCAAGCGATTTCGGCCTGTGATGCGAAGGAAGACCTCGCCAATCTGGCATCCGTTCACGCAGCACGCGCTCCAGCCCGATATGGTCAGGATCGAGCGCGGCGAGGGCGCTTATTTGTACGCCGCCGACGGCCGCCGCATCATCGATGCGATCTCCTCGTGGTGGGTGGTGACGCACGGCCATTGTCATCCCGCCATCGTGCGCGCCATTCAGGAACAGGCGGAACGGCTGACCCAGATCATCTTCGCCGGCTATACGCATGAGCCCGCGGAACGGGTCGCATCCGCGCTGCTGAAACTCGCGCCGCGCGGCCTCGACTATGTCTTCTTCTCGGACTCCGGCTCGACCAGCGTCGAAGTGGCGCTGAAGATGGCGTTCGGCTATTGGCACAATATCGGCGAGCCGCGCTCGCGTATCGTCGTGATGCAGCACTCCTATCATGGCGACACGATCGGCGCGATGTCGGTCGGCGCGCGCGGCGTCTTCAATGCCGCCTATGGTCCGCTGCTGTTTGACGTGACCGCGGTGCCGTTTCCGTCTGAAGGACGGGAGCAGGCGACGCTGGATGCGCTGGAGGCTGCCTGTCGCGACAGGCCTGCCGCCTTCATCGTCGAGCCGCTGATCCTGGGGGCCGGCGGGATGCTGATGTATCCGGCGTGGGTGCTGAAGGAGATGAAGCGGATTTGCGAGTCAGCCGGCGTCTGGTTCATCGCCGACGAGGTCATGACAGGCTGGGGCCGCACCGGGTCATTGTTTGCCTGCGAGCAGGCGGATGTCGTGCCGGATATCGCCTGTTACTCGAAGGGGCTGACCGGCGGGGCGCTGCCGCTTGCCGTGACGCTGTGCAGGCCCGAGATTTTCGACGCGCATTTCTCGCACGACCGAAGCCGCACGTTCTTTCATTCGAGCTCCTACACCGCCAATCCCATTGCCTGTGCCGCGGCCAAAGCCAACCTCGATCTGTGGCAGGACCCGGCCGTTCTCGCGCGCGTTGGCGATGTAGCGGCGATGCAAGAGCGCGCGCTTGCACCGTTTCGGGCTGACGAGCGATTCAAGAACGTTCGCCGAACCGGTAGTATTACGGGGATGGACCTCGACGTGCGCGACGGCGGGTATCTTGCCGGTATCGGTCCAAAACTTCTCGAATTCTTCGCAAGCCGAAATCTGCTGCTGCGCCCACTCGGCAACACCATCTACGTGATGCCGCCTTATTGCATCACGCAGGCCGATCTCGACGAGATCTATGCGGCGATTGCCGATGCCGCTAACCTATAGAGCTCCGATTCCGACGTTCGCAAATGATCGCAGCAACCCCTGATGCGAACGTCGAAATCAAAGGAGCTCTAGCTAATATCGGTTGCTGGTGCGGCTTTGAATTTGAAGTTCCCATAAAGAACTTGCAGCGAAGCTGATGGGAACTTCAAATTCGCCGCACCAGTGAATAAGGGGAAAAGAAAGTTGCAACAAGGGATGGAAGGTCTGGCGGCCATCGAGAACGATGGACGCGGTCTCTACCGCAAGGTGATCTTGCGGATCATCCCGTTCATCTTCGTTTGTTACGTCCTGAACTACATCGACCGGGTCAATGTCAGCTTCGCCAAGCTGCAGTTCAAGGATGATCTCGGCCTCACCGATGCAAGTTATGGCCTCGGCGTCGGCCTGTTCTATGTCGGCTATATCCTATTCGAAGTGCCGAGCAATCTGCTTTTGCAGAAGATCGGTGCTCGCAAGACTATCATGCGGATCATGTGCCTGTGGGGCCTGATCTCGATGGCGATGGCGTTCGTCACAACGCCGTTGCAGTTCTATCTCGCCCGCATGCTGCTGGGGGCAGCCGAAGCCGGATTCTTTCCCGGCGTCATTCTCTATCTCACGTTCTGGTTTCCGGACCGCATGCGTGGGCGGATCATGTCGTACTTCGTGCTCGCGATTGCGGCCTCAGGGACGATCGGTGGCCCGGTCTCCGGAGTAATCATGCAGCACCTCGGCGGGTTTCTCGGTTTCAGGAGCTGGCAATGGCTGTTCCTGATCGAAGGAATGTTGCCGCTTGCGATGGGCGTTGCGGCGCTTTTCGTGCTCGATGACCGTCCGCGCGACGCAAGATGGCTCTCCCGGCAAGAGCAGGATTTGCTTGTCGCCAATTTGTCGATCCGCCGCGAGCTCGAAGGCCGTTCCGGATTTCAGGCCTTCCTGACGGCGCTCCGCAAGCCGATGCTTTGGATCGCAACGCTCGGCTATTTCTCCGTGACTTGGGCCGGGATGGTTCTCAATTTCTGGGCACCCACGATCATTCAGCGTTCGGGCGTGACGAACGTCTTGCATGTCGGTCTGTTGTCGGCCGTGCCCTATGCCATCGGCGCCCTCGGTATGCTTGCGCTCGGTTATCATTCGGATCGGCGCATGGAACGGCACTGGCACTTCTTCGCTGCGGTCTTTGCCGCGGGCTGCGCGGCAATTGCGATCGCCTTTTCGTTATGGAGTTCGGCACTGTCGATCGCCTGCCTGGCGTTGCTCGCGATCGGCTATCTGTCAGCCATCGCCTTGTTCTGGACCATTCCGACCGGTTTTCTTTCCGAAAAGGAGTCGCCAGGCAGCATCGCCTTCATCAGCAGCGTGGGCCAGATTGGAAGTCTCGTTGCGCCTGTGCTGTTTGGCTACGTCTCCGACCGCACCGGAAATCTCACACTGGGCGCGTGCCTCGTCGCCTTGGTGCTCTTCATGGGCGGAGTTGCGGTTGTAAGCCTCAAGAGTTTCGCGAAATCGGACTAGCTCTGAAACACTCGGCCGTTCACGGATTTTTACCGTTACTTAGGGGCTCTCTCATTAATTTGAACGGGTCGTGATCTCTGTCGAACCTTCCGGTTCGGCCCCGCCCGAATGGCGTTTCAGCAACCAGGTGCCCAATGCTCGGTAACTTGCGAATTTCCTACAAGCTTCTGATGATGATTGGGCTTTCCGTTCTCGGCATCGCTGCAATGGCTGCCATGGGCCTCTCGGCGCTGTGGGGCAATATGATGGAGGATCGCAGGGCCAAGCTTCAGGACATCGTCACGGTGGCTCGCGAGGCGCTGGAATACAACCATCAGGCTTCCCTTAAGGCCGGGCTTTCGGAGGCCGACGCCATGGAGCGCGGTAAGGCGCTGTTGCGTACCTTGCGCTTCGGCAAAGACGACTATGTCTACGCCATCAACACCCAGGGGGTCGCAGTGTCGAACCCCAACCCCAACGTCGAGGGCAAGAACCTGATGAACGCGTCCGATCCCGACGGGATCTTTTTCGTGCGTCAACAGGTTGAGCTCGCCCCCAAGGGCGGCGGCTTCACGACTTTCCGCTTTCCGCGCGCGGCCGGTGGCGATCCGCTGCCGAAACTCACTTATTCCGTTGAATACAAACCGTTCGGCTGGATCGTTGGCGCCGGTATCTATCTGGACGACGTCAATGCCATCTTCTGGGAGCAGGCCCGACACAGGTCCATCATGGTCCTCTTCGCATTGCTCGTTGTCGGCGGTTTATTCTACATGCTCGGCCGCAGCATCCTGAACCCGATCAACGCGATGACGATGGCGATGCGCAAAATCTCGCAGGGCGATACGTCGATAGCGATTCCGGCGCTTGAGCGCCGCGACGAGGTCGGCGCCATGGCGCAATCGGTGAAAGTATTCAAGGACAACATGATCGAAGCCGAGCGGCTCCGCAGCGAGCAGGAGGCGTTGAAGGCGAAGGCGGATTCCGAGCGAAAGCTTCTTCTGGTCCGGATGGCCGATGAATTCGAACGCGGCGTTCGTTCCTCACTGGATAGTCTCGCTGGCGCTGCGTCGGATATGCAGTCGACCTCGAAAGGCATGTCCTCGACCGCGAGCGAAGCCAGCCAGCAGGCAACTTCCGTGGCTGCCGTCGCCGAGCAGGCGTCGGCCAACGTGCAGACGGTTGCGGCGGCGACCGAAGAGTTGTCGTCTTCGGTATCCGAAATCGGCCGGCAGGTGACACAGTCGACGGAAATCGCAGGTCAAGCGGTCGCCGAAGCCAACCGCACCAACGTCACTGTGCAGGGCCTTTCGGCAGCCGCGCAGAAGATCGGCGACGTCGTCAAGCTGATCAGCGATATCGCAAGCCAGACCAATCTTCTGGCGCTCAACGCCACGATCGAAGCGGCGCGCGCGGGCGAGGCGGGCAGGGGCTTTGCCGTCGTCGCCAACGAAGTCAAATCGCTGGCGAGCCAGACCGCGAAAGCGACTGACGAAATTTCGGCGCAAGTCGGCGCCATGCAGGATGCGACCACCGAAGCCGTGCAGGCGATCGAGGGCATCGGCCGCACCATCGGCTCCATCAACGAGATCACCTCTGCCATCTCGATCGCGGTCGAGCAGCAGGGATCGGCAACTCAAGAGATCGCCCGTAACGTGCAAGAGGCGGCTTTAGGAACCGGCCAGGTGTCGAGGAATATCGCCGCCGTCAACCACGCGGCGGAAAAGACCGGATCGGCCTCGAGCGGCGTGCTTTCTTCCGCGGAGCAGTTGAGCAAGCAGGCGGCAACCCTGCGCTCCGACGTCGACCGGTTCCTGTCAAACATCCGCGCGGCTTAGAATCAGCCGCGCGTCTTGCAGCCTCAAGCCGCTCGGGCGTGCTCGGTTTTCGCGCGCTCTTGCGTTTCAGTCTTCGCGCCCTTGCGGCCGATCTTGCGCACGATGGTGTAGAAAGCCGGCGTAAACAGCAGGCCAAAGGCGGTGACGCCCAGCATGCCTGAGAACACCGCCGTTCCCAGCGATTGACGCATCTCCGAGCCCGCGCCGGTCGCAACCACCAGTGGCGCAACGCCGAAGATGAAGGCGAGCGACGTCATCAGGATCGGACGAAGCCGCGTGCGCGCCGCGGTGATGGCGGCTTCGGCCGGGCTAGCACCGCTTTCCTCGGTCTGCCGGGCGAATTCCACGATCAGGATCGCGTTCTTGGCGGCGAGACCCACCAGCACGACAAAGCCGATCTGCGCCAGCACGTCGATCGGCATGCCGCGCATCAACAGTCCGGTCACCGAGGCCAGCAGGCACATCGGCACGATCATCACCACCGCGAGCGGCAAATTCCAGCTCTCGTACTGGGCCGCGAGCACCAGGAACACGAACAACGCGGCGGCGCCGAACACCAGGAGCGACGAGATTCCCGGCAGTTGTTGCTGGAATGCAAGTTCAGTCCACTCGAAGCCGATGCCGGGCGGCAGCACCTCGTGCGCGAGTTCCTCCATCCGGTGCAGCGCGGTGCCGGTCGCAACGCCCGGTGCCGCAACGCCCATCACCTCGGCGGCAGGGAACAGATCGTAGCGGGGTACGCGGTAGGGCATGCTTTCGGATTTCAGCCGCGCGACGGTGCCGATCGGCACCATCTCGCCGGATGTATTGCGCGCCTTCAGCCGCGCGATGTCCTGCGGCCCCTGGCGGAAACTGCCGTCGGCCTGCGCGATCACCTGATAGGTACGTCCGAGATAGTTGAAGTCGTTGACATACTGCGAGCCGAGATAGAGTTGCAACGTCGAGAACACATCGGTCGGCGTCAGCCCGACTTTCTCGGCCTTTTCGCGATCGATGTCGGCATAGACGGAGGGCGAGCGCGTACCGAACAACGTGAAGACGCCGGCGAAACTCGGATCCTTGTTGGCCGCGGCAACCAGCGCCTGCGCCGCTTTCGACAGCGCTTCCGATCCGAGACCGGCGCGATCCTGCAGCATCATCTTGAAGCCGCCGGCATTGCCGATGCCCTGCACCGGCGGCGGCGGGATCGTCAGCACATGCGCTTCCTGGATCACCGAGAGGCGCTTGCGCAGGTCCGCCAGCACGCTGGCCGCGGTCACGCCCTCGACCTCGTGATTGTAGAGCGATGGCAGGCCGGAGAAGATCGTCCCGGCATTGGAAGCGATCGTGAAAGTGGTAGCGTCGAGGCCCGCAAACGGGGCGACGTGTTCGACACCCGGCGTCGACATGATGATCTCGATTGCCTTCTTGACCACCGCTTCGGTGCGCTCCAGCGTCGCGCCGGGCGGCAGCTGGACCACCGAGATGAGATAGCCCTGGTCCTGCTCGGGAATGAAGCCGGTGGGTGCGCGCGCGAACTGGAAGCCGGTGATTCCGATCAAGGCAATATAGATCGCGAGCACGACGCCTGCGACCTGCACCAGCCGTTTCGTCAACCGCCCATAGGCCGTCGACAGCCAGTTGAAGCCGAAGTTGAAGCGGGAAAATCCCGCTTGCACCAGACGCGCGATCCACGAGCGGCGCGCCGCATGACCGGGCTCATGTGCCTTGAACAGCACCGCGCAAAGGGCCGGGCTGAGGGTCAGCGAGACGAAGCAGGAGATCAGGGTGGAGGCAGCGATCGTCACCGCGAACTGCCGGAAGAATTGCCCGGTGATCCCTGACAGAAACGCCGAAGGCACGAACACCGCGCACAACGTCAGCGCGATCGAGATCAGCGCGCCGCCAACCTCGTTCATGGTGACGTGAGCCGCTTCTTTCGGCTTCATGCCGCGCTCGAGATTACGCTCGACGTTTTCCACCACGACGATGGCGTCGTCGACCACGATGCCGACCGCCAGCACAAGGCCGAACAGCGACAGGTTGTTCAAGGAAATGCCGAGCGCGTAGAGGAAGGTAAAGGTGCCGACCAGCGAAACCGGAATCGCGATGACCGGAATGATGGCGGCACGCCAGCTCTGCAGGAACAGGAACACCACGCCGACCACGAGCAGGATCGCGATGAAGATGGTCTTGATCACCTCGTCGACCGATTTGCCGACGAAGATGGTCGGGTCGTAGATGATCTTGTATTCGAGGCCGGGCGGGAGGTCCTTGCCAATCTTCTGCATGGCATCCAGCACTTCGCGATCGACGGCCAGCGAATTGGCGCCCGGCTGCGCGAAGATCAGAAGCGGCAGGCCGGGCTCACGGTCCATGAAGGCGGTCGAGCCGTAATCGGAAGCGCCGATCTCGACGCGGCCGACGTCGCGCAGGCGCGTGACGCGTCCTTCGCCGTCGGCCTTCAGCACGATCGAAGCAAATTGCTCCGGCGTCGAAAGCCGGCCGAGCGCCTGCACGTTGAGCTGATAGGCTTGTTTGGTTGCGACCGGCGGCTGATTCAGGATGCCCGCCGAAACCTGGATGTTCTGGGCGCGCAGCGCGGTCAGGATCTCGTTCGCGTTCAGATTATGCGCGGCGACCTTGTCCGGATCGAGCCAGATGCGCATGGCGTATTCGCGTCCGCCCTGCATCGTGACGTCGCCGACGCCTGGCAGCCGCGTCAGCACGTCCTTCACGTGCAGCGTGGCGTAGTTGGAGATGTAGAGCAGGTCGCGCGATGAGTCCGGCGAATAAAGGTGGACGGCGAGCAGAATATTGGGCGTCGCCTTTCTCACCTGCACGCCGAGCCGCTGCACGTCCTCCGGCAGCCGGGGCAGGGCGTCCTGCACCCGGTTCTGCGTCAGCATCTGCGCCACGTTGAGGTCGGTGCCGATCCGAAATGTCACCGTGATGGTGAGCTTGCCGTCGCCGGTCGACTGGCTGTTCATGTAGATCATGTTCTCGACGCCGTTGATCTCCTGCTCGAGCGGCGTGGCGACGGTCCGCGAAACCACGTCCGCGGACGCGCCAGGATAGGACGTCGTGATCTGGACCGTGGGCGGCACGATCTCCGGATATTGTGCGATGGGTAGGATCGCGAGCGCGCCCAGCCCGATCAGCGTCACGAAGACGCTGAGCACGGTGGCGAAAATTGGCCTGTCGATGAAGCTGTGGGTCATGGAAAGTTCCTGCCGCGATCCGGATTTTTTCTTCGGTTGGTCGTTCAGCCTTGCTCGTCGGCCGTCGCGTCGTAATGGATGGCGCCGTCCTGCGGCGCGACCTTGGCGCCGGGAATGGCGCGCACCAGACCGTCAATGACGACGCGGTCGGTGGGCGCGAGGCCCGACTGGATCACCCGCAAGCCGCCACGCAGATCGCCGGTTGTGACGATCTTGGGCTTCACGGTGGCGTCGGGGGCAACCGTCATCACCAGCCGCTGCGACTGGTCGAGCATGACCGCGGAGTCCGGTAACAGATAGACCGCTGTGGGCGGTGCGATCGCGACGCGAAGCCGTGCGAACTGGCCGGGCGCCAGGAACAGGTCGGGGTTCGGCACCGTGGCCCGCGCGTGAATGGTACCGCTCGAGCGATCGAGCGCATTGTCGATGAAGTCGAGCGTTCCTTCACGGCCAAAGCTGTTTTCGTCGCTGAGGCCGATCACCACCTTGTTGGCGAGCGGACCGCCGATGCGGGCGCGCTCGCGCGAGAAGGTCAGGAAGTCGGATTCGCTCATATCGAAATCGAGATAGAGCGGATCGAGCGAAACCAGCGTTGCCAGTAGCGTAGTCGGGCTGGTCGCGGCGCGGCTGCCGGCGATCAGGCTTCCGATCGAAATCTGGCGAGCGCCGATGCGCCCCGAGAACGGTGCGCGGACGCGGCAATATTCGAGGTCGAGCTCGGCGTCGCGGATCCGCGCCTTGGCATCCTCGACTGCGGCCTTCGACGAATCCTGATCCGATGTGCGCTGGTCGACCGTCTCTTGCGTGGCGAATTCGTTGCGGCGAAGCGATTGCGCGCGCGAAAGCTGGGTGTTGGCGAGCTCGACGCGGGCGGTTGCCGTCTGCAACGCTGCCTTGGCTTGCTCCAATTTGATTTCGTAGGGACGCGGATCGATCACGAATAGCAAATCGCCTTTGTGAACGATCTGGCCGTCCTTGAAATGGATTTCAGTGAGCGTCCCGCCGACCTGAGCCCGCAGCTCGACCCGGTCGATCGCCGAAAACTGTCCGAGGAAACCGGCCCTGCTATCGACCTCACGCTGCAAGGGCTGGCTGACGGTCACTTGCGGGGCAAGGGTTGGCACCGCCGCCGCCCGGTTTCCCTTGTGAGGCACAAGGCCGAGATAGGCGAGCACGGCCACAAGCACCGTCACGGCGCCGATCGTCCACGTTCGCCATGTCCGGCGCGGCTTGAGTGCCGCTGGCCCATCAAGGGGTTCTCGTTCAATGTTCGAGTGATCGCTGATCTGGTCCATGAGGCTGCCCACCGCTGAATTTGGTCGTGTCCGGGGTTGATATTTGGAGGAGACACTCCAATTTGGAGATCGGGATATAAACTCGGGGAGGCGCCGTTCAAGGATTTTTGGAGCGATGACACCAAAAATAAATAAAGGGATGAAAGTGCAGGAGGGAAAACGCGGCAGAGGCCGGCCGGCGGTGTTTGATCGCGGCGTGGCGCTGTCTGCCGCAATGAAGCTGTTCTGGGAACGCGGCTATGAAGGCACGTCGTTCGACGACCTCATCGCGGCGATGGGAATCAGCGCGTCCAGTTTCTACAACTCATTCGGAAGCAAGGAAGCGCTCTATTGCGAGGCCACGCGCTCCTATCTCGAATGGGCCGGCCAATGGTTCTTTGCCATTCTCAACGACCCGTCGATCGACACGAAGACGGCGTTTGCGCGACTGTTTGAGTCCACGGCAGAAGAATTTACGCGCGGCGACCACCCGTTGGGTTGCATGATCTCGCTTGCCGGGACGCATTGTTCGCCGGGAATGAAGAACATTCGCGACATGATGGCCGAGCATCGCGCTTTTTCGGAAGGCGCGATGGCGGAACGCATCCGAAAGGGCGTCGTCAACGGCGACATGGCCGAGGATACCGACTGCGAAATGCTGGCGGCTTATTACAGCGCTGTGGCGCGCGGGCTTGCGGTGCAGGCACGCGACGGCGCCTCACGCGACAAGCTTTCTCAAATTGGCCGGCTCGCGATGCGCGCCTGGCCAACAGCCAAGCGCGAAGAAAAGAGCCCACAAGGCGCCTGAGCTGAATGCGGCACGCTGCCGCGTCAGGCGTTGGCGTCTTCGGGGAGAAAATCCACTTCGTGTTCTGCCGAGAGCCGGATGACCTCCGCCACATCGGTCAAATTATGCAGATGATCGAACAGCGCTTCGAGCTTGCGCGAGGGTGAGACCCAGAACAGCGCGCGGACCGGCTTGTCCGATTTATTGAAATAGCCGTGGGGAATACCGCGCGGCATGCGCACGAGATCGCCGGCCTTGGCCTGGGTCCAGACCCCATCCAGTTTCAGATCGAGGGTGCCTTCCTGGACAAGAATGAATTCATCCTGGGTGGGGTGGATATGGACGGGGACGAACAGTCCCGGCTCAGTGTTGGTTTCGAAAGCGAAAGTCGATTCCGAAACGGCTTTCGGAAAATAGTGCTGGCCGAGGATGTTCCAGGACTTGCCTGCAAATCCTTCTCCATTCCGGGTGATACCTTTTTCGAGCGCTGTCATGGCGGTGATCCCTCTCACGTTACCTCAGACGATACGCAGTCTGTTACGTCCGCCGTCCTTCGTCTAGCCGCTGGACGAATCTCGCCATTCGTCTGGAGAATCAGGTCCCGGGCGGCCGTGGTCGCGTCTACCGTTCCAAATTCGGCGAAAGTCCCTCTGGCAGCCCGCCGGCTACGCGTCATCCACTGGATAGAAGTCAGTGGCGGCGTTGCAATCGCAGATTGAGTTTTGCCCCCATCCTCCGATCGGACGATGCCAAACCATGTCCTGATGGTTCACAGCTTGCGCCGGCTGAGGACGCAACACGCGGGGAGCTGGAGGGCTGAACATTGGCGCTATCCATGACTAGCACTGGCACTCGTATCATTAATTTTTCGACGGACCATCTCCCGGAGCGGGACCGTATATCGTATTGGCGGGAACACTATGGGAAGGTGATGCTTCGCGTCGACCTCGAACCCGCCCGCGACATGGCGTTCGAGGCGCACATGTCGTCGATGACGCTGCCCGGCCTGCAGTTGATGGAGGCCTCCGCATCGCCGATGTCGATCACGCGCGGCGGCGAATATCTCACTGACGGCAACGACGACATCATCGTTGCAATCAATCGGACGGGTTCTGCGATCGTCTCGTCGCGCGGCCAGCAACAGAGCCTTCGGCCGCACGAAGCTGTCTTGTTGAGCGGGGCGGAGGCTGCTTCGTTTCATCGGACCACTCTAGGCCGCTCATTCACGCTGCGAATGCCACGCGCGATCCTGGAATCGGCCGTCCCGGGCCTGGACGATCGGTTGATGCAGCCGATTTCAGGAGATCGCGACGCCTTGAAGCTTCTCGGCTGCTACACCGGCTGGATTTTCAGCGCCGGCGCATCGATCGATTCGCAGTTGCTCAATCTTTCCGTCCGTCACGTGCAGGATCTGTTGATGCTCGCAATCGGTCCCAACGCCGATTTTGCCGAAACGGCAAGGACGCGCGGATTGCGGGCGGCGCGGTTGAAGCTCGCAAAATCCTATATCGTCGCTCACAGCGACCGCCGCGAAATCTCGATCGCATCGGTCGCCGCAAGTCTCAACGTGACCCCGCGATACGTGCAGCGCCTGTTCGAGGCAGCCGGCACGACATTTTCGGAGTTCCTGATCGGGCAACGGCTTGCGCGCGCATACCGTCTGCTTCGCGACCCGAACTATAGCCGCGCGGCGATCAGCACGATCGCCTACGACGTCGGCTTCGGCGACCTGTCCTACTTCAACAGAAGATTCCGCCGGCTTTACGGGTTTACGCCCCGCGACGTGCGCGGCGACAAGGGATGACAGACCTCATCCGGCAACGCCTTTGACCCGCCGCCGAGGGCCGAAAGGTCTTCGAGTGGGTATGCTGAAGTAATAAATGTTGACATAATACCATTGTATTTCAATCGCTTATTGAAAACGCTGGCCCATAACTGCCTTGGGCGCTACCGATATCCTCCGATCGGGGGATGAGCCTCCACCATTTGAGTGATAGTTGACGCCGGCCAGCTGAAAATCGGCCGTTTTTTATTATTGTGACAGATTTGTTTTTATGAACGCAGCCAGGAAGATCTCGGATCTCATCGAAGACATCTATGATGCGGCGCTTGAGCCCGCGCGTTGGAGCGATGTCGTCGTCGGCATCAACGCGTTCGTCGGCGGCCGGGCTTGCGGAATCTTCTCCAAGGACTCGATCAGCAAATTCGGCGTGACGCACTACTACTGCGGCGCCGACCCTCATTACATTCAGCTTTATTCGGAGGTTCACTCCAAGTTCGATCCGCTAGCCTCGCTGCCGCCGTTCGGGCGGGTCGTCAGTATCCCGGATCTCGTTCCGTTCGATGAATATCGCCGCGGACGCTTCTATCAGGAATGGTTGCATCCGCAGGGCTGCGTCGACGCGGCAAATGTGCTGCTCGAGAAAGCGCGAACGCATTGTCCGGTTTTGCTCACCGTGCTCGCGGGAAAGCGCATGGTCGACGAGGAGATGCGGCGGCGAATTGCGCTACTCGTCCCGCATCTGCACCGCGCGTTGACGATCAACAAGGCGATCGAACACAAGAAATCCGAAGCCGCGACGTTCGCCGACACGCTGGATGGGCTCGGCGCCGGGATATTTCTGGTCGACGCGCAATGCCATATCGTGCACGCGAATGCGGCGGGGCAGGAGATGCTCGGCGAAGACGACTTTCTTCGCTCGGTCGCAGGACAGTTCGTTGCCCGTGACCGCCAGGCCAACCAGGACTTGCATGACGTGATTGCCAATGGCGATGTCGGAACCAGGGCCCCCAACGCCGCGATTGCCCTGACTGCCCATGACGGCGAGCGTTACGTTGCGCATCTGTTGCCGCTGAAGGCGGTTGCGCGCGGCACCGATGTACCTTCAAAGGCGGTGGCGGCGATATTCGTTCGCAAGGTCGAATTGGATGGCCAGTCCTATGGCGGGCTGGTTGCGGGCGCCTTTGGGCTGACACCGGCCGAACTGCGTGTGCTGCTTGCCATCGTCGAAGTCGGCGGTGTGCCGGAAACCTCGGAAAAGCTTGGCGTCGCCGAGACAACCGTCAAGACGCACTTGTACCGGGTGTTCTCCAAGACCGGAGCCACCCGCCAGGCCGACCTCGTCAAGCTTGCCGCCGGGTTTTCCAACCCGCTGGCAAACTGACGACCCCGTCGTCCGCTGAAAAAATATGCGATTTCTGCGGCCCAGCCGTGAACCTTCTTGCGGGATTAGAGACTAAGTCAGAGTCAACAGAACGTATGTGTCGGGCTGCCGCCTTGGGTCGTTTGATCGGGGGAAGAGCCTCCACCATCGGAACGATAAATCGGCCGCCTTTCGACTGACGGATTCATTTTCATGAGCGCAGCCCCTACGATTTCGAATCTCATCGAGGACATCTACGACGCGGCGCTCGAGCCCGGACGATGGAACGATGTCGTGGTCGGCATCAACGACTTTGTCGGTGGCCGTGCCTGCGGGATCATCTCGAAGGATACGGTCAGCAAGATAGGTGAGACGCATTATTACTGCGGCGTCGATCCCCACTACATCAAACTCTATTCGGACGGCTATTCCAGGTTTGATCCGCTCGCGCGCCTGCCGCCGCTCGGCCAGGTCGTCAGCATTCCGGACCTCGTTTCATATGATGATTACTGCCGCGGACCCTTTTATCAGGAGTGGCTGCGGCCGCAGGGCTGTGCCGACGTGGCGAACGTCTTGCTCGAGAAATCGAATTGCCCGGTCCTTCTCACCTTTCTCGTGGGCGACAGCGTGATGGGCAGCGACATGCGGCGGCGCATCGCGCAGGTGGCCCCTCACGCACAGCGTGCCGTGATGATCAACAAGACCATCGAACACAGGAAATCCCAGACGGCGACATTTGCCGATGCGCTGGATGGCCTTAGCGCCGGAGTATTTCTGGTCGATGCGCAATGCCGTATCGTGCACGCCAATGCGGCTGGCCAGGAGTTACTCGATGAAGACGACGTCCTTCGCTCCATTGGTGGGCAGCTTGTTGCGCGCGATCGGCAGGCAAATTACGGCCTGCGCGAAAGCATCGCCAACGTTCGCTCCGGCGGAGAGGCGGACAGCGCCGCGTTTTCCCTGACCGGGCGTGAGGGCGGCCAATATGTCGCGTACGTGCTGCCGCTCAAGTCGGTGGTACGAGACGGCGATCGGGCTTCACCGCAAGCCGTGGCAACCGTGTTCGTTCGCAGGGTCGAACTAAACGGCGGGTCCTATGGCGGCCTGGTCGCGCGTGCCTATGGGCTAACGCCCGCGGAACTACGCGTGCTGCTTGCCATCGTCGAGGTCGGCGGTGTGCCGGAGACCTCGGAAAGGCTCGGCGTTGCCGAAACAACCGTGAAGACGCATTTGTACCGGGTGTTCTCCAAGACCGGCGCCAGCCGCCAGGCCGATCTCGTCAAGTTGGCGGCCGCGTTTTCCGATCCGCTCGCCAACTGATCGCGCGCATTCCACCGGCGGCAAATCGCCGCTGATTTGCCGCGCGGCTGGATGACGAAGCTACAGAACGAGCGAGAGGCCCGACACCAGCAGCATGATCAGGATGATGCGCCGGAACAGCGTTTCATTGATTCGGCGAAACATGAGAACGCCGAGCATCGTTCCAGCCGCCAGAGGCGGCAGGCTGACGGCAAGATCGATCAGGATGTTCGACGGCAGCTCGTGGCGGGAGAGCAGCAATATGAGCGCGGAAACCTGCATGGCGGCGATGAAGGGCTGGACCAGCCCGCGCTGCTGATCTTTCGGCATGCCGTGCATGTCGCACCAGATCGTCGGAAGCGCGCCCGGCATCGCCGTCAGCCCACCGATCAACCCGCCGCCGAAACCGATCAGCATGTTGCGGCCTTGGTGCTCCATCGTCGGGAGATGACTCAAGGCGGGACGGAACATTGAATAAGCCGCATAGGCGGTGATGAGTCCGCCGAACGCCATTTGCAGAGACCGCGTATCCGCACTTTGCAGAAGGAAAACAGCGATCGGCAGCGCGAGCAGGCCGCCGGCGATCAGGAACAGGCTTTCCCGCCATCGCATGTGATGGCGAAGCGTCAGAAGCGTCGAAGCCTGGACGCCGACGCTGCATGCCATCATCAGCGGTACGGCTTCGGAGGGCTCGAACACGTGGAGCAGAATGGCGCCGGCGACCGCGGAAAAGGCAAAACCCGCCATGCCGGAGACGAACGCGCCGGCAAAAACGGCCGTGCCGAGTAGCAAGTACGATGCAAGATCTGTCAAAACCGTATCCTCCGATCGCAGCGTTTTGCGGGTGATTGGCGCCGGTGCGCGACCTGCTAGTGCGGCGGTTCGGAAGTCCGCATCATTGATGCCGCGAGTTCGTCATGCGGGCTTCCGAACCAAAGCCGCACTAGATCAATAGGTTTGCTAGTGTCCTTTCGATTCCGAAGTTCGTAAACGTGGGGCCGCAAGGTGATACGAACTTCGGAATCGGGACACTAGTCGCGGTTCGTCATCACCTCGGAGGTGTCGATCGGTCGCGGCGCTGCCGCGTCATGAAGCATCACCGCGCCTATGACATGAAGAATCCCGAAGACCACGACGACCGCCGTTATCAACGCTGCTTTCAGTGAGATCGCCGCTTGCTTTTCCGGACAAGAATTTTCACGAACCAACATCTGATAATTTCCAATCCAAAATTTTTTTCTTGCTGAAGATCGCCCGGCGTTTTCACCGGCGCTTGTCGACCGAAACGCGAGACAGATCCGGCGCGAAGAAAGCCCTCACGCCCCGATGTCGAATCCCTCGCGCCGATCCCTGTTATGACATCAACATAGGTGAACCGCCGGGGCGGCGCCTCATCCGAACAGATGACGCTTTCAGGCCGAGACGGATGCGATCGAGTGTTGACGATTGCGCCTAAGCGCTTTGACTGCAGAGACAAATGATCGGGCTACCGCAACGGTAATTTGATAATCCTGTTCGTTTGCCCCCCATTCATTGTCGGCTCCGTCCTAGTGAGACAGCGGCCCCAGCGTATACATCGCGGGCCGCGCTCGGCTCCTGGCGGGCTGATCGCTCAGGCGCAAGGCAAACGGAAGGTCTGTTCGTGGCGAATAAATCCGATCTCACCGTTGGTTCGCGAGAGCAGGCAGGAGAGAGAGTTTCGAATGAACCGCGCGGAGCCGGCGCCGCGACAAAGGCGAAGACAGAGTTCAAGACGGTTGTCACGGCAACGATGAAGCGAAGGGCGTTGAAACCCAAAAAGGCGAAAGCGGAAAGGTCCCGATGAAGGTCGCGATTGCGGATCGCTCGGCGACACGCTCGTTTGTTTGCAGCCCGCGCGGATTGAAGCGCAGCCACCAGTCGTCCACTCGGTGATATCCATGAACCCAATTTTTTCAGGAAAAATGATAGATCAGGAAGAACTTTCGCTCTTCATCGGCGAGATCTACGATGCCGCGATCGATGCTTCGCGATGGCGCTCGGTCCTCGCCAAGGCAGCGAAGTTTATCGGCGGTTCGTCGGCTGCGCTGTTTTCAAAGGATGCGGCCAGCGGGGCAGGGAACATCTACCACGAGTTCGGCACCGATCCTCATTATCGGCAGCTCTACTTCGACAAGTACGTAAAGCTCGACCCAGCGACGACAGGTCATTTCTTTGCCGAGGTCGAACAGCCGATCTCGGTTACGGATTTGATGCCCTATAACGAATTTCTGGAGACCCGCTTTTATCGCGAGTGGGTGCAGCCGCAGGGCGTCGTCGATTTCCTCGCCGCCGTCCTCGACAAATCCGTGACGAGCGTGGCGATGTTCGGCGTGTTTCGTCACGAGCGCGACGGTCTTGTCGATGAAGAGGCGCGCCAGCGCATCAGCCTCATCATTCCACATATTCGTCGTGCAGTGCTGGTATCCAGGGCGATCGATCTCAAGACCACGGAAGCCGCAACCTTTGCCGATACGCTCGATGGCTTGAGTGCGGGAATGTGCCTGCTCGATGCCGAAGGGCGCGTCGTTCATACCAACCTTGCCGGCCGGACAATTCTGGGCATGAATGATTTTCTGTCGGAATCGGGCGGGTGTATTACGGCGCGCGATCGCGACGTCGAGAGGACGTTGCAGGATCTGCTCTCCACCGCTGGCGGTGGCGACGTGGCCATTGGAACCGAAGGCATCGATCTGCCCCTGAGAGCGCAGGACGGAACGCGTTATGTCGCGCACGTGCTGCCGCTGACGTCCGGGGCGCGGCGTCTTGCAGGAACCGCCTATTCGGCGGTAGTGGCGTTGTTCGTTCGCAAGTCGGCTATCGAAGTTCCGTCGCCACCGGAAGTCATCGCTCGCGCGTATCATCTGACGCCCACCGAACTGCGGGTGTTGCTTGCGATTGTGGAGGTCGGCCGCGTTCCGGAAGTGGCGGTAGCGCTCGGCGTCGCGGAAAGCACCGTCAAGACGCATCTCGGCCATCTGTTCGAGAAGACGGGCGTCACGCGTCAGGCCGACCTCGTGAAGATCGTCGCGGGCTTTTCGACGCCGTTCGCCAACTGAGCCCGGCGAGCGCTGTCTGTCGAAATCCCGGAGCCGCGCAGCTTGACCCCTCCGCGAGGTCTCGTCCGCGAAGGCCAATCGTGGCGTAATCGCGGCGCGCTTTTTCGTTTTTAACTAACTCGATGTCGCAGCGGTCCAAGATTGGACCCGGCGTCATTGCTATGTCGTCAGCATAGGATCCGGCCTGAAATCGAGCGGGGCGAGTTTTGTTTGCCCGCGCCGGCCGACAGCGGCTGCGCATTTGGCGCAGCACTATTATCAAAGGAAAGATTTCGGCGATGACTTACCGATCACCGGGTGCATTTCGCGGCAGCTTGCTGTTTGCAGCAATTGTACTCGTTGCAACGATCGCCATGCCGGCGGCGCAGCTATCGGCCCAAACTGTGCCGGTGCCTTCGCCGATCGCCGTGCGCGGTCAGGCGCCGGCGGTCGTTCTCCACGCGGAGGGCGCCCAGATCTACGAGTGCGAAGCCGACGAGCACAAGCGGCTTGCATGGCACTCGAGGGAACCGATTGCGACGCTCTCCCTCGACGGAGACACCGTGGGGCGCCATTACATCGGATTGCGCTGGGGTCATGTGGACGAATCCAAATTGCGATGGGAGCACGTCGACGGCAGCGCTGTGCAGGCCAGGATTGTCGCCAGCACGGCGGGAGTTTATTCCACCGACATTCCCTGGCTAAAAATGGACGTCGTCAGCCAAACCGGCGACGGTGCACTTTATGGCGTGACCGCCGTGCAGCGCATCAACACGCGAGGCGGAATGGCCTTAGGTGCGTGCGGGCCGGCGGGCAGTTTCTTGAGCGTTTCGTATTCGGCCGACTACGTGTTCTGGCGCGAGGACTGAGCGGGCCGCGCACTCAGCTCGGCGCCTGCTCGAACAATTTCAGAATGCGGCTTGCCGCGCCCTCAATATGCGTTCGAAGCAGGCGGCATGCCAATTCCGCGTCCCTCCGATCCGCCGCGCCGAGGATATCCCAATGCTCCTGCTGTGACTGTCGCAGATAGGGATCGCGATGCCGCAGCAGCATGGAATAACGACTGGCATTGCGCCACATCGCTTCGATCAGGTTCAGCGTGCGTGGGCGCCGGCAGCCGGCATAGATCGCGCGATGAAACTGCCAGTTCAATTCACCATAGACGAGCTTGTCCCTGACCCGATCCGCTTCGCGGCAGATTTCCGTCGCAGCGACGAGTTCTTCCGCCGAAAGACTCTGTACGGAGGCGCGCAACGCACTCGTCTCGAGATTGACCCGCAGTTCGAAAATCTCCGCTGCATCGGCGGCGGTGAGAGGGATGACGAACGCCCCGCGACGCGGACTGATGGCGATGAATCCTTCGAATTCCAGGCGCTGAAACGCTTCCCGCAACGGTACGTGGCTGAGGCCAAGCTGTGAGGCGAGCAGATGCTGTTGCAGGCGCTCACCGGGTTTGATCTCGCCGTTGAGAATAGCCTCGCGGAGCCGGGCGATTGCAAACGCGCTCGCTGTCATGTGGGGCGCCTCGCCGGATCGGTCTCGGAGCGCGGCGAACCCGGCAGGAGCGGGGGCTGGCCGGGTTGCGCGAGGCTTCCTCGGCGCGCGCGTCGCTTGTCCGTTCTTCATATGCACCCCATCATCGGTTTCCCCGTGACATTTGCGTCTCGTCTATCCCGCAACTCTTTTCGGGTGCCGTTTCCCGTCCCCCGGTCAGCGCGATGATCGCGTCGAAAGGCGCGGTATCGGAGAACGCAGCATGCGGTAGCAGCAGGAAACGACCGTCCGGCATCGAGAGCTGAAAGAAATGTATAAAGGCCAGTTCGTCGAATCGATCTCGCTCGATTTCTGCCGCCGGAAAATCGATGGTTATCCCGAATACTTTGAACGAAACGCGATCGGGCCCGACGATGAGCTTCGCCGACACCAGGGCAACGCCGACCACGAGCAAGAGAAGGGCAGCACCAATCCACAATATCGAGGGCTGATAACCGGCGCAGGCTGCGATACCAGTCGCGATACAAAGCGTCAGCGTCGCATCGCGTACGGCCTTGTAGCCGCGACTATCAGGTCGAAAGAGGATCGCGCTGCGCGAACGGTCAGGCATTCTGCGCTCCGCAACCGAAGATCGACCGGTAGGCGTAGATCGCGGGTGTGCCGCCGGTGTGCAAAAACACGACGTGATCCGATGGCTTGAAACGGCCCGCCTTGCAGAGCCCGATCAGGCCGGCAAGCGCTTTGCCGGAATAGACGGGGTCGAGGATCAAGGCTTCCGACTTTGCCGCCATGTGGATGGCCTCGACCGTCCGCTGGTCAGCCTGACCATAGGCTCCGGCTGAAAACCCGCCTTCGACGACAATTCTCTCAGTGAGACCGCCGCCATCAAGCCTGATCTCATCGGCAAGTTCGGCTAGGATACGTCCGACACGTTGTCTGACCCCGAGCGGATCGGCATCGATGTCGATGCCGATCACCTCGATCGGCAGCCCGAGCGCTGCAAATCCGGCGATCAATCCAGCCTGGGTGCCCCCGGTCCCGCTGGCGTGAACAACGTGGGTGATGGGCATGCCAAGTTCGGTTGCTTGTTCGGCCAATTCGGCCGCGGCATTGAGGTAGCCGATCGCCCCGATACGATTGGCGCAACCGTATGGCACGATGTAGGGCTTGCGGCCGCTCTCGCGCAGGCGCGCCGCAATCCGTTCCAGAACGGCTGCTCGATCGTCGTTGATGCTGATGATCTCATGCGTTGCGCCGTAGAGATGATCGAGCAATGCGTTGCCGGTCTGTGCATAGTCGGCATCGGTTCCCGTCACACGGTCGGTAATCATGGCAAAGTGGCAATCGAGGCCGGCTTTCGCCGCGGCCGCGGCGACTTGCCGGACCGAATTCGATTGCACGACGCCTGCCGTCAACAGGATATCGGCGCCCGCGGCGAGGGCTTCGGGCAGCACGAATTCGAGGGCGCGAACCTTGTTGCCGCCCTGTCCCATTCCGCTTGCGTCGTCCCGCTTCACGGAGATCGCCGGTCCTGACAGCCGTTCGCTCAACCGTTTCAACGGTTCGAGCGGCGTCGGGAAATGGCCAAGTCTCACGCGCGGGTAGGCGGAGATGCGCCGGGCAAGCGCGTGAACATCTTCCGTGCCGGTCGGATGGTCGTTCATACGCTCTTCTCTCGTTTGGCCCGGCTCGGACGTCACACGCACATCCGCCAGATATTATAATGTATTACTATATATTATAATCTATAATCAAGCCAGGATTCTGGTGCCGATTGCTGCTGGAAGTGCTTTCGCCAGCCATAACGCGTCATGCCCGGCGGCTTGTAGATCGAGAGCACCATAGGCACGAGCAGCACCAACAGACCGCCGGCGGCGTGGATTACGAGTTGAATTCCCACTTCGTGAAGATCGGCCTGTGGCCAAGCTGTCTCTGCAGCCAGACGGGCCGCATAATTGATCAGCTCCATTTTCAGCAGCAGAACCGCGGCGGCGAAGACCGTGAGCAGCAGTTTCACCAGAACCCAATAGTGCCGGAACAAGCCCCATGCGGTACCCAACGACTGAATAAGGCCGGTCAGCAGGGAAGCAAACGCCAGCGGCACGACGACGAGACGGGCGATCGACGGCATCGCCAGATACGCCGCCCGCACCATTTGTTCATTCTGGTTACTCACGCCGGTGACGGCGAGGGCCAGGAATGCTGCGATCGCGCCCAGCAAGCCGACCGAGGAAGTAACGTGCAAGGTGAGAGCGAATTTGCGCAGGCGCGGACCCATGGTCAGCGGCTGCCTTCTTGCGCCGCGCTAAACCCGAGGCCGCCGCTGGACGGGATGTGGCGGAGTCCGCTGCCTCCGTGAATCAGGACGACAAGTAGTAACGCCAGGCCGCCGATCGCAATTGCGGACACTTTCAACCAACGTGGCGCGCCGGGATAGGACGGCTGATCGGCCATTTGGCTCTCCTTTCGTCCGTCATTTTCGAAGCGGACACGATATGCGATAAGAGACAGAACGTCCGGAATCAACGAACAGCTGGAGTCCAATGTCCGTTACCGAACAATTTGCTCGATCTGACCGGGAATAGTGTGGAGATGGCAAAGAAGCCGATTGACCGTCGCGTCGCTCGCACGCGGGCGATGCTGCAACAGGCCCATATTTCCTTGATTCTGAAAAAGGGCTACGACGCCATCACCGTCGATGACATCTGCAACGCTGCGAATGTCGGTCGATCGACGTTCTACGCCCACTACACGAGCAAGGACGATTTACGGCGTAGCGGCCTTGAGCACCTGCGCAAGGAGCTCATCGATCGGCAGAAGGACGCGCTGGCGAAATCGGGAAATATCAGGGATCGAAGCCTGGGCTTCAGTCTGGCCATGTTCGAACATGCCCGCGATCATATTGATCTTTACAAGGCTTTGGT
This sequence comes from uncultured Alphaproteobacteria bacterium, assembly GCA_963788885.1. GTDB lineage: Bacteria > Pseudomonadota > Alphaproteobacteria > Rhizobiales > Xanthobacteraceae > Bradyrhizobium. The sequence continues at coordinate 94,822 of CAWBIR010000014.1, read as the reverse complement.
TGGCGGCCGAGGCGGTGCGATCGCTCTCGGCGCCATTCGGCAGATACTCTCCGATCTGATACGTAACGAGCTTGCGGCAACTGTCGACAAGAAGTCCGCGGACGTTATTCCGCGCGAACTGGTCGTCCAATATGTCGTTGGCTCCTTCATGGCCGTGATGACCTGGTGGCTCGACGGTGGCGTGAAGCTGCCGCCGCAACGGATTGATGTGATGTTTCGCCGCTTGGCAACCGAGGGCATCACCGGGTCGTATTTCTGAAGGGGTGGCCGTTTCGTCGACCAGCCTGGCTTTCGCGCGGTGCAGCCATGGGTGCTGGCTGGCATCTATCGTGTTCTTGGAGCGGTCGTCGATAGCCTCCCGCCGGCGGGCAAGGGCGGCGCCAACCTCGGGCCGGAGGAGACATTGTACGTTCGATAGTCACGTAAAATTCGCGGGAAAGAGACGTTCCCAAGCTTCAGTTCATGGTTTAGGCTCCTGAACGCAAGCGTCGGCGGAACGACGCGTTCGCGGAAAACGGCGACAGGAATGGGCGGACGTAATCCGCTGTTCCCAACAAAATAATAAGGGAGTTCACGCGATGAACCAATCGTTCAAGCTTGACGTCAACGGCCGGACCCACGAGGTCAATGCCGACCCGGAGATGCCGCTGCTGTACGCGTTGCGCAACGACGTCGGCCTCAATAACCCTCATTTCGGCTGTGGACTGGCGCAATGTGGCGCCTGCACCGTGCATGTTGATGGCCAGCCGACGCGCTCTTGCGTGACGCCTCTATCCGCTGTCGGTGAATCCAAAATCGTGACGCTGGCTGGTCTCGGGACCCCGGAAAAACCCCATCCGTTGCAGACCGCCTACGTCGAGGAGCAGGTGCTGCAATGCGGCTACTGCATCAACGGCTGGCTGATGACCGCGGCAGCGTTCCTGCGCGATAACAAGAAGCCGACCGAAACTCAAATCAAAGACGCGCTGTCCGGTCTAAAATGCCGTTGTGGCACCCACATCAGCATTCTCAAGGCGGTTAAGCGCGCCGCCGAGATGATGGGCTGAGGAGGGCGAGCCATGACAAAATTCGAAAACGCAACTTCGCTCACCCGCCGCTCTGTCTTGCTCGGTGGTGGCGCCCTCGTGGTGTCGATCGGTGCGGGCGTCACGCTCGACACCGTGACGACGATTAGTCAGGCTTTTGCGCAAGGGACCAAGCCGCCGCTGACGCCCGATCAGTTGTCCTCCTATATCGCGGTGAATGCGGACGGCCGCGTAGCGGCCTATTTCGGCAAGATGGACATGGGCCACGGGCTGCACGTTGCAATTGCCCAGATCGTCGCCGAAGAGCTCGACGTCCCCTTCAAGAGCGTCAAGGTCTTCATGGCCGATACCGCGACCTCGGTAAATCAGGGCGGGGCCTCCGGCTCTACAGGAATCCAACTCGGCGGCAAGCAGATGCGCGTGGCGGCGGCGGAAGCGCGGCGCGTGCTGGTCGAGATGGCTGCGGCGCGGTTGTCCATTCCGGCCGACAAGCTCACGGTCAATGACGGCGTCGTCAGCGCGGTCGATGACAAAGCAAAAAGCGTTTCTTATGCGCAGTTGATCGGCGGCCAGTATTTCAACGTCCAGCTCGACTGGAACAAGGAAATTGGCAACGCGCTGTACGCGCCGGGCAAGGCCTTGCCGAAGAAGCCCAGCGAGCACAAGATTGTTGGCCAACCGATCAAGCGCGAGGATGTTGCGCCGAAAGTCTTCTGCGAGGAGGACTTCGTCACCGACGTCAAAGTGCCCGATATGATGCACGGCCGCATGATCCGGCCCTCCGTTGCCGGTTCTGTACCCGTCAAGGTCGATGAGAGCTCGATCAAGGACATCCCGGGCGCCAAAGTCGTCTGGCAAAAAGGCTTCCTCGGCGTCGTTGCCGACCGGGAATGGGATGCGATCCGGGCGGCCGAAAAGCTGAAGGTCGAATGGTCGGCCCAGGAGCAGCCATTTCCGGTACAGGCCTCACTGTTCGACCACATCCGAAAAGCCCCCGTGCGAAAGCGCATGGTGGAGAAAGAGAACGGCGACGTGGACGCGGCCTTCAAGGCGGCGGCCAAGGTCATCGAGGCCGATTATGAGTGGCCGTTTCAGTCGCATGCCAGCATGGGGCCCGCCTGTTCACTGGTTGAGATCAAAGACGGCAACGTCACCTGCTGGAGCGGGACGCAAAAGTCTCATTTCGTGCGAGACGGATTGGCGACCCTGCTGCAAGTGCCGCCGGACAAAGTCCATGTGATTTTCAAGTCTGGTCCGGGTTCATACGGCCGCAACGACGCCGACGATTGCGCGATGGATGCAGCCATCCTCGCCCAGGCGGCCGGTCGTCCGGTACGGTTGCAATATATGCGCGATCAGGGCACCGGCTGGGATCCGAAGGGGCCTGCCTCAGTTCATCGTGCAAAGGCCGGGCTTAACGCAGCCGGCGAGGTGATCGCCTACGAGTTCACGAGTAAGGCATTCTCCCGCGTCGACGTCGATACCAACGGCGGCAAACCGCCGGATACGCTGACAGGGCAGGCGCTTGGCGTTGCCCTTAAATCCGGTGACGGTTTTGGCGTGCCGGCGGAATCCTACGAGATCGCCAACAAGCGGATGGCGTGGGAGACAATCCCGCCGCTGCTCGACCGCTCGTCCCCGCTGCGCACATCGCATTTGCGCGATCCGGTCGGACCGCAGATCCATTTTGCCAGCGAATCCTTCATCGATGAGCTGGCGGCAGCGGTGAACGCCGATCCGATCGAGTTCCGCTTGCGTCACGTCAAGGACCCTCGCGATATTGCCGTCATCAAGGCAGCGGCGCAGAAGGCAAACTGGGAAACGCGGACGTCGCCGCGCCGCGACCAGACCGGCACCAAGGTGTCGGGGCGGGGCATTGCGTACGCGCAACGTAACGGCACCCGCGTCGCCGTCATCGCCGAGGTCGATGTTGACCGCTCGACCGGCAAGATTTGGGCACGCAAGTTCACGGTGGCGCATGATTGCGGGCAGATCATCAACCCGGACGGGCTGGTGAAATGCGTCGAAGGCAATATCGTGCAAGGCGTCAGCCGCGCGCTGTGGGAGGAGGTGACCTTCGACCGCAACACCGTCACCAGCGTGGACTGGATCACTTACCCGATCCTCGACATTACGGAGACGCCAGGCCAAGTCGATGTCGTGTTGATCAACTATCCGGAAATCGCGCCGTCCGGCGCTGGCGAGCCCTCGATACGTCCGGTGGCCGCCGCTATCGGCAACGCAATCTTCGATGCCACCGGCGTGCGCATTCGGCGCGTGCCATTCTCGCCGGAACGGGTGAAGGCGGCTTTCTCGTGATCCGCGCCTGGAGAAAGACACGCGCCATGAGCAGATTGTCATTCCCGCGAACAGCCGTATAAGCTGCCGCCGGGAGGCGGTCATCCGTGGAGACGGATGGTCGAAAAGATCATGTTCGAAGGACACGATCCCTATATCGTCGCGCTCTCGGTGGTGATCGCGATCCTGGGAGGTTACACCGGCTTCGGCCTTGCCGCGCGTATTCGCGGCACGCCGGATGCTAGTCATCGTCTGCTGCTCGCGGGTGCGGCGTTCTTTCTCGCCGTTGGTATCTGGACCATGCATTTCGTCGGCATGTTGGCGGCGCCCTTGCCCGCTGACACTGTTTATCTGGTGCTCCCGACGACCGTTTCATTTTTGATTTGCATGCTCGTCGTGGGAATCTCGCTTTTTTTTGTAAGTGTCGGCGCGGCCTCGATGTTGCGAGTGCTCTCATCGGCCGCATTGCTGGGACTCGGCATCGTCAGCATGCATTATGTCGGCATGCATGGTCTCGCCGGTGACTTTGCGATGACCCACGAGCCCGGAATGGTCGCGCTCTCGGTTGTTATCGCGATTGCGGCGGCCTATGGCGGGCTACGGGCATTCCTGGCGCGACAGGGCGGCGTGGAACTGGTGCTCAGTGCGGTCGCATTTGGTGTTGCCGTATCGGGCATGCACTACACCGCAATGGCGGGCATGGAAGTTGGCCCACTTACCACGGGCGGCCACCACCATATGGAGGGTTTGGTGGCGTCGCGACAAATCCTGGCTTTGGTCGTTGCGGTCCTTTGTTTCGTGATCGCAGCCGGATTTCTGCTTTCGCTGGTTCCCGACTCGCGGAAAACGGCTCCGGCTGTCGTTGAGGAAATGGCCGATATCCGCCCCGCTGATGCTGGTACGGCTCCGACGGCTCCGAGGCTGCGGCCCGCACCGCTCGGTGGCGTCGGCCAGCCACCGCACGCCGCGCCTGCGCCACGACTGCCGGTCGAAGGCGCTGACGGTACGCATTTTATCGACACCACCGAGGTCCGCAGCGTCCGCGCTGACGCGCATTATACCAAGATCCATGACGGGATCCGGGAGCGGATGTGTCCGTGGTCGATCTCGGAAGCCGAGGCGCATCTCGACCCCAGCCTGTTTCTTCGAGTGCACCGCAGCCACATCGTTGCGCTCTCGCATGTGACCTTTGTCCGCAAGGAAGGGGACGGCGCGATCGTGGAACTGGATGGCCCATCGCCGCACCGGGTTCCAGTCAGCCGCGCCAAGATCGCGGAAGTGAAGGCCCGGCTCGGGCTCACCCACCGGACGATCTAGCGCGGAAATTCATTGGGGGGCAGACACTGACGCATTTCGTGCGCGGCCGGCTGCATTTCGTGCGAATTTTCAGCTTCCGTGCCCCTCTTATTGCGAGGCAGGACACCCCACGACACCATCTCTTCAACGTCCGCCGCGCAGAAGGCAACACAGGACGACATGGAGGAGACGATGATCCCTGGTCAGTTCAGTTACCACCGGCCGGCTACGGTGGGCGATGCTGTGAAATTGCTCTCGACCCTGGGCGATGATGCCCGCCCGCTCGCCGGCGGCCACAGCCTGGTCCCAATGATGAAGCTCCGGCTTGCGACGCCCGAGCATCTGGTCGATCTGCACGACATTGCCGGGCTGAAGGGCGTCGTCCGCGACGCCGACAAGATCGTCATCGGCGCCATGACCACCCAGCACGAACTCCTGGCCTCCGAGGTGGTCGCGAAGTCCGTGCCGATCTTGCATGAGGCGGCGCTGCTGATCGCCGATCCGCAGGTGCGCTACCGCGGCACGGTCGGTGGCAATGTCGCCAACGGCGATCCCGGCAACGATATGCCGGCGCTGATGATGACGCTGGGCGCGAGCTACCATCTCGAAGGACCGAATGGCGCGCGCGAGATCGCAGCCGCCGATTACTATCAGGGTGCCTATTTCACGGCGATTGAACCCGGCGAACTCCTGACCTCGATCTCGATTCCGCTGCTGCCCGCCGGCCACGGTTACGCCTACGAGAAACTGAAACGGAAAGTCGGCGACTACGCGACCGCTGCCGCAGCGGTGGTTCTGACGATGTCCGGCGGCAAGGTTGCGACCTGCTCAATCGGCCTCACCAACCTGTCGGAAACGCCGCTCCTTGCCGATGCCGCCGCCAAGGCCGTGATCGGCACCAGCCTCGATGCTGCGAGTTTGAAGAAAGCCGGAAGCGAGGCGCAGGCGATCATGGCGCCCGCCGCGGATGCACGCGGCCCGGTCGAATATCGCAAGCATGTCGGTGGAATCATGGTGATGCGCGCGCTGCAGCGCGCCGCTTCCCGCGCGAACTAGGGAGGGATCAATGGCGAAAACCCACGTGACCATGAAGGTCAACGGCGCCGAGGTCGAAGGCCTCGTTGAACCGCGCACGCTTCTCGTGCACTTCATTCGCGAAGACCTTCAATTGACGGGCACCCATATCGGCTGTGAGACGACGCATTGTGGCGCCTGTACCGTCGATATCGACGGCATGTCGGTCAAGTCGTGCACCATGTTCGCGGTGCAGGCCCAAGGCTCGGAGATTACGACGATCGAAGGCGTGGCCAATGCCGACGGCTCGCTTTCGGCGCTGCAAGAAGGTTTCCGCATGATGCACGGCCTGCAATGCGGCTTCTGCACGCCCGGCATGATCTTGCGTGCGCAGCGGCTGCTTCAGGAGAACCCACGGCCATCGGAAGCAGAAATCCGGATGGGAATCTCCGGCAATATCTGCCGTTGCACAGGATATCAAAACATCGTCAAGGCAATCCAGTACGCTGCCGACAAGATCAATGGCGTTGAATTCAAGGAGGCCGCAGAATGAACGACTTAACTCCCACGCGGGAACAACGCACGGCCGCACTTGAAGGCATGGGCTGCAAGCGCAAGCGCGTCGAGGATGCCCGCTTCACGCAAGGCAAGGGCAACTACGTCGATGACGTGAAATTGCCGGGCATGCTGCACGGCGACTTTGTCAGATCGCCGCATGCGCATGCGCGTGTCAAATCGATCGACGGCTCAGAGGCGCTCAAGGTGCCGGGCGTGCTTGCGGTTATCACCGCGGAAACTTTGAAGACCGTCAATCTTGCCTGGATGCCGACCTTGGCCGGCGACGTGCAGATGGTTTTGGCCGACGGCAAGGTGCTGTTCCAGAACCAGGAGGTCGCGTTTGTGGTCGCGACCGATCGCTACGCCGCCGATGACGGCATCAACAAGGTTATGGTCGAATACGAGCCGTTGCCCGTGGTGATCGATCCGTTCAAGGCGATGGACAAGGACGCGCCGGTGCTGCGCGAGGATCTCGCCGGCAAGACATCAGGTGCGCATGGGCCGCGCAAGCACCATAACCACATCTTCGAATGGACCGTCGGCGACAAGGACCTGACTGACGCCGCCTTCCGCAAGGCGGAGGTCACGGTCAAGGAAATGATCTCCTATCACCGCACCCACCCGTCGCCGCTGGAGACCTGCCAGTGCTTATGTTCGTTCGACAAGATCAAGGGCGAACTGACCATATGGGGCACTTTCCAGGCGCCGCATGTGATCCGTACTGTCGTGGCGCTGATCGCGAAATTGCCGGAACAGAAGATCCACGTGATTTCGCCGGACGTCGGCGGCGGTTTCGGTAACAAGGTCGGCGCCTATCCGGGCTACATCTGCGCGGCAGTGGCCTCGATCGTCACCGGCAAACCCGTCAAATGGGTCGAGGACCGCATCGAGAACCTGACCGCAACGTCGTTTGCGCGCGACTACCATATGACGACGGAGATCGCCGCGACCAAGGACGGCAAGGTCACCGGATTGCGCGTTCACGTGCTCGCCGATCACGGCGCGTTCGACGCATGCGCCGATCCGTCGAAATGGCCGGCGGGTTTTTTCAACATCGTCACTGGTTCCTACGACTTCCCCACGGCGCATCTGTCGGTGGACGGCATCTACACCAACAAGGCGCCGGGCGGCGTCGCCTATCGCTGCTCGTTCCGCGTCACCGAGGCCGCTTATTGCATCGAACGCGGCATGGACATCCTGGCGCAGAAGCTCGGGATGGATCCGGCGGAACTGCGGTTGAGGAATTTCATCAAGAAGGAACAGTTCCCTTATCATTCCGCGCTGGGCTGGGAATATGATTCCGGTGACTATCACACCGCCATGAAGAAGATGATGGAGACGGTCGACTATGCCGGCCTGCGCAAGGAGCAGGCCGCGATGCGTGCCGCATTCAAGCGCGGTGAGACCCGCGAGATCATGGGCCTCGGCGTCTCCTTCTTCACAGAAATCGTCGGCGCCGGTCCTTCGAAGAATTGCGACATTCTGGGGATTGCGATGTTCGATTCCTGCGAGATCAGGCTACATCCCACCGGCGCGGGCATTGCCCGGGTCGGCTCGAAGAGCACTGGTCAAGGTCACGAGACCACCTGGGCGCAGATCATCGCCACCGAGATCGGCATACCGGCCGACAACATCATGGTCGAAGAGGGCAACACCGATACTGCGCCCTACGGTCTCGGGACCTACGGCTCGCGCTCGACACCGGTCGCGGGCGCCGCAATCGCGATGGCTGCGCGCAAGATCAAGGCGAAAGCCCAGATGATCGCCGCGTACAAGCTGGAAGTCCACGAAGACGATCTTGAATTCGACATCGACGGTTTCCGCGTCAAGGGCTTGCCGGAAAAATACATGTCAATGAAGGACATCTGCTGGGCAGCCTACAATTCCGTGCCGCCGGGGATGGAGCCGGGGCTGGAGGCGGTCAGCTATTACGATCCACCCAACATGACCTATCCATTCGGCGCCTATATCTGCGTGATGACAATCGACGTCGATACCGGCGTTTACGACGTCAAGCGCTTCTACGCGCTCGACGACTGCGGCACGCGGATCAATCCGATGATCATCGAGGGCCAGGTGCATGGCGGGCTGACCGAGGCCTTCGCCATCGCGATGGGTCAGGAGATCCGTTACGATGACGAGGGTAACGTCGTCACCGGCTCGTTCATGGATTTCTTCATGCCGACCGCTGTCGAGACACCGCATTGGGAGACCGATTTCACGGTCACGCCATCACCGCATCATCCGATCGGCGCCAAGGGCGTGGGCGAAAGTCCAAATGTTGGCGGCGTGCCGGCTTTCTCCAATGCGGTGAACGACGCGTTCTCGTTCCTGGGCTCGACGCACATCCAGATGCCGCACGACTACTGGCGTAACTGGACGGCTGCGAAGAACCTTGGCGTGCTGGCCGCCTGATGAAGACGCGTGACGAGATCGCACAGGCGCTTGGCTCAGCGGGTTATGTTGCCGATAGCGAGTTGGCGACCGCGATCTCGTTGATGCAATTGTTGCGGCGCCCGCTTTTATTGGAAGGGGAGGCGGGCGTCGGCAAGACCGAGGTGGCAAAGGCGCTTGCCACGGTACATGCCACCGAGTTGATCCGCCTGCAATGCTATGAAGGGCTCGATCAATCGGCGGCGCTTTACGAGTGGAATTACCAACGCCAGTTGCTCTCGATCCAGGCGCATCATGGTGCCGATACGGACGCGGTCGAGGATCGAATCTTCTCGGAGAAATATCTTCTGGAACGGCCGCTGCTGGCAGCGATCCGCCGGGACAAGGCGCCAGTGTTGCTGATCGACGAGGTCGACCGCGCCGATGACGAGTTCGAGGCATTTCTGCTGGAGCTGCTTTCGGACTTCCAGATATCGATTCCGGAACTCGGCACCATCACGGCTACGTCGATTCCCCATGTCGTCCTGACGTCGAACGGCACGCGAGAACTGTCGGACGCTTTGCGCCGCCGTTGCCTCTACCACTATGTCGACTATCCCGACGCGGAGCGCGAGGCGCGCATCGTCATGGCGCGCATCGATGGCGCCGGTGCTTCGCTATCGCTCCAGATCGCGCGGATGGTGCAGGCCATCCGCAAGGAAGATTTGCGCAAGGTGCCGGGCGTCGCGGAGACATTGGACTGGGCGGCAGCGCTGGTCGGGCTCGACGTCAAGGATCTGCACGATGCGCCCGAGACCGTACATGAAACCCTGATGTGCCTCCTCAAGACGCAGGAGGACCGAACGCGGGTGACGCGCGAGGTCAGCGCACGTCTGCTGGGGAGGGTCGCATGAGTTGTCGCGGTCTGTCTCCCGATATCGAGGATATCAATGAGCTGAGCCGCTTGGTCTCAAGCAAGCTTGCCGCGTTCCTGCGGACCTTGCGGGACAGTGGCTTTGCCGTAGGTCTCGCCGAGGGCCGGGATGCAGCCGCCTTGATGGCCGCCGGTTTTGCGGCGCGGCCGGGCCTGCTCCGCTCCGCCTTCAAACATCTGTTCTCTGCGCGAAAATCTGACTGGGAGAAGTTCGACGGCATTTTCGATGCGTTCTGGCTCGGCAAGCGGGTGCGCTCGCGCTCGGTTGTCACTGGCGCTGCGAAGGCGGCAAACAACCCTTCGCTGAAGAATCTGCCGGGCTACCCGGCTGAGCACCGTGCCGATGGCAAGACGGCGACGGATCAACTTCCCTCCACTGAAGGCGCTGACCATGATCGTTCAGGCGAGGGGCGTATGGAAGGCGCCTCGCGTGCGGAAAATCTCGCCGAGACCGATTTTCGCAACATGGCCGATTCCGAGCAGATCAAGCAGGCGCATCTTGCCGCGGCACGGTTGGCTCGTGCGATGCGCACGCGATTGACGCGGCGCGATCTGGCACGGCGGCGCGGCTATCGGATCGATCTGCGCCGTACCATTCACGGCAATATCAGCCGCGGCGGCGTGCCGATAAGCCTCGTCAAACGGCAGCGCAAGCAGAAGCCCTTGCGTCTCGTTGTGCTGCTAGACGCTTCCGGTTCGATGAGCATGTATACCGGCGTCTTTCTGCGCTTCATTCACGGTGTGCTCGACGAATTCCGCGAAGCCGAAGCCTTCCTGTTCCACACGAGGCTGGCTTACGTATCCGACGCCATGAAAGAGAGGGACGCCGGCCGCGCCCTCGATCGTCTCTCGATCATGGCCCAAGGCGCCGGCGGCGGAACGCGAATCGGCGAGAGTTTGCAAACGTTCAACCGGTGGCATGCCGCACGCGTGATCCATTCGCGCACCTGCGTGATGATCGTGTCCGACGGCTATGAGACTGGCGATGCCGCCTTGCTCGGCCGCGAGATGGCGGCGCTTGGCCGCCGCTGTCGCCGCATCGTCTGGCTCAATCCAATGATGGGGTGGCAGGGCTATTCGCCCGAAGCGCGCGGTATCAAGGCAGCGCTGCCCTATATCGACCTCTATGCGCCTGCGAACACGCTGCAGAGCCTGACCGCGCTGGAGCCTTATCTTGCGAGACTTTGAGATGGGTGCACATGTCGAGGTGATGGACCTGGTTGCGCAGATGAAGGCCGCCGAACAGGCCTTCGTGCTGGCGACGGTGGTGCGCACTGTATCAGTGACCGCGGCCAAGGCTGGCGCGAAAGCCATCATTCGGCCGGACGGCACCATTGTTGCCGGATGGATCGGCGGCGGCTGCGCCAAAGGTGCGGTGCTGAAGGCGGCGCGCGAGGCGCTCGCTGACGGCGAGCCGCGCATGGTTTCGGTTCAGCCGGAAAACCTGCTGACCGATCTTGGCGTCAAGCCCGGCGAGACGAAGGAGGGCGTGCGCTTCGCCTCGAACATGTGCCCAAGCAAAGGCACGATGGATATTTTCGTGGAGCCGGTCTTGCCGCATCCGTCGCTCATCGTTCTCGGCGCGAGCCCTGTCGCGCTGTCGCTGGCCGCACAGGCGCGGCAACTCGGCTATCACGTGACGCTCGCTGTGCCCGCGGTCGATCTCGCGACGGTGCCGGATGCCGATGTTGTCGTCGACGGCTTCGAACCTCGCCATCTCAACAACGCTCGCCGCTTCGTGGTCGTATCGACGCAAGGAAAGGGCGATGAGGCCGCACTCAAGCAAGCGCTCGCGATCGAGGCGACCTATCGCGCCTTTGTCGGAAGCAAACGCAAGATGGCCGCATTGCGCGAGAAGCTCGTTGCCGCCGGACTCGATCCCGCCGCGATCGATCAGGTCAAGGCGCCGGCGGGGCTCGACCTCGGAGCCATCACGCCCGAGGAAATCGCCATGTCGATCCTCGCCGAAATCACGGTCGAACGCCGGCGAGGACAACGCAATACGAAATCCGGTCCTTAGGAGTTAAAACAAGACCATGCAGATGAATGACAGCCAGCGCATTCCCGCGCCTAAGCAAAAGGTATGGGAGGCGTTGAACAATCCCGACATCCTCAGGCAATGCATTCCCGGTTGCCAATCGCTCGAAATGTCCGCCTCGAACGAGATGACTGCAACCGTCGTGCTCAAGGTCGGACCCGTCAAAGCAACTTTCGGAGGCAAAGTGACGCTGTCCGATCTCGATCCTCCGAGCAGCTACCGTATCTCCGGTGAGGGGAACGGCGGCATCGCAGGCTTTGCGAAAGGCAGTGCGGCGGTGAAGTTGAGCGAGGAAGGTCCGGACGAGACCATCCTGTCTTATCAGGTAGACGCGCAGATCGGCGGCAAGCTCGCGCAGCTTGGTGGTCGACTGATCGACTCCACCGCAAAGAAGCTGGCTGGCCAGTTCTTTTCTTCGTTCGGCGAACTGGTTGGTAGCTCAGCCACCTGAGCCTCCGTACTGAGCCCTTCTGGTGTCGGCCAGAAGCTGGCTTCGTATCATGCAGTCCAATGCTAATCTCGGCTTGTGGCCCTCCGGGACCTGGTCTCGTCGAAGATCGATGGGGCTTACGTGCTGGAATTGGCATTAATCCGAGAGATTTTCTTTAAGTGTTCGGCCTGTATATTCGGTCCGGTAGCGTCCGCGCCGTTGTAGTTCGGGAACCAGGAAGTCGACTACGTTGAGAAGGTCTCGTGGCGTCGCTGGCGGATGAGCGATCATGAATTCGCCGTTCTCACCGGTCGCGACAAAAATTTCCTCGAGGTAGTCTGCAATCTTGCTTGGCGTTCCGTACACGATTTGGTCGTATGAAGCCGTATGATGCGTCATTTGATCGTAGAATTCGCTGCGAGACATTTCTTTTCTTGGGTCAAGCGCACGCGTGATATGCATGAAGCCGACGGGCGACGCATTGGACGCGGAAATCTCCGCGTTGATCTCCTCGATGGTGAAACGCTCCGGCAGTCGCGAAAGGTCGTATCCAATTTGGTGAGACAGGAAGGCGCCGATGCCTTCGGCTGGGACGGCCGTCAGGAGGCGCTCGTAGCGGCGCTGTGCCTCGAGCTGAGATTCCTCCACGATCAATACGACGTCCCAAAACACTCCGACCGTCTTGGGGTCGCGACCTTCGGCAATTAGAGCCTTGTCGAGTTCCTGGCGATGCTTGACCTGCTTTTCAAGGCCGGGGCTGAAAGCAAAAACATGGTCGGCGACACGTGCCGACCCCTTGATGCCACGCGGCGATGCACCAGCCTGCACCAGCACCGGTCGTCCTTGTGGCGACGGGACGGACGCGAGAGGGCCTTCGACTTTGAAGAACTTGCCGGCGTGACGGATTGCCTTCACCTTGGCCGGGTCGGCGACCAATCCTGTTTCGCGGTTCCACTTGAAAGCATCCGGTGCAACGCTGGCCCACAGTGCTTTGCAAACGTCTACGAACTCTTCCATTCGTTCGTATCGCTCCGAGTGGTCCATCAATTCGTCAAACCCGTAATTCATGGCGTCAGCCCGGCGGGTCGAAGTAATGATGTTAAATGCAATACGACCGTTGGTGACATGGTCTAGTGAATTAAGCAGGCGCGCCACATAAAAGGGATGCATAAACGTCGAAGAGTAAGTCAGCCCGAAGCCGATATGACGCGTGCCCCGCGACATGGCTGCGATGAACGGACTCATGTCCTGTCGTGGCCAGCCGATTCCCCATTGGACGGCGGCATCGATCGAACCGCCCCACGTGTTCGGGATGCCGCTTCCGTCGCCGAAGAAGATGAAATCGAGAAGGCCGCGCTCCGCGATCCCTGCAATTTCCTCGTACATCAGAACGTCAGGGAACTGCGTGTGGCTCCATGAGCCAGGCGTGCGCCAGCGGCCGTCCAGGTGGGTCCAGGAAAGGTCGTATCCGAGATGAATTTTTTTCTTCATGGGGTCACCCAAAGCTGCTCTTGGCAATTTCGGCAATATTCATGCCACTTGATGAGGACTCTTGCGGGCCCGAGCCGTGCGCGCTCTTGTGGCGCTGGTCAATTTTCTTCTTGAGACGCAGCGGGGTGATCGGCAGCCGTGTGATGGCGCCGTCCCATTGCAGGGCATCCTCCACCGCGTTAGCGATCGCGCCGCCGGCGCCGTTAATCCCGCCTTCGCCCGCGCCCCTCATGCCCAGCGGGTTTACTGGCGAGGGCACGTCTTGGGAGATCATGATCTCAACGTCCGGCACTTCATGTATCGTTGGCAAAAGGTAGTCGGCAAACGTGGTCGACAGCGGATCTCCGGTCTCGGAATAGGTGAACTCTTCCAGCAGTGCGCCGCCAATTCCTTGCGCGCATCCGCCGGCAATTTGGCCTTCGACCAGCATTGGGTTGACAGCGCGACCGGCTTCGTGTGCGACGACGTATTTTTCAATCTTAACGGCCCCCGTTTCGCGATCGACATTCACCATGACGATGTGCACGCCGTACGAGAACGCCATTCGATCGGTTCTGTGCCAGCCTTCCGCGGTCAGACCCGGATCGCGGTCGCCAAGCAGCGGTGATCCTGGCGCAACCCGCCGCGCGATTTCAGCGAGCGATACGGACGCGCCGGCGCCTGTCCGCGCGACCACTTGCCCATCCCTGACGTCGAGATTGGCTGCCGGCGCTTGCAGCAGGTCGGACGCGAATGAAAGTATCTTCTCGCGCAGTTTAAGGCCGGTTTCGTGCACCGCGCTGCCGGTCAACACGGTCGCGCGCGATGCATGAGCGCCGATGCCATAGGGAATGCGGTCCGTCTGGCCATGAACAACGCGTACCTTCTTGTAGTCTACGCCGATGGCCTGTCCGCAGATCTGGGCCATCACCGTCTCGAACCCTTGCCCGACCGAAGCGCCGCCGGTGATGAGTTCCACGCAGCCATCGGTGTCGATGCTGGCTCTCGCGCCATCGGCGGGGCCGCGGCCACTCTCGTCGTAGAAGACGCTGATGCCAAGGCCGACTGCTTCACCCTTAGCGCGCCTCCGCGCGACCTCGTCGCTAAAATGCTCGAACGCGGCAGCCTCCAGGGTTTTCTGGAAAAGATCTGGATAGTTACCTGAATCAAGGATAGTCGTTTCGGCCTCGGGCTGATCAAATTTCCTTATGTGCGGCATGTCTTCCGGTCGCAGGAGATTGCGCCGGCGGATTTCATGCCGCGGAATGCCGAGCCTGCGGGCCGCGACATCGAGCAAGCGCTCCCTGACGAAGGTCGCTTCGTAAGCACCAGGCGCACGGTAGGTGGCCGCCGGGGTCTTGTTGGTCAGCCGGAAATGCGCGACGCCGCGATAGTTCGGAACACGGTAAGGCCCGGGAAGGGACCCCAGCGTCATGTACGCGACATTGACGCCGTGCGTTCGAATATAGGCGCCTTGATCGTGAAAGAATACGTCATCAAAACCCAAGATGCGGCCGTCGGCGTCCAAGGCGAGGCGGGCGCGGTGATGCTGTTGGCGTGAATGATTGGTCGCCATCAGATGCTCGCGTCGATCCTCGATCCATTTGATCGGGCGGCGCAGCCGCATCGCAGCAACCAGGACCAGCACGTCCTCGGGATAAAGTTCGCCCCGCACGCCGAAACCGCCGCCGACATGTAATTCGTGCAAATGCAGCGAACCGGGATTGCGTCCCAGCATGCGCGAGAGCGTGACGCGATTGCGATGCGGAATTTTGGCGGCGCCATAAAGCCGCAACATATCCTGGCCCGCATCATAGAAGCCGATCGCGCCGCGCGTCTCCATCGGAACTGCTGAGTGACGACCGACATCAAGCTCAAGCTCGACAATTGTGTGCGCATTGGCAAAGGCGCGATCAACATTGCCGTAACTTTGCTTGAGGACGGTTGCTTCGGTCGAACTCTTTTCGTCGAAAGCGCGGGGGGCGTGCGTTGCGTCGATCAAGGCTGGAAGCGCGTCGATCTCGATCTGCACCAATTCCGCTGCGTCTTCGGCCGTATATGCGTCGGAAGCGAAAACCGCGGCTACGGGTTCGCCGACATAACGCACGCGCTTCTTGGCCAGGACCGGTTGTCGATAAACCGCCAGTGCTTCGGGCGCAGGATCTCGATAATCAACCGGTGCAACGTCACGGACGTCATCGCTCGTCCAGATCGCGAAAACGCCAGGTACCGCCAGCGCGTCAGCGACATCGATATTGGTAATCTCGCCATTTGCGACCGGGGAGCGCACGATGCGCATGTGGAGTTGATGTGGCAGCGAAAAATCGCCGGCAAAACGACCGGAGCCTGTAATCAGCGCGAAGTCTTCAACACGTTCGACGGCGCGTCCAATCAAGGTGTCAGAATGTGTGTTCGCCTCATCCACTTATGTGGTCTCGCGCCAATCAGCGAAAACAGGACGGACTTTCGGCTGCTTTCGCCACCTTGTTTAACGAACGAGGTCTATCATGAGACGACCACGCTTGAGCTGCATGCTGGCTTATATCGCGTCAGTGCTGCCTCGAAGTTGGGCAGTATTGACAAGCCATGGAAACGTCACGCTCGCAAAACATCACCTTCGAAAAATTTAGTCAAGCGACTTGATTCCGCATCAACGCTTCAGCACACTCCCCGCGTGCATCAGAGCTTCACGAAAATGATGATCGTGCCGGTTACGCAATGCGCTGCCTCCGCCATGACTTGTGCCGGAGCATGGCGATCGAGGAGTCCGTGAAACCAGCGTCGTTCCAGTATCACGCACCGCAGACAGTCGAGGAGGCTGTGCAGCTGCTCGGCGAGTTCGCATCGGACGATGGCCGCATCATAGCGGGCGGCCAGAGTTTGATACCGACGATGGCTCTTCGTATGGCGCGGCCGTCGCATCTCATCGACATCAATGGCGTGGGCGCACTTGAAAAAATGTCGGTGTCTGGTGGCGTCTTGTCGATCGGTGCGTGCTTGCGGCATGCAGCCTTTCATCGACCGATCGTGGCAGGCCCCTTGGGCGGGTTGTTGTCCTTCGTCGTGAAGCACATCGCTCATTATCCGATCCGGACGCGAGGTACATTCTGCGGAAGCCTCGCGCACGCGGACCCGGCTTCCGAATGGGCTCTCACCGCCGTGACGTTAGGCGCGACCATGATCGCCCAAAGTGTTCGAGGCAGGCGTGAACTCCACGCGGACAATTTTTTCGCTTCGATCATGGCCACCAATCTCGCCGAGGATGAACTGTTGGTCGAGGCTCGCTTGCCGTTGCTCGCGTCCAATACCAAGTTCGGCTTCTATGAATTCAGTCGTCGCGCGGGCGACTATGCGGTCGCGATGGCGCTCGTCACCTTCGACCTGGTCGACGGATTGATCACAGAGGCGCGCGTCGGCGTTGGCGGTGCGGAGGACCGGCCACGCCGTCTGCAGGAAGCCGAGGAGATGCTGACGGGTCATCCGCCATCGGTTCGGCTTTTCGAAAATGCCGCCGCGGTAGCCGCTGCCGCCGTCGATCCCATGGAAGATCAACAGGCCGACGCCGCTTATCGGCGCGATCTCGTGAGCGTCGTCACGCGAAGAGCTTTGGAGCGAGCGGTCGCTTGACCAGGAAAATCGACATTACGTTAAACATCAATGGCGAACGCTATACGCTTTTCGTTGAGCCGCGCCTGACGCTGGTTGATGCAATTCGCGATGAGTGCGGCAAGACTGGCACGCATGTCGGTTGCGAGCATGGTGTTTGCGGGGCATGCACCGTTCTTGTCGATGACGTTCCGATGCGATCATGCCTGATGTTTGCCGTTCAGGCGAATGGAAAGCATATTCGTACCGTCGAAGGTCTTGCAAAAGATGGCGAACTGCATCCGCTTCAGCGCGCGTTTACGGAACATCATGGTCTGCAATGTGGGTTTTGCACGCCTGGGTTTTTGATGCTGGCGGCAGGCGTGCTGGAACGGGACCCGAACATCAGCGACGAAGACCTTGTTGATGTCCTTTCCTCAAACCTCTGCCGGTGCACCGGTTATCAGAATATTATCAAGGCGGTCCGAGCGGCGGCCCAGATGATGAAGGGCACATAAGATTTTGTCCTTGGGCCTGAGACTGAGACGGACTGGAAGAGCTTCCGCGGCAGGCGTTGGCGCGTTTCTTGGCAAGTGATGGCGTCAAAAAGGGCTAGACAGGTCCCGCGGCTCGAAGCATCTTAGTCAAGTGACTAAACCAGCTCACCTGCAGATGGTTCCCGATGTCGAGTGCGAAGTCCCCGTCTCGAAGCCTCCAGTCCCGCGGAAATGAAGGGTATCAGCACGTCGTAGGCCTCGCGCAGGTCGGAGGATTTTCCCTTTCCACTCGACAGCCGTTCGATGCGGCCTCCGCCGGCAAAAGCGCAAGACATCGCGGAGACCATGAAGAGATAGCCCCATTCGACATTGCGTCGGCTGGCGGCACGGAGCGTTCGCGCAATCTCTTCGATAAACACGTTCGCGGCCGGGTCGTAGAGATCGCCCGCCAGCTTTATGTACTTATCCGAACTCGCAACGCGGCCATTGAGACGAATGTAATTGCGCCAGCCGCGGTTGCCCGCTGTCGCGAACTCGAGCAAGGGCAGGACGAAAGCCTCAACAATCAGCGCGACCGGAATCACCTGCGAGGATTGACGGCGGTCCTCGAGCAATTGCAGGCGTCTGTGGCTCAGTTCTTCGATACGGCGCGCCAGGACTGCGCGGAACAGCTTTTCTTTGGCGCCGAAATAGTAGTGCACAAGCGCCAGATTGACCTTCGCACGATTGGCGATGTCGCGCGTTGTTACGGCGTCGAATTCCCGGTCCGCGAAAAGAGCTTCGGCCGCGTTCAGAAGACTGACCTCCGCACTGTTGGGAGAGGCCTCTTCGGCGGTCTGCTGTTCGGTCGCCTTATTCCTTCGATTTCGTTTCATCGGATCCTTGCCAAAACGACGAATTATTTCACAAGCACAGGTCGCCCTCTAACTCAAGCCACTCTTGCCACGCGGCCGCTCGACTTGGGCAAGCGCTAACGATTTTCGTGCCTTCCGCTTCATCCAGCACAGAAACCTCGCAGCCTAGGGTAAACGCAGCAAATGTCCGAATTTGTCGTTGCGATCGACGTTGGTGGCACTTTCACCGACCTCATCGGATATGAAATCGCCACCGGCAAGGTGGCCTCGACCAAGACGCCCTCGACGCCGCCTGACTTCATCGATGGTATGATCAATGGCCTGATCGCAATGGGGCACAAGCCTGAACGGCTCGCCCTGATCAAGATTGGCACAACGATTGCGACCAACACGATCATCATGCGTACCGGCGCAAAAACGGCGCTGATAACGACCAACGGCTTCAAGGATGTGCTGCACGCGGCGCGCGCCTCGCGGCCGACACTTTATGATTCCGACTGGGATCCGGCGCCCGCCCTTGTCGAGCGAAAGGACACGCTCACCGTGGCCGAACGGACCGCCTATGACGGCGAGTTGCTCGAGAAGGTACGCGAGACTGACCTCAAGCCTCTCGTTCAAACAATCAAGGACCGCAACATCGAAGCCGTCGCCGTCAGTTTTTTGCACAGTTACATCAATGGCGAAAATGAACTAGCAGCCAAGAAATATCTCGAGCGGGAATTGCCGGGCAGCTATGTCTGCATCTCGTCCCAGGTGCTCCCCGAAGTGCGCGAATTTGAGCGTACCAGTACAACGGTCGCCAATGCCTACCTTGGACCTGTTCTCGACCGCTATCTATCGCAGCTATCGGAAAAGCTCGAGCAGTGGGGCTATCGCGGCCCGGTGTTGATCACGCATTCCGGTGGTGGCCTGATGTCGTCGGACGCGGCTCGCGAAATGCCGGCGCGTGTCTGCCAGTCCGGCCCCGCCGCAGGTGTGATCGCCGGCGCTAATATCGGCCGCGCCGCCAAGCGTCCGAACATCATCAATCTCGATATTGGCGGCACCAGCGCTGACGTCTCTCTATCTTATGAGGGAAGAGCGCTGGTTCGCGCCGAATGGAATATGGACTTCAACATTACGATCAACTTCCCTGCGGTCGATGTGAATACCATTGGCGCCGGAGGCGGTTCGATCGCACGCGTCGACGTGGGTGGCGCGCTACGTGTCGGCCCGGATAGCGCCGGCGCCAAGCCGGGGCCGGCCTGCTACGGTCACGGCGGCATTGAGCCGACGGTCACGGACGCGAACCTGGTACTTGGTCGGCTCGACGCGAGCACGCGGCTTGCTGGCAAGGTCGCGCTCGATCGTGATCTCGCCGCCAAAGCCATGGCCCGGATCGCTAGGCCACTCGGAAAGTCCGAAACGGAAGCCGCTATCGGCGTACTGCGTATCATGCGCAATAACATGGCGAACGGAACGCGATTGCTGTCGATTAAGCGCGGCTATGATCCGCGTCACTTTTCACTCGTCGCTTTCGGCGGCGCCGGGCCGTTGCACGCAATCGAGCTCGCGCGTGAGATCGGCATTCCGGAAGTCATTATCCCGTACTATCCCGGCTGCGGGTCGGCGCTCGGCAATCTTTATGTCGAAGTGCGGCACGATTTCGTCCGTTCCTTGTTCGAGACGAGCGCGCAATACAATCTCGACAAGATCAACGCGACATTCGCGGCGCTCGATGCTGAAGCACGCGAGCGGTTGCGTGCCGAGGGGGTGCCGGACGAACGCATGATCCTGCGGCGTTCAATCGATATCCGCAACTACGGCCAGATTTCCGGCGGCGTGGTGCTGCCGGTGACAGAAGGCAAGCTCGATGATGCGGCGGTAGAGGCGTTGTTCGCCGGCTTTAGCGAGCATCAGCAAAAGGAGTTCGGCTATTCGTTCCCGCGCAGCATGACCAATCTTGAGATGGTAAATGCCCGCGTCAGCGCCGAAGCCGACCGCGCTATCACCATTGACCCGATTTATCCCGCGCCGCCTGAGGGAAAGCCGAAACCAACCGGCCATCGCGACGTCTATTTTGAGGAGGACGGCTGGCTCAAGACCGCGATTTATGATCGCACAAGCCTGCCGGTCGGCTTCAGGATACCGGGGCCGGCGGTGATCGAACAGAACGACACGACGACATTGGTGCTGCCGCGGTCGACAGCGACCGTCGACGAGCATCTCAATCTGATTTGCAAAGTGGTGGACGATGCAGCTTGATTCGGTAACCTTTGAAGTTCTCAAGAATTCTCTCGGCAGCATGTGCGACGAGGGAAGCGAGATTATCGCGCGCCTCGCTTATGCCTCGACCATCAGCGAGGGACACGATCATTCTTGCGCGTTGCTTGACGCGCAGGGCCGCCTGGTCAGTCACGGCAACCGCGACCAAGCCCCGCATATCGGCTCTTTCGAGCCGTCCGTTACCGTCATTCGGGATTGGTTCAAGGAGATGGAACCCGGCGATGTCTACATCTTTAACGATCCTTATTCAGGCGGCATCCACGCCAACGACGTCAAGTTGGTGCGGCCGATTTTCTTCAAAGGCCAGCTGGTCGCCTTCAATTGCAGCACCGGTCATTGGCCGGACGTCGGCGGAGCCTTGCCGGGCAGCTTCAATCCGCGCGCTATCGACTGCTACTCGGAGGGAATCCGCATCCCGCCGATGCGCATTTTCCGCAATGGCGAACTGGACCGTACCGTTGCGACCCTGATCGAATACAACATGCGCACCGGGCGTGAACGCATTGCGGACGTCTATGCACAATACCGCGCCGGTATCATGATCGAAAACCGGCTCACCGAGCTTCTTGAGCGCCACGGCGTCGAGACGTTCGAAACACTCGTCACCGACATCTTCGATTACACCGAGACCATGTTCCGGCGTAAGGTCGCCACGCTTCCCGACGGCGTCTACGAGTTCGAGGATTTCGGCGACAAGGATGTGATGCATCCGCAACAGCCGAAGATACGCGTCCATTGCAAGATGACCATCGAGGGCGAAAACGTCACCTTCGATTATCGCGGCAGTGATCCGGCGCCGCGTGGACCGTTCGGCTTTCCACGGGGCTCTCTGGAAACGGCAATTTTCGACGGCACGTTGCACTGCTTTCCTTATCTGGCGCCACTGAATCGGGGGCTTGCGCGCAGCATAAAGATACTGTCGACGCCAGGCAGTTGCGTCGATATTCAGGAGCCGACCCCGGTGTCCGGCTACGCGTGCGGCGCCTATGAGAAGGTCGCCGCCGTTACCATGGCGTGCTGGGCGCGGGCCTTTGCTGCGGCCGAACCCGGTCGCATGTATGCGGCCGGCATCAACCTTGCGAATCTTTGCATCGGAGGCATCCACCCCAAGACCGGACGGCCATTCGTCAATTACCTCTGGAACGAGGGCGGGCAGGGTGCACGGAGCTACAAGGACGGCAACTCATTCCAGATGATGATCTTCATCGGCGGCGCAACGAACCAACCGGTCGAGGTTCTGGAACGTTGGTATCCGGTGCTGTTCACGCATTGCGAGGCTGTCACGGATTCCTGCGGTGATGGTAGCTTCCGCGGCGGCTTTGGTATTGATCGTAGTTTCAAGGCTGTTGGCGAAATGACCATGACGATGCACGGGGATCGTGGCGAGGTCACGCCATTCGGATTGGCGGGCGGAACCAACGGTGGACGCAACATCTTGCGTATTCACCGCGACGGCGCCAACCAAGAGACCGAGCTCGGCATGCACGCAATGGGGATAACGCTCTTTCCGGGCGACCATGTGATCTATCGCTCGAACGGCGGTGGCGGCTTTGGCTCGCCCCTGGATCGCGATCCAAGACTCGTATTGGCGGACGTCGAAAGCGGTTGGATGACCGCCGACAAGGCCAAAGATATTTATGGCGTGGTGCTCGCAGCAGGCGACCGGCGCGGTGCATGGCTGATTGATCAACAGGCGACGGTGGCCAAACGCGCGGTACTGTCAACCCAGGCCGTCAAGCGGGGCTACGATTTCGGCGAAGTTCACCCGTTCGGCGAACGCGTCAACATTGAAGTAAAAACCAAGGTCGCTTGACGTGGTGTATCGCAACGGTCGCATCAACGCGAATGGAGTTCTGATATCGCGGCGCTGCTCTTGCTGATCCCGGCGTGCAACGCGATTGCGCCGCGCGACGGCGGCATTCCTTATTATCGAGAGTGAGACCGCCATGGCCAAGATCATCTCTCCCAAGGACACCTTCGCGCTCCCTGGCATGAGCGCAGGCATTGTAACGAGTGGACCGTTTCTTTTTATATCGGGGCAGGTCGCCCTCGATGCTCAAGGCGCCGTCGTCGGCGAGAATGATTTTCCGGCGCAGGTCGTGCAGGTGATGAAGAATTTCGAGGCCGTTCTGCGCGAAGGACAGGCGACGTTCAAGGACGTTGTGAAGATTGGAGTCTTCCTGTCGGACCGCAAATACCTGCCAACCTGGCGTGAACTGCGCGGAAACTACTTTTCCGAACCCTTTCCAGCGTCGACGCTCGTGATTGCCCAGTTGATCTCGCCGGCGTTGTTGATCGAGGTCGAAGCCATTGCCTCCGTTCGGGGATAGCACCATGAACGACATCGACTGCTTGCCTGCCCATCGCCTCGCGGTCCTGATCCGCGAAATGCGTCCAAATCTAAAGTCCTCGGCCGCCTAAAGCTTCAGGAGCGCATCCGCATTGCCCGAGAAAATCTTGGCCTTGTCCTCGTCAGACAGCGCGCAGCCGAAAAGCCACTCGGTGCCAGGACGGTTATCGACATACGGCCAATCGACCGAAAACATGATGCGATCAACTCCCATCTCTGCGATCGCACAGGCTAGCGCGCTGTCGGAAAAGTTGCCGCTGGTCGTCAACCAGAAGTGCTTACAAAAAGTATCGCGAAACGCCACCGGGCTGTTTCCCGGGCGAGAAAATGATTGGTTGATCCGCCACAGTAGATACGGGAGGCCTTCACCGAGGTGGCCGATGATGAACTTCAGGCGCGGGTATTTTTCGAACACACCGCTCAAGACGAGCCGCACACCTTGCGTCGCGGTCTCGACCGTAAAGCCAAGTGCCGGGCCTGACAGCTCGGGGAACTGGCGCGCGTAGTCATTGTAATAAACTTCCGCGACGGCGGGGCTGGGGTAAGCAGGATGCAAATAGAGCGGAACGTCCAAAGCCTCGGCTCTTTCGAAAATCGGCCAAAATTGCCTGTCGTCCATAAAGCGTCCCTGGGTCAGGCCGTGCAGCATCGCGCCTTTGAACCCCAGCCGCGTAACGATCCGTTCAAGCTCATCGGCCGCTGCCGCCGGATCCGGCGTCGGCAAAATGCCGAACGCCGCGAAGCGCGTCGGATTGCCTTGAACGACAAGATGCAACCGATCGTTGGTCTGCCGGCTCATGCGCACCGCCATCTCGGGATCGAGTTGCTGGCAGCCGGGAGCACCGTGCGAGAGCACTTGCAGATCGATCCCGGCTTCATCCATTTCTCGCAACCGCAAGGTCCCGACATCGAGCAGCCGTTTTTCCAGCTCCGAGAGGTCGTCGTGCTTGGCGCCATACAAAAGAGGCGCAAGATCGGGATCGATGTAGTGCTCCTCTAGAGCGACAATACGCGGCTTATCCGTCATGCGAACCTGTACAAACGTCAAATCATTCCCCGGGGACGCGCGCCAATCGGCAGGCGAACGCACTACCGTTACACCAAGCAGAGGTTGATCTTACGGCAAAAAAATTAGTCAAGCGCCTAAATACTTTGCGTGCTTTTCGGACATCAGTAAAATAGTGCATTTCGTCCTAGACGGATGACTAAATCCGGAAAGCGATTGATGAAATCCGGCCACAATACGTGCTGGAAAATCAATGAGATGCGAAGAAGTTGCGCGGGCGATGTCCGGCAAAACGGATCCCGTTGTCATCGCGCGCGGGTTTGACCGGCCCGGAATTTGCTTTCTCGTTTCCGTCTTCCTCGTTTTCCGGGCGAGGAAGGTCAACGCAGGATACGGCAATGGCTGTGGTATCGGAACTTCGCGGGGGTGCCTTCAGTCCCGAGGGACGCGGGCAGCCCCGGCCGACGAAAATCGACTTTCAGGAAATATCCAAGTCGTTCCGGTCGGGACTGAACCGGACCACCGTTCTCGACCGTATCGATCTCCAAATCCCGGAAGGCGAATTTGTCTCGCTTCTCGGTGAAAGCGGCTGCGGAAAAACCACGCTTCTGCGCATTGCTGCGGGGCTTATCTCCCCAAGCCGCGGCAAAGTAGCGATCGACGGCAATCCGATTTCGAAACCGACCCGCGAAATGGGCTTCGTGTTCCAACAATCGGTGCTGCTGGAATGGCGTACCGTCATCGAGAACTTGCTTCTACCGATCGAGATTTTTGGCCTCTCGACGCGAGAGTATCGCCCGAAGGCATGTGAGCTCTTGCAACTGATGGGGCTTGCTCATGTGGAGAACCATTATCCCATTCAGCTCTCAGGCGGCATGCAGCAACGTGTCGCGATCGCGCGAGCTCTGATTATGAACCCTTCGATCCTTTTCATGGACGAACCGTTTGGCGCATTGGACGCGATCACGCGCGAGCAGATGCATACCGAACTTCTGCGCATCTGGAGCATCAGTGGCTGTACCGCTTTGTTCATTACCCATGACATTGCCGAGGCCGCGTACCTGTCCGACAGGGTCGTCGTCCTGTCGAGCCGGCCCGGCCGGGTGAAGAAAACTTTCGACATCGACTTGCCGCGACCGCGCGTGCCGGAACACCGCTTCGATGACCGCTTCGTCTCCCTTTGCAAAGAGATGAAGCATTGCATGACGCGATAGGTTCCTCGCCATGACCATCATCGAGAAAGCCGCGCCAATGATTGTCGACGACGAAGTCGTGCCATCCACCCCATGGTACTCGACGTCGCTGGGGCGGGGTGTGCTGGCAGCCGCGGTGTTCGTCGCCGTACTAGTCCTGTGGACGGCCTATGTCCGCATCGCCAAACTCTCGCCGCTGGTGCTGCCGACGCCTTATGCGGTTTGGCAATCGCTCATCGAGAACACGGTGAATGGGCAACTGCCCGAGCATGCGGTAACGACGCTCATCGAAATCATTCTGGGCTTCCTGCTCGGGAGCGTCGTCGGCATTGTTCTTGGCGTTGTCACCGCGCAAAGCGAATTGATGCGAGAAATGCTGAGTCCCTATATTCTCGCCTCGCAGGCGATGCCAAAACTGGCGCTTGCGCCCATCATGGTCGTGTGGATGGGCTTCGGCATCGCGCCGAAAGTCGTCATTACGGCGCTTATTTGTTTCTTCCCGCTGCTTGAAAATACGATCATCGGTCTGACTTCGACCAATCCGCATCAACTCGAACTTTTTCGGGCTCTCTCTGCGACGAACTGGCAAACATTCATCAAGCTGCGCGTGCCCAGCGCGCTGCCGGTGATTTTTACCGGACTGCGCGTGGCCGTAACGCTCGCCGTTGTTGGCGCGGTGGTCGGCGAATATGTCGGCGCGAACAAGGGGCTTGGCGCGCTGGTGATCGTCACGCAGGGGAGCTTCGATACGCCTCTCATGTTTGCGATCTTCGTCTACCTGACCGTTATAGGCATCGTCCTCTACAAGCTGATGCAAATGCTGGAGACCACGTTCTTTTCGTGGCGAACTATCAAACGAGGCGACTGACCGGAATCCTTGCTCCCAAATATTCGGCCCTGAATTGAACCCATCAGAAGGAAAACATCCATGACTGCAGGAAATGCTTCGTTCACGCGCCGGCAGATACTGGCGGCGGGTGCCGCTATAGCTGTCACGGCCCCTTGGGTCCGAAAGGCTTACGCAGCCGACAAATTCCGCATGGCGTGCTGGAGCCCGCGATTGGCCGAGCAGGCGAACATTTACGTGTCAGAGGCTAAGGGCTTTTTCAAGGATGAAGGCGTCGACTTCGAGTTCATACCGGGGCAGGGTGCGGGCGACGCCTTGCGCAACATGATCGCCGGCAACGCTGACGTCGCATTTTGCGGGCCTGAAGCGATCTATCTCGCAGCCGACAAAGGCAGCGAGTTGAAAGCGGTCTATGACATCTACCCTGTCAACGTCTTCAACGTCTTCGCGCTGAAGGACAAGCAGATACTGACTCCGCGCGACCTGAAGGGAAAGAAGGTCGGCGTGATAAGCATGGCCAGCGGCACACGCTACAACCTCGCGACCATCCTGGCGCTCAACGGCATGAGCGAGCGCGACGTTGAACTGGTTGCGCTCGGCATCAATGCGGCGCCGGCGATTCTCGAAGGCAAGGTCGATGCGATGGCATCGACCAACTCAATTCTTTACGGCATGCAGGCGTCAGGCCTCGGCGCCGTCGACGTCATGTGGGCCCGCGACTACCTGAACACCTCGACCGACATGTTTGTCGTCGAAGCAAAACAATTCGACGCGAAGAAAGACCTCATGACCCGTTTCTTGCGCGGCTACAAGAAGGGCTTTGAATACACGCTCGCGAATCCGGATGAAGCCATTGCCATTACCTCGAAGGTCGCCGTTGATGGCAAGGATCCGGCGCGGGTCGCGGCCAGCATGAAGTTGCGCCTGGCGTGCTCGCAGAATGCCAATACGCGCAAAAATGGGCTTGGATGGATTGATGTTCCGTCGTTGCAGGAAGGAGAGAAAATCTACAAGGACGCGGGCTTTATCAAAAATGACATCGACGTCAGCAAGATTGCGACCAATGAGCTGATCGCCAAGCTCTAGTGGTCCGAATCTGACGGATGGTACCGGCCGACAATCAGACATTCCGAACTTCGGTTCGGGGTGGAGAACGGACGTCTGGTTATTCGCTGCACCGACGCAACGATCAGGCTCTTCGCCGCCGATGCGAGCGCCGAACTACCGATGTCTGTTCCTGGCCCTTAGCAGATAGAACTCGGCTCGTCGGGCTATTTGGCTTTCGCGCTCGGTGCGGAAATTGGCCTGCAGTTCTGATCGGCCACTGAGAATGCGCGCGTAATCAGGACCTTCAAAAGCGACCATGTCGTCATCAACGGTGCGAAGCTATGGAGCCGTGCAATTTCCCAAAAATGATGGCGGAAAGGCTGCTAATCGTGAAAATGTGGCGCATAGTGGTTGCAAATGCCCAAGCGTTGAGAGCCTTGAATGCAGATCGTAACGACCGATGTTGCGGTGATCGGAGGTGGCGCCGCCGGCTGCTATGCGGCGCTCAGCTTAAGCAAGCGGGGCATCAAGCCCCTCATCATCTGCAAGGGGCTGGTCGGCAAGAGCGGGGCGTCGCTATTTGCGGGCAATCTGGTGATCTCGGGCCGGGCGCTCGGCAACAGCGAAGAGAACGCCCGCAACACGGCCGAGTTCCTGATCAAATATCACAACCAATTCCTGATCGATCAGGACTGGGCGCGGCGATGCGGACGGTGGATCGAGAGCGTATACTATCCGGAGCTTGAGGAAGCAGGCCTCTACTTTCGCCGTAACGATTCCGGCGAGGTCGTCACCAGTCCAGGGAAGATCCGCAGTATCGCCGCCAATGTTCAGGGCAATTCGGGCGTCCCTTTCATGGACCTGCGCCGGAAGCAAGTCGTCAAGGCCGGCATCGCCCGAATGGAGGAGACGGTCGCGACCTCTCTCCTGCAAAACCCGGACGGTTCGGTCGGGGGCGTATTCTGCTTGAACTACATTACCGGCGAATACACCGTCGTGGTCGCGCGCGCGATCGTTCTGGCGACCGGCTATTCGGATCGCCTGCATACGCGCTCCACGGGCACAAGGGAGATGTCGGCGGACGGCATCGCACTGGCATGGCGCGCCGGCGCGACCCTGCTCAATATGGAAATGCAGTGGTGGCACACCAACGACATGGCTTACCCGCCGAGCTGGCAGCGGATGCAGATCTATCCGAACCCGATGCTCGGTTCGGAAAAGTCGGCGCGCATGCTAAATTCGGCGGGCGAGGAATTCTTCAATCAGCAGCAGGACGATCCGCTGGCCTTCGGCCCCTATACCGTACAGTTGAAAGCGTTGGTCAAACAGGTTCGCGCCGGCAAGGCCCGTTACGAGGGCGGCTACTTTGCCGGGTTCGACAATTGCGATCCCGCCGAAGTCGAAACCTACACGACCTATGGTAAGACGTTTCGGCAGCTTGGACTGCCGTTTCCCGCCCATTTGGCCGAGACCGCGGTTTCGGCGCATTACCGGCAGGGCGGGATCGATGTCGACACAGCCACCATGCGCTCATCTCTTCCCGGGCTTTATGCGGCAGGCGGCGTGGGCGGTCACAGCAATGGGTTGATCGGGCTTGCAACCTATGACGGCAATGTGGTTGCGGAAGGCGTCGCGCGGGATATTGCGACGTCGAAGCCGGCCTCGGTGCCGCAATCGCAGATCGAGGCGGAAGGCCGCAGGCTGGATCGTCTGCGCAACTCTTCCGGCGATGGACCGGAACCTGGCAGCCTGAAGGAACGCATCCGGGCGGTGATGTGGGAAAAAGCAGGTGTCGAGAAGAACGCATCCGACCTGCGATCGGCGCTCGACGACATCGAACGAATTCGCGTCGAGCTGCTGCCCGGCATGAAACTCCGCAACGCCGGAAAAGTGGTGAACTACGAGTGGCTGGATGCGATCGACGTGGTGAACATGATCGAGGTCTGCGAACTCGTGATCCACTCTTCGCTCGAGCGCAAGGAGAGCC
Organism: uncultured Alphaproteobacteria bacterium; assembly: GCA_963788885.1. Classification (GTDB taxonomy): domain Bacteria; phylum Pseudomonadota; class Alphaproteobacteria; order Rhizobiales; family Xanthobacteraceae; genus Bradyrhizobium. Next base: position 65,755 of record CAWBIR010000014.1, on the reverse strand, counting down.
GCGGGCCCTTCATTCGGCAGGATTTTCCGCTCACCGACAACGACAATTGGCTCGCCGCCAATGTTCTGATGAAATCCGGCAACGGCCTGCGGTTTGAGCGGCGGCCCTACGACCTGCCGCTGTTTGCGCCCGGCTTTTCCACGAAAGACAATCTCGAGGTCGCCTGGTGATCTCTCCCGGTGACGATCCCTTGCTCCGTGTCCCATCGATCGACGGTCGCCGCTTGGGACAGGCCGAACGATACGACACCCTTGCCGCACGCAATTCCCGTCTGACGCCAGGCGATTTGCTGACCATCAAGGTCCTGCGGTCGGAGGCCCCCGCGGGCGAGAACGCCTGCCAGGAGTTTCAGGTGCCGTACCAGAAATGGATGCGCGTGCTCGACGCCCTGATTTGGATCGCCGACAACGCGGCGACCGACCTCGCATTTCGATGGTTCTGCGGATCGAAGATGTGCGGAACATGCGCGGTCCGCATGAACGGCCGCGAGGTGCTGGCGTGCTGGGAATCGGTCGAGCCGAACATGCTGATCGAGCCGCTGCGCAATCTTCCAGTCATTCGCGATCTCGTCGTCGATCGAACCCGCTACGAGGACAAGGTTGCAAGCCTGGAGCCGTGGATCGAGCGCCGTGAGCCTTACGCGGCGTTTCCCGAGCCGCTCACGCACAAGCAGATGAAGGACGCTTCCAAGGCGCTCGACTGCATCAGTTGCATGTGTTGTTACTCGGCCTGTCCGGTCATCGGGCTCGGCAACCTGACCGATTTCGCCGGCCCTGCGCCGCTCGTTCAGTTGGGCCAGACCGCGCTCGATCCGCGTAACGATCCTGAGAAAGTCAGGCGATCGCTCGAGCTGACCGGAATATTCAATTGCGTGTCCTGTTACAAATGCGAGGAGGTTTGCCCGGCCCATATCCCTATCGTCAGCCGGGTGATCGAGCCGCTGAAGGCAAAAGCAGCGCAACTCCGTCCCGAAATGGCCAGGCATTCATTTGCCTTGCGCGACATCGTCGCCAGCCGTGGCCGGGTTGATCCGGGTGCACTGGTGCTGAGGGTTCAGGGGCTGCGCGCGCTTTACCATCTGCAGCGCATATTGCGGCTGCTCGTGCGCGGCAAGATCAACCCGATCAGGACGATCCTCGGAACCAAAACAGCCGCCGCGGAAGCCGCTGGCCGGCTTCTCGGCAAGAGACGGGAGAAGCCATGAAATTCGCTTATTACCCGGGTTGCTCGGCGCGCAGCACCTGTGCCGAACTCAACGATGCGACCCACCTTGTGGCGTCCAGGCTCGGGCTCGATCTGTTGCAACTGGAATCGGCCACCTGCACCGGAGCTCGCGAATTGCGCGCGATCGATCCAGCCTCTTTCTACACGCTCAACGTGCGGATCTTGGCATTGGCCGAAAGCCATGGCCTGCCCTTGATGACAATATGCAATACCTGCACGCTGAATGTGCTGGACGCGCATGCGGCCTTTGTGAGCGATCCGGAACTCGCTTCCTCGGTGAATGCAAGACTTGCCGAAGAAAATCTGCATTACAGCGGCCGCACGAAGATCAGCCACTTTCTCTGGGTCTTGCACGAGGATATCGGCGAGCAGCGGCTGCGCCAGCAGGTGGTCAATCCGCTGGCCGGCCTCACAGTCGCGGCTTTTTACGGCTGCCATATTACCCGTCCACCAGACCGCTACGGATTCGTGGATTCAAGAAATAATCGCGCGCTGGAGCGGCTTGCCGAAATCCTCGGCTGCCTGCCGATCGAGTACAGCGGTCGCACCGAATGCTGCGGATTTCACACCGCCGCCCACGACGAGAGAATTGCGATCAAACTGACCGGGCAACACGTGCTCGCGGCAAAGACCGGGGGTGCGGCGACCATGGTCACGCCCTGCCCACTGTGCCACACCGTCCTCGACAGCTTTCAACCCGAGATGGAAAAGGACATCGATCAGAAACTGGACATGCCGGTTCTGCACCTTCCCCAGCTCGTAGGACTGGCACTCGGATTGTCGCCTGAGCAATTGAAAATCGACCGGCACATGGTGCCGGCGGGAGTCCTTGATCGATATGCCGCGACTGCCCAAACCCCGCTCAAGTAGTGCCTGCGTCGAGAGCATGCGCCGCCGGATATTTCCCTAGTCTTCGGGCCGACCGAAATGCGCGCATCGCGGCCGCCGGCTGGTCTTAGCCCTTGCATGGATATGCCGAAGGTCGGAAACTTGTACCGAGGGTGGCACGATTGCCACGGTTGGCGGTGGTCATGAAGGACACGGTACTTCTACTGGCGATGAACGGGCTCATCTGGGGGCTGATTATTGCGCTCATCGCGCTCGGACTGTCGGTCATTTTTGGCCTCCTCGACATCATCAATATCGCCCACGGCGACTTCTTCATGGTTGGCACCGTGCTCGCATGGTTCAGCCTTGCGGTAACCGGAAATTTCTGGATCGGCTTTATTGTCGCGCCCATCATCGGGTTCATCCTCGGGGCCATCATTCAGCGCCTCGTCATTCAACCGATCCATGGCGTAGCCGCGCTATCGATCGTGGCGACCTTCGGCCTTTCCCTCATCCTTCAGGAAACCGTGCGGATAACCTTCGGGGCGACGCCGCGGCGCATATTGGCGCCGATCCAGGGAACCGTGCCGCTGTTCGGAGTCGAATATGATGTCTACCGATTATTCGCCGCGTTCGTCGCGCTGCTGGCGCTGGCGTCTTTCTTTCTCTTCCTGCAATACACCAAGCTCGGGATCTGGATGCGCGCCGTACGGCATGACCGCGAGACCGCGGTGGCGATGGGTATTCCGGCGAAACGCGTTTACGTGTTGACCTTTGGTATCGGGTTTGCGTTGGCAGCGTTTGGCGGAGCGGTCGCAGCCCCGATCACGACGGTGGATTTTCGCGGCGGCGTCGATGTATTGCCGTTCTGCTTCATGGCGGTCATCATCGGGGAACTCGGCAACCTGCCCGGCACCGTGGCGGCGGCGGTGTTGCTGGCATTTGTTGAAGGACTGATCCAGAGCGTCGCCGATCCGACCATCGCGCGGATCTCGTCGCTGGTGCTGATGAGTGCCGTGCTGTTGCTGCGGCCCCAGGGCCTGTTCAAGGGATTCGCCAAATGACCCGACGGTCCCTGGAAATCAGCCTTGCGATGGCTGCCGCGGCCTTCATGATCGCGGTACCGTGGCTGATCCCGGCACTGATTGACACGTTCTGGGTCAGCGTAATCACGGAAATCCTGATCTGGTCGCTGTTTGCATCCAGCGTCAACCTTTTGTTCGGCTACGTCGGACTGCTCTCGTTTGGCCAGGCGCTTTACTTCGGTTTCGGCATGTATGGCACCGCGCTCGGCATCGATCATCTCGGCCTGTCGTTCTGGCCGGCGTTCGCCTTGGGGATTGCGGCGGCGATGGCGATGGCGCTGGTCTCAGGCATCTTCGCGGTCCGCCTGAGCTGGCACTATTTTGCGATCATCACCGTGGTATTTTCGCTGATCTTCTATTTCCTTGCGGTGTCAATGAAGCCTTTGACCGGCGGCGACGACGGAATCAATTTCTCGCTGCCGCCGGTTTTCAAGTTCGGCGGCAAAGCCTTTGGGCTCACCGATCCGACCTTCCAGTATTTCTTCGTCCTTGCGGTGGTGGCGCTTTGCCTGTTCCTGATGTACCGCGTGATCCATAGTCCACTCGGCAAGGGCTTTCTCGCCGTCCGCGACAACGATCTGCGCGCTTCGTTGATCGGTCTCAACGTCTATGTGTTGCGGTTGATCGCGTTCGTTATGGCCGGCTTTCTGGCTGGCGTGTCGGGCGCGCTGTTTGCCTTCTTCGGCCGCTATGCCTCCGCCACTTACATGTTCTATCAGGTATCCGGCGAAGGTGTGGTCTGGACCATTGTCGGGGGTGCCGGCACGATGTTCGGACCCCTGGTCGGCACGACATTGTTTATCGTGATCCGCGAAATCGTATCGAGCCACTGGGAGCATCATTCGCTGATCGTCGGGCTGCTCGCGATTCTGGTGGTGATTTTCGCACCGAAAGGGATCGTCGGCCTCTGGAACAGCTGGATCGCCCGGCTGGATGAGCGGGATGCCGCTTCGGCATCGCAGCGTTTGACGCTGCAGGTCGACCCATGAGCGAACCCGTGCTGCGAACCGAGAATCTGACCAAGCGGTTTGGCGGCCTGACCGCGGTCGATGATCTCAGCATCAGTCTGTCAGGCGGCCGCATCAATGCCATCATCGGTCCGAACGGCGCGGGGAAGACGACCTTCTTCAACCTCGTCACGGGTCTGCTTAGTCCCGGCAGCGGCCGGATATTCTTTCGCGGTCGCGACATCACCGGCTTGCGGCCGCACGTGATCAGCCGCTTGGGCATCAAGCGGACGCTTCAAGTCAAGAGCGTATTTCCGGACTTGAGCGTTGCTGACAATCTCTGGATTACGCGGCAGGCGAGAAACCGGTTTTTGAATCCATTCCGCGCGGCCGCGAGCGATCGGGAGGCCAAAACGCAGGTCACAAAGACGCTGGAGCAGATTGGCCTCGCCGATCTGGCCGCGCGCCCGGCCGGAACACTTTCATATGGCGACGTCGCGATGCTCGAGATCGGAATGGCCGTCATTTCCGAACCGAGCCTGCTTCTGCTCGATGAGCCGACATGCGGCATGAGCCCGGCGGAGACCAGCCGCGCGGTCGCGAAGATCCGCGATTTGGCGCAGACCATCGATATCGTCATCATCGAACACGACATGGATGTCGTGTTCGGCATCGCCGACGACATCACAGTTCTGGCGCAAGGAGCGATCCTCGCCAGCGGCAGTCCGGCAGACATCGTCGACGATGAGCGCGTTCGGGAAGCCTATCTGGGCCGTCCCGAGGACGAAGATTTCATGGAGGAGGCCTCCCTTGCTTAGCCTCCAAGACGTTCACGTCCATATCGGCAAACTCCACATCCTCCAGGGCGTCAATCTCGAGGTAAAACCCGGAGAGTCCGCCGCATTGCTCGGACGCAACGGTGTTGGCAAGACAACGACGTTGCGCGCGATCATGGGACTGGTGTCAAAGAGCGCTGGCGCAATCAGGTTCGACGAATTCGATCTTTCAAGCTGCCCACCACACCTGATTCCGGGAAAAGGAATTGGCTACGTCCCCCAGGGACGCGGAATTTTCCCGAATCTATCGGTACTTGAGAATCTGAATATCGCCGTCATGGGAAAGCGCGACCACGAGCGCGAGGACTATGTCTTCACCTGCTTCCCCAGGCTCAAGGAGCGGCTGAAGCAGGCCGGCAACACGCTCTCGGGCGGCGAACAGCAAATGCTGGCGATCGCGCGCTGTCTGATGATGCGCCCCAAACTCATCATTCTCGACGAGCCGACGGAGGGGATCATGCCGCGGCTGGTATCCCAGATCAGGCGCGAGATCCACCGCATCAACCAGAGCGGCGTATCGATCCTGCTGGTCGAGCAAAATGTCGAAACCGCGCTCAGGCTTTGTTCAAACGTGTTTCTCATGGAAAAAGGCGCTATTGTCCATTCGGGTGCTTCCCATGAGCTCAAGAGCCGGCCCGAAATCGTGCATCGCTATCTTGGACTGTCCCAATAACTTCAACCGCTCTAACGGAGGGTTTGATCATGGCAAGGAAACTTTCTCGCCGCAGCTTTCTCGAATGTGCGTTGGCGGGCGGTGCCGCGGCCGGTACCGCCAATCTCACCATCATGCGTGATGCATTCGCGCAAGCCTCAGGTCCCATCGTCATCGGGCATCACTGCGATCTGACCGGCGCGATATCGTCGTGGGGCGTGTGGCACGACAAGGCTGCCAAGGTTGCGGTGGACCTCATCAACCAGGGAGGCGGCATTGCCGGCCGCAAGGTTGAACTGGCGACCGAGGATACCGAGTCCAATCCGGCCAGCGGCGCGCGCAAGCTGCGTAACCTGATCCAGCGCACCAACGCTGAATTCATCATCGGCTCGGTTCATTCCGGCGTGATGCTGGCGGCTATTCCGATCGCGAGCGAGCTCAAGACGATCTACTTCTCCACCGGCGAGGCCACTGAAGCGACGGGTAGCAAGGGAACGCGGTTTTCGTTCCGCACCGGTACTGACACCTACTCGATTGCGGCCGCCAGCCTGCCGTGGTGCGTTGAGAGCTTCGGCAAGGCCTGGACCATCATTTACGCGGACTACGCCTGGGGTCAGAGCACCTCCCAGGAATCGAAAGTCTACATCGAGCGCTCCGGGGGCAAGGTTCTCAACGCCATTCCGGTGCCGCTCGATGCCAAAGATTTCGTGCCCTATCTGGCGCAGATATCCGCCGATACCGAGGTGCTATTGCCGGCCTTCATCGGTTCGCTGTCGGTTGCGTTCTATACACAGGCCAAGAGCATGGGGCTCGACAAGAAGATGAAGATGTATTCGTCGTCCGCCAGCATCGAATCGATCGCGCCCGACGACATCAAAGGTGCAGCGGAGGGGGTGTATTTCTTCGAGAACTTCCCACGCCAGCTCAAGGCCAAGGACGACGGCTTTCACACGGAGTTCAACAAGCTCGTCGGCATCGACGATGTCGATGCGCGCGAGATCGGCGGCCAACGCGTGATGGACAAGAGCCATGGTTGGCAGGCTTGGGAAGATATCTTCGCGCTCAAACAGGCGATTGAGGCTTCCGGCTACAAGACACGCAAGGACGTCGAGGGCGTAATCCAGGCGCTGGAAGGGATGCAAATGAAGAATTCGCTCGCGCATCCGCAGGGCGACAAGATCATTCGCAAGGAAGACCATGTCGGTATCATCGACTGCTACATCAGCCGTGTTGAAAACGGAAAGCTTGAGGTCAAGAAGCGGATCCCGAAGGAGGAACTCGCCAAGAACATGCCGCTTCGGCACAACTTGTCGGAGATGCCCGTGTGATTTCGATTTCCTGGTGTTGCCACGGACCCAGGGCTCACAGTCCGTCGAGTAAGAACCAGGAACAGATCAGAGAAAGGAGTTAGCTTGTTGTCATGCAGGGAAAGGAAAGGTTACTTCGCTTTCCCAGAACTGCGTTCCGCGGCACGGCGCATCGCCTCTGCAAATGCACCGCCGTCGCTGTCTTTCTTGGCCGATCCAGACGATTTCATCTGCCGGTCGTTGAGCCGTGGACCGCGATCGGTTTGCGGGCGGTCGGCCTTGGCGCCGACCGGGTCGTCCATGCGCAAGGTCAGTCCGATGCGCTTGCGGGCGACTTCTACTTCCAGCACTTTCACCTTGACGATATCGCCAGGTTTCACGACTTCGCGCGGATCCTTGATGAAGGTCTTCGACATTGCCGAGATGTGCACAAGGCCATCCTGATGCACGCCGATGTCGACGAAAGCGCCGAAAGCGGCGACGTTGGTCACAGCGCCTTCGAGGATCATCCCCGGCTTCAGATCACTCAGCTTCTCGACGCCTTCCATGAACACCGCGGCTTTGAAGGCGGGGCGGGGGTCGCGGCCGGGCTTTTCGAGTTCGCGCAGGATATCGGTGACGGTCGGCAGACCAAATTTGTCGTCAACAAAGGTCTTCGGCTGCACCTTGCGCAGTACCTCGGCGTTGCCGATGATCGCCTTGATGTCGCTCTTGGTGGCTTCCAAAATCCGTCTCACGACAGGATAGGCTTCCGGGTGCACGCCTGATTTGTCCAGCGGATCCTCACCGTCATTGATCCGCAGGAAGCCGGCGCATTGCTCGAAGGCCTTGGGGCCGAGCCGCGGGACGCCCTTTAACGCCTTGCGTGACTTGAACGGGCCATTGGCGTCACGATGCTGGACGATGCTTTGTGCGAGGCCGGAGCCGATGCCCGACACGCGCGCAAGAAGCGGTGCTGACGCGGTATTGACATCGACGCCGACGCTGTTGACGCAGTCTTCGACCACGGCATTGAGCGAACGGGCGAGTTTGGTCTCGCCGAGATCGTGCTGATACTGACCGACGCCGATCGCCTTCGGATCGATCTTCACCAGTTCGGCCAGCGGATCTTGCAGGCGCCGCGCGATCGACACCGCGCCACGCAGCGTAACGTCAAGCTCAGGCAGTTCTTCGGAGGCGAAGGCCGAGGCCGAATAGACCGACGCGCCGGCCTCGGACACGACGATCTTTGACATCTTCAGGTCGCCCAGCAGCTTGACCAGCTCGGACGCCATTCTGTCGGTCTCACGCGACGCTGTGCCGTTGCCGATGGCGATAAGGTCGACCTTGTGTTGCACGGCGAGTTTGCCGAGCGTCGCCAGCGAGGCATCCCAGGCGCGCTGCGGTTCGTGCGGATAAATCGTCGTCGTCGCGACGACCTTGCCGGTGGCGTCGACCACCGCAGTCTTCACGCCGGAGCGATAACCGGGATCAAGGCCCATCGTGACGCGTGCGCCGGCTGGTGCCGCCAGCAGCAGATCACGCAGGTTGGATGCGAACACGCGCACGCCTTCATCCTCGGCAGCCGTCCAAAGCCGCGTCCGCAAGTCGATGTTGAGGTGCACCTCGATCTTGGTACGCCAGGCCCAGCGCGCCGTTTCCGTCAGCCACTTGTCGCCAGGCCGGCCCCGATCGGAGATGCCGAAGCGTTGCATAATCTTCAGTTCATAGGAGTTCGGCGTCGCTGCCGGGGCGGGTGTCGCAGGCGTTGGCTCCGGCTGCATCGCCAGATCGAGAATCTCTTCCTTCTCGCCGCGGAACAGCGCCAGAATACGATGCGAAGGCAGCTTGTGCAGCGGCTCGCTGAAATCGAAATAGTCCTTGAACTTCTCTCCTTCGGTCGCCTTTCCTGCGCGTAAGGTGGCCGACATCAGGCCGTGCGACCACATCTGCTCACGAAGCGCGCCAATCAGATCGGCGTCTTCCGCAAAGCGCTCGACCAGAATTGCACGTGCCCCGTCGAGTGCCGCGGTGACGTCGACAACCTGCTTGTCGGGACTAACGAACGCTTCGGCGACCTTCTTCGGATCGTTCTGCGGCTCGGCGAGCAGTAGTTCCGACAGCGGCTCAAGGCCGGCTTCCCTTGCAATCTCCGCTTTGGTGCGGCGCTTCGGCTTGAACGGCAGGTAAATATCCTCAAGCCGGCCCTTGGTATCGGCCGCCATAATGGCGGCTTCCAGCGAGGCGTCGAGCTTGCCCTGTTCGCGTACCGATTCGAGAACCACGGTGCGGCGTTCTTCCAATTCGCGCAGATAAGTCAGCCGCTCTTCCAGCGTGCGCAGTTGAGCGTCATCGAGGCCGCCTGTGATTTCCTTGCGGTAGCGCGCGACGAACGGCACCGTGGCGCCGCCATCGAGAAGTTCTACCGTGGCCGCGACTTGCTGTTCGCGGACGCCAAGTTCTTCGGCAATCTGTCGATTGATGTTTGCCACGCGAGGGCCTTCCTTCGAAATTCTGCGGGCGGTGACGCCGCCGTCGCAATCGCTTATGGACCGATGCGGCATGATTCATCAACCCCAGCGCAGAGCGATCGCGCATTCTGTAGATCGCGTTGTTTTGCTTCGGAAATTCCCCGCGGTTTCGGCGTTTCACCGGCATGTTGCCGTGCAAAAATATAATGCTAGATCGCACACGGCGAAGTGTGTAGACGGACGTTTCTTTTTCGGAGCGGTCATGTCGATTTGCGGTCTGGATTTCGGGACGTCGAACACCACGCTTGGCACCTTCATCAACGAAGTCCCTGTGTTGGCTGCGCTCGAGAGCGATCACGCCACGATACCGAGCGCCATTTTCTACAGAGCCGACGGCGGCGTCCAAATCGGTCGTCGTGCCATCGAAGCCTATGTCGAGGGTGACGCCGGGCGACTGATGCGTAGCCTCAAATCGGTCCTTGGCACTTCACTGATCGACGAGACGACGCGCGTCGGCCGCGAGCGCGTCAGGTTCCGTGATGTCATCGCCTATTATATCGGCGCGGTGAAACGGCGTGCCGAACAGGTCGTCGGATACCCGTTGCTGCAGGTCGTGCATGGCCGTCCGGTGCACTTCGTCGAAGACGATCCGGCCGGCGATGCCAAGGCGGAGGCGACGCTGCGCGACATTGCCGAGACTGTCGGCTTCTCTGACATCTCGTTTCAGTTCGAGCCGATCGCCGCGGCGCTCGATTACGAACGCCAGATCGGCTCCGAGGAAATCGCGCTGATCGCCGACATCGGCGGCGGAACCTCGGACTTCTCGATCGTTCGGCTGTCGCCCGAGCGCCATCGCCACGCCGAGCGCAAGGACGATATCCTGGCCAATGACGGCGTCCGCGTTGGCGGCACCGATTTCGATCGTTATCTGAGCCTTGGTGTCGTGATGCCATTGCTCGGCTACCGCTCGGCGATGAAGCGGGCAGAACTCGATGTTCCCCAGGGCTATTTCCACAACCTCGCGACGTGGTCGAGCATCAACCGCATGTATGACCCGAAGGTCATTGGGCAGGTCCGTCAAGTGCGTTACGAGGCGGAGCAGCCGGAATTGCTCGATCGTCTGGTGCGGGTGCTCGACGAGCAGCGCGGCCATACGATTGCGATGGATGTTGAAAGCGCCAAGATCAACCTTTCAGAGAAAGCGAAATCTAGCATCGCGCTGGACTGGATAGAGAAGGATTTGAAGATCGAAGTTCGACGCAGAGACCTGGTCAATCACACCCAGCGTCTTGCCGATCGCATCGAGGCGCGGATCGGCATATGCCTGAAGCAGGCGGGCCTCGCGGGAGCCGACATTGACGCGGTGTTCCTGACCGGTGGTTCGGTTCAACTGGCCCATGTCCGCAAGGCGATCACGTCGAAATTGCCGGCTGCGCGGGCGATCGATGGCGACACATTTGGGGCGGTCGGCAAAGGTCTGACCATCGAGGCGGCACGACGCTACGGGTCCTCTTGATCTTCTCGGCACGAGGTTTGCCGATCATGTCAGCTTTCAGACGAAGCGCGGGATCGGCCCGTTGTGCGGCGTCTGGCTCGGCAGGTCGACCTCGATATCATCAATATAACACCAGCCCCAGCCCTCTGGAGGGTCGTAGCCCTCGATGATCGGATGACCGGTCGATTCAAAGTGTCCACGGGCGTGACGATAGGGCGACTGATCGCAGCAACCGACGTGCCCGCAATTGCGGCAGAGCCGCAGATGCACCCAACGCGATCCGATCCGCAGGCATTCTTCGCAACCAAGCGCGCTCGGGGTGACGATCTTGATTTGATGCGCGTGTGAACAGGGCACTTCCAAACGCCTCTTCCTGGTGAGCAGATTTCACACGTGGTGCTTTAAGGAGCTTGGTGGCGGAACATCATAGCCGCTTCTGTAGCGCATCGCGAATCCAGCAATTGCTAACACGGGCCAGGCCAATTCTTTCCGTTGCAAACCGTGGGACTTGACGGGTCGGCGAACATCAGTCTACTTATGCAAGTAACAGGGATGCCCGGCTGTCCATCGGAAAGTCCCGGGATTCTTGGGCTGTGCGCCAGAGAGGTTACGTTGGAGGAAATCCGGATCGAGCGGCGCGACGGCATCGCCCATGTCATTCTGAATCGGCCATCCGTCAGGAATGCCGTGACACTCGCGATGTGGCGCGAAATGGCCACGATCTTCCTGGGCTTCGCTGCTGACCGAGAAGTGCGAGGCGTCGTCCTCAGGGGGTCTGGCAAGGATTTTTCTGTCGGCGCCGACATTTCCGAATTCGAAAAAATCAGGGACGACAGGCACCAGAGTGCCGCCTATGAAGTCGCGGTCGACGCTTGTTCCGGGGCGATCGCCGCGCTCGGAAAACCCGTCGTGGCCGCGATTTCCGGCTATTGTCTCGGAGGCGGTTGCCATCTCGCGCTCGCATGCGATTTCCGCTTCGGCGATCGTACTGCGACGATTGGCATTCCTTCGGCAAAGCTGTCGATCGTGTACGGCGTGCATAGCGTGCAGCGCCTGCTGGCAATCGCGGGAGTGTCCAACGCGAAGCGGATTCTCTACTCGGCCGACCGCTATCCGGCCGAACAGGCAAGGTCGATGGGCCTGATCGACGAGTTGCACGAAGACGCAAGCCTGGCGGCCGGAGAGTTCTTGCAACGGTTGGCGACCAACGCGCCTCTCTCGATTGCTGGCGCCAAATACATGCTGGACGGCCTTTCGATGGGGCCCGGCGCGCTCGATCTGGCGGCTGCGCAGCGGCTCATTGATGCCGCTTCCGACAGCGAGGATTTCAAGGAAGGCCGGCGGGCGTTCGCGGAGAAACGGTCACCACGGTTTCGCGGCGAATAGGCTCGCAGGGAAGCGGTCAGTTTTGAAGGGCTATCGATGAAGCCTGCCAAGTTCAACTACGTCTTGCCGTCGACGGTAGAGGCTGCCGTTGAAGCGCTCGTCGCGGCGAACGGCGAGGGGAAGGTGCTGGCGGGCGGCCAGAGTCTGATGCCGCTCCTGAACTTTCGGATGGCTCGGCCTGCCGTGCTGGTCGATCTCAACGGCATTGAGGGATTGTCGTACATCGAGGACCGTGGCGATCGCATCGCGATCGGCGCGCTGACGCGTCACCGCGAGCTCGAGCACTCAGCGTTGATCGCCTCAAAGCTGCCTGTGATGTCCGCGGCCATGCGCCACGTCGCGCACCTGGCGATCCGCAATCGGGGCACCATCGGCGGGAGCCTGTCTCACGCGGATCCCGCGGCCGAACTCCCGATGCTCGCGACCTTCTATGAGGCGGGAATCTCCGTGCAGGGACCGGCGGGCCGACGGACGATCGCCCCGGGAGAATTCTTCGTCGACGCGCTGACGAACTGTTTGGAACCGGAAGAGATCGTGGTGGAGATCGAGTTTCCGATCCTGCAGCAGGACGGTTGGGCGTTCGAGGAAGTCGCGCGCCGCTTCGGCGACTTTGCGCTCGCGAGCATCGCTGTCTCTGTCCGCCGCGGGGCGGCCGGACTCGAGGCCGCGCGTGTCGCGGTGATGGGGGTGGCGGACACGCCGCTGCGTCTGCGGCAAGCGGAAGACGAACTCGTCGCGATGGAGATTGACGAGCGGACGCCCGATCGCTTCTCGGAGATCGTCGTCTCGCAAGTCTCCCCGAACGGCGACATTCATGGCTCGGCCGAATATCGAAGGCATCTGCTTGGGCAGCTGGCGAAGCGCGCGTTGCGGACAGCCTTGGCGATGAAGGGTTGATCCGATGACGACCAAGGTATCCCTGACCGTGAATGGAGAGGGTTACGATGTGGCTGACGTCGAGCCGCGCCTGCTTCTGTCCGACTTCCTGCGAGATACGCTCGGACTGACCGGGACCCACGTTGGATGCGAACACGGGGTTTGCGGTGCCTGTACCGTCCTGATGAACGGCGACAGCGTCCGCTCCTGCCTGATGCTGGCCGTCCAGGCTAACGGCGCGGAGATCGTCACGGTCGAAGGGCTCGGTACGCCAGAACACCTGAACGTGCTGCAAACCGAGTTCCGCGAGCACCACGGGCTTCAGTGTGGTTTCTGCACGCCGGGCATGCTGATGACGGGCGAAGATCTGTTGCGAAAGTATCCGCTCGCGACCGATGACGATATTCGAGAAGGGCTCTCGGGCAATCTCTGCCGTTGCACCGGGTATCAGAACATCGTTGCGGCGATCAGAAGTGCCGCCGCCAAGCGTACGGTGAAGGCGTCATGAAACTCAATTTTCTCGCTGCCGGCCGCCTTCGCATGAAGAAGAGCATCTACGTGCCCGGCGCTGATCGGAGCGAAACCATCGATCTTCCCGTCAGCAGCGCATTGATCCGGCACAAGCAGGGCAACGTGCTGTTCGATACCGGCTGTCATCCCTCTGTGGTCGACAACGCGGAAGGTCGCTGGGGACCGCTTGCCAGGGTCATGAATCCGATCATGAGTGCGGGCGAGACATTATTGCCGAGCCTCGCGTGCACAGGGCTTGAACCCGACGACATCGATATTGTCGTGAACTCGCACTTCCATCCCGACCATTGCGGCTGCAACCAATTCTTCAAAAAGGCGACGATCCTCGCGCACACGAAGGAAATCGAAGTGGCAAACGCTCCGGGTGCCGAGAACGCGGGCTATCTCAGGGCTGACTGGAACACCGGACAGGCGATTGAGGCCGTAAGCGGCGAGAAGGATTTGTTCGGAGATTCCAGCGTCGTGCTGCTGCCGCTGCCGGGCCACACGCCTGGAACACTCGGTGCGCTCGTTGCTCTGGATCGTGACGGTCAGTTCCTGCTTGCGTCTGACTCGGTTAGTCTCCGGCAGAACCTCGATGCCGACGCAGCGCCTCGAAACACCTGGAACGTCGATCAGCAACTGAAGACCTTCGAGGAAATCCGCCGGATCGAGAAGGGCGGCGCTACCGTGATCTGCGGCCATGACGACCGGCAATGGCAGGGCTTACGCAAGGGAAGCGAAGGCTATGAGTAGCGATCGTAGCGCTCATCCTTCTGATGTGTTGCGGCCGCGGAACGTCGGCGCGCCCATCAAGCGCACGGAGGATCCGCGCCTTCTGACCGGCAACGGCGAATACACGGCCGACCGCAAACCCGACCGGCCGCTCCATCTCGCGTTTCTTCGTAGCGGTCAACCCCACGCGCGCATCGAACGGATCGATACTGCTGCGGCGCTGGCGGTGCCCGGCGTGGTCGCCGTGCTCACGGCCGAGGACATCGCCGGAGACTTCCAACCCGTGATCCCGTTTTCACGGATGCCGAACTACTATGCGACGCCGATCGTGCCACTTGCCTCCAGGAAGGTTCGTTATGTCGGCGAGCCCGTCGCCGCCGTCGTTGCGACTTCTCGCTACATCGCAGAGGATGCGCTGGAACTTATCGAAGTCGAATACGAATCGCTCGGCACGATTTCGCGCGCGGAGTTGGCCGTCGCCGACGACGCCCCCCTTCTGCACGAAGAGGCCGGCACCAACGTCTTGATCGCGCGCGAATTCAAGAAGGGTGATGTCGCTGCAGACTTCAAGGCCGCGGCGGTCAGGGTAGGCGGGCGTTTTGAGATGACCCGCAAGGCGCCGCTTGCGATGGAGCCGCGAAGCTACGCCGCAGAATACGAAAAGCGCCGCGATGCCATCACTCTTTACACTTCGTCGAACATTCCCGGAATCGTCCGCGACGCGATTTCAGAGTCGCTCGGCCTGCCCGGACATCGCCTGCGCGTGGTCGCGCCGGACGTCGGAGGAAGTTTTGGCTCGAAAGGCTCGCTCTATCCGGAAGAGCTTCTGATTTGCATTGTGGCGCGCAAGCTCCGTCGGTCGGTGAAGTGGACGGCGGACCGGCTTGAGGACGTGAGCAGCAGTAGCCAGGCGTTCGGCGAAATCGTCGATGCGGAAATGGGGTTCGACGCCGATGGTATTGCGACCGCGCTGCAAGCGGACGTGATCGGTGACGTCGGCGCCTTCTCGATCTATCCGTGGACCTGCGGTCTTGAACCGGTCCAGGTCGTGAGCTTCCTGCCGGGGCCCTACAAGATCCGTTCCTATAGGGGCGCGGTGCGCGGTGTCGCGACCTGCAAGCCGCCGACCGGTCCGTATCGCGGCGTCGGCCGCCCCATTTCGACCTTCGTCGCCGAGCGTTTGATGGATCTCGGCGCCAAGGCGCTCGGCCTCGATCCTCTTGAGATCAGGCGTCGCAATCTGGTCCGCTCGGACGAGTTTCCGTATCGGATCGCTTCCGGAATCATCTGGGACAAGACCGGATTCCTCGAATGCCTGGAGGCCGCGGCCGAGGCAGCCGGTTATGAACAGCTTCGCAAGCAACAAGCCGAAGCGCGCGAGCAGGGTAAGCTGTTCGGCATCGGCATCGCTTCCTATGCCGAGTTGACCGGCATCGGTTCGAGAATTGCAGTCGCGCCGGGCATGCCGATCAATACCGGCTCTGAGACGGCGAAGATCACGATCGACTCGACGGGTGCGATCACCGCGGCGTTCGGTGTCGCGTCCCACGGGCAAGGTCTCGAGACCACATTGGCCCAAATCGTCGCCGACGATCTCGGCGCCCGGTTCGAAGACGTGCGTGTCATCCAGGGCGACAGCGACGAGGTGCCGATGTCGACCGGAACCTATGCGAGCCGCAGTGCGGTTCTGGGCGGCGGCGCGGCGAAGCACGCCTCGAAGATATTGCAGGAGAAGATCAGGCGGGTCGCCTCTCATCTGCTCGAAGCCAATGCGGCCGATATCGAAGTGACCGAGGGCCAAGCGACCGTGCTCGGCACTGACCGCACTGTAAGCTTGAAGCAGATTGCCAAGGCGGTCTATTCCGACATGAAGACGTTGCCGCTGGAGGCTCGCGAGGAGCTGAGCGCGACCTACACCTACGACCCGATCAATGGGACGACCGCGGCCGCCACACACATTGCTGCGGTGGAGGTCGACCCGGTGACATGTTTCGTGCGGATCCTGAAATTTGTCGTCGCCGAAGACTGTGGCCGGATCATCAACCCGATGATCGTCGATGGTCAGGTGCACGGTGGTGTGGCGCAAGGCATCGGCGCCGCACTGCTGGAGGAATTGATCTATGACGAGGACGGTCAGCTTCTGACCGCGAGCCTCGTCGACTACATGATCCCTTCTGCGCCCGAGGTGCCGCTTATGGACGTCGTGCATATCGAGAGCAAGTCTGCGGCTGCAGGCGGCTTCCGGGGGATGGGCGAGGGCGGCACGATCGGCGCGCCGGCCGCCATCGCAAACGCGATCGCCGATGCGCTGTCGCCGTTCGATATCGACGTCTCAATTCTTCCGATGACGCCGGAGCGCATCTTCAAATTGATGGAACAAGCCAGACTAAAATCGAGAGGAAGAGTGGATGAGTGACTTGAAAGGACGCGTCGCCCTTGTGACCGGGGGCGGACGGGACGTGGGCGCGGGCATCTCCAGGATGCTGGCGGAGCACGGCGCAAGCGTCGCCGTCAACTATCACAGTTCAAAGGCGGAGGCGGAGGCTGTCGTTGCCGAGATACAAAAGGCGGGCGGCAAGGCGAAAGCGTACCAGGCCGACATCGCGGATGCGGACACCGTCAAGAAGATGATCGCGGACATCAAGAGCGATTTTGGCGGGTTGGGCATCCTGGTCAACAACGCCGGTCTGGTATTGCGCAAGCGCTTCAGCGAGAGCACGCCGGAGGATTGGAAAAAGCAGATCGACACTTGTCTTTACGGTGCGCTGAACTGTTCTCACAGCGCAGGGCCACTGCTCGAGGCGTCGGGCCACGGACGTATCATCTCGATCATGGGCGACTCCTCCAGGGTCGGCGAATCCGGCCTGGCGCTCGGGGCCGCGGCGCGCGCGGGCACCATTGCGCTGATGAAATCGCTGGCGCGTGAATGGGGCCGTTCGGGCGTGACCGCCAACTCGATCTCGCTTGGCCTCATTGAGACCGCGCACGACAAGACCTGGGTCGATGCGAACCGCGAAAAGCTGGTCAAGGCCTACGCGATCCGCCGGCTCGGACTGCCATCCGACGTCGCGCCGCTGGTCACCCTGCTCGCGTCCGATGCAGGCAGTTGGATCACCGGGCAGGTGATCAGCGTCAATGGTGGATACAGTATGGTCTAGGGGATTACGGCGATGATGGACGTTGATTTAATCGCTCCGATCGCGAAGCTGATGGATCGGCATGCGAAGAACCGGCCCGAGCAGATCGCTTACTCGGACTCGGTGCGCTCCGTAACATACCGACAACTGGCCGATAACACTGCGGCCATCGCCGCCAACCTGGCAAAGACGGGGCTGCGCGAGGGCGACCGGCTCGCCATCTACCTGCCCAACGGGGTCGACCCGATCGAAGCCTGCCTTGCGGGGCTCAGGGCCGGCGCCGTGATCGTCCCGATAAGCTATGACGCCGCCGAAGGCGAGATCAGCTACCGGCTGACCGATGCCGATTGCAGCGCTATCGTCACCACGGCCGAGCGAAAGGAATTGGTGACGAAGATCTCGCGGGTGGCCAATATTGCGCCACGAATGATCTTCGCAGGCCACGGTGCGGAGCAAGCCGGCACAGCGCTGTCCAGTCTGGCGAAACGCGTCGATACCAAACCGCTTGATCCCGACGATATCGATCGCTCGTCCTTCATCATCTACACGTCGGGCACAACCGGGCGCGCCAAGGGCGTCCTTCTTTCGGTACGCGGCATGCTCTGGATTGCGGCTTCCTGCTGGGCTCCGATCTGCGGGCTTGGCTCAAAAGACGTCGTTCTCTCGCCTCTACCGTTGTTTCATTCGTACGGTCTCAATCTGTCCGTGCTCGGTGTTCTTGCGGTCGGCGCAAGCGAACACATCATGGAGCGGTTTTCTCCGCAGCTCGCTTTGGATCTGATGCAGTCGGGCAGATACACGATCTTCCCCGGCGTCCCGACCATGTTTCATTATTTGCTGCACAGGGCGCAGGAGACGCGCGTCGAGCGGTTGGGCAACATCCGGCTTTGTATCTCAGCCGGCGCGATCATGCCGGCGACGCTGAACAGGGCTTTCGAGGAGCGCTTCAAGACGCCGTTGCTCGATGGATATGGCATCACCGAGACGTCCACCATGGTCACCATGAACTGGCTCAGCGGTTCGCGGCCTAACGGCTCGTGCGGATTGCCGGTGCCGGGGCTCGCGGTACGCATCGTCGATCCGAATACACTCGAAGACGTTCCAATTGGTGGAGAGGGCGAACTGATCGTCCGCGGACCAAACCTCATGCAGGGCTATCACAACAAGCCGACGGAAACCGCATCGGCGCTCCGCAAGGGATGGTACCACACGGGGGATCTCGCGAAGTCGGACCCGGCTGGCTACCTGACGATCACGGGCCGGATCAAGGAACTGATCATCCGGGGCGGTCAGAACATCGCGCCTGCCGAGATCGAGGAAGTCGTCGTCCGGCATCCCCAGGTCAAGGACTGTGCGGTTGTTGGTGTGAAGCACGCGACGCTGGGGGAGGTGCCCTGTCTCTTCGTCGTCGCGAACGGAAATGAGTTGGACGTCCCGTCTCTGATGGATCATTGCAGGGCGCATCTGTCGGCCTACAAGATTCCGGAGGCGACCCATCTCGTCGCTGAAATTCCACGTACGGGGTCCGGGAAGATCATGCGCTTCAAGCTGGTCGAAGCCCTGAGACAAGCGTGACGGGGCCGTCAGTCGACCGATCGCGGACCCAGGGCGCCGAAGGACTTCGGATTGTAGGTCAACCGATAGCGCATGTCCGCGGCAACGATCGGCTGCTTGCAGCGATCGCAATCCACTGATGGCTCGAAATCATGTCCGCACTTGAGATGGGTGAGGATCAGCGGAGGTTTGCCCTTGGAGAGCCAACGGTCGCCCCATCGCAGCATCGCGATGAAGGGGCCGTAGAGGTCCAACCCCATGTCGGTGAGAAGATACTCGTACCGGTCCGGCGAACTCTGGTACTGCCTGCGATGAAAGACGCCGCTGGCAACCAGGCGGTTGAGCCGATCGGTCAGGATGTTCGGCGCGATCGCGAGCTCGGTCAGGATCTTGTCGTAGCGGCGGTTGCCGAAAAAACCCTCGCGGACAACCATGAAGCTCCATTTGTCGCCGATGATCTCGAGCGCGCGCGAAACCGAACTGGGGCGGCCAAGCACGAACCGGCTTCCATCGGAGGCGCGCCTGGTATTGCGGCCGGGTTTGGCGGGACATCTTCCGCCACCGGGGCCGTCGCGGTATTTCGCATCACGGGCGCCGACGCCTTCGCCGCAATGGGAGCAGGTGACGATGGGATGGCTGTCGCAACCGCAGACGATGTGGATCAGCGTCAGCGGACGAGGCTTGCCCTTGAAGAGCCAACGGTCTCCGAACTGCATCAGGGCGATGAAGCTCGGATAGAGATCAAACCCCATCTTCGTCAGGCGATACTCCTTGCGCTGCGAAGATCCGGGCGCGACCTGTCGGAAGATAGCGAGCTGGGTCAGTTTTCTCAGCCGATCGGTCAACGTCGCCCGCGGAATGCCGAGCGCGGAGCGGAACGCTTCAAACGTCTGCGTTCCGAAGAACGCCTCGCGGATGATCAGGAAGGCCCACGCGTCGGAAACGATGTCCAGCGTGCGAGCGACCGAACAATTGCGCTCAGTCCGGGCGATGGCCGTCCGGCCCGCAGGCGCCGGCGGTCTTGGCTTCATCGAGGATTTGGTCGTTTGGATCTTGGCGGCGGCGGGCATTCCGGACAGTCCATTTACGCGACAGCCGCGACGGCGGCCTTCGAAAGTCGCGCACCTTTACCACAACGGCGAGGTTGACTCGCCGGAAATGTAAGTCTAGTTAAGCATGTGACAAAAGTCTAGTTATGCTAGTAATAAAAACAATCAACCAGCATAAGAACCCTTGAGGGAGGAATGTCATGAAACTGAGGATTGAAAGCCTCCTGATCGCGTCGGCGGCGATCTTGATGGTCAACGGCGCCGGAGCGCAGACCGCGAAGATCTCGGACGACGTCGTCAAGATCGGCGTGCTGACCGATATGTCCGGACAGTTTTCGGACGAGTCGGGAGAAGGCGCGGTCACCGCCGTCAAGATGGCCGTTGAGGATTTCGGCGGCAAGGTTCTCGGAAAGCCGATCGAAGTGATCGTTGCCGATCATCAGAACAAGCCGGACACCGCTTCGGTATTGGTACGCAAATGGTTCGACGTCGAAAAAGTCGACATGGTGGCCAACCTGATCAACTCTTCGATCGCGCTTACGGTAGCTCAGGCGGCGAAGGAAAAGAACCGGATCGCCATCGTCAACGGCGCTGGAGCATCGCGTCTCACCAACGATGCCTGTACGCCGAACAGCATCCACTACGCCTATGACACTTATTCATTGGCCCGCGGCACTGGCAGTGCGTTGATGAAGGCCGGTGAAAAGAGCTGGTACTTCCTGACGGCGGATTATGCATTCGGTCATGGGCTGGAGGCCGACACTTCCGCAGTCGTCAAAGCCATGGGCGGGCAGGTCGTCGGATCGACCCGATACCCGATCGAAACCTTCGACCAATCGTCGTTCCTGTTGCAAGCCCAGGCCTCGAAAGCGCAGGTCGTTGCGCTGGCGGGATCGGGGACCGTGCTGGTCAACTCGATCAAGGCGGCTCAGGAGTTCGGCATTCAGAAGGGTGGTCAGACGCTGGCGGGACTTCTGGTCTGGGAAGTCGACATCAAGAGTCTCGGTCTGCAGACTGCACAGGGGTTGGTTCTGACCAGCGCTTTTTATTGGGATCGCGACGACGAAACGCGCGCATGGTCGAAGCGCTTCTACGACCGGATGAAGAAGATGCCGCATATGGGCGATGCAGGTGATTATTCGTCGACCATGCACTACCTGAAGGCCGTCGAAGCGGCCGGCACGGACGAGGCGCAGGCCGTGATGAGCAAGATGCGCGAGATGCCGATCAACGATTTCTTCGCCAAGAACGGACGAATCCGCGAGGACGGACGCATGGTGCACGACATGTATGTGTACGAAGTGAAGAAGCCGTCCGAATCCAAGGGCGATTGGGATTTCTACAAGCTTCGCGAAGTGATCCCGGGGGATCAGGCGTTCCGTCCGCTGAAGGACAGCGTCTGTCCACTGGTCAAAAAAGGTTGATGTCGGCGGGTCCGCTCCGCCGTTAGAATTTGCGTAATGCCGGCCCGCTTGCGAAGCGGGCCGGGGTGTTTATTGGGAGGCACGGATGGATCAGGAAATGGTCGCGGGCGATTTGGCCTCGAAATCCCGCAAGCCGATCAAATCGGGCTCCGAATACATCGACAGCCTGCGGAACCGAAAGCTCAAGGTCTACCTGATGGGCGAAATGGTCGACGAGCCCGTCGATCATCCGATTATCCGGCCTTCGATCAACGCGGTCGCGCAGACTTACGACCTGGCGAACGAAAATCCCGAACTGGCATCAGCCGTGTCGCCCTTCACTGGCGAGCGCGTCAATCGCTTTCTTCACATCTCGGCGAGCACTGCCGATCTCGTCATGCAAAACAAGATGCAGCGACGCCTGGGGCAGTTGACCGGCACATGCTTCCAACGCTGCGTCGGCATGGATGCACTCAACTCGCTGCATTCCGTCACGTACGATTTGGATGAGAAGTTCGGGACCGAATATCATCGCCGGTTCACGCAATTTCTCACGCAGATGCAAAAGGCGAACTTTGTGATCGGCGGTGCCATGACCGACGTAAAAGGCGATCGCGGCAAATCGCCTTCGCAGCAGGCCGATCCAGACCTCTTTGTGCACGTCACCCGCCGAACTGCGGACGGTGTCTTTATCAGTGGCGCCAAAGCGCATCAAACGGGCTGCCTGAATTCGCATTGGCTGATCGTGATGCCGACGATGAGGCTGGATGCCGAAGACAAGGACTATGCGATTGTCGGGGCGCTGCCGGTGGATACCGAGGGCATCACCTATATCTACGGCCGGCAGTCGTGTGATACGCGAAGCGCCGAAAGCGGCGGCATCGATGCCGGCAACGCGCAATTTTCCGGCCAGGAAGCGATGGTGATCTTCGATAATGTGTTCATTCCGACCAAACATGTCTTCATGGATGGCGAGACGGAATATGCGTCATCGTTGGTCGAACGCTTTACCTGCTACCACAGGCGCAGCTACGTCTGTAAGACCGGTGTCGGCGACGTCTTGATCGGCGCGGCAGCCACCATTGCCGACTACAACGGCGTCGAGCGAGCCTCGCATATCAAGGACAAGCTCGTCGAGATGACGCATCTCAACGAAACGATCTACGGTACAGGCATTGCCGCGAGCCATCAAGGCATTGAGATGAAATCGGGCGCGTACCTGCCTGACGAGATGCTGGCCAATGTCTGCAAGCACCACGTCACGCGGCTGCCTTACGAGATTGGCCGGTTGGCGCAGGATCTTGCCGGCGGATTGATGGTTACGCTGCCATCCGAGCTGGAGTTGCGGCACGAAACCATAGGTCCGATGATCGAAAAATATCTCAAGGGCCGCCCTGAAGTCGCGACCGAAGATCGCATTCGCATCTTGCGTTTGGTGGAGAACATGACGCTGGGCAGAAATGCGGTGGGATATCTCACGGAGTCGATGCATGGGGCGGGGTCTCCGCAGGCGCAGCGGATTCAAATCGCGCGGTCGATGCAGATCGAATTCAAGAAAGAACTAGCCAAGTCACTGGCTGGCGTTTCGTCGGCCGTGCGTGCCGAGCTTGTGAACGATCTTTCCATGTATATGACCCGGGTATTCGCGCCGGTCCGCAATTGACGATCGGGACGCGTTCTCGCAAAAGTGAGGTATCCTATGGCGATGACAATGAACGGCGAGATCCAGCTTGCCGCGCCCAGGGAGGCCGTTTGGGAGAAGCTGAACGACCCGGCCGTCCTGAAGGCTTGTATCCCCGGTTGCGAGGAATTGGAGAGGACCGACGATCAAGGCTTTCGTGCGGTCGCCAAGATGAAGGTCGGTCCAGTGTCTGCGCGATTTCGTGGAAAGGTCACCCTGAGCGATCTCGATCCGCCAAACGGCTACAAGATTTCGGGAGAAGGCGAGGGCGGTGTGGCAGGCTTCGCGAAAGGCGGAGCGAAGGTCGGTCTCGTCGACCGTGAGGGGGGCACGCTCCTGAGCTATCAGGTCGATGCACAGATCGGCGGCAAGCTCGCACAGTTGGGGCAGCGGCTGATCGACGGCTCGGCCAAGAAGCTCGCGGACGAATTCTTCGCCAATTTCGCTCGAGCGCTTTAGTGGAAGGACACGTTTCCTCGAGAACGTCCTTCGGTCTGCTTTGGATGTGCGGGGTTTGTCTTCGCCTTACTGTCCTGGCGGTTCCGCCCGTAATCGCAATGATCCAGCGAGATCTCAATCTGTCGGGCACAGAGGTCGGGCTTCTGTCCGGCATTCCCATTGTCGTTTTCGCGATCTTCGCCGCGCCGGGCTCGATCGTCGTCGCCCGGATGGGCGTGCGCGGCGCGTTGATGGGTGCGCTAGCCATCACGGCGGGCGGGACACTGCTCCGCACCGGCGTTTCGAATGCATGGCAACTGTATTTGACGAGTGCGCTGATGAGCACCGGAGTCGCCATCATGCAGCCGGTGATGACGGCGGCGGTGCGAGAGTGGGTCCCGCAAAGATCGGCATTCGGAACAGCCGTCTACACCAACGGCTTGATTTTCGGTGAGATCATCCCCGTCGCGACGATGCTGTCTCTGGTTCTGCCCTACTACGGCGGAAACTGGCGCCCGGCTCTCGGCATATGGGCGTCGTTCTTGATCGTAACCGCCGTCACGGTTGCGATGTTCGCACCTAAATCGGTGGAAAGCGCCTTGGAAATGCGTACAACGCGTTGGCTTCCGCAATGGAATAGTCGGCTCGGGTGGCGCATCGGCCTGACGTTGGGGAGCGTCACCAGCACCTATTTTTGCCTCAACGGATTCTTGCCCGCCTATCTGAGCGCGAACGGCCGTCAGGAGCTCATCGGCCAGGCCTTGACGGCGTTGAACGCCGGACAGTTGCCGGCGTCGTTTCTCCTGCTGCTGCTGGCGGACAAGCTGCAAGGCAAGCGTTGGCCGTACCTTGCTTTGGGAACGCTGTTCTGCGTCTGCGTGATTGGCATCATGTCGTCGGCGGGCACGTGGACCGTGTTCTGGGCTGGTCTGGCCGGGTTCTCTTGCGGCGCCGCGCTGCCGTTGGCATTGGCGCTCGCCCCGCTGCTCTGTGAAAGTCCCAAGGACGTCGCCCCTACGTCCGCCGCGGCATTCGCGATCGCCTACGGCTTCGGAATGCTGGTTTCGTTGATCGCCGGCGCTGCCTGGGATCTGGCTGGCAACGCCGCTGCCGCACTCATCCCAATCTTCCTGGGTTGCATCCCGATCTTGATCGCCGCGCCGAAATTCACACGCGTGGGCACGGTCAAAGCATTCTGACGCCGGCGACCGAGATGTTTCCTGGGCCTGCGGAAGCTTCGGCTTGCCGGCAGAACCCGCCTTGCGCATTTGATCCTTGGATTTCAGTTTCCAGATGGCAACTGAGTGAAGCTGGCCGCGGTCGCGCACTCCCTGTTTCGTGTGCGCTACGTGTGCACCAAGAGGTCAAAAAACGGGGTACAAACGTGTGCAATTTCGTCTAGTTTGGAGTGCACACGTTCCTCTTTCATCCTATTGAGAGTGTAGGCCCAAGCCAGCGGCAAAGTAGCGGTCCGGGATAGTCGCGCCTGCGTTCCATCAACTCTGCGCGTCAGGCGGCGGCCGATCGCATCGAGGGCGCCCGGTTCTATTCGGGCACCCCTTTTCTACGCCGCTCCTGACATGGCCTGTCAAACAGTGCCGGTATCGATTCCCGTCAGTCCGGAATCCTGACCTGTCCGCCCGCGAAGGTGATCTGCACGTTCGCCGCGGGGGAATCGGCAATCGGCGGAACGTTGGCGATGGTGATCTGCGGTGCACCCGCACCACGCGGCGTCGTGTGCACGACCTGGCTCGGCGGCAGCGGCCGTCCGTTCCGCAAGTGGTCGTACATTAGGTCCATCGCCTGGATGAAGTAGCGGTGCAGCGGAATCAGCAGCGCGTTGTAGCCGGCGAATTGATTGAAGCTGTCGAGATGCTGGGCGTTGGTCACCTCGTAATAATGCAGCGGGCTTAGCGAACCCTCGACGATATTGTTCAGCCCGAAATAGGCGCGCGCCGCGAAATTCAGCGGCAGGATCGCATCGTTGCGGCCCGCGACGACCAACGTGGGAATTCGGTGCAGGTCGCCGTTGGCGATGATCTCGTCGACGCCGCCTTCGATCTGGCGCGCCTGACCGGCCGCCGTTCTTCCGAGCGCAGCGCCGGTTGCGGCATCGTGTCCCAGCGCGAGCGAGCGCAGGCACAGCGCGTTGTCGAGATCCTGATCGCCCGTTGAGGCGCGGTCCTCTTTGGGCCCGCCCGGCGCGGCATTGTTGATCAGATTGACGCCAGAGGTCGGCGGAATGCCATTGCTCGAGCCGAAAATCTGCGCCTCGCTCGCGGCTGCAAGCGGACCCGGCGTGCCGGAAGCATTGGTCGCGCCGAAACTGTAGTTGCAGAGATTGTCGAGCACGCTCGATCGTCCATAGGCGTTGGCATAGGTCACGGAGATCGCCTGGTGCACGAAAGCAAACCAGTAGCCGGGTTGCACCACGTTCTGCTCCGGCAGCAGGCCGAAATTGTTCATGGTCGCCTGTGCCTCCGTGGCCTGCGCATCCGGAGTCGTCGACGAGAGCAGTCCCTTTGCGTGGAGGCTCGCGCAGCGAGCCGCGCTTGGCGCGAGGTTGAGCGGGGCGCTCGCATTCGCCGGCGCTGCGCTGGCGCAGCCCTGAAAGACATTGATGAAGGTGGTGTAGTCGATCAGCGGCTTGCTGTGTGCGGCGAACGGTTGGCCGCTGCCCTGCACGATCGTGAACTTCGAGGTGAACTTTGGATTGACGTTCGGCTCGCCGACCGCAACGCCGTCGATCAGGCCCTCGCGATCCTGTTCGGCCGCGCGGACCGACGCGCCGCCGCCGTTCGAGACGCTGGACGCAATCACGATGGTGTTGTGCTTGTCGAAGTGGACGCCGCGGCGGCCGAGCTTTTCGTTCAGCATGCTGAAGGCGAACTTGATCGAGCGCAGCACGTTCTGACCCCATTCGCTTTCGGGATTTTGCTGCGAGTGGGCGTGCTTGAAGGCAAATCGATTGGGCGTTGCGGCGTTGAACGCGGCGCGATCCTTGTTCGAGATTGCCGCCGTGAAGTTCGAAGTCGTCGCCCGCCTGCGTCGCATCGGCGCGCTGGCCCTGGATCAGGTCCACGGTGTTGTTCTGCAAATCGTCCGTACCGGTGCCGGTGCCCTTGTCGGTGTAGGCGACCGCGCAGCCGTGCTTGAGGCCCCATTCGCCGGCGGTCGCGATCGCGCCGTAGACGCCGCGCGAGCCGGATGAAGGTGCCGTGATAATGCAGGCTGCGGTGGGCGAGAAGCTGTCGGGGATCTGCGCCATCATGGTGACGCGTGTGCGGCCGCCTTCGCCCTTCTCGAAGGCGATATATTCATCGCCCGCGATCAGGCCCTCGTTCGTCGTCACGGTGCCGTCGGCTTTCACGTTCGGTCCGTAGAGCGTGCCGTATCCGCCGCCCGGCGTCGGATCGATCAGGGCGCGGTAATTGTTGTAGATCGCCGAGCGGCGCAGTTCCTCAGCCGTCGGATTGAGCGGATCTGTGAAAGTGGGCGGTGTCGCCGAGCCGAGCCCCGATTTGCCGAGGCCTGCCGTCAGAAGGTCGTTGGTCACGCCGTCATAATGGGTGTGCAGAACACCCTCGTCCGCATCGGCGATCGCGTGCGTGTTTGTGATCACGACAGCAAGCGCCAGAACGGAGGCGGAGCAAGTGGTGGGAAGTCGGGCAATCCTGAGCATGAATTTCTCCCTTGCGGTGCTGGCTCTCTCGTCCAGCCTCCGTCAGCTTGGGCCAGCATAAATGCGAATTTGTGACAGGCTCAAGGGCAGTCCGGACCTTGCGATCGAAATTCTCAAGAAGATCGATTCATCCACCGTCTTCGTCGGCGATGCTATGCCGGTGGGCAAAGGCGCTCCGCACAAGACGGACGTCGCCGGGCAAAGCTCTCATGAATCCGAACGCGGCGATAGAACTGGAATATGCGTTGAAGTCCAAGTCGACCGCGAACGTCCTAATGATCATGAACTTGCACTACGGCATGCGAGTGGACATAGCCTCTAGCCCTTTTCGAGCGAGCAGCTAGTGCCCGAACTTGTTCGGGTCACACGCCCGAAACTCCGCAGGCCATCAATATTGATCACCGTGATCGTGCGGTACCCCACCTTGATCAGCCCGGATTTCTCGAGGATGTGCAGAGACTGACTGACGCGTGGCCGCGATGCGCCAACGAGATGGCCAAGCTCTTCGTTGGAGATTTCGATGCGACATTCCCGGCTCGGATAAAGCTGGGGGTGCAGCATGTTCGCAAGGGCGTGAGCCACGCGGGCTTCTCGGTCGTCCAGGCGATCATGCTCGAACGCACTCATGAATTGCCCGAGGCGCTCGTTTAGCTGGTTCATGATGAAGCGGTTGAAAGCAATACTCGTGTCCAGCAGCCAGAAGAAAGTGACTGCTGGCATCAAGGCAACGCGAGAGTTGCGCAGCGCAATGACGTCGTATTTTCGCGCCTCCTGTTTGAGTAGCGAACCTTCTCCGAACCAGCAATTGGCCGGGAAAGTCGCAAAGGTCACAGGCTTTCCGGTCTCGGACAGGTTTGTGGCCTTGACCAATCCGCTGACCACGCCGACCCAAACATTGGACGCGTCACCCTTGTGGCACACAAAATTGCCGTGCCGAAAATTGCGGACGATGATGGTCGTGTGCGCGCGCTGCAATTGCTCGGCTGAAAGGGCGCCCGCCCAGCCGCTCGCAACCAAAAAATCGTCGAGCGACGGCATCGCAAAACCAAAATTGTAAAACCGATAACAGTCTTGAAGAAGCTACCGACCTAGCATGGCCGAAACGGGGCACACCGAAACGGGCACACAAAGTGTTCGAGATGATGCGATGCAACAGGGAGGCAACTATGATTGAACGACGAAACAGGCACCGGGTCTCAAGATATCTGATGGCTACGGCCGTGCCGCTGGCGATCGGAATATGTTCAGCATCCCCGGCCGCTGCGTCAACGTGCACGCAATTGGCCAATAGCCTTCACCGCGCTCACACGACGATAACGACCGCGCAGGATGTTCCGGCTGGAACTTTTGTAGCGCCGACCAGTCCGCCGTCATCACTCACGGGATTGCCGGCATTCTGCCGGGTGGCGGGATTTACGACGCCGACCAGCGACTCGCACATCGAGTTCGAGGTGTGGATTCCGGAGTCTGGATGGAACCTGAAATACGCTCAGGTGGGTTGCGGCGGCTTCTGTGGATCAATCAGCTATTCCAGCATGGCCGAGCCGCTTCGCCGAGGTTATGCCGTTGCGGCGACCGACGATGGGCATGAGGCCGGTGGCACCGACGGATCGTGGGCACTGGGCCATCCTCAGAAGGTGATCGATTTCGGATATCGATCGCTCAAGGAGACAACGGACGTCGCCAAGGACGTCATTATGGCCTTCAAATCAAATAGCGCACGTCGATCCTACTTCCTCGGCTGTTCCGATGGCGGCCGCGAAGCCTTGATGGAGGCGCAGCGGTACCCCCAGGACTTCGATGGGATCGTGGCAGGATCGCCAGCGAATTTTTGGACCCACTTGATGACCGGGTTCATCTGGAATCAGAACGCGCTTACCTCGGTCTCCGGTGGAGATCTTACCCAGGCCGACCTTAACGTCGTCAGCAGTTCCATGCTCGCGCAGTGCGCGGGGCACGACGGTGGCCTAAGCACGGATCAATTCCTGAACAATCCGCTGGCCTGCAAGTTCAATCCTGCAAAGCTGTCGCTGTCGGCGGACAAGGTTCACGCGGTCGAGAAGATCTTCTCGGGACCTCCAGGTATCTTCCCGGGCTACCGTGTGGGCGGCGATGAGGCCAGTAACGTGGCCAATTGGCCGGCATGGCTGACGGATGCCGGCAATCCGGCCAATGGCTTGCAGGAAGAGTTCGGAGACAACTACTTCAAGTTCATCGTGTTTCCGAACTCGGGATGGACCCCGAGCACCAATACGCCAGCTGAAAACGCTCGCGCGGCGGACGATCGTACAGCTGCGATCCTGAATTCGACTGATGCAAATCTTCGTCCTTTCCAGCGGCACGGCGGCAAATTGATCCAGTACGTAGGTTGGGGCGACACCGCCATCTCACCTATTAACGACATCAACTACCATCATTCGGTGGCGCAAGAATTGGGAGGCCACGAGGCCATCGGGGGCTTCTATCGTCTCTTCATGGTCCCCGGGATGGCGCATTGCAGCGGCGGCCCCGGCGCAAATGCTTTCGGTCAACTCGGCGCGCCCAACGGTCCGACCCCCTCGGACGCGTCGGACGACATTCTCACGGCTCTCGATCAATGGGTCGAAGGGGGAGATGCGCCCGATAAGATCGTCGCCACGAAATACGTGAATGACGATCCGACGCAGGGCGTCGCGTTCCAGCGGCCCCTTTGTCCTTACCCGCAATTTGCTAAGTACAAGGGAAATGGCAGCACGACCAGCGCCGCGAGCTTTGCGTGCGTGAAACCGGATCACGACAACGGCAACGGCAATAACGATCAGCAAGCCAGCAATCAAAAATAGGGAAGCGAGCAATCGCTAGGCAATGAAGGGCTGCGCGGGATGCCAACGCATTCCGCGCGCCCCGATATTGAACGCAATAAAAGCGGCCCTCGACGGCAAACGCCGGGGGCTCTCTTTTGCGAGATTGGACGTCACAGCGGACCGTGTGATGTGCACCAGCGTGATGCATACCTGCGTGCCAGAGAAGCTGACTTGCCTTCAGTTTTTTCCGATATTGCCCAGATCTGCGGCTTTGTGGATCAGAGCCAATTCGCGCGCGTTTTTTCCCGGAGCGAAGGCTATAGTCCAGGACGGTGGCGCCGCCTTCACGGTCTTTAGATCGGGTGACATTTTTGTGCTGCCGCAGGATCAGCGGCGCCACATCAATTCCGTTGCCGCTGCGCGCCTCTTTTGGGTAGAGGCTGCTCGTCAACGTAATCCGCGGTGTTGACGACCGGAACGGTTCCGATCGAGTTAGGGACGAGCGGCGGCATGGCCGGACCGCGCACCGCTGGCGCTCCTCCCGGCGACGGATCAAGCGCCAAGGTCTCCTCGACGTCCTTCACCAGGGTCACTTCGCGCGCCTTGATCAGGCGCAGCACCCAGCCCTGATGTTCCTCACCGAGGCGCAGGCGGACGACCTTGTTCGTCGCTTTCTCGAGGAAAACTCCGATCTGGACGTCGGTGCCGATCACCGTTCCGAGCAAGGACACCGCAGGGTGCTCCGGCTCCGGCGGCTTGGCTGGCTGCCGAAACGCGACTGGCGCGACATAGCTCGGCGCGAGTGGCGGCGGACGGCGGGATGGCAAAAAGATTGGCCGCTCGCGCGTGACCGAAAATCGCTCGAGCGGCAGCTCCCACAACGGATTTTCCGCAGATGTGGGAGACTCCGCATTGGACCGCGCGCCAAGCAGCGTGACGCTTGCCAACAATAAAAAGAAGCGACCTGATTTCATTCAATCATACATGCGACCGCAACGACGGCCACTCGCGAGGACGACAAGGAGCCGATTTCGAAGATTGCTGTCGAGTATCCTCTAATGTTTGTGTTCTTTCTCGGCCGCGTATGCCAGCACGACAGGTTTACCGCCCTGTTGGATCTTGGCGACCACGCTCACCTTACCGTCCTTGTTGAACGCCACGTGAATGCGGGAAAATTTGCCGTTTGATTCATCGACCAAATATTCCCACGCCTCGCCGTATTGTTCGGCCTCGCAATCGGCGTCGTTGCTGGTTCGCCACGGCTTGCCCATCAAGCGCGCGACGTCTTCGTGGGTGGCACTGCCCACCCCGATCTTTAACGCCTGCCTCGTGGGCTCATCCTGTGCCACCACCGGGCTCGTGCAGATCCAGGTGACCAGGCTGGCGACCTCCGTGTCTTGTGCCACGGAGAACGACGCCAGCCCGAACACTCCGGCCAGGATCAATGGGATCCTTGCTTTCATTTGCGATGGTCTTTCTTGTTATTGGTGATTGCCATTGCCATTGCCATTGCCATTGCCGTGGCCGTTACCCTGGTCATTGCCTTGGCCGTTGTCGTTGCCGGCCGTTGCTGCCGCCTGGCCGGTGAGCTTGATGATGTGCATCCCGGTGCCAGCGCGATCGGCAATGTAGATCAGACCGCGATCGTCCACCTCAACGTTGTTGGTGTGTATGGCGTTGACAGTGTGACCGTCGCGACCGGTGTTGGCCATCGTGCAGCCCGGACCGGGCGAAGGTCCGCCTTTCGGGCCGCAGCCGTTGTCGTTGGGTGCCGGGATGAAATAGGCGACGGCGCGTGGCTCATCAGGATTGCGAATGTCAAACACACGCAAGCCCCCGGTAAACCAAGCCAGAATCGCCAACCTGCCGTAGTAGGGCGGGTAGAACAGCTCCGTGGAGGAGTGGATGCCGAAACGGGCGCCCTGGTTGCAGAAGTTGTTCGGAGCTGTGCCCACCGGCGCATCCTGCGGTGTGACGGTGGCGCCGTAGATGCCCGCCTGGGAGCAGTTCGCGGTGCCGCAGTGAGTGTCTGCCACGCCATTTCCGGGAACGATCCCCACCCATTTGTTATCGAACCCGTTTGGCACATCCATCATGGTGCGTGCCGGATCGTTGGGATCTTGTGCAATGTACTTCGGATGTGCCTCGTCAGTGACGTCGTAGAGCCAGGCCGCGTGCGGGGCACTGCCGGCCGTGCATTCGTTACCCCCTTCTTCGGAGGTGACCAGAATCAGGTTGCGGGGTCTGCCGTCTTCTTCGCCGTAGATCGGGAATGAGGTGTGTCCGCCCTGCAGACTGGTGCCTGGCAAGGTGAACCATCCGAGCTGCGGCGCCAACATCTCGCTTTGGGTTGGACTTTTGGCGCAGTTGGCTGACGCGCCGTGTGACGTGCAGCCGTTCAGAACCTTGTTGCGGTCGAGTATCTGCACCACGCCGTTAGCGCCGACGCCATAGGCGGCGTAAATGCGGTCACCTGCCGAAATCGGCCCGTGAATGCCGGTCGGTGGCGTCACCAGCCCTTCGGGGGCCGTGCCCGTAGCCGTCGGCTGCTGGCCGACAAAGCCGAAGTCGCGAATATACTCGGGATTTGCCGGATCGTGCAGGTTGTAGATTTTCATGTGCTGGGTGGAGCCGCTCTGCTGCCAGCCCGGCGCAGAGTCGGAGCTACCGGCCGAGGCCGTGCCGTCATTGGCCACGAGGTAAGCAACGCCCGAATAGCATTCCCACCAATCCTTGTGCGTGTTCGTTGCGCCCGAATCGATCGTCTTCAGCAAGGTCGGACTGCCGGGATTGGTCACGTCCCAGACTTCGTGCGATTCCGTTCCCGGCTGGCCGGACGAGTTGCCGTTGGTTCGTAGCATGTAATAGTGACCGCGCTTGCGCTCGGCTTCGGCTCGCGAGTTGGACGGCAAACTATCGCCGCCGCATACGTGGACCATCTGGTTGCCGGCAGCGTCGAGCGAGCCGGTGCAGGTCGCGCCATCCGACAACGAGTTCGGGATGTGCGACAGATAAACCGGGTGCCGCGGATCTGTTACATCGAGAAGCGATGTGCCGTTCACCTCGTCGTTGAGGTTCAGCCGGTTGATTGCGCAGCCCGCATGATGGGCCATGTAGGCAATGTATCGGTCGCCCTGGTGCACGACGAGCGGTTGGTAGGTCGAGCGTCCATCCAGACTGTCGTAGCCGAGCAACTGGGTGTTCCATTCGGATTGTGCCGTTCTCACGTCCTGACAAGTCGGCGACAGAACCGGACACATGAGATTTGGCGGCGGCGGTGTTTCGTGCTGCCGCCTGCCATGATCGAAATGCGCGAGAGGAACATTGGGACCGTACGGCGGATAGCTCTGCGCAAGGGCGTACGCCCCGCACAGGAACGCACTGGCGCTAACCGAAATTGTTGGCAGAAGAGATACAAGCGTCCGGCGTAATAGCTTATTTTTGTTGGGAAACATGGTTGCTTCCTCCCCTTTTCGAAGTGAATCGACACGCTCGCTGTCCACCGCCATGCGGTGCAGCTTTTTTCATTTTCGCGCTGATGCTTCGTGGGAAAGAAGTAACCTGGCGAACTACCTCAGCCGCGCCTCAGCAGCTGACGCAATTCGCGTCAAACGCAATACTCAGACAACGTCGACGTCTGCACGCCGCGGAGCGCCGACCAAAGTCAAACCTCCCCAATCGTCTCGTCCCGTCATTTCTTTTTTGATCTCGGCAACCGATGCGGTTACCGGTAAAAAAAGTTTCTCGCGCTTGTCAGAATTTGTCAAGCAGTGTCGTCGGCATCAACGTCGGGTGCACTCGTACGACCGCGGCGCAAGATCCATGTCTCTTATGGGTCACGCGTGGGCGGCGCCCTAGCAAGAACTTGCTGACGTTTTGGTTGTCCTGATCGCCAGATCCATCGGCTCTGACGTCTGTAACTGCGCAATCCGGTCATATCCCGGTGATGTCACTAGTGGTTATCATCGTGGTGCTGGTTGTTATCATGGTGATTGTCATCATCGTCTTGGGGAAGACGATGAAGCATGGCGCAAGGCCAGACGGGAGCCGCATGAGGACGGCAGATGGGCATCCCGGCATCAACAGTCTCGCGTGCAGCAATCGCCAACAACCTGGCGTCTCTTGCCGAAATGCCCAGTGCATGCGCCGCGGACGATTGGAAAAGCGGGCCATGTGTCGTCGTCCATCTCGGCGCGCAACGTGTGGGGGTCGACGCCCGTGATCTTGTAGAAGATCACGAGTGCATCGAGATAGACGCCATAGCTAGAGGGATGATAGCCGATCGGCGTGGTGCAGCACGCCGTCAATGGGTTGCTGTCCCAAAGATCGACCTGCTGGCGGGGATGGCGCGGCAAATAAGGGTTCTCGACCGCAATGCCGAGATTGATGGCACTCACCCAGGCATCGCCAACGAGGGCGACGTCGACATGGGAGCCGTTCGGATTGGCGGCATTATACGCGCTTGCTTCGCCCGTATAGGCGTTGTGCAGATCCGACGCCATCTGGCCGAGTGGGTCGATCGCGCCCACGTAGGGCGCAAACGCCGGATTGCCGGCATTCTGCGCAACCGTACTGCTGCCGAAGATCGGAGCCTCCGGATTGCTGCTGGTAAAGCCATAGGAGGCCATCGGCTGGGTCTCCGTGAGGGTTATGGCGGCATTTTTCTTGTTCGCTGCCGCATCGGCAGCCTGAATGGCGCTGATCAGGCCGTTGACGCCCGACTGAAACCCGGTGGGAACGCCGCGCGTCGGCACACCCACGCCGTTGACGGTCACCGTCGTCGGCAGCGGCCGGAAGCTCTGGTCGTGCATGACGACGTGATCCCATTTGGCGCTGGCGATCAGCGGCAGCATGTTGAGCTCGTTGCCCTTGTTGCCGAGATAGCCGGAGAGCGTCGCACTGCTGACGGCGACCAATGACACGTTGTAGTGCAGCCCGGCCTCCCTGGTGAATTGCAGAAAGACGCCGGCAACACCGCCGAACGGTCCGACCTCCGTGTACTGCGCCGACGGATTGGCTTGCAGATAGGCCAGTTGCGCCAACAAAGTGGCTCCCGGGGTATTGGCCGCCGTCGGCGTCACGGCGGCGACTGCCTCGGCACCCGACGTGCACATTCCCGCCGCCGTCAGCGACGGGCACAACAGGTCATGGACGAGGTTGTTGTTTGTGGAGTTGCCCGGACCGGCATTGTAGCTCAGTGCGGGAACGTAGCGCCCGTGCGTAAAGCTGTTGCCAACGAACAGGATTTCGACGGGATTGGAAGGAGGCTGAGCCGCCACGGGGCCAGTGGCAAGAGCCGTCGCGACGGACAGCGTACCGGCAAGAAACAATCGAGACCGCAACATCCCGCGACGCTTGTTGATCTGCATTCCGTATGCGTCAACACCGACGCGCCCCCCGCAACTCCGCATGATTAGCCTCCCAGCCTTATCGCCGCTCGATCGGCGGCTTTCGAGGTTCAGTACGAACCGACATCTCGATCAGACCAGCAGGGAAACAAATTGTAAAATATATCGAAAACCCATAAGCCATACTTAAAAGATATGTCAGGGAGTCGCCACATGGAGCTGCGTCATCTCCGTTATTTCCTCGCCGTCGCCGAAGAGCGGCATATCACGCGCGCGGCGGCCCGGCTCGGCTTGAAGCAGCCTCCTCTCAGTCAGCAAATCCGCGCGTTGGAGAAGGAACTGGGCACCGCACTATTCACTCGCCTCCCACGCGGTGTCGCGTTGACTCCCGCGGGCGAGGGGCTACTGGAGGACGCACGCGCGTTGCTGGGCGGGGTCGAGCGCGCTGCAACGCGGGCTCGCGCGGCCGCCATGGGACAGCCCGGCCGCATCTCGATCGGGCTGACCACCGCCGCCTCGCTGCACCCCGGCGTCACGCGCGTATTGCGAGCCTACGTCGACGGTCACGCCGCGGTATCTCTCGATCTCCACGCGAACAGCGCCGAGGGCCTGACCGAAGCGCTGCTCCGCGAACAGGTGCAGGTTGCAATCATCAGAGCGGCCGTGGCGCGACCGGCGGATCTGGTCTTCGAAAAACTGGCACAGGAAAACATGTTGATCGCACTCCCGGCGAAGCATCATCTCGTCAAGCGCAAAGCTTCCGGCGCGCAAGCGCCAATCTCGCTGCGAGCCTTGGCAGGCGAGCGGCTGATTCTGGTGCGCCGCCACGCCGCTCCGGGCATGTATGGCAATGTCCTCGACGTGTGCCACAGGGCCGGCTTCACGCCGCTCGTCGTCGCCGAGGTCGAGCAGATGCTGACCGCCATCAATCTGGTCGCCGCCGGCGTGGGCATTTCGCTGGTACCGGCCTCGATTCGGGAAATCCGACAGCAAGGCATCGTCTATTGTCCGGTGCTCGATGCGCCGTCGCTGGTCGCGCCGCTAACCCTTGTCTACAGGCGAGGCGAGGCGGAGCCCATGGTAACGGATTTCATCGAGCTTAGCCGCAAGCTTGCCAAAGACGGGCGCAAACGAGGTAGCACGCGCGTCTTGTAATAGAGGTTTTGTCGGCTGAACCGGGCGCAAGGGTCTCAGGCTGGCTCAGGGATGACGCCCATTGGCGCAACCGCTTGAGACATTACGCGGTCATTTAGGATTGTGAGGCACGCATGCCTCCGGACATTTGTCGATACAATCGAAAACCAATTGTTCCAGGTCGGCTTCAACTGGCTGGCTATTGGATACGCAAACGCGGCGGAACGTTTTGCGCTCGTGCTCGGCCGTTCCGGTCCGCGCGAGCTTCTGTCTTATTTCGTTGTAGTTCTCGTTGGCATTGTTACGGCAGCTTCGGCTTATGTCCCAAGCAGAACTCCGAGCACTCCCCAAAAAAAGCCCTGCCGTGAGGCAGGGCTTCCGAGGCTTTTGCAATCGACTGCTTTTGCGTGATCGATCGCCGATTGGAGTTTAGATCAGGGTTGCTGCGGCTCATTGCCGTTGTTGAAGGTGAGCAGCGGCTGCCAAGTATTGCAGAAATGCTCGGTCCTGAAGGTGTCGAAAGGATGCGGACCTCGCGGCGTGAGCAGTGCTGGCGGTGTGAGCGACTGGATTTTCTGGTTGCCCTCATTGAAGTGCGTCCAGTGCGGCAGCTGGTCACGCGTCGGTTTGAAGCTGACAAAGATTTCAATACCTCTGCTGTTCGGATCGCCGGTCTTCACGAAATTGGCCCAGTAGGTCTTCATGTCTGTCGCCAGCGCGGCTTGCGCCGAGGTGAAGTTTGAGCCGAAGTTGAAGATGTACTGGAGTTCGGCTGCGTGCTGCGAAGCTGTCGTGAAGCCCGAGCTGTTCGCCCCCGGTCCCGGCACGCCGGCCGTGCTCGGGGCATTTGGATCGTTGAACTCGTAAGCAAAGACAGGGACGTGCCTGGACAGGTCGCTGTTTGAATCGAAACCGTTACAGGCGAACACGAAGTCGGTGAAGATCTGCGAGAGCGCCTCGTCGACGTTGCCGCCCATAAAGTTGTTGTTGAGGCCGGGGATCGTCCCGGTCGTCTGCGGAACGGAGTTGTGGAAGTTGGCGATCGGATATTCGCCCGCCGCGGCAATCGAAGCGGCGACGACCGCCTGGGTGAAGGGCGCAGTCGGACCGTTGTTGGACGGTGTCGCCGTCACGAGGGTCTGCATAAAGAACCCGATCTCCTGTGCGTAGGTGCAGTTCGCAGGCTGGCCGGTGAATGGCGGCGTCGCACACAGACCGTTCGGGACCTGAAGGCCGAAGCTTGCCGGGCCGCCGGCCGCGACAATGTTCGCAGTGCTGACGCCAGGGAAGACGAGCGCAGCGGGGAAGAAGCTCGGCTCGAACAGCCGGCCCTCATTGGCGTTGGTGCCCTGGAGCACCGGCACCTGGTTGAACTGGCCGGTCGAGAAGGCTGTGTGGAGGTCGCGCGGCAGGATTTTCGTGCCGAAGTTGGGTGCGATGCCGAAGCCGCCGAAGGAGCTTTCATTGGCGAAGACTTGCGCTGCCGACAATCCCTGGAGGCAGGCGAGCGTCAGGTTGCCGCCGCAGGATGCGTCGGCGTCTTTCTTGGCGAACGAGTTGCTCAGGGTCTGGTAAGTCGCGAGCGATGGCAGGTCATGATACATGTACGCGCCGCTCTCGATGATCGCGCCGCGGAACAGAGGCCGGCCGGTCAGGCTCCGGACAGTGCTGGTGGAGGCAAGCTGCGACGAGACGCTGAGACCGCCGGCTGACTCACCGCCGATCGTCACCGCGTCCGGATCACCGCCGAAAGCCGCAATGTTGTGTTGGACCCAGGCCAGTGCGAATTGCTGGTCCATCAGACCATAGTTGCCGGCGTCGCCCACGTTCTGGAAGGCATTGGGCTGCGCCGCCGCCAGCACGCTGGCTGCGAGGAAGCCGAGGCTGCCGAGGCGATAGTTGATCGTGACGACGATGATGTCGTTGTCGGCCACCATCACCGACGGGTCGTAGTCAGAGCCGGCGCCGCTGACGAGCGCGCCACCGTGAATCCATACGAACACGGGCAGTCTGGAATGCTTGTTGGCATTGGACGGCGTATAGACATTCAGGAACAGGCAATCTTCGGAATCGGTTGCGCGCCCTTGCGTGCAGGAGTGGCCGGGAGTTGCCGCGACCATCGATCCCTGGCCTGGATTGGGCGCCTGCGGAGGCTGCCAACGCAACGTGCCCAGCGGCGCCTGGCCGTAGCGAATACCGAGGAATGCGTTGACTCCAGTCGCCGGATCTCCCGGCAATTCCTGGAAGTTCATCAGGCCCTGATAGGTGCCGGTCGTCGTGACGACAGGCGCCGTCAACGTGACCGCCTTCGACGCCGACGTGCTAGCCAAGACGCAAGCGACACTCATCGCGCCGATGATGCCAAGCCGGAAATGCCGCGACTGCTCTCTCATAGGCTTCTCCCCTTTTGCGTAAGGGCCGGTATTGCCGGCCTGTTCCCGGCGATCTCTTGTGGCGCCGGTCATCCATTGCCGACGTTGCTGCCGGCAACGCGAGGATGATGTCGATCCACGCTGCGCGCAAGCGAAACCGTGGGAATACTTGACTCTGGAAATTCCTCGTCGCGGAATGAACGGCGGCCGTGCCTGCAACTTCAATCGCAATCGTTCGCGATGGGCAGATCGCGGTCAGCGGGGCTCTCGCGGCGGTGGAACTGTTTTGATGCGTTTTCGTCGCTTGTTCGTCGCTAATGGCTTATATGAAAGTCTTCAGACAAGTGGGGACGATCATGAAACGCATTATTGCCGGCGTGGCATTGGTGATGAACACCGCAAGTTTTAGTTCGGCGGACGCCGTCTGCATCTATGCCGATCGGCAGTATTCGGAAGGAGCGACACTCTGCATTTCGCCGACCGCGACTCAAAGCTGCATGAGCTCGGGCAGCTGGACCAAACTTGAACTGCCACAGACACAGCCCAACGCCTGCGAGAGAGCCTTTCAGACGCCGAACTCTGTCACGCTCACTGTCTCACCGGAGAGGCGGCGCGACAATGAGGTTTCGGTTAGATCTCCATAGGTCCGGGCACCTCACCAACTCCTCGCCCTGGACTTCGTTATCGCGACGAACATGTCCTTGATGTCGCGGAGCCACAGCTTTCCGCCCTGCGGATTGTGGCGAGCCCAGCGATGGCGTTTCGTTTGTTCGCATTTTCTTCAGCGAAACAGCCGTTCGTGGCGTCGACGAAGCCGCGGCCCCGGTTCGCCCTTTCCAGCATTGCAACTCTGGTCTGAGGCCTGTCAGGTGGAGCGGAAGCGCGTCAACTCATCGGACTTGGCAGACAAAATCGACCACACGCTCGTCGATCGACTGGGGGGCCGCGACGACGTGGCGAAGGGGCTGTGGAGATTTCGTCGAAACTACGGGCCTACCGCGACCCTTGTTCTCGGCATAGCTAATGGCCTCGATCGGTGCAATCGTGCGGCGCCGACAATCAAGAAACGCTATTTCGATAGTCGAACGATGTTCGATCAATGTATCCGGGTCCTGCTGCACCTTGGAAAAGTCGAACAGCAGTCGCACGCGGCGTGTCGAGCCCTTCGCGGCAACGCCTTCGGCGTCCATATAGAAATTCACCAGACCATCATCGCTGACGGCAATATGTTTCCACGCGGCTGCGAGTGCGTCGGTCGGGATCGCGAAACAACAGATAATGAGCGCGAACAGTCGTACGGCAGGCATTGGATGTCGTTTCGTTCGCTTGCGTGAAGAACTAAGCGGGGAGGAAAGCCATTGGCGTGCATCCCCGCTTGAAGTGCTCGCGCTAGAAGGCGCCAGGATGATTCCAATCTTGCAGATTGCCATTATCGGGCACGCTGCCAGACAAGATATTGTTGCGCCTATAGCCCTTCGCTATCGTAAACCGCGTGTCGAAACAGGTCGGCTCACGGAACTCCTTAGACACGGTTATGAGGTCGGGGAATGCGTTCTTGGCGTATTGGAACAGCGGTTCGGTGGCGCGGTCCGGCTTTCCGCCGATTTCCTCCTCGTGATGCCCGGGAATGTAGACTGCCGGACGGTAGGTTTGGAGCATCGGCAAGAGGATCATGGCTTGAGGCTCCGCAATGATGTCCGCGGCAACTGCGCCGAGAAGTACGTCAACGCGTCCGATCTTCTGCATTGCATCCGTCTCGTAGCTCGTCATGAGGCCGCCGGAGTCGCGGTATGCGATGCGGAAGCCATCGTCAAACGTGATGACGTAGGCAATTTCTCCTTGCGTGATGATGTTAGGGTCGGTCGATCCGCGGGCGGCGAGTGCCGCAAACGCCGCGGCTTCGGAAGGCGTGGGGGCCGGAGCGGCTGCCTTGTACGCCGTGCCGAAAGCTGCGGTATATTGCGGCGGCTGGCCGTGCAGGCCGAGGATTGGCTGAACCGTGATGCCAATATGCGGATAGTTCAGGATCTCATTGGGTACGGTCCCCGTAACCATCTTCTGCTGGCTGGGAGGCAGGCCCTGACTGGCCAGGGTCGAAATGGTGATTGGCGCGCCGATGACCTGGGCGTGAGTCTGCTTGGCGACCTGTGTCGTGTCGGAGATGTGGTCGAGGTGCGCGTGACCGACAATGATCAAATCCGCTCGCTTGATGTCGGCGGCCGTGAAGCCGAGATCCTTGTACTGCGTGCCCGTACGGTTGTAATAGCCGTTGTCCAGCAAGATGATCTTGTCGCCATAGATCAGTTCGTAATTGGTGTATCCCATCCAGCGGATAAGCAGGTTTCTTTCACCCCTGAGCGTCGGTCCTCCAGCGGCCGCCATTGTACGCGTATTGCACGCGGGCTCGCTAGAAGGGGGCGTGAAGCGAGGGTCGCCGATCCCGCTCGTGTCGGCAGACCGACCGTGCGAGTTACCATCATGGTCGTCGTCTGCGGATGCTATCGACGCGAGGCTTAGCGAGGTTGAGGTAGCAACCACCGCTAAAAAAGCGGTTACACCGCGATGATGAATCATTATTTCCTCCATCTTTTTCATGAACTCTGCCTGCCTCTTCGAGGACAGGTATTCAATCAAATGCAGACGGCTCAACATGGCGCATTGTTCTTCGCGCCACAGCCGCATCTCTTCCTTTCTCCTCACACCCAATTGACAAGCGTTTGACGCTCACGGGAAAAATAAACCGAACCTTCAAACGTATGCTTGGCGAAAGCGGAATGCTGCTGCCATCGCTTGCCCGTTTTGAGAACGGGAGCGCAGGATACCCATCCAAGCTTGGCAACCATCAGGGACAACGAGGCGGACAGGGCCAGTGGCAATTGCAGCCACTGGCCTGTCCGGCTTCTACGAGGTCAGAAGTGCGGGTTGTTTGGATGGCCGAGATCGAAAGAGATCGGCCGCAAGTAGTCGTTGGGGTCCACGATCCAGAGAAGCTGCGGCTGTGAGGCCGGTGGCACGCCAGCTGCGGTCATGGCTTGTGCGTAGCCGACCTTCCATTCGAGCGAGGAGCCTTCGACTGCGACTGCCGTGACGTGGTTGGGAATGAAGTAGCGCGGACGCACGTGCTGGAGATAGGACACGATATCCCGCTCGCCATTCTGACTGAAGCCGAGGCTGACGACCGAGCCGAGCTCGACGTTCACCGGGCCGAGGCCGTCCATGATCGAGGCGAGATTGCCGCCGACCGACTTGCCGTTCACCGTCACGCCGGGGAAGCAGCCGTTAGCAGCCTGACCCGGTTCAAAAGGCAGACCGGTCGTCGGATTGTTGTTGGGAAGCGCACAACTGTCCAGGATGTCACCGGTGGTGTTGTGCCAGACGAAGGTGAACGGATCGTGGTCGTTCTCACCGCCCTTGACCGTGAACACGTAGAACAGCGAGATCGGGCCGCCGGCACCTTGGCGGCTGGTGGCGATGTTCATCACGGTCGACAACGGCGTGCCGGCCGGGAAGAGCTGCGGATCGCGCGGGTCCTGCAAGTTGCAGGGGAAAGTGTTGCCTTTTGACGCCGTCGGCTGACATACCCCGTTGGTAGCAGCCGCAATCGGCACCGCGTGCTCGTCGGTGACGCCGGTGTTGGTCGAGTGCAGATGCTTGAAGACCTGGATGCTCACTTCCGGTTCGAGATCGTGCACCGTCACGATCTGTGCGCCCGGCAGCGAGCCTCGCCCGGTGAGCGACTTGCAGGTCACCGTCTTCACATTCGTATAGTGATTGTTGAAGTTGTTCTGGGCGTCGATCGCCATGTTATCGCAGGTTTCCGGGGTGGCGAAGATGACGGCGCCGGTCTGCTGGGCGATGTAGGCTGCGTTGTCGGCATGGTCGAAATGCCCGTGGCCGATGAAGAGATAATCCGGATCCAGATCGACGAGGTCCTGGATTACGAACGGCGTGCGGCCGGGCGTGACCTCGAGACGGGTCACGAAGGTGTCGAGCAACAGCACGTGCCCCTTCACCGCCGCCGCAAACGTTGCGTTCGTCAACCAGGAAAAGATCACCTGATCGTCCCGGACCTCGCCGCTTTTGGGATCGACATTGTCGAGACCAAATATCTTCTGTCGCGCGGCGACGGTCGCGGCGGAAGTATGGGATTTCGCCAGTACCGGTTCGCTTAGCGAACAGAGCAGCAGGCCCGCGGCAGCTATCGTGAAGCCTAATCCTCGCATAGGTGTTTCCCCTTTTTGTAAGATTTTTACCGTCTCTTGTACGATCGAGCGTCGTCGTGAGTTCGTAAGTTTGTTCGCTCATAGGGAATGGTAAGCGAAAGAACCGTCGGCGTCGGTCAGCCGCACGAACAAGCTTGGCTCGGGCTGCTGAACGACCTAACGTCGCTTCCTCCCCGTTATTTTTCTTCGACCAAAAGTGGCTTCCATACACACGTCCAGGCTGCATGGAGGGCCACGCGGTATGGATACGCCTTGATGCGAGCCGCGATCAACGTCGCAAAATATGTGTCAGAATGAAAAATGCGGCCGGGAGCATAGCGGCCCCGTCGATCGAGCCGTAAAGGACTGCAAGTTGCAGTGCGAGATGCCAGCGGTAGCTTCGCTGGATGATGCTTCAAACTGGATGATATGATACTTCAAAGCCTATATCGTCCGGTTCTACGGCAGGCAGCGGCGGCGCTCGCGCGAAGCACGAGGCCTAATCGAGTTCCGCCATTGTGAGGTCATTGGTATCGTGGAGGCGGACCGCCCGTTGCGAAGCCGCCGAACGAAACTTGCTTGCTCCTTTGGCTTTTGACGGATAAAGATTCAGTGTGTCCTTGCACTTCGACGCGGTCTGGCGTCTCTGGGACTTGGCAGTTGAAGCGCCGGAGGGGGAGACCGTACTCAACGTTTGAACGAGAGGCGGAAGGCTATCCACCATTACTAGGTGTTTGTGAGCGTTGCGAATAGCGTTCCTCGCCGGAAAGGCGCAGTTGAAAATGCAATCGTCGGCGGCAAGAAACTGCTTGGCGTCAGTGAGTAGCCGATCCGTATTGCGCGGTCGTGCAGGTTTGCAACCCTGTGCCTCGGATGGCGACGAATGATGTTCGTCGGGAATCAGAGTAGCTGTGGGATAGCGCTCCGTAGTGCTTGCGCGCTCGTTCTGGCGTGTTGTGCCTTGTGCCTCCTGTCGTCCTGTAACCTGGCGACGGTCGGCAATAGTCCTTCTGCTCCGACCGACATCGACGTCATGGACAAAGTGAAGTCGATGGATATCCTGCCGCGCTCTCCGACGCAGACCGGCAGCACCACGACGTCAAGCGGTTCGCGGGCCCAGCCGGCCGTATTCCAAGGCACTGAAATAACGGACACCGGCGCGCCGCGCATGCAATCGGCGACGGCTGGCGGAGGCGGGAGCGGAAACGGCTTCGACCTCAATTTCGAAAGCGCGCCGGTCGCAACCGTCGCCAAAGTGGTGCTCGGAGATATCCTCCAAACCGGCTACACCATCGATCCGCGGGTGCAGGGCACGGTGAGCCTCGTCTCGGTGCGGCCGGTGCCGAAATCAGACATTGTATTCGTCCTGGAAAATGCGCTTCGGATCAGCGGCGTAGTGCTGGTTCGTGACACCGCGGGTTATCGCCTGACCCCGGTGGGCGATGCGGTCGGCGGCGGCCATGTCAGATTCCCAGCCATCAAATCCCGAGCCAGGATATGGCGTCTCGGTGGTCCCGCTGCAGTACGTGTCAGCGCAGACGCTGCTCAAGCTAATGGACAGCTTTGCCACCAAGCCCGGCGTTGTTCGTGCCGACACCACGCGGAATTTGCTGTTGATTCAGGGTACTGGTCCGGAACGCCAAACCGCCGTTGAATCCGCGCTGAGCTTCGATGTCGACTGGATGCGCGGACAATCGATCGGCATCTATCCCATCACCAACAGCGGCCCGGAACCCATCAT
Organism: uncultured Alphaproteobacteria bacterium; assembly: GCA_963788885.1. Lineage (GTDB taxonomy): Bacteria > Pseudomonadota > Alphaproteobacteria > Rhizobiales > Xanthobacteraceae > Bradyrhizobium. The sequence goes on along the minus strand of CAWBIR010000014.1, from coordinate 20,900 downwards.
CACCGAGCTCGAGAAGATCGTGGATTCCGGCGAAAACGGCCTGAATCAGAACATGGTCAAGTTGCAGCCGGTCGCTCGGCTGAACGCCGTGATGGTCGTGACCAAGAGACCTCAGCTGCTGCGTACCGTCGAAACCTGGATCCGGCGGCTTGATCGTTCCGACAGCACGAGGACCAGCGTTCATGTCTACAAGGTCAAATACGGCGATGCTAAGCAGATCGCCCGCGTGCTGACCGACATGTTTGGCGGCGGATCATCCGGCAGCCTGCTCGACAGCCCCGACAATCAGGTCGCTCCGGGATCGGGAACAGCCAGCGTTAGCGACCGCCTTTCGTTCAACAACAATAACAACAGCAGTAGCAACACCACTACCACCACCACTAGTTCCTCATCTCAGGCCGGCAGCAATTTCGGCTCACGCAACAATTCGAGCTTCGGTTCCGGCTTTGGCGGCACCTCGGGCGGCGCGAACGGTGGGAATCTCGGCCAGCTCGACAAAGGAAATGGCCCGGGCTCCGGCGGACCACCGCTTCTGCAAAACGTCCGGATCACCCCTGACGTCGTCAACAACTCGCTCCTGATCTATGCCGATCAGGGCAACTACAGGATTGTTGAATTGGCGTTGCGTCAGGTAGACCAGCCACAGCTGCAGGTCGCAATCGACGCCACGATCGCTGAAGTCGACCTCACCGACGAACTGCAGTACGGCGTTCAGTTCTTTCTGAGCAGCCACGCGCTCGGACTGCGGCCCGACCAAGGCTCGATCCTCAACACCGCAGCGACGGCGGCGCCGCTGTCTGCGGCACAACAGGCCGCGGCGTCCGCGTCGGCGACTACGTCAACGGCCACGTCGACCGCCGCTGCCGCGGGAACCGCAGCCAACGCCTTCATCAACCGTGCGTTTCCCGGATTCAACTTCCTGGTCGGTCAGGAAGCCCAGCCCGCGATGATCCTCACAGCGCTGCACACGGTCACCGGCGTGAAGGTTTTGTCCAGCCCATCGCTGGTCGTGATCAATAATCAGGCGGCAACGCTTCAGGTCGGCAACCAGGTTCCGATCTCGACCGGCAGCGCGACCGTGCTGACCGCCAACAATACGGTCGTCAACACCGTCGATTATCGCAACACCGGCGTCATTCTACATGTTTCACCGCGCGTCAGTGCCAATGGCAACGTGCGGCTTGAGATCGAGCAGGAGATCAGCAGTGTCGTGCCGTCAACCAACGCGGCGGCGAACCTCACTCCGACCATCTCGGAAAGAAAGGTCAAGAGCTCGATTTCAGTCGCCAACGGACAAACCGTGTTGCTGGCCGGCCTGATCCAGGATCAGAAGAACGATAACAAAAGCGGCATTCCGGTGCTGGACCAGATACCGGGAATTGGCAATGCCTTCTCGGGGCAGGACAATCAGAAGTCACGCACCGAATTGATCATCTTCATCCGGCCCCAGATTATCCGCGACGCTGCGGACGCGCACACCGTTGCTGAAGAGCTTCGCTCCAAGCTGCGCGGTACCGTCAGTGCGAGCAGTCCTTATGCTCAACACCTTCAATAAAGCACTATCAGTATTTGCGCTGGGGCTTGCCTGCACCGCCAGCGCAAGCAGTCTTGCCGGAGAGAATCTCTATCCCGGAGCCGTGGTTCAGCCGATTGTGGTGGCGCCGCGGCAGCGCCCAGTCAATTGGACGGTTGGGTTTCCGCTATGAAAATGGATTCGGCGTGCCGCAGAATTACATCGCTGCCGCCGACCTTTACCGGCGTGCGGCGGAGCTTGGCGATCCTTTCGCACAGAGCAGGCTTGGCCTCAGCTACGACAGGGGCCACGGCGTGCCGAAAGACGTCATTCTTTCCTACAAATGGCTCGATCTGGCGGCCGCGCGGGCGCCCCGGCGCGAGCATGATTTTTACCAGAGGCTTCGAGATGCAGTCGCCTCGAAGATGTCGCTGGAACAGGTGACGGAAGGCCAACGACTGGCTTTGATATGGGCCGCGAACTGGGCGGCAGAACGGCGCTGACGCGCCGTCGGTCGTGCCTGATCTGGGCCGCCAAGTATCAAGCGCTTAGGCCGCGCTGGTGTAGGCACATGCAAACGACGCATGAATCATGGAACTTGTTGCCTGTGAGCGCTGCTAGCTCATTTGCACCCGAAGGTTTGGCTTTCGCATCGCCGCATGAGCTTTGCTTGCATCATACATCCAATTTCCTAATATCAATCGTGAGCTCCTTCACCAATCCAAGACGTTCGACCTGAGGCGCCTATGAGCGGCCGGCAGTCATTGCAGTTCTTCGAACATCTTCGGCAGACAGGTCGTTTGGCGACCGTCAAGACGGGTGACGCGAGCTATTTGGCTCAAGACGCGGATGGGGTTTCGCCGGGCTCGGCTTCGCAAAGGAGGCTGTGGGAGGTTGTTGATCTGCCAGCTAGTGAATTGGCGGATGAGGCGGCGCACTTTTTCGAGCACGAACGCGTGACGTTGCAAGAATTGTTACAGGTCGAGCCGCTGGCCGAATCCTTTTCGTCTCGGTTTCTGCGCGATACGTTGATGTTTCCCTATCAGACCGCCGATGGCCGCGCCGCTTTGGCGGTGGCCGATCCGACCGACCGTGCGGCGCAACGCGCTGCCGAAATCGTGCTTCGCCGCGATATCACGATCACGGTTGCCTCGGTGGAAGACCTCTCGGTCGTGCTGGATCGTCGTCTTGGCGAAGACAGTGCTGAGCCGGCCGATGCGGCCGGCGGACTTGTTTTGCGCGAAGACGACGTCGAGAGCCTGCGCGACCTTGCCAGCGGTGCGCCGGTGGTTCGCGCCGTCAACGATCTCCTGGAAAAAGCCGTAGAGCTGCGCGCCAGCGACATTCATATCGAGCCGTTCCAGACCGGACTTGTGGTTCGTATGCGCGTCGACGGCTTGCTGCGGCCGGTCGCAGCACCCGCCGGCGTACTGCCACAGGCCTTGATCTCGCGCATCAAGATCGTCGCCAATCTCAACATCGCCGAACGGCGGTTGCCGCAGGATGGCGCCGCGCGATTGCGGGTCGGCCGTACCGACATCGATATCCGTGTTGCGATCATGCCGATGCAGCACGGGGAATCCGCGGTCGTCCGTATCCTGCCAAAGGATCGCAATCTTTTGGTGGTCGACAGGCTCGGCTTTTCTCCCGCCGACGAAGTGAAGCTCCGGCGGCTGTTGAAATTGCCGCATGGCATGATCGTCGTCACCGGGCCGACCGGCAGCGGCAAGACCACGACGCTCGCAACGGTGCTGTCGATCCTCAACGAGCCCGGTCGCAAGATCCTGACCGTCGAAGATCCCGTCGAATACGACATCCCCGGCGTCAACCAGGCGCAGGTCAAGCCGGCGATCGGGTTGACCTTTGCGGCGGCACTGCGCTCGTTCGTGCGCCAGGATCCGGACGTGATCATGGTCGGCGAAGTTCGCGACAATGAGACCGCGCATGTCGCGATCCACGCGGCGCTGACCGGCCATCTCGTTCTGACCACGCTGCACACGGAATCGGCGCCGGCGGCCGTCCCCCGACTGCTCGATCTCGGCGTCGAGGGATATCTGTTGCGCTCGACGCTGCGCGCGGTCGTGGCGCAGCGGCTGGTCCGGCATCTGTGCGAACGCTGCAAGACGCCGAAGCCGCTCACCGATGCCGACATTGCCGAGGATCCCAGGCTCGCCGAGCTCGGCTTCCGCGCGGGCGAAGTCCTTCAGTCGCCCTGCGGCTGCGAGCGCTGCAGCGGCACCGGCTATCGCGGCCGGTTGGGTGTGTTCGAGGTGCTCGAAATGACCGACGAAATCCGCTCGCTGATCGGCGAACGGACCGATGGTCACAAGATCGACGAAGTGGCGATCCGCACGGGGATGACGACGATGACGGCCGACGGCATCGCGAAATGCCGCGCCGGCCTGACATCGCCGGCGGAACTGCTTCGCGTCACCACGGCGCGCTGAGGTCAGATCATGCCGAACTTCCGCTACCGGGCCCTGACGCAGAACGGAGAGGTTGTGAACGGCACGCTGTCGGCGCCGACGGCCGCCGAAGTCGCCCGCCGCATCGAATATCTCCGCCTGTTGCCGATCGAGACCGTCGAGGACAAGAAGGCTACGGCCGCGGGAACCACGATAATTTCGGCCTGTTCGGCCGGCCAAGTCCGGCGGAGGTGACGACGTTCACGCGCGATCTTGCGCTGTCTCTTGAAGGCCAGTGCGCGGCTGGACGATGCGCTCGAACTGTTGGCGAATGACGCCGATGTCGGCCGGCTTCGCCCCGTCGTCGCGCGCTTGCGGGCGTCAGTGCTGTCAGGCGAGAGCTTTGCCGGCGCGGTTGCCGAACATCCTTCGTTGTTTCCTCCGATGTATGTCGCGCTGGTCAGGGTCGGCGAGGTGTCGGGCACGCTCGATCAGGTGCTCGAGATGCTGGGCGCGGAGCGCGCACGCTCTGAGGCGATGCGCCGCAAACTGACGGACGCGATGCAATACCCGGTCTTCGTCCTGATCGCCGCGGTCTGCGTCATGCTGTTCTTCATTCTGTTCGTCTTGCCGCAGTTTTCGTCGGTCTTGCAGGACTTCGGCGGAAAGTCCGACACCGCACTCTCGTTCTTTATCCGCCTGTCGAATTTTCTCCGGGCGAATGCGACCGCGGCCCTGCTTACAGCGGCGGCCACGGTTGCCGGTCTGTGGTGGCTGTTTCGCCGGCCGGCGACGCGCAGTGCAGTGGTGTCGTTGGCCGCGAAGACGCCTGGCATCGCCAACATCTTTCACTTCTATCGCACCAGTTTGTTCTGCCGGAATCTTGCCGTGCTGCTTGGCAGCGGCGTCAATCTCACCTCCACGTTGCGTATTCTGGTGGACATCATGGCGGTGACCGGAAATGTCACGGTCTGGACGATGGCGGCCGATCGCGTGCGTCACGGTGGCAAGCTTTCGGACGCCTTGCTGGCGTCGAGCAACATGCCGCCGATGGCCGTCCGCATGCTGCGGCTCGGTGAAGAGACCGGCCAATTGCCGGTGCTCGCCGGCCGGGTTGCCGAATTCTACGAGGCGAAACTGCAGCGCAGCCTGGACCGTATCGTCGGCATCGTCGGGCCGCTCGCGATCATCGCCATCAGCACCGTGGTCGGAGGACTGATCGTATCGGTCATGACCGCGCTGCTGTCGGTCACCCAGTTGGTTGGATAAAAGCACAAGGATCAGATCAAATGCGCAAGAGCATTGGCATTTTCTTCACCGCAAACGAGAAGCGCGAGCGCCGGCACAGGGTCGGCGAGGCTGGCTTCACCCTGGTCGAAATGCTGGTCGTGATCAGCATCATCGGCCTGATCATGGGGCTGATCGGTCCGCGTGTTCTCAACTATCTGAGCGAGTCCAAGGTCAAGGCAGCGCGCATTCAACTGCAGAGTTTCTCAAGCGCGCTCGACCTGTTCTATCCTCGATGCCGGCCGCTATCCCTCATCGTCAGAGGGCCTTGCCGCGCTGATGCAGCGAACGTCGGGCGTCGGGGCATGGAATGGGCCTTACCTGAAGGGCAATACCCTGCCGAACGACCCCTGGAACCATTCGTACATCTACCGCTCGCCGGGCCAGCACGGTCCCTACGAAATCATTTCCTACGGCGCGGACGGCCAGGAGGGTGGAAGCGGATTGGCAGCCGATATTTCGAGCGAGAACCTCGTCAATGCCAAAAACGAATAGGGCCTCCGAGCGCGGCTTCACGCTGCTGGAAATGGTGTGCGTGCTGGCGTTGATCGCGATGCTGGCCGCTATTTTGCTGCCGTTCGTGCCGCGCCAAACCACCCAGTCGCGCTTGCATGGATACGCCTTGCAGACGGCGGCACTCCTGAAAGAGGATCGCAACGCGGCGATCCGGCGCGGGATTGGGGTTGCGACCCTCGTCGATCCCGGCAGCCGGGTGATCCGGTCTGGCAATGCCACTGATATGGTCCGCATTCCGGATGATGTTCATTTCGAGGCGGTACTGCCCCGCACCTGCAATCAGCGCGAGGCGCTGTCGACGATCAGGTTCTTTGCCAGCGGCATGTCCTGTGGCGGCGCCGTGGCTCTGACGCGCGCCGATGTCGGCTATGAAGTCCGCGTCAACTGGCTGACCGGGAGGATCGAAATTGTCTCGCGCAACGTCGCCAACTGACGGCCCAACGGCCGGCTTCACGATCCTCGAGGTGCTGATCGCGCTTGCCGTCGTCGCTGTGTCGATCGTGGCGATCGGGTCGGTAATGTCGACGAATGTGCGCGGGGTTCGCTCGTTGGAGCAGCACGTCACGATGATCCAGGCCGTGCGCGCGGTGATGGCAACCGAAATATCTTCGCATGCGAAGATCGGGTTCGGGACCTGGTCGGGCAGGACCAGCGATCATCAATGGCGGATCGACATTAGTCAGATGGATAAAGAACGGGGCGCGCCAAGCAAGGACGTTGACTGGATTCCGGCGCTCGTCAGAGTCCAGGTCCGCTCGCCTTCAGGCGCGGTAACGGATCTCAGGACGGTTCGTCTCGTGCATGGGTCGCAGCAATGACCAAACTGGCAGACAGACGACGAGGTGAGGGCGGCTTTACGCTGATCGAAGCCCTTGTGGCGCTGGCGCTCATGGGGCTTGTGCTGTCGGCGCTCGCCAACATCACCGCGCAATGGCTGCCGAACTGGAACCGCGGCCTCGATCGCATTCAGCGCAGTGAAATGATCGGAATTACCTTGCAGCGGCTTGCTGACGACCTTGCTGATGCGCTCCCGGTGCCGGCGAGCGCAAGCGATATGGGACCATTCTTCACGGGCTCCGAGCAGTCCATCATCTTCGTGCGTACCGCGCTCGGCCCAAACGCCGGTCCGGAGCTCGACGTGGTGCACCTGGGTGAAACTACCGATAAAGCGGGACTCGCGACGGTTCGATCGAGAACGCAGTTCCGGCCCACGCCGCCGAACGCATCGGCTTCCAACCAGTTTCATTTCCGTGAGCCCGTTGTGCTCTTCCGCGCGCCATACCGGCTGTCCTTTGCCTATGCGGCTGCAGACGACGAGGAGTGGCAAAGCAGTTGGCGGGATCCGGGCAAACTACCGAGTAGAATCAAGTTGACCGTGCGGGATTCCTCGAACGGGCGTGCGATCTCGACGGTCACTTCAATCCACGTCCAGTCTTCTTCACAAGACGACGGCAACGCCAGCGTGCCAGGTAATCAAAACAGCGCTCCACAGGCAAATTCGTCCAATCCATCGCAACCGGCTGCAGGGCAGGGTAACGCGCGATGAGGCGGCACCACGGGCAAGCAGCGCGATCGTCCGAAGCCGGCTTCATCCTCATTGCCGTGCTGTGGATTCTGATGGCTTTGGCGGCCCTTGCGATGATCTTCTCAGTCTATCTCTCCAATTCCGCGCGCGCGTTAGGTGCAACCGATATAAGCATCGAGAGGGATGCTCTGGTCTCGGCCAGTCTCGAACTTACGGCCTATCGGCTGCTGTCGATTGATGAAAAAGATCGGCCTTCGCAGGGGTCATTCAGCTTCCGTCTGAACAATGCGGATGCGCTCGTCACCTTTACCTCGGAAGCGGCACGGGTGGATCTCAACCAGGCCCCGAAGGAAATGCTCGCGGGCTTGTTCGAGGTTCTCGGTGCGGAACAAACTGCAGCTGGCGAACTGGCTGACAGGGTGGTCGGCTGGCGGACCAAATCCAAGCCGAATACCGCCAACGATGAGTCTGCGCTCTACCTTGCCACGGGCCTCAACTACACCCCGAGAGGCGCCCCCTTTGCCCATGTGAACGAACTCAGCCTGGTGCTGGGAGCTACGCCTGCCATCGTCGAGCGGGTGCTGCCGTTTGTGACGGTCTTCAGCAAGTCGGCTGACATCGATGCCCTTGTTGCGCCGCCGGAGGTGGTTGCAGCTCTACCCGGGATGACGCCACAGGCGCTCAACGATTTTTTGAAGCAGCGGTCGTCACTGCCGCGCGATCAGAAGGTAATCGCGGCCGCGCTCGGTCCGGCCAAGGCGGCTGCAACCTTGCCAGATAACAAGACCTATCGGGTTCAGACCATGCTTCGGTTCGACAATGGTCGTCAGGCCGCGTCTGAAGCTGTGATCGTGTTAGCTGGTGCCGGCGGCAAGAACAGCGCCCCAAATGTCCAAAGTGCTGTCAAGCCCGACGGCAAAGACGCCTACAGCATATTGTTCTGGCGAGACCAGACGGAGGCCTTCGGCCCTCCGCTCAAACGAGCAGGCAGGTGATGTCGATACGATCGGAAGCAACAGCTTTGTTCGACGAGTGGATCACAACCGTCGCGAGCCTCGTCGATTTGGCGGTCGGCCGATATACGCGCACGCCACACATTGTAATCGATGGGCAGAGCGATGGCTTGCTAACCGCGAGGCTGGGATCGGTGCGAAAAGGTCCCCAATTATCGGATGTTTCATTCCGGATTTCCAACGGCCGGCCAAGTCCGCCCCTGCCGGCGGATTGGCAGGCGGCGTTTCGCGGCAGCCGGGTCGAAACCGAGCTCGCGCCCGCTCACGTGCTGTTCCGGCCGCTCGACTTCCCAAAACAGGCCGCCGATTTTCTCGACGGCATGATCCGCACGCAGATCGACCGTCTGACGCCGTGGTCGGCAGAGGAGGCGGCCTTCGGCTGGAGCACGCCATTGGCGACTCCTCAAGGAAGGATTGAACTGACTCTGGCCGCGGCATCGAAGCAGGAGATGGAGCCGTTTGTTCAGTTCGCGAGCAATCTCGGCGCGCAATCGCTCACGGCTTTTGCCGCGCCTCCCGCCGGCAGCGGCACCCAGACAAAGATCAAGGTGCTGGATCAACCCCTGCGCAGCGGGGCTCATGGGCTCGATACGCCGCGTACCCTGCGCGCCGTTTTGCTGTCGGCCGTGGCCGCAGCCGCGATTTCGCTGCTGTCGGCCGCTTATTTCGGCGACAGCTTCGATTCCGAACAGCAGCAACTGATGCAGCGGATTTCGCAGCGCCGCGCGGCGCTCCGCCTCGGTTCCGATGGCGGTTCGGCATTCGGCCTGCTTGCCAAGCGCAAACAGACGAGCCCCTCGACCGTCGTCGTGTTCGAGGCGCTGTCAAAGGCTTTGCCCGACGGCACCTATGTCACCGAGCTTCGGATCGACGGCGACAAGGTTCAGGTGGTCGGCATGACGCAGGACGCGCCATCGCTGATCCGTCTGATCGAGAAATCGCCGCAGTTTGCGCGCGCCACCTTCTTTGCGCCGACCACGCGCGCGCAGAACGCACCGGGCGAGCAATTCCACATCGAAGCCCGTATCACGCCGTCCTTCGGATCGAACTCATGAACCTCGCTGTCACGTTGCGAAAATCGCTTGTGAACTCGCCGATCGTCGCTGGCGCCGGCCTACGCCGGTCTTGGTGGTCGTGCTTTTGGTGATAGCCGCGAGTTCGCTGATCGATCTCTTCAGCCAGCGCGCCTCGGTTGCGGCCGCCGCGGCGATGCTGGAGCAACTGGAGGGCCGCAAGCTGCTTTCGGCAGACAAGCGGCCGGGCGAATCCGGTGCGCCTTCCGGCTCGGCGTTTCTCGAAGGCGCGACCGTGACGGTTGCGGGCGCGGCGCTGCTACAGCGCGTCGCCGCCGCCGTGACCAAGGCGGGCGGCAACGTGCTGTCGTCCCAGCTTGACGTGCAGGGCGGCCCGAACGCCAAGGCCGGCTTCGTCAGCATGGTGGCAAACTGCGAACTCGAGCAATCGGCGCTGCAATCGCTGCTCTACGATCTCGAGGCCGGAATGCCGTTCCTGTTCGTCGACCAGCTCGACATTCAGGTGCCAACCGCCGGCGAAGGCAAGTTGCGTTTTCTGCTCGGCGTCTCCGGACAGTGGCAGGGAGCAAAATGATGCTGCGTAAGCTTGCCATCCGGATGCTGGTTCTCGCGCTGCCGTTGTGCGCAAGCGTCTCCGCCGCAACGGTCACCTCCGATTCCTCGATCGACGATCAGGCCGACGGCGCGAGGCCGAACGCCTCGGTTCCAGCGAGCTGGAGCGAGCCGACCACGACCGTGGTTGAGGTCACCATTCCCCCGTCGACGCCGGGCGCTCCCGTCGCCGAACGGCCGCTCAGCGCCAATCCGCTATGGGCGATGCCGCTCAAGCAATTCACCGTCACACGTGAACGTCCGATCTTCTTGCCGTCGCGCCGTCCGCCGGCGCCTGCTCCGTCAACGGTGGCGGTGGCAAAGGTGGTTGCCCCGCCGAAGCCGAAGGAGCCGGAGCAGCCGCAGCTTTCACTGGTCGGCACCATCTCGGGCGATGACGCCAGGTTCGGCATTTTTGTCGATCAGGCGACCAAGGCCGTGCTGCGGCTGAAAGAGGGTGAGGATTTTCAGGGCTGGCAACTCCGGTCGATTCAGAGCCGCGAGGCGTCGTTTCAAAAAAACCAGCAGACCTTCGTCGTCGCCTTGCCGAAGCCGGGGCTTTCGCAAGCTTCCATCGCCGTCCGCGAGGAACCGGGTGATACCAGGCTGGTGCCAGTCAATGTGAGGGAGCGGCGAGGCGGCCGGCAGTAGATAGAAGCTTGAGTTGCCCAGAAGCGGAGTTGTTGCATACCAGCGCTCACCAGCGGGCTTGCGTGACGCCGACATAGGTTGTCCTCGTTGTGATCAAAAAACAATCGCCTTCCTAGGACGCCTATTCAAACGCTCAGACGATGACTTTCAACGCCAAGCGTTGTCTTCGGAAGAGCAAGCTGTCAGGAGAGTAAGATAGGTTCCTGTCTCACGTCGTGCTGCTTGATCGTTCGTTCCGGTCCGACTTTGAGCAAGTCGCCTTCATAGAGCTGCAGTGCGCGCTCGCCGCATTGCAGAAGAGGCCGCTCCCGGCGCTTGCATCCGTCTGGAATCTGGCGACGGCGATCGGATCCCTGCCGCAGGCCTTTTTCACGTCGCTCCTTGAGCGCTCTGTACACGGACGATCGGGCTATATTCATCTCTTTGGCGATATCGGTGACGCCTTTGCCTTGCGCCTTGAGTTCGTGCACTTTCGCGACGTCTATCGAAATCGGCCGGCCCTTATAGCGGCCTTCCGCCTTGGCTTTGACGATGCCCTCACGCTGGCGCTCCTTGCGCAAGTTTGTCTCAAAATCCGCAAAGAGGCCCAGCATGTCCAGGAACGCCTTGCTGGCGGAAGTGCTCGTGTCGATGGGCTGTTCCGCTACTTTCAGCGATGCGCCCTTGGCTTTGATCGCCAGAATGATTTCCTGCAAGTCGCAGATGCTGTGGGCCAACCTGTCGATTCGCGTCACCATCAGCACATCGTCGTTGCGCAGGAAGTTCAGAATGGTACGCAACTGCTTTCGGCTCGCTGTTGTTGCGCCGCTGCGCTTTTCGCCCCGGATGACTTTGCAGCCGGCGGCGCGCAGTGTCGCCTTCTGAATCGATAAGTCCTGATCGATGGTGCTTACTGCATAGCCAATCACTGTCATTTCGTCCCCCGAGTTTTATTTGGCTTTTTGTCTCTGGATGAAGAAAGCACGCCTTAAACTTATCCGTGCATCTGGCTGCCGACTGCGCGCTGAAGTCGAAACACGAATCAAACGCTACGCCCATAGCGTTCCGAGTTGATGATCGACAGCATCGCTGCTTGTAAGTGATCTCATCACTTGTTCATTATTCTTGAGTCCTCCCGGTCGTTCGTGACTACGAATCTTGTTTGATTGATGAAAGGACTAGCATGGAGCGTGCCAATCACGAGAATTGCTAACTGACTGAAAGACTGTTTAATATTTTCGGTGAGGGAACCGAGGGTGCGGAATCGTGCACTCTCATGCATTTCAATGTGCGGATTGTTGCACAGTGGTCTCGAATGGAATCCATTCGTCTCATCAGCGCGAGATCAAACGACCGGACGCTCCGCGTTGCCACGTTGCCGGCCCCGGGCTGGTTGGCGACAGGCGTTGGCGCGTTGGTGGCGTTCGCCATATTCGCGATCGCCGCGTTGGTCGCCGGGCGTCTGGCTGCTGATCGCGCCGTTGACATCCTCGCGGAGCAGGCCAGAGCCGGCTTGCCTCTTGCTACCGCAACTCTTGCCGGGGAGATCGAAAAGCAGCGGCTTATCCCTTTGACGCTTGCACGGGATCCCGACGTCATCGCGCTATTGGGGACCTATGATTCCAATGCCGAAGCCAATCTCGACCGGAAGCTGAAAGACATTGCGGAGGATGCCGGCTCGACGGTGATTTATGTAATCGGCGCCGATGGTCGTACTCTCGCCACAAGCAATTTCAATGAGCCGGACAGCTTCGCCGGTGTCAAATTTCCGTTCCGCCACTATTTTCGTGACGCGATGACCTCCGGCGTCGGAATGCAATATGCGCAGGGCGCAGTGACCGCGCGGCCGGGTCTGTTTCTGTCGCGACGTGTCGAGGGATCCAAGGCTCCGCTCGGCGTTGTCGTTGTCAAGGTTGAGCTCGATGGCGTCGAGAGGACGTGGCGTGCGAGCGGTGCCTTGGTCTCGGTGATTAATGAGGAGGGAGTGGTCATCGGGACGACCATTCCGGACTGGCGCTTCTCGACACTATCTGCGCTGAAGGAGCCTGAGATCGGTACGGTCCGTGAGCATCTTCAGGTGGTGGATGACAAACCTCTTGCACCCGTGCCCATCCGCCAGCAGGGCGAACTCACGATCGCTGAAATCGATGGCAAGCCTACGGTTCTCGTTGGGACGTCTCGATCGGTCGGCCCTTCGGCTCCTGGTTGGCGTCTGATGCTTTTGCTGTATGCCGATCCCATCATCACCCGTGCGAGGCTCGACGGCCAGATCACTGCAGTTCTCGCATTCTCCCTGTTGGTCGCACTCGGTCGGATCACATGGCGGCGCAGGCAGCTGCAGGCTGCGCGGCGCGCGGCGCTCACGCAAATGAACACCGAACTTGAGGAGCGAGTGGAAGAGCGAACCGATCAGCTCAAACGCGCCAATCTTGCGCTAGCCGCAGAGATAGCGGAACGCGAGAACGCAGAAACGAAGGTTCAGCGTCTACGCGATGAGCTCGCGCAGGCCAATCGGCTCTCGATCCTTGGCCAGATTGCAGCCGGCGTGGCCCACGAAATGAATCAGCCGCTCGCTGCAATCGGCGTCTATGCGCACAACGCAAAGTGCTACTTTGAAGCAGGCAAATCCGCCTCCGGTGCGGACAGCCTTGGCCAAATCGCCGCCCTCACGGAGCAAATTGCAAACAAGACCGAAGCGCTTCGCTCCTTCGCCCGACGCGCACCGAGCGCCGCGACATTTCTGACGGTAGATGACGCCATTGATGGCGCGCTGTCGCTTCTATCAGGGCGCGTCCGCGAGGCAGGCGTTTCCGTGATAAAGCCTTACCGCGATTCTGCCCTTTGCGTTATGGCGAGCCGCATCCGGTTGGAACAGATCCTCGTCAACCTTCTGCAGAACGCGCTTGATGCTCTACGAGGTCGGCCGCACCCGCGGATTGAAGTCCAACATGCCGCGTCAGCCGGGAATGTACAGCTCAGCGTTCGCGACAACGGTCCCGGCCTCGATCCAGCAATCCGCACGATGCTATTCATGCCCTTCGCCACCAGCAAAGAGAACGGGCTTGGCCTTGGTCTCGTGATCTCTTCGGAAATCGCTCGCGAACTCGGCGGTTATCTGGAGCTGACACCGTCGGACGAAGGAGCCTGCTTTACCCTCACTTTGCCGAGGGCATGACGATGAGCACTGAACCGCACGTTATTTTCATCGACGATGATGACGACCTTCGCCGAGCGACGGCCCAGATGCTGGAACTGAGCGGCTTCACAGCGAGAGTGTTCTCGTCGGCAAAGCAGGCTCTTTCGGAAATCACGGGCAGCTTTCCTGGTGTGATTGCCACGGATATTCGCATGCCCGATATGAACGGTTTACAGCTTTTCGGGCGCGTTCGAGCCATCGATCCGGAATTGCCGGTCATTCTCACGACTGGCCATGGTGATATCGATTTGGCCGTCGCCGCGATGAAAGACGGGGCTTATGATTTTATCACTAAGCCTTTCATCCCCAGGCGGCTGACGGACGCCCTGCGGCGCGGGATCGAGAAACGCGCGCTTGTGCTTGAGAACCGGAGTCTGCACCAAGCGATCGCCAAAGCCAGCGGCGAGGATAGCGCTTTTCTCGGCGCAACGCCGTCCATATCGCGCCTACGCGAAACGCTGCATCAGATTGCCGACACGGACGTGGATGTGCTTGTCGAGGGCGAAACTGGGTCGGGCAAGGAGGTGGTCGCGCAACTCTTGCACAACTGTAGCCGTCGATCCAGCAAGGCATTCGTCGCCCTCAATTGCGGTGCGCTTCCAGAGCATATAATCGAGAGCGAATTGTTTGGTTACGAGGCTGGCGCGTTTACCGGAGCGAAGTCGCGGCGTATCGGGCGCATCGAGCACGCAAGTGGCGGAACGCTGTTTCTCGATGAAATAGAATCGATGCCCCTTGCCGCACAGGTCAAGCTACTGCGGGTGTTGGAGACACGGCAGGTCGAACCACTCGGCACCAATCAGACCCGCCGTCTGGACTTGCGCGTTATCGCAGCCACAAAGATTGACCTGACTGACACCACCGCCCGGGACAGTTTTCGGCAAGACCTCTATTTCCGCCTTAACGTCGTAAGGCTGCGCATTCCGCCATTGCGCGAGCGTCGCGAAGACATTCCGTTGCTGTTTGCTCATTTTCTCAAGCGCGCAGCGCAACAATTCGGCCGCCCGATCCCGGAACTGTCGCGCGCCGTTCGCGACCATCTGGAATACCACACCTGGCCGGGTAACGTCCGCGAGCTACTTCACTTCGCGCAGCGCATCGCTTTGGGTTTGGAGGCGGAGAGCTTAACGGAGGAATCCAGTGTCGAGACTGGGGGGGACGAAGGCTCGTCTGATCTTAGCCTTGCGGATCGCGTCAACCGCTTCGAAGCTTCTGCAATCCGCGCGGCGCTTCGCGACCATGACGGCAATGTTCAGCGCGTACTCGAGGCGCTGCAACTTCCTCGCAAGACTTTCTATGACAAGCTGAAACGGCATGGTATCTCGCGCGCCGACTATGACGAGTAGTCGGCCATGACTCTTTCGACGAGCGAAGCAGCACAAGTTTTTGATGCGATGAAACGCACGTCAGGCAATTCGCCCGAACTGTGCAGTCGCTCCGTTCGCCCCGAAGCGTTCGCGAATGTTTCGTCTCACTCCGCGCCCACCGCCCATATCTGTTCCAGCGCAATCTCCTGGCTGCTACGTGCCCGTGGTGGCGTGCCAGCAGGCACAGGCAGTTCGAGAAGGGCCTGCTCGCCATTCTTCACCAGCCTTGCCTCGCGCGGGTTGATGAGAAGCAATACCCAGCCGTGGTAGTTCTCTCCCACGCGCAGGCGCAGGACGTCCTGCGATGACGTATCCCGAAAAACTGCTCCCCGATAGCCGTCGGTGCCGATGATGGTTCCCGCCAATGCGATGGTGGGGCGCTCCGGCTCGCGCGGTTTAGGTGGCTGTTTGACCGCGACCGGTGCGACATAGGTGGGGGCGGGCGGGGACGGCCGACGCGACGGCGAAAAGATCGGTCGCTCCCGCGTGACCGAAAATTGCTTGAGCGGCAGCAGCCACAACGGATTCCCGGGCGCAGGCGCCGCCTGGTCAGCGACCGGTCGCGGCGCAGCATCTTTCTGCTGCTCGTCGGCTCCCGTGTCCTGGCCAGCCCCGCGAACGCCGATGGGCGATCCTGCCGTGTTGTTCGTCGCCTCGCCATAGGCTGCGGGGGGGCTCGAGAGCGGCGAAAGCGCGGTTGTGTGAGCCATCGGAGCATTATCGTCGAGTAACGACGTTTGGGCGGCTGCCCGCATTTGGTTGAATTCAACGATGCTCCCGAGCAGCACGATGCCGATCAGCCATGAAAGGGCTCGGTCCGTCTTCGTTCTGCCGCCAGCCACTTGCCCGCAAGTCGACATCGGAGCCCGCAGCTTTCCGCCACGGACGCTCAGACGCGACATTCGCCAAATGGCCATCCTTCAACCACCCGCCTCGTTAAGCCGCTGCGAAAGATGCAACGAAAGAATCCAAAGTCCGACGCTTGTATACACCATCATAAGAACGAGCATGGGAACCTGGGTCAATAGCGCCTGACGGCGAGTGTGACAGACCCGGAGCGAGATCATATGCGCCACGCAGACACTCACGAGATGACCGATCAGGATCAGCCCCACTTGCATGTGCCAGATAAACGCCATGTCGAGAAGTCCGAATTGGTCAGGCAGGCGACTGAGATTCAACAGGTTCCAGCCCTTGCCGAACGGATCCGATATCAGCCACGGCAGTACTCTGATCTGTGTAACGAGAAACGTGAAGTAGTGGGTAATATTGTAAACAAACGCTATCGGGATGAGCGAAAACGCAAATCGCTGCGCCAGGCTGGCCACGGAGGCGTCGATCTTTGCGATCCATTTCGCAAGCGCAATGACAGAAAGGTAGACTCCGACATACAGCGCCAGAAGGAGGATGAGGCCGCTGCGCTGATAGACGGTGTGCCAAAAGATGATGAGCGCTGACCTCTCTTTGGGACCAACCGAGCCCCACATCGGCTCGATAAGCTGAAGCAGATGCTTCCAGTAGATATCGAGCCAAACCTGCGTGTCATGCAGCCCGTCGTATATCGTCGATGACAACATGAAGAGCACGAAAAGCATCAGGCTCAAGTGCTCCTTCGGATCGTCGACGATGCCGGAAAAGGGCAGTCTTGAACGCCAATGCCATTCGCCCGGAATCGGATTTCGGATATAGGCGACAGGCGCCATCGCTCCAATCAACCTGAAGAAGACTCCGAAAAACTCCGCATAGCGTAGCCAGGTCTCTCGACCGAACAGCCACGCTCCGATGAAGACGATTACGCTGTAAGCCACCAAGGCGACCGAGAGAACAAACGGACTTTGTTCCGTAAATAGCTCTATCCAGATCAACGCGACGTAGCAGCATAGCGCCGGCAGATATCCCAGCGCTCTCGGATAACTTACTCGCGCGCTTGAAAGGTCGAGGCCACAAGCTTCACAGATCGCCAGCATCGTCTCCCACGGATTGATGATCGCGAACACGTCGCCGACGATTGCCGTCAAATATGCGAAGCCAAGCAGAAACACGACCCAGAACAGCGTCATGTTGATGTTGGTCATCGGATCTTTCGTGCCGATGAATCCCGCTGCGATCGTCAAGAGCAATAGTCCGACCGCTCCAATACGCAGCACGAGAATAACCGAGCGCCCGATCGCCCCCGAATAATCCTGCACGCCGGTTCCACCTGAGGACGGCGCAGGTAAAGTCACGGTCACGGGCGTGGCTGAGTAATATCCGATGGCCGCGAACGATATGACCAGCATGGCCATGCATGCGTACATGTAGATCCACAGCGGGATCGGCAGGATGTAGGGCACCTCAAACGAATGCGCCTGCGCAGCATCAGGCAGGAGACACGTGAGGACCAAAAAAAAGACAGCGCGGCATTTCACGGCCGGCTTAGCGAAACTGTCAAGAACAGTACGGTATTGCATGGCTAGCGCGGCGCCACTTCAAGAACGGCGAGTTCGGCGTGCGTGTGGTCCTCATCATTGCCGTGGAGGTGCAGAAAGAATTGCCCCGCATGTTCGGCGGTGAATGAGATCGTGTTCTCCATGCCGGGCGCGATATCAACTTCTGTTTCCAGTCCGTGGAGATAGAGTCCGCCGGGATAAAGACTCGTGACCGCGAGTACAACGTGGTCCCCCTGGTGCGCTTCGAACACCGGTGCCGGCTCGGTGCCGTGCAGGCAGGCCTCGCTGACATCGATGTGGAAGACCCTGGATTGCTCGGCGGTGAAAGTTCCAATCGCGTAGGAGTACTTCACGCCGACATAAAGGCCGACGAGCATTATTGCGGTGCACGCCGCAATCGCGAGTTTTGCAAATCGTGCCACTTTCGCGGGACGAACCTCGGAATTGCCGGAAAAAACATGCGGGGCGAGCGCGCCTGCGTCATCGCGCTGTCCGACGATCCTCATGGCATTCCTCCATTTTTCAAAATGCTAGCAAAAAAAGCGATCCGGTCAAATCGTAGTTTGCGACTCGCTCGGTAAATGCGCTGCGTCATACGCTCAAGCCGACATTTTCATTGTGGTACATATTTTGCGACGTTGATTGGGCTCTGCGTCGGAGCGTATCCATAGCATTGTGTTCGTCCTGGCATCCGAAGGACTGCGTGGGCGGGCGTCGTTAGTTAAAAAATCAGAGGTAGGAGGAAACGATGTTCAGGCTTTTGCTAAAGCCGCGAAACGTGGGGATGGCCTTTCTGATCGCCCTTGCGATTTCGGCGTTCGGTGGGAAGGATCACGCGCAGGCGGCGACCGCGTGCGTGCCCGGGCCGGGAGACCAGCCTGAAACCGGGCTGCAGGGTGACGTTCCACTCGCTGCGAGAACGGTGCCCGGCGGCTTTAAGGGCTTCTGGTGCCACATGAATAAAGTTGGTCAAAACGTTCTGTTCAACCGTGGGACTTATGGCGCGACCGCCATCTGGGGCCCTTGCGCGTATTCCAGCATACGTAATCCGTCCGATCCGACTTTGCCGACCACCGGCGTGTACGTGCTTGACGTGTCTGTCCCGTCAAATCCAACAACTGGTGTGCTTCTTCGGACGCCCGCCATGTTGCAGGCATATGAAGGGCTGAGGGCGCAGAACGGAATTCTGCTGGGATCAGGCCAGCAATTACCGGATGTGGACGTCTATGATGTCTCGCAAGACTGCTTGCATCCGTCGTTCAAGTCGACGCATCAGACGCCTGGATACGCCGGATTGCATAACGTTCAGGACAATCATGGCGGATGGTTGCACTATGATGGCAAGACCTTCTGGGGCGTGCCTTTCATCGGAAGCAACATCCTGCTTGAGCCCACCCGTGTCGACGTGCACGCGGTGACGTTTGATGACCCGGCGAATCCTGTCGACTACATCAACTGGAACCGGCTGCAACTCCCATCGGAAATTCGTGACCTGGTTGCCTCGACGGCGAATTTCCACGATGTGACGACCAACTTCGACGGCACCCGGCTCTATATGGCCCTCTACGGTGGCGCCGGCTTCAATCCGGTGGGCACCTGCGCGAACGGCATGATGATCATGGACTCGTCGGATATCGCAAAGCGTCGTCCGAATCCGCAGCTGAAGTTTATCAAGTGGTTCTCCTGGTGCGATCAGCCGACGGCAGCATATGCCGATGGAAAATCCGCGAGTGCCCATACCACCCAGTATGTGGTCCACAAGAACGGAAAGCCCTACATCATCACCACGGACGAGGGTCCGGCGCTTTTCCAGGTGAACTCGGGTGGCAATTGTCTCCAGAGAACCTATTCACGCCTGATCGATATTTCGGATGAATTGAATCCGAAGATCGTGGCAACGTGGAATCCGGCGATAAATGATGCAGCGAACTGCACTATCGGGGAGGATGGACAGACGTACTACCCGCACTATGTCGGCGTTAACAACAAGAACCACTTTTCGCAGGTGTTGTACGCCGCGTACTGGTCGGGTGTGCGCGTTGTGGACTTCAGCGATCCGGCGAATCCAAAAGAGGTCGCCTACTACAACTCGCCCGCCAATCCCGCTCTGACGCCGGCCAATGCGTCCGACCATAGTGCTCCGCCCATCCCTTACGATGAAGCGAATTGCTTCCTCTATACGGGTTGGACCGACAACGGCCTGGAGATTCTGGAAGTCACGGACCCGAACTACAATGCGTGTCTGCGTAAAGCTGCAACCGGCGGCGGGATGATTGCGGGTAATGCACCTGCGGATTCCGACGACGGAAAGGGCAAAGGTAACGGGAATGGCAATGGTAACGGCCATAAAGCCGATATCCAGTTCAGCCTGACTGCCAAGCGGGTGGATGGTGGCTTGGGTCGTCTCGAAGGCAACCTTCGAACTCAACGACCAGGCCAACAAGACCACCATCCGCTTGAACAAGTTGGTCTCGCTTCGGCAGCGTCCGCAATCAATGCGGGACGGTGACGGTGGGTGCCAATGCGGTCGAGTTCTCGGGCAATGGTCTGTTCAACGGCAAGCCCGCGAGCTTCCGTGTCTGTGTCCAGGACAATGGAAATGGGATGGTGGCCCGGCGCACGTCGCGTTGGCGCACGGCATGGCGGCCAGCAACTGGTGCGCGTGATCGTACAAGAGCTCGAATGGCTCGATCCGCGCTGGCGCGACCACGATCCTCATATCCGCAAGCACCTGACCAGTTCTACCTGACGTGTACAGCCGGATGCAGCTACGCTGTCGGCGGCGCCGTCGACAACGGCAACATCCAGGTGCGCCAACAATAAGCAAGGTTGGCTTGAACCGACCTGACACTGCGGAAGAGTCGCCATCTCGCATGGCGGCTCTTCCGGCAGCTACGAGAACCAGGCTTCGGTAGCTGCTGCGAGAAGACTTAAACCACGTCGGCGCGGGCCTCGCGCTGACGCTTCAACTTACGCTGCCATCGCTCAACCGTTCTCGATCCGCCGCCCTGGCAGGATCGGAAGGACGGATAACAACAGTCGGGAGGTCTCCTATGGTTCACACCGCACGCGGTGCGTCTTTTAGCGTCTCCAATTTCAAACACAAACTGACAAAGCCGAAATTGAAATGGCTCGGCGCGGCAAGCCTCGCGGCGATCAGCGTCCTGGCCGTCGCGCCTGATGCACATGCGCGCATCACGAAAATCCAGATCGTGAACAGCGGCATCGCCTTCGGCGGCCATTCGTTTGCCGGCGTCGGCCAATATCAGTTCATCACCGGCATCGCGACCGGCGAGGTCGATCCGAATAATTCTCAGAACTCGCTCATCACCGACATCCAGCTCGCGCCGAAAAACGCCCAAGGTCATGTCGTCTATTCGCACAATTTCTACAT
>CAWBIR010000013.1:0-159736 GCA_963788885.1 uncultured Alphaproteobacteria bacterium | reverse complement strand
TCGATTCAGGCCGATTTATCTTCGACACCCCCAAGTTTGGCGGCGATGACGGCCTCGATCTCGCCGGCCAGCGTGGCGAGATGTTCTGCCAGACGCGCGAATAATTCCCGCTTGGAGGGATCGGTCGCAAGGTCCCGGATCAGCGCGCACTCGGCTGCGTCCGTTCGCAGCTTCTCCAGATGCGCCTTCATATCCTGCATTTGCCTGTACTCCCGCGAGCGAAGGTAGCAGGCGCCAATGCGAGCGAACCCAACAAATGTTAGGGGACGCCGATTTGATCGTGCTGTGCCCGGAGGGCGGCGCGCCGGCAGCGGCCGCAGGCCTTTTTTGCCGAAGCGGCGTTATTCAGCTTATGCTGACGAACTTGGCCCAGACGCCTGCGAGGATCGCGCCCACCAGCACGTAATGCGGGCTGTCACAGAACGTGCCGCCATATTGGCACATGGTTACGCCGAGGTCGCCGATCTCATGTTTGCCGGCGGCGTAGAAAAGGGCCGACAGGACTGCAAGGGCTGCAGCTACAAACCACATTGCACCCTCCATAAAGGGATCAAAAGGCAGGCACATTACATCGGGCGGCTGCGCTGATGAACCGCTCGTGTCGCACCCATCCTGGCGCGAGGCTATTTCGAATCAGAGAATAAACTAGAGAAAATTTTTGATATCGCGGCAAGCGCCTTGTCCGAAAATACACACGAGCTGTAGCGCTTTGGCCGGCTATTCGGCGGTTGGAAACGAGGCGCTGATCCGGTGGAATGGACAGCGCTCAAGACCGGCTAGCGATCAAGCAGCCGTCACCGGGCCAGCCGCGCCTGCCACCAGATGAAGAAGGGCGCTCCAACGATCTCCAGAATGGTGAAGCCGACAAAAGGCAGCGGCGGAACAGCCAGAAACAGCATCGACGCCAATCGGCCCACGCCGCCGAGAAAAATCATGCCCCACAGCACGCGAAACAAAAGCGTCTGCTTTTCGATATTGGGAATGCTCCAGTACAGCGCCAGTCCCAACCCCAACCACACCCCGCCAAAGAATCGCAGGTTGCTGTCGAGCAGGGCATTTGGCGGTATTCCGGCCGAGGCGTAAATCGGATCGCTGAGGCCAAACATGGTGACGATCCCGGTAAGAACGGGGATGGCGCCCAGTAGCACTGTTGCGATCTGCAAGCCCCGTTTGTTCATGGTGATCCCTCCAGGATTCAGGGCATGTCTACTAGATGCCCGCAAGCAACCGACCGTAGCCCTTGATGCTGCAACCGACGCCGGCTGTGCGCAGCGCGTGCCACATCATGGCCGACGCTGCCGAGATAACGGGCTTGCCGGTATCTTCCTCCAGCACCTGCAATGCATCGAGTGTCGGCATTCCGACGCCGGAGAGAAAAATCACGTCCGCGTCGGGACGATCGACCTGGCGCGCGATCGCATACGCGCGTTCGCTGTTTTCTTCGTAGATGTTGCGCACGTTGGCCAGATGACCGGAGCTGACGACTTCAAGCCCGCAGGTTTCGAGATGCTGCTTGCCGCGTGACGTCATCTCGGCCGAATAGGGCGTGCCGTAAGCGACCCGGCGTACTCCGAGATGTGCGAAGGCTTCGAGAACACTTCCGAAGGCGGTGATGAAGCGGGCGCCGCCTATCGCTTCCATCTGTGCGGCGAGTTCAGCCTCGCGCTGTTGTCCGAGCGTGTAACTCGTTGCCGTGTGCGCCATCACGATGACGCGCGGCGACACCATGGCGAGCAGCTTGACGCACTCCGGCACGCTCGCGACCTGGCTGAGGTTGCGCTCCTCCTGCCCGCTGTGCGTCCCTGCGGGACCATCCGCGTTCATCCGCGTGAAATGAAGCGAGACGCCCTCGGGCGCGAGCTCCATCATCTCGGGTTCAACGGTTGGGTTTCCGGGTGGCACTAGAAATCCGATGCGTGCGCGCCAGCCTTTCATGCTGCTTTTCCGCCGAGTTTCAGTTCGCCGTCGTCTGCGCGATCTTGTTCTGCGCGATGATGCCCTCGAGCCGTGCGATGTTTTCCAACAGCCGCTGGCTGGTGAGCACCAGGAAGTAGTAACCGAACTGCGGATTCTGGAAATAGATCTCGAGCAGCTTTTCGTAGGTGATCGTGAGCACGTGGCCGTCTTCGAGGCAGGTCACGGTTGCCGTGCGCTTGTTATCGGGCGAGAGGAAGCCGAGTTCGCCCATCAACCGTCCCGGCGGCAGTTCGACGCCGATTTCCTTGACCAGGAAATTTCCGGTCACCGTCAGGAACATCTCGTCGGCGTCGTCGTCTTTCTTGAACAGCACATCGCCCTTGCGGTACTTGCGCTCGGTCATGAACGGCTTCAGCCATTCCATGGAGGTGTCGCCTTGGGTCGCGCTGCGCGCCATCTTCACGAGGTTGAGCATCTGACGCAGGCGAAAGGCGTTGATCGGCACCATCAGGAAATAAAGCAGGAAGGTCGAGATGTTGGCGGACAGCGCGCCGAAGCCGGCAAAGAAGGCGCAGCCGAACATGTTGGCCACCCGCAAGGGCACCATGGTTTGCGTCAGAAGGGTCGCGACGAAAAAGATCGCGCCGATCAGCGCGAACAGGTTGGCAAGCGTGATGTTGGCAAGGAACAGTTCGAGCAGGCGGTTGAAGATCGCGTCGTAAGTGATGTTGTTGGGGTCGAGCCCGAGCTGGATCAGGATCTTGGCGACCCGCAAATTGTCCGCGGCGGTGTCGAGAATGCGATTGAGAATCGTCGACAGGTCTGCGCTGGGAGTCATGGCCGTTCCTTGCCGCAATAATTTGCCGGTTATTGCCTTCTCGTCGGCCAACCCTTGAAATCACGGGAAGCCGCTTGGGGCCGTTACTACCGGTTGTGACACCGGTGGTCCGATTCTAACATTCGCATCCCGGCTCGGCGTGCAATTTGCGAATGTTAGAATCGAAGGACCTCCGGCAAATATTAGATTCCGGGGGAGTTTTGGATCTGACATTCGCCTTACGAGTTTGTGGCTAGGTGGGTAGCGAATGTCAAATCCACTCCACCGGCGGCAACTATACCCCGAAATCCGCTGCCTATGGCGGGCGGCCTTCTAATCCACTGGTCGAATAGGCTAATTGGCCGAGGGACCGGCAGGGTTGGCGGGCGCTTTCGCCTTGCGGCAAGCCCTGCGGCAAGGTGATCGAATAGAGCACAGGGGTGGCCCAAGAAATAGCCAAGAATTGGCCTAGGCCAGCCAGGTAATTGCTGGCAACAGACCGACGAGGTGCTTCCGGGAATCCGCCGAACAGCGGACGCGAGGTGCGAGACTCCAAAAGCAGGTCGAGGAGCGGAGACGGGGAGAGGCGAGGACGAGTCCGTCTCTGCGAGCTGCCAATGTCGAGCGGCGATGTCGCGCACCGCGCGTCGAGAAAGCGAAGTACACTGCTCAGAGGCGCGCTTAAGACTCTTGTCTAACGCGTTTGTTCCATACACCGCGTCACTGGGTCGCGTTACTCCCGCGCTTGTGAAGCCAAAGCCTCGCTTACGCCAGTTCTTGCCCCGCTTACGCCAGCCTCTCCGCTATTCTACGCACTTAAAAGCCGTTCAGGAAAGCATATGTTAACAAAAGATTAATGCGCTCGATAGCACGCCAGTAGTGGTCCGGATGTTGCGGGATAGCTACATCGTGCAAGAATAAACTTAATTTCGGCGATGGCAGATCATCTAGCACAAGTATTGCATTGCCTCATCAAGTCAGTCGCGTGTCCAATGGAGGATAGTGTTGAGGCTGATTCGGAAGGGGCCGGTACAAGCAGCGTTAGACGACGTGGTTATGACGCGCGTTCCAGCGATGCAGAAAACCAGATGAGGAGCGGGATCAATGTATAACGACTCTCTGTTCAACGCTTTTGCCCGATCGTTCGAGGCGCGAAGCGAAACCGACATGTCGATGGCGGAATATCTAGAATCGTGTCGAGGCGATCCGATGCGATACGCGAATGCAGCCGAACGACTACTAGCGGCGATCGGTGAGCCTCAGATGATAGACACGGCCAGGGACCCACGCCTTGGCCGTATTTTTTTGAACAGGACCATGCGCGTCTATCCGGCCTTCGCCGGCTTCCACGGCATGGAAGAAACGATCGAACGCATCGTCGGTTTCTTCCGTCACGCAGCGCAAGGTCTCGAAGAGCGCAAACAGATCCTCTATCTGCTCGGTCCGGTCGGCGGCGGCAAGTCATCGCTCGCCGAGCGGTTGAAGTCGTTGATGGAAGTTCACCCGATCTACGTGCTCAAGGCCGGCGATGAACTCTCGCCGGTGTTCGAGTCGCCGCTTGGCCTGTTCGATCCGGATCAGCTCGGGCCGATGATCGAGGAGAAGTACGGCATTCCGCGCCGGCGTCTCAGCGGACTGATGAGCCCGTGGTGCCTGAAGCGGCTCGAGGCCTTTGGCGGTGATATCTCCCGCTTTCGCGTCGCCAGAATCCAGCCCTCGCGGCTGCGCCAGATCGCGGTCGCCAAGACCGAGCCGGGCGACGAGAACAACCAGGATATCTCCTCGCTGGTCGGCAAGGTCGATATCCGCAAGCTCGAGACCTATGCGCAGAACGATCCGGACGCCTACAGCTACTCCGGCGGTCTCAACCGCTCGAACCAAGGCATTCTCGAATTCGTCGAAATGTTCAAGGCGCCGATCAAGATGTTGCACCCGTTGCTCACCGCAACCCAGGAAGGCAATTATATCGGCAGCGAGAACATCGGTGCGATCCCGTTCACCGGCGTCATTCTCGCGCACTCGAACGAAGCGGAATGGCAGAGCTTCAAGTCCAACAAGAACAACGAAGCCTTCATCGATCGCATCTGCGTCATCAAGGTGCCGTACTGCCTGCGCGTCGCCGAAGAGCAGAAGATCTACGAGAAGCTGATCTCGGGCTCCGAGCTTGCCGCCGCCCCTTGCGCGCCGTCGACGCTGGAAACGCTCGCGCGCTTCTCGGTGATGTCGCGGCTTCGCAAGCATGAGAACTCCACGACCTTTGCCAAGATGCGCGTCTATGACGGCGAAAGCCTGAAAGAGAGCGATCCCAAGGCGCGCAGCGTGCAGGAATACAAGGACGCCGCCGGCGTCGACGAAGGCATGGACGGCGTCTCGACCCGTTTTGCCTTCAAGGTCCTGGCGTCGACCTTCAACCATGACACCTCTGAAGTCGGCGCCGATCCGGTGCACCTGATGTATGTGCTGGAGCAGTCGATCCGTCGCGAGCAGCTGGCCGAGGAAGTCGAGAAGCGCTATCTCGAATTCATCAAGGCCGAGCTCGTGCCGCGCTATGCCGAATTCATCGGCAATGAAATCCAGAAGGCGTATCTGGAATCCTATTCCGATTACGGCCAGAACCTGTTCGACCGTTACGTCGATTATGCCGATGCCTGGATCGAGGATCAGGACTTCAAGGATCCCGACACCGGACAGATGCTCAATCGCGAACTGCTCAACCAGGAATTGACCAAGATCGAAAAGCCCGCAGGGATCGCCAACCCGAAGGACTTCCGCAACGAGGTCGTCAAGTTCTCGCTGCGCTCGCGCGCACAGAACAACGGCAAGAATCCGTCCTGGACGTCCTACGAAAAGATCCGCGAAGTGATCGAAAAGCGTATATTCTCCCAGGTCGAGGATCTGCTTCCGGTGATCTCGTTCGGGTCGAAGAAGGACGGCGAGACCGAAAAGAAGCACGGCGATTTCGTCGCGCGGATGGTGGGGCGCGGTTATACCGAGCGCCAGGTCCGGCGGCTCGTCGAGTGGTACATGCGGGTGAAACAAGCCGGCTGAGGTGCAACGCAAACTTCGGAGAGTGGGCACTAGGGCGGCGAATTTGAAGTTCCTATCCGTATCGCAGCGAGTTCTTCATAGGAACGTCAAATTCAAGGCCGCCCTGGAATCAAAGGTTGCTAGAGCTCCTTTGATTCCGAAGTTCGCATCGGAGGTCGCCGCGATATAAGGCGAACTTCGGAATCGGAGCTCTAATGGCGATGTTCATTGTTGATCGGCGGCTGAATCCAGGCTCGAAGAGCCTGGAAAACCGTCAAAGGTTCCTGCGCCGCGCCAAGGCGCTGGTTCAGGGCGCCGTGAAAAAGACCTCGGAAGGCCGGGACATCAAGGACGTCCTGGAAGGCGGTGAGGTCTCGATTCCGCTGGACGGGATGCATGAGCCTCGTTTCCGCACCGAAGGCGGCACGCGGGACCGTGTGTTGCCGGGCAACAAGAAGTTCATCGAAGGCGACATCATCGAGCGGCCGAAGGGCGGCGGTGGTCGCGGCTCGCAACCGGGCGAGGGCGACAGCGAGGACGATTTCCGCTTCGTGCTGTCGCGCGACGAGTTCGTCAATCTGTTCCTCGACGATCTCGAACTGCCCGATCTTGCCAAGCGCAAGCTTGCCGAAGTCGAGAGCGAGGGGCTGCAACGAGCCGGCTATTCGACGTCGGGCTCGCCTGCGAACATTTCGGTGAAGCGCACCGTGCAGCTGGCGCTGGCACGCCGCGTCGCGCTCAGGCGGCCGAAGCCGGAAGCGATCGCCGAACTCGAGGCAGAGTATGAAGCCTGCACCGACGAGAAGGGTCGGGCCGAGCTTCTGGCGGAGATCGAGGCGCTCAAAGCCAAGGCCAAGCGCATTCCCTTCATCGATCCGATCGACATCCGCTACCGGCGCTTCGAGACCGTGCCGAAGCCGGTCGCGCAGGCGGTGATGTTCTGCCTGATGGACGTATCGGGCTCGATGACCGAGCACATGAAGGACCTCGCCAAGCGGTTCTACATGCTGCTCTACGTATTTCTCACCCGCCGCTACCGGCATGTCGAGATTGTCTTCATCCGCCATACCGATCGCGCCGAGGAAGTGGACGAGGAGACGTTCTTCCACGGTCCGGCCTCCGGCGGCACCATGGTGTCGAGCGCGTTGCAGGCGATGAGCGATATCGTGCGCTCGCGCTTCCGCCCCGCAGACTGGAACATCTATGCGGCGCAAGCCTCCGACGGCGACAACTCGATCGCGGACAGCGCGCTCACCGGGCGGCTGTTGACCGAGAATATTCTCCCGGTGAGCCAGTTCTTCGCCTATCTCGAAGTCGGCGAGGCGAGCGGCTCGAGTTTCGAGATGCCGGATTCCTCGCTGTGGACGCTGTATCAGCGCCTGCGCAGCGAAGGCGCGCCGCTCTCGATGCGCAAGGTCAATAACCGCAGCGAGATCTTCCCGGTGTTCCACGATTTGTTCCAGCGTCGCCGAGCCCAGGAGAAGGCCGCGTCATGAGCGAGACCTATGAACGGCTGTTCGAAGGCGCCGATTGGGATTTCCAGCAGTTGCAGCGCATCCACGATGCCTGCCAGGAGATCGCGCATGGCGAACTTGGTCTCGACACCTATCCGAACCAGATCGAGATCATCACCGCCGAGCAGATGCTGGATGCGTACTCTTCCTCCGGCATGCCGCTGTTCTACAAGCACTGGTCGTTCGGCAAGCGCTTCGCCCATCACGAGACCTTCTACCGCAAGGGGCTGATGGGGCTTGCCTATGAGATAGTGATCAATTCTTCGCCGTGCATCTCCTACCTGATGGAGGAGAACACCGCGACCATGCAGACGCTGGTGATCGCGCACGCCGCCTTCGGCCACAACCACTTCTTCAAGAACAATTATCTGTTCAAGCAATGGACCGATGCCGACGGCATTCTCGATTATCTCGATTTCGCCAAGGGCTATGTCGCAAGTTGCGAGGAGCGCTATGGCCGCCATGCGGTCGAGGCGACGCTCGATGCCGCGCATGCGCTGATGTCGCATGGCATCGACCGCTACCCCGGCAAGAAGGGTCTCGATCTTCGCCAGGAGGAAAAGCGCGCCAAGGAGCGCCGCGCGCATGAGCAAAGCATGTTCAACGATCTCTGGCGAACGGTGCCGACGGGACCTTCCAAGAGTGCCGAGATCCTGAATTCGGAGCGGCGGCGCAAGCTGCTCGGCCTGCCGCAGGAAAACATTCTTTATTTCCTGGAAAAGACCGCGCCGCGGCTACAGCCCTGGCAGCGCGAGCTGTTGCGGATCGTGCGTCACATCGCGCAGTATTTCTATCCGCAGGGTCAGACCAAGGTGATGAACGAGGGCACAGCGACTTACGTGCACTATCGCATCATGAGCCGTCTGCATCAGCAGGGCCGGCTCACCGACGGCAATTTCCTCGAATTCCTGCAATCCCACACCAATGTGGTGTTCCAGCCGGAATTCGACGACCAGCGCTTCTCCGATTTCAATCCGTATGCGCTCGGCTTTGCCATGATGCAGGACATCGAGCGCATCGTCACCGACCCCGACGACGAGGACCGCGAGTGGTTTCCGGATATCGCGGGCAAGGGCGACGTCATGGGCGTGCTGCGCGAGGTCTGGGCCAACTATCGCGACGAAAGCTTCATCAGCCAGTTCTTGTCGCCGAAGCTGATCCGAAGCTGGCGGATGTTTCATCTGCACGACGATCCGGAGTTCAGCGAAGGCATCCAGGTCGACGCGATTCATGACGCGCGCGGCTATCGCCGTATTCGCCGCGAGCTTGCGCGGCAATACGACGTCGGTTTCATCGATCCCAATATCGAGGTGATGGACGTCGATCTCGCCGGCGATCGCCGCCTGATGCTTCGCCATGTGGTGGTGAAGGGCGCTCAGCTCAACGAGACCGACGCACGGCGCGTGTTGCAGCATCTCGCCGATCTCTGGACCTATGACGTCTCGCTGGTTGAGGTCGACGCCAAGGACAACGTCTTGAAGGAATATGTAGTTAGCCCGCGCGCCGTCGCGATTGCGGCCTAAAACCGCCTAAAAAGACGCTGCTGGGGAAAACTTCTCCACGCCACCAAATCATCGCTTCCGACGCCGAATTTTGCCCCAATCACACCCGGATATGGCATCGGGCGTTTTAGTAGGGGACTACCAATGGCGTACAAGCGGACTGAAGTTGCTATCGAAAAAATCATAGCATCTTGCGATGGCAACATGCGGGGGGCGCTTGAAGCGCTGATGCTCGTGAACGAACACCTCGAGGAAGAGCTGCAACGGCTGTACACCATCATGTCGTTGGGCGACGAGGGCGAGGAATACCGTTTCGAAACGGTGCACTGAAAGGTGCATTGAAAAGTCTTCGCTTTCAGGCTTCTTCCGGCCAGTACAGCCGCATCGGATTACCGACGAGCAGCTTCTGCTGCAGCTCGGGCGTGGTCGCGATGTGCGGAATGAAGTCGACGAGCAGGCCGTCGTCCGGCATGTGGCCCTTCAGGTTGGGATGGGGCCAGTCCGTGCCCCAAAGGACGCGGTCGGGGAAGGTTTCGACCAGGCGCCTGGCAAACGGGATGACGTCCCGGTAGGCGTGCTGTTCGCCATTGAGCGCTTGCGGGCCCGAGACCGACAACCGTTCCGGGCAACTGACCTTCGTCCACACGTTATTGTGGCGTTGCATGAAATCGACGAACAGGGCGAATTCCGGCCCGTCCACGGGCTTGGTGACGTCAGGCCGCCCCATGTGATCGACGACGATCGTCGTCGGCAGCGCCGTGAAGAAATCCATCAGCTCCGGCAGATCCACCGCCTCGAAATAGATCACGACATGCCAGCCGAGCTTGGCGATGCGGCCTGCAATCGCCATCAACTCGTCCTTGGGCGTGAAGTCCACCAGCCGCTTGACGAAGTTGAAGCGCACGCCGCGAATGCCGGCCGCGTGCAACGCCTGTAGTTCGCTATCGCTGATGTTTCGTTTCACGGTGGCAATGCCGCGTGCTTTTCCGTTCGCCGCACGCAGCGCATCGACCACGGCGGAATTGTCGGCGCTATGGCAGGTCGCCTGCACGATCACGTTGCGCGAGAAGCCGAGACGATCGCGCAACGCAAAGAGCTGATCCTTCGAGGCGTCACAGGGCGTGTACTTGCGCTCCGGTGCGAAAGGGAATTCGTCGCCGGGCCCGAACACGTGGCAATGCGCGTCGACCGAGCCGTCCGGTAATTTGAAGCGCGGTTTTGACGGGCCCGCGTACCAGTCGAGCCAGCCGGGTGTTTTTTCGAATTGCATGTGAGGCTTTCTTCGGTTGGCGAGTTCTGTCTTTCTTATCCCTCCCCCGCGAAGCGTGGGGAGGGTGGATCATCGTGAGCGGAAGCGAACGATGAGCCGGGTGGGGGGAAAGAACCCCTACCCTGGCCTTCGCTTTCGCTTCGGCCTTTTCTCCCCACGCTCCGCGGGGGAGGGATCAACTCTTCGATCATTTGGTTTTAGATTTGACCGCCCCCAAAATCCGATCCGCCTCGGTGCGCCAGTCTTTGCTGCGCGCGAATTCTTTTGAGCCGCGTTCGCCGAACAGGCCTTCGTCGGCGAGGTCCGCGACCCAGGCCTGGCGCTCGGCGGTGCCCTGCGACGACCACGGTGTCAGTCCGATCTCACGCACGGTCTCAGCGACCTCGCGCACCTCTTCGCTGCGGCGGCGGCCATGTTCGATCACGCGCTGGAAGAAATACGCGCCCTGCTTTTCCCAGTCGATGCCGGGGAACGTTTCCTTCAGCGAGGCCAGCACCGCATCCTCGACGCCATAGGCGCGCGCGGTGGTGAAGCTTTCGATCACCATGGCTTCCAGCCCCTTGATCATCACGCTGCGGCACATCTTCACGGCCGACGCCACGCCGAGCTTGTCGCTCGCGACCTTGGCGGCGAAGCCAAGCTCTATCAATAGCGGCGCCAGCGCGGCCGCTCCGCCGCCGCCGAGCAACAGCGGCACCTTCATGCGGTAGGGCGGCACCGAGGTCATCACCGCGCCCTCGACGTAACGCCCGCCGGCGTTATCGATCAGGGCGGCGGCGCGCTGCTTGGCGCCGGGCGAGGCCGAGTTAAAGTCGAGATACCACGCGCCTTGTTTGACGGCTTCCGCGCAGGCCTTCGCCACCGTCACGGCCTGGCTCGCGGTCACCGCCGAAACGATGAAGTCGGATTGCGCGGCCAAATCGGCATGCGACGCGCTGAGCGTTACGCCATGTTGCTTGGCATGATCGCGCAACACCCGGCCGGACTGATCGCTGCGCAGCTTGATGTCGTAGGCGGCGACCTTGACGTCCTGCTGGCGCAGGTCTTCGGCGAGGATGCGGCCGACCTCGCCATAGCCGATCAGGCCGACGTGCCATTGCTTGGGATCGCTCGATAGGGAGGTCATGGGGACATCTCGCTGGGGATTCTTATAGTTTCGGAATATGGGCCTTCTCGATCACGGCCCGCCATTTGTCGATATCGGATTTGAGCCGCTCCCCGATCGCTTCCGGCGGGCCGGCCCTGGCCTCGATGCCGAGCGCGAGCAATTTCTTCTTCGTTTCCGCGTCGCCAAGGATTTCCTGCAACGCGCTGTTGAGGGTCTTGATCACGTCCGGCGGCGTCCCGGTGCGCGCAAACAGCGCATTCCACGACACGACGTCGTAGTCATTGACGCCGCTTTCCTTCACCGTCGCGAGATCGGGTGTCGCTGCCGACCGCACCGCGCCGGAGGAAGCCAGTGCACGGAGTTTGCCGTCGACGATGTTGCCCTGGAGCACCGAATAGCTGTCGACCACGAGCGACACGTTGCCCTGTAATAGCGCCACCTCGGCGTCGTGGTTGCCGCGAAACGGCACGAGCGTGAAGTCGATATTGGCCGCGGTCTTGAACAGTTCGGCCGAGAGATTCTGCGTCGAGCCGACATTGATGGTGCCGACATTGAGGGCGCCCGGCTTGGCCTTGGCCGCCGCAATGAATTCGCCGAGCGTTTTGAAGCCGGATGAGGCGCTGGTGACGAAGGCGAAGTCGAAAAATCCAAGGCTCGAAATCGGTGTGAAGTCCTTTACCGGATCGAACGGCAGCTTCTCGAACAAGGAGACGCTGACCGCGGTGCCGTTGGTCAGCATGATCAGCGTATAGCCGTCCGCTGCCGCACCCAGCGCGGTCCGCGCGGCGGTGATGCCGCCGGCGCCCGGCTGGTTCTCAACAAAGAAGCGCTGGCCGAGTTTTTCCGAAAGTTTCTCCGCCACGATGCGTGACGTGGAGTCGGCAACGCCGCCGGCCGCAAAGGGCACGACGAAGCGCACCGGCCGGTTCGGATAGTGCTGCGCCAGCGCCGGAACCGGCGCGCCGGAGAGGGTGAGAATGGCGAGGGACGGCAGTACGAGGCGAAGTTTCATATGGCAAAATGTCTTCATTGCGCGCGCACGATAGTGGGGCAAACCGGATCATTCAATCCATCCCGAGGGAAGTGGCCATTCCATCAGGGGCCAGGTATCCGTCATTTGCATTGACACGCCGCCCGGCCGGCCCTGTACTTCCGGCAATCGACCTGGGGAGGTACGCATGTCCAATATTAATCGACGCGACGCACTGAAAATGTCCGCCGGCTTTGCCGCGGCGGCATCGGGATTTTCCTGCATCGAGCTTGCCAAGGCCGGGCCGATCCAGGTGCCCACCATCGACAAGCTCAGCGTGCGGGTTCTCGTCGATAGCGCCAGCGACATCTTCTTCAAGCCGGCCGAGGTTGCGGGCGTCAAGACCGAGCCCGGCCGTTCGTCGAATTCGCTGCGTCCGCTGCACAGCGAATGGGGCCTGTCGCTTTATCTCGAGCCGCAGCGCGGCGATCTCAAGCGCACGCTGCTGCTCGATTATGGTTGGACGCCGGAGGCCATCAACGGCAACATGGAGTTGCTGAAAGTCGATCCATCGAAGGTCGATGCGCTCATCATGAGCCATGGTCATTGGGACCACCTCGGCGGCATGATGGGTTTCCTCGACCGGCACCGGAAGTCGATGCCCGCAGATCTCACGATCTATGCCGGCGGCGAGGACAATTTCTGCCAACGCTATAATAGAAGCGGACAGGGCGAACTCGCCGACTACGGCATGCTCGACCGCCGTGAACTCGCCAAACGCGACGTCAAGGTGATGCTCTGCGAAGCCCCGACCGTGATCGGCGACATCGCCTTCACCACCGGCAGGATCAAGCGTAACTCGATCGAAAAAGTGCTGCCGAACTCGCTGGTCGAGTTCAAGCAGAAGGATGGCGCCGGCTGCGACTGGAGCCACTATTTGCCGGCGGAAATGGAAGGCAAGATCGTGCCGGACGAGCACATCCATGAGCACGCCACCTGCTTCAATCTGAAGGACAAGGGCCTCATCGTCATTTCGTCCTGCGGCCATGTCGGCATCGTCAATTCGGTGCGGCAGGCAATGGAAGTCTCCGGCGTCGACAAGGTTCATGCCATCATGGGCGGCTTCCATCTGGGGCCGGCGCCAGCGGATTATTTGACGCAGGTCGTCGCTGAAATCGGCAAACTGAATCCCGACGTGTTGATCCCGATGCATTGCAGCGGGCTGAATTTCACCCAGGAGGCGCAGCGCCAGATGCCGGGCAAGGTGCTGACCACCACGACCGGCACTCGCATCACCTTCGGCATTTGAGCGGTGCAGTTCATGGAAGCAAGGGCGTGGCTTGCGATCGCCGCGCTGCTCGCCTTTGGCTCCCCGGCCGCGAGAGCCGGCGAGAATCCGCCGGACCGGTTCACCGCCGCGGAGATGATGGAAGATCTGATGTATGGCCACGGTACGGTCGGCGGGCCGTTCACGCTGACCGACCAGACCGGCAAGAAGCGCAGCGACAGCGACTTCCGCGGCAAGCTCATGATCGTCTATTTCGGCTACACGTTCTGTCCCGACGTCTGCCCGGCCGACCTGATGGCGATCACGCAGTCGCTCGACGCCTTGGGCGCCGCGGCCGAGGGCATCCAGCCGATCTTCATCACCATCGATCCCAAGCGAGATACCAAGGTACTCGGCGAATATCTCGGGGCTTTCCACAAGAGCTTTGTCGGCCTGACCGGCACGCCGGAAGAAGTCCGCAAGGTCGCCAATTCCTATAAGGCGTTTTACGCCAAGCTGCCGCCGACACCGAGCGGTGAATACGCGATCGACCACACCGGTATCATCTATCTGATGGGTCGGGACGGCGAATATCTCGGCTTCATGCCGCCGCAGACCGATCCCCAAAAGCTGACCGAAATCCTGCGCAGGCATCTTTCGAACTAGCGGAATTCTTACATCAGCCTTACAGCGCCGCTTTTTCGTTAACCTCTGGACGTCTGCAAGCTTGTTGTTCGCGTCAAAAGGGCTCAAATCTTTCGGGCGAGAACTCTCGTCACGGTTTGCCTGATGCGTCTGCTGGTGATCGAAGACAATGCGGTGCTGTCCGAATTGCTCGCCAAGGGCCTGCGGACGGCTGGCTATGAAGTCGATCTGCTCGCGACCGCAGCCGAGGCGCGCGCCGTGCTGATGACCACGACCTATGCGGCTGTGATCCTCGATCTCGGCTTGCCCGATGGCGACGGGCTCACGCTGTTGCGCGAGTTGCGTCATCGCAAGGACTCGACGCCGGTGCTCGTGCTCACCGCGCGCGGCGGTTTGCAGGATCGCGTCAGCGGTTTGCGTTCAGGCGCAGACGACTACATGGTCAAACCCTTCGCGCTGGAAGAATTGGTGGCGCGGCTGGAAGCGCAGCTGCGCCGGCCCGGCCAGCAGCTCGGCAACTCCCTGCACATCGCCAACCTCGAATTCGATTTGCGCGGCCGGCAGGCCCTGATCGACGACCAGCCGCAGGTGCTCTCGGCGCGCGAGACCGACGTGCTCGAACTGCTGATGCGCAGCAAGGGCAGGGTGGTCTCGAAGAAGCAGGTCGAGGACCATATCTTCGGCCTGTCCGGCGACGTCGCCTCCAATGCCGTCGAAGTCTACGTCCACCGCCTGCGCAAGCAGTTGTCCGACCGCGGCGCCAGGGTGACGATCCACACCATTCGCGGCGTCGGATATCTCATCGCCGAGGAAAAGCGTGATCCGGTTTAAATCGATCATCTCGCGTATCGTGATCCTGCATGTGATCGCGGTCGCGATCACATCGGTTCTGATGTCGGTGGCGCTGTCGTGGCTCTTGAGCGTGGCCACCAACAACATCCACAACCAGGCGATGGAAGAGCAGGCGCTGTCGCTTGCCGGGCATCTGGTGCCCAAGGCGGATGGCGGCCTCTCTCTTGTTTTGCCGCCGCATCTGCAAGGACTCTATTCGCAGCCTTACGGACGATATACCTACGCCGTGATCGATGAGAGCGGAAAGACGCTGTTCTCCTCGCTAAAGGACAACGCGCCGATCTTTACCAACGATCCGCGCGCCGCCACTGTTCAGTTTCTGGAAACCAGCGTGGGCGACGCCGCCATCTCGGGCGCGAGCGTTCGCCGCAGCGTCGGCGGCAAGGTTGTGTGGGTGCAGGCGGCCGAAGACCTCGCCAACAGCGACGTGCTGATCGATGATATTGTCGACGATTTCTACCGGCATGTCGGCTGGATCACGCTGCCGATCCTGCTAGTGCTGCTCGTCATCGATATCGTGATCTTTCGCCGCGCGCTGTGGCCGCTGCGGCAGGCATCCGAAACCGCCCAGCAGATTACGCCGGCGCGCACCGACATCCGCCTGCCGTTTGACGAAATTCCGACCGAGGTGCGGCCTTTGGTTTCCGCAATCAACAAGGCGCTCGATCGCCTCGATGAAGGGTTTCGGTTGCAGCGCGAATTCACCGCGGATGCCGCGCATGAGCTGCGCACGCCGCTTTCGATCCTGCGCACGCGCGTGGAGACGCTCGACGATCCCACCGTTGCCAAAGCGCTGCGTCAGGATATCGAAGCG
Organism: uncultured Alphaproteobacteria bacterium; assembly: GCA_963788885.1. Classification (GTDB taxonomy): domain Bacteria; phylum Pseudomonadota; class Alphaproteobacteria; order Rhizobiales; family Xanthobacteraceae; genus Bradyrhizobium. The sequence continues at coordinate 144,033 of CAWBIR010000013.1, read as the reverse complement.
ATGAGCCGGGTCGTGAGCCAGCTTCTCGATATCGCGGAACTCGAGGCCTTTGCGATCGATCCCAAGGAGGTCGCCGATCTGCAGGCGGCAGCCGCGGAGGTCGCAGGCTTTGTCGCGCCGCTTGCGCTCGAACAGGGACGCGAGATTGCGCTGTCCGGTGCTGCCGCGCCGGTTTTCGTCAAAGGCAATGCCGAGATGATCAAGCGGGCGATCCGAAACCTCGCCGAAAACGCCATCCGCCACGCGCCAAAGGACACGGTCGTGGAATTCGTTGTCGGGGAGAACGGCACCGTATCCGTGCAGGATCGCGGTCCCGGCATTTCGGACGAGGAGCGCGAGCTGATCTTCCGCCGCTTCTGGCGGCGCGACCGCAACAGCCAAGGCAGTTCGGGGCTCGGGCTATCGATCGTGCAGCGTATCGCCGAATTGCACGGCGGGACCATCGAGGTCGAGAACCGGGTGATGGGCGGCGCGCAGTTTTCCCTGCATTTTATTCCGGCTTCCAGCCCCCGCGAGGCTTGACGCAGGCCAGTCCCGTGCGGTCAACATAGCGCCGTTCAAAAGCCCCGCGAGGCAAGACGGACCGCGGGGCGCAAAGATCAAAGGACACCTTTCCAACGAGGGTCCCCGTCATTCCTGGAGGAAATCAAAGATGCATCGTTCCTTTCTGGCGGCTGTCATCGCCGTGGCCGGCCTTGTAGCCGTGGGCTCTGCCGCGCGGGCTCAAACACCGCCGCCGGCGCCGGATCCAAGCCAGCCCGCGACCATTGTCGTCTACACCGAAGTCGCGCCCGCGAAGGCGGCCGATGCACGCAAGCTCGTGCTCGCTTATGCGGCTGCCGCCCGCAAGGCCGATGGCGCCGTGCAGATCGACGTCGGCCAGCGGATTTCGGATCCCGGCCATTTCGGGATTGTCGAGCAGTGGAAGTCCCTCGCTGCCAAGCAGGCCTTTGCGCAAACGGATGCTTACACAAAGTATCGCGCCGCGATCGATCCGCTGCGCAGTGCCGCCTATGACGAACGCATTCACAACGCCCTGTCGGTCGGCCCGGCAAAGCCGGCCTCCGCCGGCGCGATCCTGGTGCTCACGCATGTCGACGTGGTCCCGACCCAGGTCGAGCCCGGCACCGCGAAGGTGAAAGCCTTTGTCGAAGAGGGCCGCAATGCGTCGGGCAACCTCCGCTTCGACGACGTCGTGCAGGCCAACCGCAAGAACCACTTCACGGTGATCGAGACCTGGAAATCGTCGGTCTACAAGAACGCCTGGATTTCGTCGAAGACCGCGCGAACCTTCCGCGAGGAATTGCAGCCGATCGGTGGCGCTCTCTACGACGAGCGCGTATTCAAGGTTCTTTAATCATCGGCCTAAAGCCGGTCTGACCGTTTTGATCATGACGGGAAGGTAGTCCTTTCCGTCATGTATCTTTTCAGCCAATCTTTTTCGCCACGATTCGTCGTTATTTGTTCAGAGCCTATTCATGCGTGTTGCGTCAAATTAGCTAATCCTCCGCGGGCGGCGTTCTTGCAGGCGGCGAGGGATTGCATGACGAGCCCGACCCCATGGAACCGAACGAAGCAAGCCAGTTCCCCCGCGGCCTGATCAGCATTCTCGCAGGCTGGGCCATGATGGCGATCGGCGCGGCGGTCACATCAGCCAAAGCTGCCGATCTCACGCCGCATGATCTGATCTTCCTCGATCGTCTGACCTTCGGCGTCAACGCCTCGAGCGCGGCACATTTGCAAGCGGTCGGCATCGAGCGCTGGCTCAACGAACAACTGCATCCGCCGGCGAATTCCGCGTTGCCGCAGGCCGCGCAATCGCAGATCGAGCCAATGGCCGACATGCAGAAGTCTGCCATCGAGATTTTATCGTCGTTCGATGCGCAGGCCAAAAGCGCCAATCAGGTCGCCGATCCCGACCAGCGCAAGGCTGCGCAACAGGTCTATCAGCAGGCGATGAACGACCGGATGAAGCAGGCGCAGGCGCGCTCCGTCCTGCATGCGCTTTATGCGCCGGACCAGTTGCGTCAGCGCATGACATGGTTCTGGTTCAACCATTTCAACGTGCATCAATACAAGTCGAACCTGCGCGTCCTCGTCGGCGACTACGAAGACCACGCGATCCGCGCGCACGCGCTCGGTAAATTCCGCGATCTGCTGGTCGCAACGCTCCGTCATCCCGCGATGTTGAGATATCTCGACAACACCGACAACGCGAGCGGCCACCTGAACGAGAACTACGCCCGCGAGATCATGGAGCTGCACACCATGGGTGTCGGCTCCGGCTATGTGCAAGCCGACGTCGAGGCCTTGGCGCGCATTCTCACCGGCGTGGGCATCGACATCAAGCCGGAAGAGCCGAAGCTGAACCCCGAACAGCGTTTGCAGCTCGTGCGCGAGGGCGCCTTCGAGTTCAATCCGGCCCGGCACGACTATGGCGACAAGACTTTCCTTGGGCATCCGATCAAGGGCAGGGGCTTTGCCGAAGTGGATGAGGCAATCGACATCCTCGTGCACCATCCGGCCACGGCGACGCATTTATCGAAGCAGATGGCGACCTATTTCGTCTCCGACAATCCGCCGGACGCGCTCGTTGCGAAGATGGCGCAGACCTTCAAGACATCGGATGGCGACATCGCGGCGGTGCTCGCCACCATGGTGCATGCGCCTGAGTTTGCCGCATCGCTAAAGCCCGGCGTGAAATTCAAGGACCCCGTGCATTACGTGTTCTCCGCGATCCGGCTCGCCTACGACGACAAGGTGATCCTCAACACCCAGCCGGTCCAGAACTGGCTCAACCGTCTTGGCGAGGGCCTGTTCAATCATGAAACGCCGGACGGCTATTCGATGGTCTCGGCGTCGTGGGACGGTCCAGGCCAGATGACCCTGCGCTTCGAGATCGCGCGCCAGATCGGCTCCGGCTCGGCCGGCCTGTTCAAGCCGGATGTACCGAACGCGACAGAGAAGCCGGCATTCCCGCTGATCCAGAACGCGCTCTATTTCAACGGCCTGCGTCAGACGCTCGGGCCCGCCACGCTTGCGGCGCTCGATCAGGCGGTGTCGCCGCAGGACTGGAACACGCTGTTTCTGTCGTCGCCCGAATTCATGCGCTAAATTTCAAGGAGGCCAACATGAACCGCCGCGAACTGATCAGGGCCTTTGCCGGCGTGGTGCCGTTGACGGTCGCTGGCCGCGTCTGGGCTGCACCAGCAACGGACGCTCGGCTGCTCGTGGTCTTCCTGCGCGGCGCGTACGACGCCGCCAACATCGTCGCTCCCGTCGGCAGCGATTTCTATCGGACGGCGCGCCCCACGCTCGGCCTCGCCAAGCCCGATGCGGGAAATCCCAACGCAGCGCTGTCGCTCAATGCCGATTGGGGTCTGCATCCGGCGCTGCGCGACAGCATCTCACCGCTATGGGCCAAGCGCGAGATAGCGTTCGTGCCGTTCGCCGGCACATCGGACGATCTCACGCGCAGCCATTTCGAAACGCAGGACACGATCGAGCTCGGACAAACGACCGGCGGCTCGCGCGATTATCGTTCGGGCTTCATGAGCCGGTTGGCGGCCGAGCTCACACGCGCCAAGCCGATCGCCTTCACCGATCAGCTGCCGCTGATCTTCCGCGGCAAGACGCAAGTACCGAACATCGGCATCAACAGCGTCGGCAAACCCGGCGTCGACGATCGCCAGGCGCGCCTCATCAAGGACATGTATGCGCAAAGCGACCTCTCGGCATCGGTCTCCGAAGGGTTTCGCATTCGCGACGACGTCTATCGCTCGATCTCGGAAGAAATGACGGCGGCCAATCGCGGCGCGGTGTCGCCACGCGGCTTTGAGTTGTCGGCGCGCCGGATCGGCCGCTTGATGCGCGATCAGTTCAATCTTGGCTTTGTCGATGTCGGCGGTTGGGACACCCACGTCAACCAGGGAGCGGCGACGGGCTATCTCGCCGATCGCATCGGTGAGCTCGGCCGCGGACTGGCCGGCTTCTCCGAGGAAATCGGACCCGCCGCCTGGCGCGACACGATCGTCGTCGTGATCTCCGAATTCGGCCGCACCTTCCGCGAGAACGGCGACCGCGGCACCGATCACGGCCACGGCAGCGTCTATTGGGTGATGGGCGGCGGCATCAATGGCGGGCGCATCGTCGGCGAGCAGATCAAGGTCGAGCAGGCGACGCTGTTTCAGAATCGCGACTATCCGGTGCTGACCGATTATCGCGCGATGTTTGCAGGCTTGTTTCAACACCTCTACGGGTTGCAAACAGCGAACATTCAGCGGATCTTCGCCGGCGTGCATCCGGTGGAACTCGGCCTGGTGTAGGCACGCGTCCGCATTTTTGCGGGCGTACGGCGAAATGCATGGCTGGTCCTCTAATGATGGCCGGTCGTGTCCCGCATTGGATTTACGCGACCTTCACAGAGTCAAAGTTAGGTTCCGCCCAGGTGCGCGTATCCGAGAGCGGAATTTCTCATGCTGAAAATCTATAACTGCATCGCGACGGAGCACGATCTACGGCTCGTCGTACTTGCTGCTTTCGTGTGCGTTCTGGCGTCGATCGCAGCGATCAGGCTGCTGCGTTATGCCCGCAACTCCACGGGCCAGATGCGTCACGTATGGTTGACGGTATCCGCGATCTCGACCGGCTTCGGTATCTGGGCGACGCATTTTGTCGCGATGCTTGCTTTCACGCCGGGAATTCCGAGCGGCTATAACATCTCATTAACCGTGCTCTCATTGATCGCCGCCGTCCTGCTGACGGGTGCGGGCCTCTCGGTGTCGCTGATTCGGAACTGGCGTCACGGTCCGTGGGTCGGCGGCGCCATCGTCGCCGGCGGCATCGCCGCGATGCATTACACGGGCATGGCGGCCTTCGAGGTCGCGGGCATCGTGATGTGGGACCCCGTTTTGGTGACGGCCTCGATCCTGCTCGGCGCCTTGATCGGCGCGATCGCCTTGCCGGTCGGCCTGCACGGCGACGGCGAGAAATGGAAGATCGGCGGCGCGCTGTTGCTGACGCTTGCGATCTGCAGCCACCACTTTACCGCGATGGGTGCGGTCTCGATCATTCCCGATCCGACCAGGGTGGTCTCGCAATCGGCGCTGCCGGCCGAATGGCTCGCGCTGGGCGTTGCGATCGCAAGCCTCGCCATTCTCGGCATGGCAACCGCAGGCGTCATCGTCGATATTCGCGATCGCCGCCGCTCGGAGCTCGAGACCGACCGGATGCGCGATCTTGCGGATGCTTCCGTCGAAGGACTGCTGGTCTGCGACGGGGAGATCATCGTATCGGCCAACAAGAGCTTCTCCGAGCTTGCGAACACAACTGCCGACCGACTGGTCGGAAGCCTGCTCGAGAGCAGCTTCCCGGATCCCATCGCGCGCTCCAAGCTGATGTCGAAGCCGAACCAGCCGATCGAAACGGAGTTGCGCCATCGCGACGGTTCGATGACGCCGGTCGGACTGATCATGCGGCCGATCGTCTTCGCCGAGCGGCCGCATCACGTCATCGCGGTTCGCGACCTCAAGGCGCGCAAGGATGCCGAGCAGCACATCCACTTCCTGGCGCATCATGACGCGCTGACGGGATTGCCGAACCGGAGCTTCTTCAACGCCCGCGTCGATCAGGAGATCGCAGCCCTTCAGCCTGGCAAGAGCATCTGCGTGCTTTGCCTCGACCTCGATCGCTTCAAGGAGATCAACGATCTCTTCGGTCATGCCGCCGGCGACCGCACCTTGCAGACCTTTGCCTCACGCATCGGTTCGTTGCTCGACGGCCGGCAGATGATGGCGCGGCTCGGCGGCGACGAGTTTGCGATTCTGCTACCGGACGTCAGCGGCCCCGCAGCCGCCGTCCGGCTCGCCGAGTCGATCATGGATGTGCTTCGCGAGGCTGACGACACCCCGGAAATCACGATTGCAACCAGCATCGGCATTGCGCTCAGCCCCGACGATGCGATCGATCGCCAGGCGCTGCTCAATCATGCCGACGTGGCGCTCTATCGCGCCAAACAGGAGGGGCGCGGCACCTACCGCTTCTTCGAGGCCAGGATGGGCGCCGAAGTTCGCGACCGTCGCCAGGTCGAACACGACTTGCGGCTTGCGATCTCGCGCGGCGAATTGTGGCTCGCTTATCAGCCGCAGATGGATATCCGCCGCGGCAAGGTTGTCGGCTTCGAGGCGCTGGTGCGCTGGAAAAATCCTACTCGGGGCGAAATCTCGCCGGGCGTCTTTATTCCGATTGCGGAGGAGATCGGCGCGATCCTGCCGATCGGCGACTGGGTGCTGACGGAGGCCTGCCGTGAGGCTGCGTCCTGGAAGACACCGCTCAAGGTCGCCGTCAACGTGTCGGCCGTGCAGTTGCACAATCCGTCGTTCGCCCAGCAGCTCCATCAGACCCTGATCGCGACCGGCCTGCCGGCAAAGCGGCTCGAGATCGAGATCACCGAAACGGCGCTGGTGCGCGACCTCAACCGGACGCTGGCGACGCTGCGCCAGGTCAAGGCGCTTGGCGTCGAAATCGCGATGGACGATTTCGGCACCGGCTATTCCTCGCTCTCGAACCTGCGCGCGTTTCCGTTCGACCGGATCAAGATCGACCGTTCCTTCATCAAGCAGGTACACTCAAACCGTCAGGCGGCGACGATCGTGCGCGCCGTGCTCGGTCTCGGCAAAGGCCTTGGACTGCCGGTGATCGCCGAAGGCGTCGAGAACAACGAGGAACTGCGCTTCCTGCAGGAAGAAAGCTGCGACGAGGTCCAGGGCTATCTGTTCGGCCGCCCCGCCGCGATCGGCAGCTTCCGCCAATACACCCATTCGGACCCGAGCCTGCCGCAGGCCGAACCCTTGCGCAAAGTCGCAAACGGCTGAGGACGGCTTTCAGAGCCTTAAGGTCGCTTATCTGTCGCAATCGGTAGCGATACTTTGTAGAAATGTTAGTCCTGAAGGACTGACACAGCATTTCTGCAAACGGCGGGTCCGTGACCGAGCAAGCAATCGTTTCCTCCGATAAGCGGCAGGCACCGAAGGGCAACATGTCGGCCCTGGCGCTGAGCGCGCTCGGCATCGTGTTCGGCGATATCGGAACCAGCCCGCTCTACACGTTCAAGACCGTGCTCGGCACCGCGGAGATGCCGTCCGACCCCGCCACGGTTCTGGGCGCGCTGTCATTGGTGCTGTGGACGCTGTTCATCATCACGACCGTGAAATACGTCTCCTTCGCCATGCGCGTCGACAATGACGGGGAGGGCGGCATTCTCGCGCTGATGGCGTTGCTCGGGGTGAAGAAGCATCACCGGCCGACCATCGTCGCGGTCGGCCTGTTCGGCGCGGCCTTGATCTATGGCGATGGCGCGATCACGCCGGCGATCTCGGTGCTGTCGGCGCTCGAAGGCCTCAACATGGCAACGCCCGCGCTGCAGCCCTATGTGGTGCCGGCTGCCGTCGTGATCCTGCTCGCGCTGTTTGCGATCCAGTCGCGGGGCACGGCGGCGATCGGACACTTCTTCGGTCCGATCATGATGGTCTGGTTTGTCGCGATGGCGGCTATGGGCGTGTGGGGCATCGCGCGGCATCCGTCTGTGTTCGCCGCGCTCAGTCCGACATACGGGCTGCATTACCTGCTCTCGAACGGCATGACCGGCTTTCTGGTCCTGGGTGCGGTGTTTCTCTGCGTCACCGGCGCGGAGGCGCTTTATGCCGATATGGGTCATTTCGGCAGCCGGCCGATCAAGCTCGCCTGGTTCGCCATCGTGTTTCCGAGCCTGATTCTCAACTATGCCGGGCAGGCGGCGCTGGTGCTCGAGGGCGCACCGACCGACGGCAATATCTTCTTCCGCCTTTGCCCCGAGCCGCTGCTCTTGCCGCTGATCGGACTCGCAACGATCGCGACCATCATCGCCAGCCAGTCGATCATAACAGGCGCATTCTCGATGACGCGGCAGGCGATCCAGCTCGGCTGGCTGCCGCGGCTCTACATCAAGCAGACGTCTTCCGAAGGCTACGGCCAGATCTACGTCGGCGTCGTCAACTGGCTGCTGATGGTCGTCACGGTGGGCCTGACGATCGTGTTCGGAAAGTCCGACAATCTCGCGGCCGCCTACGGCATCGCCGTTTCCGCGACCATGCTGATGACGTCGGCGCTGCTCTTTATTGCGATGCGCGAGATCTGGGGCTGGAGCGTGCTGGTGGCGGGCTTTGTCGCCGGCTGTTTTCTCGTGGTCGACAGCGCGTTCTTTCTCGCCAACCTCACCAAGATTGCCGAAGGCGGTTATGTACCGTTGGTGCTGGCGCTTCTGATCTACGGCGTGATGTGGATCTGGCACCGAGGCGCTACCGCGGTCTGGCTGCGCATGCGCGAGGCACTGATCCCGGTCGATCAATTCATGTCAAAGATCGCCGCCGCGAGCATTCCGCGCGTGCCGGGCACAGCGGTATTTCTGACGCGCGCGGAGAGCGGCACTCCGCCTGTCATGCTGTGGCACGTCAAGCATAACCGCGCGTTGCACGAGCACCTGTTCGTGCTGCGCGTTGAGATCACGTCGGTGCCATATGCTTCATCTGGCGGCCGTATCACGGTCCAGGAGGTCGCACCGAACTTCTGGCGTGCGGACGCGTTCTTCGGGTTCATGGAGCGGCCACACATTCCGGAACTGCTCGCGGCTTCAAAATCGCTCGGCTGCACGATCGATCTTGCCGACGTCACTTACTATGTCGGACATGAAACCGTGATCAGCCGCGACGACGGCATGGGCATGCCGGCGTGGCAGGAAAAATTCTTTGCGGTGATGGAGCGCAACGCGGTCCATGTCAGCGACTTCTTCAGTCTGCCGAACGACCAGGTGGTCGAGATCGGCCGGCAAGTCGCGATCTGACGTTATTGCGAGCGATAGCGAAGTAATCCAGGTCGCAGCATAGAAGCTGTCATTCCGGGGCGGGAGCAAAGCGACCGAACTATGGTGCGCGATTGCGCACCTGAGAATCCATGGTGCCACAGGATTTCCGGGGAGAAATCGATTCTCCGATGTGCAATTGCACATCGTAGTTCAGCCCGCTGGGCTGCCCCGGAATGACGAAGACCTTACGGCTTCGGCCCCCGCGACGTGCAGGCGCCCGAGGCGCATTTCAGATTCGAGGTGACGACCGGGCCGGCTGGCTTGGGGGCGACCGGCGGGTTCGGCCGAGGGCCCGGCGGCTGATTGAGGGCCGCATTCGACGTCATGCCTGGGGTCGTCACGCCGGGCGAGACCGGCTTCACCGTGTTCACCACCGCACCCGGCTTCGGGGGAGTGGGCGGCGAGGGTGTATGGATCACAGCGCCGCCGACAACGGGCGCGGGCTTCGCAACGCCGCCGATCTTGTTTTGCTGAGGCTTGGCGCCGCCGAGCGTGCTCTGCGCCAAGGCTGGCGAGGCGCTCGTGACCGCTGCGGCAAGCATCCACTTCATCATCATTGTTGCGTTCATGGCGGTGTCTCGCGCGGCTCGGGCCTCGACAGGATTATACGTAGTCCCCTCGCGCGACTTAGCCAAGAGTTCGGCCTGGCTATTTTGTGGCTATTATTTTCCAGCCGACCCGCGGCCGGTTCGAGATTTGACACGTCGGGCAAATCACCGGCATACATCCATCCTCGCCAACGAGAACCCGCAGGCCCGAAAGACGGACCTGCGGGTTTTGTTTTGCCTGGCGCCTCGGGCAGCGGCCGCAGGGCGCAGAAGCGCCGTTGATATTGTTTCGCTCTTCTGTTGTACTTTTGGATTGCACACTCAGACCTACTAGAAAAGTCCCAGGAACGACACGTGCGGCCGATACAGCGATCATTCTTGTTACTGAGAAACAACGAGACGGCACAGAGCATCGCGATTGCGATTTCAGTCACTGCTGCCGTGATCGGCCTCGTCGTTCTCTTTCTCGAGTGGCCGGCTGATGAATTCCGAGCGGTCGCATCAACAAACTATTCAACGATCGAGTACGACAAGGTCACATGCGTATCGATTGGTCCACACGATCTGCGTGTTGGTGGAAAAGACGTCCCTGATCCCAAGCTGGCGAAATTCATTGCCGAAGTTCTCTCGATCAAGTCGGTTCTGTTCGACGCGACCTATTCGCAATGTTCTTGGCTTTTCTTCGTCGAAGCCGTGCCGGGATCCATATCTGCTCGTGGCGGTATCCTGCCGGCGCAATATTTGATGGTTGTCGGAATTTGCCAACGAATCAACGATAGCCACGTCGATCCAAACAAATGTCTGAACAAGAATGTTTACGTCTTCAACTGGCGCGTCAAGCCTCACGACCTGTTTAGGATCGCGGTCGTCGGGTTGAAGCCGGAGACGGCAGACGACGAACCATTCACAGTAAAGGTTGCCGATGACTGATATCCGCGGAATCCACTATGAGTTGTCGGAGCCCGTCTTTAACAAAGACGATGGCTATTGGTATCAGCGCCGTCGTCAGGTTGACAGCCAGGGAAATCTGGTCGGCATCGGCGAAGAGCGCATACAGCTTCCGAAGCCCAATTCGCTCGACGGTCAATATCAGCGTGATCTGGATTGGTCGAAGCTGGGAAAGCTGGGGGAGACGTCGGGCAGGTTGGAATAGGAGCCTTAAAACGAGACTCCAGGATGATTTCTAATGGGGCGATTTCGTTCGGCAAAGACGTCCAGAACGGCGTCTTCAAGGATTACAAATCCTGGCCAGGAACCGAGAGACCTTGGGAGCAGGGCGACATTCCTGCGCCGCCCTTCGACGGAGGCATTCCTAATCAACCGCCAAATGCTGGAGCTCCTCACTCAGAAGATACGACGAGTGGTTCCGGTAACCCGCCATACGCAATGGTAGCTCCGAATGGGCATCAGCCTGACTCCGACGGTCCGATCGGCTTGTTCAGCGGCAAGCCGATGCGATTTCCTTTCGCGGCGATTTTTCAGACGGGAGCGCCGTCGGCCGCAGCAAGCGATCCAAACCAGCGCTCGGCGTTGGATGATTTAATATGGAATGGCCTGGGACCGCGGACGTCCTCTCTCGACGCCGTTGCGGCACCGCCGCTCGCACCAGATCGTTATATTTCTTTTGGCAACGCAAACGGCTTGATTTCCTCGTCAGGCGATCCGGGCGCTGCCTTCCCGCCGTTGCCGGACTCGCAGGGGCCGCTTTCCCTGAACGACGCCTATCTCGAATATCTAAAGCGGCTGAACGCCTCTTAGTTCTGAGTGCGAGTCTTTCGATGATGAACCCGCGGAAAATCGACCGCGGGTTTTTTCATTTCCGAAATCGGGCGGCGGCCGCTAGTGCCCACTTTCCGAAGTTCGTACTCCATCGCTGCACCCATTTAACGAACTTCGGAAAGTCATGGGCACTAGCAAGCCTATTTATTCTAGTGCCGCATTCTATTGGAAGTTCCTGGATCGAATTTGCAGCTTGTGGTGCAGGAACTTCAAATAGGCGGCACTAGGCGCAGTAATCTCTTCGAAGCGCGTTTTGCGAGGCGTCATCGAAGCGCGCCGCCGTCCGAACCAGTTTGCCGGTGCGCGCGAACGCGCCGGCCGCGGCCCCTCTGAGTCTCCCCTTGGAGGGATAAGGTTCGCGCCCCAAATGAGCTGGCGCACCACGGGTGCAAGCTCATGCCGCGTTTTCCATCCAGCAAACTATCCCCAGAAAGAGAGCCTGCATGGCCGCTTCTGCCGCCTATCTGATCGTACTTGCGTTGACGTTGTTGATCCTCGTCGTGCTCTGGGAGAGTTTTTCGTGAGCGCGGAGATCATCCAGTTCGTTCCGCGGGTGCGCCGCGACCACCGTCCGCTCGATATCTCGCACCTGTTTCGCTCGCGGCCTCAAGAAAACGATCTTGTGATGGATCACGCCGACACCGCGCCGTGCGAATATTGGCCAGCGGGCGCGCAACGCGACGATGATCCCGCGTAACACGAGAGCGAGCCACTCGCGCGGGTCCATGCGGCGGTTCACGATGATGTCGGTCATGTCGGCGACGTCCCTGCCGCCTGTCGAACAGGGCGATCCGCCCGATTTCCGAGAATTTTACTTAAGAACCCCAGGAGACCCACAATCCGCCATGGCCAAAGCCATTACCGAAATCCGCTCGCTGGCGCGATCGCATACCCGCACCGCGCTGAACGTGCTCGTCGCCGTGATGCGCAACACCAAGGCAACGCCGCCGGCGCGCGTCGCGGCTGCAAACGCCATCCTCGACCGCGGCTGGGGCAAGCCGACCCAATCGCTAGGCAACGACGATAATGCGTGCTGATTTTCAGCATCTGCGGCGATGGCGCAAAAGCGTCGAGCAAGCTCAGGGTTTTACCTTCAAGGCCGCGATCAGCATCATCGTCGCTGGCTTTCTCGGCGCGGTGTGGCTCGGCATCAAGGTGATGCTCGGCAAATGATCCATGTCGTATTGCTTCTGATCATGCTGGCATCATCGCCGGCAGATGCCATTCCCTGCTGGGTCGTGAAGCGCGCCGTGGCGCAATATGGCGAGGCGGCGGCTGAAGCTTTCGCCCGTGCCAAAGGCTTTTCGCCCAGGGATATCGAGCGGGCGAGGCGATGCCTGAAATCGTAAGCGCAGCCTATCGCATTCGCGAGGTGGACGGGCGCGATGAGGAGGTCGCGGACGTCCTGGCCGAGCTGCACCTTCTGACCTTTTTCAATGGCGCTTCGCTTCCCGTGTTCGATTGGGGACACTGGTGGCTCGCTTATTGCGAGGCAACGCCGGTTGCCTTCGCCGGCCTCGTGCCCTCAACCCATGTCCGCAACGCCGGATATTTCTGCAGGGTAGGCGTCTTGCAGCGCCATTGGGGTCATCACCTACAGTTGCGCCTGATGCGCGCCCTGGAAGCGCGGGCGCGGCGGAACGGCTGGAGTTGTGTAGTGTCGGATACCACCGGCAATATCGTGTCCGCCAATAACTTCATCCGGGCAGGCTATCGGATGTATCGGCCGCCGTGTCCCTGGGCATTTCCGGAGACGTTGTATTGGCGCAAGGGCCTCGTTCCCGACACTTCTTCTCATAGCACCCATTCGAAAAAACGATAGCGGCGCAGCCACGATGCCGACGTCTCTTGGAAGGACGGCAAAGGCGCGTGTACAATCTCCCGCAACGATCCGGACGGGATCGAGCAACGGGAAGGAACGCGCCGACCATGACCGCAAGACCGCAACTGCCCGGCCGGACGCCGAGAGAGAAGGGGGCCCCGACCGCCCTGGACGGTCTTCTGGTTGTCGATTTCACCCGCGTCGTCGCGGGTCCTGCCTGCACGCAGACGCTGGCGGATTTCGGCGCCGAGGTTATCAAGATCGAGAATCCCGAAGGCGGGGATGACTCACGGCATTATGAGCATGCCGATCTTGCCGGCGAAAGCGCAGCCTTTATCAGCCTTAACCGCAACAAGCGCGGCATTGCGCTTGATCTCACCAAGCCCGAGGCGTGCGTGGTGGCGCACGAATTGATCGCGCGCGCGGACGTGGTGGTTGAAAACTTTTCCTCCGGCGTAATGAAAAAATACGGCCTCGACTACGCCTCGGTGGCCCCTCGCAACCCGCGGCTCGTCTATTGCTCGATCTCGGCTTATGGCCGCAAGGGTCCGTTCGCGTCACGCCCCGGCTTCGATCCAATCACGCAAGCCGAAAGCGGCTTCATGTCGCTCAACGGCTTTCCGGATGGGCCGCCGGTGCGGACCGGGCCACCTGCGGTCGACATGCTGACGGGCATGTCGGCCTGCAACGCGATCCTTCTGGCGTTGCTTGCCCGCGACAAACTTGGCCGCGGCCAGCATGTCGAAGTGGCGTTGTTCGACATGGCGCTCGCCATGACGCAGTTCTATGGCATGGCCTATCTGATGAGCGGCGTGAATCCGAGCCGCCAGGGCAATTCGCCAAACGGCTCGCCGTCCGTCGGCATCTATCACGGCTCCGATGGGCCATTTTACATCGCCTGCGCCAATGACCGCCTCTATCGCCGGCTCGTCGTCGAGGTGTTGAACCGTCCCGATCTCGTCAGCGGCGAATTTGGCGATCGGCGCTCGCGCACCGCGAATAGAGACAAGCTTCGCGCGATCCTCACCGAAGTCTTCGCTGCCGATGCCCGCGAAAGCTGGGTCGCCAAGATGAAGGCTGCCAATATCCCGGTCGGCTACCTTCGCACCGTCGAGGAAGCCTTCAATTCGCCGGAGGCGCGCGAACGTCATCGCGTGAGCGAGATCCCGCATCCCTCGGCAGGCACCGTGCCGAACATCGAAACTCCGCTCAATCTTTCGCTGACGCCGGCGATCGATCCCGTTGCCGCGCCCTTGCTCGGCCAGCACACCCGAGATGTGCTGCGCGACACGCTCGGCTACGACGACGCGAAGATTGCAGCATTGGCGCAGGCAGGGGTCTTCGGCAAGGTGTTGCTTACGACGGGTTGATTGCTGCGGTAAATCGTTGAGACTGAACAAGCCCAGTGGCCGTTTGGCCGCCGGGCTTTTTGTCGTTTCTGGAGCGGCAATCGGGCCGTTTCAGCTTTCGCCAGTCGCGGGGGCGTGTATTTTCGCCTTCCGCGCGGCAATATAATAAGGTGTCGGCCCCGCGCTCCCGGCGCGGCAAAAAGGCTCTCGTACAACGTTCCATTCCCAAGGAGTATTTCCCATGACGCATGCTATCCGCTTTCACAAGACCGGCGGTCCCGAAGTCCTCGTTTGGGAGGAAGTCAACGTCGGCAAGCCCGGGGCAGGGGAAGCGCGTATTCGCCACACCGCAGTCGGGCTCAACTTCGTCGACATCTACAATCGCTCGGGCGTCTATCCGTTGCCGCTGCCGAGCGGTTTGGGCGGCGAGGGCGCTGGTGTCGTCGAGGAAGTTGGCTCCGGCGTTACCGATCTGAAGCCCGGCGATCGCGTCGCCTATGGCGCCGCGCCACTCGGCGCCTATGCCGAAGCGCGGCTCATTCCGGCCGAGCGGCTGCTTAAACTGCCCGACAGCATCGATGACAAGACCGCGGCTGCAATGATGCTCAAAGGCCTCACCGTGCAATACCTCGTCCGCCAGACCTATCGCGTCAAGGCTGGCGACACGATCCTGCTTCACGCCGCAGCCGGCGGCGTCGGTCTCATTCTGTCGCAATGGGCCAAGCATCTTGGCGCCACGGTGATCGGCACGGTCGGCAACGACGAAAAGGCCGCGCTCGCCAAGGCCCATGGCTGCGCGCACACTATCGTCTACTCGCGCGAGGATTTTGTGAAACGCGTCGATGAAATCACCGGCGGCAAGAAAGTGCCGGTGGTTTATGACTCCGTCGGCAAGGACACTTTCCTGAAGTCGCTCGATTGTCTGGCGCCGCTCGGCGTCGTCGCTCTGTTTGGCCAGTCCTCCGGCGGAGTCGAGCCGCTCAATCTCGGTCTATTAGCGCAAAAGGGTTCGCTTTACGTCACCCGACCGACACTGAATACCTACGCCGCGAAGAGCGAAAATCTTCGCGCGATGGCCAAAGAGCTGTTCGAGGTCGTGGCTTCCGGCGCGGTTAAGATCAACGTCAACCAGACCTACGCGCTAAAGGACGCTGCGAAAGCGCATGCCGATCTCGCCGCGCGCAAGACGACGGGGTCGACCGTCTTCCTGGTGTGAGGCGCGATGGCCCGCGTTCTCATTCCTCTGCCGGCCCGGGATTTCGACCCGAGCGAAGCCGCCGTGAGCTGGCAGGTACTGTTGAATGCGGGCCACACCATCGTCTTTGCAACGCCGGACGGCAAGCCTGCCGCTGCCGACGACATGATGCTGACCGGAGAAGGCCTCGATCTCTGGGGCGCGCTTCCAGTATTGCGGAAGCTGCCGTTGATCGGGCTTCTAATGCGGGCCAACCGCGACGCACGTAATGCCCATGCGGCGATGACCGCCGATCGCAATTATGCTGCGCCGCTGCGGTGGGATGCCGTCGAGGCATCCGCCTTCGACGGGCTGCTCCTGCCCGGCGGACATCGCGCGCGCGGCATGCGCGACTATCTCGAAAACGAGACGCTTCAGCGGAGCGTTGTCGATTTCTTCGACGCTCAGAAGCCGGTGGCCGCGATCTGCCACGGCGTTCTGCTCGCCGCACGCAGCATCTCCCCAAAGACCGATCGCTCGGTGCTTTACGGCTACAAGACGACAGCCCTGACCTGGGCGCTCGAGAACAGCGCCTGGAGGGTCGCGCGCATCACGCGTTTCTGGGATCCGAACTATTATCGGACCTATCTCGAACAGGCCGGTGACCCCGACGGCTACATGTCGGTGCAGCAGGAAGTCACGCGTGCGCTGGCGGATCCTGCGGATTTCCTCGATGTTCCCATGACCGATCCGGATCATCGGCAAAAGATCTCCGGTTTGCAGCGCGACACCATGGACGACGCGCGGCCGGCCTTTGTCGTGCAGGATCGCAACTATGTGTCGGCGCGGTGGCCGGGCGACGTCCATACCTTCGCAAAGACCTTTGCCGGCCTGCTGAAATAATGAGCCATGCAGAGGCCTACCTGTTATCCCGCCAGACCCTAGCCGAAGCGCGGGCTCCTGTGCTTTGATGCGTCTAAGGCCCGGGCCCAATGAGGCCCTCATGACCAAGCCGAAAACGGCGGACGACGGTGAAACTCCGTGGCCACAAAGGGAGGTACACTTGGAAACACGTGGTCACACCACACCTGGCCGCACCATGCTGGCCAAGATCTGGGACCAGCACGTCATCGCCCGCATCAGCGATGATACAGATCTTCTCCATATCGATCGCCATTTGCTGCACGACCTCGGTGGATCGCGCGGCCTGCTCGACCTCAAGAGCCGCAACCTTGCGGTCCATAATCCCGAACTGACCTTTGCCACGCCGGATCACGCGATCTCGTCCGCGCGCGGCCGGGCCGGCACCAGCAAGACCGGGCTGGAGCTCCTGGAAGGCTTGCGCGCCGAGACTTCCGCCAGCGGCATCACGATGTTCGACGTCGATCAGCCGGGTCAGGGCATCGTCCACGTCATCGGCCCCGAGCTCGGCTTGAGCTTGCCGGGCTGCCTGATCGTTTGCGGCGACAGTCACACCTGCACGCATGGCGGCTTGGGTGCGCTGGCCTTTGGTATCGGCTCGAGTGAATTGGCGCATGTGCTCGCGACACAAGCGTTGATCCAGCGCCGTCCCAAAACAATGCGTGTGAAATTCGAGGGGCGGATGTCCGCCGGCGTGACACCCAAGGATCTTATCCTTGCGCTGATCGGCCATGTCGGTGCGGCCGGTGGCACCGGCTATGCCGTCGAATATGCCGGCAGCGCGATCCGCGAGATGCCCGTCGAAGGCCGGCTCACCATCTGCAACCTGTCGATCGAACTCGGCGCGAAGATGGGCATGGTCGCGCCGGATGAGAAAACCTACGACTTCGTTCGCGGCCGACGTTATGCGCCGAAGGCTAAGATGTGGGAACGCGCGGTCGCGGCCTGGCGCCAACTGCCGAGCGATGCGGATGCGGTGTTCGATCGTGAGGCCACGATCGACGTCAACAAGATCATCCCGCAGATCACCTGGGGCATCAGCCCCGAGCATGTCGTCGGCGTCGACGGTCATGTGCCGGTTCCCGCCGACATCGCCGATCCCGCACGCCGTACCGCGATCGAGACCGCAATCGACTATATGGGCCTCAAGCCCGGCGCGCCGATCGTGGGTACGCCGGTCGATTGGGTCTTCATCGGCTCCTGCACCAACAGCCGGATGAGCGATCTGCGCGCAGCGGCTGCAATCGCCCGCGGCCGCAAGGTCGCGCCCGGCGTGCGCGCCTGGGTGGTGCCGGGCTCGGAGACGGTGAAGCGGGAGGCCATCGCCGAAGGGCTGGACAAGCTCTTTATGGAAGCTGGCTTTGAATGGCGCGAGCCTGGTTGCTCGATGTGCCTCGCCGCCAATGGTGAAGTTGTCGCGCCGGGCCAACGCTCGGTCTCGACCTCCAACCGCAATTTCATCGGCCGGCAGGGGCCGCAGGCGCGGACCCATCTCGCCAGTCCCGCGATGGCAGCGGCCGCCGCCATTTCGGGTGCGATCGCCGACGTGCGGACCATGGAGCGCTAGATGCCAAAACCGTTCACGAAGCTCAGCGCGATCGCTGCTCCAATCATGCGCAGCAATATCGATACCGACGTCATCATCCGCATCGAGCGTCTGGTCGGTAACTCCATTCGCGGTACGCTTGGAAAATGGGCGTTCGGTTCGTTGCGTTATCGGCTGGACGGTTCGGAAAACCCGGAATTCATTCTGAACCGCGAACCCTATCGAAACGCGGAAGTCTTGATTACGGGCCCGAACTTCGGTTGCGGGTCGTCGCGCGAAGGCGCGGTGTGGTCGCTGCAAGAGACAGGCATTCGCGCCATCATCGGCTCTGGCTTTGGCGATATCTTTTTCGCCAATTGTTTCCAGAACGGCATCCTGCCGATCGTGGTCGATAAAGAGATTGTCGACGGGCTCGCGATGGAAGTCGAGCATAGCCAGGGCGCCGGGCGCGTCTCGATCGATCTCGAAGAGCAGACGATCATATCGCCCTCCGGGAAAGTGCACCGCTTCGAGATCGATCCGCGCCGCCGCGCGGGTCTCCTGAAGGGCCTCGATGAAATCGCGCTGACATTGCAGCGCGACAACGAAATTCGTGCCTTTCAGGCCGCCGACCGGGCCGAGCGGCCCTGGATTCATTTTGTCGGGGATCACGCATGAGCGCTTCGTCCAACATGGTCAAGGTCGCCGTGGTCGGTGGCGAGGGCATCGGCCCTGAGGTGACCGCGCAGTCCCGCCGGATTCTCGACTGGTTTGCAGCGAAGCGCGGCGTACCGATGGTGCTACGTGAAGCGCAATACGGCCTGATCCCCTATCTCGCGACGGGCAAGGTGCTCCCCGACGATACCGCGGAAGCGATGGAGGAGGCCGACGCGATCCTCTGGGGTGCAACCGGCGGGCCGGAGACCAAGGAAGTGCCGGCGGAAGCGCGGAAAGCGGGCGGTTTGCTGTCGCTGCGCAGCAAGTACGACCTCTATGCCAACCTGCGGCCGATCCGCGCCAATCCTGCGTTGTCTGAATCCTCACCGCTGAAAGCGCGTGTGCTGAAAGACGTCGATTTCGTCATCATCCGCGAACTGACAAGTGGAATCTACTTTGGCGAGCCCCGCGGCATCGAGAAACTGCCGGATGGTCAGCGGCGCGGCTTCAACACCGAGCAATACACCACCAGCCAGGTACGGCGCGTGGCGCGATCGGCCTTTGAACTCGCGCGCACCCGGCGGGGCAAAGTCTGCTCGGTCGACAAGGCCAATGTGCTCGAGACCAGCGTGCTGTGGCGCGAAGAAGTCACGGCTCTGCACACGGAAGAGTTCCGCGACGTCGAACTCAGCCATATGTATGTCGACAACGCCGCGATGCAGATCGTTCGCGATCCCGCGCAGTTCGACGTGATGGTCACCGGCAACATCTTCGGCGACATATTATCAGATTGCGCCGCGATGGCCTCGGGCTCGCTCGGCATGCTGCCATCGGCCTCGCTCGGACCGGTCGATCGCTACGGCCGCCGCAAGGCACTGTACGAGCCCGTGCACGGCAGCGCGCCCGATATCGCCGGCCGTGGCATCGCCAATCCGCTCGGCTCGATCCAGAGCGTGATCATGATGCTGCGGATGACACTTAATCGGCCGGAAGATGCGGACTTGCTGGAGAAGGCCGTCGATCTTGCGCTCGCGAGCGGCGCACGCACGGCCGATATCGCCGAACCCGGCGCCCGCAAGCTCACAACCAAGGAGATGGGCGACGCGGTTCTGGTGGCGCTCGACAAGGTCGCGAGTGACGCAAAGGAGAAGGTGTGATGGCGATGATTCTTCTCGCCGTTCGGCGCTGACCGTCATTGCCGGTGGCGCCAGCCTGGTCGCCGCCGGGCGAGCGCGCGCCGAAGCCATCAGCGGGCGGGCGATCTATCCGGTCGCCGTGCCGATCTATCAGTCGCAATTCGTCGCCGACCGTGTCGGTTACTTCAAGGAAGCCGGCCTCGACTGCAAGCTGCTTCAGGGGGGCAGCGGCGTAAAGACCCGCGAGATCATCGCGTCATCGCAAGGTGACGTCGGTATCGGCGACGTAACCCATCCGATGCAGCTCGCCAATCACGGGCGCGCGGGCCGCATCCTGATGCCGACGGATACCCGCAGCGGCTCGGTGATGTTCATCATTCGTAAGGATCTATGGGATCAGGGCATCACGACGCTCGAGAAGCTTACGGAATGGAAACGGCCCGACGGCCGCAAGCCGATCGTCTCGGTCTCCTCGCTTGGCGGCACCAACCATGTGTGGTCGTCATATTATATGGAGACGATGGGGCTCGCCGAGAAAGTAACATGGATCGGCACCGGCAATGTCGACACCATGCTGGGCTCGCTTAAAAGCAAGCAGGTCGATGTGCTCGTCAGTTCTCTCTCGCTTCTGGACGAGTCGCAGCAGCAGGGCTGGGGCACGCTGTTGTTCGATGGCACGGACGAGGCCATCTGGAACAAGTATATCGGCGGCAGGGTCCCGGTGACCTGCCATTTCACGGTGCAGTCGACCATCGACAAGGACCCACCAAAGATACAGGCCTTCGCGACGGCCTTGTGGCGCGCGGCGCAGTGGATCAAGACGCATTCGCCGGAAGAGGTCTGCGACGCAATCGAACCTTATGTCGGCAGTACTTCGCGCAAGGCCAATATCCTCGAGATCACCGCGCTCAAGAAGGTCGCCGACTACGACAGCGCAATCGATGCGGCGAGCTTTGCCCGCGGCGAAAAAGTCTGGTTCCGTGAGATGACCGGCATCAAGCCCTTGACCATGGCCGAAGTTGTCGTTCCCGATTTCGTGCAGGCGGCCAGGAAGGCGTATCCCGGTTGATCGAAAACCGGAAGGCCTGTGGGCGAGGGACCAGGGGACGCCATGCCGCTTGATCGATCGCAGGATGTGAGCCGCATCGATATCAGGGATTTGAACAAGACCTTTCAGCTCGCGGGCACCGCGATCGAGGCCGTACGCGGCGTTTCCTTCAGCGTGAAGCGCGGCGAGTTCGTAGCCTTGCTCGGGCCATCGGGCTCCGGCAAGAGCACCGTGCTGAACATGATCGCGACCCTGATCAGGCCGTCAGGCGGGCAAATCCTGATCGATGGCAACCCGATTGTGCCGGGCAAGGCGACCCCCAATGTTGGCTATGTGTTCCAGCGCGACACGCTGTTTCCCTGGCGTACGGTTGCCGACAATATCGGCTATGGCCTGCAGCTCGCCGGCAAGAGTGAGGCCGAGCGCAAGGAGCGCGTCGCGGCCTGCATCGCACAGGCCGGTCTGAAAGGCTTCGGCGACGCCTACCCGTCCGCGTTATCGGGCGGGATGCGCCAACGCGCGGCACTGATGCGCACGCTGGTGGTCGAGCCGCAGATCCTTCTGATGGATGAGCCATTCGGCGCGCTCGACACCCACACCAAGATCGACATGCATGAAGTGCTTTTGCGCATCTGGGAGCGTGAGCAGCAGACCGTACTGTTCGTCACCCACGATCTCGGCGAAGCGCTGACGCTTGCCGACCGCATCATCCTGTTTTCGGCGCGGCCGGGTCGGATCAAGGACATGTTCGAGGTCGACTTTCGGCGGCCGCGGGATGCCGTGAAAGTGCGCGAGACGCCGCGTTACGCCGAATTGTTCCAGCACATCTGGCACTCGCTGGGCGAGGAGTTCGTCAAGGGGCGCGAGCGATGAAGACGCGCCGGCACTCGTTCGGCACGCTGGCGTGGCAGGTCGCCATCTGCGTTGTCGTGCTGTTGGTGTGGCAATGGGGGTATGAATTTCATGCGCGCTTGCCGTGGCTCGTTCCTGATCTGCTCGATCCCTATTTCATCTCGAAACCGTCGCAGATTTTTGAGCAATTCCTGATCCTGAGCTGCTTCAAGTCCAAGCTTGGTGTCTTCAACGGCTGGTTCAACGGTGACTTCGCCAAGTGCATGGCGCGGACCGAAAACAACCTCTGGGTCGCCACCGCCATCACGCTGAAGAACACGTTCTTCGGCTTTATCACTGGCGTCACGTCAGGCTTCGCCGCCGGGCTTATTTTGGGCCGCTCGGACCGGCTGAGCGCGATCTTTCAGCCGTTCATCACGGCCGTGAATTCCATTCCCAGAATCGCACTGGCGCCGATCATCGTCTTGGCGTTCGGTATCGGCGACACCTCCAAGATCGTGACCTCGTGGATCGTGGTGGTGTTCCTGGTGTTCTACAACACCTTCGAGGGCGCACGCTCGATCGACGAAGGCTTCATCCATGCTGCGCGGTTGTTGGGCGCGAGCGAATGGCAGATCACCCGCACGGTCGTGATTCCCTCGACCATGGCCTGGGTATTTGCCTCGCTCACGCCCGCAATCTCCTTCGCCTTGATCGGCGTCATCGTCGGCGAATTCATCGGCGCTGAAAAAGGCATCGGCCGGCTGATCATCGAATCCGAGGCGCGGGGCGAAGCCTCCGGCATGATGGTAGCCGTCACCGTTCTGATGCTGGTCGGCGTCGTGCTAGCGGCCGTCATCCGGCGCTTACAGTCCTATCTGCTGCGCTGGCAGCAACACAATCGTGCGGATTGAGGTGCTTGTCTATTCGTTCGCGGATGATACAGCTATCCGCGCCTCCGGTTAAAACAAGGGTTTTCTGATGAGCATCAAGGTCTACGGGTTCTGGCGGTCGATCGCGTCTTTCCGCATCAGGGTCGCGCTGAAGTTAAAGGCGCTGCCGTTCGAGGAAGTCTCGATCGATATCCTCCAGGGCAAGCAATTCGAACCCGGCTATGATGCCGTCAACCCCGAGCATGTGGTGCCGACCTTCATCCATGACGGCCACTCGCTGTATCAGTCGCTTGCGATCATGGAATATCTCGACGATATCAAGCCAAGCCCGCGTCTGTTGCCGGACGATGTCAAGGAACGGGCCTATGCGCGCTCGCTGGCGCTGATGACGATTGCGGACGCTCATCCGCTCACCGTGCCGCGCGTGCGCAAGCATCTCGCCAAAACCTTTGGCGCCGACGCTCACGTGATCGAGGAGTGGGGTGCGCATTGGACCACCGAGGGGCTCGCGACCTATGAGCGATTCCTGGCACGCCGGAAGCCTGCGCCCTTTGCGCTCGGCAAGGACGTCGGTCTTGCCGATATCTGCATCGCGGGCCAGATAGTCGGCGCGCAATATCTCAAGATCGGTCTTGATGCGTATCCGCTGGTGAAGAGCCTCTCGGACCGCTGTTTTGCGCTGCCGGAATTTTCGAGCTCGCATCCCTTCGAACAGCCCGACTACAAGGCGGCGGGCGCGAAACATTAGCTGAGTTTGTTGCCTTAAATCAGCGGTGCTCGAAGTCTGACTCCCTCCCCCTGTAAGGGGGAGGGTTGGGGTGGGGGTCTACACCTGTTCTGCCGTCGATCCCCTCCCGCTTTGCTCCGCAAAGCGACCTCCCCTTTTCAAGGGGAGGTTCAGAAACCTTCCGTCATCGGAAGGTTCGATCGCTAGACATCCAGCCCCAGCACGCGCGCGGCGTTGCCGCCGGCGATCTGCGCCAGCATCGTCTCGTCCATGCCATGGACGCCCGCGACATGTCCGATCGGATTGTATTCGGCCATGTCGAAGGGATAGTCGGTGCCCATGACGATGCGGTCGGGTCCGAACACGTCGATCAGATAAGCGAGTTGGTGATAACTGAAGACGACGGTGTCGAGATAGACCTGCCGCAAGTAAGTCGTCGGCGGCAAGGGCAGCTCACCTTGCGAATCCTTTCGCGCACCCCAGGCGTGATCGATACGGCCCGAATAACCCGGCAGATAGCCGCCGCCGTGCACCGCCATCAGCTTCAGATCGGGGAAGCGCGCCAAGGTCCCTGAGAAGATCAGGTTGTGAAGCGCCAGCGTCGTCTCCAATGGATTGCCTAGCACGTTGTTGAAATAGAAATGCGTCAGCCGATCGCCATGGGTGAAGCCGTTCGGATGCATCATGATGAAGGCGCCAAGCTGCTCGGCGCGGGCGAAGAAGGGACGGAATTTCGGATCGGACAGTTCCTGGCCGTCGACATTGGTCAGGATTTCGACGCCCTTCAGCTTGAGGTCCTTCATGATGTAGTCGAGCTCGCGCACTGCAAGCTCGGGCTCCTGCAAGGTGACGACGCCAAGCCCGACAAAGCGGTCGGGCTTGCGCGCACAGTATTCGGCGACGCCGTCGTTGGCGAGCTTGTGCGCTTGTTCCGCGATCTTGGGATCGACCGCGTAATAGCACTGCGGCGGCGCAGGCGCGACGACCTGGATATCGATGCCCATTTTGTCGAGATCGAACAGGCGGCGATCAATGGTCGTCATGACCTCGGCGACGTCTTTTTCCTGCTGCGCGTTGATTTCCTTGGTCAGCGCGTCGGCGAAGTGCGCGAGCGGCACGCGCTTCAGATCGACATGCGGTCCTGCCAGCTTTGCTGCCTGCGGCACCACGATGTGGGCATGAATGTCGATCGTGGTGGAGGAGGGACGCCGCGCGAGACCGTCTGCATCGTGGTTGCGGGCGGCAGTGCGGCCGTAGCGGTTTTTGGTATCGATCATGGAAGAGGGCTCTTCTGTTGTATTGGGCAATGGGTCGTTTGAATGATGTCTCGATCAGGCTTTGGGTTTGCGCCGGGTCCAATGGACGGAAACGGTGGTTGCATCCGCCTCGCCAAGCCCGTCTCGTTCTGCTTCCTCAAAGCAGGCCAGCGCGCTTTTCGCAACCGGCAGTTCGGCATGGAGGGAGGCGGCGAATTGCACGGCGGTAGCGAGGTCTTTCTTGGCAGCCGTAATGCCAAAAGCCGTCTCGCCAAGTGGCGCGC
Organism: uncultured Alphaproteobacteria bacterium; assembly: GCA_963788885.1. Classification (GTDB taxonomy): domain Bacteria; phylum Pseudomonadota; class Alphaproteobacteria; order Rhizobiales; family Xanthobacteraceae; genus Bradyrhizobium. The sequence continues at coordinate 119,187 of CAWBIR010000013.1, read as the reverse complement.
CACCCAGCACCTTGGCGATCACGGCGCCGCGTCCCTTCATGGCCGCGGGCGCGCCGGCCGTGTCGGAAAGAATATCGATCAGCCGTTCGGCAGGGAGATTGAGCGGCTTGCAGATGGTCAAGGACTCTCCGAGCGCCTGCCAATAGACCAATAGCGGCAGATTGACCGCGAGCTTCAGTGTGGCGCCGGCACCGAGCGGCCCGACATGCTCGATCCGTCGGCAGAGTTGCTCGAGCACGGGTTTGGCGCGCGCGACGTCTGCGTCGGCCCCTCCGACCAAGCCGAACAGCTTGCCTTCCTTGGCCGGCACCTTGCTGCCGCCGACCGGGCATTCGACAAAGGCCGCGCCCAGCTTCGTTGCGGCGTCGCCGACCGACTTCATGGTCTCCGGCTGAATCGTGCTCATGTCGATCACGAGTTTGCCGTTAAGCGTGGCCTTCAACAGGCCGTTATCGCCGCGATAGACGGCTTCGGTTGCGGCATCGTTCAGCAGCATCACGATGGTGACGTCGCAGCCTTCCGCAAGCGCTGCCGGCGAAGCGAAGGCTTTGGCGCCGGCATCGACCAGCGGCTTGGTCTTTTTCGCATCGCGATTCCACACCGCCACCTCGTGTCCGACCGCGATCAACCGCTCCGCGATCGATCCGCCCATTCGTCCTGTTCCGCAAACGCCGACTTTCATCTTTGGTCCTTGGGTTCTGATGTGCCTGGTTCAGTGGGCATGATACACGCCAAGATGCTGCGCGATCAGCTCCTCATTGTTCAAAATGTCGCTGGCCTCGCCTGTAAAGACGCAGCGGCCGGTATTCAAAATGACCGCCTGGTCGGCGACTTCAAGCGCGAGCTGGCGGTTTTGTTCGACCAGCACGATGGACTGGCCTTCTTCCTTCAGCCGCTTGATGGTGCGGCCGACCTCGGCCACGATCAAGGGCGCCAATCCCTCGGACGGCTCGTCGAGCAACAGCACGCTGGGGTTACCCATCAGCGCGCGGCCGATCGCGAGCATCTGCTGCTCGCCGCCCGAGAGCGTACCGGCAAATTGCGCGTGGCGTTCCTGCAGGCGCGGAAACAGCTCGAAAATGCGCTCGACGTTCCACGGTTTTGTCGCTTCGCGTTCGCGCTGCCGGGCAACGATCAGGTTTTCACGCACCGTCAGCGACGGAAAGATCCGCCGGCCCTGTGGGACCAGGCCAATACCGAGACGCGAAATGCGCTCGGGGCTCAGGCCGCCGATTGCTTCACCAAAGAGGCGGATGTCGCCTTGCTTCGGTGTCAGGAAGCCGACAATGGTGGAAATGCACGTGGTCTTGCCGGCGCCGTTTCGTCCGAGCAGCGCCAGCACATGGCCTTCGGTCAGCGAAAATCCGACGCCATGCAGAATATGGCTGTCACCATAGAAGGCATTCACGTTGGAAAGGGTGAGGGCCTCACGCGCCAAGGTACACCTCACGCGTTCGTTCATCCGCGATCACCTGGTCCCGTTCGCCGTCGACGATGACCTTGCCGTAATTGAGCAGCGTCACGGTTTCGGCAAGATCGAGCGCAGTGTCCATGTCGTGCTCGATCATGACCACGGTCGTCTCTTTCGAGATCGAGGCAATCAATGCTTTCACGGTCGCCCGCTCGTTGTTGGAGAGGCCGGCGAGCGGTTCGTCGAGCAGCAACACCCGTGGCTTTTGCGACAGCGCCATCGCCAGTTCGACCCGGCGCTTTTCGCCATAGGCGAGATCGGAAACGGGATGACCGGCCAGATGCAACAGGCCGACGCTGTCGAGCGTCCGTCGGGCGTCATCCGCCAGGTGACGATAGGATGCGAGAGGCCGCCACATCTGCCAGCGCGAGGGCAGCAGGCCAAGCAGGCCGAGCGTGACATTGTGTTCGAGCGTATCGCCCGCGAACAGCGTGATGATCTGATAGGTGCGGGACAGGCCGCGATGCGCGCGCTGATAAGGCGCAAGTCCGGTGACGTTTTCGCCGAACAATTTGATCTGACCGGCATTCGGCCGCATGTCGCCGCTGATCTGGTTGAACAGCGTCGTCTTGCCCGCGCCGTTGGGGCCGATAATCAGCCGCCGTTCGCCCGGCTTGATCGAGAGCGACACATCTTGGGTGACTTTCAGGCCGCCGAACGCCTTGTTCAGGCCAATGATCTCAAGCGCGAAGTCGGGCGAGGGTGCGGTCATGACGATCCCCCCCGAAAGCGCGCGGCGAGCTTTTGCAGGCCCGGCACGATGCCGGTCGGCATCACCAGCACAATGAACAGGAACACGAGGCCGAGCAGCATGTTCCAGCGCTCGATATAGGCGGAAGCATAGTTCTTCAATAAAAGCACCAGCGCCGCGCCAACCGCGGGCCCGGCGAGAGCGCCGGAGCCGCCGGCAATTACACCCAACAGCGCTTCGGCCGAACTCGTGGTCGAAAGCGAAGTCGGGTGGATGTACTTGTTGTAATAGACGTAAAGCAATCCAGCGATGGCGCCCCAGAAGCCGGCATAGATGAAAGTGATCCAGCGGATCATCCAGGGATTGAAGCCGAGCGCGGCCATTCTCCGTGGCTGGTCGCGCACGCCTTTCAGGGAAGAGCCGAACGACGACGACACGAAGATGGCCATCATCACAAATGAGAGCACCGTGACGGCGAGCGCAAACCAGTAGAACGAGGTAGCACTCTCAAGCGAAATGCCGAACGGAGCAGGGCGCGTCATGCCGGTAATGCCATTGTCGCCGTTGGTGATGTTTGACATGCGGTAGGCGAGGCCCCACAGCACCTGCGATAGCGCCAGCGTAATCATGAGAAAGCCGAGGCCTGTCGCGCGCAGTGCGATGACGCCGAAGAACGCCGCCATCGCAACCGTTCCCAGGATCGAGATCAGCGCGGCAGCGCCGTGGCCGAAGCCGTAGCGGCTGGTGAGTAACGCGGCGAGATAGGCGGCGACGCCGAGATAGGAGGCGTGACCGAGCGACGTCATGCCGCCAAACCCGACCAGAAGATTAAGGCTGAGTGCGAAGATCGCCGCGATGAGAATCTGGCTCGCAAGGTTGATGTAGAAGTCGCCAGCGACAAACGGCAGCGACAGCGCGACGGCGGCGAAGATGGCGATCGCGATCCACTTCATGTGGCGAGGCGTCCGAACAAGCCCTGTGGGCGAAACGCGATGACAACGATCATCGGCAGAAACAGGATGATGTAGGCAAGTTCCGGAAACAGCGCCGTGCCGAAGGTGTAGATAAAGCCGATGATGAAGCTGCCGACAAAGGCCCCGAACAGGCTGCCGATGCCGCCGAGAATGACGACGATCAGCGCGAGCGGCAGCATGTCCGCGTCAAGTCCGGGGTAGGCGGAAAGAATGGGGCCGCCGAGGACGCCGGCCGCGCCGGCAATCCCTGTACCCAGACAGAACACGATGGTGAAGAGGCGCGAGACGGGGATGCCGACGGCACGCGCCATCTGCCGGTCGTCGACGCCGGCGCGGATCATGGCGCCCAGCCGGGTGCGATCCATCAGGATATAGAGTGCGATCGCGGCGACGACGGCGATGCCGACCAGCACCAGCCGATAGGTCGGGAATACGAAGCCGAACAGCCGCGTCGGCGCCTGGAGATTGCGCGGCGTCGGCACCGGAATGGAATCGCCACCCCAGAGCACGAGGCACGCATCCGAAATGATGAAGGCCATGCCGAGCGTCACCAGCACCTGGCCGAGCGGATTGGTCTTCAGCCTCGTCAGCACCAGGCGCTCGAACAGGCCGCCAAGCGCGGCAACGACGATGCCCGCGCCGATCGCGGTTACCCAGATATTGAGCCCGCTATAGTCGCGCAGCGCCACAGCGCCAAAATAAGTGCCGAGCATGAAGAAGGCGCCATGCGTGAGGTTGGCAAGCCGCATCAGGCCGAAGATCAGCGAGAAGCCGGATGACAACAGAAACAGCAAGCCCCCGAGCGACAGGCTATTGAGACCCTGGATGATCCAAAACTGCATCTAGCGTCCCAAAGTTTGAACCGCTGCGGAAACCCGCGAGTCTCCGCAGCTCTCGCCCGCGCTTACAGCTCCAGATTCTTCGCCGGCGGATAGTCGCGCGAATAGACCGGGTTTTTCAAAAATTCGGTCTTGTCGTAAGTCCAGAACTGGCTGACGTCGGGATAGGTCTTGATCACGGAGTTGACCAATCGCCCGTCGCTGCGCGTCACCTTCCGGATGTAGACATTGCCGATGATGTTGCCGAGTTCGTCGAACTTGATGACGCCGCGGATCGTATCGACATTGGTGCCGCGGATCGCGGCCATCAGAGCCTTTTTATCCTCGGCATTGGCCTTGATGGTTTTCAGCGCCGCTTCCAGCACTTCGCCGGCAATGTACGTGCTTGCGGCATAATAGCCGGGGTCGTACTTGAACTGCTTGCGGAAGGCTGGCGCAAACGTCTTGTTGAGGGGATTTTCGAGTTCGGCCGAGTAAAAGCTCGTGGTGACGATGCCGAGCGCCTCGTCGCCCATGTTGCGCAAAACGGATTCATCGAGCGCGGTCATGCCGCCGATCACGGCCATCTTGTCCTTCAGGCCGTATTCGATGAACTGGCGCAGGAAGCGGAAACCGTTCGAGCCGGCGGTGCCGAGGAAGATCGCATCGGCATTCTTCACCTGGGCGACATAGCTGCCGTAGTCCGGCGTCGCCAGCGGGGTGAAGATCTTCTGGATGATCTTGCCACCGTTGTCCTCGAATACGCGTTGGAAGCCGGCGCACATTTCGTGGCCATAGGCGAAGTCGTCAGCGATGGTGACGATCTTCTTGTACTTCAGTTCCTTCGCCGAATAATCCGCGAGCGGATAGGCGCATTGCGCGGCCGTCGATGTCAGCCGGACATACCAGGGTGAGGGGTGCCGCTGCGTCATGTCTTCGGCGGCCGAGACGCCCAGCGTCGGCACTTGCTTCTCGGTCAGATAGTCGATGATCGCGAGCGCCTCGAAGGCCGCGAGCGGACCGACGATGCAATGGACGTCGTTCTTCTCCACCAGTTCCTGCGTTTTGGTGCGCGCGGTGGCGGGAACGCCGGCGGTGTCGGCCACGATCAGTTCGATCTTGCGACCGGCGAGCGTGTAGTCGCGCTCCTTCAGGAACATGGTCAGCGCCAGTTCCATGTCGATGCCGCCGGAAGCCAGCGGGCCGGTCTTGGCCGCCAGCAGGCCGACGCGAACAGGGCCGGTCCCTTGTGCGAACGCCAGATTGGGGCTCGCCATGGTCGCAAGGCCCGCACCGGCGACGCCGGAGACGAATTGTCGTCGTGAAATCGTCATGATCCCTCCCGAGGCAATGAGCGGAAATATCCGTGCTTCTTGTTTTCTTGAATGATTTATCGGACGGAAGCACTAAATGATCAAGTGATAACCACGTATCCGAAAGCCGATCCGTCACGCACTAAAGTCGAAAACAGGCGCATCTGACGCATTTTTGACGCGGTGCGGTAGTGCCCCGCGCGCCTTCGGCGACGAACTGCGACGATTGGCCTTAACTGCCGCTTTTGGGGGCCTTGACGATCGACCGTTTCAGCACTTCGAACACGGCCGCCGTGTCCTGATCGCCGAGCCCCATGGTCATGGCCTGCGTGTAGACCGGCTGCGTCAGCGTGAACATCGGGGTCTCAACGCCGATGTCGTCGGCGAATTCGGCGATGATCGCCATGTCCTTTTTCCAGGTCGAAACCTTCATGGTCGCGGGTTCATATTTGCCCTCGACCATCATCGGCGCCCGCATCTGGAACATGCGCGACCCGCCGGCGCCGGGGCCGACCATCTCGACCACGAGCTTCGGATCGAGGCCGGCGCGCTCCGCCAGGATCATCGCCTCGGCGGTAGCGACATTGTGGATTGCGACCAGGTGATTGGCGACGAACTTCATCCGGCTGCCATTGCCGTAGGCGCCGAGATCGGCGCTTTGCTTGCCGAAATCCGCAAACAGCTGATTGCATTTGGCGATCGCCGCGCTGTCGCCGCTGGCGTAGACGATGAGGTCGCGCATCTTGGCCTGCGCGCCGGTGCCGGAGAGCGGACAATCGAGCGCAATATGACCGGCTTTTTTCAGGGTTGCCTCGAAACGAAGCTTGTCGGCAAGCGTAAGCGTGGAAAGCTCCACGACAATGCGCGGCGGCTCGCCGGAATCGGCAATTTGCTTCGCGACGCTTGCGACCGCTGATGGCGTCGGCAGGCTCGTCATGATGATCGGCGTATTACGCGCGACATGGGCCACGCTTTCGACGATGGCGATGCCGGCTTCCGCGAGTTCAGCGCATTTGGCGGAATCGGTGTCGAAACCGACCACATGCCATCCGCGCTCGATCAGATTGCGCGCAATCGCGCCGCCCATGATGCCAAGCCCGACGATCCCGACCGTCTTGTCCATGAAATATGCCCTACCGAAAGAAGCGCGCCGGAATGGCGCGAGCTATGCCTTCAATAGCGATTGGCGGGCGAGGAAACAATCACCGACGAAGCCTCCCTCATGCGGCTTTGAAGAAAGTCGGGATTCTTATGCAGATATCGTGCAGACGAAACGATTGGCCGGATTTCGACACAAACACACTCGATATGCGCTGATGATCCGCGATATTTCCGCGGTCCGCTCAATCATTTGTGCAAGATGAAGAAATCCGCGGTCATCATTACGCTCTGGTTTTTAGGGCTGGCATTCACCGTTGTCAGTTTGCAAATCCATGAGCCTTATTTGTTCTTCCTCGGCCGTTTTGGCGCCGGAGCGATCCCTGCCGCAAGCCTTGCGGTTCTTGCGTTTTTCATCTGGCGAAAGACATGGCGCGGAATCGGCGGAAAATTGCTGTTCCTGCTGTGGTGCCTGCCGGCCTTGTCGATGCTGTATGCGCAGACGTCGTTCAGGCTGTCCAGGCGCGATGCGTCGATGACCGAAGTAAACGCAGCCTCCATGCTGGGCAGCACTTCGTCATTGGCTATTCCTCGTTTGACGAAGTCGCAACGCTCGCCGAGAAGGGTTTGATCGCGGGCGTCTACATCACCCGGCACAATGTCGCGGGCCGAACCGGCGAAGCGATCAGGTCCGAAATCTCCGCACTTCAGGCAAGGCGTCACGCCGCCGGCCTTCCGCCACTGATCGTTGCCGCCGACCAGGAGGGTGGCATCGTTTCGCATCTCGCGCCGCCACTGACCGCGCAGCCGGCGCTGGCGACGTTTGCGGATTTGCCGGCTGAGATTCGTCGCCAGGGCGCCGAGAAGGAAGGGCGCGTTCAGGGAGAGGAACTGGCTTCGCTCGGCGTCAATCTGGACTTCGCGCCGGTGCTGGACTTGAAGCCACCGTCCGGCCGCAAGCTGGACTTCAACACCCTGATCGACAAACGTGCGATTTCAGACGATCCGCATAAAGTCGCCGAGGTGGCTCTCGCCTATGTGCAGGGTCTGAATGCATCAGGCGTTCGCGCCACCTTGAAGCATTTTCCGGGACTGCGCCGGGTGGAATCCGACACCCACCATTTCGCGGCAACGCTCGATACCCCGCTGGCCGAGCTCGAGGATACGGATTGGCGGCCATTCCGCGAGGTCCTGGCGGCATCGAATGCGCTGCTCATGGTAGGTCATGTGACGCTGACCGCGGTGGATGCCGATCGTCCTGCCTCGCACTCGAAAAAGGTCATCGACGGAATTATCAGGCGGAAGTGGAATTACCAGGGCGTCGTCATCACCGACGATCTAGTGATGGGGGCGGTCTATACCCATCTCTGTACGGCAGTCGTCGAAGCGCTCAACGCCGGCGTAGACCTCCTGCTCGTTGCGTATGACGGTTCGCAGTTCTATCGCGCCTTCGACTGCGCGTCCGCTGCTCTCAAGCGGCGCGAACTGGATATCGCGGCCTTGCATGACAGCGAGGCGCGGCTGGGCCAAGCTTTTGGCGATTCCGTCGGCGTTGGTCTGTCGAATTCGATTGACGGGCAACGCGGCCCGCGCCTTAATTAGTGATCGGGCGATAAACAACCGTCAAATCGCCGGCCGTCAAGCGGCATTCACAAAGCCGCGGTGATGGCAGCGGAGAAGAAGAATCGGGCGTATAACAAAGCCATGGCGGGCGCGATCGGGAGGACCGCGACATGACAGCTACCGGTCTGAAGACGAATGCGACATCCCCTTCCGGGGCGGATGCGGACACCCGCGCCTATGCGGCGATGGTGACGCGCGCGGCTGCACTGGCGCCTCGCTTACACGAGCGTGCGTCGAGTTCGGAACAGTTGCGCTGTTTGCCTGAGGATACCAAACGCGAATTGCACGAAAGCGGCCTGTTCCGCATCGTGCAGCCCAAACGCGTCGGCGGCTCCGAGCTCGATTATATCGCGCTGATCGATTGTGCCGATGCGATGGGGCAGGGCGACGCCTCCGTGGCCTGGACCTTTGCCAATCTTGCAAGCCACCACTGGATGCTCGCGATGTTTGACCAGCGTGCCCAGGATCTGGTCTGGGGCAAGAATCCCGACACGCTGATTGCGTCGTCCTTCATTTTTCCCGCGGGGCGCGCCAGAAAGGTCGATGGCGGCTATGTGCTGCGCGGCCGCTGGCCGTTTTCCTCGGGCGTGAATTGCAGCGAGTGGAATATGCTGGCGAGCGTGGTCTCGTCGGAGGATGACGCTGACGGCATCGAGTATCGCATCTTCCTTTTGCCCAAGAGCGACTATCGCATCAAGGATACCTGGGATGCGACTGGCTTGCGTGGCACCGGCTCGAACGATGTCGAGGTCGAGGATGCGTTCGTGGCTGAGGCCATGACGGTCGGCGTGCACGAAGTCGCGGGCGGACCGACGCCCGGCAGCGCCGTCAATCCGAACGCACTTTATCGGCTGCCGGTGTTCTCGCTATTTCCTTACGTGCTCTCTGGCGTTGCGCTCGGCAACGCGCAGGCCTGTCTGGACGACTATATCGATCTGGCGCGGCATCGTGCCTCGACCTATAACCGGACCAAACTCGGCGATCTCCAGACGACGCAAATCAAGATTGCGGAAGCCTCGTCCAAGATCGACGCGGCGCGCCTGATCATGCGTTCCGCCTGTATCGAGGCGCTTGCCGAAGCACGGCACGGGCATATTCCGGACATGGCCAGGAAAACCAAGCTGCGCCGCGACGGAGCGTTCTCCGTCAACCTCTGCACCGAGGCCGTCTCGCTGTTGTTTGCCGCGAGCGGCGCCCGCGGCCTCTATATGTCCGGCGCATTGCAGCGGCAGTTCCGCGACGCGCATGCGATCAACTCGCACATCGCTTTCAACTTCGATGCGGCGGGCACCAACTACGGCAGGGTCGCGCTTGGCCTGCCTTCCGAAAATCTGACGCTGTGAGACGGTCCCAAGGGATGAACGAAAAACCAACACACGTGCCGGAGCCCGAGACCGCCAATGAACTTGCGAGTGGAAGCTCGGCGCTTGATCCCCGGGACTTTCGCAACGCGCTCGGCACCTACGCGACCGGCGTCACCATCGTCACCGCGGTGGCGGACGATGGCAAGCCTTATGGGCTGACCTGCAACTCCTTCGCTTCCGTCTCGATCAATCCGCCGCTCGTGCTATGGAGTCTCGGGATGTATTCGCAGGGCTTGCCGATCTTTCAGAATGCAAGCCATTTTGCGGTCAACGTACTCGGTGTTTCGCAAGCCGCGCTCGCGGCCAAATTCGCGAAGTCCGGTGTCGACCGGTTTGACGGCGTCGACTGGAAGCCGGGGCTCGGCAACGCGCCGCTGCTCGCTGGCAGCGTCGCCTGTTTTCAGTGTCGCGCCGCCAATCGCTACTATGGCGGCGACCACGTGATCTTCCTCGGCGCGGTCGAGGCCTACACCTTTAACAAGCAGGAGCCGCTGCTGTTTCTCGGCGGCGGCTTCGGGCAATTTGCCAAAAGTGGCGCTGCGGTGCCTGCCGGCTCATGAGCAAGAAAGCCACATCGAAGCGGGCGCGGACCAAGCAGCGGCGGTTGTCACCCGACGATCGCCGCAAGGAATTCGTCGCCAAGGCCACCGAGTTTTTTGCCGAAGAAGGTTTTGGCGGCGGCACGCGCGCGCTCGCGCGCCGGTTAGGGGTGACCCAACCGTTGCTCTACCGCTATTTCCCAAGCAAGGACGACCTCATCAAGGAAGTCTATCGCACGGTTTATCTCGAGCCGCTGGGCGATGGCTGGGAGAAGTTGCTCTCGGATCGCACGCAGCCGCTCCGCGGTCGCCTGAAGGAATTTTACCACGCGTACACCGGCGTGATCTTCAGCCGCACGTGGTTGCGCATCTATTTCTATTCGGGCCTGAAAGGACTCGAGATCAACCGCTCGTATGTCGGCATCGTCCGGGACAAGATTTTATCCCGGATCATCCGGGAATGCCGCAATGAGGTCGGGCTATCGGCGCAGAGCAAGCCGAGCCCGGCCGAGCTCGAGATGGCCTGGGTGTTTCACAGCGGCATCTTCTATTACGGCGTGCGCAAATTCATCTACGAAGCGCCGGTGCTCGAAAGCAAGGAGCAGATGATCAGCGATGCGGTCGATGCGTTTCTCGCCGGCTTTGCAAGCGTGTTCGGCGAGAGGGAAGAAGCGCGCAAGCCGCCAGTGAAGGCGTTGGTTTAGACCTCTCTACTTCCGCATTCCGGCATTGACACGCGGCAGAACTTGCTCGGCCATCAGGATCATCGACTGCCGGCCGAGTTCGCGGTCCTTCCAGTCCTTGCCGGCATAGAGCAGCGTGCCGAAGGTGCCGACTTCTTCCTGGAACTTGAGCAATTGGTCGGCGACGCTTTCAGGCGTGCCGTAGATAACGAGTTTGTCGCAGATCGATTCCAGCGTCACCTCGTCGTCGGGCTGATCGCGCCGGTTCTTGAACAGTTCGATGCGGCCGTTCTTCTTCAGCTTGGTATAGAGCGAGTGATAGTAGAAGGCGTAGGGCCCGTTCGGGTCGGTCGCATAGGCTTTGGCCGTTGCGGCATCTTTGGCGACGAACACGCTTTTTGCCACGCGCCAATTGGCGGGATCGGCCGGCCGCCCGCCGCGCTCGCATCCCTCGACATATTTCGGCCAATGGCTTTTGACCCAGGCCGGCATCAGGAAGTTCGCCGAGATCGGTTCCCAGCCGCGGACGGCTGCTTCGGTGACGCCCTTGGAGAAGGGCGCGACCGCGGTAACCACGATCGGCGGATGCGGCCGCTGCAGGGGTTTGGCGATAAAGCCTTGCCCGATATCGGCCATCAGCGTCCGTTCGACCGAGATGTTCCAGTACTTGCCCTTGATGTTGTAAGGCGGCTCGCTGGCCCAGATCTCGAGAACCTGGTTGATCGCCTCCAGGAACATCTCGTTGCGGTTGGCGTCGAGATTGCCGAAAAGTTCCGCATCCGACAAAAGCCCGCCCGGGCTGATGCCGAAGATCAGCCGTCCGTCCAGCATGTGGTCGAGCATCGCAAGGGACGCTGCGGTCGCAGCCGGGTGGGTGTTTGGCATGTTGATGGTGCCGGTGCCGAGCTTGATGTTCTTGGTCGCCGCCGCAATCCAGGCCAGAAACGCCACGCAGGAGGTGATATTTTCAGCGCGATCGGTGACGTGCTCGCCGACATAGGCTTCGGTGAAGCCGAGTTCGTCGGCCAGAACAAACGCCTCGCGATCCTGCTGGAGCGAAACCCGCCAATCCTTCTCGAGAGGGTGGATCGGCATGGTGAAGAAACCCAATTTCATATTTCGCTCTCTCCCGAAGATGCTTGGCATGCTTCGTCGCATTATGGACGATATCCACTCCATCGGTCATCAGAAATAATCGTTCGATAAACAAACTTGACCTTTGGCGGATCGGCCCGTCTAATCCCTTGAAAATGTCATCGGGAGGTTAGCCCTAAAAAGAGCCGGCATGACGGCAGCACATTCCATTTCGTTGGATGTCAACGGCGAGCGCGTCGAGGCGCTGATTCCGCCGCGGATCAACCTCGCCGATTTTTTGCGTGATCATCTCAAGCTGACCGGCACGCATGTCGGGTGCGAGCACGGGGTGTGTGGCGCTTGCACCATTCGCGTGAATGGCGAGATCGTGCGCTCTTGCTTGATGCTTGCGGTGCAGGCGAACGAAGCCTCGGTCGAGACCATCGAAGGACTGTCGGACTCCGGCGAGATATCTGACCTTCAGGTTGCCTTCCGCGATCGCAACGCGTTGCAGTGCGGCTTTTGCACGCCGGGAATGCTGATGTCAGCGCAGGACCTGCTCAAAGTGGAAAGCGAGCCGGACCGGGAACGCATCCGCGAACATCTCTCCGGCAACTACTGCCGCTGCACCGGCTATCAGGCCATTGTGGACGCGGTCGAGGCCACCGCCAAAGCGCGCAAGGCCCGGCCATGAACAAGCCCGAAGGCAAGGTGCTGTCCGAACTCGACCGGCCGAACTCCTATATCGGCAAGTCCGTGCCGCGGCCCAACCTCGATCGATTGCTTCAGGGGCGCGGGCTTTATGTCAGCGATCTCGAACTGCCGCGGATGACGCATGTGGTGTTCGTCCGCTCGCCTCACGCGCATGCGAAGATTGTGGCGATCGATGCACAAGATGCCAAAAAAATGCCGGGCGTCGTCGCCGTCGTCACCGGCGAAGAACTCGCCGCCGTCATCACGCCGTGGGTCGGCGTACTCTCGCATCTCAAGGGACTGAAATCCGCGCCGCAGCGCGCGATCGCAATCGATCGGGTTTGCTGGCAGGGCGAAGCGGTCGCGGCGATCGTGGCGACCAGCCGCGCGGTTGCCGAGGATGCTGCCGATGTCGTGGCGGTGGACTATGAGGAGTTACCCGCGGTCACGGATATGCGCACCGCGCTCGATGCCGCAACGCCGGTCATTCATTCTTCGCTGGGCGATAACCTCGCTTTCGAGCGCGTGCTCGACGTCGGTGCGGTCGATGCGGCCTTTGCCGAAGCGGACGAAATCGCTGAGGCCGAATTCGTGTTCGGCCGTCACACCGGCGTGACGCTGGAGCCGCGTTCGGTAGTGGCGGACTGGAACGCCGCCGAAGCGCGGCTCACGATCTATCAGGGCACGCAAGCGCCTCACATGGTGCAGAACATCGCGGCGCTGCATCTTGGCCTGGAGGAAGCGCAAGTCCGCGTGGTCTGCAAGGACGTCGGCGGCTCCTTCGGCATCAAGGTTCACATTTATGCCGACGAGATGGCGACCTACGCGTTGTCGAAATTGCTGCGGCGGCCGGTGAAATACGTCGCCGACCGCCTGGAGAGCTTCAACACCGATATTCACGCCCGCGACCATCGCTGCAAGGGGCGCATCGGCGTCAAGCGCGACGGCACGATCACGGCGTTCGAGATCGACGATCTTACCGGCATCGGGCCCTATTCGATGTATCCGCGCACTAGCGCGATCGAAGCCAATCAGGTCGTCAACCTCGTCGGCGGACCCTATACAACGAAGAACTATCGCGCCCGCGCGCGCGTCGTGTTCCAGAATAAGAACGTGATGTGCCAGTACCGCGCGGTCGGTCATCCCATCGCGTGTTCGGTCACGGAGGGGTTGGTCGATCTCGCCGCGGCGAAGATCGGCATGGACCCCGTGGAGATTCGCCGGCGCAATCTCTTTGCCGATGATGCTTACCCGTCTGTCTCGGCATCCGGCCTGCGCTTTGAGTTGCTGTCGCATCATCAGGCGCTGGACAAGCTCCTCAAGATGATGAACTACGATGCCTTGCGCGCCGAGCAGGCGGCGTTGCGCGCGAGGAATATTCATCGCGGCATCGGCTTTGCGAGTTTCATCGAGGTGACCAATCCGAGTGCGGCGTTTTACGGCGTCGGCGGCGCGAAGATTTCCTCGCAGGATGGCGTCGCGGTGCGGCTCGATGCGCAAGGCGCGGTGGTCTGCCAGACCAGCATCACGGAACAGGGCCAGGGCTCGGAGTTGCTCACCGCGCAGATCGTCGGCAGCGTGCTCGGCGTGTCCATGGAAAAGGTGCGCGTCATCCTGGGCGATACCGATCAGACGCCCTATGGCGGCGGCACCTGGGCTTCGCGCGGTGCGGGCATCGGCGGCGAGGCAGCACTTCAGGCGGCAAAAATCCTGCGCAAGAACATCCTCGACGTTGCGGCCGCCATTCTGCAATCGACGCCTGCGGAACTCGACATTGCTAACAATGCGATCGTGAATGCCGGCGATGGTGCGCCGCGGATCGAGCTGCGCGAATTGGCTCGCATCGTCTATTTCCGCCCCGATACGTTGCCGCCCGGCCTGCAGCCGGAATTGATGGCGACGCGCCATTACGTGCCGCGTGAATATCCCTTTGCCTTCACCAACGGCATTCAGGCCTCGTGGCTCGAGGTCGATACCGATACGGGCTTTATCAAGCTGCTCAAGCACTGGGTGGTGGAGGACTGCGGCACCATCATCAATCCCCAGCTCGTCGACGAGCAAATCCGCGGCGGCGTGGTGCAGGGGCTTGGCGCGGCGCTGTTCGAGAAATGCCTCTATGACGAGCGCGGGCAACTCACCAACGCCAATATGGCGGACTATCTGGTGCCGATGTCGGGCGAGATGCCGGATATCGATATCGGCCACGTGGTGTCGCCCACTTCCGAAAGCGAACTCGGCGCCAAGGGCGCGGGCGAGGCGGGCACTGCGGGCGCGGCTGCCTGCGTGGCCAACGCCGTCAACGATGCGCTCACCCCGTTCGGCGCCGTCATTACGGAAATTCCGCTAACGCCGCAACTCATCCTGGAAGCATTGAAACGAATCTAGGCGACCGAAGGCTCACGCCGCCGCCCGCGTCCTTTTGTTGCACTCCCAACGCTGCTCTTTTGTTGGGCTTGGCGGAACGCTGCCGAATTGTGCACTGCCGCCGAGTAATTTCAGGCAAGGCAAAAGCTCCGCGATCGCAGGCGCTTGGTTCCGTTTCGTCAGATCGTCACGTCGTCCGCATTGCCAAGAAACCGTGCTTGCCTCGTCTATTAAAGTTACTTGCATGGCATGCATGTTGCTGGAATGATGGGCCGCGATCCACAACGGGATAGCGGTGACGCCATGAGCTCTTCAGCCGATATCGCCAAGCCACTTTCGCGCTATGCGCCGTTCCGCCGGGCCGGCGACCTTGTGATTTTTTCCGGCATCATTGCGGCCGATCCAGCGACAATGAAGATCATCGGCGGATACGCCGATCTTCCCGAACATGCACGCAAGGCGGCGGGCGAGATCGGCGAGATGTCCAGCGACTTGAAGGACGGTCCGATCGCGGCGCAGTCGTGGTGGATACTGAACAGGCTTAGCCTGACGGTCGAAGCCGCCGGCGGCACGTTGAACGACGTGGTCAAGCTAACCCAGTACTTTCGCAATCTGCGCGACTTCCCGATCTACAACCGCATCCGCGCGACGTTCTTCACCGATCCGCCCGCGAGCACGGTGGTGCAGGTGTCGGAGCTGTTGCCGACGCCCGAGACCTTGCTCGAGGTCGAGGCGACCGCGTTCATTCCACTCAAGAGGTAACGCGACGCGGCAGAGATCAACTCACGCCAACGGAGGAGCTTGTTCATGACCTTGATTACCGGCGTTCAGCCTCGCCCTGAAGAAGCACACAACATGCCCTATGCGCCGGCAGTTTATGTCGAGGCGCCCAAGGGTTTCCTTTTCCTGGCCGGTTGCACTGCGTCACCGCTGTATCACAAGCATCCGCATGTGCCGGAGGAGCACGTGCTGCCCGATGATATTCGCGAGCAGACCCGGCGCGCTCTGGCGAACATCAAGATCATTCTCGACAGCCATAACCTGACCTGGCGCCACGTGGTCAAGTTGACGAAGTATTTGACTGATATGCGGGAGATGGACGCCATGTACGAAGTGCTCGTCGAGCATTTCGGCGACTGGACGCCGGCGGGAACGCTGGTCGCCATCAATAACCTGAGCGCGCCGGGCGCGCGCATCGAACTCGATATGATCGCAGCCGTCCCGGCATGACATCCCCTCCCACCAGCGAAATGACAGGTGGCGGGTACTCTCAGCCTCCCGCAGTCGTTTCTCTGAACCATATCGCCAAGCAATACCCGGGCGTCCGCGCCTTGCGGGACGTCTCGCTGGATTTGCGTCGCGGCGAAGTCCACGCGCTGATCGGCGAGAATGGCGCTGGAAAATCGACGTTGATCCGGGTGCTTTCCGGCGATGTCCAGCCCGATGCCGGGTCGGTATCGATCGACGGTACGCCCGTTGTGCTTGCGAGCCCCCATGACGCGCGCAAGCGCGGCATCGTGACGATATTCCAGGAATTGATGATCGTTCCCGAACTCAGCGTCGCCGAGAACATCTTCCTCGGCAACGAACCGCTTGCGTTCGGTCTTTATTCGCGGCGACAAACCGAGCAACGCACCCGTGAGGTATTGAGAACGCTGGTCAGGGACAGCGGCATCCGCCCGGGACAGCGCGCAGCGGAGCTGTCAACCGCGCAAAAGCAACTAGTGGAGATTGCGCGAGCGTTGGTCTTCCGTGCGTCCGTCATCGTCATGGACGAGCCGACCGCCGCACTTTCGGAAGGCGAGGCGGTATCGTTGCGCCGCCTGATCCTTCGCCTGCGATCCGAAGGCGTGGCCATTCTTTTTGTTTCGCATCGGTTGGGCGAAGTGATGGAAATCGCCGACCGCATAACGGTTCTACGCGGCGGTGAACATATTGCGACGCTGGATGCGGCGTCGATCCCCAATACCGATGAACTGATCGGCTTGATGGTCGGCCGTCCGATGACGGAACTGTTTCCTCCGCGCAACGAAAATATCGGTGAGGTCGTGTTGCGCGCGGAAGGTCTGTCCCGGGCTGGCGCGTTCGAGGATGTCAGCTTTACCGTTCGGTCTGGCGAGGTCATAGGCTTTGCCGGACTCGTCGGTGCCGGCCGCACCGAGACGATGCGCGGATTGTTCGGCGCAGAGAAACTCGACAGCGGCCGCATCTTCAAAGGAAGTGTCGAACTGAACATCCGAAGTCCCCGCGACGCGATCGCGGCCGGCATCGCCTATCTCCCGGAGGATCGCAAGGATCAGGGATTGGTCCTTTCGATGTCCGGCACCGAAAATATCGGGATGGTCTCGCTCGGCGATTATTGCGCGGCGGGTGTCCTGTCCTGGCGCTCGTTACGAAATACGGCTGCCCGTGCCGCTCAACAATTGCAATTTCGCGGGCAGCTTGGTGCGCCCGCCTCAAACGCCTCCGGCGGCAATCAGCAGAAGCTCGTAATTGCGAAATGGACGCTCGCCGGCGCGGATATTCTTATCTTTGACGAGCCAACCCGCGGCATCGATGTCGGCGCCAAAGCGGAAGTCTATCGGCTGATCCATCGGCTGGCGGGTGTGGGAGCGGCGATCATCGTCGTCTCGTCGGAGATTCCCGAACTCCTGAATATTTGCCACCGCATCTACACCATGTCCGGCGGGCGCGTCCGCGACGAAATCGAGCAACCGGACTTCAGTGAACGGCGTGTTCTCGCAGGCGCATTTGCGGCGCATATGGGCATGGGTTCGGCGCAGCCAACGGAGATCGGATTGTGATGAGAGTCTCCGATAATCCGGGCCGCGTTTTGCCCGAACCGGACGAGCGTTTCACGCCAGTGTCGTTCCTCCGTCGTCACAGTCGCGAGATCGGATTGCCGCTGATCGTCCTGTTGATGGTCGTCGTATTTTCCATCAGCTCGGATGTCTTTCTGTCCGCACCAAATTTCCGGAATATCGGCGTTTCCGCCGCAGCGCTGGCTGCGGTGTCGTTCGGACAGACGTTTGCGATTTTGACCGCGGGACTTGACCTGTCGGTGGGGTCGATCGTCGCGCTCGTCAGCATCGTCGGCGCGCTCGTGATGCGCAGCCACGGCATTCCGGCCGGTCTGCTGGCCGCCTTGGTAACGGGCGCTGCCGTTGGTCTCGTCAACGGCATTGTCATCACGCGCTTCAAGGTTTTTCCGTTCATCGCGACGCTGGCGATGATGTCGATAGTGTCCGGGCTGGCGCTAAGCTTGAGCGGCGGCGTCGCCGTCACGGGTGTTCCGACCGCGTTCGGCGATCTCGCTTACCAGCGCATCCTGGAAATTCCGGTGCCGGTCATCATGGCGGCCGCGGTGCTGGTGGTGGCCTTTCTGGTTCTCCGTTACACGCGCCTTGGGCGTCGCATCTTTGCCGTTGGAGGCAACGAGGAAGCCGCACGGCTGTCTGGTATCGATGTCGGGCGCATCAAGATCGCCGCTTATGTGATGAGCGGCATTTGCGCCGCGGTCGGCTCGATCATCCTCACCGCGCGCGTCGCATCCGGGCAACCGTCGCTTGGTGCGACGCTGCCGCTGGAATCGGTTGCTGCTGTCGTGCTCGGAGGCGTTTCGCTGTTCGGCGGCCGTGGCTCGATCATCGGTGTGGCGTTTGGTGTGCTGTTCGTCAGCATTCTCTCGAACGGACTCAATCTGCTGAACGTACCGTCTTACACGCAGATGATGCTGATCGGCGCTGCGCTGATCCTCGCGGTCGCGCTGGATCAGGCATTTGGCGGCGGCCGGGCCGGCCGCGGTCACTGAAGGATTGGAAGAGATTTTAAACAGGAGAGAGCTATGAAAAACGCATATAGGGCTTCAAGCAATATCCGTTTTGCCAGCATGATCGCGATTTCGATCGGAATGGGCCTTGTTGGCACAACCGCCAGCTCCGCCGCCGACAAGGTCGGCGTGTCGATGCCGAACGTCAAAGGACCGTGGTTCACGCCGGTGCTTTACGGCATCTCGGACGAGGCCAAGAAACTCGGTTACGACGTCATCATTCAAGACGCCGGCGGCTACGCCAACGTCGACAAGCAGGTCAGCCAGTTCTCGAATCTGGTCGTTCAGAAAGTAGGCGCCATCCTGGTCGATCCGGCCAATCCGGCGTCCTTCAATGGTGTGGTACGTGAAGCCAAGGCGTCCAAGGTTTTCGTGATCGGCGCCGGCAGCCCGATCGCCGCGAGCGATGTCGAAGCGGACGCCGCGGCGTCATCCAGCCACTGCAATATCGGTCATGAACTTGCCAAGGGCGCAAAGATGTTGCTGCCGAACGGCGGCACCATGGCGATCCTCGCCGGTCCGGCCGGTGCGTTTTGGGCATCGGACCGCCTGCGTTGCTTCAAGGAAGATCTCGCTGGCGGCAACCTCAAAATCGTGGCCGAGCAGACCAGCGAGCAGGATCCAGCGATCGCGCTGTCGCTGGCCAACGATTTCTTGCAGCGTTTCCCCACTGTCGACCTGATGTATGGGGCGGACGATACCTATGGCGTCGGTGTGGCGCGTGCCGTGCAGGGCGCGCAGAAGTGCGGGAAGGTCAAAGTGCTGTTCGCCGTGCTGGGTGAAGCGGCGGAAGAGATGATGCGGGCAGGGTGCGCCGACTATGTCGTCGCGCAGCAGCCGGTCAAGATCGGCCGTTCCGCCATTGTGATGATGGACGCGCTCGTCAAGGGCAAGCCGCTCGAGAAGAAGAAGGACGAGGTGCCGCTTATTCCGGTCACGCCAGCCAATCTCAACTCGATCGACAAGACCGGCATGCAGGCTCCCAAGGGCTGGACGCCGTAAATCGCGACCAGGGAGAACGATATGACGACGCGCATCAAGCTCCGTCTCAATCAGCAGCAGCTCGAGCTGATCGACAAGAGTATCAAAGAAGGCGAAGCGACCGACCGCGCGGATCTGGTTCGCCGGGCTCTGAAGGAGTTCGTTCAGGCCCGGCCGACCTCACCGGCAGCAGGAGAATGACGTGGCCGCATCCTTGCAACGAAAGATCCTGAAGGAACTCACGCTGGAGCCGGGCACCGGCAAGGCGCTCGAGATTCGGCGGGGGCAGGTGCTCCGGATCGCGCAAACCTCGGGGCGGCAATGCGCGGACTTCAACTGTTTCAATCTTCACGACTATAAGGAGTTCTTTCATACCGGCCGAACCCGGCACCTGCATGGGCTGCATCCGACCAAGGGCGACTTCCTTTGGTCGGCGCCGCCCCGGGAGCGGCCAATGATGGCAATCATCGAGGACACGGTCGGCACCAACGACGTGCTGTACCCGCGGTGCAGCGGCTTTCTGTTCGAGCATCAATACGGCTTGCCCGTTCACACCAATTGTCACGACATCCAGGCGGAAGCTCAGCGGGAATACGGATTGACTCCGGACGACGTGCACGACTCCTTCAATTTCTTCATGCACACCGGCGTCAGTCCGGACGGCCATCCCTTCATCGCGGAGAACACGGCGCGCGAAGGCGACTACGTCGAGGTGCTTGCGTTGATGGACGTGCTCGCCGTGCCCAACGTTTGTGGGGCCGACGTGATGAAGACCAGCGATTTCGAGTTGAAGCCGCTGAAGTTGACCGTGTTCGAAGGAACGGCAGAGGACTGGAAAAATATTCCCGACCTCCCGAAGCTCAGAAATCAGCGCAGCCCGGCGGACTTCAAAGTCAAAAATATCAAGGCAGATCGCGAGCTTTATCGTGATAAATCCTACCGTCCCGAATTCGTCAACGTGCCGCTGGTCATTTCGGAGCTGGAGGTGGAGCTGTCACCTGCCGAGATGGAATCGCTAGAGGGCCTCAAGGCAAGTGGGAAATACGGCGACACGGACGCAGAAGTGCTTCGCTACGTCGTGTTCACGTGGTGGATATCGAACTTCATGCGCGGTCCGAAGCATGCCTCGCCCTAGTTTTCGCGCCGTCAAATCGATGTCCTGACATCGAGAAAACCTTTGCAAAACCCGCCCGTGCCCGCTGTTTTGTGAGGAAGAACGCTACCCGCTGTCGAATAATGACGTAAGTTGCAATCTGCGGTGGTCGGCCGTGTCATGCTTCCGGCCAGGGATATAACGGGGATTGGCAGGGCATATGGTTGCGGCGGTCAAGAAGAAAACGGCGAACGATGCGACCGAGACGACACGAATCGGTTTGAAGATGAAGCACAGGCGGCTGCTCAAGGGGCTTACCCTGAAGGCGCTGGCCGATCTCGCGAGCTGCTCGGAATCGATGTTGTCGCGCATCGAGAACGGCAACGCCAATCCTTCGATCAACACCATCCATCGCGTTGCACTGGCTTTGGGGATACCGGTTTCCGGGCTGTTTCAGGACGACAACGAAGGCGACAACGTCGTCCTCCGGCAGGGTTTTCGGCCGACGGTCGAGATCGACCGGCTGAGCCGGGGGCGCGGGACGACGCTGGAGGCGTTGATCCCAAGCGCTCGCGGCAACCTGCTATCCGGCTACATCAACGATATTGAACCGGGTGGCGGCAGCCGCGGTACCATCCAGCATGAGGGCGAGGAATTCGGCTACGTTCTCGACGGCACCATCGAGTTGACCGTCGAGAACAAGCGCTATCAGTTGCGCCAGGGCGACAGCTTTCACTTTCGCTCCGAGCGACCCCACTCCTACACCAACATCGGTCGCCGCCGGGCGCTCGTCTTGTGGGTCAACACGCCGCCGACGTTTTAGCGTTGCCAACGGCGTGCCGCCCTGAAACGAATCTAGTGGAGTGGATTTGACATTCGCTACCCGCCTGGCCGCTTGTCCGACAAGCGAATGTCAAATCCAAAACTCCACTAGAAACTTATATTTGCTAGTGGTCCTTTGATTCTAACATTCGCAAAAGTGACCGCTGAGGAGGGATGCGAATGTTAGAATCGGACCACTAGACCCGCGCCGCTATAACTTGTTGACGGGTGCAAACGTGCCGTCGCCCCTGATCAGGGTCAGGAAAACGTCCGCCGCGGCATCATGGGTCTTTTGTCCGACCGTGAGGTGATAGCCGCCGATGTCGAATTGACCGACCTCGTTGATGACGCGCAGCAGCCCGTCGCGCGTGGGATCACGGCCGGCCATTTCCAGCGCCGCGGCGGCGAGCCGGCCGGAGAGATAGCCCTCGAGCGAAACGAAGTCCGGCTCCAACTCGGGATCGAGCAGCCTCTCGGCCGCCTGATAGTCGGCGACGACTTTGATGGACGCGTCCCACGGAAACGGCACGACCTGCGACACGATCACGCCTTCGCCTTCCCGACCCAGCTCCTGGGCAAGCGCAACCGCGCCGACGAAGGAGATGTTGACGAAAGCCGGATTGAAGGCGCTTTGGTGCGCGAGCTTGATGAATTCGGCGCAGGGCGCGTAGGTGCCGACCATGACCACGGCTTCCGGCTCCGCGCGCTTCAGGGTACGCATCGCCGAGGCAACCGCTTTGGTGTTGCGCTCATAGGTGGCTTCGGCCGCAAGCTCCATGCCGCGCTTTTCCAGCGCCAGCTTGACGCCGGCCAAGCCGTCGCGGCCGTAGGAGTCGTCCTGGTAGAAGATCGCGATGCGCTTGATGTGGCGATCTTCGGTGAGATGCTTGACCCACGCTTCGGCCTCGGCAGCATAGCTCGCGCGGATGTTGACGACGTTGTTGAGATCGTTTTCGCGAAGAAAGCCGGCGCCGGTGAAAGGACCGATGAACGGGACATTCTGCGCTTTGGCAACGGGCACGGTCACGAGCGAGGTCGGCGTGCCGACTGCGCCGATCAGCGCGAAGACCTCATCCTCCTCGAGCAGCTTGAACGTCTGCAACATCGAACGATCGGGATCGTAGCCGTCGTCGCGGCTGATCAGTTCGAGTTTCCGGCCATGAACACCGCCCTTGGCGTTGACCTCGGCAAAGGCCGCCAGAATGCCCTGGCGCATTTTCAGTCCCAGCGTCGAGGAAGGGCCGGACATGGCGGCCGCCTGGCCGAACAGGATCCGGTCCGCCGTGACGCCAACCTCGGCGGCTCGAGCGGGGCCCGCGAGCAGCAACAGGCAACATAAAGCCTTGAGTTGCATATGCTTCATTGAAACACTTTTGCGTGACTGATTCATTCGTTTGGGGGAGACGCTACCGGAGTGGGATGAAGAGCTCGCTAACTCCACTGTCCAAGGCCGCTTCCCGGGCTGGCAAATTTGCGGCTCGGGGCTTTGTCGCGCCCGGGTTTCCGTCATCGCCGAGCAGCGGACGGAAGTCGAAAGACCGTTAACTAAGGTATCTGAATGCGGCGTTCTCTTCACCGAGATTCAGGGTTCTTAACCAGCGTCCGTCCCATAAATGGCTGACGGCGATGAGGAGCCATTCCGTCGGGGACGAAGGCGAAAATGAGCGGTCTCAATCCCGGCGAGGATCGCCAGGAAAACATGGTCGAGCGGAGAAAAATGCTCGCACCCCGATCACGGCTCTATCGGCCGGCGTGGGTGGCCGCAGGCATTGGGATTTTGCTGACGGCCGCCGCCAGCTATGCCGTGGCGCGTTGGGAGCGCCGCGTCGCCTGGACGGAATTCGAGGGCGTCGCCGCGACCCAGCTCATCGAGATGCAGAACGGCGTCAACGAATATCTCGGCCGGCTGGTCACGCTGCGCACGTTGTTCGAATCCGCCAACGAGGAAGTGACGCGCAGCGAGTTCGAGGTTTTCGGCAGCCGGCTGTTTGAGCACCATCCCGGCGTGCTTCGCGTCAACTGGTTGCCGAAGGTCTATCGCAAGGAGCGCGCGGAATTCGAGGCCGCCGCCATCAACGACGGCGTTCCGGCCTATCATTTCAAATCGCTGGCAAACGGCGTCGTTTCCGATGCGCCGGAGAGCGAGTTCTATTTCCCGATTTATTTTTCGACCGAGCGAAAAATCTCCTCGGTCTACGGCATGGATTATTCCACCGATCCGGTCCGATGGGCCACGCTCGAGCGCGCCCGCGATACCGATACGGTCGCGGTTGCACCGACCCGCCTGTTCAAGAACGACAATGGCGGCGCTCACGGCGTTCTCGTGGCGGTGCCGGTGTACGTGAAGGGAACTTCGCGGGCGACTATCGCAGACCGGCGGCGCAACCTGACCGGCTTGGTGACCGGGATGCTCGACCTCGGCCAGCTCCTGCAATCGATCCGGACCGCGACGCCCGCATCCGCCGCAGTCGCGCTAACAGCCTATCCTCCCGCTTCGGGAGGGATGCTGCGCGCGCAGCCCGATTATTCGTCCGTGCCCGAGACCTCGCGGGCCATGCAGGCGTTCGCGGACGGACCTTATTGGTCCGGCTCGCTCAAGATTGGTGATGCCAACTGGCAGGTGCAGGCCGTTCCGGTGGCCGGAGGCCATCTGACGCCGCATTTCGACCGGGCCTTGACCGTGTTCACGGCCGGTTCTGCCATCACCATCTTCCTTGCGGTCTATCTCGGCATGGCAAGCCGCAACTCGCGCGAGCTCGCATTGGCCAACCGCCGCGTGCTCGAACTGGCGCAGACCGACATTCTGACCGGGCTTCCCAATCGCGCCTTCTTTCTCGAACAATTGAAGGAAGCAGGCTCCGATCCGAAGGCCCGCGGGGTTTTCTCGATCCTGATGGTCGACCTCGATCGCTTCAAGAACGTCAACGACTCGCTGGGGCACGCAGCCGGCGACGCATTGCTGCGTCAGGTGGCCGTTCGGCTGCGGGCGGCGCTGCGCGGCGAGGATGTGCTGGCCCG
Source organism: uncultured Alphaproteobacteria bacterium (assembly GCA_963788885.1). Lineage (GTDB taxonomy): Bacteria > Pseudomonadota > Alphaproteobacteria > Rhizobiales > Xanthobacteraceae > Bradyrhizobium. Next base: position 94,739 of record CAWBIR010000013.1, on the reverse strand, counting down.
GCTCGGCGGCGACGAGTTCGCCATCATCCAGGCCGGCCGCCACGATCAGCGTGCCAATTCGACCGACCTCGCGGGGCGGATATCGAAACTCATCGCCGAACCGTTTCAGTTGCCGGGCAACCAGGTCGAGATCGGCACCAGCATCGGAATCGCGATCGCGCCGGCACATGGCGATGATAGGGAACAGCTGCTGAAGAAAGCGGACCTTGCGCTGTACCGCTCCAAATCCGCGGGCCGCAACTGCTTCACCGTCTACGACGAGGCGATGTCGACCGAACTCGAAGCGCGCAATACGCTGGAAGGCGATCTCCGCGATGCGATCGCACGCTGCCTGTTCGAGGTTCACTATCAACCGTATTTCGACGTCGAGACCGGGCGCAGGCGAGGGGCCGAGGCGCTGATCCGCTGGCGTCATCCAGTCAGGGGAGTGATCCCGCCGGACCAGTTCATCCCGCTTGCGGAAGAAACCGGGCTGATCGTGCCGCTCGGCGAATGGATCATCCGCCAGGCTTGCGACGACGCCACCTTGTGGCCCGCCGACGCCACGGTTTCGATCAATCTTTCGCCGGTGCAGTTCAAGCAGGCCGAACTGTTCGACGTCATCGAATCCGCGCTGCGCAATTCCGGATTGCCGCCGCAGCGGCTTGAGATCGAGATCACCGAGTCCGTGCTGCTGGAGCGCGCCGCCGAGAACCTTGCTTTCATGGATCGGCTGAGCCATCTCGGCGTGTCGTTCGCCCTTGACGATTTCGGCACCGGCTATTCGTCGCTGAGCTGTTTGACCACGTTCCCGTTCAGCAAGATCAAGATCGACAAGTCCTTCATGGGCAACCTGTCGGCGCAATACAAAAGTACGGCGATCATCTGCTCGATCGTGACGCTGGCGCGCGGCCTCGACATGTCGGTGACGGCCGAGGGCATTGAGACCATCGAACAGTTCGACGGTCTGAAGCGGCTCGGTGTCAACTTCGCGCAAGGCTATCTGCTCGGCCGCCCGGTTCCGACCGAGGAGCTGGAAAAGCAGCCGGTGATCTTCCGCCCACGCCGGGACGCCGCTTGAGCCTTGCCTGATTCGCCTCCCGATCACGCAGCCTTGGCATACCAGGTCAGGTGGCAATGGGATGGTCGGCCACGTCAGCTGGATAGGCCGGAATCACCCCGCGATCGCCGTCGAGTAGAAAGATTATGCTTTTTTCGTGGACGCTATTGCCGCCCGAGAAAATATATTCCTATTTATAGCCGGGATCCCGACACCTTCTTCGGGCGTTCTGTTGGAGTGGGATAGTGGAGGGGGCTTCATCATGGCTGCCGGGACGCAAGGGCATGATCGTGTGCCCCTGCCAAGACCTTAAGGGACGCCCGTGATCGACCCTCTCTTCGTCGCTTCGGGCTTCAGCGTCGGACTACTGGTCGGCATGACCGGCGTCGGCGGCGGTTCGCTGATGACGCCGATCCTGATCATGCTGTTCGGCATCCACCCAACCACGGCCGTCGGCACCGATCTTTTGTATGCGGCGGCGACCAAGACCGGCGGCGGTCTCGTTCACGGCTGGGCGGGCACCATCCATTGGCGGGCGGTGTTCCGGCTCGCGGCCGGCAGCATGCCGGCGAGCATTCTAACGCTGCTGGCGCTCTGGCAGCTTGACCTCTCCGCCGAAGCGGCGCGCAGCCTGGTCAATTCCGTGCTGTGTTTTGCGCTGCTCCTGACCGCGACCTCGCTGATCTTCCGCAAGCAGGTGATCGAAAAGCTGCGCACGCGCATGGAGCGCGTGGACGACGCAACAATCGCGCGCGCAACCGTTCTCGTAGGCGTTGTTCTTGGCGTGATCGTCTCGATCTCCTCGGTCGGTGCTGGCGCGGTCGGCGTCACCGCTCTGTTGCTGCTCTATCCGCAACTACCGATGTCGCGCATTGTCGGCTCCGATATCGCGCATGCCGTGCCGCTGACGCTGATCGCCGGCATGGGGCATTGGGCGATGGGCGCGATCGACTGGCAGTTGATGGGCGTGCTCCTGATCGGCTCGCTGCCGGGCATCGCCATCGGCAGCTATTGCGCGGTCCGCGTTCCCGAGACCGCGCTGCGGCTAATGCTCGCCGGCATTCTGATCCTGGTGGCCGGCAAGCTCGGTGCGGAACAGTGGCGCGCCATTGCTCCGGATGTTGCCGTTGCGACCGACCATGCGCCCGCGGCCGCACAGGGTTCGCCCGCGATCGTGCCGGTGGCGATCGGTACGCGTCCGGCCAAGTAATCCACGGCTTTCCAGTCCTTAGCCCGCGGGCGACAGGCTCCCTCATCGGTTCCCGCGATTGCCGGATTCGATTGCCAAAGCTTGAAGTATAAAATATATCCGAACCCGAAAGCTTTGAAATCATTCGGGGAGAATCGCGCATGGTGGAACTGCCGAATTCCCCGCATGCGGTCGTGACGGGTGCTGCACGCGGCATCGGCCGGGAAATCGCGCTTCACCTGACAAAAGCAGGCGCCGTCGTCACCGCGCTCGGCCGTCAGAGCGCCGCCCTCGAAGAACTGGTCGCGCAGGGGCGCGCGCATTCCTTTGCCATCGCCGACGTGACGGACGAGGCCGCGGTTACTGCGGCGATGCGAGAAGCCGCCGCGCGGCAGCCGATCGACATCCTGATTGCCAATGCAGGCGCGGCGGAATCCGCAAGCTTCGCCAAATCCGACGCCGCGCTCTTCAAGCGCATGATGGACGTCAATGTCATGGGCGTGGTGCACAGCATTCAGGCTGCGTTACCCTCAATGCGCGAGCGGCCCTTTGGGCGCATCATCGTGATCGCTTCGACCGCAGGCCTCAAAGGCTACGCCTATGTCAGCGCCTATGCCGCAGCCAAGCACGCGGTGATCGGTCTTGTACGCTCCCTCGCGCTTGAACTTGCGACCACGCGCATCACCGTGAATGCGGTCTGCCCCGGCTTCACCGACACCGACCTTGTCGCCGGCAGCATCGACACCATCATGAAAAAGACCGGCCGCGATCGCGAGCAGGCTATCGCGGAACTGACCAAACATAATCCGCAAGGACGGCTGATATCGCCGGCGGAAGTCGCCGGCACCGTGCAGTGGCTGTGCGGCGAGGGCGCGGGTGCCATCACGGGCCAGGCGATCGCGGTTGCCGGTGGAGAGATTTGATACGTGGCATAGATTTGCACGTCATTCCGGAGCGATGCGCAGCATCGAATTATGATGTGCGATTGCACATCAGAGAATCTCGAGATTTCGGGTCTGGTGCTTACGCACCATCCCGGAATGACGAAAGGAAATAAGGAACGTCGCATGAGCCAGCCAGCCAATCCGGTTTCAGTCCCGCTCGCGCAATACCATCCGCGCCATTTCCTCCTGAAAGTCGAGGAAGGCGTCGCCACCGTCACGCTCAACCGTCCCGAGCGCAAGAATCCGCTGACGTTCGAGAGCTACCGCGAGCTCGCCGATTTCTTCCGGGCGCTGGCCTTCGACGACGATGTAAAGGCGGTGGTCGTGTCCGGCGCCGGCGGCAATTTTTCCTCCGGCGGCGACGTGTTCGAAATCATCGGGCCTCTCGTCAAAATGGATACCAAGGGCTTGACCGCTTTCACCCGCATGACCGGCGAACTCGTGAAGGCGATGCGGGCCTGCCCGCAACCGATCGTCGCTGCCGTCGAAGGCATCTGTGCCGGCGCCGGCGCGATCATCGCCATGGCTTCCGACATGCGGCTGGCGGCCACCGGCGCCAAGGTCGCATTCCTGTTCAACAAGGTCGGGCTCGCCGGCTGCGACATGGGCGCGTGCGCGATCCTGCCGCGGATTATCGGCCAGTCACGCGCCTCGGAGTTGCTGTTCACTGGCCGCTTCATGGGCGCAGAGGAGGGCGAGCGCTGGGGCTTCTTCAGCCGGATCGTCGCGCCGGCCGAGGTATTGTCGCAGGCGCTCGCTTTGGCCAACGACATCGCGGCGGGCCCGACGTTTGCCAACACGATGACCAAGCGCATGCTGGCGATGGAATGGGCGATGTCGGTCGAGGAAGCGATCGAGGCCGAGGCGATCGCGCAAGCCCTGTGCATGACCACGGCGGATTTCACCCGCGCCTTCGAGGCCTTTGCCAACAAGCAGAAGCCGGTATTCAAAGGGAACTGAGGTGGATTCTTGACTTTACGCCAAGCGCGCAGGCGGCCATCCTTCGAGACGCCGCGCGCACCCGAGCAGGCCGAGGCTTGGCGAGGCCGTCGCGAACGGTGCAAATAACAAGGCGCGGCTCCTCAGGATGAGGCCAGGGCAAGAACGAAGACCCTCATGGTGAGGAGACGCGAAGCGTCGTCTCGAACCCATGAGGCCGGGACGGGACGGCTGAAGCAGCTTGCCGTCAATATATTTTAGGTTTAAAATAATTTAGTGTTCGAACAGCGCGGGATGAGGTTCCCATGAAGGTCGCGATCATCGGCGGTGGACCGGCGGGTCTTTATTCGGCGATCCTGCTAAAAAAGCAGCGCCCGGAGGCCGATATCGCAGTCTATGAACGCAACCGCGCCGACGACACCTTCGGCTTCGGCGTGGTGTTTTCCGATGCGACACTGGATAATTTCGAAAAATACGATCCGCCGAGTTACCGGCGCATCACCCAGGAATTCGCCTATTGGGACGATATCGCCGTGCACTTTCGCGGCACGGTGCACCGCGTCGGCGGCAACGGCTTCTGCGGCTGCTCGCGCCGGCAACTGCTCCTGATCCTGCAAGAGCGCGCCCGCGAACTCGGCGTGAAGCTGAACTTCGAGACCGAGATCGATGACGAGGCGCGCTTGGCTGATGCCGATCTGGTGGTAGTCGCCGACGGTATCAACAGCCGCTTCCGCGAGAAATACGCCGCACATTTCGAGCCCAAGGTAGACCTGCGCTCCAACATCTTCGCCTGGATGGGCTCGAGCCGTCCGCTCGATGCTTTCACTTTCATCTTTCAGGAAACCGAGTGGGGGCCGTTCATCGCCCACGCCTATCAATATGAGGTCGGACGATCGACCTGGATCTTCGAGACCGACCCCGAGACCTTCAAGCGCGCGGGACTGGTTGGCCTCGACGAAAAACAATCCGCCGGCCGCATGGCAAAGATTTTCGGCTGGTTCCTCGAGGGGCATCCGCTGCTCACTAATCGCTCGATGTGGCGGAATTTTCCGATGATCCGCAGCCAGCGCTGGGTCAAGGACAACATAGTGCTGTTGGGCGATGCCAAGGCGACCGCGCATTTCTCGATCGGCTCGGGCACCAAACTCGCGATGGAAGACGCGATTGCGCTGGCCGACGCCATGCAGGGTACGCCGACGGTTCAATCGGCCCTCGCGCTTTACGAGCAGGGCCGCCGCGAGGAAGTTGAGAAGACCCAGCACGCGGCGGACGTTTCGCTGGTCTGGTTCGAGCACGTCGATCGGTTCTGGGATTTCGATCCCGTGCAATTCGCCTTCGGTGTGATGACGCGGGCGAAAGCAATCACCTACGACAACCTGATGCTGCGCGCGCCGGAGTTTGTCGGCGAGGTCGACAGGGCGTTCGCCCGCCATGTCCGCGACCAGGGCTTTGATGTCGATGTCGAGAAACCTTTGGCGCCGATGTTCCAGCCGTTTCGTTTGCGCGAGATGCAGCTTGCCAATCGCGCGGTGGTGTCGCCGATGTGCATGTACTCTGCGAAGGAAGGCGTGGCGGGCGATTTCCACCTCGTGCATTACGGCTCGCGCGCGCTGGGTGGCGCGGGCCTGATCTTCACCGAGATGGTATGTGTGGGGCGCGATGCGCGCATCACGCCCGGTTGCGCGGGCCTGTGGAACGACGAGCAGGAGCAAGCCTGGCGACGCATCGTCGACTTCGTTCATGCGAATTCTGCCGCAAGGATCTGTCTCCAGCTCGGCCATGCCGGCCGCAAGGGCGCGACCAAATTGATGTGGGACGGCATGGACCGTCCGCTCGAACAGGGCGGCTGGGACGTGATCTCGGCGTCGCCCGTTCCCTATTTTCCGGACGGCCAGGTACCGCGCGAGATGGATCGCGCCGCGATGGACCAGGTGAAAGCCGAGTTCGTGGCGGCGGCGAAACGCGGCGACGCCTGCGGCTTCGACATGCTGGAGCTGCACTGCGCCCACGGCTATCTGCTCGCAAGCTTCATTTCGCCGCTGACCAACCAGCGCACCGACGAATATGGCGGCTCGCTCGAAAATCGTCTGCGTTACCCGCTCGAGATTTTTGAAGCGATGCGATCGGTGTGGCCGCTGCACAAGCCGATGTCGGTGCGCATTTCCGCAACCGATTGGGCCGAAGGCGGCATCACGGGCGATGACGCGGTCGAGATCGCGCGCGCCTTTGCGGAACGCGGCGTCGATCTCGTCGATGTCTCGACCGGCCAGACCGTGCGCGATGGGCAACCAATCTATGGCCGCATGTTCCAGACGCCGTTTTCCGATCAAGTTCGCAACGAGGCGAGGGTGGCAACTATGTGTGTCGGCAACATCACGACGTCAGATCAGGTGAACACCATCCTCGCCGCCGGCCGCGCCGACCTCGTGGCGCTCGGCCGCCCGCATCTCGTCGACCCTGCGTTTACGCTGAAGGCCGCGGCCTGGTATGGCGCGAGCGATACGTTCTGCCCGCCGCAATATCTGCCCGGCAAAGACCAGATTTTCCGCAACAGCGTGCGGGACCGGCAGGATTTCGAGGAGCTTAAAATTAAGGCTAAGCCGAAGACCCGCGCCGAGCTCAAGGCGGAGGCCACAAAGCCGCTTGCGGCCGAATAGGCCGGATGGCACGCTAAATCAGCTTCTTCGCCCAGCGCGCGGGAGAGGCGAGAGAGTTGGTCATAGTTGAGTGGAGTTAAGGCGATGAAGGCGATTATCGTCGGTGGCGGTATCGGCGGTCTGACCACGGCCTTGATGTTGCGGGCGCGTGGCCTGGCTTGCGAACTGTTCGAGCAGGCCGACACCATCCGTGAACTCGGCGTCGGCATCAACACGCTGCCGCATGCGATCCGCGAACTCGCACAGCTTGGCCTTCTGCAAAAGCTTGACGCTGCCGCGATCCGCACCGACGTGCTGTATTATCTCAACCGTCATGGCCAGGAAGTCTGGCGCGACGTTCGCGGCATCGATGCCGGCCACGACGTGCCGCAGTTCTCGATCCACCGCGGCCGCCTGCAAGGTGCGATCCTCGGGGCGGTCGAGGAACGTCTCGGCAAGGAAGCTATTCACACCGGTCACCGCCTCGGCGCATTCACCCAGGACGAGGGTGGGGTGACCGCGCATTTCTTCGACCGCACCGGCAGCCATACCAAGACCGTGCGCGGCGACATCCTGATCGGCGCCGACGGCATTCACTCGCGCGTGCGTGAGACGCTGTTTCCGAACGAGGGGCCGCCGTGTTGGAACGGCCTGATGCTGTGGCGCGGCGCGCGCGACTGGCCGATGTTCCTGACTGGCCGCTCGATGATCGTTGCCGGCGGGCTCAACGCGAAAGTCGTGGTCTATCCGATCGCGGAAGGCTCAAGCCCTTCGAACCGCCTGACCAACTGGGCGGTGCTGGTGAAGGTCGGCGACGGCAACTCGGCGCCGCCGCGCCGTGAGGACTGGTCGCGGCCTGGCCGCCGCGAGGAATTGATGCCGCATGTCGCGCGCTTCTCGGTGCCGCATGTTGATGTCGCAAGCCTGATCTCGGCGACGCCTGAATTTTATGAGTATCCGACCTGCGACCGCGATCCCTTGCCCTACTGGTCTGATGGACGCGTCACGCTGCTCGGCGATGCCGCGCACCCGATGTATCCGGTGGGTTCGAACGGGGCCTCGCAGGCGATTCTGGACGCGCGCTGTCTCGCCGATCTCCTGGTTCGGTCCGAGCATCCGCGCCAGGCGCTGGTTGAATATGAGAAGAAGCGCCTGCCGATGACGGCGGAGATCGTGCGCTCTAACCGCCGCGGCGGGCCCGAGGGCGTGATCGATGCGGTCGAGCAGCTCGCGCCGGATGGATTCACCGATATCGAGAAGGTGCTGAGCTACGCGCAACGCGAAGCCATCGTGCGCGGCTATGCCAGCAAGGCTGGCTTCGCCGCCGTGCCCGGCTTGGCCGCGGTGAGGGGGTAGCCTTTCTTTTCCCTCCCCCGCGGAACGCGTGGGGAGGGTGGCCGGCCGAAGGCCGGTCGGGTGGGGGCAATTTCATAGTTTGAGAATCAGAAAGATAAATGGTGGATTCGTGCAGTCGTAAGAGGCACCCCCACCCCGATCGCTCATTTCATTCGCGATCGACCCTCCCCACAAGGGGGAGGGAAAAAGAACTCACTGCGGCGAGAAACGATCACGCGCCGGGAGGCGGGGGCAGGAAGTGGATGTTGTGCTCGGCGGCCAATGCCACCACGGTGTCCGGAGTTTGTTCTTTCAAATTGTGAATGGCCCAGAAAAGATCGTAGAGCTTCTGCGTCGGTGAGACCCAGAACAGCACCTTCACCACCTGATCGGACTTGTTGAAGATGCCGTGCGGCAGGCCCATGCCAAGCCGTACTAGGTCGCCCGGCGTCGCCTGCGCGTCGGCACCGTTGAGCATGAAGTCAAGCTTACCTTCCAGCAGATAGAGATATTCGTCCTGGTCGGGATGGATGTGCGGCGGCACGAAGGTGCCGGGCGGGAACGTCGCATGCCAGGAGAAAGAGTGGTCGGTGCGATGCTTCGGCACATAGGTCTGGCCGAGAATGTTCCAGGAAATGCCCTGAATGCCCTCATTGGCGCGGGTGATGCCGGTGATCTCGCTCGTCATGCTGTTCGCTCCCTCTGCTTACACTTTACTTAATTACCCGGCACGCATTCCTTGGCGTAGCGATCGCCGTAATTCTCAAACACCTTCTGCACGATCTCGGTCTGGAATTTTCCGTCCGGCCGCTTGGCGACCTTGGTCAGGTAAAAATCCTGAATCGGATAGCCATTGACGTTGAACTTGAAGTTGCCGCGGAGCGAAGCGAAGTCGGCTTTCTTCAGCGCAGCCGCGACTGCATCCTTGTTGGCAAGATCGCCCTTGACGGCTTTCACCGCACTGTCGATCAGAAGCGCGGCATCGTAGCCCTGCATCGCGTAGGTGCCGGGCACGCTGTTATAGGCGGCTTCATAACCGGCGACGAATTTCTTGCTCTGCGGATTGTTGAGATCCGGCGCCCAGTCCGCGCCGCCGAACATGCCGACGGCGGCATCCTGTTGCGCCGGCAGCGTCGATTCATCGACGGTGAAGGCCGACAGCACCGGAATCTGGTCGGCGAGCCCGGCCTGCTTGTACTGCTTCACCAGGCTCACGCCCATGCCGCCGGGCATGAAGGTGAAGACGGCGTCAGGCTTCTGCGATGCAATCTTTGAAAGCTCGACCTGGAAATCGAGCGTGCCGAGCGGCACGTAGCTCTCCTCGGTGACCTCGCCCTTGTAGTCGAGCTTGAACCCGGCGGCCGAATCCTTGCCGGCCTGATAGTTCGGCACCATCACATAGACCCGCTTGTAGCCGCGGTCCTGCGCGACCTTGCCGAGCACCTCATGCACCTGATCGTTCTGATAGGAGGTGACATAGAAGAACGGGCTGCAATTCTTCCCGGCATAGCTCGAGGGGCCGGCGTTCGGTGAGATCAGGAAAGTCTTGGTGTCGGTGACCGGCTTGTGGATCGCCTGAAGGATGTTGGAGAAGATCGGACCGACGACGAAATCGACCTTGTCGCGTTCGAGCAGGCCTTTGACCTTGGTGACGGCCGCGTCCGGCTTGAGCTCGTCATCGGCGACCACGATCTCGACGTCGCGGCCGCCCATCTTGCCGCCGAGGTCCTTGACCGCGAGATTGAAGCCGTCGCGAACCTGCTGGCCCAGCGAAGCCGCCGGGCCCGAAAGGGTCAGGACCAGGCCGATCTTCAGCTTTTCCTGCGCGGCGGCGGGACCGACGAAAACCCCGCACGCGGCCGCGAGCGCGGCCCATCTCAACTGCTGACGCATAACTATTCTCCCCTTGATCGCCCGCGCGGCGGCTTTTTCCGTGGTCACCAGCTTATGCCGATGACGGTGCGACCGGCAAGCGACCGACCGCCACGGTTTGGCGCGATAGGCATCCAGCATGCAAGGCCCGCGCCAATTATTTGAAACCTAAAGAAATTGGTCGAACCGCCGAACTCCCGATGCGGGTCTGCGTTTTGACTTGAAGCGGCGCTTCAATTACTTGAAGGTCAAAATAAAGCATGGGAGCGACATGATCCTCGATTCCGAGACCAAGGCCGTCGAGCTGCCCGGCGATCACGGCGACGAACTCCGGCTGTGGCTGCGGCTTTTGACCTGCACGACCCTGATCGAAGGCGAGGTGCGTAGTCGCCTGCGGGAGCGGTTCGACGTCACGCTGCCGCGCTTCGACCTGATGGCGCAACTCGACAAGGTGCCGGAAGGCATGACGCTGTCGGATGTCTCCAAGCGGATGATGGTCAGTAACGGCAATGTCACGGGCCTAGTTGAGCGGCTGGTCGAGTTCGGCCATCTTGACCGGCGCACCTCTGCAAGTGACCGCCGTGTGCAGATGATCCGGCTGACGAAAGCCGGCCGCACCGAATTCCGCAAGATCGCTGCCGAGCATGAAACCTGGATCGCCGATATCTTCGCCGGCCTGTCGCCAAAGGACGTGCGCGAGTTGATGCGCCTGTTGGCCAAGACCAAGGCGTCCGCGCAAAAGTCCGCGCAGGGCGGGGCGTAGACGCGTGACAAGCGTCGACTACGAGGTCGAATACAACAACCGGGCCCGCGTTCCCCAGAATCCGGAACTGATGGCGGGCTGGGCGAGGGATGCGGCGGCCTATCGCGAGCAATGTGCGCCGCGCCGGCTCACCTACGGGCCGGGCGGGCGCAACGTGATCGATATCTTCGTGGGCGAGCGCAAAGGCCGGGATACGGACAAAGCGCCGCTCGTCGTCTTCATTCACGGCGGCTATTGGCAGGCGCTGGATGGCTCCTGGTTCAGCCACATGGCGCGCGGGCTCAACGCCCACGGCATCAGTGTCGCCGTTCCGACTTACACGCTTTGCCCACAGGTGTCGGTCGCCGACATCATCGAGGAAATGCGCCAGGCCGCGCGCGAACTGGCGAAACTCTCAGACCGGCTGATCATCAGCGGCCATTCGGCGGGCGGACATCTCGCCGCCTGCATGCTCGCGACCGACTGGAAGGCCTATGATGCCTCCTTGCCGCCGCAACTCGTCATTTCAGCCTATGCGATCTCCGGCCTGTTCGAGCTCGAGCTGCTGGTTCCGACCTCGATCAACAAGGCGCTGGGCCTCGATCAGGCCACGGCCCGCGCGGCGAGCCCGCTGTTCTGGAAGCCGCCCTCCCACGGCAGTCTCGACGCGGTGGTGGGCGAGGCGGAAAGCGCGGAATATCATCGGCAAAGCCGCAACGTTGTCGACGTCTGGGGCAACGCGGGTCTTGAGACCCGATACGGTGTGGTTCCCGCGGCCAATCATTTCACTGCGATTGCGCCGCTCGCCGATCCGGCTTCCTCGATGACGTTACGCCTCAAGGAATTGGCGGCAGCGTGATCCGGAAAAGTGTGCAGCGGTTTTCCCTCGCGACAAATGCTAAGGGCGTTTGCGCGTAGATCATGCTCAATCAAATAGCTAAATAGCCCACAAAACGCTCATTGGACCTATTGCGCCAAATTACTTTAAGTATAAAATGTTTTCTGAAAGCCGCCCCGAGATCGGGAGACGATGGAAATGTCAGGTCGAACTTCCGCATCGCTTGGCCCATCCGGCCACGTCGATGATTTTGCCCGGCGAAACCTGCCGCCATCCGAGCTATGGCCGGAACTTCTGCTCGACCGGCCGGAGTTCCAATATCCGGAATATCTCAACGCAGGCGTCGAACTGACCGACCGCATGGTCGAAAAGGGGTTCGGCGACCACACCGCGCTGATCGGCAATGGCCGCCTGCGCACTTACAAGGAACTTGCCGACTGGTCGAACCGTCTTGCCCATGCGCTGGTCGAAAATTACGGCGTCAAGCCCGGCCATCGCGTGCTGATCCGCTCCGGCAACAATCCGGCGCTGGTGGCCGCCTGGCTCGCCGCGACCAAAGCCGGCGCGGTGGTCGTCAACACCATGCCGCTGCTCCGCGCCGGCGAATTGAGCAAGATCATCGACAAGGCCGAGATTTCGCTGGCGCTGACCGATAGCCGCATCGCCGACGAACTCGTCGCCTGCGCCAAGACCAGCCGCTTCCTCAAGCAGGTCGTCAATTTCGACGGCACGTCCAACCATGACGCCGAACTCGATCGCGTGGCGTTGAGCAAGCCGGTGCGCTTCGAGGCCGTCAAGACCGGCAGGGACGATGTCGCGCTGCTCGGATTTACTTCTGGCACAACGGGCGAGCCGAAGGCGACGATGCACTTCCATCGCGATCTCCTGATGATTGCGGATGGCTATGCGAGGGAAGTCCTGGGCGTCACGCCGGACGACGTGTTTGTCGGCTCACCGCCGCTCGCCTTCACCTTCGGGCTCGGGGGGCTCGCGATCTTTCCATTGCGTTTCGGCGCAACCGCCACGCTGCTAGAAAACGCCGCGCCTCCCGAGATGATCCGGATCATCGAGACCTACAAGGCCACGATCTGTTTCACTTCGCCCACCGCCTATCGCGCGATGATGACCGCGATGGATCAGGGTGCGGACCTGTCGTCGCTGCGGCTTGCGGTATCTGCCGGAGAAACCTTGCCCGCGCCGGTGTTCGAAAGCTGGACCAAGAAGACCGGCAAGACCATTCTCGACGGCATCGGCTCTACGGAGATGCTGCACATCTTCATCACCAACCGCCAGGGCAGCGCTGCCGCGGGTTCGACGGGAATGCCGGTGACGGGCTATCAAGCGAAGATCGTCGACGAGAACATGAACGAGTTGCCGGCGGGCGCGATCGGCAAACTCGCGGTACGCGGCCCGACCGGCTGCCGTTATCTGGCGGACCCGCGACAGACGAACTATGTGCGAGGCGGTTGGAATCTCACCGGCGATTCCTTCACCCGTGATGAGCAGGGCCGTTTCTGTTTTGTCGCGCGCTCGGACGATATGATCATCTCTTCCGGCTACAACATCGCCGGTCCCGAGGTCGAGGCCGCGCTGCTCAGCCATCCCAGCGTGGCTGAATGCGGCGTGGTCGGCGCGCCCGATGAGGCACGCGGCATGATCGTGAAAGCCTATGTGGTGCCGGCCGCCGGCATCACGGCGAGCGAAGCGCTTACCACCGAGTTGCAGGAACATGTCAAGCAGGCGATCGCGCCGTATAAATATCCGCGCGCGATCGAATATGTCGCCCAATTGCCCAAGACCGAAACCGGCAAGCTGAAGCGCTTTGCGTTGCGCCAGATCGCGCAAGGTAAAAACGCGTCACCGGGCGTCGCGGCCGAATAGGAGAATTATCGGTGAACCCATCGAAAGGCCAGGCTTCCGCCGTTCGTCCCGAAGATGAAACAGGGGTACGGATTCTGCAACCGAGCGGCTGGCCGCTGCCGAAAGGCTATGCCAACGGCATGACTGCCGAGGGACGGCTGGTGGTGACCGGCGGCGTCATCGGCTGGGACGTCCACGGTCACTTACCGCCGGATTTCGTGGCGCAGGTGCGCCAAACCCTGCGCAACATCGCCGCCATTCTCGGTGAGGGCGGCGCCAAGCCGGAGCATCTGGTCCGCCTCACCTGGTACGTCGTCGATATGGACGAATATCTCGCAAGCCTGAAGGCGCTCGGGCCAATCTATCGCGAGATTTTCGGCGCGCATTATCCCGCGATGGCGCTGGTGCAGGTCGTGCGCCTGGTCGAGAAAGAAGCGAAGGTCGAAATCGAGGCCACCGCAGTCGTGCCGCGCTAGCCGTTCGAAACCTTCAGCGGCTCGAGCTCAGCGAGTTCGTCATAGGCGCTGGCGGCCCTTCGCAGCAGGTTCTTTTTCTGTTTGGCGTCGAGCAACAGATCGCTTCCATCCGCCTTGTCTTCGCCAAACGCGGCCGCGAGCGCCTGGCGCCGCGCATCGTCGTTCAGCTGTCCGAGCGATTTCTGCGCCTTGCGCAGGACGCTCAGCATGACCTCCCGTGCGGGCACCTCGCTGGGTAATGCGAGTTTCTCTGTGGCCTCGATTGCGTAGCTCAGCCGCTTGTTGGCGAGGCGCACGCGATGGCGTTTGCGCGTGCCGAGCTCCCTTAGGTTGCGGCTTTTCTTCAAAAGCTTCTTCTGCCACTCCTGCAATTGATCGGCGCAATATTTGCCGGCCGGCTGAGCGCGCCGTTCGGCGGCCCTTCCGGTGCGCTTTCGCGACCAGTCGCCTCGCTCGATCCAGGCGGTGATATCCTTGATCAGCCGCCGATAGCGCGGCGATTGGAGGGCGCGGGTCAGGTGACGCTGGCAGGCGGCGCGCTCCTGTTTCCAGGGCCGATCGTTGATCGCTGCCTTGATTTTTGCGAAGCGCTCCAGCGCGACGTCGAGGTCGCGAACGATGCCGAGGTGGGCGCGCAGCCACTTCAGCTCCGCGGCAAGCCGCATTTGTTCGTCGCCCTCGACCATGGGCGAGAACAAGGCAATGGTGGTCCGCAGCCGGGTCATGGCGACACGCATGGCGTGCAGCGCTGCCGCATCGCCTGCAGCAGTCCCCTCATGCTGGGTCGTCAACTGACGGAGATAATGGATTGTGGCAGCCCGAAATGCAACCTCGCAGGTCATGGAGCCGTCAAGGGGCGGGGCCTGCTTTATCGAAGTCTTAAGGTTGACGGGAGCCTTCATTGGAGCAGGGTGCCCCGCGGGCGGCTCATTGACAACAGGGCTTGTTCCCGGGCGATCTTTGCGGCACTACTCTAGAAAATTCCCAGAATCCTCGTTCTGGACAGAATTTTTCCCAAACGGGACCCGGCTGCCACACTGTTGCCCGGCCAGACGATCAGACAATCAGACGGCATTGGGCCACGGTTTTCGGACCAGGGTTTTCGTGCAGGGCGTTCGCATCCGGAGAACTCGCAGGCCGTGCCCCAGGACAAGACAATCGAGTCCCGGCAGGTGACAAGCAGCAAACTCGCGGTGCTGCGCGCGCACCCGATTTTCTCCGATCTCGATGCAAATGCGTTCGAGCAGCTTGGCCGCTACATCAAACCTGCCACGCTGAAGCGCGGGGCGACGATCTTTTCGAAGGGCGATCCCGGCAACAGCCTGATTGCGGTGGTCTCCGGCACGGTGAAGATCAGCATTTCCTCGCCTGACGGCCGCAGCGCGATTCTCAATTTGATCGGGCCCGGCGAGATTTTCGGCGAGGTCGCAGTGCTCGACGGCCAGGCGCGAACGGCGGATGCGACCGCCAACAGCAATTGTGAAATCGTCGTCATCGACCGCCGCGAATTTCTTCCCTTCGTACGCAGCCAGCCGGGGCTGGCGATGAAATTCATCGAACTGTTATGTACGCGGTTGCGCTGGACCTCGGACCAGGTCGAGCAGGTGATCTTGCAGGATCTCCCGGGCCGGCTCGCGAGCGCCCTGATCCGCCTGACCGAGCGGCACAAGGCAACGAAGGGCAGCCGCACCATCGCAGTCACCCAGCAGGAAATCAGCGAGATGGTCGGCATGTCCCGCGAGAGCATCAACAAGCAGCTGCGCGCCTGGGCCGCTCGCAACTGGGTTCGGCTCGAACACGGCGCGATCGTCGTGCTGGATCTCGAGCCGTTGCAGGAGATCGCGGGCACAGCTCCGGAAGGCGATTAACGCACGATTAGCGCGATCGCGGTGTGAAGCACTTCACACGCGCGTGACGGACGCCGGGCTAGGGTGATGCCGGGGATATCCTCAGATCGTGGAGGCGTCCATGCATGCTCCGTACGACAGGTCGCGTCAAAGCAGCGACCGCGCCGAACCGAAAAGTGGCGCCGGATTTCTCATCCTGCCCGCCGTCGTTGCGTTTGTGCTGATCGCTCTCGCCACCCTCCATCCGAAAGCCTCGACCTGGATTTCGCAGGCCGTCGAGGCGGAATTCGGCGGCAGCGGCGTTGCACAAGACCTGCCGGTGCAGACGGCGCAGCCGGACATGGCCGCACCGGTGCGAACCGTCCACGCCCAGTGAGGCATTTCTACAGATAACCTTCGCCGGCTTCGGTTGCGAACCGGCCCGGATCGCCTTCCCATACGATTCGCGCGTGTTCGAGAACATAGACGCGATCGGCATGCGGAAGCGCAAAGGTCACGTTCTGCTCGCCGAGCAACACCGTGATGTCGGTGGTCTGGCGCAGCCGTTCGAGTGCTTTCGACAGCGTCTCCAGGATCACCGGCGCAAGCCCGAGCGTCGGCTCGTCGAGGATCAGAATCTTCGGCTGCATCATCAGCGCGCGCCCGATCGCGAGCATCTGCTGCTCGCCGCCCGAGAGCGTCTGCGCCATCTGGCCCTGACGCTCTTTCAGGATCGGGAACAGCTCGAACAGCCATTCGAGCTGCTTCAGCCTGATATCGTCGGTCAGATGCTGACCGCCGAGATCGAGATTTTCCCGTACGCTCATTTCACCGAACAGTTCGCGCGATTCCGGACATTGCACGATGCCGCTGCGAGCGATCTTTGCGGGGCTCGTGCCGCGCAGCTTCTGGCCGTCGCGGACGATCTCGCCGGAATACGGCAGGAAACCCGAGATCGTGTTGAACAACGTGGTCTTGCCGGCGCCGTTCAGTCCCACCACTGAAACGAATTCGCCATGGTGGATGTGGATCGACACGTTCTCCAGCGCCTGCGCCTTACCATAATACACGCTGACGTTCTCGACCTGGAGCAGCGGCACCTTGTCCTTGAAGCTGGTCTCGGGACGCGCCGAAGTCTCGATCGCACCGCCGAGGTAGACACGGCGCACGGTTTCGTTACGCATCACCTCGTCAGCGCGGCCCGTGACGATCTCCTCGCCGAGATACATCGCGAGCACCCGGTCGACCAGCGCCGCGACGCTCTTGACATTGTGATCGACGAGCAGCACCGCGCGGCCTTCGTCACGAAAACTTCGGATCAGCTCGGAGAAGGTGCCGACTTCGGCGAGCGTCAGCCCCGCGAAGGGTTCGTCGACCAGCACCACCTTGGGATCGCGCGCGATCGCTTTCGCCAATTCGAGCCGCCGCAGGTCGGCAAAGGGCAGGGTCGGCGGGCGGCGATCCATCACCGAACCAAGCCCGACGCGATTGGCGATCCACTTGGCGCGCTCGGTCAGCGCCTTGTCGGGAAACAGCATGAACAGGCTGTCCGGCAGCAGCGCCACCATGATGTTTTCCAGCACCGTCTGCCGGTTGAGCGGACGCGAGTGCTGGAACACCATGCCGAAGCCCTTGCGCGCGATCTTGTGCGCGGGGAGCCCTGCAACATTCTCGCCCTGG
The DNA here is from genome assembly GCA_963788885.1 of uncultured Alphaproteobacteria bacterium. Lineage (GTDB taxonomy): Bacteria > Pseudomonadota > Alphaproteobacteria > Rhizobiales > Xanthobacteraceae > Bradyrhizobium. The sequence goes on along the minus strand of CAWBIR010000013.1, from coordinate 77,363 downwards.
AAGATGACTTCGCCGCCGGTCGGGCGTTCAATCCCCATGATCGATTTCATCGCGGTCGATTTGCCGGAACCGTTCGGGCCGATCAGGCCGAAGATTTCGCCGGCGTGAACCTCGAGACCGAGGTTTTTCACCGCCGTGAGGCCGCCGAAACGCTTGGTGAGGCCGCGAACCTGAAGCACCGGCGGGTTGTTGGTGGTCGCATCCATTATTTGCGCCCCTCATGCGAAAGGGCCGCGCCCAGGAAGCCGCCGGGGAAGAACAGCACGACGAGTAGCGCCACCGCCGAGACGATGAAGGTCGCAAGCTCGCCCGTGGGACGCAGGAATTCGCCGGCGACGATCAGGAAGATGGCCCCTAACGCAGCACCCAGCACGGTGCGCCGTCCGCCGAGCACGGCGGCGACGATCACGTTCACGCCGACCGCCACGTCGACGACGGTACCGACCGAGGCGGTGCCGAAGTAAAACACCAGCAGCGCGCCCGAGAGGCCGGAGAAGAAGGCGGAGACGATGAAGGCGGCGAGCTTGTGCTTGACGATGTTGAAGCCGAGCGCGCCGGCCTGCACCGGGTCCTGGCCGCTCGCCTGCAACACCAGGCCGATCGGCGATTGCGACAGGCCGTAGAGAATGAGCGCGCTGATCGTCATGAAGCCGAGCGCGATCCAGTAGTTCGCGCTGGCATTGATCGTGATGACGTCGGGAATGGTCAGGCCGATTTCGCCGCCGGTGAGATCGGCAAACACGACGATGAAGTTTTGCAGCATGAGCACGGCGACCAGCGTGGTCAGGCCGAAATAGGGGCCGCGCACCCGGAGCGCCGGCAGCGCCAGCACGAAGCCGGCGATGACGGAGGCGAGCGCGCCGAGCACGATGCAGAGATAGACCGACCAGCCGTATTGGTTGTTGAGAATGCCGGCGGTATAGGCGCCGACGCCGATCAGGAAGGTCGGACCGAAATTGACCTCGCCGGCAAAGCCGAACAACAGGTCCCAGGCCATCGCGAACACGCCGAAGTAATAGGCGACCGTGAGCAGCCCCAGCACATAGCCGGAGACATAGAGCGGCAGCGTCGAGGCGATGATGACGACCGCGAGCGAGATGAAGAACAGCCGTGATGTGAAGAAACTTGCCATCTCAGCGCCTCCCGAGCAGGCCCTGCGGCCGCACATACATCACGGCGACGAGCAACAGGAGGGCGGGAATCGTCCGGTAGGCCGGCGAGATCAGATAGGCCGTGACGGTCTCGAGATAGCCGACCACGAAGGCGGCAATCAGCGAGCCGGAGACGCTGCCGAGGCCGCCGAGCACCACGATCGAGAACGCGCTCGCGGTCAGCGGGCCGACGCTGTAGGAGCTGACGCCGAGGAACATGCCGAGCAGCACGCCGGCGATGCCGGCGAGGATGCCGTAGATCGCCCAGACCACGACATAGATGTTGCCGAGTTCAAGCCCGAGCAGCGTGACGCCGCGCGGGTTCATCGAGGCCGCGAGTACCGCCTTGCCGGTGCGGGTGCGGTTCACCAGCAGCCAGAGCAGCGCAATGACGAGGCAGCACACGAAGGCGGTGAAGATCTCGTTGCGCGGCGTGCGCACGCCAAGAATATTGACCACGCCTTCGATAATCGGCAGCACGGTCTTGGCGTTGTTGGTGAAGAAGTAGGCGATCAGCTCCTGGATCATGATGCCCCAGAGCAGCGTTCCGGTGAGGACGAAGATTTCCTTTTCCTCGGTGGGAATGCGCCGCGACTTCTGGATCGGCTGCACCACCGCAAAATAGGTGATGAGGGCGGATACCAGCGCCACCGCCACGCCAACTAGCGCGCCGGAGTACGTGTCGAGATGCAGCACGCTCGCCGCCGCCCACGCGGCCACCGCCGCCAGCACCATGATAGCGCCGTGCGACAGGTTGAGCACGCCGGAGACGCCGAAGATGAGGGTAAATCCGGTAGCGCCCAGCGCATACAAAGCGCTGATGGCAAAACCGTCGATCAGGATCTGGAACGCAAGCATTGATACCCAGCCGCAGCAGCCCCCGCTGCCCCCTTCAAGAAATCCGCAAAGCCCAAGAAAATGCTCCCGGGTATTACCCGGGAGCATTATTGCACGTTCAGTTCGACGTGACCTTGATGAAGGCTGGGAACTTCAATTTGGCCTTGGCAACTTCAGGCGGCCAGACGGCGACCTGCGCGCCATCCTGCCACTGCAGCATCGCGCCGGTGATCAGGCCCTTGCCGTATTTGATCGAGTGGGTGAACGGGTCGTCCTTGCCGTAGAACTGGACACGGCCGATGGTGCCGACCCAGTCGGTCTTCTCCAGCGCCTCGACCAGCTTGTCGGCATCGGTCGAGCCTGCGCGCTTCACGGCGTCGGCGATAAAGTACACCTCGTCATACGACGTATAGCCGGCGTACGAAGGGAAATTGCCGAACTTTGCCTTGAAGGCGTTGGCAAACGGCACGCTCTTCTCGGTAACCGCCACACCCGGCCCCGACACGCCCTGATAGAGCACGCCGTCGGAGGCGTTGTTGGTGTCCTTGCCGAAGGTCTCGTTGGTCGCCTGCGAGGAGATGCCGAACATCGGGATCGGAACCTGCTGGTTCTTCCACTGCACGGTCGGCTGCACGCCGACATGCGAAATGCCGGTGATCATCACGTCGGGCTTGGCGCCTTCGATCTTGTTGAAGATCGGCGTGAAGTCGGTGGTGTCGGGCGAGAAGCGGATATGGTCGAGCACCTTCAGCCCGATCTTGGGCAGGCATTCTTCGTAGCCGATGTCGAGCGGCTTGGTCCATGCCGCGTCTTCGCTCATGATGACCGCGGTCTTCATGTGCTTCTGATCGACAAGCAGCTCCTTGGCGGCGTCGCAGACCGACAGCGCCAGCGCGGCTGAGGTCAGGTAGCCGTGGAAGGTGTACTTGTTCTTCTCATAGTCGGCGTGAACGCTCTTGCTGATTTCGTTGGAAGCCGCGCCCGGCGTGATGAAGGGTGTCTTCAGGCGCGAAGCCCAGGGCTCCAGCGCCAGCACCACTTCGCTGATGTAGCTCGCGATGACGATGTTGACCTTGTCCTCGTTCACCGCGCGCTGGAAGGCGCGAACGGAATCGGCCGACGAGGAGTGGTTGTCATAGGTGATGATTTCGATCTTGCGTCCGTCGACGCCGCCCTTGGCGTTGATCTCGTCGGCGGCAAGCTGGGCTGCCTGCGGGATCGAGGCGCCGGCGATGGCTTGCGCTTCCGCAATGACGCCGATCTTGATCGGGTCGGCGGCGAGCGCCTGTCCGGCGGTCAGCACAAGACCCAGGGCCGTCGCGCCGAGCAGCGAACGGATATATGTTGTTGTCATGACGTTCCTCTCTGTTTCCTCAGGCCTGCGCAGCCTTTGACGTCGCTGGCCTTGTTATTGTTGGCCGTGGCTATTGTTAGCTTTGGCGGCCTTGGGCTTATTGTAACTTCGCTTGCGTCCCCAGCAAGCGAAACGGCAGCAACCGCGTCAGGTGGTACGACCCCGCCACCTTCTTGGGAAGTCCAAAATCGTCGCAACCGGTTCGCTTTGAGGGCAGTGTTAACGGGCGCGTCGGTGCCGTTCGGAACAGGTCCCGGAGGGACGTTTTCCCGTCTGAATTCAACGGATTATGGCGGCGGCCGACCAATGTTGGATTTCATCGGCCAAGGCAGTGTCCGCCTGCCGCGGCTTCAGGTTGCCGATCATCTTCGCGATGCGCGCGAAGGCGCTTCACCCGCGATGAGACGAAAGGCTAACGCGCAAACGTGCTCTGGCGCGGGCGATTGGAAATCCTGGCTGAAACAAAGAAGTCGGCGTCAGCTCGCTTGTTCAAGAACGCACTTGAGCGGATGGCCGTGCTTGGCCGCAAGCGCCAGAATGGCGGCGGCCCGTGTTTCGGCTTCCTCGCGCTCATAAGTGCCGCAGACCGCCTTGCCCTCGTGGTGGACGCGAAGCATGAGCTTGCAGGCTTCGTCAAAGTCGAGGTCAAGAATCTCCTGCAGCACGTGCACGACGAAATCCATTGGAGTTTCGTCGTCGTTCAAAAGCAGGATGTTGCGATCGGGGCTGTTTGGCATGGCGCGGCTCAATCGTCGATGATGGCGACCGCGCGCGTCCAGCCGGCGGATGCGCGTTCGATCTTCACCGGAAAGCACGAGACCATGAAGCCCTTTGAAGGCAGACGCTCCAGATTGTGCAGCTTCTCGATGTGGCAATAGCCGATGTGGCGCCCGGCCTTGTGGCCTTCCCAGATCAGGCTCGCATCCTTGGTCTCGGCGTATTTCTTCGCGGTAAAGACAAACGGCGCATCCCAGCTCCAGCCGTCGATGCCGGTCAGCCGCACGCCGCGCTCCAGGAGATACATCGTCGCCTCATATCCCATGCCGCAGCCGGAATTGACGAAATCAGCCTGGCCGTATTTGGCGCCGGCGCTGGTATTGACCACGACGATTTCGAGCGGGGAGAGCGTATGTCCGATGCGCTTGAGTTCAGTCTCGACATCTTTGGCGGTCGCGACATAGCCGTCCGGAAAGTGCCGGAAGTCGAGTTTGACGGCGGGCTGAAAGCACCATTCGAGCGGGACTTCCTCGATGGTCCAGGCGCGCTCGCCGCGGTTCATGGTCGGATGGTAGTGGTAGGGGGCATCGAGATGGGTGCCGTTATGGGTCGAGAGCTGCACCGTCTCCATCGCCCAGGCCTGACCGTCCGGCAAATCCTGTGCCTTGAGGCCGGGGAAGAATCCCAGCATGCGCGCCAGGCTTTGCTGGTGATCGTGATATTCGATGCGCGGATTGATGCCGGGTGGATCGGCCGGCACATCGTTTTGCAGCGGCACGGAGATATCGATCAGTTTTCGCGCCATGGCGCTCCCTCACTTTTCTAGTGTCCCGATTCCGAAGTTCGTAGCCTTCTACGGAGCCACGTTTCGAACTTCGGAATCGAAAGGACACTAGCAAATATTAATATTCTAGTGTGGCTTTGGCTCAGAAGTCCGCATGACAAACTCGCGGCAGAAATGGTGCGGACTTCTGAGCCGCCACACTAGGATTTTGGACATTGTGAGGGTGGGATAGGCAGGCCTGTCAAGCTTGAAGGGTTAACGATTTCGCGTCCTTCCTTCGAATGATATTTTAAGGTTACACCTGCTATTTTTCTAGCCGGCGCCGTCTTGCTGAAGCGCCCATTTCTTTGCGGCATTTTTGGCCTGCTTCTTCACCTGACGTTGCGATGGCGAAATGAACGGATCGCGGCTTTCCATCACATTGCTCGCGGTCGCTGTGCTCGCGATCGGCGCGACTTTGGCAGGCGTTTCGTTTTTCAGGCCAAACACGATTGCCGATACGCACCGGCATACCCGTCAGGTCATTCTGCACTACACGCTGAGCCGGGCCGAGCATCCCATCATCGTTCTCGGCGACAGCATCACGGAAGCCTCGACGCTGCCGCGGTCGTTCTGCGATCACCCGCTCGTCAACGCGGGCCTCGACGGCGCCTCGACCGCTAGCGATCTCGGAACGTGGCTCAAGGACGTGCTCAATGGCCGGCGCGCTACCGCGATCCTTGTTGCGCTCGGCACCAACGACGCCCTGCAGGAGCGCGCGCAGAAGGAATTCGAAGCGAATTACCGATCGTTGCTCGCCCAGCTTAAGGACACGACCGACCATCTTGTCGCGCTCGGCATTCCCTCCCTCGAAGTGCGCGGGCGCATGCCGGCGGAGTATCAGGCGGCGACCATGCGCCGTATCGAATCCTTCAACGCGGCACTGCCCGCTTTGGCCGAAAAAGCCGGCGCAACTTTCGCATCGCTGCCGCCGATGGGCGCGCCGCACACGATCGATGGAGTCCATCTCGATGCCGCCGGCTACGAGGTCTGGGATGCCGCCGTGCTCAAGGGAGTGTCGAGCGCATGCGGGACGCACTGATGTCGTCCGCCTCGAAAGAAGCCGCTCCTGAACCGGCGAACAGGCTGATCGCGCTCGAAGTCCTGCGCTTTCTTTCCGCCGTTGCGATACTCGTCTTCCACTATCGGCATTTCTTCTACGTGGCCGACGAGCCAATAGGGATGGTGCAGGAGCGCTTGCCGCTCTACGGCGTCTTGCGGGTGTTTTACGACGCTGGCTCCTTCGGCGTCTGGATCTTCTGGTGTATCAGCGGGTTCATTTTCTTCTGGAAATATCGCAACTCCATTTCTGAAGGCGCTGTCGGCGGCTGGCAGTTCTTCGTGCTTCGCTTCTCGCGGCTCTATCCGCTGCATTTTGTGACGTTGCTCGTCGTCGCGCTGCTTCAGTCGCTCTATTTCAATTTGCACGGAACCTTCTTTGTCTATCAGAACAACGACGTCTGGAATTTTATGGCGCAGCTCTTCATGGCGAGCGAATGGAGCAGCACGGAGCATTTCAGCTTCAACGGACCGATCTGGTCGGTCTCGGTGGAAGTATTGGTCTATCTCCTGTTTTTTCTGCTGCTCCGCGTCACGCGGTCGTGGTGGGTGAATGTCGTCATTGTCGCCGCTTGCGTGGACGTCGTGCTTAACGGCATCGCCTGGCAGATCGTCCTTTGTCTGGCGTTCTTCTATATCGGCGGATTGGCCGCGATGGCGCGACGGGCGATCGGCGCATCACGTTATCGGACGGTGATCGAGTTCTATGCCTGGCTTGCCGTGGCGGTGATTCCGTTCGTGGCCGTCCCTGCCGCCGGCGATCAGCTCAAGCTCGTCAGTTTTCCGCTGCTGCTCGGTTATACACCGCTGCTGCTGTTTTGTCTGTCGCGCGAGATCGCGGTGCCGCGCCCCATACAAGACGCGATCGTGGCGGCCGGCAACATGACCTATTCGAGCTATCTCCTGCACTTCCCGATTCAGCTCGCGATCATGCTTGGCTTTGCGCTCGCCGCGCGGCCGATTCCCGTCTACAGCGGCGCGCTGTTCGCCGTCTACCTGCTGACGACGCTGCTGTTGTCCTATCTCACGTTCCGCTATTTCGAGGCGCCGGCGCAGCGTTTCATCCGCGCCGCCTTTCGCCGGGATGTGCCGGCCCGCGAAGCCCTCACGCCAGCTTCATCAGCTTGAGCGCGGCGAGGCCGTTCGGGCCGTAGGGGTTTCCAAAACTTTCGCACATTTCAAAATGATTGAAGTCGGGTGCTTCGAGAAGTTCGACCGGTTTCCCGGCGGCTTTGACCGCGGCGGCAAAGTCGCGGGACTGACGCTGGAAATCCGGGGTCTCGAAGGTGCCGTAGGTGACGGTGATCGGCGCGCGCAACAAGTCGATGTGCCGCATCGAGCTCAACGCGTGCTCCATGTCGTCGTCGAACTTGACGTAACCGCTGCGCGCGGAAAGCCGCGCCGGCTTGAGATCGTACATGCCGCTCGCCAGGATGCCGCCGGTGATCATGTCGGCCGGCAATCCGAAGTCCTTCTGCCAGTCGGTCACCATGGCAACGCCGGCGAGGTGCCCGCCGGATGAATGTCCGCCGATGTAGAAGCGCCTGGCGTCGCCGCCAAAGCTTGCAGCGTTCTTATAAACCCAGGCGATGCCGCGCCGGACCTGGTCGGCCATCGGCCGCAAGTCGCCGCCTGCGGCATCTACCGCGATGAAATCGAGCGCGACGTAGTTGACGCCCGCATTGACAAAGAGATCGGCGGGATATGAGTAGTCGCTGGCCATGCCCCGAATCCATCGGCCACCGTGGACGAACACGAAGATCGGCGCATTGGCGGATTTCGCCGGGAAAAGATCGAGGCCCTCGATCGGCGTCGGTCCGTAGGCAAATCGTTTCGGCGCGCCCAATCGCTTGCGCGTGGTTTCGCTGATCGAGGCAAAACGCTTGGTGAACTGATTGATCATGGGCGCGTAGGCGGCCTGATCGTAGGACGCGTCCAGCTCGACCTGGTCCATGTCCATCCAGACCTTCGCGCCTTTTTCGTGCGGCGGCGGACCGACCCGGCATTCTTCCGCCAGCGCAGGCGTTGCGGCCATCACAGCCGCCGTGCCGAGGAGAGAACGGCGCGAAATCAGGTTCGGCCTGTCAGACATGTTCACCTCGACATTTATGCGAGCGTCACCATTCCGGCCCAGAACTGCTGCTTCTTCTCCGAGGCGTCGATATCGTACTTACGCGCAAACGTCAGCTTGCCGTCGTTGCCGACGCGGTAGAGCACAATGGCCGCGGGTTGTGTCGTTCCATCGCGCATCGCCATCGGCCAGAGCGCCCCAGCGATCAGAAGCGTTCCGCTCGGATCGATATTGAAGGTCCGCAAATAATTGCCGTGACCTTCGGCGTTCTGGATCAGCGTCGGCTCGCCGGTCTTCTGATCGATGGAATAGACCGCGACGGAATTTTCGCCGCCCGCAAATACCTTCTTGCCGTCAACCTCGGTGGTCCACCACGCACGGTTGGTAAGATAGACGAAGCGGCCGTTGGGGCTGACATGGATCGGGCCGGCAGCCTGGCGCAGTTTCGAATTTGGATCGGCAAGCGTGGTCTTCATCGCAAACATGGGCTCGCGCGACAGGCCGGTGGCGTCTTCGAGCTTGTAGACCGCGAGCTGGTTCTGACTCTCGATGGAGACGAACACCCATGGCTTTTTGGGGTGGAAATCGAGATGCCTCGGTCCGAATTGCTTGCCGTCGCCGGGCGCGATCGCCGCGAGGTTGGTCAGCACGCCGTCCTTGAAGGCGAACGTCTTGATCGAGCCGGGATCGACCGGATTATCGGACGGCGCGTTATTGCCGCGCGTCACCAGGATGACGTGTTTGTTGTCCGGTGAGACGCGGATTTGGTGGGCGAAAATGCCGGTATCGAGCTTGTTGGGCTGTTCGACCTGGTCGCCAATGGTGCCGTCGTTGTTGATGCGGTGCACCGTGAGATTGGACGGATTGTTGTAGGCGACGAGTAGATACTTGCCGGAGTGATCGACGCTGGCGTGGATCGGACGGGCAGCCAGCTTGATGTCCTGGCCGAGTGCCTTCAGCGTGCCGTTCGCGCGATCGATCGCAAATGCGTTGGCGGTATGTACGCTGCCGGTCACATCACCTGCGGCCGGTCCGCCGCTGGAAGACACGACATAGAGATAGTGCTTCTTCGGATGCCGCCATGCGTATTGAACGTTGGCGGGCAGCGATACCGTGCTCTGCTTGAAGAGCGTGGCGTTGTCGACGTCGACGCCATAAGCGGTCAACTCCGGTCCGGCCGCCGAGTAGAAAACGTTTTTGAATGTCATGAGTTTGCCGAAAGCGAGGGAAGGAGCCGCGATAGTGCCCGCGAGCAGTGTCGTGAACGTCCGGCGATCGACCATAGAACCCCCCACGAATGAATTGTTGTTGGAGTGCCAATAGCAAACGGCCGAAATCGCGTAAATCCGGTCAAAACGCGCAGGCCGCATGCGCGAGCAAAATCGCTCTCGGCAGCTCAGTCTCATTCGAGGGATCGTTTTTAAGATGCAGTGCACAATAAGCGCGCCCGCGAGCGGGGCTCACGGCAGGCAGCACCGTTCGGCGAAGCGGCAGATGGCCGGGAAAGCGGTCGCCTAAAGCGCGCCGGCTGCTGCCTTCGACAAAGCGCAAGCGGCGTAAGGGTTTCGTTAACCATTTTTAAGCAATTGGCGGGCGAGATTGGAGGGGTGGATTTTCTAAAAGCGAAAGGTCGGATGACATGACTGAGCCCGACGTTTTGAGTAGCGAAATCACGGCCCTGATGACGCAGCAACGGGCCGCCTGGCGCGAACTTGCGAGCCCCGAGCTCACCCAGTTCGACCGCCGCGAACTCCGCAACCGGATCAGGCAAGGCGAGGTCGAACTGCGCGATTTCCTGAAAGTACGTACCGAGCAGCTGCGCTTCCGGCCGCGTCTGGTCGAAGTACCGGCCGACAGCCTCGCCAATCTGGGCTTTCGACTGTTCTAGACTGGGTTAGAACTCGAACTCGCCGGTTGACTGCCGCGCCAGCGCGCGCAGGTCGGCGACCGTTCCGCGCACCGCGTTGCAGCGCCGGCAATGGACGCTGGCGCCATCCTCCGCGTCCACGGGGTCGATCGGCTTGATCGACAAATTCCCGCAGACGTCGCAGACGATCTTCAGTCCGGACGATGCTTCGCAGATGTGGTCGGACAAACTCATCGGCTTTCCCATCAGCCGATGATTGCTGAGGCAAAGATGCTGACGCCGGCAAACTTCACGGCGAAGCGGCGGTATCCGCGCGTGACGCCGATCGCCATCATGTAAGCGTCGAGCTCTTCGCGGAATCCGTCGAATGCGGTCTTGCGGCCCCAGATATAGGGTCCGTAAAGCACGTCGCGCTGGCGCTCGATGAGCTTTGCGGCCGGCGCGACCGAGAGAAACGCCAGCATCGGATAGACAAGAAAATCGATGGTCATTTTGGCCCCCGCCGTTTTTTGTTCCCACCGGGGGCAAAGATACGCCCGAACTTTTAAAGCTCGGGTCGCACTCTCTCTCGCAATCGAATGATCGGATTAGGAAATTCTAAACCACGCCGGCCCCGCGCGACTCGCGCGCAGAACTCGGCAGTTGGGCGATGGTCAGGTGAGGGGACTTGTCAGCGCAGCACGTGCCGCGGCAGCCACAGCGAGATTTCCGGCAGGTATGTGACGAGCATCAGAACAAAGAACATCACGCCGTAGAACGGCCATATCTTCCGCATCACCTGTTCGATCGTGACCTTGCCGACCGCGCAGCCGACGAACAGGATCGCACCGACCGGCGGGTGACACAGGCCGATGCCGAGATTGAGCAGCATGATCATCCCGAAATGAACGGGATCGACGCCAAAGTTCTGCATCACGGGCAGCAGAATGGGCGTCGCGATCAGGATCGACGGCGCCATGTCGACCAGCGTGCCGAGGATCAGGAGCAGGATGTTGATCAGGAACAGGATGACGTATTTGTTGTCCGAGATCGACAGGAAGAAGGCCGTCATCTTGGCCGGCATCTGCGTCAGCGCCATCACATAGCCGACACTGGAGGCGCAGGCGATCAAGGTCAGCACCATCGCGACCGTGCGCAGTGTCCGGTGCAGCAGCACCGGGAGATCGCGCCATTTATAGTCGCGGTAGATGAACATGGTGACGAAGAACGCCCAGATGCAGGCGACTGCGCCAGCCTCGATCGCGGTGAAGATACCGCCGAGAATGCCGCCGAGGATGATCACGAGCGTAATGAGACCCCAGGCCGCATCGATCGTGATCCGCACGGCGTCCTTTGCCGCCACGGTCTGTCCGCGCGGATGGTTGTCGCGATAGGCGAACACCAGACACAGAATGATCAGGGAGAAGCCGAGCAGAAGGCCCGGAAAGACGCCGGCCATGAACAGCGCGCTGATCGAGATGGTGCCGCCGGTGGCAAGCGAGTAGAGCACCGCGTTATGGCTCGGGGGAACGAGTAGCGCCTGAACCGAGGAAGTGATCGTCAGGTTGGTGGCGAAGACGCGGGGAAATCCGGTCTTCTCCATTTGCGGGATCATCACCGAGCCGATCGCCGAAGTATCGGCGACGGCTGAGCCGGAGATGCCGGACAGAAACGTGGTGGCGAGCACGTTGACGATCGAGAGCCCGCCGCGCACGCGCGTGAATCCAACCAGCACGTCGGCAAAGGCGACCAGACGCTTCGCCATGCCGCCCTCGGCCATGATCGCGCCTGCCAGCACGAAAAACGGGATCGTCAGCATCGCGACCTTGCTGACGCCGTCCGAGATCTTCAGCATCACCGCTTCCAGGGGAATGCCGATCGACCAGGCGCCGACGATCGCGGCAAACGCCAGCGAGTAGGCGATCGGCATGCCGATCAGGAAGCAGACGATCATGGTGGCGAGAAGAATGAAGATATCCATGAGTCCTCTCCCAATTACTCGAACGGTGCGACTTCGCCGTGAGAGGGGGCGGCTTCGTGAGAAGGAAGCGGGTCGGGCGGGGCGCCGAGCCATATCCGCTCGATGATGAACAGCAGCAGGCACACGCCGCCGATTGGAATCGGCAGGTAAGTGACGCCGACCGACAGGAAGGGGAAGTCCGCGATCGTGTTGTGCCAGGTCACCTCGACCAGACTCTCGCCCCATACGATCATGAACAACGCAATCGCGGCCATCAGCAACTGCACCAGGAGATCGAGCATTTTGCGGAACGGCGGCGGCGCCTGATCGGCGAAATAGCCGACGTTCATATGCAGGTTGAGCCGGTAGGCGGCCGCCGCGCCGATGAACGTCAGCACAATGGTCAGGAGCACCGCGAGCGGCTCCGGCCAGGAGGCAGCGCTGTTGAGCACGTAGCGCGTGAACACCGCCCAGGGAATCACCGCGGAGATCAACACCAGCGCAACGCAACCGACGAATACGCACGCCAGATAGAGAAAGTCCATCGCGCGGCGGAATGTGGCTGCCATGGCGTTACGCCCCCCATTTGTCGAATTTCTGGTCTTACAGTCTCACAGAATGTCATTGCGAGGAGCGCAAGCGACGAAGCGATCCAGCGTCTCAACTGGATTGCTTCGCTTACGCTCGCAATGACGACACGCCCACGCGCCAGATCCTCACGCAATGGCCTGAATGCGCTTGATCATGTCCTGATATTTCGGGCCGTACTTGTCCCAGACCGGCTTCACCGCATTCTGGAACGGCGTCTTGTCTGATATCTCGATGATCTGGCTGCCGGCGGCCTTCGCCTTTTCCAGCGCCTTTTGCTCGTATTCGTTCCAGAACCCGCGTTCCTCGAGCTGGGCCTCGCGGGCGAATTTCCTGATCAGGCCCTGGTCGTCGGCCGACAGCGTGTTCCAGATCCGCTTCGAGAACACCAGAATCTCAGGGATAATGAGGTGCTCGGTCAGCGCGACATACTTGGCTGCGGTGTAGTGGTTGGAGAACACATAGCTCGGCATGTTGTTCTCAGCGCCATCGATCACGCCGGTCTGAAGCGCGCTGAACACCTGGTCGTAGCCCATCGCGACGCCGTTGCCGCCCAGCGAATTCATCATGTCGACGAAGATCGGATTGCCGATGACGCGGAATTTCAGCCCCTTGACGTCCTCGATCGATTTGATCGGGTGCTTGGTGTTGTAGAGCGAGCGCGCGCCGGAATCCATCCAGCATAGCGCGACGAGGTTGGCGTTCGGACTTGCGGTGATCTTGTCGAGCAGCTCTTGGCCGATCGGCCCATCCATCATCTTGTTGGCATGCGCGGTGTTCTTGAACAGGAACGGCATGTTGATGACGTTGATGTCGTCGACGATCGGGCCCATCGAGCCGACGCTGACGCGCAGCATCTGCACCGCGCCGATCTGCGTCTGTTCGATGGTTTCCTTCTCGCCGCCGAGCTGGGCCGACGGATACATCTGGATCGACAGCCGCCCTTGCGTGGCTTCAGAGAGCTTCTTGCCGAGATTTTCGGTGGCGGCGACGGTCGGATAGCCCGGCGGCTGGACGTCGGAGGCCTTGAATACCGCCTTGGCCTGCGCTGTCGCGCTTACGGGCAAGCCAGCTGCCAAACCTGCGGCGCCAAAACCGGCGCCAAGCTTCATGAAATCGCGACGCTTCATCGCTTCTCCTCCCACCTGTTCAATGCACGGTCATTGCCTGACCTGTTTTTATTGTTGCTAGCAGGCCGGCCACGGCCGGACAAATCCGAAAAACGATACACTGGATTTGCCGGCGCGCCGGGGCTATGCTAGAACTTGTACGATGACCCGACAACCTCAGTCAAGCGCGTCCACGCCAGATGCGACGCAGCGTCAGCGCGAGGGGCTGCTGCGCCCGCTCGAAGCGCCGAAAAGCCTGAGTTCGGAGGTGATCGACCGGCTGGCCGAGCAAATCATGTCCGGCAAATTGCCGGTCGGCGCCAAGCTGCCCTCCGAACAGGAAATGATGAAGGGCATGGGTGTCAGCCGTACCGTGGTGCGCGAGGCGGTGGCGGCGTTACGTGCGCGCGGCCTCGTCGTCACGCGGCAAGGCGCGGGGGCTTTCGTCGATCGCGATATCAGCCGGCGGCCTTATGCGATCGATCCCGAAGGCCTCGGTTCGCTCGACAGCGTGCTCGATATTCTGGAGTTGCGCATGGCAGTGGAATCGGAAGCCGCCGCGATTGCGAGCGAGCGCGCAACGCCAGCGCAGATCAAGGCGATCGGCGAAGCGCAGCGCGTGTTCAGCCGCGCCATCACAAGCGGCGATCGCGCGATCAAGGAAGATTTCGCGTTTCATCAGGCAATCGCTGCCGCGACCCAGAACAGCCGCTTCGTCGAGTTTCTGGATTTTCTCGGCCGCCTGATCATCCCGCGGCAGAGCATCCGCTCCTTCGAGGGTACGTCGGAAGGCCCGCGGCAATATCTCGGCCGTATCGAGAAAGAGCACGAGGCGATCTTGCAGGCGATCGCCGCGCATTCACCGAAAAAGGCGCGAGATGCGATGCGCGGGCATCTGCTGAAAAGCCGCGAGCGCTACCGCGAGCTTGCAAGCCGCGGGGCCTGACGTCTCGTCTTTATCTTACGGGTCGCGGAAGCCGGCTTGTGCGCGCAACGCCTGTTGATCTCCAGCGGTTAGGAGATCGATCAGGATTTGCGCCTCGCGTGCATGCGCCGCGCCTTTGGTCACGGCCGCTGTGTACATGGTTGCGAGATCGCATCCCTTCGGCAGCGCGCCTGAAAGTCTGATGCCTTCCGTCGCAATGATCTCGGTCGCCTGCGTGCAGCCGATCGGATGTTTCGCATCACTTTCGGCCATATGGCGCATCGCGGTGGCGCCATTCGGGTAAATCTTCAGGCGGTCGGCAACCGCGTCGGCAATGCCGAGCTGTGCCAAAACTTTCGCGACATGGATGCCGGCGGTGGAAGCCTTGGTGTCGGGTACGAAGATCGCATCCGCCGCCAGGAAGACCGCGCGCAGGCTTGCGGCGTCGGGAGCGGAAACGAGAGGATCGGCTTCACGAACCGCGAGCGCCGTTTCGACCCGGCCGACATCTTTCACTGAGGCGGCATCGGCAAGGCCTTCTTTCGTGAGCGTGACGATCAGGGCAGAGGTGAGAATGAGAATATCGGCGGGCATGCCGGCACGCAGCTTGTCGGCCATCGCGCCGACCGCGCCAAAGTCGCCGCCGATATCGAGGCCGGTCTGGTCCTTGAATTTCGCGGCAAGGCCGCCGACGAGACCTTGCGCCGCGCCGCCGCTCAAGATGTTCAAGGTGGTCATGTCGAAAGCTCCATGGCCGCGATCAGGCGATCACGCGTGATCGGCAGTTCGCGCAGCCGCACGCCGAGCGCATCGAACACGGCGTTGGCAATCGCCGCGGTCACCGGGCCGTGCGCCGCCTCGCCCGCGCCGACCGGATCGATCTCGGGACGCGAGATCACCTCGACCTCGACGTCGGGCACTTCGGAAAAGCGCAGGATCGGATATTCCGTCCAGGAATTGCTGGTGATGCGTGTGCGGTCGAAACGCACGCGCTCCTTCAAGACCCAGCTGGTGGCTTGAATGGCGCCGCCCTCGATCTGGTTGATGACGCCGTCCGGATTGATGGCTTCGCCGACATCGACGGCGAGCGTCAATTTACGGACGCGAATATCCTCACCGACCTCGACTTCCGCAACCGCGGCACAATAGGCGCCGGTGTTCTTGTAGCGCGAGAAGCCGATGCCGTATCCGATACTCTGGCCGACACCGTCCTCTTTAGCCGGTTTCCAGTTGGCACGGCGCGCGGCGGCCTGAACCACGTCTCGCGATCTCGGGTCGGACAGATGGCGCAGGCGGAAAGCGACCGGGTCCTCGCCGCGCTCGGATGCGAGTTCGTCGAGAAAGGATTCGATCGCAAACGCGTTGCCCTGCGCGCCCAGCGTTCGCAGTGCCGAGGTGCGGACCGGCATCGTGGTGAGCCGATGTGCCTCGACGTGCCACGACGGGAAATCGTAGAGCGGAATGGAGTTGCGGTCGGAACCGCCGCCACCGGCCGCTGGAGGATCGACCGAAATCGCGCGCGGAAACGGCGCGGCCAGTTCGGATGCGGCGAGCAGGGTCGGGATATCGGCGCGCCCAGGCCGCGCGGTGTGGCCATTGCCCCAGATCGTGTGACGCCAATCCACGATCTCGCCGTTCGCATCGAGGCCGGCCTCGATCTCGATCGTCATCGCCGCGCCAAAGGGCGCATGCGACATTTCATCGGCACGCGACCATTGCACCCGCACCGGTCGGCCTTCGACGGCCCGCGCCAGCAGCACCGCATCGAGCGCAACGTCGTCGGCGCCGTTATGACCGTAGCAGCCGGCGCTCTCCATGTGCTCGACGCTGAAGTTTTCGCGCGGCAGCTTGAACACCAGCGCAAGATCGGAGCGCAGGAGATAAACGCCCTGGCTGTGGGTCCAGACCCGGACCTTGTCGCCGTCCCATTGCGCCATGGCGCAAGACGGCGCGATCGAACCGTGCGCGATATAAGGGCGGTGATATTGCCGCTTCACGGTGCGGACTACTGCGACGGGCGAGGCCGCCTTCTTGTCGGAAATCACGGCGGTTTCGGCCGGCTGACGTTTCAGCCACTCGGCAAGCTCGCCTTCGTTCGGCAAGGCTTCGCGCGACGACCAGGTGGCGCCCTTGCGCAAGGCGGCGACGGCGGCTTCCGCACCGGCTTCGGTTTCGCAGACGACGCCCGCGAAATTGCCGTCGCGTACGATCGCGACGAATCCTTCGACCTTGCGCGCACGCTCTTCGTTCAGCTCGACCAATGTCGCCTGCGAAAGCTCTGCCCGGAGGACGCGGCCATGCAAGGTTCCGGGCAAGAGAGTGTCGTGGATGAAGCGCGGGCGGCCGAACACTTTGTCCGGAATATCGAGGCGTGCCACGGAATGGCCGGCAAGCGTGCGCTGTGCCGACGATTTCGGCGACGCATCGGCCGTGGCGTCGCGATCGAGCGAAACGTCGCTCGCCAATTCCCAATAGCTGGTCGAGACGTTGCCGGGACCGGCCATGGTGCCGTCGGTGATCGTGAGCACGTCAGGCGCGACACCGAGCCGCTCGGCGGCGGCATCGAGAAAGATCTGGCGGATTTCCGCACAGGCAAAGCGGATCGCGCGGCCGGAATGCTGCACGGACAAGCTGCCCGATGTCACGCCTTCATTAGGGCTGGCGAAGGTCGAGGCGCGCACCATCCTGACGCGGGCGATATCGACATCAAGCTCGTCAGCGGCGATCTGTGCGAGCGCGGTGACGATGCCCTGGCCGATCTCGACCTTGCCGGGCGAGACGATCACCTGTCCGTCGGGCGCGAAGTTGATCCACGACGATAGTTTCGGGTTTGCGGCCAGGCTTGGGGGCAAAGGAGCAGAGGCGGGTTTGGCGGTCATGATGCACGCATCTCGGCTGCGGCACGCAGGATGGCGCGCACCATGCGGTTATGCGAACCGCAGCGGCACAGGTTGCGGTCGAGGGCCGCCTTCACATCCGCGCTGGTCGGATTGGCGTTTTGCTTCAACAGCGCTACCGCGCTCATCATGATGCCGGACAGGCAATAGCCGCATTGCATCGCCTGCTCGGCGATGAAGGCGCGCTGCAATGGATGCGGCTGCTGTTCGCTGCCAAGGCCTTCGACGGTGGTGATGGCTTTATCCGCCACCGACCACAACGGCGTGTCGCACGCGTTGATGGCGTGATCGTCGAGAAGCACGGTGCACGCGCCGCATTCGCCGGCGCCGCAGCCGAAATGCGAGCCGGTCAGCCCAAGCGGGCCTCGCAGGACCGTGAGCAAAGGCGTATCGGGATCGGCGTCGATCTCGGTCTCGACGCCATTGAGGCGAAAGCGAAGTTTCGGCATTGAAAACAGAAAATCCTGATTTTTAAGGCTGCTGGGGAAATCGTTTGACCACGTCGGCCCATTTTACGATATCGCCGCGCAGGAACTTGTCGAAGGCCGCAGGCGTCATCGACATCGGAACCGCGCCCTGATCCGCCCACAGCTTGACGATCTCCGGCCGCTTGATGGCCTCGTTCACGGCGACGTTGAGCTTGTCGACGATCTGTTGCGGCGTTCCCTTCGGCGCCATCAGGCCGAGCCAGATGGTGGCTTCATATCCGCTGACGCCGGCTTGTTCCGCGGTCGGCACGTCGGGCAGCACGGCCGAGGGCGTCGTTCCCGTGGTGGCAAGCGCGCGCACCTGTCCTTGCAGGACGTTCGGCGCCATCGTGGTCACGGCATCGATCATCATCTGCACCTGGCCGCCGATCACACCGTTGCGCGCCTCGCCGCTGTTGCGATAGGGCACATGCACGACGTCGATGCCGGCCGTGATTTTGAACAGCTCGCCCGCCATGTGATAGGGCGTGCCCTGGCCGGAAGACGCATAATTGAGTTTGCCCGGCTGCGACTTCGCAAGCGCAATGAATTCCTTCAGCGAGTTCGCGGGCACCGAAGGATGCACGACGATCACGAGATCGGCGACATTGAGCGTCGCGATCGGCACGAGGTCGCGCATCAGGTCATACTTGCGCTGCGGCACCAGCGATTCATTGGCGGTCTGGGCGTTCGACATCAACAACAGCGTGTAGCCGTCCGGTGCCGATTTCGCGGCCTCCTGGGTGCCGATCACCGAGCCCGCACCGGGGCGGTTCTCGATCACGAAAGGTTGCTTGAGGCTCTCGGCAAGTGCGTTGCCGACCAAACGCGCCGCGACGTCGGCCGGTCCACCCGCGCCAAAGGGGACGATGATCCGCACCGCATGGGTCGGATAATCCTGCGCGCGGCCTTCGGTCGAAGCAAAAGCCTGCGCCAGCAGAAAAGCGGCTGCCAGTGCCCGGAAAGCAATCCGAACCGTGCCTTCATAGGTGTTCATCTCGTGGTCAGCGGACCTCAACGCTTAACTCCTGCTCGCCCCTTCTGGCCTGTCTTATGGGCCTTTTGGCTCCGTCTTTTGACCCGATTGGGAATTTAAGTCCAGCAAAGGGGTCATGGACTTGAGCTTCATGGACGGAATAAAATGGCGAGAATTAAGCCGGCTCGGTCCGGCCAATAAAGTGAATCAGGGAAGCAATGAAAAAGGCAAGAATTTCCCGACGGGAGGCGCTGAAGGCTGCGGGCGGATTGCTGGCGAGTTCGGCCTTTGCGACCCGCGTTATGGCGGACGCGCCGCCGGCCGCGGAGGTCACGCCGGCCCTGATCGAGGCCGCGAAGAAAGAGGGCCAGGTCGTCCACTACACCTCGACCGATTTGCCGGTCGCCGAGAAGCTGGCGAAAGCGTTCGAGGCGAAATATCCCGGCATTTCCGTACGCGTCGAGCGCACCGGCGCCGAGCGGGTGTTCCAGCGCATCGGCCAGGAATATTCCAGCAACATCCACGCCGTCGACGTGGTGAATTCATCCGATGCGGCGCACTTCATCGTCTGGAAGCGCGACGGCTTGCTCGAGTCCTACGTGCCCGAGGATGTCGCGAAATATTATCCGCCCGAGCACAGGGATCCTGACGGGCAGTTCGCGAGCTGGCGCGTCTGGCTTTCCATCATCGCCTACAACACCGGCATGGTGAAGGCAGACGACGCGCCGAAATGCTTCGCCGATCTGCTCCACCCCAAATGGAAGGGCAAGATCGTCAAGGGCCATCCCGGCTACAGCGGCACCATCATGACTGCGACCTATCAATTGCAGCGCGATCTCGGCTGGCCCTGGTTCGAGCAACTCGCCAAGCAGAACGTCATGCAGGTGCAATCCTCGGCCGATCCGCCGAAGAAGCTCGAGCTTGGCGAACGCGCCGTGATGGCCGACGGCAACGAGTACAACATCCTGCAATTGCGAGAAGGTGGGCGCCCGGTCGAGCCGGTCTATGCGACCGAGGGATCGCCGATGATCATCGGCCCCAACGGCATCTTCAAAGGTTCGCCTAACCCGAACGCGGCGAAGCTTTTCCAGTCGTTCTGTTTCAGCCGCGAGGCGCAACAGCTCATCATCGACGTCGGCGGTCTGCGTTCGGTGCACCCGCAGACCAGGGAAAAGCCGAGTTGGCTTCCGCTAAAGGACATCAAGACCCTCAAGGATGATCCCGTGGCCGTGGAGCAACAGGGCACCAGCATCAAGCAGCGCTACACCCGCATCTTCCGCGTCTGACCTAGTGGAGTGGATTTGACATTCGCTACCCACCTAGCCGCGAGTTCGCAAAGCGAATGTCAAATCCCAAACTAGTTCTCCTTAAAGAGCCATCTTCATGTCCTCCGAATTGCCGAAGGTTTCCGTCGCCGAAACGCTGGCGAACAAGATCGCTGCGTTGAAGCCGGGCGTTCTGCCGGCCGAGACGACGCGCAAATGCGAAGACCTGTTGATCGACGTCGTCGGTCTCTGCGTCACTGCGCGGAACGAAGACTACGTTAAAGCCGCGCTTGACGGCTCCGAAGACGACGGTCCTTGCACTGTCATCGGCCACGCCCGCACGCTGACCGCATCAGGCGCGGCGTTCGTCAACGGCACATCAGCGCATGGCGAGGATTTCGACGACACGTTCGAAGGCGGCCCGGTTCATGCGGGTGCGGTGATCGTGCCGGCGGTACTCGCCGCCTGCGAGCGCCATCATGCGGATGGCCGTCATGCGCTGACTGGCATTGCGGTCGGCACCGAAGTGCTTTGTCGTTTGAGCCTCGTGGTGCCGAAGGCCGTCCACAAAGCGGGCTTTCACCCCACGGCGATTTTTGGCGCGATGGGGGCAGCCGCCGGTGTCGGCGCGGCGCTGGGTTTGAACGCCAAACAGATCGTCGATGCGCTCGGCATCGCCGGCAGCATGGCGGGCGGCATCATCGAATATCTCGCCGAGGGCGCCTGGACCAAGCGGATGCATGCCGGCTGGGCGGCGCAGTCCGGCATTCGCGCGGCACTGCTCGCCAAACAAGGCTTTGTCGGGCCGCGTACCGTGTTCGAAGGCGTGCATGGGCTGTTTCATGGCTTTGCCCACACCACCAAGGGAGACTACGACGCGCTCATCGGCGACTTCGGTACGCGCTGGGTGACGGATACGCTGGCGTTCAAGCCCTATCCCTGCGGAACGATGGCGCAGCCCTATATCGATTGCGCCAGGCGGCTCGCCGCCCGCGGCATCAAACCCGAAGAGATCGAATCGATCTTGTGCGAGGTGGCGGAGGGAACAGTCCACCGTCTCTGGGAGCCGCTTGCGGACAAGCAACGCCCGCGCAACGGCTACGCCGCCAAATTCGCCGTGCCATATCTGTTGGCGACCGGCTTCGTCCATGGCGGCGTGGGCTTAGGCGCTTTCACCGAAAGCGCGATCCGCGACGAACGCGTGCTCGCGCTCGCAGCAAAAGTGAAATTCGTGATCGATCCGGATAATCCTTACCCGAACAATTATACCGGCCATATCAAGGCCACGCTGAAAGACGGGCGCGTGATCGAAGAGCGCCAGCCCTACTTGCGCGGCGGTGCGCAGGAGCCATTGACGCGGCAGGACGTCGCCGACAAGTTCGCGCTCAACGTCCAGCATGGCGGCTGGAGCAAGGCGCAAGGCGAAGCCGCGCTGAAATTGCTCGCAAGGCTTTACGGCGGGAAGATTGATCTGGGCGGCTTGCGCAACTGAGGGGACAAAATAATGAGTGAACTCGCCGGCAAGGTTGCGATCGTGACCGGTTCGGGGCGCAACATCGGCCGCGCGATTGCGCTTGCACTGGCGGAAGACGGCGCCTCCATCGTCGTCAATTCGCGCAGCAATCGCGACGAGGCCAAGGCTGTCGTCCGCGAGATCGAAACCGTCGGACAGAAGGCCTTGATACATATCGGCGACATTGCGGACGCAGCCGCAGTGCAGGGCATGGTCGATATGGCGATCGCGGAGTTCGGCCGGATCGACATTCTCGTCAACAACGCCGCACTCCGGCGGGAAAAGCGTTTCTCGGAGATGAGCTATGCCGACTGGCGCGAGGTGATGAACGTCATCCTCGACGGCACCTTTCATTGCGTGAAGGCCTGCCTGCCGCACCTGAAGAAGAGCGGGGCAGGGACCATCGTCAACATCGGGGGCATGAGCGCGCATACCGGCGCCAGCGACCGCGCCCATGTGGTGACGGCAAAGTCCGGCATCGCCGGCTTCACGCGCGCACTTGCGCATGACCTGTCGCCCGATGGCATTGTCGTGAATTGCGTGGTGCCCGGCATCATCGGCACGCCGCGCCCGAAGAACACGCCGGAGCCGGCGCATCATTTGATCCATCGCACCATCACCGGCGAGCGCGGCAAGCCGGAAGACGTTGCGGCAGCCGTGCGGTTCCTGTGCAGCCCCGCCGCGCGCTACATCAACGGCCAGACAATCCACGCCAATGGCGGGGCGTATCTCGGCGGGTAGGGGACGGGCACATCTTCGCGCATCTCAATTCGAAGAGGCGCACGAGATCGCTCAATGCATCGCTTCGGACCAGTAGGTCATCCCGGCCCTGAGCTGCTCGTCGGCGTCGCGGAAGAAGAATTCGGTGACATAGACCTTCGATTTGATCTTCTCGTTCAGTTCGTCATTGAACGAGACGTGCACGCCATCGCGGCCCGAAGTCTGATGGCATTGGGCGCAGGTCACGCGGTTGAAATCCAGCGCACTGGCGTTCTGCCGTTTCGGATCGCGGTAGAACGCGGGCTTCATGTCGTCGAGAACCTGCTGCAGTTCCGCCTTTCGCGCACCGGTCGCCTTGCTCGCTTCATCCCGGAAGATGTCATTGTCGAAGATCGTCGAGTAATAGCCGACGTCGACGCCGTTACGGACGATGCGTACCGGCAGCAACTCGCGGGCCTGGTTCATATCGCGGCCCAGCGCGCCGAACACCCAGATGCCTGTCAGTGACGAGCTGAACGCGACCTGCTCGACCGGTCGCGCGGCGGTGAAGTCGGCAATGAACCTGTGCAGCAGCTCGTCGCGATTCGGCGCTTCCGTCTCGCGCGCGCGGGTGAGTTCGTCGATCCGGCGCAGGAATTCGAGATGCTGCTGCTTCTGCACGTCGCCCCCGGCGAGCCGATCGACGACGTCCCACTTCAGATGCAGGTAGAGCTGTTCGAGCGGCCGATCAGGCTGCCGCGGATCTACCATCTGGTAGACAAAGCGGAGCTGCGGGACGACGCGCGTGCCATCCCACGACATGTCTTCCTGCCGCTCATAGGGTTTCATGCTCATGGCGACCAGCTTGAAATGCGCGGGATCGGAGACGTCACTCGTCACGTCCGTGATGGTTTCGAGGTGCAGCCCCGAGGTGTAGACGTTGACCGGCGTGACGTCGCTCAGCCGAAGCGTGTCGTGCCCCGGCTCCTTCTCCGGATCGAAGTCGGCGGTCGGCTTGCCTGACCAGAAGTTCAGGAGTTTTGCGAATTCGCTGGCCTTGAGCAGCGCCGGCAGCGGGTACGCCGCCTGCATTTCCGGTGTCGCTTCGACCACCATATGCCGCGGCAGCTTGAAATCCTTCATGCCGCTCTGTGGCCGCTCTTTCGAGATTCCGAAGTCGAAAGCGTGGCCGTTCGGATAATACCAGAGTGAATTCCTGGCGAGCTGGTTAAGGTCGAATCTCGCATCGGCCAGAAAAATATCCTGGCGAGCCTGGCGAAGTGCGCCGGTCTTGGCTTCAAATCGCGCAAGCTCAGTTTGCGGAAAATCCGTCAGATATTTCGCGTCCCGATATTTCTCGATGAACTTCATTGGATCGAAACTGGGATCGGGATCGTTGGCCATGTGGCGGCCGCACTTGGCGCCCGGTTTCAGGCGCGTGTAGTAGTCGAGACGGACGACCATCATGTCGTAGCCTTCGGCGCGCTCCCGCTTGAACTCGCTTTCCGGATATTCGGTCAAGCTGCGCGACAGATAGCCGCTGTCGACTCGGCAATCTTCGACCGTGTCGACTGTGGCGATGCTGTCGACGTGGATTCTGTCCTTGCTGAAGGAACTGGTGATCAGCCTCCCATAGCTGCCCTGGTGACCCTTTTCATGCATCGGATAGACAGGCTCGGCCGCGCCGAGGCCTGCGTCGAAGAATTCGTAATTGAATCCGGGACGCGACGCATCGAGCAGCACCTCGTAATAGCTCGAGGTGTCGTAGATCGAGCCCGGCCGCAAGGTGACGTTGTTGCTTTCCAGGATCTTGGTTCGCGAGACGCTTTTTACGCCGGCAATGACGTTTGAACTATAAACCGGATCGGTCGTCGTACCGGTGATGCTGGCGGCAGAGCCGGCAAGCAGGAAAACCGGAACGAATGCGCAAATCCGCAATGACTTCACGAGGCAATCCTCCCCCAAGGACATTCCCATGACGGAATTCTAGCTTTGTTCTGCCGGATTGTCGCGGCCTGCAAATCCAGGCCGCACACAATCTTGGAGAGGTTCCGCATTGCGCCGGGGGCGGGGCGAATTCGGGGTTGACGAGCCGGGCGCGGTCGGCGACCTATGGGGAATGTCCAATATACTCAATATCCCCGGCGAAGTTCTTGCGGCGATATTCAGCGGCTGGGTCGTCACGTGGCCGACAGCCTTGCTGTCGTTGATCTGGCTTTCCTGGATCTCAAGCTGGATTATCGCCTCGGTCTGGTCAGGCCGGACCAAGACCGCCGTCGGCACCCTTGATTCTTGGCGGTATCGTTTGCCGATTTTGTTCGGCGCCATTTTTCTGATGCCCCCGGTCGAGCGTTTCTTGGGCGCCGAACAGCTCTATCGCGTCGGCAACGCCGGGACCTATCTGGTTGGCATTATCGTGGTTTTGGGCCTTTCCTTCACCTGGTGGGCGCGGATCCATCTCGGCCGTTTCTGGTCCAACGCGATCACCCACAAGGAAGACCACCGCATCATCGATACCGGCCCTTACGGCGTGGTGAGGCATCCCATCTATACCGGTCAGATCGTCGGCCTGCTCGTCACCGGTATTGCGATCGGAAACTGGGCCGCCATGCTCGGCGTCGTCCTGATTTCGCTCGGCGAATGGCAGAAAGCGCGGATGGAAGAGCAATTCCTGTCGGTGGAGCTCGGCTCCGACGCTTACGCGGCCTATTGCCGGCGCGTGCCGATGATCGTGCCGTTCCTGAGGCCCTCGGCTGGCTAAGGCTCTCGCCTAGCGGCCGCCCGCAATGTGCCTATTTCATCCCTGCATTGCCCGATAATGGCGCTGGCGACACTGGTTTTTGGTGTTAATCATAAGGCCATGAACCAGCACGCCAAAATCGAGACGCCGGCTCCGCGCAGCAAGGTCGCCATCCGGCACTCGACCTGTCCGCACGATTGCCCGTCGGCCTGTGCCCTCGATATCGAGGTGGTCGATAATTCGTCGATCGGCCGTGTCCGCGGTTCCAAGGTTCAGACCTACACGGCGGGCGTGATTTGCGCCAAGGTCGCGCGCTACGCCGAGCGCATCCATCATCCGGATCGGCTGACCCATCCGATGTTCCGCGTGGGGGCGAAAGGGTCGGGCAAGTTCGCGCGGATCTCCTGGGACGATGCGCTGGACGAGATCGCCGGCCGCTTCGACGCCGCCGAGCGCGAGTTCGGCGCGGAATCGGTCTGGCCTTACTACTATGCTGGTACCATGGGCCTCGTGATGCGCGACGGCATCAACCGCCTCGCGCATGTGAAGAAATATTCGCGCTTTTACGGGACGATCTGCTCGACCATTGCGCGCGTCGGCTATGCTGCCGGCACCGGCAACGGCGCCGGCGTCGATCCGCGCGAGATGGCCGTCTCCGACCTTGTCGTGATCTGGGGCGCCAATCCCGTGCACACCCAGGTCAACGTGATGACGCATGCGATGCGCGCACGCAAGGAGCGCGGCGCCAAGATCGCGGCCATCGACGTCTACAACAACGACACGATGAAGCAGGCCGATATCAAGATCCTGCTTCGACCGGGCACCGACGGCGCATTCGCCTGCGGCGTGATGCATGTACTGTTCCGCGAAGGCTATGCCGATCGCGATTACATGGACAAGTACACGGACTTTCCGAACGAGCTCGAGGCGCACCTGAAGAGCCGCACACCGGAATGGGCGTCGGCGATTTGCGGCGTTCCGGTCGAAGAGATCGAATCCTTTGCGCGCCTGGTTGGTCAGACCAAGCGGACTTACTTGCGCCTCGGCTATGGCTTTACCCGCAGCCGCAATGGCGCGACCCAAATGCATGCGGCACTGTGCATTCCCGCGGTGACGGGCGCCTGGCAGCACGAAGGCGGTGGCGCGTTCTTCAACAACTTCTCGCTCTGGAAATTCGACGAATCCATCATCGAAGGTCATGACGCGATCAATTCCACGACGCGCCGGCTCGACCAATCGAAGGTCGGGCGCATCCTCACTGGCGATCCGGCCGCGCTCCACAATGGCCCGCCGGTCAAGGCGATGCTGATCCAGAACACCAATCCGATGACGGTGGCGCCGGAGCAGGCGCTGGTGCGCCGCGGCTTTGCCCGCAAGGACCTGTTCGTCGCGGTGCATGAGCAGTTCATGACCGAGACCGCGCAGATGGCCGACTTGGTGCTGCCGGCGACCATGTTCATGGAGCATGACGATCTCTATTACGGCGGCGGCCACCAGCACATCTCGGTCGGCGCCAAGCTGATCGAGCCGCCCGGCGAATGCCGCTCCAACCATCAGGTTCTGCAAGGGCTCGCGACGCGGCTGAAGATTTCGCATCCGGGCTTCGAGATGTCGCCGCGCGAACTGATCGATGCCACCTTGAAAAAGAGCGGCCATGGCGGCATTGCCGAACTCGAGGCCGATCTGTGGCGCGACCTCCAGCCGGATTTCCGCACCTCGCATTATCTCGACGGCTTTGCGCACAAGGACGGTAAATTCCACTTCAAGGCGGATTGGCCGAACGTGCCGCTCGGCAATGCCGGCATGATGGGGGCGTGGGACAAGATGCCGTCGCTGCCCGATCACTGGGCCGCGATTGAGGATGTGGATGAGGCACATCCGTTCCGCCTTGCGACCAGTCCCTCGCGCAGCTTCCTCAATACGTCCTTCAACGAGACGCCGTCGTCGCAGGCGCGCGAGGGCGCGCCCAGCGTCATGATCCACCCCGACGATGCCGCAAAATTCGGGATCGAGGACGGCGAGGCCGTCACGCTGGGTAACCCGCGCGGCGAGACCACGCTGATCGCCAAACACTTCGACGGCGTGCGGCGCGGCGTCCTGATCGCCGAGTCGATCCATCCCAACAAGAACCATATCGGCGGTCGCGGCATCAACACGCTGACTGGCGCCGAGGCGGTGGCGCCTTTCGGCGGCGTCGCGTTCCACGACAACAAGGTCTGGATCAAAAAGGCCGAGACGGACGCGATTCCGACGCCCTAGATCGTCGAACGTGGGCCTCATGGTTCGAGACGCCGCGCTAGGCGCGGCTCCTCACCACGAGGAACTAGCTTCGCCAGAAGAAGGGCCTCATCCCGAGGAGGCGCGTTAGCGCCGTCTCGAGGGATGGACCACCGGACCGCTCCCATTTTCATCGGTCATGTTTTACTATCCGTCCAACAGACAGGCGGAAGATAGCCATGACCGACACATCAAGCGTTCTCATCGAAAAGCGCGGGCCTGCGCTCTGGATCACCATCAATCGGCCGGAGAAGCGCAACGCGGTTAATGCCGACGTCATCGCCGGCATCGCGAAAGGCTACCGCGCCGCGCATGACGATGCGGCCGTGCGTGTGATCGTGCTGACGGGGGCGGGCGAGAAGGCGTTCTGTGCCGGCGCGGATTTGCAGAATACCGGCGGGGCGTTTGCCGCGCAGGATTTTTCCAAACCCAATGTCGATTTCGCCGACCTGTTGCGGCTATCGCAGAACGCCACCAAGCCGGCGATTGCGCGGGTCAACGGCGTCTGCATGGCCGGCGGTATGGGTCTGTTGTGCATGACCGACATGGCGATATCAGCCGACAACGTGATCTTCGGCCTGCCGGAGGTGAAGGTCGGGGTATTTCCGATGCAGGTCCTGAGCCTGCTGCAATCGATCGCGCCGCGACGGATCGTCAACGAATGGGCGATCACCGGCGAGCCCTTCGACGCCAAAACGGCGCTGGCCGCCGGACTGTTGAATCACGTGGTGCCGCCGGCCGAACTCGACGCCAAGCTGGAATGGCTGATCGGCCGTATCACTGACAAATCGCCGACCGCGATCCGGCGCGGCAAATATGCCATGCGCGCCATCGCCTCGATGTCGTTCGACGAGGCGATTGCCTATACCGAGACCCAGATCGCGCTGCTCGCGATGACCGAGGACGCCAAGGAAGGGCTGAAGGCGTTCGCCGAGAAGCGCAAGCCCGTGTGGCCGGGGAAGTAAGCGAAACGCCACCAAACGAAAATGCCGCCCCCACGGTGATGGGGACGGCATTGAAACGTGTTGCGATGAGTTCAGACGAACTCAGTATTTCGCTCCACCCATGTCGAACAGGTAGTTGGATAACGGACTCGCGAGCACGCGCCGTCCGCCGATTGGAGGAGGTCAGATGTTCGGGTCACGATATAATTGCGAACGAGGTTTTTCGGACACAGTGTCAAGATGCAGTTGAGCTTCAGAGGGCGTCATCAGAACATCAACGGTTACGCAGACGAACCGTTCACCTTTGTCGATCCAGACGCCCATAGGGTGCTGGGCTACATCGCATCCATCGACCTGATTGAAAACGGTGAAAAACGTGCGCGCGATTACTGGCAAAAGAAACAGCTCGGCAATCTCATCAACCACGCCTATCTGCGCTCCGATTTTTGGCGTCAAAGGATCCCATCCGGTGCAGGCCGGCAAGAAGTATTGCAAAATTTTCCGATCCTCAGGCGCAAGGAAATCACCTCCCAGGTGCAAAAGGAGGGAGCGATCTTTGGGGACAAGAAACAGAACGTCGAGACCTATCAAACGACGGGATCGACCGGCACGCCGCTAAAGGTGTTCGTTTGCCCGCAGAGCGGCTACTACAATGGCGTTCGCGGCCTTGCTCAATATTTTTTCGACGATCTGCCTTTCGATGAAAATCGCGTCGAGATAACTCCCGCCACTCGCTCGCACGACCTCAAGAAAACGGCGGTGTACAAAACCGGGTCAACCTGGGCCGGTCCGTTGAGCAGGATCTACCAGAACGGCACCAACAAGGTTTTGGGACACAACAAGGATGTGGCGGGTCTTGTAGAAGAAATGTCAAAACACGGCGTCGGCTATCTCGTGAGCCATAGCCAGTTTGTTGAGCAGATACTTGAATATGGCGGCCTGGACCTATTCAAAAGACTGGGCATCAAGGTCTGGTTTCACAAGTCGGACTTTCGAAGTCCTGACGCCGTCGAACAGCTGAAGAAAATCGGAATACCTTCACTGTCGAATTATTCAGCCGGAGAAACCGGTCCGATCGCTTACGAATGCAAAACAAACGAAGGCTACTTTCACGTGGCCCACACCAATGTCATCGTCGAATGCGATCAGAAACTCACGACTACATTTGATGGGGAAATACTCGGCCGATTGCTGATCACGCACCTGCACTCGTATGCGACACCGCTCATCCGCTACGACATCGGAGATTTCGGCAAGCTGCATGACGAATGCCCCTGTGGACATGACGGTCCGACGCTTTCCCACATTTACGGAAGAGGAAAACACTTTCTGCGGCATCCCGATGGAAAGTACCTGCCGTTTTTTCTTTCTACGAAACTGCTGGTCAATGTTGTCGAGTTCAGGGAATGCCGGTTTCGGCAAGACGCCATCGATACGATTACGGTCCATGTCGGTGGTCGCGAAAGTCTCAGCCAAGAAGAGGAAGACAAGCTTCGAGCGGCCGTCATTGCTGCGTCCGATCCCGTATTCAAGGTCGAGATCAAGCCTGTGAAGGAAATCGACTGGTCGGACAGTCCGAAGCGGCTTTTCTTCACGAGTTCGGTCAATTGACGCTCACTTGTGCCGGAGGCTTCACGGCCTATTCAAACCCCGGCGCGCGATAGACCTCGCGGCCGCCGACCCAGGTCGAAAGCGCCTTGATGTCGCGGAGGGTCTCCGGCTTCACGGTGAGGAAGTCGTCGGTCAGCACCGCAAAATCCGCAAGCTTGCCGGGCTCGATCGAGCCGCGCGTTTTTTCCTCGCCGATCAGCCTGGCGTAGTTGATGGTGACGAGCTTGAGCAGCAGCGGCCGCGAGGCGATCTTCTGGTCCGCGCCATAGACGCCGTCCGAAATCGTGTCGCGGCTTGCCATGTGATAGAGATTCCAGAACGGATTGAACGGCACCACCGGGCTGTCGGTGCCGCCGGCAACGAGCAGGCCGGCATCGAGATAGGTCTTCACCGGCGTGACTTCGCTCGCGATCTCCCAGCCCCAATACTTCTTGAGCACGGGTGCCGCGAGATAAAGGTGATCCTGCGCCGAGACCGCGATATCGAGTTCTTTCAGGCGCACGACCTGCTCGGGGCGAGAAACGAAGGCATGCTCGACCGACCAGCGCTTGCCCTTGATCGAGGCGTCCTTGTCGGCCGCCGTATAGCCGTCGAGCACCTCATCGAGCGCGGCATCGCCGACCGCGTGGGTGATGACGTGCCAGCCCTTGCTGTTCAGTTCGCGTACGACTTCGGTATAGGCGGACGGCGGCGACACCGTGAGGCCGGTGAACGTTCCGCCTTTGCCGTAGGGCTCGAGATACGGCTTTGAGAGGTGACCGCCTTCGAATCCGCCGTCGACCATCAGCTTGACGCCGTCGACCTTGACCCAGTCGTCGCCTTCGCCCTGATGCGTGCCCCAGCTTTCGATCGCCTTGCGCGCAGCCTCCGCCGAGCGCAGTGAGAAGCCGGGCATGTAGACGGTCCAGCGCAGCGTCAGCTTGCCTTCCGCCTCCGCCTGTTTCATCAGGCGATAGGCCGCGATCATGTCGCCCTTGTAGGCGCCGGGAACGCGGATCGCGGTCATGCCGTAAGGCGCGACCGCCTTCTGGGTCGCGAGGATATCGTCCATGCCGACCGGCTTCGGGCGCGGCAGCGTCACCAGCGCCTTGGCTTCGTCGAACAATTCGCCGGTCAGTTCGCCCGCCTCGTTGCGGCTGATCTGGCCGCCCGACGGCACCGGCGTATCCTTGGTGACGTTCCATTTCTTCAGCGCGGTCGTATTGAGGATGTATTCGTGACCGCCGCGCACCAGCACGACAGGCTTGCCGGGCGCGGCCTGCTCGATCTCCTCGGCCGTCGGCAGGCGCTGCTCCTTCAGTTGCGCCTCGTGCCAGTCGGAATTGGAGACGATCACGGCGTCCGCCGGCGCCGCGGCGGCCGCATTGGCAACCGTCGTCAAAAGTTCGCCAACCGAGCGCACGTGACTGAGGTCGACGCCGGAGCCGCCGCCTTCGTTGTGGAAGTGGTCGTCGGTGATGCCCGGCGACACGAAGCGTCCCTTGAGGTCGATCACCCTGGTTTGCGGGCCGGCATAACGGCGCACGTCATCATCAGCGCCAGTTGCGACGAAGCGATCGCCCTTGACCGCAAAACCCTGCACCACACGGTCGCCATCGTCGGCCGTAAAAACCTTTCCGTTGACGAAAACGATGTCGGCGGGGGCAGGGGATTGCGCCAGTGCCGAGCTCGTAGCGGCGCCGGTCAAGACCGCGGCGATGATGAGGGTGGTTCGAAGCTTCATTGGCAATCCTTTTTATTGATTGGATAGACGTACTGGCGACGGCCGCCCGCCCTTGAAACCAATAGCAGAGGGATGCGCTCTTCCAAAGCCGGCGGTTGTCTTGTCAGCGGCAGAGGGCAGGCTTCACCGTTCTCGCGGCGCGAATGGCGCCCGAGGCTTTGCCGGACAATGTCCCTCGTTGAGTGAGGGCGCAGGGAAAGCCGGGTGGCCAGCGCACCCGTAGCCTTGCGCTTCGTCCGCAATGTATCAGCGCGGACACGAGCAGGAACGTCATCAATGCAGCCGATTTATTTGACTCAGTCGTCGAGCGGTTCGTCGCCCTGGAAGCAGACCAACTGGCATTGCATGGGACCGATGAGCATCGGCGTCAGCGTGGTCGGCAATTCGACGTCAACGTGGCAGATCGACTACACGGTTGACGATCCGACCGGCGCTTATCCGAACCCGACGCTCGGATCGTCCGGCGTCGCGGTATTCAGCAGCATGAGCGGATCGTCGACCGCGACCTATGGCAGCTTCACGACGCCGGTCGCCGCGATCCGGCTGACCATGAATGCGCTCTCTTCGGCGGGCGGCAAGGTGACTGCAACAATCCTTCAGGCCGGTATCGCATGAGCGAACCTGTCGACGATGTCGCCGCTGGCCGCGCCGCATGTGAACGCATCCGAGACAACGCCCGAACATCGTGGAACGATTAGGTTCTGATCGGCAAGGCTTTGATCGCCGGGCGCTCCGTTAACTACCTTCTGATCAAAAAATCATTCAGCTTCTTGCCAGATCGGAGCTGCTCTTTTAGCCATCGCGGTTGTTTTCCCCGGCCCGCCCAGGTTTCCGACGTATTTTCGGGATTTTGGTACTTGGGGAAAACCTTTGGGTAAGGGCTTCTGCCTCGAACCAATTTGCCATCGTTGGCAGCGAACCTAAGCTTCTGTTGCCGTTCTTCAAGTGTTGCTTTTTCGGCCTCCAGTTTGTCGTTCAATTCGACAACAAGCCGCTCAAAAAGACTCCATAGCTGGTCTACGGACATCGATTTCAGATCACGATTTTTCATGCGCCCAACTCAGCCCCCGACAGAACGTTCGAGAAGTCACTCACAATTCCGACTTCCTTGGGGTGCGAGACGTTTATGAACAAAACAATTGCGTCTACGGGTTGTGGTTCGGGGGCATCGCGAGAAGCCGACGCCTTTGGCTCAGATTTAGTCTTAACCGAGCATATCAAGCTTAACATTTGAGTTTGATTGCGCGATTTCCGTTCAGAGCACTATGATCCGTCGACCAGCTCGGCATGTTCGGCTGCGAACGTCTTCTGGGAGCGGAAAATGAGCAACAATGAGGACCTTCGAATACCGAAACAGATGGTTGTCGAGGGGGTCGTCAAATCGTTGAGCGTTCGGTACGCGGAAATTATCAGATTGCGTCAAGCACAAGCGGACTTAATTGCCAACTTGATGACAGCTAAAGGTGCGCCATCCACGCTGCACTGACCGACCGCATAACCTCAAAGACAGCTGCACCTGCCGCGACAGCCACGGCGGAAAACCAAACGATTGAGATCACAAACAGCCAGATATCGCGCTTCATGGGCGGTAGCCTACGGGTGTAGGCTGATGCGTACCTTACGGCCCCCGAGACGGATTTTGATTTAGATCAAGGGGGCAACAATACGAAAACAAATTAGGCCACTCGCCGCATGCTGAACGAAAGGCAGGTGTTGGAGATCGTGCCAGTCAGCCGCACCACGCTTTACCGGCTGGAGAAGACCGGCCGGTTTCCGAGATCGACCTACATCAGCCCGAACCGCAGGGTCTGGTTTGAAGACGAAATCGTCGCATGGCAGAACGCCGTCGACGAGTGCAATCCGAACCGTGGCCGTGGCAAAGGGCGTCGCCGCGTCTAGCTCGATTGACCTAAATCAAGTGGCGGACAACCGGCGAGTGACAACCTGCGTCCTTCTGTGACAAATGAAGGTAAAGCAATGATCAGACCCACTGTCGTTGCGCTCGCGCTGTGCGTTGCCCCCTCAGCACAGAGTATGCCGTACGTCCCACTTCAGCAGCCGAACAATTCGGTCATTCAAGTTCGCCAAGGATGTGGCCTCGGACGTCAGCTGGTCGACGGCATCTGCGTATCTAACAGCACGGTGCGAGCTGCAGTCCGCAAGTGCAACTCTCGAAAAATGCGCATGGTGAACGGCCGCTGTGAACCGCGCGTGCGACCTGCCGCTGCTTCTGGCGCGGCGCAACCTGCGGCCCAGCAACCTGCGGCCGCTCCGGCCCCGCCGCGTTGATCGGCACGCAAGCGTTGATGCGCCGTTCAGAAGCCTCGTCAGCGCGCCCGGACCGCAGGGCCACTATGACAGCGGCAAGCCGCGCCAGCTCACAGACCGTTGATCTAGGTCAACGTCAGCGAGCCCTTGGCGCTCACTCTATGTTCAGCCGCACCTGAGGCGGCTTCGGTCACCTTTCAGTGAAGCAAGCGCGAAGAGCGAGGTCCGCCATGTATCCGAGCAAGCGTCTTTCGATCAAGTCAGCGACTGTTGCCGGGATTGCTGCTAGCGCCCTGTTGGGGCTTGCAGGTCTCACTCTCAATTCAGCGCCAGCCAAAGCGGTCGTGTACTGCACGTATGTCGGTTATCCCGCCCATTGCGTCGCAAGGGCTGGCGTCGTGCTCGGGGCTCGTCCGGTGGCGCGCGCTGCGGTTCGTCATAACGCTGGTGGCAACTTAAATGGTGGCGTCAATCGCGTTGGGGTGCGGCGGTAAAGGCTTGTTTCGCGAGCGAGAAAGAAGCCGTCACCGCTTGTCCCGGTGGCGGCCGGGCAAGCCCAGTCATCGCATCCGGCGAATCTGCGCCGCGATCTGGCGGGGCATTTGGCGCAGTCCAACGGCAGCATGTGAAACTAGGGCCTAATGGGGCCTGACGCGGTTTCGCGAGCAGCGCGGCGCGGGCCGTCAATTCACGAAAGCCTCCAATTTGCCGAGGTTTTTTGAGTTTTCCCAAGGACAAAAAATCACTGGACGTCAGGACCACACGATTCGCCGTCCGCATTAGAGCCGCTCGTCTTGCGACCCTGCCGCGTCCACCGCATCCCGCCCAACGTTCGTGACGATGGCCAACGCCCCTCTTTCGGGCGAGACAGCGCGAAGCTGTAGGATTGATTTGCCCGTCGCCTTAAGCGGAATATTTTTGCAAGCGGGACTGGACAGCCCAAATCAGATTGAGATGCCTCGACAAATCGACTTTTTGGCGCAAACGGTTTCGATAGTTTCGAGGTCGGCTCTTTTCCGACAGTCGCCGCAAATCCAGCACACAGCGCAAATCGAGCACACAGGAATGTCCGCAAGGGTTTGAATGAAGAGATTGGTCATTGTCCGGATCATCTCGTGTGGCGCCGCTCACTCGATAACCGCATGGGCCTGACTGCCGTCGCGATATTCCGCCCAGGCCTGCCGCAGAATTTGCACGGACGAGGTGAGAAAAATTCCGGCCATCAGCGCGGCCACGCCGAGATCGGGCCAGGCGGTTCCAGTTCCCCACACGCCCGCCGCCGCAATCATCACCACGACGTTGCCAATCGCATCATTGCGCGAGCAGAGCCAGACCGAACGCACATTGGCGTCGCCGTCCTTGTAGCCGACAAGCAAAAGCACCGAGGCTAGATTGGCCGCCAGCGCCAGCACCGCAATTCCGCCCATCAGTTCGGCGCTGGGCAGACCCAGAATGAGCGTGTGGTAGAGCGTCGATGTCAGCACCCAGAAGGCCATCAGGCTGAGGGACAGGCCCTTCAACAAGGCCGCAGTAGCGCGGGTTCGTAGGGAGGCGCCGATTACCGCCAGACTCAGACCGTAGGTGACGGAATCGGCGAGGAAATCCAGCGCATCGGCTTTGAGGGCCTGAGAGCCGGCGATCTGGCCCGCGACCACCTCGGTCAGAAACATCGCACCGTTGATGCCGATCACGGTCCAAAGGACGCGCTTGTAACGCGGATCAAGCCCATCGAAACGCGGCACGCCGCCGTGGCAGCCACACGCGGCGTCCGCATCGGAGCCTGTTGACGCGACCGCCCTCACGGCCTCTTTCCCGGGAAGTTGCAGGGGCGGTGGAGCGCAGCGGCCATCGCCGGAGTTGCAGCAGTCATCGGCCATTGCGGCTCCCTTCCATTCCACGCAACGTTTACTACCTCTAGCCACTAGAGGTTCAAGAGGTGGAAGATGGAAATTTCAATTGGAGAGCTATCTCGCCGCACAGGCGTGAAAGTTCCGACCATTCGCTACTATGAGTTGGTCGCCCTTATGCCCGCACCGTTCCGCAGTGAAGGAAAACAGCGCCGCTATGGCGAGGCCGAGGTTTCGCGGCTCACTTTCATTCGTCATTCGCGCGAATTGGGCTTCGAGATCGAAGCCATCCGCGAACTGTTGGCGATGAGTGCTCGGCCTGATCAGTCATGCGCCGAGGCCGATCACATTACCCGTCGACACATGGCCGACGTTGATCGTCGTATCGGCCAGCTCGTCGCGCTACGGGCGGAGCTTCAAAGGATGGTGGACGCTTGTGGTCATGGCCGCGTCGGCGATTGCCGCGTCATAGAGACTTTAGCCAATCACGATCAGTGCGAGTACGCGCATCATTGATGCAATTTCTCTATATCCGACAATGGGACGCGAATTGCGCACGACATCGTTAGCCTGAAAGGCTTTCATTTTTGTCGGTGCCATGGGATGTTAAGCCATGGATTTTCGGCGATTTCTCAATCTGGCTTTCGCGGTCCTGGTGACCGCCGGTCTGACGTTGGCGCCCATGGCGGCGCCCGCGACCGCTGCGGCTACGCAGGATGTCGGCATGACCGGCATGTCGATGTCCGCCGACATGCCGTGCTGCCCTGACGAGCAGAAGAGCAAAAATTGCCAGGATTGCCCGCTGGTGGCGATGTGCATCTTGAAGACGGCGCAGGCGGGACCGGCCGCGACTGTTGCCCTGCCGCTGCGGCATGCGATCCGGACGACACACACGGTTCGGGACGATGTCTTCGTCGACGGACTTGATCGTCCACCTCCCGACCATCCTCCTCGAAACCTGTCCTGAGCGGCGCTTAGGCGCTGTCGGCTGCCGTGCGCCTTGAGCGCGCGGATGACGCATGCCGCCTTGCGGCAGATCCAGGACAATCGAGGCTTTAGACATGAAGACGTTCATCTATATGCGCGCCGTTCAGGCGGCGCTGATCGCGACCGCTATCGGCGGCGCAAGCACGGCCGCTCTCGCGGACATCAAAGACTACAAGTTCGAACTCGTCGACCAAACCGTCCAGGCCGGCGCAGACAAAATCGTCACCGTACGGCTGGTGAACAAGAAGACCGGCAAGCCGGTCGCGGACGCGGTCATCTTTGCGACCCGCCTCGATATGACTCCGGACGGCATGCAGGAGATGGCCACCAAGGTGACGCTCATGCCGGGGACGGAGCCGGGCACATACCGGTTCAAAGCCACCTTCGGCATGGCCGGCCGCTGGCAACTCTCGCTCGGCGCGAAGGTGCAGGGCGAGACCGGTACCGTCGAAGACAAGCTCGTCGTCACGGCGCAAAAATGAAACGCGCCATCGTCATGGGCACGGCCGCTGCGATCTGCGCAGTGGCCGGTGCCTCATTCTTCGCGGGTGTGATCCCGCGGACGAATCCGCTCGCCGGTTCCTCGATGTCGGTCGCCATCGCCGCCGAGAGCGGCACGGCGATCTACTATCAGGATCCGGATGGGAATCCGCTCTATTCCCCGACGCCGAAGAAGACGCCGGACGGGCGCGCTTGGCGGAGCGTGCCGGCGGACGCCGACGTCAGCTCCGACGAGCCCGTGAATTCGTCCGCGGAGATCAAGAACGCAGAGGCGACGGCTGAGCGAAAGATCAAATACTACCGCAACCCAATGGGTCTACCGGACATCTCGCCGTCGCCCAGGAAAGATTCCATGGGGATGGACTACATCCCTGTCTACGAAGGCGAGGACGCCGACGATGGCTCGGTGAAGCTCTCGCCGGGCAAGATCCAGCGCACGGGCGCCAAGTCCGAGCCAGTCGTGCGGCAACCGATCAGGTCAATCATTCGTGCCCCGGGAACCGTCCAGGAAGACGAACGTCGCGTCTCCGTCGTTGCGCTCCGGTTCGAGGGATTCGTCGAAAGCGTGGCCGACGTCACGACTGGCGATCACGTCCACAAGGGCCAGCCGCTGATGAATGTCTACAGTCCTGCGATTTCCAGTGCTGCCGCCGAATATCTCTCCGCACTCAGCGCCGGGGCCACAGGGAAGGAGTTGAAGGGCGCGCGCCGGAGGCTGGAAAATCTCGCGACGCCGGAGCCAACCGTCAAGGAGATCGAACGCACGCGCGAAATCTCGCTCTCCGTCCCTTGGCTTGCGCCACAGGACGGCGAAATCCTCGAGCGCCGGGCGGTGAACGGAATGCGGGCGGGGCCCGGTGATGTCCTGTTCAGGATTGCAGACCATCGCCTCGTCTGGGTTCTTCTCGACGTGGCTGAACGCGATCTCGCGCAGGTGGCCATCGGCACGAAGGTCACTATCAGGCCGCGTGCACTGGCAGGCCAGAGCTTTAGCGGAGCGGTCTCCTTGATCTATCCGCATCTCAATGCGGCGACGCGCACGGCACGCATCCGTATCGAGGTGGCGAACCCGGACGAAGTGCTGCGGCCCGAGATGTACGTCGATGCCGAGATCGAAACCGGCACACCGGGTCCGGTGCTGGCGGTGCCTGAAAGCGCCGTCCTCGACAACGGCGCGCGCCAGATGGTCCTCGTCGACAAGGGCGAGGGCCGGTTCCAGCCACGCGAAGTCAAGCTCGGTCGGCGCGGCGGCGGCCTGGTCGAGATCACGGAAGGCCTTTCCGAAGGCGATGCGGCCGTGACCTCGGCCAATTTCCTGATCGATGCTGAAAGCAATCTGAAAGCGGCGCTCAAGGGGTTTGCCGATTCCAACGGGACTCCGCCCGCGGAGCGCGCCGGCAGCACGGGAGAACGCCAATGATCGCCCGTGTCATCGTCTGGTCCGCTCGCAATCTGCTGCTGGTGTTGTTCGGCGCCGGTTTCGCGGCTGCTGCCGGAATTTACGCGCTCGTCCATCTGCCGCTCGACGCCATCCCTGACCTGTCAGACACCCAGGTCATCGTCTACACGGAGTATCCCGGTCAGGCACCGCAGGTGATCGAGGATCAGATCACCTATCCGCTGACCACGGCAATGCTGACGGTCCCAAAGTCGAAGGTGGTGCGAGGCTTCTCGTTTTTCGGTGTTTCGTTCGTCTATGTGATCTTCGAAGACGGCACCGACATCTATTGGGCACGCTCGCGCGTGCTTGAATTCCTCAATGCCGCGACGTCCCGGCTGCCGGCGGGAGTGACGCCGACCATCGGTCCTGACGCGACAGGGGTCGGATGGGTCTACCAATACGCCGTGATGTCAAAAGAGTTGAACCTCGCCGATGTCAGGACCATTCAAGACTGGAATCTCAAGTTTGCACTGGCCAAAGCCGAGGGTGTCGCGGAGGTCGCCAGCGTCGGCGGGTTCGTGAAGCAATACAATGTCATCCTGGACGCGCAGCGCATGCGCGATCTCGGAATCACCATGCAGAAGATGCGCGACGCCATCCGGGCCAGCAACGCCGATGTCGGCGGGCGCACGGTCGAACTCTCCGAGTTCGAGTACGTGATCCGCGGCAGGGGCTACATCAAGTCCATCAACGATCTCGGCAACATCGTGCTGAAGAACGATGGCGGAACGCCGGTGTTGCTGAAGGATGTGGCCCGCGTCGAGCTCGGTCCCGATGAGCGGCGCGGCATCACCGAGCTGAACGGCGAAGGCGAAGTCGCCAGCGGCATCGTGCTGCAGCGGTTCGGCATGAACGCCCTGGATATCATCGAGAATGTCAAGAAACGCTTCAAGGAGATCGCGACAAGTCTTCCGAAATCGGTCGAGATCGTTCCGGTCTACGATCGTTCCAACCTGATCTATGCCGCCATCGACACGCTCAAGCACACCCTGATCGAGGAGAGCGTCGTGGTCGCGCTGGTCTGCATCGTGTTCCTGCTGCACTTCCGCAGCGCTCTGGTCGCAATCCTGATGCTGCCGGTCGGCATCCTGATGGCGTTTGGCGCCATGAAGCTGCTCGGGCTCGGTTCCAACATCATGAGTCTCGGCGGCATCGCGATTGCGATCGGCGCTATGATCGATGCGGCGATCGTGATGATCGAGAATGCCCACAAGCATCTCGAACGGGCCGAGCCGGGCAAGTCCCGAATCGACATCCTGATCGACGCTGCCTCCGAGGTGGGACCGGCGCTATTCTTCAGCCTGCTGATTATCACCGTATCCTTCATGCCGATCTTCACGCTCGAATCGCAGGAGGGGCGGCTGTTCAGCCCGCTGGCGTTCACAAAAACATTCTCCATGGCGGCGGCAGCGCTGCTGTCGGTCACGCTGGTGCCGGCGCTGATGGTGATCTTCGTTCGCGGCCGGCTCGTTCCGGAACACAAAAATCCCATCAACCGTTTCCTGATCTGGATCTACCGCCCCGTCATCAAGGGCGTGATGCGCGCCAAGACGCTGGTGATCGTGCTCGCGCTCGCCGTCCTTGCCATCACCGTATGGCCGGCTCGCCAGCTCGGCACCGAGTTCATGCCCAACCTCAACGAAGGCACGCTGCTCTACATGCCGACCACGCTACCCGGCATCTCCGTCACCAAGGCCGGCGAACTGATGCAGACCCAGGACAAGATCATCAAGTCGTTCCCGGAGGTGGCGTCGGTATACGGAAAGGCGGGCCGGGCCGAGACCGCGACCGATCCAGCGCCGCCTGAAATGTTCGAGACCGTGATCAATCTCAAGCCGAAGCAGGAATGGCGTCCTGACGTCACGATCGATGGGCTGATCGCGCAGATGGACAAGGCGCTGCAGTTCCCCGGCGTCTCCAACGCCTGGACCATGCCGATCAGGGCCCGCATCGACATGCTGTCGACCGGCATCCGGACGCCGGTTGGCGTCAAGGTGGTCGGCACCGACCTGGTTGAAATGGACAAGCTCGCCAAGCAGATCGAACAGGTCCTGAAGGCTGTGCCGGGGACGGCGTCTGCTTATGCCGAACGCGGCATCGGCGGCTACTATCTCGACGTGACGCCGGATCGCGCAGCCCTGGCGCGCTACGGCATCATGGTCCAGGACGTGCAAAACGTCATCGCGACCGCGCTTGGCGGCCAGACCGTCACCACGACGGTCGAGGGTCGGCAGCGCTTCACCGTCAACATGCGATATCCGCGAGACCTGCGCGACAATCCGCAGGCCATCGCCAACGACGTGCTGGTGCCGATGCCCGTCGGCGGTGCCGTCCCGCTTGGCGAGGTCGCAAAGGTGGCGCCGGCGCGCGGACCTACCTCGATCCGGACCGAGAACGGCCAGTTGGCGACCTACATCTACGTCGACATCCGCGACCGCGACCTCGGCGGCTACGTTGCCGACGCGCAACGCGCCGTCGAGGCCAGCATCCATTTCCCGCCCGGCTACTACGTGATGTGGAGCGGTCAGTACGAATATCTGGAACGGGCCGCCGCGCGGCTGAAGATCGTCGTGCCGGTGACGCTGCTGATCATCTTCCTGCTGCTCTACCTTAATTTCAGATCGATCGCGGAGACGATGATCGTGATGCTGTCGTTGCCGTTCGCGCTGGTCGGCGGGCTCTGGCTGATGTGGTGGCTCGGCTTCAACCTGTCCGTCGCCGTCGTGGTCGGCTTCATCGCGCTGGCCGGCGTCGCCGCCGAGACCGGCGTGGTAATGCTGATCTACCTTAACCACGCGCTGGCAGACATTAGGTCGCTTCGCGCCGCCGAGGGCCGGGCCTTGACGCACGCCGACCTGTACGACGCCATCATGGAGGGTGCGGTAGAGCGCGTCAGGCCGAAGATGATGACGGTCGTCGCCATCATGGCGGGACTGCTGCCGATCATGTGGAGCACCGGC
This sequence comes from uncultured Alphaproteobacteria bacterium, assembly GCA_963788885.1. Classification (GTDB taxonomy): domain Bacteria; phylum Pseudomonadota; class Alphaproteobacteria; order Rhizobiales; family Xanthobacteraceae; genus Bradyrhizobium. The sequence goes on along the minus strand of CAWBIR010000013.1, from coordinate 35,807 downwards.
ACCGGCTCCGAGATCATGCAGCGGATCGCGGTGCCGATGATCGGGGGCATGATTTCGTCAACGCTGCTAACCCTTATCGTGATCCCGGCGATCTTCGGGCTGGTCAAAGGCTTCCGGTTGCCGCGTGAAGACAATCTTGAGAGCCAGCCTTCGCCCGGGAAGTCCTTTGCACCTCGATTCACCTCATGAGCCAGTGAAACGCACGGCGGATGAAAGCTTGGCCGTTGCGTTCGACAGGTGTCCCATGCGCCATCAGCACCTTTTGCGCAGGCCATGCGAGAATACGCGCCAGCGTCTCGCGCGCGGCGCGGCGGTTCGTAAACATGATGCGAAACTTTCGGGGCACGGCGGGCTCGGATTCCATCATCAAGTCAAGCCGCGCCACCGTCGCGCGCCAGCCGGAGAACCATTGCCGTGGAAATTGCTGAATCAGATCGGTGAACAGAACGGTCGCGCTCTGGCGATGAAAGAATACGGCTTCGGTGGTGATGAGACAGCCCGGCACCAGAACCTGATCGATATCGCCGGCCCATTCGGCGGCCGGGCCATCGCCGAGATCGCCGTCGAAACTGATATCCTTTCGCTTCGACCGCAGGCCCGGCGGCGCATATAGCTTGGCAGCCGGATAGGCTCGTTGCCAACAGTCGATGAATAGATGATGGAGCGAGTTGGGCGGCACGAGATGACGCACATCGCCGAGCGCGTCGATTTCCAAGCGAAGATCTTCGGTGAGTTTTATCGGCGACCAAATGAAAAGGCCGCCACCGGCCAGGCGGATGACGGCCATTCTCGTCCCATAGTGAAAGCCGCCCACCGAAACGTGCGGGCCGTCAGCGATCCAGATTTCCGGCCCGAATTATCTTAGCATTGCTGCGATAGCGAAAGCCACAGTTCGGGCTTGGCTTAAACGACGCCGGTGTGGCTTTCAATCCCGCCGCCTTGGTCCCACATCCACCCACAAGGCGCACGGCACATGAATTGCAGGGATATGCCTGAATTGCCTGAAACAGGAGGATGAGCCATCATGGATCGCAGAACGCTTCTTTTGGGTGGTACGGCAGCACTTGCCGCCAGCAATTTGCCTGCATTCTCTCAAGATGCCGAGGTCCGGATCGGATTCACCTATCCATTGTCGGGTTCGGGCGCACAGATCGGCGTCGATGCGCAAAAGGCTTTCGAGACCACCGCCGAGATCATCAACAACAACTATGATTTCGACCTGCCGCTGGCCAAAGGCGTTGGCTTGCCCGGATTAGGCGGCGCCAAGGTGCGGCTGATCTTCGCCGACCATCAATCCGATCCGCAAAAGGGCCGCGCCGAGGCCGAACGCCTGATCACGCAGGAGAAGGTGTGCGCCATCATCGGCAGCTATCAAAGCGCGGTCGCGGTCACCGTCAGCCAGACCTGCGAGCGGTACCAGGTCCCGTTCGTCTCGGCCGAAAACTCCTCGCCGAGTTTGCATCGGCGCGGACTGAAATACTACTTCCGCCCGGCGCCCCACGATGAAATGTACTCGGCGGCGATGTTCGATTTTTTCGATGCGATGAGGAAGAAGGGCACCAAGATCGAGACGCTGGCGCTGGTCCACGAGGACACGATCTTCGGCACCAACTCCGGAAATGCACAGACCAGGCTTGCGGCCGAACGCGGCTACAAGATCGTCGCCGATATCAAGTACCGCGCCAACACGCCGTCGCTTTCGGCCGAGGTGCAGCAGCTCAAGGCGGCCAATGCGGACGTGTTGATGCCGTCGAGCTACACGACGGACAGCATCCTCCTGATCCGGACGATGGCGGAGCTTGGCTACAAGGCCAACGCGATCGTGGCGCAGGATGCGGGCTTCTCCGACCAGGCGCTCTATGAAGCGGTCGGCGACAAGCTCAACGGCGCGATCTCCCGCAGTACCTTCTCGCTCGATCTCGCGACCAAGCGGCCGATGGTCGGCGCCATCAACGCCATGTTCCGGGAAAAATCCAACAAGGACCTGAACGACCTCACCTCGCGAGAGGTGATGGCGCTACTGGTACTGGCGGACGCGATCAATCGCGCCAAGTCGACCGATGGTCCGAAGATTCGCGATGCGCTCAGCGAGACCGACATTCCCGGCGAACAAACCATCATGCCGTGGCGGCGGATCAAGTTCGACGAGACGGGCCAGAACAACGACGCCGATCCGGTGCTGCTGCAATATATCGGCGGCAAATTCGTCACGATCTTTCCGCCGCAGGCCGCGATTGCCGAGGCGGTATGGCCGATGAAGTGACGATCCCGGCGAAGCGTAACGTCGACGATTCTAGCGGGCACGCCCGTAAACGGTCGCCGACTTCTCAGCTGATACGAGATCGCTTTCGACATCGTCGCGCACGCTCGCAGCAGAGCGCTCCCTGGGATCGCCGATGCCGGCGCCGCCGGGCGTCATGACCAATAGCCGGTCGTCCGGTGGAACGGTCTGAAAGCCCTTGCCCTTCATCTTGCGTCCCGATTTGAGTCCGATGTAACCGTTCTCGCCGTTGTGGCCGCCGTCGCGTCCGCGCGGCGGATGGTCGATGCGATCGAACGCCGCCAGAATATCGAATGGCGTGTTGATGCCACTGCCGACTTCGATGATCTGGCCAAGACCACCGCGGGTGCGGCCGGCCCCGCCGGAATCCGGACGCAACTCCTTGCGCCAGAAGATCAGCGGTGTCTGTGTTTCGGCGATCTCGACCGGTGTGCCGCGCACCCCGCTTGGATAGGCCGTGGCGGACAATCCATCCTTGGCGAAACGCGCGCCGGTGCCGCCGTTGCTGGTCACAGCCATGGAGAATCCGTAGTTGCCGCCGGTGCCACTGCGCGTCTCGCCGCGCACAATGAGATTCCACAGGCAGGAAGTCCCTTCGGCCGGCACGCGCTCGGGAATGATCTGGCGAAGACAGCCGAACACCACGTCGGGCAGCATCTGGCCGATGATATGGCGCGACGCCACCGGCGCCGGCTTCGGTGCGTTGAGGATGCAGCCCGGCGGCGCGCTCACGGTCAGCGGCGCGAGCGATCCCGCATTGTTCGGAATCTGCGAAGCGACCACGCAGCCGAGACCAAAGACGGTGTAGGCGGTGGTGTAGGACAGCGGCACGTTGATGCCGAACTTCGATGCGGGCGAGGTGCCGGAAAAGTCGACGTGAATCCCTGCGTCCGAAATCGTCAATGTCGCCGACAGCGTGACCGGCTCGTCGTAGCCGTCAACCACCATGCTGTTCTTCCATGAGCCCTTCGGCAGCTTTGCGATCTCGGCGAGCGCCGCCTCGCGCGAGCGGTCGCAGACGTGATCGCCGAGCCGATCGAGCGTCTCGATCCCGAATTCGTTCATCATTTCGACGAGGCGCTGGCAACCGACGTCGTTGCAGCCGGCGAGCGAATAGGTGTCGCCTTCGGTATCGATCGGCAATCGCGTATTGCTGCGGATCATCGACATCAGCGTTTCATTGACGACGCCCTGATCGATCAATTTCAGCATCGGGATGTAGAGCCCTTCCATGAAGACGTCGGTGGCGTCAGGTCCAAAGCCAATGCCGCCGATATCCATCAGGTGGCTGGTGCAGGAGAACAGTGCGACCAGCTTGCCGTCCTTGAAGCAGGGGGTGGTGACGACGAAATCGTTGAGATGGCCGGTGCCCATCCAGGGATCGTTGGTGATGTAGGCGTCGCCCGGCTTCATCGTATCAAGCGGGAAATGCCTGATGAAATGCTTGACCGATTCCGCCATGGAATTGACGTGACCCGGCGTGCCCGTCACCGCCTGCGCCAGCATCCGGCCCTTCACATCGAAAACGCCGGCCGAGAGGTCGCCGCATTCGCGCACGATCGGACTGAAAGCCGTGCGCAAGAGCACCTGCGCCTGTTCCTCGACCACGGCAATCAACCGGTTCCACATGATCTGGAGGTCGATGAGGTCAGCGCTATTTGTTCCGCTCATGATAAGGCGACCTTTCGTTCCATGACGATGCTGCCGGCACTGTCGATATGGGCCTCGAAGCTCGCCGAGATGAACGTCGAAGTTTCGTCTTCCGCGATCACGGCAGGACCTGCGACGGTTGCCCCCGGCGGCAGTTGTTCGCGGCGATAGAGCGGAACGTCGATTGCAGCCCCAGTGCGCCCGTCGAAAAATTGGCGGTGGCCGCTAGCCTTGCCGGCCGGCTTGCGCGTCACTTCTGCGATGCGCGCCGGATTGCGCGGCTCGGTGGTCGCAAGCACCGACCAGCTCAGAATCTCGATCGCTGCGTCCGGAATCGATCGCTCGAACAGCGCCGCATAGTCTTTCTCGAAAGCCTTGCGCAAGGACTCGCTATCGGCCTCGGTGAGCCGCCGATGCGGCAGTTCGACCGCAATCTCGTGGCCCTGTCCGACATAACGCATGAAGGCGGTGCGCCGCTCATGCACAAGCGCGCCACGGGCACCCGGCTCAACCAGGGCGCGGGCCTCGCTCGCGATCTCATGCAGCAGATCGGAAACGGCCCCGCTGTCGAAATCATCGAGCCGGACATGATGGCTGCGCACCAGTTCGTAGGCGATCGGAGCCGCCAGAAACCCGACCGCCGAGCCGACGCCGGCGTTCGACGGCACGATCACGCGGGAAGCGCCGATCCTCTCGGCGACACGCGCGGCGTGCAGAGGCGCCGCGCCGCCGAAGGCGATCAGCGTATGCTGCGCGACGACGGCGCCGCGCTCGACCGCATGAACGCGGGCCGCGCTCGCCATGTTTTCGCAGACGATCTCCTGCACGGCGTAGGCCGCGGTTTCCGCCGACAATCCCAAGGGTTTGCCGATATCGTGCAGCAGCGCCTGCCGCGACAACTCAGGGCTGAGCCTGATCGTGCCACCGGCAAACCCATCGGGATCGATCTTGCCGAGCGCGACATCCGCATCCGTGACGGTCGGGTGCTCGCCGCCGCGGCCATAGCATGCCGGTCCCGGTTCGGACGATGCGCTCTCCGGTCCCACCGTAACGCGCTTCAAGGCATCGACCCGCGCGATCGAGCCGCCGCCGGCGCCGATCTCGACCATTTCGATGACGGGAATGCGCACCGGCAGGCCCGATCCCTTGAGAAAGCGCGCGGCACGGTCCACTTCGAAGAGACGCGATGTCTCCGGCTGATATTTCTCGATCAGGCAGATTTTGGCGGTGGTGCCACCCATGTCAAAGGACAGCACCTTGCTCTCGCCAAGGCTGGCGGCAATCTGGCTTGCGAAGATAGCGCCGCCCGCGGGTCCAGATTCGAGCAGACGAACCGGAAAGCGCCGCGCCGTGTCGATCGACGTGACGCCGCCGCCGGAAGTCACAAGATAGATCGAGCCGCGGAACTGCTCGGCCTGCAGCGCTTCCGCCATCCGGCCGAGATAACCGTCGATCAAGGGCTGAACATAGGCGTTGGCAACCGCCGTCGACGTGCGCTCATATTCGCGAATTTCAGGGCACACCGCTGACGACAGCGTCAGCCAGATATCCGGCATCTCTGCCCGCAGGATCTCGGCCGCGCGCCGTTCATGCGCGGGATTGGCATAGGCGTGAAGGAAGGCGATCGCGACGCTTTTCACATCCTGTGCCCGCAATTTCGGCACCAGCGCCCGCAAGGCGGCTTCATCAAGCGGCAACCGCACGCCGCCATGCGCGTCAACGCGCTCAGCTACCGTGAAACGAAGCGCGCGCGGCACCAGCGGCTTCGGCTTGTCGATCGTGAGATCATATTGATCGTAGCGGCTCTCGGTGCCGATATCGAGCACGTCGCGGAAGCCGTCGGTAGCGATCAATGCCGTCTTCGCGCCGCGGCGCTCGATGATGGCGTTGGTCGCGAGCGTGGTGCCGTGAATGAAGACGTCGATGTCACGGAAGTGGGCGCGCGCGTCGGCCAGGATGAGACGTATCCCGTCCAGCACCGCCTGTTCAGGACGAACGGGCGTCGTCAGCACTTTACGCGTCCTGCGATCCCGACCGACGTCCAGCACGATATCCGTGAACGTACCCCCGATATCGACGGCAAGCCGCACGTCGGCTCCGTCAAGCATTCCTGGTCTCCACGGGCTGGCTGATGAGTTCCAGCGAATATACAGCAATCTTCATGCCAGCGGTTGCACTTGGGGCAGTGCACTCACCCATTTTTGCCGGGCTCGGCGGGGAGCAAAGGGGCAAGCGCTTCGAAAGCGGGCAGACGTCCGCCCGCGGTGGCAAGGCGGACATGACGACGCCGGGCTGTGCCTTCTGCTGATGGCCGATAGGCGACCTAAAGCGTTCGCGTAAGTTCCGTGCGGTCTCACACTCTCCATCGTGCGGCCATGCTTTGGCCAAAACTGCATTCAGTGTTGGTTCATCGACGTATTGGAAATCCGGCCGTCCCAATCGGGTGACATTTGACGGGAAAGGAGCGCCAATGAATTCCATGCCGAACCTCAAAGAAGCTGAAGCCAATGATGCCTTGATCGCGCACGCAGATGCACGGCTCGCGCACGCGTATGAACAGATCGCGCACGCAGATGAACAGCTTGCGCGTGTAACTGAGCAGCTTTCAAGGATGGAGCAGGCTGCCGCTCGCCATCCTTCGGCTGTGCCGGGCCGGAAGGCATCACGCGACAGGTCGGCGTTACGTGGCCTCATCGGCTTGCTGTTGGCGGCGTGCATCGGTGTGGTTGCTTTGGTTTCGCAGTCGTCTTATGGCGATGCGGCCAAACCGATTATTTCACGGTGGGCGCCGTATCTCACGTCAACTCAGCTGGAAAATCCGGGGCTTCCAGCGCAGCCGAGGCCCTCTACAGTTCAGCTGGCCGCGGCGGAGGCGGCACCTCCGCAGGCGACACCGTCAGCATCGGCCACCGCGCAAGACATCACGCCGGCGGTTGCCCCGACGTCTTCCGAGCTGGCGCAGTTGTTCAAGGAGATGACGCGCGTTCTCACGAACGTGGAGCAAGGGGTCGAACAGCTCAAGGCGGGCCAGGAACAAATGGCCAGCAACAGTGCAAAGGTCGTTGAGCAACTCAGGGCGGGCCAGGAGCAAATGACACGCCTCATTTCCATGACGTCCGAACGGAACGTGGCACCAAAGACATCAGTGCTTCCGCCGCGGCCGACCGCTGGCCAGACGCCCAAGCCAGTACCACCGCATTCGTCGCCGCAAGCCCGAGTGCAGCCGCGGACCCCGGGACAGTTGGCGCCCCAAGCGCAATAGTTGTTGTTGGCGCCCGGCCGTTGAAGCCGTGCCGCTGACGCCCGCAGCTTTAAGAAGTCCGATCGGCACGCCGAGGTTCGGCTTTGGCACATTTCGGGACATTGCCGATCCCGGAAAATTTGAGCACACAGGCACCGCTGCTCGCTAGAAAGGTTCGAGAAACGGGCCAGGTGCTTCCGGTTAAGCTCCCCCGGCCAGACTACGGGATCAAACACCACCAAACGATGACAACAAGAGAGCCGCTTATCAGCGGCTCTTCTCTTTCGGATATCCTCGAACTGAAATTGCGCTTCCGTTATTGGCACAAAGCGGACGTGCTCGTTACGCGGGCCGATGTCCGCTAGTGACCCAACTCGGACATTCGCCACGATTTAACAGCGCACGGGTTGTAAGAGTCTAACTTACCTTCCTTACCGCTGGAGGATTCCAAGAGCCGTTCAGTATCGAGGGATCGCTGTCCTTCGGCCAGTACATCCGCAACATCGGAATGAAGTCGCCCTTCGGGGCTGGAAGCCAGTTAGCCTCCTTGTCCGCGCCCGGTGATTCGTTCTGGAAATAGAGCGTCAATGAACCATCGGAATTGGGCTTGAGATTGTTGCGTGGGCTGACGGTAAACTTGTTCAGCGCGTTAGGGACGAACCACCAGCCTTGGTCAATCTCATACATGGTGATCGACCAGAAGCCATCGACCGGCGGCGGCGCGTCCTTGGCGAATGTCAGTGTGTACTTGCTCGTGCCGTTCAACTTCTGTCCGGCAGCATCGACCTCGGTGTAAGGATACACCGCGTCGAGCTGCTGATTGGCAGGCCAGCCGAACGCCGCCACGACGGCGCGTTTCAGGTAGTTGGTGTCGTAGGTGCCGAGTCCCTTTGTGATCACCCAACCGTCCACTATCGCGCCGAGCCTGTCCTTGTTGCCCTCGATCTTTTTCAGGGCAGACTGTGGGATATCTTTCAGCGCGGCCTGTACGGCGGGATCGAGGTTGTTCATCTCGAATGGCTTGCCGGGCACAATGCCGATCTTCGCCATGCTTGCGAGTATCGGCGCGTCTTCCGCTGCCGGTGGTGCGGCCCCTCCCATCAGCTTTGCCATGAGGTTGAAATAGCCACCCGTTCCCATGTCCAGAATGACCGACTGAGGTTTGTCAGTCATGCTGAAACCCGGATTGGGGTTCACCGGCGGCGCCGAGGGTATGTACGGCTTGCCCCAGGCGGACAGCGGCGTGATCTTATATTGCGCCTGCAACGCGTTGACGGCCTTGTAGTCCTGCTCAGTGCCGTCGGCGTAGGTCCGACCGAGAATGACCATGTAGCGTGTCGCGATTGGGATGTGCTTCATCCCTTCCGGCACGGTGCCTTTCCAGCCGGGTCCCGTGATCAAGTAGTTGGCAGCTTTTCCGCCGGCGGTGCGCTTGCTCGGCGATGACTCCAGATCGTGCATCCACAGATCAACCATTTCCATCAGGTAGAAGCGGTTGCCCATGTCGGGGTGGCTGAACACCTGCGGTTCGGATAGGTCAAGCCATGCGAGCGAGTAGAGCGTGTCGGCATTTGGGGCCGAGACGCCACGATAGTCTGCGGGCGGGTAGCGCGGGACATTCGCGAACTGGTTCATCGGTGCGCCCAGTTTCTCGGGCTCAGCCTTGGCGATGTTTGTTCCTTGTACGCGCGTGACCTCGGTCGTTATGAGCGAGTAGCCGTATATGTAGGCATCTTCGGCAATTTTCCGCGCATCGACAGGAGTCACCGCTTGCGCGTTAGCGGGTTTGGACATCCCGTTAAGAACTGAAAATGCCAGGCTGGCGGTAGCCGCGCCGCTTACGAATGATCGTCGGGTCGGTTGCATGGCGAACTCCTTCATCCTATCCGTGTCCGGCTGTGGTGCGGTATGGGCTCAGGGCGCTGACCGCCCTTGATCCAAATCAAAGTCCGTCGGGAACACTCCGCGAACGCCAAGAGCAGACCGCCTCAGTTCATGGGCTCTTCCATATCAGCCAAGCTTGTGATGTCGCCCATTGGCACTTAACGGACATCATAGCGGGCTCGCCGAATGTCCGCTTTCGAGAGAAGAGCGGACGTGCTCATTGCGCCGTCCGATGTCCGCTAGTGACCCAGAAGAGACTTCGGACATTTGACAAATGCTGAGGGCGGTTGAGTGGATCATTTCAACTCGCTGCCCGGTCACCAAGTCGCAGGTTTGCAGATTTCCGATAAGTTTGGTCTTTGTGGAAGGGAGTCTGCGTCGGCGCAAGTTCAACCGTTTTGGGAGGTTTCCGTGCGAATGAATGCGTTCTGCAAACTATTTGGTGTAGCGGCAGCATGTCTGCTCGTTTCGTCAGCCGCCTTGGCCGAGGAACAAGAATTCGCTGGCAATTACCAACTAATCAGCGCCACGCGAAAAATTCTCGATACCGGACAGATCGAGGACACCTTTGGCAAGAGGCCAAAGGGGTTGGCCATGTACGGGAAGGATGGTCATTTCGTCATTCTTATCACCTATGACGGCCGGCCCAAGCCTGAATCGATTGATAAGATGACTGATCAGCAACGCGCCGATCTTCATCGGATGATGACGGCCTATGGAGGTACTTACACCTACGACGGTAGCAAGGTTGTGCACCATCTCGATCTCTCGTGGAACGAGGTTTGGGCCGGTACGACAAACATCCGAGACGTAGAACGCGATGGAGATCGGATTATCTACGTCGCCCGCCCGGCACCCTTTGCAAGCGACGGCAAGATGAGCGTGGTGACTTTAGTTTGGGAAAAACAGAAATAGCCGCACCGAGTGTTTGAATAGCCAAGCCATTTGCTGCGGTGCATGAGTCTGCTTGTGGCACTTAACCGACATGTCAGGCCGCGCTCGTAATGTCGGCTGTTGGGGGCAAAGGGGACATGACGACGCCGGGCGCTTACTTCCGATTATGATGCTGTGGACGGCGCCCACTCTGCGGCATCGGAGTGCCATAGGGTGGTTGCGTTGAAGCAAACCACTTTGAGGGGAGCCGTCCATGGGCGAGGTTATCACGATTGGTCTCGATATTGCGAAGTCGGTATTCCAGGTTCACGGCGTCGATGAGGTCGGAACGGTAGCGATACGCAAACGCGTCAGCCGTTCGAAGATGTTGGAGTTTTTCGCAGATTTGCCGCCGTGCCTTGTTGGTATTGAAGCTTGTCCGGCAGCTCATCATTGGGGTCGCGAGTTGCAGGCCCTTGGTCATACGGTGAAGCTGATGCCGCCGAGTTACGTAAAGGCCTATCTGAAGCGCGGCAAGAATGATGCGAACGATGCGGCAGCGATCTGCGAGGCGGTCAGCCGGCCATCGATGCGCTTTGTTGCGATCAAAACGAAGGAACAACAAGCTGCATTGATGCTGCATCGAGCCCGGCAATTGCTGGTGCGTCAGCGGACCATGTTGAGCAACGCGATACGAGGGCATCTGGCCGAGCTCGGGGTCGTGTCGGCCAAGGGTCGCAATGGAACCGGCGAATTGCTCGAGATCATTCTGAATGGTGCAGATAGTCGGATCCCGTTGGCGGCCGGCAGCATTCTCAAGGTTCTGGCAGCGCAATACGCACGCGATCGGCGTTCAGATCGCATCAATCGGCAAGAGTATTCTGGCCTGGCATCGCTCCTGCGAGCCGAGCCGGCGGCTGGAAGAGATTCCGGGCGTCGGGCCGATTGTCGCAACCGCTCTTGTTGCCGAGATCGGCGACTGGAAGGCGTTCAGGTCGGGGCGTGGTTTGGCTGCCTGGATCGGGCTGGTGCCGAAGCAACACACGACTGGCGGCAAGGACAAGCTCGGCAGCATCACCAAGCAGGGCAATCGATACTTGCGATGGCTTCTCGTCGCCGGCGCCATGGCCGTGATCCGCTACGCGCAAAAGCACGGCACGAAGAAGCGGCCGTGGTTAGGGCGATTGATGGAGCGCCGACCGACAAAAGTGGCTGCTGTCGCCTTGGCCAACAAAATGGCACGGATCGCGTGGGCCATCATGACCCGCGGCGAGAGATACAAGGAGCCAGAGCTGCTGCTGGCAGCCTGAGACAGCCGATCGGCAACACCAATTGGCAAGGGCATGATGACGTAATGCAGATACGGTCGTTCCGGGGATCGGGAGAACCCGTTTGGGTCATCGCACTTCCAAGTGCGGGCTTTCGATTGGGACCCGCTCCGCGCAGAGCATTAGGGCCAGCGGCCAACCTGCCGCACTAACAGGCCGGACACGTGACCGCACCCGACCAATGCTGCAAGCCGTCAGAAAGTTCTTGCCAGGGCGCCGTCCACACGTGACCCAAAGCGGTCAGTGACGAAAAAGACTTTCAGTTGACCACGAGCCCAAGCTTTTTGATCACCGCTAGCCATTTTTTTTCTTCGCGCTGGATATTCCGCGCGTATTCCGCCGGCGTGCTGGGGATCGGATCGCCGCCCGCATCAATCAAGCGCTTCTTCACGTCTTCCGATGTCAAGATCTTGCGTAGCTCCGTGTTCAACCGCTCGATGATCGGCTGCGGCGTGGTGGCCGGAGCGACCAGTCCGTAATACTGGACGATCTCGAGGTCCGGCAGGCCGAACTCGGCAAGGGTCGGAACATCAGGGATCGCGGCCACGCGTGAGGGAGACCCAACGGCAATCGCGCGCAGCGCGCCGGACTGGATATTGCCGATCGCCGGCGGCAGCGTGTTGAAGGCGAGCATCACATGGCCGCCCACGAGATCGTTGGTTAGCGGTCCGGTCCCCTTGTAGGTGACGATCGTTATGTCGGTGCCTGTCATGGCCTTGAATTGCTCGGCGCCGAAATAATTCAATGTCGGTGACGGTGGCGTGCCGATCGTAAGCTTCGCACCTTCTTTCTTCGCAAGCGCGATGACCTCGGCCAATGACTTTGCCGGGACCGATGGATTGGACATGATTACGACCGGAACCAAGGCGATCAAACTGATTGCCTCGAAGTCCTTTTCAATGTCGTAGCCCGGATTGGCCGCAAGGGCGGCCCCAGTGACCATGAGAAGCAGCGTGTAGCCATCAGGCCGCGCTCTCGCGACGTCGCGCGTGCCGATCACCGAGCCACCGCCCGGACGATTGACGACCACCACCTGCTGACCAAGCGCGTCGGTGAGCTTCTGCGCGATTACCCGACCGACGGTGTCAACGCCACCCCCGGCGGGATACGCGACCACCAGCGAGACGGTCCGCGAAGGGTACTCTTCCGCTATCGCATCGCGCCATGCTGGAACTGTCAGCAGAACGGATAAGGTGATAATCAGCGCCGTGCGTCTTAGCCGTGCAGCGAGGAGCGCCTCTACCATGGCCGGTCCTTCGTTGTTTCGTCCAGATGTTGAACGCGATCCCACTATTGCACGATAGTTCGGCTTGGGACATGAGGGTTAGCGCTCATAGCGCACGCGGTTTCAGGTCTAGTCCCGAGCAATAGAAATTCGGGCGACTATCGAGGACGCCCGCGTTATGCCGCTCGGTGACGTCCGTTGTTGATGCTGTGGACGGCTCCTCCATCGGCACGAGAGTGCCACGGATGTGGGGGTTGTTAAGGCTCCCACGGTTCAGAGGAGCTACCCATGCAGACGATCACGACAATCGGCTTCGATATCGCCAAGTCGGTCTTCCAGGTCCACGGAGTAGATGCCACCGGCCAGGTGGTCATCCGCCGCCAATTGAAGCGCCGCCACGTCCTGGCATTTTTTGAGAAGCTACCGCCGTGCCTAGTTGGCATCGAGGCGTGTGCCTCCTCACATCATTGGTCGCGCGAGCTTCAAGCACTTGGTCATACCGTGCGATTGATGCCACCAGCCTACGTGAAGCCCTACGTCAAGCGGCAGAAGAATGACGCGGCTGACGCAGAAGCGATTTGCGAGGCGGTCACCAGGGCAAACATGCGGTTCGTGCCAACAAAGACACCCGAGCAGCAGAGTTGCCTGGTGCTTCACCGCACACGCCATATGTTCATCCGCCAGCAGACTGCGGTAATTAATTCGATCCGCGCGCACCTCGCCGAGTTCGGCATTGTCGCGCCAGTGGGCCGTAAGGGAGTCACAGAACTGCTGCATGTTGTGGCGGACCCGAACGACAAGCGGGTGCCAGAGGTTGCCCGCGCATGCCTTGCCGCGCTCGGTACTCAACTAATCCGCCTCAAGGAGCAGATTTTGGCGTTCGACCGGTTGATCATGGCCTGGCACCGGTCCAACCAAACGAGCAAGCGCCTTCATTACATTCCCGGGGTTGGTCCGATGCTGGCGACCGCTCTGGTCGCAAGTGTTGCTGACCCGAGGACCTTCCGATCAGGGCGTAACTTCTCGGCCTGGATTGGGCTCGTACCGAAGCAACACTCCAGTGGTGGTAAGGACAGGCTCGGCAGCATCAGTAAACAGGGTGACCGCTACCTGCGCAGCCTGTTCGTCGCCGGGGCACTCGCCGTCATTCGCTACGCCAAGATCCACGGAACGGGGCATCGGCCTTGGCTCACGGCGTTGTTGGCACGGCGTCCGACCAAGGTCGCCGCCATCGCACTTGCCAACAAGATTGCGCGAATGGCCTGGGCCATGATGGCCAGGGGCGAGCGTTACAGGCAACCCGTCGCGCTGGCGGCGTAAACGAGATCGCGCCGGTCAATCGGCGTGATGTAAAGGTTGGGAGGGCGAACAGCACGTAATGCAGAGCCGGTCGATCCGGCGATCAGGGCAACCCACTAGTGCCATCGCATCATCGAATGCGTGTTGTTGACCGGGACCTGATCCGCGGAGGGCATTATGGCCAGCGGTCATGTGAACCGCACCTCAAGGCCGAACACATGGCCGCACTGACCAAGCCTGCAACGTGAAGATTCTTCTTGCCAACCCGGAGCCGTCCACACATGGCACTTAACGGACATCATAGCGGGCTCGCCGAATGCCCGCTTTCGGGAGAATAGCGGACGTGTTCATTGCGCCGTCCGATGTCCGTCAATGACTGCCAGCTCAACCGGTCGACGCAACACAGGCGTTAAATCTCTCTGCTGGGGTTTCAAATTGCAAGGTCTGCCGTGGCCGTTCGTTGAGCTGACGAGCCACTCTGTTCAGATGGGCTTGCGAGTGCACCGACAAGTCGGTGCCCTTCGGGAAGTATTGTCGCAGCAGGCCGTTGGTGTTCTCATTCGACCCCCGCTGCCACGGGCTTTGCGGATCGCAGAAGTAAACTTCGATGTTGGTCGTCAGGGTAAATCGTCGATGATCCGTGAGTTCCTTGCCCCGGTCCCAGGTCAGCGATTTATAGAGCTCACTCGGCAGCTTCTTTGCCTGCTTGATGAGCGCGGATACGACCGTCTGGGTGTCCTTATTGGCCACCTTTGCCAGCATCACGTAACGGGTATGACGCTCGACCAGGGTCGCGATATAGCTGTTCTTCGACCCGGACAGGAGATCGCCTTCCCAATGGCCAGGCACCGCCCGATCTTCAACCGCTGCCGGCCGCTGACGGATCGAGACGATGTCCTTGATTTGTCCCCGTCCATCATTGATGAGACCCGCCTGTTTCGATCGACGGATCGTGCGCTTCGACCGAAGATGGCAAAGCAGCTCTTTCTTGAGCACCCCGCGGGCTTGAACAAATAGACTGCGATAGATCGTCTCGTGTGACACGTAATAACGCTCGTCTTCAGGATGGGCTCTTTTAAGCCAGCCGGCTATCTGCTCGGGCGCCCAGTTTAATCTCAGCTTGTTGGCCACCGCCTGTCGCAACCAAGCATTGGTCGTCAGCTTACAGTGTTTCGGGCGACGGGTTCGGGCCCAGGCCTTGTCATCCGCCAAAGCCGCTCGGTAGCCATCATAACCGCCGTTCCGACGAATTTCCCGGCTCACCGTCGAGGGCGAGCGGCCGAGCAATCGGGCCATTGAGCGTGCCGATCGATGGATCGCGATGCCTCTCGATATCTCCTCGCGTTCTGAGAGCGTCAGAGCCAATCGCGAGCGACGCCGGGGAGTTGGACGAATTCCTCCGTATGGCGACACCTGGAAATAAATCGACGATGACGGCTTACCAAACGCCCGTCCGATCGCTTTGAGAGACTCCCCGCGTTGCCAGCGATCCCATAACTCCGTCTTCTCGGCCGCCGTAAACCCTCGACGAAAGCCTCGATCCATCGCCACACTCCATCTCTTCGCTTTAAGATAAAGTGTTGCGTCGACCGGTTGAGACCGCCACCCAGAGCGGACAGACGCGACTGGCACAACCTGGCTTGGCTAACTTCGATAAAGCTTATCGATATAACCCGTTCGCTCCAGATCGGCGACAAATGACGCGTCACACAAATCATCAGAGCGAAGGTTTTCCGCAGTCGGATACTCGCGAGAGAAAGTAGCTTTCAGACCCGGCAGGTCTGACTCGAAGGATGGTCGCGGTATCGATCGAAGGAGCGGCACGTAATAAGCGTGTAGTGCTTCGACCGCGTTGCGATCGCTGATCTGCAGATATTTCTGAAGCAGCGGAACGACAACGTCCGGTCTGGTTTTGAACAAGGCGATTGTATCGACTGATGCCTTGACAAAGCGGGAAACCAGCTCGCGATTGGCAACGATCAGTCGTTTCGTGGTAACGATTCCACCGGCGCCGATGGGAATGCCGGCGAGGCTATTCCAGCCGAATTCCTTCTGTCCCATAAATCGCAAATCGACCGGCAGATAACCCGCATCGATTTCGCCTTTTCCAAGCGCCTCGTATATCGTTTTAAATGATCCGAGGGTGAGAACGGTCGCCGAGACGTCCCATTTATTGAGTAGCCCCTCAACATACTTTCCGAACTGTCCCTTCGCGTCCACGCCGCCAATTCGCGCACCTGCAAGCTGTTGCGGCTTCGTGATATCCCGCCTGGTCATGAGAAACGCAATCTCATGTGGTTCGGTGACGCCGACAATGACTACTGGATCTTGACCCCTCAGCACGCCCTGTACGACCGGGGTATCGCCGGTATGGCAAAACTCCCAGTCTCCATTGATCGTGCCGGCCGCGGCCCGGGGGCCACCCGTGTCAAGGGTCAGCTTCAGATCCACGCCATGCTTTCTGAATATCCCGGCTTCTGCGCCAATCCAGATAACGCTTTGAGCGGCGGCCCGCAGCGCGATGGCTGCGCGTGCAGGTGTCAGGTCGCCGACGCCAATATCAGCCTCGGGCGTTTGAGCGCGTAATGGCCACGAAGCAAGCCAGGCGAGAGGGGCGAGTAGCACAGAACGGCGGCTAGTCATGGCTTACCTCTTGACGGCGGCAATTCATGGTGGGGCGCGCGGCACCCACTCGTATTTGCACGGGGCAGTCTTCGTTCATACCCCGGTATCGTCCGGAGTTCCGTCCGGCTTCGTTTGGGTTATGTCAGCACGCTCATGGAACCGCGCGATCACGATAACCTCGGTGCTCCGACCTGCCACAAGTGCGGGCGGAAGCTTTTGCTCGTTGCATCGCTGCCCGAGATCGAAGGCAAGCCAAGGACGCGCGTCTACAAATGCATTCCCTGTCAGACCACCATTTCTATTCCGGTCCGCCAATAGACGCGCGCTCATGGCAAAGCAAGTTGAGCGGCCATCGTCCCCGAAATGCGGGATGAGCATGGTTGCCATCACCGAACAAGAACAGCAAGCAGGCAGGCATTTCAGGGCATGCGCAGCGGTCGCATCGAGACGCGCTGGACCGAAGACGGAGGGCGCTTCAGGCGGACTGCTTCCGCATGAAGGTTACTGAGTCAGATAAGCCTCAACCGCGTGCACCAGAAAAATGCTGAAGCTGGCGGCTGCAATAACTGCAATGACGATCTCTAACATGGCAACCGTTCCTGGACGGATCGTTCGCAAAATTTCGCGGTCGCAGGATATGTCTCGCGCGTCGTAAAAAGGTTCACCTGGGGCATGCTGCTATTGCAGCGCATCGGGGAACTTGATCATCTCAGGTGAATTGCCCGGTTCCATAAATTGCACCATTGCCAACGCAAATCGTTCTTCGGAGAGGCGTTTTTCGACAAATCGAAGCTCAATCGGGCTCAGCTTGGATTTCAGCATCCCTTCGTAGCGCGCGATGTTGTCTTGAAGGGTTTGCAGACGAGCAATTCGTTCGTTCATAGCCACACCCCAAAAAATGAACTCTCAAAATACTGTTGAGGGTACGCAGGCCAGATGTCGTCTTGTTGACGCTGATGGTGGGGATGATGAAAGAGGGATTATCCTGCGCTCCGTCACACAAACGTCGCGCAGCCGTCCCCAATTTTCTCCCGCGGCAGCCAAAGATGATTAGCACTGCCTGATCCAGGTGAATGTGAACGAGATCACAGTCCGGCTCGGATTCGGGGGCTTCTGGCGCGGGCTTCGGTCCACGAGAACGGAGAGCAGACTGGTCGCGGCTTTAGGTTAAGCAAGACGATCGTGGAAATGGCGTGTCCTACAGACAGAAGAACAGCAACGCTACCGGTGCTGATCCGGCAGCCAACTGACCTGGACTTTCAACTTGGGCCCCAGCTCAATCGGCGGGCGCGGCGTCCAGCCTGATTTCCCTGCGATTGTCTTCTGCGAGGCCGCGGCGGGCCAGGTCTTCGATGATGATCCAGTTGGCTCGAAAAATAGCTGATGCGTCAGCTTCGCTTGGTGCTTGTATCGCGACGGTGCAGGCGTGTCGCCCTCCTGCATTCGTCATTTGAAAGTGAAATCTGAAATCTACAGCACTCGGTTCAGCCGTTATCGATCGCTGCTCTTGGCGCATTCTGTCGCTCCCCTGTTGCAGCAACAATTTTCCCCTGCTGCAACGCGGACTGTAATTTAGGGACTGGGATTTTCTTTGGGCTCGATTGGGGCAGTGCCGAGGCCGACACTTGTTCTTGATGCGCTCTGGATCACAGGGGAAACGCTGTGGGCAATCCGCACCCGATCACTTCCGCTGATAACCCAAAGGATTGCTTAGCTTCAGCGAATCGATAGCTTGGTGGAGGGTGGTGGGACCACCCTCAGAGGTCTTCAACAATGTCCATGGGAACGGCGCGGCCGGGAACCACTGGGGGCGAAACAACACATGTCCGCGTCTGGATCTGTGCGCTGATCTTGCTCCTCTCGACCGTGGCCTATGCCGACCGGTCGATCCTTTCGATCTCGGGGTCCGGTATCAAGGATGAGTTCGGCCTGACCACGGTCCAGCTTGGGTTCGTGTTGTCGGCATTCAGTTGGGCCTACGTCATCGGCCAGGTTCCGGGTGGCCTGATTCTCGATCGTTTCGGGACCAAGCTGGTTTATGGCGTTACGCTCGTCATCTGGTCTCTAGCAACCTTCTTGCTCGGTTTCGTCGGCAAGTTCGCCAGCGGCGTCACGGGCGTCGTGGCGCTATTGTTCGCGCTGCGCTTCATCCTGGGTTTCATCGAGGCGCCGAGCTTTCCGGCCAATGCCCGCATCGCCGTGATGTGGTTTCCCAAGCTCGAGCGCGGCCGGGTCACCTCGTTGTTTGCTTCGGCCTCCTATTTTGCGGTGGGCATATTCTCGCCGCTTGCCGGCTGGCTGGTGTCGAAGTTCGGCTGGCCCTGGCCTTTCTTTGTCCTGGGCGCGATCGGCTTCGCCGCCGCGTTTGTCTGGGTCTGGTTCATGCAGGAACCACGCCACCACCCGAAGATATCGCAGACCGAGCTGGACCACATCATCGCGGGCGGTGCGTTGGTGGACATCGACGATAGCGAGGAACTGCGGACGAAGCCGCACGTCTCAGGCGCGGTCGTGAGGACACTGCTGACCAGCCGCATGCTGTGGTGCGTCTATCTCGGCCAGTACGCCACAATTGCACTCAGCTACTTCTTCATCACCTGGTTCCCGATCTACCTGGTGCAGGCGCGTCACATGGACATCATGTCCGCCGGGTTCGCCACCGTAGCGCCGTCGCTGTTCGGCTTCGCCGGCGGCATTTCGGGCGGCTGGATTTCCGACTGGCTGATCAAGCGCGGCCGGTCGGTCACTTTTGCGCGCAAGACGCCCTACATCGTCGGCATGTTTGCGGCTTCCAGCCTGATCTTCGCCGCGCTTTCCGACAGTAACATCGTGATCGTCGCGCTTATGTCGTTCGCCTACTTTGCCAAGGGCCTCGCCGCCGGTGCCGGCACCTGGGCCGTGGTGACCGACACCGCGCCGAAGGAGGCGGTAGGCCTCGCCGGCTCCATCTTTAACTGCATCGGCAACATCGCCGGCATCGTAACGCCGATTGTGTTCGGCTACATCGTGGCGACGACGGGCGGCAATTACGGCGCAGGGCTCTACTTCGTTGGCGCGCATTGCATCGCCGCCGCCCTGCTGTTCTTGTTTGTCATGGGCCGGATCGAGCGGGTGGGCGGGGAGGAGCAGCCCAAAGCCGCTGCTTGAGCCGGTGGCGATCTTGCCGCCGTCGGGCTGAGCGGACGCACGCTGAGAAAGCACTCGACTTCTGCTTTGACCCATCTGCGACATCGGCCGCGCATCGCGCAGGCCGCGCCAAATTGAGCCGCAATGTCATCCAAGTTTCCGGCTAGTTTTCGGCGCATTGATTCGAGCTGATTCGGCGGATGATCTGGATTGTCGAGGATATTGAAGATGGCATTTTTCAAGCGAGACCTCACGCCGGTCGAGCGGTTCGAGAATACGCTCAGAAACAAGCAGGCCGCGCGGCATAAACTGGCCGACCGCCTGAGCCTTGCTGAAGCCGTCGTTGGAGAAAAACGCGCAGTGGCCGGGCAGTTGGCCGTGGCCGGCGCCACCGATGCCAAGCTTGGCAGAGCAGAGGCCAAGCTCCGCGCGGTCGAGGAACGCGCCAAGGCTCTGCGAGCCGAACTGGCGGAATTCGACGAGCAGGTCGCCTCGACCGAGCGCACATTGGCCGATGCCAAGGCGCAGCGCGATCGCGACCTGATGGCGGATCAGATTGAGAAGATGGCTGCGGCAATCGAGCAGGCCGCACCGGGATTTGATGCCAATGCTGCGGCACTCGTGGATGCCGTCACCAAGAGCGCGACGTCAGTGCTGGAGGCGACCAAGTTCTCGACCAGCGTGGATGCGGTGCGCCGGGAAGTTCTGGCGGCCGCGGACTTGCTCTGCTGGCAGCTTCGGTCTGCGGCGGTGCGCACGCGCGCGGGCAACGCGAATATCGCCATCGGTGCGACAGCCGAGTTGCAGCAGCCGCCAAATCTGGAAATCGACCGGCAGCCAATTTACACCCTCAATGCGTTGCTTTGGCGGGAGGGCGGCGAAGTGCGCCGAGCTCCGGCGTTCGCGCTGGTTGAACTGCCAAAAATGTTGTTGCCGGTCGCGCTGCGGCATCACCATGTGGACCATCTGAATGCCCGGCGTGTGCAGACCCTGATTCACATTCATGGCAGCGAAGGGTCCCACAGCGAGCCCAGTCCCGACGATCCGCAACTCATCGATCTCGATCTGCTTGCCGCAGAGGAGGAGAGCGTCCGGGCCAATGTTGCTTGAAAGGCCGGCCAAGGCGTAACCTACCGGCCCGACGGCGGGGTCGCGCACAGGTCAGCACGTTCACGGGCATTTGCCGGGGGTGTTAGGCCGCTACCTATTTAGGCCGCCACCTATTGAACGACGTCGAGTTTGACCTTTGCGATCCCGCTTTCGACCATCCCGAGCGCGTTGGCCGCAGAATGGGAGACATCGACAACTCTTCCGGGAACGTATGGACCGCGATCATTGATCCGTACGGTCACCGACCGTCCGGTCGCGACGTTGGTCACCCGCAATCGGGTGCCAAACGGCAACGTGGGATGGGCGGCGGTCAGATCGTGCGTATTGAACTTTTCGCCATTCGCGGTCACCTGGCCCTCTGTGTAGAAGCTGGCAACGCCCTGCGAGGCGACCTGTGTCGGGGTCGCATTGTTGGGCCGCGCGAACGGCGTATGCTTTCTTGCGGATACGACGCGCCGGTTGGTGAAGAATGATGCCGTTCGATCGTGGTCCAGCGACGCGTGCCGGCTGGGGCTCGCAAATCCGGAATTTCGGACCGTGTTGGACTGGGCGCAGGCCGCGAGCGACGCAGCGCCGAGGACGACGACAAGCAATCGAAAGGTGTTCCGGGCACGAGCGGCCGAGACCAAGCACGCGTCAGGACCAGGACTAGCTTCAATAGCGACGTACGAACTCTTGGCGCGATCGATGGAAGACATGCTGCATCCCCGACTCCCGCCCCCAACCTAAACCCGACCCGCAATGAGGGCGGAACCGTGGCTGGATGAGATCGGGCACGTCATCAACCCGCTGATTTCATTCGGATGTGACTATTGCGCCACAACTCGCGGTAACCGCATCCCGCAGTCACCACTGCAAGTCCGCTGTTGGAGAGGAGCGGACGGGGCCGCGTTCCGGCCGAGCTACTTCTGTTTTTGACCCGGAACGGACATCCGGCGCGCATTAGCTGATTGCCAATCTTGGCCGCGTGAGCGGCGGTGCGCGCTCGGCATATTCCTGGCCCGGATACCCGCGCTGGCAATGGGCGACCAGTTCTTCGGCAAATTGCACAGCATAGGGTGGCAAGAAGCGCTGCGAATCCCAGGCGAGGACAGTCCATCGTCCGATCGAGACTCCCCGATGCAGCAACACAGCGGCCCGGACACCCGAGCGGGGGATTTTCACTGGAGAGGGAACCACGGCAACACCGTGGCCGGTTCGGGCCAATGCGATGAGCGTCTGCGGCGCGACGCTTTCGAGCAGCACGCGCGGCCGAATGTGTGCGACACGGCAGGCGGCCTCGAACCAATCATGCGAGGCAAAGCTCGAGGTGAGACGCAGCAACGGTTCGTTGGCAAGCTCTGCGACTTCGAGCACCTTACGCCGGCTCAGGCGGTGGCCTGCTGGAAAAACCGCCAGAACGTGCATGGGGTAGAGTATCCGGCCCGAAAACCTGTTTTCGTCGGCGGGCATCAAGGCGACGTTGATGTCGCCGCGCTCAAGGCGGCCCGGCAATCGGGAGCCGCCATCTTCCACCAGATGGACCTCAACGCCGGCATGGCGTTTGCGATAACGCAATAAAAAATCCGCCAGCAGATTCTCGATAACCTGCGGTGTGGCCCCGACCCGGAGCACTCCGACTTCTCCGGTCTTGAGCGCACTGGCGCGCTGGCCGATCGCGTCCGCATCGAACAGCAGCCGCCGGCTGCGCATCAGCAGGTCCTCGCCCTCCGATGTAAGCCGAACGCTCCGTCCGGTCCGTGTGAACAGCTGCAAGCCCAGTTCATCTTCCAGCGCCTGGATTTGCCGCGACGCAGCCGATTGGGTCAGGTTCAGCCGCGTGGCGGCGCGCGCGAAGCCCGCGTTGTCGGCGATTTCGACGAAGGTGCGGAGAAACCGGAGGTTCATGAAAATACATTCCGATTTATCATCGTAATCGAGACTATAAATGAATTAGACACATGGATAAAGATTGGGAATAGTCTCGAGGATGGAAAATCTGGACGGGAGATCCGTCATGGCAAACTTTCGTATTGCTGGATTTTTTTTCCGATCGACGTTGATCGCGCTGTTAAGCCAGGGAGCAGCCCGCGCAAACGAGGAGCGGTTTGGAGAGGTCAATTTTCCGATCTCGTGCAGCCCGGCGGCGCAGCAGCAATTCAATCGCGCCGTCGCAATGCTGCATTCGTTCTTTTTCCCGGAGACCGTGAAAGAGTTCACCGCCATTGCCGAGAAAGAACCGTCATGCGCCATGGCCTACTGGGGCATCGCGATCAGCCAGCGCCCCAATCCGCTTGTCGGCCCGTTCCCCGGCGATGTCCTCAAGCGTGGCTGGGAAGCGATCGACAAGGCCCGAGCGGCATCGCAGAAAACCGAGCGTGAGATCGCCTGGATCGAGGCGCTTGCTGCCTACTACCAGGACTATGCGGTCATCCCGCAACAAAGCCGCACGGGGAGCTACGAAGCGGCGATGGGCCGCCTGTCGTCGCGCTATCCCGAGGACGCCGAGGCGGCGATTTTCTATGCGCTGGCACTCAATGAGGCGGCGGACCCGGCCGACAAGACCTACGTCAAGCAGCTCAAGGCTGCCGAGATCCTGGAGAAACTGGAAGTGAAGTACCCCAACCATCCCGGCATCCCGCACTACATCATCCATAGTTATGACTATCCCGAGCTTGCGATGCAGGGAGTGTTCGCTGCTGCGCGGTGCGCAAGGCTCGCGTTTTCGGCGCCGCACGCACTGCACATGCCCTCGCACATCTACTCAACGCTTGGCATGTGGCAAGAGGTCATCAGTTCGGACCGCGCGGCAGATGACGAGGCCCTCGCTTACGCGATCCGCGTCGCCCCGCAGGCCGCCGCCGAGCCTGCGAAAAATCCCGCGCGCTACCATTCCCTCGACTTTCTAACGAACGCCTATCTGCAATTGGGACAGGACCAGCAGGCGAAACGAATCGTGGATGCGCGCAACAGCGTTACCGAATTTCTGGCAGGCTTCCGTTACAGCGGGCACACCGCCTTTGCGGCCATACCGGTCCGCTACGCGCTCGAGCGCGCGGCCTGGGCCGAGGCCGCGACGCTTGCCGTGCCAAAAACACCATTCGCGCAAGCCGAGGCGATCACGTGGTTCGGCCGCGCGATCGGCGCTGCACGGAGCGGAGATCTGACGAAAGCCCGCGAGGCCATCGATCAGCTCCGCGTGCTCAAGGAAAGACTTGCTCAGGCGAACGACACCTATTGGACGGAGCAAGTCTTGATTCAGGAGAAGGCCGCCGACGGCTGGCTTGCGCTCGCTGAAGGCCGCAAAGGGGATGCCATCGCGGCCATGCGTCACGCCGCCGACCTGGAAGATAGAAGCGGCAAGCATGTCGCGATGGAAAATCGTCTCTCACCGGTCCGGGAATTGCTCGGCGAGTTGCTGCTCCAGGCCGATGAACCTGCGCAGGCGCTGGGGGAATTCAAGGCGTCGCTGCGTAATAATCCCAACCGCTATCGCTCCTTTGCGGGTGCCGCCAAGGCGGCAGAACGGGCCGGAGATCGGGGCCAGGCCAAAAGCTACTACGAGAAGCTCATAATACTTGCAGCAGAGGCGGACAGTGGGCGACCCGACCTCATCGCAGCGAGGCAGTATGTTGCGGGAAATTGAGCGGCCAACATGCTGATCCCCGAGTTTGGCACTTGGCAGTCTTCCAACGATACCCGCCAGCCTAAAGGCTCCTCGACAAGCCTACATCGATCTGGATATGTTCACGCCACGATTGCGCGGTCGCATGACGCGCGAGCCGCGGCGTTGTCATACGGGAGACACCGGAAGATGGTCGGCGCCGTCAATGAGCCATTGTTGGACGAACGTCTGGCCGCGCTTGAAGAAGCGAGGGCCTGGAGTCCGCGGCTCATATCAAAGCTCGAGAGTCACATTCGCACCGCAGACGATCTGGCGTTATTCCGGATCAACGCCTTCAGTTTTGCCGGGGAGCGCAGTCTCGCCGAGAACGAAATCATCGACCTGTTTCTTCATGCCACGGCGCTTGGCCTCTTTTCGATGGACTGGTCGCTGTACTGTCCGCAATGTTGCTGCGTGGTCGAGAGCTTCCGCAGCCTGAAGGGCCTGCACAACCACTATCACTGCGCGTTCTGCCAGGTCGGCTATGACGCGGCGCTCGATGAATACATCGCGATCGCCTTCACGGTCAGTCCTGACATCCGCAAGATAGCGTTTCACGATCCTGAGCAACTCTCGGCCTGGGACAGATTTTTCAAGACACAGAACACGGCCGAAGGCCTGTTGCCCGATGGTCAGCCGCTGGTGAATGCCAAGGCGGCGCTTGCGCGGTCGGTGACCTATCTGCCGGCGGGTGAAACCACGTCCATCGAAATCGAGGTTGATGAAGGCACGGTCGTTGCCACCTGTCCATCCGGCAGAGCCGCGCTTGTAATCCCGATCGCCGGGGCGCCGGCTTCAGGTCCGCAAGTCGTTTCTGTCGCTTATGGCGATGATAAAGTGAATGTCCACGACGTGCGTGAGATGGCGCCCGGCAAGATTGTCTTTACGCTCGCGAACAAGACCTCGGAGCGCGGCATGTTTGCCATCGCCGTGCTGCCGCCTGGTTTCGACATGAGCGGCGCCCCGGTACATTTCATCCCGTTTCTCAACGGCAAACGTCTGCTGACCACGCAGGCCTTTCGCGATCTCTTCCGCTCCGAGGTCATCAGGGCGCAGGAGGGAATTGGGGTCAAGGACATCACGCTTCTGTTCACGGATCTCAAGGGCTCAACCGCACTCTATGACCGCATCGGCGACCTCAATGCGTTCGCGCTGGTCCAGCGGCATTTCGATCTGGTGCAGGACGTCGTGGCTCGCCACAACGGCGCGATCATCAAGACCATCGGCGATGCCGTCATGGCGACGTTCCTGGAGCCTGCCGACGCGGTCGCCGCGGCTCTTTCGATGCGGAACGAGATCAATATGTTCAACCGCACCCAGGGTGACCGTGCGCTCATTCTCAAGATCGGAATTCACAAAGGCGCGGCGATTGCGGTCACTTTGAACGAACGCCTCGATTATTTCGGCCAGACGGTCAACATCGCGGCGCGCGTGCAGCAGCTCGCGGATGCGGAAGAGATTTTTGTGTCGGAGGACGTCTATTCGGCCGAAGGCGTGCACGCGCTGCTTGCTTCGCGGGACGTCGGATCAGGCGTCTTCAAGCTGAAGGGCGTTCAGCAGGACCTGCGCGTGTTCCGTATCACCAAGGACTAGCGGCCTTATGAGTTAAGCCGATCCGCTTGTGATGCCTGGCAGAATCTTCAACGTGTTTCGCCCGGTTGCTGTTTCCGACCTTGGAAATCATCCGCAACAAATCTCCTCCGAAATATTGAGACAACGTTAACCACGCTCGCCTGACGATGCTGCCTCATCGGGCGGTCGCTCCTGATCTGCGGAGAATCTGGATGACAACGACGGCGGCGACCAACATCTTCAGCATTCTGCAATCGGCCTATACGCCCCCGACGCAGACATCGATCCCGCCCGGCTCAAAGTTTGCCCACGTCGATCCGACGCAATGGCAGGGCACCTGGACCACAAAGGACTCCAACGGAAAGCCGGTTACGGTCACGATTTCGAATGTGAGCGGCTATCGCGCCAACGTCCGCTTCCAAAGCGCCGACGGCGGCCTTCAGACCGGTCGCGTCATGATCAACACCAATAACGTGTTCCGGATCGGCAATTCGCAGATGCAGCTGACCGCCGCCGGCAAGATGACGATCAGCAGCGTGATCACGGATTCGACGACCGGCAATGAGTTGATTGAGACGGACCACGCCACGCTCCAGGGCAGTACCTGAATAAAGCTTTGGTCCGACTACCCCGGATTGGCCTTCAATCCCGCCGCCTCGATTCCCGCGATCGCGCAGATTTCGTCATTGTCTGACGTGTCGCCGGAGACGCCGATGGCGCCCAACAGCTTCGTGCCATCCTGAATCAGCACGCCGCCCGGCACGGGCACGAGGCGTCCTTGCGCGAGCGTGTTCACCGCGCTGACGAAGTAGGCCTGCTCCTGTGCGCGCTGGAACAGTGCGCGCGAGCCCATGCCCATCGCGAGCGCGCCATAGGCCTTGCCGTGGGCGATCTCGGCCCGCATCAGGCTGGTGCCGTCCTGTGCCGCCGTGACCTTCACCGCGCCGCGCGCGTCGAGCACGGTGATGACGAGCGGCTTCAGTTTCTTTTCGACCGCTTTGGCAAGCGCAGCGTCGAGGATCTTGCGGGCGACGTCGAGAGTCAGTTCAGACATAGACATTCCTTATGGGTTAAGAGGAAGGGTGTTGGTTGGAAAGGCTCATCGCCAGCGCGCGGGCGACGTGAAGGGCGTTGCGATCGGTGCCGTCCTTGATCTGATGGCGGCAGGAAGTGCCGTCGGCGATCACGAGCGTGTTCGCATCGGCGCGGCGCACGGCGGGGAGAAGTGACAGCTCGGCCATCTCGATCGAGACGTCGTAGGTGTCAGTGCCATAGCCGAACGCGCCGGCCATGCCGCAGCAACTGGACTCGATGGTCTCGACTTGCAGTTCTGGAATCAGCCGCAGCGCCTGTTCGACCGGCTTGAACGCGCCGAAGGATTTCTGGTGGCAATGACCGTGGACGACCGCTTTCTCCGCGATCGGCTTCAGCGGCAGCGAAAGACGTCCCGCGGCGGCCTCGCGCACCAGAAATTCCTCGAACATCAGGGCGTGCGCGCTGACGGTCTTCGCGGTCTCGTCCGAACGCAGCGACAGCAGTTCGTCGCGCAGCGTCAAAAGGCAACTGGGTTCGAGGCCCACGATCGGCACGCCGCGGGCGGCAAACGGCGCGTAGGTCTCAACCAGTCGGTCGAGCTCGGTGCGGGCGTGATCGACGAGACCGGCCGAGAGGAAGGTTCGCCCGCAACATAGCGGCCGTCCGCCACCTGACGGCTTCGGAACGTGGACGCGGTAGCCGCCGGCGATCAGCACCTTGAGCGCGGCGTCGAGGTTTTCGCGCTCGTAAGCGCGGTTGAAGGTATCGCCGAACAGCACGACCTCGCGGCCACCAATCGGGCCGAAGACGTCGCCTTCGGGGTCGAACACGTCACGCCGCCATGCGGGCAGTGCGCGCTTGGCGCTGATGCCGGTGATGCGCTCGAACAGCGCGCGCAAGTAACTTGCTTCTGTTACGCACGTTGGCGAGTGGGGCGAGGCGCGAAAACAGCGGCGCGTAATGCGGCAGAAAGCCGACGAGGCGATCGCGCAAGGAAAGGCCGTGCTTGGCGCGGCGCGCGGAAAGCACCTCGATCTTCATCTTGGCCATGTCGACGCCGGTCGGGCATTCATGGCGGCAGGCCTTGCAGGACACGCAGAGTTTCATCGTGTCCATCATCGCGTCGGACGAAAGCGCATCCGGTCCCAGCTGGCCGGAGATCGCGAGCCGCAGCGTGTTGGCGCGGCCGCGCGTGACGTCCTTTTCGTTGCGCGTGGCGCGATAGGACGGGCACATCACGCCGCCCTCGAGTTTGCGGCAGGCGCCGTTGTTGTTGCACATCTCGACCGCGCCCTGGAAGCCGCCACCGGCGCCGGGATAGGCCGACCAGTCGAGCTCGGTCTTGAGTTCAGGAATCGCGTAGTTCGGCGGATAGCGAAACAGCGAACGGTCGTCCATCTTGGGCGGATCGACGATCTTGCCGGGATTGAGCACGTGGCCGGGATCGAAGCGCTCTTTCACTTCCCTGAAGTCGGCGATGATGCGCGAGCCGAACATCGTTTCGTGAAATTCCGAACGCACGAGGCCGTCGCCATGCTCGCCGGAATGCGAACCCTTGTATTCGCGAACCAGCGCGAAGGCTTCTTCCGCGATGGCGCGCATCGCCTTGACGTCCTTCTCGAGCTTCAGGTTCAGCACCGGGCGCACGTGCAGGCAGCCTTCGCTCGCGTGCGCATACATGGTGCCGCGGGTGCCGTGCTTGGCGAAAACTTTATTGAGCCGGTCGGTGTAGTCGGCGAGGTGGGGCAGGGGCACCGCGCAATCCTCGACGAACGAGACCGGCTTGCCCTCCTGCTTCATCGACATCATGACGTTGAGGCCGGAGGTGCGGAAATCCGCAATCGCGGTTTGCACGGCGGGCTCGACGACGTCGACCACGCCGCCCCATTTGCGCTGTCGGGTTATTCCAGTTGAAGCCGAGATCGCCCATCAATTCCGAAAGCTGTTTCAGCTTTTGCAGATTGTCGGCCTGGTCTTCCTCGGCAAACTCGACGATCAGAAGCGCATCGGGATCGCCCTTGACCGTGGCCTCGATCACCGGGCGGAACATCGCGATGTCGCGTCCGAGCGCGATCATGGTGCGGTCGACGAGCTCAACGGCAATCGGCCGCAGCTTCACCAGATGCTGCGCGGCATCCATCGCCTCATAGAAGCTGCCGAAGTGGCAGACGCCGAGCACCTTGTTGCGGATGACAGGCCACAGCTTCAGTTCGACCTGCGTGGTGAAGGCGAGCGTGCCTTCCGAGCCGACCAGCAGATGCGCCATGTTGTTGGCGGCGTTGCGGGGAGTGAGCGCATCGAGATTGTAGCCGCCGACGCGGCGCTGCACTTTCGGAAATTTGTCGGCCACTTCCGCGGCTTCGCGGGCGCCGAGCGCCAGCATGTCGCGAAACAGTTCCGACGCCTTGTCGCTCGAATTAGGTGGCGCGAGGTCGCGCGACACTTCGCCGAAATGCATCAGCGTGCCGTCGGCCAAGGCCGCATCCATCGACAGCGTATTGTCGCGCATGGTGCCGTAACGAAGCGAACGCCCGCCGCAGGAATTGTTGCCGGCCATGCCGCCGATGGTGGCGCGCGAGGCGGTCGAGACATCGACCGGAAACCACAGCCCGTGCTTTTTCAGTTGCCGGTTGAGGTCGTCGAGCACGATGCCGGGCTCGACCACGCAGGTCCTGTTCTCGACGTCGAGCGAGAGCAGGCGGTTCAGGTGCTTGGAGAGATCGACGACGATGCCGTCATTGATGGTCTGGCCGCATTGCGAGGTGCCGCCGCCGCGCGGGGTGACTTTCCGCCCGGCATCGCGGGCGATCGCGAGCGCCCGCAGCGCCTCGTCGATGGTGCGGGGGACGACCACGCCCGCGGGCACGATCTGGTAGAACGAAGCGTCGGTGGCGTAACGGCCGCGGTTGAAGGAATCGAAGAAGACGTCGCCCGTGATCTCGCGCGACAGCCTGTCCCGAAGCCTGACGTCCGTATCGGTCATCTCATCTCCAGTAGAACCGGTCTCGCTTCACCGCGACCCGCTTGCGGGGAGAGGTCGCCCGGCGAAGCGCAGCGAAGTCGGGCGGGTGAGGGGGACTTTCCACCTATCAGCCGCATGGAAACTCCCCTCACCCCAACCCTCTCCCCGCAGCGGGGCGAGGGAGCACGTTTCCTTCGCGGTTGCATGTCAAATCCAGCTCGCCGCCTGAATTTGGAATTTTGAATGCAAAATGTGGCTTTTCGACCCGGCCGGAGGGCGGTCAGGCCGGTTCGGAAGTGGTGCCTTCGCCCGTCTTGTGGTGCTCGACCGCCGCGGTGCGCTTGTTGCGAAGGTGGTGGAACAGGATGTCCGAAAGCTCATTGCCGGCGCGGCGGCGCAACGCCTCCAGGATCGTCTCGTGCTCGCGCATGGCCTCGCCCCAGCGCTCGCGCTTGCGGGCGAAGTTGGCGGAGTAGCGCACGCGGCGGATGCGCCCCGCAAAGTTCGCGTAAGCCGCCTTCAGCGTCTCGTTGCGCGAGGCTTCCACGATCTTCTGATGGATCAGCTGATTGACGTGGAAATAGCCGTGCATGTCGCGGTGCAGGTAGAAGCCGTACATTTCATAGTGCAGCCGCTCGATTTCAGCGATTTCCTCGTCCGTGATGTTCTCGCAGGCCAGCCGTCCGGCGAGGCCCTCGAGCCCGCCCATCACGTCGAACAATTCGCCGAGGTCCTGTTCGCTCAAAGCCCGCACCCGCGCGCCACGGTTGGGCAGAAGCTCGACCAGGCCTTCGGCCGCCAGCACCTTGAGCGCCTCGCGCAGAGGCGTGCGCGAGATGCCGAGCATTTCGCACAACTGCCGCTCGGGAACGCGTCCGCCGTCCGGGATGTTGCCCTCGACGATGTGGTCGCGCAGCCGCGCAAGTATCTCGTCGTGCAGCGATTGTTCTTCCCGCGTGCTCTCGCCTAGGGCCAGCGCCGTGGTGTCGTCTGGAATCATCGGTTTCATGGTTCCAAACATACGTGAGGCGAGGGGCGGTCGTCGACCCTCTTTGTGTGCAATTTTGAGGTTGATGCCGAGAAAATTGAATGCAATATGGCGCGACTACAACGAGGAGGAAGCCATGACCAAGCAGCAGGGACGCCATTTCCTGAACATTCCGGGCCCGAGCCCCGTTCCGGACCGCGTGCTTCGCGCCATGGATATGCCGGTCATCGACCACCGCAGCGCGGAGTTCGCCGAACTCGGCAAGGCCGTGTTCGAAGGCTGTCAGCAGATCTTCAAGACCAAGGGCCCGGTGATCGTGTTTCCGTCCTCCGGCACGGGCGCCTGGGAAGCGGCGATCGTCAACACGCTGTCGCCGGGCGACAAGGTGCTGATGGTCGAGACCGGCCATTTCGCCACGCTGTGGCAGCAGATGGCGAAGCGCTGGGGCATCGATGTCGAATTTCTCCCCGGCGACTGGCGCCACGGCGCAAGCCCCGCCGAGATCGAAGCGAAATTGAGCCGCCGACAAGTCGCACGCCATCAAGGCGGTGATGGTGGTCCATAACGAGACCTCGACCGGCGTGACCAGCCGGGTCGGCGAGATCCGCGCCGCGATGGACCGGGTCAACCATCCGGCGCTGCTGCTGGTCGATACCATTTCCTCGCTCGGCTCGGTCGACTTCAAGCACGACGAATGGAAGGTCGACGTCACCGTCAGTTGCTCGCAGAAGGGCTTCATGCTGCCGCCGGGGCTCGGCTTCAACGCGGTTTCGGACAAGGCCCGCGCCGCCGCCAAGACCAACAAGATGCCGCGCTCCTATTGGGATTGGGAGGAAATGCTCAAGCCCAACGCCAACGGCTTCTTCCCCTATACGCCGGCGACCAATCTGCTCTACGGGCTGAAAGAAGCCATTGCGATGATGCTTGAGGAGGGGCTCGATAACGTCTTCTCCCGCCACAAGCGTCTGGCGGCAGCGACCCGGGCCGCGGTCACCCATTGGGGACTTGAAGTGCTGTGTCAGGAGCCTGCGGAATATTCGCCGGTGCTGACCGCCGTGTTGATGCCGCCCGGCCACAACGCCGACGACTTCCGCAAGGTCGCGTTGGAGAAGTACAACATCTCGCTCGGCTCGGGCCTCTCGAAGGTCGCCGGCAAGGTGTTCCGCATCGGCCATCTCGGCGAGTGCAATGAACTCACGCTGCTTGGCGCGCTCTCGGGCGTGGAAATGGGCCTGACGGCGGCCGGCGTGCCGCATCGCGCGGGCGGCGTCGATGCCGCGATGAAGTCGCTGGAAGACGCCGACAAGTCGAACGCACCGACCCATCTCAAGATGGTCAAGCCGTAAGAAGCGAACGAAACCGGCACCATCCATTGGTCGTATTTGTGCCGATGAATCAATGGTGTCAGAGTCAAAGTAAAAGTTGACGGGGAGGTTGAGCGGATGCGGCTTCAGTTGAAAGCGACCCACGTCGTGCTGGGCATGCTCTGCGTGATGTATTTCATCACCTATGTCGACCGGGTGAACATCGGCACCGCGGCGAGCGAAATTCAGAAAGAGCTACATCTCTCCAACACCCAGCTTGGGCTCGTCTTCTCTGCTTTCGCCTATCCCTATCTTCTGTTCCAGGTGATCGGCGGCTGGGTCGGCGATCACTTCGGTCCGCGGCGGACCTTGTTCTGGTGCGGCCTGATCTGGGCCGCCTCGACCATCATGACCGGCTTCGTCACCGGCCTGACGACGCTGTTCATCGCCCGCGTTGCGCTCGGCTTCGGTGAGGGCGCGACTTTCCCGACCGCGACCCGCGCCATGCAGTACTGGACGCCCGCCGGCCAGCGCGGCTTTGCGCAAGGGTTGACCCATGCCTTCGCGCGTCTGGGCAATGCGATCACGCCGCCCTTGATCGCAGCCCTGATGGCCTGGCTCACCTGGCGCGGCTCGTTCATCCTGCTCGGCGTCGTCAGCCTGCTCTGGGGGCTGGTCTGGGTGTCCTACTTCCGCAACGACCCCAAGGACCATCCGTCGATCACGCCGGAGGAACTGGCTACGCTGCCGCCGCGTGCGTCCGGTGCGAAGCCGCAGGTGCCGTGGGGTCCGCTGTTGCAGCGGATGTGGCCGGTGACGCTGACCTACTTCTGTTACGGCTGGAGCCTGTGGCTCTATCTCAACTGGCTGCCGCTGTTCTTCAAGAACAACTACCAGCTCGATATCAAGAACTCGGCGCTGTTTGCCTCCGGCGTGTTCTTTGCCGGCGTGGTTGGCGACAGCCTTGGCGGCATTCTGTCCGACGGCATTTTCAAGCGGACCGGCAATGTCCGGTTTGCCCGATTGTCCGTGATCGTGACCGGCTTTACCGGCGCGCTGTTGTCGCTGGCGCCGATCTTCTTCATCCACGACATCACGGTCGTGGCGCTATGTCTTTCGTCCGGCTTCTTCTTTATCGAAATCATCATCGGCCCGATCTGGTCGGTGCCGATGGACATCGCGCCGAAATATTCCGGCACGGCGTCAGGCCTGATGAACACCGGCTCGGCCTTCGCCGCGATCGTCTCGCCGCTCGTCGCCGGCTATGTGATCGACGTCACCGGCAACTGGTATCTGCCGTTCATCATGTCGATCGGGCTGCTCCTGTTCGGTGCGTTCTGCGCCTTTCTGATGCATCCGGAAACGCCGTTCGAGGAGAGCGAACCTGGCGTGGGGGCAGGGCGGCCGCAGCCGGCGGAGTGAGAAAGTTTTTCTCTTGATGGGGCCTTTCGAGGCGTCGTCCCTTACTGTCCCCCGAGCCCGTAATAGGCCGGGGTAAGCCTATCCATTCTTATGGATTGACGGGATTGACCGGCTAGGGGACAACGCCGCCAACAGATCGCGGCTCGCTTTGAGATTCCCCCGGGAAGGACGCCCCATGGCCCTGCATACAGGACGGCATTTTCTCCAGATTCCAGGCCCTACCAATATACCGGACCGGGTCCTGCGGGCCATGGACATGCCGGCGCTGGACCACCGGGGTGCGGAATTCGCCGAGCTCGGCTTTGCCGTATTTTCGGGCATGCAGCGGATTTTCCGCACCAAGCAGCCCGTGATTATCTTCCCGTCGTCCGGCACCGGCGCCTGGGAAGCGGCCATCGTCAACACGCTCTCGCCCGGCGACAAGGTGCTGCTCGCCGAGACCGGCCAGTTCGCGGTGCTGTGGAAGGGCATCGCCGAGAAGTTCAAGCTCGACCTGGAATTCATGCCGACCGACTGGCGCCGGGGCGCCGACGTCGCCGAGATCGAGGCCCGGCTCGCCGCCGACAAGCTGCATCAGATCAAGGCCGTGCTCGTCATCCATAACGAGACCTCGACGAGCTGCGTCACCCATCCGCTCGAGGTGCGCAAGGCGCTCAATCGCACCAACCATCCGGCGCTGCTTGATGGTCGACACCATTTCCGGCCTCGCCTCGCTCGAATACGAGCACGACGCCTGGGGCATCGACGTTTCCGTCGGCGGCTCGCAGAAGGGCATGATGCTGCCGCCGGGCCTGAGCTTCAACGCGGTCTCGGAAAAGGCGCTTGCGATCTCAAAGGCCAATACGTCGCTGCGATCCTATTGGGATTGGCACGACATGCTCGAGTTCAACAAGATCGGCACCTTCCCCTATACGCCGGCGATCAACCTTCTGTTCGCGCTGCGCGAGGCGATCGCGATGCTGGAGGAAGAGGGGCTTGAGAACGTGTTCGCCCGCCACAAGCGTCATGCTGCGGCCACGCGCGCCGCGGCCAAGGTCTGGGGTCTCGAACTCGTCTGTCTCGATCCGAACGCTTACTCACCGTCGCTGACCGCGGTCATGGTCCCCGACGGGCACGACGCGGATGCGTTCCGTAAAGTCGTGCTGGAAAACTTCGACATGTCGCTCGGCACCGGCCTCGGCAGGCTGAAGGGCAAGGCGTTCCGCATCGGCCATATCGGTCACTTCAACGATCTGATGCTGATGGGCACGCTGTCGGGCGTCGAGATGGGGCTTGATCTCGCCAAGGTGCCGCACCGCGCAGGCGGGGTGCTTGCCGCCATGGACATCCTGAAGAACCGCGACGTCGTCGCCATGCCGAAGGCGGCCGTGGCGTAAGGTTATAAGTCTTCAACAAAAACGAAAGAGCGCGACATGAACGCCCCCGTCACCGCCAATGAAGACCTGATCTACAAGGTCGAAGACGGCATCGCCCGGATGACCTTCAACCGTCCGCAGGCGCGCAATGCGCTGACCTTTGCGATGTACGAGCAGATGGCGTCGATCTGCGAGAGCATCAACGCCGATCGTTCGATCAAGGCGCTGATCATCACCGGCGCCGGCGACAAGGCGTTTGCCTCGGGGACGGACATCTCGCAGTTCCGCGCCTTCAAGACCGCGCAGGACTTGCTCGACTACGAGGCGCGGATCGACCGCGTGCTCGGCACGCTGGAGCAGTGCCGCGTTCCCGTGATTGCGGCGATTGCCGGCGCCTGCACCGGCGGCGGTGCGGGCATTGCCGCCTGCTGCGATATCCGCATCGGCACCGAGGCCACGCGCATCGGCTTTCCGATCGCGCGCACGCTCGGCAACTGCCTTTCGATGTCCAACATCTCACGCCTGGTGTCGCTGATCGGCCCGGCGCGCACCAAGGACCTGATCTTCAAGGCGCGCCTTGTCGAAGCGCCGGAGGCGCTGGCGCTTGGGCTGCTCAACGAGATCGTGCCCGACGTCGAGACGCTGCAGCGCCGCGCCGACGAAACCGCCAAGCTCGTCGCCGGCCACGCGCCGATCACGCTCGAAGTGACCAAGGAAGCCGTGCGCCGGATCCGCCGCACGCTGTCCCGCGACGAGGGCGAGGACCTGATCCTCAAGGCCTATATGAGCGAAGATTTCCGCGAGGGCATGGACGCCTTCCTCAACAAGCGGGCGCCGAACTTCAAGGGCAAGTGAACGGGCGAAATCACCGAGCGCTGTCGCCA
>CAWBIR010000012.1:0-941314 GCA_963788885.1 uncultured Alphaproteobacteria bacterium | reverse complement strand
AGGCGATCCGATTGCGCCTTACCGGCGGCGGTTGCTCGGGCTCGCCTATCGCATGCTCGGCAGCCGGAGCGACGCCGAAGATGTGGTGCAGGACGCCTATCTCCGCTTTGCCGATGCCGACGACGTACGCAATCCGGAAGCCTTTCTCGTCACGGTCGTGACGCGGCTGTGTCTCGATCGGCTCAAAAGCGCCAAGGCGCAGCGCGAAGTCTATGTCGGTCCCTGGCTTCCCGGAACCGGTGTTCGACACCGACGGCCTTGCGACGGAAGCTGCGACCGAACTCGCCGACGATCTCTCCTTTGCGCTTCTACTCGCGCTCGACCGGCTGTCGCCGCAGGAGCGCGCCGCTTTCCTGCTGCACGATGTCTTCGACATTCCGTTCTCCAAGATCGCAGCCATGATCGGCCGCAGCGAGCCTGCCTGCCGGCAGCTCGCAACCAGGGCCCGCCGCGCGGTGCGCGAGGAGCGGCCGCTGTCTGCGGCAGCGCCCGATAGCCGCCGAATCTTATTTGAAGGCTTTTCTGGAAGGGTCGCCAGCGGCGACCTGTCGCGACTGGCCGGCCTGTTGCGAGAAGATGAGATAGCGGTGACCGATGGCGGCGGACGCAAATCGGCCGCGCTCAACCCAATCCACGGCGCGGATAAAATTGCGCGCGTCTTCATCAGCCTGGCCGGTAAGAACGCAGGCCATGATATCCGTGTCGAGCCGGCGATGATCAACGGCAGCATCGGCGCCCTGCTCTACCTCGATGGCGAACTCGATCACAGCTTGAGCGTCAGCATCGACGAAAAGGAATTCGCTGCGATCTATCTCGTGCGCAATCCGGACAAGCTTC
Organism: uncultured Alphaproteobacteria bacterium; assembly: GCA_963788885.1. GTDB lineage: Bacteria > Pseudomonadota > Alphaproteobacteria > Rhizobiales > Xanthobacteraceae > Bradyrhizobium. The sequence continues at coordinate 940,477 of CAWBIR010000012.1, read as the reverse complement.
GTTATGCACCGGCTCAATCCCGGCACTGAGTTTTTTCCGGTGGATCAGCGCACTGGATAAGCCAGCGGCTGACCGGCAAAAAACGCCTCGAGATTGGCGATCACGCAATCCTGCATCGCGGTGTGCAAATCCTGCGTGTGCCCGCCGACATGCGGGGTCAGCACGACGTTGGGCAGCGCGGTCAAGGCGCCCGGCGGATGCGGCTCCTTTTCGAACACGTCGAACCCGGCGCCGGCGATGGTGTTGTTCTGCAAGGCCGCTACCAGCGCCGCCTCGTCGATGACCGAGCCGCGGGCGATATTGATGACATAACCGTCGCTCCCAAGCTTTTGCAGGATATCGGCATTGACGACATGTTGCGTCTCGGCGCCAGCGCGCACCGCGATCATCAGCACATTGCACCACTCGGCAAGCCGCTCCAGGCTTTCGAAATAGCGATATGGCAGGTCATGCCGGCTGCGGCTGAAATAGCCGACTTCGGTCTCAAACGCCGCCATTCGCGCGGCAATCTTGCGGCCGATCTCGCCCATGCCGTAGATGCCGACGCGGCGGGCGGGATTGCCGGCCTGCGGCCGCAGCAACGGCGACGGCTTGCCGGCCGCCCAGCTTCCGTTGCGGACGAATTCGTCGGCCGGGAGAATACGTCTGGTCGTCGCGAGCATCAGCGTGACGGCGAGATCGGCGACGCTTGCCGCATTCGCGCCCGGACTATTTCCGACCGCGATGTTGCGTTGCCTCGCCGCCGCAAGATCGACGCCATCATAGCCGGTGCCGTAACAGACGATCGCGCGCAAGGAAGGCAGCGTGTCCATGACGCTGCCGGGAAGCTGCGTGCCGCCGGCCGTGATCATGGCGCGGACGCCGGCGAGATATTCTTTTGAGAAAACTTCGACCGGCTGCTTGCCGGCGGCGTCGAGAAGCTCGAAGCGCTCGCCGATCCGCACCATCAGCGCCTTGGGAAATTTGGAATAGATCAGCACTTTCTCGGGCATGTGCTCGTCCTCTCTAAGTCCATCAAGAAAAAGAGCGGAACCGGTTGCCCGATCCCGCTCTTTTTCTCGATCCGCCTTGTAAAACCTTCAGCCGAGAATGCTGCCCGGCTCGACCTTCACGCCCGGTCCCATGGTCGAGGAAACCGCAACGCGCTGGATGTAAGTGCCCTTCGAGCCTGCGGGCTTCGCCTTGGCGACCGCATCGGTCAGCGCCTTGACGTTCTCCACGAGCTTCTCTTCCGAGAACGAGGCCTTGCCGATGCCGGCCTGCACGATGCCGGCCTTCTCGACGCGGAACTCGACCGAGCCGCCCTTGGCGCCCTTCACGGCGGTGGTGACATCCATCGTCACGGTGCCGATCTTCGGGTTCGGCATCATGCCGCGCGGGCCGAGCACCTTACCGAGCGGCCGCCAACGCGGTTCATGTCGGGCGTGGCGATACAGCGGTCGAAATCGATCGCACCGCCCTGCACCCTCTCGACAAGATCCTCAGCGCCGACGACGTCAGCGCCCGCGGCCTTGGCTTCATCAGCCTTGGCGCCGCGCGCGAACACGCCGACGCGCAAGGTGCGGCCGGTGCCGTTCGGCAGCGTCACCACGCCACGAACCATCTGATCGGCGTGACGGGGATCGACGCCGAGGTTATCGCAATCTCGATGGTTTCGTCGAACTTCGCTTTCGCGGTTCCTTGACCATCTTGACGGCGTCCACGAGCGGATAAAGTTCTCGCGGTCGACGCCCTCGCGGGCCTTCTTGGTACGTTTTCCGATTGTCATCGCCGATTACCCCGCAACTTCAAGACCCATCGACGGGCTGAGCCCTCGACCATCTTCATGGCCGACTCGATGGTGTCGCAATTGAGATCCTTCATCTTCTTCTCGGCGATCTCGCGCACCTGCGCTTTGGTCACCTTGCCGGCCTTGTCACGGCCCGGAGCTTTCGATCCGGACTGGATTTTCGCGGCCTGCTTGAGGAAGTAGGACATCGGCGGCGTCTTCATCTCGAAGGTGAAGGAACGGTCCGCGTAAATGGTGATGATCACCGGGATCGGGGTGTTCTTTTCTTCCTTCTGCGTCTGCGCGTTGAACGCCTTGCAGAATTCCATGATGTTGAGACCGCGCTGACCAAGCGCGGGACCGATCGGGGGCGACGGATTGGCCGCTCCCGCCGGCACCTGCAATTTCAGGTATCCGGTCACTTTCTTTGCCATATCTCACTCCTGTTGTGCCGATCCCCAGAGGAGACCGGCGGTTTCAGGTTCGTGGTTCGGTTCAAGTGCGGCAGGCAGACCGCCCTTGACCTCCCACGTCCTCTTTCATGGAGGCGTTGCCGCCTCCACTTCCGATCAGGTCACTTTCTCGACCTGAGCGAATTCCAGTTCGACCGGCGTGGCGCGGCCGAAGATCGACACCGCGACCTTCACGCGCGAACGCGCCTCGTCGATTTCCTCGATGACGCCGGAGAACGAGGCGAACGGGCCGTCGGCCACGCGCACATTCTCGCCAATCTCGAACGACACCGACGCCTTCGGGCGTTCAACGCCTTCCTGCACCTGATGCAGGATACGCATGGCTTCGGTTTCCGAAATCGGCATCGGCTTGTTTTCCGCGCCGAGGAAGCCCGTCACCTTCGGGGTATTCTTGATGAGATGAAACGCTTCGTCGGTCAGCTTCATCTTGACCAGGACGTAGCCCGGAAAAAACTTCCGTTCTGCATCGATCTTGCGGCCGCGGCGCACTTCCGTGACCTTCTCGATCGGCACCAGCACCTGCTCGAACAACTCCTCGAGCCCGCGCTGCTTGGCCTGCTCGCGAATCGAACTCGGCGACCTTCTTTTCGAAATTCGAATAGGCGTGGACGATGTACCAGCGCTTATCCATCGTTTGTGTTGCGGTGCTTGCCATCAGTGGATGCCCAGAACCAATGTGACGAGATAACGGATGACCTGATCGGACAGGAAGAAGAAGACCGAGGCGAGCGCGACCATCACGAACACCATCGCGGTGGTGATCATGGTTTCGCGGCGGGTCGGCCAGGTCACCTTGGCGGTCTCCGAGCGAACTTCCTGCAAGAACTTGAACGGGCTTACCGCCATCGTCAGATATCCGTATCCGTCGTCGGACGAACTAAAATGTTAAACGCAAGAATCCGAACAGAGCTATCGCGCCCAGCCCTCTTCTGAAGGTTGAGCCGGCACGCGGGCTCGATTGTTCGGGGATTTCAAAGCCGCGCCGGATATCCGCGATTAACGGGCCGACAGCAGGTGGCGGCTATGTACTGCGGAAGGGGCCAAAGGTCAAGGCAGCCGGTCTGACCGATCCGGCAAGGACGGTAAATAAAGTCCGGGGATTCAACGGCTTTGCGGCATGGCTCAAAGCTGGACACAGCGCGATTTAGCCCGCCGTACCCAGCCTCAAGATCAGCCCAGTTACCTGCCGTAGACCGCGGGCGCGCGGCCGACCGTCACGCCGGGCGCCATAATCGCACGCTGCCAGAACTCGGCCGTCGTCGAACTGGATACGTATACCATCGGGCGAATAAACCGCGCTTTGGCCCATCGCCTCGATCCAGAGCCGGCTGGCCGGCGCGTTCCAGTCCGGCCAGGCCCGATAAGCTTCGCCCGTTTCCGTCGTGAGGTTCACGGCTCCGCCGTTTTGCGTGACGAAGGCGGGCGCGCCAATTGCGCCGTCCCGGCACATCTGGATGCACCGATACGTGCCCGTCAGGTTAACCGATTGGGCCGAGGCAGCCGTGGCGGCGCACGCAGCCACAAGGCCCAAAGCCAGCGATGTCAGTCTCATCAGGATACTCCCTTCACTTGCATGAAGATGGACCCGACCAAGCGGGTCACGAACAAATCGCCAGCCAAAGCCGTTCGTTCCTCTGTTCCCCCAAGTTCCAACGCGCCTGCGTCAAGATGGAACAGGCCGTTCGCACGACGATCGATTTCAAAGCGTGATCGGTTCCTCCAGATACCGCGTGTAGCTCTGCGACTTCGGTCTGTCCTTATCCTCGGCGCGAACGTAGGTGATGGTTGAACGTCCCTTGTATTCCTCCGGCACGATCATGACTCGCACGAACGCCGACGGCTCTTTCTCGGATGCCTTCGCATAGACCTGATCGGGACCGTGCTCGACCCAGCTGTCGCCCGGCCACACCCGATAGCGGTGCCCCAGCGATTCAAGAAGAAGATTGCCCTTGAGCTGGCACCGCACGCCGGGCGCGGCATGAATATGCGTGAGCGCCTCGCCGCCGAGCGGGAAGCTGACCCGATCGAGCCGCATCAAGCGCTTGATCGAGGTGTCGAGTTCGATCTCGTAATTGCCGGCATCGAAACTCTTGATGGCCTTGGCGCGAATTTCTCCGCGCGCCTCACTCATAGCGACGAGTTCCCAGCGCCAGAGCTGCGCACCCTCGCCGTCCCCGCGCACCGTGCACTCGCCGTCGGAGAAAAACGCCTGATCGTCCGTGATCGTCTGGGTCTTGCCGGGAGCCGACAGGGTCGCCTGGCCGGCGACGCAATAGATGACGCGGCGGGATTTCGGCAGTGTCGCGGTCGCGCCTTCGGTCAGGTGATCGTGATAGATGCGCAGGCAATAACTTGTAAGGGCCATTTTTGTGCTCGTGGGTTGGAGTGGCGATGAATGGTGATGAAGCGTGGCAATCAATCGTCGCGGACGGAGGCGATCAGCTCGACCTCGACGGGTGCATTTCGGGGCAAGGCCGCAACGCCAATTGCCGATCGGGCATGACGGCCAGCCTCGCCGAACACCTCGACCATTAGTTCGCTGACGGCGTCGATGACCGCGGGCTGATGGAAGAAGCCGGGCGCACTGGATACGAAACCGGAGACGCGCAGGATGCGCCCGACCCGATCGATCGAGCCAAGTGCCTCGGCAAGACATGCCAACGCCTGAATGCCGCAAATCCGCGCCGCGTCCTTGCCCTGCTCCAGCGAGACGCCCTCACCTAACCGGCCATGGACACGAACTTCGCCGTCGACCTTCGGCAACTGGCCACTCACATAGGCGATGCCGCGCTCGACCGTGACCGGCACATAATTGAACGAAGGCTGCGCCGCCGAGGGCAACGTCAACCCCATTTGCGCCAGCCGCGCCGAGGGTGCTGCGGCTGCTTTCGCGTTTCCTTCCGTTGCCATGACGTTTCCTCCCTGTTGAAAATGAATTGGCCGCCTCAGCTCGCCGGCTCGGCGCTTTCGCCGAGATAGGCCGAGATGAGATCCGCGTTTTCGAGCAGATCGTGCGGCGTACCGCTGGTCAGAATGCGCCCTTCCGCCAGCACGTAGGCGCGATCGGTCGCGCCCAAAGCGAGCCGCGCGTTCTGTTCGGAGAGCAGGATGGTGAGACCGTCCTGTTTCAGCGTCGCAAAGAGCTCTTTGAGCCGCTGCACGACGACCGGCGCAAGGCCGAGCGATGGCTCATCCAGCATCAAGAGTTTCGGCCGACTCATCAGCCCGCGGCCGATCGCCAGCATCTGCTGTTCGCCACCTGATAGTGTGCCGGCCTTTTGCTTGAGGCGGTCGCGCAACTCTGGAAACAGCGCCAGGACGCGCTCGAGCCGTTCAGCCTCGCTGTCGCCGCCGACGATGACGCCGCCAAGCCGCACGTTTTCGGCCACGCTCATATCGGGCCAGACCCGCCGGCCCTCGGGCACATGCGCGATGCCGGCGGCGACGATGCGGTTCGTCGCGACGCCGGCGAGTTCTGTGCCCGCCAGCTTCACGCTGCCGCCGCGCGCTTTGACGAGGCCGGAGATCGCACGCAGTAACGTAGACTTGCCGGCGCCGTTAGCCCCGACCAGTCCGACGATTTCGCCGATATCGACATGCAGATCGACGCCGCGCAGCGCACGCACCGCGCCATAGGAGACTTCGAGACCTTCGACCTCCAGAAGTCTCATGCCTCGGCTCCGAGATAGGCTTCGACGACTTCGGGATGCTTGCGCACGGCTTCGGGCGTCCCTTCCGCAAGCTTGCGGCCCTGCTTCAGCACGATCACCCGGTCCGAGATCGACATTACGAGCGACATGTTGTGCTCGATGAGAAGAACGGTCGTTCCGAGTCCGTGGATCTTCCGGATCAGGCGGCCCATGGCGCGCGTTTCGTCGGGGCTGAGGCCTGCGGCCGGCTCATCCAGAACGAGAAGCTTCGGTTGCGCCATCATCGCGATGCCGAGGCCAAGGACGCGCTGCTCGCCATAGGGAAGATCGCGCGCGGTCGCGTTGCGCCGACCACCAAGTCCGAGCAGATCGACGAGTTCATCGACGCGTTTGCGGATATCGCGCTCCTCGCACCGAAAGGCCGGGCTGCGCAACAGCGTCTGCCAGACGCCCGTGCGCTGGGTGATGAAGCGCCCGGCTGCGAGATTCTCGGCAACCGTCATGCTCGCAAACATCGCCGCGTTCTGGAACGTGCGCACGAGCCCGGCGGCAGCGACCTGTTCCGGACGCCGCCCGACGATCTCCTCGCGGGCGAAGCGAACCGAGCCTGCGGTCGGCCGGACGAAACCGGTGATCGCGTTGACCGTGGTCGTCTTGCCCGCCCCGTTGGGCCCGATCAGGCTGACGATTTCGCCTTCGCCGATGTCGAAAGACACCTCGCCGACGGCGATGAGACCTCCGAACTGCACCGAGAGATTACTCACGCCTAACAAGGCTGCGACGGGCGAGCTCATTCCTTGGCCTCCGCCGCACTCGCATTCGACCGGAAGCGTGCGCGCAACTTCTCCGGCGCCCGCAGCGCCAGCACGACCAGCCCTTCCGGCGCGAGAATGACGAGCACCACCAGGAGCAGCCCGAAGATCGGCAGCCGCCAGTCCTGCGCGATCCGCAAATATTCGGGTGCAAAGGCATAGATGAAGGCACCGACGATGGGACCGACGATGGTTCCGCGGCCGCCAAGCACCACCGGGATCAGCATCGCGATCACGATGGCGAACGAGAACACGTCATCCGGCGCGACCACCGAGGTGTAGAAGGCGTACACGCCGCCGGCCACGCCCGCCATCGCCGCACTGATGACGAGTGCCAGCAGGTCCATGCGGAAATCGGGAATGCCGATCGCCGCCGCCAGGTCTTCATGGTCGCGCAGCGCACGCCAGGCCCGGCCGAATTTGGATTCGCGCAAGGCAAAGGTAACGAGGCCCGACAGGAACACCAGCACGACCAGCATCCCGTAACAGACGATGTCGCTGCGCCAGGGAACTGCGAAGCCGAGAAAACTCGAAGGCGTGGCGCCGATGCCGGAAATTCCCATCGGGCCGTTGGTGAGGTCGACGAGATTGACGGCGAGGATCTGCGCGATCACGCCAAAGCTCAGCGTCACGATGGCGAAATAAGGACCGCGCATGCGAAGTGCTACGAGCCCGATGCCAAAGGCTGTGATTGCCGCGCAAGCTGCCGTCACCGGCAGGAGCAACAGCAACGGCCATTCGTAATTGGTGGCGAGGATCGCGGCCGCATAGGCGCCGACGCCAAAAAAGGTCTGATGTCCCAGCGACAGCTCGCCGCGAAATCCGAGCGTGAGATTGAGCGACAAAGCGAGCAGTGCGTAGATCAGCGAGAAGATGACAAGCCGCATGAAATACGGACCGATCAAGCCGGGCAGCAAGCCCGCCGTTGCCAGTGCAACGGCCGCCACCACGCACCCAAGCACGAGCGGCCGCTTCATCTGATACGCACCTGCCGTGAACCAAGCAGTCCTTGCGGACGCAAGGCCAGCACGGCGACGATCATGATGAAGGCGACGATGTCCTTGTAGCCCGAGGGAAGCCATGCGCCGCCGACGGACTCGGCAAGACCGAGCAGCAATCCGCCCGCTACCGCGCCGGAGAAGCTGCCCATCCCGCCGATCACGACGACCGCGAATGCTTTAAGCACCGCTTGCAAGCCCATCCCCGGATAGACCAGAAACATGGTGCCGAGCAGGCCCCCGGCAATCGCCGCCAGGCCGCATCCGGCCGCAAACGTCATCCGGTAGATCAGATCGACATTGAGGCCGACAACCGCGGCCGCATCACGGTCCTGAACCACGGCCCGCATCTGCCGCCCGACCGAGGTGTGCTGCAATACGAGGTGCATCGCGGTCATGATGACGAGCGTAGCCGCCGCTCCGAACAACTCGAGCCGGCTCAGATAGACACCGCCTGGCAACACCAGGGGATCCATCGAGAACGGACTCGGAATCTGGTGCGGCACCGGCCCCCAGATCACCAGCGCGGCGTTGGCGAGGAAAATGGAAAGTCCGAGCGTCGCGAGCGCGATCGTCACTTCATCCGACCGCCGAAGCGGTTTCAGCACGCACCAGTCGATCACGATGGCCACCACCATCGTGCCGAACACCGCGCCCGCCAACGAAGGGAAGAAGCTGAACCCGCGGCTTGTCAGCGAGTACAGCATCAGGCCGCCGAGCATATAGAACTCGCCATGCGCGAAGTTGATGATCCGCAACACGCCAAAGATCACGCTCAAGCCGAGCGCAATCAGCGCGTAAGCGAGGCCGATCACCAGCCCGCTGGCGAGATCCTGCAGCACCGATCAGTCCTTCGAGGTGTCGAAGGTCGCTACCACGACGCCCTTGCCGGCCTCGTTCTTGGTCACGAACATCAGCGTGAGCGCCTGATGCTTGGCATCGAACTTGATGGTTCCGATCGGGCTGTCCCAGCTCAGGCCTTCGAGAGCTTCCTTGAGCTTGGTGCGGTCGGTGCTGCCGGCCTTTTTCATGGCTTCGAGGAGCGTGCGCAGCTCGACATAACCCGACAACGCATAAAGACCGGGGTAGCCCTTGTTCTTTTCCTGCCAGGCGGAAACAAAGCGCTTGGCGGCGGCATTGTCGATGCCCTCGCCCCAGACCTCCGCATTGTAAACGCCTTCGGCGGCTGAGCCTGCGGCATCGAAGAATTGCGGCGTGTTGAAAGAGCCGAGCGCGACCACCGGCAATTTCAGCCCGAGCTGATAATACTGCTTCATGATCAGCGCGCCGTCTTGCGCTTCGCCAACCAGAAACAGACCGTCGGCGCCTGACTCCTTGGCCGCATTCAGAAGCGAGATGAAGTTCACCTCACCATGCTTGAAATAGCGGACGAGCGTGAACTCGGACCCGTACTGTTTGAGTACCGGCGTGAAGGCCGTGACCGCCGAGCGGCCGAAGTCGTCGTCGACCGCAATCGCCGCCAGCTTCTTCAGCTTGATGTCCTCGGCGATGAACTTCGCGTAGTATTTGCCGCGGGTGATGTTGTGGATCTTGGTCCGGAAGAACCATGGCCGCAGCGGGTCGGTCAGCGACGGGTCCGACGAAATGCCATTGACCACCGGCACCTGATACTTTTCGGCAATCGGCTGCACGGCCTTGGTCGCGGAGCTGCAGAAGGCGGCTGCAAGCGCGACGACTTCGTTGCGTGTAATGAGCTTCTCTGCGGCCGCCGTCGATGAAGCCGGTTTGCACTCTCCGTCTTCGACAAACAGTTCAACCTGCTTGCCGTTGAGACCGCCGGCCTTGTTGAATTCGTCGACCGCGAAATTGGCGCCCGCGACCTGCTGCTGGCCGTCGAGGGCAACGGAGCCGGAGGTCGGCGCGACCAGACCGAGCGGGATCTTGTCGGCCGCAAATGCCGCACCCGTGGTCAGCACGACGGCGGAGATGGTAGCGAACATCAAGCAGCGGGATGAACTCAAGATCGTGCCTCCGGTTTGACGGGTTCGGGTCCTACAATGTTGAAAATTCCGGAGCGGTCTTTGCTCCCTCCAGGCCAAGCGGCGGGTGCACAGCGCCTGGCGGCCAAAGCCCGCCGATGCGCTCAACGGCTTGCTGCAGCAGCGCACGGAACTCAGAAATCCGGGACTCCGGGAAACGGAAAGTCGGCGCCGCAATCACCAGGGCGCCGACTGGAACTTTTTCCGTATGACGGCGCACCGGCAACGCCAGCGCCGACATGTGGTCCATCAGCTCTTCGCGTTGGAGCGCATAGCCGCGCTCGCGAGTCCGATCGAGTTCGCGCTCGAGCTCGGCAAGATCGGTCACCGTATTGGGCGTCAGCTTGACCAGCGGCGAATTGCGGAGAATGCGAACCGCGTCGTCGCGCGGCATGCCGCTCAACCACGCCTTGCCGGTTGCGCTCGCATGCAGGGCGATTTCCCGCCCCAGCAGGGATTCGATCCGGATCCGGTTCTCGCCTTCGGCCTTGGCGATGACGTAAAGCCGGCCGCGATCGCAGGCAGACAGCTGGGCGAGTTCGCCGGTCGCCGCCGAAAGCTCGTTGAGCACCGGCTGGATCAGCTCGGGAAAACCGAGACGATCCATGTAGCGATGGGCGATCGAGACTGTCTTCAGCGACAGGGAATAGCGTTCGGTCAGCGCGTTCTGAACGACGTGACCTGTGCCTTGCAGCGAAATGAGGACCCGGGCGATCGAGCCTTTATTGACGCCGATGTGTTGGCTGAGATCGGTGACGGACAGACCACCCGGCTCGTCGGCGAGCCGTTCGAGCACCGCCATCGCGTGATCTATCGCTGTAACCGGCATTCGACCGTCCGCTGCAACCTCGTTGCAATCTGCAACAGGGTTGCAGATCGGTCAACCGGCACCGGCAATCGAACGCAATGCCGCCGCCCCGCACGCAAAACGACAGTAAAGCCACACAAATTCAGATAATTAGGATTGGTGCGTTGAACGGAGCGTTAGGTCGGTGAGAACGCCAACGCGCTGGCAGGAGTGGCAGGGCTCGAACCTGCGACCCCCGGTTTTGGAGACCGGTGCTCTACCAATTGAGCTACACTCCTGTGTGGATCCGGGCGCAGGCGCCCGATCCGCGCCGTTTCAAGCATAGCGCAGGGTCCGATTGCAAGGGTGAAGCGTCCGGAGGCATCTTTAAGCCTGCATTGGTCTTCCGACCGGCCGCGCCGAAGGTCAGAGAGACCCGATAATGACAGCAATTAAAGAGAGAGACCGTCATGACCTCGCAAAGCGCCACAAGGCCGGCCCCTGCCCCGCAAACCCCGCCCTTGCCGCAAGCGAAACCGGAATCGCTCGGGCTGTCGGCCTCTCGTCTGCAACGGATGTCGGACGTCTTCCAGCGTGAGATCGACAAGGGAACCATGCCGGGTGCGACCGTGATGGTGGCGCGAGGCGGCCAGATCGCCTGGTTCGACGCACTCGGCAAGCAGGACCCGGCGAAGCCGGCCGCGATGACGCGGGAGACCATCTTCCGCATCTTTTCCATGACCAAGCCGATCGTGTCGACCGGCGTCATGATGCTGCTCGAGGAAGGCCAATTCCTGCTCGATGATCCCATCGCCAAATTCATTCCGGAATTTGCCGATCAGAAAGTCGGCGTCGAGAACAACGGCAAGCTCGACCTCGTGCCGCTCAAGCGTCCGATCACGATTCAGGATTTGCTGCGCCACACCTCGGGCATCACCTATGAACACACCGGCAACGGTCTGGTGCAGCAGCTCTATCAGCGATCCCATGTGCGCAGCCGCAAGATCGACAATGCCGAACATGCCGCGCTGGTCGCGAGCTTGCCGCTGATCTGCCAGCCCGGCACTGAGTGGAACTACAGCCGCTCGACCGACATCCTCGGCCGTATCATCGAAGTCGTCAGCGGCAAGTCGCTCGGCGCATTCCTTGACCAGCGTATTCTGGCGCCGCTGCAAATGACGGAAACCGCCTTCTATACGGGCGCGGAAAATGCCGCCCGATTGGCCGAGCCGTTCGCCGCCGACCCATGGACCGGCGACAAGGTGCAGCTCTTCAGCATGATCGAGAAGCCGGTGATGGAATCCGGCGGCGGCGGGCTTGTTTCCACCACCATGGACTTCGCGCGCTTCTGTCAGATGCTGCTCAATGGCGGCGAACTCGATGGCACAAGGATTATCGGCCGCAAAACGCTGGAATTCATGGCGTCCGATCACCTCGATCCAACCGTCAAGATCCAGGGCACGCTGACCCAGCCCGGTCATAGTTTTGGTCTTGGCTTTGGCGTCCGCACCCAAGCCGGCATCGCGCCCTTCTCCGGTTCGGTCGGTCAATTCTTCTGGAGCGGCATGGGCGGCACCTTCTTCTGGATCGATCCGAAGGAAGACCTGTTCGTCATCTTCATGTCGCAGGCACCCGGCCAGCGCGTTTATACCCGCACGCTGCTGCGCAATCTCGTCTACGCGGCGATCGAGTGACCGTGTTCGTCGTCCCGGCCAAGCGAACGGGTCGCGCGAATGCGCGCCCGATGACAGGCTCCGCGCCGAGCCGGGACCCATAACCACAGACAGATGTTGTTGCGCACGATATCTGCCTGCGTGCCCCACTGAAAGATTCCGCGGTATGGGTCCCTGCTTTCGCAGGGACGACGAGAGAACATCAACTGATCGTCGCGCCGCCGTCGATCACGATGGTCTGGCCGGTGGTGAAGGAGCCCGCGCGGGAAGCGAGAAACACCGCGGCGCCGGCGATCTCGTCGGGCTCGCCGATCCGCAGCAGCGGCGTACGCGCAGTCGACGCTTTGAGCGTTTCCGGATTTTCCCAGAGCGCGCGGGCGAAATCGGTCTTGATCAGGCCGGGCGCGATGCAATTCACGCGGACATTGTCCTTGCCGTATTCACACGCGAGGTTGCGCGCGAGCTGCATGTCGGCGGCCTTGGAGATCGCGTAAGCGCCGAGCACCGTCGACCCCTTCAAACCGCCGATCGAGGAGATGATGGTGATCGAGCCGTCCTTGCGCTCGATCATCTGCGGCACGACCAGCGATATCAGCCAGTGATTGGCGACGATATTGTTGTCAAGAATCTTGCGGAACTGATCGTCTGAAATCCCAGCCTGCGGTCCGTAGTAAGGATTCGATGCGGCGTTGCAGACCAGCGTATCGATCGGGCCGAAGACGCGGTTGGTTTCCTCGACAAGATGCTTCAGGTCGTCCTTGGTCGAGATGTTGGCGGCGACCGCAAGCGCCACTTGCTTGCCGGCCTTGTCGTTGATGGCTTTGGCAACCTCATCGCAGACCGCTTGTTTGCGCGAGGAAATTACCACCCTGGCGCCGTGATAGGCCATATGTTCGGCGATCGCACGACCGATGCCGCGCGACGAACCGGTGATGACGGCGACTTTTCCTGACAGATCGAAAATATTCATTTGTTTCCTCTCCCCTTTCGCACGTCATTCCGGGACGGTCGGAACGACCGGACCCGGAATCTCGAGATTCCGGGTTCGGTCCTGTGGACCGCCCCGGAATGACGACAATCAAGCAAGCTTGCTTGTCGTCACCTCCAGTCCCGCCGGCTGATGCATGGCCTTGTGCGCGGCATCGGCCGTCCACGGCTGTTGATTGACCATCGGCAGCCGCCAGACGTCGACCGTGGGACTTGCAATATGATCGAGCCGCGTCACCGAACAATTGTCGATATCGAAGGCAAGCCCCTTTTCGGGCTGGCCGCCGAGCGCAAGCCCGATCGCGGCCTTGATCGTGCCGCCATGGCCGACCGCGATCACATCCTTCCCCGCATGCTCGGTGTTGATGCGCACAATCGCGCCACAGACACGGTTGTAGAGGTCCATGAAGCTTTCGCCGCCCGGCGCAGGTTCGGCGATATCGGCAAACCAGTGGCTGCCGGCGGGCCGGCTGGCGAGAAACGCGGCGCGGTTCATCCCCTGCCATCGTCCGAGATGCTGTTCGGCAAAGGCCGCTTCCCTGGACATCGCCGCGGGTTTGGGGAAGCCGGTATCCCAGATCGCCTGCGCCGTTTGATGCGTGCGCATCAGGCTGCTCGCGACCCAGACCGCACTGTGCGGCAAGACCTTCGCGACTGCCTCGAAGACGTAGCGATCACCGGTGTCGCACGCGATGTCCGTCTGGCCATAGATGTTGCCGCCGTCGGAACGCACCGGCGCGTGGCGCACCCACCACCACCGCGTGGTGACGACTCCTGATTTGTCGGGATTGGACATCGCGAAAACCCTTACATAATGTTGTTGGTACGTCAGAGAGCCCTCGGGCCTCAAGTCACTTCGATGTTTCAAACTATGTTTGCTAGTGGAGTGGATTTGACATTCGCTACCTTTTGGCCGCGCATTCGCCATGCGAATGTCAAATCCAAAACTCCACTAGAAGCCTATATTGCTGGTGGTCCTTTTGATTCTAACATTTGCAAATGAGCATGCCACACCGGGATGCAAATGTTAGAATTGGTCCACCAGTTTCAATTCCGCAAGGCGAAAACCTCGAAGCAGGTATAAAGTTTAGGCAGGGAGAAAAACAATGGGCCGGCTCGAAGGCAAATCCGTCATCATCACCGGCGCCGGCAGCGGCATCGGACGTGCGGCCTCGCTGCTCTTCGCCAAAGAAGGCGCGAAACTGATTGCGGTCGATCGCACCGAAGGTGTGAAGGACACCGTCGATCAGGTGCGCAAGGCCGGCGGAACGGCGGAGGCCGTCATGGCCGACGCGGGTTCGGAAAAGGACGTGATTGCCTACATCGACAAGGCCATTTCCAGCTACGGCAAGCTTGATGCGATCTGGGCCAATGCCGGGGTCAGCGGCGGATTGGTGCCGATCGCCGAACAGACGGTCGAACATTGGCAGGAGATCCTGCGCATCAATTTGATCGGGCCGTTCCTCGCGATCAAATACGCAACCCCGCACATGATCAAACAAGGGCATGGCGCGATCCTCTGCACCGCATCGGTTGCGGGACTGAAATCCGGCGCGAGCGGCCATCCCTACGCTTCGAGCAAGGCCGGCGTCATCAGCCTGGTGCAAACCACGGCCTATTCCCTCTCCGGCACCGGCGTTCGGATCAACGCGGTGTGTCCCGGCCTGATCGAAACCGGCATGACCAAGCCGATCTTCGACAATGCGCGCGAGCGCGGCACCGACGGCAAGATCGGTCAGCTCAATCCGCTGAAGCGCGCCGGCCAGCCGCATGAATTGGCGGCCATGGGCCTGTTCCTGCTGAGCGACGAGGCGTCTTACGTTAACGGCCAGGCGTTTCCGGTCGATGGCGGCCTCACCGCCTCGATGCCGTACGCGGGCAAACCGATCTAGTGTCCCGAATCCGAAGTTCGCCACGTTTCGCAGCACCCACCTAAGCGAACTTCGGATTCGAAAGGACACTAGCAACCTATTGATCTAGTGTGGCTTCGGTTCAGAAGTCCGCATGAAGAAAACTCGCGGAAACAATGATGCGGACTTCTGAACCGCCACACTAGGCTTCCTTTGGATCTGAGCTTTGGACGCATTCGCAGCGGATACCTTTTGGCAATGACGTCTCGATATGCAATTGCGTTCTCGCTGGCACTCACGCGCCCGAGTTTTTGCAATAGGCCCCTCAAGAATAGAGGGCGCAGGAAACGCCGGGCGCCGGCCGCGCCCATAGCCTCGCGTGCAAAGTAAAAAAGCACACGAGTGTAGTCACCACAGGCAAGGCCGGATCATCCGGCGTTTCCCGCGCAATGGTTTTAACGGCTTGCTCCGTACTCTCCCCGGTGATCGGGCTTTCTTGTCACCGTCCCCCCTGAGAAGCGTTAGCTTCTTAAGGAGTTGACGCCAGCGTCGAGGCGTCAGGACCATACGGCTTCGCCGTCCGCGACAATCCTCCTCGTCGAGAGTGCCATCAGCGTCCACCGCTTCCCCGACCCAACGTTCGTGACGACGCGTACGCCCCTCATTCCCGGGTACGGGATAGTCGAATCAACAAGTCTGCTTCTACCGAACCACGAAGCGAAATATTTTTACCCGGAGATATGGACAGTCCAAGCAAATCACCGCCGATGGCTTTGGTGCCTTGATGCCCTGTTTGGCCCAAATTCGCATCAGCGCTTTTGGACCGTTACCAGGCCGGTGGCTTGGCCTACTGAAGATAATCTCTGCCTTGCTCACAGAGCGTCGCTGTTGCTGAGGGGCAAGCGAAATGACGCGATGGGCCAAAGGCGGACTTAAGTGCTGTCATCATGCCATTGGATAAACGGCGCTTTCTGTTGGCTTTCGACAAAGTACTCAAGGGCCGAGATGACTTGGTCTTCCGGCAAAGCCCAACTTGCCGGATAAGTATCGCGCTGACCATTGCTGAGCTGATATTCTAGCATCGCATCCATCTCGCCATGGTACTTGGGATCGCGGGAGCTGAAGCCAGCATCACCGCTCTCTCGTGCGTACATAAGCCAACCGACGCGGCCGTTAAAAAGCGCGCACAGCTCTGGGCCGCTTTCGACGTTAATCCAAATCTCGCGGAATGCTTCGCGAGCAAACGGCTTAAGCTCGCAGCGTATATCCTCGGCTGTTACGATTTGCGTCCGATAACCGTTGATAAAGAGGCTGAGCGTCAAGCGGGAATTCCTCTCGCAAACACCGTCGCCACGGAAGCCACCAATTGCGATGTCGGCTTAGCATCCACAACCGACCTTAGCGCGCAGGCAGCAGATGGTCCGTTAAGGGCCAGAGGCTGACATGCAAGGGGGTCAACGCCGATCCAGTTGGGGAAAATCGCCGACCGGTCCGGGCGGTTCAGAGACGCCACGCACCTTCGCCGCCGCGTTACAGACTTTGATTTGCATCGCCTCGGTGTCCTTGTGCCCAATTCTAATCTGGTTGCCGATCTGCGGCGGAATTCCGCAATCCGCCGAATTGGCTTCCAGATATTTGATCATCTTGATTTCGGACCGGGCCAAATCGACGATCAACTTGCAGGTTACATCTGGCCCCGCATGGCGCGCACTGGCGTCCTTGATCAGCTTGCCTCGCGCCACCGCTTCTTCACGGAAGGTGGCAAATTCCTTCACGCAGACTTCCGATAGAGTTCTGAGCGTTCGGCGTTTGCGCATGCGCCGCTCCGAACAATGCGACAGCAGCGATCAAGAAGCGGATCACGATACCCTTGCATCACGAATACAATCTAAGCGAGCAGAGGTGAGCATTCTGGCGAAAATTGGGACGAGGATGTCAGCTCTGGATCACTTTCGACCGAGTCTGCGGCCGCTCCTCTCCCGAGCCAATCCGACCATAAGGCTGCTGATCGTGCTTATCGCTTATCGAGCTTCTCCAACGCCTCCACGAGCGGTTTGATCGGCGCGGCGCCGGTGCCGTGACCGCCGGCCCAAGGCGTCGGCGTGACGCCGAACTTGCGCAGGCCTGCGACGAATTCGCGGTGCGAGGCCAGCGCGCCCGGGAGTGGAGATCCTGTCAGAGTACGGCGGCCTTAGAGTCCTCTGCGGAGTACATGCGTGGCGTTGGCTAATATCTCGCGCAATCTTAGAGAAAGCCGCACCGGGCGAACAGGTCAGACATGGATGACAAAACGGCACGAACTTCAGCGAGGCGAAGGTCAATCGGCGACTTCTGCTTCCTGAACGTCCCCTTGCCTTTCGCCGCTGTTAGAGCGTCGAGCTGCTCGGTACCGGCCGGGCGATAGGCCGTGATATCGATGGAACAGCTTCGAAAACGCCGCCGCGGTCTCGTAACCGACCCGGCTGGCAATGCGTGCGATGGGCTCATCGCTGGTTTCCAGCAGGAACGCCGCTTCCGCCATCCGGCGTTCGATCACATAACGGTGCATGGACTGGCCGACGAGCTTGGTAAAGCGCGCCGAAAATACCGAGCGGCCAAGCCCCACGCGGTGGCCAAGGTCGCTCAGGGTCCAGGGCCGCTCCGGGCTTTCGTGAATCAGCTTGAGCACCGGTCCGATATGCGGGTCAGATATGGCCCCGAGCCAGCCGCCTTGTCCGGGACTGAGAGACGCGATCCAGCTTCGGAGCACCTCGACAAAGAGCACCTCCGTCAATCGTGAAAGCGCGACGCGTTGGCCAGGACGCTCGAGCGCGGACTCGCTGACCATGCGGCGCAGGATTGCTTCAAGCCAACCACCGTCCGCCGTCGGCTTCAGTAGGAGCACGGGCGGAAGTAGCTCCAGCACGCTGCCAAACAGCGGCCGTGACACCGTGAAATTGCCGCAAATCATGGTCGAGAGCGGCTTTGCACGGCTGCCGTGACGAACGACGCCAAGACGCGGCGACGATCGATCGATATCCGTAATCCGCAAAGGCTTGGCCCGGCGATCCGAATAAAACACATGGGGCTCGCCGCGTGTGATGACGACAAAATCGCCCTCGGTCATCTGGATTTCCTGTCCCTGTTCGAGCGCGAGGGTCGCTGAGCCCTGGCTGAGATAGTGAAACAGCGCGTAGGGACGCGCCGGCAACTCAAGATGCCAGGGATGGCCGAGCTCGAAGTGAAAGAGCAGCGTCCCGCCGAGACGAACGCGATCGAGCACTTGGGCGAGTATATCCATGCCGCCGAGATTAGACCGGTGGACGATCGGACACAACATCTGGACGATTGATCCCTATCGTCCGCAAGGTCCGCGGAATAGGTCATGCCGCAGCGGGCCGACGTTACGTGCGGCAACCATTTCGCCAACGGCAGATGGAAGAACCGCGACCTTGCTGGAAACGCCTGTCGATTCCCCCCGGACTGCATTCGTCCGACATGCCAACAGGAACAATCAATGCGAAATATCCTCCTCTCAGCCGCCACCGTACTCCTGGCCGGAACGACATTGGTCGGCTCCGTCCATTCCGCCGAACTCCCCAAGGGAGCAGCCCACAACATCGTGCTCGTGCACGGCGCATTCGTGGACCAGACGAGCTGGCAACCCGTTGCCGATATTCTCACGAAGAAAGGCTACAACGTCACGCTCGTCGAAAATCCGCTGACCTCCCTTGCCGCTGACGTCGATGCCACCAAGCAGGCGCTCGCGAAGCAGGACGGCAAGACCGTTCTCGTCGGCCATTCCTGGGGTGGCGTGGTCATCACGCAAGCCGGTAACGATCCCAAGGTGTCGGCGCTGGTCTATGTTTCCGCCTTCGCGCCTGAGGTCGGTGAATCCCTGGCGTCGCTGGCAAAGGCCGGCCCGCCGACCGAAGGCGGCAATGCAATCCATCCCGACGCGAAGGGCAATTTGTACATCGACCCCAAGGTGTTTCCGTCGGCCGTCGCGGCTGACCTTCCTCCGGAAATCGCTGCGCACCTGGCCAACTCGCAGCTTCCGTTGAATCACGTGGCCTTCGAAGCCCCCGTCGACATTGCGGCCTGGCATGACAAGCCGACGTTTTATGTCATCAGCACGAAGGACAAAGTCCTCGCGCCTGAGGCCCAGAAGTCGTTCGCAGCAAGGATCAAGGCTCAGACGACGGAAGTCGCCGGCAGCCATGCCTCGCTCGTCGTCCATGCGAAGCAAGTCGCTGAGGTCATCGAAAAGGCCGCCCTCGCGAAGTGACGGTACCGCTCCCGGCGCTTTCGTGCCGGGAGCGCCCCACGCCTGCGCAAAGAAATACAGAACGCATCGGACCGCGAACGGTGCAAACCCGACCGAGACTGTCGATGCGGCAGCGACATCCTTGAGGAAGGTCTCGGGTCGCTACGCCACACCGGTTCCCCCACTCGATTATTTCGTACTAAGCATCCGGAGGATGACATGACTCAACTCGACATCGCGAGCCAGGACGCCACGTTTGAAACGGCACCAACCCGTTACATCGAAGGCCACGGAATCCGCTTCGCCTATCGCCGCCTCGGCCCCGCTATCGGAACGCCGCTGGTTCTCCTGCAGCACTTCTCGGGCAACATCGATGCGTGGGATCCCGCCATCGTCAACGCCCTCGCCACCGATCGCCCTGTAATCGCCTTCGACAATGCCGGGGTCGGTCGCTCGACCGGCCAAACGCCTGACAATATCGCGGCGATGGCGAGAGATGCAGTCGCCTTCATCAACTTGCTCGGCCTCTCCGAAGTCGACCTGCTGGGCTTTTCCCTCGGCGGCTGCATCGCGCAGCAGATCGCCGCCGAGCACGAACGGCTGGTGCGCAAGCTGATCCTCGTCGGCACCGCGCCGAAAGGCGGAGAGGAACACCTTTTAGCGGCTCTCCAGGACGCGTTTTCACAAACCGATGCGCCGGACCCCCGCCTGCCGCTGTTCTTCACGAATTCGTCCGCCAGCCGGTCGTCCGGCTTGGCCTTCCTGAAGCGGGCGAAGGTGCGTAAGGACGATCGGGACACCGATAACGGCAGCGCGGTAACCGATCCGCAGGCCAAGGCGTTGATCACCTGGTGCGCCACACCTGATCCCGAGCACGCCATTCTGCGCGCCATCCGCCAGCCCGCTCTTGTGGTCAGCGGCAGCAACGACACCATGCTGCCCGCGAACAACGCCTACGCAATGTTCAAGGAACTAAGCAACGCTCAGCTTGTCCTCTACCCCGATTCAGGGCACGGCGCCCTGTTTCAGCACCACGAGATGTTCGTCAGCCACGTCCGGACCTTCCTGGATGCACAGCCCGCGGCTGCATGACCCGGCGCGTTCCGACGCGATCAGACGCACTTTATCCATGAGAGTTGTTACGGAGGACAAATGACAATCGTTAAAATCGAGGTGGAGCGATTCAGCCTCACGAGCTTAAAACCATTCGACGCTGTTGTGGCCGCGCTCAAGTCGGCGGTCGGGCAACCCAACATGGTCGAATTTTTCAAGGAGACGAGAGCGACAAATTCCTTCCCGGATTTGGAGCGCGTTGTACAAAGCGGCCTCGGCCGAACGGACCTTATGCTCTTCGCGGAATTCGACTTGGGCGACATTCTGCGTCGCGAAACTGGATCCAAGACGCCTAAGATCATGCGGTTTGTCGTCGGCAATCCACTCATCATGAAAGAAATGGTCAAGCACGTGCCTGATGCTGGCTCTTACGCTCCAGTCACAGTGCTCATTGATGAGCGTCCCGATGGCGTGCACGTCTCATATGACAAAATGGAGAGTTATCTGCTGCATTATGGCAGCTCGGAAGCCCTTGCCGTCGCCCGAAATCTCGATGCGAAAATCACAACCTTGCTACGCGAATGTGCAAGCTAAAACGTCCTGATGACGTCTTCGGCCGATGGAAGTGAGTAACTCATACCAATCGCGGCCGAGCCAATCCGACCATAGCGCCGCCGATCGCGCCTATCTCTTATCACTCTTCTCCAACGCTTCCACCAACGGCTTGATCGGTGCGGCGCCCGTGCCGTGACCGCCGGCCCAAAGCGTCGGCATGACGCCGAACTTGCGCAGGCCCACGACGAACTCGCGCTGTCGATTCTCTGGTTCTGCGTCGCGATCCTCTTCCTCTATCTCTGAAGCCGAAGGGGCACCGTTAATTGGTTCATGGTCGGTGGGCTGTTTGTGTTCGTGACGGCCAGGATCGCTTGGTCATACCGCAAGGAATGCGGCGACGAAAACTGACCCGTCCCAAGAGGCTGCCAACTGAGGCGGCTTTACCTCGACGGCTAGAGCGCCAGTACAATGATAAAGAAAGTTCTCTCGACGCAATATCCCTTGCATCCATAGCGGTCGCAGTCCGGCGTCATCCTATCGTTTGTAATATGGGACGAATCGCCGCGTGCGCCTGGACACCGTCGATAGAGTCGAAAATACTTTTTTGGGATATCGTCCCGTTTTCATGCGGCTTCATCTGGCTGCTTGCCAGATACGCAACAGCAGCGGCAGAGCGTCGCGCAGAAGCCGGCGGACATCGCCACCCAAGAGCCGCAAACCCGTGCTCTTGTCCCGAGGCATTTCAGCGCAAGCTAGCGCAGAACAGGGAGGAGGCATCCGATGACAATGAGACCGGACCCCACGTTTCATGCATCGCCCAGACTTGCGATGGAGGCTCCCGCAGAGAACTTCGCCTATACCGTGATGCTCAGTCCGGATTTTTCCAAACCGGATGCGCTCGGGGTGATCGACGTCAATCCATCCTCGCCGACCTACAGCCAGATAGTCCACACCGTGACGATGCCGAACAAGGGCGACGAATTTCACCATTTCGGCTGGAACGCGTGTTCGTCGGCCCTGTCGCCGCTCGCCGGCCACGCCTTCGTCGAGCGACGCTATCTCGTGATCCCCGGAATCCGCTCCTCCCGCATCTACATCGTGGACACCAAGCCCGATCCCACCAAGGCACGGATTCACAAGATCATCGAACCCGAAGAGGTGTTCAAGAAGACCGGTTACTCGCGGCCACATACCGTGCATTGCGGGCCTGAAGGCATCTACGTGAGCACGCTGGGCGGCGGCGGACAGGATGGCACGCAGGGACCTCCTGGCGTCTTCATCATGGATTGCGACACATTCGAGATACTCGGGCGCTGGGAAATCGACCGCGGACCACAACAGCTGCACTATGACTTCTGGTGGAACCTGCCGCGCGATTACATGGTGACGAGCGAATGGGGGCTGCCGCCGCAGTTCGAGAATGGGGTCGTTGCCGAAGACCTTCTTGCCAACAAATACGGTCATCGGCTCCACTTCTGGGACTTGCGGGAGCGGCGCCACGTGCAAACCATCGATCTCGGTGCCAACCATCAGATGGCGCTGGAGGTGCGTCCCGCTCACGATCCGGTTCGTGAATACGGATTTGTCGGCATCGTGGTCGATACCACGAACCTCGAAGCTTCGATCTGGACCTGGTGGCGCGACGACGGAAAATTCCATGCCGAAAAGACAGCGACAATCCCACCCGAGCCTGCGCCGAAGGAGAAGCTCCCGCCGCTTCTGCAGGGCTTTGGCGCAGTACCGCCGCTCGTGACCGACATCGACCTGTCGATGGATGACAGGTTTCTCTACGTTTCCTGCTGGGGCACCGGCGAGATGCGGCAATACGACGTCCGTGATCCCAGAAAGCCGAAACTTGCAGGCTCCGTGCACATCGGCGGCATCGCACGCCGCACGCCGCACCCGAACGGCAAAGCTTATGCGGGCGGTCCGCAAATGGTCGAAATCAGCCGCGACGGCAAACGCGTTTATTGGACGAACTCACTCTACTCGACGTGGGACAAGCAGTTCTATCCCGACGGGATGCCTGGCGCGGCGGTGATGGCCAATGTGGGGCCGAGCGGCGGGCTCGAACTCGCCAAGGAGTATTGGGTGAATTTTCCCGACGGATATCGGCCGCATCAAATCCGGCTCGAGGGTGGCGACTGTTCAACGGACTCCTTCTGTTATCCGTCGGCCTAGAAATTGAGCCAGGTCGACTGGACAGGTGCCTGGCTCTGGCTCGCCGTCATTGCGAGCGGCCTCTATCACGGGGTTAATCCGGGAATGGGCTGGCCGCTCGCGGTCTCCGCGGGGCTCATGGAAAAAAGCTCACGCGCGCTGTTTCTGGCGCTTTGTCCTTTGTCAGCCGGGCATTTGCTGGCGATCCTCTTGATGCTGTTGCCGTTCGGCCTTCTGCTCGGCCTTGCCGAATGGCGGCGCGAAATCCAGCTTGCGGCGGCCCTTGTCGTCATCGGCTTCGGCGTCTTTCGCCTTCTCGAGCGGCGCCATCCCAGATCGCTGGCACGAATTCCACCAACGCAACTCGGGCTGTGGTCATTCGCGATCGCGATTGCGCACGGTGCCGGCTTGATGCTCGTGCCGATCTATCTCGGCCTATGCGGCACCGCTGTTGACCATCGAGCGACAGGCCCGCTTGTCGAAGGAAATCTCGCCATCGCGGTTCTCGTCGCCATTGTCCATGTCATCGCAATGATCGGTGCCGGCGGATGCCTGGCCTGGCTGGTCTACCGCTACCTGGACTTAACATTGGTCTCGCGGAGCTGGTTCAATCTGGATGCCGGCTGGGCTATCAGCCTGATCCTGGTCGGCACTATCGCACTCGCGCTAGATCTTGGGCACGATTAGCGGAACTGCAGGCGGAGAAGATTGACCGCTTTGGGTCAAGCAGGTGTAAGACCGCTTTCACCCTGCATCCCCGGCCATGGAATTAGACCATAGAGCCGCTGATCGCGCCTATCTCCTGTCAGGCTTCTCCAGCGCCTCCAGCAGCGGTTTGATCGGCGCGGCGCCGCTGCCGTGACCGCCGGCCCACAGCGTCGGCATGACGCCGAACTTGCGCAGGCCCGCGACGAACTCACGATGCGAAGGAAGTGCGCCAGGAATATCGCGGGTCGGCGACCAGAGATCGACGACCCAGCCAAAGTCGGCATCGGGGATCACGGCGATCAATGAACTCTTCGCGTGAGAACTCGCGATCACGTAGAGATCGATCCGCCGCAGACCATCGGTGAGCGTGGTTTTTTCGCTGACCTCGATCAGACCGACCTCGCGCGGCTTCTGCCATAGTTCATCGTTGCGCACGCGATTGGGGGCCTGCATTTGCGCGGCGAAATATTGCCGGTCGCCCCTGGGGAAGACGAGATCGGCGCCCTTTGCCGCAAACACCCGCGCGCCATTGACGTGGTCCATATGATGGTGCGTCAGCACGAGATATTTGAACGGCTTGCCCGGAAACCTTCGCGCGGCTTCCGCAATCGTCAGCCGCGACATCTCGTTGGCGATCGGCGCATCG
The DNA here is from genome assembly GCA_963788885.1 of uncultured Alphaproteobacteria bacterium. Classification (GTDB taxonomy): domain Bacteria; phylum Pseudomonadota; class Alphaproteobacteria; order Rhizobiales; family Xanthobacteraceae; genus Bradyrhizobium. The sequence continues at coordinate 916,111 of CAWBIR010000012.1, read as the reverse complement.
AACGCCACGAGATAATCCTTCATCTCGACGACCAGCGCATGATGGCTGCCGCCGGTGATGTGCCAGATGCCGGGCTTCACCTGTGTCCAGATGTTTCCCGGCACGACCGCGGGATCGAAGGCGAGCTGATCGGAATCGATGAACGATCCCCAGTTCGCCCGCCGCAGCATCCATTGGTAGTTGACCTGCGCAGGCGCCTTCTGCTTCGCGGCCGTGTCCGCCACAACCTTCGGAATCCGGAACAGGTCGGGGCCCAGCACCGGGTTGAGGACGACGTCCTCAATATAAATGTGCTGCACCTCATGGCCGTTGAGGGTGAACGACTGGTCGAACGCGAATTTGACACCGTCGACCTCGCGCCAGTCGGACAGGATCACGTCGTAATTGCAATCGCCCCAGATGCCGTCGGCGTCGATGGTGCGAATGCGCGCCGGCAAACCATCGTCACCGAACAGCACGATCCATTCGGCGTCGTCGGTCTTGTACGACACCACCGAAAGCGTCTTGCCATCGACGGTCTCGTCCGCCAGCGCCGCAAGCTGATCGGGGTGATCCTTCATCTCGATCAGAAGCCGCGGCGACATCCGGTGAAGCTCGCGCCGGTTCGCGATCACCCGCGACGCACTCATGGTGTGCAGGGATGGATTAGTCTCCTTCGCCTGCTTCGAAAGCACGATGTTGTCTTCGCCGAGCACATAACCCAGCCCGTCGGAAAACACTTCCGAATAGATGAAGGTGCGCTTCATCGGCGCCACGCGATGACGAACCCAATCGTAACGGGCGCGTTCGTGTGCGACGTCCATCGACAGCGTGAACCGCGATTCTCCGCCAAGCCGGTTCCCTACATCGGGCTCGGGCGTCTCCTGCGGATCCCAGTGCTTGTGCCGTCCCGCAACGGAAAGCGTGACGATCTCGGAGAGAGTCTTCTCTCCACCGAGTCGTTCGATCGCACCAACCACCAGCGCCTGAGGTTCGGCCGCCAGGACGGTCGAGCAATTCACGAGCCCCGCAAGCGCGATGGCGTAGATGGCTGCATATAAGAAGCGCACAATCATGGTACTATGATAAGAGATGTAGCACCGGTATTGACCTATTCTGTAGCAAATCCGCAACGACTGCCGCCAAAATATCCCCCAAACGACTGGCTCGTATTGCCGCGATGCGGTCAGCGGCGCATTGTCTCGAAATATTTCTACAAGTGATTTTTTAGGGGGACAGATATGCGGAAGCTGATCGTTTGCTGCACCGTGCTGGCCGGGCTTGGAAGCTCTGCCCTTGCCGCTGATTTGCCCGTAAAGGCGCTGCCGCCGGCACCGCCTCCGTTCGATTGGGGTGGGTTGTATGCCGGGTTCGGCTTGAGCTGGTTCGAGAGCCACAACCGGTGGCAATACGCCAATCCGGGACCCGCGACCCTGACGCCGTTCACCGACACCCAAGATAATTTCGCGTGGGGCATACAGGGCGGCGCACAGTGGCAGTTCAACCAGATCGTTCTCGGCATCGAGGCCTCCTACAACAACCCGGCTAGCAGCTTCCGAGGCGCCGTGTCGAACGGAACGGCCACCAGCGTCTGCACGGCAAACCTCGGCCAGGCCTGCCAACTGCGTATGACCAGCGTCAGCACGGTTGGCGGCCGCGCTGGCTGGGCCATGGCTGATTGGCTGTTCTTCGGCGAAGGCGGCTGGGCCGCAGGCACCATCGAGACGCAACTTGCGCAAACGACCGGCAACGCGCTCTTCGATTCGACCCATAACTCCGACTATCGGAACGGTTGGTACGCGGGTGGTGGCGTCAACTATGCCGCCTACAAGTCGGCGCTCATGGACGTGATTATCGGTGTGGACTACCGGCACATCGACTTGCGCTCGCACTTCCAGCCCTCATCTGCGGACGCCTTTTTGGGATCTCCTCCCGGCCTCAACGGACGTAATGTCGGCGGCACCGCCGACCAGGTGCGGTTTACCGTCGATCTGAAAACGAACGGCTGGGGCTTCATGGCGCCGGTGGTCGCCAAGTACTGATCGCCTCTCGAACCTGAATGCAAAAGCCCCGGCAAAGCCGGGGCTTTTTTGTTGTCTTGCGCGCGTCAGTGCCGAACAGTTATCTGGCGTTTGCTGGCATCTGGCCGCTGATGCCGCTGACGGGAATCCGATAGCGATAGCGAAAAAACAGCGCGCCGTGGCGATTGATCCGATGTCTCAACGTACCGCCCGCATACTCATCGCCGTCGTCTCGCTGCTGGTTCTGCTGACGGTGGCCGTTTCCTTGTCGATCGATCTGGGCAAGTATCAGCAGCGCATTTCGATCCAGGAAGGCCAGGCGGCGTTACAGGGGATCAGCAGCCCCAGCCAGCTCGAAAGCGCGCTCAAGCAGCATCCTTCGAATAACCTCCTCCGGCTGATGGCGAAGGCGACAAAGGCGGTCAACGACACGAAAGGCGCAATCGACCAGCTGTCGGCCCAGATCGAACCGGCGCGACTTTCAAAGGAGCCGAATTTCGGTTCGGTGAGCCGTGACGAGCTCGAACTCTTTCCGCCGCGATCTGAAGACCGCAGAAACAAATGCGCAAACGTTCCTTCCGCGCTATGCCGCAATCTTCAAGGCTGAGCACGACCAGATCGAAAGCGCGACCGTCTCGCTTCATGTACCAAAGGAAATTGCCGGCCAACTTCTGGATGGCGTTACGCAACGGCAGGCCAAGGCGCTCAATGCCATTTCACTTACGTTGTCGGCGCGCGCCGACTATTATCGCGCTTACGACAAATACATCGCGTTCTTGTCAAGCGAACTGGGTTCCTTCAAGGTCGTTGCCGGACAGTTCATCTTTCCACTTCAACGCACCGTCGAGCGCTACAACGTCGCGGCGCAGGCCATGACGTCAGCGGGAAGGCGCGTCGCCGAACTGGAAAGTGACATGAAAAAGCAAGAACAGCCTCTACCGGAAGAATGGTTGCAATTAACCGGCGTCAGGTAGACAAAAAATATCAGGGAGCGACGGACATCATGGAACGCAGCAACGGCCGCATTCTCACTACCCACACCGGAAGCCTGCCGCGCCCGCCGGCGCTGACCAAGCTCTATGCCATGCGCTCGCGCGGTGAGGCCGTCGATGCGAACGAGATCGAGCGCGCCGGTCACGCCTCGATGCTGGAAATCGTCTCCAGGCAGATCGAGGCCGGAATTGATATCGGCAATAATGGCGAACAGCAGCGCGAAGGCTTCTTCCTGCATGTCCGCCACCGCATGACCGGCTTTGGCGGGTCGTGGAAGCGCTGGCCGCGCGCGGACGTCGAGGGCTATCCGGTGTTCAAGCGTTCCCTGGAACAGCAAAACGCCGGCAAGGAGATGGTCAGCAACTTCGCACCTCCGAAAGTGATCGGCGAGATCAACTATGTCGGTGCGGCCGAGGCCATACGCGAATGCACCGATTTTCGCACGGCGCTGGATAAACGCAAGCGCGAGGGAAAAAGCGGATTCGCGGAGGCTTTCTTGACCGCCCCCTCCCCCGGTATCGTGGTGGCGGCGATCCGCAACGAACATTACGACACCGAGGACGCCTATCTCGCTGCGGTCGGCCGCGCGCTCCAGGTCGAATATGAAGCGATTGCAAATCAGGGCTTTCTGCTTCAGCTCGACTGCCCCGACCTCGCGCTCGAGCACCACATCTCGTTTCAGGATCGGCCAATGAGCGATTTTCTCGGTTTCGTCGAGCGCGTGGTCGCCACCATCAACGATTGTCTGCGCAACATTCCGCGCGAGAGAGTGCGCATGCATGTCTGTTGGGGCAATTACGAGGGACCGCACGACCGCGATGTGGCGCTGGAGACGATTCTACCGCTGATCGCCCGCATGAATGTCGGCGCGCTGGTATTGCCGTTTGCCAATCCCCGGCATGCGCACGAAGTGCGTTGTCTCCAGGGAAAAACGATCGCCGACGACCAGGTCGTGGTCGCCGGCGTCATCGATTCAACGACGAATTTTGTCGAGCACCCGGAGGTGATCGCCGAGCGTATCGAGCGGGTCGCCAAGTCACTTGGCGATCCGACTCGCGTTCTTGCCGGCACCGATTGCGGCTTTGATACCTCAGCCGGCGCCGGACGAGTAGCGGAAGATGTTGTGTGGGCGAAGCTCGCCGCTTTGAGAGAAGGCGCCCGACTGGCGTCGGACCGGTTGTTCTGAAAAGCCTGGCGAGCTTCGGATCGAGGTGACGATTTACTGCGCGGTCTGCTGGTTGTTATTTTTCGTCCGCGACATTTCTGAGCACGATCTCCGACAGCCTGACCACAAGCTTTCGCAGTCGTGCATTTTCTTCAAGCAATGACACCACGTCATCATCGGAATAATCATTTTCGGTAAAATCGTCAGGCCCGAATGAAGACCCATCGAGTTCTTTTAGTGCGTTGTGTAGCGGTTGTGCGGGTACCATGGCCAAATTCCCCAATTACTATTAGCCGAAACATGTCCCCAGTTCTCCACCGGCAGCCACACTGATATGAATCGAGGGCGGATTTGAGACGGAAATGGGAATCTGTTGCGACGCATCACGGCGCGTGCGTCAAAATGAATCACACATGACGTCACGCAGAGATTCGGCTGCCCGGATTGGACCGCATTTGCGCCGCCTCAAGGGCCGATTGCTTTAAGAAATCTGAAGAAGTCGGGTATTTCCTACCCGACTACATGACCTTCAACAGCGTAAAACACGCACAACGCGAGGCTCGCCCACACGGCTGCGCTGAAATAAAGCGACATCCAGGCCATTTCTTCCCGCCACTCCGAAAGGTCGTGTGTGACAATCCACCGCGTGCTCACGTCACGCAGCCCCTCCAGCGGCCGCAAGATCTTGTTGCCGCCGGCAACATCCGCCCGCCAGCGCTTCAGATACATCGGCACGTCGACCGTCATCAGGAATGCGAGGTAAAATACGATGCCGACCAACGCGACGGCTAGCGCCACGCGCACCGCGCCGTCAAACTCCGGCAACAATCGGCAGAGCCCGACCCCGGCGATGAAGAAAGCAACCGCCCAGATCGAATTCTCAACGGCGTTGTAGAGATATTTGGTCGTGACGACCGCGTACCAGGAAAAGCATTCCGCAATCAGGATCAACGGCACGATCGCCCACGCCGCGTTCACCGCCGTCTCGGCTCCCGATATCGTCCCCAGTTGCAGCAGGATCATCGACCACTGCGCGGCGAAGCACACCTCGGCCACCGTCGCCACCGAACGGCCGACGGCGACGCTCGATAGCCAGGTATCGAACAGGCAAATCCGCTGCACATCGGCACGCGGCAATAACGAGCGGAAGGCGCAGCCGAAAACATAGGCGCCGCTAAACAGAAGCATGATCTCCATGCCGGAAACACGGCCCGAAGTGCCGCCATCGTGAAACTCGCGGTACATCAGAACCCAGGCCGCGACGTTAATGCCGCTGACCAGCGTCAACATGGCCCACCACCACGACACAGGATTTGACCAGGCCAGGGAGTTTGACCGCGCTTGAAATTCCGACCGCATCGACATCTCCGTGTAACCGAACAGACATCCACTCGTATTAATTCTGTCATAAAATATGGCGAATCACGACAGGAGATTTGTGACACTCGCGCCCCGCCCGTGCCGCGGGCGCAAGGCACAAATGCCGGTCTCACGCCGCAAAGGCCGGTCGCCACGGCCGCCAATTGGTGTAAAAAACGGAAGCGGACACACGCGGATATAATGAGGTCCGGAAAGCGCGATCGGCGACAGTCCGATCCGGGGGAAAGAAGAATGTGTGAAATTTGCAGACGTGGTTTTATTCGCGGCGCGGCCGCCTTGGGCACGACGGGGCTGTTTTCGTCTCCCCTGCTGGCGCAGACCCCGCGCAGCGATTCCGCCTCGACGCGGCTGCCCGCGCGCGGCGAATTCACCATCACCAACGCCTATATAATGACGATGGAGCGCGACTTCGGGGACTTCACCGGCGGCTCGGTGCATGTGAGAGACGGCGAAATTGTCGCCGTCGGCCACGGTGTGAGCGGCGGCGAGACGATCGACGGCAGCGGTATGATCGTGATGCCCGGCCTTGTCGAAACCCACTGGCACATGTGGAACACGATTTTCCGCAGTTTTGCCGGCGACAAACAGGAGGAAGGTTATTTCCCGACCGTTGCCCGTTTTGGCCAGCAGATGACGGCGGACGATATTTTTCAGAGCACGCGGCTGTCGGCGGCCGAAGCCATCAACTCCGGCATGACCTTCGTCCACTCCTGGTGTCACAATGTGCGGAGCACCGCGCACGCGGAGGCCGATATCCGCGCGCTTAGCTTGGCCGGCATCCGTGCACGCCACTCCTGCGGCTGGCCGCAAGGCCTCCCCGATACGCAATCGGCCGACCAGGCGCCGATCGAAACGCTCGCCAAGAACTGGCGCAGCTATTCCAACGAAGGGCTGCTGACGCTCGGCATGGGTTGGCGCGGACAATTTCGGGCCGGCCCGATCAAGCCGGAAGTTTATCAGCCGGAGTTCGATAACGCCCGCAAGCTCGGGCTTCCGATCACGGTGCATGTCGCAGCGGCTGCGCACCGCGCGGTCAACCAGGTCGAATTGCTCTACAAGTCGAAACTCATGGGCAAGGACGTTCAGCTTGTCCACGCGCTGGCCGTCACGCCGGCAGAACTCGACATGATCGAGGAATCGGGCGCCTCGATTTCAACGTCGCCGGGATCTGAACTGCGGATCGGCTACGGCTTTCCGTTGATCTCGGAAATATTGGCAAAGCGCATTCCAATCGGGATCTCGATCGACACCTCGGCCCTGACCGGAAGCTCCAACATGTTCGGCGTGTTGAAACTGGCGCGCGATTCCGAAAATGCGCGAGCCGAAAGCGAATTCAAGATGACGGCGCGAAGAGCGCTTGAACTCGGCACCATTGAGGGCGCACGCGCGATGGGAATCGAGGATCAGGTCGGCTCGCTCAAGCCGGGAAAACGCGCCGACCTCATCATGATCAGCCCGAATGCGCTCAACATGGCTGTTATCACCGATCCGGCGCATCTCGTGCTGGAAGCGACCGGTCCGGAGAACGTCGACACGGTTGTGGTCGATGGCCGCATCCTAAAACGCGGCGGCAAGCTCATGGCCGTTGACACGGCGGAAGTGATTGCCGGTGCGCGGACGGCGCTGGCCGGGATTCGCGAACGCGCAAAGTGGCGTTGATCGGTACGGGCGCAGTATTACACCGCGCCCGCCTTCTGCGCGTAACCCCAGGAAGCCTTTGATAACGGCACGGTACGGGCCGCCGATTCCAAAGCCTTGGCGCTTGCCGCGGTGCCGTCGCGGATGCGTCCGGCGATACCTTGCGTGATGCAGGCGAGCCGAAACAGATTGTAGGAAAAGTACCAGTTCAGATCGGGCACCGCGCTGCCGGTGACGTCGCAATAGATTTTGGCAGCCTGTTCCAGCGTCGGAATGTTGAGTGCCTTGAGGTCCGCATTGGCGAGACCCGGCATCGTCCACTGCATCAAAAGATAAGTGAAGTCGGCCATGGGATCGCCGAGCGTGGACAATTCCCAATCGAGCACCGCGATCACCCGCGGCTCGGTCGGGTGGAAGATCATGTTGTCGAGGCGATAATCGCCGTGAACGATCGACACGCGCTCCTGGCTCGGCACGGTCCGCGGCAGCCACTCGATCAGCTTTTCGACTTCCTCGATGTGCTGGGTTTCGGAAGCACGGTACTGCTTGGTCCAGCGATCGACCTGGCGCGCAAAATAATTGCCGGGCTTGCCAAACTCGCCAAGACCGATCGCCGGCGGATCGTAGGTATGGAGTTTGGCGAGCGTCTCGATCTTGTCCTTGAAGATCGCATGCCGCGCCGCGGGCGTCTGGCTCGGCAGCGTCGGATCCCAGAACACCCGCCCCTCTTCCATCGACATGATGTAGAAGGCCGCGCCAATCACGGCGTCGTCGGTGCAGAGCGCATAGGCCTTCGCGACCGGAAAGCCCTGCTTGCCGAGCGCGGAGATGACGCGGAATTCGCGATCGACCGCATGCGCCGACGGCAACAATTTACCGAACGGCTTGCGCCGCATCACGTACGAACGCGCCGGCGTATCGAGCCGGTAGGTCGGGTTCGACTGGCCGCCCTTGAATTGCCGGACGGTCAGGGGGCCCTGAAAGCCTTCGACATGCTGCACCATCCAGTCGTGGAGGCGCACCTCATCGATCCGGTGCCGCTCCTCGACCGGCTTGGTTCCGGAAAACTCCTCGTCGTTCCTGACGCCTTCGGCCACGGTCAGTATCCCCCGGGGGCGCGCCCCCGAGGGGGCTCTTTATGAGTTCGGAGCGTTGGCATACTTCCGAAGTTCGAGCCTGGCAATGGCACGGTTGTGCACTTCGTCCGGACCGTCGGCCAGCCGCATGGTGCGCATCGAGGCATAGTCCCGCGCCAGGCCGGCGTCGTCGGAGACGCCGGCAGCGCCATAGGCCTGGATCGCCTGGTCGATGATCTTCAACGCCATGTTGGGCGCCGCGACCTTGATCATGGCGATTTCAAGCTGGGCGGTCTTGTTGCCGACCTTGTCCATCATATCGGCGGCCTTGAGGCACAACAGACGATTCATCTCGATATCGGTGCGGGCTTCCGCGATCCGCTGCTCCCAGATCGAAAATTCGATGATCTTCTTGCCGAAGGCGGTGCGCGACGACAGCCGCTTGACCATCTTTTCCAGCGCTTCCTCCGCCTTGCCGATCGTGCGCATGCAGTGATGGATGCGCCCCGGTCCAAGCCGGCCTTGCGCGATCTCGAAGCCCCGTCCCTCCCCGAGCAACATGTTGCTGACGGGCACGCGGACGTTTTCGAGCAACACCTGGGCATGGCCGTGCGGCGCGTCGTCGAAGCCGAACACCGGCAGCAGCTTTTCAATGGTGATACCCGGCGAATCCAGCGGCACCAGAATTTGCGACTGCTGCTGGTGGCGCGGCGCCTTCGGATCGGTCTTGCCCATCAGGATCGCGATCTTGCAGCGGGGATCGCCGACGCCCGACGACCACCATTTGCGGCCGTTGATGACGTAATGATCGCCGTCACGCTCGATGCGGGTCTCGATGTTGGTGGCGTCCGACGAAGCGACCGCCGGTTCCGTCATCAGGAAGGCGGAACGGATTTCACCGTCCATCAGCGGCCGGAGCCACTTACGCTTCTGCTCCCTGGTGCCGTAGCGGATGAACACCTCCATGTTGCCGGTGTCGGGCGCCGAGCAATTGAAAACTTCCGAGGCCCAGCCGATATGGCCCATCTCTTCCGCCAGCGGCGCATATTCGAGATTGCTCAATCCCGCGCCGCGGAATTCGTCGTCCTCATGCGACGACGGCGGCATGAACATATTCCACAGGCCTTCGGCGCGCGCCTTCTTCTTCAGTTCCTCCACAATCGGGATGACCTTCCAGCGCGGCCCCTCTTCGTCCTGCTTGCGGTAGATCGGCACCGCAGGGCGAACGTGGTTTTTCATGAATGACTGCACACGGCTAAGCCATTCGCGCTGGCGCTCCGACATCGTGAAGTCCATGGGCGTTTCCTCGTCTTTTAAGTGAACTGATTGGCGGCGACTGTCTGCCCGCCGCCGGTTGTCTGCAAGCTGATTTCGCGGCCGCCCGGCAACACGGATCGATCCGCGGCGAAGCGTCCCGAAAATCTCCCGCGCATTGACATAGCGGCGTTCAAACCATAGTTTCATACAACTGTTTGAATTGCAACCGACCCTTTCATGCCATCAGACCGGACCCGCGCCTTGATCCTCGACGCCGCCGAGCGGCTTTACGCCGAGCGCGGCTTTGGCGATGTCACGCTGCGCGACATCGTGGCGGCGGCCGGCGTCAATCTCGCGGCGGTGAACTATCATTTTGGTTCCAAGGACGAATTGATCGCCGAACTTTTCGTCACCCGCGGCATTGCCACCAACCGCGAGCGGCTCGCGGAGCTGAAGAAAGCTGAAGCCGACGGCAATGGACGAGCGGACATCAAGGCGATCTTGCGCGCGCTGGTCGGGCCGACCTTGCGCGGATGTTTGGGTCCCGAGAACGAACAATCGACGGCCGCGCACTTCATGATCCGCGCCTCGATCGAATCCGTGCCGCCGATCCGCCGCATCAAGAATCGCGAAATCGACCACTTGCGCAAATTTGCCGCCGCCATGCGACGGTCCCTGCCCGATTGCAGCGATGCCGATCTTTATTGGGGACTGCACTTCGCGCTCGCCATGGCGCACCAGACCATTCGCGACACCGAACGCCTGACGAAACTATCGGAAGGCAAATGCGATCTCGACAACGTCGAAGCATTGATCGAACGGATCGTCGACGCCTGCGCCATGACGTTGACGGCGCGCACGGCCGGCAGGAAAGGCACAGAGGCGACGGCCGCTCCCGTGCGGCGCGCCGAAAAACTACGGAATTAGCTCAGTTCAATTTGAGCATCGCCCGTGCTTCCGCCGATGTCGCGACGGTAGCACCGAGGTCTTTGAGGATTTGCGCCGCGTGCGCCACGAGTTCGGCGTTGGTCTTAGCGAGCACACCTTTGGACAAATAGAGATTGTCCTCCATGCCGACGCGCACATGGCCGCCGAGCAGCCAGGATTGCGCCACCATCGGAAACTCGGAGCGGCCGAGGCCGAAGCCGGCCCAGATCGATCCCTCCGGCAGCAGGTTACGCGCGTAGAGCATGGTTTCCGGCGACGGATCGAAGCCGTATTTGACGCCGAGCACGAGCGTGCATAGCGGCGGGCCCTGCAAGGTCCCGTCGGCGAGGAGATCGCGCGCCAGATGAATGTCGCCGGAATCGAACAGCTCGATCTCCGGCATCACTCCGGCTGCCCGCATCCGCGCCGCCATCTTCCGGACATTCGGCGGCGTGTTGATCACGACCTGCCCGCCGGAATTCATGGTGTTGAGATCGAGCGTACAGATTTCGGGCTTGAGGAGTTCGACATGCTCGACGCGTTTTTCCGGCGCCATCAGCGTGGTGCCGGGACCGGCGACCTTCGGGTCTTCTTCTGACGGCACAAACCGCCCGCCTGGTCCCGTCGTCAGATTGATGATCAGCCTGGGATTCTTCGCCCGGATGCGGTCCATCACGTCGCGATAGAGGTCGATCGACATTGAGGGACGGCCGGTTTCGGGATCGCGTACATGAATATGGGCGATCGAAGCCCCCGCCTCGGCCGCCTCCAGCGCACTGTCGGCAATCTGCTGCGGCGTGATCGGCAGATAAGGCGACTGGTCCGGCCGGGTGATATTGCCCGTGATCGCGCAGGTGATGATGACTTTGGGATGAGGTAGATACGCCATGGCGCGGTGCCTTTATCGGCTTGATGGAGATAGGCGACTGAAATAGCGCAATGGAAGGCCGGAAGCGAGAACCGCTCGTCAGGCCTTCTCTTTGGCCGCTTTCTTGTCGGCCTTGCTTTTAGCAGCCGCTGCCACCTTGGTCTCGGCCGCCTTTATCTCTTCCAGCGCATTCTTCATCGCCCGCGCGTAGCTGTCGGCAGCATTCTCGGCCGTGATCTGCAACCGCCGCGCCGCCGCGTTGGCGAGCAGCATCATGTCCTTGGCGGTTTGCTTGAAGCGAGCTTTGCCCTCTTTGGTTTTGGCCTTGGTGGCCAGGCTCGACAGCCGGGCCTGCCGTTTCTTCGCTTCCGCCATCAGCGCCTTGTGTTGCGTCTTCCCGATCCCGCGGATGACAACATCAAGGTCTGTTTCGGCCATTATCTCAATTCCTGAAGGATTGACACGATTTGGGCGGGACGAATCCGGCCAACTTAGTGCCAAGTCCAAATCTGTCAAGAAACGGGCGTCGCCGGACGCCATCAGGCAAACCGCTCGCAGCAAAAGAGAGTGCAAGGGCTGCGAAGCTTCGCCAATTTCAAGAGATCGCCTGAAAAGCGAAGCAGGATACTAAAGGCTTGATCGGCACCGAACGCTCGTCCGCTCAGATCACCCGGGCATCATCCGGCAAACCGCGATGTAATCCTGGAAAAAGCCCTCCCCGGCGATCGCGCCAGGCGATCCAGCGTTCGAACCAGTCCATTTTGCTCATCTGCTTTTGCGTTCGCCAGGAACGGATCGCTGTAGCACCTGGCTCCGGCGGCTTTCGCCATCCGCGCGACGAGTGCCGTCATGGCGGGGGCACCGGAAACGTAAACGATGTCGTTCGGCGACAATATCGGCAAGTGATCGGTTGGACGTCCGGCACGGACAGCGGGCGAGACGCTCTGCGGCTCCGACACAGTCGGGATGATCGTGACATTGGGAAACAGCGCCAGGCGGCACAATGCTGCGTGCATATAGAGCGACTTGAGCTTTCGTGCCGCTACCACGAAAATCAGCTCCCGCTCCGGGCGTTCCATGATCGCTGCAACTGCCACAGACCACATTGGTGCGAAGCCGGTGCCGCTGGACGCAAGCACAATGCTTCCGAAATGATTGGGTCTGAGAAAGGCACTGCCGAACGGCCCGGTCAGCCTGACGCGGTGCCCGACACGGATGGCCTGACCGAGCTCGGAGGAGACGACGCCATCCGGAAACCTCCGAATGTGGAAATGCATCAGGTGCTTGTTCGGCGGCCCCTCGAGCGGATAGGTCGGGCTGTAATTCCGCGCCGGAAATCCCTGGAATTGTAACTTGCAGAACTGCCCGGGAAGATAGCGAAACGGCTTTGGCAGCTCAACGTCGACGCCGAGGACGTCAGGGGATAGCCGAGTAATCGCGGCCACGCGAGCGAAGCTGGAAATCTGGTCGGGAACACGTTCGGTTTCGATCTCGATGTCAGAGATGAGCCGCGCCTGGCAGGCGTGAACCATCTCGTCACCATCCTCCTGACCGCCGAAGACGCGTCCCTTGGCAAGACGCACTCGACAGGCGCCGCAAATCCCGCTCCGACAATCGTAGGGCAAGTCGACGCCGGCAAGCAAAGCCGCATCGAGCAAAATGTCTCCGCATTGGGCCGGGAATGACTTTTGATTCAGCGTTACCTGGCAGGTTTTCTTCATCATTCCACCTCCAGTCGGATCGGCCTTACGTGTCGGGTGTGCCTGATCTGACTATGATCGAAAGCGGCAACCCGCATGAAGACGCCGGTCTTGATCGGAACGTCGTATTTGCTGCCGGTATCCAGGCGTCGCGCGACTTCAAGAGCCCAATGTCCGGACCCCCAGCGAGCGGCACATCGGACATCGGCGCGGTCCCCCGCAAATTCACCCGCGACGATGACGCCGGGAATGGTCGCGCCCACGGGAATGCGTGCGTCGTCGCCTGCGGAATAGGGAACAGTTTCCGATTCTGCCATAAACCAGCGGGAGCCATCCTCGTCGCCGTGATTTGGATCGAAGTCGACCTGCCCCAGCGCCGCCGTTGTCGCTGCAAGATCCCGGGGTAACCTGAGCGGTGCGATGAACTGCGCGCGGCCGCCTGCGTCGGCTTCAATCAAAAAATTGTTGGTATAATTGGCAGCGCCGGGATCGGGCGCGAAGCCTCCCTTGTAAGGGACGACATGGCTCATTTGCATCGGCGTCGGCTCCAATGGCGGCCCGAAATGCGCGTCGTCCATCCACCCGGTCGAGCTGCTCGTCGCCCTCCATTCCCAGACATCGGCATAGCCTGCCGTCGTAAAATGCAATCCGCGGCCGGTCATGCTGTCCGGCGCACCGGGAATCGAGTGAGGGCTGGAGTGAAAGGTCCGATCGCCCGCAAGCGTTACGTCCGACGTCGTCAGCAAGACGGAAAATTTGTCTTCATGGAAGTCGCTTTCGTCACCGCTCGTAAGGCCATTGTGAAGAACACGCCAACCGTCGGCGTCCTTGACTAACGGCAGATGTTTGAGCGATCGCGTCGGATCTTCCCATATGAAAAGAAAGTAGGCCCAGGTGTCGTCGTGCACCGCCCGAATTTCGATTCTCGTTTCGCCCCTGCCGTCAAAATTTCCGCCCCCGGTGGTCGTCACGAAAAACGGTACAGCACTGCGCCATGCCCGATCCGAAGTGTCGCCGTCCAGCTTGGGCGCATCCGCACGATCGATCCGACCAATCTCCAGATGATCGACAGTCAACCGGTCAGCCGCAAGGATGAACGAAGTACCCGTTATGGCGACGGCCGCAGCCACGACGAAAGGATTGGATTGAACGGTCGACCGTCGCCTCGGATCGCCGTCATGACCGCGCACGGCCGTCCGCGCGACTCGAGCGGGCGCCTCCGCGGGCCCGCGCGCGTGAACGTCTGAACGATGCGCCGCGGCATGCGGCTGCGTTGCTGGATCGCGAGCGGGCTCAGCGCCGCTCTCGGAACGCGCCATGTGTTCGGCCAGCATTGCCATCAATTCCACTGCATCCAGCTGCTTGGCCGCAGGCGGCGGCTTCGTCGGTCGAAATATACGAAACAGCTGCGACAAGCCGCCGATCTTGAGATGCGTGAAGATGTGGAGTGCGGCGAAAGCCAGAATCACCCAGGTCGATATCCAATGCAGCGCCGCAGCGTCGTGTCCCGCGTAAAGGCCGAAATAGAGTGCGCCACCGCTTGCCATCAGCAGCAGCATCGCAACGAAGAAGACCCAACACAGGACAACGTTGAATGCGCCCAGTCGAGCTTCTCTACGGCCGAACAATCCCCGCAGGCGGATGTTGTCCAGCCTGACGCGGCGCGCCAGCCCGGACTTCACCAGATAAATAACGTACGCAAACGCCACCGCGACCAGCACCAGGGCCGCCTGCATGTGCATCACCCATACGCTTGCGCGCGGCAATATGGCGTCGAACAAGTTGATCCAGAGACGATCGGGTGTTTCCGTCGCGATTCGCATCCCGCTGAGAAACGCGGTACCGAAAGCACCAACGAGTAACCAGTGCAGAATGATCGTACCGTAGTCGGTCTTGCGATCTCTCATTCGCGAACTCCATTCTCAGGGAGCTCGCAGCCTCTTCGACTGGCGTTACTCTCGATCCACGCGCCGACACTGTTCGCACCGAGCAACGCTGCGCAGCCCGGCATGGCGGCGTTTTCCGGTTTGGCCCGCGCAATACGCCGCGAGGAGAAGCCAAGATCACCAATAAACAAAGGAGCATCCCCAATTGCTGATCGCCGCGTCGGCGAACGAAACGTTTCCTTCTGGCAAGCGGCCGCCCAGCCGCTACATGGTTCATTCACAGCCAAACCGATTTCCAGCGTCTCACCGTTTCGATGAGACGCTGGCGATCGTTTGCCAGACCTATCCCCACATGTGGTGAAAGTGGTGTGCCGCTTCGGCCTGGAAATGATGGGAACCCATGTCGGCCAGCCCCGCTCCCGGCGCAGCGCCTGCATCGGCGCCTGCACTCGGCGTATTGGTGACGGGGGCGTTCGTCGCTGCCGGCGCGGCGGGATTGGCGGCTGTCTGCAGATCGCCCAACAACGCCGAGAGGCCATTACCGTTGACACCCGCCGCATGGACCAGCGCCTGCAGATCGGCGACGACGGCGGAAGCGCTGTTTTGGCCCCCTCCCTGAAGCAGGGCAATCAAGTCAGTCACCAGATGATTGCCGCCATCTGCCGCTGGCGGCGTTCCGGGATCCGTCGTTCCAGCAGGAGGCGTCGTTGCCGGGGGTGATGTCGACGGAGGCGTGGTGGGATCCGGATTGGGTGTGACCGCGGTCGCCTGCGCTGCGGCCACCACGTTCGCATAGCTTCCCCCATCCGCCATAAGGTTATTGCTGCCAACGTCGGCCGAATTCGCCGCGAGTTGCTCGACCGCCGCATTGACTTCGCCGGCATTGTGCGTTTGCAAGCCCTCGATGAGGGCGTTTCCCGCCGTGCCCGTCGTCCCATCTGATCGAAATTCGTTCCAGAAGCGGGCCGACCACAAGCCGCCTTGCGCCTGATCGAACGCATTCGCATTGTTGTCGAACGTCTGGATCTGCTGGACGAGTCCGGCAATGTCACCCTGAAAGCCGTTATTCTCGATCGTGGTCGCCATCTGTCCAAGATGATTGCTATCCTGGATCCATTGGGTCACGAACGTCGTCTGGGTCGCGTTGTCGAGGAACGGCGTGGCCGGCATGTTCAGTGCCGGTAGCGGCGTCGGGTTGAAGAGTGCCTGCACGCCGGGATCGCCTTGGGCAATATCGATAATGTCCCGATGGATATCGTTGATGGCGCGCCCGACATATTGTCCGAGATCGGTGCCCAGAATGGGCGTTCCCGTCGGCGAGTTCGCCAGCTCGACAGTCGCGATCTCTTCATTGAGCTGGTTGATGATGACGTGCGTGTGCAGATCAGTCAGGTTATTGATCTGGGGATCAGCCGCGCTCAGCATCTGTTGCACGCCGACGAGATCTGAAACGATTAGGTTGACCTGATCGGGGCCGATACCACCAATTTCTCGAGTAGTTGCGTCGTTGAACAGGTCTGTTGCCGTTAGAGCCATGAATTCCTCCTGCGCTTCAGTTGCTGACTAATAAAGCTCGTCGCCGCTGCGTTTGCTTGAGACTTGCACTCTTTCGAGAACCGCTCCGTTAGTTTCATCTCGAAGTCGCAAGCGTCGTGATGTTATTCAATGGAGGTCTGCACATTGAACGTCATCAAGAATGAGTTCAGCTTCGTGGCGGCTTTCGGCCGAGACGTTGGCCAAGCATGAGCGAAGTAAGGTAATAGCGTGATCCCTCTTCCGCGCTACCGTGAAGCGACGAAACGCGCGCGACAAAGAGTGACGCCCCCCTTTCCCCCGCTTTGAGAACACGCTGCGGCGTCAACGGCTCACTTCGCATGGCGTATGACATGATCACCATAAGCTTACTGCACGTCGGTCGCATTCCCGCCGAAAAATGGTCAGCTTCCGCCGTCAATGAAGTTCCATCGCGCATCATGGTGGGGAGGCGCAGTCATGAGTTTCACTCAGGTTGGCGCGCGCGCGGCAGTTTCCAATTCGGGTCTTTCCGAATTTTTTTCCACGCTTTCATCCGACGATCCTGTCGCGCTCCGATTGCGCGAGAGCGCTCGACGCATGGTCCGCATCGCCATATTCAGCGGTGTGATCAATATCCTGATGCTGTCGGGCTCTCTCTATATGCTGCAAGTGTATGACCGCGTCATTCCGAGCAAAAATATAGCGACGCTCCTGGGGCTGTCGCTTATCGTGCTATTCGCCTATCTCGTGCAGGGGTATTTTGATGCGCTACGGTCGCGCATGCTCTGCAGGGTCGCGACACTTTTTGACGCAGGCTTGCAACGGTCTATCCATACCGCGCTTCTCACTTTGCCGCTTCGCGGCGTCAAGCCAATGCTCCTTCAGCAGCCGCTGCGCGACCTCGACCAGATACGCAGCTTTCTCTCCGGGATGGGCCCGACGGCATTCCTGGATATGCCATGGATTCCGCTCTTTCTCGCCGCGCTGTTTCTTTTCCATCCGGCAATTGGGCTCACAGCCCTGCTGGGAACTGCAGCGATCATCGCTATGACCCTGGCGACCGAGCGGATGTCACGCGGGGCGGCCAAGGCCGCGATGGATTCCAGCGCGCAACGGCAGGTGATGGCGGACGCCGCCCAACGCAATGCCGAGGTGATCCGGGCGCTTGGCATGACGGAGCAACTATCAGCGCGCTGGTCATTAGCCAATGAGCGCTACTTGCAGGAGAACATCCGCGCCGCCGACATCCACTCCAATCTGGGATCGGGCGCAAAGGTACTTCGTTACGTGCTTCAGTCCGGCCTCCTGGGAATCGGCGCCTATCTTGTCGTGGCCGATCGCGCCTCGGGCGGCATCATGATCGCTTCCTCGATCATGATGGGCCGTGCGCTGGCACCGGTCGAAATTGCGCTGGGGTCCTGGAAGCAACTCGTTGCCGCCCGCCAGGGCATCGTGCGCCTGCGCGAGATTTGCAGCGCCACCGCGGCGCCTCCCTCCCCGCCGGTCGTGCTGCCGCGTCCTCGTCGGGAGCTTTTGGTCAAGGATCTCGTCGTTTGCGCGCCGGGAACGACGAGGGCCATCGTATCGAATGTCTCATTTTCGCTTAAGGCCGGAATGGGGCTGGCGCTGCTCGGCGCCAGTGCCTCGGGCAAGACGACACTTTCACGAGCGTTGGTGGGAATCTGGCCGGCCCAGCACGGGGTGATCCGGCTCGACGATGCCGCGCTCGACCAATGGGGCGAGCATCTGGGCCAACATGTCGGCTATCTGCCACAGGACGTCGCGTTGTTCGACGGCACGGTTGCCGAAAATATCTGCCGCTTCGACAACGGGGCCAGCTCCGATGCTATTCTGAAGGCCGCGCGGATCGCGGGCGTGCACGAAACGATACTGCGATTGCCGGAGGGTTATGCGACTCGAATTGGCCAGGCCGGCATGTCACTCTCGGCGGGACAGCGCCAACGGATCGGACTGGCGCGCGCGGTATTCGGCGATCCGTTCCTGGTGGTGCTCGACGAGCCGAATGCCAACCTCGATGCCGAGGGCGAGAATGCCTTGAGCCGCGCAATCGAGGTTCTGCGCCGGAGTAAATGCATCGTCATCGTTATCTCTCATCGCCCGAGCGCGCTCGTTGCGCTGGACATGGCCATGGTGCTTTTCGAGGGCAAGGCAATCGCCTTTGGGCCGCGCGAGGAGATTTTTGCACGTGTTCGGAATGCGGCGGGAAAAATGGCAACACCAAAAGCGCCATCATCGCCGCAGGTTTCGCGCCCGATCGAGAGCGTTGAGACATGCTGAGCCAAGACGGCCCGACGCGTACTCGCCGGACGTCCCATCGCTGGGCTAACACCGAGAATGATGGCGCCATGGGGCCACAAGGCGCCGCGTTGATTCTCGAGTTGCAGCGCCTTCGGCAGTCGTTCGAGCGTGAACAAGCACAGGCTCATTCCGACCGGCAGCGCGACGCATCGTCGACCGGCCATCGACGATCCACTCGACGGAAACGCCGACAAAAAGGAAAGATGGGGCGAGCGATCGACGCTTGTCTCGAACATTTCGGACTAGCGGCCCCCGCCATAACCCCTCCCCGGCCCGAAAACGGTCGCGAGTGTGAAGCCGCGTCCGCTCCGCCACCGCGCCGCCAAGGACCGCATATCGCCCCCGAAACCTCATCTTCGATCGATCTTGAACAGGATCGACCCCGATTGGACGACAAATATCAATCGATGCATATCGAGAGCCCCCGAATGGAACTGCCGCCGACTTCCGGCGGAACAATCTGGACTCTGATGACAAACCAGCTGGTAGCCCTTCGTCAGAATGGTTTGAGTGCGCCCCTCTCCTTTCTCCTCAATAGCGAAGTTGTCGGTGGGATTGACAATGGGGCCAACGACAGCCTGATCACTAAAACGGGGCGCGCCCTCGAGCGGGAATGGCGCATGGGACTTCGCGCATTGCTTGCCGTAGGCCTCGTGGCCGGCGGCTGGGCTGTGCTGGTGCCGCTCGCAGGCGCCGTCATCGTGCCCGGGAATCTCGTGGTACAGTCCAGCGTCAAGACGATTTAACATCCGACCGGCGGGGTCGTCGCCGAAATTGCCGTCCATGACGGCCAGCGGGTGACTAGCGGTGAGTTGCTCGTGCGGCTCGATGCGACCCAGGCGCAAGCCAGCCTGCAAGTGATAAGCAAACAGCTCGACGAAATACGCGCGCGGATCGCCCGATTGACATCCGAGCGCGACGGCCTTGCGCAGATTGTCGTTCCGGCTGAACTGGCGGGTCGCATCGGCGAAGACATCGTGAAGACGTTATTGGCGTCGGAAGAATCCTTATTCAGGGCACGGGGTAATGCGCGTCGAAGCCAGATCGACGTTTTTCAAAGCCGGATATCGCAGCTCGGCGAGCAGATCAGCGGCCTTGATGCCCAGGTCGAGGCAAAGACCAAGCAACTGGAGCTGATCGGCGGCGAGCTAACGGGGGTCCAGGAACTGTTTGACAAGCGGCTGGTCCCGCTCGCACGGCTCACTGCCTTGCAGCGCGAGAGTGCGCGCATTGAAGGGGAGCGCGGCCAGTTGAGCTCTTCAATCGCCGAGACCAGGTCCAAGATCGGCGAGGCGCAACTTCAGATCCTGAAGCTCGAACATGATTTCAGCACCGACGTCGTCAAGGAGTTAGGCGAAAACCAGGGCAAAGAGGCCGAACTCGTCGAGCGCAGCATTTCGGCGCGCGATGTCCTGGACAGGATCGAGATCCGCACGGCAACATCTGGCGTGGTTCATCAACTTTCGATCCACAGTATCGGCGGCGTCATTCGCGCCGGAGACACGGTCATGGAAATCGTCCCTGATCTGGATGATCTCCAGATCGAAGCGCGGCTGCAACCCAACGATATCGATCAGGTCCGAACGGGCCAGGGTGCATTTGTCCGCTTCTCGGCCTTCAATCAGCGCGTAACGCCGCAGGTCCGCGGTACCGTGTCCTACGTTTCGCCCGACACCAGCCGCGACCAGCAAACGAACGCTTCCTATTTCACGGTCAGGATTTCGTTGTCCGAGGAAGAGCGTCGTCAGCTGGCCGGCCTTCAACTGGTGCCGGGGATGCCGGCGGAAGTCTTCATGCAGACCGGCAGCCGAACCATGATGAGTTATCTGCTGAAACCGATCACCGATCAAATGCGTCGCGCTTTCGTCGAGCAGTAGGCGGTGCGGCCTCGCAAGCGCTGCGAAGCTATATGAATTCAGGAAAGGATGGCGGGGGTCGCACGACCGACGTTGGCCCGAAACGCGGCCATATGCGTGATCATCAGAAGCGGTACGTAGATGATCGGGATGGCATAGGTAGCGCCCAACTCGCCGGCCTGCGCCGGAAGGTTGGCCAGCGTGGCGTGGTAGTAATCGCCGACAAGGTCCGCCACCCCCACAAGGTTGAAGGCGACGGTCGACGTGAGAAAGAGCGGGCTCCTCTCACATCTTGGCTTAGGCTTCGAAGACCGCGGTGAGAATGCCGATCCGGCCCTGAATAAGATTTCGTCCGAGATTGGCGGAAAGCTCAGCGAAATCCGGTCCCATCACCACGCCAAGATTTGGCGAAGGTGGCGGCCCCGATGCCCGCAATCGCATGACCCACTCTTTCGCCGCCAAGGTATCGTCCTGCCACACCAGCGTGCGAAAGCCGGCGGCCTCGATCGCTTCGCGGGTTGTCGCAGCCGTCATGAGGAAGCTGGTTGCCGGCGTTCTCGCCCACGGCACCGGGTATTCCACCTCCCCGCTGTTCGACACGACATCGTAGGTCGCAAACCGGCCACCCGGCCGCAGCACGCGCCGAATCTCACGGTAGAGCCCTGCCCGATCTGCGACGTTCATCGCCACGTGTTGCAGCAACACGACATCGAAACGACCTCCTGCAAAGGGAAGCGCGAGTGCGCTGCCGGTCTGGAATGAAACCAGGTCCTCCTGTCCCGTCCGCTCGGTGAGATAGCGGGCAGCCTCCACGAAGGGTTCGCTGAGGTCGACGCCGGTAACGCGGCAGCCACAGGACGCAGCGAGAAAGCGCGCAGGACCGCCGACGCCTGAACCCACATCCAGCACCGACTTGTCGGCCGTTATCCCGGCAAGCCTGGCAAGTTCGGCGGTAGCGGCAAGACCGCGGGTATGAAACTGGTCGAGTGTTCCGAGTTGCTCGGGCGTCAGCCGCTGATCTTCCGGTCCAAAAGCAGCCAGCGCCGCCTTCAACCGCTCGGCCAAGCCGGTCGCGCGATAATGGTCGCGCACGCCATCCAGTACATCGGTCATTGCAAGATCATCTCCAATCGGGCGCGGCTCCGGCACCGCATTGACTTGTCAGAGGCAATCTAGGACTGCTTTTCCTGAGCAACTATCCACGATAATGTCGATGGTCTATGAAGCAGAACTTCACAATGCGGCAGGGCGCGCTCGACGGCGTCGAAGCCTTTTTGAACGTCGCGAAACATCGCAGCTTTCGCCGCGCCGCCGCCGAACTCGGCGTGACGCCCTCAGCGATCAGTCAAGCCGTGCGCACGCTGGAATCGCGGGTGGGCGCCGCACTCTTCACGCGCACCACGCGCAGCGTCGGACTGACGGAAGCCGGCGAGCGATTTCTGGCGCGTGCCAAGCCTGCCTTCGAGGAGTTGATCGCTGCGGGCGAAACAGCGCGCGAACTGGGACAGCGGCCGGCCGGACTGTTGCGCCTCGCAGTGCCGCGTGCCGCGGTGCCGATCCTGCTGGAACCGCTGATCGCGTCGTTCTGCGAGGCCTATCCGGGAGTTGAGGTCGAGCTCGCTGCCAGCGAGGAACTCGTCGACCTGGCGAAAGGTGGATTCGACGCGGGTGTCCGGATGGGTCAATTCATCGCCAACGACATGGTCGCCGTGCGGCTGAGCCCGCCCTTTCGCTTCATCGTCGTCGGCAGTCCGGCCTATCTCTCACGGCGAGGCCGCCCCCACCGTCCAGATGATCTGCGCGAACATGCCTGCCTGCGATTGCGACGGTCGAGCGGCGCCCTCGCATTATGGTCCCTCAACGACGGAAACCGCGCACTCGAGATAGCGGTGTCAGGCCCTCTCATCGCCAACGATTATCCGACGATGCTCGGCGCTGCGATCGAGGGTGTCGGTCTCGCGCAGGTGCCGGAGCCAGTCGCTTCTGCGTCGATCAAAGCAGGAAAACTTGTTCCAGTGCTGCCGAAGTTCGCGCCGACGATACCAGGCGTATTTCTGTATTATCCGAGCCGGCGGAACATGCTGCCGAAGCTTCGGGCCTTCATCGATCATGTGAAAAGCCAGTCGCGGGCCAAGCGGGCCGCGAGGACAAAGGCTTCCTGACGACTTAAGGCGTACGGTCTTGGTGCTGCCGCACCGTCGTCGACGAAACCACCCGCCCCTCGATCATCACCGTCCGCTCCAGTGCGCCTTCGGCGACGAGATCGTCGATGGTCTCTGCCCTCGCGACCAGCAAATCGGCGCGTGCGCCTTCCCGAATGCCCCAATCGGCGCCGAGGCCGATCATCTGCGCCGGCACGGTAGAGACCATCTCGAACATCTGGCGCAGATCGGAAAGTCCGAATTGTCCCGCGAGCAAGGTCCACCGGGCGATCTCCAGGAGGTCGCCCGTACCGGTGGGAACGAACGGATCCTGAATATTGTCGGACGCGGCTGCGACCGGAATTCCTGCCGCCAGTAGTTCGCGCACCCGCGTCAATCCGCGCGGCGGCAGGCGGTCCGCATCGCGCCCCTGCAGGAACAGATTGGCCGCCGGCAACGTGACGATACCGACGCCGGCATCGCGCAGCTCGTCGATCGTACGCCGCGCTTCGTCCGGCAGCATGGCGCTCAAGGCCGAGGAATGGCCGGCGACGACGCGGCCGGCCAGGCCATAGGCCCGCGTCATTTTGGCGATTTCGCTGAACATTGCCCGGCCGGCATCGAGATGTTCGTCGATGTGCATGTCGAGCGGCAGGCCGCTGCGCTGTGCCGTGCCGAACAACAGTTTCAAGAGCGCGGTCGGCTCGGACGAAAAGGCCGGCACCCCGCCGATGGCATCGATCCCGAGATCGATCGCCTGTCGCAGCCAGGCGTCGCTTTCCGGCAGCATCGAAGTGGCGCCCGAAGTGATGTGCCCCACGATCTGGATGCGCATGCGGCTCGCGCACTCTTCCCGCAAGGCTACCATGGCCTCGACGCCACGCACGCCGGTCTGCGGATCGATATTGGTGTGGCTGCGGATTGCGACCGTGCCATAGGCGCTGCACGCCTCGACCGTTCGCCGCGCACGCGCGATCATCTGCTCTTTCGTGATCGACGGGGCCAGCTCGCGATAGGCCGCCGAGGCGCCGGCCAGCGTGCCCGAGGGATTGTCGAGCAGCGCGCGAGTCCGTGACTTGTCGAGGTGCTGGTGCATATCGACGAGACCCGGCAACACCAATTGGCCGTCGACCTGCAAGATCTCGGCATCACCATCCTGGAGCGCTGACCCGATCTCGGCGATCCGTCCGTCGCGACCGATCCTGATGTCGAGACGTTCCGGAGCCGCCGCGCCAAAACGCAGGGCAAAGCCCCCACGGAGAATCAAAGGATTGCGCATGTCATCCGACCAAATAGAAAAACCCCGCTCCATCTACGCGATGAAGCGGGGTTTTGTCTTCTAGAATACTGCTTCTATCTAGAATGATGCATAAGCGTTACGGAAGGCAATAGCGCCGGCCAACGATCGCGGCCGCGTACGAACAGCATGACCATCATTGCCGCTTTCGATGATCCATTGGCCGTTCTCCCGACCGACGATCTTCCCGACGTGGTGACTCCACACCACGATCGTGCCCACGGAGGGACCGCCGGCGTTCGAGCCGTAGTGCGCCCAGGATCGCGCAAGATTGTACTGCGGCCCGGGGTCAGCCCCGACCTGACTGCGCATGTACCATCCGCACCAGGCAGCAGGCCGTCCCCTCACGCGCGCGCTCCTGTAGCTTGAACGCCGATAGCTTGAGCGCTCGAAACCTGACTGCCCATAACCTGACTGCTCGAAGCCCGAGAATCCAAATCCGCTAGCAAAGCCCGAATCCCCGTACCCCTGAGCCTGCTGCCGGTAATGGCGATGGGCATAGTGCCGATAGTGTTGATGATGGGTTCGCGCCTCCGCGCTCGATGCAAATGCAAATAGCAATGCACTCGCGGCAACGACTCTACGCATACTGTCTTCCTTCGTTCTGTTGAGGGGATTTCGATCGCGATGCGATCAAGGGCCGGGCGATCGGGGGATCGTCACTTTGATGCGGCCTCAACGATGAGGCCGAGTTGCCTCCGGCCAACCGCCTTTAAGGAACTGCACGTGGCGAGAATGGGGCAAAGGAATGCAGCAATAACAATGAGATATGCACGCATGCATGGAACGTTTAAACGTTCCAGCAACGATTTTTGTCGTGCGATTTCAATGCCCGTTTGAGCGGATTCGGAACCGGCGCGTCAGCCACATCCTGTAACGAAGATGTGTGGTCCCGCGGGAGATTTCGGATTCATCGCGCCGTCCCTCGAACGGATGATCCGCGCGACGGCAGGAACAGGCCGTTCCGGCTATTCGACCGGTGTGAATGATGTCGAAATGGCGCGCGCGCGTTGCTCCACGATGGATCCGTTGTCTTCTTCGTAGCGGGTATAAAGAGCGGTTCTCAGATCGCGCGAATACCATCTCTCGGCTCGGTTGCTACCGGCGATTCCGCGCACGGAGCCATGACTCGAACTCGATGATTTTCGTCAACGCATAGGTGCATCCGCCGAGTTCGACGTTGACTGCGCCATCGAACGAAACCGAGGTGTTTACGTCGGAAACAACGGTACCATCAGCGCCTTTAACCACCTCGTTGAAATCGAAGGGCTTGCCGAGTCCAAAATAGTCCCTGCTCACGTCGATGGAATAGGTACTGACGCGCGACGCTGCTGCTGCTTCCCCGGCGGTGCGGATTTGCGTCCGGAAGCCCGTGCCATTTAACGTCCGGCGCACGAATTTTCCGGGCGAAAAGAATTCATAAACGATCGTCTCGTTGGCCTTGCGTGTTACCTGTTGGTGCATTTGCACGGCGAGAGGATCCTTGCCCTTCTCCGTTCGGGTCCAATCGAGTGTGAGTTCGAACGAATGCGTGGTCGATTTGATCAAGGCGCAATCGAGCGACTCCGCAAGCGCAGGCGTGACAATCAACAACGCGAGAAAAGGCAAAAGGCGATGCATCAGGGGGTACACGCCGAATCCGGGAAATCGAGGCGATTGAAAACAAATGGAGCGGGTGAAGGGAATCGAACCCTCGTATTCAGCTTGGAAGGCTGCTGCTCTACCATTGAGCTACACCCGCGCACAGGCCGATCCCCTAACACGCTCCGAGCCCGGTCTCAACCACCAACCGAAGGGTGGTCGACCCTTAACAGCCCGCATTCGCCGGTCTATATTAATGTCTCCGTCAACAATGAAAGGAGGTGATCCAGTGTCTTATACCAAGCGCTGTCACCTCGCTGGGATCGCCCGCTAAGCACACCTGCTTGGCATCAGGGCGCTCTCAGCGCCTGGACCAGCGAGTTTCAAGAATGGGGCGCGACGGATCACCTCCGCCGCGCCCTTTTCATGTCAGCCGCACCCGGCTCGCTTCAAGGGCGCCAGCTCCCCGTTGCGTCAGCCCTTCACGCCGTGCTTTATCGATTCGAGAGGTTTCATCGCGGCACCGCTGTTGCCGCAGCCCGGAGAGCGATGCCGGTTCCAACATGCTGTTTTACGAGCCGCTGTTCATCACGATCTTTCCGGCGTTCTACGCGTTCTATTTGCTCACCGGCGGTGTCTCGGTCAGGAAATGGCTGCTGCTGGTTGCGAGCGCGCTGTTTTATTTCTGGGGCGAGCCGGTCTTTGTTCTGATCCTGTGCGGATCGACCGCGTTCGACTACGCGCTGTCGTTCCGCCTGAGCGAGCCAACCCCGCCTCATATCCGACGGCTCGCGCTTGCCGGCGGCGTCGTCGGCAACCTCGCCATTCTCATTGTCTACAAATACGCCGATTTCCTCGCCGACAATCTCAACGCCGTGCTTTCGCCCTTCGGGGCGCATCGGTTGCCGCTCTTGCATCTGGCGCTTCCGATCGGCGTCTCCTTTGTGGTGTTCGAGAAGATCACCTATCTTGTCGACACCTATCGCGGCATCTCGAAGCCCGCCGCGACGTTCCGCGACTATTGCCTGTTCGTGCTGTTCTTCCCGAAACTGCTTGCGGGACCCATCCTCAAATATCACGAGATGCAGGACCAGATCGCGAAGCCGCGGTCCGTCGAGTGGAGCGATTTCGGCGTTGGCTTCCTGCGTTTCTCGCGTGGTATCGGGCGCAAGCTGCTGATCGCCGATCCGCTCGGCAGTTTCGTCAATACGGTCTTTGCTACAGATCCCGCGAGCCTCAGCGCCAGCCATGCCTGGCTCGCACTTGGAAGCTTTACGCTGCAAATCTATTTCGATTTTGCCGGCTATTCGGACATGGCGATCGGGCTTGCGCGCATGCTCGGCTTCGGCCTGCGCGAGAACTTCAACGCGCCCTATGCATCGCGGTCGATCACGGAATTCTGGCGGCGCTGGCACATCTCGCTGACGACCTGGATCCGCGACTATCTCTACAAGCCGCTCGGGGGCAATCGCGACGGCGACGCGCGCACCTACCTCAACCTCTGGATCTGCTTCCTCTTGTCCGGACTCTGGCACGGCGCAAGCTGGAACTTCGTGCTGTGGGGCGCCTATAACGGCCTGTTCCTCACGCTCGATCGTTTATTCTTGCGCGACCTGCTCGAACGATGCGGCGCGGTCATCGCAACCATCGTCACGTTGTTCATCGTGATGATCGGCTGGGCGATCTTCCGTTCGGATTCGCCAGCGCATTTGACGACTTTCCTTTCAGCGCTATTCGGTATGACGCATGGGAACGACGCCTTGGAAGTTCCGGCCGAATTGCCGTTCGCGCTCGCAGTCGGCGCCGTCATTTCGCTGCTGCCGGCAACCGCCGTATATCCGGCGCTGGTTCGCCGTTACGAGGCAAGCCCCTCGCTCCGCGCGCTGACGATTGCCGTTCTCGTTGTTATTTACGTGCTGGCGATTTCGCGGGCGGTGACCGTGCCGTTCCAGCCCTTCATCTATTTCAGGTTCTAAGCGATGAACCTCGCCCTCTCCCGCCCCTTCGTCCGAGCCGCCTTCTGCGCCTTTCTCGCGCTGCTGCCGCTTGGCACCGCCTGGAATCTCCTCGCGCTGCAATACTTCCCGACGCATCTGTTCAGGCTCGGCCCCAAACTCAGCGGCGTCACCTATGACAAGCCCGTGGTTCTGTCATGGGCCGACATACGCGACGGCAATTTTCAGAAAGCCGTGGCAGCCCGCGTCACCGATGCCATGCCGATCCGGGCGCTGCTTATTCACGTCAACAATGAAGTCCGTTATCAGCTGTTCGGCGAACTGACCGCACCGCAAGTCGTCAAGGGTGCGAAGGGCCAGTTGATCGAGCGGACCTACCTCAACGACTATTGCTCGCGCACCGAAGGCATGGGTTTAAGGCTCGCAGCCGACATCCTGCCGAAGCTGAGGGATATCCAGAATTACTACGAAAGCCATGGCAGCATTTTCGTCTACGTGGTCTCGCCATCCAAGGCGGCGCATTTGCCGGAATATTTCGTCGATCGTGTCCCCTGCCCGAGCACGCCGGAGGCACGGAAGCAATTGGTGCCCGACTATGTCGGCGCACTTCGGCAGGGCGGCATCCATGTGGTCGATACCGCAAGCCTGATCCATTCTCTGAAAGGAACTTATCCGTTCGACCTGTTCCCGGAAGGCGGCGTGCACTGGAACGATGTCGGCGGCGCGCGCGCGGTTTCCGCGATTGTCGATGCCATCAACCAGCAGGCCGGGCGCGAGCTGATCCCGCCCTATACGTTCACCTACACCCTCTCGAAGCCGGCGAGCGGCGCCGATCGCGAACTCGCCGATCTCCTCAACGTCTTCTTTCCGCCGCTCGGCTATCAGACGCCGAAGGTAAGCTTCACACCGTCCGTGCCGTGCGCGCAGAGCCCGGCGCGCCAGCTCGATGTGGCCATGGTCGGCTCCAGCTTCGGACATTTGCCGGCGCGCATTCTGATCGAGGCCAATTGCCTCGATCATCTTCGGTTCTATTACTACCTGATCCTCGGCCGTTTCGGCGAAACGCCGATCCACGAATTGCAGCGCAATCTTGTCGAGAACGACCTGATGCCGTTGCGCGACGCCAAGGTGATGATCCTCGAAGAGAACGAGTCCTTCGTCGACAAAGCGGGCTATATCGATCCGCTGCGCGCGCTCGTGCGGCGATTTTGAAGTTCCGGCCGTGATTACTGCTTCACGAGCGGGCATTCGCTTTCGGACAAGGGACGAAATGCCTGATCGGCCGGGAGCGTCGCCAGCACCTTGTAATAGTCCCAGGGGTACTTGGATTCTTCCGGCGTCTTGACCTGAACCAGCAGCATGTCGTGCGCCATGCGGCCGTCCTTACGGATGGTCCCTCCGCGCGAGAAGAAATCATCGACCGGCATCTCGCGCATCTTGGCGAGAACGGCCTGGCTGTCGGCGGTGCCGGCGGCCTTCACCGCTTTCAGATAATGCGAGACGGCGGAATAGACGCCGGCATGCGTCATGGTCGGCATCGCCTTGCGCCGCTCGAAAAACCGCTTCGACCACGCGCGCGTGTCGTCGTTCAGATCCCAGTAGAAGCCTTCGAT
Organism: uncultured Alphaproteobacteria bacterium; assembly: GCA_963788885.1. Taxonomy (GTDB): domain Bacteria; phylum Pseudomonadota; class Alphaproteobacteria; order Rhizobiales; family Xanthobacteraceae; genus Bradyrhizobium. The sequence goes on along the minus strand of CAWBIR010000012.1, from coordinate 886,944 downwards.
GTAGGTCAGGCCGTGAGCCATGGGCAGGCCCATGCTGTGAATGTCGGAAATGTAGACCAGCGGCGCCACGATCACGTGGTCCTTGGTCAGTCCGAACTCGCCGGCCTGCTTCACCGAATTGATGGTGTCAGAGCCGGCATTGGCAAAGGCGATCACTTTTGCATTCGACGCCTGGGCTTGCAGCAGGAACGAGCTGAAATCGGGATTGTTGAGGGGATGACGGACGCTGCCGACCACGGTGCCGCCGAGCGCCGTAATCGCCTTCGCGGCCTCGTTCTGCAACGAAATGCCAAGCGCGTAGTCGACCGTAAGGAAGAACCAGCTCTTGTCGCCCTGCGCCACCAGCGCCTTGGCAAGGCCCGCGGCATTCGAATAGGCATCGTAGACCCACTGAATGCCGTTCGGCGAACACTGCTTGCCGGTCAGTTCGGTCGTCGCGGCCGTCGCGTAGAGCGCGATCTTGTTTTTCTCCTTCGCAAGCGCCTGCATGGCGAGTGCCACACCCGAGTTCGGCATGTCGGCGATGACGTTGACACCGTCGACATCAAACCAGTGGCGCGCGATCGAGTTCGCAACGTCGGTCTTGTGCTGATGGTCGGCCGAAAGGAGCTCGATGGGCTGGCCGCCGATCTTGCCGCCGGCGTCCTCGATCGCCATGCGCGCGGCCTCGACGGAGCCTAAGCCCGCCTGGTCGGCATAGGGTCCCGACATGTCGCTGAGCACGCCGATCTTGATCGGCCGGTCGAACGTTTGAGCCCGCGCTGCCACTGCTCCGAACAAAACGGCGCACGCCAGAATAGTGAGAGCCTTCATCTGCTTCTTCTGATTTTTCATCAAACACCTTCCATCAACAGTCCCACGTCAAATCATTTCGCGGCCGGCAAGCCAACGACGGCTTCGATCTCGACCTTCATTTCCGGCAGCGCGAGCTTGCTCACCTCGACCAGCGTGCTCGCCGGCCTCGCCGCGCCGAAGAACTCCTGTCGCACCGGATTGATCGCGGCGCGATCGTTGATGTCGGTCAAAAATACCGTCACCTTGAGCACATCGGCCATGGTAGCGCCTGCGGCATCGAGCACGAGCTTGAGATTGATCAGGATCTGGCGGGTCTGCGCCGCGGCATCCGCACCGCCCACGAGTTTTCCTTCGCCGTTATGTGCCGTCAGCCCCGAGACAAAGAGAATGTCACCAAAGCGTACCGCGTCCGTATAGTGGCTGAGTGGCGCCGGAAGTCCGTCGATCCGAAATTCCTGACGCTTGGCTTGGCGGGACTCGGGCATTCTTCTTCCCCTTGTTGTTATTGATTGTTGCAAATCTCATTCCAGCGGCGATCTAGCCGCTGTCACGCAAAACCAGTTCAAATCCGAGGTCGATCCGCCGCTCGCCGCCGCGATCGAGCGTCAGGGTCGCCGCCGTGCGGCCAATGCTATGCCCGTGGACGCTGATGGTGCTGAGACTTGGCGAGATCAACTGGCCCATTTCGAGATTGCCGAGGCCGATGACGGCGACGGGCTGTTCCGACGCCGGTCCTTGACGCAGCAGGCCGGCCTTGCGCAGACCCGCCATGAAGCCGATGGCATAGGCATCGTTGGCGGCGAACACAGCGTCCACGTCAGGCAAATGCACATTGGCCGCCACGCTTCCGGGCGCGTTGCGATCGAGGATCAGACGGCGAGGCTCGGCCAACCCTTGCGCCAGCGCTTCCTCGCGAAAACCTCGCCAGCGACGCCCGCCGCGCGGGTCGTCGGCACCGATGAAGGCGAGATGCCTTCGCCCTTGCGCGATCAGGTGCTTGGCAACCGCAACCCCTGCTTTGTAGTTGTCGAAGCCAGCGACTGCATCGATCGGGTTCTCAGGCAGATCCCAGGTCTCGACCACCGGAATCCGCGCGTTGCGCAATAGCCGCGCACCATCCTCCGTCGCGGGTGATCCCACCATGATGATCGCTTCCGGCCGTCGCGACAGAAGCGCCGAGAGCATGCGGTCCTCGCGTTCATCGTCGTAGCGCGACTGCGCGAGGATGACCGAGAAGCCCGCAGGCTCGAGCTTGTCCGATAGTCCCTGCACCGTATCGGCAAAGATCGAATTGGCGATGGTCGGCACCAGCACGCCGACCGAATTGGTGCGCGCGCTCGCAAGCGCCCCTGCCACAAGATTTGGAACGTAGCCGAGTTCGCGCATCGCGCGCTCGACCCGGGCGCGCGTCTCCGGCGCCACCTGCTCGGGCAGCCGGACCACCCGGCTCACGGTGATCGAGGAGACGCCCGCAAGTTTTGCGACCGCCGACAATGTCGGGGGAAGTTCCGGGGGGTTTTCCCTGATCTGAGGCGGCGATTCTCGGGTCTGTTGGGTCATGGCCGTCCGTGCACGAATTTCACTTGCCCATGTAGCATGACAGCGCTAACATTCCACGATGTTAGCGCTAACATAGCTAAAAATAAGGGGGCGAGACGAATGATTCCTGAGAGCATGGTTGAGGCTTACAGGCGCGATGGTGTGATTGTCGTATCGGAAGTGCTCGGCACCGATACCCTCCAACGGGTACGCGGCGTGATCGCGGAACTCGTGGCCGGCGCCGCTGAGGTGACCGAGCACACCGATGTCTATGATCTCGAGCCCGGCCATACACCGGAAACCCCCCGCGTCCGCCGCATCAAGACCCCGCACAAGGTTCACCCGATCTTCGACGAGATCGTGCGCAGCCAGCCGGTCACAGAAATCCTCACCCAGCTCATCGGCCCCGGCCTGCGCCTGCACGGCTCCAAGCTGAACATGAAGTCCGCGCAATACGGCTCGCCGGTGGAATGGCACCAGGACTGGGCGTTCTATCCGCACACCAACGACGACATCCTCGCGATCGGCGTGCTGCTCGACGATTGCGATCTCGAAAACGGTCCGATGCTGGTGTCGCCCGGCACACACACGGGCAATGCGATGTGGAATCACCACGGCGAAGACGGATGCTTCGCCGGCCTGATCGATCCCGATTTGGTCCAGGACGAGATCAAGCGCGCGATTCCGTGCATGGGCAAGGCCGGCAGCATGTCCTTCCATCACGTCCGCGCCCTGCACGGCTCGGCCATGAACACTTCCAATCGGCCGCGCAATCTCCTGCTCTACGAAGTCGCTGCGAGCGACGCCTGGCCGTTGGCGGGTGTGAAGGATTTTGAGGAATTCGACAGCCGGCTGTTGGCCGGTCCATCCGTGATCGAGCCCCGGATAACGGACGTGCCGATACGCATGCCGCTGCCGCCGCCGAAACGACAAGGCTCGATCTACGAGACGCAATCGGCGTCCAAGAAAACCTACTTCACGCGCGCAGCGTAGTGACACGAAAAATGCCCGCAGGCCTCGCCCGCGGGCATTTTGCCTAGAGAACCACAATCAAACAAAACATACGGGGAAACGCATGACCAAGATGGGAGCGGATGGCGCCCGCAGCTCGCGCCTACGTGTTGTCCTGGCAGCCAGCATCGGCTCGGCGCTCGAATGGTACGATTTCTTCCTTTACGGCACCGCAGCCGCGCTCGTATTCGGCGAGCTGTTTTTCCCCAAGAGCGATCCGGTCGTCGGCACGCTGCTGTCGTTCCTCACCTTCGGCGTCGGTTTCGCCGTCCGCCCCATTGGCGGCATCATCTTCGGTATTCTTGGCGACCGCTACGGCCGCAAGCCGGTTCTGGTCGCAACGCTCCTGATGATCGGTCTTGGCACGACCTTGATCGGCGTTCTGCCGACCTACTCTCAAATCGGCGTTTGGGCCCCGATCCTCCTGGTCGCGATGCGGGTCGTGCAAGGGCTTGGCGCCGGCGCCGAATACGGCGGCGCGGTGATCTATCTGGTCGAGAACGCACCGGCCAACCATCGCGGCTTCTGGGGCGGCTTTGCGCCGCTCGGGGTTTCCGTCGGCAATCTCTTGGCCGCCGCGGCATTTGCTCTGGTGTCGATGCTGCCGCACGACGCCTTGATGAGCTGGGGATGGCGCCTGCCGTTTTTGGCGAGCTTCGTCCTCATCCTCGTCGGTATTTACGTTCGCATGCGTTTGTCCGAGACGCCGGTCTTTACGGACGCAGTCGTGGCGCGCGGCATCGTGGAGAAGAACCCGGCAATGGCGGCGCTGCGTCACCATCCGCGCAACTTCCTGGTCGTGCTCGGCGCGCGCATGGCGGAGAACGGCCTTGGCTACTTCTTCCCGGTGTTCGGGCTCAGCTACGTCATCAAGACGTTAGGCGTTCCCAGTTCGGAAGCGCTCAGCGCATTGATGCTGGCCTTTGTGATTGAGCTGTTCGCCATCCTCGGCTTTGCCGCGCTGTCCGACCGGATCGGCCGGCGGCCGGTCTACATGTTTGGCGCGCTCGCCGGCGTGGCGCTCGCCTTCCCGTTCTTCTGGATGGTCGGCACCAAGGAATGGATCATGATCGCACTTGCCTTCATCCTGGCGAGAGCTGTGGTGACCGCGGCGATGTTCGGACCACAAGCCGCCTACTTCGCCGAACTGTTCCCGCCGCAACGGCGCTTTGCAGGATTTGCCTTCGCGCGCGAACTGGGCTCGCTGCTGTCGGGTGGGCCGGCGCCATTCGTGGCGACCGCGCTGGTCGCTGCCTATGGCACTTGGTGGCCCGTTGCGTGCTACGCGATCTTCCTCTCACTCTGCACGGTCGTCGCGATTTGGGCTGGCCCGGAGACCTATCAAGAAGACATCACCGCCGCCGAGCCCGATCGTCATGACGAGCTTCCGGCGGTAATGCCCCAGCGGGCCTGAGCAGGCGAGACTGAACGCATGGCGCAAAAACTTCGCGTCCTGCAATCGCTGTGGGCGATGGAGCGGCGGCTTGCCGATGAGCCGGAGTGGCCGCTTCAAACCCAGCTCGCGATGATCCGCGATGCCGGGTTTGACGGCGCTGGCGTCCGTTTTATCGATGCTGCCTTTGCCAGCGAGGTGACGAGCTTCCTGCGCGCGCATGGCATGATCTGGCAGGCGCAGTGCTATCCAAAGTCGGTGGACGACTTAAAGCCCGTCCTCGAACTGGTCGCCAAGCTCGGCGCCGACCACGTGAACCTGCAACCCGACGTTCGCCCCTATCGCCTCGCCGACTGCATTCCGCTGCTGGAGGGATGGCGGCGGCTTGGCGAACAGGCCGATGTCGCGGTGAATATCGAAACCCACCGCGACCGCATGACGACCGACCTGTTCTTCACCTTGCAACTACTCGATCGTTTCCCCGATCTGCGCCTGACCGCCGACCTCTCGCATTATCTCGTCGGGAGAGAATTCGCATGGCCGGTCGACGACACCAACCATGCAATGATGCATCGGATTCTGGACAACAGCTGGGCGCTGCATGGCCGCATCGCGAGCCGCGAGCAGGTGCAGATATCGTTTGGATTTCCCCAGCATCAGGGCTGGCTCGGGCTTTTCATGGACTGGTGGGAATACGGCATCCGCTCGTGGAAAAGGCGCGCCGGTCCCGACGCGACGCTGACCTTTCTCTGCGAACTCGGCCCCGCGCCTTACGCCATCACCGGTGCCGACGGTCGGGAATTGTCCGATCGCTGGCAGGACGCGATCGTCATGATGGACATCATACGCGACCTGTGGGACCGGATCGCGGCTAACGAGCAGCGCTGACGCGCTCTCGATAGGCTTTTGCGACAGTGGCAAATTGGCCGGGGCGGCACTAGATTGCCCCGCATGAAAAAAATCGGCTTTCTCTCGTTCGGGCACTGGACGCCCTCGCCGCAATCGCAGACGCGCTCGGGCGCGGATACGCTGTTGCAATCCATCGAGCTTGCGGTGGCTGCCGAAGAATTGGGCGCCGACGGCGCCTATTTCCGCGTCCATCACTTCGCGCGCCAGCTCGCGTCGCCCTTCCCGTTGCTCGCGGCGGTCGGCGCAAGGACGAGCCGGATCGAGATCGGCACCGCCGTGATCGACATGCGCTACGAGAACCCGCTTTACATGATCGAAGACGCCGGCAGCGCCGACCTCATCTCGCGCGGACGCTTGCAGCTCGGCATCAGCCGCGGCTCGCCCGAACAGGTGATCGATGGCTGGCGCTATTTCGGCTATCAGCCCGCCGAAGGCCAGGACGACGCGGCGATGGGGCGGCGCCATGCGGAAGTGTTTCTCGACCTGCTCGGCGGCAAGGGCTTTGCGCAGCCGAACCCGCGTCCGATGTTTCCAAACCCGCCCGGATTGTTGCGGCTCGAGCCGCATTCCGAAGGCTTGCGCGAACGCATCTGGTGGGGCGCCGGCTCGAATGCGACCGCGGTCTGGGCTGCCAAAATCGGCATGAATTTGCAGAGTTCGACGCTCAAGAACGACGAGACCGGCGAGCCGTTTCACGTCCAGCAGGCCAAGCAGATCCGCGCCTACCGCGACGCCTGGAAGGAAGCCGGCCACACCCGCACGCCGCGGGTGTCGGTCAGCCGCAGCATCTTCGCGTTGGTGGACGATCGCGACCGCGCCTATTTCGGCGGCGGACAGGACGACGATCACATCGGATTCATCGAGCCGAAAACCCGCGCGATCTTCGGCCGCAGCTATGCGGCCGAGCCGCCCGCGCTGATCGAACAGCTCAGGCAGGACGAAGCGATTGCGGAAGCCGACACGCTGCTACTCACCGTCCCGAACCAGCTTGGTGTCGATTACAATGCGCATGTGATCGAAGCGATTTTGACCCACATCGCGCCCGCAATGGGATGGCGGTGACGGTCAGACCGCGCCAGCCTTGCCCGACGCCTTGTCGGTGAGCGCCACCGTTTCGAAGTACTGGACCTTTGGATCGTTGCCGTATCGCGCACGGATGCCGTCGCGCCAGGGACCCGAATAGAACGCTTCGGCATCGGCCTGGGTTTCCCACATATAGACGCCGCCGGCGACGCCGCCCTCTTTTCGGCAGATGAACTGCTTGCGGAGAAAGCCTTTGGCTTTCAGGAAGTCCGGCGCGATCTTGGTGAAGTGCTCGCGGCATTCCTCAAGGCCGATCGTATTCGGCAGGTCGTAAAGAACGATGGCAGTGATCATGAAGGTCCTCCTTTTTTCTTTCGTTTCGAGGGGTCAGGCGGCGATGCCAAGATATGCCTGACGGACATCTGGATTGACGGCGAGTTCGGCGGTCGGGCCCGACAGAACGATACGGCCGGTGTCGAGCACGAAGCCGGTTGCGGCGAGCCGCAGCGCTGTCGCAACGTCCTGCTCCACCAGCAGGATCGAAAGGCCGCCCCGGTTGATTTCGAGAAGTGCCTTGCTCAACTCGCCGACGAGCTTGGGTGACAAACCGAGCGACAATTCGTCGATCATCAACAGCAATGGATTGGCCATGATGCCGCGGCCGATGGCGCACATCTGCTGCTCGCCACCCGACAGCGTGGATGCATCCTGGTTCAGTCGCTCGGCCAGTCTCGGGAAGGTCGTGAGCACAAAATCGAGATCCTTGTTGATGACGGCGCGCCCATCGTCTCGCATGTAGCTGCCCATCAGGAGATTGTCGCGCACCGTCATGCCTGCGAACAAGCGCCGGCCCTCCGGCACATGCGCGATACCGCGGCGCACGATCTCCTGCGCCGACAGTCCGAGCACGTCCTGCTCGGCAAACTTGACGCTGCCTGCCACTGCAGTCGCCATACCCGACAGCGTCCGCAACAGCGTCGTCTTGCCTGCCCCATTGGACCCGATCAGGCAGACGATTTCGCCAGCCTTCACCGTGATATCCACCTCATGCAGCACACGGACATCCCCGTAACCAGCCGAGACACCGGAAGCCTTCAAAAGATCCGCCGTCATGCAACGACCCCCGATTGATCGGCATAGTCTGCGCCGAGATAGGCCGCGACCACCTGGGAATCGCGGATCACGTCGGCCGGCAAGCCATCCGCAATCAATGCGCCCTGATGGAGAACGATAATCCGGGATGAGGCACGCATCACAACCTTCATCAAGTGTTCGATCAGGAGAATGGTGATACCGCGCGCGGCGATCGCCTTGATCAACTCCAGCGCGCCGTCGATTTCGGTGGCGTTCAGTCCGGCATTGACTTCGTCCAGCATGAGCAAGTGCGGGCCGGTGGCAAGTCCTTTCGCCAGCTCCAGCCGCTTTCGTCCCGGCAGCGTCAACTGCGAAGCCGGCAAGGACGACATCGCGGAAAGGCCGACGAAATCCAGGCACTCGGCGGCCCGGTCCTTTGCCTCGGCGATGCTGGCGGCTTTTCCGGCAAACATCGCGCCGGCGGCGACGTTCTCGAGCACCGTCATGCGCGGAAACGGCTGGACGATCTGGAACGTGCGCCCGATGCCGCGCCTTGCGATCTGATAGGCCGCAAGGCGATGAAGCGGCGCACCCCGAAAGAATATCTCCCCGGAATCGACCTGCTGCATGCCCGTGATGACATTGACGAGCGTGGTCTTGCCCGCTCCGTTGGGGCCGATCAATCCGATGATCTCGCCCGGCGTCAGTGAAAACGACACGTTGTTCAAAGCAACAAGGCCGCCGAAGCGTTTGGTGACGCCCTTGAGCTCCAGCAACGGAGCCTGAGAATCCGATTTCATGGCGGAGGCATTCATGACGGCATCACCGGCGGCACGACTTTGCTGATCCGACTGGTGCGGCCGGGAATACGGAGTTTCTCGATTCCGCGTCCAAGGCCGCGAAGGCCCGCCGGCATGAAGATCAACAAGGCGACGATGATGATGCCGAGAATTCCGGCGTGGAAGTTGAGCACGTTGCGCCAGACGAATTCCTCCAGCACGAGAAATACGACCGCGCCGGCCACCGGGCCGAAGATCGTCCCGACTCCGCCGATGAAGGCCATGACGATCGGCTTGACGGAGAGCAAATCGTCGAATGCATCGGTGGGATCGATGTACCCTATCCAGGTGGCGTAGATCGCGCCGACCAGGCCCGCAGTAGCTGCGGACGCCGCAAACGCCAAAATCTTGGTCGCAAGCGTGTTGACGCCCAGCACGAGCGCCGCGTCTTCGTTTTGCTCGACGCAGCGCATGGCCCAGCCCCATCGGCTGCGCCATATCAAGGTGGCGAGGCCGATCGCGATCAGGGCGGCAACGAGCATGCTCGCATAATAAAGTCGAGTTTGCGCATCGACATTGACGTTACCGGCGGTTGGAAGATTAAGGCCCATGCCACCGCCGGTCAGCCCCGTTGCAGCGTTGGTTATTTCCCGCAACACCGCCGCCAGAACCAGACTGGCAACCGCGAAATAATGGCCACGCAGGCGAAGAATGGCCGGACCAACCATCAATGAGAAAAGTGTCGCGGCGGCCGCGCCCGAGAGCCAGGCCAACGGCAAGGGAAAAGCGCCGCCAGAGCGCAGAATACCCGACGCATACGCGCCGATCCCGAAGAAGGCCGCGGTGGCAAAGGATGGATAGCCGGTAAAGCCGCCGATGATGTTCCAGGACGACGCGAGAGCGATGTACATGAACCCGATGGTCGTCAGGCGCAGCAGATAGTTTGTGGCTGTAAAGGGCAGCGCGGCGATCACGAGCGCAAGCAGGCCAAGGCCGAGGATCGTGAGCAGCGGCCGTTTCAAACGAACCCCCGCCTGCCCATGATGCCGTTGGGGCGAAAGATCAGAAGCAGGATCAGGACAGTGAAGGACAGCGTGAGCGAATGCTCGGGTCCGAAGAACAATGCGCCAAAGCTTTCGAGTATTCCGAGCGCGAGCCCGCCAACCAGCGCACCGGACACGCTGCCGAGTCCGCCCAGCACGCAGATCACGAAGGCCTTGCCAAGATAGGCTGTACCCGCAAGCGGCGAGATCGGAAAAATCGGACTGAGCAAAGCGCCGGCCGCGCCCGCCAGCGCCGCACCGAGCGCGAACGTCACGGCGAATACCCTCTCGGTGTTGACACCCATCAGGGTCGCCGCATAGCGGTCCATTCTCACCGCGACGATGGCGCGGCCGATCCCCGTACGCCGCAACAGCAGATAGAGCAGCGCCACGAAGAGCAGCGCGAACAGCATGCTCGCCAGACGGTCGACTGGCACGATCAGGTCCAGCGACGGAAAAGTGTCGGAAAGATCGATGATTCCGAGCGGCGGCTTCAGGCTGACTTTGCGAAAATTGGCCTGGAAGGCGACCAGCATCAGATTGTCGAGAAGCAAGGTCAGCCCGAAGGTCGTGGTCATCGTGACCAGCACCGGAGCTTCGATCACCCTGTTGATGACGACGAGCTGCACCGCGTAGCCGAGCAGAAACAGCAATACCGCGGCGATGGGCGCAAACAGATAGGGATGCACACCGAGCCCAGTATAGGTGAAGAAGGCAAGATAAGCGCCAAGAACGATGAACGATCCGTGCAGGATATTGATGACGTTCAGTACGCCCCATACCAGCGAAAAGCCGACGGCGATGCACGCGTAAAGGCCGCCGAGCAGGATGCCGTTGATGAGGATCTGGACGTACAGCAAGTTGGACTATTCCGGTCAGCGGACACCGAGCTGCAGTTCACCACCTTTGATCACTTCGGGATAGATCACGATTGCCTTGCCATTCTGGATCTGGAACACCGGCGGCACATAGGACACGGCTTGCCCGACGTTATTGAACGTCAACGGTCCGAAGAAGGTATCAAACCCACCTTTGGCAAGAACCTCGCGAACCTTGTCGCGATCGACAGAGCCTGCCCGTTCAATGGCCATTTGCAGGACGACGCCGACCGAACTTCCCGTCGCATTCGTGAAATCCGGCAGCGCGTTGAATTTCTTCTGGAACATTTCGGTATATTTGACGGCGCTTCCGAACACGTCCTTGCTCTCATAGCGCACGGCCGGGTGCCACCAGGTCGCGCTGGTCACGTTTTCGGCGAGCGGCCCGGTGGAATCGATGAACTCCTGATACGCGGGCGCATTGATCATGGTGACGACCTGCGCCTTGATGCCGAGATCGGCCATCTGCTTGCGGATCAGGATCATGTCGTTGATGTAGCCGGTAGCGACGATCCAGTCCGGCTTCGCGATCTTGATCTCCGTCAGCGCGGAGGCGTGATCCAGCGTGTTGATCGCGTATTTTTCAAAATAGACGACCTCGAGGCCGCGCTTCTTCGTCGACTTCTCGAACTCCTGACCGAGCGCCAGCGGAAACAGATCGTTGCGGGCCAGGATCGCTACGCGCTTCACGTTTGGCGCTTTCGCTTTGATGATGTCGGCCATCGGCTCGCTGAGCGTATCGTTGGCGGTAAAAGTCCCGAACAGGTTCTTGTAGCCTTGGTCGTAGACCTCGACTGATGAGGCCGTCGGCGCCAGCATGGGAATGCCGTAACGTTCCGACACCGTGCTCGCGGCTTTGGATGCGCCAGATCCAAACGGACCGAACATGAAATCGACCTTGTCATCGGTCAGGAGTTTTTCTGCGAGTTGGACCGCTTTCGGCGTGGCCGACTGATAATCGTAATAGACGATTTCAACCGGGCGCTTGACGGCGCCAACGGCAATTCCTCCGGCGGCATTGACGGTGTCTTTCCAGAGTTCATAGCCCTGCTGGAGCTTGACGCCTTCAGGCGACAGCGCCCCCGTCAACGGCAGCGGCGCACCGACACGGATCGGAGCTTCATCTGCGAACGAGGTGGCCGATAGTCCCCACGTTGCCAGCATCGCCCCCGCAAAAGCTGCGAAACCGCGCCGCCTTGCAAAGACATTCGAACGTAATTTGCCAAGACCCATCACCCACTCCTGTTTGATCCGCCGGGGCGCCCATTCAGGAAGGCAAGGCCTATGCCAAATCATATATGATATGATCGCTCCCGTTCCGGGTTCGGAGGCTGCCATTGAGACCGGCCGCACCATCCGCTTCACCGGACCCGCTAAAAGAATAGGCAAAAATAGCTGAAATGACCAAGAGTTGAGCTTGTTCGAAATTCGTCGCGCGGGAGTATTCCATGCTAGCTATCAGGCTTCCGACGGCATTTGCGATCTTCTTTCATATATGATCTCGTGATGAGCCTTGCTTCCATTGCCACCTCGTTGCGCGGTCCGCGCCCCTCGAGCCCCGAAGTGATCGCGGATGTGATCCGGACGCTGATCCTGCGCGGCCATATCGAGGGCGGGCAACCGCTGCGGCAGGACACCATCGCGAAATGGTTCGGCGTCAGCCACATCCCGGTCCGGGAATTGCTTCGGCAATTGACGGCGGAAGGCCTGGTTCAACTTCACGACAAGCGCGGTGCGACGGTCGCCCCCCTGCGTCCCGACGAAGCCCAGGAGATCCTCGAAATTCGTCTGACGCTTGAGATCAAGGCCGTGTTGCTCGCGATGCCGCACTGGACCGAAGCGACATTCGACGATCTCGAAAAACTGCTGAGCGAAGCCGAAACGTGCGACTCGATCGACCGCTGGAGCGACATCAACCGCAATTTTCACGAAAAGCTCTACAAGGCCTGCGCGAGACCTCGGCTTTTGAATCTGATCGCCAGCCTTAATGCCAATGTCGAACGTTACATCCGCCTATTGGTGAGCCGGTCGGACTATCGTCTGCAGGCGCAGCAGGAACATCGCGCGATCCTTGCAAGCGCAAGGGTTCGCAACGCGGCCTCCCTCTCCGCTTTGGTCGAGCATCACGCGCTTGAGACGGCGGTGCAGTTACGGCAGTTCTTGCTGCTGCATCAGGAAAGAGAGATTCGAGGCGACAAGAAAAAGCCAGTTCGCCGATTGGCCTAGTGCGGCGAATTTGATGTTCCTATCAATTTCGCCGCGAATTCGTTATGGGAACTTCAAATTCAAAGCCGCACTAGCATCAATACGTTGCTAGAGCTCCTTTGATTCCGAAGTTCGCATCAGAGGTCGCCGCATGGCTTGCGAACTTCGGAATCGGAGCTCTAGTCCGAAGCCTGATAGATGCAACAGATTACGCCTGCAATCTCGCGACGCCGTCATCGATCACGCGCAGGTCCTCATCGACGAGCTTGACCGTTTGGCCAACGTCGAAAGCCTGACCGACCCGCGCTTGCAATTGATCGCGCAATCTCTGCCGATGCTCACGCATCTCATCGAGAGACTCGCGATCTTTCAGGCTCACAAAGGCATCCACGATTAATTTGACCGAATGCGACACTGAAACACCTATTTGAAAACGCCCCCCGAAAGGCATAGCCGGTGATGCCAGTTCGGCAAACCAAAAAAGATACTTAATAACAACAACTTACGACTACCAGGGTAGTGCAACCCAGTTCCATCGCGATCGTCCGGTATCAGGTGATGCTGGGCCGATGCCGGCGCTGGCCGCCGCGCTCGTCACCGATGTCCGCGCAACCGACGTATCGCAACGTGCGTGGAAAGCGCCCTTGGCGGCGCGTTCAGTTCTGGCTTCGACAGAGGGGCGCGGCGCGTTGCGATCTCGCAGTGCAGGACACGCGCAGAGCCAAGCTCGAACTCGGGCGCTTCTTCGCTAGGAGCTGGCAGAGATTGGAGTTAGGTAAAAAATCGATGGTGGGGAAGGAAGGACTCGAACCTTCGAAGCCATGAGGCGGCTGATTTACAGTCAGCTCCCTTTGCCACTCGGGACACTTCCCCGTCTCAGACCCATCGCAAACTTGCCCGCCCGAAGGTGCGGACATCAGCCTGTCGATGACGCTGAAAGCCGGATGGCTTCGTCGAAGCCCCGGCCGGACGGGTTTATGGGCGAAGGCGGATGGCAAAGTCAACCGACGCCGGGAACGAAAATGCCAACATTTTCAGGGCCTCACCAAATTGCCTTGTAAATTGCGTTGGGCCGGAACCCGTGAGACAAGTTTTCCATGCGCGACCGTGACCGAAAGCCCAAATTTCACCGCTCCGAGGGAGCCAGCCACCGGGCCGACAAACGCCCTGGACCGCGCCGCGACGCCGGCCGCAAGGCCGCCTGGCGCGGGCGCGAGGGGGCAGCCGACGACGCCGTGATCCTCTATGGCTGGCATACGGTCACGGCAGCGCTCGCCAATCCGAGCCGGCAGATTCGCAGGCTGCTCCTCACCGAAAACGCCGCCCGGCGGCTTGCCGAGGAAAAAATCGACACCCGCATCACACCCGAGATCGTGCGGCCGAACGTGATCGACCAGCGGCTCGGGCCCGACGCCGTGCATCAGGGGATGCTGGCGGAGGCCGATCCCCTCACCTCGCCCGATATCGATACGTTGCCCGAGGGCGGCATCGTGCTCGTGCTCGACCAGATCACCGATCCGCACAATGTCGGCGCGATCATGCGCTCGGCCGCGGCGTTTGCGGTGAAGGCGATCGTCACCACCGCCCGCCACAGCCCGGAGGCGACCGGTGTGTTGGCGAAATCCGCCTCAGGGGCGCTGGAACTGGTGCCGTTGGTGACGGTTCAAAATCTCGCCCGTGCGCTCACCGAAATGAACGAGCGCGGCTTCATGACCGTCGGCCTCGACAGCCAGGGCGAGCAAAATCTCTCCACGGTCGAATTGCATCAGCCGCTGGCGCTGGTGCTCGGCGCCGAGGGCAAGGGCTTGCGGCAATTGACGCGCGAAACCTGCGGCGTGGTGGCGCGGCTCGATATGCCCGGCGAAATCAAGAGCCTCAACGTATCGAATGCGGCCGTGCTGGCGCTCTATGTCGGCGCGAGCAAGCTCGGCCTGATGGGCTGAAGCCCCTTCAAAAGAAAGCGCCCGCTTGCAGATAGTGCAAGCAGGCGCCGTGTCGTTTGCAGCCTCGGTGAGGCTACTTGGCCGATTAGTAGTAGCTGCGCAGCACGTGCGGCCGGTAGTGGTAGCCGTATTGGTGCCAGCGGTGGTGGTAGCCGTAATGATGGTGATGGTGGCGATAGCCCCAGCCATAGACACCCTGCTCCTGATAGAAGCGGCGCGGGGCGAAGTTGCCAGGACCGGTATAGGTCGGGCCCTGCTCGACGTAGTAATATTGCGGTTGGGCAATGGGCGCGGACTGATACTGCACTTCCGGATTGGGCAGGCGCTCATAGGCAGCATATGGCTGCACATAAGCTCCACAGGGGCTGACATAGCCGCACGGTGAGCAGCTATAGCATGCATTGGCGGGCGCGGCGCCCGCTACAATCACGGCAAAAGCCGCTACCAATCCTGAAATCGTCTTACGCATTACTCTCTCCTGTTGGGCAGTTTTCGTTATTGAATTATTGTCGTTGAACTCGAAGTCTACGGGCGACGTTGGGGGCCTCTTGGGTCCCGCCGCTCCGGTCCCGAAAAGTTCTGTTCGATGCTGTTCTGGTCGAACCGCGGCGCCATGATCACCGGCGGCGGATTGGCTGGAATTTCCGGCAGTTGCGGCTTGGACTTCTGATGTCCAGGATTGATGGAAACTCGGTGCAGGCTTCGGCTTGTCGGCGCTCTCGATCTCCAGCCGGCCGTAGCCCGGTTGATGACCGGCGCTTGGATAATAATGACCGACGGGGGGCATCGGCTCTACCGGGCGGCCGCCATAGACCGTCGGCTGGTAGTGGACACCCTTGTCGAGCCCCCAGTCGCCTTCGACGACTGAATAGGATGCATCGACGCCGTTGATGATGACGGGCACCCCGGCACGGCCGGGAATTGCGATGACCGGCCCGTTGCTTTCGGCGCAGGCTGAAGCCGCCGTTCCAATCAAGAATGCCAGTGTGACCAGAGCGCGCATCGCATCCAAATCCCAATAGGCTGTAACCCTAGTCAAAACCGAGATTTCGAGGGTTAAGGCGGGCCGCCAAACTCACGGTAAGCCTAACAAGCAGGCCTTCACGCTTCGTCAATTTGCGGGGTATCGGGACGCGAAAAAGTTAACCCAAGAAGGCATCAAGGCGGGCAATCGAGGCGGCATCAAATCGGCGCCGCCCCGTCAGGAAAAGGCCGTTTCCGCGATGGTTCTAAGGCCGATGGCGATCGTAACCAGGCCAACCGCCTCTTGCAGGCCGTGGTTGGCCCAGGTCAGCCAGCGCGCCGAGAGCGCAATCGGCACCGCGATGACAGTCGATAACGCACCCATCCCGATCATCGAGCCGACCCCGAACAACGCAACGTAGCCGAGCCCGACCGCCACGCTCGGGGCCTGCGTTACCGTCAGCACCAAAAGTGCGGCCGAGCCGGCCATGCCGTGCATCAGCCCGACGAGCAATGTGCGCCAGCGAAAGCCGTGTTCGTGGCTATGGGAGGCCCGTTCATGCGGAACCATCTCGCCGCCGTGGCTGTGGGCATGCAGGTGCACCGTCCCGTCCTGATGGCGGTGCTTGTGAAAATGAACCCGGTCGCGCCACAGCCGCCACAGCACGTGGCCGCCGAGGCCGACCAGCATGACGCCGACCGCGGTCTCGATCGGGCGGGACATGTCGTCGGAGATAGCGCGGCCAAGCGCGAGCGCAGCACCCGCAAAGGCAAACAGCGTCAGCGTATGGCCGAGCCCCCACGTCAGGCCGTGCTTGACGATATCGGCGACATTGTCGCGGCGCGCGGCGATCGAGGAAACGGCGGCGACGTGATCGGCTTCCAGCGCGTGCTGCATGCCCAGCAGAAAACCCAACCCCAGAATTGCAAACACGCCTACCCCCTTCGCGATCCCAAACCGAATTGCGGGATCGGGTCCGCATTTGAGCCTGTCGGGCGGCAAATTGGAACGAAAAATCGAGGGATCAGAGAGGTCTTGAACGCGAGCGACCTATACCGCAATCCGACATCGGTTAGTTCATCTGGAAAGTAGATAAGATTTAGGCGGTGCATCCTTACAAGCCAATGATAAGGACCACCCTCGCGAATGTGCCGGTGCATTCGAACGACCGACGAAGCCAATGCTGCAAGGCCCGCGATCGCAGCACATATGTGCATCATGTGGTTTAAGGCCGCCTCAGTTGGCGGCAACCCTGCCCTTGCCTTTGCATTCTTTGCACACTTGAAAGGTCTGGACTGCGGGACGCTGCGGGTGCGGCACCACTGAATAACCTGCCCCCATGCACTCAGGACATTTTGTCTCTGCTGGATTCGTGACGACAGGTTGTTTCATCTGAATCCCATTGGTCGCGCCGATAGCGGCCCAATCAGCATACACCTTTCGTCGGTTACTACACCGCGCCTGCTCCGGCCAAACCACAGGCTTCCTAGCTCTTATAGAACTACGGTTATTCTGGTTATTCCGGTTATTTAGAAATAATCAGCATAACTAGAATAACCGGAGTCTCTTATAGGCAATGAATCATGGCTGACCGCACACCAACTTGCTAACATGCCCTACTGCTGGTGTGCGGGAGGGCTCCAAATGACACTTGCTCGCAGAAGCGTAGGGTTGGCTTTGTTTGCTGTGGTAGTCAGCGCTGCGATGTTCTTGGGAGATGCTGCCAGTCAGACGCCGCCGCCCGATACATCCTCAGCGACTCCTGACAACGCGATACTCCTGACCGTCATTTTGAAACACGATCAATCGCGGCCTGTTGGCGAATTGAACGCGCAATCCAAGAAGCAGGGCTTTTACACCCAATTTCCACCTGAAGGGATCGAAGTCGTTAGCTGGACTGTCGCGATGGGCATGGGCCAAATCATTACGCTCCGGCTTCCGGCCAGCCGACTTCGTGAAGTGAATAGGGTTTTTGAGACCACCGCATGGGGTGCGTATCGGACAGAGTTTTATCCGACCTACGACTTCAAGGCCGTTGCCCTGGCACGTCACGCGAACCCGCCGTAGAGGGACACATCACATGATGGAAACGGCCACTACGTCGCGGCCAACGCTAACGCTTGCCCTTCCACTAATGAGGTCGTGAACCCATAAACCGAATGACCGAGAATGGTGGAAACCGGGCTGGCGCTGCCACCGGCCATTTGTCTTTTTGAAAGCTCGGTGGTGGCATCAACGGATCGAATTGTTTCGCAATGCCTCAAGCCTGACACCCGATTTCCGGTATAGATTTTGCGCACGACTGCGCTGACCATCGGGCTTGGAGCACAACATGAAATTATGCTGGAATAATTCGAACGGTCGCCTCGCCGCTATCGTGATGCTTTTTACGCTTATGGGAGGACATACCGTGAGCGCAAATGATTTGCAGCAGACAATCGCTCAATACCACTTGGCGGAAAACGAATTTCAAAAGGGAAATGCTCAACCGTACAAGGACCTCTGCTCACATGCCGACGATGTTACGATCTTCGGCGGTTTTGGCGGTTTTGAAAAAGGATGGGCTCAACAGGTCGAGAAACGCTACGACTGGGCGTCAGCACGCTTCTCAAGTGATAACGATCAAAACCAACAGATCGAGACAATCTCGCTCGTTGAAACCGCTCAGATGGCCTACAGCGTGGAAATCGAGCGAAGCCAAGCTCGCATTGGAAATTCAGGCGAGGTTCGGCCGTTAGCGCTTCGCGTGACAACCATTTTCCGTCTGGAAAACGGGGAGTGGAAATTAGTGCATCGTCACGCTGATCCGCTGGTCAATCGGGCCGCCGTGATGCCGAAACAATAGCAGGCACGCCAGCGCAGGCGGCCCGTGGCTTGGTTCGCGTCCGCCGCACCAATGTGGATTGCTTAGGTGCGGCGTATGCGGGTCAGGTATGGCCTTGACCGGCTCCGATCGTAGCGGGCCGCGAGTCCGGTGCAGTCGATACCGGGAAAGCGGCGCATGTGCGAACAGCACCAACCGCCATAGACCGCTTCAGGCAGAACTTGGAGCAGATTTCGGCGGCCGGGGACCAGATAGACCCCAAAGTCGCAGCCGCCTTCCGGGAGCTAGTAGATAGCGTCGTGGTCCTGGCTAGAAAGGCGGGTGAGCCGTATCGGCTGCAAATTCGGGGTCGGCTGTCGGGCCTGATCGACGGCCCCGGCGGGGGGCTGCTGGGGCCACCAAAGCCCTGTCGGCTAAACTGGTGGTGCCGGTTGAGAGGATTGAACTCCCGACCTTCGGTTTACAAAACCGCTGCTCTACCGCTGAGCTAAACCGGCAATTGAGGCGAAGACCCACAGTTGACCGTCTTTCGCCGCTGGCGGCCGGTGACGGGCCACGGGCCGCGCGGCGTCAAATAGCAGAGTTGTCGGCGAAGGGCTACGTCGGCGGGGTTACCTTCAGGCCTGGCCATCTTCCAGGCCGTATTCCCGGTAGATCGCCTCGCGGTCCGCGGCCGGAAACAGGCGGCACTTGGCCTGGGCCAAATGGAGATTGACGGTCCCGGACTGGCAGCCG
Organism: uncultured Alphaproteobacteria bacterium; assembly: GCA_963788885.1. Classification (GTDB taxonomy): domain Bacteria; phylum Pseudomonadota; class Alphaproteobacteria; order Rhizobiales; family Xanthobacteraceae; genus Bradyrhizobium. The sequence continues at coordinate 867,829 of CAWBIR010000012.1, read as the reverse complement.
GCGGCCAGGAGCTTCTTGATGTCGTCCATATGCGCGGCGGGCCGATGCTTCTCGGGCAGTTGCTCAAGCGCGATCAGCGCCGTCGCCAAGGCTTCCGTAACCACCCACTCGTCGTGACCGGTGATTCCCTTTCGCGGCATGAAGACCGTCCTTTCGTCTTTGACCTCGGATATCAGAGACGCTCGACCTGCTGGTCCAGTTCTAACACTCGCTTTCCAGCTTTGCTGGCCTCACCGGCAGCGAGTGCCAAATCCACTCCACAGCCCCATTGGGGCACAATCGGGATCAGAGACAGATATCGAGAGAAAAAAGACGGTCTTCAAGGCCGATCGAGCGGACAGGCCGACCGGGTCCGCCTTACAGGAAGGTGCATAAGAGTGCCAGATTTGCGGCGCAGGCCGCAAACAACGCCAGGGATAGCGTTGTGTGAATTCGCCGACAGGCGATCTGGCTGACGATGCTCATGGCGATAAAGCATCGAGCGATTCTATCCGCCGAGTCCCACACGATATTTTCGAGTCCCCGGACGATATTTCTTTCGGGATTCATGACTCGTTTACGACTCAGGCCCCGGCCGGCGAGCACCATTTTCCCCTGCAACCGGAACCGGTCTTTTGCGTTAAAGTGGTTGTTTGCGGAGCAGAGGATGCCCTACGCGCTATTTTGCAACGAGGCCCGGCTAAGTAACGCCTATCCGACCGAAGCCGACGTCTGGAAACTGGCCCGAAAAAGCGGGCTCGTGGTGGAGACGGTATCCCGGGATGATAGGCTGGCGCCGCAGCCCGTGCTGGAAAATGACTACGAGATCAGGCCCTGCCGGGCCGACCCGCAGGAGGACCCCGTGCGCAATCGCGCCGATGCGAGCAGGAAGCGGCGCGCGCCGTGCAATGGGACACGCTGACCCCGGATGCCTGACAGGATGCCTGACAAGACCAGCCGTTGATCAAGAAGCGACCCAAGTCCGGGCAAAGGAACGCCGCGTCGCCTGAAGGGATCTCAGGGCGTCGCAACCGCCAACGAAGCCTGCTCGGAGGCCAGGGTCACGCAGGCCTTGCGGCGATGCAGCCCCCGGATGGCGCCGGTGACCTTCAGCACCTGCCCGGCCGGACAGGACGCGTTCTGGACAAAAGCGATCTCATAGGGGGCGAGCAGCAGCGGCTCGGACTTCAGCACGGCTTGCGCAACGCACGGCAAAGCGATCGCGCAGAAGACGAACGCTAGGGTCAAAACGCGCATCTGTGATGTCCAGCCAGCCAGCGAAGCTACAATAGCCGACGGTTGGCGAAGGTTTCGCGACAAGCGAAAATATTTTTCCATCGGTCCGGTTTTCGGGCCAAAGAACTCCCCAAAAGAAAAAGGCCGGCGGTGCGCCGGCCTTTTGGTTTGCATCTGGTGGTAATGAAATCAGTACTTGGCGACGACGGGACCGCCCCATCCGAACCGGTAGTTGATGCCTAGCTTGACGGTGTGGTCGTCGTCGCGGAAGCGCGATCCGACGATGGGCGCCGGGCCGCTGGTGAAGGTCGTGCTGCCAAAGTTGTAGTACTGGTACTCGCCTTTGATCGACCAGTTCGGCGTGAACATGTATTCGAGGCCGGCGCCGACGGTATAGCCGTCACGATGATTGCCGTCGGCCGTGAAGGCGACTGGCGCACCGTTCGTGGCCACGCCGAGCAGGTTGTCGTTGCCGCGCCAGGCATAGCCGCCCTTGGCGTAGAGCAGCGTGGGCCCGAAGGCGTAGCCGAGCCGGCCGGTCACCGAACCGATCTGGTCGTTGTTGCCGGTGACGACCGTGCCGCCCGGGAACGCGACGCCGCTGCCGCTGTTGCCGGTCAGCCAGCTATACTGGGCCTCGGCGCCGATCACCCAGTTGCTACCGGCAAACTGGTAGTCGAAGCCGCCCTGCACGCCGCCGAGGAAGCGGGCATCGCTGCCCTGCAGACTGTTGTCGCCCGGGAACGCGCCGCCGATATGGCCGCCGAGATAAAAGCCGGTCCAGCTGTAGATGACCTCGGGCGCCTTATACACCGGAGCCTTGGTGTAGGTTCGCGCCGGCATGTCGGCTGCGAAGGCCGGCGCCGCAAACACGACGCAGGCGACCGCGCCGAGCAGAATCTTTTTCATAGAAGTTCCCCGTTATCGTCGTCATCGACAACAAACAAACAACGTGGCGCCAATTTGGTTGCTTCGCGGCACTGCAAAACACGTTTCTTTGTGCAATGTCGCTGTGGCGACACGCAGCGTTTTGTTCCACGTCCGAAGGCCTTTTCGCAGCAATCTTTCCGATTGGTCGCGCGGCGCAGACCAAAGGTTCACCTTTCGGAACCACCTCGCCGAAATGTGATGAAACCGCTCCGCAGTTCGAGTTCTCAGGCCGGCTTCTTCTCGGTTCCGGCGGCCGCCTACCGCGTCATCTTCTCCATTTCCGGGAATGGCGACATCGCGGCGCCCGCACAGAGTTCGCCGCTCTTCTCGATCATGCGGTCGAGCCGGCCGTTGACGAAGAGCACCGCCCGCTCGCGCGGCTCACGATAGCTGCCGTCGGATTCACGGGCCGAATAACGCAGGCAAGTGATGTAGCGCATCTTGCCGTTGACATCGCGCATCACGGGCTCGCCCAGGACAGCGTCGCGCACACCGACCGGATTGTTGAGATAGGTCCTCATGAAAGCCAGCAGTTCAGTTCGATAATTGCTCGGAACGGGCTGCGGGGTGTCCTTGCCATCGCCAAACAGGCTGAAGCTTCGGCTTTCATCACCACCCACGCAGGCCGCAAGGACGATCGGCAACATCAGCGCGGCCACGCGTTTTGCCGAAATTCCCAACCGCCACGCCCTGTATGTGTGAAAGCCCATCGGAGCGGTTTTAGCCCTTCCAAAAATGAAAGGGAAATAGCGTTTATGAAAAGGCATCCGGCCCAACGCCACTCGCGTGGCGCGGGCCGGACCCAAAAATCCGTGAAGACGCGGCGGGTCGAACTACCGCCGCCTTTCGCGGATCACCTCAGCCGCGCTTGGCGGGGTGCGAAACATGCTTGGCTGAGAGTTTGTGAGACTTGTGAAGCTTCACCGCCATCTTCTTGTGGAAACGGTGATGGCGCACATGGTGACGGCCATGGCCCATCTTGGCGTTGGCGTTCAGGGGATTCTTCTTCACCGGGTTGACGGTGGCGGACTTGGTCGCAGGCGTCTGCGTGATCTTCGTGGTGCTCGCGGCAATCGCCGGAGCAGCAAGAACGGAGACGGCAACCAGGGCAGCGGAAATGGTCTTCAACATGGAAAGCTCCTCTCGAAAGGGATCACGGAGGGGGCCGGCCGGATGACCGGTCTCTTCGATCGTGGTGCAACCTTACGAGTGGCGCACTGAACCCAGCCTGAAGCCGAGCCGCGGCTTCCGTTCATCTCGATGAACCACTATTCAGGTCCGGCAGACTTACCAAAGTGGCTTGAATTGCGTCTCGTCCGATAATCAAGCCGGCCCGAAGCGGACAGCCCCACGCAAAAAATTCCCGAAATCTGCAAAAAAATGTCGCTGGAATGATCGCAAACTGCGGGTGTTCAAATCGACGGGCCCCCATGTAATATTGCCCTCGACCTCAATCAGGAGAAGCGCATGACCAAGACTGCGATCCGGCTTTTGACCCTTGCAATGTATGCTGCGGCAATCGTGGCGATGCCCGTGGTCAACTCGGCCAAGGCTGCGGGTGGCGACAACCCCTCGCCCCCGGCTAGTAGTTCGTCCAAAGACAAGAAAAAGAAGAGCGACAAGAGCTCGAGCATCGACGATCCGAAGTTCCTCGAAGGCTACCGCACCGCCTACACCACGATCTACGATCGCCACGACTACACTTCCGCGATCGCGCAGTTGAAGGCGCTCGGCCATGACGACGTCGCCGACGTCGCCAATCTGATTGGCTATTCCTACCGCAAGCTCGGTGACTACAAGGTTTCGCAAGTCTGGTACGAGCGCGCACTCCAGGCCGACCCGAACCACGTCCGCACCTGGCAGTATTACGGCCTGTGGCAGCTCGAACAGGGCAATCGCGAATCCGCCCAGTATCACCTCGGCCGCATCAAGCAGATCTGCGGCGCCGACTGCGCCGAATACAAGTCGCTGGCGATGGCGCTCGACCAGCCGGCGGGCACCGGCCTCGTCTACTGATCTTTCAGACGACGCACGATCAATGGCGCAGACGCTAGCGGTCCAATTCTAACATTCGCATCCCTTCGCAGCGTGCACCTTTGCGAATGTTAGAATTAAAGGACTGCTAGTAAATTTAGGCTCCACGTGGAGTTCAGGATTTGACATTCGCTCGACGAAGCTGCGGCTGGGCGGGTAGCGAATGTCAAATCCACTCCACGTGTGTCTGCGCCATTTTCTTTTGCATCATTTCATCAGCGCTTCGGCCTCGGCGCGAAAAGCCTGGCGCGACGCTTCGCGCGAATAGAACATGTGGCCACCGGGATAGACGACGAGCTTCACCCGGTCGGCAGAGGCATAGGCAGGCAATTGGTCGAGCTGGATCTTGGAGCCGAAATAGGGCGTGGCCAGATCGAACAATCCGTGCCCGACCAGAAGCTTCAGTTTCGGATCGAACGCCAGGATCTGCCTCAGGTCCGAAGTCGACTGAACCGGATTGATGCCGCGTCCGTAATCCCAGGAAAGCGAACGATTCAACAGATGGTAGGGCCCGTCGGGCCGCCATTTGAGGGTGCGCGTGGTGAGATCGACCGCAGCACTCGTCAACGGCGCAACCAGCGTATCGCCGGAGGGATCGCTGAAATGGCTATCGCTTGAATCCGGATCGGGGTCGAAGCCCCGCGCCGAGCCGTCGTAACGGCCGATCACCTTGCCGTCGCGACGATCGAACTCGCGGCGAAACTCGGAAATGCCGAGGCGCCCGGCGAGCCGCCGCGTGACGGCCTGATCGATCCCCGTCAGGGCCGAAACCCGGTCGGCCAAACGCGTCGTCGCCTCCTTGTCGGCTTCACCCTTGATCAGGTCGGCGAGAAAATCGCCCCGCGCGTAAGTCTCGACATCAGCCATATCGGCGCGCGTGACCGGGTGTTTGGCTTCGCGCGCAATCGCTGCCATCGAAGGCAGGCTGATGGCGTACTGCAAAAGACTGGTGCCGCCGAATTCGCGGTAATCGAACAGCGGCGAGATCAGGATCAATCCGTTGACGCCAACGCCCTGCTGGTTTTGCAATTCGCGCACCATCTTCGGGCCGCGGATGCCGCCGTAGCTTTCGCCGACGATGAATTTCGGCGAAAGCAGGCGATCATGCTTTTCCAGATAGCGACGAACCACGACCGCTAGCGCGTCGACGTCACCTTCGACCGAGAAGAAACGTTTGCGAACGTCGCCGTCGCCCGAAACCAGGCGGCTATAGCCGGTGTCGAGGGGATCGACGAAGACGAGGTCGGTGAAATCGAGCCAGGTCTCGGCATTGGGCTTCAATTCGGGCGACGCCGAGGAAATCGCGCCCCCGCCTTCGATCGGCAGCCGCCAGGGCCCGGCGCAGCCGAGCTGCAAATAGGCAGAGGATGCGCCCGGCCCTCCGTTAAAGAAAAACGTCACCGGACGGGTGCGCGGGTCGGTGCCATCCAGTTGATAGGCCGTGTAAGCGATGTCGGCCTGCGGATCGCCGCCCTGATTGAAAAGCCGCAGCGAGCCTGCCGTGGCCGTGAAAGAGAGCGTTCTGCCATCCACAGTGATGGTTTGCTTGGTGGTGGAATCCTCAGGCAGCCGGCGCGTCTCGCCCGATGTGGCCGTATTGCCGCGCGGAGAAGATGACGGCCCTCCTTTCTGGCCGGAGGGTGCCGCGGCAGGTTGCGATGACGACGGTTGCGGCCTGGCTTCCTGGCCGCCGGCCTCGTTCGCCAGCGCCAACGTGGAAACCACCAGGAGGCCAAAGGTAGCGGGTCGAAGTCTCATTTACTTTACTCCAGCTTTTCCCGCTTCCCCTCGCGGCCACGGTCACTTCGGCGCGGCAAAGCATGTTATTTCTTGCAAGCGGCGGATTTTAGTCGAAAACCGCGGGTGGCCGCGGCGCCGCTTCAGTTGATCATCTCGACAACCACCGCCAAGCTCGTATAGACGACCATCCACCCACGGGACACTCTTCACAATTTCATGACAACGCCCACGCCATATGACCGGATTGCCTTTGTCGCGAGCGCCAGCACGGAAGCGCAGGAAGCGTTGGCGCGACTGGTTGCGGCTTACGGCAATCACGATCCGGCGGATTCGGACGTCGTCGTCGCGCTGGGCGGCGACGGCTTGATGCTGCAAACGCTGCACCAGCATATGCACAGCGGCAAACCCATTTACGGCATGCATCGCGGCACGGTCGGCTTCCTGATGAACGAGTTCTCCGTCCATCAGCTGCACGAACGGCTGGCAGCGGCGCGCCAAACGCTGATCAATCCTCTGCTGATGCGCGCTACCGACGTGCATGGCGCCGTCCACCTGCACCACGCCATCAACGAAGTTTCGCTGTTCCGCCAGACCTATCAGGCCGCGCGCTTGCGGATTCTGGTCGACGAGCACGAGCGCATGCCCGAATTGATCGCCGACGGCATTCTGGTCGCGACGCCCGCGGGTTCGACCGCCTATAACCTGTCGGCGCAGGGACCGATCATTCCGATCAACGCCGCCCTGCTCGCCGTGACGCCGATCAGCCCGTTTCGGCCAAGGCGCTGGCGCAGCGTGCTGCTGCCCAACACTGCCTTCGTCGTCATCGAAGTGCTTGAAGGCGACAAGCGCCCGGTGGCAGCGGTGGCCGACCACGACGAGGTGCGCGACGTCCGCCGCGTCGAGGTCCTGACCGACAAGACCATTTCGATGCGGATGCTGTTCGACCCCGGCCACAGCCTGGAAGAACGCATCCTGCGCGAGCAATTCACCTACTAGTGGTCTGATTCTAACATTCGCATCCCTTCTCAGCGGGCACTTTTGCGAATGTTAGAATCAAAGAACCACTAGCAAATATAGGTTTATAGTGGAGTTTTGGATTTGACATTCGCTTTACGAGCCCGCGGTTAGGTGGGTCGCGAATGTCAAATCCACTCCACTAGTCCGCCCTTAAATCGGCGTCGCTTATCGCGCCATCGCAACCATTCCTTAACGCGGCGGGGATATGGTTAACGGCGCGTATACCAGCGTTTAGGCCTGTATGCGTGTCCTGAGGGCACGGCCATGTTCCGTATCGATTTCAACAAACTCCGCTTTCTCGTCTGCGACGACAACCCGCACATGCGCCGCATCCTGCGAACCCTGCTGCATTCGTTCGGCGCGCGCGAAGTCTATGAAGCCGAGGACGGCGCCACCGCGCTCGAAATGTACACCCACTACGTCCCCGACATCGTCATCACCGACTGGGCGATGCCGATCTTCGACGGGCTTGAGCTTGCGCAGATGATCCGGCAGCCGGAATCGAAGGGCAATCCCTACGCGCCCATCATCATGCTGACCGGTCACTCCGAAAAGCGGCGCGTCACCGTGGCGCGCGATGCCGGCGTGACCGAATTTCTCGCCAAGCCGATTTCCGCCAAGGGGCTCTATCAACGCATCCTGAACGTCGTCGCCAATCCGCGGCCCTTCATCAAGACCAAGACCTATTTCGGACCAGATCGCCGGCGCAATACCAACGGCGCCTATATCGGACCCGAGCGGCGTGTCGGCGGCGAGATGGAAATCCTTCAGCAGCCCTCGCTGCTCGACAAGGCCCGTTCCGGCGTCTAGCAACAGAAAACCGCAAGCACATGGCGAACAGCAAATCCGACATCGAGGTCAAGAAATTCGCCGATCACCATGTGATCACGCAGCCCAACCCGCTGCGCAAGGTATTGCGCCGGGTGGCCGATGACGACATCGACGACCCCGTCGCGCGCGCCGAGAAGGCGCTTGCCGACATGTCGGGTAACTTCAGGGACTGGATGGCGGTCGAATCCACCCGCCTGTCGGCCGCTTATTCCGCAATCCTTGCGCACGGCTTTACCGAGCCGGCGCGCGGCGAACTGTTTCGTGCTGCCCATGACATCAAGGGCGATGCCGTCACCTTCGGCTTTGCTCCAGCGGGCGCCGTGGCCGAAAGCCTGTGCCGGATCATCGAACATGCGCCCGATCTTTCGCGGGTGCCCACTGAGCTGATCGACCATCACGTCAAGGCAATCGAAGCCATCGTGTGCGAGCGCAGCAAGCACGATACGATCAGCGTGGCGAGCGAACTGAGCCGTCGTCTGCGCGGCGTCGCCGATGAGTATCTCGCGCGCGTCAACCGCGACCGGCCCGATCATCTCGAGGCCATCATGGCGCCGAGCATCGTGCCGGCGGATTAAACCATTTAACGATGTCGTCCCTGCGACCCGTCTACGCTAAAGGCTTCGCCGGGTTAACGCTCTAGGGCCGCCGAAGCTATAAGCGAAGGCGGCACGCAGGGACCCATACGCCGCGGCTGATCAGCCGGGCCACGCGGCCGACGATCTCTGAAACAACCTGCATCGATGGTTACGGGTCCCTGCGTTCGCAGGGACGACGGCCGGAATAGTCCAGCTACGCCGCGATCAGGCCATACGCCGTCGGTTCGACCGCGTCCTCGGCTGCCAATTCTTCGCAGAACAGGCGCGCCTCTTCCCGCGCCGATTCCGTCGCAAAGCGCCGCAGCAGGATCAACAGCGGCGCAGCAGCATCGAGGTCGGCTTCGCACTGGGTCAGAACGCGCTCGACCATGCGCCGGCGCAGGCGTGCTGCACCGTCGAGTGTATCGGTAAATCCGGTTTCGTGAATGACTTCGAGCGCGGCACGGAACGCAGCGAAGGTCGATTCCGGCAAGCCGGCACGTTGCAGGAGCGCCACAAGGCTGGCCTCGCGGCGATCGAACAGCAGCGAGGCGACGCGTGAACGCGGCAAGCCCGACAACTCGGTGAGGGCCGCCTCGAACAGTTCGAGATTACCTGACAGCAGCGCGCGCAGGATCAAGCCCGCGGTTAGTTGCGAGGTCGCGCGCAGATGCGCGATCAGCCCGCTCATGTCGGCGCCGCGCGAGGACGCCGCGATGCTGACCGTCGAACGATCGAGCGCTTCGCCCGTCACCCGCTCGGCGCGGTCGGCGCTCAGCCAGTTCCTGGCGACGACGAATTGGGCGAGCGTCTCGGACAATTTGGCGACCAGCGCGACCCGCGTGGCTGCAGGCAGGTCTTCCAGCACCAGCATCGATTCCCGGATCGCCGCGAGGTGGCCGTGGCGTTCGACGATGCGGTCCCAGGAAAACGGCGGAAGCTCGGCATAGGCGTTTTCGATCACTTCAAGCGCCGCTGCGGCGGTGCCGACTTCGGCGATGGCCGCACAGACCGAAGCCGGCAGGTTGATGCGGCGGGCGATCGCGCATTGCGTCTCGCCATCGCCGGTCGCGACAATATCGACGAGATCGGCATCGATCAGAAGCGGTGAATGTTCGAGGATCGGCAAGGCCACCGAGGGCTGGTCGAGCGCAAGCGCCTGCACAATGGCCGCCGGCGCTTCGTGGCTGCGCGCAAAGACTTCCGCCATCGCCCGGCGCACCAGCGGCGACGGATCGTCGAGCAGCATCAGAAGCGCGCCTTCGGCAGCTCCCCTGTCGTCCTCGGAAAGATCCGAGATGAGCCAGGCCCGCGCCAAAGCCCGCGTGGCCTCAGCGCGTTCGCCTGCGGGGGCGGTCTTTATCCAACTGATGAACTGCCGAACGATCATTGCCCTGCCGGCTTACGCAAAAACCTCTGGCGCCTTGTTGTTGCGCCATTGCAAGACAAAATAAACCACGACGCTTAACAAAGCGTTCACTATAACCGGCTGGTTTTATTGACCTTTTGTTAAGGCCTGCGGCGCCCGGAAACTCCTGTACTCCTTGAACAGCTAGCCGGAGAACGTGCCATTGCGATCGCTGAAGAGATCGAGCCCGCCCCCGGACGTCGCAGCCGGCAGCGCTGCGACTGCAGCAACCGGCATCGTTGGGCCTGACGATGCCGGCGGATCCGAAGTAAGCGAAGCAGAGTTGCCCCAGAGCTCGCGCACGGCTTGCGAGACCGGTGGCGCGCGCATCCCATCCTGAAACAGCGAGCGGAACACCGGGCTTGCCGGCGCGGCATCGGCTGACGACGAAGCCGATGCCACCGTGATCGGCGCGGCTGGTGCGGCTTGCGCCGACGGCGCGGCCGATCGGATAGCCGGGAACGTCGAGAGATATGTCGCTGTGTCAACGCCGGGTGTACTTGGCGTGTTTGGCGCTGCGCTCGCAACCGCCACGGTCGGCTTGATATCACCGCCGACGGAAGCCATCGCAGTTTGGGTGGCCGGCGACGAAGCGGCGCTGGCGTAGCGTTGCTGGAGCACCGAATAAACCTCGGAGACGCTGCGCGCCCGCCCGGTAGTGCGATCGTAGAAGATCGAGCGGTTGGCGGCCGCCGCGTTCGGAAACAGCCGCGCGGCGGTAGCCTGCCCATTATCCTCGGCGTTGCCGATCAGCTTGGCAGCGCCACCAACGCCCATGAAGTGGGCCATGTAGAGTTCGCTGTCGGACGGACGCCGACCGATCATGCCGGTCAGCTTGAAACTGTTGGACTGGGTGAGGGCTGCGGCCATTGCCGAAGCGACCGTCGGGTCGTCCCGCAGCTTCATGATCGACTTCCGCTCGGTGGAATCGGACACCGAGTAGCTGCCGTCGGAAGACTTGGTGATCGCGGCGGCGTAGTTGCCATAACCGAACTGGGCGCCCGCTTCCTTCACGGTCGCGAGCCATGTCTGGTCGATGAACTGAAACAGCCCGTGAGCCGACGAGGTCGAAGCGCCTGCGGTCGGATTGAAATCCGATTCCATCTTGGCGGTCGCCAGCAGATATTGAAAGCTCATGCCGCTCGAGGCGGCGGCCTGCTTGATCGCGCCGGCAACACGCACGCGCGCGGGATCGACACCTGCCGCAGCCGTGGCGTTCGATGTGTCGACCGACATTGTTTGGTCTCCGCTCCCCGCGAAACGACCCGCTTAAAGTTGACGCGAAGGCTCCCACCAGCGCGTTCCACCTGATCTCACAGTGCGGTGATTATGGTTAAGGGCGGGTTAAGAGGTTCCCCGGCGCCGGTCCGTCGGGGATCACTTCCGATAGACCGCCTTCGGATCGAATTGCCGATTCGCATCCATGAACGACAACTGCGCACCGCCGCCATCGGCAGCCTCGACCTTACGATAGAAACAGGAGCGCCGGCCGGTGTGACAGGCCGCGCCGGTCTGTTCGACGCGAATCCAGATCGCGTCCTGGTCGCAGTCGGTGCGCATTTCGACGACCCGCTGGACGTGGCCGGAGGTCTCGCCCTTCCGCCACAACGCTTTCCGAGAGCGGCTGTAGTACCAGGCTTCGCCGGTCGCAATCGTCTTGCGAAGCGCCTCCTCGTTCATATGCGCAACCATCAGCACTTCCGATGTCGCAACGTCGGTGGCGACACAGGTGACGAGGCCGTTGGCATCGAATTTGGGCTGGAACGACAGCCCCTCTTCGATGTCATTGCTATCGGATGATGTGGACACTTTTTTCAGTCTAGCGGTGCGGCGCGCGCACCATGGAAAGGAAGCGTTCCTGCTCCGCCGGATTGTCGCGGAACATGCCGGTATAGCGGCTGGTGAAGGTCGTCGCGCCATGCTTGGCGACGCCACGGACCGACATGCAGGTATGCTCGGCCTCGATCAGAATGGCGACGCCACGAGGCTTGAGAACTTCATCGATGGCGGCCGCGATCTGCGCGGTCAGATGTTCCTGGGTCTGCAAACGCCGCGCAAAGATATCGGTGAGCCGCGCAAGCTTCGACAGGCCGACCACGCGCTCGACCGGGGTGTAGGCGATGTGCGCGCGGCCGTAGAACGGCATCATGTGATGTTCGCATTGCGAGGTGAATTCGATGTCGCGCACCAGCACGAAGTCGTCATAGCCTGCGGTCTCGCCGAAGGTGCGGTTGAGGACCTCGGCCGGGCACTGGTGATAGCCCTGGTACAATTCGTCGAAAGCCTCGACCACGCGGCGCGGCGTGTCCAAAAGTCCCTCACGCCCCGGGTTTTCGCCGATATAGCTGAGAAGCGTATGCACTGCGGCTTCGGCTTCGGCGCGCGAAGGCCGGGGCTGGTCGGCGCGAACCGCTGCTGCCAGGAATTCGGCAGGGTCGAGTTCGGCGGGCCTGGCGTCCGCCGGCCGCGTCTCGGATGGCTTCAGCTCGGAAGTCTTGGAATCAGAAGTCTTGGAATCGGTCTTTGGGCGGAGGGATTTAATCAATGCGTCCATGTCAGCTCCGTTCGACCGGTCGATTAAGACCGGAGTGTCACCGGCAGACGGGGCGGACATGCCGCCGGGCGCCTGAGTCCCCCCACAGATATCGCTTACGGTGGCCAATGGGTACCGGGTTCGGACCACCGGGAGAAATGGCGGGGTGTATTTCCGCCAGTTCCAGCCATATATAGGTCCATGCGCCGGAGCCGCCAAGAGCGGGGTAGCGGCAGGAGCGGAACTATCGATCTATGCTAAATGACGTCTACAACAAGCGCATCATCGAACTCGCCGGCAATATCCCCCGACTGGGCCGCCTGCCCTCGCCCGATGCGACTGCCACAGCCCACTCAAAACTTTGCGGATCGACCGTGAAGGTCGATCTCAAGATGGACGGCCCGGTCGTCACCGACTTTGCCCACGACGTGAAGGCCTGCGCGCTCGGCCAGGCCTCGTCCTCGATCATGGCGTCCCATGTGATCGGCTCGACCGCAAACGAATTGCGCGAGTTGCGCGAGACCGTCCGCAAGATGCTGAAGGAAAACGGCAAACCGCCGCAGGGCAAATGGGCCGATATCGCCCTGCTCGAGCCGGTGCGCGATTACAAGGCGCGGCACGCCTCGACCATGCTGACCTTCGACGCCGTGGTGGATGCGATCGGCCAGATCGAGGCCAAAGCAGCTGGCGCCGAGCTAAAAGCCTCGCAGCCGGCGTCAGCTTAAACGACAATCTTCATTCTATGGATTAGCGCTACTGCGCCGGCGCAGCCGCAACGCTCGCCGTCGGCGCCAGCGCTTCCGCAGTCCGGGTCGACTTCGCAGCCGGCGTCGCCGCATCGTTCACCGCAGAGCTGGTGAAGCGGTCCTGCACCGGCTTTCCGGCCGTCGCTACGCCCTGCATAGCAGACGTGCCGGCTGACGGCAGCACTTCGGCGATCGCGTCCGTCGTCACAAGATTGGTCAGCCGCAGTTCGTCCCGCGACAGTTCATGCAACTCTTCCCACGGCGGAACGCTAAGCGATAGCGCCAGCAGATCGCCACCCCCGCCCATCTCGAACGTGTATTTCGCAAGCCGCCCGATATCGCGTTCCACGATCATCAGGTCTTCGGCGGAATAGGTCGCGGCACGCGCATCGTCGGCACGGTCGCCCATCCAGATCTGGTGCACCCGCACATGCGCCGCCTCCGGCACATAACGCGACTTGCCGGACAACAACAGGAAGACGCACATCGACTCGCAATAGGCTTCCGGATTGATCGCGCCGCGATCGCCTTGCGCGGCGTGGGTTAGAACGCTGGTGCCGACCGTCGTCATCAGGCCAAGTTTGTGGAAGCGGCGGCCAAGCGCGATGGAGTCGTTGACCGAGCCGCCGCTGGAGTCGAGCACAATGGTGGCGCCGCGAAGATCGCGTCCTTGCACGAAGTCGTCAAAGTCTTTCGGGCTCTCCGCAGTCACGATGCCGACCGCGCTGACCCAGCCCCCGCAATGCGGCTGACAGGCCACCCAACTGAACTGCATCGGCAGCTTGCGTTCTTCGAGCGTTGCTCCCGCGTGGGCCAAACCGCCAAGCATGGCCAACGTGCCCGGCACAGCAAGAGCCAGGGTCGCAACGATCAATACCGCACAGCCGCGGAAGCGAAGTCTGACAAGTTTCAATTTGGTTCCTTCCCCGCAGTCGCCGACAAAGGCGGCTGCACCGGTCCAACACGAAAACAATTCTGTCATCCCCTTGTTAAGAAACGTAAACGGAGTTGACCGAATCGTCCAGAGAACCTTTGTTGCGTCGCCGCACTAGTGGAGTGGATTTGACATTCGCTCCAGCGTTGCCGCGAGTTCCCACAGCGAATATCAAATCCAAACTCCACTAGAAAACCCATATCTTAAGAGCGGTCCCCTAATTCTAACGTTTGCAAAAGTGACAGCCGCGTCAACATGCAAACGTTAGAATCGGACCGCTCTCCCGTTGATTTCTCGAAAACTGTGGCACAATTATTGGCGTGAACGAGTTCCATGCTTTGGAACCAAGCATTTCGCGCACAACAACGCAGCAAGCCGCCCATGAAGCATTCGTCGTTCAAGTTTTCGGGGCGTTGCGAGGATTGCTCGCGCCACGTGGAACAGCTGCCGCGACAGGCCGGGCGCGCGATGATCTGGCTGTATCGGCACACGCTGTCGCCGCTCGTCGGCTACAACTGCCGGCATCTGCCGACATGCTCGGTCTATGCCGACGAAGCGATCGGACGCTTTGGATTGTGGGGCGGCGGATGGATGACGCTGGCGCGGCTGTTACGCTGCCAGCCATTGGGCACGTCGGGAATCGACAACGTGCCGAAGACAACACCCGATGGCGCGCGCTGGTATTTGCCGTGGAAATACGGACGTTGGCACGGCGTCAACGCAGGCTGAGGTACTTACGCTGCGCTGCGTCACCTAACGTGCAGCGCCATATGGGAACCCAAGCGTTCCTTTGGGATTAGCTCGATGTCTTCTCTCCGGAGGACATCAACGATGCGCTGGAAAATGAAACCCAGTGGCCATGATCCCCGGCAAATCGATTTGTTGGCGGTCGTTGCGATGCTGGTCGCGATCGTCGCGGTTGGCCATTACCTGACCGAACATCCCAAACCTCATCTGACCTCCAGCTTTATCGAACCGAGTCAGAGCGTGCACTGGTAGCGCTTTAGCGGAACCAGAAGAATCCGTGCTGCGGTTCAGGCGGCGGCGGGCCCGGCTTGGGTTTGTGCGGACGCTTCGGCTTTGGCAGCGGCGGCAGACTTTCGGTCGTCGAGGTCGCATCCGCCGTCACCGAGCCATCGTCGGGCAAACGGACCGACAGCAGCAAATTCGATTCATATGAACGCCAGCGATAGCCGATGCCGAAATCCATCGGCTGGGCACGGTGGAACAGCTCGTCATAGGATGGCTGGTATCGTCCCGGAAACCTGTCGATCGGGCCGGCGTAGCGGCCGAACGGAAGGAAGCGCCACTTCCTCGGGCTGTAATAGCCAAGTGGAATTCCGGAATCGTCCTGGATGATGGTTGCGCTGTTGGCGAGAATGAAATCGCGCACGGTCGAGAAACTGCCGAAATGCATGAGATAGGAGGCGCTCTTGATCAGGCTGTTGCCGGGAGCAAGCGTGGCGCAGAACTTCAAAAAGCCGCTCGATCTGACGCCGGAGTCGGACAGGTCGGTCGAAAAATAATACAGCGTCTTCTCGACGCCATCGCTTCCGGCAAACACGATGCGCACGCCACGCGTGGCTTTGGTGCCTACGTTTTCATTGGCGAAGAACGCGTTGCCTTTCTCGTCGAGCGCCACCGCCGAGACATTCTTGATGGTCATGCCCGAGCGCGCCATGAACACATACAGCAGCGGCAGCGCGCCATCGAGTTGTCCTTCGTGCAAATCGGTCTTCATCTTCTTGGTGATGAAGAACGAAAAGCTCAGGATCGAATTCAAGGAATGTTCGACGTTCGACAGCGCCGCGCTGACGCCACCGTGCGACACTTTCGTCAAATCCGGCACCGAACCCGGCGGTTCAAGCGCGCTCAGCACATAGGTCGTGGCCTTCGGATAGAACGCGTTGGCGTAAAGGAAGTCCGGTCCCGAAAACATGTAGAACATCGTCGGCTTCGGCGCGGTGACATTGGCATCGGACCAGGCGCGAACTTTCGAGATCTGCCGCTGATCGAGTTGGGTAAAGGCCGAATCGAAGAACCTGGCGTGACGCTGCCAGGCCGGATCCTTGGTCAGCGCCATCAGCGGCGAGTCGGCCGACGGCATCATGCCGGCGAGAAAACGCGCGGTGTCGTCAGGCGTGACATCGGCGGCGTTCGCCGCGCCGAAAACACCGGCGAGCAGCATGACGGCCGCGACGGCCACGGTTTTGAAGGTGCGAAACATCTATGTGCGACCTACCGACGAGATCGCAGCGGAGCCAGCGTCGTCCTTCTTGCGGAAAACGACGTAGATCAAAAGGCCAGAAATCATAATGAGAGCACCAAAAAAGGACTGCAACGGCCGCTCGACGACAAGATAGTACATCATGAACAGGGTCACGAGCAGGAAAATAACCGGCGTGACCGGGTATCCCCAAGCGCGGTAGGGCCGCGGCAGATCGGGCCGCGTAATGCGCAGCTTGATGACGCCGAGCACCGTGAAGAACGAACAGAACAGAAGCGCGAACTGGATGAAATCGAGCACCGCCTCGAAACTGCGGGTGAACAACATCAAGGTCGCGACCGCGAGTTGAAACAGGATGGCATAGGCCGGTGCGCCTTGCGGCGACTTGCGGGCGAACACGCGCAATGCCGGGATGTCCTCGCCCATGGTCATCATCACGCGCGGACCGATCCACATCATCGCACTGATCGAGGATATCAGCCCGATGCAGATCATCGCGCCGACGATGCGGCCGCCGATTTCGCCAAAGACGTAAGTGCCGGCGATGCGGGCAACGTCGAGCTGGCCGGCAAGCTTGTCGATCGGCGCGGTGTGGAGGAACACCGCATTCAGCGCCACATAGAGCACCAGAACGATCAGCGTGCCCGAAAACATGGCACGCGGAAGGTTCTGGCTGGCGTCGCGCATCTCCCCGATGATGTAGGTCGCGGCATTCCAGCCCGAAAAGGAATACATCACGAAAACCAGCCCGATCGCGAACGGCGCGCTGGCGATGTAACCGAGATCGCGGGCCTGCGGCGCGAAAGACACGTCCTGCGGCGGGCCGGCGACAAAGCCCGCGATCAGGAACGCCGTGATCAGGACGACCTTCAGGATGGTCGCGATCAACTGGAAGGTCGAGGAGTGCTTGACCCCGGTGAGCTGGACCAGGGACACCGCCCACACGATCCCGACCGCAAGCGAAAGTGACGGCGCGCTCGGAACGATAGCATGGCCATATTGCTCCAGCGCCATCGCGGCCAGCGCGACAGGCGCCGCGAAGCCGACGGTCGCCGACACGAAGCCGGCAACAAAGCCGAAGGCCGGATGAAAGGCGCGCCCGAGAAAATTGTACTCCCCGCTCGAGCGCGGAAACATCGCGCCGAGCTCGCCATAGGAGAACACGCCGCACAGCGCGACGATGCCGCCGATGATCCAGAGCGCAAGGATCGCAAAACCCGACGGGATGTCCTTGACCTGAAAGCCAAGGCTCGTGAACACGCCGACGCCGACCATGTCGGCGACGACAATGGCGGTCGCGACTGCCAGCGAGACCGACGATCCGCCGGCGGGCCGACCTTCCCAAGCAGTCTCCGATGTAGCCATGTCCGCCCGCATTTCGGGCGTAATGCCCTGCCCCCGTTATCGTGCGGGGTCGGTTCGGCCAATTCAAGGAGACCGCTCGAGAAATTTGAAACTGACATTTTTCGGTGTTTAAATACCTATACTTGCCCTAAACGATGGATTTCCCAGGCCAAGCCCACAATCAGGACACGATTTCGTGTTGCTTGGTGCCGTTCCGGAAATGGGGAGAATTTCCGGAGGATTAACGTCACCGCAACACTAACGCGCTGACATCGGCCGTTATCGGCGGTTGGGGCAAAGGGGTGGATGGTCGGGGCCAATCCGAAGTCTAAAGCTGTGGGTCGTGCGAATCTGGCATCACTGCCGGCGTCGTCGCGTCACGTGGTTTCGCGTGCCATCTCCGCACGACGCTGGCTCCCCCTCGTCTTCATCGTGATCCCGTTATCGCTGACGCTCGCTCAATGCGGCCAATCGCCGAGCCCAGGCTCGCTTGCCGCCAATGTGCACGGCTCGACCGATACGTTCGACGACCGATTCCCCAAGCCGCAATTCAGGGATCGCTTCCCGACGGACGCCGAAAGCCTCCAGCAGCACCCGGCAAACACGGCGGACGCGCAGAACCGGCGCGTCGTGCAAACCCAGCCCTATCGCGTCGCCTCGCTGGCGCCGATCATGCCTTACCAGCGCTCCCAGCACGACGATCAAACCGCGCTGATCGGCTTGAAATCGTCGGCCTTCCCTTATTATGGCAACAATCCGCGCACCGATGCACCGTTCCTGAACGTTTCCAACGGCGATCGCCGTGGCCACCGCAGCTATTCGGGCCGCGTGTTCTGGCAGGATGAGACCTTTAACGACAACCGGGTGCTGATGCATGTGCCCGAACATTTCGACGCCAACAAGCCCGGCGTCATCGTTGTATTCTTCCACGGCAACGGCGCGACGCTGGAGCGCGACGTGCGCGACCGTCAGCGCGTGCCGCAGCAGATTTCGGAATCCGGCGCCAACGCCGTTCTGCTCGCGCCGCAGCTCGCGGTCGATGCCGCCGATTCAAGCGCCGGCAAGTTCTGGCAGCCCGGCGCGCTCAAGCGCTTCATCAATGAGTTGGCCGACCACCTCGCGAAACTCTACGGCGATCCCGGCGCGGCAAAGACCTTCGCCAACATGCCGATCGTGATCATCGGTTATAGCGGCGGCTTCGTTCCGACCGCCTACAGCCTCGATGTCGGCGGCGTCGGCAACCGCGTCCGCGGCGTGGTGCTGCTCGATGCGGTCTATGGCGAACTCGACAAGTTCGCGTCCTGGATCGCCAATAACCGCTCTGGCTTCTTCGTCAGCGCCTATACGCATTACACCCAGCGGCGCGACCAGGAGCTGATACAGCTGATCCGCGACAAGGGTGTCGCCGTCTCCGATGACATGGATGGCCCCTTGCGTCCCGGCAGCGTCGTCTTCGTCAAGACACCCGACGGCGTGACTCATCGCGATTACGTCACGCATGCCTGGACCGACAAGCCCGTGCGCGAGGTGCTGGCCAAGATGTCGTTGACGCCGGCGCTGACACGGGTCGCGTCGAGCAATACCGAGACATCGAGCCGGTAAGAAACCAGACGTCAGCCTTTTGCCGGCGCCAAATTCCGCGTCACAATCACCGTGATGAGCGCCAGCGCGACAAAGGCAGCACCCGCATAGCCGATGCCGTAGAGCAGATCGTGCGCATACAATGCGCCGCCGATCCCTGAACCGATCGCCTGCCCCACATACAGAAACGACGTGTTGAGCGACACCGACGCGGACGCAAGCTGAGGCGCCGCAGCGACGAGCCGCACCTGCTGCATCGAGTTGCTCGAGGCAAAGCCGAGGCCCCAGATCGCCGCCGAACACGCCATCAGCGGATAGAGCCCCGCGGAGAGCGCCCAACCGGTGACGCCGGCCAGCACCAGCGAGATGCACAACAACGACGTCTTCAACGCGCCCCAGGAGTCGACGATGTTGCTGACGACGACGATTCCGATGAAACCGCAGACGCCGTAGATCGCAAAGACCAGTCCCACCGCATTGGCGCCCACTTGCGTGAGCTTCGACAAGATCGGCCCCATATAGGTGAACACCGCGAACTGGCCCGACATCAACAGCGTGGTGATCGCGAGCAGCACGATGATCACCGGGTTGCGCCCGAGATCGGCCCATGTCTTGAGATCGACCGGCGCTCCCTTAAGACCGGCAGGCAACCGCCACAGCAGCAACAGAAAACTCAAGGCGCCGATGACGCTGACGCCGCCATAGGCGGCACGCCAGCCGTAGCGGCTTGCCATGAAGGTGATCAGCGGCAGGCCGATCGCTGCGGCCAGCGACCAGCCGAGAAACACATAGGCAATCGTGCCGCCGCGTTTTTCCGTCGGCACGATCAGGGCTGCGGTACCCGCGGCCTGCGGCGTGTAGAGCGCGGCAATCGCAAGCATCACGAGGCGAAGGACAAGAAGCGTCGTATAGCCGGGCGCGAAGGCCGAGGCGGCGTTGCCGAGCGCCATCACGGCGAGCGTCACCGTCAGCAAGGTACGACGCTCGATCCGGCTCGTCAGCCACGCCGTCAGCGGCGAGCCGATGCAAAGCACGATCGCGCCGAACGTCACCAGAAGGCCGGCGGTGTGGACGGTGATGCCAAGATCGGACGACAGTTCGATCAGCATCCCCGCCGGCGCCAGGATCGTCGATCCCGTGACGAGATTTCCAAACATCAGCGCAGTTGGTGCAAAGCGGCGATGGACCGGACTGTCGGGCACGAGATTTTTCATGCAGTCGCATCTAGACCGCGGGCATGGCGTTGGGAAGAGCAGCACCCGAATTATTTGGGCGTCGCACGATCTCCATGAAAGAAAGTCGCGCGAGCCATGAAAGAACGTCGTTCGTTAGCCGGCTGAGACAAAAAACGCGCTACTTCGGAGCCGCCTCACTCGAGCGGACGGCGGTCGCCTCTCTCGCCGGCGGACAGGTCGCGAGCAAGCTCTCCAGCGCGCGCGCCCAGCCGTCGTTGGACAATTTGGTGGCTTGCGGGACCATACGCCCGTCCGCAGCCGCCGCCGTCTCTATGATTTCGATTTGGGGCTGATCCACAAGCGAATCCAATCGCGATCGTATCAATCGCATGCCCCATTGCTCGAAGTTGGACCCGTTTCCGACGAGCGCTGGACCGTTGAAATAGACCGGGCTCGCGCCGCCATGCGCGATCGCTACCAAGGCGCCCGCACGCACCGGCCGCTGAAAGTCCAGGGCGAAGCGATCCGTATTGAAGCAGGTAACGCGCCATTGCAGCAGGCGGAAGGAGGAATCGCCCGGCGTCTTCACGACGGCAATCTTGCGCACCGAGTTGAGCGCGCTGCTCTCGAACCTCCAGGAGGTCTCAACGGTCTCGCGGCGATCCAGGCCAAAACGCGAGATCTCGTCGCGAGTCAGGACATGGATGTCTTCGAACTTGACGGTCCTGGTGAGAGCAAGCAATCCGGCATCGATCCCCATCTTGGCGAGGTAGACCGAGGCGACACGATCGGCGCGCTCGCGTCCACGCTGGTTGGCGGCAGCAATCACCAGTGCGTCCGGCTGACTGCCGTGAAAGTTCAGCACGACCTTGGGCGAGTGGATGGCCAGGATCGCATCGGGCGCGACTTCATGGACGGCAGCCCCCATGAAGGCGTAGGGACAGGCCGACGCGCAGATCGCGCCGTTGGTGAAGAGTTCGCCGTGGAGTTCGCGCCCCGACTGCTTGAGTTTCACACAGACGTCACCGTTCTGTGCCTCGAAGCCGCATTCGCGCACCGTGGTTCGCCCTACCCTGGCAATGACGGCCTTGCCGTGGAGCATCGTCCCCATTGCAATCGCCTGATCGAGATTGCCGCCTGGCGAGGCAAAGTAGATCGGCAGGTTGCGATCACGAACGCGATCCAGGAACGTCTTGAGACGCGCCGCCGTATCGGACTCGACCTTGCCTTCGGCCTCGATCCAGCTGTCGCAACCGCGCCCGCAAGCATCGGGCGCGCCCTTGACGACATAAAAGGACATCGGCTCTTCGCGCGGCTTGGGAGCCTCCGGCCGCTGCTTTGGCGGGGCCGCCAGCGCGCCAACCCAAGTCAGCGTGCAGGTCAGGACGACAGCGGCAACGGCACGGGTAATCATGGGAGCGGAGGAGGACCGGAAAGGACGGAACATTTGGAACCTAACAAGCCCGCCGTTACGAGTCTATGACGCTTCAACCAAAGGATGCGTTCACGCCGAGCCGCGGTTTTTATGCCTATTTTCTCGGCTTGCAGCGATTGCATCGCCCGATTCGCCTGCTATACCGCTGTCCATTCCCGCTTACCTGCGCTCGTTCGCAGGAGTGAGCTTTGAGGAGGCGACCATGTCCGACAAGAACCCGCCCGCATCGGGATTCCAATACAGCCTCACGAATTTGAAGCCAGCCGAACCCGTGCATAAGGTCACCCTCACCTTCCCGGACGGCGCCAGGCGCGATTATCCCAAAAGCACCACCGGCCTTGAGATTGCCAAGGGCATCTCGCCTTCGCTTGCCAAACGGACCGTGGCGATGGCGCTGGACGGCGTGCTCGCCGATCTCAACGATCCCATCGACAACGACGCCAAGATCGAGTTGGTCAACCGCGACGATCCCCGTGCGCTGGAGCTGATTCGCCACGACACCGCCCACGTGCTGGCAGAGGCTGTGCAGTCGCTGTGGCCGGGCACGCAGGTGACGATCGGGCCTGTGATCGAGAACGGCTTCTATTACGACTTCTTCCGCAACGAGCCGTTCACGCCGGAAGATTTCGCCGCAATCGAAAAGAAGATGCGCGAGATCGTCGCGCGCGACAAACCCTTTACGAAAGAGGTTTGGGATCGCGAAAAGACCAAGCAGGTATTCCGCGACAAGGGCGAGAACTTCAAGGTCGAACTGGTCGACGCCATTCCCGGCAGCGAGCCGATCAAAATCTATTTCCAGGGCGACTGGTTCGATCTGTGCCGCGGCCCGCACATGACCTCGACCGGCAAGGTCGGCAACGCCTTCAAACTGATGAAGGTGGCGGGAGCGTATTGGCGCGGCGATTCCAACAATCCGATGCTGACGCGCATCTACGGCACGGCGTTTGCCAAGCAGGAAGACCTCGACGCTTATCTCAAGCAGATCGAGGAAGCCGAGAAGCGCGACCACCGCAAGTTGGGGCGTGAGCTCGATCTGTTCCATTTCCAGGAAGAAGGTCCGGGCGTGGTGTTCTGGCACCCGAAGGGCTGGACGATTTTCCAGGCACTGATCGCCTATATGCGCCGCCGCCTCACCGGCGACTACAGCGAGGTCAATGCGCCGCAGATTCTCGACAAGGCGCTCTGGGAGACCTCCGGGCACTGGGACTGGTACCGCGAGAACATGTTCGCCGCGCAGTCCGCGGGCGATGAGGCCGAAGACAAGCGCTGGTTTGCGCTCAAGCCGATGAACTGTCCGGGCCATGTGCAGATCTTCAAGCACGGCCTGAAGAGCTACCGCGATCTGCCTCTGCGTCTGGCGGAATTCGGCGTGGTTCATCGCTACGAACCATCAGGCGCGATGCACGGGCTGATGCGGGTGCGCGGATTTACCCAGGACGACGCGCATGTGTTCTGCACCGAGGCGCAGCTTGCAGATGAGTGCCTCAAGATCAACGACCTGATCCTTTCGACCTACGCCGATTTCGGCTTCGAGGGCGAGCTGACGGTCAAGCTCTCGACAAGACCCGAGAAACGCGTCGGCACGGACGAAATGTGGGATCATGCCGAGCGCGTGATGGCGACGGTGCTGCAGGAGATCAAGGCCCAAAGCAATCACATCAGGACCGAGATCAATCCCGGCGAAGGCGCATTCTACGGGCCGAAGTTCGAGTATGTGCTGCGTGACGCGATCGGCCGCGACTGGCAATGCGGCACCACGCAGGTCGACTTCAACCTGCCCGAACGTTTCGGCGCGTTCTACATCGACGCCGACGGTTCGAAGAAGGCGCCGGTCATGGTGCACCGGGCGATCTGCGGCTCGATGGAGCGCTTCATCGGCATCCTGATCGAGCACTATGCCGGCAATTTCCCGCTTTGGCTGGCGCCGATCCAGGCCGTCGTCACCACTATCACTTCCGAGGGCGACGAATACGCCAAGGTGGTCGCAGCGGCTGCGCGGCGCGCGGGCCTGCGGGTCGAAATCGACCTGCGCAACGAGAAGATCAACTACAAGGTCCGCGAGCATTCGCTGGCGAAAATTCCGGCGCTGCTCGTGGTTGGCAAAAAGGAAGCCGAGACGCACTCGGTCTCGGTGCGCCGGCTCGGCAGCGACGGGCAGAAGGTGATGGCGACGGACGAAGCCATCGCCGCGCTGGTCGAAGAGGCGACGCCGCCGGATGTGAAGCGGGCTCGGTTAATCGCCTGATCTTCATAATCGCTCTAAAGACGGCTTCCACCGGCGTGGCGGCGCGCCTATCTCTGCGATGACCCACCGATACTTTTAAGGATACATTCGTGCCCGACGCTCTAGAACTTTTGAAAACCCGCCGCTCGGTCAAGCCGCGCGAGATGACCGGCCCCGGTCCCTCGCCGGCCGAGCTTGAGACCATCCTGACAATCGGCGCGCGGGTGCCCGATCACGGCAAGCTTGCGCCATGGCGCTTCATCGTTTTCGAGGGCGACGCGCGCGCTCGCGCGGGTGACATCATCGCGGGCGTCTACGCGAAGAAGAATCCAAATGCTTCGCTCGCCGACCTTGAAGTCGAGAAACGAAGGCTCACCGACGCGCCACTTGTGATCGGCATCGTCAGTCTGACCAAGCCGCATCCCAAGGTGCCGCCGTGGGAGCAGGAACTATCCGCCGGCGCGAGTGCGATGAATATCGTCACCGCGGCGACCGCACTCGGTTACGGTGCGTGCTGGCTCACGGGATGGTTTTCCTTCGACCGCGACGTGCTCGACGGGTTCGGATTGAAAGCGGACGAAAAGCTCGCCGGCTTCATCCATATCGGCAAGGTATCGAAGCCGAGCGAGGACCGGCCGCGGCCCGTGCTGTCGGATATCGTCACGCGGTTTTAGGCGTGCCCGAGCAGGCCGAACGCCAGCGAGGCCGTTAGCGAACGGCACAAAAGAAAGCGCTCACGTCGCCTTTCAACGCAAGCGGTCGTTTTCGGACATGGTCGCCTGGAAGCGGGTAGTCCAACCGCACGGTCGCTTGTATAGCGACGCCCATGCTCGACTTCGCCGCCCAATATGAAGCATTCCGGCGCCGCGATCCCGCCCTCGACGGCGTCGTGTTTGTCGCGGTCAAGACCACCGGCGTCTATTGCCGGCCGGTGTGTCCCGCACGAACGCCCTTTGCCCGCAATATCACCTTCTATCCGAGCGCAGCGGCGGCGGAGCGCGGCGGTTTCCGCCCTTGCCTTCGCTGCCGGCCGGAGACCGCGCCGTTCTGCCCGGCCTGGAAAGGCACGAAAACCACCGTCGAACGCGCGCTCCGCCTGATCGAGAGCGGCGCGCTCGACAAGGACGGCGTGGCTGCGCTGGCCACAAGACTGGGAATCGGACCGCGCCATCTGTCGCGGCTGTTTGCAGACCACCTCGACGCCTCGCCTTTGCAAGTCGCCCTCTCGCTGCGCGTTCAACGTGCCAAGCGCTTGCTCGATGGCAGCAACCTGTCCGCCGAAGAGATCGCGCGCCGCGCCGGATTTGCCAGTTCAAGACGCATGCGTGCCGCGTTCCTGCAACTCTACGGTCGGCCACCTTCCACCTTCCGGCAGACGCGTCATTGAAAATCAGGGAGAAAGACATGAGCGAGGCAACGAGAACCTATGGAACGGTCGGCGTGGAAGCCCGAAGAGAAATGACGGGATTGGAATTCGTACAAGGTCTCGCCAACCGGACCTTGCCCCTCAACACGATCGCCAGAACCCTCGGCTACGATGTCACCGAAGCGGAGACAGGACGCGTCGTTGTCGCGATCACGCCGACCGGCGACCATCTCAATCCGGCCGGCACCGTGCATGGCGGCCTGACGGCGACGCTGCTCGACAGCTGCATGGGCCTTGCCGTTCAGTCGACGCTGGAAAAAACCGAGGCGCAGACCACCCTCGAATTCAAGATTTCGCTCGTGCGCCCGATCACGCCCGAGACCGGGCTGATCAGGGCGGAAGGCGTGGTGTTGAATCGCGGCCGCCGGATCAGCACCGCCGAGGGCCGCGTCACCGACAGCAACGGCCGCCTGCTCGCCCATGGCACGACGACGTGCCTGATTTTTCCGAGCTAAGGCTTGGCAGCCTTTTCTAGGCGGCCTGCGAGGCGCGCTTTCCGAATTTGGAAAACAGCGCAGCGATCTCGCCCGCCGGCTTCGCCGCGCTGAACAGAAATCCCTGCACCTCGTCGCAGCCTTCGTTGCGCAGCCAGTCGAGCTGATCGACCGTCTCCACACCTTCGGCCGTCGTCGTGATCTTCAGGCTGCGGCCGAGGCCGGAGATCGCCCGCACGATCGCGACGCAATCGGGCCGGTCCGCGAGGTCCTTGACGAAGGAACGGTCGATCTTGATCTTGTCGAACGGAAAGCTGCGCAGATAGCTCAGGCTGGAATAGCCGGTGCCGAAATCATCCATCGAGATGCGCACGCCGAGCTCACGCAACTGATGCAGGATCGCGAGATTGGCTTCGGTCTCTGCCAGGAATACAGACTCCGTGATTTCGAGTTCGAGCCGCAGTGGCGAGAGCCCGGAATGCGCCAGCGCCGAGATCACCGCCTGAACCAGATTGCGGCTGCGGAACTGTACCGCTGACAGATTGACGGCAACCTTGACGTCGTCAGGCCACTTGATCGCTTCCATGCAGGCTTCGCGCAACACCCACTCCCCGAGCGGCACGATCAAGCCGATATCCTCGGCGATCGGAATGAAGTCGGCCGGCGAGATCATGCCCTTTTCCGGATGCAGCCAGCGCAGCAGCGATTCGAAGCCACTGATACGGTTGGCGCCGATATCGACCAGCGGCTGGTAATGAAGTTCGAACTCGCCATTGGCGAAGGCGCGGCGCAGGTCGACCTCCATGTCGCGGCGTTTCTGTGCGATGCGGTCCATCTCGCGCTCGAAAAAGCGGTGCACGCCGCCGCCGTCGGACTTCGCCCGATACAGCGCCATATCGGCGTTGCGCATCAGTTCTTCCGACGTCGTGCCGTCGCTCGGCGATAATGCAATTCCGATGCTGGCGCCGATCACGACTTCGACGCCGTCGATGTCGTAGCTCGCGCTCAGTACCTCGATCAGGCGGGCAGAGAAATCGCTGACCTCATTCGGCGAAACATCGGAAGCCAGGATCACTGCAAATTCGTCGCCGCCAAGCCGCGCGGCGAGATGATTGCCGCGGACCTGCGACCGCAGCCGGTCGGCGACCAGCCGCAACAGGCGGTCTCCCATCGGATGGCCGAAGGAATCGTTGACGTTCTTGAACAGGTCGAGGTCGACGCACAATACGGCGACACGCTTGTTGCCGGCTTCCGCCTCGATGAGTGCCTGGTGCAACCGTTCCCGGTAGAACTCGCGGTTCGGAAGATCGGTGAGCCCGTCGTGGTGGGCCATATAGGCCACGCGCGCCTCCGCCTTGCGGCGCTCGGTAATATCGACGACGGCGACGAGATAGCCGTCGCGGCCGTCGAACATCACCCGGCGTCCGAAGGTCAGCACGTGAATCTCGCTGCCGTCGGCCTTGATGTGCCGCCAGTTGCGGGTGGACTGGTAGGAATTGCCGACGTGCAGCAGCGCTTCCTTGTGGGTGATCCGCTCGTCTTCCGGCCAGATTTCATCGAGCTTCATGCGCAGGAATTTCTCGCGGGCGTAGCCGTAATGCTGGACGGCCGCATCGTTGACGCCGAGGAATTCTGCTGTTTCGGCGTCGAACACCCACATCGGCATGGGGTTGTTGTCGAACAGCAGGCGGAAAGAAGCTTCGCGCCGTTTCAAGGCGGTAACGTCGGAAATGGTCAGCGCGAGAATGTCGGCGAAGGCGACGACACCCAGCTTCAGGCTCCGGTCGTCGCTGTCGAGTTCAAACTGGTCAGCCTCACCGCTCCGGATCACCGCCAGCAGCCGCTCGACGACATGGCCGGCGGAGAGAAGATTTCGTCCGCCGCCAAGTCGCTGCCACAACAGTTCGGTCGACGGCAGTTTGAGCAGCCGCGCCGCGCCATCGTTGTGGTGCACGATCTGGAAGTCGAACGGACGGCCCTCGGAATCGCGGATCGCGGCAAGCGACAGCACGCCTTCGTCGGTGGTGGCGAAGATCGCATCGAGCAGATTGTATTGGGCCTCACGCTCGTTGACATAAACACCAATCAGCGTGTGACCCCAGCGCGACGAGGTCGGAAGGGCCAATACGTCGTAGGTCCGGACCAGGCCATCGCGCACGCAATGGGCGATCGAAAGATACGGGCGGCATTTGGCGAGCGCACTGCCGGCGGCCTCGGCCAGGGCAGTTGCGCAGTCCGGCGACAACGCATCGAGCGAGATATCCCCTCGGTCGTGCTCCAGCCACAGCTGGGCGTAGCGGCCGGTACGCGACACTTCGAGACCCTGCGGTCCGTCCTTGAGCAGAACGATGTGATCGGCGAGCCGGCCAAGGCTGCCCAGCATCACGTCTTCATAAGCCGGCAATTTCTCGCCGGGCCGCACCGCGGCCTGCCACTTGCGCTGAAGAATCGGGATATCGTCAAACATCTCGGGCGCGGATTTATCCGGCGACTTCCTGGCAGCAAGCATGGCATTCCCCAACAACGCGCGAAACAGCGCGCGTCATCAATGCGGGCCGCGCTTAAAGGGGTGTAAAAATTACCGGTGGAGAAAGGCGAAGCGGCGATTATGACAGTTTTAAATCGCGCGATGGTTAGTAGCCATTAGAGACTATGACACAGCGTATCCGCTGATATCAGCGCGCGACGACTTCGACTTCGCCATCGACGCCGTTAACAACGTTGAAAGCTCGCTCGTAAACTTTGCCCTCGTTTTTTGCGATGGCGCGGTATTCGCCTTCCGACAGGATCACCTTGGGAAATGCGCCGATCGATTCCTTGATCACGTCACCGCCCGGCGTGATCACCGACCATGCGGTGTTCGCCAGCGCTTCCCCGCCGCGATCGCTGACGAGTTTGAGCGTAATGACGGCGGCGCGATGGGTGATGGTGACATCGGTCAGCTTGCCGGCCTGCACGCGAATGTCCGAACGCACCACGGAGTTGGCATCTCCATAGTTGGAGATGATGTAATAGGTGCCCTCGGGGAGCATCGCGACGTCGCCCGGCGCGACGCTCGGCACCAGCGACGCGCGCTCGCCGACCTCGAACTGGCTGCCTTTGTAGATCGCAAACGAAATCTGGTTCTGCGGAATCTTCGAGGTGCCGACGCGGCCTTCGATGCGCAAGCCGCCGGCGGGAAGGACGAAGGTTTCGCGGTAGGTTTCCGCCTTCAGCGTCATCGGCTTTACCGCGCTGACGAGACCAAGCGCGACATGGACGACGTAGTTGCCGGGCGGCAGCACGATGTTCGGCGTAGCGCCGCGATCCTCGCGGACCAGTTTCATGGCGCCGGCCTCATCCTGCTTGTCAGCAAAGATGCGCCACACCAGCCCGCCGGTGACCGCGGGCTGATCCTTGCCGAAACGCGCCGTCAGCGCCAACACGGCCTGGTTCGGCGTCGCCGCGCCCGGCGGCGGCGTCACAACCGGCGGCACGGCGGCGACGGCGGGTGGCGCGGTCACGGGAGGCGGCAGATTGGGGACCGCCGGGCCGGAGGACGGCGCCAGGTTCATGGCGGGCCCTGCCGGCGCCTCCGGGACGGAGGCCGGCGGTACCGGGGGCGGCCGATCGCTAAAGAATTGGGCTGAAACGGGGGTGCTAAGGGCCAGTCCGGCAAGCAGGGCTACGACCAACGCCGCGCGCCAATGCCCACCCCGTATGCGACTGCCCTGCCTTCCCCGGATCATGATGGATGCTTTTCACTGAAAACGCGGCAAATTCAAGCCTCGATTGTCTGGACCGGAGAGATACGGACCCCGCGGCGGCTGCTCCCGTTAGCTTGATCGATTCGCCGTGGCCCCGTCACAATCTCACCCCCCGAGCGCGGCATAAACCATGCTTATCAGGCATTCTGGCGGGCGCCGCCATCTCGCGATAGCCTGCTTGCGCCTAGAACCAGAACGAGATCGCTACCAACCGTGTTGAATAACTGGATTGGCCGAGGCCAGAATAACGGAGAAGTCCCCGGCAAGACCAACGGCCGGCGGCCGGTCATCGGGCTCGCGCTCGGCGGCGGGGCGGCGCGCGGTTTTGCCCATATCGGCATCGTCAGGACGCTGATTGCCCACGGCATCGTTCCCAATGTCATCGTCGGCACCTCGATCGGGGCCGTGGTCGGCGGGGCCTTCGCCGCCGGGCACCTCGATACGCTGGAAGAATGGGCGCGCGGCCTGCAACCGCGCAGTGTCCTTTCCTATCTCGATCTCAAGCTCAACGGCTCTGGCCTGATCGGCGGCGGCAAGCTTGCAGCGGAATTAGAGGCCGCCATCGGCCCGACCCTGATCGAAGACCTGCCATTGAAGTTTGCCACGGTGGCGACTGAGGTACGCACCGGCCACGAAACCTGGGTGACCCATGGCCGGATGGTGGATGCGATGCGCGCCTCCTATGCCCTGCCCGGCATCTTTGCACCGGTCCTTATCGGCGACCGCTGGCTGGTCGACGGCGCGCTGGTCAATCCGGTACCGGTATCGGCCGCGCGGGCGCTCGGCGCGGAAATCGTCATCGCCGCCAACCTCTCAAGCGACGTCTTTGCGCACTCCACCACGATCTACTCGCACGGCGCCTCCGCGGTGGCCGTCGAACAGACGCTGGAGCCCGCCCCGCCGAAGCGCGGCTTAGGCAAATTCTTCTCGGCCGAACGCGCCGTGAAACGCGAATTTTTCGGCGGCGGCGGCCGACCCGGCATTTCGTCGGTGATGGTCGACGCCTTCAACATCATGCAGGACCGCATCACGCGCGCGCGGCTCGCAGGCGATCCGCCGGACCTGTTGATCACGCCCCGGGTCGGCCAGATCGGCTGGTTCGATTTTCATCGCGCCGACGAATTGATCAACCATGGCGCGCGCGCGGCCGAACGCGCCATCGTCTCGATCCAGGAAGTGGTCGACGTGCTGGCGCCGACGCCGGTCACGGCAAAGGCCGTCATCGACGACACGCCTTGAGGGCTCGGAGTCGCCTTAGGCCGTCTTGATATATTCGCGCAGCGCTTCCTGCTCGCGCTCGTATTCCTGCACGCGCCATTTGACGATATCGCCGATCGAGATCAGGCCCACCACCCGCTCGCCGTCGAGTACCGGCAGGTGACGGAATTTGCCGAGGGTCATCATCTCCATGATCCCGCTGACCGTATCGGATTGCTTGCAACTCACGACTTTGCGCGTCATCACCGCACTGACGGGCTCCTCAAGGACGGAAGCCCCCCGCTCGCCCAGCACGCGCACCACATCGCGCTCCGACAGGATGCCTTCGATCCGGCCCGCCTGCATCACGAGCACGGCGCCGATCTTGCGTTCGGCAAGCGTCTTGACCGCGGCCGCAAGTTTCGCCTCCGGCTCGAGGCTTACGATCTGGTGGCCTTTGGTGTCCAGAATTGAACGTACCGTCATTGTCGTCTCCCTGAAGCCAAGCGCGCCCTTAATACGAGCGCGGTCTTTTTTTCATTCTTGAGTCTTCAAACAACAGTGCTGCGCCACTTTGGTTGCGGGCGCTTTGTCGCGGATACGGCTTCAACAGCACATCACGGATTCAAAGCCGTGCCGCCATGTTCCAAATGATGAATGAAATCGCGCGCGCCCGCAAGCGAGGCGCGATTGAAAATCAGACCTAGCAGCGAGTTTCGTAGGAACTTCAAATTCGACGCACTAGTCGTGAGGAGCAGGTTGCGGAACTGCGCGGGGAACAGGATCGAACAGGAAAAACAACAAGAGCCCTGCCAAAAAACCGCCAATATGCGCCTGCCAGGCCACGCTGACGCCCTCGGCGCCAATCGCAATCGACCCCAGGCCGAAAACGATATTGACGCCAAACCAGATGGCCAGAAAAGAAACCACGCGGCGATCGCGTAAAGCGCGCCACAACGGTTGTGCCGGGACTTTGGCGGCGGCGTCCGCATCGCCGCGGTTGAAGGAAAGAAAACTACCCCGCACGAAGGCAAAGCGGATCGCGGCTGCCATGGTGCCCGAAACCGAGGCGGAGGCGCCGATCATCGGCGCCAGCGCATGCTCATGGGTCACCAGATGCGCCAGCGCGCCGGCGGCCGCCGTCACCGCCATGAAAGCGAAGAAGCGGATCGCGCCAAAACGCCGCGCCAAGGCGCTGCCGAACGGCAACAGCCACAGCACGTTGAAGCCGATGTGGCTGAGATTGGCGTGCAGGAGCGAATAGGTCACAAACGTCCAGACCCTGGCGCCCTCCCCGCCCGGAAAGCCGGCGGCCAATAGCGCCGAGTTGTAGCGCTTGGGAATGAATCCAAAGACGTCGATGGTCCAGTTCTCGAGATCGGGCGGCAGCAGCACGCGCAGGTGAATGACCGCCAACAGCACGATATAGGCGGTGAGCGCGCCCGGCAGCGTCAGGAGCGGCTCACGCCGGGTCGGCGGAGGCTCTTCCGGCAGGACTTCCGGTAAATAATCTTCCAAGGCGACGGCGACCTCAAGCGGCGGCTCTTGTCGAGCGATGCGCCCCATTAGAGGGTTTTGCGGCGAAGTGGAAGCCGCTTGGCTTAACCTCGGCGGAACCGCTACCATGGTGCCAGCGGGAACGCCTTAACGAATACGCCGTACGGGGGAGGAACATCGATGGAATTTCACCGCAGAACCGTCCTGTGCGGTCTCGCCTCACTCGCCGTTCCCCTTCCCCCTCTCGTCCGGCCGGCCGGCGCCGCAGACAAGGTCAAAATCGGCTTTCTGCTGAAGACCATGCAGGAGGAGCGCTACCAGCGCGACAAGGCGGCGTTTCTCGCCAAGGCCAAGGCGCTCGGCGCTGACGTGATCTTCGATTCCGCCAACAACGACGAGCAGACCCAACTGGCGGCGTTCGAAAACATGCTGTCGCGCGGCGCGCAGGCCATCGTGTTGCAGCCGGTCAATACCGGCACCGCCGGCGGCATGGTCACCTCGGCGCACAAAAGCGGCGTCAAGGTCGTGGGCTATGACGCCATGCTGGTCAACGGCCCGCTAGATGCCATGGTGATGCAGGACAGCTGGGCCGTCGGCAAGCTCCAGGCCGAAGCCATGGTCGCCTGGCTCAAGGCGAAATATGGCGCGGTCAAAGGCAACGTCGTGCTGATCCGCGGACAGCCCGGCGATTCCAACGCCAATACGATGAGCAGCGGCGTTCTCGAAGTGCTGAAGGCCAATCCCGAACTCAAGTTGGTCGCCGACCAGTCGCACGAGGGATGGTCGCCCGACAAGGCGATGGCGACCACGGAAAATCTCCTGACCAAGTCAGGCAACAAGATCGACGCCGTGATCTGCAACAACTCCGGCATGGCGCGCGGCGTCATTGCGGCGCTTGACGCACAGGGGCTTGCCAACGCGGACAAGATTTTCGTCGCCGGTTCCGACGCCGACCTCGTCAACATTCAGTATGTCGCGCAAGGCAAACAGGCCGTCGACATCTGGAAAAAGATCGATCCGCTCGCCGAAACCGCAGTCGAGATCGCGGTCAAACTCGCGACCAATCCCGACAAGGATCCGAAAACGCTGGTCAAGGCCGATCGGGTTATCAACAACGGCGCAGTCGATGTGCCGACGCTGGTGACACCGGTCGTTCTCGTCGACAAGAACAATCTGGACCAGACGATCATCGCGGAAGGGTTTTATACCCACAAGCAGGTCTACGGAAAATAGCCGGACCAAACGAATTGCCTGAGCCGATCCGCATGTCCGACGTCGTCCTGAAGATGGAGCACATCGTCAAGGAGTTCGCCGGCGTCCGGGCGCTCGACGACGTCACCTTCGAGGCGCGCACAGGCGAGGTTCTGGCGCTGATGGGCGAAAACGGCGCCGGCAAATCGACGCTGATGAAGGTGCTCGGCGGCGTCTGGCCTTATCCCTCCTATCAAGGCGATATTTTCATCAATGGAGAGAAGCGGCAGTTTCGCTCAACCCGCGAAGCCATGGATGCGGGCATCGCCATCATCCATCAAGAGCTCAATCTCATTCCCGAGTTGACCGTCGCCGAGAACATCTTTCTCGAACGTCAGCCGATCAACAACTTCGGCGCCATCGACTGGCAGCGGATGAACGCCGATGCCGCCGCTTTGCTCGGCGAGTTGGGAATTTCCGACATCAAGCCCACCGACCGGGTCAAGCACATCGCCGTCGGGAAACAGCAGATGGTCGAAATCGCCAAGGCGCTCTCGAAGCGGGCGCGCATCCTGATCCTCGATGAGCCGACCTCGGCGCTGTCGGACAAGGAGGTCATCGAGCTTTTCCGGGTGATCCGAGGCTTGCGGCAGGCCGGGGTCTGCATGTGCTACATCTCGCACAAGATGGAAGAGATTTCGCAAATTGCCGACCGCGTCGTGGTGCTGCGCGACGGCCGCACCATCGGCGCGGCCACGCAGATCACCGACATCACGCTCGACCAGATCATCGAGCGAATGATCGGCCGCGCGTTGAACGAGATGTACCCGCATGCCGTGCGCCAGCGCGGCGAGAAGATTCTCGACATCAGAAATCTCGAAGTGGACCACCCTTCTCTCCCCGGCGCGCGGAAGGTCAAGGGTGTGTCGTTTTCAGCCTATCGCGGCGAAATCTTAGGCGTCTGCGGCTTGATGGGCTCGGGCCGGACCACGTTGGCCTCCGCGATCTTCGGCGCCTTTCCGCAAGCCACCCACGGCGATGTGCTGGTCGATGGAAAAAAGGCCAACATCCGCTCGCCGGCGGATGCGATTGCCAGCGGAATCGCGCTTCTGACCGAGGATCGCAAGGCGCTCGGCCTGTTCCTCGACCAGCCCATCGCCTTCAACACGACGATCTCGTCGTTGCAGACAGTGAGTTCGCCGTCGATCGGCGTCATCGACAGCAATGAAGAACGGGCGCTGACCGAGCAATATGTCGCGCAGCTTGGCGTCAAGGCCGCGAGCGTCGACGCCGTCGTCGGAACGCTCAGTGGCGGCAACCAGCAAAAAGTGCTGCTGGCGCGCTGGCTGAATGCGAGCCCGAAGATTTTCATCCTGGACGAACCGACCCGCGGCATCGATATCGGCGCCAAGGTCGAAATCCACAGGCTGCTGAACCGGCTCGCCGGGCAAGGCGTCGCGATCATCATCATCTCCTCCGAACTCGAGGAGGTGCTCGGCATGAGCGACCGGGTTCTCGTGATGAACGAGGGCCGTATCGTCTCGGAATTCTCGCGGGAAAATGCGAGCCGGGAAGCGGTCATGGAAGCGGCGACCGGCGCACGCCGGGCGGAGAAGTAGGCGACCATGCAGCGCAATCAGACGCTTCTTTTCATCCGGACCAACGCGACATTGATCGCGCTGGTGGTGCTCGCCGTGCTGCTGGCGCTGGTCGATCCCACCTTTCCGACCGCGCGCAACCTGAGCAACGTCGCCCGCCAGGTGACGATCGTCGGCATCATCGGTGTCGGGATGACGATGGTGATCCTGATTGCCGGAATCGATTTGTCGGTAGGCTCCGTCGTCGGCGTCGCGGCTGTCGTCGTGACGCTGCTGATGCAATACGGGCTTGCGGCGTGGCTCGCCGTTCCCGTCGCGCTTGTGATCGTCGGGGGCGTCATCGGGCTTTGGAACGGCTTCTGGATCGCGCACTACCGTATCCCGCCGTTCATCATCACCCTCGGCATGCTGACGATCGGGCGCGGCGTCGCCTTGTCGCTGTCTGGCGGCAGCTCCGTTCCGGTGGCCGATCCTTCCTTTGCCGCGCTCGGCAGCGCCTATATTCCGCCGCTGCCGACCTTGGTTCTGCTCGCGATCGCGGCCGCGATCGGCGCCTTCAGACTGATCAGGCGCTTTCGCGAAGCCGGGAAAGCAAATAGTCCTCTGCTTGGAGAGAACCTGCCCGGCATCATCGTGGTGACGGCCGGGTTGCTGCTGGCGGCTTACGTGTTCGGAACCAGCGACGGCATGCCGGTGCCCGTTGCCATCTTTGTCGTGATCGCCGGCCTCGCGATCTTTGTTCTCGGCCACACGCGCTTCGGCCGGCGGCTGTATGCACTCGGCGGCAACGAAGAAGCGGCACGTCTCTCCGGGATCAACGTCTATCAGACGAAGATAATCGTCTATGTCGTGGTGTCGCTGCTCTCGGCGCTGTCCGGAATCCTGCTGGCGTCCCGCCTGAACGGCGCTTCGCCCAATCTCGGCAACATGTTCGAACTCGACGCCATCGCCGCGGTCGTGATCGGCGGCACCAGCCTCGCCGGCGGCTCGGGCACGATCGGCGGCACGATCATCGGCGCGCTCATTATCGGCGTGTTGAACAACGGCATGAGCCTGCTCGGTGTCTCCTCGTTCTACCAGCTCATCATCAAGGGGCTGATCATCAGCCTCGCCGTCTGGTTCGACATTCTGCAAAAGAAGAACTGGAAAGGCTGATAAGCCTGCTGATCGGACTCACGGCGCCGCCTCGATCTGTGCCAGCGAACTCACGGAGTTTGTGAGAATGTTGAGTGCGACAAGGGCGGCAATCTCGACAAGCGCTTCCTCGCCGAGACCGCTTTCACGAACTGTGGCGCGGTGAGTATCGGATAAATGTCCTCGCGTTTCGAGCATGATGCGGGCGAACGAAAGCACCTCGGCTGCTTTTGGATCTGCCGATGAAAACGAACGCGCGGCGGCAATCTCCTCGTCCGGCAATCCGGCCACCTTGGCGTAGCCGATATGCGCCGCGAGGCAGCCCTGGCAGCTGTTCGCTTGCGAAACGGCAAGCGCAATCCGCTCCTGCATGGCGATCGTGAGCGCACCACGCACCATGGCGCTCATGAAGCCGATATAGCCCGAAAGCACGGCCGGCGAGTGGGCCAGGATCCGCATTAGCGGAGGAAGGTGTCCCCGTTTTTTCGCGATTCCGTCAAGCAGCGTCCTGACGGTGCCTGCGGCGCTCGAAGGATCAATCTGATTCATCTTGGACACGATCTACTCCAGCGCGATGTTTGCATCGTGGATGACCTTGGCCCATTTCGGGATCTCGACACGCAAGCGTGCCGCAAATTCGTCGGGCGTGTCGACCACCGGCTCGAAGCCGAGAGCCGTAAGATTCTCCGTCACATCCGGTTGCGCCACCGCCTTCTTGATCTCCCGGTACAGAAGATCGATCACCGCGCGAGGCGTTCCGGCCGGAACGAGGATACTCAACGTCGTGTCAGCCTCCTGACCTGTCAGCCCGGCTTCGGCCAGCGTTGGCACGTCCGGCAAGGCTGGCGAGCGCTGCGGAGTCGTCACCGCCAGCGCGCGCAGCGTGCCTTCTTTGACAAAAGGCACCGCCGGGGTCATCGCCGCGAACGCGATCGGCGTGTGGCCTGCGAGTGCAGATTGCACGGCCGGATTGGAGCCTTTGAACGGGACATGCACGAGGTCGAGGCCTTGCGACAGCTTGAACATTTCGCCGGACAAATGCGGCGTCGTGCCGATTCCGGAGGATGCGTAGTTGTATTTTCCGGGGTTGGCTTTGATGAGATCGATCAGCTCTTTGACGTTCTTGGCCGGGATCGACGGATTCACGACCAGAATGTTCGGCGACAGCGCCATGAGAGTGACCGGCGCGAAGTCTTTCAGGGGATCATAGGGGACCTTGGCAAACAGGCTCGGATTGACGATGAAATTCGAGCCGACGACCAACATGGTATAACCGTCGGCAGCAGCGCGAGCGGCGTTGCCGATCCCGGTATTTCCGCTGCCGCCCGGCTCGTTCTCGATATAAAATTGCTGACCCAGACTTTGCGATAATTTCTGCGCAACCAGGCGCGCCGCGACGTCGGCCGGACCTCCCGGCGCAATTGGCACGAT
Organism: uncultured Alphaproteobacteria bacterium; assembly: GCA_963788885.1. Taxonomy (GTDB): domain Bacteria; phylum Pseudomonadota; class Alphaproteobacteria; order Rhizobiales; family Xanthobacteraceae; genus Bradyrhizobium. Next base: position 830,226 of record CAWBIR010000012.1, on the reverse strand, counting down.
GATCCTTACCGGCCGGACCGGATATCCAGCCGTCTCCCCGGGCTTAGGCTGTGCCTTCGCCCAATTCGGCGTTGCAAACAGAACGGCTACCGTCAGAAGGTGGGCTATGCGCATCTTGTCGCTCCGTTGCTATGACGGGCCGACCAATAGCCGATACCCGCAACAGGCGGGAATGACCTAAGACGAACTACCCCTATAAGGATCGCCTATGGCCAGACGCATCGTGGATTGGGAAGACCGGATTGGGCGGCGGCTGAAGCTGCGCGATCTTCGCGTCCTGTCCAGCGTGGCGGAAAAAGGCAGTATGGCCAAGGCCGCTGCCCAACTGAATATGACTCAACCGGGTGTGTCCCAGGCCATCGCGGATCTCGAAGCCACGCTCGAGGTGCGGCTCCTTGACCGCGGGCCACATGGCGTTTCCCTGACACCCTACGGCGAAACCATGTTGAAGCATGGATTGGAGGCGCTCGACGCCATCAAACAGGGCGCCCGCGAAATCGAATTCCTGCTGGAGCCGGGCGCTGGCGAAGTCTGGGTCGGCTGCTCCGAGTCCTTTTTGGCCGGGGGGCTTTTGGCGGAGGTGGTCCGCCGCATCGCCGAGCAACATCCGCGCGTCGTGGTGCACGTGCTTGAAGCGAACACCGCATCCATGGAATTCACCGAATTGCGCGACCGTAAAGTCGATTTGATGATCGGGCGAATGGCTGGGCCGATACGCGACGATGACCTGACCGCCGATGTCTTGTTCCAGGAGCCCATTGTCGCTGTCGTCGGAGGATCGCATCCTCTGGCGCGTCGTCGCACAATCAAGATCGAGGAGCTTATCGGAGAGCGCTGGGTGCTGGCGCCTCCGAATACTGCAGTCCGGGATCTCGTCGCCGACGCCTTTCGGGCCGAAGGATTTTCTGCTCCATCGCCCAGCCTCACCACCTATTCGATGCTATTGCGCCTGCAAATGCTCGCGAGCGGAAAGTACATCACGGCCTTCCCACGATCTCTCGTCGACTACAATGCGGAGAGATGGTCTTTGAAGATCCTGCCGATCGATCTCGGCAAGAAGCTGCCGGTTGCAATCGTCGCGCTGAAGCATCGAACGCTGAGCCCCGCCGTCAGCCTCTTCATCGAGCATGCGCGCGCTGCCTCGCAAACAACGTTGACGGACTACGGTTAGCGCCTGCAAATCGGGCCACCATTTCACGGCTTTGGCTGGTCGATCAATTGCAAGTCCTGCAAGGTCTTCGGCAGGCCGCGATCGAGCAAGTCGATCACGGCTGCCTTCAGTGGATCGTTGCCGGCCGGGTTTTGCGCGGCCGACAACAGCTCAGCACCGATCTCGCGGCTCGGGCCCTTGAGCCTGAACAACTCGTCGCCTTCGAGCGGCCCGGCCTGCTTCTTGCCGATCACCTTGAAGGTATGCCCGTCGATCACCGTGACCGTATAGAGCGCATGAAGCTGACCGGACGATCCCAGAACTGCGACACGCTCGATGACGCCGATGCCGGCGACGATGCGGCTTCGGCTGCCATAGGGCGACGTCGCCTTGGTCACGACCACGTAGACATCGAGCCCCTGTGGCGCGACCTGGGTGCGAACCAGTTCGCTCAAACGATTTTCTGACGAACTCATCAGCTTGGAGACGGCGTTGGAGACCGCGAAAGGCGAGACCGCCTCTTTCGTAGCAAACGGTGCACGTGAATAGGTCAGGCCTTCGACTTTGTAGCGCCCTCCCAGAAGCAGGCCGACGCGGATGGCGATGAGATCATCGAGCCCCCACGTTCCGATTGGAAAATGCTGCTCGGCTTCCGTCGGCGCGGTCAGGCCGGCCCGCGTAAAAGTGAAATCGTCGCCGACCGCGGAAACGATGCCGACGGTCTTTGCCGATGCCAGCCTGACATCGGTCCTGTCGAGCGTCGCGCAGCCGCTTGCCACCAGCGTCAGCAACAAGCCAATCAGTCCGCGGAGGAATGGCTTCGTGCGGCGGTCGGCCGCGCCCGAGCGGGGCCATGATCGGGCGCGGCGTCGCGTCATCATACCGGGGGTCTTACGGCAGATGAAAATCGAAGGAATAGGAAGCGCCGAGACCGAACGTAACCTGGTTCGGCGACCCCCGCTGTTCGACCAGCGGACTTGCCGCGGCATCGCCAAGCAGACGGTCGTATTCGAGGTAGGCATGCGCTTCCCATGTTGGCGTGATCTGGTAGCGCACCTGCGTGCCGGCGCCGGCCGAATGGGCACCTCCTTTGGCGTCGAAGACCGGTAATCCGGACGCTGCGGACTGTACGGAATCCACACTGAAATAAGGCGCCGTCGCTTGCGTGCTTGCCAGCGTGAAGCGCGGCCCACCCGACACGGTCAGGCGGCTCCATACTGGCACCAGAACGTCGGCCGAGAAGTCGGCGACCACGCCGGTATGACCACCAAACCCTTGGCGGAGCTCGGTACGGAGGCGAAACCAGTCGGTCGGGAAATACTGCATGAAGCCGCCGAGTTCGATCGCCATCTTGACGTCGTCAAGACCGTTGAGTTCGGCGTACTTGGCGGCCGTACGGGCGGCTTTCGTATTGCCGGCTAGTCCTGCACTAAAACCCTCATAGTCGAACAGTGCGATGCTTGCGCTGTCGAGCGGAGCTCGGAAGCGTTCGGTTGAACCGCCTGCCGGCCCGAGCGAAAAGATCGGCACCCCCGTCAGCTTGTCGCTGTTGCTGCCTTCAAAGGCCGGCTGGCCGTTGAGATTGGCGCCAATTGCAAGCGTCCAGAGCCCGGAGGGCGACGGTATGAAAGAATTGGCCGATTGCGCCGCCGCGCGGGCCGCTGACACCATCACGAAAACGACCGCCGCAACATTTCTGACAACCTGACGCATCAGTCCCATCACTCCATTGCCGAACACGCCGCCAAAGCGGGGCCGACGGAAACTCGATGGTTCGGATTTCCTGACGATGTCCTGCAAACGCCCGAATGTTGCCTTCTGTAACCTGCACGGATGCATGCAACGCGCGGTTACAAAAATCCGCTTCCCCAAAGTTGCGCAGACGGGATAGTTCGGCATGGCTCAGCATCTGCTCATCGTCGACGACGACAAGGAAATCTGCACTCTGTTGTCGCAATTCATGACCCAGCACGGCTACCGCGTATCGGTCGCCCACGATGGAAGGGGCATGTTGCAGAACCTCGAAAGCGCCCGGATCGACCTCGTCGTTCTCGACGTGATGCTTCCGGGCGAAAGCGGCCTGAACCTGTGCCGCCGCGTTCGCTCCAGCGCCAGCGTTCCCATCATCATGCTGACCGCGGTTGGCGGCGAGACCGACCGCATCGTAGGCCTCGAAATGGGCGCAGACGACTATCTCGCAAAACCCTTCAATGCGCGCGAATTGCTTGCGCGGATACGCGCGGTGCTGCGGCGCGCCGGTGGTGCGCCGACGGATGCACTCAACGGAGCGAACCGCTCGCTGGAGTTCGGCGGCTGGCGCCTTGACGTCACCGGGCGGCAGCTGTTCTCGCCGGCCGGCGCGCTGGTGCCGCTACGCTCCGCGGAGTTCGATCTGTTACTGGCGCTCGCCGAGCGGCCGCAGCGGGTGCTCAACCGCGATCAGTTGCTCGACCTCGCCCGAGGCCGCACCGCCAGCAGCTTCGATCGCAGCGTCGACGTACAAATCAGCCGCCTGCGCCGCAAGCTCGATTCCGACGGCCCGGACTTCATCAAGACCGTGCGCGGCGGCGGTTACGTGTTCGCCGCAAGCGTCGCGGCGGTCGGACCGGAAGTGTCCCATGCGTCTTGACAGCATTGCGACCCGGATTGCGGTGGCCCTTGTGCTTGCCATCGTGTTGAGCGTCGCATTGACCGTGGCTATCAGCATCAGCCGCGGCTTTTTTCTGATGCACGCGCAAGGGCATTCGAATACACAAATGTTTCTTGGCAGATCCTTTGTGGCGACCATCAACCGCTATCACAACCCGCAGCTGCTTTCAGCACGCTTCGCGGCCATCGCAGCCGCATTGACGAAGGCCCCGGCTTCAGAGCGCCCTGCACTGCTCGCAGCATTCACCGATCCCCCTCTGCGCGTCGAAATTCGCGACCAGATCACCTTCACGAAAAGCAGCAACTCGCGAGTCGAACTCATTCGCGACTTGATAGAGTTTCAACTGCAGAGCGCGCCGGATGCGGTGCACGTCGACACGCGTCCAGGTCCAGAACAATCGGACGAGGCCGCGACTGAACAGTTGGTGGCGGAAATCCCGTTGCCAGACGGCAAGTGGCTTGTCGTCACGAATTCCGATTTTGCTCTGGAAGGCCCTAGCAAGCTCCTCTTCACCCTCCTGATTTCCCTGGCTCTACTGATAGCCGCACTTTCGTTCTGGACGGCGCGGCGGCTTGCGCGCCCGATCTCGGCGTTCGCGGCCGCTGCCGAACGTTTCGGGGCGAGCACCGAAGCCGTCCCGCTTGCCGAAAGCGGGCCACGTGAACTGCGCAAGGCGACCCGCGCCTTCAACCAGATGCAGGAGCGCCTGCGCCGCTTTGTCAGCGACCGAACGCTGATGGCGGCTGCAATGTCGCACGATCTGAAGACACCGCTGACGCGGATCAGGCTGCGCGCTGAGCTGATCGGCGACGGGACGCAACAAGCCAAGATATTGGCCGACATCGACGAGATGACGGCGATGATCGAAATCGACGCTCGCCTTTGCGCGCGACGATGCGAAGCGGGAAGCGTCCTTGCTGGTCGATCTCGGCGCGCTGGTCGAATCCGTCTGCGAGAACGCGATCGATACCGGACATGATGTCGAGATGTCGCCGGCGCGGCGGGCGATCCTCGTGATTTGCCGGCCCGTCGCCATTTCGCGCGCCGTCGCCAACCTGGTCGACAACGCGGTCAAATACGGCGGCAACGCCCGTGTCATGCTCGACCGCTTTGCGGACCGCGCCGTCGTCACGGTCGACGATGACGGCCCTGGGATTCCGGATGAGGAACGCGAAAAAGTCTTCGCACCGTTCTACCGAATCGAAAGCTCGCGCAACCGCGACACCGGGGGCGTCGGCCTTGGCCTTGCGGTCGCCCGCAACTCCGCGCGCGAGCATGGCGGCGACCTCACGCTCGGCAGAAACGAAAGCGGCGGATTGCGCGCGCGGCTGGAACTGCCCGCGGTCGAAGCTCGCGATATCAGCAGGAATGCGCGCTGGGCTAGCGCAGCGAAGCAACAGAGCGACTGCGTCACAACGTAGAAAGGGAGGGCTCTGAGAAAGCCCTCCCTCTATGGACGCTGGCCTTATGTTGCGCGGGGTTCACCGGGTAATATCCCCACCCCTCCCCGCGTAAAACGGCCAATCTGTTCGACGCCTTGCCACGACCTTGCCGCCTCCTAGAAAACGGCAAGGGATCTGATGCGCACGACCTTAACAGGCGCCCCGCCCACGCCAAGCCCATCGTTAATTTAACGTTAACGCTGCAAACCCTCCCCCGAAGGCAGCTTCGGCATGGACGCTGCAATGCTGTTTCTGCACAACGAAACCAGCAAGGCGTGTGCGCAGAAACGGGACAGAGTTGTCCCACCTGCGTTCAGGCTTGGGGGCGAAAGTCAGACATGAAACATCCGTCGAACCAGCAGTTCTTCGCCTATTGGAACGAAAAGCGCGGCGAAGGCCGTGCGCCGGACCGCGGCGACTTCAAACCCGATGCCGTTCGCCAATTGCTCGGCGACATCTTCGTGCTCGCCTGCGATGAGGCCAACCGCTACCCGTTCCGGGTCGCCGGCACCCGACTTTGCGCCCTGCTCGGCCGCGATCTGAAAGATCAAAGCTTTCCAGCCATGTTCGGGTCCGAGAGCCGGCGCGACATCGAAGACATCGTCACCGCCGTAACGGAAGACATGCTGCCTGCCGTTGCCGGCATCACCGCCACCTCGGCCGAGGGCGCAGCACACCTTGAACTGCTGCTGCTGCCGTTCAATCACCGCGCCCATGTGCCGCTGAGCATGACCGGCCTGCTCGCCCCGTTCGAGACCGGGCACAGCCAGTTGCGGGATTTCAAGCTGACCTCGTGGCGCTATCTGCACCCGCCGACCGAACGCCTCGTCCCGCGCGCACTCCGCAAGCTGAAGCTGGCCCGCGGACTGATGGTCTATGAGGGCCTGCGCTAGTTAAGGCGACGGAGCGTCGCCCTTCTCCTGCTCTACAGCTTGTGTCCCTTCTGGCGTAGCGCCTCGGTCAGGCGCTGACGCAAATCTTCCGCCGCCTTGCGGCCGATCTCCTGCCCGACGGCAAGCGCCTGCTGGCTGATTGCGGGCATCTTTTCCAGCATCTTCTGTCCGGTCGGCTGGCGATAGAATGCCTCGATGTCCTTAAGTTCGGCGGCCGTGAAGTTGGTGGCATAGATCGCGGCGATGCCGTCCACCATCGAGGCGTAATACGGGGTGAAGGAGTCGGCGATCATCGGCATCATCGCCTCGTAATCGCGCTCGATCTCCGGCCGATCCTGTGTCAGCGCCGGCTTGAGGCTGAGCAGGATCGCCGGCAGCATCGCCTTGTACTGGTCGGCGAGCCTCATCGTGGTGACAAGGCTGCGCGCGGCCGTCATGGCGTCCGGTGCAGGCGCCTGCGCCCGCGTGGCCGCCGGTAACAAGAGCAGACATGCGACAATCAAAAGACGTCGGACCATGATTTCCTCCGGTCAACAATCGCGCGTTGGTCTTAAATCGAATTCTTGTAATAAATCGCCGTCACGCCTTGCCGGCGTCGAGCGCGGCCTTTCTGTTCTGAACCTCCGCCGCATCGACGAAGAGATCGGGCACCTGCGCGGCCCGGTCCAGCACCCATGCGATGGCGACCATGATGACGATGCCGACGGCGCTGACCACGAGTTGCTCCCACACGCCCCTGGTGTATTGCATCAGGATCCAGTGCGCCGCAAAGGACAGGAACACCCCGAAGCAGAAAATCGGCAGCGAATGCTGGCCGCACAGGATGACGGGACGCAGCCAGTTGGATTTGAGCACCGTCCAGTCGTGCGGCACGTAGCGCGACACGATCAGCGCGAGCGCCAGAAAGTGCATGAAGCGGAACATGTCGAGATCGGTCTTGTCGATCGGGTAGATGATCTTGATCATCCATTTCGGCACCAAGGCGTCGAGGAAGGCGACGTGCCATGTCATGACGATCAGGAAGGCGAAAGCGATCCATGCGAGCGCGGCGATCAGCGCAAGACGCGACTGGACGATGGGCCAGATCCGCTTGGCGCCGCCGGTACCGCACCAGGCGGCGAATATGAACATCATTTGCCAGGCAAACGGATTGAAATACCAGGTCGTGCCGGGCGGATATGACGGCAGATTCCAGTCGAAGATGCGCGCGAAAATATAAAGCACGATCGAGCCGAGCAGCGTCAGGTTGGGCCGGCGCACCATCGCCCACAGCATGAACGGCGCGGTTGCGATCAGCACGATATAGAGCGGCAGCACGTCGAGATTGACCGGCTTGTAGCGCAAGGTCAGCGCCTGTCCGATCAGGGTGTCCGGATGCAGCAGGAAATTGTGGACGTTGAATTCGTCCTCATACAGCGGGTTGTCGAATTTCCTCACCGTGCGGGCGATTTGCGCGGTGAAGATCAGAAACAGCATGATGTGAGCGACGTACATCTCCATCGCCCGTTTCCACAGCCGCTTGAGCGCAGCCAGAAAATAGCCGGCCTTGATGACCGGTCCGTAGATGAAGCCGGCGAGATAGCCGGAGATGAAAACGAAGAATTCGGCCGCGTCGCTGAAGCCGTAATTGCGCAACGTCAGCCAGGAAACGACGTCGTGCGGAATATGATCGAGAAAGATCATCCATAATCCGACGCCGCGGAACAGATCGAGCCTGAGATCGCGCTCGACCACGACTTTGTCCTGTTCGGCCATAATGCCCCATCCTCTGAAAGGAACGTCAGTGTCGCCACACTGACGGTCACGCACGTTAAAGGCGACAAATGAAGCTTGGTGCAGCAAATTCCCTTCATTCATCGTTACCCACAGGCCAATTTGGGTCAATCCGGCAATCTGGCCTGGTCCGGCAGCTTTCGGCTCGTCCGCTTACTCCACCAGCTCCGGCCACGGCACGATGGTGGATTTGACGGTCTTCATCGCCATGGCGTCCGCAACTGCGCTCGCCACGCCGGCTTCCGAGAACGGATAGATCGTCTGCATGTCGGCCCAAGGATACTTGTCGCGGGTGCGGTAGAGCATGTCGACGCCAAGCGGCAGGTCGTTGCCGGTGAAGCCCCATGATCCCAGCACGTTGAGATCCTTGGTGCAGATGCGGTGCCAGGAGGTTTCGATCGCGCCCGCGTCGGTGAACTGGCCCATCTCGACATAGGTGCCGCCGTCCCGCAGCATTTCGATGCCTTCGGGGCCGGCGCTCGGATGACCCGAGCAATCCATCACGAGATCGGCGCCAAATCCGCCGACAATGTCGCGCACGCGCTGGATGCGCTCCGCCGGCGTCTTGACCGCTTCGATATCCACCGTCGCTTCAGCGCTGAACTTCCGCGCCAGCTTCAGGCGCGGCTCTTCCGGCGCGCCGACGCAGATCACCCGCCCCGCCCCCATTTCGCGGGCGGCCGCAACCGCGAGAATACCGATCGGGCCTGAACCCTGGATGACAACGGTGTCGCCCCACGTGAATCCGCCGGCGCGCGTGGCGCGGTTGAAGGCGCGGATGCAGGACGTCAGCGGCTCCGACAGCGCGCCCAGTCGCAGCGGCATGTCGTCCGGCAGTTTGTAGATCTTGGTGCCCGGCAGCATGTCGAGATCGACATAGACGTATTCGGCCCAGCCGCCCCACAGATGCGGTGCTTTGTCGAAACCGAGATAGCGGCCGTAATAGACCGGGGTCAGGCATTTGTTGGCGCTCTGGGGATAGTGGATGCAGTAGTAGCAATGACCGCATGGCATCAACGGCGGGATCATGACTTTCGATCCCACTTTCAGCGGCTTGCTCATGAAGTCTTCAGTGAATTCCGAGCCGACCTCGACCAGCACGCCGCCGATCTCATGGCCGAGCGTGAACGGCCACGGCAATGGTTTTGGCCAGTGGCCTTTGAGGATATGCAGGTCGGTGCCGCAGACGCCGCAAGCGCCGACCTTGATCAGCGCGCCCTTCTTGCCGACTTTCGGCCATGGCACGCTGCGGATGACAGGCTTTGCGCCCGGCCCGTCATACGTACATACCCGAATCTGTTCCATGGCATTTGCTCCCGGCGGCGGCGTTTCTTGTAAGTTTTCGTGCGAGCGAGCCTATGTGAAGCGCCTGGCGATGCCAATGATAGGAAGCGGATGGAGTGGGCGATTGACAGTCGTACCGCCACCCGCCAGCCTAGATGGATACGTCTGCTACGTCTTGAAGGTGTGACGCATTGCGCAACCGATGGTTTGCCCTCGCCGTGCTGTTCGTGATTCGCCTGACGATGGCGTTTCAGTTCCAGAGCGTCGCGGCCGTGGCTCCGCTTCTCGACCAGACATTCGGCGTCTCCCTTGCCGACATCGGCTGGCTCATCGGGCTTTATTTCGCCCCGGGCCTCGCGCTTGCGCTACCGGGCGGCGCGATCGGAAAACGGTTCGGCGACAAGCCTACGGTGATTGCATCGCTGCTCCTGATGCTGATCGGCGAGCTTGCGATGGCGGTGTCGTCTTCATGGTCCATCCAGATCGCAGGAAGGCTCGTCAGCGGCGCCGGCGGCGTCATGTTCAATGTCCAGATGACCAAGATGGTCGCCGACTGGTTTGCGGGTCGGGAGATCGCGACCGCGATGGCGATCTTCGTCAACTCATGGCCGGCGGGCATTGCGCTTTCGCTGGTTTCGCTTCCCCTGATCGCAACCGCGTTCGGCGTCGAGGCGGTCTATCTCACGGTGGCGGCCTCCATCGCCCTTGCGCTTGTGTTTTTCGTCGCCGCGTATCCGTCACCGCCAAAAATCACGACGGCGGCAGCGGCGGGATCGTCATGGCCCGATCGCAATACGTTCATCGCTTTGATCGCGGCCGGCCTGATCTGGGGTCTTTTCAACGTCGGCTTTGCCATGATCTTCAGCTTTGGACCCTCGATGCTGGACGAGCGTGGCTGGTCGATATCGGCGGCAGGCTCCGTCATCAGCATCGTGCTGTGGCTTGCGGTGATATCGGTCCCGCTCGGCGGTATTCTGGCCGATCGCACCGGAGGGCCGGATCTGGTTCTGGCCGGCGGGTGCATCATCTTTGCCGTGCTGATGATCATCCTGCCACGCAGCGATGCGGTGATTTCGACCGTCACGGCGATCGGATTGCTCAGTGGCCTGCCGGTCGGGCCGATGATGAGCCTGCCGGCGCGGGTATTGAAGGCGGAGACACGCGCGATCGGCATGGGCATTTTCTACACCCTCTATTATGCAACGATGATGCTGGGTCCGGTGGTGGCAGGCGCCTTGGCCAAATCGACCGGTCAGGCGGCCTCGGCCTTCGATTTCGGAACCGCCGTCATTTTGGGATGTCCACTTCTGTTGTGGGCATTCAATCGGCTGCCTGAAGCGCGACCGAAAGTGGCATGAGCGGGTTCCTGCCATCTTGCTAACGGCTCATTAACCCTGCTGGCCGTAGGGTCAAAACGGCACTGATAGGCTAGTGCCGCCCATTTGAAGTTCCTGCGCCACATGCCGCAAGTTCTATCCAGGAACTTCAAATGGAAAGCGGCACTAGAATATGAATTTTTGCTAGTGCCCATGACTTTCCGAAGTTCGTGAAAGGGGCGTGCTGAGGCGGGGCACGAACTTCGGAAAGTGGGCACTAGGGCTCTGGCGGCGACAATGGCGTTAGCAAACAAGAAATCTATTTTGCCGTCAGCTGAAGAGCGGCGTCGCTTCCAGCGGGTGAAGGTGCATCTGCTCGGACGCTACATGCTGCCGGACCGGCGCGAATTTCCGTGCCAGATCATCAATATGTCGCCGGGTGGCTTGGCGCTGCTGGCGCCGGGCATCGGCAATGTCGGCGACCGCGTGATCGCCTATCTCGATCATATCGGACGGGTCGAGGGCAAAATCACCCGCATCATCGACAACGGCTTTGCGATGACGGTCGGCGCAACCGCGCGCAAGCGCGATAAGCTCGCCGCGCAGCTGACCTGGCTCGCCAATCGCGACATCCTCAATCTGCCGGAAGATCGCCGCCACGATCGTATTATCCCACGCAACCCGATCTCGCTACTCACGCTCGAAGACGGCACCAAGATGACCTGCCGCATCATCGACATGTCGCGCTCGGGTGCTGCGATCGCGGCCGAGAACCGTCCGCCGCTCAAATCGCTGGTCTTGCTCGGCAAGGTTCAGTCGCGCGTGGTGCGCAATCTCGAAGAAGGCTTCGCGCTCGAATTCGTCCACGAGCAAGTGGCCGAGACGCTCGAGGACGCCGTCACCGCAAGGTAACGCTCACTCGCCCTTCGTGGCCGGTTTCGACAGATATTCCATCGACTGCGCGTCGCCCTTGAGCGGCGTCACCTTGTCGGGATCGATTCTGATCATGAGATAATCGACGTGGTCGTCGATTTTCGTGAACCAATGGCCGGTGCCGGCCGGAATCACCACGACGTCGCCCGCCTTGATCTCATAGGCAATGCCGTCTTTGACCTCCGAGCCGTTATTGCCGGGCCCATTGAACTCACGCACCGTGCGCATGGTCGAAGGCCGCCGCTGCCGGTTGACGATATCCGGACCGAGCACCAGCGTCGCCGCACCTGAAATCACGTGATAGACCTCGCTGATCTGGTCATGCTCAGCAACTGAATCGGGCGCGGGTTTCTCCAGCCGGCCGCGATGGACCATGCCGATGCCGATCCGCGCCTTTCCGATGTCGATGTCGCGCACCTGCTGGTCGATCAGCTTCTCGGCGATAGCCTTTTGCGTGTAGCGCTCGAGCTCGGCCGCCGGGATATACGTCCCCGGGCACATGGCGCAGGTCGGTTGCGGATCGGTCGGGTTGATGCGCACGGCGTCCTCGGCGGCAGCCGATGGGCCGCCGGCCAGACACAGGATGGCCGCCAGGCCCCAAAGCAGGCTTTTCATTGTTTCCTCCCTTTATTCTTGGCCGGCATGGATGGCCGCAGGGGGAAACCAACCCGCTAAGGCGGGTGTCCGTCAATCGATTAATGACAATCCGGTTCGCCGACTATGTAGGCGGCGAGTCCAGGAAAACATAAAGAGCCGCGATCTTGCCGTCGCGAGCGATGATGAAATCCACGCCAGTATAGGCCGGCGGTTCGCCTTTCGGCCCCGAGCCCCACGCCAAGCGTCCCGAATTGTGCAGGACCTGGGGCGCGCCATGATGCGTATAAACGAAATGAGGATGCGTCGCCCGGAGATCGCCGGCGAACTTGTCGAGTGCGTCGTGACCGACGAACGTGCCGAGCGGCGCGTACAGCACACAGTCTTCGGTATAAAGTTGCCGGATTGCGGCCCGTCGGCGTGCTGGATCACCTTCACCGAAGACTTCGGGAAGATTGCGGTTGAGCAGCGTCTCGACGCCGCTCACATCTGCGCCCACGGACAGCGGGGCGCTGGTCTTGTCGGCATGCTGGTTCATCTGAGGACTCCTTGTCTGCGCCACGATGATGTGGTCGTGGACGCAGCCTGTGAAACGGCGAGAGTGGAAACGCATCGTTTCCCGTTTGTTGGCCTACGAACCGATGGCTTGCCTCACCTCCACCGCGCGGTGACCATGGCGAAACGCGGGACTTGGCCTCGCCACTGCGGTACTTGGCCCCGCCGCTAAAACCTGCACCCAAACTTCGGAAACCGGGACACTTGCCAAGATTTTCAATGGCTCGCGGACAGCGTTACCGGCGCGTAAAGCCGAAAAGGCCGCGGGTTTGCGCTTTCTTAACCCTCACCCGCCTGCACGGTCCGTGCGGCAGTGCGCCGACCACGCCGCGGCCGCGGTTAACGTTGGCAGCATTTGCGGCAATAGGCCTGCGTTTCCGGGCCGCCGGCAGTTAATCCATAAAATTTGAATCAATTGCAGTTGTTTAAAATTTTCGTCGAATTCGTCTCAAATATAGATCGAATTCTCGGAAGTATTGATCAGTATTCGCTTCAATTGTACTTGGCGTACTTAGCGGCGGCGCAAAACCTTTGTGCGAAACTTGGTCCCAACAAAAAAAGCGGGGGCCACAATGTTCGGGTTCAGGGAGCAGAAGGGTTTGGCGGTTGCCGTCATCCTGTTGGGATTAAGTGTATCGGCGAAAGCGGCCGATGAGCGGACACTTTATGCGAGCCTCGGCGATGCCACGCGTGCGCCGATCGGCTGGGTGGAGTTCTGCGGCGAGAATCCGGCCGAGTGCAAAGCCGGTCCGTCGCAACCGCGCGACATCGTGATGACGCAGGCGGCCTGGCGCGACTTGATCAAGGTCAATCGCTGGGTCAACGAAACTGTCAAACCGATGACCGACATGGATCATTGGGGCGTGATCGAGAAATGGTCGTTGCCGACCGACGGCTACGGCGACTGCGAAGACTATGTGCTGCTGAAGCGGAAGATGCTGATCGACGCGGGATGGCCGCGGGAGGCGCTTCTGATCACGGTAGTACGCGACAAGATGGGCGAAGGTCATGCGGTTTTGACCGTCAAGTCCGACAAGGGCGAGTTCATTCTGGACAACCAGAACGAAAACGTCGTGGCCTGGACCGAGACTGGCTACCGCTTCGTCAAGCGCCAATCGCAGAACGACCCGAACGTCTGGGTCTCCCTTGGCGATCCCAAGCCTGCGGTTTCGACCGCCAGCGCCAGAGATCGCTGACAGATAAGGATTTGAGAGTTACGCGAGCCGGTCATATCCCCACCCCTCCCCGTCCCAGACCGTCTCGCGCGCGGCCAGCCTTCCCCCAAGGGCTGGCCGCACCTTTTTTGGCGAAGTGTGATCTAGATCATAATTGTCGCTAGCCCGATTGGGGGATAACGCCATCTACCGGATGGCGTAAGCCAATTTGAGATCCGGGGCTGGCAAGGCCGTGGGCGATCATACTCCGCCGACGGCCTTGTTCTTTTTGGCGCCCTCCTCGGGTCCCTCGCACGAACTTCGGAAAGCGAGCACTAGTGACTTGCCTCAGGCGTGGAATATCGGCTGGATATTGGGGTCTAGCCTCCTGTCCACCCGTTTCCTGAGGAATCCGCATGAACATTCACACCCAGCTGACGTCCGATGTCGTCGGACTGACCAAGGCTGCCCCGTTCTCCCGGCGCGGCTTTATGACTGCTTCTGCCGCCGTCACGGCCGGCTATACGCTCGCCGCCGGCCCCGTTCGGGCTGAGGTGATCACGACTTCCACCGACGGCCTCGATGCCGGCGACATCAAGATCAAGGTCGCCGACGGCGAGATGCCCGGCTATTTCGCGCGGCCCAAGGGCGTCGCCAATCCGCCGGTCATTCTGGTCGCGATGGAGATTTTCGGCCTGCACGAATACATCAAGGACGTCACGCGGCGTCTGGCCAAGCTCGGCGCGCTCGCTGTCGCCCCGGATTATTATTACCGCAAGGGCGTCGACCTCACCAAGATCACCGACATTCCGCAGCTTCTGCCGATCGTCAACGCCAAACCCGACGCCGAGCTTCTGTCCGATCTCGACAGCACGGTCGCCTGGGCCAAGGCGCAAGGCGGCAACACCGACCGGCTCGGCATCATCGGCTTTTGCCGTGGCGGACGCACGGTGTGGGAATATGCGGCGCATTCGAGCACATTGAAGGCCGGCGCTTCCTTCTACGGTCCCCCGGTTGATCCGGCCAATCCGCTCTGGCCGAAGAGCCCGACCCAGCTCGCGCCCGACATGAAGGCGCCCGTGATCGGACTTTACGGCGAGGCCGATACCGGCATTCCCGTGGCGACCGTCGAGGCGCTGAAGGAGGCGCTTGCGAAGGCGAACAAGCCGGCCGAATTCAAGATCTATCCGGCCGCACCGCACGGCTTCCATGCCGACTATCGCCCGAGCTACCGCAAGGAAGCCGCCGACGATGCCTGGAACCAGATGCAGGCATGGTTCAAGAAATACAAAGTGCTCGGCTGAGCCTTCCAGACAAAAAAAGGGCGCGCGGTGCTTCGGCCCGCGCGCCTTTTCGTTTCGTGTACTCAACCCATCGCGGGCTTAGCTGCAAACCTGAACCGGCCTGATCCGCCATCCATATGACGTATGCACGCGCCGCTGCACGACGTAGCAGCTGCCATTGTCATAGTAGGAATCGTCATAGGCGTAATCCGGATAGTCCCAGTAGTCGTAGTAGGGACCGACGACACCGCCGACGAAGAAGCGCCGGCCGTGGCGGAAGCCATGGTCAAACCGGCCATGTCCCATACGAGCGAAATTGCCGCTAGCGAAGCGGTTGCCCTGAATGGCGCCGACGCCGACATTGCCAACAGCTGCCGCGCGCGCAAAGCTACCGCCGAAATTTCCGCCGCCGGGACCTCGTGCGGCGAAGCTACCGCCGCCAAAGCCGCCGCCTCGCGCGGCGAAATTGCCGCCGCCAAAGCCACCAGCGTGTCCGCTGAAACCGCCACCGCCCATGCCGCGGCCACCGCCGCCCATGCCACCACCCATGCCTCCGCCGTGGCCACCACCGCCACCGCCGTGGCCACCACCGCCACCGCCACCGCCACCGCCACCGCGCGCCAGCGCCATGTCAGGCACCAGCATTCCGATTGAAGCTACCGCGCACAGCGCGATCATTGATTTACGCAACATCTCACTCCTCCCTACGATGATAGTGCACCCTGGAGAGAAGACTCATCAGCCAAGGTCCCTGTTCCTCTCATGTAAGGAAGCCGCGATGAAATGCCTCAGTTGCCGCCTCACTTCTGCGCGACCCGCGCGCAAGCGCGTTCATCCAGCGTTCAGACTGAAGGCGATTTTAAGAATGAGATCGGAACGAGACGAGATCATCATCGATCGCTGCGGATATTGAAGCATGCGCAAATTGATCGCCTTCGACGACGATACGTTCGACAAGCTCAGGCAGTTGGCGCGCGACCGGATGGCGACATTCCAGGAACTGGCCGACGAAGCCTTTGCCGATTTGCTCAGGAAGCACGGCATTCCGATCGATCTGAAGGATGCGTTGCGCAAAAGCGTCCGGCTTGCAGCCGACTCCGCCGAAAAGAGCGGCGGTGGCCGGCGGACTTCACGAAAAACGAAGACGTGAGCGCTATAGCAACCCGTCAGCCGATCTTCTTCAGGCCGGCTTTGAAACGCGGCCCGTTGCGCTGGTAGGATTTCGCGGCGCGACCCATGGCCGTTGCCTGCTCAGGCGTCAGCGTGCGGATCACGCGGGCCGGCGCGCCGATGATGAGCGAGTTTTCAGGAAATTGCTTGCCCTCGGTGATAACAGAACCGGCGCCGACGACGCTGCCGCGGCCAATTCTCGCGCCGTTCATCACGATCGAGCCCATGCCGACCAGCGCGCCGTCTTCCAGGATACAGCCGTGCAGGATGACGTTGTGCCCGACGGTGCAATCCTTGCCGATGATGAGCGGAAATCCGGGATCGGTATGGCAGGTCGAATTGTCCTGGACGTTGGAACCCTCGCCGATCTCGATCCATTCGTTGTCGCCGCGCAACACCGCACCGAACCAGACGCTCGCGCCTTCCAGCAAACGCACCTTGCCGATCACGGTCGCGGTATCGGCGATGAAATAGTTGCCGCTTTTGGGAAGATCGGGGCCTTGCCCGTCGAGTTCGTAGATCGCCATGAAATTCTCCTCTGAAGGAGACTCTGGCACAGCCATCAAAGCGTTTTCAAGCGAAGCCGCCTTCGCTAAAGCTGCGGCGGCCGAGCGAGCTAGTGGCCCGGCGAAGCCTTGGCGGAGACGGGCGGATGCCGGTTCGGGTCAGGAAACGCGTCAAAACAAGAAGGCTCAGACCAATAGTCCGACGGCGCGGAGCGACATGACAAAAAAGGTGCCGGACATCAGGCTCCAGAAGCCTGCCAGCACAGTCGCCATCATCACGAACTCGAAACGGCGCCGCTCGACCTGCACGCCGCGCAGCGTGTTGCGCATGATGATGAAGGGCGCGGCGAACACCAGAAACGGCACGGCCGCAAAAGTGCTGGGCGCGACGCCCTCCTGAAGCAGACCGAAGCCGGCTGGCCGCTGCACGATGGCCTGAAATCCCGATGTCAGCGCACCGGCGAGCGCAAAACCGATGCAAAGCGAAAACAGGGAGTTCAACGCGTCCGGCGACATTTGGGGTGATCCACGCAACAAACAAAAACGACGGCCCCTGCTTCGCAAAAATGGCGCGGCGCCGCCACAACATCCTTAAGGAAGGGTTAATAGGCAAGGCCTGGGAACCGCGGCTGGAACATGGCTCGCACGACCCGGCGCCGCTGCAAAACCGTGCGGAGGCTGCGCCGCACGTGGCATATTTGACGTTGATTCGCCGCCCGCTTACCCGCTCCCCGCACCGTTCGTTCATGACCTTCATCACTTCGGCCCAAAACCTCACGCGCTATGCGAGCAAGGACTGGCGCAGCCATTTGCTTCCGATCCTTCTGGTCGGCGCCATCGCCGTGGCAGCGCTCGGGCTCGTCACCTACCTGTTGTGGCCGACCTGGGAGGTCGACGCGGCAAAGGGGCCAGCGCGGCTGCCGGTGAGCGTCGGTGCGACGCTGTTCAACGTGCCCTCCGCCTCCATCCGCATGAAGATTTAACACCACACCGGGCCGCAGGAACGCATCGACCTGAGCTTCACCTACCCGTCGCTCGAGCCCCCGGAAGCTCCCAAGCATGTCAGTGCGGCCGAGGTGGATGACGCAGCCATGCAGCCGATCGACCGGATCTTCCTATCGATTGCGGCACATCATGATGCGCTGGCGCCGGAAATGCGCGCCCGCACCATTTTTCCGCGCTATCTCGATCAGGCGGCAACGAGCGCGGAAGACGGTCTGACGATGCGCGCCTTCCGCGAAGGCTCGCCTTACAGCGGTGAAGATTTTTTCTCCGCAAGCGCCCCTGACTTTATCGCCCGCTGTAGCCGCGAGGCGGCCACGCCGGGGATGTGCCTAAGCGAACGCCGCATCGACGGCGCAGACCTGACGTTTCGCTTCCCACGCAGCTGGCTTGCGCATTGGCGCGAGGTTGCGGACGCGATGGATCGCCTGACCCTGCAAATGCACGGTCAGAAATAAGGAGATCAAAGCGAGAAGCTAGCCCTGCTCGACCAGATCATCTTCCAGAATGGCCATCTGGAACTGGAACGAGCGATCGTCGTCCTCGTCATCGACGAAGAGAACGCCGATAAACTCCTCGCCGATATAGACCTCGGCGGAGTCATCCTTCTTGGGACGCGGAACCACTCGGATCTTGGGGTTGCCGAATACGCGCTTGAGGTAGGCGTCGAGTTTCCTGACTTCCTGAACGTCCACGGCAGTCTCCGAATGTTTTCTGGGAAGTTTTAGGCCGATACGGCGATGACCGCCACACTAGCACTATGCGAAGCTAATTTGCAGGCGGGTTATAGCGGCGCATCTGTCGAACTGCAAAACCGCAAATCCGCCATTTCCAGCCGAATTTCAAATCCCGATCGCGTTGATCATCTGATCCATGGTGCGCGACGGCTCGGCACAGCCCGCCTCGCCGACGATTTTGGCGGGCACGCCAGCCACCGTCACATTGTGCGGCACCGGTTTCACGACCACGGAACCGGCTGCGATCCTGGCGCAGTGGCCGACTTCGATATTGCCGAGAATCTTGGCACCTGCCCCGATCAAAACGCCGTGGCGAATCTTGGGATGGCGATCCTCGTTTTCCTTGCCGGTGCCACCGAGCGTGACGCCGTGCAGGATCGAGACGTCATCCTCGATGACGGCGGTTTCACCGCAGACAAAGCCGGTCGCGTGATCGAGGAAGATGCCGCGGCCGATGATCGCCGCCGGATTGATGTCGGTCTGAAATACCGATGACGAACGGCTTTGCAGGTAATAGGCAAAATCCTTGCGGCCCCGCTTGAACAGCCAATGCGCCAGACGATGGGTCTGCAAGGCGTGAAAGCCCTTGAAATAGAGCAAGGGATCGATGAAGCGCGAGGTCGCGGGATCGCGATCGTAAACCGCGACGAGGTCCGCGCGGAAGGCGTTGCCGAGATCGGGTTCGTCGCGCAGCACCTCGTCAAAGGCCTGGCGGATCAAATCGCCCGAAAGCGCGGAATGGTCGAGGCGTTCGGCGATCCGGTGCACCACCGACTGTTCCAGCCGGTCGTGATGCAGCACGGTTGAATAGATGAAGGAGGCGAGTTCCGGCTCGCGCCGGACGATGTCCTCGGCCTCCGTCCGCACACGATCCCAGATTGGATCGAGCGCCGCCAGCTTCGCGCCGCCCTGCGGATTGATCTGATGCTTCATCATAACGCTGCCCCGCAAATTGTTCTGTCGTCGAGATAATCGGGCAATCCACCCGCTTATTCTAGCACGGCCGTCACCTCGCTGTCCCCTTACTCTCACACCAAGGTGAACACCGCCCCGCGCCGGAACGACTTCGTTTGGACGTACTTGGTTGGCCGTTGCTATAAATCAAGCCAACTATAGGCGGATTTTCCGCACCCCACCCTACCGGCATGGTCGGTCAATGGCGGACACCACAGATTCCCTGCCGGAACGCGCCTCGAACCCGCTCGTGGTTTGGGTGATCGCTGCGGCTATTCCCCTGATGCTGCTCGCGCCGGCATTCTGGAATGGCTATCCCGTGCTCCAGTCGGATACCGGCGGCTACCTGGCGCGCTGGTATGAAGGCTACCTCGTCCCCAGCCGTTCGACCGTCTTCGGCCTCTATTTGCATTACGGCGAACACACGAATTTCTGGCCGAACCTGGTAATCCAGGCCCTGGCGACGATGTGGATTTTGCAGCTCACGCTGCGGGTGTTTGGCCTGGCGAGACCGTGGCGCCTTCTCGGCCTGTGCCTCGTGCTGACGCTGACGACGGCGTTGCCCTGGCTCACCAGCATGCTCCTCACCGATATCTTTTCCGGCCTGTCGGTGCTGTCGCTGTTTCTGCTCGTGCTGTTTGGCGACAAGATCTCGACTGGCGAGAAGGTCGCGCTATTCATCTTCACTGCTTTCGCCGCGGCAACCCACAGCGCCACCATGGCTGTTCTGTTGGGATTGTGCGGTGTGGGATGGATCGCGCGTCTTTTTCTGCGCCAGCGGATCAAGGCCGCCTCGCTTGCGCAGGGCACGCTGACCATCGCAGCCGGCGCGATTATGCTCCTTTCCGCCAACTACGCCTTGTCCGGACAAGTCGCCTGGACTCCGGGCGGCTTTTCCATCGCGTTTGCACGCATGCTTGAGGACGGAATCGTTACCCGTTACCTGAACGACCATTGTCCCACGCAACAGCTCAAGCTTTGCCCCTATCGCAACGAACTGCCGGAAACGGCGGATGATTTTCTCTGGAGCCGGGAGGCCGTATTCAACAAGCTCGGCCGCTTTAAAGGCATGAGCGATGAGATGGGATACATCGCCGTCCACGCGCTGACCGAATATCCGCTATGGCAAGCCCAGGAAGCGCTGCTAAACAGCGGCGAACAAATGCTCAAGGTCGCCACCGGCGAAAATACCGACCACCCGTCGCTGACCCACACCTACGGCATCTTCCGCGACTATCTGCAGCAGCAATTGAAGCCGATGGACGCGGCACGCCAGCAGAAGAGCGCCATCACCTTCGGCCCGGTCAATCTGGTCCACGTCCCCGTGGCGCTGATCTCGACGGCGCTGGCCTTTGTCGCTCTCGCTGGCGCGATCTTCCGGCGGCGGATGGACGATGTGACGCTGCTGATGGCGACCGTGTGCCTCGCAATGCTCGGCAACGCCGTGATCTGCGGCGTGATCTCGGGACCGCACGATCGCTACGGCTCGCGCCTCGTCTGGATCACGACCCTAGCGGTGATGATCGCGGCGATGAAGCGCCGCAAACGCGGGCCCGATCGTTCAGGGACGGCGTGACAGAAAGTCCAGTACGCCTTCCTTGTAGACCTTGTCGCCGACCGCGCGCATGTGATCGCGGCGGGGAATGTCGAGCACTTCCGAACCGGGAATAACGTCACCCAGCGCATGCGCGGAGCCGGCGATTTCGTCCACGGTGCCGACGGCGATCAGTACCGGCACCGCAATCTCGGCGGCTTCTTCCCGCGTCATCAGCCCGCGTGACCCGCGCAAGCAGGCCGCGAGCGCCTTGCGGTCGGAGCGCGTCTGGTCGGCGAACGCGCGAAACGTCCGCCCGACGGGATCGGTGACTTCGTCGAGCGAATCCGCCTCCAACGCCCTGGCGACATTCTCGCCGGGACCGCCGCCTTCGATCAGGCCCATCCCGATGCCGCCGAGAATCGCCGAACGGAATCGGTGCGGCTCGGTTCGGGCCAGATTAGCCGTCATCCGCGCACCCAGCGAATATCCCATGACGTCGGCGCGATCGAGCTTGAGATGATCCATCAGAGCGGCGATATCGCTCGCCATGATGGTGATCTCGTACTCGGCGGAATCGTAGAGCTTGGAGGAATCGCCGTGGCCGCGATTGTCGAAAGCAATCACCCGCCGGCCGCTCTTCTTCAGGTCCGACACCCAGGTCGGATAGACCCAGTTCACGTTCTTGCTGGAGGCAAAGCCGTGCACGAGGATGATCGGATCGCCCTCGCCTTCGTCGAGATAGGCAATTTCAACAGCGCCGTGGTGAAAACTCGGCATCGGTTATTCCGTGCTTTTGTGAATGGGTTGGAAATTAGCCGTTCACCGCGGCGGTTGCTACCGCTGGACTTGCGGTAGCCACCAGCTGCTGGCGCAGCCGCCGGCGCTTGCCCCGATCGATCCACGACTGCGTCATCCGTTCGGTCGTCGCCTTGATCGAGACAAGGAAGGAGACGAGCGCGAAGATCGCGCCGAAAACCCAGAGCGACAGATCGAACGCGCCGGCCGCCAACAGCAGCGCGCCACGGCCGAGCAGTTTCAGGATGGCGCGTGTCTTGCCCCCGCTGGTTTCGGCAAGCCGCGCGGCGCGGGCAACATCTTCCGGGCCTTCGGCGATCTTCAGCGTATCGAGCGCACCGCGCGCGCCAGCCTTCTCGCCAACGCGGCCGACGTCCTTGGCGAGCCGAACCAGCCCGCCCGCCTTCTCGGCGCGGAAGGCCGCGGTGATCGCGCTGACGGTTTGCACAGGGCGAGCGATCGAACCGCTGCCGACGGCCTGTTGCAGCATCGAAGTGTCGACCACCTCGCGGGCGGACCGTCCCGCCCATTCGGTGAGTCCCTCACCCAGCCGCCCGACCTTGCGGGCATCCTTGACCAGTGTGAGCCCGGCCCGCACCGGCGCAACGCCGCCGATCGAGATATAAGTCGCCGCCGTCACCGCGAGACCTGCGGTCGCAAGGCCCAGCACCAGGCGATCGGTGTCCTCGCCCATCACCAGATGCTTGCCCTCGCGCACGACATCGCGGATGTCGCCAAAGACAAAGAGATCGCCGGCCACGGTGCCGGAGAGGCTTGCAGCGTCGTCGGCATTTCCCGTCACAAGGCCGATGGCAAAACGTTTGGCGATATGCGAAGCGGTGCTTTCTTCAGCGACCGCGTCGCCGACCCGCTGCATGAGATCATCCGGCATCGGGATGTTCTTGGATTTCGCCAATTCGACGAAACTCGAGGCAAGACCTGTGTCGTGTGCGGTGAGCGCGGCCTCGATCTGTTCGGTCAGAATATTTATACTTTTTTTATTTCGCAGAGCAGAATTCACCTGAAGGTCGGATAATTCCGCCGGATCGTCCTGGGCCGCCAGGATAGAGACGGCTTCGTGCGCGCGCGGCAACACTGCGGCAAGCGCTGCACCGCTTACCGCCATCGCCGCCAACGCCAAAACGATCCGCCGCCGTTTCATCGAAAGGAACCCATCCGCGCGCAAGTGTCCCGGTTCTGACATTCCTATCCTATCGCGGAGCCACTTTTACGAATGTCAGAACCAAGGGGACACTAGAAAATATTGGTTTTCCAGTGCGGCTTTGACACTGACGTTCCTTTGAAGAGGTCGCGGCAGACTGTAGGGAACGTCAGTGTCGCCACACTCGGAGAAAATAATGCGCCGCTTTTACGACACAACTGCCCCGACGAAAGAAGGGCTTCTCGGGACAACAAGATTGTGTCGAATTTGTAAGAACGAACGAGCGGCAAGGGCCACGAACCTACTCCACCAGTCCTGCGGAAAGTGGACTAGGAATCGACGGGTTCCCTCTCTATGGTGAGGCCACTTTTTAAGTGGCGGACCGACATGCCGGTGTCGTCTTCCGCCGTTGCTACTGAAGGTGAATCCAATGTCCGACCATGTCGTCCCGCACTTCCATAACGACGCCGGCGTTGCCGTTATTGAGATCGGTTCGCAGGAGTTCATGTGCGTCGGCGCCAACCCGCCCTTCGACCACCCTCACGTGTTTCTCGATCTCGGCAACGACAACGAGATCATCTGCCCCTATTGCTCAACGCTCTATCAATTCGCCGCCGATCTCAAGGCCGGTGAGGCCCGCCCGCCGGAGTGCGTGCTGATCGACAAGGTGGCCTGATCGGCAACACACCAATGGCGGCTTCGCGCACGATCATCGTTGCGGGTGCCGGTATCGGGGGATTGACCGCTTCACTGGCGCTGGCGCGGCAAGGCTTTCGCGTCATTATTCTTGAGAAAGCCGAACTGCTGGAAGAAGCCGGCGCCGGCTTGCAATTGTCGCCCAATGCCAGCCGTGTGCTGATCGATCTCGGCTTGCAACCGCGGCTCGCAGGCGCGGTGACGCCCGAGGCCATTTGCCTGATGAGCGGCACAACCGGCCGCGAGATCAGCCGCCTTTCGCTCGACCCGTCGGCGAATTCCGGCGCACCCTATTGGGTGATCCACCGTGCCGATCTGCAAACCGCGTTACGGGAGGAAGTGCAAAGCTGTTCCGACATCGATCTGCGGCTTGGTTGCCAGTTCGAGGATGTGAGTTCTCACGCCAAGGGACTGACCGTGATCCAGCGCAGCGGCGCGACGCGGCGGGAGGAACTTGCACTGGCGCTGATCGGCGCCGACGGCATCTGGTCGGCGGTCCGCCATCACCTGCTTCCCGATCTGCAACCGCGCTTCTCCGGCCTGATCGCCTGGCGCGGCACGCTCGATACCACGCAGCTGCCGCGCGAATACACCTCGCGCCGCGTTCAACTCTGGATGGGCCGAGGCGCCCATCTCGTGACCTATCCGATTTCCGGAGGACGGCGGATCAACGTGGTGGCGGTCGTTCCCGGACAATGGAACAGGCCCGGCTGGAGCGAGCGCGGCGACGACAACGAGATCAAGACCGCGTTCGTTGCGGCGGGATGGCATGCTATCCCGCGGATGTTGATCGGCGCGGTCGATGGCTGGCGAAAATGGGCGCTATACACGGTGCCCGGCGGCGGCCAATGGACCGAAGGAGCGGTTGCTCTGTTGGGAGACGCGGCGCATGCAATGCTGCCCTTCGCTGCGCAAGGCGCGGCCATGGCGATCGAGGATGCGGCCGTGCTCGCCAGATGCATCGGCGGGCGAGCAAACGATAGCGCGGCGGCACTATCGGCGGCGTTGCAACGCTACGAGCGGTTGCGCCGGCCGCGCGTGATGCGGTTACAGCGCAGCGCCCGCCAGGCCGGCCGCATCTATCATCTTTCAGGTCCGCTGGCTCTCGCGCGCGACCTCGTCATCAAGGCGATGGGGCCGAAGCGGATGATGTCGCGGCAAGACTGGATCTACAACTGGCAGGCCTGAGACGCCGCCCGCCGCGTCACTAGTAGACCGCACTGCCCGATCGCGCCGGACGGCCGGACCTGTCGGCGACGGGAGGTGGTGGCGGCGTCGGGCTAGCGGCTTTGGCGGGAGTTTCCCGGCACTTGTTGAGCACCCACGCCTCTTCGGCGTTTTTCGCCTGGCCGCGCGCCGCAATATATTCGTTGCGATAGGCAACCTCCGCGACCACCGCACCGCCAACGCCTTCCTGAGCCTTGTTCATCAGGCCCTGCAATTCGGCCATACGGTTCGATAGCGCTTTGCGCTCGGCCTCCAGCTGCTTGCAGTCGTAGAGCTGGTACTTCGCGGGGTCGGCAAACGCCGACGTCATGCCGTCGCTCATGCCGGCGCAGCCGGAAAGCAGGGTCGCGCAAGCAAGCACGACCGCGCCGGCAAAGGCACGGCCCGCTACACGGATGCGGGCAAACGGAACGATCATATAGGCCTGTTAGTCCCTCAACGTTGAGGTTGCGTAAAGCAAGTAGTGATGTCGGGAATGAGGCTTTGCCTTGGCGCGAGCAGTCGCATAATGGTTGGGACGGCGCATTCGCCGGCCCCGCCTCATTTGCCGGGCTCAAAAACTGCGCTAAGTACTTGATCCCATGATCAAAGCGGACGTGGCGGAATTGGTAGACGCAAGGGACTTAAAATCTCCCGGCACCACTGAAATTACTCATCTTTCCGATCTAACGCGGGCAGGCAATCCGCACGAAGCGGGTGGAGACCCGGCCGTATTGTCTAACACGCCGCCGCCTCTTCCGCCGGCTGGAAGGTCCTCGAAAACGTGGGCCAACGTCTTCTTAACTGAGACGAGTGCGAGATCGAGCACGTTGCGGTCGTTGGACAAGTCGGCCCGAGTCGAGGGGACATTCTCTCCTTCACCTACGATTGGCAAAGTGACGTTTGCACCTGCCGGTCAGCAAGATGCCGCCGAAACAGGCTTCGCAGCTCATAACGTCCCGCTAAATTACTCGGCTGTCTGCTTTCGCAGCTCGGCCACGTCGCGTACCCTTGCACCAGCCGCGGCCGTTCAATAAACGCCTATCATGCGACCGGCCGCTTTGCGCCAACAGCGGCCGATCGGTGCATCGGAGCACAATCAAACAACAAATAGCCGGCAAGGGAGAGCGCGTGTATCAACCGAACCGCTCATCGGGTCCATCGGACCGGCATATGTTAGCGCTGCGTTGATGTTGATATCGAGCGCGGCAAATTCGGGGCCCGCGCCCTCCGGGCGCCACCAGCCGATCCCGGTCGTAACCACGTTAGGCGCGGTCCGATCGGTGATCTCTGCACGAAGCCGGCAAGGCGCCGGTCCTGTCTCGGTCTCGACAACAATCCACGCGCCATCGACAAGCCCCATTTGCGCCGCCGTCTCTGGGTGGATCCGAATGGTCGGATCTGGCGAAACCTTCCGGGCCCAACTCTGTTCGCGGAATCGCGAATGATGATAGGTTTTCTCGCGCTGCCCGGTCTGTAGCACGAGCGGAAAGTCAACACTTACCAATCCCTTTGCGCGCTCATAAAGCGGCGCGACGTAATCCGGCAAGGGATCGAGTTCGAGATTCGCGAGCGTGCTCGAGTGGAGTTCAATTTTGCCACTTGGGGTCTTGAAAACCTGCGCCGAGAAATTTCCGAGTTCGTATGGAAATTCGACGAAGCCGTCCCTGCGCAAGGCAATCTGATCGATCGGAGCGTCACCGATCAGAAACCGGTTCAAATCCGCCTGGTTCGTCCACGGCAACAGTTCGGCCGTCAACGCTCCCCGGTCGCGCATCCGAGCGATGAGGCCCGAGGCAATCTCCATGTCACACCGAACCTCTCCGATCCGCGTCGAAGCCGGGGCTGTGTAGGTGACGCAGGCGCCGGTCTGGCTGATGTCAACTTCTTCTTCTTCCAGAGTTGTTGTCTTGGGAAGCACGAGATCCGCGACAGCCGCCGTCGGCGTCATCGTATGTGCGGCAACACAGAGAAAATCGAGCGACCTCAGCGCCTCAAGAGTGCGACGCGTGTCGGGATACATGACAGCGATGTTGACGCCACTGACGTACATTCCACGCACCGGATATGGGTCCGAGGTCAAAATGGCGTCAAGCACGGATTTATTGTGACAGGCGGTCTGCCAGCCAGCTGGTCCCGCCCACAACGGGTAAGCCGCAGCGCCGATCGTCTGCAGCTCGACATCTTTCGGCAGACGAAACCGTGGATCATGCAGCAGATTCATGTAGGTCGTGAAGCCGGCGGGGCTCTTTGCACGCCAGTTGCCGCCTTCTCGGTCGACATTTCCGCTGATCGCAACAAGGCAATGAAACGCGCGAAAGGTCTGCACGCCGTTGCTGGCGGCGTCGATGCCATGCCCGCTGACGAAAACTGACGGCCCGGCGGCATAGAGATCCGCAGCTTTCGCGATGTCGGCAGCTGACACGCCCGTTAGCGAGGCCGCATATTCCGGTGTGAACGGAGCGACACGCTCGGCAAGCGCATCGAAGCCCGTGCACCATTTCTGCACGAAGTCCGCATCATGGCGACCGACGGCAATCATCTGCTGCATCATCGCCATGGCGATCGCGGCGTCGGTCCCCGGATTGGGCTGCAACCAAAGATCGGCGATTTGCGCGGCGCTGGTACGAAAGGGATCGATCACAACGAGCGATGCACCTCGCGCCTTGGCACGCTTGATAGCCATCCATTGCAAAGGATCCGCGGCCAACGGATTTCTTCCGACTACCAGAATGCAGGCCGCAGCCTCAATGTCTTCGCCATTTGTTATGGACAGCCCGGTCAACCTGTCACTGACCGCACGACAACCGCCGCAAAGATCCTGGTTGATCATCCAGTTCGGCGAACCGATCGACCGCATCAGCAAGGCCATGATAGGACCCCGACTAAATGCTGCTCCGCTCACCGCGCCAACCAGCGCCGGTGCACCATAGCGGGCGCGAATGGCTGCCATCCGGTCGGCCATCTCGTCAAGCGCATCGTCCCAGCTGATCCGTCCCCACCGGCCGCTGCCGCGTTCGCCTATGCGCCGCATCGGATGGATCAGTCGATCAGGATGGTAGGTCCATTCGGGCAGCGCTCGCATACCCTTGACGCAGAAGGCGCCCTTTGAGACGGGGCTTTTTGTGTTCGGGACAATCTTGCTGACGTGGCCGTCATCTTCGACAGTGATCAGCGAGCCGCATTTCGATGCGCATTCCCAACAAGTGCTTGCAACGGTGCGAACCATGTCGACCCCACGACGACACTTCTATACCTATCAGTGAATTGAGCGCAAGTTTGCAATCTGTCGATTTGGCAGTTGCTGAATCCAAGCCCTGCTGAATTGGGCCTACGACCAGCTTCAAAACTCAACAAACGCCCTATTCGTTTCAGGAGCGCCTGAGGCCGCAGAGCGGAGCGGCCCACTTCCAACACCGGACCGAGCCTCCGAGCCACGAATGACCTCTTCGCGCCACAAGCGGACCTCAGAAAACCAACGCTCAACCTCAGCTTGCCTGCCAGCAACAGGCATCGCGCCAGAAGCAGCGAATGCTACCCGCAGACACTCGTTATGGAACGTTGGAGGAATCTCTCTCGACGTTAGTTCGCGAATGAGTAAGAAATATTTTCTGTGTCCATATCATCAAAAACACGTCTGGACGATCTGTCATACGAATGCCTGTTAGGTAACTTTGAATGGTCGAATTTCTTTACCCCCACGGAGTTATATACGTTTTTGAAAACTCCGAAGCGCAGCGCGTGAAAGTTGGCATGACAGGTATTGGCGTCAACAACGTTGGCGATCGGCTTAGCGACATCAATGACATGTGGCTAGAACGCAAGGTCACTTGCCAGATTTGTGGAGGACGCTTGGTTAGCATCGGGGGGCTTGTTCCTGAACATGTTAAAAGTGGTAATCGTTGCTCGGGAGGGCGCGCGTTACCCCTTGAGAAAGATGTGGCGCTTGCAGAGTCTTATCTGCAAAATATTAGAAGTCGTCTCAACGAGCTTGTTGATAGTGAAAAAGGATCAGCCACTCGAATAGCTAATACGCTTGAGAAGCGATTAGAACGGTATCGACATCGCAATCGACAAGTTGGAACGTGGCAATTCAGGATAGCTTTTTTCACGGAAGGTGTTGCCGAAGTTGAATCGCTCTCACATAAAATCCTAGCGGAGCATCTGGACAAGCTAGCACCATTTGGAGAAGTCTTTTGTTGCTCAGTGTCAGAAGCCACAAAAGCGGTTGAAGCAGCGCTGAGTCAGCTAGGACTGTTACATTCAGCCAGGAAAGCAACTCACTTGTGAATTCGCGAGAGCTCCGCTCAGTCGCCGCATGTCTGCTGTCGGGAGCGAAGCCGACATGGCGACGCCTGCATCGGCATGTCGGGTTCGTGCCATTAGCGACATTCAATCACCTGATCCGCGCATGACCGACTGCCCCGCAATTATCCCCGCTAATCGCCCTGTGTTCCACTTTGGTGAACTGCATCCGGAACGCGAAGACCGAGACATTATAACAACAGTCCTCGTGCGAAATTCCAAAATGCTGCCCCGGACACATAGTTAAGAAAGCGTTAACTGATTTGTGGAGATATAAGCGCACCGACGATTCCAGAAGGAGTTCTCGATGGCGAAGTTTGCGATTGGCGAGACGGTCGATAACGCAGCCGACGACCATGAGGTGGGTAAGGTCATCGCCGTGTTCCCAACAGATGACGGGAACTTTAGATATGCGGTTGACATGGAAGGGTACGGTGCGCTCCAGTTTTTCAACGAAGAAAAACTAGTCGTTCACCCCTGCTAGGCTGTCATGCGATCCCGCAGGGCGAATCTTGGAGCGGGTGAAGCGCTCCGATTCAAATTTTTCTATCGGTTTCTGTCAACGACTCCAATTGCTTACACCTTCTGCCTATTTACGTGTTGGACGTATTGTTGGACGTTTCGTTCGACGCTCAACTTGGCTCGCCTGTCACTCAAACGTCGTTCTGTCACTATGGAAATCCGTGAAGCACTGGTGGTAACGCCTGTATCAGCAACACGGCGCTTCCCCCCAACATGCTGGCACCCACCACGAGCAGAGACAGGACGCGCTCCCAAAGCATCTCGTCGCTGGCGTCGTCATTCGAATTCAGCATCTGTGTGCACCCGCATTTTTCGTGGGACGAGGACGTCATAGACTGAGTCGCGGGGTCGCCAAGTGGCGAAATTTGCAGGAAAATTAACTCATGATTCACCGACTCGGGCGCCCGGCCCGATTAGCGCGTTGGTGTCGGTTTTGCCCGCGTCCGATTTCCGTTGCGCCGCAAAGCAGTCCGCCGCTTGGCGAGCTCGGACCGAAGGCGAAAGTGAAATGATAGCCTTTCTCCGCACGGTGCTTCATGTGACGTCGTCGCAACCAACTGCCGGGCGACTTTTCATCTCCAATCCTGAAAGAGCACCATGACGTTAACAACCACTGATAAATCTCCGTCTCGATCAGCATTTCGCTTTGGCTGGTTGCTCCCGATGCGGACCGATGATGGAAGCGATTTTCGAGTTATTGTCGCCGACGATGCGCTATTGGCCATCGAATCACCATGTGTAGGTGGCATTCCTCATCTCGATGGTGAGTAACGTTCGAAAATTGAGATGATCGCCTCAACCAAACACGACGGCGGTCTCATTGAGCAAGATGGGTCTATCGTTATAACGCAGGCTGACATCAACTAGAGGAGCGGCGCTGAAGAACTCAGGTTACCCGCAGCTCGAATTGCTCGACGACCGCGCCCCAGCGTTAGTGACGATCACCGTAGCGGAGCCTGGCGTTGTTCGTTGTTTCGCCAATGGCCTCGACGCAATGTTGCACTGGACCGAGCGTCAAAGAATACCGTCCGGTGATAGGGCACCGCCCAGTAACCGCGGTCCGCATCGAGAACGACCTGATCGAGCTGCTTTCCTCGCATACAGCCGCGATGTCCGCTTTACTCCCGCGAGCGGACCTCATCAGCGTGGCTCGTCATGTCCGCTATGTGCCATTAGCGGAAGTCCATCGATAGGAAAGTCATTCGGCGACTGGCCGTGCAACTAAGCCGCCTGTTTAATTTCGGCCGGATGTCTGCCCGGTCGTTGAGGCAGCAAAAGCAGGCATACAACTATGAAGGCTGCCAATATGGCTGATGCAAGGGGACGACTTAAGTTGAGACCGCCGTCACTCACCGGCTTGTCGAAAAAGTCGCCCACCGTGGCTCCGAGCGGTCGGGTCAGGATGAACGCTGCCCAAAAGAGTGCGACCCGCGAGATGCTCGTCCAACAATAGGCGGCGGCAAGGATCGCCAATCCGACGCCAAACACCAATGCGCCGCCCTCGTATCCGAGACCATCAGTATCGGCTAACCAGTCACCCAAAGCAGTGCCAAGTGTTTGTGAGAAGGTGATCGCTGCCCAATAGAAAGCCTCCACCTTGCGCGTACTCACCGTGTTCACCGAAACCGTGCCTTGAGACCAGTACCAAAGTACAAGCACGCTTGTAAGACACAGGAACAGTAGCGTGGAACCTCCCGAGTATCCGACGCCCAAGGAACGGTCGGCAAAGTCGGCCATCGTCGTACCAAATGTTGTCGAAGCAACTATCGTGGCCCAGTATAGAAAGGGACGAAAACTTTTCGCAGCTATCTGAAATCCGACTAACGCAATGAGTACCGCAAGGAATACGGCTGTGCCCGCAAGGTAACCCCAATTCAGGGTCATGGTTGCGGTGTCGCCCCCAGTCTCGCCTAGTGTTGTTGCAGCAATCTTTATAATCCAAAAGCCCAGTGTAACTTCAGGTACTTTGCTTAGCGTCACCTGTGTGGCTTCATCCATCTCATCCATCCTTTTTCGCGTGCAGCTAGGATTTGAGTAGCTAAAGCCAACACGCTGCTCGTTCCAAAAGGTCCGAGACGATTGCGTCGCGAGCACGGTGGCAAGATGAAATGTTGGTAATCTCAATTGCAGATGGCCGCTTCGGGGCGTAGCGTAGGGCGTGAAGCGTTTTAACCACCGTCCTTTAAGCAGCGCCGCTGCGATTTGACCGGAGCCGTTGGATGGCCGGTAAACTGCCCTTCACGATTGAAATTCTCGATTTCGGCGACGAGCTCCCTTTGATCCTTGACCGAGTAATCGGCGGTAGCGTGTATCTCGAAGAGGCAAAGCGAATAGGCCAACGTTTGCTCTCCATCGTTGATGACAAAACGCGACCTCATGGGTATCGCATCGTCAGCAAAGATCACGAATTGGTTTATACATGGCGTCCTGAAGTTCATGACGAAAACTCGCACGAAAACTGATACGAACAAACAGATTGTCCAACAGCTCGAAACAACGGCAAAAAAATTGCTTGAGGCCGCACGCAAACTTCCTCCGGGGCCAACACGTCACGACTTACTCAAAGAGATCGGGAGATTTCGTGCGCGGATAAGTGCTCTGCGGCAGTCGCCAAACTGAAAAAGCCGGTTGAAGGCAGCCTGATGGATCAAGGTAACCTTTGCAGGTCCTATCGGATAAGCACGTCCGCTGTGGGTCAATCGCGTCGTTCTGGCCTTAGGCTTGCCACTTCCGGTCTACCCCTATCAACGGACATCGACAGCTCCGACCCGGCTGGTCCGTTTCGTGCCAAGACGCGACATTGGCGAACGATGCCACACCGACGCGCCGATGAACAATTGCGGAAAATCGGCGACGTCAGCGCTGCGATGTATTCGTCGGCTGCCGATCCAACAGAATATCGTTCATCCTGATTTCCACCGCGATTTTCACGTTCGGGTGCGTTAGAATATAGAAGCGCCCGTCCTTCACCGCGTCGATCGTGATCCTTGCGATGTCGGTGGCGGATAGCTTTCCTGATTTGATCGACTGTCTGATGCGATCCGAGTACTGTTCCGCTTCCGGATTGGAGTCCGCGAGTTCCGCGGGCCGGTTGCGTTCGGAGTTCGATATCCCGGTGTCAACAAATGCGGGGCATAGCACGGAAACGCCGATCGGCGCATTCTGGTCGCGCAGCTCGTGATGAAGGCATTCCGTGATCGCGACTACGGCGTGTTTGCTCGCGGCATAGACGCCGGAGCCTGGGGGCGCAAGCAGCCCCGCAGCGGAGGCTGTGTTGACGATGTAAGATTCTTCCTTTTGCGCCAGCATGCGCGGCACGAAGCTGCGCAACCCGTGAACCACGCCCATCACGTTGATACCCAACGTCCACTTCCAGTCGTCGAGCGTGGCCGTCCAGATCGGCCCCGCCGTTCCCACGCCCGCATTGTTGAAGAGCAAGTGGCATGCGCCAAAGCGGTCGTATGTCGACCTTGCCAGATGCTCAATGCTGTCGGCACTGGAGACGTCGCTGCCAATCACGAGGGACTCGGTGCCAGGCTTGAGCAGCGCGAAGGTGGTACCTAAGCCACCTGTATCGATATCTGTGAGAATAACCTTCATTCCTTCGTCGGCGCAACGGATCGCAAATTCACGACCAAATCCACTGGCCGCACCCGTAATCACCGCAACTTTTCCGTGAAGCTCTTTCATGGCGAGTCCTCGTGAGAAACACGTCGGGAAATACGGTTGCGTTTGTTTCTTGTAATGAAAGCGCGCCTATCACGGCGCGTTATGGCAGCCAATGGCGGTGCTCATGATGTCGGGGCTTGCTATCGCTTCGCTGTTGACGTTGTTTTTCGTGCCTGCCGGGTATTTGCTGCTGTTCCGGTTCGACAAGAAGCTTCAGTGACACCATCATGAAGCTTGGGATTTGGCGGCGCGGTCCCAGTCTCGGACTCCATGAGACGACGTTCCGTGAGCGTACAATTGACGAAACAGTGCTGCCCGATCTCACCCTGATGATGCACCTCTACCGGCCGAAGGATGAAGCCGTGAACGGAGCCTGGGTTCCCCCGCCTGCTCATCGCATAGATTAGGTTAGTTGGACCCTGCATCGCGAATGTCGCTTTTGGGTCACAAGCGGACGTCGTTCGGCCAGAGTGCCATGTCTGCTTTCACCTCAACAGCCGACATAGCGAACGCGGCCGGAGATGTCGGCTAAGTGCCATGTGTGGACGGCTCCAGATTGGCAAGGACTTTCTTCACGTAGCGGGCTTGGTCGGTGCAGCCATGTGTTCGGCCTGTTTAAGGTGCGGTTCACATGACCGCTGGCCATAATGCCCTCCGCGGATCAGGTCCCGGTCAAAAGCCCGCATTCGACGATGCACTGGCACTAATGGGTTGTCCTGATCGCCAGATCGACCGGCTCTGCATTACGTGCTGTTCGCCCTCCCAACCTTCACATCACGCCGGGCATCCGGCGCGATCTCGTTATCGCGCGAGCGCGACGGGTTCCTTGTAATGCTCGCCCCTGGCCATCATAGCCCAGGCCATCCTGGCGATCTTGTTGGCGAGCGCGATCGCAGCAACTTTGGTCGGGCGCCGCGCCAACAATCCCGTAAGCCATGGCCGGTGCTTGGTGTCGCGGATCTTGGCGTAGCGAATGACGGCAAGCGCGCCCGCCACGAACAGGCCTCGTAAATAGCGGTCGCCCTGCTTGCTGATACTGCCGAGCCTGTCTTTGCCCCCGCTGGAGTGTTGCCGGGGCACAAGGCCGATCCATGCCGAGAAGTCCCGACCGGATCGGAACGCCTTCGGATTTGCAACGCTGGCGACCAGAGCTGTCGCCAGAGCTGGACCGACCCCCGGGATATCATCGAGCCGTTTGCTGGCCTCGTTGGACCGATGCCAAGCCATGATCAGACGGTCAAACTGAAGAATCTGGGTTTTGAGCATCTGCAGTTGGGCCCCGAGCGCGACAAGACACGCACGTGCCACCTCGGGCACTCGTTTGTCACTCCTGTCGGCAGCAACGTCGAGCAATTCCTCCACGCCGTGGCGTCCGACCGGCGCGACGATCCCGAACTCAGCAAGATGAGCGCGGATCGCATTGATCGCCGCAGTCTGTTGACGAACAAACAGGTGGCGCGTGCGATGGAGCATCAGGCAGCCTTGCTGCTCTGGCGTCTTGGTCTCGACAAAGCGCATGTTCGCCCTGGCCACGGCTTCGCAGATTGCCTCCGCGTCGGTGGCATCGTTCTTTTGCCGCTTGACGTACGGCTTCACATAGGCCGGCGGCATCAGCCGCACCCTATGGCCGAGCCGGCGGCATCGCCGCCCCTATGGCCGAGCGCCTTGAGCTCGCGCGACCAATGATGCGAGGAGGCGCAGGCTTCGATGCCGACCAGACACGGCGACAGCTTCTGAAAGAACGTCAAAACATCCCGACGTTTTATCTGGCGGCGAACGATCACCTTGCCATTCGCATCGACGCCGTGGACCTGGAAAACCGACTTCGCAATATCTAGACCGATTGTCGTGACTTCCATGACTAGCTCCTCCGAGTAGTGGGAGCCTCAACAGCCCCTACATTCGTGGCACTCACGTGCCGGTGGAGGAGCCGTCCACAGCATCAATAGACGACATTAGTCGGACCTTCGGTGAAGCCAGAATGCCAGTCTGATTCTGTCGTCATCCTCCGCTGTCGTTGAAGAAGTAACGCAAGCGCGAGCAAGTCTTCGCAACTGCGAATAGTGTTTTTACGTGACAAGGTCGTCGGCTTTTGCGTAGATGCAATGCTTCCGTACAGTTTTTGCGTACAAAGAATCATTTTTGCAGAAAAATAATATGGCGACGGGCATTTGGGCATCCGTCTTCGCAGGTCCGGATCCCGTCTCACAATCAGACGGGGGAGACACATGCATCCCAAGACAATCGGTCTGTTACGGCGTTTCCTGGCGGCGATAGCGATCTTTGGTACGGCGATCGGCTGGAATTCGGCGAGCTATGCTTACGTCCAGAAGATCGTGATCGATCAGCAAATTTCACTCAACTTCACACCGATCACACTGGGGGCCTCGACGCCCGGCCCATCGACACCCTATACGATCTACACGGGCCGTATATTCGGCGAACTGGATCCAAGCGATCCACAACACGAGATCATAACCGACATTGAGCACGCGCCCAAGACACAGGGCAAAGTCAGATACGTCGCCAACTTTCAGATCGTCACGCCCACCGATCCGCATCAGCGCAGCGGCTTATTGATCCATGAGGTGCCGAACCGTGGCAATAACGCGATTCCCACAACGGCACTGATACAAGGTGCAACTTATGTGCAGAGCGGCTGGCAAGGCGACCTTCTGGCACAATGCTCGCCGTCCCAGGCGATCCCGTATCCTTGCTTTGACCTGAACTCCGGCCCCTATGGCGGCCTGAATACCACGACGGGGGCTCTCGTTCCTCCAAACGTGCCCGATGTCGCCGGGGCTTCCGGAGTGAAGGCTCTGGCGAGTTATGTCGTTCAGGTGCCGGTGGCGACCCACGGCAACTCGTCGAACAATGGTTACGGACAGCGCGATCGCGACGGCGACGATCATGGTGCCAGTGGCAACATCATTACCGGCCAGGTCTACGGCCACGTCTGCTCCGGTACGAACGGGTGCGGCTTGCCCGTCCCCACGGGTCAACCCCCGAGCACCGCGCAGTTGGCGATTCAGGGCCCAGCATTTGTCCCGTATCACCCGGCGAGCCTGGATACCAAACAGGCTCAGTTCTGGAGCGTGTCGTCTCAAACCGCTGCCGGTGTGACCAGTGTGAAGACGCCAATCCCCAGCAGCCAATGGGCCTGGGCGTATTGCCCCAATGGCTGGCCAGGCACGCCAAATCCGAACTGGATTTGCCTGAAGAACGGCACCTTCAATCCGAAGCTCGAATATGAAATGGTCTATACGGCGGAAAACCCGTTGGTGCTTGGGGTCGGATTTGCCGCGTTCCGTGACCTTGCGGCTTTCCTTCGTTACGGCAGCGTTGCTCCGGGCGGCGGTTCAAACCCGATCGCTGGTTCGATCACGACGGCAATGACCATTGGCGCATCGCAATCCGCCGCGTTCATCCACGGCTTCATCTTCTGGGGCTTCAACGAGGAGGGCCACGACCAATGGGGCCACGATCAGAGGGGCCGCACCGTTTTTGACGGCGCCTGGCCACAGATCGACGGGCGGATGATGGTGATGAACATCCGCTTCGGACAGCCGAACAACCTCATGTACCTCTACATGGGCGGTGACGAAGCTCCGGTGTGGTGGGGAGACTATCCGAACCTGGCGCGTCACCTTCCGCCTGATGGGATGCTTCACCGCTGCGCGCGGGACAATACGTGTCCGGCAATCATGGAGACCTTCGCTTCGGCGGAGCTCTACTCTGAAAAGATGGCGGTCTCGCTTTGCGGCTTCACGTGCATACAAGACATACCGATACCGTCGAATGTCTATCGGTACTATACGCCAGGCGCCACCCACGGCGGCGGCACGGTCAGCCCCAGTGTCAACCTGTTCACCTGGGTTTCGCCGGCCGCAGTGAGCGTACCGGTCGGTCAGTCGCTGGCGAACGATCCAATACCTTTGGCGTATACGAACAATGCGCTGCAGTACAATTTCATTCGCTTGCTCATGGACGGCGTGGCGATGCCGCGCAGCGTTTATCCCACGCTGTCTAGTGGACAGCTCGTGCCCAACACCAAGCACGGCGTCGGATTCCCCGACGTTCCTGGTTTGCCTTATGGAGGGGACCAGGCTTGGCCGCCGTTTGTCTACAACTTCGGCCCCAGGGAGAATTACGATCAGGAGAGTGGCGTTCCGACCATCCAGCCGCCGATCATTGAAAAAGTACTGCCGGTCTATGCCGCAAAGGTGAATGCCGACGGCAATGAGGTGGTTGATGGTTTGCCGACGGTCCTCGGTGAGGCTCCGTTGGGTACTTATGTGGGCTGGAACTTGGCCACGACCGGTTGGTACGGCCCCAATGCAAGTAACGGCCCGGGAAGCGTCGGCCAGGTATTTGCGGGAGCAGGTAACAGCGGCGGTTACTATCCCTTCTGGGACACAAAAGCGAACCGTCAAGCAAATGGTGACCCGCGCCTGTCGCTTGAGGAGCGGTACGGGACCCATGCCGGCTACGTCTGCGTTGTATCAAAGGCCGTGAACAGGGCGCAACAGCAGCGCTTCCTGCTGCCGTCTGACGCACAAACGCTGCTCTCGCAGGCGAACGCATCAAACGTGCTTGTTGCCGTTGCGGCGACGCCGGCCGATACGGCTCTTGCCAATACGTTGTGCTCAAACTGACAGTCGCAGGCCGGCTTCAGTAAGACGGTAGGAACGGCGGATCAGGACAACCTGATCCGCCGTTGAGTTAGAGCCAAGACTATGCTGACTTCTGTAACGGATCATTTGCGAAGTTTTAACTTGCGCCTTCCTTCGGCGTGCTTTGTCGTCAGAAGCCGACACCACATTCGTCGCGCCGGAAGTTCGCCGCTAAGGGTCAAAAGCCGACTTCGCGATGTGGCCGCAGCATGTCCGCTTTACACCGAACAGCGGACATCGTGAGCGCGGCCGGACATGTCGGCTGAGTGCCACAACCTGACTCATGCATCGCAACAATTTAAGAGTCTATTCGGTCACCTCGTCGGCGCGCTGTTGGAGCAACGCCGGCACGTTCAAGCCCAGCGCCTTCGCAGCTTTGAGATTGATGGTCAGCACGAAATTAACTGGGGCCTGAACGGGAAGGTCGCTCGGCTTCTCGCCCTTGAGAATGCGATCGGCGTATTGTGCTGCGCGCCGAAAATTATCAATCGGTAGAGGTCCGTACGACAACAGGCACCCGACTTCAGCATAGAAGCGCAGCGGACAGACGGCGGGGAGGCGGTAGCGAGCCGCTAACGATATGATTTCCACGCGATGCGCGTCATTGAAAGTATCCGGCATCACGACAAGACCGCCGTTGGGCTCGCGTGCGTAGGTGGCAATTACGGATTCAAGCTCGGACATGTCACGTACCGGCAGTGCGAGCGCCTCAACTGTGAGGGACGCAGCGGCCACTTTGAAAGGCTTCAGATAATATTCGGCATATGCCGCTGTCGCTGGGTTAAACAGGAGCGCGACCCGGGTAACGCGCGGCGCAATCTCGTTGAGCAGCTCCAGCCACTTGCCGGCCATCGTCGGCTCCATAACCATGAATCCGGTGACGTTGCCACCCGGATGTGGGAAGTTCGTCACTAAGCCGCTCCCGACCGGGTCGGAGACGAACGCAAAAATGATGGGAATGGTGCGCGTTTGTTTCTGTAACGCGGTCGCTGTGGTTGTGGTATGCCCAAGAAGAAGGTCGGGCTGCAGCGCGACGAGTTCCTTCGCGAACCGCTGCATCTCCTCCACGTTGCCGGCTGAGGCTGAGGTCCATCGAGTGTCAAGCCGGACGTTTCGGCCTTCCGCCCACCCGAGCTTTTGGAGTCCCTCCCGGAACGCCGCGAGGAAGGCCTGTGCGTCCGGGTCGGTCTCGGGATACGACATCAGCACCCCAATCCGCCGCATCCCGCCAGACGGTTGTGCGTGCACGGTCAGCGACCCCATCACCATCAGGCTGCCGAGAAGCGCGATGAATTTGCGACGCCACATGGGTCCCTCTGAGAACAACCTCGGCTGATGCCTGAGCTTAGCACTTTGCGGCCGGGTGGCGAATGAGAATTGGCATACAAGGCCTCAGACTATGGAGGCCCGGTGTCCGTTGTGGGTCACAAGCGGAAGTCGTTCGGCCAGAGTGCCATGTCTGCTTTCGCCCCAACAGCCGACATTGCGGGCGCGGCCGGACATGTCGGCTAAGGGCCAATACCGGAAGTTCGGACAGAATCGATTAACGCCTCGACTAGTCGATCGCGTGCCTGTATCGCTCCAGCAACTCCTCAAGCAGCCGGCGCTCAGCGGATGGAAGTCCGGCGAGGGGCTTGCGTTGTGGGCCCAATGGCCTGCCAAGCATTTGGGACGCCTCCTTGACGCAGCGAGGGAGCGAATGCTCGTGAAAAAATCGGAATACGGGTTCGACGCGGTCGAAGAATTGCCGGGCCTCCTTCCATCGCTGCTCCTTGACGCCGAGATCGTATAATTTGCGGCAAGCGCCCGGGAAAATGCTGGCAATGGCAGTGCAAACCCCGGCCGCTCCCATGAGATATGCGGGCAACATTTCCATATGATTGCCGTGCAGGACAGAAACCCTGCCGCCGCACATGCGTGCGACATCGCGAACCTTCGTGATATCCCCCGAACTATCTTTGCTTAGCGATATGCGAGCCTCCTTGACCAGTGCGCCATACATTTCAGCGCTAAAGGAAGCGCCGCGCAGGCTCGGGTTGTCATATATGCCTAGCGGCAAAGAACAGGCGCGGGATATCTCGCAAAAATAATCCATCACTTCGTCATGTCTCAGCAGCCAATATTGCATAGGCATGATCATCGCGGCCGCAGCTCCGACGGCTTCGGCGTGAACCGCAAAAGC
This sequence comes from uncultured Alphaproteobacteria bacterium, assembly GCA_963788885.1. Classification (GTDB taxonomy): domain Bacteria; phylum Pseudomonadota; class Alphaproteobacteria; order Rhizobiales; family Xanthobacteraceae; genus Bradyrhizobium. Next base: position 790,083 of record CAWBIR010000012.1, on the reverse strand, counting down.
GATCGCCTCCGCCGTGGTCAGGGCGGAGACGCCGACAATGACCGGCACCCGGCCAGAAACGTAGTGCAAGAGTTCGGCGGCGAATTCCAGCCGCTCCGAATGGCTCAGATAGGGGTATTCGCCCGAACTGAGAAGACAAGCGATCCCATCTATCTGCTGGTCGAGAAGGAAATCGATCAGCGAGTGCAGGCGATACAAATCAACGCTATTGCCGTCGTCCGTAAACGGCGTCGGAAGATTGGCGTAGACACCTTCAAAACGCGGGCTTGAGCGCACTTTAATTCCGTTCGATGTCTGCATCGGCAACGACCTTGGTCCAGACGTCGATGTCGCTCGCAACCCGAGCCCTGAATGCCTCGCCTGCGGATATTTTGGGTTCGTCTCCAAGTGCGCGAAGTCTCTCGCCGAACTGCGGCTCGGCGAGAATTCCGGCCAACTCCGAATTCAGCCGATCCAAAATCACCGGGGCCAGTCCCGCTGGGCCGGCAAGTCCCTGCCAGGACGTCACATGGTAGTCGGGAAACCCTGCTTCCGAGACCGTCACGACGTCGGGCAACGCAAAGAAGCGGTTCGAGCCGGTGACCGCCAAGGCGCGCAGCCGCCCATCTCGTATGAATTCCAGCAGAGTCGTGGGTTGATCGATCACAAGGTCGAGACGCTTTCCCAGAAGGTCGGTTATGGCCGGCATCCCGCCCCGATAAGGGACGTGCTGAAGCTTGATGCCAGCGATGCTCGCGAGCAGTTCGCCGGAGAGGTGTTGGACGGAGCCCACGCCCGAGGTTCCAAAATGCAAAGGGGTGCTCGTCGACTTTGCGTTGCTGACGAGATCCGCAATAGATGCACACGGATGACCGGAATACGTCGCCATCAAATACGGAAACTCCGCAATGGTGCTGATCCAGGAGAAGTCATTTAAGGGATCGTAAGGCAGCTTACGAAACATCGCGGCGCTGGCCGCAAACGTTCCGGGCAGCACGGTGAGCGTGTAGCCGTCAGGCGTGGCGTGGGCGACCTGGGCAGCGGCTATGGTGCCGGTTGCTCCGGGCTTGTTCTCCACCACGATCGGCTGGCCAAGCCTCCTCGATAAGGTCTCGCCGACGATGCGCGACACCGTGTCAACCGGGCCGCCCGCCGGAAAACCGACCACCAGTTTAATCGGACGATTTGGCCATGGCGGCTGGGCGAAAAGCGGCGCGGAGATAAGGGCTGAAAGTCCACCCAGCGCGGTGCGACGTGTCATCGTAATCATGATCCAACCTCCCGCTGAGAGGCTGATTGTTCGTCCGCAATGCACGACGACGGACTTCAACCAGACGCGAAACGCAATCCCAAGGCGCCCGCGCAGGTTGATCTCGCCCTTCATAAACGACAATGTGGAAGTTCCTCAGCCTCCCTTCGGCTGGGACGAAGCGGCTATCCTCAAACGATGAGGGATGTCATGCGTTTCGACCTGACCGATCTCCGTCTGTTTCTTCAGGTGGTTGAGACCTCCAGCATTACGCTCGGGGCTAAGCAGGCCAATCTGGCGTTGGCATCCGCGAGCGAGCGCATCCGAGGCATGGAAGATACGCTTGGTACGACTCTGCTCGACAGGGGATCGCGGGGTGTCAAGCCGACGCCCGCCGGCCGTGCGTTGGTTCATCACGCACGCATTATACTGCAGCAGTTGGAAAACATGCGGGGCGAACTTCGCGAATATGCAGGCGGCCTCAAAGGACATGTGCGGGTCCTGTCCAACACCGCCGGCCTGGCCGAGTTCCTGCCGGAGGCGCTGGCGACGTTTCTGGCGGCAAATCGCGGAATCGACATCGATCTGGAGGAGCGCTCCAGCCATGAGATCGTGCCTGCGGTTGCGGCTGGCCTGGCCGAGATCGGCATCGTGGTGGACCTGGTGGACATTGCTGAAGTGGAGAGCTTTCCTTTTGCAACCGATCGTCTCGTCCTGATCGTGCCGAACGGCCACCCGCTCAGCCGTCGCCGTAAGCTCGCGTTCGCCGAGGCGCTCGATCACGAATTCATCGGATTGAAAATTTCAAACCCGCTTCAATTGTATATCGGCCAGCATGCGGCGCGAGCGGTCAGCGTGTGATACTCGTCGCTGTCCATGTGGTGTCCTTCGAGCAGGTACTGCCGCAAAGCGTCGTTATAGCGATACAGTATCGCACGACTCGCGCGCGTGTCCGGCCCAGTAACGTCCTCCTTGATGTCGTGGCCACCGTGGAACATCAGTGTGGCGTCGCGCTCGATGCAGACATTTCGGATGCCCAAGAACAGGGTACACGCTGACTTGCAGACGCCTTGGATGTGAAACAATTCGCCGCTCGCGTTATACTGTTGGACGATGGGCAGGAAATCGACGATGCGACCACCTTCGCAATGGCCAAGCGACGTGCCATCGGCCAACACCGGCGAGGCAATTATCGCAAAGACACCAAGAATTAGGCCTAAGGACTTCATCGAACATAGAACGATAGTACCGGCGCTTTGTTTCGTGCCAGCGGCGATCCCCAGCGAATGCGACCTGATCGAACTGCTTTCCCCGGATACAGCCGCGAGGTCCATTGTAGCCCGACCAGCGGAAGTCGTCGGGGTATCTGACCACGTCCGCTAGGTGCCAAAAGGCGCCGTGCGCGGCATATCTCGTTACCTCATCTGCCTGAGCCAGTAATTTCGGAGACACGTTGAGGCCCAGCGAATTCGACACGATCGTTCCCGGAAGCACAAGGCGTTCGACCTTTTTACAATCGATGAGATCGATCTCGGCACGAGGACGGAAGCATGTCTCACAGTACTAAAAGGTGGTGGTTGGCGAGATCTCCCTGGGAATGGAGCATGATGCACGAAAAACGCTCCGCTTTTGACCTTTGATTCGGCTCGAAAGGGATTACTCTATGATCGGGCGTCATCCGTGTAATTCGACCAAAGCGAGCAAAAACCAAACCGCCCTGGGGCGATCTTCCTTCGAGTTTCAGAGCAGGGAGGACTTTAATGCACAAGCTACTTGCCGGACTGATCAGCCTCGCGATCGCAACGATCAACGTCACGGCCGCCCATGCGCAGGAAACAATTAAGATCGGCGTCATTTTGCCTTACTCTGGCCAGTTCGCTGACTTTGCGACGCAGCTTGATAACGGCATCAAGCTCTATGTGAAGCAAAATGGCGACAGCATCGCCGGCAAGAAGATTGAGATCATTCGAAAGGACACTGGTGGTGTGGCGCCCGACGTCGCCACGCGGCTCGCGCAGGAGCTTGTCACGCGGGACAACGTGGACATCCTCGCCGGCTTGCAGCTCTCTCCGAATGCCATCGCCATTTCCGCGATCTCCGCCAAGGCGAAGAAATTTACGGTGATCATGAACGCCTCAACCACGGCAATCATCACCATGTCGCCCTACTCCGTGCGCACCTCGATGACGTTCCTTTCGATTGGTGGAAGCGCTGGAACCTGGGCGTACAAGAGCGGCATCCGCAAAGTCTACACGATGGTTTCCGACTTTGCTCCGGGTAAGGATGTTGAAGCGGCGTTCGACGATGCGTTCAAGAAAGCAGGCGGCGAGATCACCGGATCGGTGCGCATGCCGGTGGCTACTCCAGATTTCTCCGCCTTCGTGCAGCGCGCGAAGGACCTCAATCCGGAATCAATTTTCATCTTCGTGCCGGGCGGCGCCCAACCAGCGGCGCTGGGCAAGACCTTCGCCGAGCGCGGCCTCGATGCCAACAAGATCAAGATCATCGGGACGGGCGAGGTCACCGACGAAACCTCATTAAAGAACATGGGGGATGCTGCTCTCGGCATCATTTCCGTTTATCATTACGACTACAATGATGATTCCAAGCTGAATAAAGAGTTTGTCGCGGCCTATAATGCTGAGTTCAGGCGCAATCCGGACTTCTCTTCTGTCGGCGGTTATGACGGAATGCACGTCATTTACGACGCCCTGAAAAAGACGGGTGGTCAAACCGATGGCGATAGTTTGGTCGCAGCCGCCAAGGGTCTTAGTTTTGAAAGCCCTCGCGGGCCATTTAAGATCGACCCTGAGACGCGCGACGTTGTACAAAATATCTATGTTCGGCAGGTACGCAAAGTTGGAAGCGACCTACGCAACGTCGTGATCGATAAAGTGGAAAACTAAAATCCTAGGATAGGCAAGTAAGAGATTAGCTGCGAGCGATTGCGGCCGGTAGCCGGGACGGCGCCCTTTTCTCTCGAGTGAAGCATTCGCGGTCCGAGCGAGTCTCTTGGTGGCACGACCTACCGATAGAATGTCTGCTCACGACAGGTTTTTTCGGAATGCAATTTCCGGCGAGCGTCGGACTCTCCGCCCTCCCTCCTTCAAAGTGGCGGGAAACGGGTCCAGGGTGGAGTTCCAAATTGACCATCCTGCGGGAGCGTTCATTGGAGCGCGCTCCATGATCGGGGTTCTGTTCGATGGCTTCGCATATGGTATGCTGCTGTTTCTGTTGTCGGTCGGGCTGTCCGTAACGCTGGGGATGATGAATTTTGTCAACCTCGCGCATTGCGCTTTTGCGATGCTCGGCGGCTACATCACCGTTACGCTCATGAACGATTGGCACTGGCCGTTTTTGGGAACGCTGGCGCCTGCGTTCCTAGTCACCGCGCTCGTCAGCGTCGCATTTGAGCGTGTGCTCTACCGCCGACTCTATCAGGCGAGCGATCTAGACCAAGTGCTACTTACTATCGGACTCGCCTTCGTGTCTGTGGCGGTCGCGGCGTATTTCTATGGCACGATTCAGCAGCCGGTGCGGATGCCCGACTATTTGCGCGGCTCGGTGACGGTCCTCGGGCTGACCTTCGGTGCCTATCGGCTGTTCCTGATCTCCGTCGCGCTGGGGATCACGGTGCTGCTCATCTTCACGCTGGAGTACACTCGCTTCGGTGCGCAGGTGCGCGCCGCTGTCGACAATCAACGCATGGCCAACGGCCTCGGGATTAATGTGGATGGCGTATTCGCCTTCACGTTCGCGCTCGGTAGCGGCCTTGCGGGTATCGGCGGGGCGTTGGCAATCGAAATTGTCGGACTCGATCCATCCTTCGCCTTCACCAATTTGATCTATGTGCTGATCGTCCTGTCGGTCGGCGGCCTGGGTTCGATCGCCGGGTCGTTCGTCGCCGCGATCCTAATTGGGATCAGCGATGTGGCGGGCAAATACTACGTACCCGAGCTTGGTGCCTTTCTCATCTATCTGGTTATGGTCGCACTGCTGATGTGGCGACCGTCCGGCCTGTTTGGGAAGCGTTAATGTCCGTCGCCTCTACAACCCCGATGCTGCCACGTAGCTATCTCCAGGCGCAGGCACGCTGGCGGCCCATCGAGATCGCATTCTGGCTAGCTACGCTGCTGCCGTTTTATTTCCTCCCGAACTATCTTGTGCTCGCGAGCCAGATCGCCATCACAGCGCTCTTCGCACTCTCACTTGACTTGATCCTTGGCTATGCGGGCATCGTGTCGCTCGGCCACGCAGCCTTCTTTGGTCTGGGCGCATATACGGCTGGACTGATCGCCAAGCACGGTTGGGGCGAACCTCTTACGGGCCTTTTCCTCGCGGCTCTGATCGCCGGCATCAACGGTTACGCCGCGAGCTTCGTTGTGTCTCGCTTTCGGCATCTCGCGCTCATCATGATTACGCTCGGAATGGGTTTGCTGTTCGCCGAGGCCGCGAATAGTGTGAGCTGGCTCACAGGAGGCGCCGACGGGCTACAGGGCGTGAAAATTTGGCCGTTGCTCAACACGTTCCGCTTCGATCTCTACGGCTACACCGCCTACAGCTACGCACTGGCCGTCCTGTTCCTTGTGTTCCTGGTGGCGCGGAACATCATCCACTCGTCGTTCGGCCTGTCGCTACGCGGCATCCGGGAGAATCCCATGCGAATGCCGGCGCTTGGTGCGTCGAGCCGCTCCCATTTGCGCAAGATTTACACCATCGCGGCAGTGATAGCCGGTATAGCGGGCGCGCTGTTGGCGCAAACTACCGAAACCGTCTCGCTTGAGTCTCTCGGTTTCCAACGCTCTGCCGATGTGCTCGTGATCCTTATTCTCGGCGGCGCCGGCCGGCTTTATGGCGGGCTCGTCGGCGCAATCATCTTCATGGTGGCACGCGACCAATTCTCCGGCAACACGCCGCAGTTCTGGTACTTCTGGATCGGTATCCTGCTGATCGCCGTGGTGCTGTTCCTGCCGAATGGTATCTTAGGCGGGCTCGCCAAGCTTGGCGCGTCGTGGCAGCGGAAATTGCGGGCGAAGGCGCCGTGAGCGCGGCGCTATCCACCCGCGGGCTGGACAAGCGCTTCGGCTCGCTTGTCGTTGCGAGGGATATCTCGTTCGAGCTTCCGTTCGGTGCGCGCTACGCACTGATCGGCCCCAACGGCGCCGGCAAGACCACGCTGATCAACCTGATGACCGGCATGCTACGGCCTGACGCCGGCGTGATCTTGCTCGGCAACGAGGACATCAGCGCGATGGAGCCAGAAAGTCGAGTTAGTCGTGGTTTGGTGCGGACTTTCCAAATCAACTCGCTGTTTCCGAACCTCAACGCGCTCGAAGCCGTGACACTTGCGATCGGCGAACGCGAGCGCGTGTCGCGGATCTGGTGGCAGCCCATCACGGCCCATAGTGGCGTCGTCGAAGAGGCGCACGCCATCCTTTCCACGCTAATGCTCGGCAACGATTGCTATCGACCGACGTCTCAACTGCCCTATGGCCGCCAGCGGCTCCTCGAAATCGCGTTGGCGCTCGCGACCAAACCGAAGGTGTTACTGCTCGACGAACCCGCCGCCGGAGTGCCGCGCGACGAAAGCGCGGAACTGTTCTCAGTCATCTCGAGTCTTCCCCGCGACATCACAGTGATGTTTATCGAGCACGACATGAACTTCGTGTTTCGGTTCGCCAGCCGCATTATCGTTATGGTCGGCGGACGCATCTTGCTCGAGGGTACGCCCGATGAAATCGCTGCAGATCCGCGTGTGCGCGAGGTCTATCTTGGTAGGTCGCGCCATGGCTGAGCCCTTGCTCGCACTAGACGAGGTATGCGCCGGATACGGCAACTCGATCGTACTCGAAGGTATCTCGCTCGAGGTGCCCGAGCGCGGCAGCCTCGCAGTGCTCGGTCGCAACGGCGTCGGCAAATCAACTCTGCTCCTTACAATCATGGGCTACACTAACGTGACACACGGGTCAGTGCGTTGGCGCGGTGAGGAGATTACGGCGCGCCTACCGCACCGGCGCGCGCGCGCTGGCCTCGGGTGGGTTCCGCAGGAGAGAGAGATTTTCTCTTCGTTGACCGTGGCGGAAAATCTCACAGTCGCCTCACGCCCAGGGCATTGGGATCTGAAGGCGGTCTATGAACTCTTTCCCCGCCTCGCCGAGCGCAGCGCCAACATGGGCAATCAGCTCTCGGGGGGCGAGCAGCAGATGCTGGCTATCGCGCGCGCGTTGATGACTAACCCGTTATTGTTGCTTCTCGACGAACCGCTTGAAGGGCTGGCGCCCATTATCGCCGAAGAACTCACCGCCTCGATCTCCCGTATGACGACAGACCACGATATTGCGGTCATCTTGATCGAGCAACACGCGGAAGTAGTTTTGTCCCTGACCCATGATGCTATTGTGATGGAACGCGGCGTCATCGTACATCGCGCGCTCTCGCGCGATTTGCTCAATGATGCCACGACCCTCGACCGGCTGATCGGGCTACGCATCGAGGGTCAACAATAACAGAGCATGAGCGGCACGGCGGGGAACGAATGACCCCACGCTTGATTGAAGCGATCAACGGCCTGGTACGGGGAGAGCGCGACCATCGCCTGCTCGTAATTGCCCGAGCCCATGCTACCGGAATCGAAAATCTCGTGCCTGGCAATCCGATTGAACGACTGCTCGAATACATCCCGGCCGTAGGGCGGCCCCGGTCATCTATACTCGGTCCCATATTTGCGAGCGATCTGGTTGACCTGCTCTCGGGTCAACTGTTTTGGCGGCACGCCGGGCGGATTGCAGGTTTCTCGGAAAAAACCGTCCTGGCCCGGAGGCGCGACAATCCAGAGCAGCAGCAATTCGTGATCGGGATTTGCGAACCCGTGCCACGAATTCTTCGGGATGAATATCGTCCCACCCTTCTCGAAGGGATGACGTACGTCGTTCAGTATGAATGTTCCACTTCCCTCTAAAATATAGAAAGCTTCGTCGCCGTCAAAGTGTCTGTGGATCGGAATGCCAGCACCTATGGGTACCTGTTGCGTGCCGCAGGCTACATTCTTGGAACCTTTGACCGGATCAACCTTGATGAAGATATTGCCGGGATTACGGTAGTGAACGAGATGTTCGCCCTCGGCGGCGCCCAGCACGTATCCTTGCACTTCGGTCTGAGCTTCCACTTCCGCTGCTGATTTCGACATCCGCCCCTCCCAGGCTCTGGCGGGGCGCATCCTAACTGATCATCGCCAAAATCAACAATGTCCGAGTTGGGACATTAGCCGACATGGTGGCCTGACCCCCGGACCGTCCGCAATGCAACTGCCAGCTCAACCGGTCGACGCAACACAGGCGTTAAATCTCTCTGCTGGGGTTTCAAATTGCAAGGTCTGCCGTGGCCGTTCGTTGAGCTGACGAGCCACTCTGTTCAGATGGGCTTGCGAGTGCACCGACAAGTCGGTGCCCTTCGGGAAGTATTGTCGCAGCAGGCCGTTGGTGTTCTCATTCGACCCCCGCTGCCACGGGCTTTGCGGATCGCAGAAGTAAACATCGATGTTGGTCGTCAGGGTAAATCGTCGATGATCCGTGAGTTCCTTGCCCCGGTCCCAGGTCAGCGATTTATAGAGCTCACTCGGCAGCTTCTTTGCCTGCTTGATGAGCGCGGATACGACCGTCTGGGTGTCCTTATTGGCCACCTTTGCCAGCATCACGTAACGGGTATGACGCTCGACCAGGGTCGCGATATAGCTGTTCTTCGACCCGGACAGGAGATCGCCTTCCCAATGGCCAGGCACCGCCCGATCTTCAACCGCTGCCGGCCGCTGACGGATCGAGACGATGTCCTTGATTTGTCCCCGTCCATCATTGATGAGACCCGCCTGTTTCGATCGACGGATCGTGCGCTTCGACCGAAGATGGCAAAGCAGCTCTTTCTTGAGCACCCCGCGGGCTTGAACAAATAGACTGCGATAGATCGTCTCGTGTGACACGTAATAACGCTCGTCTTCAGGATGGGCTCTTTTAAGCCAGCCGGCTATCTGCTCGGGCGCCCAGTTTAATCTCAGCTTGTTGGCCACCGCCTGTCGCAACCAAGCATTGGTCGTCAGCTTACAGTGTTTCGGGCGACGGGTTCGGGCCCAGGCCTTGTCATCCGCCAAAGCCGCTCGGTAGCCATCATAACCGCCGTTCCGACGAATTTCCCGGCTCACCGTCGAGGGCGAGCGGCCGAGCAATCGGGCCATTGAGCGTGCCGATCGATGGATCGCGATGCCTCTCGATATCTCCTCGCGTTCTGAGAGCGTCAGAGCCAATCGCGAGCGACGCCGGGGAGTTGGACGAATTCCTCCGTATGGCGACACCTGGAAATAAATCGACGATGACGGCTTACCAAACGCCCGTCCGATCGCTTTGAGAGACTCCCCGCGTTGCCAGCGATCCCATAACTCCGTCTTCTCGGCCGCCGTAAACCCTCGACGAAAGCCTCGATCCATCGCCACACTCCATCTCTTCGCTTTAAGATAAAGTGTTGCGTCGACCGGTTGAGACCGCCAACGGAAAGCGGACATCAGCCAGAAGCGACCTGCGTTGGCGTCCAACCAAACCGAACCGGCCACGGTACATCCGCGCAGCCACTGATTGCGGACACTAAAAAACAAATTAAGACATACGCAGATCGATTTTGGGAACGTCACACATCGCAGGCGGCTTGTCCTTCTGTCACAAAGGAAGGAGGAAGCGATGAAGATTACAACGATCACGTTGGCGACAATGCTTGCACTTTCGTCGAGCAGCTTAGCCATCGCACAAGGTGTCGGTGCAAACGGTGCGGCACGGGAAGGTCCATCCTCCTTCCGCATGTTTCCGCCGAACCGTATGACGCCAGGCACAACGACAACAGGCATGGGCAGAGGCGCGACGGGCGGTGCTTATAGGGATAACGACCCAAACGTGTATAGAGACGGCCAGCCCCGCAGCGATGTGAATCCGCACGGCGGTTGAACTGAGAGGTCTTGACCGCAGGGCAACGGCCTTTGGCAAACCGCGATGGTGTTGCTCATGCGCTCGCATTCCACGCCATGTCGAAAATAAGAAATCTCTTAGTATCGGTGAACGTGATTGGTATGACTCCAACGGAGAAACCCAATGACCAACATGAAAACACTCAGTGCTGTGATAATCCTTTCCGCCGCCGTTGCCGCGCCGGTTTCCGCGCGAGACGGTAGACTTGATCATTTGGGAACACATTTGAGGCATCACCATTTTCGTGCCTCCTACAACCAGCGGAACGAGCGCTTCGATTCAATCCCACAGGTTCAGCGAAACACAGACGATTTCAGAGGCCGCGATCCGTCACGAATAGGCGGCGAAGACCCTGATCTTCACCCATCGGCCTACTAACCGCAGCGCGGGCCGCAAGCCAAACCACGGGTGGGCTAGGCTGACGTGCGCTAATGCGCGCCCCGCCAGACCGCTTGGATGTTGTTACCATCCGGGTCCAACACAAACGCGGCGTAGTCCCCAGGAGGGTAACCGGCATCAGTGCTGCGCAAGTTTGGCGGACCGTTGTCACGGCCGCCGTTATCGAGGGCGGTTACATAGAAGGGACAGTGCTTGCACTTTCGTCGAGCAGCGTTGGTTCAGTCGCTGCGACCTAACGTCCGCACTGGGTCACAAGCGGAAGTCGTTCCGCCAGAGTGCCAGTCTGCTTTCACCCCAACAGCCGCCATCGCGAGCGCGGCCGGACATGTCGTTTAAGTGCCAATAAGCGACGTTGCCCGCTTAGTTCGATACGAACGAAGCGCCCAATTGAGGCGGGCTTAGATCGATCCCCGGAAGCGGAAAATGATTATGCCCCCAATGGTCTTTACGCTACTGTGGAATCCCGAGAACGGCGTAGTTGCGGAACTTGGCGTACTTTTCGCCCACCTTCCTGAGCTCTTTGTACTCGGGGGAGCTTAGCCATGTTTGTATTTGCTGGAGGTCGTCGAACACGAATATGGCCACCCGGGATTTAGGAGGTTCGCCCACAAATGTTGTCGCATCTCCCGCCGCCAGATAGCGCCCTCCATTGGCTTTAATCATATCACGAGCGTGCGCAGCATATTCTTTGAGATAACTCTGCACGTCACTGATTTCGTTCTCTACGATGAAATAGACAGGTGGCTTGGCTTGCGCGTGAAGGCCTTGAATCGCAAGCGCACCAAGCGCGATGCCTGCGAGTATCGATAATGCCACTGTGTAACGGGCTTTCATGATTCCCTCCGCGCGAGGCGATGATGCGCCCGCAGGGAACATGGTAATTTAGAACACGCCGCAGTTCTACTGAGAACCAAGGGCGACCACCGCTGAAATTGTCGGCTTTGGGTCATTTTCAGACGTCGGCACTCAGAGACGCGAGGTCTGCTTTCATCTCAGGAGCGGAAGCGCTCAGAGGTGCAGGCCAGCGGCTGCTATCCTGTTTAGACACCGGGCCTGGATCGTTGTATCCGCCGCCTTAGGGCAATGAGTCCGCAGGCAACGAGCCAGGCCAGGACCAGGGGAAAGATCACGATGCCCGCGATCACTTCCCGGTGCACAACGATGAAGATAGTAGTGCCTACGCACGTAGGGTCAGCCGTGAAAGAGCAGTAAAGTCTCAAGGCTGCGATCCAGGTTTCGTTCCAGGACGCCAGCAGACCGCCCACGATTACCCAAAAAACTGACGCCAAAAGGCCGAACCGCTTCCAGCGTTTGATTTGCATGCTCTCGTACCTTGGCGCCACTCAACATTGTCGTCGAGGACAAGCCGCCCAGCAACGTCTCACTTGGGTCAATCGCGTCGTTTCCGCGATGTCGGCCGTGAGTCCGCTTTACCGCCACGAACGGACATCTTCGGTTAGACCGACCACCGTCGGAAAAGTGCCCGTTAGCGGACATTGTCACATTACCTTGACAAGATGCGATGCGGAAACTGGAGCAAAGAGGAGTAAATCCCCTAGGTCCACACCCGAGGAGCCAACAACATGATCCCACACATCCCAGAGGAATTCTCCGACAGGTTTTTCGACTGGAATCCCTTCTTGATCATTAGCAACACGACGCCGCCCCGAGATCCTGATGAAGACGAAGAGGACGAAGACGAAGATGGCGAAGATGACAGCGCAGATGAACCGGCCGTCGTGCGCGAGCCGGACGAAGACTAGTCTGCAGGGATGGACGAAATTGCCGAAGTGTCGAACTCGCCGCATCACCTTCGCCTAAACGGCTGTCCCTCATTGGATTGAGTCGGAATCTAAGCGTGTCGGCCAAAACGGCGAAAAGACCGCGTCATGTCCGTCCTTGCACCGGTAACGGACTCGGTTTCTACTATGTGCGGCTGGTCATATCTTCTCGCCCCTTAAGGAACGACTCCTTGCCCCGCCTAACCGACCAAGGCTTGCAGAAAATAAACGATCTGGCTCAGCATTACGGAGTCAGTGCCGACGCGGTGATGACGTTGTTGCAGGCCCTCCTGAACAGCAAAGGTACGATGGCGCAGTTTGACCATCGCGAACTGGGCGGTACCGGGCAGTGGATGCCGGGTGGCATGACGATGGTCGGCGACATGTTCAATCACGGCCTCAAGGCGAAGGTCGACGGCTTGTGTTCCGAGCTGTCACAAATCTTGGCTACGCAACCCTTCGTGCCATTCCTCGCGGGCTTTCAGTCACAGTCACAGAGGCAGGGTGGCGGCCAGCAGGAAGGCGGCCACGACGTCTTAGATACAGGTTCGGTCAGCCTATTCGTACCAGAGACACCCGGCCGAGCGTCGGGTGAATGGTGGCCAGCGGAACTAGGGCTCCCCAACGGGATTGGCGCGCAGAACCAAGTCCGCTATGCCTATTTCAACCAAAAGCGTCGATTAGCAGTAGAGCTGAATGGACACGTGACCGTCTACGACACGCTAGATCACCAGATCAGCGGCGTCTCTCAGCAGCAGGGGCGCGGCGGCTCGCTTACCCTTACCAGCCAGCATGGGACAGTTAGTGTCTCAACTCTGCCGGTCGTCCCGGTGGAGGGCGTGCAAACCAAGGCTCCGGAACCACGGGTGGCGCCTGCTAGAGAGCCTTATCGGCCCGACAGTGCCCAGGAAACGGACCTCTTCGCCAAGATCGAGCGGCTGGCCGAATTGCACAAGAAAGGCATTCTCTCTTCGGAAGAATTCGCGGCTAAAAAGGCGGAGCTTCTCTCCCGGTTGTGAGCGACTACTCTCGGCCGTCGGCTGTCACTCCTTCGCCTTCAGTCGCGCTTCATTTTCGACAATGAACGCACGAATCTCCTCGGACATGTTCAGGAGTTTCAACCATTGCTCTTTATATAAGGTCACTGGAAAGCGTCCCATGCCGTAGATCGAGACTGCTCCCTTTTCACTGACCTTCATGCGGATGCCATCGGAAGCGCCTTTTTTGAGAGCCGCGTTCTCGTTGCGGAGGCGTTCGAGCTCAGCTTTCAGCTCTTCGTCAGACATTGCACTTCCTTTTCGCAAGCTTCTACGAACAGTCTCTGCGGATCATCGTATCTCATCATCTTATCACGACGCAGCCGACGTTCATAAAACAAATCGCAACAAAGCGCTTGAGCCCTCCCGGGGGCCGGATTTGCCGAACGGCGCACGTGCAATGCGGGATCACTTGTCGCCTCGCGTTTTCGTGGTAACAACCGCGCTTCATCATCAACAGGAGCGATTGACTTGAAGAAAGCTAAGGCTGCCAGGAAAAACAGCAAGCGACGCGAATGGACGAAAGCCGATCTAAGAGAACTCAAGGATCATTCAAAGGCGCGAACGCCAGTGGTCAAAATAGCAAAGCTTACCAAGCGCTCGGTCGGAGCCCTCCGCCAGAAAGCGTTGCACTTGGGGATAGGACTGGGCCATCGGCGATAACTGCTGGTGCGCCGCGCGGCATGACGAAAAGAACACGCCGCGCGGCGGTGCGGGCCCCAAGCGGGCTTTGATTTCAACGTCGGCAAATTGCCCCACGGTTCTGGATGGTGAAACTCGTTGCCACAAAGCCAGCGGCATTTAAAGCGGTCAAGAACTGCCTTTGACCTGGTGGCCGAGGCAAGTTAGCAGCTACCTTGCAGATGATCGCCTGCCGGGTAGTGTCCTATGAGCCACGTCTCAAATTCTCAAACCCCATTAAGGACATCGTTCAAAATCAAACTGAACGGCGAGCCCGTGATCATTGACACTAGCCTACCGGTTCATAACCAGCCTAAGTCCCGTGGAATGGATGGAGTTTCGATCTTTGCACGCTGAGGCAAAGGTCGCGTTGGAGGCGACGGCAAAAAATGCGATGCTAAGCATCCAGGCGACGCAGGGCCCTCCGCCTATTGTTCGCACGGGCGAGACTGCTTTAACCGATGGAATATGAAGCCAGCACGAGACGCACGCTTCGTTGCGCTAGGGTGCTCATCGACGGAAACGCCCGCGTCAAACTCGATGCCTTTTCGTAGAAAGGTCTACAGTCGAAGATAGGGAAACGGACCACCCTCGGCGAGAGGCATCGGCTCACTTGCTGGCAATAAGCGGAAGTGGGGCTGCCCGATTGGCATGTCCGTTCTACCCTCACGAGCCGACATCGTCACACGACCCCGACATGTCCGTTTGGTACCAATACCGGAAGTCTTCGTTGGGCATATCGAGATGGCTTAGGTAGACTCGTCGGCTCATTGGCGGGCCGCCCGATGCGAGTGCACATCGACCGACTGCAACGAATTCCGGAGCCGATTGAATAAGTTATTCGGCAAAATATATCCGAAATCGCAAGCGCGGAAGTTCACTCGGCGGGCGACGACTGAGGGCGGCGTTCAAAAGCGTGCCACATCGTACAAAATCGTAGAGTAGCGTACAAAATCGGAGCGGGTGAAGGGAATCGAACCCTCGTATTCAGCTTGGAAGTCGAAAAATTTCGCAGCGCGCACGACACCCATTCCGACATTTTTCAGCCTTACGGGTGATTGAGACTACTACAGAATTTCTCGTTGTCGGAATGGCGGTGGATCGATTTGGCACGTGGGACCGGTACCTCCCCTGACCGACCACTTGCTGTCGCTCGCGACTGTCCGGTCTCGGTGCTGCTCATGTTGACCGAGCCTCATGCCGCAGAAGCCAGTCAGTCATGACCGGTTGATCCTGATCGCGTCAGACTGCCGGACATCGCCCCTGGTATGGCTCTCTAACGGCTGGTCACCAGACAAGTCCAAAACAAGTCAGCGCGTGCAGATAAGGGGAAGACAGCGGATTGTCGACCGCGCCGGGCGTAACCGCCGACCATTCCGGTCGCGCCGACAATGACAAGACGTGTTTGGTTCGTCGATTGCATGATAGCTTTGGTAATCTCTAGTCTGTCTTAAGCAGACGCGCTAACTTCCTAAGTTGAGGTTTGCCGTTTGCGTCCGCCGCCCTCGCGGTTTGCTTAGCGAAGCGCGCGGCCTAGTCAGCCGCATCCGGCTCGACGTAGCTCGTATGCAACGTCACGGGCAGCCTCCGCCCCTCCAAGATGATGCGGAACGAAGAGCCGGTTGGATTTATTCCGACGACGACCCCCGTCCGGCTTTTAAGCCTTCGGCAACGCTTTGACCCCAGTGCGGACAGTCTGCATCTGGAGCCAATCTGCAGGATATTGCGCGTTTCTTCTTGCATGGCAGCTTAGCCAGCGCAGCTCCCTAGCCTGTCAGGACGGTGCATGGTCACTTCTCGATCTATTCCGCGGCAGGGACCTCCATTGTCGATTGGGCTTGCCGAACCTTTGGCCGCGCCGCAGGGCGCAGTCTTTCGCGGATGGCCTGGAACGCCACATAGAGAGGCGGAATGGCAAAGATGCCGATCATGGAAGCGAGGATCATGCCGCCGAACACGGGCGTGCCAACATCGCGGCGCGCGAGCTGAGCGGCGCCTGTCGCAATCACCAAGGGCCACAAGCCAAGGATAAAGGCGAACGACGTCATCATGACGGGACGGAAACGCTGTCGCGCCCCGTCAGTTGCCGCGTCCAGAAGGGCGACGCCATGTTCCCGCTTTTCCTTGGCGAATTCGACGATTAGGATGCCGTTCTTCGCCGCGAGCCCGATCAGCACCACCATGCCGATTTGCGCGTAAAGGTCGAGGGTTAGCCCACCGAGCGCCATGGCGATGAACGAACCCAGCACGCCCACCGACACCGAGAGCAGCACCGGCACCGGAATAGTCCAGCTCTCGTAAAGCCCGACCAGGAACAAATAGGCAAACAGCAACGCGAAGCCGAGGATCATGGTCGTCTTGCCCTCGGCCCGCTTCTCCTGAAAGGACGTATCGGTCCATTCACCGGCAAAACCCGCCGGAAGTGTCTTGGCCGCGACTTGCTCCATGGCCTTGAGGGCCTGTCCCGACGACACGCCCGGCGCCGGACTTCCCAGCACGCTCACCGCACGAATGTTGTTGTAGCGGATCAAGGCGGGAGGGCCGACGACCACGCGGACCTCGACGAGGCTCCGCAGCGGGATCATCTTGCCTTCATTGCTTCGGACATTGATCCTGTAGATGTCATCGACATTGTTGCGATCGTCCGCCTCTGCCTGAACCTGGACCTGCCATCGCCGGCCGTACAGATTGACGTCGTTGACGTAGAATCCCCCAAGCGAAGCCTGCATCGCCTGGAACACGGCGCTGAGCGGCACGCCAAGAATTTGCGCCTTGTCGCGATCGATATCGAGATAGATCGAGGGGTTGGTCGCCGAGAATGTGGTGAACACCCGGCTGAGCTCCGGATTCTGGTTTGCCGCAACGACGAGGCCGCGCAAGGTCTGCGCCAGCACCTTCGGGTCGCCGCCGCGCAAGTCTTCGAGGACATAGGAAAAGCCGCCACCCGTTCCAAGTCCGATGATGGGTGGCGGCGCCAATGGAAGGACGACGCCTCCCTGGATCTGCCGAAATTGCGCACCCAGCCGGGCGATCAGGGCGTGGACGTTCTGCGAAGCCTCTTTACGTTCTTCAAAGGGCTTGAGCGTGACCACCATGAAGGCGGCATTCGGCTGCGAATAGTTGTCGATGAAATTCAAACCAACGACGGAGAGGAAGTCGGCGACGACCTCCTCCTTTTTCAGGATCTCTTCGGCTTGTTTGACTACGTCGGTGGTGCGTGCGACCGACGCGCCCCCAGGCAATTGAACCACCACGAACAGCGTGCCCTGATCATCCTCAGGCAGAAACCCGGTTGGCGTAAATTTGCTGAGGCCGATAATGCCCGCCGCGGCGACGGCGACCATGACCGTGCCGATCGCCGAGAAACGAACCAGTCGCGCGACGACCGCGCCGTAGGCATCGCGCACTTTGTCGATCGATCGCATGACCAGCCCGATCGGGCCACCTCGAGGGCCATGGCGCGGCCGAAGCAGCACGCCACACAACGCTGGCGAAAGGGTGAGCGCGTTTATGGCTGACAACAACATCGATACCGATACCGTCACGGCAAATTGCCGGAACAACTCGCCGGAAATCCCCGGAATGAAGCCTATGGGAACGAAGACGGAGAGCAGCACGAGCGTAATGGCGATGATCGGTGCGGTGATCTCCTTCATCGCCAGCTTCGCCGCCTCCCCCGGTGACAGCTCGGGATGCTCTTCCATCACGCGCTCGACATTCTCGACGACGACGATGGCGTCATCGACCACGATGCCGATGGCGAGCACTACGGCAAGCAGGGAGACGGTGTTGGCCGAATAACCGATCGCCTTGAGGACGATGAAAGTACCGATCAAACTCACGGGAACCGCAACAGTCGGGATCAGGGTGGCGCGCAGGCTGCCGAGGAACAGAAAGACGACTATGACGACGAGGATAAACGCCTCGATCAAGGTCTTCCTCACTTCCTCGATGGTTGCCGTGACAGACGCGGTCGGGTCATAGGTGACCTTCCACTCCAAGTCCTCGGGAAAGCTCTGCGCAAGTTCGGCAATGCGGGCTCGGACGTCGTTGAGCGTCTTGATCGCATTTGCTCCAGGCGCCTGGAAGATGGCGACGATGGCCGCCGGCCCGGCGTTGAACCTTGTATCGCGGTCGAGATTGGCCGCGCCGAGTTCCAGACGCGCGACGTCGCCAAGGCGCAGCACCGATCCGTCCGAATTGGTGCGGATGATGATATTTTCGAATTCGGCGACGCTGGCGAGGCGGCCCTTGGTCTGGATGTTGAGTTGCAGCTGCTGGTCGTCGGAGATCGGGCGTGCGCCGATGCGGCCGACCGCCGCCTGGGTGTTCTGAGACTGGATCGCATTGATGATGTCGCCGGACGTCAGGCCCAATCCCGTCAGGCGATCGGTTCTGATCCAGGCGCGCATCGCATAGTCCTGCGGCCCCCAAAGGATGGCGTCGCCCACGCCCGGCATGCTCTTGATCCGGTCAAGGACGTTGATGGTGACGTAGTTGGACAGAAACAGCGGATCGTGGTTGTGCTTCGGCGAATAGAAGGCGATGGCGCCAAGCAGCGCGGAAGAGCGCTTCTTGACGGTGACGCCCTGGCGCTGAACCTCTTGCGGCAGGCTCGAGAGGGCAATCTGCACCCGGTTGTTGACGTTGACTGTGTTAATATCCGGATCGGTGCCGAGTTCGAACGATGCGGTCAGCGTGTAGCTGCCGTCATCGCCGCTCACGCTCTTCATGTAGATCATCTTGTCGACGCCGACGAGCTGCGCCTCGATCGGCTGGGCTACGGTCCCGTCCACCACCGCCGAGCCGGCGCCAGGATAGACCGTCGTGACGGATACCTGCGGCGGAACGATATCGGGGTATTGGGCGAAGGGGATCGTCATCAGCGCAAGAGCGCCTGCGATGGTGGTTACGACGGCGATGACGATCGCCAGACGTGGCCGGTCAACGAAAATGGCCGACAGCATGTGTCAGCCTCCGCTCAGTGTGCGGGAAGGAGTTGCCCGCACTTCCGCCCCCGGGCGCACCAGCATCAGACCATCGACGATGACGAGTTCGCCGCCCGCCAATCCCTGATCGATCGCCACGCCGGTGTCGGTGGTGGTACCCGGCTTGACGCGCTTCACCGCGGCTTTGCCGTCCTCGACGGCAAACACATAAATGCCCTCCTGATCGGCGATGAGTGCCGCCTGCGGAATCACGACCTTCTCTTCCGGCTTTTCGCGTTCGATTTCGATGCGAACGAACTGCCCGTCGACAAGCGCACTGGCAGGATTCGGGAAAGTGGCGCGCACAAGGATTGTGTCGGTGGCACGGTCGACCTGGACATCGACAAAGTTGATAGTGCCTTCGTGCTGGTAGGCCGTGCCATCGGCAAAGCGAAGACGCGCCTTGATCCGGCTGATGTCGACTTGCCTCCCCGCCGCCTGTGCCCGCAAAAACTCCCTTTGGCTGACCGGGAAGCTTACATACATGGGGTCCTGGCTGACGATAATAGTTAGGGAGCCGCTTTGCGGGCTCACGACGTTGCCCTTCGTGATGTTGGTGCGGCCGACTTTCCCGGTGATCGGGGCCATAATATCGGTGTAACCGAGATTGATCTTGGCGGTGGCGAGGTTGGCCTCGTCGGATAAGACTGCCGCATCGGCCTGTTGGTCCTGCGCGCGCGCTTGATCGCGAGCGACAACTGTCCCGACCTGCTTCTCCACCAGTTCTTCGGCACGGCCCAATTGCAGCGCGCTGAGTGTTTTCGCGGCCTTGCTTCGCTCCAGCGCGCCTTCGGCTTGTTGGACTTGCGCCTGAAACAATCCCTTTTCGATCCGGTATAAGGGCGCACCTTCCTTGACTAGATCACCCTCCTTGAAGAGCTCCGCCTCAAGAAACCCGGTAATCCGCGCTCGGATCTCAACCCGGCTGATCGCCTCGACCCTGCCGACGAAATCGCCTGCCTTCGCAATCGGCTTGCGCTCGGCTTTGACGACGCCCACCGGGACAGCCGCAGATGGCTGTTGCTCGGCAAGGACCGGCGTACTGAAACCCAGGACCATAAGGGCGGTACAAAGCACCTCGCGCATTCTTGGCTCCACATCACGCCGCTTCGCCGACAACTTCCCTCACTCGGACCTCTTCCGTTGTCATGAAATTCCACGCTGCTCGATCCAGTCGACATAGAGCAGGCGCTCGGCGAAGAGCCACGCGCCGTCGACCTTTGCGAAACTGTCGAGGTAGTGGAGATAGGCGACCATCATGCGCCGCTTTTCACCGTCTATTGTAAGGTGATGTGCGATGCAGTAGACCTCCCCTTGCGCACGATCGCCGCTCAGGGCGGAGATCGTGCTCTGCCCGACAAAATGCATCGTGGCTGCGTATTGGTTGAGGTCGGCGAATACGGGCGCAAGCGCCTCGCGAGAGTGCAGCTCTACGGAGGGCGTAGGGTCCTTGGCGTTCATATACACCACAAAATGCGTGTCCGCGGTGAACAGTGCCATCTGGCCTTTCGCATCACGGCGATCCGCGCAGTGCGCGTAGGCCTCAATGAGTTCGCCGATGGCAAGACGATCCCCTGCTTCCTCGGGGGAAATGGCGAGGTGCCTGCTCATTTTCGCTCCGTTCAAGCCTCGAGGATGGCGCGGGTTTCGAGAAAGGCCTCGATCCCGTAGCGGCCATATTCTCGACCGACCCCTGAATATTTGAAACCGCCCCAAGGCGCTTGCGGATCGTCCGTCATGCCATTGATAACGACCCTGCCAGCCCTCAGCTGGGCGGCCACGCGGCGCGCCCGCTGGATGTCGGTACCCAGCACGGCGGCGTGCAACCCGTATCGGGAGTCGTTGGCGATCGAGATAGCTTCATCTTCAGTGTCATAAGCGATGACACTGAGCACAGGGCCAAAAATTTCCTCCCGCGCGATCGTCATATCGTTCTTCACATTGACGAAGACTGTCGGCATCACAAAATAGCCAGCCTGGAAACTGTGTGGCCGCCCCTCGCCTCCGGCCAACACCTCGGCGCCTTCTTCAATGCCCTTGCGGATGTAAGACTGCACGCGCTCATACTGCTTCTGGGACACCATCGGACCGATGGCGGTCGTTGGATCGGCAGGGTCACCGACACTAAATGCGTGCATGGCACTTGCGATGGCGCGTTTGACTGCATCGAGTTGCGTTCTTGGTACAAGAAGCCGCGACCCCGCGGCACAGGCCTGCCCGCTGTTTAAAAAGGCCATGACGAGAGCCGCCGGGATGGCCTTGTCGAGATCGGCGTCATCCAGCAGGACCGTGGGCGACTTGCCGCCCAGTTCAAGTGTGACTCGCTTCATCGTCGCGGCAGCGTCACGCATGATGCTTTGCCCAACGGCAACCGAGCCGGTGAACGAGATTTTGTCGACGTCCGGATTGCGTACGAGCTCGGCGCCGACGGTCGTGCCGAGGCCCGTGACCACATTGAGAAGCCCCTTCGGCAGCCTGGCCTCGTGCAGGGCCTCGACCAACACTTGCGTCTGCACCGAGCTTAGCTCGCTGGGTTTGATGACAACCGTGCAGCCGGCGGCAACGGCGGAAGCCAGCTTCAGGCAGATGAACAACGCATTTGCATTCCAAGCGGTTATCAACCCGGCGACGCCGACCGGTTCTAAAGTCACTGTCGTCTTGTTCCAGCTACGGGTCAGTGGAATCTGCTGAAGCGCTTGCTCGGCTGCTAGAAACGCATTGACGCCGGACTCGACGATCAGTCTCGCAAATTGCGCGACGCCGCCATATTCCTCCACCATCGCTCCCGTCAAGTCATCAAGCCTCGCCGAAGCGGCCTTGTGCAGCCGGCGCAAGATCTCTGTACGCTCTTCTTTGGTTGACCGGCCGTAAGTCGCGAATGCCTGCTTGGCAGCCGCGATTGCCCGCCGCGTGTCTTCCTCATCGCCGAGTGTCACGCGGCCGATGAGTTGACCGTCTTTGGGCCTTATGATGTCCAACATCGCGCGGCCGTGGGATTCGACGAACGCCCCATCGATGTAGTTCGTGGTAATGGTCCTGTTCATCAGCCAGCACCTTGGTTCATCCAACTCAGGCCGCCCGCCGAATAGGTTAGAGGCCCAGGGCCGCGCGATCTTTTAAAAAGCCGCCGTCTATTTGAGAATTCGATCAAAATGGGTATGCTTTTCAGATACTTGTCTGAATCGCTTGTTGCAGGAAGATGGAGCGGCGATGCCCGGTTCGATTAACCCGGCGCATTCGTCCCCTAGCATGCGGTACAGCACGGTAATATTGTTCGCCTGACAACCAGTTACGACGCGAACTGCTCTGACGTATTGAGCCGGATAAGCTTCTGCGGAGTTCGATCATGGCAACGAGCGAAGGTTACGGGCAAGGTCTTGCCGAACGGCTGCGCGCCGAGCCAGCACAAGCAATCGTTACACGCGTGTTACGCACGACTGACATGGCCGTCACGGAGACGCGCTGTGACGTTCTGATGGGACAAGAAATGAGCTCGCACGCGCGCGAGGATGCTTTCTTCATCACGTTGACGTTTCGCGACTATCCCGGTCGCGAGTATTGGGAGGATGGCCGGCTCATGGCCGTTTCCGATGTGCGAAGCGGTCAGACTTGTATCCATGATTTGAAACGCGCTCCGTCCGCAGTGATCGACAAGCCCTTCCATGTTCTCTTCTTTTATCTGCCGCGTGGCGCGCTGGACGCGATCGCCGAAGAGGCCGACGCACCGCGAATTGGCGATTTGAGACATGCGCCCTTGCCGCAAGACGATGAGACGGTTGCAGGTTTCGGCAATGTGATGTTGCCGGCGCTTCATCGTCCGGACCAGGTAAACCAACTGTTTGTCGATCACGTCCTCCAAGGGCTCGGGATATACGTTGCACAAAGCTATGGCGGGATGCGGCCGTTGCAGCCTCCGATCCGCGGCGGGCTGGCAGTCTGGCAAGTAAGGCGCGCCAAGGAAATCCTCAGCTCAAATCTCGATGGTCGTCTGCCGCTCAAGGAAGTGGCTCGCGAATGCGGCTTGTCGGCAAGCCATTTCGCGCGCGCGTTTCGCCACTCGGTCGGCTCCGCGCCGCATCAATGGCTTCTGATGCATCGCGTTGAGGTCGCGCAGCAAAAACTGCGGGACGGCCGCTTGTCACTGCGCGAGATAGCGCTGAGCTGTGGCTTCGCGGACCAAAGCCACCTCACGCAAGTCTTCACCCGAATAATTGGCACGAGTCCGGGCGCCTGGCGCCGGGCCCTCGACGAGTAGCGGCCGATGTCGCGGGGGGCTCCGGATCTTGAGCCCGCCCTATACCGGTATTGATCGCCACGGCGAATCCTCGGCCGACGCCATGCGTGCGGCGGCACTGTCATCCCATGCGCAATATTGCCGACCGACACCCGCTGATCCACTTTCTCAACGCGATGCGCGCGGCATTTTCGCCGCTTTCGCATGCGCCGTTGCCCGCATAAAAAAGGGTTAGCCCTGGACCGCCAGCATCCGCGGTCGGGTCGTCGCAAATCGTCCAATTGAGGAGATGAGAAATGGATACTGCAATTCTTTCCACGAGCGCCGGCCTGATCGGCTCATTGGTTGGCGGTGTATCGACATTTGCAGCTTCGTGGCTCACACAGCACAGAATGTCGGGCACTCAACGACGCTTGATCCACGCGACACAACGCCAGGAACTCTACTCGGAATTCATCATTGAGGCGACGAAGCGCCTGGCGGAGGCATGGAACCACCAGGCCGAGGGACCCGAGGTCGTTGGCAATCTTTACTCAGCGATCCAGCGCATGCGACTGATCTCGTCGAGCGAAGTCGTCGGTTGCGCGGAGGAAGTGCTGCGCGGAGTCATTGCAGCCTATGCAGAGCCCAACAGAACATTCGAGGAGTTGAAACGCCGCGTACAACAACGCATCGACGAGGACGACTATCTGAAGGCGTTCACGGAAGCTTGCAGGCGAGAGCTGGACTATTGAGCGCTACGGTCAAACAAACTCGGTTCTCGATGGTGGCCTCTGGACGTCGGAGTGCCTAGCAACATCGAACCGACACCTAAGTCATTGCGGCCAGACGGGTGCGCACGAGATCAATATGACTTCGCAGAGTATACAAACTGCTCGCATAGACATTCGGTAGTTGCAGATGGTTCGCGCGTTGATCAATCAGGTTCAGTTTCGTATTCAAAGCGCTACGGTCGATATCCGTTCCTTGAGCCTCCATCTCGCTCTCGATCAACCTGATCTCGTCATACAGCCGCCTTATCCTGAGTTGCATCATCCAGTCGTACGTTTGCGGCAGGAACTTGAATCCCGGATATAGCAGCGCGATCAATGGGAGCATCACAACGAGTATCTTCTCGACCAGCGTCGCAACCCAAAACGGTAGATAACCCTGCAGGAATGGCCGTCCGGTTTTGTAAAAGCGCTGCGCCTCATCACTCAACGGTACGTCGATTGATTCCGCTGCGGGAAATTGCCCCGCTTTCTGGAAAATCCCAGGCTGCGCATGAATTTGGACGGCCGCGTTAAGCAGCAGATACTGCAGCGCCGGATGCAGCTCAGCACGCACGACGAGGCTGGCTTTCGGCGCCACCAGGACGACATCTGTCGGCGGACGGTTCGTCAGGAGGTCGACAACCCCGGCAGGAAGCACCAACTTATGCAGAAAAGGATAAATCGCGACGAAAGCTTCCGCGCGCTGGAAACTTGAAAGCTCGATGCCTTTGGCCTGGATAAGAGACTGGATGACGGGAGAGTCCCAGGCAGTGACGATGAACGCCGCGTCGATATCGCCGGCGATCAACTTTTCAGCGGCAGCTTGCGGTGAAAGCCCCGACGGTTCACCGACAATAGCGTCAAGTTTGGTCCTTTCAATTATTTGCAGGGCCAATGCGCGCCCGCCGCTTCCCTCGAGACCTATCGAAAGTCGCCTGCCTCGCAACGCCTGTATGCCCTCCCCGACTTCACTTCGACGGAAAAGCCATAGCGGCTCATAAAACACCGTGCCTAGCGATTCCAGCTCCGGAGCTTCCTGCCTTGTTGTGGTGCCACCTTGTAGGAATCCTACGTTTACGCGTAACCGCGGGTTACGCAGCAGCCGCAGGTTTTCCATGCTGCCGGATGTCGGCAGCAGCTGCAGTTTAACGCCTTCCTTGGCCAGGATTTCACGGTAACGGATGCCCAATTCATGGTTCGCGCCACCCTCGGCGCCGGTTACCATCACCAGCTCCCGCGGCGGCAACGTCGTCACGATGAACAGGCCCGCGCCGAAAACTACCGCCGCGGCTCCACCAACTGCAAGATAGCTCCAGAATTTGCGGGCTTGTTCTCCAATCATCATCGCGCGTCAATCCAAGTCACCAAGGCACTGTCCATCATCGCGGTCCGGTACGCCATCGTCAAAACTCCGGCAAAGCCGCTCACGACGCTTGGGCAGGGTTCGGCAAATTCGGCGCCACTTGATTTGAGGCGCAAGCGGAGGAACGACCAGTCTGCTCTTGGAAACGAGCGTCGGGTGCTATCCTAAGTACGACAATCGCGATGGCACATTAGGATAGATTACAACAATACATGACGGATTTTGACAAGACCGTCGGCGCGCGTAGGAGGTAGCGTAAATTCGCTCCCGGCCTACTCTACAAACCCCAGCGCCCCCTCCTACGTCTGGGGTTTGTTTTTTGGGAACACTTGGCAATGCGAATTCGTGCGATCCGCAGAATGCAGGAACTCCAGCGCGATCGAGATTGACCATTTAGGCTTCAATAATGATGCTCGGCGCCGGCGACATTAATCCCTACTCGCCCAAAGGGATCGCGTAGACGCAGGAGAGAAAGCGGGTCCAGGTACCGATGACGTGAGGAGATGCGCGCATGTCTAGTTATCTTGTCTATATCTGCCAGGCGGTGAAGGACCGGGCGGGGCAAGAGCGTTACTGGCAGGTCGCGCGATACCCCGAGAATATCGATGTGCTCGCAGCGTACGCTCCGTTCGAGGTGCTCGATGCGGATCAGGAGGAACGCGTCGAGGGAGTTGTGATAGCTGAATTCCCTCCATTTGAGCAGACGGTCGCGTGGTTCAACAGTGACGCTTATGTCCAGGCGCGCAAAAACCGGGAGCGCAACGAATATCTCGGGACGCTCGTGGAGAGTGGAATCGCGCCCATTCGTAAACGCAGTACCGACAGGCCTGCTTACGTCGTCTTCGTTTGCCGCGACATTGTTGACCAGGCGGAGCTCAATACCTATTGGCAGCGCGTGAATGAAACGTTGGACGGTCACAAGGGTCGAGTCTTGATGGACCACGGCCGGTTCCTGATCGTGGAGGGCCAGGGTCCGGTCGAGGGTGTGACGGTGTATGAATTCCCCTCAACGGATGCCGCGCAGAGTTGGTATGACAGCGTCGCCTATCGGGAGCTTCGGCAACATCGGAAAATGGGTGCAAAATATCTGGTAATCTTGGCAGAGGGCGGAGTCGCGCCCGTCGAGCGACGGATGCCGCACACCATGGTCGCCGGCTGACCAGCGCCGCCGAGACGATTATTAAAGAAGTCGGGCCTGCAGCGCGGCCCGACGGGACTTCCGGGTGTGGTCGAAGAGGCCGAGGCGCTCGGCGACGGTATCGGCGGCAGGCCTTTTTTGGAAGGCGGCCTTGATCCGCAAATCGCCTCAGCTGGTCGCGCTCAGCAAGCGCTGCACCGTGCGCTCGATTTCGGCGTACTGGCCTTCGCCAGCGTGGCTGAAAACGACGTTGCCGTGCTGATCAACGATATATTGGGCCGGCCAGTATTGATTTCGCCAGGCGTTCCAGGTCGCCGAATCGTTGTCCTGTGCCACTGGATAGGTGATGCCATGCCTCGTCAGCGCGGCCTGCACATTTCCGGACGATCGCTCGAAAGGAAATTCCGGGGTGTGAACACCAACGACGACAAGGCCCTTCCCCTTATAGGTCTCGTAGAGCTTGGTCACATAGGGGAGCGTATTGACGCAGTTGTAGCAGCCGTAGGTCCAAAAATCGACCAGCACCACCTTGCCACGCAGATCCCTCATTGAGAGCGGCTGCGAGTTGAACCATTTGCTGATGCCGACGAAGTCCGGCGCCGCCGCGCGAGCTTCCGCCAACTGAATCGGCATATCCAAATGACCAGCAAATTCCGAGGCCGCGCTGGCAGACGCGGCGAGACCGACGAACGAGGCAAGAAAGGCTCTGCGTGATCCGATCATGTCGAACTCCTTGCGTTACAGGCCGAGATAGCCCTGTGGGAAGAATTGACCAAGCCAGGCGAGCGCGACTGCGTCATATTGCAGAAATGCGCTCAAGGCGAACGCGACGACGATGACGCCGAACGCCTGTTGCAATCGCGCGGCGTAAGGCGCCACGCGGCGCAGGCGGGTCGAAACCGCCTGTCCGCCGTAAGCTATTCCCAGCATCGGAAGCGCTGCGCCGATGGTGTATGTGAGCAGCAGAAGCGCACCGTGCACATGGTCGGTGGATGTCGTAATCGCCGTTAAAATCGCTCCCAGCACTGGACCCGCGCATGGCGTCCAGACCAGTCCGAGCGTCGTGCCGAGCACGAAGCCACCAAGATTGGTTTGAGCAGCGGCGCCCGGGCGCAGCAGAATGCCGGAGATGGCCGCATGAAACGCAAGCCGTTCGAAGATCGCCGGCCAGATCATTAACGCACCGAAGACGAGCAACAACGCCAAGCCTATCGTGCGCAACGCGTCCGGGTCGAAGTGCAAGGCCGTCGCAATCGCATTGAGCAAAAGCGCGACAAAAGCGAAAGACACCACAAAGCCGGCGGCAATGAAAACAGGCCGCGTGTCAGTGCGCCGGCCGATCGATGCACCAAGCAGGATCGGCAGCACCGGCAGCGTACAGGGCGCGGCGATGGTAAGCGTACCGGCAAACAGTGCAAGCAGGAGGTCAGGCATCGGCGTTTCGCAAATGCGGTGGATGCGTCGTGACGTTGGCGTGTCCACCGGGGGAAGTCCCCTAAAGCTCCAATTTTCGAAGTTCGAGCGTTACCCTTCGAGAGCTTCGAAAAATGCAGCAGCTTGTTTCCTCCCAAAAAAAGAAGGCTTATCACAAGGACGTGAGCCGACCGGATAATCGCTACCGTTCCAGGAGCGTTGCACGCTGGATCAACAGCGCAGCAAACAGGACGGTCGGCTGCTGATTCACCACCTGCCGGTCGCTTTAACGTGATCGGATGCTTTCGAATTTTCCGCGACGGCTCCGTAACAAGCGAATTTGGGTCGCGAATTTGATGGGGACCAGGATGCTTTGGACCAACGCCGGCGCGCTTCTCTGGCTCCGGTGGTGGTCCAGACTGGTTCGATTTTCACTGCAACATTTTGTTCGGTTGAGGCGAACGTTAGACACAAGCCTGCACCAGTCACGTCAGGAGAGACACATGAGAAAGCCGGCGACCCGATTTTTGACATTGGCCATATATGCAGCGGCGCTGGTGACGGCTCCCATGGTCACGTCGGCCAAGGCCGCGACAAACGGTAACGGGCAAGAGAGGGTCAAGAAAATCCAAACGAGCCCTGGCTCCGGCGATCCAAGGTCAACTGATCGGGCAAGCGCGACCTGCTTCCGAGGCATCGACTGTGAGACGTGGCCTCCCCGGATAATTGATGATCCCGATCGAAAAGCTGGGGGTGCGGGCGGCATGTGAAACCCGATGCGCGAATGCCGGGCCTTCGGCGCAACCGGCTTCGGCCTGTGGCAATAGCACAAGCCGGCGCACCACCGGCTTCCATGTTCGTCATCGAAGCAGAGCGGACGTCGCTGGTCGGCGGCCGACACGATGCGATTGACCAACTCCGGAAGTTAAGTCGGGCTCGAGACTGCGCGTAACGCAATCATTGCTGCGATTTTAGGCCTTGAGATGTGAACCGACCCCGAACGGCATCCAAGGCCAAAAAAGCTCGAGACAGGAGACGACATGAAAGTTATTTCTGATCCCATCCACGGAATATTGGATTATTTGACGGTTGCGATCTTCGCGCTCGCGCCAAGCCTTCTTGGCTTTGACGGCCTCACAGCGTTGATCTCTTATGGCCTCGCCGGGATTCATCTGGCCATGACGCTTTTGACAGACATGCCACTCGGGCCGATCAAGCTCATTCCGATGAAACTTCACGCACTCGTGGAAATGATCGTCGGACCAGTCCTGATATTGGCCGCGTTGCTTCTGCCCGCAATTTTCGACGGCGGCCGAGGGTTTTTTCTGGCCATGGGACTTGTGATACTCGCCGTCTGGTTCCTGTCAGGGTACGGGAAGCCGATCGCTGCTCGGTAGAAGCGCTTCAGCTGACACAAGAGGCGACTACTGCGGAAGCCGCGCCTGCAGTCCTGCCCAACAGGATTTCTGGGCGTGGTCGAACAGACCGAGATGTTCGGCGACGGCATCGGCGGCCAGACTGCTCAGATCGGGTCGCGGCAAACGCACGAACGCTTCCGCCTCGGCGCCGGACACGGCGATCTTTAGTCCCTGCTTTTGCGCCAGATGCATCATGGCGGCATTCTCGACCAGGCAGTTCATGAACATGACGCGCATTCCCCAGTTGCGGGCGCGCGCCGCACAACGCGCGAGCAGAGCCCCGCCGATCCCTCGGCCCCGGCTGCGCGGCAAGACAGAGATGCCTAATTCGGCATGTCCATCCTCGCGGGCAAGGTGGGCCGCGCCATCGATCGCGAG
Organism: uncultured Alphaproteobacteria bacterium; assembly: GCA_963788885.1. Taxonomy (GTDB): domain Bacteria; phylum Pseudomonadota; class Alphaproteobacteria; order Rhizobiales; family Xanthobacteraceae; genus Bradyrhizobium. Next base: position 760,271 of record CAWBIR010000012.1, on the reverse strand, counting down.
ATCGGTACTGGTGACGACAAAGACAGCGTCGCGTGTCAGGTCGATAGCTTCGACATAATGGCGTATGCCATCGTCTGACAGCATATGCGCGAACCTGAGGTGACGATCTTCCGGGTCAAGGGCCAGCAGATGGGCGAGCAAGTGTGGGCGTTCGTTCGCGTGCAACTCGCGCGTCAGTGTGTTCAGTCCCATGGACATCGTTCGATCCTGGATTCACCCGTGTTTCGTTGATGCATCATGCGCGCTTTAATGCGCTGGCGCAGCCGCCAGATCTTTGGCTGCCGCCGGACGAATCGCCAGCAACAGAAACGTTCCGGACAGCAGGTACAAAGCCATCACGAAGTAAATGCTGTAAACATTGTCGCCGGTGCTTTTCAGGATTAACCCGTTGATCGACGGGCTGACCGCCGGACCAAGGTTTCCCAGGCTGCTGATAAGAGCAAGACCGCCGGCGGCGGCCCCGGCCGACAGATACTCGCTCGTCAGCGCGAAAAACAGCGGAGTCGCCGAGGCGATTCCGATGACAGCGACGGAGAGAGCGAGGATCGACCCGATGAGGTTACCCTGCAACAGGGTCGTTATGAACAGGCCCGCCGATGCGATGACAACGCAGGCCACAAAGTGCCATCGGCGCTCGTGCGATTTGTCCGAATGGCGACCCATCAGGATCATACCGATGATGCCGGCGGCATTCGGGACGCTCGCGTAGATTCCGACGAGGAGCAGATCCTTGACGCCCCAGCTCTGGATCAGGGTCGGCACCCAAAACACCATTGTGTAAGTGGCGCCCAGCAGAAAGAAATACACCAGCGCCAGCATATAGGCCCTAGGGTCTTGCAGCATCTGCACGAACGTTCCCTCAGCCTCGCCTGCGACGTCCTTTATGTCATGGCGGAAAGCATCCTCGACCACCGCCTTTTCCTCTGTCGAGAGCCAGGGGGCTTGGTCGGGTTTGTCCTTCAGGAGAAAGTAGATCAAAACGCCGATGAAAATGGCCGGTAATCCCTGCACCAGGAACAACCATTGCCAGCCATGAAGACCGGCGAGGCCATCGAAGTATTTCAGAATAGACCCGCATAACGGTCCTGCGATAAGCGAAACTATCGTGGTGGCCGACATGAAGATCGCAATGACCTGACCGCGGCGCACTGACGGATACCAGTAGGTGAAATACAGAATGACGCCGGGGAAGAACCCGGCCTCAAAGACGCCGAGCAGAAATCGCACAATGTAAAATTGGAGAGGCGTTGATACGAACATCATGGCAGACGCGACCAAACCCCAGAGTACCATGATACGCAACAGCGTCTTGCGCGCGCCGATTCTTTCAAGCAGGAGATTGCTGGGCACTTCGAAGAGGAAATATCCGAGGAAGAACACGCCCGCGCCGAGGCCGTAGACAGCATCATCAAACGGCAAGGTCTGCTTCATCTGCAGCTGCGCATAGCCGATGTTGATACGGTCCAGATAGGCGACCATGTAGGCAATGAGCAGCAGCGGCAGTAGACGCGAGTCGATCTTCTTGAACACGACCTTGACAAACGGGCTTTCCAGCGCAGGCGACGATGTGTTGTTTGCAGGCTGCGGATCCATGTTCGTTCCCTCTATATTCCTGGACTCTCGTCGCCCGAGTGCGCTCCGCTTGCCGGAGGTTCAAAATTCCGATCAGGCCGCCGTCGTCTTCCGCTCCTCTTGTTCGTACAGATCCTTTTTTGAGATCTTGCCGACTGGCGTTCTCGGCAGCTCTTTTCGGATTTCGAGCGCCTGCACCATTTCGTGTTTGCCGAGCTTGTCCTTCAGAAACTTTTGCAGCTCGTCCAGCGTAAGCGCCGCCGCACCGTCCTTCAGCTTGACGAAGGCTTTCGGCGACTGGCCGCGATACTGGTCTTTGACTCCAATCACCGCCACCTCCTCGACCGCGGGGTGCTTGTAGATCGCTTCCTCGAGAACGCGCGGATAGACGTTGAAGCCGCTGCAGAGCAGCATGTCCTTGGTGCGGTCGACGATGAAAACGTAACCGTCCTCATCCATGTAGCCTACGTCGCCGGTGCGCAGGAAGCCGTCAAAGGTCGTCACCTCGGCCGTCGCATCCGGCTTGTTCCAATAGCCCTTCATTACATTCGGGCCCTTGATGCAGATTTCGCCGCGTTCGCCACGCGGCACGTACTGCTTTGGATTTTCGAGGCTAAGGAACTTGATGACGATCCCGGGCATCGGCATCCCGCAAGACCCGGCCTTGCGCACGCCATCCTTCTGGGCTGGCGTGAAAGTGCCCGCTGGCGAGGTCTCAGTCATGCCCCAGCCTTCGGTCAGGTTGCAGCCGGTGATAGCGGCAAATTGCTGCGCGACCTCGAGCGGCAAAGGCGCCCCGCCCGAGCCACAGTATTTGAGCGTGCGCAAGCTGTGCTTCGGAGTGTCCGGATGATTGATCAGCGCGGTGAACATCGTTGGCACGCCGCAGAAGACGCTGACCCCTTTCCCTGAGATATCCTCGAGCGCGGCCTTCGGATCGAAGCGCACATGCTGAATGATTTCCGCTCCCTGGAGAATGGCGAACAGTACATTCACTGCGAGCGCATAGATGTGGAATGGCGGAAGCACCGCAAGAAAGCGCTCCTGACCTTCGACCAGGATTGGAGGTGAGCCGGCGGTCGTCGCCCTGTACTGCTGGCAGGTGCTGGTGAGATTGGCGTGCGTCAGCATGGCGCCCTTCGGCAGGCCCGTCGTCCCGCCGGTATATTGAAGAACGGCAATCGCTTCGGCCGGATCGGCGACAGGATGGGCCTGGAATTTTCCATCATTGTCGAGCAGTTGTGCGAAGCTGATCTGGCGCTCGCCCCAGGCGACATCACTGAGTTGCCGGCTGGCCTTCAGCTCACTCATCACCGCGTCGGGATCGCCGGCGAACTCGGCCAGAGTGCCCACCACGAGTTTCTTCAACCGCGTCTTGCCGAGCATCGCCGCCATCTGCGGATAGAGCGATGCCAGATCCAGCGTGATGAGGAAGTCGGTGCGGCTGTCCTCGACCTTGTGCTCCAGCACCTTGGCGGCATCGAGCGGCGAGTAGTTGACCACGCTGCCGCCGGCCTTGAGGACACCGAAAAACGCGATGGCATAGTGCGGGGAGTTCGGCAGATAGAGGCCGACATGAACGCCCGGTTTCACCCCAAGCTGCTGCAAGCCCTTCGCGGCACGGTTCACAAGGTCACCGAGATCGCGGTAGGTCATCCGCTTGCCCATGAAGTCGATCGCTGGACGATACGGCCATTTGGCCACGGCATCATCCAGAATGCCCTGCACCGGTCCAGGTATGATCTGGGCATCCCAGAGGACGCCGCGGGGATAGGAGTTGATCCAGGGCTTGTCGTTCATGGAAGTTCCTTCCCTCCTTGGTCATCAGGCCTCAGGCCAAGTAAACTCTCCCGTCGCGCGGCAACGTCCAGCCGGCTGTAAAGACGCAGTCGCCGGGGGCGAAAAGGCGCCGCCGCGCGGTTCAAATTTCCCGGCACGCTACCGCCTTTCAACGGCGCGACCAGTGCCGAGGCGCCCTGGTCGAGTTGCCGTCATGTAGACGGACCGATGCGGCGATGACCGTTACTTCGGCTGCAGCAGCTTCTGCAGGGTTACCATATTCTCCTGCATACGCTCCTGCACGATCTTCCAAGCGTTGTTGCGCGATTGCGTTTCCATTTCCGAAAGCTCGCGGAAATTCGCCATCGCCTTCTGCACACCCTGTTTTGCGGCCTCGGCCCGCTTCGAGATCGCCTCGGCGCTTGTGGCATCTTTGACTGCGGCTTGCCATTCCGCCAGTGTTTCCCGGAGGATCTCGTTGCGTCGTTCCACAAGTGCCTTGAGACCTTCGGAGGCCTGGCGATTAGCCTCAGTCAGAGCTTCCATATCCCTGCGCTGCCAGTCGATCAGGGCGTCGATGTCGACGCTCGGCAGCTGGAATTTCTCGATCAGCTTCTTGATATCCTCAAACCCGGGAAACACGCCTGTGTCCAAGGCGGAGGGTTGCCTGCTGTCGGTCTCCATGGCTTTCGTCCTTCTGGGTTGGAGTTGCGATGAATGATTAGCCGTTGTGTCGAGCGAACTGCTCCGCAATTGGACCCGCTCCCGGCGCAGCCTCACTATCTCCCTGGTGTCGTTTCGGATCGGAGTACAAAAGGCTTCGGAGCCCGCTACGATCGAATGGCCGCCACTCGCCCTCCGGCAGCGCCAGACGGTCGGCAATGGCGTACAACGCCATGGGGTTGTACCCGAGCCCCGAATGGCTGCCTTCAACCTCGATGTTTTCTGTCGTTGCGCTCTCCTGTTCGCGACAGCCCTGCCACGCAACAATGCCATCGCTGCGGGTATAGATTGCCGTGCTCGGCACGGGCGGCGGAAGCTTCATGGCTTCGCGGCCCGACCAGTCATCGACCCGGTGTCCGCTTAAGGCTTCGTAGAGCCGCCAGGCATTGCTCGCCTTTGGCTCATTGGCGAACGGACTGCCGAGCGTGATCACCTGACGCACCAGGTCCGATGATCGCCGCGCCGCCTCGCGCGCAAAGACGCCGCCGAGGCTCCATCCGATCAAGCTGACCTTACGGTTGTAGCGCTGAGCGAGCTCCGCCAACCTGGCGTCGATGGCCGCTTCAACGCCCGCGCGCGGGCCGTTGTTCGGACCCTGCTTCCAGCCATGAGCGGCATAGCCTTGCGCCCCGAGGTACGTCCGCAATGGTCGAGTTGAAACGTCGCTCGCGGCAAGTCCGGGCAGCACGAGCACCGGATGCCCATCGCCGCGCGGTGCGCGCCGCAGCAGCGGATACGCGGCAATGAAGGCCTGGAATTCCCAGATCCCACGCACCTCAAGCGCCAGCAGCAGCCGCGATGGCGGTCCTGATGGGTCAAGAGCCCTGTCCATATCGGTACGTTCCCATCCCGGTGTTGCGGAATTTCCCGCTTGTCTTGAGCGTCATGTAGAGCGCTTTTATCAAATCAGCTAGTTCGCTTCAGAGACGGACATTGTCGCTGAAACGACAGTCTTTTCAGTTTTTTTGTCCCGCGGTCCCCTCGGGCAGCCACGAGCCGTCAATCTTCACGAAGCAGCGAGCCCCCAAGCCCGCTCCAGCCGATCCAACTCGATCGGCATGGAGTCGGCCAGCGACTGAACATTCGGGAGAATGTTTGCCGCCGCGGTGAATCCGAAGTCCAAATGATCGCGATAACTCTGCAGCGTAATATTCAGTCCCATCCCGTGCGTAACGATCGACACGGGATAGGAGTGCAACAGTTCAGCTCCGTTGGCATAGAGAGCCATCTTCGGCCCAGGTACGTTCGAGATGGCGACATTGACGGCCGGAGGGAGTACGTTCGGCAGGTTCGAGCGACTGTACACGAGCGCGAATAATTGGATTCCCATGGGCGAACCCAACGCGATCGAATCCTCGACCAGAGGGGCAAGCCGTCTGAATGGGCTGGTCAGCTCCTTCGACTTCGCCGAATCGGCAACGATGGCCTCCAGTCTTTGCTTCTGGTCCTCGATCTCCGTGTGGAGGCTGCAGATCATACCCATAACCTTGTTGCTGGCGGAGCTGTCGCCTGCTTCTCGCGTAGAAATGGGCACGAATGCCGTAAGCGATTTTTCAGGGAGCGCGCCTTGCTCCAGAAGATACTCGCGAACGACGCCACTCGAAACCGCGAGCACGACGTCATTCAGTTTCGTTCCAGATTTGGCGGCGATCGCCTTCATGCGCGACATCGGCAGAGTAACGGTCGCATAACTACGTTCGGAGGAGATCGATCCGTTGATAATTGTCGGCGGCGCGATGAGTTTCCTCAAATCATCCAGGTTCGGCGCGCCGATCAGCTTGTTACCAAGCTCATTTGCCATTTCGATCACTTGAGGAAGTCCTGCGAGAAACTTGTTTCGCTGATGCAGTCCTTGAATCGCCGAGTCGACGAGCACCGACACGAGATCGCTCTTTCCGGTCCGCGGGACTTCGACAGACGCGCTCAACCTCTCTTGCTCTCCCAACGTCCAAAACTCGAGCGACGAGGCCACGAGCGCCGACACGAAGTCGCGTCCATCGTCCGTTGTTGGTGTCTTGGGGGCCGGAGGCGCGTCGACTTCCCTCGGCGAAGGCGAGGCGTCGTAGATTATTTGAGCCATCGCAGCACCCGCGCCGCCATCGATGCAGGCGTGGTGCATCTTGGAGTAGATAGCGACCCGGTTGTCCGGTAGGCAATCGAATACGTAGACCTCCCAGAGCGGCCTGGCGCGATTGAGCAACTTCGCATGTAGCCAGCCGACAATGCGTTGAAGCGTCGGGTGATCCGACGGCGCCGGGAGTGCGCCTCGGAATATGTGGCGGTCGACATCGAACTGTTCGTCTTCGGTCCAACTCGGATGATCAATGTCTAAAGGGGTATGGGCAAGCCTCCATCTCAGCATCGGCGCGAGATGCAAGCGGCGCCCGATCATCGTTTTCAAGTCTTCGAAGAAATCCCCGCGATAGTTGTCGGGCAACTGGAAGATCGCCATGCTGCCGATGTGCATGGGGACCTCAGGCGTTTCCAAATAAAGGTAGGATGCATCGGCTGCCGTGAGCTTTCGGATCGTGCGCGCCATCTTCGACGACTCCCAACTATTGAAATCTGGACCGGTTTCTCAAACCTTCTCGGGCGCCCATAGGCCATTCCGAACTGGCCAAGGCCGCCGAGCGGCCGGAATTTGCCATCCGGCACCGCGAGCCGATCGTCGGCGAAAAAACCGGACCATTCGCCGACCGGAGATCAAACGCTAGTTCGCCTCGAAGACTACAATTGTCGCTGAAACGACAATCTTTTCCGCCTTTTTCTTGGTAAGAACGACGGATGAATAAGACAGTCCTGAAGACTGTTCTGGGGAGGAACAACTGGTTTGCTGGATTGCCGTCCGAACTGGCGGACGACATCCTCAGGCTCGGTCGCGTGCGTCGGCTAAACGATGCCCTGATCTATTCGGCAAGCGACTGCGCAGACGGCATTGTTGCGCTTGTCTCGGGGCAGATACGGCTGACGAGCTTTTCGGTGTCGGGCCAGCCCTCGTTCCTGGTGCTGACTTCGCCGGGGTCGTGGATCGGCGTCACTTCAGCGCTGGACGGAAGGCCGCATGGTTACGACGCGTTCGCAATCGGCGAGACCGTTCTGTTTCAACTCAGTCATGAGCGGTTCCATTCGCTGGCAGGTGAGAGCGTCGAGCATTATTCCGCGTTCGTCAGGCTTCTATGCGATCACTTTCGGGTCACGACCCAGTCTCTGATCATTCACCGCAACCGTCGCCCCCTTTATTTGTTGGCGCGTGAACTTTTGAGGTTGGCCGATCGCCATGGGAAACAGGCCAAAAATGGCGTCGTGATCGAGCTGCGGCTTTCGCAAGAGGATCTTGCAGTCATGATCGGGGTTGGCCGTCAAACAATTAACCGCCTGCTGAAGAGCTTTGAGCAGGATGGAATTGTCAGCACGAGCTACACCTCGCTCACGATCCACGATGTGGGGGCCCTCGAGCGGCTCAGATCGAGCGAAGATCCGGGCGAGGTCTGATATCGAGGCAAACCGTCGTACCCGGGTCAGCCGAGACGGCAGATCAATCATTTGCCCGCAGGTGAGCGAGAATTTTGGGCTGCAGATCCGTCTCGCCTTCATTGGGAAGCCAGTGCGCATGTCCGGCCAGGCGCACGAATTGATACGGCGCCTTGACAAAAGTTTTCGTCCTCATGGCGGCGTCCTCGCCGAGCGCCATGTCGTTCTCGCCCCAGATGTAGAGGGTCGGAACGCGAACCTCGCCGGCGGGAACGTGGAGGTCGTCGTCGACGGCGCGATACCAATTGAGCGTCGCGGAAAGAGCTCCCGGCTCAGCAAGCCTCTGCGCGACCTCGTCAACGAGGTCTTTCGGCACGCGCGGATCGAATGCGTCGCGTAGCCGCCGGGCGTCGTCGGCGAGCAAGGCCAACTCGGGAGAACCATCGCGGAGGCGAAAGAAACGGACGTAGTCGAGACGGCGGTCTTGTGTGGGATCGGCTTTGCGGGAATCTTGAAGGGCGACCGGGTGAGGCGTGGAGAGCACGGTCAGCGACTTGAGCCGCTGTGGATGCGACGTTGCAAGCGCCCACGCAACCATCCCGCCCCAGTCGTGAGCAACGACATGGAAAGATTGCGCGCCAACGGCGTCGGCGATTCCAAGGACATCGTCCACGAGGCGGTCCGGACAATATTCAGCCACGTCGAGCGGCCTGGCGCCGCGGGAATAGCCACGCTGGTCGAAAGCGATCGCGCGGTATCCGGCCGTACCCAAGGCTTCCAAGCTGTCCCGCCACCAACTGGAGAACTCCGGCCAGCCGTGCAGCAGCACGACGACCGGACCGCCCTCTGGACCGCACAAGCGCGCGTCGAAAATGAGGTCGCCGACCACAAGCTTGGACTGAGTAAGACCCATCAAAGCTTCCCTCGGTTGGATCGGGCGCCCGTGTCAGGCCTTCGTCGCGCGCGGCTGGAGGAAGTCGGCGCGGCGATAGGCGGGATTGGGATATTTATAGAACCCCTCGCCTGTTTCGATTCCCAACTTGTTCTGGTCGATGTATTCGCGCCGCAGCCATTCGGCTTCTTCTGCCGCGGTGGCGTCACCCGCTTCGGCCGCTGCAGTCAGGATTTGCAGGGGCGTCCGCAGTCCGACGAGGTCCAGTACGGCGAACGGACCCGTATCGCCGCCACCGGCGATCATCCAGGTTCGATCAACGTCGTGCGGACTGGCGACGCCTTTCACAGCCAGACTGATTCCGGCACGCACCCAAGGGATCAGCAGCGTGTTGATGACGTAGCCGGGGTGCTCCTTGTGAAGGGCGATTGGAACCATGCCGATCCGTTCGGCAAAGGCAATCACGCGGTCAAACGTCCCGTCATCGGTTCCCGAATGGCGCATCACCTCGGCAATGTTGTTTCTCCAGAGGCGACTGGCGAAGTGGAGCGCCAGAAACCGTTCGGGCCGATCCGTGAATTGCGCAAGCTGGCTCGGAAGGAGCGTCGACGAATTGGTCGCGAATATCGTCGTTTTGGGCGCAACGATGGAGAGCGCCTCATAAAATTGGCGTTTCACCGTCACGCTTTCGGGTACGGCCTCGATCACCAGATCAGCCCCCTGGACCGCTTCGGCAAGATCCGATCCCGCCCGGAGCCGGCCGACGGCCGCGGCGATCGCGGCGTCGTCTGCCTTCATATCCTTCCGATAGGCGGCGCCAAGCTCGCGCCATTTTTGCGGGAGCCGCGCGACGGCCGCAGGATCGATGTCGTAGATGCGGACGTCGCAGCCTTTGTATGCGCATTGAAATGCAATTTGAGAGCCCAAGACGCCGGATCCGGCGACGGTGACCTGATCCATGTTTCGCTGCTCCTCATCGGTTGCCGAGGGGGTGACCGCACGCGTCGAGTTGCATCGGGCGCGCGTTTAGGCGAACGCCGTGATGTCGCGCGGTTCGATGCCGTTTTTCTTGCAGTAGCCAAAATATTGCTTGGCGGCGCTGCGCCAATTCGCCGTGGCCATCACACTGTCGTCGTCATTGAGATAGACGAGATCTCCACTGACGATGTTGAGTACAATCACCTCAGGCCCGCCCTCCGGCACGGCTTCCGGCGCGTGTGTCGAAGCGGCGGTTTCGTAGACGATGCTGCCGGGGCCCGCGACCCAGTCATGCTCCTTGTATTTCCACTTACCCTTCAGGGTGTAGACGACGACGGTCCCGCTGTGGTGATGGCGAGGCAATTTGGCGTCCGCCGGTGCCTTCAACAAGGCGATGACCTCGCCCCGGATCGGGTCGGCCTTGAAGAACTTGACCTCGACGCCAGGTGCCAGACCCAGCGGCATCCAAGGCATGGATTTGTCGGAAATGCAGCTCGCCTCGACATGTTCAAAGAACATCGCTTTCTCCGTTTCCTGATTTCGGCCCGAGCGTTCGACCTAGGCGGGGATCGTGCCAGATCGGGCGAATTTTAACTTGTCATATCTCGCCAACAAATTATCATTTCTCGCCGAGGGCGCGATGCATCCTTCTCTATTTGTCTCGATCCGCTATGTGCGTTGCCTCGCCGACGCGCTGCCCGCGCGGAACAGGCTTACAAGCCTGCTGCGCGCCGCGCGAATTAATCCTGGGTCCCTGTCCTCGCCGGAAGCGTTCATCACACCGCGCCAGCTCGACGATCTGCTGCTGGTCGCGCGGGACCGGACCGGGTGCTCCGACGTCGGCCTCGAACTGGGCCTGCGCATACCAGCTACCGCGCATGACGCCTTGGGCCTGGCAGCGATGAGCGCGCCGAGCGTCGATGCGGCGCTGCGCATCGTCGAACGCAACTATTCCCTGATCAGCGGACTATACAGGATGGTTTACACGCGAGGCGGATCAGGCGGCACGATCCGCTTCCTTGCCGCCTGCCCGTTGAACCCTGAGACAAAGCTCATGCACGCCGATATCCTTGTGGGCTCCTTCCACGCGCAATTGAGCCGTCCTCTCGCCGCTGCACTATCACCCGTGACGATAACGTTCGGCGCCGAGCGGCCGCGCCATGCCCGCCGATATTACGAAATGGCGCCCGGCGGGATCAAGTTTCTCCCCGACATGCCGGACCTTGTGCGGATTTTTCTGCCGAACGCTGACCTCGACAAGCGTCCGGCCATGGCCAATGCCCAGACCTTTCGCCGGGCGGAGCGCACATGCAGGCAACAGCTCGCGCAGCTGTTGGCCCGCAATTCCTGGCGCGGTTGGACCGAGGACTGGATCAGAGGCGTTGAATACGCGTCGCCGAATTTGAAGGCGGCTGCAGCGGCGGGCAACTGTTCGACACGAACGCTTGACCGGCGGCTCCGCGAAGAGGGGACGAGCTTTCGCAAGGTGGTCGCCGAAGTCCGGCATCAGCAGGCGATTGAATGGCTCAGTGAGGACCATGCGCGGGTTTCCGACGTCGCAGCCCGCTTGGGTTACAATGAGGCGAGTAATTTCAGTCGCGCCTTTCGACGCGCGGCAGGCAAGAGTCCGCGCCGCGCACGCGTGCAAAATTCGAATCGTTGGCTCGAACGATAACATCCGATCAACATTTGGCCCGAAGGGCCAACCCACGCCTGTGGTCCGTAAATCTGTTCAGGAATGGCGCGCCAACATGGAGCGCTTCCGCCAGCGAACCGGGGGAAACCGTTAGGAGCCGGAAAGGAGCCGCTGCAGACGCGCGATTATCCGGCCACCCAGCAGTATGCGCTCGCCGTCGATCTGAACTTGCGATCGTTTCGACAGCGTCCATCCGAGGACCGGTGTTGATCGGCGTGGGGTCCCGACGCCGATCAGCGACCCAAGCTATTGATCTACCAAGCGATGGAGGGATCAATCTTGAACGCTTATTTACATCGTGGCGTAGCTTTCTGGAGGATTGTCGCTTGGACCGGTCTTTTACCGGCCGGCACGCTCTACCTGGTCGACCCGCTTGAGCCGGCGACGAGCAGAACAGTCCGTTTTGCTCGCCCTAATATCCAATTCTACGACGGGCATGTAATCGACCTGTACCAATTGATCTGCGCGCTCTATCGAATGGGGTGAAGATACAGAAACGAATGAAAAGTCGCACTGCAATCTGGCCGCGCGAGGTCCGAACACAAAAAGCGTCGCACGAGACCGCTTTTCTAATCGGCGACGGCTCCCGTAATTTATTGGACGCAAAGGGGACGGAACGGATTGGCTGTCTAACATTTGCAGGTACAGGACAAAAAGCCTATAGAAATCAACGATGCGGGCGTGCCGGAACAGGTAGACGGAAGGGACTTAAAATCTCCCGGCACCACTGAAATTACTCATCTTTCCGATCTAACGCGGGCAGGCAATCCGCACGAAGCGGGTGGAGACCCGGCCGTATTGTCTAACACGCCGCCGCTTCTTCCGCTGGCTGGCAGGCCCTCCAAAACGTTGGCCGGGCTAAGGCGTCCGGTTACTGCGCGGCGGCAACGCGCCCTGTGTAGGTCCCAGTCAGAAGATCGACGCCCTTGTCGGCGACCGGCATGACGGTGGCGTTCGTGTTCAGGACGACTGTGTTGCCCGCGATCAGGGCGGGAACGACCTTGTCGTACGACAGAAGTAACGGGAGATTCCAGGGACTGATGGCGGCGACGACGCCGAGGGGCGCATAGTGCCGGGTGACCCGGCCAACGCCCGGCTGGGTGGTTTCCACGTCGGGAAGGCTTTGCGCGAAAACACCCGGCGCGAAGTCATCCAAAACAGCCGTGACTTCCCACAAGGCCAGGCTTCTCGGGCGCCCTCCCTCGGCCATGAGGAGGGTGACGAGCTCTTCACGATGCGCTTTGACATTCTCGAACGCCTTCTCGAGGATCGATCATCGCGCCTCCCAGGTCAGTTTGCTCCACGAGGAAAAGGCTCGGCGGGCGGCCGCGAAAGAGACCATTCCGAGCTACCCAGTGAGGTGAAGGCGCTAAAGTCGGCAATTGCCAACCGCAACTGTTGGTACGGGTTGTTTGGGGCGAGCAAGGCAGACTGGCATTGAGGGATGCATTTCGGGAAACCAATCTGGAGGCTTTTTGAGATTGTCGACCTCGGCGTGTACGATCTCGTGGAGCCGGCCAACATCGTTGGCTGCCCATTGCCTCGTGCTGTCGGCTGAACCTTGTCAGGGACTGGGAATGCCCAACTAAGGTCTGCACCATGCGCGTGAAGCGGCAACAAAGCCAGCACCATCGCCAGCCATGTCAATCGACGCGCGATGGAGTTCTCCATTTCCGATTCTTGATTTTGGCGTTTCAACATCAATCTTACCGCTGATGCGAGTAGAGCCTGTGCAAATCCCTACGAGGGCGCCGGCCGGCGCGTCTTGAACAATTCTATCGTTGATTGATTTTCGCTCCTTTATGCCGAAGTCACCGAACGACCCGACAAGCCCGAACAACCGAAACGTTACCTGCCCTCAAGTAACAAAATGCCCCCGCGACGTTTACAGCTCGATCATCCGGGCAATCGAGACCTCGCGTTCTCTCTGCAACCGAAACAGTTGCGTTGCGGATCGCGGACCGAAATGGCAGCGCCGCCTTGGGACCGTTAGAGAAGCGAGTGTCGCTGCAAATCTGCTCACAAGCTCCTCAAATCTCCTGGGACGCCATAGCAACGCTTTGCGCCGGCCTTGACCAGAACATCCACCATTACGTCGGCTACTCTTGCCATGTGTGCCTCCTTCCGTCCTGCGAGACGATCTTAAAGTCGTCCGCGTGCGCGAACGCTTCATTCAAGACGCTGCATTTGCCACCAGTATGACCGCGGCTCGGTCGTGATTGGAGTGATCACCACGCTTCGGCTTTGCAAACGCTTCGCCTGCACGCCGGCATGTCGATGCTCAAGAGCCTGGAACAGGTACGTCGAATGTATTCAGGGTAATCGACACCATGCAGTAGAAGCCGATCAGATAAGACAATTCAGCCGCTCCATGCTCCCCAAACCGTTCCACAGCTGCCCTGTAGGTCAGCTCAGGCAATACGCCACCCGACACGAGAGCAGCCGCGAAGTCATACGCGATAGCCTCCTCCCTTGTGAGATCGACCGGACGTTGGCCAGCCACGATGGTTGCAAGCTTTTCGTCCGACAGTCCTCTGCGCTCAGCTACGATGACATGAGCGTAGAGTTCGTACGCCGACTTGAAATGCGCTCCCGTGACTAGGATTGCTATTTCGCGAATCCGAGCCGGCAGCGATGGATCGGATGCCATCGACTTGGTCAGCTCCCAGATCGGTTTGCCGAACTTTGGCTCATGAAGCCAGGGGTTCCACGGACCCAATAGGGCGCCATCGTCGCGCACGTTCACGAAGCCTTGGAAGCTTTTGGCTATTCCCTCTTTCATGTCGACCGCTAAAGGCTTTTGCTCTTCGGATAGCTTATCGGGCGCGATGATAGGCAACCGCATAGCTCTCTTCTCCTGTTTCGTGGTTAGCGAGGAACGCCAAAAGCGTTGCCTTGCGTTTCATTGGATTCCTCCTTCAGCCCTCCCCTGCTCGACGGCTTGCGGTGTGAGACGCCGACGAATTCCCAGCCCGCGGCCAGGAACTTCTCGATCGCGGCGACACCCAAAAGGCCGCTTGCACCGGTGACCAGCGCCTTCTTCGGAGGGATCTTGTTTTGATTGGTCATGCTCATGATCTGCAGAACCGCTTTGTCGGATAGGCGTTACTGGCCCAAACCAACTACGTCGGGTTCGCGTTGGCTTCGAGCCATTTCGCGATATTGACGGCCGCGTCGCCGTAGAAAGTGCGGTAGAGATCTTCGGTGACGTAGCCGATGTGTGGCGTCGCTAGGACGTTTTGAAGCTTCCGGAGGGGGTGTTCGGCAGGCAACGGCTCCGTGTCGAACACATCGACCGCCGCGCCGGCTATCCTACGCGCTTGTAATGCCTCGATCAGGGCAGCCTCGTCGACAATGGGACCACGTGATGTATTCACAAATCTCGCGGTCGGCTTCATCAGCGCGAACTCAGGTGCCCCGATCAGGCCTCTGGTGCGGCGGCTTAGGACGAGATGTACCGTGACGACATCCGCCTCACGAAACAGTGTCTGCTTGTCGACGAGTTTGGCGCCGGCAGCACCAGCCTTCTCCTCGGTCAGGTTCTGGCTCCAGGCGATCACCTTCATGCCAAAGGCGAGACCGATTCGTGCGACTTCTTTTCCGATGTTGCCCAACCCGACGATCGAAAGGGTTTTACCCCGCAGGTTAGAGCCGAGGGCGGTCTGCCACCCACCGGCCCGCAGTGAAGCAGCCTCGCGGGCAATGCCTCGCATACTCGCCAGAATCAGCGACCAGGTGAGCTCAATAGTAGGAGTGGAGTCATAGCCGGTTGCGGTGACAGCGATGCCGAGATCAGCCGCGGCCTGCGTGTCGATGGAGGCGTTTCGTGGTCCGGTCGACGCGATGAGCTTGAGGTTCGGGAGTTGCTGCAGGATCTCCCTCGGAAGCGGTGTACGTTCACGCATGACGCACACCACCTCGAACGGACGCAACCGTTCGACGACTGCCGAGGAAGCTACTGCGTGGTCGCCGAACACGGTGATCTCGGCATGCCGACGCACGCTTGACCAATCAGCCAGCTGCAGCGCCACATTCAGGTAGTCGTCGAGGATCGCAACTCTCACTGGGCACCCTGCTCTTCTCTCTGCCTGGTAAAAAACTCGGTCAGAGCTCCCGTCACGGCTTTGGGATCGTTCTCCATCGGAATGTGCCCTGCCGACTTGATCCGGACGAGCCTCGTGACCGGAATCTCGCCTGCATACCGTTCGGCATAGTCGATCGTCTGGAATGGATCGTCCTCGCCCCAAACCAGAAGCTTCGGCGTCTTCGACCGCAGCAGAGCAGGCAGCATCTCCATGGTGTGGCGGTGGTCGGCAGCGCCCGCGAGCGCCAGCCAGGATCGGGCAACCCTGGGATCCGTCCACGGGTCGAGATATTCGGCAATCTCAGCCTCGCTTGCGGGGCGCCCGAGCGCCTTTACGACCGATATGCGGCGCGCAGCGAGAACGTCGTCCCGCGTCGTCGCGGCGGCCACTTCCGGACCCCGGAAGCGGGCAACGCCGGGCACGGGCCACGAGTTCGTACACGACCCCGTTCACCAGAGCCATGCGCGGCACCTCCACGGCTCCCGCGAGCGCGAAATGCTGCGCCACGCCTCCGCCGATGTCGTGGCCCGCGACCATGACCGGGCCCCTATACTCGAGCGCGTCGAGAAATCGCACCAGCCAGGCGGAGAGGCGCGGGACGGAAGCGTAGCTCACGGTGAGTTCGCCTCCGGAACGGCCGAAGCCGGGGAAATCCACGGCCACAGGCCGAAGGCCCGCGGCGGCGATGCCTTCTAGCACTGGCTGCCAGACGCGGTTCCAATAAGTGCCATGAAGCAGGAGAACCAAGGGACCGCCCTTGCCGGCGGTCAGATAGCTGATTGGGACACCGTCTACATCCACGGTCTCGCGCGTCGTCATCGGACGATTCTCTTCACATGATCCTTGCCGAGCCCGACGGTTTCGTAGTGCATGGTCGCGTGCTCGAGCTTGGTGAAAACATCTTCGTATCCGAGCGCCTCGCCGTAGGGATCGACATAGGTGTATCCGCCCGTCACGTGAAACAGCGTGGCCATTTCCTTCACGTCATCGGGAACGACCAGCGTGTGCGTCTCGCCGGGCGGCTCGAACGCGTAGTCACCCGGGGAAGCGACCCAGTCATGTTCGAGGTAACGCCATCTTCCGCGCAAAGTGAAGGCATGCACCGGTCCGGAATGACGATGGCGCGACAACACACCCGCGGACCGGACCCGAAGGATGTTGATGTAGTAGCCTTGGGTCACATTCAGCACGAGCGGCCTGAAGGCGACGGTTGGCGATTGCGGGACCCATTCGCGATCGTCTACGTCAAGCTCAAGCGCAGAGCCAACGAATATATCCGACACCATGCCGATAGGTTGAGGCTTCTGGTATGCGATCTTGCTTTGATCGATGGGCCGGCGTTCGGACACCTGCATCTGCTCTAATGAGGGCTTCATCGCACTTCTCCCTTCCATTGTATGAAACGACGTCCCACCCCGTGGAACGACCTGGCCTCACAGTGAGTCTCTGGCCGACGCTAAGGCAGCCTTGATGCGGAGATATGCTTCATTCCGATTAGGAATAGGCCTCCCCGCTGTCGAGGAACGCTTGATTTCCGTTGAACGAGAAACTCTGCTATAGGAGTTTTTCTATCGTGATCGGGAGATCCCGTATTCGTTTGCCGGTAGCGTGATAGACAGCATTCACTATTGCCGGTGCGACCGATACGGCCGTGAGCTCGCCGAGGCCTTTTGCACCCAGCGGGCTCGCTTCCTCATCGAATTCGCCCACAAATAGAGTCTCTAGTTCGGGAATGTCGGCGTTCGTCGGCACGAGATAACTAGAATAGTTGCGATTGATGAAGCGCCCAAGCATTGGATCCATCTCGGACTGTTCCAAGAGAGCCTGGCCTACTCCCCAGATGATTCCGCCGATCGCTTGGCTGCGTGCTGTCTTTGGGTTGATAATGCGGCCGGCATCATATGCACCGACAAATCGATTCAGACGCACCGTGCCAAGCTCCGGATCGACCCGAACCTCTGCAAAAACCGCCGAAAAGCTGAATATCGCCTTCGGTCCGCTCGCCTCTTCGACCGGATCGTACTTGCCCTCCCCAGCCAGTTCGGACAGACCGCTGCGCGCCAGGAGCTCGGCGTAGCTTACCTTTACGTTTTTTGCCGCGGCTGAGATGAATCCATCCGCCGTCGTGATCTCCTTGGCGACTGCGCCCGCCAACGGAGCATCGCGACCACTCAGCGCCAATCCGATCGCTTTGTCGCGGGCAGCCTGCGCCGCCAGCATGACGGATGCCCCTGCATTCGCCATCGTGGCGGAGCCGATCGACGCATGCGAGATTGGGAGTCTCGTATCCCCGAGTCGCACGATTACTTTGTCAGGCGATATGCCCAATCCATCGGCCGCGATCTGTCTCATTACGGTGTAAGTCCCCGTTCCCACATCGTGAGAGCCGGTTTCGACCAGCGCCGTGCCGTCGGCGTGGATGATGACTCGCGCTTCAGCCGGCCAGCGCCAGTGGGTGTAGATCGCACCGGCCATCCCCTGCCCGATCAGGTAACGACCATCTCGCATCGAACGTGGCTCGGGCGATCGCTTATTCCAACCGAACCGCGCAGCGCCCTCCATCAAGCAATCCCGCATTGCACGACTTGAGTATGGACGGCCGCTATAGGGATCGAGTTCGGCGTCGTTGCCTAGTCTTAGCGCGACAGGGTCCACACCGCTCGCGTACGCAAGCTCGTCCAGCACGCTTTCCAGTGCGAAGTGGCCCAGTGCCTCATGCGGCGACCGCATCGCAGTCGGAGTGTTTCGGTTCACGTGGACAACTTTGTGATTGGTTGAAATGCCACCGCTCGCCGCCCATAGCGACCTTGTGGATAGGGCCGCATACTCTATGTAGTTGTCGAAGACGGAAGTAGCGGAGACGCTCTCGTGGCGAATGCCAGTGAGCTTTCCGTTCTTGCGAGCGCCGACTGCTATGGCCTGCACGGTCGCCGACTAATGGCCGACCATCGAATACATTTGCGCGCGAGTGAGCTGTAGGCGCACTGGTCGGCCAACCACTTTCGCTGCAAGCGCAGTCAGAAGCGTGTGGGGCCAGACGTAGGCCTTGCCGCCGAAACCGCCTCCGATAAACTGGCTTACGACATTGATCTTTTCGAGCGGCATCCCGAGCACGATCGATATGAGTTCGCGAGCCCCGAAAATATGCTGGGTCGTTTCATACAATGTAAGCGTACCGTCACTTCCCCAAACCGCCGTCGTGGCGTGCGGCTCCATCTGATTGTGATGCCGGTCTGATGTGGTGTAGGTCTGCTCAAGTCTAATAGAGCCGTCGGCAATTCCTTTCTCGGCGTTTCCAACCGAGGATGAGACCGGCCAAAGGAATTGCGGCGGGTCGACGGCCTCTTTTACCATCTCTGGGTTGAAGATAACTGGGTCACGTGTCTCGTAGCTTACCTCGATGAGGGTTCCGGCATGCGTGGCTTGGTCAAGCGTTTCGGCAATAATCAAAGCGATTGGCTGGCCGGCGTAGTGGATATTGTCATCCTGAAGGGGAAGATAGGACTGACCATGGGGATGTAGGTGGCTCCACGGTCGCGGAGTTGGTTTCATGCGCAGCATGTTGCGGTGAGTGAAGACTGCCACCACACCCGGAGCCCTTTCGGCTACGGCGGTATCGATCGACTCGGCTCGCCCGTTTGCTATCGTGCTGTGCACGATGGCGCCGTGCATGGCGCCAGGGAGAAAGATATCGGCGGTGTAGGCGGCGGCTCCGGTGACCTTGAGACGACCGTCATAACGCGAGACTGGCTGCCCGATGGAGGTCATGCGCGCGCTCCTGCGGCTTGCAGCGCGCGCAGAGCGACGCGCTGGGCAAGTTCGATCTTGAAAGCGTTGTGGGTAAGGGGACGGGCGTCGGCAAAGGACGTGGCGATGGCAGCTCTCAGTTTATCGGTCTCATCCAACGCAATCCCGCCCAACGCTTCTTCCGCTGCCGTGAGCCGCCACGGCCTGTGAGCAACCCCACCCATTGCCAACCGGGCAGAGCGAATGCGTTTCTCATCTATGGCGACCGCAGCCGCGGCCGATACGAGCGCGAACTCAAACGACTGACGGTCGCGAAGTTTCAGGTAATGCGAAGCTCGGCCCTCGGGCCTCCCTGGCACCTCGATCGCAACAATTAAATCGCCGCGCTCGAGCACATTATCTCGCTCGGGCGTGCTGCCCGGCAGGCAGTGGAAGTCTGCGAACGGGATAGATCGCTCTCCCGAGCGCCCACGAATCAGGACGATCGCGTCCATGGCCGCGAATGCTACGGCCACGTCAGAGGGGTGGGTAGCGACACAGGCATCGGACCATCCGAAAATCGCATGATTGCGATTAATGCCGTGGAAAGCCGAACAACCTGAGCCCGGCCGCCTCTTGTTGCAGGGGGGACCGTCTTCGTCGCGAAAGTAAGCGCAACGAGTCCGCTGCATGATGTTGCCGCCAATCGACGCCATGTTCCTGAGCTGACCCGAGGCCGCGAACAAGAGCCCTTCGGCAATCACCGGAAAGCGCCTCCGTACCTCAATGTTCGCTGCGACGTCGCTCATGCGAGCCAATGCGCCAATACGGATGCCCCCTCCTGGCAGCGGCTCGATCCGCGAGAAGTCCGACAAGCCGTTGATGTCCATCACGCAGTCGGGCAGCGTAACGCGATCTTTCATGAGGCCAATGAGATCCGTACCTCCGGCAATGAACGTCAGCCCAGGGTCGCGGGTGTGCGAGGCAATTGCGATCGCCGCATCAGGTGCATGCGAAAGCCTGAACGGGTGCATGGCTCAGCTCCTTGCCACCGCTTCCACGGCGTCCACAATGTGCGGGTAACAGGCACAGCGACACAGATTGCCGCTCATTCGCTCGCGGACCTCCTGGAGCGAAAAATCGCTCATAGAGAATGGCTTGGTGATGTCCTGCGTCGCGGCGCTCGGCGATCCCGCTTTCGCTTCTTCGATCATGGCCACGGCCGACATGATCTGCCCCGCGGTACAGAAGCCACATTGGAACGCATCGTGTTCTATGAAGGCCGCCTGCATCGGGTGGAGTTCTCCATTTTTCTCCAAACCCTCGACCGTGGAGATGCTTTTGCCTGCCTGCATTGCGGCCAAACACATACAGGAGAGCACGCGGCGACCGTCCACGTGCACAGTACATGCTCCACATTCTCCGCGGTCACAGCCCTTCTTCGTCCCAGTCAGCGACAACGCTCCGCGCAGGGCATCGAGAAGTGTCGTCCTCGGCTCGACAATTGCGATACAGTCACGTCCGTTGACCGTTAAACGCACCGGCCTCGCAGCGAGCGCTTCCTTTCCTTCCGGCGCCGAATTTGCTGATGCTTGATCGGAGCCGAAAGGTCGATTGGCTTGCGTGATTGTGTCGGATTTGCTCATGCTACATCCTCATTTGCGCGCCAATTTCTGTTATTGCGCGGTGCCCGCCCTCGTTCGCAGCCTGAGATTGGTTAGACGACTGGTGTGTTCTTTGTGATGGCTCGCAAGCTTGCGGTGCCACGCGAACTTTGGAGAACATACCTATGCCTTTTTTGACCGGGCGACTTCGGCAGCGCTAATGCCCTCGAGTGCGAGTCCGTAACCGACGCCCTCCTCGATAAGCCGGCGAAGGCGCTGCGTAAGAGCAACGCGCGTGAGGTGTGACGTGAGCGGGGGAATTGCCGCCAAGCTAGCGGCAATAGTCCGAGCCCGATTCATGAGTTCCGGTTTTGCTACTATCTCGTTGACGACACCCCACTCCTTGGCGGTTTTCGCATCAAGCTCCTGTCGAGTCAGCAGGAAATAGCGGCCCCGGACGCTTCCGATGACCTCCGGCCATATAACGTGCATCCCGTCTCCCGGCACGATTCCGAGTTGGAGGTGTGGCTTGTCCTGAAAAACAGTATCCGGCGACGCAATTACAATGTCGCAGAGTAGCGCGTATTCGGAATGAAGGCGGATCGGGCCGTTGAGAGCCGCGATCATCGGCACCTCGATGTCTAGGAGGTTCATGAGAACCTTTTTACCCTCGCGATAGATCTTGTCGTAGCCGGTGGGCGTGAAGAAGTCGAAGCCGCCGGGAGCGATCTCCTCCATGACGGCATCGCCGGTCCCGGTCAGGATTACGACGCGGTTGGCGCTATCGCGGCCGACAGCGTTGAAGAGGTCGACGAATTGCTCATGCGTGTAGCCGTCGAAAACGAGAGTGCCACCGTTGCTGTGAAGCACGATTTCGAGGACGCCGGCAGTTGAGCGCGTCAGCCGTGCGTTGGGAAAGGCGTCCTTGTAGGCGTCGAACTGAGCCATTTGCCGTCCTCCGAAATTGATCGATGATAGTCGTCGCTAACTCGATCGGCGCTTTGCGCCTGTGTTCGCCTACGTTTGCGCCGACAAATGCTCATTTCCAAACGAGCAATAAAATCCGTGGCGCCGCAGATTTTACGGTTTCTAGCAGTAGCGAAAGGTGAGCGCTTGTATTTTCAGACGCCCACTTTGAACGTTCCGACCGACATCTTTGTGCACGGATTTGTGAGGTTTTTTCATTTGGGTCCGTCGGTCTTTGCTTTGCTGGATAGGCCTGAGGCTACGAAGGCGGCAAGGATCCAACATATCGCGGCGACCGCAGCGGAGGCCTGAAATCCATCGATGTAGGCGAGGACAAAGGCCTGCCGCTCGACGACGTTTGCAAGAAGCTTAACCGATTGAGCGGCCGCCTCCGAAGCATCGGAGATATGTGTCCCAAGAACACGACCGTAATCGAGAAGCCGGCTCATCGATTGATCATCTTGAGGCTGAACGTGCAAGGCGAGAAGGTTGGAATGAACCTGCTCGCGAACGCGTACGAAGGTTTGCATGAAGGCGATGCCGACCTCTCCTCCGAATAGCCGGCTCGTCTGCGACAAAGTGCCAATCGTCACAGCTTCGGCGGGAGTGATCGAGCGACCGATGAGCACGGTCAGGCTCGTCAAGGCTAAAGACTGCCCGACCGCCTGAATTGCCTGTGACGGGACGAAATCGTCCGTCACCCACTGGTCGGTCAAACCGGTCGCCATCAAGCATGCGACGCCGATCAGGGCTGAGCCGAGGCCCAGCGTCCAGCGCGGATCGATCCTCGTGAGCGCAGTCGCTAACGGCAGGACGATCAGGAATTGCGGGAGAGCGATCCAGATGAGCACGGAGCCGATCTGTAGTCCTCGATAATTTTGGATCGTTTGCAGATAGTTCGGAATGATGTAACCGGTGGAAAGTATGATGAAGCGGAAGCCCGCCAACAGCGCGAAAAGAAGGATCAGGTAACGGCGCGACAGGATACGCAGGTCGATAGCCGGGCGTGCCGCCATTAACTCGCGGATAACGAAGCACGCTACCGCGACCGCACCGGCTAAAAGCAACCCACAAACGAGGCCGCTACGCGTCCAATCCAGCCGATTCCCCTGATCGATGCCGGCAAAGAGCAGCCCAAAACCGAGCGAGGCGTATAGTATTGCGGGCCAATCGACCGCTCGAAGTTTGCCGGAAGCGTAGGGCTCGTCCCTAGGCATGCCGAACCAGACGCAGGCAAACATCGCCGGCAGTAGTAGCCCGTATTGCCAGTCGATCCAGCGCCAGGACCAGTAGTCCGTATAGAAGCCTTCCAGCGAAGCTGCGATATTCTGTGAGAATTCGGAGTTCATCGCGTAAATGGCGAGGGCGTAAACCATCAATCCCTTCGGGATGTGACGGAGGATGAAGATAATGTTGAGCGGGATTAATGTTCCGGAGCCTAGACCGCTCAGAAACTCCGCCACGAGATAAGCCCGGAGGTTCGGAGAGAACGGTGCAAGCACGGTGGCAACGAAGAAGACAAGGATGGCGCCCAACAACATGCGGCGCGGGCCGATCACCGTCGCAAGATAAGGACAGCAAATGCCGCCGATCAGCTGCCCGATTCCCAGAACCGTGGTGATCCAGGCGCCTTCGTCAAACCCTGTGTCTAGCGCGCC
The DNA here is from genome assembly GCA_963788885.1 of uncultured Alphaproteobacteria bacterium. Taxonomy (GTDB): domain Bacteria; phylum Pseudomonadota; class Alphaproteobacteria; order Rhizobiales; family Xanthobacteraceae; genus Bradyrhizobium. The sequence goes on along the minus strand of CAWBIR010000012.1, from coordinate 737,121 downwards.
GCGCAGATCGGCGAGACCGAACACGGTTACTCGGGAGTCCAGCGTCGACATCATCGAGCCAAGCAAGACGCCTAGCAAACCGATATAGGGTGCGAACGATCCCGACACACGACCGTCGGGGGTCGCTGAAGCGATGGCAGCCGTCACGGCCCGGTCTCGCCGACCAGGCCAGGTATTGCGGGAATCGGATCCGTCTCGGAACCGGTGTCGATGGTGGCGATCACGGACATTCCGGGGCGAACCAGGGTACCTAGCGCGGGATTCGCGTCCAGAACGATCTTCACCGGGACGCGTTGAACGACTTTGGTGAAGTTGCCGGTCGCATTGTCCGGTGGAAGAAGCGCGAAGGTCGATCCGGTGCCGGGGGACCAGTTCTCGACCCGCCCAGTGAGAACGAGCGAAGGGAACGCGTCTACCGTGACGCGTGCGGAATTGGTGGCGCGCACCCGCGTCAACTGCGTCTCCTTGAAGTTCGCAACTACCCAGAGGTTCGGCAAAGGCACCACGTTAACCACCTGATTGCCGACGTTCACGAATTGGCCGACGCGCACCTGCCGTGCACCAACCATGCCGTCCGCCGGCGACAATATCCGCGTGTTGATCAGATTGTTGTGTGCAAGCCTCGACAGTGCCTCGGCGGCCTTCGTTTGCGCGACTAATTGTTTCTCCTGGACGTCGAGTTCAGACAGCGACACCTTCTGCTGCTCAAGTTTGGCTCTGTTGAGCATGAGCGTCGCTTCAGCCTTGAGGGCATCGGCGTTGGCCTGCTCAACGCGCTGCTCGGTGCCCGCTATCTGCGTTTGAAGTAGGTCGCGCTGGCGCTTCGCCTCCGCCGATGTTCGATCCAACTCGGCTTGGCTTGCCCGAATGGTTGCCTCAGCCTGCTCGATCAGGGTCCGCTGCGTTTGCCGCCGGAACGTGATCTGCGCCTCGGCGGCCTGCGCCGAAGCCAGGTTCGCCGACGCAAGATCGAATTGGGCCTGGTAGTCCGATGGGTCGATCTCCACGATCGGGTCGCCGCGCTTGACGCGTTGATAATCCTCGACCCAGACCCGGGTGATGTATCCGGAGACCTTGGCGGAAAGCGGGGTGACGTCGCCCGACATGTATGCATCGTCGGTCCGCTGGTATCGCGTGGCACCGGTCCACCTATCCCAATGCGCCGCAACGATCCACGCCATCGCGACGATTGCGGCCGCTACAAACGCATGTAGAGCGGGACGCCGCAGCAGATCGCGAACGTTTCGTCGTATGATTATATCGTACGTTGCGTCGACCATGAATGCTCGAATTCTGCCGGCGGGTCCCATCAGCATCATCTTGTGGCGTACCGCAGACATTGTCGCGCGTTACCAGGTAAGAAAGGCCACCATCACAATCCGATTGCACTTTTGATCTTCGAAGCAATAAACGGACGCTGCTATCGCGATGAGGATTAATCTCAATTTCACCCTGCTGGCCTCCAAGACGAGCCGAACCTGACTGTTATCAAGTCGACGAAACAACCTCTTGTATCTTTGGCTCAGATTTTGAACGATCTAACGCGCGGAGGCCCGGGGCACCGTCGATGCGGTGGCCCGCGTCAGCCGGTCCCCGTTCGTCTGCACCAATTGCAGCAGTATCTTCGATGCTGATGTCTACGCGTAAGAACATCCTCAAGCGCGGCATTCATCCCAATCGGAGGATTGCCGGGCCTCAAAACCAGCCGAACGACCGGCGGCAAGGAAGCTCGGCCTCTACGGCCGAGAGTAGACTCCTCTGGGCGACCTTCGACAGATCGGCCGTCGAGGCGAGTTTCAGCGGCTCGTTCGCGCTATCGAGGAACTCCGCGGTGACGAAGATGAGCGCGGTGAGGCCGATGTTCTCGTCGTAGATCATGAAGTGGCCTGCAGCGTAGACGGGAAGTTGGGGCTCGCCAGGAGCGGCGCCGCTTACTTAGCGGACGTAGTGCGAACGCGCGTTGCTTCCCATTATCGAAGCCCACAAATAGTCCAAAACGTGAGTGCGAAATCCAATACGTCCGCCGGGCGTGAGATTAAGCTGCCAGACGCGAACCTTTTCGGTTTCGAAGGCGAGCCTCGTTGCCGCGGTTCGCGAGGAACTTCCGGAGGTTCTGCGGCAACTGGCGCCGGCGCGCGCCTAAGCCAATCCGTCAAAGCTCAATCAGGAGAATTCGCGATGGCCTCTCTCTTTGATCAGATCAGCGTAGGCGGTACGTTCAACCCGCGATCACGTACCGACCCCTGTCATGCTTGAGTACTACGTAAAGCGCGACCGCCGGCCTTGTCATCACGGAAGCAACCGGCATCAGCCGACATGGCGTCCGGACCCACCCTGGAACGGGAGCTCCGCGTTTTCAGTGCCGTCAATGGCAACGAAATAGATGCTGCGTTAACCACATTTGTGCGGCGCGCGTCCGTCGGTCGCCAGCACGGACGGTCAAGGTCAACCAAGCAAGGAGAGATGGATGACACGGAGGTATTGGCCGAACAGCGCTCGCTTGGCAGTCAGCCTATCATTGATGTTCGAAGGTGGTGGGCAGCCCATCTCGGGCGCTGGCGGCGTGATCCCCGACGCGATCGAAGACGGCGTGCCTGATCTCCCCACAAATGCGTTTTTTGCTTACGGGCACTACGAGGGAATCCCACGCATTCTTGACCTGATGGATAAGCACGACATCAAGCTAAGCTCATTCATGATAGGGCGGGCGGTCGAGACCTCGCCAGACATAGCCCGCGAGATCGTCCACAGAGGACATGAGGCCGCCGCGCACGGCCGCACTTGGGAGAATAGCTATCAACTCTCGCGCGAAGAGGAGAAGAAATTCATTGCTGACAGCGTGGAAGCCATTTACCTCGCCACAGGTGCCCAACCGATTGGATGGAACGCCTATTGGATGCGTAACTCAGTCTATATTCTGGAAACGCTCCAGGAATTGGGCTTTCTCTATCACATCGACGAGCCGAGCCGCGACGAACCTTTCGTCATCCCGCTAAAAGGGGGCGCCTTCGTGACCGTCCCCTATACCTTTCACTTGAACGACATCGTCTCCTCTCCATTCGAAGGATGGAATCCGCTTGCTTACGAGCAAGCGCTAAAGGACGAGTTCGATCAGCTTTACGAGGAAGGCAATTCGCGGCGGCGCATGATGGTAATCAGCTTGCACGACAGGATCAGCGGACACGCCGGACGGGTGCGCGCGCTCGACCGTTTTCTAACTTATGCCAAATCGAAGGGCGACGTCTGGTTCGCTCGAAAGGACCAGATCGCTCGTTGGGCACTGGAGCACCGCGACGACACGCCGATAGTGTACCGCGGCCCCTCCTCCCAAAGCGGTCTTCCCGGCCCTACCGAGGCCTAGCAGCGCTAGATAATGCTGCTGATTGCGAATGGTGCTTCAACCGAATTCGCTATCAACAAGGAAAATGCCTATGCAGATCGCGATCGTCGGCGGTTCGCTCGCGGGGTTATTCGCGGCAACTCTGCTCGCCGGCGACGGCCACAAGATCGCGATCTACGAACGGTCGGTGCACGGGCTGGAGGGTCGTGGAGCCGGCTTGCTGGGCAAGCGCGATACCTTCGCGGTTCTTCGCGCCGCGGGGTGCGAGCACGTCGCGCGCGTTGGCGTCGTGGCCCGTGAACGCATCGTGTTTGACCATGTGGGATCTACCGTCGATAGCGAAATGCCCCCGCAGATTCAGATACCCTGGGATTACCTCTACCGCACGTTCCGGAACCAAGTGTCGAACGGCTCCTACATCCTCGGTCGAAGGGTCGATCGCGTCCACCAGGATGGCGATCAAGTCGTCGTCGTCTTCGATGACGGCGGCGTTGAGAGGGCCGATCTCGCCATCGGCGCTGATGGCATTGCCTCCGTCGTCCGGGCCTCGGTCGACGGATCGCGTGCAGCCAACACTTATGCCGGCTACGTCGGATGGCGCGGCCTGCTACCGGAGCGTTCATTACCCGCCATTGCCGCCGGGAAACTCCTCGAGCGCTTCGCCTATTTCCGAATGCCCCGATCGCACGTGATCGGATTCCTTGTTCCCGGATCGCGTGGGGAAACGGAGGTCGGCGCCAGAAGATATAACTGGGTCTGGTACCGCCCGGCTCCCGGACCAGCGGAACGCGACGCGGCACTTACCGACTCAGACGGCCATGTCCATCCGTACTCACTTCCCCCCGGCGCGGTATCGGATCGGGCCCGCGCCGCTCTCACTGAAGACGCGGAGCGCCTTCTGCCACGTCCGTTCGCCGACGCGATCAAGGTGACCGATCGGCCGTTCGTACAAGGGGTCTTCGACTATGAGACGGAAAACATGGTCAGCGGCAGAATCGCGCTTGCGGGCGATGCGGCCTTTGTCGTGCGACCGCATACCGGCATGGGCATCGCCAAGGCTGCCGGCGACGCCATGTCGCTCAGAAAGCATCTGCTTTCGAAGCCCGCGATAGAAGCCCTCCAGTCGTACCGGGACGAACGAGCGCCGTTGGGCGCCGCCATTGCCGCGTCGGGGCGAGAATTGGGAGCCCAGCTTTCGTGACTCACCTCCACGGTTTCACCGGCGCGCTGCCTCGACATTCGAAACATCAGGAGACATCGCGCCGACCTGGCATAAGTTTGCTCTGATCACGCAGAAAAATGCAGGTGCATCATGAAGATCGGAATAATTGGAACAGGAGCCGTCGGTGCTGCTTGCGCGTTAGCTACTCTGATGAGAGGCATCGCAAGCGAGATTGTTCTAGTCAATCGAAGCCGTGATCGATCCAGAGGTATGGCCACTGACATGGGCTATGGGGCCCCGCTTTCGTCCGTCACAAAAATAAGGGACGGAGAATATTCGGATTTGGCCGGTGCGGCACTAGTTATGATAACAGCTGGTGTCAATGAGAAAACCGGCGGGGCCACGGATCGCAATGACCCGCTGGGGCGGTTACGCCTTCTCGACAAGAATACCGCGGTCTACCGTGATGTGATCCCCAAGATCGTTGCGGTGGCTCCGGATGCCGTTCTTCTCGTTGTAACCGACCCTCCAGATCCGCTTGCCGATTTGACACGCCGCCTTGCCGGGCACGACCGTGTGCTGAGCACCGGGACTTTGCTCGACAGTCTCCGCTTTCGGGTTCACCTGAGCCGAAGATTAAATGTGGCGCCTGCCCAAATCGAAGCGCAAGTCCTTGGCGAACACGGAACGTCTCAGATCTTTTACTGGTCAGGCGCTCGCGTGGGCGGCGTACCGATTGGTCAATGCGGACTGGAACAGGATGACATCCAACCATCCATTGAGAATGAAGTACGTTTCGCCAATATATCAATCATCGAGGGGATTGGGGCCAGCCAATACGGAATAGGAATGGTCTGCGCCAGGATCGCTGAAATAGTGCTCCATGATGAACGCGCTGTCATCAATTGGTGCTTACAATTCAAGGTATGAATTAACGCTCTCACTGCCAAGCATCGTTGGGAGGAGTGGTTGCGTGCAAATTCTCGAGCCGCCACTGTCTGATGATGAACAGACAGGTCTGAAAAAAAGTATCGAAGCATTACGCAAAGCTCAAAGTCGCATTCGGTAACTTATTGATGCGAGTTCGCCTTCACTTGCGGATTTGCCGACCAGAGCCATCTAACGTAGGTTTTCACGCGGCTTGCCGGCACGCCGACGTCCGGATGGCGCGCGGAATATAAGGCCCGAGAACGCCCGGATGCGCGATTCCGAACGGCAAACAAGGCTGGCTCGACGAAACGCAATAGCTTGCGGTGAAGCTCCTTCCTTTGGCCCTCCCGTCACCGACCGATATCATCCAGCTCCAGCGCCAGGAAGTGACGCACCACCGGAGGATTTGGGCCGATGTGAAACTGCGTTGTTTCCCGCTGAATATCCGCATCGGCATTCGACAGGCGGTGGTGCTGGCGTAAATGCTCTGCCCATGACTCGACCATGAACCATTCCACGATGCGCTCCGAATCCGCGGCATCTTCCGTGATCCCCCAGCCGTAGGCTCCGTCACGCAGGCGCGCCTGCGATAGCCGCTTCAAGCATTCGAAGAACTTCAAACGGTCGTCCTTCGCGATGCGATATTCGATCAGGACGAGCACCGGCCCGCGATCATGCTCGACGGGATCGGCAGTCAAGGGTTCGGGCCAGTAATTCGACGGCTTCAGATCGGCCTCCCCTGCCGGCAGCTTGATGCGATGGAGAATGAAGGCAACAACAAAGAGCCCGCAAGCGCTGACCAGGAGCGTCGCCGGCACGCTCGAGGCCCCGGCCAATATTCCCCATCCGAGGCTTCCGCCAGCCATGGCTCCATTGACGATCATCAGATAGACGGCAAGGCCCCGGCCGCGAACCCAGTTAGGCAGGATCGCCTGCGCCGCGCCGTTGAGCGTTGTCAGCGCAACAATCCATGCGCCGCCCAGCCCGAGCAGAATCAAGACGGCAAGCCATTGCGGCGGGGCGAGAGCCAGTACCGCCATGATGATGGCAGCAATGATCGCGGCGCCGAGCAACAAGCCGTCAGCGTCGAAACGGCGGCGCAGTTGCGGCAGGACCAGCGCACCGAGGATAGCGCCCGCGCCGACCGCACCGAGCAGGATGCCGTAGAATCCGGCGTTGCCGCCGAGAAGCTGCCTGGCAACGATCGGCAGGAGCGCCCACAGGGCACTTAAGAAAGCAAAGAATATCGCCGAATGCATCAGCACCACATGCAATTCGCGGCTTGAGCGAACGAAACGGAGTCCGGCCCTGAACGCCCCGAGGAAGCGTTCCGACAGTTCGTCATCCGCGCTGGGCGCACGTCGCCACCATGCGAGAGCGGCGACGACGACAAGATCACTCACGACGTCGGCACTGTAGGCGACTGCGGCGCCCAGCGCGGCCAGCAGCAGGCCGCCCGCGGCCGGTCCGATCGACCGCGCTATGTTGAAACCTAGCGAGTTCAGCGCCACCGCGTTCTTCAGGTCTTGCCTGGGGACAAGCTCGGGTACAATCGACTGCCAGGTCGGGCTCGCGAGGGCTGCGCCGACACCGCCGACGAACGTCAGCGACACAAGCAAGCCGACCGTCAAGGCGCCGGTATAGGACAGCAGCATCAGCGTTGCGCTGACCGATGCGAGCACGAGCTGCATGGTAATCAGAAGCTTGCGCCGGTCGAAAACGTCCGAAAGGACGCCCGCTGGAATCGCGAGCACGAATACCGGTATCGTGCTCGCCGCCTGAATCATTGCGACCGCCGCCGGCGCGCTCGACAAATCGGTGACAAGCCAGGCACTGGCAACGTCGCGCATGAAGCTGCCGGTGTTGCCCAATACCGTCGCGACCCAGAGTACGGCGAACGTCGTTTGGCGCAATGGCGCGAACCCGCTCGTGCCCAGCATCGGATCGCCGGCGGTACTTTTTGTGCCCTCAGTCACGGCGAAGGCTACGGATCGGACACATGACTTCGTTCACGCAAGTCGTACCAGGCGACAAGCAGGAATCCCCCGACGAGGCCAAGATGTTCGAAGAACGAATTGGCAGCCATGAAGCGCTCCGGAGGCGCCATTTCCCAAAAGCGGTTGGCGACGAAGGTAGCAAAGAAGGTGAAGCCCGCAAGCGCTAGTGCGCCTAACCATCGATAATACCCAGTCAAAATCAGGATAGACGCGACAATTTCCATGACGATCGTCGCGACGGCAAGCGGTGCGGCCGGCGACAGTCCGAAATGATTCATCTCGGCGATGGCGCTGGAAAAATCCGCCGCCTTGTCGAAGCCGCCCTGCAGATACGCCGCGCACAGGCCCAGCAGAGCGACCCATCGTAGAACGGGCGCTGCAAGTATCGGGCGGAGGCGTTCGACCATCCTGGCGTTTTGCATCTTGATCGTATTCATGTTTGAACTCGCTTATTCGTTCAGTATTCTGGAGGCTTCGAAATTCGGAATTAGAATCCGACACGCCTTGTGATGAAGCGGCGGATCACTCTGCTGGCCCATGTTCGACAAACCCGGATAGTTCGATGACCACATGCTTCCAAATGCTACCGCGGCGTGGAGCGCTGCCGTGAACATATTCTTCTTGATATTTCGCACCACTCGATCTCACCCGTTTGCGTAAGTGGTTAGTCGAGAAAGCCTAACCAAGCAGGTGGGTCCGCCGTGAAGATCCTCGCCTCCACGGACATACCAGGCGAGATCCAATGCAGGGCCTCGCCTGGATCGTTGAATGTGATCTTGACCGGAACGCGCTGCACCACCTTGACGAAATTGCCGGTCGCATTCTCGGGCGGCAGCAAGGCGAATTGTGAACCCGTACCGCGCTGGAGGCTGTCGACGCGCCCCTCAAGGCGCAGACCCGGGAAGGCGTCAACCCGGATCGTCGTGCGCTGGCCGGGACGCACGTTGGTCAGCTGTGTCTCCTTGAAGTTGGCTGTTATGTAAAGCGTGTCGGGAACGATCGAGAGCAGCACTTGCCCGGGTTGTACGTAGTTTCCTACTTCGACTGTCTTGTTCGCGACGCTGCCAGCTTCTGCTGCACTTATCTTTGTATAGGAAAGGTTGAGTTGGGCCTGTGCAAGCGCCGCCTGTTGGCGTTCGACGGCGGCTTTCGCCTGGAGCTTCTGGGTTTCGAGCACGACCTGGTGGGCGCGGGCGGCATCGTGCGCTGCCTGATCATGTTGCACGGTGGCGCGGCGTTGCCCGACATCGGCCTCCGCCTCCTGAAGCCGTTGGACCGTTCCGGAGCCAGTGCTCTCAAGCGACTTGTAGCGATCGAACTGCTGTTGCGCGAAATCGAGCATCGCCTGATCGCCGTCGATCGCTGACTGGCTCTCCGCGACGATGGCATGCTGCTCTCGAATCTGCGCCTCGATATTGTCGGCATTCGCCTGCGCACTCTTGAGATCGGCGTTGGCGATATCAACGGCGACTTGAAAATCCCTCGGATCCAGTTGGATCATTAGCTCGTTGCGCGCGACCTTGGAATTGTCGTTGACGTTTAGTTTTGAGACATAGGCGGCCACCTTCGGCACGATCGAAACCACATGCGCGTCCACGTAAGCGTCGTCGGTGGACACCTGCCAAAAGCCCGGCACATAAAAGTACAAACCCACCCCGGCAACGACCGCAATTAGGGCGCCAACGATCAAGGAGCGCGGGTTCGACCGCTCGTGGTGCGGAAGTGCCGCCTTGATCTCCGGCGCCCTGCCCTGCGGAGGAACTGATGGGGACGACGTCTCTTTGAGCATAGTTTGATCGGTCATGCCGGGCTCCTCATTTCTTGATCACCGGCGGGGTGGGCGGAATAATCGGGACGAGGCAGAGCGTGATGATCCCGATAACAGCCATGAACAGGAAGGCATCTGCATATGCGAGCGTCGCCGCCTCGCGACCACCGACCTCAGCCAGCAGCTTGGTGGCGATCTGTTGGCTCTTGTGGGTTGAATAGCCTCCCCGAGAAAGGATCACGTCCGAAGCTGTCGTCATCCAATTTTGCAAGGCCTGGCTCGAGGCCCGCAAGTGATCGAACAGGCGCGAGGAGTGAAGTGTCTCACGACGTTCAACCAGGATCGTGAGCACTGCGACCCCGATCGCAGCACCGAACTGACGGAAGGTCATGTAAAGAGACACGCCGTCGAGAAGGTTGCGCTGCTCGATACGTGCGACGGTTCCGCTGCCGACGGAGGGCAACAGGCTCGAGACGCAAAGGGCGTAGAGGACCAGCGGAAGGTAGAAGTAATATGCAGGTGTGTTCGTGGTCAGAAAACGATTGATGAGCAGCATTGAGGCGATCAGACAGACGAGCGCGCCGCAGATCGTCTTGCGCTGCCCGAAGCGGGCGACGACGCCGACGACCGACGGGCGCACTGCAGCCGCAGTCAGAGCGTAGACCGCCATTACCCGTCCGGTTTGCGTGGCGCTGAGCGGTTGGGAAGTGACGTTGCGCAGGAATTCCGGCAGCATGTAGAGGCTACCGGACAGAATCATTCCCGTCAGTACACCGATCAGGACGGACGACAGCACGTAGCGGTCGAACAGCAATTCAAGCCGAAGCAAGGGCGCGCGATTGCGCGCGCTGGTCTGCCAGATACCGAACAGAATCAGAGCGGTCGCTCCCAGCCATGCGAGCAAGCGAATCCGCGGAGAACCGAACCAGTCGTCGATTTGGCCGCGGCTCAGGATGATCTGCAACGACACCAGCGCCACGGCAATCAGAACGATTCCTGGCCAATCGGTTGGGCGCTCTGACCGTTGCACGGGCATATCGGGAAAATATCGGACCAGCAGCCAGATCGCTGCCGCGGCGTAGGCGAGGTTCGGAATGCAGATCAGCCGCCAGCTTACCTGGTCGGTGATATAGCCACTGAACAACATCCCGAAGGCACTGGAGAGATAGAGCATCGTTGAGACATGCATAAGCGCTTCGCTGCGCTTGGGCTTCGGCAACAGCAGGTAAACGGTCCCTCGCCACCACACCACGAGGCCTGCGCCCGCGACACCCTGGAACGCGCGAGCCACCAGCATGGTATCGAAGCTGAGGGAAGTGGAGCTCACTACCGACCCCGCGACGAACAACAGCACGCTAGCGATCAGGTAGTTCTTGTAACCGATATGCCCGGCAAGCCAGACACATACGGGCACCCCCAAAAACAGCGCTGAAGTATAGACCGTGAGACTCCAGCTTGCTTCGTCGCCGGAGACACCGAAACTGCCGGTAAGATCTGTCAGCACCAGGTTAACGCTGTCAGCGGTATAAAACTCCATACCCGTCGCAAAGCCGAGGCCAAGCAACAGAAGCCGGAGTTGGCGCGCAGACAATTCTGGGGTCGACCCAGCCGCGGGTGCGATAAATTCCGATGATTGGATCAGTTCAGCCAAAGTTCCACCTGTCCATCCACGTCGCCGCCGCGAGGAGGTCATTTCTCGTCAGACGGCTCCAAATTATCTTCGCGATCCAAGATCCTAACTCGCATTTCGAAGCCGTGGCTTCATGGCAGGCCGATCCGAAACACCGCGTGGAACAAAGACCGAAATGATAGGGAGACGACAAAGAGAGTTGCTATTGACGACACATACAGTCCACCGAACCAAATCAACCTTCTTCGACGACCGCTCATGTTTCCCATCCCTTCTCAGGCGTCTTGCCGCGGAAGACCCGATAGGCGAACGCGGAATAGGCGAGCACGACCGGCGTAACGATGGCAGCCCCGATCAGCAGGAAGACGTGGCTGAGGCTTGCCGATGCGGCCTGCCAGAGTGTCAAGCGGAATGGCACGATGTCCGGAAAGATCGTGATGCCCAGGCCTGCGACCCCGAGAACGAACAAGATGAGCCCGAGAAGAAACGGGCGGAGAGCCGAAGGCCCACCGATCGCCTGCATCAGCGCACCGGCGGTGGAAAGGAACAGAATAACGATGATCGTCAGCACCACCGGATTCGAGGTCCACGCTTCCAAAACGCCGGGCTGAACGAAGGATGCCGCGGCACAGGTCGCAACCGCCAAGCCCACGAAGACGGGTGTCGTCCGCCGCAGGCTGCGGTCTGCGAAGCTCTGCAAGCTGCGCGTCGCCTTCAAATGTAGCCACCCTCCCCCAAGGACCATGTACCCCGCCAACACCGATACTGCGACGAGAAGGGAGAATGGCTGAAAGACATCGAAGACGCTGCCGCTGAAGCGCTCGCCATCGATCGCCAGCCCCTGGATGAGGCCGCCGACGATAAAACCTTGCATCAGCGCCGCGACGATTGAGCCGAGGCCGAATGCGACATCCCAGGCCCGGCGCCCCCGTTCGACCTGATAGCGGAATTCGAAGGAAACGCCACGCAAACCCAGCGCCAGCAGCATCGCGATCAGCGGCAAGTAGAAGGCCGGCAGCAGGATGCCATATGCGATCGGGAAGGCTGCGAGCAGCGCTACGCCGGTCATGATCAGCCAGGTCTCGTTGCCGTCCCAGGTCGGCGTAATGGAATCGACCATCCGGTCGCGCAACTCTTCGTCATGCTGGGCAAGGAGCAAGGTACCGACGCCGAGGTCGAAGCCATCGAGCAGTACATAAAGCGAGAGCGCAAACGCGGCGAATAGAGCGGAAAGAAGCGGCAGGTCCATGGCTGTCACTCCGCCGGAACCGGACTGGCGCCCACCGGGGCGTTCATCACACGGGGTTTCAATGCCTGCTTGAGGGAACCAGATGCTTCAGCCTGCGCCGGCGCGCCCTGCGGGCCACGGCGGATCATCCGGACGGCAAACAGCACAAAAGCGGTCAGGAATAACGCGTAAATGCAGATGAAGGCGACCAGGCTCGACAGCAACACGTCGGCCGGCACCGGCGAGACGGCATCGATGGTCCGGAGAATTCCGTAGATCACCCACGGCTGACGGCCGGTCTCGGCGAGATACCAGCCACCAAGCGTCGCGACGATGCCCGAAGGTGTCATTAAGACCAGCGTGCGCAAGAACCAGCGATTGGCAAACAAGCGGCCCTGCCAGCGCAGCCAGAGCGATGCGACGGCAACGCCGAACATGACGATCGCGATGCCGTACATCACCCGGAAGCCGTAGAACACCCAGCCCATCTGCGGCTGACGGTCGACCGGCGTGTTCTTCAACCCGTCGACGCGGCCATCAAGGCTGTGGGTCAACCAGATGCTGCCGAGCACCGGAATGCCGAGCGCGAAGCGGTTGCGCTGATGCTCCTGATCGGGAACGATGATCCAGTAGTACGGTGCCGGAGATTCCGATTGCTTGTCCCAGAATCCCTCGGCCGCCTGCATCTTGGCCGGCTGGAGTTGCACCATTTTCCCATACAGGATGTCGCCGAGAAAAACCTGAGTTGCGATCAGGATGGTAGCGAAGGCCGTGCCCATTGACACGGTCCGGCGTCCGAACGGCACGTGCTCGCCGCGCAACAGATACCAGGCGCCCACGCCCGCAACGAGGAAAGAGCCCGTGATATAGGCCGCGGTCAGCATGTGCGGCAGGCGATAGAGCCAGGACGGGTTGACGACCACCTTCAGCCAATCGGTCACCACAACATGGCCGTTCACGACCTCGATGCCATCGGGCGTCTGCATCCAGCTATTAGCCGAGAGAATCCAGGATGCCGACAGCAAGGTTCCAAGCGCCACCATGCAGGTGGCGAGGAAATGCAGCCTTGGCCCGACCCGATGGAGGCCAAACAGCATGATCCCGAGAAAGCCTGCCTCCAGAAAGAACGAGGTCAGAACTTCGAGGGCGATCATCGGGCCGATCGCCGGTCCGGCCATCTGACCAAACTTCGCGAAGGCTAGACCGAACTCGAACGACAATACTATTCCGGTGACGACGCCGACGCCGAAGGCCATCGCAAAAATGCCGAGCCAGAAACGATAAATCTGGAGATACAGCGGGTCCTTGGTCTTCAACCACAAGCCCTCGGTGATCGCCAGGAACATCGCCAGCCCAATAGAGATCGTGGGGAAGATGATGTGAAAGCTGACCGTGAAGCCGAACTGGATGCGGGCAAGGAGGGCTGGATCAAGATTCATGGCCGTGTCTCCTGATCCTGGGGACGCCTGAAGATGAGTACTGCCAGCGCGACGAACAACGCGAGGGCCGCGATCGAAGCCGAAAGACCGAATACGCCGATGATGGCGAAGAAGAAGGCGACGCCGAACAGAGTTGCAACGACCGCTCCGATGGAATGCGAGGCTGAGATCAGACCCTTGTTCATTCGTCGCTCCGCTTGGTGCACCCCCCGACTTCCGCACTGGTGGCAGGCGTTGCTGCCATGATCACACCGCCCAGCAGGCGCAACCGAGCGCGCCCCAGAAACTCTTCAGATCAGAGATCGGCAGCTTGCTCGACCAAGCCGTCGCGTGATCGTGCCCATGGATTTTGCACTGATTGGCGCAGCCGCAACTCATTGCCATCTTCCGTGCCAACGCCGGTTGGCCGGCAGATTCGGCGGAGCCCCAAGCCGCATAACCGCCGAACGCACGAACCGGGGACCAGTCGGGCATCGCAGGTGGCGGAGCGGCGTTGTCCAAAGATTTGAAATCGGACGCCGCGTATACGACCTTGCCACCCACCACTGTCAGATCGGACGTCGTCTCGGCGATCTCTGCTTCGGCGCAGGAGAAGTAGTCGCGATCAGGCACGATAAGGTCCGCAAGTTGACCGACCTGGATCCTGCCTTTCTTGCCTTCCTCGTTCGAGAACCAGGTCACGTTTTCCGTCCACATCCGCAGCGCTGTCTCGCGGTCGAGGCAGTTGCGCGGCGGCGTGATGCGAAGACCGCCGACGGTCATACCGGTCACGAGCCAGGCAAGCGCGACCCAGGGATTGTAGGACGCGACACGGGTGGCATCAGTGCCGGCGGATACTTTGACGCCCTTGTCGATGATCTTCTTCACTGGTGGCGTCGCCTCCGCCGCGCCAAACCCGTAGCGCTCGACGAAATATTCGCCCTGATAAGCCATGCGGTGCTGTACGGCGATGCCTCCGCCGAGCGCCGCGATACGGTCAATGGACTGATCGGAGATGGTTTCGGCGTGATCGAAGAACCAGTGCAGACCTTCGAGCGGCATGTCCTGGTTGACCTTTTCGAAAACATCAAGCGCCCGCGAGATGGTTTCGTCATAGGTCGCGTGCATCCGCCACGGCCATTTGTTCTGGAGCAAAATCCGGACGACCCCTTCGAGTTCGCCCTCCATCTCAAGGGGCATCTCGGGGCGCGACACGCGAAAATCCTCGAAGTCAGCGGCCGAGAACACCAGCATTCTCGCCAGCGCCGTTATGCCGGAAGTAGTCGTTGCCCTGCTTGTATTTCGAGGTTTTGGTCCAGTTCAGGAAATCTTCCTTCTCGCCCTTCGGCTTTTGCGTAAAGAGATTATATGCGAGGCGAATCGTGAGCTGACCTTCATCGCTCAGCTTCTGAATAACGGCGTAATCATCGGGATAGTTCTGGAAGCCGCCGCCGGCATCGATCGCGCCGGTGACGCCGAGACGGTTCAGCTCGCGCATGAAATGCCGCGTGGAATTGACCTGGTAGTCGAACGGCAGCTTGGGCCCCTTGGCAAGCGTCGCGTACAGAATATTGGCGTTCGGTTTAGCCAGCAGTAAGCCGGTCGGATTGCCCCTAGCGTCGCGCACGATCTCGCCGCCCCGGGGCTCTGGCGTATCCTTGGTGTAACCAACCGCGCGCAGGGCCGCGCCATTGAGAATCGCGCGATCATAGAGATGCAGAAGGAAAACCGGAGTATCCGGAGCGACGGCATTGAGCTCTTCGATGGTCGGCAGGCGTTTCTCGGCAAACTGGTGTTCGGTGAAGCCGCCGACCACCCGGACCCATTGCGGCGGTGGCGTGATCGCGACCTGACGCTTCAGCAAGGCCATCGCGTCGGCGAGCGACCAGATGCCGTCCCAACGGAGCTCCATGTTGAAGTTCAGGCCGCCGCGAATGATATGAAGATGGTTGTCAATCAAGCCGGGCAGAACGCGGCGTCCCTTCAGGTCGATGATTTTCGTGGAGGGCCCAGCAAGAGGCATGATCTCGTGGTCCTGCCCCACCCTGGTGAACCTGCCGTCCTTGATGGCGACCGCGCTCGCCGTCGGATTTGAGCGGTCTAGGGTTGTAAACAGGCCGCGGTGGAGAATCAGATCGGGCATATCGGTCATGAATGTGTCTCCTTGGAAACCGCAGTCGTCGAGGTCGTTGTGGCTGCCGCACCGGCGTGGCCGCCGGGCAGCATGCCAAACATGTGCGAGGCGCATTTCGCTTGGTGCCAAGCACTGCGCAGTGAAGTTCCGGCAACCACCTGCCTCCCGATCGGGATGACCTGCTCACCAATAAGAATTCCGAGCAGACCGACCAACGCTACGAGGGGAGGCGCCGGGGAGCGCACATTCAGAAGGCCGTAAATCACGCCGACCAGAACACCGGTTACGAGCGACAGCAGATACATCCTCATCGTGGGTCCCCGTTGAGGTAGCGAGCGTAAAGCGCGCGTTATTCGGCTGCCTTCAGCCCGCCCTCGGAGGCATGTTCACCGAGCGCCCATTTTGAAAAACGCACCTGGATGCCGTAGGGTGTGTGGTCACGCATGATATTCATGACGCCTTCGTAGGTCTCCGAGCGGGCCCAGTCCTGCTGGAGCTCGAACACATATTGAAGCGACGTGATCGGGATCGCGCCGGCCTGGACGGCGCGATCCATTGAACGGTTATGTGCCTCCGGCGAAACGTCGCCACATGCGTCCGCGGGAATGTAAATTTCGTAACCGGCCTTCAGCATGTCGAGCGTCGGAAACATCACGCAGGCCTCGGTCCAGAGACCAGCGAGGACGATCTTCTTGCGGCCGGTCGCCGCAACAGCCTTGCGGAAGTTCGGGTCCAGCCACCCGTTCATGGCGGTTCGGTCAATCACTTCATGCGTCGGAAACAGTTTGGTCACTTCCGGCATGAAAGGGCCCGAGAAGGAGTCCTTGGCGATTGTCGAAATTATAGTGGGAATTTTGAAAAGCTTCGCGGCCTTAGCGAGGATCTGTATGTTGTTGAAGACTACTAGTCGGTCATGGGATTGCACGCCCTGATACATGGCGGGCTGATAGTCGATGAGGGCAATTGCGCTGTTTTGTGGGGTGAGCATCTCGAGTTCCGTCATTGTTCGTTCTCCGTTTTGGACGACGTGGCTAGTGTTGATGACGCACTTTCATTTGGACGATGGCGAATTGCCCCATTCCGCCGGATGAATCATATCTCTTGAGCAAGCGAGGCCGATGCCGTAGCCGCTCCCCTTCGAATTCGATGATGGCTCCGTCGTAAGTTTCTTTTCTGGTCCAAGCCCGTTGAAACTCGAGCAGAACCTGTACCTCAAGCCGACCGAGCACTGGTCAAGCGCGGGCGCCTCCACTCGAAGCAATTCCTGTCCTCGACGCCAAGCGGACGGACTTATTCCGAACTCGGCGACGAAAGAGCCGGGAGAGGTGAGCCTGGTCGGCTAACCCGCACTCAAGGGCGATCTGCGCAAGCGAAATTCCCGTCTCGAGCATAAGCGTCTTTGCGCGCGCTATTCGGCACTGGATAACGTACTCGTGCGGCGAGCATCCCTGATCGACTTTGAATGCGCGGCGGAAATGGCTTGTACTCAGCCGTACCAGCGCAGCAAGCTCCGCTGTCGAGAGCCGTTTGGCCAGATTGGCGTCGACGTAACTGGTGATGCGTGCGCGCTGCCAAGGCGCCAAGCCGCATGAGGAAGCCTCAATTTCGTCGTAGCGGCGCTCTAAGGCACCGTTCCGCAGCAGCAACACCTCGAACCGGTCCCAATACCGATCCGCTGTGCGCGGATCGTGGCTGATAGCCAATCGCGCCTCAGCCAGCCAATTAGTCAGCGCTGCAGAAAACTCATCCGAAACGCTCGGTGTCGCCGTAGGGGCAGAAGTCTTACCGGGTATTGAGGAGAATTGCATCGGATACCTCCCTCACCGTCCGGGCGCCCCGAAGTCGCGCGGGCAGGCATCAAGTTGTGCCTAATAAGAGGGATTGGCGAGTAAAAGGCCGAAAAAAAATGTAAATTTTAAAATGCAGAACGTCTTCGAACAATTTTGCAGCGGCTCGCTACTGCGCGGCACACTTTGATAATTGATCGGTTGGACATAAATGGTCGCGCCGATAAATCAAAATGTTCAAATCAACTAGCTATCGTCCAAGCCGCAAAATGTCGCGCATGCAACAGTAGGACACATCTGCGGTCACTCGGAGGAGAAGATAACAGGTAACGCAGACCTTGGATCGTTGGGGCGCATCGCAAGACATCACCGATTCAAAACGCACCGTGCATTTGGATTGTCTAGCTTCGGTCGCTGCGCCGCGAGATACCCGCTCAACTTACCCAAAACCGGTGAACTGGAGCTTCTCAAGCCCAGGAGTGGCGCGATGACATATTCCAGAAGATATATTGACCTGAACGTGAGCCGTATCGAGACAGTTGCAGGCAATGGCCTACTCGACAGGCGCGCGTTGCTCAGACGTGGCGTCGCTTTCGCTGGCGCTTTGGGCACAGTCGTCGGACTAAGGGCAACTGGCGCTGCTGCCGAGCCCCTCGTCGAAGCACCTTGGAGTCTCGCGCCAGGCGATCCCGTTCCCGCCTATCAGCTACCGTCGAAATTTGCGAAAAGCGTGGTGCGCACGCTCTCCAACCCGGATTTCGAGCCGCGCACCTCACAGTCACGCACCCCCCACCACCTGCTGGACGGCACAATCACGCCGAACGGCGTGTTTTTTACCATCGTTCATGACGGCGTTCCGGAAATCGATCCGGCCGTGCACCAACTCCTGATCCACGGTCTGGTCAAGCAGCCGCTGCTCTTCTCGCTCGAAACGTTGCTGCGTTTTCCCATGACGTCGCGCGTTTCGTTTCTTGAATGTGGCGGCAATAGCGCGGCTCTATTTTCTCCAAAACCACTCCAGGCGGACGTCCAGTCATTGCACGGGCTCGTTTCCTGCGCCGAGTGGACGGGCGTCAAACTCTCGACGCTGCTCGAAGAGACTGGCGTTGACCCAAAAGCAAAGTGGTGCATTGCCGAAGGTGCCGACGCGGCGCACGTGATGCGGAGCGTCCCCCTCACCAAAGCAATGGACGACGCGATGATCGCGCTCTACCAGAATGGCGAGCCGCTGATGCCGGGCAATGGCTATCCGATGCGGCTGTTGTTGCCCGGTTACGAAGGCAACATGAACATCAAGTATGTACGGCGGATCAAGCTCCTGGCGGAGCCCGCCATGAGTTACTGGGAATCGCAAGTTTACACGGAGCCATTACCGAGCGGCAAAGCGTATCAGTTCTATTTTGTGAACGAGGTAAAATCATTCATCACACAACCTTCCCCGGGGCGTCCTTTGCAGCAGCCTGGAGTCTATGAGATCTCAGGCATCGCCTATTCCGGGACAGGCAAGATTTCCAAGGTGCAAGTCTCAGCCGATGGTGGTGGTAGCTGGGCGAACGCAGCACTGCAGGAGCCGGTGCTGAGCAAGGCGTTTACACGCTTTCGAATGCCCTGGCGCTGGAATGGTGGCCCGGCCATCTTGCAAAGCCGCGCCTTGGACGGGGCCGGAAACGTGCAGCCGACGCGCGCGCAGTTCGTCGCGCAGCGTGGCGAGTTATCTTCAGTACCGCCGCTACTGGCATTCAAAAATCATCATTTCAATGCCGTTGTAAGCTGGGCAATCGACAACAAGGGAGCAGTGACGCATGCGTATGCCTAAAATGCTCCTGTCGACCTTCTGCACCCTCACTCTCGGGATAGGCGTGGCGTTCGGCGAGGGACGAAATCTCGGCAGGCCGATCGTTCCCGCAGATATAGCGCCGTGGGATATTGATATCGAACCCAGCGGGGCAGGCTTGCCCGCGGGCAGCGGAACATCCGATCAGGGTGCCCTGATATTTGCCGATAACTGCGCGGCCTGCCACGGCGATGGTGGAAAGGGTGCGACAACGACGACGAGCGGAGCTCCCGCCGCTCCGCCCGTGGTTAGCGACATGAAGAGAAGTGGCATCGACGATACGACGCTGACCATTGCCAATTTCTGGCCTTATGCACCGCCGTTGTTTGACTATGTCCGGCGTTCAATGCCGTGGACCTCACCAAGATCCCTGACTGACGATCAGGTCTACGCGCTGACCGCGTACATCCTAGCGGAAAACAAACTGATCGACGCAAAACAAGTCATCAACGCGCAGACACTCCCGAAGGTGCAAATGCCTAACCGTAACGGATTCATCCCTCGCTTCCCCGAAAGCACGCCGCATGACTAGGACTAGGTCGGCTGGAGGAAACCGAGCACGGCTAGGTTGTTGGATATTGCTGATCGGCTTTATTCCTGTCGTAGCTTTTGGGGCTGAGCGCCCCGATTGGGCGTTCCCCGTGGCCGATAAGGTCCAACCGCCATCGCTGGCAAACGAGAGCGAACCGAAGCCTCCGCCCGGCAGCACCAAGTCTTACACACGCAAACAAATTGACGATTTGTCTAACCCGCCGGATTGGTATCCTGACATACATCCGCCGATGCCACCGGTCGTAGCCCACGGCGCTAAAACCTTTGCGTGCGGCTCCTGCCATCTGCCTACCGGGACCGGTCACGATAAATCGGCATACCTTGCAGCGCTTCCTATCCCCTACTTTGTTCAGCAGATGGCCGATTTCAAGAACGGCGCAAGGAGAGGTTTTGGCGTGATGTCGACCATTGCCCAGGCCGTCTCCGATGACGAGGTTCAATCCGCTGCCGCATATTTTGCCTCGCTCAAGGCCCGGCCTTGGCTCCGTGTGGTCGAGACCGACACGGTTCCGAAGACTTATGTCGCCCTTGGCAACATTCGGCTGAAGCTCCCTGACGGGGGCGCGGAGCCCATCGGGAACCGGATCGTGGAATTGCCTGAGGACGAAAAGGCCGCGCTCAATCGCGATCCAAAATCCGGATTCGTCGTCTACGTACCGATGGGAAGCGTCGCCAAAGGCGAAGCGCTGGTCGCAAGAGACGACGCCAAGACAACCAAATGCGCAATCTGCCACGGTGAGACCCTGAAGGGTCTTGGCATTGCGCCCCCCATCGCGGGCCGCCACGCAAATTACATCGTTCGCCAACTCTATTTTTTCCAAGACGGTAGCCGCTCGGGACCGTCGGCGGCGCTGATGCATGGCGTCGTGCAGAAACTGAGCGTCGACGACATGGTGGCAATCGCGGCATACCTCGCCTCCCTCGAGCCGTAGCACGGCATTGCAGGTTGGTGAGAGTTGGGCACGTGCATGAAAACACGAGACCAGACATCCCGTTTGGTTTGGCCGTACCAATCGATCGGACACGGTATGGACCCATCCAAGCAAAATGGTAGACTAACAGCTGCGCTCCCCAGGGAGACGCCAGGGAAACGGAAGGGTTCGCGGGTAAGTCATGGCGACCAGCTTCTCCGTAAGTGGCAAGTTGGCCTCAACCGAAAGCGCCGTCCGCAGCCCCGCTTCCGTGGGTCACCCGGGAGGGCCTCGAGCTTAATGACACCAGGTTCCGTTGCGCCGCAGGCCTCTCGGCCCTTTTGGTTCGAACAGTGCTGTGATTCACTCGCGAGCCTGAGTGCTATCCGAATATGAATTGGAAGCTGCAATGGACAGATCCAACTCTTCGCGCAGCCCACACTTTCCTTACGGTCGCAGCCTGGCAGAAAAACTTGGCCTGGAGGATGCGCCCGCCATCGTGACGCGGAGGTTGGGACAGGCGGAGATCGCGGTAACCGACATTCACGTGCTCAAACCATCAGGGACGCTATCGGCTGCGTTGCCTCGCGTAGACGCCTATATGGTCACGATGGTCATGAATGATGCCGCTAAGAATTGCTATTGGGAATGCGACCGTCAGGTCTCATCCGGGCCACTCCAGGCAGGCCAAATCCTGATCAGCGATATGAGGCGCGAGCCACGCGTGCTGGTGGATAGACCTTACCATTCCGTCCTCTTTTATTTGCCGAAAATGGCAGTCGACGTTCTGACGGATCAGGCCGACATACCGCGCATAGACGAACTTCAGTACGAGCCTGGTGTGGGGATCTCCGACGAGACAATTAAACATTTAGGCCTATCACTGCTGCCCGCGTTTCGCGCTCCTGACCAAACCAGTCGACTGTTCTTGGATTACGTTACCCTCGCATTCGCGAGTCACACGGTTCAAAAATACGGAGGAACTCGCTCGCTTTCGAAGCCGCTCAAGGGTGGACTCGCACCATGGCAAGAAAAATTGTCGAAGGAATTGATTGCTGACAATCTGGCTGGTTCAACATCACTGAGCGAACTCGCCAAAACGTGTGGGCTGTCGGTCAGCCACTTCTCGCGGGCATTCCGTAAATCAACCGGCCTCGCTCCGCACGCTTGGTTGCTCCAGGCGCGTGTCGACACGGCGAAGGTCATGCTTCGGGATCGCGATGCATCGCTCTCCGCGATTGCCAGCAGTTGCGGCTTTGTAGACAGCAGCCACTTCACACGTGTATTTACCCGGCTCGTCGGCTTAAGTCCCCGCGCCTGGAGCAGGTTAGTTTATTAGTGGACATGTCCGAAGATTTCATCGAGGCAAGTCCACTTGTCTCAGGACGACGTGAGCACGACTGGTGCCGCGTATGGACAAACTCGGAGACGTTGCCGCACTCCAGGGGCGGTTTCTGGAGGGCCCAGCACCGAGCAGAATGGGGAAGCTCTCCGTACCAACGCGTTAGGCATCTAGATCACAAACCACCATAATCCGGGTTCAAGGCCCGCCGTGAGTACGATCCTTGCGTTCAGCCGCGCACAATTCGTACATTTTGTGCACGTTTGGCGCACGAAAGAGCTCACATCGAACAGCGACGCGTCGATCTTCCACGCAGACGATATCTCGCGTGGCAAGCTGCATATGGGATGGCCGGGACACTTCGGATTATCTCTATGCTTGATCTCGCCAACTCGAGCACGAATGACGTCGTCACCTTCGGTCCTTTCAGGCTGTTCGCGGCTGAGAGGTTATTAAAAAAAAACGACGAGTCACTTCCGATTGACGGTCGAGCATTTGATCTTCTGATCGCGCTGGTGGAGCGGCCTGGCGAGATCGTCACTCATAAGCAGCTCATGGCGCAGGTCTGGACCGGCGTTACCGTGGAGGAAGCAAATCTCCGCGTCCATATAGCTGCTATTCGCAAGGTGCTCGGTGACGGCCGGAATGGCGCACGATACATCACTAACGTCGCCGGCCGAGGCTATTGCTTTGTTGCACCAACTCACCGGCAACTGAAGCAAAGCACGACGGCCTCGTCGCCACCTGTTAAAACTCGGACGCTGCCTCCGAAGTTGCGACGAATGATTGGCCGTGACGAGAACATCGACGCCTTGCGGTCGATGATCGTCACTAAGCAATTCGTAAGCATCGTTGGCCCTGGTGGTATGGGCAAAACAACTCTGGTCGTCGCCGTCGCACATGCGATGATGAACGAATTTGATGATACAATCTGTTTCGTAGACCTTTCGTCTCTCAAGGACGGTGCTCTTGTTATTCCGGCTGTCGCGAGTGCAGTCGGATATCATGCTCAGACACAGGGCTCAATCGCGAAGCTGCTGGCGTTCCTTACCGAACAGCGAATACTTCTTGTTCTTGATAGCTGCGAGCATGTTGTCGATGCCGTCGCACCTTTGGTCGACTCTCTCTTCCAAACCGCGCCCTTCGTGCACATCATCGCAACAAGTCGCGAACCGCTGCAGGTTTCTGGTGAGCACCTCTATTGGCTCCCGCCACTTGGATTTCCGCTGAACGAGGCTACCAGTGCCGATCTACTTGTCTTTCCGGCGCTACAACTCTTCATGGGGCGCGCGGCTGCCGGCGGTTACGACGCGGATGTTGGAGATGACGACGCACGCGTAGTCGCAAACGTTTGCCGCCAACTCGATGGCGTTCCGTTGGCGATCGAGTTGATAGCCGGACACGTAAGTAAATATGGTATTCGGGGAGTGTCCGAACTGATTAGCGATCGATTGGCGCTGTTTTGGCTCGGTCGGCGTAAGGCGTCTCGGCATCAGACATTGCGAGCAACTCTTGATTGGAGCTACGATCTCTTATCAGAGGACGAAAAGGCGGTTCTTTGCAGGCTGTCGCTCTTTGCTGGTCCCTTCACTCTGCAAGCCGCCCAAGCGGTGGCGGCCGAATCGAATGAGCCTACGTCGGCGTTTATCAACATAATCACGAAGCTGGTCGACAAGTCGCTTCTGATGGCTTCCCCAGGCGGCGACAAAAACCTGTACCGCCTTCTGGATACGACACGAACCTACGCTGCTCTGAAACTGGCTGAACGAAACGAAGAATGTACGATCGCAAGACGACACGCCCTCTATTTTTCAGAGCATCTGGCCGTAACCCCTCATGGTTTCCTCCAAAGCCAATGCAGCTCTAGCCACAGCCCGCTGATGGGGGACGTGAGAGCGGCGCTCCAATGGAGTTTCTCGCCGTCGGGCGACGCGTCGATTGGAGTCGCCCTCGGAGCCGGCGCGGCACCCTTATTCTTAAACTCGTCAATGCTAAGCGAGTGCCAGCAATGGTGTCAGAAGGCAATATCAGCACTTGGTGAGGCCGATCGGGGGACACAACGAGAGCTTACGCTGCAAGCCTCGCTTGCCATGTCGTCTATGTTTTCTCAGGGCGACAACAGAGAGGTGGCTGGCGCGCTCGAACGCGGAATCTCCCTCGCCGAGGCATTGCGCGACACAGAGCAGCTAATGCACTTGCTTGTCGGTCGTAATCTCCTTCGGATGCGCGCGGGAGATTTCGCCGGCGCGCTCGCGGCCGCTGTGCTGTATTCGGCCGCAGCCGCCGAGTTTGGCGGGCCGCGCGAGAAGGTCGTCGGCGAGTGGATGCTGGGGGGAAGCCATCATCTGCTCGGGAACCAAGCAGAGGCGCAGCAGCACTACGAGAGGGGTTTCGAGCGTGCGGCCGCTACCGCACTAGGCCGAAGCCAATACTTCGGTTTCGACCACGAGCTGTGGGCTCGAATTGGGCTTTCCAGAGCTTTATGGTTGCGCGGTTTTCCCGGCAGGGCGGCGGATTTTTCGCAAAGTGGCATCGAGTTCGCTCGACGAGAAGGCAATCCGGTGACGTTATCCATTTGCCTGATCTATGGCGCGGAGATTTTTCTATGGCGCGGCGATGAGCATGTCGCGGCAGCACTCATCGATGAGCTGATAGCTGTCGCCGAAAAGCACTCGCTAGTTCCGTATCACGCGTGCGGTCTCGTCAGATTGGGAGAACTCTTGGTAGCGCGCGGAGAAACGTCCGCCGGTATTGAGCATCTACGCCGCGCACGCTCGATACTGGCCGCTGAGCGCAACTATATTCTTTTCCCGGCGATTTCCCGCGCGTTGGCGGAAGGATTGCTTTTGGAAGGCCAGTCGGAGGAGGCCCTTGGTCTTATTGACGACGCCGTCGCCAAAGCCAAGCGCGGCAGTGGCACGTTCGAGCTTCCCGACCTGCTTCGCACGAGCGCGAAGACGCTCTTGGCGCTGTCGCCACCACACTGGACGGCGGCC
Source organism: uncultured Alphaproteobacteria bacterium (assembly GCA_963788885.1). GTDB lineage: Bacteria > Pseudomonadota > Alphaproteobacteria > Rhizobiales > Xanthobacteraceae > Bradyrhizobium. Next base: position 712,092 of record CAWBIR010000012.1, on the reverse strand, counting down.
GAGAAGTCGCTCATGACATCAATCGACCTGGCCCGGAAGCATTCGTCTCTGGGATGGGAATTGCGCTCAGCAATTTTGCTATTCCGCTTGTGGACAGACCAGGGACGTGCCGGCGCGGCGCGTAATTTGCTGGCGAACATCTATGGGCGATATACGGAGGGCTTCGAGACGGCAGATTTGCGGGCAGCCCGCGCCCTCCTATCCACTTCGGCTGCAGATCAAATACTTCTTCATAGGTCCGGCTGCCGAGCAACCTAAGCTCGGCTTGCCTACTTCTCGCGCTTGGGCTTCACGACCCATCGGTCAGAGGGCTTGCGCCATGGTTCCTTTGGCACTCGACGGGGGGCCCTGCACCGGGTGAAAACTTGCCGACCTCACGCCATCGTCCTATACTTTAGCCTATGCTTGCGATTTTCCGTGCGTGGTGGGGTACTCGGATGAGTGGGGTGCTGACAGCCGAGTATCACAGCGTGACACAGTAGAGCTGCATGACGGCCCGGTGCAATGTAGCCCTTAGCGAGGAATTCCGCTACGCACGGCTACCCGTGCCCGCTCATGTGAGCGGAACATTCGGATGAATGATCACCGACATTCCTTACCGGAGGAAGCCCTTTCCTTTGGTCCGTTTAGTTTGTTTGTCACCGGCAGGCAGCTCAAGCGGGCTGACGAGCCGATACATCTGGGAGGGCGCGCGCTCGATCTCCTGATTGCCCTCGTGGAGCGTGCCGGCGAGGTCGTTAGCTACAACGAGCTGATCTCTAGCGCTTGGCCGAATGTAACGGTCTTTGAAGCAAATCTCCGCGTGCAGATCGGCACGCTGCGGAAGGCGCTGAATGACGGAGAGGACGGCACTCGATACATATCTAACGTCTCCGGTCGCGGTTATTGTTTTGTCGCACCTGTATCAAATGCGATCGCGCGCCCGACCACCGCTGAAGGAAATGCGGACGGCGAGCTGCCCAGAAAGCTTCCGCTGCCATTGGAACGGATGGTCGGGCGGGATGAAGTTGTTCGAGCCGTATCCGAGCAGCTTATCACGGGACGCTTCGTGAGCATCGTGGGCCCAGGTGGAATAGGAAAGACGACGGTCGCCATCTCGGTTGCGCATTCGTTGCTGAAGGGCTTTCGTGGCGCCGTTTTCTTTATCGATCTGGGCACGTTGACAAATTCTCAACTCGTGCCGACGGCAGTCGGCTCGGCGCTCGGCTTCATGGTTCAGGCTCACGACCCTTTCGGCAGCCTTGTAGCATTTCTAGACGAAAAGAAGATTCTCCTGATTCTCGACAACTGTGAGCACGTGATCAACTCAGCTTCTGAGTTGGCAGAACGCGTCGTCAACGAGGCACCACAAGCCCATATCCTCGCGACCAGCCGCGAGGCGCTTCGTGTCGAAGGTGAACATGTCCACTTGTTGTACTCACTTGATTGTCCGCCAGAACATGCCGATACAACCGCCGCCGAAGTGATGAGATATCCAGCTGTCCAGCTCTTCATGGATCGGGCAGCGGCTGCTGGCCAAAGAACAGCGTTGAGCGACGTTGACGCACCGATCGTCGCCTCGATCTGTCGCCGACTTGATGGAATTGCGCTCGCGATCGAGCTTGCGGCCAGTCGCGCCGGCTCTCTCGGGATTCGTGGAATTGCGGAGCTGCTCGACAATCGCTTCAGCCTGCTCTGGCACGGACGCCGAACCGGGGTGCCCCGGCACCAAACCATGAACGCGATGCTTGACTGGAGTTACAACCTCCTTCCCGAGCAGGAAAGGGTTGTTCTTAGCAGGCTCTCGGTGTTCGTAGGGGATTTCACGGTTGAGGCGGCCTGCTCGGTTGCGTCGGAGACAGAGGCAGAAGAAGCGAGCACTATCGAGGCTCTCGAAAGCCTGCTCACGAAGTCGCTAATATCGACGACCCAGGAATCCGAATCGGCATACTATCGGTTGCCCGAAACGACACGCGCATATGCCAGAGCAAAACTCGCTGAACGGGCTGAAGCAGATGGCGTCGCGCGCCGCCATGCGGAATATTATTCAAGGTTTCTGCAACGCGACGAGATTACCAACTCAAGGATCGGCCAGCACGATTTCTCTCTATACGCCCCACACATAGGCAACGTGCGCGCGGCGCTGGAGTGGGCACTGTCGGATCGTGGCGACCCTGCCTTTGGAACAGCTCTTGTTGCGCAAGCGGCGCCGTTGCTATTGGGCTTATCTCTGCTGGAAGAGTGTAGACACTTGTGCGAAAGGGCTTTGGTCGCTCTCGGTGATAAAAGCATTAACGCGCAAACGGAGATGATTCTTCAGGAATCCCTGGCGCTCGCGTATATGTACACTCGCGGACACGACGTCAGCGCTCGCGCCGCGATCGAGCGTGGGCTCGTACTTGCCGAGACGCTCAAGGACAAGGTCGCGCGAGTTGCAACTCTTAGCGAGCTTGAATCTGTTCCTCGTCCGGCAACGTGACGTTCGCGGCGCGCGAGCGGCTGTCGAACGTGGAAGAAGCGTGGCGCAAGCAATCTCTGACCCTGCCGGCCTTGTCTGGGCCGAGTGGATGATAGGTGTTTCGGATTACATGAAAGGAGATCTGGCTTCAGCGCAGTTTCATATCGAAAAGGGAATGTCACTTGACGCCGAGGTCGGCTCACACCACGCCAACAACTACTTTGGAATCATCAATCGTACAGGAGCCATGGTGGCGCTTGCCCGAGTTTTGTGGCTGCGCGGCTTTCCGGATCGGGCGCTCAGAACGGCACAAAAAGCAATCGATGAATTGAGCCGTGGCCGAAACCACCCCGTATCCGTTTGCACATCCCTGCTCTACGGCGCTTCGGTCATTCTCTGGACCGGGAATTTCTCCAAGGTCTGGGAGTTGGTCGAACAGTTGATAGAGTACGCCGAAAGACACGCTCTGCGGCCCTATCGCGCTGGGGGGCTTGGGCTAAAGGGCGAACTTCAGGTTGCCAGTGGTGAGGCGCAAGCAGGAATAGAGTCATTGAGGGAAGCTTTGGAAATAATGGACGCCGAGCAGTACAACGTCGTTCGTGCCGCAGCCATGGGGGCGCTCGCAGAAGGTCTTCGAAAAATCGGGCAGTTGGAAGAAGCGCTATTCACGGTCGATGGTGCAATTGCCGCCGCGACCCATTCGGGCGCTGAGTTTGACTTGCCCGAACTGCTGCGTATCAAGGGGGAAGTTCTCGCAGTACGAAAGGACCGTGAATCCGCCAAGACATGTTTGAGGACGTCGATTGCAAAGGCCCAGGCGCAACAAGCGCTCAGCCTTCAACTCAGGTCGGCCATGACGCTGGCACGCCTTCTTCGGGAAGACGGCGAGAGTGTCGAGGCTCGTCAATGCGTGGCCGATGTCTATGACCGTTTCACGGAAGGCTTCGATACGTTGGATCTGAAATTGGCGCATGCGATGATCTCGCAAGAAGCATAGACCTATCGTAAGCGTGCGACGCCAAGCGGCTGTTGCCGCCTCGAAAAGGCGGCCCAAATGCTGCAGGTCAAGGTCCGTCTACATGCACTCTTGCTCTCGTTCCAGCCCGTGACGCCCTCACAAAAGATTTGTAGACCGCGCCTCCTGGAAATGTGGAACCGGGATCCTAAGCCGCAATAGTCTTCGGGAAACCGATCCAATTTACAATTTTTTACAACTTACTATGCGCCAAGGCTCCCTAACTCAGGCATGTTGCTGAAAAATACTTTACGTGACGGTCGTGGATCTGCATGCCAAGTTCGTCTTCGTCGCCCGATGCGCCAATCTCGCTTCCTCCGCCCGTCGCTGCATTCGTCGAGGCGACGAACAGAGTAGATTTGGAGCAACTAATGGCCACATTTGCAGACGACGCCCTGGTCAACGATCAGTTGCGCGACTACTGGGGAAAGGCGGCCATCAGGGACTGGGCAAAGCGAGACATCATTGGCGATAGGCTGACGATCGCAGTCACAAAAATCGTGAGCCATTACGGAAATTTCATTGTCACTGCCAATGTTGATGGAAATTTCGACAAGCGCGGTTTACCGGACCCTCTTGTTCTCGCTTTTTATTTTACGCCGCACCACGAACTTATTGTCCAATTGATCATCCTGCGAAATCGCTGCGATATATGACAATTCGTTTCAGCCGGCTTGGCTCGTCTGGTTCTCTCCGTCTCTAGCAAACTCACGCACGTTCGCGCGCACGCCGCACCACGATTAACAAGGTTTTAAAATATTTAATTCGCTTTCGCGCGACGACTGCCTCAAGCTCCACTCTGCAATCTTTCGTGACTACCGATCTGCGGAAAACGCGCATGCACCACGTGAGCGACAATCTCAGCACGGAAGAACGCGACGCAAAGTTTCGGGCGACCGCCGGGGCGTCTGCATCCTGGAGTCTGACGGCCACTGCCAGGCCGCAGAGCGCCGCGAATTTTGAGGCGGTGCTGCTCGCCATAGCGGGTCACGACCTTCGCCAGCCGCTCCAGATCATTCAGACAGCGTACGAACGCCTTGGACGTGGCGTCCGAACGAGCTCCGAACAGCTATATCTGCGGTCCGGCCAGAATGCGGTCGATCGACTAAAGGAGCACCTCGAGCAAATCCTGGCTGCGCTGCGCATCCGAGAACGTGCTCAGCGTCTCGAGCTTAAGCCTGTATGCGTCAATCAGGTTTTGCGGCAAGCCTGGCGGGAGAGTGAGGAGGATGCGCTGACCAAGGGCGTAACCATTCACATGGTTTCCAGTGCGGCTACGATCGTGAGCGATAGCCTGCTGCTCGGCGCCGTCCTGCGCAATTTGGTCAACAATGCAATCAAGTACACCCAACCGGGAGGTCGCATCCTTCTCGGTTGCAGGCATTCCCGTTCAGGAATCCGGATCGATATATACGACACGGGCATCGGAATTCCTGCAGAAAACATTTCGAGAATCTTCGAGGCCTTTACCCGTCTTGATGCTGCGCGATGCGACGGCCTTGGCATCGGTCTCTTCATCGTTCGTCAGGCGCTCAGCATCCTGGGTCACCGCATCGACGTCGCTTCCACTCCCTGCCGCGGGTCTCGCTTTTCCATTTTCGTCGCACGCGACACGAAGAGCGAGTGAGGGGAACCAACATCGCGCATCGAGAGAAAACGCAAGGCGATCGAGCACTGGGACGTGCTGCAATTTGCAGGCGACCCGAAAAAACTCAGCCCCTTGGGTTACGCCGAAACTGCCTCGCGCTAGTCCAAACGGAATTCTATGAAAAGGAGTCCGCGACAAAGAAAGTTCCTGCCAAATTGGCTGGACGGTCGTCGCGAAAAGCTGCATTTCGAATAGACGACAACTCCCCGCAGGCCAAGGTCACCTTCAATTCACTTGCCAGCGTTGCGACATGATCCAATGATCCCAGATAGGTCGTTTCGTTTAATTCGAGGCAAATCCGATGGCAATTGCAGCATTGTCCGGCTGGACCAGTGAACAGAAGCACGTCGTCGCGGCAAGCTTTCTCGGATGGTCGCCGAGCCTCACGGTGCTCAGCTCGGAAACTTGCTGGCGTCCGGGAACGCAACGCTTCGTCCGGCTTTCGCGCCGTAAACCCGTGGCCACCGCAGGCGCGGGCCAACGCCGCAAAATCGGGGTTAGGAAATTCGATCGCCTCGCGAAATGGCACGAGGCCGACGCTTTCGGCTTCCAGCGTGATCAGTCCCAACGCCACTGAAATTACTCATCTTTCCGATCTAACGCGAGCAGGCAATCCGCACGAAGCGGATGGAGACCCGGCCGTATTGTCTAACACGCGGCCGCCTCTTCCGCCGGCTGGCAGGCCCTCGAAGACGTAGGCCGACGTCTGCTTACCGACATCGATAAACCGCAGGCAGGACCGATGCAGATTACTTCAGTCCGCTATCGCGAGCTGGTCTCTATTCGAGGCACCAAAGCGAAAGCACGATCCGCGGCGACATCGTGAAAGCCGCGGTTCCTTCGCGATTAGGATATCATCGACACGGTGCGCATGGTTCCGGCGTTGGTGAGACTGTCCGCAAGATAGTTGGCAAGTTCGCTGACGAGGCGCGAGTTGCTGCGCCGGCCGTGGGAATAAACCAGTTCGACGGTCGGTAATTGCGGCAGCCGCAAGCCGTGACGAACCACGTGCAGCGGCGGGGCGACGAGCGCGCGCGCCAGCACCGTGATCCCCATACCTTCCACAGCGGCCGACTTCAGGCACTCGAAACTCGGACTGACGAAACTGAGATGCCACGCCCGTCTGTGATCCTTCAAGGCCGCGATGGCGCAACGGCGATAGACGCAGCCCTCCGGAAACAGGATAAGCGGCACGGAATCGCCTGTACCCGGCGAATAATTCGGGCCACTGACCCATACCAGTTGCTCCCGCAGTGCGACGGTACCGAGCTTTGCACCGGTCTCCTGTTTGAAGAACGCCAAGTCGAATTCGCCGCGCGCGCTGCGCTTCTGCAGGTCCTCCGACTGGTTGGCTTCGACTTCCAGCCCGACCATCGGATGCTTGTTCTTGAATCGCGCCAGCCAGGCCGTGAAGTCGCGCCCGAAGAAATCAAGTGGCACGCCGAGCCGAACGAAGCCGGCAAGTACGTCGTCGGACATCGAGGCATAGGCCTCGTCATTGAGTTGCAGCATCCGCCGCGCGTATTGTACGAGCTTGCGGCCCTCGGACGTCAGGTCGATCACCCTGCCCTTGCGCCGTGTCAGCAAACCCTTGCCGATCCGGGTTTCGAGCTTAGCGATCTGCTGGCTGACGGTCGATTGCGATCGGCCGACGGTCTCGGCCGCGCGCGAAAAACTCATGGTGTCGGCGACCACCAGAAACGAGCGAAGGCAATCGATATCGAAATTCATCTGCCGGTCCCATAATCGCCAAAGCCGATACCGATCATCGTGATTATTCATTTTGCCACTTCAAGAGCCGCTCGTAAACAACCAGGGCCCGCGTTTCGCGCATGTCCGTGCGCGACCGATGGTCAACCCGCCGCAGTGCGGGACGCAAATTCAGCAGACCGGGAGGTGCAGATGGTTCGCAACGGGACGTCGCTCGAGGCTGCGCACGCCTCCGTGAAGCAACTGATCGCCGAAAAGCTAAAATACCTGGTGCCGATGACCGTCATTTTCATGGTCGGCTACATCGGCCTGACCATCCTTGCTGGCTTCGCCAAGGATTTGATGGGCACCAAAGTGATCGGCTCGGTCAATCTCGGCTTCGTGTTGATCGCACTCAATTACGTGCTGTCATGGGTGCTGGCGATCGTCTACGGGCGCATCGCTGCTGGCAAGTTCGATCCGCTGGCCAAAAGGGCCGCGCTGGAATTTTCCGGACGAGAAAGCTTGAGATGAGCCCCACGCTCGGCATCTTTGTCGTCATTCTTCTGATCACGCTCGGTATCACCTATTGGGCGGCGAAGCGCACGGCGACCACCAGCGACTTCTACGCCGCCGACAGCCAGCTCACCGCGTCGCAGAACGGCTTTGCGCTCGCCGGCGACTGGTGCAGCGCCGCGGCGTTCCTGGGCTTCACCGGCTTGACGGCGCTGTACGGCATGGATGGCGCATTCTATGCCCTCGGACCGCTAGTGGCGTTCTGCACCGTGCTGTTCCTGATCGCCGAGCCGATGCGCAACACCGGCAAGTACACGCTTGGCGACGTCATCCGCAGCCGGATGCAAACGCGCACCTCCCTGCTCGCGGCCATCGTCGGAACGGTGGTTGTCAACTTCGCCTATCTGATGCCGCAGATGGCCGGCGCCGGCGTGCTGGTGCGGTTGCTGACCGGAATCTCCTATGACTGGGCCGTGATTTTCGTCGGCGTCAGCATGATCATATACGTCGCATTCGGCGGCATGCTGGCCACGACCTGGGTACAGATCGTCAAGGCGGTGCTGATGCTGAGCGCCGGAGCGATCATCCTGGTGACGGTGCTGTCGCTGGTGCACTTCAATCCGCTGACGCTATTTGCCGACGCCGAGCAGAAATACGGCGCCAAATATCTGCTGCCCGGCAACTATCTGAAAAATCCGTTCGACCAGATATCGTTGGGGCTCGGTTACGTGCTTGGGCTTGCAGGATTGCCGCACGTCATGACGCGCTTTTATACAGTGCCAGACGCCAGGACCGCGCGGCGCTCGGTGGTATGGGTGATGTTTCTGGCAGGCAGCTTCTTCGCCGGCACGACGCTGTTCGGGCTGGCGGCTGCGAACTTCGTCGGACAGGATGCGATCCGCGCCGCCGACAAGGGCGGCAACCTGACGCTGCCGCTGCTGGCGCAATATCTCGGCGGCGGCAAAGGCACCTTTGGCGGCGACCTCATGCTTGGATTCGTCGCCGCGGTCGCAGTCGCAACCATTCTTGCGGTCGTCTCGGCGCTGACGCTGTCGACGTCCGGGGCGATCGCCCACGACTTCTACGTCAACTGGGTCAAACGCGGCCAGGTCGACGGCAGGCGGGAAGTCTGGATTGCCCGCGTTGCGGCCGTGGTCATCGGCGTGCTCGCGATCGCACTCGGGATTCTCGCCCAAGGCGTCAACGTGGCGGTGCTCGTGATTCTTGCCATCTGCGTCGCGGCCAGCGCCAACTTTCCGGTGCTGATCCTGTCGCTGTTCTGGCGACGGTTCAACACCGGCGGCGTGGTCGGCGGCATGTCGGTCGGCCTTTTGTCATCGGTGGTGCTGGCGATGATCGGGCCGGCGATGCGCGGCGCCGACGCATTGTGGCCGCTGGTCAATCCGACCGTGGTGTCGCTGCCGCTGGGGTTCTTCGGCGCGGTCCTCGGCACGTTGATGTGGGGGCGCGACGTGGAAAATGAGCAGCGCTTTGACGCATTCCTGTTGCAGGTGCATACCGGAGTGACGCCGAAGTAAATTGGTTTCCAAGCCGGAAAAGCCAGCGGATCTTCAGCCCCGCGGTTCGTCCGAGAAACATAAGAGTGACCCGTGACGATCAAAGCCCTCGTGTTCGATGCCTATGGCACGCTCTACGATATTCAATCGGTGGCTGCGATTACCGAGGAAGAATTTCCCGGTTATGGCGAGATCATCACACAGATTTGGCGCATCAAGCAGCTCGAATACACCTGGCTGCGCTCGCTGATGCGCCGCTACGAGGATTTCTCGGTCATCACACAGGACTCGCTGACTTACACGCTCAAGTGCCTGGGCCTGAAAGACGACCCCGCCGTGTTCGATCGCATCATGGGGAAATATCTCCATCTCGATCTCTATCCTGATGCCAAAGCGACGCTCTCGGCGATGAAGGACCGCAAGCTCGCGATTCTCTCGAACGGCTCTACCGACATGCTCAACACGCTGGTGCGCAACAACGGGCTCGATCGCGTGCTGGACGCGACCATCAGCATCGATTCCAAGCGCGTCTTCAAGCCAAGCCCGGAAACCTACACCCTGATCGAATCCCATCTCGGCATTCCGCCGGCCGAGGTCCTGTTCGTCTCATCCAATCCGTTCGACGCCTGTGGCGCCAAGGCGTTCGGGTTGAACGTCGCCTGGATCGAGCGGGTGACGGTGGAGGCGATGGCGCTGGCCTGCGTCAAGAGCGAGGCTGTCCCGCCGCTCACCATGTTCAAGGCGATCCGCATGCAAATGGATGAGCTTGGATTTGAGCCGGACTTCCGGATCAAGGCCTTGGCCGATCTGCCCGGGCTCTTGAAGTCATTGGCCTGAGTGCCCGACATGCCGCGTGGAGGATGATGGAAATGCCTTCAAGAAGCACGATCATCGCAGAAATTTTGCTCGTGATGTCGCCTTCACTGGCGTGCGCCGACGCTGGTTTGATCACGAAGCCGAGCAAGTACACGGTTCAAGAAACCATCGACCGGTTCGAAGCCGCCATCAAATCGAAAGCCGCGGGTGGATGGGTGATCTTCAGCCGGATCGACCATGCCGCCGCGGCAAGGGGCGCCGGACAATCGGACCACTAGCAATGTCGCAGGAAATCTCTTCTTCAAGGCTGCAGCTCACGTCGTTCGCCGCCCGGCAATGGCGCGATTATCAACAGCGTACCCCCGGCAGCGCTTTCGCCGATTCGGCGCTTTCGATGACGCTTGAGGAAGCCTACGCCGTTCAAATGGAGACCGCTCGCCTGCGCTGTGCCGCCGGTGACGAGGTCGCCGGATACAAGGTCGGCTGCATCGGTGCCGGCGTCGTCGAGCAGTTCGGTATGAGCGGCCCGATCCATGCACGGCTTTTTCGCAGCGAAATCCGCCGAACCGGCGAGATCCTCCGATATCGAATCCTTACGTCAATCCCGCGATCGAGGGAGAGATGGCGCTTCGTATCGGCGATGACGGTCGAATCGCGGCCGCTTTTCCCGTCGTCGAACTGCATCATTTCGTATTCCGCGCGCCGCGGAAGACGCTTGCCGAACTCGTCGCCAATAACGGGATCAACGCCGGCATCGTGATCCCGAACGCACTCGAGACGACCCCGCTGGAAGACTGGGCAAACGCGCGTACGCCTGTCGATTGCGATCAACGGCAAGACCATCGATACTGGAGCCGTTATGGGCCATGGCGGGTGGGCCGGCCGAAGCGTCCGATTGGCTTGCGAGACGATCTCAAGTCGCTTTGGTGAGACCTTGAAGGCGGGAGATATCGTGCTCGCCGGCACGCCGCTCGGTCTGCACCCGTGAATCCAGGCGACCATGTTGTGGTGTCAATTGACGGACGCGAATGCGTCGATTGTCGATTTGCCTGAAGCGGCCTCGTCCTTCCGTCTCAGCTTAGCGGCGTCATCACGACGTCGCGGAAAGGACGGCCGCTGCCTTCATCAGATTGTACCACCGTTGTACGTTGGGCAGTTCGGGATGGTCGATATCCAGCGCATACCACCGATGGACGGTCGTCGCAGCCGGAATATCGCCCATGGTAAAAGACTCACCGGCAAGAAAAGTGCGGTCCGAAAGACGTGCGTCGAGGATCCTGCACGGCCGCGAGCGACAGATTTTCGCCCTTTGAGATAACATCCGCATCTCGCTTTTGCCGGCTGGCGTCCTGATCGAGTTCAATGAACAGCGGGCGAAGCGCCGGCCAAAAGACGGTCGCCTGCCAGTCCATCCAGCGTTCCGCGTCAAACCGCGTCCCGATGTCGGCCGGGCAAAGCGCGCCATCTCCATGTTTATGCGCGAGATAACGGACGATGACGTTCGATTCCCAAAGCTGAACGTCGCCGTCCTCAATCGTGGGCACAAGTCCGTTCGGATTCAGCGCGCGATACTCCGCCGTTTTGTTGATTCCGAACTCGTTGCCCGCATCGATCCTTTCGTATTCCAAGCCGAGTTCGCCGCAACACCAGAGAACCTTCTGGACATTGATTGAATTGGCACGGCCCCATATCTTCAACATCTCGATGAGCCCCAACGTCGATCCGCTCGCGTGGCACGACGAGCGGTCGACGCTACCGTCAACTTCAGGCCGGAAGTTTGTCCGCGAGCACTGTTGGCTGACGAATCTCTGGAGACACCGCCAGCAGATCGGTCGCATTCGCCATCAGTGCTGCCGCCACCGCGCCGTTGAGATGCGCGGTTCGTCCAGCCTCTTCGTCAAATGCGTCGAAGATTGCAAAAGTTGCCTTATCGAAGCGTACGGCAAACCAGGCTACGGTGCCGGTTTCCGCCATGACGAGACTCCTGGCACTCGCCAGAAACTTTGCGACATCCTCTTCCCGGCCCGGCTTTGCTTTCAGTTCGACGTAGAGTGCGAAATGTGTCATCAGGGAGCTCCTATTTTGGTGACGTCGTTAAGTACCCGCGCGAGGAGACATTATTCCTTGCTCAAAGCGCCGAATGATCACGGACCGCTTCCGCGAGCGCGGGCTTGAGCTCGAGAAAGCGCTTGTCGAGAGCTGCAGGGTCGTCGCGGTTCAGGGCGATCATTTTCGCTCGGGCCTCGCCCCCTCGGATGACTTCGAAGGCATCCTGCTCGATTCCGTCCACGACGGCCGCGGCGACCGTATTTGCCGGCTCTCGGGTAAAGCCGAGTTCGGGCCCGGCGCGCGATGAACGCATCATGGGCGTATCGGTCGCTCCCGGATAGACCGTCATCACACGCACGCCTTCACCCTTCAATTCGCGGCGAAGCGATTCTCCGAATTTCGCCAAGCCGCCTTTGACTCCGGCGTAGGTCGCGTAGAAAGGCGCCGCGACAAGCGCGATGCCCGATGTGATGTTGATGACAAGACTATCGCCACTCGCGCGCAGCGCCGGCAAGGCCGCGCGCGTCAGCAAAATCGGCGCCACCAGATCGACCTCGATCATCACCCTGATTTCAGCCTCGGTCGTGTCCTCCAGCCGGCCGGCTCTCACGCCGCCGGCATTATTGACGAGAACATCGAGCCCACCGAGCTTTTCCAAAGCGAGCTTGAGCGTCGTTTCGCGGCCTTTCTCCGTACTGACATCAGCGGCAATGGCGGCGACAGTGCAGCCAGTTTGGCCAAGCTGCGTGGTCGCTTCAGCCAGGACCTCCGGCCGCCGGCCTGTAATCGCAATCCTTGCGCCTCCGGCCAGCATGGCCTCGGCGATCGCCAAGCCGATGCCGCTGGAGCCGCCGGTGATCAACACTCTTTTTCCCTGAAGTTTCATTTTGCCTCGCTTGTCTGTCCTACTGGCGATTAGAGCGGCGGCTAACGGGTTGCCTTCGGATAGTTCGATGGGAAAAGCGCGCGGCGCATGTCTTCGTCGACGTCCTTCTTGAAGGCATGGTCCTTGCCCACCAGGCGCGCCCTCGCCGCCGCGGGACGCGCATCGATTGCGGCGTACCAGCGTTCGATATTGGGGAAAGCGTTAAGAGGCGGCGCATCGCCGGGCAGCACACGGTGCGCCCGCTCCAGCCATCCCCACGCCGATATGTCGGCGATGGTGAACTCCTTCCCGACGATGAACTCACGTCCCTTCAAATGCGTATCGAGCACCTCATAATGGCGTTCGACTTCGCGACGGTAGCGATTGACGGCGTAGGCTAGCTTTTCGGGAGCCGCGTGCTGAAAATGCACCGCCTGACCCGAGAAGGGACCGATGCCGGTAGCGATAAAGAGAAGCCACGACAACAGTTCGGGCTTATCTGCGGGCGTCCCCATCAGACGTCCGCTCTTTTCGCCGAGGTAGAGAAGGATCGCGGTGGAATCGAAGACCTTTGCCTCTTTTCCGCCCGGCCCATCCGTGTCCACAATGGCGGGTACTTTGCCGTTTGGATTGATCGTACGGAATTCCGGCTTGTGCTGCTCGCCCTTGCCAGTATCGACCGGCACCACCTGGTAAGCTAACCCGGCCTCCTCCAACATCAGCGCGACTTTCGCCGGATTAGGGGTCGGGTGATAATAGAAGCGGATCATCGGCTCTCCCTTGATGTTACCGTGCTTCACGTGAGGCGCGTGACCGGCGCAAGACGGCCGTCAATACACCCTCGTGTTGCATATTTTGAAATTTATGCACCCTATTTTAGATCATACGCTCCAAAATGAATCAAGCGCCGTTCGAGAAAAAGGAAGGGCGGCCCATGTAACCGCGCGGCTCGACGCGCCCGGGGCGCAGCCAATTTTACCGACACAACGTTGGTAGCATCAGGCCGGCGGAGCCGCCGGTACGCGGTACAACCGCCCGGTTCGATCAAGATCTTCAACCGTCCAGGGGGCGCCGACACCGCCGATCACCCAGCGCAGGACCGACCAGAGATCGCGATCCAGGATGGTTCCGTCGTGCGGCTCGAGCGCATCAACGACAGCGTGAATTTCGAGACCGGAGGGGAAGGGCTCGCCGCTTCTGCCGATGAAGACGAGTGCATAGGTGACGCCGGAGGGCGCACGGACGAATCCCGGTTCCGCTAGCCCTTTGTTGACGAGATCAAATGCCCGAACGAAGAAGTCGCGGAATTCGGGATAATGGGCTAACCGATCTTCCGCCAACGCGAAGGAGAACCTTTTTCCCTGAAGATCCGGTTTTTCGATGATTGCAACTTCGCTCATCGGTCTTCTCCCGATGCGTCAAGACGATCGAGAAAAGAACGGATCAGCCGAGCGATCTCAACCCCCGAATCTTCTTGCAGGAAATGACGGCCGGTCACCAGATGCGGCCCCTCGGCGTGGGGGAGCAGTTGCTTGAAACGGTTGGAAAATGTCGCGGCATCGAACACTTCGTCCTCGCGTCCCCAGATAATCAAGGTGGGAAGCTTCGATCGGGATAATTGCTGTTCGAGCCACTCGAAGCGCTCAAAGGCCCGCGCGTTTTCATCCAGTGGAATCCAGCGTGGCCAAACCCAGGTGAGGAGACGCGTGGCAGGATCAGGCAGCACAGCTTCATAAGCTGAAGATGCGTTACGGGCGAATTGCTCGCGATTGACCACCGAGAGATAGACACCTCGCCCGGCAAGGGCGCGATGATTCCCCAGGAGATAAGGGCCGACCAGCGGTGCATGCATCATCCGCCAGGGAAAGATGCGCGTGTGAAACTCGGCCGGCGGCAAGGGCCAGGCCCATGTGCTCATCACCGTGAGCGCGCGAAGGCGCGTTTGATTGCTCATGGCAAACGACAGTCCGGTGGGCCCGCCCCAATCGTGGCAGACGAGTGCGATCCGCTTTAAGTCGAGCTGGCGCACGAGCGCGGTCAGATTGGCGATATGCCCGTCAAGGGAATGAGCATGTTCGCGGGTCGGCTTCTCGGACAGACCGAACCCGATCATGTCTGGAACAATGACGCGGCGGCCCGAACTGACAAGCGGACCGATGACATCGCGGTAAAGAAAACCCCAAGTCGGGTTGCCATGAAGCAGCACGACCGGATCGCCCTCCCCTTCGTCAACATAGTGCATACGCCAACCGTTGGCGTTGATGTAATTCGGCGCATAGGGCCACTGGGCTTGCAGGGCCGCCGGCAGCGTTCCTTCCATCGGAATGGTCACACGTCCCTCCCTACTTTTTCGGCCACGGCCGCTGGCCACAAAGCCGCTCTTGTAATTATTATAGATCGACCGATCTATAATAAAAGGCCTCACGTTACGGCGGCCAGCAAGACCAGGGGCAGGCTTCGGGCCGCAGCCGATTGTCAGGCGACCATGTCGGGTGCTATGCAAACTTCTCCGCAGTCGAGCGAAGACAACCTGCGAAAGGAGGATATTAAAATGGCGAGGCCGCGCGAGTTTGACGAAGCAGCCGTCCTGGACGCTGCCATCGACAGATTCTGGCAGCACGGTTACGAAGCGACGTCGGTGCGGGATCTGGCCGATGAAATGAATATTGCCGGCGCAAGCCTCTACAACGCTTTCGGGGACAAGCGCAGCCTTTATGAGCGGGCACTCAATCGATATCTCGATCGGACGTTTCGGGAGCGCATTCTCCGGCTGGAGCCAAGTCTCCCGCCGCGCGAGGCCATCGCCGCGTTCTTGCGGGAGATCGTCAAGCGGTCGGTTACCGACAAGCAGCGCCGCGGCTGCATGCTAGTCAACTCGGCGATTGAGAGCGCACCGCACGATCACAAATTTCTCGGGATCGTCGCGATATTCCTTGACGAGGTCGAGAGCTTCTTCCTTCGTTGCGTCTCCCAGGGCCAACGCGATGGAACGATCACGAAAGCATACCCTGCCGAGGATCTTTCGAGATCGCTTCTCGGGACTCTTTTGGGCGTGCGCGTGCTGGCGCGCGTCCGCCCCGAACGCAAGCTTCTGGAGGGACTAATCCGACCGGTACTAGGCTTGCTTGATGGCACGAGTACTGTTCGGCGCAGGCGGCGTTCTGCAGATCGTGCACAATGAGGCCGCTTGACCTGGCGCCGCACCAATCGGCGAAGACTGGGACAACACTGCGTTAGCCCTGAAAAAAAGCCGCGTGAGCGTGCCGGGCGCGGAGCGTTCGAATGGTGATTTTCGAAATTTTCACAGGGCCCTTGTCGTTGGCGACGCCTTTGTCGTCGACCGTGCCGAAGCGCGATCCGCCCACTCGCTGCCATCGACGGTCTTTCGCCCTTTGAGCACCACGCGCGAGCGTCGGGCGGCTTTCGGGCGTCGTGGAGCAAGGCAGAAACGGCGTCTCAACCGGAAAACGAACGATACGGCCCCGCCGCCGCGCCAATGGGCAACGGCCGACAGATCACCGCAATCGCAAGCTTGCGGTCGATATTTATTGCAAGCGATTAGCGATTTTGGCGACGGCGGCCTGCGCGCAGACCTCGTCCTTGTCGCCCCCCGGCGCGCCACCAACCCCGATCGCACCGACAACTTCATCGCCTGACTTTATGACCACTCCGCCGGCTACAAGAAACACGCCGGGAAGGTGTTGCAGCGGCCCGAAAGCCAGTCCGCCGGAGACTCTGGCGACAATCGCACTCGTCGTATTTTCACTGAAGTTGGGTCCAAGCGAAACCGCAGCATAAGCCTTTCCGCGGCTACTATCGATGGTATGAGGCGGCGCCAGATCGCCCTTTGCTACAGCCTTGACCGCGCCGGACGCGTCCAAAACGGTAGCCGTGGTGTGGTAGCCTGATTTCTCACACATTGCCACCGCTTCGGCGGCCGCCTCCATGGCGATTGCGAGGGAGATTTGTTTTCTTGTCGAGAGAGGCTCAGCGCAGGTGGAAGAGATCCACGACGAACCCATGACGACCAACGAAACAATCAACAAAGAGCGAGACATAATACCGATGCTCCTAAGGGCTGTGCTCTCGACGGGCTTTGCACATTTGACAAGGCCGATGAGTTACTTCGTGGCTTACGGTCGCTTTGTTACGCGCCTTTTGCAGGAAAGTTTCTTCGCGGTGCACCACATAAGAGGCCGGGTTGGCGATCACGCACGACAGGCATCCCGCATTCAAGTTCGCATTCCTATCGCGATCGCAGACCGAACATCTGTCTCACGCAATCGTTAGGTGGCGAACTTATCCCTGGTCGATACGCTATCGTCTACGAATTTTCCGCGCGACCGCTCAGGCGTACGCCTTGGGGAGGAAACTTCATGAAACTCTCCTTTTTTTACGGCAGCTTCATGCTAGCGACACTGGCCGTGCCGATTGCAGCGCACGGGCAAAGCACGTCACCGATCGACACCGTCAACCAAGCGGTCAGGGCCATTGGCGGCGCAGACGCGCTGCGCGCGATGAAAGGTTTGACGTTCAAGGCTGACGCACAGTTCTGGGAGCCCCAGCAAAGCTACATCGCCGATGGCGAACCCCGGTTCATCGGCAACTCCAAAATCACCTTCACTTGGAAAAATGATAACGACGAATCGCGGACGGATTGGGAACGCAAATTCGAATATCCGTTCGTCGAAGAGAAAAAATATAGCGAAATCGTCACATCGAAATACGGCGCTGTATCCGCAGGGGGCAGCGAGGCTCCGATGTCGAATATCAGGTTCGCTTCCTATCGCCGCGAGCTTGAAAGGGCTCTTCCTAACCTCCTGGTGAAAGCGCTCGACAAGCCGGGGGAAGTTTCTTCATTGCCCAACCAAACCCTCGATGGTAAGTCGCTTCCGTCCGTCGCCTTCTCCGACGGCAACTTCAAATTCGCCATCTTGTTTGATCCCTCGACCAAGCTGCCGGCCGCAGTCCGCTCTTTTGACGACGACTGGGTCTACGGCGACATCACCTACGACCTCGTATTCGCCGATTGGCGGCCGGTCGATGGGATCAAGTTCGCATACTCGCAGACCTACAAGGTCAACGATATCAAGGTCGGTCACCTGGACGTCAAAGAGGTCCAGGTCAATCCGACGGTCCCGGCTGATACGTTCGCGATCCGTGATGAGAGCCGGAAAGAAGCAAAAATGCCGGCGTCGGTGCCCTACCAATGGGTGATACGGCGTCTTTTCCTCGGACGCTTTCTTGACAGCGACGCGATCAATTTTCCGGTGTCTGCAACCGGCTTGAAGCTGGTCGAGCTCTCGCCGAACGTGCAATTTGCGACCGGGGGCAGCCACAACAGCCTTGTTATTTCGCGAAAAGATCACCTCGTTATCATCGACGCGCCGATCAACGAATGGCAATCGCGCTGGACGATTGATGCAGCGAAAGCGAAGTATCCGGGCAAGCCGATCAAGTATCTCGTGCTCACGCATCACCACAACGACCACACGGGCGGCGCGCGGACCTACGTGGCCGAGGGGGCTTCCATCATCGTCGCCGCACCAAACAAGAAGCACTTCGAAACGGTGTTTGAGCTCCAGCATAAGCTCGCACCCGACGAGCTTCAGAAGAGCCCAACGCCGGCCAATATTGTCGAATTTTCCGACCACATGACGCTAAAGGACGAATCTGGCGACATCGAACTTTACCAAATTGCAAATCCGCACGCCGACGGCATGCTGATGGCACATCTCGTCAGCGAGAATATCGTCTGGGTGACGGACTTGTACTCGCCGATCCGCGACAAGGACCGCTCAGAAATGTTTGTCTCCTTCTACGAGGCGCTCAAGCAACGGGGCATCGCGCCGACCCGCATCGCGGGCGGGCACGGCGGCGTCGTACCAATCTCAGAGATGGAAGCGGTGATGGCAGCAAAATAGCTCCTCCCCATGAGAACGAGCGCTTCCGCTGGCAGCCGCGCATCTTGCCGCCTCCATCGCTCGTGGACTTGGGCTGCTTTCACTCGATCGCGTCATTGGCTCTGTCGCCCCTGATCCGCCGCGCGCCGGTCGCTTCAACGTGATCGGTAGGTGCGCATTTCCTGCGACGGTTCCGTAACAAGCCAATTGGTAATCGCGAATTTGGTGGAAAGTAGTGTGCTTCGACCAAGGCCGGCGCGCTTCTTTGGCGCTCCGGGGCGGTGGTCCGCTCCAAGTCTGCAAACTGGTTCGATTTCCACTGCGACATTTGTTCGGTTGAAGCGAACCTTGAACATAAGCCTACTCCAATTAGGTCAGGAGAGACGCATGAGAAAATCTGCGACACGATTTTTGACATTCGCCATATACGCAGTAGCGCTAGCGACGGTTCCCATGGTCACATCCTCCAAGGCCGCGACAAACGACAGCGACAAAGAGAAGGCTAAGAAAATCCAAACGAACCCCAGTTCCAGCGATCCAAGGTCAACTGATCGGGCAAGCTCGACCTGCTTCCGAGCCATCGACTGTGCGACGTGGCCTCCCCGGATAAATGATGATCCTGATCGAAAAGCTGGGGGTGCGGGCGGCATGTGAAGCCCGATGCGCGAATGTTAGGCCTTCCGCGCAACTAGCTTCGGTTTGTGGCAATCGCACAAAGCGGGGCGCACCGCCGGCTTACGATGCCCGTCATCGCGCCAGAACGGAAGTGGCTGGTCGGTGGTCAGGACCGCGACAGACCGATCCGGAAGTTAAGTCATTCTGCGAAATCGGCCTGGTAGAGACAAGCCTCGCGCCTGAGAGCAATCAGCAAGCGCACAAACTCGTAGAGATCGTAGGTTAGTGTAGGAACTAGTGGGAAGGCGTAGCGGGCGAGCGAGTTCGAGCCCGAACTCGAACAATCCGGTTCTGGTTTTGCAGCAAGCGGCACCCTGCGGCGACGGGCAGAACAGGTTGTCCGTTGTGCTCGCCCTAATATCCTATTCTACGACGAGCACGTAATCGACCTGTGCCATCGGATCTGCGCGGTGTATCGAATGGGCTGAAGATACAAAAGAAAGTCCTACAGCAATCCGACCACAAAAAACGTCGCACGAGACCCGTTTCGTAACGCGACGGATTGGCCGTCTAACATTTGCAGCTACAGGACAAAAAGGCTATGTAAATCAATGACGCGGACGTGGCGGAATTGGTAGACGCAAGGGACTTAAAATCTCCCGGCACCACTGAAATTACTCATCTTTCCGATCTAACGCGGGCAGGCAATCCGCACGAAGCGGGTGGAGACCCGGCCGTATTGTCTAACACGCCGCCGCCTCTTCCGCCGGCTGGAAGGTCCTCGAAAACGTGGGCCAACGTCTTCTTAACTGAGCGAGATCGAGCACGTTGCGGTCGTTGGACAAGTCGGCCCGAGTCGAGGGGACATTCTCTCCTTCACCTACGATTGGCAAAGTGACGTTTGCACCTGCCGGTCAGCAAGATGCCGCCGAAACAGGCTTCGCAGCTCATAACGTCCCGCTAAATTACTCGGCTGTCTGCTTTCGCAGCTCGGCCACGTCGCGTACCCTTGCACCAGCCGCGGCCGTTCAATAAACGCCTATCATGCGACCGGCCGCTTTGCGCCAACAGCGGCCGATCGGTGCATCGGAGCACAATCAAACAACAAATAGCCGGCAAGGGAGAGCGCGTGTATCAACCGAACCGCTCATCGGGTCCATCGGACCGGCATATGTTAGCGCTGCGTTGATGTTGATATCGAGCGCGGCAAATTCGGGGCCCGCGCCCTCCGGGCGCCACCAGCCGATCCCGGTCGTAACCACGTTAGGCGCGGTCCGATCGGTGATCTCTGCACGAAGCCGGCAAGGCGCCGGTCCTGTCTCGGTCTCGACAACAATCCACGCGCCATCGACAAGCCCCATTTGCGCCGCCGTCTCTGGGTGGATCCGAATGGTCGGATCTGGCGAAACCTTCCGGGCCCAACTCTGTTCGCGGAATCGCGAATGATGATAGGTTTTCTCGCGCTGCCCGGTCTGTAGCACGAGCGGAAAGTCAACACTTACCAATCCCTTTGCGCGCTCATAAAGCGGCGCGACGTAATCCGGCAAGGGATCGAGTCCGAGATTCGCGAGCGTGCTCGAGTGGAGTTCAATTTTGCCACTTGGGGTCTTGAAAACCTGCGCCGAGAAATTTCCGAGTTCGTATGGAAATTCGACGAAGCCGTCCCTGCGCAAGGCAATCTGATCGATCGGAGCGTCACCGATCAGAAACCGGTTCAAATCCGCCTGGTTCGTCCACGGCAACAGTTCGGCCGTCAACGCTCCCCGGTCGCGCATCCGAGCGATGAGGCCCGAGGCAATCTCCATGTCACACCGAACCTCTCCGATCCGCGTCGAAGCCGGGGCTGTGTAGGTGACGCAGGCGCCGGTCTGGCTGATGTCAACTTCTTCTTCTTCCAGAGTCGTTGTCTTGGGAAGCACGAGATCCGCGACAGCCGCCGTCGGCGTCATCGTATGTGCGGCAACACAGAGAAAATCGAGCGACCTCAGCGCCTCAAGAGTGCGACGCGTGTCGGGATACATGACAGCGATGTTGACGCCACTGACGTACATTCCACGCACCGGATATGGGTCCGAGGTCAAAATGGCGTCAAGCACGGATTTATTGTGACAGGCGGTCTGCCAGCCAGCTGGTCCCGCCCACAACGGGTAAGCCGCAGCGCCGATCGTCTGCAGCTCGACATCTTTCGGCAGACGAAACCGTGGATCATGCAGCAGATCCATGTAGGTCGTGAAGCCGGCGGGGCTCTTTGCACGCCAGTTGCCGCCTTCTCGGTCGACATTTCCGCTGATCGCAACAAGGCAATGAAACGCGCGAAAGGTCTGCACGCCGTTGCTGGCGGCGTCGATGCCATGCCCGCTGACGAAAACTGACGGCCCGGCGGCATAGAGATCCGCAGCTTTCGCGATGTCGGCAGCTGACACGCCCGTTAGCGAGGCCGCATATTCCGGTGTGAACGGAGCGACACGCTCGGCAAGCGCATCGAAGCCCGTGCACCATTTCTGCACGAAGTCCGCATCATGGCGACCGACGGCAATCATCTGCTGCATCATCGCCATGGCGATCGCGGCGTCGGTCCCCGGATTGGGCTGCAACCAAAGATCGGCGATTTCGCGCGGCGCTGGTACGAAAGGGATCGATCACAACGAGCGATGCACCTCGCGCCTTGGCACGCTTGATAGCCATCCATTGCACAGGATCCGCGGCCAACGGATTTCTTCCGACTACCAGAATGCAGGCCGCAGCCTCAATGTCTTCGCCATTTGTTATGGACAGCCCGGTCAACCTGTCACTGACCGCACGACAACCGCCGCAAAGATCCTGGTTGATCATCCAGTTCGGCGAACCGATCGACCGCATCAGCAAGGCCATGATAGGACCCCGACTAAATGCTGCTCCGCTCACCGCGCCAACCAGCGCCGGTGCACCATAGCGGGCGCGAATGGCTGCCATCCGGTCGGCCATCTCGTCAAGCGCATCGTCCCAGCTGATCCGTCCCCACCGGCCGCTGCCGCGTTCGCCTATGCGCCGCATCGGATGGATCAGTCGATCAGGATGGTAGGTCCATTCGGGCAGCGCTCGCATACCCTTGACGCAGAAGGCGCCCTTTGAGACGGGGCTTTTTGTGTTCGGGACAATCTTGCTGACGCGGCCGTCATCTTCGACAGTGATCAGCGAGCCGCATTTCGATGCGCATTCCCAACAAGTGCTTGCAACGGTGCGAACCATGTCGACCCCACGACGACACTTCTATACCTATCAGTGAATTGAGCGCAAGTTTGCAATCTGTCGATTTGGCAGTTGCTGAATCCAAGCCCTGCTGAATTGGGCCTACGACCAGCTTCAAAACTCAACAAACGCCCTATTCGTTTCAGGAGCGCCTGAGGCCGCAGAGCGGAGCGGCCCACTTCCAACACCGGACCGAGCCTCCGAGCCACGAATGACCTCTTCGCGCCACAAGCGGACCTCAGAAACCAGCGCTCAACCTCAGCTTGCCTGCCGGCAACAGCCATCGCGCCAGAAGCAGCGAATGCTACCCGCAGACACTCGTTATGGAACGTTGGAGGAATCTCTCTCGACGTTAGTTCGCGAATGAGTAAGAAATATTTTCTGTGTCCATATCATCAAAAACACGTCTGGACGATCTGTCATACGAATGCCTGTTAGGTAACTTTGAATGGTCGAATTTCTTTACCCCCACGGAGTTATATACGTTTTTGAAAACTCCGAAGCGCAGCGCGTGAAAGTTGGCATGACAGGTATTGGCGTCAACAACGTTGGCGATCGGCTTAGCGACATCAATGACATGTGGCTAGAACGCAAGGTCACTTGCCAGATTTGTGGAGGACGTTTGGTTAGCATCGGGGGGCTTGTTCCTGAACATGTTAAAAGTGGTAATCGTTGCTCGGGAGGGCGCGCGTTACCCCTTGAGAAAGATGTGGCGCTTGCAGAGTCTTATCTGCAAAATATTAGAAGTCGTCTCAACGAGCTTGTTGATAGTGAAAAAGGATCAGCCACTCGAATAGCTAATACGCTTGAGAAGCGATTAGAACGGTATCGACATCGCAATCGACAAGTTGGAACGTGGCAATTCAGGATAGCTTTTTTCACGGAAGGTGTTGCTGAAGTTGAATCGCTCTCACATAAAATCCTAGCGGAGCATCTGGACAAGCTAGCACCATTTGGAGAAGTCTTTTGTTGCTCAGTGTCAGAGGCCACAAAAGCGGTTGAAACAGCGCTGAGTCAGCTAGGACTGTTACATTCAGCCAGGAAAGCAACTCACTTGTGAATTCGCGAGAGCTCCGCTCTGCTCCGAAAGCCGGCATTGTGCATCGTCATCGGAACGTCTGAGATGGGTCAAAAGACGAAGTAAAGGCCCGGCGTCGCCATGTCGGATTCGCTCCCGACAGCAGACATGCGGCGACTGCATCGGCATGTCGGGTTCGTGCCATTAGCGACATTCAATCACCTGATCCGCGCATGACCGACGGCCCCGCAATTATCCCCGCTAATCGCCTAGTGTTTCACTTTGGTGAACTGCATCCGGAACGCGAAGACCGAGACATTATAACAACAGTCGTCGTGCGAAATTCCAAAATGCTGACCCGGACACATAGCTAAGAAAGCGTTAACTGATTTGTGGAGATATAAGCGCACCGACAATTCCAGAAGGAGTTCTCGATGGCGAAGTTTGCGATTGGCGAGACGGTCGATAACGCAGCCGACGACCATGAGGTGGGTAGGTGCGCCAATAGCGGAAGTCATCACGTCGCGGATGCCCGGATTGGTCGGGCAAGCCCGCCTCCCGAAGCGCGGCGATCATTTGATTGCACAGGCCCAATGAGCGGGGTAGCCGAGAGGACTTCTCATTCGCCATCTCCTTGAGTGCGTTTTTCGTCGACCAGCGCCTTCACCTGGCTAGGCGTTTCCTTGACCACCCATGGTCTTTGCACCCCTGACCAATCCACTACTCTCGGTTCGAGATAAACGAGCGCTTTTGCCCCTCTCTCGCGGTCAGTCTGAAGTGGTGGTTCGATTATGTATTTTATGCTGCTCGCTCTTATGTGCAGCTCGCCGCTCAATGAATGAAGGGCAATAAATTTGGTGTCGAGCTGGAGTTCCTTCAAGAAATTCTCTGGGGTATCGTTGATCGAGAGCGGGATTTCAGCAATCCCCCAAACGTGTGCCGTCAATGGACCCCGATTAACTCCGGAATCTCCTCGAACAGGTTTAAGCGTTACGCTCAAACTGTAAGTAAGCGCCACTGCTGTCACTTTGGCAGGATCGAAGATGTAGGTAGTTTGATTTTCACCTAACTTCATAGTCGCAAGGGGCGGCAACTTGGCCGCACTAGCCACAACAGGTATGACGAGCGCTGCACATAGGATGGGCGCAGCGAATTTCGATTCCATTGCCGTTCCCCATATCTGTTTGATACACGAATGCACACGTTTGCGGCCACCTCGCGGCGGCAATAAAGCGATCTATGGGATGGACCGGCCGTGCTCCTGCTTGCGGGACGGCGCAGCAAGCGGCGATCGACCTCATGTTCGTGCCGATCAAACGTTGTGCGCAAGACAAAGCTAGTCGTTGCGCGGGCCCACTAACGCGAGGGTAATCCAGTGCGCCTCTAGCGCGGGCTTAGTTGCACCTTCCACTTCAACCACGGTTTCCCAAGCAGATTGCAAGGATACGGTGCGTTCCATCAGGCCGATTAAACGAAATTTGCCGCGCACGCGTGTTCCGGATTTGACGGGGCTCAGGAAACGCACGCGCTCGAAGCCGTAATTGACGTCCATGCGGGTCCCTTCCACGCCCGGCATGGCGTCGAAAGCGAGGGTCGATAGCAACGACAGTGTCAGGAAGCCGTGCGCAATCGTTCCTCCGAACGGCGTTTCAGCCTTGGCGCGCGTCGGATCGACATGGATGAACTGATGATCTCTAGTGGCGTCAGCAAATGTGTCGATCATGGATTGATCGACGACTAGCCAATTCGACGTCAATTCACTGCCGTTGAGAAGCTTTCGGTATTCTTCCAGCGCTAACAATTTGCTGCGGATCGCCTCGGCCTGCAACACCCCTGAGCCTGCCAGCATCGGCGACGCTCGCATATTCAAGTTCATTGGGTTTCCCGGTTCTCGCTCTGCGTTAAAGCGTACTACCGCCTGCTCGGCAGCCTATTCCGAGGCTACGATATCATCCCGATAAATCCCGCGTGATCGTACGGAAACATCTATACACGTAGCGCGATCTACCGATCAGCGACGACGCCCGCGCTTCTCGCCAGTGCTGACGAGGTGATCAAGTAGGTGCTTTCACCGCAAATCCGCTATGAGGGGATGAACGGACCAAGCTCTGCCTTATGGTACAACGGTCAAAAGCGAGACTTGGGTGTCCGAGGAAGCAAGAGTGTCAGACGTAGGGGGTCGTGAGGTCCATTGTCCACGATACCGATGTCCGAGTTGGGTCCAGACTGTGTAAAAACGCGGATGCTGAGGTTTGCAGGCGCAGCCGGCTGGCTCATGAAGCCGAGCCTATGCTCGGATCGCTTCTATTAGTCCGCCAACGCCGAGAATGCTCATGACCCGTTTCATGTTGTAGGCCAGGACGTGTAGCGCCATTTCGGTGCCGACGTGCTTGAGTGTTTTCATCTGGAAGTGCGTCGATCCCATCCACGACTTTATCGTACCGAATGGATGCTCGACGGTTTGGCGGCGAAGGCGCATTTTGCCCGGGTTTCGGTCGAGCCTCGCTTGCACGGCCTCAAGGACGGCTTCGTGCTCCCAACGTGAGATCCGTCGTTCTTTGCCTGTCGTGCACTGGCCCTTCAGCGCGCAGCCTTGGCACGCGTTGGTCCAATAGCGCCGCAGTGTCTTGCCATCCTCTTCGTTGGTGTAGTGATAGATTAGCTGCTCACCGGCGGGACAAAGATAAACGTCGTCCGCCGCGACGTAGACGAAGTCCTGCTTGCCGAAGCGTCCTTTGACGTTGAGGCCCGAGGTTATCGGCTTCGGCAGATAGACAGTGACGCCGGCTTGCTCACAGGCAACAATTTCCTCGCCGCTATAGTACCCGCGATCGGCTACAGCCTCGATGGCCTCAGAACCAATCGCCGCGCGCGCCTGCTCGGACATGCTGGACAGCTGGCTCCGGTCAGACCCGACGTTGGTCACCTCATGGGTAACAATGAGATGATGCTTGGTGTCGACGGCACTTTGAACATTGTACCCAACCATCCCGCTACCTCGGCCACTTGTGGCCATCGAGCGAGCATCGGGGTCAGTCAGGGATATCTGCTTGTCCTCGGTCTGCATCATCAGGGTGTTCAGACCGTTCAGGCGTTGAATCTCCTCACGAAGCGTTGCAATCTTCTCGTTGAGCCGGGTGATCTTGGCCTCCGGTACCGCTTCCCCCTGACGATCGGCGCTGTCGAGCTGCGAGAGATAACGGGCAATGCTCTCGTCAATCTGCGCCAGACGACGCTGCATCTTGGCCTGGGTGAAGTTCCGATCCCGCGTGTTGACGGCCTTGAACTTGCTGCCGTCGATCGCAACGCTCGCTTCGCTGAACAGCTCGAGGCGTCGGCACAGCACCACGAACTCACGGCAGACCTTGCGGATGGCCTCGCCATTATCCTTCCGGAAGTCGGCTATTGTCTTGAAGTCCGGCATCAGGCGGCCGGTCAGCCAAACCAACTCGATATTGCGCTGGCACTCCCGCTCCAGGCGCCGGCTTGACTGTACCCGATTAAGGTAGCCGTAGACGTAAATCTTCAGCAGCGTCCTCGGATGATAGGCCGGCCTGCCTGTCGCCTCCGGCTCAACGCCGCCAAAGCCCAGCTTGGCTAGATCAAGCTCATCAACAAAGACATCGATTGCCCGAACCGGATTATCCTCGGACAAATAGTCTTCCAGACGCTCGGGAAACAAAGTGCTCTGACTGCGGTCATCGCCAATGACAAAGCGCGTCATCGAATCCTCCGGCCGAATCGCTGGAGAATCATATCATCGAGGGTGTTTTCACACAGTCTGGGTCATGTGTGGACGGCTCCGGGTTGGCAAGGACTTTCTTCACGTTTTGCAGCATTGGTCGGTGCAGCCATGTGTCCGGCCTTTTGACGCGGTTCATATGACCGCTGGCCATAATGCCCTCCGCGGATCAGGTCCCGATCAAACTCGCGCATTTGACAATGCCTCGACCCAAGTGGGTTGTCCTGATCGCCGGATCGACCGGCTCTGCATTACGTGCTGTTCGTCCTCCCAACCTTCACATCACGCCGGTTGTCCGGCGCGATCTCGTTTACGCCGCAAGCGCGACGGGTTCCTTGTATCGCTCGCCCCTGGCCATCATGGCCCAGACCATTCGGGCGATCTTGTTGGCGAGCGCAATAGCCGCAACCTTGGTCGGCCGTCGCGCCAGCAAGGCCGTCAGCCAGGGCCGATGTTTGGTGCCATGGATCTTGGCGTAACGGATGACGGCGAGCGCGCCGGCCACGAACAGGCCGCGCAGATAGCGGTCACCTTGTTTGCTTATATTGCCGAGCCGGTTCTTGCCTCCACTCGAGTGCTGCTTCGGTACGATACCGATCCAGGCCGAGAAGTTGCGTCCTGATCGGAAGGACTTTGGATCAGCAACGGTAGCGACCACAGCAGTGGCCAGCACCGGGCCGACGCCGGGAACTTGATCGAGCCTCATGCTCATCTCGTCGGATCGGTGCCAGGCCCTGATCAGCCGGTCGAACTCCCGTACCTGCTCCTGGATCCTGCGCAATTGGGCTGCGAATGCTGAGAGACACGCACGAGCCATCTCCGGAACTCGCCTGTCGTTTGGATCGGTGACGACATTGAGCAGTTCCTCGACACCGTGGCGCCCAACCGGCGCAACGATCCCGAACTCGGCAAGATGGCCCCGGATCGCATTGATCACCGCGGTCTGCTGACGGATGAACAGATGGCGCGTGCGGTGTAGCACCAGGCCACTCTGCTGCTCTGGAAGTCCTGGTTGGCACGAACCGCATGTTCGCCCTGGTGACCGCCTCGCAAATGGCCTCCGCGTCAGCCGCATCATTCTTCTGTCGCTTGACGTAAGGCTTCACATAGGCCGGCGGTATCAACCGCACGGTGTGACCCAGTGCCTGGAGCTCACGCGACCAATGGTGCGCAGAGCCGCAGGCTTCAATACCGACCAGACATGGCGACAGCTTCTGGAAGAACGTCAGGACATAGCGACGCTTCAGTTGCCGGCGAACAATCACTTGCCCGCCAGCGTCAACGCCGTGTACTTGGAAAACCGACTTAGCGATGTCTAATCCGATTGTCGTTATCGTCTGCATGGCTCGCTCCTCAATCGTGGGAGCCTCAACAGCGCCCACATCCATGGCACCGATGTGCCGGTGGAGGGGCCGTCCACAGCATCTAACTCGGAAGTCGGCGGTCGCAATCGCGACGTCCGGTCTAACTCCGAAAGCAGACTCAACTCAGACATCGCGCCATGTCTGAAAAGTGCCAATCGGCGACATTACTCGTCAACAAGGCGGGCGATGGTCGAAGCCTCGCGCGCACTTTCAGGTTGCACAAAATTGCCATGATAAGGGTGCTATCTGTCGGGTGCCCGACGTAGGGCATTTCCGACAAAGTGATCCGTATCGACGTTCCCGGCGATTGCCGGGCGCGCAAAGGGGTTACTCATTCTCACTCCCCGAAGGAATGCATGCCATGTCCAATACAGCAGATCCATTCTCCGCTTCCGTCATCCCGTTCGAGGTTCCCGAGCAGATGCGCGCATTCGCCGAAAAGGGCGTTTCGCAGGTGCGTGACAACTACGCCAAGCTCAAGGACATCGCCGAGAGCCACAACTCCACAATGGAGGCGGTATTCGCCAGCGCCAGCAAGGGTGCCAGCGAGTACTCGGCCAAGCTGATGGAAATGATGAAGGCCAACACAACCGCGAGGCTCGACTTCGCGCAGGACCTGATCGGCGTCAAAACGCCGTCCGAGGCGCTGGAACTGTGGACCGCTCACGCCAAGAAGCAATTCGAGGCGCTTACCGCCTACAGCAAGGAACTTGCCGAACTGTCCCAGAAGGTCGCGGCCGAGACCGCCGAGCCGATCAAGGCCAATGCGTCGAAGTTGTTCAAGCCAGCGGCCTGATCGATCATTCGCGTATTCCAGAAAAGCCTGGGCGTTGAGCCCGGGCTTTTTCATTTCAAGGTGCTAGGCCGCGACCGGGGGTTCAAACGGGTTTTGTCCAACCGCTCAGTAGGTCAAGCTCAATGTCGCAGTTGGGTCAATCGCGTCACTTTGACCCCGCGCTGCTCTCTTGGTCGTCCCCGACTAGCGGACATCCGCAGCGTCATTCGGCATGTCGTAAAAGTGCCAGACAGCACCGCCGCAAATAGAGCTCCGCAACTGCACCATGAAACAATGGTCAAAAAAATCCCCGCCAGAGCGACGGGCACTTTCCAAACTTCAGAACGAGTGATCGAGCGTTGCGTTCTGATGGCGACAGATCCCGGCGACCTCGTTCTCGATCCCACCTGCGGTTCCGGCACATCCGCCGCAGTGGCTGAGCAATGGGGCCGCCGCTGGATTACAATTGATACCTCGCGGGTTGCATTAGCTCTCGCCCGCGCGAGAATCATGGGCGCACGTTACGCTCGCACACGCACTGCAAGCGAAGGTGCGGCGACTGATCGGAAACGAACCCCGGTTGAGCGCGATGCCCGTCGGGGATGGGCGCAACGAAAAGGCCCCGCACGAAGCGGAGCCCGTGGTCGTATTTTCATCCGAGCCCTAAGGCTCGGCTATTCGCCAGGCTCCTTTCGGCTGACGCCTTGACCGCCGGCGCGAGATTTATCAACGCCGCCGCCATCCAAGCTCGGTCCTGAAGGTCCTGATGAGCCCATGCTCATACCGTGCTTATGATGGTTGTGGTGCCGGTGTTTGGCCTGCGCGGTGGCAAGAGCCAGCGAGGCCGAAAAGACGAGCAGTGTCGCGATAGCAATGGCTCCAATTTTCATGGTCATTTCCTCCATGAGGAGGAACAACGAACGTGGGAACCTTTGGTTCAACCGAAGGGTGAAACGCGGCCATCGGGGAGCTTGGGTAGCGCTTGCGCTTCGGCGGCTGCACGGTCAGTCGATAGCGACGTCGCGCGAACCGTCGAAGACCTCCAGCAACTCGCCGCAGGCCAGGCAACGAAACTCACCCTTCGCGCCGGGCGTCGTCTCGGGAGGGATGGTGATAGTTGTCCACAAGACGGTAAAATGGCCTTGATGTCGTAAATTCTTCAAATAATATAGCTATTTGGGACTGGAGCGGGGCTTATCCACAGGTGGCACACGATGTGTAGTCCTGGAACCCTTTCGACGACCGGCGCAGTCATCTTCCTCGGCCTGGTGCTTATTATGGCCGGCGTCGGGACCTGGATCAGCGTCACCGGATAAACGAAAAGACCCCGCCTTTGAGGGCGGGGTCAGTAGGTTCCTTACGCACGGCTACGATGCGCTGATTCTCAGGCTAGACGGAAGTATCGGCGCCGCCTCTAGGCTGGCAAAGATCGAAGATCTGCTGGCGATACCGGACTAATTCCATTGCCGACATGCGAGCGTTTGGCTGGTGGACCACTTCGACCTCGACGGCAGCCCCAAGGTCGCGGCGGAGCGCTTCTCCGATTGCGGCGTCGACCTGATTCCCCATCACAACAACCCGGCTAGGGGCGGAAGCGCAGATGATCTCCCCGACATATGATGCCCAGCAATCATGCAGGAGGCGATCGTAGGCGCTACCGGCGGCCAGTCTGGCGCCGGCCTGGTAGAGCGCTGAAATGCTGGCATCGACCAGCCAAATCCCGGCTTGTCGAACGCTCTTGAGCAATTCGAGCTTGTTCTCAATTCGCTTGGCGGCGTTGGTCTCACCGCCTTTCATTAGGCCGGCGTGCGACTGGTGGGGCCCGCGCAACGTGTCGTGAAGTAGTTTCCAGTACTGCGTGGCGCCATAATTAGGAAAAACCGCGGGAGTGACCAGTGTTGGTTCGCCACCGCCCAGGCAATAGATGAACCGGGCGAAGCCTGTCACAACCCCATCAGGGTGATGCACTTGGCTTGCTGCCTCATCTCGCGACGTCCAGACGTGCGATTCCGCCAGCAAAACGATCCGAACTCGATCGGGACGCCACACCGACCTCAACTGCTCAACGACAAGAGCGGCCTCGAAGCACTCCGACCTTTCTGGGCCGAGCCGATCCCTGACCTTTGCATAGGCGCTCTCGAGGCGCGTGGAGGTCAAGCCGCGCCCGCATTCGTTTGACCGTCACGGAGTGGTGTTTGAACTCGTCCCTTGCCCAGGCATGCTTTGCACTGAGGCGCATAGACCCTGACGCCCTGGCGCGCTGGCAGTTTCGCTGGCGCAAGACCAGTCCCGTTGCACGCCGGGCACGGACGCTCGATCGGGCGAGGCTTTTTCATTCCAAACGGTCTAGCACGCGCATGACCTGCGTTGCAGTCCAATCGCCTGACCCGCGCGAGCGGGCCAGTGCGAATCAGACTTTTCGTGCTACACTGCCCCATGACCATCATCTGGAAAGATACCGAGATCGGGGGCCACAAATGCGCCTCCGCAACCATCGATGACAAGCGCCTCTACGTCGCCGAGAGGTTTGGTAGGATCGAGGGGTGGATCGACACGGTCAAGATCGGCAACTACGCCAACTTCGCCGAGGCCAAGGCGGCCGTTCTGAAATTCGGTGCCCCTGGGTGCCTCATGGGCGGTCCCTCAGTTTCTGGCTTTGCTTCCCGCCGGGGGATCTAGCTCAGGCGCGAGATCATCGAGATGTGGACGGCGTAGGACTTAGCGATCTCGGCCAGCGTCTCGCCGGCCTCCAGCGTTTGATTGCCTCCTCGCGCTGGAACGGCACCAGAAACCAATACCGCCGAGTTGCGTTATCCCAATATGAAGCGGGACGATCGCGTAAAGAGTTCCGAGCCCCCAAGTCAGGTATTTGGAATTCCTGACCCGGCGCTGAACGAGAAGCTTGTTGCTGTGAACGACAATGCCAAGCCAACGAGCTTGAGCAGAGAAAATTTCGAAGAAGAAAGCATTCTTTCCCATCTCGATCAGATTGAGCCTCGCAAGAACAGTCAGATCGGCCTGATCATTGCCGTCGCATTCTGTTTCATGGTGCTCGTCACGTTCATCCTGCTTGCAGCGCGGCACTGGTAGCGCGAGCGGATGCTCGGTGCGCGACCTCTTTTTCGAGGGACTCCCTGGGTCTAGAGAGGCGCGATGTATATAGCCGGGCGCTTACACCAGCCTTACGGGCCGTTGTCGGCGCCGCATCATTCTTCGACGGGGCGCAACTCGATGAGTCCGACGCGCCGCTCTTCGTCCCACACCTCAACGGCGTGACTGTCCGCGAACTGCATCGCCTGCGCGATGGCCTCTAAATCCGTTTTGGCTTCGAACTGACGCGACGCGGCTTCGACGTGGCCGGCCTGGTCGACGGGGAACGCTCGAAAGATCGGCATGGCTACCGCCAGAAGTCCCTGAAGCGATCCGGCGCCGGCTCGGTGCACCGCGTGTTGGATGTTCTTGCGCCCAAAAACGAACAGTTAGCAAGGCATGAAAAAGCCCAGCGCCATTGGCGCCGGGCAAGTTCTTCTGGTCATGCGGGCCGACGGTCCTTCGTCGTCGGCCAGGCGTCAACGACAGCGGACGTGCGACGTTCCAAAGGCGCAGCGGGCGCCCATCTTTGGAACGAAGTGTGCCAGCAGGAATCGATTCAGTGACCCGGCATTCGCCCCATGCCGGCGTCGCGCCCCTCACAGCGGGACAGGCCCCGGCGCTCCCCCGGCGTCGGGGTCGCGCCGACAGACGGCGCGGTGGAGGGGCGGCGTTCCGACCGTCGGGGGCGAGATTTTCACGGCCAAGATAAAAATCGGCGTCGGCCTGCCTGAAAACTAACTGGAGGCCGCGCAAAAAGGCCGGACGCGCGGCGGGCGCGTCCGACCAGTCAAACCAGCGCGTGCTGGCGGAATATTGCTTCTGCGCCGGGGACGGGGTCGAACGGGCACGATCAGCATACCCAAGCTTTATGACACTCGGTGGGGCGGGACCGGCGACACGGCGGGGCGAAGGGCTTAGGGGACCATGCCCTTGTCGCGGCCCGCCCCAGAACCAAAGCGGACGGACGGGCGAGGTTCCTGCGGCGGGCGAGCTGGAAACGATCATCGGATTTTTAGTTCATCACCCCGAAATAGCGTCGGTCCCGGGTGCGTTGTTCGATGCGCAAGCTTGGTATCGATAGGACGCCTCAACTTCTCATGAGGCAAGCAATGCAAATCACCCCTTGGATTACCGGACTGGCCGCCGTGCAAAACGGCTGGAGCTTCGCTGCCTTCGCCTTGGTGCTCGCGGTCTGGCTTCTGACCCGCCCCAGATCGGGCCGCTCCCCGCTTGCCCGATTGACCGAAAAAAATCGGGGGCGGGCGTGCCCCTATCTAGGGGTTCCAGCCTATCTTGGCTCCATCCCGATTCGCTGAGGCCGTCCAATGAAAGAGCTGCGCAAAATCTATTTTGAGGGGAAGTTCATCGGCGAGGTCCCGGACACCGGCGACATGCAGGCCGACATGAAGGCGGCGTCGCGACTGCTGACCGATCATGGTGTTGCTCAACCGCTCAATCGATGCCAAGCCGCATTTAGGCAGGCGGCTGCGTTCGCGAAGAATGCTGAGTACCTCTTTTCTGGCCTAAGGGGTGCTCCGCCGCAGAATCCGATGAACGTCATTCCCTTCGTGGTCAACGCGGCGTTCGCCGTCGAGCTGTATCTCAAGACGATCGGCTGCCTTCATGGCCTCAAACTACACGGCCATGATCTGCTTGAGCTGTTCGACGAGCTGCCGGTCAAAGCGAAGGAACGCTTGCAGGAAGAGATTGCGAAGTCCCCCAAGACTGAGGGTATCAATGACCTGGACGGCTTCAGGACCGAGGTGGAGCGCGCCCGTCACCTATTCCGAGAGTGGCGTTACCTGTACGAACGAAACGATGCTCCTGAAGTTAGGTTCATCGAGTTCACCCACATCGTCAGCGTGCTGCATAATATTTGCCGAACTGACGATCGATTGCGGCCTTCCCACCTGGCTCCGGGCACCGGCGCGGCAGCGCCGGTGCAATAGTCGATGCGTGATGGCGGCGCGTTGTGGCGCTCCTTAGAACGGTAAAAACTCCCGATGATCAGGCCCGATCTGGCCAAGTACGGTTCTGGCCCGGTCGCGCAACAGGTCCAGCGTGTCCAAGGATAGGCACATCGACCATTGGGGGCTCGTCCCGCTTGCACACACGGGCATTCCTCTCGCCATGCGAACCGCAACACGCCGCATCATGCATGCGGCGGCGCCATTCTTGCCTAATCCTTTCACGCCGGGCGACATCATCGAGCTCGTTGACGGAAAACAGGTCGCGATTGGACCGATCGCGAATCACTCCCTACTTGGTCGACCATTCGGCCTTCGACGCCTACGCGCTTTGGGTCGAGGCTGGCGGCCGACGCTTATTCTATTCCGGCGACATCCGCGCCCATGGAAGGAAAGGCGCTCTTTTCGAGCGTCTACTGCGTGCGCCGCCAAGGCCATAGACGCCATGTTGATGGAAGGGTCGAGCTGGGCCGGTTGGAGGAGAGCGCCGATTTTCCGACAGAGAACGAAATCGAACAGCGTAATTGCGATAGGCTTTGGCATCATCAACTCTCCATAACTCGACCAATGGAAGGATGCGTTCTATTCTTGACTTTGATCCAGTTGGGTGACCTGCCGCCCCGGTACTTACTGTCACTCCGCTTCGAAACTAGTGCTCTCAACGATGATGATGATGAGCGGCATCGACGAGGGCGTGCGCTAACCTGCGGTCGCTCGGCAGACTGAAGATACCGAAGGTCGCGCGAAACAGACGATGCCGAAAGCTCGGCGATCGCTGGTAATAGATAAAGGCCGGGATAGCCAAATTCAGGCCGAACCAAACGGCCAGGATCTTCAGAACGATTGTCATGTGAGCAAACCGAATTACTAGGCCAAAACGGCAGCCACTATCGCGAGGCCAATGCCGGTGACGACCGGAATAGCTGCAAGTGTGCCCAGCGAGAGCACAACGATCTCATGTCGGGTGTCCTGATCCATACTCACGCTCCACATCCGTTCAGAGTGAAATGCCTGACCTGACGATGGGTTTCGAGATGGGACCTATGCGAACGCACGCCTAGAGGTAAATTGATCCTGCCATCCGGCACGATCCCAACATGCAAAGCGCCCCGGGCCGGCTCACCTCGGGGCGGCTATTTCTCCCCTAGGGTCATGGCGAACTGTTCAGCCGTATAGGTTCGGCCTTTGCTATCTGTGATCGTGACGGCTGGGATGCCCTGATCCAGAAAATCGACCGCCGTCGCCAAGGCGTCCCTACGGGTCGTTTTCGTGACTATGATGGCGCCATACCCCTCGCGGGGTTCGCCTTTTCCAATATACATCGCAGCAGACGATCACTTCAGTCTGAATTTCGTCATGGCGCGTTCCTCCCTCAGGGTCGTAACGGCCAACCCCAACTATGGGGGAGCATTCCGCTCTTGGTTCCTAAAAGATAATTGATTCCGCTACCAAGCTACGGACTGTCTGCTCCACTCTTATTAGTCGTGAACCTCGAACAGGCGAGGATTCGCATCGACGTACTCTGCCCACAACTGCTCCATCATCGTCCGCACCTCGAAGGGGCGATAATCTTCGCCATTCGTCAGCACGTTTCCAAGCTGACCAAGATTTATGTTTCCTGAATACGGGGCGCCAGCATGGGGAGTGTGCGTCGCCCCGGTCGGCTTGTGGGTTATACCCTTGGGCGAAACCTCAAATTGGTCTCGCTGAACCGGCGTCGACGACATCTTGCGCTCCTACCAGCTCCTGTCGCGAGGTCGCCCCTGACGAGCCATGGAAGTTTTCCCCCGCCGACAGTATCGCGCAAGCGGACTCCCGAAAGGGGATAGATTTTTAAGCAAATCAGTGATGGGCCGGAGCTTCAGAACTCCCGAAGCGGTCCCTTGCCGGGTTTTGTGCTGTATCCGCGATAGGCGGGCCGTGAGGGCCTTGCAAATCAGCAAATCAGGTTCGGACCGGCGGAAAGCCGCCGGGGTCGACGGACTCCTCATCAGTAGCTTCGCCGTCCAGTTCGACAAGGTAGACCAGCATCAAACCGTCTGATGGACCACCGTTATTTTTGGCCTCGCCAAACATGGCAATCTCGTTGGGTAACGCTGGCCGCGCTCGAAGCTTGGCCTTCCCATCCCACAGCGGAAGGCGATCTACCTTGGCCTCTGCCAGATCGTCCTTCAGCCATTGCTCGTGGCATAGCTCGCGCGCCTCACGAAAATTCTGAGCCTCGAACGCGAGCGCCGGCGTGTCGCCGATTTCTATGGTGAAGATTGAAGGTAACAGGTTTGCGATCATCGTCTGCCTCGACGCCAACGGATTGAAGGCCCTTCGATCGGCTTCGTCCGCGACCTGTTGCTCGGCGGATCGCTTCGGTTTGATCATTTGCTTTTTACCTTCAGCCTGAGCTCGACCAGGCGTTTACTAATCTCGCGGCCACTCGATCGGAGAGTGCTGTAAGCGCCGTCTGGTCAGTTCTTCACTCAAGATGGTTGCGTACTGTTTTACCGAAGTACCTGCCGTGAATTTATATTGCGAGCTGCGATCGGCATCGACCTGGTTTCGAACGTTGTCATACAATCGCAAAATGCTTTCGTCGTTCAAATTATCAATTCCCATGAACTCTCTCCAATACGCGACTATTTACTTTTAGATTTCAGCCCGATCTCCACAAGCCGGCGGATGGCTGCGGGACGATCCAGTTTCACGTCCTGACGTGCGATCCACTCGTCAATTGTCCGCATTTCGTACTCAGTCCATTGCGGGTTTGGGTTTGGAGCAAGCGCCTTTTGTGCCGTCCCCTTTGCGATCGCGCCGGCGGCCGTAATTTTGGACAGCGTGCTTTCCTTCATCGGGTCCTCGCCTTCTTGGCCGGCTTCTCGCCCGGGTCTTTCGCTATGATGTGCAACATCGCGTCGATCATACCGCGAATAGCCTCGGGTCTCGTCACCGGCGGTACCTGTTTGGTGGCCCAAGAAGGCCGGCATCGAGGCGCGCGTCAACCAGATCAAGGCCCAGATCGAGGAAACCACCTCGGACTACGACCGTGAGAAGCTTCAGGAGCGTCTGGCCAAGCT
Source organism: uncultured Alphaproteobacteria bacterium (assembly GCA_963788885.1). Lineage (GTDB taxonomy): Bacteria > Pseudomonadota > Alphaproteobacteria > Rhizobiales > Xanthobacteraceae > Bradyrhizobium. Next base: position 674,767 of record CAWBIR010000012.1, on the reverse strand, counting down.
CGCCGGCGGCGTCGCGGTGATCCGCGTCGGCGGCGCGACCGAGGTCGAGGTGAAGGAGCGCAAGGATCGCGTGGATGACGCGATGCATGCGACCCGCGCGGCTGTGGAAGAAGGCATCGTTCCGGGCGGCGGCGTCGCCCTGCTCCGTGCTTCCGAGCAGCTCAGGCATCCGCACCAAGAACGACGACCAGAAGACCGGCGTCGAGATCGTGCGCAAGGCGCTGTCCTGGCCGGCTCGCCAGATCGCGATCAACGCGGGCGAGGATGGTTCGGTCATCGTCGGCAAGATCCTCGAGAAGGATCAGTACGCCTTCGGCTTCGACAGCCAGACCGGCGAGTACGTCAACCTGATCTCCAAGGGCATCATCGACCCGACCAAGGTCGTTCGCGCCGCGATCCAGAACGCAGCCTCCGTGGCGGCGCTCCTGATCACGACCGAAGCCATGGTCGCCGAACTGCCGAAGAAGAACGCCGGCGGTGGCGCCGGCGGCATGCCCCGGGCGGCCGGGCCTTTTTTCGCAGTCGCGAGCTAGGCTCGATGTCGGTTGTGGGGCATTAGCGGAAGTGGCGGACGCGACTACTGGATGTCCGCTTTGCCTCCGATAGTGTTGCAAAAGTCGAAAGTTGCAGCGGTCCAAATTTTTGACGAAAACCTGAAGCGCAAAGAGGTCGATGATTCGCATAGTCTCAGTCGCGCTACCGAAGTCGCCCACGAATTTGGCGCAAGGCGATGAGGTCCCTCAGATCATTACACGAATAACGCGCCAGCGGCCCTCAGAAATTCTGCATCTCCTGCAAAACGACTTTTGCAACACTATCCCTCCGAAAGCTGACATCAGATTGAGCAAAGCTCTCGTCCGCTTTGTGCCAACAGCAGCTTCGCGGGCCATTTGGTGTAAAGGATACCTGAGAGGCAGGGCTATCTGTGCCGTTACAAGCGGTAATTGGCCAGCGGTAAAGCCAATAGCAAGGTGGACTATGTTGAAGCACTGGCTCTTTGACCTCATTGGTCACGTTTCTGGTCTCAGCGATGCACAACTTAGACAAATTGAGAAATCGTTGCCGGCGAGCAAGGCGCTGATCGATCTTCTCAATAGGGCAGAGCCGATGATCGAACAGGCACAAAAGCTTTACGCAGAAGCTGAGCCGCTGATCGATGAAGCAATGAAAGAGCTGCAGACTGTTGGCCCCGCGGTGCAAATTTTGATCGATGTTATCGGGCATCATGTCAACAAGGGTGGTTCGCCGGCAGAGGCTGCTGAGGCAGGCCATAGAGTTTGGCGAATGCCTCTCCCGGTATTTGCGGCGTGACGCCAGGTTCTTGCCATCATAAGCGGTCCTGACGGCCCCGAAACGCCACTTCCGGTCTACCCCCCAAAGAACGGACATCAACTGGTCGGTCGTGTTGGTCCGGTTCGTGCCTACAAGCGACATCCTATCATTCCCTGCACCGCCGCATTTGAACCAGTGCTTCACGGGAATGAAAAAGCCCGACGTTTCCGCCGAGCTTTTCCGATTTGATTGGCTGCAGGCTTTTACCGGGATGATCAAGTTACTTTATTTAGAGAGAGCCGGAAGCCTGCCTTGTAGCGCCGTTTAACGCTCGCCCGTCGCCATCTCGGTTGCGGGGGAATATGGCTGCGTGTCGGAAACACCTTCGTGATGCAGGCAGTCGTTAAGCCGGCCTCGACGGCGCCCTGGGTGGCGCGCAAACCGGCCTCCGCCGACGACCACATAAAACGTATGGTCGATGAATTCATAAGCGCGTGTCGAACTCACGCTATCCCCCGACGCACTCGGATTGAATACCGACAATTCGTCTCGATACTTAGATTAGATGTTTTAGATATCATTTATTGACAAAATAACATGATTAATTAAGATGTAAGAATGATGTTTGTTAGTCGTTCGAATCTGGGTAATGGGGCAATCCGATGATCACAGCGGCTCAATTGCGGGCGGCCAGGGTGCTCCTCGGCATAGATCAGCGCCGGCTCGCAGAACTGTCCGGGCTTTCAGTGCCAACGATCCAGCGTATGGAGGCGAGTCAGGCAATGGTTCGGGGCAATGTCGATTCGCTGGTGAAGCTGATTGCTGCTCTCGACGCCGCCGGCATCGAATTGATAGACGAAGGGACTGTCAGTAGCGCCGACGGGCGCGGGGTGCGGCTGAAAATCAATTCCGGATCGGCAAAAATCGATTTGAACGATCCGATTGAAAACAAAGCATCGAGCGGAACGAAGGCGCGCACGTGATGTCGGCTGTCGTTTTACAAATGCTGTGTGTTGCCGGACTGCTTGGATTGGCAGTTCTGGCGATTGCGCTGAGCCGCTCAATGATCGCCACGGCCGTCATCTATAGCGCGACGTTGGTCGCGTCTGCGGTTGCGTTGATTGGGTCCATCCGCTGGTTGCTGGGCGATACGATGACCGCCACCGATCTGACCCTCCCAATTGGATTGCCGTGGCTTGGCGCCCATTTTCGCCTCGACGCGCTGGCCTCGGTTTTCCTTGTTGTCGTCAATCTCGGAGGGGCCACGGCAAGCCTTTATGGCCTCGGCTACGGTCACCACGAGAAGGCGCCGCAGCGCGTGCTGCCCTTCTTCCCCGCCTTTCTGGCCGGAATGAATCTTGTGGTGCTGGCGGATGACGCATTTTCTTATCTGCTTTGCTGGGAATTTATGTCGCTGGTCTCTTGGGCGCTTGTGATGGCGCACCATCGTGAACCGGGCAACGCGAAAGCCGGTTACATCTACCTCGTCATGGCGAGCTTCGGCACGCTCGCATTGCTGCTGGCCTTCGGCCTCTTGGCAGGGCCGGCGGGAGATTACGAATTTGCCGCCATTCGCACGGCGCAACACACTCCCTATGTGGCCACGTTGGTGCTGATCCTGATGTTGCTCGGAGCCGGTTCAAAGGCCGGCCTGGTGCCGTTGCACGTCTGGCTGCCGCTCGCTCATCCCGCGGCTCCGAGCCACGTTTCGGCGCTGATGAGCGGTGTCATGACCAAGGTCGCGATCTACGGCTTTATTCGCGTCGTATTCGATCTGCTGGGACAACCGAGCTGGTGGGCAAGTGTGATCGTGCTTTCTCTTGGCGGCATCACCGCCGTCATGGGGATATTGTATGCGATGATGGAAAAGGACCTCAAGCGCCTGCTCGCCTACAGTACGATCGAAAATGTCGGCGTCATCTTCGCGAGCCTCGGCCTTGCATTGGCTTTCCAGGCCAATGGCATGAAACTACTGGCGGCGCTGGCGTTTACGGCAGCTCTGTTTCACGTTCTCAATCACTCCTTCTTCAAGAGTTTGCTTTTCTTCGGCGCTGGCGCCGTCCTGACGGCGACCGGCGAGCGGGACATGGACAAACTGGGCGGCCTCATTCATCGCATGCCGCTCACAAGCTTCGCCGTTCTCGTTGGCTGTGTCGCGATATCGGCGCTTCCGCCCTTCAACGGCTTCGTCTCGGAATGGCTCATGTTTCAGGCCGTGCTGCAGAGTCCGGAGTTGCCGCAATGGGCGCTGAAGATCACCGTACCTGCGGTCGGCGCTCTATTGGCCTTGGCTGCTGCGTTGGCAGCGGCGTGTTTCGTCAAGGCCTATGGCGTGACCTTTCTCGGGCGGCCGCGCGGCGTGGCGGCGGAAACCGCAGAGGAAGTCGACCGCTACTCGCTTTCGGCAATGTTCATCCTGGCCGCGCTTTGCTTGCTGGCCGGAATTCTACCGGGACTGGTGATCGATGCGCTGGCGCCGATCACGACCGAGATCCTCGGCGGCCGCATGCCGATCCAGGCCAACGAATCCTGGCATTCGATCGTGCCGATCGCGGAGGGCCGGAGTTCGTACAACGGACTGTTGGTGATGGTGTTCATAGCGATTTCCGCCTCATCGGCTGTCGTCTTTATTCATCGCTTTGCCTCTCGTGCGTTACGACGAGGTCCGGCCTGGGGCTGCGGCTTTTCCGATCCGACACCCGCGGCCCAATATTCGGGCGGAAGCTTCGCTCAGCCTATTCGCCGCGTTTTCGGTGCGCTCGTGTTCCACGCTCGCGATCATGTCGAGATGCCAGCCCCAGGCGATATCAGGCCAGCGCGCCTGCGAATCGAATTGCACGATCTAATCTGGGAGGGAATGTATGAGCCGTTAGCAGGCGTCGTTGGGTTCTCTGCCGATAAACTCAATCGCCTGCAGTTCCTGACCATTCGGCGGTATCTCAGCCTGGTTTTTGCCACCCTCGTCACACTGCTGCTGGTGCTCGCGATATGGTCGTGATCTCTGACATCCTTGTGCAGGGCGTACAGATGCTGCTGGTGCTGATACTGGCCCCGCTGCTGACCGGCTTTGTGCGCAAGGTGAAGGCCCGGTTGGTACGCCGCCAGGGCGCATCGGTCGTTCAACCCTATCGCGATCTGCTGCGGCTTCTCCGCAAGGAGGTGGTGCTCGCCGATAACGCTTCATGGCTGTTCCGGGTAACGCCCTATGTGACCTTTGCTGCGATCTGGGTTTCCGCGGCGCTGGTGCCGACGTTCGCGACGGGCCTGTTGTTCAACTGGACCGCGGACCTGATCGCCATCGTCGCCCTGCTCGGCAGCGCGCGCTTCTTTCTGGCGCTCGCGGGGATGGACGTCGGCACCAGTTTCGGCGGCATCGGTTCCAGCCGCGAAGTCATGATTGCGGCGCTTGCGGAGCCAGCGATGCTGCTGTTTGTATTTTGCATCGCGCTGGTTGCTGGCTCGACCCAACTTTCGACGGTCGCGAATTTCATGGCGTCGTCCTATGTCGGGCTGCGAGTATCGCTGGGAATGGCGATGATTGCGCTCATCATGGTGGCACTCGCGGAGAACGCGCGGATCCCCGTTGACAATCCGGCCACGCATCTGGAGCTCACCATGGTGCATGAGGCCATGATTCTCGAATATTCGGGACGCCACCTCGCGATGATCGAGTTCGGCGCCTTCCTCAAACTATTGCTCTATATCTCACTGATCGCGTGCGTGTTCCTACCCTGGAAGATAGCCGTGTTCGGGACCGGCCCGTTGTCCTACGCCATCGGCGCCGTCGCCTACCTTGTCAAGCTGGCGGCCGCCGGCTTTTTCCTCGCATTGTTCGAGACCGCGACCGCGAAAATGCGGGTCTTCCGCGTTCCGCAATTTCTCGGTGCAGCCCTCATGCTGGGCCTGCTCGGCACTCTCCTCCTGTTCGTGTCAAAGAGCTTCTGATGCAGATGCACAGTCTCTCCTTCGATGTCTCGCATACGCTTGCCGGCGGACTCGTCCTGATCAGCTTCATGATGCTGTACCAGGATCGGCTCTACTCGTTGCTCAACGTGTTTGCACTCCATGCCCTCGTGCTCGCGCTTTCCGTCGCTTGGCAGGCCTATGTCCAGAACGCGCCTCATCTCTACATCACGGCAGTAATCGCCCTCGTCTTCAAGGCAATCATCATTCCAGTGGCGCTGCATCGCATCGTCAAGCAGCTTGGGATTCATCGCGATATCGAATCGGCAGTCGGTATCGGTCCAACCATGCTGGCAGGGATGGCACTGGTCGCCCTGTCCATGGTTCTGATGCTGCGGGTGACCGCCGACGCCGATCCCTTGGCACGCGAGGATCTCGCCTTCGCCTTGTCGGTCGTGCTGCTGGGACTTCTGGTCATGGTGACGCGCCGCAATGCCGTCAGTCAGGTCGTGGGATTCATGTCGCTTGAGAACGGACTGGTGCTGGCGGCCACCGGCGCCAAAGGCATGCCGCTGGTTGTCGAGATCAGCGTGGCCTTTTCGATCCTGATCGCATTCATCGTCATCGGCATCTTCCTGTTCCGGATCCGCGAGCGCTTCGATTCTGTTGATGTCTCCGCACTCGACGACTACCGGGGCGAACGGCGATGAATACGCATTCCTTCGACCCAGTGGCCGCTGTCCTGTTGATTCCAATCGGCACGGCAGCCTTGCTGGCCATACTGCCGGGCTATCGCCTCTCGGCGCGGCTGAATGTCGTGGCAAGCCTCGCGACATTTCTCGCGGCGCTCTCGTTGTTCATGATCGAACGCCCGCAGCCAGGGCCGTATGTGCTGGTCGACGATCTCAACATCGTCTTCATCGTGCTCAATACCTTCGTCGGCCTTACGACTAGCATCTTCAGCGCGAGCTACATTGCGCACGAACTCGAAACCGGCCGGTTGACGCCGGTATACCTTCGTTTCTACCACGCCATGTATCAGACCATGATGTTCGGCATGAACCTCGCTTTCGTGTCGAACAATATCGGCTTGATGTGGGTAGCGGTGGAGATCGCCACCCTGACCACGGTGCTGATGGTCGGCATCTATCGCACGCATGCTGCGCTGGAAGCGGCATGGAAATATTTCATCCTTGGCAGCGTAGGAATTGCCTTAGCCCTGTTCGGCACGATCCTGGTCTACATGGCGGCGCGCCCGGTCGTCGGCGAAGGGCAGGACGGCATGGTTTGGACGCTTCTGATCGAACATGCCGCCAATTTCGATCCTGCGCTTCTTAACGTCGCCTTCATATTCCTGTTTCTCGGCTACGGCACCAAGGTCGGCCTTGCGCCGCTGCACGCATGGCTGCCAGATGCTCACGCCGAAGGTCCGACGCCGATATCGGCGGTGCTGTCGGGGCTGCTGCTGAATGTCGCGCTCTATGCGCTATTGCGCTTCAAGATATTGCTGGCCGCCAATCCCGCGGCGATCGCTCCCGGCCCGTTGATGGTGACGATCGGCCTGGTGTCAGTCGTGTTCGCAGCGTTCATGCTCTACCGCCGGCGCGACATCAAACGCTTGTTCGCCTATTCCTCGATCGAACACATGGGCATCATCGTGTTTGCGTTCGGGATGGGCGGCCCGCTCGCCAATTTCGCCGGGCTTCTGCATATGGTGATGCACAGCCTCACCAAGTCGGCGATCTTCTACGCCGTCGGCCATATCTCACAGATCAAGGGCACGCAACGGATCTCCAGGATCCGGGGCTTGACCGTGACTCATCCGGCGCTGGGCTGGGGCCTGGTGACAGGCGTCGTCGCGATCGTCGGCTTGCCGCCGCTCGGCATCTTCATGAGCGAATTTCTCGTCGTGAGTTCCACCTTTGCACGCCAGCCGTTGCTCGCGGTCGCACTTGTCTTCGGGCTTCTGCTTGCCTTTGGCGCATTGACTTTGCGCCTGACCAGCGTCGCATTTGGTGAGCCTCGGGGCAGCACCAAGTCAGCTGAGGCTTCCTACGTGCCGATGTTTGCCCATCTATCACTGGTTCTGATCGCTGGAATCTATCTTCCAGCGCCGCTCGTCACCTGGTTCCAACACGTGGCTCGCCTTCTTGGATAGTTTGGAGATCAACAGGATATGCCATCGCTGATCGATCTCATGCTGCAGGGCCGCCAGGTCCAGCAATCCAGCCCGTGGCCGCGATCTATGGTCGATGCTTCCCTTTGGACATTTGCGACAAGCGAACTGGCGCTCGGACGCTGGAGCCTACTCGGCCTTTGGGGAGAACCCTCAACGGTGCATATGGCGATTATGGATGGACATACGGCAGAAATCGCCGCCATCAGCCTGGATTGCCCCGACCGTGTCTTTCCTTCAGTCGGCAAGCACCACCCGCCGGCGCTTCGACTGGAGCGCGCCATCAACGATCTGTTTGGACTGTCAGCGGAAGGCTTGCCCGACACTCGCCCTTGGCTTGATCACAATCGTTGGGCCGTTCGCTTCCCCTTGGGAAACCGGATCAACGCATTGTCGAAGGCGTCGCCCTATCGTTTCCTGCCGGTGGAAGGCGACGGACTGCATCAGATCGCGGTCGGCCCGGTGCACGCGGGAATTATCGAACCCGGGCATTTTCGGTTTACGGCAAGCGGTGAGACCGTGGTCCGGTTGGAACAACGGCTGGGATATACCCACAAGGGTATCGAGGGTTGCATGTTGGGCGCTAATCTCGAGCGGGCCGTCCAACTGGCCGGACGGGTCTCGGGCGACAGCACCGTCGCCTATGCCTATGCGTTTTCACGGGCGGCGGAGGCGGCCCTACAACTCGTGGTGCCTGATCGCGCGGTTTGGTTGCGTGCCCTGCTCGCGGAACTCGAACGGCTCGCCAATCATCTCGGTGATATCGGCGCTATCTGCAATGACGCCTCGTTTACGCTGATGCACGCCCTTTGCAGCGTGTTGCGTGAGAGCGTTCTGCGCGCATCCGATCACGCGTTTGGCCATCGATTGATGCGGGATATTATCGCGCCCGGTGGCGTGACCCGCGATCTCAGCGATGAAGGGAAAGAAAACATCCAGGCGACGCTGGATAATATCCGGCTGCGTTTTCCTGCGCTGGTCGAACTCTATGACAACACCGCATCGCTGCAGGATCGCACCGTCGATACCGGCGTGCTCAACCCCGCCCTAGCCAAACAATATGCTGCCGGCGGCTACATCGGCCGCGCCTCCGGCCGATCCTTCGACGCGCGCCGGACCCTTGCCTATCCGCCATATGATGGCTTGCGCTTTGAGGTACCCGTCCTGAACGAGGGTGACGTCAATGCGCGCGTTTGGATTCGTGTGCGCGAAGTCGAGCAGAGCCTCTCCTTGATCGACCAGATTTTGGACCGGATTCCCGAAGGACCACTGCGGGCAAGGGCGGATCAACTTCGTGAGCTGCAGGAAGGCATAGCGATCGTCGAGGGATTTCGCGGTGACGTTTTGGTTTGGCTCCGCTTGCGGGATGGCCTTGTCGAACGATGCCATCTGCGCGACCCGTCGTGGTTTCAGTGGCCGCTTCTAGAAGCAGCAATCGAGAACAATATCGTTGCCGATTTTCCGCTCTGCAACAAGTCGTTCAATTGTTCCTATTCAGGTCACGACCTCTAAGGACGGCACAAGATGCGCAAGCTGCTTTTGGAAAGCCTGTTTCGCAGGCCCTTCACCGAACATCCGCCGTCGCCGGACGACGCGGCGGTGACCGAACTCGCCACGGCCGTCGGTCGCGCGGCACGACGGCGTCTCGGCCGAAGCCTCTCGATACGCGAAGTTGACGCCGGATCCTGCAACGGATGCGAACTTGAAATCCATGCGTTGAACAACCCCTACTACGATGTCGAACGTTTTGGCCTCCGCTTCGTTGCTTCGCCGCGTCATGCCGATGTGTTGATGGTAACCGGACCGGTGACGAAAAACATGCACGACGCGTTGGAGCGCACCTATCATGCGACCCCGAACCCGAAATGGGTCGTCGCCGTGGGAGATTGCGCTCGGGATGGCGGCTGCTTTGCCGGCAGCTATGCAGTGGTAGGAGGAGTCTCGCAAGTGATTCCCGTCGATCTTCATATTCCCGGATGTCCACCGCCGCCGACCCTGATCTTGCAGGGGCTGCTCTCTCTGCTCGATCAAACGGCCAAAAGTGTCGCTCCCACTTGAGGATCTGGGGACGCCTTCGGCTATTCCAAGCTGGCTTGATCGCGGGGTGCGTTCAGACCGGAATAGTCCTTGCGACGACGCCGTTGGTAATCCTTTTCGCACAATCTTGGGATGACGATTCCAGCACGTCTAGTCTCGATCCAACGTCGTCCGTAGTCTCGTTGCTGCCATTGATCTATGTGGTGCTAGCTGCGGGAGTGGCTCTGACAGAGCACCGCGGCATTGCGTTGGCGAGCACGCGAATCCGCGACGCATCGCGTCTCACGTCGTCCTCCGTGCCTGGTCGAACAGCCGGTACGCTCGCCGCCAGTTTCCTTTTTGTGTCCATCGGATGCGCTTCGTTTGCCCTGAAGCCGCCTCCGGCCATCCTGGACTCGATGAACTGGCATCTCGGCCCCCACGCGGCTGGGCCCATATTATGGTCGGCACTATGGAGCGTCTGCGTGGCCAGTTTCGGAGTAAACGCGCATGCCGCCGTCGACGCCATGCGCTGAATCTCCGGAACTAAATGGTTCGTCGCCTAGACGAAAGTATGATCGTTAGCTATACATCTGTGGGCGATCGCTACTGACGTATAATACATTATATCTAACGAGAGTGGCTTTGAAGATCATCGGCAAATTCAAAAGCAGGCTAGGCGAGATCGCGATCTGGCAAAGCGAACAGACGGGCGACCGCTACTATCGCGAAGGCGAAATTTTCCAAAGCCAAAGCTCGCCGTCGGGGGAGAGCAGATTCCCCTATGTAAAGTTGATGGAAGCGTTTTTGAGCGACACAAACAGTGTCCTGCTTCTCGGATGCGGCGGAGGTAACCTCGCGACGATGCTGGCACGCCAAGGCAAGAGCGTAACCGTGGTCGACCACAACCCAGTCAGCTTCGACCTCGCCAAGCGCTTCTTCGGATTATCGAAGGAAATTCACTGCATCGTCGCAGATTTTAGGGAATATCTCTTGGCCGAGACACGTATTTTCGACGGCATAGCGATCGACGTTGGCGGACCCGGGTTTTGCTTCGAGGAGCAGTTCGATCCGGCAACCTGTTATTCGATCGCGGCACGGCTGAAACCTAGCGGACGCGCAATCCTGAACATGCTTGTGGCGACCGATTTCGACGCGGCGCCTGACATGATCAGCAGCGACCTTTCCGCAGGTCACATGACTTCATGGATATTCGACCATCCGGGTCGTCTAAACCGAAATGTCCTCATAGCCTGCCTGCCGAGGCCGCGCCGGGCCAGTCGGCATTACATGGCGAAGTTTTCCAAGACCGTTGGCTGTGATTGGGCGTTGCGGCGCCCTCGCCAGTCCTCGCGTGAAAATAGACCCGTCGTCGTCGACCACGTGCAAGTCCTAAGCCGCGCCCAGGGAGAAACGAAATGTTAGAACAAGGCACCCGCAACCCGGAATTCGGGGTCGACAAATTCGGGTTCACAGATCTCAAAGGGGTGAACTGGAATTTCCTCGAACCCGAACTGTACGAATGCGCACTCAAGAACAGTGAAGCGCAGCTCACGGTCGGCGGTGCGCTCTGCGCTGAAACTGGCGTGCACACCGGCCGCAGCCCAAAAGACAAGTATATTGTCTGTGACGACCAGACGGAGCAAACCATCTGGTGGGAAAACAACGGCAAGATGACCCCCGCGCAATTTGCGCGACTGTACGAGGATTTTATTGCTCACTCCGCCGGCAAGACGTTGTATGCCCAGGATCTACGCGCCGGTGCCGATCCGGAATTCGGAATGCGTACGCGCGTCTTCACTGCGCTTGCCTGGCACTCGCTTTTCATCCGCACTCTGTTGCTCAGACCTAACCGCAGCGAACTCTCGACATTCCTTCCGGAACTCACGATCTACTGTTGCCCAACCTTCAAGGCGGATCCCAGGCGCCATGGCGTTCGCAGCGATACGGTGATCGCGATCGATTTTTCGCGAAAGATCGTCTTGATCGGAGGGAGTTCGTATGCCGGCGAGATCAAGAAGGCCGTGTTTACGACGTTGAATTACTTTCTGCCCGCACGAAACGTCATGCCGATGCATTGTTCCGCAAATATCGGCCCGCAGGGTGATGCGGCCATCTTCTTCGGTTTGTCTGGAACCGGGAAAACGACTTTGTCTGCCGATCCCGGCCGCACACTCATCGGTGACGACGAACACGGTTGGGGTTCCAAAGGCATCTTCAATTTCGAGGGCGGCTGTTATGCGAAAGCAATCAAGCTGAGTGCTGAAGCCGAGCCGGCAATATATGCGACCACGCAGCGTTTCGGAACGGTTCTGGAGAACGTCGCCTTCGATCCGATCACGCGCATCTGTGATTTCGATGATGGCTCGAAAACCGAGAATACCCGGGCTGCTTATCCCATGCACTTCATTCCCAACGCTTCAAGGACCGGGCGCGCCGGGCACCCGAAGAACCTCGTCATGCTGACTGCGGACGCGTTCGGGGTAATGCCTCCGATTGCCAAGCTGACAGCGGCGGAAGCCATGTTTCATTTCCTGTCGGGGTACACCGCCAAGGTTGCCGGAACGGAAAAGGGCGTTGTCGAGCCCGAAGCCACGTTTTCGACTTGCTTCGGTGCCCCGTTTATGCCCCGTCCGCCCTCAGTCTACGGCGATCTGCTGCGCTCGCTCATTGCCAAGCACAACGTCAACTGCTGGCTGGTGAACACCGGTTGGACCGGGGGGAAATACGGGGTGGGACAACGGATGCCCATTAAGGTGACCCGTACTCTGCTGACGGCCGCACTCGACGGCACGCTCAACGAAGGCGAATTCTACGTCGATAAGCATTTCGGCTTTCAGGTACCGGCATCGGTCAAGGGCGTCGACAGCCGCATCTTGACGCCCCGGGAGACATGGAGCGACAAGGCGGCGTACGACGTCGCTGCGACTAAGCTTGTGCAAATGTTTCAGGATAATTTTGCCAAGTTCAGAAGCGTCGTGCAGGCGGACGTCAGGGCAGTCGCAACGTCCGCATAGGCTCGAATGAAATGCAAAATATCGTAGCCGATCTACGCTCGGGTTTGTAGTTTGATCGCTCTTGAACCATGGAGAGCCAGTGCCGGCGAGCATATGAGCATAATGGCTGGCTGCGCGGAGCCGTCGCCGGTCGATGCATGATCCGCTAAGGCGGCTTATTCCTCGGCTCGCGGAACAAGTTTTCCCTGCGATGCCTTGTGATGATACTGCAACGCGATCAATAGACTTTTTAGGCCTCGCAGAGGCCAAAGCGTGACCATCAGGATCAACGGGATCCACAGCGCCGCGTGGACCCAGTACGGAGGTTGATACTTGACCTCGGTGATCAAGGCGGCTCCCACGACAATGGCGCCGGCGATCATGATGACGAATATGGCAGGCCCGTCGCCGGCGTCCGCAAAGCCGAAATCGAGGTCGCACGCGTCGCACTTGGATTTCAGGGTCAAGAACCCATTGAACAACTTTCCCTTGCCGCAACGCGGACACCGACACAGAAGGCCAGCGACATATGGCGATGGCGGTTTTTCCGAGATCTGTTTGTGCGAGACTTCCATCTTTAGCTTTCTGCGCTTCGATTTGGCGGGGACTGACCAAGCCAACCCGAAACGCTAGTGCGAGCCAATTTCCGCGAACCGTATCGAACTCGCGGCTCCCGGCACGTCGACCGTCGTTATCTCGACGCGGGCCGTCTGCTGATGGTCGGGATAGTCGTCAAGATTGGCGGCTACTGTCAGACAGAAAAGCGTCCGACCGTCTTGTCCGCCCAACTGACAGGCGACCGCATGACGGCCCGGTACGTGAACGCGATGTGTGACACGACCGCCCTGTTGTACACGGACAAATAGCGACTGTCGGGCGGCGGCTGTCCAGACGGCGCCTTCGGAGTCCTCACAAATGCCAAGCGGGCTCATTCCCTCGAAGTTTGCGAAGACTTTTCGATGCAGCAATGCTCCATCGCCATCGATCTTGAAGGCGAGAAGCCGATTTCCAAGCGTTTCCGCTACCAGCAGGTCATGCGTACTTGTAATAGCCAGCGCGTTCGGATGCGCGATGTCCTCTGCAACCGATCGAATATTGCCATCCGGCGTTGCCAGAGAACGCGGGCTGACGCGAAGCAGTCCGGTCCGGAAGCATCCGCGTCGAATGACGTCACGTAGGCGTTCCCATCGCGAGCCACAGCCAGATCTCGTAGATATCCTGCAGCGACATTGGTCATGTCGGCATGGATCACCGGCTTTCCTGCGCCGAATTTCAGGATCAGTTTCTGGATCATCGAGGCGACCAATAAATTACCGTCGGGCAAAAAGCCTAGGCCGAACGGTCGACCTGGTACGTCGGCGACGATGGTAATCTTGCCGTCCAGATCGACGCGGAAGATCTTTAGCCGCGCGCATGTCGGATACCCATAGGGCGCCCAGATGCCATCTAGGCGCCTTGAGGCGCCAGAATCCGCTTGCGAGCACGCTTGTCTTCAGCGTTTTCATTATCTTCGATCGGAAAACCCCGTTCTTCCGGCGGCCGGAGTACTCACCGCGTCCGTTCCAAGGTCCGCGACGAAGAAGCCTTGGGCTGCTTTAAGTTCTTCAATTTCGGCTTCGCGACGTGTTCCCTCAAACGAACGCCTCGACCGCCGGCCGAACTCTGCCCTCCCGGACTGATCAATTCGATCCCGGCACTCTCCAGCGCAGAAACCAATTTCATCAGAGAATCAACGTTCCCGCGGATAACTCCGTCGCTTGCTTCCATGCGCTGAATGGTGGGGACTGAAAGATCCGCCAGGTCGGCCGTCTGTCGCTGGTCTATATTCAGGAGCGCGCGGGCGGCCCTGAGTTGGTTGGCCGTGATCATGAAATGGCGGCCTCCGGTTCGATTCGCATCAAATATATCTACCCCATCCGAATTATGGTTTCAAGCATCAATTTAGATGCAAAGTATATCATTATCCAGTTCGCGCCCCCTTGCAACGACCAAAGGTTTGAGCCTTGCATCTAGTTTATCTCACACAATGCGGAAACATTACCTGCAACACCCGAAATAGTTGGCGCTCCGCAAATTACATGATAAGGGATGTTTAATGCATGCCTTCTAATCGTTTGTCTCTTAAGGTCGTTGCCTGCCGTGAAATTGCTGGGTCGTTATCAAGGGAAGAACGGGCAGATCGATATCGTCGAATGTTCTTGGGACGGTACGCGCGTGTACTTCGAAGAGGGCGTCCGGCAAAGCCAGGCGACGCCAGACGGCGAAAGTGTGTTCACCTACGTCAAGCTCATGGACGAACTCCTATCGGGCTCAGCACAGATCCTCGTCTTGGGTTGCGGCGGCGGGAATCTTGCGACACGGCTGTCGCGTCGCGGCAAGAGATTGACCATTGTCGACAATAACCCGATCAGTTTCGTGCTCGCGCACAGGTATTTCGATCTGCCGGACGAATTGCCTTGCATCGTCTCCGACTTTCGAAAATTCGTGTTCGATGACCGCGCATATTACGACGGCATTGCGATCGACGTCGGTGGGCCGGGATTCCGTTTCGCGGACGAGTTTGATGCGGAGACCTGCGACGCCATCCGTGCGCGTCTCTCACCCGGCGGCCGGATCGTGATGAACGTAATGGTGGCACACGACATTGATCCGACACCCGACCGGATCGCAGCCAGATTCGCCGGTGAGGAATTGCGGACATGGATCGTCGATGAGCCATTCGTCGAGGATCGCAATGCCGTCATTGCCTGCATCCCCGAGAAGGCCTTGGGTTCAAGGGCGGCGCTTGATCGCGCGATGCGCCATAGCCATGAACGTTGGGCGATCCGCCGCGGACGATTGCGAAGCCGCGATCTCGCCTGTGGATTGCGCTAATGTCTCAACTTCCGGCAGACCGACGCGAGACGTGGATAACAGGCATCGGGATCGTCTCCTCCCTGGGGGACGGGTTGGAAGCGAATTGGGACGCCCTCCGCTGCGGTCGCATAAACGTCGATCTGGGAAAATACGCACCGTGGATAGTCCACCCTTTGGTCCCCCTTGATCTGGACAGCCAGATTCCGAAAAAAGGCGACCAGCGCCAGATGGAAGCCTGGCAGCGCATCGGCACCTACGCAGCCGGCCTTGCCCTGGATTCCGCCAGCATCAAGGACGACAAGGAAATCCTGGCTCGAACCGACATGATCGTCGCTGCCGGCGGCGGCGAACGCGACCTCGACGTCGACGCCGCAATTTTAACCGCGCGCGCGGATGGTAGGTCGGGGGCCCTCAACGAACGGCTGATGAACGACCTCCGCCCCACCCTGTTCCTCGCGCAATTGTCCAATCTGCTCGCCGGCAACATATCGATCGTCCACGGCGTGTCCGGATCGTCACGGACATTTATGGGCGAGGAAGCCGCCGGCGTGGACGCCGTCCGGATTGCGTGGGCGAAGATCGCCTCCGGCCAGAGCGAGATTGCCTTGGTCGGTGCCGCGCACAACGGCGAGCGCAAGGAAATGCTGATGCTCTACGAATGTGGCGGCTTCAATCTCAAGGAAGACTTCGCATCGGTCTGGTCGCGTAATGGCGGTGGCTTTGCTTTGGGGTCGGGTGGCGTGTTCCTGGTGCTTGAGTCGAGACCGCACGCGGAGCGCCGAGGCGCTAAGCCGTTTGCTCAGCTCGTCAACGTCGTCTCCGGTCATTCCTCTCGATCTGTCCCGGG
This sequence comes from uncultured Alphaproteobacteria bacterium, assembly GCA_963788885.1. GTDB lineage: Bacteria > Pseudomonadota > Alphaproteobacteria > Rhizobiales > Xanthobacteraceae > Bradyrhizobium. The sequence goes on along the minus strand of CAWBIR010000012.1, from coordinate 658,701 downwards.
CGGAGTCGAGAGCGCTCTGGCGAGTCTCTGGGCCTCCCTGGGGGTCACCGAAAACGCAACCGCGATCTACACGGCAGCGTCAGGCGCTGCCGTCGCCACCGAGGAAGAGGCAGCCTTCCTGTCGGCGCACGCAGATGTCCCCGTCCGCGCGATCGGCACCTCCTTCGGACATCTCAGTGAAGCGCAATTCCCGTTGGCGTTGGCCCTTGCTTCGTTGAGCCTATCCCGCGGCGCGTTAGTCCCTCCAAACGATACATCTGGCCGAGAGACAGAAATCGACGTTATGCCGGCTCAGGTAGTGGCCGTCGGCGTCGGCCATTGGCGCGGCGAAGGAATGGCGCTGGTAGAGGCCGTCTCATGACAACACTCCCTGAAACCGGCTTGGCATCCACAAAGCTGAGTAACGCGAAGACGGCGATACGTGACGGCCACAATCGTCCTGTCGTCGTCGTTACCGGCATGGGCGTGATCACCTCGCTTGGTGAGGGCAAGACTGAGAATTGGGCGAAAATTACCGCCGGAGAGTCTGGAATAAGCGCCATCCGGCGCTTCTCCACCCACGGACTAAAGACGCGCATCGCCGGCACCATTGACTTCGTCGAAGTGAAGCCGTTCTCCTCGACAACGCTGGCCGAGCGTCTGGCAGAGATCGTTATCGAAGAGGCTGTTGGCCAATCGGGAATTGGACGAAGGGGCGATTTTCCCGGTCCGTTGCTTCTCGGGCTGGCGCCGGTCGAAGTCGAGTGGCCGCAACGCGAAGAGATCGCGCGGGCCTCCGGCGAAACGGGCTCCATAGACTACGACCTCCTGCTGCGGACCAGCGGCGGCGGCCGGTTCACGCAGGTCCACGCCCGCTATCTGTTCGGCTCGGTTGCGGACCATCTCTGCGAGACCTTCGGCACAAAGGGATCGCCCATCTCGGTGTCAACGGCCTGCGCGTCCGGCGCTACAGCGATCCAGCTCGGCGTCGAGGCAATTCGGCGCGGAGAGACTGACGCCGCGCTATGCGTAGCGACCGACGGTTCGGTCAATGCCGAGGCTATGGTCCGATTTTCCCTCCTGTCGGCACTGTCCACTCACAACGACGACCCGCGTAGCGCGTCGAAGCCCTTTTCGAAGAACCGGCAAGGCTTCGTGATGGCTGAAGGTGCCGGCGCGCTCGTGCTGGAGAGCCTGGACGCCGCGCAATCGCGCGGCGCGAAGATCTTGGGCGTGATCGCCGGCTGCGGCGAATTGGCGGACACTTTCCATCGTACCCGTCCCAAACCGGACGGGGTTCCGATCGCCGATTGCATCCGCAACGCTCTCGTCGATGCAAGCATGACCTTCGATCAGATCGACTACATCAACGCTCACGGAACGAGTACGCCAGAGAACGACAAGATGGAATATCTCGGCACCGCCGCCGTGTTTGGCGATCATGCCCGCAAGATTCCCGTCTCATCCAACAAATCGATGATCGGACACACTCTCTCCGCTGCCGGCATCATAGAAGCTGTATTCACCCTGTTGACGCTGGAACACCAGCGCATTCCACCTACCATCAACTACGATATTCCGGATCCAGCAATCCTGTTTGACGTCGTGCCTAATAGGGCAAGAGATGCGCGAGTCACAACGGGAATGTCGAATTCGTTCGGCTTCGGCGGCCAAAATGTCTCGCTCATCATGAGGCGGGAAGGGAACTAATCTCAGGTGAAGATAGCGTCCGCGGCCAAATCGAGCGCCTGGCGTGGATTAATAGTTGGCTCATCTACGGAAGCGTCAGTTTGTCATGTCTTTGCCCCGACCCCTTTCTTTATCTACGGTCTTGGTAGTGGAAGACGATGAGATATTGCGAATGTGTACGGCAAACGTCGTCGCCGACGCCGGGTTTGTGACGATCGAAGCGGCGAATGCGGACGAAGCGATTGCCCTTCTGGAAAGCCGTTCGGACATTGCGCTCGTTTTCACCGACATCCAGATGCCCGGCAGCATGGACGGCTTAGGGCTTGCTCGAACCGTCCACGACCGATGGCCGGCCATCAAGATCATTTTGGTGTCGGGAAGATTGGAGTTGTCTGAGCGCGACAGACCCGTAAACAGCCGGTACTTCCAGAAGCCGTTTGCAATGAAGCAAATGATAGAAGGCCTTCAGGATATGATTCGATCCGCTGAAGTACTGCCTGTGCGGAGTCTGGACAGCTAGACAGGGTAAATTCAGATGAGCGGAGATCGATCCAGATTGTTGAAGATCGGCGAGCATGTCTGCTGGGAAGGCCGCTAGGCGGACCGAGGCGAAGTCGTAGAAAACGATTGGAGCGTCGCGCGATTTAGTCGCAGTAGCTCGGCCGTATTCGGCTTGGAAGTCGCAAAATTTCGCATTCTGTGCAAGGGCCATTACTACCACCTAAGCGTTCGCTTTGCGCCCCAGAAGCGGTCGATTCTCCCGTCAAGCAAACCGAAACACCACCGCCAAATGCCGGCCATTTATGTGCGAACCGCGTTCGCTTGAACTACTGCAGATTGGGCTCCGATGCTGGGATTGCGGTGCTTCACTTCGGTCGTGATTGGGTCGAAGAATGCGTCAACTCGCCCTTCCCGCCGAAGCGCTTCTTCACCGCTTCCCGCCATCGCTGGAACGCCACATAAAGCATCGGCACCAGGAAAATTCCGATCGAACTTGCGGCGAGCATGCCGCCGAATACCGCAGTACCAACCGCTCTGCGGCTGATCTCGGCGGCGCCGGTTGCGACGACCAACGGTACCAAGCCGAGGATAAAGGCGACCGAGGTCATCATCACGGCGCGAAAGCGCATCTGCGATCCCAGCACCGCGGCTCCGGCGATCGACATGCCGGCTTCGCGCTGCTCCTTGGCGAATTCGACAATGAGGATGCCGTTCTTGGCGGCGAGCGCGATCAGCACCACAAGGCCGATCTGGCCATAAAGGTCGAGATTCAGGCCTGCGACCTTGATCGCAAGATATGAGCCGAGCACGCCGACTGCGACCGCGAGCAACACCGGTAGGGGAATGGTCCAGCTCTCGTACAGCGCCACCAGGAACAGATAGGCGAACAGGATCGCAAGCCCGAGGATAATTCCGGTTTGGCCGGAGGCGGCCTGCTCCTGATAGGCGGTGCCAGTCCATTCGTAGGAATAGCCGGCCGGCAATGTCGATTTGGAAAGTTCCTCCATCGCCGCAATCGCGGTGCCTGACGACACGCCGGCCGCCGGTCCGCCGTTGATCGTCACCGAGCGGTAGTTGTTGTAGCGGGTGATGACCTGCGGTCCGGTTACGATCTTCAGGCTCGCGATGGAGCGGATCGGCACCATGTCACCAGTGGCGTTGCGCACGTAGATCTGCCAGATGTCGGGGATGTCGCCGCGGTTGGCGGCCTCGCCCTCCACATTGACCTGCCATGTGCGGCCAAACAGATTGAAATTGTTGACATAGACGCCGCCGAGCGTCGCCTGCAGCGCAGTGAACACGTCGCTCATGTTCAGACCGAGCGCCTGGGCCTTGGCGCGGTCGATGTCGAGATAGATCGACGGATTGGTCGCGGTGAACGTCGAGAATACACGCGTCAGCCGTGAGTCGCGGTTGGCAGCGTTGATCATACCGCTCACGACGCTGCCAAGCGCAGCCGGGTCCTGGCCTTCCAGCGCATCAAGCTGGTATTCGAAGCCGCCGGAAGTCGATAGCCCGATGATCGGCGGCAGGTTGAACGGCAGAATGTTGGCTTGGCGGATCTGGGCTCCCGCGCCGAACGTCTGTCGAATGGCCGCCTGCACCGAGCCTGTAGCCGCCTGGCGATCCGCAAACGGCTTCATGCGTACCACTATGAAAGTCGAATTCGGCTCGTTGCCGCCGTCGAGCAGCGAGAAGCCGATGATCGAGAGGACGTGGTCGACCGCCGGCTGCTTCTTCAGCACCGCCTCCACCTGCTTGGTCACCTCGCTGGTTCGCGCCACCGACGCGCCGTCGGGCAATTGCACAGCAATGAAGAACGCGCCCTGATCCTCCTCCGGCAGGAAGCCGGTCGGCGTCAGGCGTGCCACGCCGAAGATGCCGCCGGCAAAGACGAACACCGCAACCAGCGACAACATGGCCACGCCCAAAAGCCGCCGCACGCCGCCGGCGTAACGGTCACGCACCCAATCGATGCCGCCGAGCACGCGTCCCATGACGCCGCGGCGCGGTCCGCCGTGGCGGAGGAACACCGCGCAGAGGGCGGGCGACAAGGTCAGCGCGTTGAGCGCCGAAATGACCATCGCCGCGCTGATCGTGACGGCGAATTGGCGGAACAGCGTTCCCGAGATGCCCGGAATGAAGGCGATCGGAACGAACACCGACAGCAGCACCAGCGAGATCGCGATGATAGGTGCTGTGATCTGCGCCATCGCCTTCTTGGTGGCTTCGGCCGGCGAAAGGTCCGGTTCCTCCTCCATCACGCGCTCGACATTCTCAACCACCACGATGGCGTCATCGACCACGATGCCGATGGCGAGCACCATCGCGAGCAGCGATACCGTGTTGGCTGAATAGCCGAGCGCGAGCAAGACCGCGAAGGCGCCAATCAGGCTGACAGGGACCGCAACCGCCGGGATGATGGTGGCGCGCAGATTGCCAAGAAACAGGAACACGACGATAACCACCAGCACAAAGGCCTCGCTCAGCGTCTTCAGCACTTCCCTGATCGTGTCGGAGACAAAGGTCGTGGAATCGTATTGCACGAGAAAGGTCAGCCCCGGCGGGAATCGCTCCGACAACTTGCCAAGTGTGGCCTGCACGGCGTTCGCCGTGGTCACCGCATTGGCGCCCGGAGCAAGGTAGATACCGATGGGTACGCCGGGATTGCCGTCGATCCGCGATTCGCTGTCCATGTTCTGAGCGCCGATCTCGACGCGGGCGACATCCTTGATCCGGAGCACCGAACCGTCGGGATTGGCGCGCAGCACGATGTTGCCGAATTGAGCCGAGGTCGTAAGCCGGCCCTGCGTCTGCACGTTGAACTGGAATTGCTGATCATCGGCGATCGGCCGGGCGCCGATACGCCCGACCGGCGCCTGCACACTCTGGGCCCGAATGGCCGCGATGACGTCCGATGGCGCCAGGTCAAGGCTGGTCAGACGTTGCGTATCGAACCATATCCGCATCGAGTAGTTCAGCTTGGCAAACAGTGTTGCCTGGCCGACTCCCGGAGTGCGGGAAAGCGCATCCAGCACATTGATAATGGCGTAGTTGGTGATGAACAGCGGATCCTGCTCGCCGTTCTTGCTGTAGAGCACGATGAACTGCAGCACGGCAGAGGATTTCTTCTGCACGACGAGGCCCTGCGCCTGCACTTCAGTCGGCAATTGCGCGAGCGCACTTTGCACCCGATTATTGACGTTGACGGTATTGATATCGGGATTCGAGCCCAGCGCGAACGAAACGGTCAGGGTGTAGCTGCCGTCATTGCCGCTCGTCGACTTCATGTAGAGCATCTTGTCGACGCCAACGACCTGGGCCTCGAGCGGTTGAGCGACGCTCGTTTCCACTACTTCGGCGGAGGCGCCCGGGAAGTTCGCGGTGACGGTCACCTGCGGCGGCACAATGTCGGGAAATTGCGCGACTGGGATTTGCAGCAGCGCAAGCACGCCGGCGATCGTGATGACGAATGCAATTACGATCGCAAGGCGCGGACGATCGACGAAGACGGATGAAATCATGGGGTCGACCCTGTTGGCTTCGATCCGATCCCGCCCTTCTTCTGAGCGCCACCCTCCTCCGGGTTGGCATTCATGCTCGACTGGATCAGCGCGCTTGCAGGCCCAGGCGCGACAGCCTGTCCGGGCCGCACCTTTTGCAGACCATCGACAATCACCTTCTCGCCGGGCAACAGGCCGCTCGTCACCGAGGCTATAGTGGAGGTCGATTGACCAAGCTGGATCCGCCGCTGCTCGGCCTTGTTGTCGGTGCCGACCACATAGACAAATTCGCCCTGCTGATCCGACAGCACCGCCGAGCGTGGAATCGCCAGGACCTCGACCGGTTCCACGCCCTCCAGCAGGACAGTCACGAATTCATTGTCGGTGAGTTCGCGCAGCGAGAGGTGCTGCGACAGATTCTGCAAGGTAGGGTTGGGAATGGTGCCGCGCAGCGTGATGGTGTCGGTGTTCTGCGCGATCGTATTGTTGACGAAATTCAACTGGCCGACCTGGTCATAGAGACGACTGTCAGTCAATCGAACCCTGATGACGACCGCCTTGAAACCACCACGCGTTGCATAACGATCGCGCAGCGTCAACGCTTCGCGGACGGGAACCGGGAACGTGACGTACATCGGGTCCTGGCTGACGATGGTGGTCAGCACGCCTGAGCTTGGCGTCACGACATTGCCTTCGGTGACCGCGGTGCGGCCAATCATGCCATCGATCGGCGAACGAATCTCCGTGTAGTCGAGATTGATCTTCGACAGGTCGACCTGCGCCTGCGCGGCCTGCACCTGCGCTTCAAGGCTCTGCTGGTTGGCGAGCGCGGCATCATAGGTTGACTGCTGGCCGGCCGGCCCACCGAGCAGGGTCCGTGCCCGATCGGTCGTCAGCTTGGCGTTGACCAAGGTTGCCTGCAACTGGGCGACCTGCGCCTGCTTCGATTTGAGGTCGGCCTCGAACGGGCCGCGCTCCAGTTGATAGAGCAAGTCGCCGGTCTTGACCTCCGCGCCTTCGGCGAAGCTTCGCTTCTCAAGAAAGGCCGTGACGCGCGCGACGACACTGACGCGATTGGTGGCCTCAATCCGACCCAGGAACTCGTTGGACTCGGTGATCGGTCGCTTGACCGCCTCCATGATGCCGACCGCCGGAGGCCCCGAAGCGCCGGACTGCGCGTCTGCGGCAGGAATCTCCGTAATCGCCAGCGCGCCCGACACAAGAATTCCCGCCATTCGACCGAATGAAATCTTGCAATTCATGTGCTTTGGTCCTTTGGCTCGCGGGTATTCAGCGAAACGTATCCGACGTCGCAGTTACTTTCGAGTGCAAAGAGTAGCGTGGCTCTTCAGTTGCGTGTTCGGCATCGAGAAAGCTTCACGAATTTGTGTGCCGTTAATTGAGAAGGCCGGAGAGCGCCGCCGCAAACACCAGCTTGCGACGCACCCAAGGATAGTAGCGCCCCGGAGCCCGACCAAAAAGCTGTGCTCGCTTTTCTCGACAAGGGAGTACGCGGCCAAGCGACGAAGCGCGTCGATGCACACGCGTCTATCGTGTTCCTCGCGCCGGATCGGGTCCTAAATCAAGCGCGCAGTGCGGGTGTCCTTTCCGGACTCGACGCCCGAGAAGCGCAAGCAGGCCTGCGAGGAAGAGTTCGCAGTCAATCGGCGCTATGCGCCAAAGCTCTCCCGACGCGCTGTTCCGATCACGCGCGACGCCCACGGTCCGGAGATCGGCGGCGATGAACCCGAAATCGAATGGGCGGTCGAGATGACGCGATTTGACGAAGAAAAGACCTTCGATCGTCTCACGAGGGCCAGTGGGATCAAGCCGACACCTGCGGAAGCGCTGGCTGACATCGTCCAAGAATCCCATTCACGCGCCAAGCTTTCCGGCGGATCAACCTGGCTCGCCTCTCTTGCGCCCATCATCGATCGCAATACCCAGAAATTTCGAGGCAGCGGCCGCTGCTACGGCAGCGAGCGGCACAAGGTTTTTGTGCGCCGTTGCCATGGCGATGCGCATCCTGGCAACATCGTTCTGATCGACGGAAGGCCGTGCTGTTCGACGCGATCGAATTCGATCCGGTAATTGCGATCACGGACATCCTCTATGATTTCGCCTTCTCAATCATAGACCTCGATTTGCACGCTGCGGCGAACCGGATGCTCAACCACTATCTGCAGATGGGCTGGCGGGAAAATGCCCGCGCGCTTCGCCCCTGGGTCTCTCGATGCGGGCTGCGATCCGCTGCCATGTGCTCCTCACCAAATGCGAGCAATCGTCGAATGCCGAAGTCGCCACGGAAGCCAGATCCTATTTCTATCTCGCAGTGCGGCTCCTGAAGCCAGTCCAGCCGACGCTGATCGCGGTTGGCGGCAAATCCGGCAGGGGAAGAGCGTGCTGGCGCGCAATGCAGCGCCACTGGTGCTGCCTCTGCCTGGCGCAGTCTTCCTGCGTTTCGATGTCATCTCCAAGGAATTGTTCGGCGTCCTGATAGCCCTGCTAGAGACGACCTATACGGCTGACGTCACCGCGCGCGTTTACCGGACGATGCTGGAGCGCGCGCGGGGGGGCATCGCTCAAAGATTCTCCGTCATCGCCGATGCGGTTTTCCCTCACACGACGGAACGGGACGCACTTTCCACTGAGGCACGAGGGATGGACGCGCATTTCCGCCCCATTTTTCTCGACGCCGACCTCGCCATCCGCCTGCAGCGCTTCGGATCGCGCCGGCACGACGCGTCTGACGCAACAAGTACCGTCGCCACCGAACAGAAAGACTCTCCCATCGGCCGGCTCGACTGACCGACTATCGATGCGACTGGCTCCCGGAATAAACGTTGCAGCGAAGCATGCCTTCCCTGCTGCCGCGGCCATTGCAGGAAGATAGGGAATGGCCGGCGCCGGCGCGTATGGCACGTATTTGCCTACATCCGGGGGAGGCTCCGATGGCGCGAAAGCTGATCTTCATCATCCTGGTGGCTGCCTTGTTGTCCGCGGCCCTCACTGAAATCGGCCGAGCTCGCCTTCTTCTACATCGCGCCTTCACACACTAGGCCTAGCGCGAAACCGTGCAGGAAGAATTCCCCCAAAAAACTTGCACCGCGTAGGATGACAACACCCAGAGCGGCATAGCGCAGCCAACCAAAAATAGTAGCATAATAATTCGTCCGCCAAACCGTTCAAGCCGCGCCGTCATATATACCCCCTGTGAGTCCAACTACGATAACGCCGTTCGCGCCTGCCAGACGAAACGCCGCCCGATGGCCTGGAAAGCTTGCGCTGAATTATCGCCGAGGGCCTGACGGCGGACGGCTGGAAGGACAACCGTCGTCACCATCGAAACGCCACCTATCCAGACGACACTGGTTTCAGCGTCACCGGTGAATATTCATAGTTCACCCCCCGCCAATCCGAGGGCTTCCTTGACCCGATCAGGTGTGAACGGGATTTGACGCATCCGGGCTCCACTTGCGTCGAATATGGCATTGGCGAGGGCGGCGGCGGTCGGGCCGGTTGGCGCTTCGCCGGTACCGAGGAAAGGTTCGCCCGGTCGGTCGACCAGCACGACGTCGATCTGCGGTATCTCCGCGAAGGCAATAATCGGGTAGCTCGCCCAGTCCCGCGACAAGACGCTGGTTTTATCGAACTTCACCTCTTCCTTTAACGTCCAACTCAAAGACTGGATAATCCCGCCCTCGACCTGATTGGCAATGCCGTTCGGGTTGACAATCTCGCCACTGTCGTCGGCGCCGACCGCCCTAAGGACGCGAATGCGACCGTTACGCCGGGTGACCTCAACCTCGAGCGCAACGGCGACGAACGCCGCCAGATTCTTGTAACGGCCAAAGGCAATGCCACGACCACGGTTTGGCTTTTTCTCATAGCCGCCCCAGTCGAATTTTTCCGCACATTTGCTCAGAACATCACGAGCTCGCTCGTCCTTGAGGAAGCGAAGCCGGTATTCGAGCGGATCGGCGTCGGCGGCGTGGGCGAGTTCGTCGATGAACAACTCGACGGCGAAGAGGTTCGCGTATGATCCAAGGGAGCGGGTAGACGAAACGCGCAGTGGCATCTCGCTGATGAAGTGACTCACCGCCTTATGACCCGGAAACTCATAAAGAGCGATCGCGTTGCGCGCCGCACCGTAATTTGGCGGGCCGATCTCCTTCGGCACAGGCTGTTCGAAGGGCTTCTGTAGGTACTTTCCAGAAAGCAGATTGCCTGCCTTGCCGCCCGGCCTCGTGCCGTGAGACGTGGACCACACATCGAGCGTCCAGTCGAGTACGTTGCCATGCGTGTCGACGCCAGCCTTCGTTTTGATGACCATAGCCGAGCCATACGGCTCCCACTGATGCTCTTGCGCGCGGGTGTATTGGAGCTTAACGGGTTTGCCTGGCACCGCCCTGGCAAGCAATGCCGCGTCAGCCCCAGCGTCGTCGGCCATATTGTGGCCGTAACAACCAGAACCCTGGGTGTGGATGCAGCGAACCTTAGCCTCATCCATGCCGAGGAGTTCGGCAACTGCTCCGGCCAGCCCGAAGACGTTCTGGCTGTGGGTGTGGATGGTCATGACGCCATCGACGCCGAGTTGCGCAATGGCCGCAGAGGTGCCGATCGACCCGTGCATGTGATAAGGCCGCAAATACGTGGCCTCGATCACCTTTGTCGGCTGGGCGCCGTCGTTTCGACTCTTTGAGAGGATCGTCGTGTCGTTACTTTTCGCGCTGGTCAGCCAATCGAAAATGCCATCAGAGCCGGGAAGTACGCTTTCGACGTTCCACTTGGCAGCCTTGCCGAGGGCAACCGCTGCCGAAAACACCTGATCTTCGCGTTCGGCGACGATGCCTAGGAAGCTGCCGTTGCGTACAACCTTTATGACGCCCGGCATCGCTTCGATCGGAACCAGGTCGACCTCGACGAGTGTCGCCTTATAGGTCGGTGGACGGACAACCGCTCCGAACACAGTGCCCTGAGGCTTCATGTCTTGCACGAAGATCGCCGCGCCAGTCATTTTGGCGGGGATATCGACACGCGGATACGATTTGCCGATATAACGGTGCTTAGCGATCGGCAGAAGTTTACCCTGGCCTGTCGCCTCGCGTTCCAACTCTTTGCCCGTGACGAGTTCCCAATAGGTGACGGTCTTGCCATTGGCCGCAGTGATCGTGCCGTCTTCGATCTTCATACCTCCAACTGGCTGACCGAGCTTGGCTGCGGCGAGGTGAAGCAGAATTTCCCGGACCTCAGCCGACGCCTCCCGTACGGCGCTTCCGCCGTGAGACATCGTTTGCGAGCCGGACGTGGTTCCTTCATTCGGTGATAAGTCCGTGTCTCCGGAGATGACTTTGAGCCGGCCGTAGTCAACGACAAGCTCATCGGCACAAATCTGACCGATAGCGGTGAGCGCGCCCTGGCCGAGCTCAACCTTGCCGATCAGCATTGTAACGCTCTTGTCTGCGTTGATACGCAGCCAGGCGCTGAGCATCGGATTGTCCGCGAGGTCACCAGGAAGCTTTGCAAGCTTATCGGCGGCAAAGGTCAGATCAACCGGAATGCTGAAGGCAAGGGTGAGAAACCCTGTTGTCTGCAGGAGCTGGCGCCGGCTCAAGGAAAGAATTGGAGTGTTCATAGCTCAAACCCCCTGTGCGGCGCGCAATACGGCACGGACGATGCGGGTGTGGGTTCCGCAACGGCAGAGATTCCCATTGAGCGCGGATCGAACATCGGATTCGGTTGGAGTTGGGTTGCGGTCCAGGAGTGCCTGAGCCACCATGATCATGCCGGACAGGCAATAGCCGCACTGAGCAGCCTGTTCATCAATGAAGGCTTGTTGAAGCTTGCTCGGCTTGGCGTCCTCCATTAGCCCTACCAACGTGGTCACCGAGCGACCAGCGGCGGACTGAGCGGCTGTCTGACAGGATCGGACCGGCTCGCCATCAATCAGGACCGTGCATGCTCCGCATTGAGAAAGGCCACAACCGAATTTCAGGCCGTGCATGTCGAGGTCGTTGTTGAGAATGAACAGCAGCGGAGCATCCGCCGGTACGTCGATGGTAACATCGCTTCCATTGAGTTTGAACGTAAGCACCGGACCCTCCTTGCTTCTACTTCTGCTTCTACTTCTGCTTCTACTTCTGCTTCTGCTTCTGCTTCTGCTTCCGCTTGGCGCAACTTCTTTGCTGGACGGGTCGACGTGATAAGCAAATCGAGGACCGGCCATTGTCTCAATTGAGAGCCAAATCCTGAGGCAGTCTGTTCTAAATTGAACACACGGTCCGCGGAATCTAAAGTAAGTAATCCCCGGCAGAGCCAGAAGCTTTAGGAATTGAGCCGCTCGAAGCGGCGGTCACGGTTGCTGATACGCGACCCTGCATTCGTTGGTCACCTGAAGGTGGTCGATCAACGCCACAAATTTATTGTTTCAAGCGGTGTCCTCTCGCTCTTGGTTTTTCGCCGCAGCGAAATCGGATGTCCTCGGGGTTGTCATGCAGAGATCTTCAGGTCTGATGACCTCATCGGCGCCGGAGCTGGCGGCATAGAACCTCAATCAGCTTTGCTCCGTATCGGCATCATTACTTCGGCTGCGCTGCCTTCATACATAAACGTCATCGGCTTGGGTCCGAGTATATTGACCATCTCGATCCGGTCGATTCGGAATCCCGCGCCTTCGATCATTGAGCAGATCGGACGGTTGAGGTGACAGCCACTGCTGATACGCGGCCAGGCCGGCGCCAGCCAATCTTGCCACCGATGCACGGCCTCGTCGGGTGCCAAGCCATACTTTGGTGGCGTCTTTGAGGAAAGCCAGCAGGTCTGCGCGAACGCCCGCGTCTTTGATGCCTTCGAAGGGCATCTCGTTGTCCCGCACCATAGTTTGCGGATCCGTCAACCATCCGTCGAGCGCCCGGTCATCCCAACTAATTCCCGACGATTTGACAGCATCGGAGTAGCGATCGAAGCAAGGAAACGCTCATGCAAACGCGGCTATTACGAACCTCCTCATTGTCCGCCCGCCTTGTCTCCAGAGCGGAGATATTTGACGAGGGCTGCTGCTGTAAGGATCAAGACAATGATGACCAGCAACCAGATCAGCCCCATGCCCCACATCATTCCAGATGTCATGCCGTCCATCATCATGGCTCATCTCCTTTGGCTGGCTTTGGGACAAGGAGCATCCGCCGGTACGTCGATGGTAACTTCGCTTCCGTTGAGTAAAGTAAGCGCCGGACCCTCCTCGCTTCTTGCCGCTCGGCGCAACTTCTTTAGTTGGATGGGTCGACGTGAATATAGATCGAGGACCGCTAATGCCGCTATTGAAAGCCGAATTCTGATGCAGTCTGTTCTAAATTGAACACACGTTCGTGGAATCCAAAGTAAGTATCCCTGGCAGAGCCTGGGCTTTATTAATTAGGCCGCTCGAAACGGCGGTCACGGTCGCCGATACGCACCCTGCATTGGTTGGTTACCTGAACGTGGCCGCAGGAACGGCTCGCCAGAGGCGTTCAGTGACAACCATTGTGTTTGACGTGGGTTACAATACCCTTGGCAGATTCATCACCGCCTTCCGCCAAAGCTTTGGAAAAGCCCCGGCAGCCCATTTTGATGATCCGCAGAAGTAGAGGCTTCGCTGCCGTTGAACGAAATCGAAAGCGGAAAATATTGCAAATTTGATCTTTTGCAGAGTTGGCGAAGATCCAGCGCACCCGGAAGCAGATGGTGAGTGTGATTAAGAAAGGCGACCACATGCGCGGCATGACCGATCGCATCGCGAGTTGGAGATCGGCGAGGACGTGCTAAAGGAACTTCTGGCGTAGCAGCCGGTAGATATGCCGGGTATCCATCCAAACGTGTTAGTCTCTTCTATCTGAGGAAGGTCGAGCAGCTGATGGAGGTGTTTAACAACCCCGAGGATCGTGGTGAGGCGGGGAAGCGATTCGAGACCAGTTGAGAAGATTACGCCTCGCTGGACCGAACTGGCACGGCGAATTGGTCACGATCCTCGGCTGGATCGAAAGACGCGGAAAAGCGAAACTCCCGCAGCTTCGCCACAGGAATGTCGGTTTCGGTGATTGCGGGGAGGTGCAACGACTGAGACCGACATTCTCTGGCGGTGGCCATTTGACGGGTGAACTTCCCGCGCAATCTGTTCATCCGGCGGTCGAACATGTTGGGGTCGGATGGCAGGCCTGAACTGTCTTACTGGTTCACACGAGAACTAATGCCGCAATCGACGTCGGGGCGCTCCCTGCTTGTGGTCGATGCCATGCGCCAAGGTCGGGGCTTTCGGGGTTCAGATCACTTTGGCAGTGATTGGTGATCCACGAGACTTCTCGCTGCCATAAGTCGGTGAATGCGCGAACTCGGCCGGGACGTCCCACATGCGCGCAGCGTACCAAACCGCCCAGGCGATAACGAACAACGACATCACCCAAACCCAGACGGGAATCGACGAGCGTGCCTCGGCACGGCGCGGATCGAACGGATCGTCGGCGCTGAATGCATCAACCGTGAAGCTAACTCTGCCGCGACGAATGGAATGAGGCCGCAGCCCGGAGACGATAATGCCTGGGCCATTGTGCACCACGAATGGAATTTCCTCGACGCCCTCGCGCCCACTCTCACCTTGCGCGAGAATGGTCAGCCGGTGCGGTCCGTCCGTCAAATCGGCGGTATCCAGTGAAACCTCCGTGGGCAGTTCCTGGTCGGCGATCGGTTGTGCATCGCCATCCAGATAAACGCGTACGCGCGGCTTTTCCATGACTGCATCCTTGCCTCAGTGATCATCGCGCAGAATATCGTATTTGGGATGGCGCTGGTTAGTTTCACCGGGACGCAACAGCATCCAGAACATGGCCACGAAGCATCCGATGGTAATGGTTCCGGATATCGCGATGATGAGGAGATTGCCGAGCAGCGGTCCGGCCATATGATGATCCATGACGCTCCTCGCTTCACTTGCCTTTGGTGCGTTCGGTCGCCACGTCCTGCGCTGTCACCGGCTTGCCGTGATTGCCCCAAGAACTTCGCTCGTAGTCGACAATGGCTGCGATATCGTCGTCACTGAGCGTGGTGCCAAACTCAGGCATTACGCTCTCGTATTTGACGTCGTCGACAGTGGCACCCTCCAGACCGAACAAAACGGCATGGATGTGCGCGCTCGGATTGTCGTCGTTGACCACGGCGTTACCCTTGAGCGGGGGGAACGCGCCCGGCACACCTTCGCCGGTGGCCTGATGGCAAGCGGAGCAATTGGCGCTGAATAGCTGTTCGCCCTTGGCGGCGTCATAGCCACCAGCCGCCGGCGTTGCGGCTGCGACCGGCGCGCTTGCTGCTTTGCTGTCGCCAGCGGGAGCCGACTGCGCGGGGGGTGCTGATGTGGCACCTCCAGCGTGGTTGGCCGAATCGGCAGCGGTTTCACTCGTCGTCAGCGGAGGCTGCTTCAACGACAACAGATAAGCCAGTAACGCCTGCGCCTCACGTTTGGGAATCACGACGCCATGCGTTGGTTTGTAAGCTTTGGGCAGCGGCACCGGGCTGACACTGGCCGGGGCTTTGTCCACGATCTCGAACATCCAGGCAAAGGAAGGCATGATCGAGTCAGGCACCACCGCGCGCGGATTGTAGAGGTGGATATACTGCCATACCGGACTTGGCTGGCGCGCTCCGACATTGGTGAGGTCGGGGCCGGTGCGCTCCGAACCGAGCAACTCCGGTGTCTGATAAGCAAAATCGCCGGGCGCCGATGGCCGCCCAAACACCTTATCTTGCGACAATGGTCGGACCTGCTGGGTGTGGCAGTAACTGCAGCCGTTGGCGACGTAGACCTCGCGGCCTTCGGCTTCGATCGGCGTCAGCGGTTTCACGCCTGGCCCAGCCGGTATCTGTGAGAGGGTGATGCCTGGTAATACTCCCATCAGGAGAGCGAGACACGCATAGACCAGCGTTGATCCACCGGCGATCAACACCAGCTTGTTCATACCGTCTGCTCCCCGGCCAGTGCCGGCACTAGCGAGACCGGATTGGCGCTTGGGCCATACGTCATGCGCCAGACATTCCAGGCAAACACAAAGTGGCTCAGAAACATCAATACGCCGCCGACGCCGCGCCATACATAAAATGGCTGCATATCCACGACCGACTGGATGAACGGCGATCCACGCAGCCAATCCAACCCCTGGATGGTGCCACCAATCGATAGGGAAATGACGTAGATAAAGCTCCCAACCAGCGCCATCCAGAAGTGCAACGTCAGACCAACCTGTCCCGGGTATTTGCCGGTGGCCGCCGGCAACAAGGCATAGACGCCGCCCCAGATGGCAAAGGTGACGAAGCCATACATGGTGAGATGGGAGTGACCGACGGTGAAATTAGTCATGTGCCAAACCGCCTGTAGGGAACGGAAGGCCTCGACCGTCCCTTGCGTGGAGCCGACCAAATAGCCGACCACTCCGATAAAGATGAAGGCCAGCGGGTAGGAGCGGCGCATTTCGCCATACCGGCCTTGCATGGTCAGCAAGAAATTGGCGCTGCCGCCCAACACCGGCACCAGCATGGCGACGCTAAAGACGATGGCGGTGGTCTGCAGCCACCATGGCAACGGGCTGAATAGAAAGTGATGGGCGCCGATAATCGGATAAAACACCAGATTGGTCCAGAAGGCGAAGACGCCGAGCGCATAGGAATAAATCGGGCGATTGAGCAATTTGGGTAGCGCGTAATAGAAAATGCCCAGCGCCAGCGGTGTGAACCACATGCCCACCGCATTGTGCATGTAGAAGCCCGACACTGAGACCTGGCCGAGGCCGTATTGGTACCAGGGCAGGATTGCCACGAGCGCGATGATGCAGGTCCATAAAACGCCACCCATCGTGTACCAGTTGGACAGGTAGATGTCGTCGGTACTTCGCCGCGCTACGGTGGTAAGCAAATTCCACGCGGTGACACCGAGCGCTGCCAGGAAGATCAACCGGATCGGCCATGGCCACTCGCGATACTCCAGATCCCCAGCGCTGTAGCCGAGATCGAGCGCGACGGTACCGGCAACTGCCGCCAGGTTGAACAACCACAACCCAATCCAGGCCAGTCGTGTGCTGTACAGCGCGGTACGGCAACTGCGCGCCGCGACATAATATGCCAGGCCAACAAGAGCGATGCTGGCCCAGCCGTAAAACGTATCGTTAGTGTGGATCGGCCGTAGCCGCCCGAAAGTAAGCCATGCACCGGATCCAAAATCCGGGGCACCAAACTTATAAGCCAGTAATATGCCGACGAAGGTCGCGAAGATTAGCCAAGCAGTAGCGGAGATCGTGTATCCGGCAAAGACCCGGGCCAGCGCCTGATCTTCCTGTTCAATCAAGTTAGCTGCGCTTGCCATGCCTACCGCGTGCTCAATTCGACGTGATCTCATTTCATCCTATCGCTTGAAAATTATCCGCCGCCGTTTTCAACATCCTTTCGTATTTTGGAAACCGCGCCCGCATCTGTCGGAGGCGCATGGTTACCCCAGGCGTTGCGTATGTAGTTCACCAGATCTGCAATTTGCTTGTCGTCCAACTTCCGATCAAACGCGGGCATGGCGAGCCCGGTCGGCTTGCTTTGCGTTGCTGCAGCCTTGGCGCCGGCAAGGACGACATGAATCACGGTGTCCGGAAGTGTGGCCTGAACGGCAGAACTAGCCTTGAGCGAGGGAAACACTTGTGTGAGGCCTTCGCCGTTCTCCATGTGACAGCCCGTGCAGTTATCGACATAAAGAGCCTCGCCGCGAGACAAAGCTTGCTTTTCGATCTCAGCCGCTTGAGTGGCGGTTTTCTCGACGGGAAAGTCCTTGAGGTACGCTGCGATGGCGTTCAAATCGCTGTCGCTGAGATACTGGGTGGAGTTCTTGACGACTTCCGCCATCGGGCCAGCGGCGGCAGATTTGGAGTTAGCGCCGGTCTTCAGATACTCTACTATCTCGGCTGCCGACCACTCGCCGAGGCCATCTCTCAGATGGCCTGTCAGGCCGGGAGCATACCAATGCTCCCCAAACTCGCCGCCCTTCAGATTTTCAGTGGTCTTCGCAGCGCCCAACAAGTTCGTGGCGGTATGGCACGCACCGCAGTGGCCAAGACCTTCGACGAGATAGGCGCCACGATTCCATTGTTCCGACTTTTTTGGATCCGCTACAAAAGCCCCGTCACGGAAATACAATTCGTTCCATCCAGCCATTACTTCCCGCTCGTTCAACGGCCAAAAAAGCTTCGTCGGCCTGTTCTCCTGCCTCACTGGGGCAAGCGTATTAAGGAACGCCTTAATCGCGCTCACGTCATCCCGGCTCACTTTGGTGAACCAGGGATAGGGGAAGGCCGGATAAAGGTGCTTGCCATCGCGACGGATGCCGTCGTGCATGGCCTTGTAGAAATCTTCTTCGGACCAATTGCCGATGCCGGTTAGCCGATCCGGAGTAATGTTGGTGGAATAGATAATGCCGAAGGGGGTGGGTAGCGCGAGACCACCTGCGTATGCCTTGCCGCCTTGGTCGGTATGGCAAGACGCGCAGTCGCCGGCATTGACGAGATAGCGCCCTCTCTCGATGGTCGTGTAAGTGGTGCCCTGTGCGTGTGCCGGAACGGCAATCGTGAGCGATAGACCGAACAAACTTAAAAGCCCAAACGCGAAATTCGCTACGCGCATGATGTCGCTCCTTTGCCTCAAGTCTGCACAAGTGGCCCAGGATTCTTCAAGTATTTGGTCTTGATCGCGTCCACCGCCCAGTAAGCAAGTGCGCCCACGGTGCCCGTCGGGTTGTAACCGGGATTTTGCGGGAAGACAGAGGAGCCCATCACGAACACGTTGGACACGTCCCACGACTGTAGGTAACGGTTCACTACACTATTTTTGGGATCGACCCCCATAGCCGCGCCCCCGGTATTGTGCGTCGTCTCATAGGGCAGGATTGAGTAATGTCCCTCGCGATAGTTGATCTTGGTCGACCGCGGGTTCATGACCTTGGCAATCAGTGCCGCCTTGTCCGTCACGAACTTCGACATTTTGCGTTCGTTGTCGTGGAAGTCGAAGGTCAGCCGCAACAACGGACTGCCGTACGCATCGCGGTATGTGGGATCTAGATCGAGGTACGAGCCGCTATAACTCATCACGCTGCCATGAGTGGCAACCGAAACACTCTTGAGATAGTTCTCGTGCATCGACTTTTTCCAGCCGCTTCCCCATTTCGACGTGCCCTCAGGGGCACCATGCTGTTGCAGGATCGGCCGCCCGCCAGTCGTCCACAGCGCGATATAGCCACCGCCGATGAATCCCAGAGGTCCATGATCGAAGTTGTCGCCGTTAAATTCGTCAACCGCTTGCCCCAGCGCGCCAGCGCCCATGAACGGGTTCATGTTTTCATCGAGGAATACATTGACTGATGACGTTATCTGGTAAGCATAGTTTCTGCCGGTCACGCCCTGGTTCACCCTCGGATCGTATGGTCTGCCGATGCCGGAGAGCAGCAACAGATGGACGTTGTGCTGGGCGAAGGCACACAGGATAACGAGTTCTGCCGGCTGCTCGAATTCGCGGCCTTGCACGTCGACATACGTGACGCCCGTAGCGCGTTTACCAGTGGAATCGAGATTGACGCGGGTAACGTCGCAGAGCGTCCGATAGGAGAAGTTATCCTTCGGGAGCAGCGCGGGAAGGATCGTGGTCTGGGGCGAAGATTTCGAGTAGTTGCCACAGGCAAACCATTCGCAAAAGCCGCAGTAGGTGCATTGACCCATCTGCACTCCGTAGGGGTTCTTGTATGGCTGCGACGTGTTCGCGGCCGCGCATGGAAACGGCTTGAAACCGACTTCCTTTGCTGCCTTGTCGAAAAGCACGGTTGCGTAGCTGCGTTTGAGCGGCGGCAGCGGATACGCGCGGGCCCGTGGTCCCTCGAATGGATTGCCGCCGGGCTGTATCGCGCCCTGGACGTTGCCAGCCTGCCCGGAAATTCCGCAGAGATACTCGAATTTGTCGTAATATGGCTCGAGCTCGTCGTACGTCACGCCCCAATCCTGGATTGTCATGTCGGCCGGAATGAAGTTCTTGCCGTATCTCGCTTCGGTGTGACTACGTATGTTGAAATCGGTGGGCAAGAACCGCCAATTCTGGCCGTTCCAGTGGACCCCCGCGCCGCCCACGCCTGACGCCGGGTTGAAGGAGCCGAGGTGGCGCATCGGCAACGCCGTCTGGTCGGATGAATTTCGAAAAGTGAGCGTCTCACGCGCCAGATTCTCGAACAACCCGCCTCGAACCGCGTATCTAAGTTCGTCCTGGACATGAGTGGTTGCAAAGTCCGGCACGGTATCACGGAACTCTCCACGTTCGATCGCCAGTACCTGGAGCCCAGCGTCGGCGAGCTCCTTTGCAAGAATGGAAGCCGTCCACCCAAAGCCAACCAGAACGACGTCGACGGACTTGAGCTTCGTAACCATGACTCAACCCTTCCGCACAACAGATCCGTTGCGACCCATGAGCCCGACGGTGGGTTGCGCGTAGGGCTTGCCGTATTGTTCGATTTCAACGACATAGTTGTAGCGCGGACCGGGGAACCCGATCAGCTTCCAGCCCGCGAAATCGCGGTTGCCGCCATAGATCGGATCAGCGAAAAAACCTTCATTAGTGTTCTGCCAGAGCATCGCGAAGAACTCTTTGGCAGGGACGCCCGCGAGTTCGATCTCGCCCTTCTCGAGGCCATGAAGAATCTTATCTTGATCGTCTACGCCGAGTTCCGCAAAAGTCGCTTGATTGAATGTCCGCTTGCAATAATCATCAACGCCTTGGATAGCCACGCGATAGAGTTGGGCAGGCGTAAGTTTGAGCTGATAGCCTTGTTCTGGTATTCCCTCCTTCCAGGGGCCCTGCATATACCAAGTCTCGGCTCGACCGAAGGAGCCGGCGATCTGCTGGTCGATAAAGAACGCAACGCCCGCTTCCTTGGCACCCGGTCCCAGTTCGTCGGCCGGAATGAGGCGACCAATTGCCGCGTCGATAAAGATAATTTCCGATGCGCTAAAATAAGAGAAATTCCGTGAAGCGACGGGACGTCGGCTCACAGGCTCGGCTACCGCCGCCCGTGGCTCCAACCACGAAATTACCGCCGCCGATCCAGCTACGACAGTTGTTCGAAGTAGGTCTCTGCGCGTATTCTTGGTCATGGCTGGTACGCCTCGGTTCGTGGGCGCAGTTAAATTCACACACGTTCGCAGGCCCACCGCGCACGACGACACATTTTACCAGTGACTGATGGAAAGCTGTTCAATATTGCTCAGTTTCTGAAATTTTCGAAATGATCAATAGCCGCTTTGATCCGTTCGCCAAATGCTCGTTCCGAGGCCACTGTCGCGAAAGCGTTGTTGATAAGTCCGCAACCGCACGTCGCCCGTAACAACGTACAAGAAGATCACCATCGCTGTTCTCCATCAGGAACCGACGTTTTCTCAAATGCTCCTCGCACACGTTTTGGCACGGAGCATCCAAGTCGAAGAGGACCTAGGCGTCGCCGTCATCTGGTTGCCGCTGATGCTGGTCTCACCAAAATCGACGCGCTGACCGGTGGATATTGTTGCTAGAGAGCGTGGATGACATCAGACAAGAAAAAGAAAGTGCCCCCGCGAGAAACACACCCGACTCCATTCTGGAGCCCGTTTCGAGGTCGTGTCTTCAGATTGCTGTGGGCGGCGACCGTCGTCTCCAACATCGGCGGCTGGATGTACAATGCCGCCGCCGGCTGGTTGATGACGAGCCTTGATTCCGATCCTCTGATGGTAGCTCTTGTGCAGGCAGCAGCGAGCCTTCCGATGTTTCTGTTCGCGCTCCCTGCGGGTGCGCTCGCCGACATCATCGACAAGCGGCGCTTTATTCTCACTCTGGAGGCGCTCGTTACCCTGGTTTCCGTGGTGTTTGCTGGCTTGATCTCTGCCGAGCTCGTCACTGCGGGGACGTTGTTGCTGTTTATGTTTGTGAGCAGCACACTCACCGCCTTGGAGGCGCCCGCCTGGCAATCGATTGTGCCGCAGCTTGTGCCTAAGGAAGATCTGGCGGCGGCGGTGGCTGCCAATAGCGTAGGCGTCAATATCAGCCGTGCGGTGGGTCCCGCGCTGGCCGGAGTGATCATCGCTGGATTTGGAATTGCCGCACCGTTCTGGCTCGACGCATTCAGCAACGGTGGCGTGATCGCCGTATTACTATGGTGGCAGACTTCTCGTGGACATCTACGCACGCTTCCCGCCGAGCGCTTCAAGAGCGCCATCCGGACCGGCATCCGTTATGCCCGGAACGACCGGCGTCTGCGGGCCACCCTTCTGCGTTCCGTGGGCTTTTTTCTGTTTGCCAGCGCGTACTGGGCCCTTCTTCCACTGGTGGCCCGCAACCAGATCGCGGGGGGACCTACGTTGTACGGCGGCCTGCTGGCCGCGATCGGGTGTGGCGCGGTCGGTTGCGCATTCATATTGCCGCGTCTGAAAACAACAATCGACGCCAACGGGTTAGTAACACTAGGTGAAGCTGGCACCGCAATCACGCTGCTTCTGTTTGGACTTGCGCGCGAACCCATCATGGCCGTCGGCGCAAGCTTGATCGCGGGAATGTCATGGATTGCGGTTGTCGCAAATCTCAATGTGTCGGCCCAAGTCGCCTTGCCAGACTGGGTTCGCGGTCGCGGACTTGCGATGTATGTGACGGTCTTTTTCGGAACAATGACGATCGGCAGCGTGTTGTGGGGCGAAATGGCCGGCTTGACCGGATTGCCTGTCACGCATTTCATCGCAGCCGCAGGCGCGCTTTTGGCGATACCGCTGACGCAACACTGGAAATTGCAGACCAGCACAGGCATCGATCTCTCACCGTCGATGCACTGGCCCGAGCCCATCGTTGCGGACGCCGTCGAAAACGATGCGGGCCCCGTTATGGTAACCGTCGAATATCGCATCGATCCAAACAGCCGCGAGGCATTTCTCGCGGCACTCGATGAGCTCGCACGCGAGCGTAAACGCGACGGCGCCTATGCGTGGGGCGTCTTCCAGAACACCGCCGACGAAGGACGATTTCTGGAAACCTTCCTGCTCGATTCATGGCTTGAGCATCTACGTCAGCACAAGCGAGTGACAAATGCTGATCGCGTGCTGGAAGACCACGTACGGCGTTTCCTCGAGGCCAAGCCGATCGTCACACATCTTATTGCCGCTGAGAGCGCACGCGCCGTAGGCTCTCCGCCCTTGTAAGATATCCTCCTATTCAAACAGCACACCATGCTCCTACAATTTGGCAGGCAACTCCTGGGGGGCTTCGGAGGCCACAGGATCGTCGATGTTAATTGATCATCGGACGGATCGGGACAAAACAACCTTTGGCTGCTTTCTCGCAATGAAGGGACACAGGTCAAGGCGAGGCGCGACAGTAGATTATCTTCTTAGCTCCGGATAAATCGCGAGGCCGTGCACTCAATGCGGGCCGCAGCCTCCGGTGCCACTTCATAGTCGTCCAGCGCGTGCCTGTTGATCTCGACGATGTGCCTGTTGATCTCGATGAATCGCGCCGCGCCACCTCCCGTCAGTTGTTCGCCAAATGTGACATTGTGTTCGGGAGCCTCTGCCATAGTGACTTTCTGTCTTAGGTCTCACATCGTACACCTTATGGAGTTTGGCTCAGCACTACATTGAGCTGCATCAAATCCATCGCCATGGAAGGCTAGTTGGTTGATCTCGATCAACAGGCCATGAGGTATTTTAGACCATTCCTGAAGTCACTCCTCCGACCCAGGCAAGACGACATGATATTTTTCTCAAGCGATATTGGTGCATCGCTGCGTCAACAATTCTCCGGCAGCCTGCCAACCGCTGCAGCCCGACAGGCCAACCTGTTCTGGCAGCAGCCGACGAAGGCTCTGCTTTTGACGCTGCGAAGCCGGAGCGAAGGATTGACCGCCTCCGAAGCTGCCAGACGTCTTGAGGAAACCGGTCCGAACGCCTTTCATGAACCAATCAGGCAGCGCCTGCTGGCCAAGATCGCCAAGCGGATTCTCAATCCGCTGATTGCCATTCTGCTGGTCGCTGCCGCCATCTCCGGTATCACCGGCGATGCCGGAAGCTTCGCCATCATTGTGACGGTCATCGCTGGTTCGATTACGCTCGACATCGTGCAGGAACATCACGCCGAGGTTGCCGTGGAGACGCTTCGGCGCTCGGTCGCCGTCAAGGCAGACGTCCGCCGCGACGGGGCGGTTATTGCCGTGCCCGTCGAGGATCTGGTTCTCGGAGACATCGTCGAATTGCGCACTGGCGACCTGGTTCCGGCCGACGGCGTTGTGCTCGAAGCGCACAACGCTCAAGTCAGCGAGTCGCTTATGACCGGCGAGGCGTTTCCTTCCGTCAAGAGCAACGAACCCTGCAACAGCGCTACGCCCGCCGACGCCAGCAACGCGTTGTTCGCCGGAACGTCGATGGTTGGCGGCAGCGCCCTGATGGCAGTGGCCGCGACCGGGCCCGAAACCCGCTTCGGCGCGATCGCCGCCGCCTTGTCCGCGAACGAGCCGCCGACGGCGCTTGAGCGCGGCATTCATGATCTGGGTCTGCTGATTCTGACGCTTACGATTTTTCTGACGCTGTTTGTTCTGTTCGCGCATCTCGTCGCCGGCCGCCCTCCGATCGAATCTTTTCTGTTCGCGGTCGCCCTCGCTGTCGGCTTGACGCCGGAACTGCTACCAATGGTGACGACGGTCACCCTAGCCCGGGGCGCGTTGCGGATGGCGCAAAAGAAGGTCGTAGTCAAACGGCTGTCGGCGATCCACGATCTTGGCGCGATGGACACGCTGTGTGTAGACAAGACGGGCACGTTGACGCAAGCGAAGATCACGCTGGTCGATCACATCGGTATCGATAGCCGCGGCAGCGATCGCGTCCTCACCCTCGCCGCGCTGAACAGCAAATTCCAAACCGGCGTGCGCAGCGCGCTCGACGACGCCATCCTTGCCCATCCCGATGCGTTGACTCGCAGCCCGTGGCTCCGGCGCGGAGAAGTGCCGTTCGACTTCGAGCGTCGTTGCGTGTCGGTTCTGGTCGGCGAAGGGGACAAGCAGATCCTCATCGTCAAAGGCGCACCCGAGGCGATCCTGTCGCGCTCAACCTGGCTCGAGAGTGATGGACAGACCGCGCAGCCCATCGATGCCACCGCGCTGCGCGCTCTCGATGACCTTCAGAACAAGCAGGTGGTCGCCGGCTTTCGCTTGCTCGCCGTCGCAATCAAGACCATTCCGGCTGATACCACCGACGTGCATTTGGAGGATGAGACGGATCTGATCCTTGTCGGCTTCTGCGTGTTCTCCGATCCGCCGAAGGCCGATGCGGGCGCGGCCATTGCAAGATTGCAGGTGCTGGGCGTCCGCCTCAAGGTCATTTCCGGCGATCATGCCGCGGCCGTCCGGCATGTCGCTGGCGCGGTCGGACTGACCGGCGATCGTGTGCTGACCGGCACTGATATTGCCGGCATGACCGACGCCTCCCTCGCCGCGAAGGTCACGAGTTTCGATCTGTTTGCCAGGGTCGATCCTGATCAAAAAACCAGGATCATAAGGGCGCTGCAGCAGCGCGGTCACGTCGTCGGCTTCATGGGCGATGGCATCAACGACGCCTCGGCGATCCGCGCAGCCCACATCGGCCTGTCGGTAGAGGACGCCACCGACATCGCGCGCGCCGCGGCGGATATGATCATGCTGGCACCCGATCTCGGCGTGTTGGCCGATGGCGTGAGTGAAGGCCGCAGGACCTTCGCCAACATTCTGAAATACGTGCGAATGGGCACCAGTTCGAATTTCGGCAACATGCTATCGATGGCGCTGGCCTCGATTGTGCTGCCGTTTCTGCCGTTGCTGCCAATGCAAATTCTGCTCAACAACCTGCTCTACGATCTATCGGAAATCGGCATTCCGTTCGACAGCGTCGATGCCGAAGACGTTGACAATCCGCGTAGTTGGGACATGAAGAGCATCTTGCGCTTTACCATTGTCATGGGCGCCGTGTCCTCGGTCTTCGATGCCGCAACCTTCACCGTCCTTGTCAAGGTCTTTCACGCCGATGCACCGACATTTCAGACGACATGGTTCCTCGAATCGATCGCAACCCAGATTCTGGTGATCTTTCTAATCAGGACGCGCGGTCGGTTCTGGAAAAGTCGCCCGAACTGGATTCTGACGGCGACGTCGCTCGGCGCGCTCGCAGGCACCTTCGTTATGGTGCTTAGCCCGGTGCGGCAACTGTTCGGCTTTGTGACCATCAGCGCGCCATTGGGCTGGGCCATTCTGGCAGTCGTGATCGGTTACCTCGCCTGCGCAGAGATCGCGAAGCGGTTCGCGATCGCACAGAGGCCTCGATGCGCGCGCATCAGATCATGACCCGGCAGATCATCACGGTCGGGCCGGATACCACGATCGTCGAAGTCGCTGGGACCATACTGCATAATCACATCAGCGGACTTCCTGTCGTCGCTGCCGGCGGGACGCAGTTAGCGCAACCGTAGAGAACAGCGGCCTGACCATTGACGAGACGCTTGGCAACTTTGCTCGCCTGACGTTCGAGATTGGTGTCACCCTATTGACCTGAGTCAAACAGCCGATGCCGCTTTGCGGCTAGTCTTTTGAAATCAGGTGCGATCTCGGGCAACCCAAAGCTGGTCGGCATCGTCTCGGAAGACGATTTCGTTCGCCGCGCGGAGACCGGTACGGAGCGAAGGCACGCCCGGCGGCTGACGTTTCTGCTGGGCCCCGGTTCCGCTGCAGGCGATTTCGTGCGCGAGCAGGGGCGCAAGGTCGACGATGTCATGACACAAGAACCGTTCACCATCACGGAAAACACGTCGCTTGAAGATATCGTGGATCTGTCTGATGGAAAAGAACAACGTCAAGCGTCTGCCGGTGACGCACGGCACAATGGCGTGGCCATTCTAAATGGCGTGATTACTGAGGACGTTCGCGCAAGGCTGCGATTGTCGCAGCGGAGACTGTCGCCGGCGTCAAGGATGTTCATGGCCATCTGCATTGCATCGAGCCGATGTCGGGAATGTTTCTGAACTCTGCGAAAGACGAGAAGGCGCCAAGACTGGCTAATCAGGAACGCTAAGGAACATAAAATGCAACCCCACTATCATGCCATCGTCTGGATCGATCATAAGCGGGCCAAGATCTTCCACGTTGGTCTCTCTGGAACCGATAGGGTCGACCTGCATCCGCACTTGCAGACCCGTCATATCCATCACAAGGCCAATTCGATCGGCAGCGGTCACGTTCACGAAGACAAAGAAATGATGAAGAGCGTCGCGGACGCCGTGACGAATGCCGGCGAAATCCTGATTATCGGCCCCGCCGCTGCCAAGACCGAGCTCGCCAAATATCTGCGTGAGCAGACGCCCAGGATCGGCGAACGGATTGTCGGCGTGCAAGCCGCCGATCATCCCAGCGACCGCAAGATCATGGCCTATGCGAAGAAGCACTTCAAGATCGGTATCTTGCGCGCCGCGGCGCCCGCCAGATACTGAGTGACCTTCTGTGGTCTGACATGCGACCGTCGCGATCCGCGATCCCACCACACTGGCCAAGGATTTCGTGGCTCCGGTGCTTCTCACTGGTCCGGTCGACGCCCTTCATGCGTTGACCCCGCTGGCGCCGCTGCACCAGCCGTGCTGCCTGTCGTCGATCCGAGCGATCCTGTCGCTGCGGCCTTGATCGCCGCAGGCCGCCTGCTTCGACACCGCGTTCCATCGCGGCCTCACACCTTCGGTCAGCCGTTTTACGATTCCGCGAAACTTCGATAAGCACGGAATCCGCCGCTACGGCTTTCGCGGTTTTAATTCATTGCCCGACGCCTGCGCGAAATCTCAAACGCACGGTGGTGGCGCACCTCGGCAACGGCGCTAGCCTGTGCGCGAAGCACGACGGCGCGAGCATCGATATCACCATGGTCTCGCGCCCCTTTACGGACTAATGACTGGTACCCTGTGGCACCATCGATCCCGGCGTTCTGCTCTACCCTCAACAAGAGCTGGGCATGTCCTGGTGTGAGGTATGGTCGCTAGCGAGAGGGCGAACGTTGGGCATCAATCGATAAGAGCCGCGTCGAGCGTGATGGCGACCTTCATCAATTTTGACACTGGGCAGCCGAACTTAGCCTTGTCCGCCAGTTCTGCGAACTTTCCTCGGTCGATACCCGGGATTTTGGCACTCAGCGTCAGATGTACAGATGTGATGGCAAAACCGTCATCGATTTTGTCGAGGGTGACTTCCGCCTTCGTATCCATGCGCTCCGCGACGAGTTTTGCTTCGCCTAGAATCAGCGACAGAGCCATAGTAAAGCAGCCCGCGTGGGCAGCTCCAACCAACTCCTCCGGAGTGGTACCAGGCTCGCCCTCAAATCGGCTGCTAAAACCGTATGGATAATCCCTCAGAGCGCCGCTCTCAGTCGAGACGGCACCTTTCCCATCTTTGATCCCGCCGCGCCAAACAGCCGTTCCAAATTTTTTCATCAGACATCTCCTACAATTGTTTGCCAATGCGGCCGCAACAGAGGCAGCGAGCGGCCCCACGGTGAGCGATCTACGTATTTCTGGGTTTTGCGAACAGGTCGACCTCCCTAGGTCGACGAACCGTGGGGCGTCTCCGCCGTGACCCAGCCCAATGTGTGGCTTCAAGCGAACGAGCGACCGCGCTAGAAACATCCCCGGCATCGCGGCATCGAAACTCCTGCCACCGCGCCGGATCGTGTCTGAACCATTGTCGCAACGCGGTGCCGGGTGCGATGTCCTTGCACCTTTCGCCGCCTTCCTTGTCACGCCGAGAGGCCAAAGCCGGTCGATCATTATCCGGGCATCGTCGCCGCGAGCAGGAGGTTCGTATGCCGGCTTCAACCGCACATTGGATGCGGTAATGCACTTGTTCATTTGCGTCGATGCTCATGTTTTCCCCGGCCAGGCCTTAGGTTTGGCACGTCGGTCGGTATCGAAGCTTGGTCAAGCTGGACGTTTGCGTTGATTGCGGTCATAGCCCGCTCGAATTCAACCTCCGCTCGGAGCCCTTCGAGATCTCGATGGACAACCGCGACCGCCAGCTTCTTTCCAGCGCGCCAATAACTGATCGTACAGTCCCTTTGATCCAACGATCCGTCGATCTCGATTTTGTCCCACTGCTCCGCATGCCCCACATAAGCCAGGCCGAAGTCGTATTGTTCGGTCCAGAAAAACGGAACGGCGTCAAATCGTTCGCGCCGGCCTAGGATGTTGCGCGCAGCAGTTTGCCCCTGGCGTTCGGCGACGACAAAGTGCTCGACCCGGATGCTCTCACCGGTGAGTCGGTCTGGCCAACGCGCAATATCGCCAGCGGCGAAGATGCGCGGGGCGCTCGCCTCAAGGTACTCGTCGACAGTGACACCGCGGTCCACGGCCAGCCCCGCTCTCGCCGCAAGCGCGATCTCCGGCCGTACCCCGATGCCGACGACGACGAAATCGGCCTGGAGTTTGTCTCCATTCTTCAGCGTGACTCTTTGCTCGTCTATCGACGTGGCTGTTGTGCCAAGATGAAACGTCACCCCATTATCCTCATGAAGCTTGTGGATGAACTTTCCAACACACGGTCCGAGGATCCGCTCCATCGGAATTGTTTCGGGCCCGACTACATGTACATCGATGTTCCGTGCGCGAAGTGATGCGGCCACTTCAAGCCCGATGAAGCTCGCGCCGATCACCACGGCTCGCCGCGATGCCAGAGCTTTGGAGACAAGGGCGCGACTGTCCGTCACCGTGCGAAGATAATGTACGTGCGGAAGCTCGGCGCCGGGCACATTGAGCCGCACCGGCTCCGAGCCGGTGGCCAGAAGGAGGGCGCCGAAAGCATGCCGAGCGCCGTCCGCCATCTCGACGCGCCCGTTGTGGATATCGATCGCAGCGACCCGTCCACCAAAGTGCAAGTCGATCTTGTGCTCATTATAAAACTCTGCTGACCGAAGTAGATTTGACTCCTCGGACGTTAGGCCTGCGAGGTATCCCTTCGACAAGTTTGGTCGGTCACAAGGTAACGAAACATCGGCGCTCAACATCGTGACGTGGCCAGAATAACCCTCACGCCGAAGCGTTTCCGCCGCGGCATTGCCGGCCGCGCCGCCCCCCACGATAACGACCGAGTCCGCAATGCCCGCGGCCGGCCGATGCACCGGCGGCCGGTGGTGTTCTCGCCTTTCCATCACATAAGCCATACTTCCGCGCCGTTCGACGCGCCAACACGATACTGGGTTGAGCGCCGGAGCGCGAAGAGCCTCCCCGGTCGTTACGCTGAAGCACGCATGATGCCAGGGGCAGCGGACTGTATCTCCTACGATGAGACCGCCGACAAGGGGAGCGCCATAATGCGTGCACGTGGCACCAATCGCGAACACCTCATCGCCTCGCCGGATAAGGAGTACCGCTTCACCGCGGGCGTGGCCGAGCAACATGGTTCCGTCAGGAACCGTCAAAATCTCAACGCCCTGCGTGAGATCTGGCCCGCCTAATTCTGTATTTTCCTGATTCATTTGATTTCACCGGTCATATTGAGAAGTTCAGCAGTGATCAGGTGGTTTGACTACCCAACGATGACCTGGACACCAAACCGGGGTCTGTGCGGAATTGCACAGACTCAGATTCGCATTTCATTGCTCGTCGGAGACGCGGCGACGTTCTGCCGGTCGATGTGCACGCGTGCGGGATGGGAAATACAAATGTTTCGAAAAGCGCTGATGACCCCTGGGATCATGATGTTGGTAGCCGGACCGACGGTCGCAGCAGAAAGGGTCGAAAAGGCGCCCCCACCGGCTCCCTACAAAAAGGTAAGCGAACTCGTTAAGCTTCCCGATTTTCTACCCGGCATGGGGACGCTTTATGTCGATCCCAAGACGTTACCAGACGGGCCGTTTCTCGCCTACGATCGTGCGGGCAAGCTGGTCAGCACAATTTATATGATCCCCATTAAAGACATCGACGACCATAAAACAATCGATGATCTAATGGCGCGCGGGGGCAACGTCGACCACGTTTCGTTGTATTACAATGCTGGTCATCCGGGTGTGGAAGTGCCTCACTATCACATCGTGCTGTGGCATGTGACGAAGTCGCAGGAAAAGCTGGTCGAGAAATAACCAGATGCTGACGCGGCGAGCGGCACTCGGTGTCGGCGGCGGCTTTCTCGCGAACGCGGGCTTTTTCCAACCTCGTTCGGGTTGGGGCAGCCGAACTCATCGAGATTCACATGAAGAGCGACCCCGGAGGCGGCGTCGTTGGATTCGATCCAATCGGAGTGTTATTGCAACCCGGCCAAACGGCACGCTGGATCTGCGACGACAACGTGCATACGGCGACGACTTACAGTCCTAAGAACGATAATCATTCGTTGCGCATCCCGACGAACGCCCAATTGAGCCCGTCGCGGACAGCCGGCTTGAGAAGCGAGGGTTTTCCGAGGAATTATCTTCTTCAACGCCTAATCTGAGGCTCATCGTGCAACAGCATATTCAGTAATGAGCTATGAACGTGAATCTCGCCATTGTAATCTATCAAGCCCAGCTTTCGAAATTTATTCATGAAATGACTTACACGAGCTCGCGTGGTTCCTATCATTTCGGCCAGAATCTCTTGACTAATTTTTGCGATCACGGAATCCGCTCTTCCCTCCTTGCCGAAATTCGCCAAGAGGAGAAGGATCCGCGCGAGGCGCTTTTCGCTCGAATTAAATAGTTGATCAACAAGATCCGATTCAATGCGAGCGGTCCGGCTCAAAAGATGGGCAATGAACATCTCCGAAAATGCCGCCTCTTTATGAATCACGTCTTTTACCGCTACTTTCGTCAGCCGCATGATAGAGCATTCCGTCATTGCGGTGGCTGTAGCAAATCGGCGAGCCTGTCCGATCAGACATCCCTCGCCGAAGAAATCGTCCGTTCCCAAAATTGCGACGATTGCTTCCTTTCCCTGCTCCGATACGACGGTGATCTTAACCCTGCCTGTCTGAACGTAGAAAATCGAATCGGCAGGGCCCCCTTGCAGGAAAATGATCTGGTTCTTGCGGTAATGACCTATGGTCCGTCCACCGTTGGCTTGTGTGAGAAAAGTCTTTGCATCGAATAATTGTCTTTGCTTGGTTACCATGACGCTGTACTCAACTTTGAGCTACGGACTTGCGGCTGGTATTTTTAAGCATCTGCTACAGGTTAGCACATCTGGATATTCCAGAGGATCGGACGTTGGTGCTATCGGTTTCTACGCGCTTGCAAAGGTCGAGAACGCCTCGGGCGAAACCATGCGGATTTTGGCGCGGGCCTGCGCCCGTCCAGCGGCACACTCAAGGGCTGGACGACGTGTACCTCCAGTCGTGCGCTATGAGCCATCTCGCTACCCGGTCTCCCTGGTTGGTGACTACGCGCTTAACGGAGCGTCCAGCGCACAACTCAGGTTCGATAGTCATCAATCTCCCCGACAGAGGATTTTGTCCAGTTCAATAGCCCGCTTCGCCCTGATCTGCAAAGGACCAGCACCTCGGCTCATCACAGTCCCCTTCTGTAGCTCAACTCGATCACGAAAACGAGCGTTTGTTGATATGCGGCAGAACGTCGCAGAATGAAGATCAATTCTTTGGCTTCTAAGGTTCCGTAGCTGCTTCGTAACTATGTGAAGATCGCATCAAGCAGAAGCTTCTTGACATCGGTAGCTCTCAAATTCTTGTCGACCAGATCTTCCTGGTCAGAGATGATAATTGGCCCGTCACAAGAATCATCAGTAAGGCGACCGTGTGATCCTTTGACCAGCGATGCATCGAGTGGAATGATGTCCATTAGAGCGCGGAAGCCTAACTTGCGCATAATGAGACGTCTCCCGATCGTCAATTTCGGCGACGATATACTGGGATCGAGGATCAGCTCGACAGGATCGTAGCCCGGCTTTCGATGAATCTCGACGGTGCGCGCAAAGTCCGGTGCCCGCCGGTCATCAGTCCAATAATAATAGGTGAACCAGGAGCGCGCATCCGCCATTGCTACGAGCTCACCCGAGCGTGGATGGTCGAGATTGAGAATATGAACGTCGGTTTTATCGTAGATGCGCTCGATTCCGGGCACGCCTTCCAATACTTCTCGCACCTTCGGTTGTAACTTCGGGTCGGGCACATAGACATGAGCGATCTGATGATCGGCGACGGCAAATGCTTTCGAAACGGTCGGGTCCAGCAATTCGGCACCGTCCTCTTCCCGCACCGCCACAAGCCCGGCGGCGCGTAACGCACGATTGATGTGGATTGGGCGATCGACTTGGGTAATGCCGTATTCAGACAAGACAACGACAGAACGTCCGCTGGCGCGCCCCGCGTCGGCGAGATCGCCAGCGACGGCATCGATTTCAGCGAGCGATCTTTTCACCGCAGGATGGTTTTCATCCGGGCCGAAGCGCTGCAGATCGTAATCCAGATGCGGCAGATAGGCCAAGGTTAGCGTCGGGTTGTGCTCAGTCATGACGAGCTTCGTCGCATCCGCAATCCAGCGCGTCGACGCGATCGTCGTCGCCGGCCCCCAGAATTGAAACAGCGGGAAAGTTCCGAGCCGTTCCGTTAGGCGATCGCGCAGGCGGTCCGGCACGGTGTAACAATCCGGCAGCTTGCGCCCATCGGCCTTGTAGATCGGACGCGGCGTTGCACCAAAATCATGGCTTGACGCCATGTTGTACCACCAGAACATGTTTGCGCATGTAAACGTCGGATCGTGCCGCCTCCCGGCTTC
This sequence comes from uncultured Alphaproteobacteria bacterium, assembly GCA_963788885.1. GTDB lineage: Bacteria > Pseudomonadota > Alphaproteobacteria > Rhizobiales > Xanthobacteraceae > Bradyrhizobium. Next base: position 625,229 of record CAWBIR010000012.1, on the reverse strand, counting down.
CCATATCTTCTCGCCTTCGACCAGACGGTTGGATTGTCGCCACAGCATCACTTCCATCTGGTCGCGGAACAACCAACCGTTGGCGACGATACCGTGCTCGCGAGGTGTCAGCCCGGTCATAAAGCTGGCCTGCACACTGCATGTAACCGCCGGCGTCACGGTCTTGAGCGGCACCATGGACGCCCTCGCGGGCGAGCGCCGAAAGACGCGGCATCAGAGCCAGATGACGCGGCGTGAGGCCGACCACGATCATCGCCAGGACCGATTTCAAATCGAATTCTCCCAAGCGGGTACGCGACATTCTGCCGGTTTTTGCGCGCGCTCCGCAGACCATCATCCTCGCAGGTTTTTCCGGCCGCGCAATCCAGCTTGCCAACCCTATGAGCAAAGTGGCACCTTATTGATAAAAGGAACACATGGAATTCTGACGACCGACCGCATATATCGCTGATGCCTGTGAGCGCGTGACGGCACTGTTTCACGATCGGAAATAAAACGGTGTCGTTTGAGGGAGAGTTCCATGCTCGATACACCGTCGAACACCATCAGCGACATTCGAGTGCAGTCATTCAACATCGCTTACGAATATCCCGTAGTGTTCACGCGTGACGCGTTTAATTCTGGCAACCGTGGCCTGATCGATATTCTCGCGCGCAGAGAGACTGGCAAAATTCACCGATGTGGCGTCTTCGTCGATGACGGAGTACTCTCCGCCCTACCCTGTCTCGCCGATCAGATTTCAGACTACGCCTCATTTCACGCCAGGCATCTCAAGTTAGCTGGCAAGCTCGTATCCGTGCCGGGCGGCGAGCGCTGCAAGAACGACCCCGATACCATTCCACGCCTTCTCGCAAAATTCTCGGAGCTGGCGATCGACCGACACTCCTTCGTCATCGCGATCGGGGGCGGCGCGGTGCTGGATGCCGTCGGATATGCGGCTGCGATATTCCATCGCGGCGTGCGTCACATTCGCTTTCCCACCACCGTTCTGGCTCAGGATGACAGCGGTGTCGGCGTCAAGAACGCCGTCAATTACCTCGGCTTGAAAAACCTGGTTGGTACCTTTGCACCACCTTGGGCCATCATTAATGACAGCGCCTTTATCGACCGTCTGCCTTCACGCGAAAAACGTGCGGGCATGGCCGAGGCCGTCAAGGTGGCACTGATCCGCGACGGCAATTTCTTTCGGTGGATCGAGAGCAGCACCGCTGCGCTGGCGCAATTTTCTCCGCCACATCTCGATCGCCTGATCAAAGATTGCGCGGAGCTGCATATGCGTCAGATACGGCTTGGTGGCGATCCATTCGAAGCGGGGTCGGCTCGACCTCTCGATTTCGGGCACTGGTCCGCCCACAAGCTCGAACATCTCACGCGGAACGAAGTGAATCATGGCGAGGCGGTAGCGATCGGTATCGCTCTCGATACTCGATACTCGGTCATGACGGGACTGCTCGCCAAGGGCGAGGATGAGCGCGTACTCGACGTTTTGAAACAGTTGGGCTTTACGCTGTGGCACGACGCGCTGTGTCAGAAAAACGCAAAAGGACAACTGTCTCTGCTGCAGGGACTTGCAGACTTTCAGGAGCATCTCGGTGGTGAATTGACCGTCACGCTTCTCACGGACATCGGCCGTGCAATCGAAGTGCATGAAATGAATGCGGAACTTGTCAACCACTGCATCGACTGGCTGCAGCAACAGGCGCAGGCGAGATGAAACTCGACCAGCTTCCGGGCAACGTGAATCTGACGTACTGCACCAACATTCATGCTGGCGAGAGTTGGTCCGATATCCGCGCCAGCCTCGATGCTCATGTCCCTGCGATTAAAGCCGCAGTAGCGCCCGATCGTCCGCTCGGCATCGGTCTGCGTTTATCGGGTGAAGCAGCCGCAGTAGCGCGCCAATCGAAAGAAGCCGTGGATTTTCGCGAACAGCTTGCAACGCTCGGCGCCTATGTTTTTACCATCAATGCTTTCCCGTTTGGACCATTCCACGGCGTGCGCGTCAAGGAGCACGTTTATCTCCCGGATTGGCGCAGCCCGGAGCGTGTCGAATTCACAGCCGACAGCGCCGCTGTCCTTGCTGACGTCCTTCCCGGTGGCGTTGACGGCAGCATCTCCACTGTGCCGGGAGCATTCAAGGCTAATGGCAGAACAGATGACGCAGTCGCGGCGATTGCCGCCGGCATGATCAAGGCGGTTGCCGATCTCGTTCTCACGGAGCGCCGAACCGGAAAACGCATCGCACTCGCGCTGGAGCCCGAGCCATGCTGTTTCCTTGAGACCGTCGATGAAAGCCTCGCTTTCTTCGAGTCGGTGTTGTTCAAACCTGAATCACTCGACCTGCTGGGAGCCAGTATTGGTGACAACCGCAACGGTGCGGAAACCATGCTGCGTCGCCATCTCGGCATCTGTTACGATATCTGCCATGGATCCGTGGAATATGAAGATCCCGTCGCAGCGCTGGATCGCCTGCTTGCCGCCGGAATCTCGGTGCCGAAAGTCCAGCTTTCTGCGGCCATGCGCGTTCCCGTGATGACGAATGAGCTGATCGACGCGGTGATGCGCTATGATGACGGTGTTTATTTACACCAAACGATCGTGCGGAAACCTTCCGGACTGACGCGTTATGTCGATCTGCCCGATGCCGTCGCGGCGTTTAAGGAGGGGCGTGCGTATGGCGAGTGGCGAATCCATTGCCATGTGCCGCTATTTCTATCCGACCTTGGCGAGATCGGATCGACCCGTGCCGATCTCGTGTCGACGTTGGCTGCACTTCGACAAAAAACACGCTCTTCGCATCTGGAGGTCGAGACCTACACCTGGGATGTCCTGCCGGACAATTTACGAACGGGCTCAAAGGCGGCGGACATCGCGCGCGAGATTTCATTCTGCATGAAGGAACTCGTCGGATGAGCGTGACTGCCGTTGAGATGCCCAGTTTGTCGACGCTGTTGCGCCTTGGGCGGATTTCCAACGTGCCGACGGTTTGGACCAACGTTCTTGCTGGTTCAGTCATTGCCGGTGGCGAGCAGCATCTAAATGAGATAGCGCTGATCGTGACCGCAATGACCGCTTTCTACGTCGGCGGCATGTACCTCAACGATTTCTTCGATCGTGTCATCGACGCGCGAGACCGGCCCGGCCGTCCGATTGATGCCGGCGAAATCCGCGCGAGCTCCGTATTGCTGATCGGCTTTGGCCTGCTTGCGGCAGGCATTGCGCTGATGACGCCGTTCGGTCGCAGCGCGGTACTGTGCGGCATCCTGTTGGCCGGCGTGATCGTGCTCTACGACGTCTGGCACAAGGGAAATGCACTTAGCCCGTTCCTCATGGGATCATGCCGAGCACTAGTTTACATCGGAACTGGCGTTGCGGCCACCGGCAGTGTCTCGAGCGCGACGACCATCGGCGCGGCAGCGCTGGCCTTCCATGTGGCGGGCATTACCTTTGCGGCCAAGCAGGAGAGCCTCGATCGGGTAGGAAATCTTTGGCCACTCGTGCTGCTTGCCATGCCATTGCTCGCCGCGCTGCCTGTCTTATTCAGCGGATGGATTATTATTGCTGCTTTCATCCTGCTCCTGGCGGCTGACGCATTTGCGGTTGGGTTGCTCGTGAAGCGGCGCCCGAGGGGTGCCGTACCGCTTGCGGTATCGGGGCTGATTGCCGCTATCTGTCTGGTCGATGCCTTGGCGATTGCGGCGGCTGGCGGTGGTATCTTGATCGTCGCAGTCTGTGTGCTCGGCCATCCGCTGACACGCCTTTCTCAGAAATCAATTCCTGGCACATGAGTGATTTCATGCCTGCTTTCGGATCGTTTCAAAAAACGTCACGAGACTCCCGTGCTGAATGATTTCCTCGCGCTTGCCGACAGGTGGATCTCGGAAAGGACGGACGAGCGCGGCGTTGCCTGGTTTCGAAGCGCCATCAAGGATGTGACGAATGCCTCAAACGAGCGGCCGCTTGGCGTTGCGATCGGTCTGGCACCACGACGGCTTGGTAAGGCTGATCTCTCGCTCCCAGCGGCCGATTTAACACGAGCAGAAACATTGCGTCCGGGCCTGGATCTTGGCGACTGGAGCATCGATCAACTCGCTCGCGTCGCGCTCATGGCCACTAGCCACGGAGGCGACAATTCTGCCTTCGCAGCGCGGTTTGACAGCTTCTGCATAACCGCCGAGATTAACGAACTGATTGCGCTGTGCCGTGGCCTCCCCGTTTACCCCAACGCGATGCTAATCGAACCCCGCGCGCGCGAAGCTGTTCGCTCAGGAATGAAGCCGGTGTTCGAGGCCGTAGCCCACCGCAATCCCTATGCCCGTGAAACTTTTGCGGAAGACGCGTGGAATCAGATGGTGGTGAAAGCGCTCTTCATCGGCTCAACGCTTTGGCCTATCCAGGGATTGGATGAACGCGCCAATCCCCGTCTTGCGCGCATGCTCGTCGGATTGGCGCAAGAGCGCTGGGCCGCGCAGCGGCCTGTAAGCGGAGAATTGTGGCGGTGCGTAGCGCCGCACGCCGATAGCGAGGACATTGCTGCATTGGTGCATGGCTGGAATGCGGGCAACGACAAGGAGCGTCTTGCGATCGCACTCGCGCTGCAACAAGCGCCGCATCTTCACATTGATCTACCAATGTCCGAAATTGCGAATCTTCAGATGCGATTGGCTTCCGAAAAAATAAGCTGGCGCGATCTCGCATGACCGGACGGCTCAGCATGCCAGCGCTGGCGCGTATCATTCTAAAATCTCTGTCAGGGCTGCTTACTGTTGCTATTCTCATTCAATTCTTTATCGCAGGAATGTCGTCGATCACCGACCCGGATTGGTGGACCTATCACAAGAGTTGGGTCAGTATTTTTCAATGGCTGGCGCTGCCGTTACCGATATTTGCTTGGTTTGGCGGGAAGCCTCGCAGCGGCCGTGTTCTCTTCGCATCGCTGCCGATCTTGCAGATCGCGTTGCAATACGTTCTTGTGCACCGCGCACTCGACGGCCGTTTACCGATCGGCGTCGGACTACATGCCGTTAACGGCGCAGTGATGTTGATCATCGCGACCGTGCTTACGCTCGGTTGGTACGATGGCAGAAACTCGCGCGAAGTCAGCAAATGTAGTCGAAAAATTGACAATCCAAATTTCTGAAATTGATGACCGGCTGTGACGTTTACAGCAAATGGTTTTAAGAGATCCGCGCGCTTAGAAGGACTCGCACGACCATTTGTCCTCCGGCTGGGGCGTTTTCCACGAGTACCGGTGTTGCCGGCTCCATGAAGGGTCTTTGCTCTTCCCTGTAGTGAAGTGTGCAATTCTGCACAGCCCGGATTTGGTGTTTAGGTCATCGTTGGACACCTTCGCGCAAGTTCTGCGGGGCGGCCCTGACAAACACCTGCTCGCTGCCAGGTTTCTCGAGATGATGCCTACCGTGCGGAGCGACACAAATGAGCAAGAGCATTACCGCAGCCAATGGCCGGTTGAAACGAGCATATGAGCCTCCAGCTCGCGGTGACAGTGCCCGGATGCTGATCGACCGGCTTTGGCCCCGCGGCATGGCCACAGAGCAAAAATACAAAGCAAGGAGAGTGATCATGATGAACGGGATGGCTCTCGCTGCCTTTTTGGTAGCGACATGTGTGGCCACACCTGCGGTCTACGCACAGCAGGTGCCGGCAACGCCGGCAGAGGTTGCAAAGCCGGGTGGAAAAATTCCAGGCGCTCCAAAGCTGGCGCTCGTCAAAGTCGCCGATGGGTTTCACGATCCCGTCGGCGTAACCGCAGCCAATGACGGCTCTGGACGTATCTTCGTTGTCGAACGTGCCGGACGTGTCAGAGTTGTTGGCAAGGACGGCAAGGTCCAGGCCGAGCCATTCATCGATCTCACTAACTTCAATCCGTTAGGTTCAGACGTGCAGACCGGCTTTGTTGAACAAGGTCTGTGGTCGATAGCGTTCCATCCGAAGTTCAAGGAAAACGGTTACGTATTCGTCCACTACGCGTCATTGCCGTTCAATGGCGCCTCCATCATAGCGCGGCTAACCGTCGATCCGAAAAGCCCGAACCAGATCACATCAGAACAACTTACAAAGACCGTAAAGGTGCTGATGAACATCCCGCAACCCTACTACAACCACTACGGTGGCATGATTACGTTCGGACCGGATGGCAAACTGTACATCGGCAAGGGCGACGGCGGTTGGGAGGGTGATCCGCTCAATTCGGGACAGAACATCAATGTGCTTTGGGGCAAGCTATTACGCATTGATGTCGATACAGCGGATGACGTACCTTATGCTATTCCAAAGGACAATCCGTTTGCCAAGGCCGACAAGCTGCAATTGATGTCACTGTTCGGCATTACCGAGCAGGGTTTTGCGCAAAACAAGATCGGTTCGCGGCCTGAGATTTGGGCCTACGGCCTCCGCAACCCCTACATGTTCCATTTCGATCAGAAGTCGGGCGACCTGTTTATCGCGGACGTCGGTCAGAACCACTGGGAGGAAATTGACTACCAGCCCGCATCTTCGAAGGGTGGCGAGAATTACGGTTGGAAGTTCAACGCGGGGTCTTACTGTCATCCGGCGCTTTCCGCCGACGAGAAATGTCCAATCGTCGGTCTATTGCCAGCAGCGGAATACCCGCACGACCAGCCGTTCGAGAACGGCCCCAAGATCAAAGAAGGTACCGGTTGCTCGGCCCAGGGGCTGGGTGTCGCGAACTACGGTGGCTTGACCAAGACCTATCTGGTCGGCGACTGGTGTTCCGGTCGTCTGTTCGGCGTGGCCTGGGACGGTGGCGCCAACAAGTGGCAGATGCAGGAGTTCATGCAGACCCAGTTGCAATTCACCGCCGGCAATGTCGACGCTGACGGCTTCGTTCTCGCTACCAACTGCTACTGCTTCTACACCGACGACAAGGGCCCGAACGCCAACCCGGTGGGCGCGCTCTGGCGCGTGATGCCCGCCGACAAGGTCCCGCCGGGCGCGGAGGTAGCGAAAGCAAAAGCAAACTAACCTCCGACACAGCAATTGGCATCGCCCGCATATCTTGCGGGTGACGCCGCTCTCAGACCCGTGCGATTAGGATCCTGATCGATGCAATTGAAATTCTTCTCCGCATCTTGCGTATCTCTCTTCGCGTTGATGGCCGTTTCGGGCGCATTTGGTCTGTCACCAGCAGCCGCTGGCGATCTATCGGACTTCAAGAGCCCGCTGGACAATTCGCCCATGACGTTCCCGCTTCAGGCGGGGGAAGTCGAAACACCGGCTGTGAAACACTTCAAGGCAACCGGCGTCAATGAATACCGCGACAATGCCGATGCAATCGCGGACGGCAAGAAACTTTATGCTGCGAATTGTATTGTTTGCCATGGGGCAGATGGCACGGGAAAGATGGGTCCAACTCTCGTTGGCAAGGACGTAGTCTATCCGCAGGCACTGACCGACCCCGGCATGTTCTCCATCATCTATGGCGGCGCGAGCGGGGCGATGCAGTCGTTTTTTCGCCGCGGCATGCAGCAGGATCAGATGCTGAGGATCATTGCCTATGTCAGGACACTCGACAAATGAGCACGATTGGCCCGCCTCTTGGTACCTTCGCATGTGGTTCCGGCTCGCTGAAAGAAATGCTCGGAGATACGACGCTGGCCTGCCCGTGCTGTAACGGGCGGCTCTCTCCCGAGAAGCTTGCGCGCCTTTTGGACGACGTGCAGAAATTGGCGCAAGGACGCATGTCGGCTACTGCCGGGCCGGCTGCGCAACCATCCGCCCGTGTTGTTCGCCACCATGGTATGATCATCGATCCGCACGCGCACATGATCTCGCGCACGACCGATGATTATGAAGCGATGGCTAATGCCGGCGTTGTCGCTGTCATTGAGCCGGCGTTCTGGCTTGGGCAGCCACGCACCAATATTGGCAGCTTCACAGACTATTTTTCGCTGATTTCGGGTTTCGAGCGTTTTCGCGCAGGCCAATTCGGCATTCGTCACTACTGCACGATCGGCCTCAACCCAAAGGAAGCCAACAACGAAGCTTTGGCGGACGCGGTTATCGATGCATTGCCGCGCTTTCTGGTCAAGGAAGGCGTCGTCGCCATGGGCGAACTCGGCTACGACGAGCAAACCCCGCTTGAAGACAAGGCGCTAAGAACTCAGATCGAACTCGCCAAGGAATTCGAACTTCCAATCATGGTTCACACACCGCATCGGGACAAGCGGCCGGGCACGTTACGGACAATGGATGTGCTAAAGGAGCATGGGTTTGATCCCTCGCGCTGTGTCATCGACCACAACAATGAAGAGACCATCCGCGAGGTTCGCGATCGCGGATACTGGTGCGCGTTTTCGATTTATCCCAATACCAAGATGGATAGCGAACGGATGGCTGCCATCGTCGAAAGCTATGGGCCCGAGCACTTGATAGTCGATTCCGCCTGCGATTGGGGCGTGTCAGATCCGCTCGCGGTCGCCAAGACAGCCCGGCTCATGGCGCAGCGCGGTGTTATCGCTGATGCCATCCATCAGGTAGTCTATGCCAACGCGCTGAAAGTTTACGGCTTGAATACCGAAATGAAAGAAGAGCACTGGTTGGCTCCGTCAGCTATCGATCAGCGAACGTTTTACGAAGGGAACTCGGTACTACGCGGCGGGCAAACGCCGCGTATTGAGCAGCCAGGGCGCGCGGCCGACGAATTGCAATCCACCTGAGTGAATATCGAGCCTGGCTTAATACCTGAGGTCCGCGCGACGGTGACGTTCGCAGTTTGTCACCCTCCCTTCCGACTTGATTCAAATCAACCAAGGCTCTGCATAGTAGCCGGCGCACCGTTAAAGGTACCATCGTCGACCCGGACGTGGCTTCCGTTTCGATGAGGTCGATCACGCCGTCATGATTGGCGTCTGCAGCAGCCGTGGGACAAGTCGCCACGCGCCTATCCTTAAACCCATGAAAGTGTTGCCAATGCTCGATGTCCGGCGGGGCGCCGTTGACGTCGATGCTGATCGTCAGCACGTCGCCCGCGCACCGTGATGAGAGCTTTTTCGATCGCTGCCGGCAATGCCGGCGTTGAGCGGGTCCAATTCGGCGACATAGATAGCGCCTGCCGCATCCGCACGTGCGGCTGTGTCTGCCGTCGTCCTCCCGGCGCAACCGATTGCTGCGACTACTAACACGCTCGAAAACTTGGCGGCACGTCCAAGCTTCGTAGTGGCCACATCGTTCTTATCACCTCTCTTAAGCCGATCCATTTGAGCTAGCTCAAATGGATCGGCTTCCGGCGGCCTATATTGACTTCGGCGAAGCGGGCTGGCCGGGCCGCGCGTGCGACAATCGCGGCCAGCTCTGGCTCTGTGAGGGTCACGCCAATGAGTGAGGTGTTCATGGCGATACTGGCGCTAAGGCCGAGGGAGGTGGCGGTACCGCCCCTGCTAATGCTGGCGTTTCGACCGTTCTTCCTCGCGGCTGCCCTTTGGTCCGTCGTTGCCTTGCTGATATGGATCGTCTCGTTTCGGGCCGGGATGGCGTTACCCAGCCGGTTCGATCCGCTCGGCTGGCACATCCATGAAATGCTGTTTGGGTTCGTGCCCGCGGCAATTGCCGGGTTTCTCCTGACCGCGATACCGACCTGGACGGGTCGACGACCCATACAAGGTGGGCTGCTCGCAGCTCTTGTCGGCGTATGGATTCTCGGGCGTCTCGCTGTGCTCGTTTCCAGCTGGCTTCCTCTCTGGCTTTCGATCGCCGTCGATGCGTCCTTTCTCCTGCTGCTCTCGGCCACGGCGACAAACGAGATCATCGCCAGCCGGAACTGGCGTAATCTTGCGATGCCTGTTCCCGTCGCCGTATTGGCTGCCGCCAATCTTCTGATGCATCTGGAAATAGCGGGCGAAGCGGTTCCCCCGGGTCTGGGATGGCGACTGGGGCTGGCCACCATCATGATCCTGATCTCTGTCGTAGGAGCCCGCATCATTCCGGTCTTCACGCGGAACTGGCTCGTCAACCGCCGCGCCGGGCCACTTCCTGCAGCTCCTGGTTTGCTCGATCGCATCCCTCTCGGCTTGCTTCATGCCGGTCTGATCGGTTGGGCCTTCGCTCCGCATTTTCCGCCCTTTGGGATACTGCTGATCCTCGCCGCGATCGCGAATTGTCCAAGGCTTTTGCGCTGGCAAGGCTTACGTACGTTTGCGGAGCCACTCCTTGCGATCCTGCATGTCGGATACCTTTGGCTAATCGGCGGCTCAGGCCTGCTCGGTGCGAGCATGCTGACTGACATTATCCCGCTGTCGGCCGCTATCCATGCCATGACCGCAGGCGCGATTGGAACGATGATCCTCGCTGTCACGACCCGTGTATCGCTAGGTCACACCGGACGGCCTTTGCACGCGGACCGGGCGACGAGCCTGATGTATGTGACGATCACCGGGGCGGCCATTGCGCGGATCAGCGCCGCGTTCGCGACGGCATCTTACATGCCATTGTTGGAGCTTTCGGCGGCGCTGTGGATTGCGGCATTCGGCATATTTCTCATTCACTACGGACCCTTCCTCGCTTCGGCCCGGGTCAAATGAACAACCGGCACGGTCACGCAGGAGCAGCAATTTTCGTTGGCAGTGAAATCGAAGAACGCGCAATCCCACTCCGATGTGCCGGCCTTCGGACATAATCCACAAATTCAGTTTCCGAGCCTTTTCCAACGTTTCGATCGAGATTGCACAAGGGAAGGCGTCCATGATCATAAAATCTTCCAGCCAAGTCTCTCGCAACCGTCTCTTCAAACGATTTCCAATACCGGCGAACTTCGGGGTGACAAAGGAGTCGAAGATCGGCAGCGGAAAGAGCTGGCCTGCGCCGGCCGGAGCAACACGCACCAGGACATTCGAAATCTATCGATACAAGCCGGATTCAGGGCGTGGCCCGCATATGGACACCTTTGAGGTCGATCTCGACGATTGCGGGCCTATGGTCCTCGATGCGCTGATCTGGATCAAAAATAAGGTCGACTCGACGCTCACTTTTCGACGCTCCTGCCGCGAGGGTGTCTGCGGATCCTGTGCCATGAACATGGACGGGACGAACTGGCTTGCCTGCACACGGTTCATTTCCGACATGGAAAGCCCGGCCAGGATTTATCCCCTTGCGAACATGAGAATCATCAAGGACCTGGTTCCCGACCAGACGCACGTCTTCGCCCAGTACGCCGCGATTGAGCCATGGCTCCAATCCAGAACACCCGTCCCCGAGCGCGAGCGCCTTCAATCGGTCGAAGAGCGCGGCCAAATCGATGGCTATTACGAGTGCATTCTATGCTTCTGCTGCACCTCCGGATGCCCAAGCCATTGGTGGAACGGCGATCGCTTCCTGGGACCTGCCGTTCTGCTCCAAGCCTGGCGCTGGTTGACCGAAAGCAGAGATGACGCGACGGAGGAACGTCTCGACAAGCTCGAAGACCCCTTCCGTCTCTATCGCTGTCATACGATCCTCAATTGCACACGCACCTGCCCCAAGGGCTTGAATCCCGGCAAAGCCATAGCGCAAATCAAGAAGATGATGATCGAGCGTCAGAGCTGATCGTCGCAGGAGGTAAATCCCGATGGCATCCAATTATCCCTCCGAGCGGCAACGGCCGCTCTCACCGAACATGCAGCTCTACCGACCTCAGTTGACGTCAGTCCTTTCGATCGTCAACCGGCTTACCGGCATACTTCTGAGCATCGCCGCCATCGCGCTGGTGATCTGGCTTGCCGCAGGAGCGGCAGGCCCGCAAGCCTACGCGATCGTGAAAGCGCCTCTCGCCTCGTGGACGGGGCAAGTCATTCTGTTCGCATTTACGTTCGCGTTCTTTCTACATTTGCTCGGCGGCATCCGACACCTTGTCTGGGACACCGTGCACGGATTCGAACTTCGGGCTATCTACATGTCGGGATGGACCGTCGTCACCGGCAGCGTCGTGATGACGGTTGTTGCCTGGGTCGCCAGCCTTTGCATGGGGAGATAGCGCGATGGAACGCGACGACATGCGCACACCTCTGGCGCGCGCTATCGGACTTGGTTCCGCAAAGGACGGAGTCCGACATTGGTGGCTGCAACGCGTCTCGGCGATTGCACTCGTCCCGCTCACGGTGTGGTTCATCGCTGCAATCATCGCGCAGACCGGGGCCGATTACACGGCTTTTGTTACCTGGCTGCGCAGCCCCATCACCGACATCCTGATGAGTTCTGTTGCTGATCGCACTGTTCTACCATGCGGCACTTGGTTTGCAGGTGGTCATCGAGGACTACGTTCACTCCGGCACCAGATTTGCGGCCGTGATCGTGGTACGGCTGGCCTGCTTCGTGTTCGCCGTCGTAGGTATCCTCGCAACACTTCGTATCGCAGCGAGTCCGTAGATGATTTAACACGCGATTCAGTTCCGAAACGTGTGCAGCAGTCCTTAACCCTGGGCTCAACCGCGAAATGATAGCTTCAACGTCAGCCGATTCCAGCATGCAGAAAAGTGTTTTCGCGTTTCTGACAGACCCGGCAAAGCATCCGAATGTCCATCGCATCGACACCCACGCAGCGTCGGTTTTTCTCGAAGGCGGCCGCGCGCTGAAGATCAAGCGCGCCGTCCGTTTCCCGTACCTCGATTACTCGACACTGGCGAAACGGAAAGCCGCCTGCGACGAAGAGATAAAAATAAACCGAAAATTCGCGCCACAAATCTACCGTCGCGTCGTCCCGATAACGCAAGATAACGATGGATCGCTTGATATCGACGGACAAGGTACACCGGTCGAATTTGCGATTGAAATGACCCGCTTCGACGAGCGACACACCTTCGATCATCTGGCAGAGGCAGGTCCGCTAGATCCCAGTATTGTCGACGCCGTTGCGGATGTGATAGCGGCCTCCCATGCCATCACGCCGCTCGCGCCGGCGGAGCCCTGGATCGAGTCGATCCCGGCATTTATCGAGGGCAATACCCAAGCGTTCCAGACCGCAGCCTGCTTTCCAAAAGGCGGCGTCGATGACCTCGGGGAAGCGTCTTTGTCCGCGTTCTCCGGGGTCCGCGGGCTGCTGGAGCGACGTGGCAGACAGGGATGCGTGCGTCGTTGCCATGGCGACTTGCATCTGGCGAACATTGTCCTGATCGGCGGCAAGCCTGTCTTGTTCGATGCGATCGAGTTCGATCCGGCGATCGCATCGGTCGATGTGCTCTACGATCTTGCATTCACAATGATGGATTTCATTCATTATGACCGGCAAGCAGCTGCGAACACCCTCCTCAACAGATATCTTGGGAAAACATCGGACAAAAATCTCGATGCGCTCGCAACGCTTCCTTTGTTCACGTCGTTGCGCGCCGCTATCCGCGCCAATGTGCTGCTGGCCCGGCTCGGCCGGGCCTGTCGTGACGAAGCTGATGTCATGCAGTCGGCACGAGCCTATTTCGAGCTTGCGCACCTGACGATCTTTCCTCCCGCGCCGACGCTCGTCGCGATTGGCGGGTTGTCCGGCACCGGAAAATCCGTTTTGGCGTGCGCCATCGCGCCTGATGTCATGCCGCAACCGGGAGCGGTGGTGTTGCGCACCGACATCCTGCGAAAGCAATTATTTCAGGTCAATGAAACCGAACGGCTGGCGGAAAGCGCGTACCAACCGGAGATCACCGAGCAAATTTACGAGATTCTTGTGCAACGCGCGTTGCGGATTCTTTCGCAAGGTCATTCCGTCGTCGTCGACGCGGTGTTTGCGGATGAAATGGAGCGAATCGCGATCCAAGATACCGCGCGCAAGCTGAAGATCCGGTTTGTCGGCCTGTTTCTCGTAACCGACCTTGCGACCAGACTGAACCGCGTCGGTCGCCGCGAGCTCGATGCATCCGACGCTACGCCCGAGGTTGCCGAGCTTCAGGAGAAATATGATATCGGCCCGATCGATTGGACGATCATCGATGCGTCCGGAACGCCCCGACAAACCCTTAAGCAATGCCAAACCCGGATCGCTGGCTCTAAATAAGTAAATGTATGCGCGCGTGGGGCCGCTGAAATCACTGATGGACAAGTCCCTGGCGCATCACGCAAATACCGACCGTCCTGCCCCACGCCCATCCTATGAAGGTGCATAGACCCTCACATCAAGCCACGATGGCGCTTGTCTCGCAGATTGGTCGACCAGGTCGTCATCGAAGCGCGGAACTAAACATATCCGTTTTGGCTGTCCGCTCCGCATAATACTCGGTTTCGCGAATGACCTTCCCGTCACGGAACTCCATAATACTGATGATATTGTGCAGACGCCGATTTTGAATGCGAAGGTATTCAGTAATCCATAGATCCGCCCGGCCACGCACACGCTCGATCCTGACAATCTTCTCTCCCTTGGTCGCCCTGTACTTCCCTATCTTTTCCCGGCCCGATATCGTCTGCTCCGACTGCGGTAGCTCAAGGACTGCATCTTCAGTGTAAATTTCAACAGCGTTGACGAAGCCATCGGCGATAATCTTGTTCCAGTGATTATCGAGCCCGGACTGGCTTGTCGCATATTCCATGTCTTCGTCTGTGACAGCGAAATCGCTCATGGTTATCTCCACCCAACGAGGTTGGTCGTAGACATTACTATCGCTAAAATGGCTTCTCGACGTGATCTGGATCAAATGCCTGCTGGAGCGTTGCAAGAACAAGCTACGCAAGCGCGGATTTTTGCTTTAAAACGTCGGGACGTCGTCGTGACGAACTCCGGCGAATGATGTTGCCAACGGACGACAGATCGCCGTTTGCCGGCGTTTCGCGGCGGGGGCGGCGCGGCATCTCATGATGCGCGCTTCATTCAAGGCATGAAATTGGATCCGCCACTTTCGCAAATTCGAAGCCTCAGTTCTCGGCTGTCGTGTGCCCGCCTGACCTACCCCTGAACGCTTCGGCATCGGCATAGTCCGCAAATTGGCTATAGCGCTCGTGCGCGGCAATTACGCGACGGGCGTGCTTGATTGGACACCAATACTCTTCGGTACGGCTACCAATCTCACGAGCGTAGCCCAACAATCCGTTACAATACGAGCAATAAGCGCAATTTACTCGTTCAACAATATTCAGATACGCTAGGTGATAGCGATCAAAGATCAGATAGTCGCTGCGCCGAACTTTCTCAATTTTGTAGATCGGAAAGCAGATAGTCTGATAGACGGTGACGAACAAATCGAGCAGAACAAAAGGGATTATTAGAGAATAGATTACCGGAGCAGTGATGATTTTCATGATTCCGGCGCTGAATACATAACGCGTCAAACCAACCTTCAATCTGCGATGCGCCCGGAGGATCTCTCGATCAAACAGAGCACGACCTCCCTCAAGCCTGTATTGCAAATCTGCACGACGAATGGCGAGTTCCGCCTCGAGTTCGCTTTCAAGCAATCTTATCTTCTCGACAAGAACTCCGATATTCTCATTCATTGATATATTCCATCATCTGTTGAGGTCGACCAACAAGTCGACGGCTTAGCCATTTATCACTTGTAGAAATTCATATTGACTCATTGTAGCGCAGTATCGAGATCGCGGTTTGCGCTTGATCAAATTGTGTCGCCAGCATTTGCGACAGGGAGGACCGTGATGCGGTCCGCTGTGAGCGCGCGGGCGCTGTGGCTGAGCGAAACCCATGACGCCAAGCATCATGGTGCCGATGACCTGAGCCCCGAAAATTCCTCCAAAAATAAGTAGAGTCCATCATCTCGGAGGGGGATGGACATGAAGCCGAGCCGGTTCACGGAAGAACAGATCATCGGGATCTTGCGGGAGCAGGAAGCCGGGGCGAAGACGGCCGACGTGTGCCGCAAGCACGGGATCAGCAGCGCGACCTTCTACAAATGGAAAGCCAAGTACGGCGGGCTGGAAGTGTCCGATGCCAAACGGCTGAAGGCGCTGGAGGACGAGAACGCGAAGCTGAAGAAGCTGCTGGCCGAAGCGATGCTCGACAACGCCATGCTCAAGGACGTCGCATCAAAAAAATGGTGACGCCCGCCGCCAGGCGTGAGGCCGTCGCTCACCTTCAGGTCGTCCTTTGAGGTCAGCGAGCGGCGGGCGTGTTCGGCACTTGGAGCCGATCGCACCTCGGTGCGCTATCGGAGCCGCCGGCCGGACGATGCGGCAGCGCGGGCTCGGCTGCGCGAGCTGGCGTCCGTTCGCCGACGGTTCGGCTATCGACGGCTGCACATCCTGCTCAGCGCGCGAGGGCATTGTCATGAACCACAAGAAGCTCCGCCGTCTCTATCGCGAGGAACGGCTTCAGGTGCGCCGCCGATCGGCGGCGCAAGCGGGCGCTCGGCACCCGAGCGCCGATGGCGTTGCCGCAAGGTCCAAACCAACGCTGGAGCCTGGACTTTCTGTCCGACGCCATGACCGACGGTCGCCGCTTCCGCATCCTGGCCGTCGTCGACGACTTTACGCGCGAATGCCTGGCCCTGGTCGCCGACACCTCGCTGCCCGGTTTGCGGGTCGTGCGCGAGCTCGATGCCGTCATCGCCATTCGCGGTTGTCCGGCGATGATCGTTTCCGACAACGGCACCGAGTTCACCAGCATGACAATGCTGCGCTGGTCGCAGGAACGGCGCGTCGAGTGGCACTACATTGCGCCTGGCAAGCCGCAGCAGAATGCCTTCATCGAAAGCTTCAATGGTCGGCTACGCGATGAGTTGTTGAACGAAACGCTGTTCAGCTCTCTCGCCCACGCCCGCGAGGTTCTGTCGCTCTGGAAAGATGGCTACAACACCATTCGACCGCACAGCGGTCTCGGCAATCTCACGCCTGCGGATTATGCCAACCGCAGCGCCCCCGCCACGCAACGGGACGGGACGCTGCGCTACACCGGGGGCTCCGCGCCCCGTCCCGTTGCTTCACCGAGCCAATTTGGCTCAAATCAACCTGGAACTCTGCTCATCGCTGGATGAAAGAAGGGGCTCAGGTCACCGATGGCGCCCGCTGTAAGCGCGTGGGTTGCTGCAGCTTTCGGCTCATGGCCGGTCAGCATCGAGGCGCCAAGCAAAGCTGCACCGATGACCATCCAGATATATCCGACATGCAGAATGATCAGCAGCGGTTCGGCCGATGTGGCGCTGCCGCGCCAGCGCATGAGTCGCGAGAGATTAAGCGCCGCAGCAAGAAGCAGCAGCCCACCGATAAGTTGAGATGTTGGAAAGAACACCCAGCCGATCATCCCGGCATGGAGGATACCGAGCGCCACGCTATCGACCATGCCGTGGGCAGCCGGCAGATCTGCCACACCGTGCTTCGTGAGCCAGTTGCGCGTGAATACCGGAATGATCCGCCCGGCGACAACCGAGATCAGGACGATGATTGCCGCGAGCCCTAGGCGCCACCCCAATCCGGCCGGCACGGCGAAGCCTCCCACCAGATGCGTCAGAAGGTCGGCTATGCAGAGAACGGCGATCGAAATAGGCATTGGCAAATTGCGCCAATTGCGGCTGCTGATGATCTCGCGGGATACAATCGCGCAAAGCGCCAGCGGAAAGGCTAGATCGGTTGCCGCAGCCAGCCAGAACGGGATCAACGCCGAAAACAGACACGCGAGGCGGCCCGCCAGCCATAACGTCGCCAGCGCGGCAAACGGCCGACCGCTGATCGGTGCGCGGCCAGTCCAGTTCGGAATCGCGATCAACATGAAGCCGGCAATCGCGGCCATTACGAATCCGAAAAGCATTTCGTGGATATGCCAGGTCAACGGATCGAAGCGGCTGGGCATACTGTGCCCCGCCAAGATCATGGCAATCCATCCGGTCAGCGCCGCCGCCGACCAAACGCAGGCCGCCAGGAAGAAGGGCCTGAAAGCCATCCTCCAGACGGCGAATGGCTTGCTTCTCGCCGCCTGCACGGCTGGCATCGCCATGTTGTATCTCTCCCTATGATGTCCATCGAGACGGGTGACGCTGCGGGCGCCTGTCGTCGCCGGCCATCTGCTTTCGGGACGATATCGTAGCCGCCGGAACGAAGGTTTGCGCTGGCGCAAACCGAGGAACGAACGCACCTCAAGCTCTATGGATCTCCGGTCGGCGCGTCAGTTTGCCGACTCTTCGGCGATCCGCTGGATTTCCGAAGGCTTGCGAATGGTGAGGCGCTGGTTGCGGCTCACCATCCTGCCTTCTCCCAGGCGGTTAGGATGCGGCTCGCCGAATGGAGCGTGGTCCCCGAAATGTCCGTCACATCCTTGCGCGCAACGGAAACTCGGTCGCCGTGCCGTCGCTGGTGTCGTGCCCGGCTTGACGAACAAGCCGCAGGACGGCCCGGGCAACGCGCTGTTCGACCCGGCTGGGTGGAAACCTCACGAAGTCGATCCTGCACCTCCTGCAAGCGTTTACCGATGGCGCGGATGACATTGATCGCGATCGGGGGATAGCGCTCCATCAGTTCGAACAACTCGGCTTCGCTCCAGCTTGCCTCCAGCGATTCGGCGAGCGTGATCGCATCGGCGGGGTACCTGCCATCCGTGAACAGCGGCACGGTTCCGAACATCTCGCCCGGGCGATGAAGCGCATGACGATCTGCGCGCTATCGCTTCCGGATTGGGCGATGCGGACGCTCCCCTCGATCAGGGCATGGGCACGCACTCCCGTTTCGCCCTGGTCGAAGATCCGGGTCTCCCTGGGCAGGCGCCGCACGCGCGCCAACGTCATCACGTCGGCGAGCGCCGCGGACGAAAGATCCAGAAAGAGCTCCAACGAAGCCAGGGCCTGAGGAGCGAGGTGGTCGCTTGCGGTCATCCCGAAACTTTATCTGGACTTTCCGAATAAGGGCATCGGTTTGCGCCAGCGCAAACCTGCCCGTCAATCCTAAGGATAGGATCGGTACCGCAGAAGGCCGATATGACGTTTCGCGTGTACGTTGAAGGCTTGGGAAACGACGACGCCTCTGCCGGATCGATCATGAATGACGTCATTCTCGCCCGCGCCCTGCATGTTCTCGCCGTCGTGATCTGGATCGGCGGTGTTGCCATGGCAACGACCGTCGTGCTACCGGCGGTGCGCCGCGGCGACCTGGGCGAAGATCGGCTGCGGGCCTTTCAGGCGATCGAGCATCGCTTCGTCTGGCAGGCACGAACGGCGGTAATCGTCGTCGGGCTGACCGGCCTTTACATGACGTGGCGCCTCGATCTTTGGGATCGATTTCAGGCGATTACGTTTTGGTGGATGCATGCGATGGTGTGCGTGTGGCTGCTGTTCGCCTTCGTTCTGTTCGTCGCCGAGCCATTCATTCGGCACCCTCGTTTCCATCGAAAGGCGACCGAGCAACCCGGCATCGTTCTCACCCGGTTGCATCGAGCGCATTGGGTGCTGTTGGCGCTGAGCCTCATCACAATCCTGGGCGCGATCGCGGGGAGCCAGGGGTGGTCGTTCTTTTAGCGACTGCGGAATGTGCAGCAGTGATCGCGAAGAAGCGTCCAGCCGCCATCGGTCGTTTTCGCAATTTCACGCATGCGAACGTTGTATCGGACGCGAGCGACGATCTTCCTGTGTCGCGCGCAAAAAGCGCCTGAGAATGGAAATTGGATGCCGCTCACAATCCCAAATAGGCGCGACGGACACCGGGATCGTCTATGAGTTTCCTGGCGGAGCCGCTAAGAACGATGCGGCCGGTTTCCATGACGTAACCTCGATCGGCAATTGACAGTGCCAGATTGACGTCCTGTTCGACCAGCAACACCGTCACGCCGTCGTCGCGGATCGTTGCCAGAACATCCATCAACTGTTCCACAATGACCGGAGCCAGCCCCAAACTCATCTCATCGATCATTAGCAACACTGGGGCCGCCATCAGGCCGCGAGCCATCGCGCACATTTGCTGTTCGCCGCCCGACATGCTTCCTGCGAGTTGACGCCGTCGCTCCGACAAGCGTGGAAAAAGCGCATACATTTTCTCGAGATCGCGCGCGACCGCCGCTCTGTCGTCACGTTTGAAGGCGCCCATCAGCAAATTGTCCTGTACGCTCATGCGGTCGAAGAGCTGGCGACCCTCCGGAACCTGAACAAGGCCGGCCGCAAAGGCCTGATCGGAGGTCATCGGCACGAGATCGTGGTTGTTCATGACAATGCCGCCCGTGCAGGAAAGCACGCGCGACAATGCACGCAGCAAGGTGGTCTTGCCGGCCCCGTTGCTGCCGACCAGCGCCACGATCTCGGCTGGGTAGACCTTCAGAGTGACGTCGTGCAAAACCGGCATTCCGCCATAGCCTGCGCTCACCGCGCGCACGTCGAGCAGAGAGTTCGTTTCGATTGCCGGCTCCGCTTTCATGCCCGCCTCTTGCCGAGATAAGCCTCGATGACGGCCTGGTTTGCGAGCACGCTGCCGGGCTCGCCATCGGCGATCTTCTCGCCGTGATGCAGCACCAGCAGCCGATCCGACAAACTCTTGATGGCTTTGATGACGTGTTCGATGACGAGGATACTGATACCCTCGTCACGGACCTTGCGGATCACCTCTATCACTTCTTCGATCTCGACCAGATTCAGCCCGGCCATGACCTCATCGCACAGGAGAACCTTCGGCTGCATCGCCAAGGCCTTTGCCAGCTCCAATCGTTTGCGGCCGGGACCTCCCAATTCATCCGCGCGCTGATCGACATTGCCGCCAAGCCCGACGAAATCCAGTTGAGCGCGCGCCTGCTCGCGGGCTTGCGCCAGTTGGGCTTGTCCGCCTCCGCGCCCAAAGAGGGCGCCCACTGCGACGTTGTCGAGAACCGACAAGCCGGGAAACGGCCGCATGATCTGAAACGTGCGTCCTATACCGAGCCGTGCACGACGATATGCCGGCACGCGGGCAAGAGACCGGCCTTCAAAAAGGATGTCCCCCGAACTTGGGGTCAGCGTCCCGCTGATCAGGCTGACTAGCGTGGTTTTGCCCGCACCGTTCGGGCCTATTACGCCGAGAATCTCGCCGCGCTGCAGCGCAAAGCTGACATCGTCGACTGCGATCAGGCCCGAAAAGCGGCGAGTCACGTGTTGAATTTCGAGTATAGCCGTCACAGCCGGTGTGTCCGAATGTTTTCGGCGAAATAACGCCATCCCATTTTGCGGAACCGTCGCAGCATGTCCGCCAGACCGCGCGGCATCAACACAACCGCGGCCACGACAACAACGCCGAAGAACAGGCCTGCGAGACTGGTGATTTCGCTCGACAACAATTCGGAGATCGCTGACAGCGAAAAGGCGCCCACGACAGGTCCGAGAACCGTACCCGGTCCGCCGAACACCGCCATGATGATCATCTTGACGTTCAGGCTGATGTCGAACGCGCTCTCCGGATCGATAAACGTGACCCAGTAAGCGTGAATGCCGCCGGCCAGCGCACTGAAAACTCCTGACAAGGCAAATGCCAGCGTCTTGTAAAGTGTTGTGTTGACGCCCATCACCGCCGCGCCTTCTTCGTTTTCACGAATGGCGATCAATCCAAATCCGAAGCGGCTGCGCGTCAACCAGAAAATGGTTAGCGTAGCGAGCACCAGAAGTCCGAGCGACAACTCGTAAAAGAGAGGGTCATTGTTGAGCGGCGGCAAGACGAGGCCTATATTCTGGCCGGCCAGCTTTACGTTGGAGACGATCGCGGTCATGACCTGAGCCAGCGCCAGTGTAGCGATCGCGAAGTAATGCCCTCTCAGCCGCAGAACCGGCACCCCGAGGAGAACGGCGAAGACTACCGCCAGCGCCACGCCGAACGCGAGACCAACGCCGAACGGCAGTTGCCACTGCACCATCGCGATACCCACACCGTAGCTGCCGAGCCCGTAGAACACCGAATTTCCGAAGGAAGCGTAACCGGTGTAACCCCCAATGATGTTCCAGCCCTGTGCCAGAACTGCGAGCAGCAGGGCATTGATACCGAACTGGATCAGTACATCCGATCCGAACCACGGCACTGCCGCAAGAACGGCAAGCGCCACCAGAACGAGCGCGATGCGCAGCGCTTTCACGCCGCTTTCCCAAGCAGACCATTGGGCCGCACGATCAACACCAACACCAGCACACCAAAGCTTGCCACGTCGGCGTAGGTCGGTCCGACATAGAGTGCAGTCAACGATTCGAGAATTCCCAGAAACAGGCCGCCGACGATCACGCCAAGCGGATTGTCCAGTCCGCCGATAATCGAGATGGCAAACGATTTTGCCGTCAGCGCCGCGCCGATGTACGGATTGATCTGCGATACCGTTCCGTAGAGGCCCCCCGCCATTCCGGCCAGCGCAATTCCGATACCAAAAGTCATGGCATAAAGATGCCGAGGCTCAACGCCGTAGAGGCGAGCCGCCACCAGGTTCTGCGCGGTAGCGCGAATGGCACGCCCCAGCCTTGTGTGCAGAAGGAACAGCCACATGCCGACCGTCAGCACAATGGCAACGCCGAAAGCCAAAAGCCGCGCGAGCGGCAATACGATCGGCCCCAGTACGATACTGTTGCCTGCATAAGAAGGGTTGATGGTGCGAAAGTCAGCCGAAAACGCGAGCTGGGCCAGGTAGGTCAGCACGACTTCCAGCCCAAAGGTTATCAGCAACGTATTGAACATGGGGGCGCGAACGATCAGGTTCAAAAGGCCGCGCTGCACAACGTAGCCGATGGTAAACATCACTACCGCGGTAATTGGCAATCCCAGAAACGGGTCGATACCGCCGTAAGTGTAGAGATACCACGACACATAGGCGCCGAGCATGATGAATGCGCCGTGCGCGAGATTGACAATATTCAACACGCCCCAAACGAGCGCGAGACCGAGCGCCATTACGGCGTACAATCCACCCAAAAGGATTCCATTGATCAGGATTTGCCCAAGCAGATCCACATCGCTTCCCTTGGCCTGGTTGACGTCCTTGCGACGAAATTGTTAACGCGCGTCCCAGGCCGGCATCGGATATTTCGGCTCCGCGATCTTGCCGTTGGCGCCGTAAATTGCGATCAACGCGTCTCCTTGAACCTGAATAACCGTCTGGGGCAGATCGATCTGACCGTTCTTGTTGAACGCGATCGTACCATAAAGACTGTCGAACTTCACCTTCGCCAGCGCATCTCGCACCTTCGCTGGGTCGGTCGAGCCTGCATTCTCCACGGCTTGCACCAATGCTTCCACGTCGGCGACGCCGGAGGCCGCATGATAGTCCGGGTCATAACCGAATTTCGCCTTGTAGGCCGCGGCGAACTGCGCGGCGTCGCCGAACCAGCGATCCTTCAGTTTGGCGGAAGGCAGCCAGGCCGTCATGCCGAACGCATAATCGGCGTCTTTGCCCAAGGCCTTTCGAAAGTCTTCGCTGGGGACGCCCACCGTAAAGGAATACATCTTCGGCGCGACCGCCAGGCTCTTAGCCTGCCGCACGAAATTCAAGATCTCGGTTTCGTGCCCGGCAACCAGCACCACATCGATGTTCTTGCTCTTGATCTGCGAGAGAAGCGAATTGAAATCCGTGGCGTTCGTGCTGTAACGCTCGTCCATGGTCAATGTAAGGCCTGCCTGCTTCAGTTTGGGTCGCGTACCGTCCGCCACCGAAACGTCGAAGGCATCGTCGGCATAAAGCAGAGCGACGGAGTTGGGAGCCGGGTTGAGCCCCTTCAACATGTCCACCGTCGAACCAAAATAGTTGCTGGCCGGCGCCAGCGTCCCGAAGATATATTTGAAGTTACGCGCGAATATCTGGTCGGACGCACCGCCGCCCTGAACCATTGGAATCTTGTATTTTTCCGACACGGCCGAGTCCGCCAACGCGAAATTACTTGCGAACGGTCCCAGCAAAAAGTCGACCTTGTCCTGAGAAACCAATTGCGTGTACTGACGCACGCTCAAATTAACGTCGGACTGGTTGTCGTAAAGTTTGAGTGCGAGCTTGTGTGATTCATTGCCGACCTTGACCCCGCCCGCCGCGTTGATTTTTTCGATCGCAAGCTGATAAGCGTCGCGATAGTAGCGGCCGGTATTGGCCACCGGCCCCGTCAATTGTACGGATGCTCCTAGGACAATGTCTTTTGCAAGAGCACCATCGGACGGCATCGTGAACGCTGCCGCCACTAACAAAAGAGCTGACAGGCTGGATGTTTTCAACATGGTATTATCCTCCACCCCGCGTTTGTGTTTTGTCGAATTGGGTAACGTTTTTTTTCATTTGTTCGGATTTCACCGCGACGAGCACGCTGCAGGGAGGGTGATGCAAAATTGACGCGCCGACTGATCCATTTAGCCAGCGCGCAAGCGTTCCCTGATCTCGATGGCCAACGACGATTAAATCCGCATTCATTTCTCTTGCGGTCAGCACTATCTGTTCGGCAGGATTGCCGTACCTGACGTCGTTCGTTGCAGTGCATCCCGCGCCTTGCAGACGTCTCACGCCCGCATCAAGCACTGATTGCGTTACAAACCGATGATTGTCCGGAACAAAAGACATTCCTTCGACGACGAGCGTGCTCTCGGAAGGATCTATGATCGCGAGGAGACGGACCGTCGCACCAGACATCGATGCTAAATGCTCTGCTTGAGCCAGAGCTTCGCGGCCATCGGGTGAGCCGTCGTGGGCCAGGAGAATGTTTTGGTACATGATCAGAACTCCATTTCTAGCTGTGATCTGCATCGTTAGTCGTCTGGGGCTGCTTCACGCCGCTTGAGATCCACGCTACTGAATATGATCGACAACAAATTCCAAATGTTCGATTGTTGCCTCGCTCCTTCCCTCATCGGTATCTTCGTCGGCCGATGGGAATGCGGATGGGTATGAGAGACGTCTGCGCGTCTCTGCCACGATTTTGCGTCCAGGGACATGACGACGATGACGTGTCATCGTCGAAACTATTCAAACCGAGCGTGCGAAGAAGGGCATTGGCGACATAGCCACCCTTGCCGAGCCAATAGGTGACCAGCTTCTTCCTGGATTGAAAATACCATCGCTTGTTCATGATTTTCCTCCTTGGACATGTGCATCTTGGTTCCGAACGATTCCGTGCCAGTTGCGCCGGGGCCATTGAGGGGCTGCACAGATGCCGCTTTTCGGTGTCCCTGAACGGACTGTCGTCAATCCCCCGGGCAGCGGTAGCTCGCGGAGTCCGTTGCGCGCCAGAATCAATCCAGCAAACCTCATGGAGATCGGGGCGGGCACCATCGCGACGTAAACAACCAAGAGGATAAGAAGCAGAATCGTCACCGCGCATGCCTTCCGTCGCTGGAGTCTTCCTCGGACTCACGTGGCGGCCCTTTCAAGTGCTTCGGGTTCAAACCGGGGCTGGCCGCCGGCATCTCACGCATCAAAGCTATGTCTCATAATGGTTTTGACAAACGAATAATATTGCGCTCTTGATATCTATTGTATGGATATGAAGGGAGCGCAACGATGGACACGGAACTGGCCAGAACCTTCCTCACGGTCGTTACAGCGGGAAACTTCATTAGTGCCGCGGATCGACTTCATGTCAGCCAGTCGACGGTCAGCACGCGCATTCACACCCTTGAAGACCAACTGGGCTGCACACTCTTTGTCCGCAACAAGGCCGGCACAACGCTCACGCCTGCCGGCCGGCAATTTCAACGGCACGCCGCTACGCTCGTCCGAACAATCGAACAGGCGCGCCATGACATCGGAATTCCCGAGGGGTTTAGTGGAACGCTGGTTGTCGGCGGCCGCATTGGCCTATGGGAAGAGTTCTTGTTGCAGTGGCTTCAGCTCATGAAGAAGGCCAGGCCGGAGATATCCATTCGCGCCGAGAGCGGCCTTGAACCGGAACTCATGCAAGGTCTTATCGAGGGGCGAACTGACATTGGCGTCATGTACACTCCGCAAAGTCGTCCCGGACTAAAAATCGAGCAGTTATTCGAAGAGAAACTCATCTTCGTTTCAACGGATCCCAGGGGCAAACCTGAACCCCGATCCGGCTATGTGTACGTCGATTGGGGGCCGGAATTCTACGCAAGACACAGTGCATGCTTCCCGAATTTCGCCGGCCCGTCATTATCCGCGAATATCGGTTGGTTGGGATTGCAACACGTTTTGGAAAATGGCGGCTCCGGCTATTTTCCAAAACGGATCGTGCTACCTCACCTCAAAGCCAAGCGGCTGCATCTGATCGGTGGCGCTCCCGAGTTTTCGATGCCCGCGTACGTCGTTTATCCGATCGAGTACGATCGCGATCTGTTCGGGAGCGCGCTTGAGATCATGCATCGAATCGCCAACCCGGAAACAAACAAAGCAGCCAGCACGAGAGTGGTCAAGCGAGCCGTGCAAAAAGGCCGCTAAGTCAGGCTTCAAGATGATCGCATTACGATATTTCGCGCAGCAACACGGAGCCTCGCCGTAGCCGATCCGAGCTCGTTGGAGTCCTTGTGATCAGCTCGATAGTTCATGTATCTACTTTTACGAATTTAACAGTCAGTATTTCTCGCTTGTCAACTCAGAAAGAGAGAAGAGAGTGCGTCGCGATCTCCAGGATATTTCGTCCGGACATTACACAGTCCTTCGACGATGCTATCGTTGGCTCTTGCAGAATTTTGGTTTGATGGGAATAGTGCAATGCACAAAGCTCAGTCGCGACGACCAGCCAGCCTTGTCACCGCCCCAAAGTATTCTTCATCTCCTTGCTGGATGCATGAGGTCGATGCGAGCTATCTCGGATATTGGTCCGAGCGGGAAATAGTTGTCTTTCTTAAATCGCTCCTGGAGCGAGAGCGGATCGGCGCCAAGGCTTTCGCATACATCAGTGACGCAGCCGACCTCCGTATCGCCGATTTAATCCTTGAGTCTGAACTGGACCAAGGGTCGATTTGCATCCTGCTGCAGAAAGAGATCGCGAAGAGAGGAGCAGCCCTCACAGCACCCCACAAACTTCCGACCGATGAACGTCGTGCAAGATTCAGCCTTGAGGAGGTGGTCGCATCCGCGAGGTCTAATCAAATCGAGTTGGCCATGACGATCGAAAAGGGTGTTCTCAATATCCTAGACTCGGAGTTGAAGTCGCATCTCATGAAGATGCTGCAGCTTCATCGGAAGCAAATAGAGCAACTTAGGACTCTTCTCACATAGAGGTTCGCGTTGTTGCATTTCCTTGTTCCTGTTGACCCTATTGCGGGCAACAATTTGCAACGACCGCAACGATTGTTGGGACGAGCCAACCGGTATGTGGGGCGGACGGGATCGCGCTGCGGTGTGAACTCCTCCTACATCGAGACATCATGATCATTCCTCCCGGGCTTATTGAAGCGTTCCTGGCAACCGCATCAGATGCGATCATCGCAACCGATCACGTTGGAGTCATAAATTTTTGGAACCCTGGTGCGGTCCGCATTTTCGGCTTCACAGCTGATGAAGCCATCGGGCGCTCACTCGACCTGATCATCCCTGAGAATCTCCGAGCGCGACATTGGACGGGATTCAACCGCGTCATGGAGACGGGAGTAAGTCACTACGGCCACGGCGACCTCCTGTCAGTGCCAGCGCTGACCAAAGCCGGGCGACGCGTCTCAGTCGAATTTACGATCGTTATGTTGAAGGACGAGCAGAATCATCCGATCGGAGCCGGGGCAATCCTTCGCGATGTTACCGAGCGCTTTGAAGAGAGCCGCAAATTGAAGCGACAACTCGCAGAAGCAACGCGAAGCGGATAATAGGAGGGTTAATGTGACAACTAACTCAGAGCTTTGCTCTCCGAAATACCCAACAAGCTAACGAGCCGCCCGCGCGGCTGGACAAGATCTTCCAAGGTATAGCCGTCGAGAACATCAGTAAATGCCGCAAGTGCTTTCTCCAGCGCTCGCCTCAAAACGCAGCACGGGCGAATAACGCAGGGAGCATCAAGAGGCTTGAGGCACGCCACGATCGCCATATCTGGCTCGGTGTAACGCACCACCTCGCCAAGAACGATTGCTTCGACCGGCTTAGCGAGGCGTAATCCACCGCCTCTGCCACGGACGGTCTCAACATAGCCGGCAACGCCCAATTGATGTGCCACTTTCATCAGATGGTTCTTGGAGATGCCAAAGCTGTCGGCGATCTCCGCAATTGTCGCCAGCCGATCTTCCTTGAGAGCCAGGTACATCAGCACTCGCAGCGCATAGTCGGTATAGACGGTCAGGCGCACGCGCTTCCTTCTCCCCGGGATCGCAACAAAAAGAAGTATCATGGATATTGCTTTATCGCAAGAGCGAGCTTATCTGCAGTACGACAAATACATCTTTATAAGGGATACCCTGATGAGGAGGAACGTTCCGATCAGTGACGTCGTGGCGTGGCCATTTCTGCTGCCAGGAAACCTAGCCTGCAGCGCTCTCGGCCTTGCCAGACACCACGATCTGGTCCGCATGCTGATCAATTCCCTTTTCTGGACTGTGCTCGGCGTACTCGTTGTGGTGCTCGCGACATGAGTTCCTCCGTAACGAAATTCAAGCAGGTTTCCGAGTACGGCATTCGCCAGCTTGTCGATGCTTTTTACGCCAAAGTTCGCCTCGACCCCGAGCTCGCGCCGGTTTTTGCGCGCGTCATTCCCGGTGACTGGCAACCGCATCTGACCAAGATGTATGCCTTCTGGTCCTCGGTGATGCTCACCACCGGACGCTACAAGGGAAATCCCGTCGTCAAGCATCTCGTCATTCCAGGCATTGAGCTCCATCTGTTTGAACGCTGGCTCGCGCTGTTCGACGAGACTTGCTGTGAGCTGTTTGAAGATAGCGTCAGCGACGAATTTCGTTCCAAAGCTGTGCGCATCGCCGAGAGTCTGAAGCTTGCCTTGTTTTATCGGCCCGATCGTCCGTGGCCACCGGAGTCAACAAGATGACTTTCGTCGTCACCGATAACTGCATCAAATGCAAATATATGGATTGCGTCGAGGTCTGCCCGGTCGACTGCTTCTACGAGGGCGAAAACATGCTCGTGATCAACCCCGACGAATGCATCGATTGTGGTGTTTGCGAACCGGAGTGCCCGGCTGAGGCCATTTATCCTGACACCCAGCCCGGTCTTGAAAGCTGGCTCAAGTTAAACGCGGAATATGCCGAGGTCTGGCCGAACATCACAATCAAGCGCAAAGAACCCGCGGACGCAAAGGTCTTCGACGGTGTCGCTGGTAAGCTAGAGCAATATTTCTCAGCGAATCCGGGTCAAGGCGACTAGATAGTAAATTAGGCGCCACGGCCACCGACACTGTATCGTCGGATCGAGATCGACTTCAGCGCCGGAAGCTCGTCAAACCTAAAAGAAGCAGTACACGCGAGGCACCCTTCCCGCAACCGAAGCCGGGCGAGCCGGCGCTCGGCCAAAACATTGACATCAGATGACCGATCGCTTTTTTACCATCGGACATTCCACACGCACGCTTTCCGATTTTGTCGAAGTGCTGCGCGCTTACAAAATCCAGGTCGTCATTGACGTCCGGCACATACCGCGTTCCCAAACCAATCCCCAATTTAACCGCGAGATCCTTGCCAAAAGCCTCAGTTCCTTTCGAATCGATTATACTCACATCGCAGAACTCGGTGGATTGCGAGGTAAACAACCCGGGGCGGTTCCTTCTCGTAATGGTTTCTGGAGAGTCCGAGCTTTTCAGAACTACGCCGATTATGCTTTGACACCACAATTCCACGCAGGTCTCGAAAAGCTGAGAGATGTGGGACATGCGCGATGCTCCGTGTTGATGTGCGCCGAAGTCCTGTGGTGGCGCTGTCACAGGCGCATCATTGCCGACTATCTCATCTGTGCCGGCGAGAGTGTCGTCCACATTTTTGGTTCAGATCATGACGAGCCCGCTCGGCTAACGCTCGGCGCTGTGCCACAGCCCGACGGGACCGTGATTTATCCGGCACCGTTCGGAGCAGCTCGATCGTCGGAACGGTGAGAAGGACTGCATCGTGAACTCGGCGCCCCCAGTCGCCCATGCGGGAGTGGGAACGCACAATCTTGCCGGCCAATCTCAGGAGAGATGATAGACCAACAATTATTGCTATCTATTAAAGCGAATTAAATGGTGAACATTTCTCGCTTGCAAAATACATCGCGACGACCACAGTAACCTGCGTACGTCGCGTTGCTCCAATGCAGTCAAACAGGTCTCATCCGCCGTCCGGTTCCAATGCTGGGCGTTTTCTCTCGCTACAAAAGGACAATAGGAAATGACCCAATTGTCTCGCATCGACTCTCAGTTCGATCGCTTCCTGTTCGCACCACTTCATGTAAATGGCGAAACGCCCTTGAGTGTATTGTCAGCGTTGACGAGACAGGACATCGACGCCTGGCAGGAGGCTGCTCGATTGGCACAGCTTTCGAAAGACCATGCGGTAAACAGCCTTGCTTCAACGATCTGGAAGTTGGATAGCAAACGCTGGTCACCTTCGGAGGCACGCATTGCTGCTGCTCGTCTTATCGAGCTTTTGCCATCGCACAACGGCTCTCGTGATAGCTCGTTTTCAACCGACAGCAACAGCGGCAAATTAGTGATGTGGCTGGTCTATGGCATCATTTTTGGATCGGTCGCAATATCCGGAGGTATCACTCAACAAGCGATCAAGAACTCCAACCAGCCGGACCGTACCAACGCTGTCGTTAGTCAGCAGGAGATCGCGCCTCAGCCATTTCAAGGACCAGGCACTCGGGGACCAGGCACGGATTAATGCGGGACCGTCTTGACCGAAGAAAAAGCTGACGGGTGTGGACTAAGATGAGCAAAAGAATCGCGGCCGCAAATGTCAAACTAAAACGAGCCTATGATGCTCCCGCTGCGAGCGATGGCACCCGGATACTGATTGACCGCGTTTGGCCCCGGGGCGTTAACGAGGCGAACGCAGCTATCGATCGATGGGACAAGAGGATCGCGCCTAGTACCATGCTGCGCAATTGGTTTGGGCATGATCCCTCGCGCTGGCAAGAGTTTCGACGACGATACGCGAATGAGATTCACAGACATAGGGAACAGCTCGACGAGCTGCGCGCACGCGCTCAATCAGGTCGGATTACGCTCGTCTTCGCGGCCCATGATAAAATTCATAACCATGCCATCGTCTTGAGAGATATTCTTCTGGGTCGGACTGACGTACGAATCTCCCGCTCCGCCTCAACCCAGCTTGATACTCGCTCTGGCCGATGACCGCAATCCTGGGCAGGGCCAGCTTTCCTGCGGTTAAATCGGCGCGATTACCGTCTGTTCAACGGCAGGGCAATCCACCGTTCCTTGATTTATCGGCGCCAGGCACTTTCGGTCTTCTGCTCGTAGTGCTTGAATGCCTTGACCAAGCCTCCCAGAACTTCCGCCGATGTTTCAAACATCGCTTTAAATTGAGGTTCGTCAACCTTCTCAATGTCTTCCCGTAGATGATCGATCGTTTGCTGTAAACGTTGCTGCATCATTTGAGTGTGGTGGCGGGGATCGCGGTTCTCGGCATCCGTCATCTTGGTCTCCGTTTGCATCGTTTCAACACATGGTCGTACAATTTTGATCATCATACGAACCTGCTCCACCGTGCGAGCGCTAGGTTGCCGGCGAGCCAGCCTTGGGCTCGCGCTTCATACTCCTTCCCAACAGCAAGTCCCGCAGAACAACGGCGTCGTTATGAGCTTCGTCATGAGCCGAGAACACGAGTGTGATCGGACCTTGTCGTGCCCGGGCGCGTAGCCTATCGAGATGCTCAGGATTCTGGCGCACCTCGCCGGCATAACGGCGCCGGAACTCCTGCCACCGAGCTGGATCGTGTCCGAACCATTGTCGCAACTCGGTGCTAGGGGCGATATCCTTGAACCATTCGTCGATGGCCGCCGATTTCTTTGTCATGCCGCGGGGCCAAAGCCGGTCGATCAATATCCGGACGCCGTCACCGCGAGCGGGCGGTTCATATGCTCGTTTCAACCGGATATTGGCTGCGGTAATGCTCTTGCTCATTCGTTTCGATCCCGACGGTGAGCAGTTTTAATCGTCTTCTTCAGTGCAGCGCCCTTATGCATCGCAATGTGGTCAGTCGTGGAGCTCTTGATTTCGTATTGGGGATCGTCCTTGCTCGCGCGATGCATGTACCCTTTGTAATCCACGTCTCTGGTGTGGACCTTGATGATCGTGCCGCTGACATACCCCGCTTCAGAGTTCCAAGTCACGTGATCGCCAACTTTGAATTCTTCGGCCATGAGAGTCATCTCGATCCTTAAGCTTCCGGGCAACGAACTCGCATAAAATGCTGCACGAGCGGGTGCGTTGACTTTGCATGACCGTGCAGGATCACCCGCAGAACCTGCACGAAAAGTGCTCAATGATGATCTAAACACCAAGCCTGGGTCTGTGCAGAATTGCACACTTCAGTGCAGGGAATGAGCGAAGGCTCTTTGCGGGTCCGCCGACACCAATTTCTCACAGAAGGCGCATCCGCGCTGCACGACATCTGTCTCATGTGCGGCGTACTCAGCCTACACTCAGTAAACTTTGCCAAGCCAGCCGGTAACGATTGCGGTGCTTCGCGATAATGCCCACTTGTAGCACCGAGAACAAAGTCACGACGGCATAAATGCCATCGTGTTCGGTCGTGCAGTCTCATGGGTCGCATGGAGTCGCCTGTTATGTCCACGAAGCTTGAAGACTATGCACTTTTGGGAGATTGCGAAACTGCCGCGCTCGTTGGACGTGATGGATCAATCGACTGGCTTTGCTGGCCGCGATTTGACAGCTGTGCGTGTTTCGCGGCACTCCTCGGTGGGCGTGAGCACGGTCGGTGGCTGATTACGACATCGGACAAGGCTGCACGTATTTCTCGACACTACCGCGACGATACGCTTATTCTGGAAACTGATTTCGAAACGACGGATGGCGCCGTCACCTTGGTCGACTTCATGCCACCACGCGGGAAAACTTCGGACGTGGTTCGCATGATCGTCGGTCGCCGCGGCCGCGTCGCAATGCGTAGCGAGTTTATTCTACGTTTCGATTACGGTTCACTCGTGCCCTGGGTAACTCGGATGGAAGATGACGGTTTGCTGGCTGTGTCCGGACCAGACATGGTAGTCTTGCGCACGCCAGTGCAACTGCGAGGAAAGGATTTCACGACGATCGGTGACTTCACCGTATCGGCCGGCCAGACAATTCCGTTCGTCCTGACCTATTCTGCCTCGCACCTGTCGCCTCCTGTCGCCATCGACGCACAGAAAGCTCTTGTCGATGCGGAAAGGTTCTGGCGTCACTGGATAGGTCGCTGCACCAGCGCGGGCAAGTGGTCGGCGGATGTTCGCCGTTCGCTCATCACACTGAAGGCGTTAACCTATCGTCCGACAGGCGGTATCGTTGCCGCTCCTACCACATCCCTACCAGAACAACTTGGAGGTCCACGCAACTGGGATTATCGCTTTTGTTGGTTGCGGGACGCCACTTTTACTCTCCTCGCACTGATGAACTCGGGCTACTACGAAGAGGCACGATCATGGCAGGCGTGGTTGTTGCGTGCGGTGGCTGGTCAGCCGTCGCAAGTACAAATCATGTACGGCCTGCTAGGCGCACGACGTCTGACGGAATGGGAGATCCCCTGGCTACCCGGCTATGAGGGGTCCAAACCGGTGCGAATTGGCAATGCCGCCGCCACCCAATTGCAGCTCGACATCTTTGGCGAGGTCATGGATGCATTCTATCAGGGACGCAACGGGAAACTGGTTGTGGAGGAACACGCCTGGGCCGTTCAGCGCGCGCTCCTCGATCACCTGGAGACAATCTGGGATCAACCGGACGAAGGAATCTGGGAAATTCGTGGCGGCCGCCAACAATTTACTTACTCAAAGATGATGACCTGGGTGGCCTTCGACCGCGCCATCAAAGGTGCGGAAGATTTCGGTCTTGAAGGGCCAGTCGAACACTGGCGCGCTTTGCGCGGAAAAATCCACGAAGAGATCTGCAGGCACGCATTCGATCCGAAGATTGGCGCTTTTGTGCAATCGTACGGATCAAAGAACCTCGATGCCAGTTTGCTGCTCATTCCAGCCGTTGGCTTCTTGCCCCCCGATGATCCAAGGGTTCGACGCACTATTGCCGCTATCGAGCAACACTTATTAGCTGACGGTCTTGCCCGACGCTATGATACTGTGGACACCCGCGACGGCCTCCTCCCAGGCGAAGGCGTATTCCTTGCTTGCAGCTTTTGGCTCGCAGATAGCCTGCTGGCAACAGGGCGACGCGAGGAAGCACAGCAACTATTCGAACGGCTGCTTGCACTCAGGAATGACGTCGGACTTCTGTCCGAAGAATACGATCCACAGACGAAGCGGTTAGTCGGCAATTTCCCCCAGGCACTTTCGCACATCGCCCTTGTCAACACAGCTCACAACCTCACGCGTTCGGAAAAGCCGGTGCGGCAAAGATCCCCGCGTGAAGCCTCGAGCAATTGATCGGGCTGTCGGCTGGAAAGTCGAATATCCGGCCACGCTCCTTCCTACAATGATCGAACCGTAGCGCAACGGAACAGAGCGGTTTCGACAACTCGGCGCAAATACCGGAGCGTCCGAAATATCACGTAACGTCAGGCGTCGAGACCACGACCGGTGGCTGCGGCAATGTGGGCGTGGCGGGTGTGCAACATTGCACAGACCCAATTTCGCATTTTATTCATCGTGGGGGCACGGTGACGTTCAGCCGGCCGGTGTTCACGTGTGCATGATAGGAGATACAAATGTTTCGAAAGACGCTGATGACCCTTGGGATCATGATGTTGGTAGCCGGACCGACGGTCGCTGCAGAAAGGGTCGAAAAGGCGCCCCCGCCGGCTCCCTACAAAAAGGTAAGCGAACTCGTTAAACTTCCCGATTTTCTACCCGGCATGGGGACGCTTTATGTCGATCCCAAGACGTTACCAGACGGGCCGTTTCTCGCCTACGATCGTGCGGGCAAGCTAGTCAGCACAATTTATATGATCCCCATTAAAGACATCGACGACCATAAAACAATCGATGATCTAAAGGCGCCCGGGGGCAACGTCGACCACGTTTCGTTGTATTACAACGCCGGTCATCCGGGTGTGGAAGTGCCTCACTATCACATCGTGCTGTGGCATGTGACGAAGTCGCAGGAAAAGCTGGTCGAGAAATAACCAGATGCTGACGCGGCGAGCGGCACTCGGTGTCGGCGGCGGCTTTCTCGCGAACGCGGGTTTTTCCACCCTCGTTCGGGTTGAGGCGGCCGAACTGATCGAGATTCACATGAAGAGCGACCCCGGAGGCGGCGTCGTTGGGTTCGACCCAATCGGAGTGTTATTGCAACCCGGCCAAACGGTACGCTGGATCTGCGACGACAACGTGCATACGGCGACGGCTTACAGTCCTAAGAACGATAATCATTCGTTGCGTATCCCGACGAACGCCCAACCGTGGGCATCCGATTTTCTCCTGCCTAAACAGACCTTTGAGGTAACGCTCACCGTGGAAGGCATCTACGACTATTTCTGTGCACCGCACGAAGAGGCCGGTATGGTGGGTCGACTTATCGTCGGTCGCGCAGTCGGACCCGGTGCGCTGCCGTTCGATTATTACTTAACCCAGGGTCATAACTGGAAGCCGGTTCCACCAACCGCGCAGAAGTCATTCCCGACAGTTGAGGCAATTTTGACACAGAAGATCGTTCGCTCAACATTGAACTTCTCAAAGATGCCGATGAAAATGAAATAAGCCAGCGGCAGAAATCTTAATGGCGCAACCTGCGGATTGAGGCTTCTTCGTCTCCACCGGACTCACGCAAGCAACGAGTTATCTAGTGTTACGTGAGGGCGGATGCAATTCGTAAGGTCCTGGCCGCATAATTCCTCTCACGAGAGGCGTGGAGACCTGTCCCGCGTGCAGTTTGCTTGGTGATTGCGTGGCGACGGGTTTGATCTCGGGGTCGGCATGCTCTTCGGCCTCGCGCCGGATACGCAGTCCAGCAATCTTGTGATGAACTCCATCGCGCCGATCTGGGATGGCAACGAGACTTGGCTCCTCCTTGGAAGCCTTACCCTCCTAGTGCCTTTCCGCTCGCGCGGCGATGGTTCTCTTGGCCAAATCTGGTGTTTCTGTCACCCGTACGGAACATCGCTACCGCGTCGAACCGGCGTCGGAGGAAGCGACGATGTGTCGGTAACCAGCCTTATTAACTCTTCCAGAAACGCGACACCGTTGTGCTGCATCGCGTGGCCTAATGAAGCAGCTTCAAGGCGTTGACGAGAGTCTAGCCGCGCTTGCCAGCGATGGTATGTCGACAAAGCTCCGGGTCAGCATCAACGGCAAGCGTGTCGCTTGTTGCACTTCGGCCTGTTGCATAATCTCGTCCTATGTTCCCGAAGGATTGCCGGTCTCGGCAACCACAGCCGCGATCTGACTGGCGCGCCTTTTCGGCTTCGTCGATGCCGCGGCGCGCGATACCAGATCGGTGCTCCAGCTCAACAATATCTGCACGGCAGAAGCCTGCGTGGGCGATAACGCTTTCATCTGTGCGATTCCCGTGTTCGGCCGAGTCCGCTCCAGGCTTGCTCTGCCGCTGTTTGAGCACGCGCCGGCTCAATCTCGGCATCCACTTCGGATTTCACGTGACGACGCTTGTCGAACGCTTTGACGCAAAAGTCAGCCTGCGCCTTCGGCATGCAATGGCGGACGTTGTATTCGCGGATGTAATTGATCGGCACAGGACCGGCGACGCCGGCCGCTGACCGTGCGGTAAACAGCATTCCGTGGAGAACACCGGCATGTCGGGTGTCGAACACATCCCACGGATAGGCGGGCACGATGGAAAAGCCGCCGCCATAAATGCTGATGATGGCCACATAGAAAGCGAAGCCG
Organism: uncultured Alphaproteobacteria bacterium; assembly: GCA_963788885.1. Taxonomy (GTDB): domain Bacteria; phylum Pseudomonadota; class Alphaproteobacteria; order Rhizobiales; family Xanthobacteraceae; genus Bradyrhizobium. Next base: position 588,490 of record CAWBIR010000012.1, on the reverse strand, counting down.
AATGTCATATACACATAGCCGAAGTAAGCGTTGTTTCGCCCGACATGGCCGAATAGCAACCTCCCGCTGAAGCGGTCGTCTCTCATGCTGTCGACGGTCATCGTCATCCTGGTTTTCTCCAGCGGCATCGTTTTCCTTGGTCAGTCTATGTCACCGCATGATCGCCACTTCGCGTGTCGCATTGACCTTGCGCACATAAGATCAATCTGACAAGCGAATAAATTTAAGCTTCATTATCGGACTTTTCGATATCAAATATTCGAATCAACTCCACGGTCAAACGTCGGCACCTCAGGCTGTATGGATATTGGATCCAACGCCCGTAGTTGCCGCGGCGCACACCGAGGACTGTCGCGCTCAAATCTGCCGTTCTCATGCCCGCGCTGACTCTGCAAAAGGCTCAATCGGAAATTCGCATTCGGCAATTCGCATAAAGCTGGCTTCGCGTTTTAATGCAGCCCGCAACGTTGCGAGCCGCTCCATGTTCGCTAATCGTCCGCGTGCAGAGCAGTGCGGCCAACGCTATATCGAGCTACCCGCCATGCAATTACCGGCAGGTGCTCAAAGCGAATTACCGATGGCTCGTGATACGTCCAAATGTGCTCTTCGTTCCCCAGATGCCGCGCCGCAAGCACTCCAACTGCACGATCTGACTGTGATCAACGAACAGATTGACGTCGACGCCGTAATTCTTGATGTACCATTCGAACACCGGCGGGTCGGCCGCCTCAAACATCACATTCTGCATTCCGACCTGCTTGATAATCCTCGCCGCTACATCGGTACGCCACGGGTCTGCGTTCTCCGTGATACCCTCGGACTCGATCATGATTATCGACGCGCCAGCGCTCAAGCATTCTGTTGCGGTGTCAATCAGTATCTGTGGATCGCGGGTACCCTCGGCCTGCAATTCCGCCTGGCTCGTGTCACCACCGGCGCCAAACTGGATACCAATCTCGGGCTTCGGCTTAAGCCCTGCCTTCTTGACTTTCTCAATAAGCCGAAGCAGATCCGGAATGGGCAACTGGATGAATCCAGTGGACAGCTCAATCATGTCAAATTCGAGCGTCTTACACTCGGCGATATAATCGTCGACGTGGTGCGCAGCGCGCGCAAGGATATTTTCGATCCAGCCGCCAGTCGAAACATACACACCGTGGTCGTGACAGATACGGTTCATCCTCTTCACATATTCGGCTGGCATCAATGAAAATGACCCGCCAGCGTATTTGTAACCGTCGACGTGCTCCCCCATTCCCTCGAGCAATTCCTTCGTGTAGGTCGGCGTGACGGAGGCGTAATACGGCCCACGAATTTCAGTGATCGATTTCGAGCGTGGCTTGGAATCACGATCGTTCATCGGAACGTAGGGGAAGGAACGCTTCTGCCATGCTTCGGATTGAGACTTTGTCATTTTCGCCATTCCCTCCTAAGGATTGATTAGGCATTATTGCGTGAGATCGGCCAGGATCGCGGTGAAATCACGAACCCGCATGTTCTCGAGGTTCTGCACAGCGTCGACAATCCGTGCTCGAGCGCGTTCAGACGTGAAAGCGGCCGTGACGTCGTTGAATTTGGCGATCACCGATTCCCAGCCCATCCGGCGCGTGACAAAGCCTTCGTAATCAGGCTTGTCGATTCGATACCTGCTCCCGTCGTTCATTATAATGGTAACGGTGGTGCACATTTCAGCAGGGAAACGCGCTGTGAATTCTTCCCTAGGTTTGACCACGATTCGCCTCAGCAGGCTCTGAATATCGACACCCGTAAGCCGCTCCGGCCTGTACTGCGCCGGCAAGACATTGCCGTCGAGCAGCGCAGCGGCAACCATATATTGTAATGAGTGATCCGCTTCCTCCTTCGTGCGGATAACTGTCTTGTCGCCCTCGTCGCCACCACCAATAATGTGATACGCAACGTCGAATATTTCGATCTCGACCCTTGCGATGTCAGGAACTCTAAAGCCGGAACGCGCTCGCAGTTCCAGCGCACCCTCAATCGACGATTGCGAGTGAATCTCCGCATCGTACTTCTTAATAATCGTATTCTTAACGGCTTCGAGGTTTTCTTCGCGCCACTCGATTTCGAACGGGCCCGCGATGGTCTCTTTGAATCCCTTGTTGCCTTCAAAAACTTCCTCCGGGCCGGTTATGCCTCTTAAGGCGAGGAACGATGCGTGCGTGCCAACAAATGCCGTGTTCGGATAGGCCAGGCCCTTCCACTGCGACAGCGCACCTGTGCGCGTCACTCTCAACGCATTATTGCACGTGCCACTGATGGCGATCGCGTTGGCGGTCTTTTCAGTATCAAGCCCAAGAGCTCGCGACACGCCGGCCGCGACCGCATAGGCACCTTGAACCGTGTGATCGAAGCCCTTTGCCCGAACAGGTGCAACGTCGCATAGGCGGCACTGCACTTGATAGGCGACTGCCATCGCCGCAAGAAGCGTCTTGCCGTCCTGATCGGCATACTCTGCGGCAGCAAGGACGGCGCCAAGGTTATCGCTTGGGTGACACGTCTCGCCTTTGGCGAGATAACTATCCATGAAATCGAGATAGCGCACGAGAGCGCCATTGTAGAAAGCGGCACGATCGGGCGCCGTCTTGCCACCGCCAATCAGAGTTGCGATCGGTCTACCGCCAAAATCCTCAAGTTGGTCGCGGACGCAGCGGATCGGGTCGCCGTCTAACGCACCGATCGCGACCCCTACACTATCGAGGATCCGCTTTCGAAGTTCGTCACGAGCCTCCATCGTCATGCTCGCACTATCGGCCGCCGCAACGAAGCGGCCCAGTCGCCGCACTTCCGTGTCTTTCTTGCAACCGATGGTTTGCACGCTTGTTGCCTCACGTCGGCCTCTGGGACCGCTTACACGTTCAGACTACTTCAAACTTTCCCTGCCAGTTTTGATCGAGATCAACGTTCCGCGCTCGGCGCCGAAATATATCTCCCTTGCGGCGGAGCAGCGTACGCATCGCGGGCCGCCTCGATCGCGAGCTCGAAGTGATAGCACCGATTGTAAGCTGGGGATTTGAGGCGAAGAGCGTTCCGACCCATGTTCGATGCTCTAATCGGGCGGCAAATCACCAGTTTGTCGTTGTCGCTCCCTGTCGAGTCGCCACATTCCAGATGTCTTCTCGGCTTCCGTCACATTCCCGAAGGCGCGCCATATCTCAAACGAGGATCATGCCGCGGCCGACCTCAGAACAAATTCCCGCACCGCTTTGGCGAAGCCCTCATTCTCATTGCTGTCGGTCACCGCGCTCGCCCCGCACCTATGGTGGTACGGAGCGGGTTTGTTCCTGGCTCACCGAAGAACTCGTACGCCATGGACACGAAGTGACCTTGTTCGCCAGCGCCGACTCGTCAACCTCGGCTACGCTCGCGCCATGCTGCCCGACAGGATTGCGACGAGCAGGAGTGTACAATCATGCGCCATCTCTGTTGCTCATGCTGGACCGGGTGCGCAGGCTCGCCGAAAGCTTTGACGTGATCCATTTCCATGTGGATCTCTATCAGTTCCCGCTGTTCCAGGATCTCGCCTCGAAGTCCTTAACCACACTACATGGGCGGCTGGATCTGCCGGAAATGCGTTCGGTGTATCGCACCTTCAACGACATGCCGTTAGTGTCGATCTCCGACGCCCAGCGCCGACCGATCCTCGACGCAAACTGGTTGGCGACCGTCCCTCACGGCATGCCTGACGCACTCATTCCGTATTCGGGGGACCACGGCAAATACCTTGCCTTCCTGGGTCGCATCTCGCCCGAGAAGAGACCGGATCGCGCCGTCGCGGTCGCCCTCCGCGCCGGCATCCCGCTCAAGCTCGCGGCCAAGGTCGACGCGGCCGATCAAGAGTATTTCGACGCCGCGGTCAAACCGTGGCTAGACCATCCGTTGATCGAATTCCTCGGCGAGATTGACGACGCCCAAAAGAGCGAACTCCTGGCCGGCGCGCTCGCCCTGCTCTTTCCTATCGACTGGCCCGAGCCCTTCGGGTTGGTGATGATCGAGGCCATGGCTGCGGGCACGCCGGTGATCGCCTGGCGCAACGGCTCAGTTCCTGAGATCGTGGAGCCGGGCGTCACCGGGTTCATTGTCCAGTGCCTCGATGAGGCGCTTGAAGCCTTGAACCGAGTGAGTACGCTAGACCGCCTGAACGTCCGCAAGCGTTTCAAAGATCGGTTTACGGTCGACCGTATGGCGGAAAACTATCTGGTGCTCTACAGGCGGCTCGCGGACAATGCGCGCTCCTCAGCTAGGTCCTGGGCCTTTGCGGGATCGCGCGAGCGCGACCTGGGTCACGGCTTGTCGGGTCCGCGAAAGGGAGCCTTAGGCCCCGTTGACCCGTTGTTCGAAGACGGCGTCGCCGACGTTCGACGTTAAACGACCCTCAACGGCTCGTGCGGAAAAAATCAATGGCCCTAGAAATAACTGTCGGACCGCCAAGGCTGGCGATCAACCAAGGCTACGGCGTCCTCATCACCGACCAGGACGGTCAGATCCCCTGGCCGACCGACAAGGGCTTTTATCACTCTGACACCCGGGTCATCTCCTCTTGGCAGATCTTCGCCGACGGTGAGCCGTGGGAACTCTTGAACGGCGGAAATATCGCGTATTACGCCAACCGCATCTTCCTCACCAATCCGACCATTCACACCGAAATCGGCGAGGTTGCAGAACATACTCTCGGCCTTTCGATCAGCCGTTCCATCGACGGCGGAATCCACGAGGACCTCGATCTGGTCAATCACGGCATGGGCAAGGTGCACTTCAATCTTGAGATCGCGGTGCGCAGCGACTTCGCCGACATCTTCGAAGTGAAGTCCGGCGGCATTGTCCGGCGGGGCCGGATCACCACCGCGTGGTCGCAAAGCGCTGCACGCCTAACGATCGCTTATGTCAACAAGGACTTCGAGCGCCGGGTCACAGTCACGGCGCACAAGTCTGATTCCAAGCCGGTCTATGCCAACGGCCGGATCAGCTTCGAACTCGAACTCAAGCCCGGCGAAGCGTGGCACTCGTGCCTGCTTTATGCAGTCGGCGACGGGAAGACCCTCGATCACGCGCCAGCTCACTGTATCGCCCAGACGAGGGGCGCTGGCGCGCGCCGCAAGCTGAGCCAATGGCAGGAAGCGGCGCTGAAGATCGAGACGAGCAATGAGGAGTTCTACCGCTTCTACCATCAGTCGCTGGAGGATATGGCCGCCTTGCGACTTCCCATCGAGGGCACCAGCCACTTGGAATTTGTGCCGGCGGCCGGGGTTCCGTGGTTTCTGGCCCTGTTCGGGCGCGACAGCCTCACTGTCTCGCTGCAGAACGCCATGGTGTATCCTGGTTTCGCCCGCGGCGCGCTGGAGGTGCTGAGCCGTTACCAGGCCAAGAGGCGCGACGATTATCGCGACGCGGAGCCCGGCAAGATCATGCACGAACTGCGTCGCGGCGAGTTGGCGCACTTCAAGCTTATTCCGCACACCCCGTATTACGGAACCGCCGACGCCACCATCCTCTATCTGATCGTGCTGCATAACGCCTGGCGCTGCACGGGCGATGCCGATCTGCTGACGCGGTATATGCCGACCGCGGAGAAGTGCCTGACCTGGATCGACAGATACGGCGACCGAGACGGCGATGGCTTTCAGGAATACCAGACCCGATCCACGGCTGGCGCTTACAATCAGGGCTGGAAGGATTCTGGCCAGGCGTTGGTCAACACCGACGGGTCGATCGTCACTGCGCCGATCGCGCTCGTGGAGATTCAAGGCTATGTCTACGATGCCTGGCTGCGCATGGCTCAGATCTACGACGCTCTGGGCAAATCAGCCCGGGCCAAGGCTCTGCGTGAAAAGGCCGAGGCCCTGTTCGCCCGCTTCAACGACGCGTTTTGGGACGAGGGGTCCGGCTTCTACGCTCTCTGCCTGGACGGCGAAAAAAAACAGGTGTTGAGCGTCGCTTCCAATCCCGGTCAATGCCTGTGGTCGGGCATCGTGCCTCCCGACCGGGCCGCCAAGGTTGTCAAGCGGCTGATGGAATCGGATATGTGGAGTGGCTGGGGCATCCGGACCCTTTCGACCCACAACCCCTCCTACAACCCCAATTCCTATCAGAACGGCGCGGTATGGCCGCACGACAATGGGATCATCGCCATGGGCTTCCGCCGCTACGGCTTCGTCGAAGAGGCGGCCCGCATTGCCCGCGACATCAGCGGGGCGGCCAGCTATTTCATGTGTCACCAGATGCCGGAGCTCTATGCTGGCATGCAGCGCGATCCGACCACCTTTCCTGTCCAATACCTCGGCGCCAACGTGCCGCAGGCCTGGGCGGCGGGATCGTGTTTCGCGTTGCTCCAGATGATGGTCGGCTTTCAGCCCGACGCGCCGGCCGGCAAGCTCTACATCGATCCGGTTCTGCCTGAGTGGCTCCCGAAACTCACGATCAGAGATCTTCGGGTCGGTGCGAACGTCTTCGATCTGCGATTCTGGCGCGATGACGACGCTACGCGGTTCGAGACCCTCAAAGGCGATCCGCTGGCGGTCATCCAAAAGAGCTACGCCACAGCCACCACGCGATGGCTGTCGCGCGCTACCAAGTAAGCTGTTGGCGGTAACTCTATGGGCAGGATTGCTGTCGTCGCCGGTGCCGGAGCAGACGCCGGGCGAGCGACGGCGACGGTGTTCGCCCGCAAACCGCTGCGACGTTGCCTTGACAAGGACCCAAACCGGCGGCTTTGGAACCCCCGCCAGTTCGACGTGCGCGCCTTGAAACCATCTCCAATCCTTGGAAACCGCAGCGATCACCGCGCGACATTTTCGCGCGCTTGATCTGTCGAGGGCATCGTCCCAACGGCGACCGATAACAACCACTAGACCGACTTTCGCACGACGTTCCTCAGTTCAAGAATTACCTTCTCCTCGAACCAGGGATTTTTCTGCATCCAAATTGCGCTACGCCAACTCGGATGCGGCAACGGGAAAAATTGGGGACCGTACTGTGAAAATGCCTTAACGGTCTCGGTCATGGAGGCCTTCGGCCCTGCATCCAAATAATATCGATGCGCGTATTGACCGACCAACAGTGTGAGCTGCAGGTCCGAAAGATGCTTGAGCAAGCGTTCGTGCCAGCGCGGAGCACACTCGGGACGAGGTGGATTATCACCGCCATTCTCTCCAGCCCCGGGATAACAAAATCCCATAGGAAGAATCGCGACCTTTCCTTCATCGAAGAAGGTCGAACGATCCAGCCCAAGCCAGTCACGCAGGCGATCGCCGCTTGCGTCATTCCAAGGTATACCGCTCCGATGGACCTTGCTCCCTGGCGCCTGACCGACGATCAACAGCCGAGCGGTGCTCGCCAGCTAAACAACGGGGCGCGGACCAAGCGGCAGTTCTGCCTCACAGATCCGACAAGCACGAACGTCGCGCAATATGCGTTTCAGCGACATTCAGAAGCTCTCTGCATAGATAAATATCGCTCGCATCCGTACCGCGGCTTTTGCCAGTCAATGATGTCGTTAGGCTTCATAGATATTGCCATTTCGCAGGCGCAAGAAACTTATGCAACAGCGGAACTCGCTTGCTTCAAAAACTTGAGCGTGTGAAACCATGCCTCGGCGGCGGCCGCTGGTCGCGAATGTCACCATTCGCATTTTCGGTCTATCTGGCTGACGCGCTGCGGAAGCTGACGCCGTTTCTACCCTAACAAGACCAGAGCCCTTTTGCATACATTCTCGACGGTAAAGCCGTATTCACGCATCACGACGTCGCCGGGAGCCGACGCGCCGAACCGGTCCACCCCCAGCACGTCGCCGCCATCGCCGACGTAGCGATGCCAGCCCTGCGATGCACCCGCCTCGACGGCCAACCGCGCGCGGACTGAAGGCAATAACACCTGGTCGCGATAACTCTGCGGCTGCCCATCGAACAGATCCCAGCTCGGCATGGAGACAACGCGCGCCATGACCTTACGCTCTTGCAGAGCCCGTCGAGCGGCCATGACCAGTTCAACCTCCGAACCGCTTGCAATCAGAATGACATCCGGCTTGCCGTTCACGGCATCGGCCAGGACGTATGCACCTCGTTGCAAGCCATCTGCGGCGGCACATTGAGTGCGATCGAGCGTCGGCACGTTCTGACGCGTCAGAATCAACGCAACCGGATGGTCTCCCGCTTCCAGCGCGACGCGCCAAGCGACGGCAGTCTCATTGGCATCGCCCGGACGGATGACGGTAAGGCCTGGAACCGCACGCAGGCCGGCGAGCTGCTCCACTGGTTGATGGGTCGATCCGTCCTGCCCCAAGGCGATGCTGTCGTGGGTGAAAACATAGATCACGTGCAGCTTCATCATCGCGGCGAGGCGGATCGGCGGCCGCATGTAGTCGGAGAAAATCAAAAATGTCGCGCCGAACGGCACGACGCCCGCATGCGCCGCCAAACCGTTCAAAATCGCCCCCATGCCGTGCTCGCGTACGCCGAAATAGATATTGCGACCGACGTAACTCCAGACGCCCTCCACCGCCCCTTGCTTGTCGGGTACGGTCACTCCAGCGGGCTCGAAGTCTCCCAGTCCCGAAAGCGCGGTGTGGGTCGATGGGTTCAAATCCGCCGAACCGCCGATCAGTGCCGGCAATCGAACCGCAACGGCATTTATTACTTTCCCCGCGGCAACGCGAGTGGCCATGCCCTTTTTATCCGCCGGGAAGGCCGGAATATCTCTATCCCATCTATCCGGCAATTCGCCGTGCATGGCCAGCAGAAACGCTTTCGCCAGATCCGGAAACGCGCGGCCGTACGCCGAGAATTTATCGCTCCACTCCGTCTCGGCCGCTTTTCCACGCTCAACCGCCTTGCGAAAATGCTCGCCTGCCTTCTCGGGGATGTAAAATAGCGGCTCGGTTGGCCAACCCAGATTTTGCTTCGCTAGGCGCACTTCTTCGACGCCCAAGGGCGACCCGTGCGATTCAAAGCTGTCCTGCTTGTCGGGCGCGCCGTAGCCGATATGGGTCCGCGCCAGAATCAGCGAGGGACGCTGCGTTTCCGCGCGGGCCGAGCGCAGGGCCGCGTCGATCGCAACGAGATCGTTGCCATCCGCAACCGACTGGACGTGCCAGCCATAGGCTTCAAACCGGCGCGCACGATCCTCGGTAAATGTGATGTCGGTGCCAGCCGACAGCGTCACACGGTTGTCGTCATAGAGGTAGACCAGCTTGCCGAGCTTCAAATGGCCAGCGAGGGACGCGGCCTCCGAGGATACGCCCTCCATCAGATCGCCATCGCTGACGATCCCATAGGTGAAATGATTGACGATCTCGACGCCGGGCCGGTTGTAACACGCCGCCAGATGCGCTTCGGCCATCGCAAGACCGACGCCGTTGCCGAACCCTTGACCCAGAGGTCCGGTGGTTGTCTCCACGCCTGGCGTAACGCCCCGCTCAGGATGTCCCGGCGTCATGCTGCCCCATTGGCGAAACCGCTTGATTTGCTCGATAGAAAGATCGTAGCCGGTGAGGTGAAGCAAACTGTACAGCAGCATCGAACCGTGCCCGGGAGAGAGCACGAATCGATCGCGGTCGAACCAACCGGGATTAGCGGGGCTGTGTTTGAGAAACCGGGTCCACAGCACATAGGCCATCGACGCCGCGCCCATCGGCATTCCCGGGTGGCCGCTATCAGCCTTTTGCACGGCGTCCACGGAGAGGAAGCGCAGAGCGTTGATGCACTCATTGTCCAATGCAGGATCGAGAGGCATTGCAGAAGGCGCTGCGTTCATTCGAATTCTCCGTTTGATTTTCGTGCCGACGACCACCTGTTCCGCGTAAGACTGTCGTGACGCGCCTTGGCCCTCGCGGGCAACCATGTCACTGGCTACCAGCCCTTACGCGCTATTCGCGCCCTTCGACGCCGACGCCATAGACATGCACCATTTGACCGCCGAGCCAGCCTGATACGCCGCGCAGAGGGCGCCGATAAGACCACCGATCATGCTGAAAAACGCGACGGTGGACCAAGCTTCTCCAGTGCGCCCGCGAGACGAATCAAGTCGCAGGCAAGCGAGAAAATCCAAAGACCGATCGGAAAGACAATCAGCATAGGGTGGATGGGATGCTTGAAGATGCTCGCTGGCGTACGCATTGGGGACATTCCTTTGATCGTCAGGCATTGTGCAAGTGACGCGTAATCACTCCCGGAGAACTCCTCGATAGACGTGGCAAGTGTCGCGCTCGACGTCTGCACCTCAAATCGGCATACGGTATCCATAGAACTCGTGATCTTCGTTATAGCCGCCCTGGCCGGCGCCAAGGTCAGCAAAGTCGCGCACGAACTCGATCGCCGCGATCCATTTGACCATCTTGAAGCCTAATTCGTTCTCGCAGCGCAGCCGCAGCGGCGCGCCGTGAAGGATGCTGACGGGCGCCCCGTTCATCTCGTAGGCGAGAATGGTCAGCCGGTGCCGCATGTTGTGAATCTCGTGAACGTCGTAATAGCCGCCACCCGCGGAACCTTCAGAAAACGAGTAAAACACGGCATAGCGCGCATCAGGTGACGGCTTCACGATGTCAAGGATATCGCGCATCGGAACGCCGCCCCACTTGGCAACGCCCGACCATCCCTGGATGCAAAAATGCGTGGTGATTTGTTCTTGCTTCGGCAGGGCCTTGAGATCGGCGAACGAAAACTCGCGCGGCTCCTCCACCAGTCCACTGACGCGCAGACGATAGTGAGCAAACTCATCCGCCACCAGCGCCTCGAACTCCGCCGAATTCGGCATTGTCCCGTTAGGCCAGAAATGCGGCGAGATGTCCTTCTCCGTAAGCTGGGCGTTCGGCTCCCACCATTCGGACAGGCCTTTGATCCAGCCGACCATAAATCGTCCGGTCCGCTGCACCAGACGGGCATGCCGGATGGTGAAAGGCGAGGCGACCCACCAGGCCAGACCCACGAGCACCATAGCCAAGACGAAAAACGGAAAACCAGCCCACGCGTGGCTCTCCACCCCCGCGAACATGTGGTTCGTGTTCTCCCTAAGACCGGTAACAAACACCATGATCCCGTGCGCCAGGATGAACAGCACGAACCAGCAGAACGAGATGAAGTGGATGGAGCGGGCTGCCTGCCTGTTCAATACAGTCCCAAACAAGCCGAACCGATTGGAGATCGCCGGGCTCTGCATGAGGCCGGTCAGAATCGAAACCGGCGCGGCGATGAATACCGTGATGAAATAGCTGAGCTGCTGCAGGCCGTTGTAGCGGGTCCAGCTTTCGTCGACCGGAAAATTTAGCGACGCATACTGGATGGCGGTCGACAGCGCTGCGGGGAACACGCCCCACGTCACGGGGACCAAACGAAGCCACTGACCGGTCGTGAAAATCAGCAGGTAAAACGCAATGCCGTTGATCGTCCAGAGCAGCACGATCGAAAAATGCCACCAACGGGCAAGCCCGATCGAATGACGAACGCCCGGGATGCCCAGCCAGCCCTGCACGGTCACCGAATCGTCCTTCGAGGTCCAAACTCGGCCCTCAGGAACCGGATACTGGAAACGGAACCATTCCGTGCCGGGTGTGCAGTCCCGGGTCCAATAAAGCCGCGGGTGATCGGCCAGGATCTGGATCCCGGCGCGAATAATGAACATCATGAAGAGCATGTTCAGGAAGTGCTGCAGCTGCAACCACCACGGAAAGCCGGAATCGACCGAGGGTGCGGACTGTGCAATGCCGGGGTAATCCTTGATGAAGGCCTCGACGCCTGGAAGCTCTCGCAAGCCCTGCGCGACGGCGATCATGAGAACGAGCGTCGCCGCTCCGATTGGTAGCGCCCACAAAATGCTGATCCAGCGCCGTCCGATGCGGATGCGGGGAACGATCCCCTGCTGCGGAGGCAGCCAGTCGCTCATGACGATACGGTCGTCCGCCGCGCTCAAAGTTGACGCGATGGGATCGTGCGGTGGTAGTTTGATCTTGATCGAGTCCATCATAGGCGTCGCTCTTCTCCAAGACGCTATCGATGATCCGTCTCGGTCTTTCGCTTTGTCTCTCGTCCCAAAAGAAACTTCCGTAGCGCAACCGCGTCGTTATGGAGCTCGTCGTGAGACAAGTCGCACGCGGATCGTTCTCGAAGCTCTATCAAGGACACATAATGAGATATGGTCCCTCGCGTCGCCGCGTGCGAAACGCATCGGCGGTCTTTAAAATTCTCGTTCATCACCCGGAAAGACTTTTTCAAGACTATCCGTCAAATGCGGTTATTCACCGAATTTCTCGCTAATCTGCGTTGAAGCTGTCTTACCGAACTTTTGGAGCGGACTAGCGCGCCGCTGTTTCGGCGATCCTCGGGTGGATTATTCCTGCCCCGACGAAGGCGCGGGCAGCTATCAACGGGCTTGAATCCAGTTGGCAGCGTGCACCTCATCCGAGCAAACTGTAAACTGATCGCCGAGGCGCATTGGTTTGCGACAGGGACAGCCGTCGAGACCGAGATGAATGCACCATTTCAAAACAGCGCGGAGCAACCGGATTTGGCGGCATCAGACGCGATAATCGGCGACCGACGTCAGATCCGTGCCACGAGTTGCCAAGACCTGGTTGAACAGCAGCGAGAGCACGATGCTCACTGCAAAATTGATCGCAAGCGCATAAAGCGCTGCGTAACCAGGCACGGTGAAACCGTCGACTGCCAACGGGAAAACGGCAGACTGGAAACTGAGCGAGGCAGCCATCCACGTACCTGCGATAAGACCCGCTGCCCAGCCTATGATAAGCGCCCAAGGATTAAGCCAGCGCGTATAGAGACCGACGATGACCGCGGGAATGGTCTGGCTAATCCAGATGCCGCCGAGCAGTTGCAGCTGTATCGCATATTTGAGAGGCATAAAAATAATGAATAGAAGGGCACCGAACTTGACAATTAGTGACGTGATTTTCGCGTTTTGCGCTTCTTGCTTCGGAGTGCAATTCGGTCGAATGAACTGGACATAGATATTGCGTGTAAACAGGTTCGATGCCGCTATTGACATGATTGCCGCCGGCACCAGGCCGCCTATGCCGATAGCCGCGAACGCTATCCCGACGAACCAGTCAGGGAAGGTGTGGAGGATAAGGGCGGGCACAGCAAAATTCGTCCCGTACTGAGCGAATTGCGGAGCGAATTCAGGCAACTTATCGACCCCCACAGCCAAGGCCATGAAGCCCGTGAGCGCAAGGAGACCCAGCATAAAAGAATATGCTGGCAGATAAGCTGCATTGCGCCGGATCACTTCGCGGCTGTTCGAGCTGAGCACGGCCGTCATGGTGTGCGGATAGAGGAATAGGGCAAAAGCCGAGCCGAGTGCCAAGGTTGCATAGGCGGAGAATTGACCAAGATTGCCGTCCTTCGGACCTGCGAGCAAAAGCTTCGCGGGTGGAATCATCGCGAACATCTTTCCATAGCCACCAAGTTCGATCGGAATTACGATGACCATGGCAAGCACGGTGATGTAGATAAGCGTGTCTTTCACCACCGCGATCATCGCTGGGGCGCGGAGCCCACTGGTATAAGTAAATGCCGCAAGGATGACAAAGGCGATGATGAGCGGCAGATCGCCATAGAAGCCGACCGTCCCAACGCCCATGGCGCCGATTACAACCTGCAATCCGAGCAACTGTAGCGCGATGTAGGGCATGGTCGCGACGATGCCGGTGATCGCTACGGCGAGCACGAGCCACTTGTTTCCGTACCGGCCTTGGACAAAGTCGCCGGCGGTGATGAAATTGTGTCTGTGCGCGACCGACCACATACGCGGCAGAATCAGAAAGACCAGCGGATATACAATGATCGTGTAAGGCAGCGCGAAAAAGCCGATAGCTCCGGCGCCGAAAACAAGAGCCGGTACGGCAATAAAAGTATAGGCGGTATAGACGTCACCACCGAGCAGAAACCAGATGACGATGGTCCCAAGGCGGCGCCCGGCCAGACCCCACTCATTCAGCACGTCGAGATCGCCACGGCGCCAATGAGCTGCAGCAAAGCCAATAATCGTCACGGCTCCGAACAGCAGGACGAAGACGATGATCGCGGTCCGGTTCATGTTCGTCTCATAATTTAGCCGTGTAGCTACGAAGTGCCGATTGGGCTAATCGTTCTTGTAATGCACCCAAATGATCAGGGCAGAGGTGAGAATCACCCAGAGGAACTGATACCAATAAAAAAATGGGATACCCCACAAAGCCGGCTCTACGAAATTATAGAACGGCACCCAGAGCAGGGCGATGAACGGTATCAGCAGCAACCAATTCCAAAGGGGCGAACTGCCGCCTGATCTAGTCGGATGCCTTGCCATTGAGCTTTTGCTTCTCTATCGAGGGAAACGATAAGAACCGTATCTGATCTGTTGTCACGTTAGTTTGGGCTCAAGATCCAGTTTAGGCCGTCTCTCGTAGGGTGAAAGCCAAAGTTTAGCGCAACTGACGACGAAGACTGTTCAAAACTGCTCAGTTTAATCCTTTTAGTGTACCGGCCTCGCGATCGACGATCGCCAAATCTCGGAGATGCGGGGTCGGTCCGCGCCTGGAACGCCTTCAATCCGTTGGCCTCGCCGATTGACTTTTTGGAGATCGAAGGATTTGGGTTGCCTATTCGTTGTAGTCGTCGAGCATATCGCCACTTCAGGCGAGCATGAACGCGGACGTGTCAATACGAGTTCTGGTTCTCCCGGCGCCTAGCACTTGTCTCGAGCGGGACAACCGTGAATTCGGATTGCATTTGATGGTCATTTGTTCCTCGTCGATCTCTTTGCTCAGTCGCTGGGCGCGCAAGGCGGCTCTATAACATCTCCCGATCGGTCAATTTGAACCACCTGCGCCTTTCTGGTGCCCTCCTACAAGCGGTCGATCCCCCGTCCGGCAGCCGAACACTTTAGCTTTTCGATCTTTCAACGACATCCAACATCAGCGTCGAATGGGCGAAGGCGGCGCCTGCTCTCATTTCCGCGGCGACCCAGACTGCTTCCATCAGCTCTTGCGCAGTCGCTCCCGACCGTAGCGCTGCCTTCGTGTGGCCCTGGATGCAGTAAGGGCACTGCGTCACATGGGCGACCGCCACCGCTATCAGCTGCTTCGTCTTGTTCGAAAGAGCGCCATCTGCAAACACGGCCTGGCTGAACGCCTGAAAGGCGGCTTCGGACTTTGGCGCCAGCTCGCGCCGCTTTTGGGCGTGCTCAGGCGTGGCCTTTGGATACATTTCATTGCTCATCGTTTGACGCCGTTGGACGTAAAGATCCTTGCCTGCTGTAAGCCGCCAGAAAGGTCGATTGCTCTCAGTCCTTGAGCAAAGGACACTTCGAGTCAGAGAGCTTCCCGAAAGCCTGATCGCCGGGCATCGTCTCCACAAGTCGATAGTAATCCCACGGCTGTTTCGATTCTGAAGGCGACTTGACCTGCATGATGTACATTTCATGTTCCATCAACCCATCAGCGCGGATTCTGCCATTGGACGTAAACATGTCGTCGATCTTCGCCTTGTGCAGTTCCGCCATGACCTTATCTGCATCAGTTGTTTTGGCAGCCTTGACCGCATTGAGATAGGTGAGCGTGGCCGAATAATAGGCGGCCTGGGTCATCGTTGGCTCGCGTTTTGTTTTTTCGAAGAAACGCTTCGCAAAAGCCCGGGTCTTGTCGTTGAGATCCCAATACCAACCCGTCGTAAGGTAGAGGCCCTGGGCAGTTTCCAGACCCAGACTATGGATGTCGGTGATGAATGCGAGTAACGCGGCGGGCTTCATCTTCCTCGTGACCCCGAACTGATTGGCGGTCTTGAGCGAATTGGTGAAGTCCTCGCCGGCGTTCGCAAGGCCCAGAACCTGCGCACCCGAATTCTGCGCCTGCAAAACAAAGGAAGAAAAGTCGGACGTCGCCAGGGGGACCCGCACGGAGCCGAGAATCTTGCCACCACTGGCGGTCACTACGTTGGCCGCAGCATCCTGAAGCTGTGTGCCAAAGGCATTGCGGTCGAAGAACCAGGACTTTCCGCCTTGCTTTAAAATCGTGGTGGCGTCCCATTACCGAGCGCTGTAGTATCATAGGCATAATGCACGGTATAAGGCGTACAATCCTTGCCGGTAAGCGATGCTCCCGCAGCACCGACTGCGAAAAACGGAGTCTTCTTCTCTTTTGCGATCGTTGCCATAGCAATGTTGACGCCGGTATTGGAACCGCCAAGCATGCACCGCGTGGGCCGCACGTGTTCGTCAGTGGCGAAACTTCGACGATACAAGCACTGCCAGGCGCAATTGTGATCCGAAAGCCTTCGGAAATGGACCTCAGTCGCGCTGTTCAACGCGCACTCGATGCCGCAGTCTGCCTTAAACCACGCGCATGTCTGGCCGGCCGTCGGCGGCGTCCAGCGATATGCCACCAAATGCGAGCCTGATAGCACCTGCCGAGGCGCGCCAGGCTCTACGTGTCACCCATGTGCAACGGCCGCTGTCCGGTAATTTATGAAGATGGCGGTAGCTGCCGTCGCTTGCCAAGGTTGAAATCAAAATACAGTCGGGGTTCGGGCGATGGAACATGCACTCGGCTTGGCCTCGCGTTACTGTGCAGCAGTCATTGCCCTCGCGAGATCCTCGCTCGGACAAAGGACATCGCGGCGCGACGATGCACCGCCCGATTACAAGTTCAGGGTCGTCGGCTCTCGCGGCCGCAAGCCCGCGAAATAACGCTCCTCGCGATCTTGCGTGATCTACGCCGCAGGTCGGTGCCGTCGCTGCGCGTCACGTCCGGCCATCTGCTAAGCCGGAGCATCGCATACGGCCGCGGAAGCTGGTCGTCCTCGTCGCCCGCGCCGGCTGCATCCATTGAGGCGCACATCAAGCCAATCGCGGATCACGCGGAGGCCGTCCGCAGAACGAACTTCCGCACCGCATTGGCGAAACCTTCGTTCTCATTGCTGTCGGTCACCGCGCTCGCCTGCGCCTTCACCTCGTCGCTTGCATTGCCCATAGCGATTGAGAAGCCGCTCTTGCGGAACATGAGGACATCATTCGGCATGTCCCCCATGGTGGCGATTTGCGCAGGTGGAATGTTCAGGAGCCTGGACAGCGTTTCGACGACCGTTCCCTTATTGGCTTGCGGATGGGTCACGTCGAGATAGTAGGGCTGCGAGCGCGCCGCGCTCGCCTTCTCGCCCAGCGTCTTCTGCGCCGCCTTCTCGCAGGCGGCGACAAGGTCGAGATCGTCCGAGATGCCGACGATCTTCACCGCGTGCGCCAAGTGTGCATCGGTGAACGACGCCACGACCTTGGCGTCGAATTTCACCGTCCAGGTCTCGCGCGCCACATGCGGCGCATTCTTGTCGCGGATCAGCCACTCCGTCTCCGTGTAGACCCAGGCATCCAGCCCCTGATCCAGGATGAGCTTCACGGTCTGCTTGGCCGCGGCAGGATCGAGCGTGTGGCTTTCGATCACGGAGAGATCGGGATTGACCAGCACTCCCCCATTGAAGCCCGCTATAGCGGTCCGCAGCGCGAGCGGCTCGATCAGCATGCTCATGCCTCGGGGCGGTCGCCCGCTTGTGATGGCGAAGGCAATGCCGGCCTGATCCAGCTCCCGCACAGCCGCTTTCGCCGCCTCGGTCAGCACCTTGTCCTTGGTGACCAACGCACCATCCACATCGGCCAGAAACAGACGAATATCATGCTGAGCCGTCATTGCTTTCGCTCCGTGGCAGTGATCACCGGCCGCCAGGCCCGGTCTCCGTCGCGCGCCAGCAGTTCGTCGGCCGCCTTGGGGCCGTCGCTGCCGGAATCGTAATCCGGAAAATCAGCCTTTTCGGCGGCCCAGGCGTCGAGCACCGGCTGTACGATGCGCCAGGACTGCTCCACCATGTCGGCGCGCATGAACAGCGTCGGATCGCCGATCATCACGTCATAGATCAACGTCTCGTATCCGACATTCGGTTCCTTCGGGAACCAGTCATCGTAGTGGAAGTCCATTTTCACGGCGGCAAGGTCCACCACCGGTCCACGGCGCTTGACCTCGAACTGCAGGGAAATGCCCTCGTCCGGCGCGATGCTCAGGACCAGCCAGTTGGGCCGCAAGCTATCGACCGCGGTGTCCCGGAACGCCGTGTAGGGCGCCTGCTTGAAGCGGATCGCGATCTCCGTCAAACGCTGCGACATGTGCTTGCCGGTACGGACGTAGAAGGGCACGCCGGCCCAGCGCCAGTTGTCGATCTCGAGCTGCATCGCGACATAGGTCTCGATGTTCGAATCCGCCGCGACGTTCGGCTCGTTCCGGTAGGCGTTCACCGGCTTGCCCAGGACCGTGCCGGCTCCATACTGGCCTCGCACCGCTTGCTGCCGGCTTGACGGCGGGCATTGCGGCGAACACTTCGGCCTTCTTGGTGCGGATCGAAGCAGCGTCGAAGCCCGTGGGCGGCTCCATGGCCACCATCGAGAGGAGCGTGAACACGTGGTTAGGCACCATGTCGCGGAGCGCACCGGTTTGCTCGTAGAACTTGCCGCGCTCCTCCACGCCCACCGTCTCCGCCACGGTGATCTGCACGTGATCGATCCGATCGCGATTCCAGATCGGCTCGAACAGCCCATTGGCGAAACGGAACGCCATGATGCTTTGGACCGTGTCCTTTCCCAGAAAATGATCGATCCGAAAGATCTGGTCCTCGTGCAGCGTGCGCAGGATGCGGGCGTTCAGTTGGCGCGCCGAATCCAGGCTATGGCCGAACGGCTTCTCGATCACGACGCGGCGCCAGAACTGGGGCTTCCCGTTCTTGTCCTCGCCCTGATCGGTGAGCTTCGCCTTGCCGAGCTGTTCGACCGCGATGCCAAAGAACCGATCGGCGACCGCGAGATAGAAGATGGCATTGCCCTGTGTTCCATGGGTCTTTTCTGCGTCACTCAATGCGCCACGAATCTTCTCGTACAGCTCGGGCTTGGTCAGATCGCCCTGGATGTAGGACATTTTCTCCGCGAGCCGCTTCCACGCCGCCTCGTCGATCCGATCGATGTCGAACTCCGCGCTCGCATTTCCGACGAAGGTTTTCAGCATGTCGTAGAGATGGTCGCGCCAGCTTTCCGCCGTGCCCTCGGCCAGGTCCACGCCGATCAGCGCAAATTTCTCCGGCAGAACCTTGGTGCGCGAGAGGTTGTAGAGAGCCGGTATCAGCAGGCGCTTGGCCATGTCGCCACCGGCGCCGAAGACCACCATGGCGCAGGGATCGGCCGGAGGCACCTGTCGCCGCGGCGGCGACCCCACTGCCGGCGCGCTCGGAGAAGTCCCGATCGGCTGATTGTCCGGCATGGCGCTACTCCGCGGCGTTCTGTGCCGCCGGATGGCCCTGCGGTTCTTCCGACTTCGGTTCGGGATCGATGGACTCGCGACCCTCGATGTGGCCGCCGAAGCCGAACCGCATCGCCGAGAGCATCTTTTCTCCGAAGTTGTGCTCCTGCCGCGAGCGGAATCGGGCGTAAAGCGCGGTGGACAGCACGTCCGCCGGGACCGCCTCCTCGATCGCGGCCTCGACGGTCCAGCGACCCTCGCCGGAATCCTGGACGTAGCCGGAGAACTTATTCAACTGCGGATCCTTCACCAGCGCGGCGGCGCCGAGATCGAGCAGCCAGGATGAGATGACGCTGCCACGCCGCCAGACCTCCGCGATATCCGGCATGTTCAGATCGAAGCGCTCGTCCTCCGGCAGATCCTTCGAGTCCTTGTTGCGCAGGATGTCGAAGCCTTCCGCGTAGGCCTGCATCAATCCGTATTCGATGCCGTTGTGCACCATCTTGACGAAATGCCCGGCGCCGGACGGTCCGGCGTGAATGTAGCCACGCTCGGCGCGGGATGCGGCCTTCTCGCGGCCAGGCGTGCGCGGAATATCGCCCAGGCCGGGGGCGAGCGCCGCGAAGATTGGGTCGAGATGATCCACAGCCTCCTTCGGGCCGCCGATCATCAGGCAGTAGCCGCGCTCGATGCCCCAGACGCCGCCGGACGTGCCGCAATCGACGTAGTGAATGTGCTTCTTCGCCAGTTTCTTGGCGCGGCGGATATCGTCCTTGTAAAAGGAATTGCCGCCATCGATGATGATGTCGTCCGCCTTCAGCAAGCCGCCGAGCTGTTCGACCGTCTTTTCGGTAATCTCGCCGGCGGGCAGCATGACCCAAACGGCGCGCGGCTTGTCTGCGAGCGTCTTCATCATCTCGGCGAGCGATCCGGCGGCTGTGGCGCCCTCCCTCGCTAGCGCCTCGCGCGGCTTGGTGTTGGTGTCGAACACCACACAATGGTGCCCCGCCTTCATCAGACGGCGGCAGATGTTGCCGCCCATGCGGCCGAGGCCAATGATGCCGATCTGCATTTTGCGTTACTCCTTATGACAAGGCGCTATTCGAGCGCTGCGTCGATTGCGTGCGACAACTCCTCAAGGCCGGCATCGACATGCTTGAGGTGAACGCGCAACGCGCGGCGGTCGCGTTCCACCAGCACCGCGAGGTCACCGCTGGCCTGTGCGGCCTTGACGACGCCAAAGCTGTAGGAATGGCCGGGCACGTCGATGTCAGCCGGGTCGTCGCAGGTGACCTGCAGGAACACGCCGGAATTCGGGCCGCCTTTGTAGGCCTGCCCGGTCGAATGCTGGAAGCGCGGTCCGAAGCCGAGGCAGGTGGCGGCGCGGGTCTTGTCGCGGATGCGCGTGCGCATTGCGGTCAGGGATCGCGTGTGCGCCGGGTCGCGTTCGATATAGGCGAGCAGCGCGACGTAATCGCCTGACTTAGCGCCGGCATGCACGCGGCCAAAATGGCTCTTCAGATAACCGGCAAGCGTATTGTGGCGGCCAAGTTGAGCTGCGTTGCGCGGATCAGCGTAAAGAGCCACGCCATTCTCGCGAAACACCGGCGCCTCTTCGGGCAGACGATGCGATTTCTCATAGGCATCGGTCAGCGCGCGCGTCTTGTCCTTGCTCGCCTCGACATCCGGCTGGTCGAACGGGTCGATGCCGATGATCGAACCGGCGACCGCGGTGGCGATTTCCCAGCGGAAGAACTCCTGGCCGATGTGCCAGACATCCTTCACGCGGATTCGCGCGACCGGGTGGCCGGCCTGCTCCAGCACCTCCACGGCCTGGCGTTGCGGCGGATCGACCTGCCCTTCCAGCTCCAGATAGGCGAAGAACCGGTCGTTGCCGTAGCACTCGGGCACGGTGAGCGGCTCGCCGGCCAATGGGATGAGACCGCGCCCCTGCTTGCCTGTACTCTCCGCCAGAAGCTGCTCCAGCCAGGCGCCAAGATCGGCGATTCCTGGCGAGGCGATGATTGTCACCTTGTCACGTCCAAACCGGGTTGCCGCGACGCCCATGGCGACGCCGAGTTGCACACCTGGGTTTTCCGACGGCGGCACATCGGCGCCGCAGGATCGTTGCATCGTCCGCGTCGTCTCAAGCAGACGTCTGACGTCAAGGCCAATAGCCGCGGCCGGCACCAGGCCGAACTTCGACAGTACAGAATAGCGCCCGCCGATCGATGGCGCGCCATGGAAGACACGAGCAAAGCGGAGCTGGTTGGCTCGCCGTTCCAACGGGGAACCGGGATCGGTCACCGCGATGAAGTGTTCGCCGGCCTTATCCTTGCCCCTCACCGCGCTGACGCGATCGAAGAAATAGTCCATAAAGATATTGGGCTCCAGCGTGCTGCCGGACTTGGAAGAAACAATGAACAGTGTCTTGCCGAGATCGATCGCCTGTTCTGTCGCCTTAATCTGCGCCGGATCGGTGCTGTCCAGCATGCGGAACCGCGGCCAGCCAGCCTGCCGTCCGATGGTCTCGCTCAATACTTCAGGCCCCAGACTCGATCCGCCCATGCCGAGAAGGACGACATCAGTGAAACCGCGCTTCCTCACATCTGCCGCGAAATTCTGCAACCGGCCAATATCGGCAAGCTCTTGATCCGCCACGTTCAGCCAGCCGAGCCATTTGTCTTCGTCCGTTCCCGACCAGAGCGACTTGTCGCCGGCCCAAAGCCTCCGAATGCGCCCTTCTTTCCGCCATACCTCCATTTCCTCGTTGAAGGCGGCCGCTATCTCTGGCGAGCCCGGCCTGATCTCCAGGCGGGCGCGATCGCCCTCGAGCAGCGTCCGGCGGCGCCGCCGCGCGATGGTACCAAACAGCTTGTCGAACGCATCCGCGAATTGCCGTACCCCTTCCTTGATCAGTTCCTCCGTGACCTCTTTCAGTGAAACGCCGTAGTTCTCTAGCTCGGCGAGTACCGTGCGCGCGCCCACTACGTCCCGCTCTATCGCATCGGGCGCTACCTGACCGCGGTCGCGAAATGCGTCCATCGTTGCGGGCGGAACGGTGTCCACAGTGTCGCGACCTATGAGCGCCTCGACATACATCGTGTCCTTGTAGGCCGGGTCTTTGACACCTGTGGAAGCCCAGAGCAAGCGCTGCGTCTTTGCTCCCGATGCAGCCAAAAGCTGCCAACGCGACGCGGCGAACAGCGCCTTGTAGCGCGCGTAGGCGACTTGCGCGTTGGCGATTCCCACTTTGCCACGCAATAGACCGGCCGCCCGTTTGTCACCGAGTTTGTCGAGTCGCTTGTCAATGGCTGTATCGATGCGGCTGACGAAAATGCTGGCGACGCTGGCGATCCTGGAGATGTCGCCGCCGGCCCGCGCCAGGTCCTCCAGCCCCGAGATATAGGCTTCGACAACCTGCTCGTAGACGCCAACCGAAAAGAGCAATGTGATATTGATGTTCAGCCCATGGCCAGTCAGCCGACGAATGGCAGGAATGCCGGCCGGCGTCGCCGGCACCTTCACCATCAGATTGGGACGCGCAACCGCTTCCCACAGCCGCAGCGCCTCGCCCACTGTACCTTCGGTATCGTTGGCAAGGTATGGCGAACATTCCAGGCTAATATAGCCGTCTCGACCCTCTGTCTGCTCGTAGACCGGATGCAGCACATCGGCGGCGGCACGGATGTCGTCGATCGCTAGGTGCTCATAGATCTCGGAGATGCTGTGGTCACCCAGTGCCTGGAATTGTTTCAGCGCATCCGCATACTCATCGGTCTCGCCGATCGCCTTTTCGAATATAAAAGGGTTCGAGGTGACGCCTTTCAACCCGTCGCGCTCGACGAGCACGCGCAACTCTCCCTTCTCGATCAGACTGCGTTTGAGGTAGTCCAGCCAAAGGGACTGGCCGCATGTCTCGAGCTGCCTGAGTGGGTTCATGTTTGCATGTTCCTGACTTTAACAAGCCGTTGTTTCACCCCTTCGATACTTTTCCCGCGATGAAGCCGAATTTCTTCAGTAGATCCTCAAGTGGCGCGGAGGAGTCGAAAGCGTGCATGTCGCACGTCGCAGTCGTGCTTTCAGAGTGATCCCGATCCGTCATTGCTCTCCTCCGTGAGGCGGCAAAGTTCTACAGGCAGCTTTGGCCTAGCATCGGCACCGACACTATCGACGACAAACAACACAACAATTACGTGGCCGAAAACGGTCCGCATCATCGATCTATCTGTCGCTCACCGCATCGTTAGGCGCGCTTCGAGAGTAATAACTGTTCAAAATTGCACACTCGTGAAACGTTTAGGATAATCGAGTAACGCGATGCTTCTTAAACGCGTCAACGGCCGCCATCGAGATCACGCTGCCGCGCTGACGTGAATGAGATTATCATTGTAATAGAGGCGGCCCCTCTCCGTCTTGATATAGCTCAAAGCATCAATCCCAATTGTTCGTTAGAAAAACGAGGTCGCCGGCATGGAGCGGGAGCCAATATGACCATCAAGGATGCGCTTTTATATATTTCGCCGGCGCCTGGCGGCGAGATGACTGCCGCCTTTGCGGCTGGTTTGGCCCAACATTTCGGGGCCGAGGTCACCGGTCTGACCTTTGCATTCGACGTGGCGTACCCTGCCGGCCTTTATACGCGCGTACCCGACGAATTGTTTGAGAAGCTACGGGAGAAAAGTCGCGAAGACGCTATTGTTGCCATGACGCATGCAAGAGGCATCTTTGACCAAGGGACATCAAAATTCGTCGGCGTCATGGAGACGCGCTTCCCTGATGAAGCAATCGATTCGTTCGTCGAGTACGCGCGACTGCGGGATATCGCGATTCTTCCAAACCGCCGGGAGAAACTGCCGATCGAACGGCCACTCATCGAGGCGGTGCTGTTCGGCTCCGGTCTGCCGGTAATGCTTATCCCTGAGGACGGGAAAACGACCTTTGCGATCGATCGAATTTTGATCGCTTGGGACTATAGCCGGGTGGCGGCGCGTGCTGTCGGTGACGCAATGCCTCTGCTGGCCAGGGCGAAGAGGGTCCACATCGTTACCGTGACCGACGATAAGGAGTTGCGTCCGCGTATGGACGCCCACGAACTCGCTCGTCATCTGGCACGCCATGGCGTGACGGTGGTGGTGGATCAGGCCTTGCGAGGAAACATAAGCATTGGCGATGCGCTTTTCCGGCAGGCAGCCGCCATCAACGCCGACCTGTTGGTCATGGGCGGGTTTGGTCATTCCCGATTGCGGGATTTCATTTTAGGAGGAGCGACGCAACAGATCCTGGCTTGGGCGCCACTCCCGATCCTGATGTCGCACTGAAATCGAATTATATTAGGACTTCCCCCTGACGATTCCCCGGCTCAAACCGATAGAGCTTGCAGGGGCTAGAGCCTTCCGTTTCGATTGAATTGGAACGGGAGGCTCTGGCGATCACCGCGCTTCATTTCACTCCTGATCGTCAGGCCGCACGCGGCCGACTTTGAGTACGGTCAGCTCGCGGCGTTCGCCGGCTCTGGTATGGAACGAAATGGTCTGATTGACGGAGAGCCCCAGAAGCGCAGCACCAACTGGCGTCAGCACAGACACGCGCCGACACGCAATGTCAGCATGAAGCGGATAAACCAGGATGACTTTCCGAACCTTCCCCGTTTGTTCGTCACGAAATTCGACCTGGCTGCCCAGATTGACGGTGTCGGGGCGTAGCTGCTCCGCCGGAAGGATATGCGCGCGATCGAGCTCCTCACGAAGATATTCACACACTTCCACCATCGGCCCACTCGTCAGCGACGAGAGCGCGGAAAGTCTGGCAACGTGGTTCGCATCAATTGCAATCGGCGGCCTCATTTCGGTTATCCTGTCTCTATCTCTATGCATGTCACACTCCTGACAATTGTTGGGCGACCAATCCCGTTTTTCAAGGTCGCCCTGTTCCAGTCCATCGCATCCGGCGTTAGGAAGCCTTGGGACCCTCGTCATCGGGCAATTGACTGGTCTTTCGGACTTTGAGCGGAAGTAGCGAGGGTGCCTCCCGCCGGCGCGACAACGCTTTCGACTACAACGGAGTGGAGTCCACCCTCGATGCTGAAGAATTTTATGCAGCTCCCAACGCTCACTCCAAGAACGGCGGCATGGTCTCGCCGTGCTATGATGATTGGAGACAAGTGTTCGGTCATGTCGACACCCAATGATGGACATCCGCGGATTTGGTATTAACCGTCAACGGATAACGCAGCTTGCCACGACCGCTCGCGTTCTGAATGGTTCTGTCACATCCTTCCGCATCTCGCAGACAAGATCGACGAGATTGCCGTTGCAGCAGCCCAATAGGTTCAGCTGATTACGATAATGCGCACCCGATAGCTGGATCACGTCCAGTCCCGTCTTCGCGGCAAGCTGGGTCAAGTATTCAAACGACCTCAATGCGCTGTCGCCCATCAATCTCATGCTCTTAAGATTATGGTTAGCGATGGTTCCGGCGACGTTACTCGCGGCGTTCATACACAGCCGACCGATCTCTCCTGTCTCCATCATCGCTCACTCCCTCAGTCAAAACGATCCCGCGCTCGCAGCCGGGCACTCGGCACCATCACTATTCCCAGGCGACAGGCTTAATAATCTAGGCGTTTTGCCCTCGTGTGACGGCGAGCCTGCGCTTAGAGCTCAAGCGCCAGTGATCGCGGAACATTTAATCCGGAACACTGCAATCAAGCAGAGCTGCATTTGTTTGTATGGAAATTGAGCCCGGACAGCCACGACAGGCAGCCCGGGCTACTTGCCGATTTGCAAGAGGCCCGCGCGACACAAATACTTCGGATCAAGCGCGAAAATAACCATGCCCCATAGTTGGCAAGACAACCCACGAAATCAAGTCTTCGATCCAGACCGCGCCCATTTGTCGCTGTTCAGTTGCGCGCTTCATCGTCCTCGGCATCGTCGCGCACGACTTCGGTATAAAAAGCTATCTAGGCGATCATTACAAGGGGCGCGCGTTTGAAATGAAAGCCCTCACGACGGACTTCAGGCAAAGAAATATTTCGCTTCTTAGCACGGTCCCACGGCGATCCGCTCCCCATCTCGGGATGGACAAAAACACATCGGTATTCGCAAAGGGATACGCTAGGCTCTCGCCCGATTAAGATGGTAGATAAACGTCATTTTCGAACTAGCGCAGCGTGCTTATGGGTGCTCAACTGCGCATTGACACCCGGACGATCGAGACCGCCATCGGCAAGCCAGGCATCGGTACTCCTGGCGGCCCGCTCAATCAGCTCGCCCGTATGGGAGAAATCATACGGCGATCCGATCATCGGACACAACGGCGGCACGACAAAATAATCGATGCTGCGATCAAGTCCTCGCAACTCGTTCATTAGTTGCCGCGTGATCAACAAAGTCAGCGCGTGCAGCGCGTTTGCAATCGCACCTACCGGTGGCTTGTCGAGGGCGCAGGCGTAACCCGTAGGAAGGACGATTAGGCGCCGCGCGCCACGTGCGACCGCTACGGCGACCGGCGTGTCGCTCGATATAGCCCCATCAGCAAGATAGCGATCGTTGAGATGTACCGGTGCGAAAGCTCCCGGTATCGCGGCGCTCGCGATGATGGCTTGCACAGCCGAACCCTCCGACAGCACGACGGTAGCACCCGTCAGAATATCGGTCGCGACGATATGCACCGGGATTTTCGCATCCTCCAGATTGCGGTAGGCGAGATTCCGATTGACGAGTTGGCGTAATCCATCAGACGCGATGAGGAAATCCCGCCGATGTAAGAAGCTTCCTATCATCTTCCACGTCAGCGGAAACACGTCGTTCCGGCGCAACCCGCGCCAGATCTTCTCCAGCCGTTGGATCCCTTCAATCGTCGGATCGCCCGCGTAATAGGCGCCGTTCAGTGCGCCGACGCTTGAGCCGACGACCATACTCGCGGCAATACCGCGTCTTGCGAGCGAACGTAACATTCCAACGTGAATGGCACCGAAGCTGCCACCGCCCGAAAAGACAAACGTAGTGTTCGATCGATCACATTCGCCAGACACGGATAGCGGCTCCATTATCATCGGTGACGTTCGACCATCGATCGTTTTTTAGTTAAACGGTATCGATGGCTTCTTCAGGTCAGGCGACTCTTGGCGAACGGCATCTCCAGGTAGTGGATGTTTATGTCAGGCGCCAGTCTTATTCAACGCCGCCTTGTCGCTATTGATTTCGTACTGCGGTTCGTCATTGCTGGCGCGATGCGTATGTCCTTTGTAATCGACGTTCTTAACGTGGCTCTTGATAATCTTGCCGCTGACGTGTCCCGCCTCCGAGTTCCAGGTCACGCGATCACCGACCTTGAATCGTCTTCCCATTAAAATTGTCTCCGTTACATCCTAGCTGAATCGAACAAGATCAGATCGGACGGATCGCAACAGGACGGGTCGACCAAACAGGCCATCGTCGGTTTCCCGATCTATTAATCGGCTTTCCTCTTCGATCGCTTCCATCACTACGTGTTCTAACTCTCGGTAGCTCTCTTGATTTCGGCGGTCGCGATCCCAACCAAGCCAGGATGTGTTCGACATTCAACAGCATATTCCTGAGCGCTGACATCGTGCCTTTCGTCAATGATGTCGTTCGGTCGAACCTTGGCACTGATGTGCATATGGATCGAAAATCAACCCATAGGCAGATCCTCCTGCCTTCAAACATGTTACGACGTCGAAAGGGGGGACGTTTGATTTAACGCAAAACTGACTGGCCGAAATAGATGTATTGAGGTCGT
Organism: uncultured Alphaproteobacteria bacterium; assembly: GCA_963788885.1. GTDB lineage: Bacteria > Pseudomonadota > Alphaproteobacteria > Rhizobiales > Xanthobacteraceae > Bradyrhizobium. The sequence continues at coordinate 560,457 of CAWBIR010000012.1, read as the reverse complement.
GAGCCTCTCTCGTTCCGTTATATGTGAGATTATCTTGCGCTTCTCAGCCATCTTTGAACGATGACGATCGAGATCACCGGACCAAAGCGACGAGAACCGTGGTGAGGTGTGATCGTAGCGCTCCTGCGTGGGGCTATCGTTGTCGCAATCGGCCTGATCCTACTGGGGCTCGTGGACAACTTCCTGGTCGATTGGCTGTGGTTTTCCGCGATCGGCTATTCTCCTGTCTTTTGGACCACGATTGGAGCCGAAGCGGCGCTGTTTTCCACCGTTTTCATTGCTACTGCGACCATCCTCTGGTTAAACGGGTGGCTTGCGTTTTCGGCAATCTTCCCGCGCGCAATCGATCTCTAATCCGAGCGATTTGATTGATGTGGCAAACATTGTGCAAACCGAATCCGCGCGAGGGGCTTCCTAGCAACCGTATCCGCTCCACAACCTTCTCAAGGCTCTCGTTCTCAGTGAGCACCCCGCCATCCTGCGTCCTTTTCAAAGACCATCCATCAGCCAACCGGGCCTAGAAACCTTCGTTCTACAACTCGGGTTTGCCAGCCTTGCGGCACCGAGACTTCAAGCGAGGAATTTCCGATGATGGCAAACTCGTCGGCGGGACCAAGGACCATTTGCTTTCGCCAGCAGCTTAGGATTCCCTTCGATCCATCAACGATATCTCGGAGAGCCTGTTCATACCGGATACCCCGGGGCCGCTTCAGCCAGATTACCCGCGAGCCGGCAATTGTTTGCTCGGCCCCGTGCAAATGGTAGTAAAGACCGCCATGTCCGAAGTCTGTCTTGCTCGCAATCGCAGCATGCACATTCCAGCGTTCTGGTCTGACCGCTGCTTTGTTGAGGGCATCCAAAACGGCCGACGACGTAATGAAGCACCAATCTTCATAGCCTGGACGGCCGTTTAACCAAGGCACTTCGGAGATTCGATAGGTCGCGGATGCCTCAAGCCCCGCAGGAGGAGCTGCCGCGAGGTCCGTGTGGAAACCAAGCAATGCCGTTTCGTAGTCGCGTACATCGATATCGGAAAATGGTGTGTGCCAGAAAATGTAAGCGAGCATTGTTACTCCGTATTCTGAACCGCGCTGAGCAAATCATCTAGCGCGATGTATAAAAGCAAGACGACGTCGAACGCTTTGATAGAACGCTTCGCTCGATTGACGGGACAAACAACTACCAATCCGAACGGCAAGAATGTCGCGCGGCCGTTAACAGTGTCAAAGACACTATCAGAAAAACATCTTATGAAGCGGCATCGCCTCTCACTTCGTAACTCCAACTTCTTTCGCAAGCACCAGATACTTTCATTGATACCATCAGGTGTACACGTCTAACGCTCGTTAAAGTGTAATGGCGGCCGGCCATCCAAAAAATAGGGCAACTACGTACCGCATGCGTAAGTATAACATAGATGGTATATGCAAGTTGATTGGCTTCAACTGCACAGCCAATTGATAGATTATTTTTACAAGTTGCACTCGAGCTGGCTCGCGCGGCGTGTTTCGCGCCTTCGGCTCGTCGTTTCCCTTCTGCACGCGACAAGTTAAGTTACTGTCGTCAAAAAGAGGGGCGATCCAGCCGCGCAGGTGTGTCGGCAATTGAGAACGCCACGCACGGAACATCCACCTCGAAAAGCGCTGCTTGCTGAAAACCCAGGCTCGTGGTGGAGCCGCTCCTCTGCCGGCCCGGTCAGGTCACCTTCCAAGATCGCGTTCCAAGATCGCGCCTATCACCGGAAGCGAGGGTTCGAGACTCGACCTCACCGCCCGCGCAGACACCGTCGATCTGGCGGCTTGAGCTCAATCCTTGATCACGCGCTGCACGGCTCTCCGTAATTGAGGTATAACCGCCTGCTCAAACCAAGGTTGCCTACGCATCCAGATTCCGCTCCGCCAACTCGGATGCGGGAGCGGAAAGAACTTCGGACCATATTCTGGAAATGCCTTCACTGTCTCCGTCATCGAGCTCTTCCGACTTGACCCCAAATAGCGCCTTTGGGAATATTGACCGATTAGCAGCGTCAATTGAAGATTTGGGAGATGATCAAGTACGCGCTCATGCCAAAGCGGGGCGCATTCCGGACGCGGAGGCTTATCACCGCCGTTCGCCGCGCCGCCGGGGTAACAGAAACCTATTGGGAGGACCGCAATTCTTGCTTCGTCGTAAAAAGTCGAACGGTCCAAATTCATCCAATCCCGCAGCCGATCGCCGCTCGCGTCGTTCCAGGGAATGCCAGTCTGATGGACCCTGCTGCCTGGCGCCTGGCTGATGATCAGTAGTCGAGCATGCCTCGATACACGCAAAATTGGTCGGGGACCGTGCGGGAGATTGGCCTCACAGACCCGACAAGCATTGATTTCATGCAGAAGGCGCGTCAAGGACATCCGAAGAGCTACTCAAATCATCCTCTCATGTGGTGGACCAAAAGAGTTTGACAAGTAACAAACGATGAGATGTCTCCTGTTGGGCTCCGTGGTTTAATCGATCCAATCGCTTTCGAAAATCACACTCCGCCGTGTTCTGATTGAGAACCTCGGCGCATCGCCGACCGCGTCGTTTATGGTGGGAAACACAAGAGAACATAAAATCGGCAAAAACCGACCGCGTAGGATCACTCTGCCAAAGTGCTGCCAAACCCAGGAACCGCGGTAATCGAGCTATCTCATTGCGCTCGGCGTTGTGCCTGTTGACGAGCAACGCGCTATGGATGGGCTTGAGTTCGTGCAAGGGCTCGTTACGTTAGCGGCTCATTACCATTAAACCCCATGGCCCGAACGCTTAGCTATAGTATCGCTGAAGTCTCAGCAGGATACGTTGTTGTCACCGCCGATCCATCCGCAGATCATCTCAACCCCGCAGGAACCGTGCATGGCGGCCTCGCGGCTACGTTGCTTGATACGTGCATGGGACTCGCGGTGCAAACGACACTGGCAAAGAGGCTCCGGTTCAACAACACCGGAATTCAAAATCTCCCTTCTGCGACCGATCACGCCAGAGATGCGCCAAATACGAGCTGAAGGGACCGTCCTAACCCAGTGGCCGACACATCGGCATTACAGAAGGGCGTTTAGCCGACACGGGGGGTCTTTTTTTTGCGCACGGAACAACCACCTGCCTCATCTTCGATCGATAAAGTCTGGACTCCAGACGCGTGTCAAACATGTCAACGGTACCGCCAAGCGAGAGTGACTACGTATAGCGCGCCAATTTGCCACGTCCGCAAACCCGTCCAATTGTGCCAAGTAGCGATGAGCACCAAAGCTCGCGGGACATCGGATTTGTCTCCGCTCGTCTGACCAGCCAAGGTTCTTAGAGGCTATACTCCAGAGCCCTGCAGAGGAAATGGCAGCTGCACACTACCGCGATGAGCTAAATGCTTAGACGATCGCCCGTACCTCAAAATCAGAGCTGATTGCGACGGTGGTCTGACGCACATCGCGGGTAACTGGGATAATTGAGAACCAGTGGGATAAAGTTAACTGCGTCGCCGCGCTCGAACTCAGATGGAGCATTTCTGGTGCGCTTCTCTCCGCTGCCGTCGGTCGGGAGTTCAACGAGTGCCGCCGGACCATGTTCTACTAGTGTGCCATTTCGCTCTGGTGCCGTGTCCTGCAAGAGCCTTTCAAGACCGTTAGGACCCCGCCGGTAACGCGTGGGTGTGGACCTCTTCGCCGGAGTGCTTCTTAAGAATCTCAACGGCGCGCTCCTCGAGAGAGACGTCACGTGTGTTCACCCACAAAAGCAGGCCCCCGCGATCTATCTGCTCTTGCAGATAATGTGCGTGATGGTCGCCAACCCACTTAGCTAAGATCGATCCGAGAAGGCCACCGGCTCCGCCTGCCAATGCTGCCGCAATGATGACTGCTGCAACCGCACCACCGGAAGCCACGATTGTGCCGGCCGCTACAGTTGCCCCGACATACATTAAGCCCCCAATGAGCGCCCCCTCCGCGCCTCCAATTGCTTCGGTTGATACATAGGCAGCTCGTGGAACTGTCGGATTATCAACCAATTCATCCACCTGTTCATAACGGTGACGGAGCTTTGCTTCCACCGCCTGCTCGCTGGCGAGCAGGCTCAGCTCCGCACGGTGAAAGCCGGAACTGAGCAATTCGTCAATTGCATCCTGAAGCGTCTCGGGACTGCTGAAAACACCAACGGCTTCGCGGTGGGTGGCGACGTCTGCTTTAATCGGCATTACGACTTCTCCCTCGAATTCAAACGTGCGATGGGATTTGCATAGAAGGCAACGCAGTTCTGGTGAGTTCGACGGCGGGCGCAGGCATGACACGCGCCTCCAACAATGTTTGCACACGCTGGCGCTATCCTTTGACTGGTCAGCATCATGAGATCACCGATTGACATGAGCTTTCTCCCACAGTCGCGCCGAGGTTCGCAAGAACACCATATCAATGCGGCCGCCGCGACATCCGTGCTGTCGTGTCATTGTATATCAACTAAACGCCGACACTCTGCCGACTCGCGTTACCATCATCGCGGCTCAGCGCTGCGATCGCCGCCGCTCGTATTATCCAATGTGCCGTCAGCGCCGCTGTTCTTTGATGCAACTATTGGACTGGATGGTGCGGAGACACTTGAGTCCACCGTTGCAGCCGGATGACGGGGTACTGATAGGATGGACGCTGCTATCGCAAGGCTTATCCAAGCCAACCAGACAAGCGATACACCTGCTCCCGCGATGGTCGTCGTTGCTGCTTCCATACCACGGGCTTGCGGCGGAAGAAGCCTGACCAGCCGCTCCGCAATCGTCGCTTCTTCCGACGGACTCCAATTGCGCTCAGGGATCCTGGCGAACATCGAAACGAGCGTCTTCTCGGCGGCCACCTTGGACATAGCCGAGAGACGCGCCGCTTCTTCCCACGGATCTACATTAGCCTGCGCTAACGCGGAAAGGACGGTCAACTGCGTGCCATTAGAACCTTCGTCGATAACCGCGAGAAGAAAGTCGTTGCACTCGGGAGAAGGGATTGGAGTTAGGACACGACCATTCATGATAAGCCTCCCTTTGAGCATAGGCTTCAGAAGCGAAGGAGCGCTTCTGGAGTTGAGCTGTTCGAATTGAAATCCAGATCGATCGGAACGAGGCGTGCCCCTCGTATCTACCAGCCGTCCGGATTCGAACCGCTTGCGCCAGGATCTCCAGGCACCGGAGACTATGATTTATGGTAGGATCCTACTCGCAAACACATGCCGGCCGCTTGATTCAAGTCAAATGCCTTGTCGACGTTGACAGCCACGACGCTTTCCCGCTCCTTTTCATGCTTGCGCACCTTTCCGCAAAAGGTCTGCCGCCGGTCTGTTCAATCTTGCACAGACCGCAGCCAGGCACTGGCTCAGAAGATGAGACCTAGCGAGCTCCCTGTTACATGTTGCGTCAACCGAACGAACCATTAAGGAGAATTCGATGAATGGGACGATCTCCGGCGACCCGTCAACACATTCTGGTCGTCACGGGACGCCAAAGGAGACGGCAATCGTGCCGCACCTCGCTCGCCTTGATGACGACTTTCTATCCGATCGTGAACGAAATAAAATGTTCAACCGGATTTCGGATATTTCTCTCAGTGAGAGATCCGTTGCGGAGCAGCGCGCGTACGTTGCAGAAGGGCTCGCACTCCCAGGAGAAATGACTGGGGGAATCATACATGACTTCAGAAATATATTGACGATCATTGAGTTGAGCCTCGGATTCGCAGAGAAGAATTCGGGGGAGCCTGAGAAGGTTCGTTCTTCCGTTGCTGCTGCACGCCATGGAATTGACCGAGGACTGCAATTGACCTCTCAGATTTTGGCTTTCGCGAAGCAACGAGAACTGCCCGCCCACGCGGCAAACGCAAATGAGTACCTGAGGGCGCTCGAATTGTTTCTGGCATTCGGCGCAGGATGTGGAACCCGCATCATGTTTGAGCTCGCATCTGACATTCCGATGTGTCTTTTGGATCCATCACGATTCAATGCGGCGATTATCAACCTTGTCGTGAACGCGCGAGACGCCATGCCGAATGGTGGCGAGATTCAGATCAGTACGGTGCGATACGAAGTGACGACCGCGACTCACCGTTCGCCCGCTCCAGGCACGTACGTCCGGGTTCGTGTCAAGGACAGCGGTCACGGAATGTCTCCGGAAACATTAAAGCACATCTTTGATCCGCTCTTTACGACTAAGGGGGAGCGGGGCACCGGTTTAGGCCTGTCCCAGGTATGCGCATTCATGAGGAGCGTCGGCGGCGACATTAGTGTGACGAGCCTGCGCGGCGACGGAACGACCTTCGATCTCTGGTTTCCGTCAGTCCACCCAAGACAGATTGACGGAGATCGACATGAAGGAACAGGCAGCTGCCCGCCGCAGTGAGGTCACTCGGGTAATTACCTCGCTCCACTGACCATGGCTGCTGTTCGCTACCTACATGGAGATTGAACAATGAAGAAAACCAACGCACTCCCTGGACTAATCTTTGTCGCCATTCTCTGCGTCGGCCTGGCATTCGCGTACCGCCAGTACGCCATGTCGGCTTTTGGCGAGAGCGCATCGATCGCGGCTGGCGCACTCGTCATTGCCATCATCGCATCTTACTCAGTCAAGATCGCGGATCAGTGGGAAAGAACGGTAGTCCTTCGGCTGGGTCGCTTTCGTTCTCTTGAGGGACCTGGACTCTTTTTTATTATCCCGATCATCGAAACAGTACCCTATTGGATCGACACCCGTGTGATTACCAGATCCTTCAAGGCGGAAAAGACCCTTACTAAGGACACGGTGCCGGTGGACGTCGATGCCGTGCTGTTTTGGAAGGTCATAGATCCGAAAAAGGCGGCGCTTGACGTTGCCGACTATGATAGCGCGATTAGCTGGGCCTCTCAAACCGCTTTGCGCGATGTGATAGGTAAAACTATGCTTTCGGATATGCTGGAAGGTCGAGAAAAAATCAGCGATGAATTGCAGAAGATCATCGACGTGCGCACGGAGCCTTGGGGCATCAATGTGATTTCGGTCGAGGTCAAAGATGTCCTTATTCCCGCAGCCCTGGAAGATGCCATGTCGATGCAAGCCCAGGCGGAGCGAGAACGTCAGGCCCGCGTAATTTTGGGAGATTCGGAGCGACAAGTCGCGGAGAAATTTGGAGACGCAGCGAAGACCTACGTCAACGATCCCATTGCACTGCATCTCAGGGCAATGAACATGCTATATGAGGGCCTGAAGCAAAATTCCACGATCGTCATCGTGCCGAGCTCGGCGGTCGAAACGATGCAGCTCGGTGGCTTAGCCGGACTAACGGCGCTCACTATGGGATTGGACCAACAACACCCAACTCAAAGACAAGGAGACGTGCAGCCGAGTCTACGGTCTGAACCTACTCTGGCAAAGACTTAGTTCGGCGACGAAACGACCCCACTAAAAGAAATTCGAAGGAAAGGTCGGATCGCCGCGTAATTGGCGTGAAACAGCTCCAGAAGCCTCGCAAACCCGGAGAGCCTTGAGCATTCGAAACCAATTTCAGTATGCCCAGCGATCGGGTTTTCGACCTGCACACTGCTTTCAAGGATTCTCAGGCACCAGCCCCGTGCATTCGTTGTCCCATACGCGATCTAGTTGGCCGGCATGGAAGGCGGGCCAATTGTCGCATCCAGCACGCGACATCTAGTCAACACGTGTGGAAGGCATTCTGGAGCCATAGCTGATGCTTGGCGCGCCGCGCAGCGAGGTTACCCCTGTGCAACGTGAGATGACGTCGAGTCGACTAGAGATACATCGTGACCAACTTTGATCCGTACGAATTTGAAAGACCGCCTATCGTGCTTACCGAAGCGGACCGCGCGCGTCTCGCAGCATTGGCGGATACGGCCACGCAAGATAACCCCGACGTTGCTCGCTTTCTGCGCGAGGAGCTTGCCCGGGCCGACATCGTTCCCGAGGGCGCGGCTGGCTCGGTGATCATGGGTTCAGAGGTCAGGTTTATTGATCATCGGTCACCCAGGGTCCGACGGTGCAAACTCGCTTATCCGGATGAAACAAATGACAGTGACGCAATTTCTGTGTTGACCCCGATCGGAAGTGCGCTTCTTGGGCTTGGGCCGGGGCAGTCGGTCAATTGGACCGATGCGGGGATAGAACAACGGCTTACCGTGCTGGAGGTTTCTTGATACGGTTCGATCGCATGCTTTCAGCTTTGCTTTTTGAATATCAAACTGCAGCTGCAGGAAAGCCCTGTGATAGAGCACTTTGATCCCTGTGATATTTAATCATTTGCCGGTAATTTTTCGAATACAGCTAGGACGGTATAAATAATTATCTTCGTGTGGTCGTCTCAACATTGCTTCTAGCTTCTAGCTTCTAGCTTCTAGCCTCCAGCTGCATCTCTGAGGAGCATCTCAGACCAACACGACCGCGGCGCGGGCAAACTGTTGGCACGTTCAACAGTCCGAGCCTGTAGGTGATCGATCCATATCCTTAAAAAATACTGACATCGTCCGTTGATGCACGCGCGTTAAGCACGACACGAGACCTGTGACTCCTGTGAAGATGCGACTTACACTCACCTCCGCCGCGCGGCTCGAATTAAACACTTGATTGACGCCGAAGACTCTCAGAGAATTCCCACCTGCGTGGCGTGACGCGGGCGCTGACGAACGTTTCTGCCGATTTGCGTAAGGCCGCCACGCACCAACCGCGCTGCCGAACCACGAATGGACTATTCCAATCTTAAGCATTGTATGTCGACAGACTATGGGATACCGCGAAATTCAAGCATCGGCCGTTAATGTCAGTGCATCAAAAGCGCGCACGTTGACCCTTCCTCCAAAAGATGGCGGGTCACCCCACCGAAAGCCCATTCGCAGAGGCGGCTGTGCCCATAGGCGCCCGCCACTATAATGTCGACACCATTTTCTACCGCAATTGCATCCAGGTAGCAGCCAACTTCGCCGACGCCTAACTCCGCGCTCGCGGAAGCCGTAATGTTGTACTGCTGAAGCCATGTGGCGACATCAGCGACGCGTCGAGTCGCGATTTTCTTTTCACGCTCGTCAGAGGTAATCTCGACGATCATCACATCTTGAGCGCTTTCCAGCAGTGGAAGCGCCGCCGCGACTGCCTTTCTTGCTTCGGCAGTATCCTTCCATGCGATCAGAATGCGGTTCAAGGCCAGAAACGTTTTTCGTGGCGGCACGACCAGCATTGGTCTGCCGGCTCTCATAATTGCATCGCCAATGTCTAGGGTTTGGTTCGGTATGAACCTGATTCCATTCTCGCGCCTGCCGACGATCAGCAAATCAGCCGCCCTGGCTTCAGTTGTGAGAAAGTCAGCCGGCGAGCCGGCGTCCGCGCGCCATTCGGATGAGCCGTCGAGATTTTCAAACGTGGCGCGAAAGCGCCCTGCGTGGCGGGCGATCGCTTGATTCAGCTGCTGGCAGTCAACCTCCCGAACGTCTATTGCATCTGTGCCACCGAGATAGATCGGCATGTGTGGAAAGCCGGCTGTGGCACCGATGACTTTCGATTTAAATCGATCGGCGAGATCACATGCGATCCGTAATGCCGACTCATTGGATTGTCCAAGATCGAGATACACCATGAGTGATTGATATTTCACCTTGCTCTCCAGATTCTCAGTGTGAGATCAGCGCCGGAACGGTGAGAGATCTCAATATGCCGCGGGTAACCCCGCCCAAGATGAACTCTCGAAGCTTTGAGTGTCCGTAACCGCCCATGACGATCAGATCCGTGCCCTTGTCGGCCGCGAACGACAGGATGGCCTTATGAATATTGAAAGCGTCTGCTGTGAGCTGCTGGACCCTGACAGATAGATCGCGCCGGGCGAGATGAGCCGCCAACGCGGCCGATGAAACCTCGCCCGCTGTTGAGCCGGCCTCGTTGACAGCAACGACATCGATGACCTTGGCGTTGCGAAGGAAAGGCATGGCGTCATGGATTGCCCGTGCAGCCGGTCGCCCACCGTCCCAGCATATCAGCACTTGATCCAGTTGAAGAGGCCCGACATGGACATGCGGAACCATCAACATTGGCCGTCCGGAGTTAAGCAATACGGTCTCCGGTAACAGGTCGCCGGGACTCGGCTTCGCTAGATTCGGCTGAACAACCATACTCAGATCGTATAAGCGCGAGATTTCAGCAAGGGCTTGACTGGCTAGATAGCGCCTGCCGCAAATGGTTCTGATGCCGTGTGAGATTCCGGCACGTTTGGCTGCGATCTGAAACATCTCTAACGTTGTCGCGGCCAGCTTCTCACCTCTAACATATTCGGTTGCAATCGCTAACAGCCGCAGCCGACGCTTCAAACGCTAGCGCTGGGTTTAATGACTGATACACGCAAGCAATTCCATCGAGATGAGCTCTAAAGATGCTCGCCATCGAAACTGCGCAGTCGATGATGTTTTCGCTAGATCGGTTGGCAGGGATGTGGACAACGATATCGTTCATTTTGTTGTATCTCTCCCTCTTGGATGCTGCTCTGTGATTTTCACGTGAACGCAGCAAGTATGCGCCGCCCGAAAGCATCTCTTCTTGATCTATCTCATCTACCTTCTCAATCTTCTCAACTTGAAAGTCCTAGCTGACCGATCGACTCGTTTTAATCGGCGGACCAACAACGCTTGCCTTTGGGTTGCCGATGGCATCGTGGGGGACAGTTCGACGCGTGCTAATCAGAGTCAGCTGCCCGAAACAATCCCACGGAGTGAGCGATCGCATCGTGAGCCACCACGCGACGCGTGGTACGAGGCAAAGAAACCCCGGCAGGATATGCCGAGGCAAGTTTCGCCGGGAGGCGGACGGGGGGCGTGAAGCCAACCGGCATCGACCACTCTGCCACAATCTTGCGTGTCCGTTTTGACTTAGGTCATGGCCTGCGAAGATCGGATCGTCTTTGCTGGGCGGGTACGACAGACGATCGTCGGACTCACTACGACAAGCAGGTGAGACATCAGCCATGACTGATAACTATTGGAAAAACGGCCTAACCAAAACGATCGGCTATTTCTGCGAAGCACAGCAGATCGCTGCGCCCACTGTGCGGCACTTCCGATGAGCAAGATCGAGCAGCATCTGCTCGAACAGTCTCCTCGCAATTTTGGTGGCGAAAAGTCTTGGGAGAACCAGATGAGTTGCAGCGATGCCTTTACGGAAGATATTGCCACGAAACCCGGAGTAAAGATCCCCTTCGACCCTCATATATTTTTCTCAAAAGCGGGCAATGCGCGAACCGTCTCTCACTATCGCACAAATGAAGTTGTCTACTCACAGGGTGACCCCGCAGATTCCGTTTTCTATATTCAGCATGGCACCACCAAGGCTACGGTGTTCTCAGAACGCGGAAAGGAGGCCATCATTCGGCTTCCGGGCGCCGGAGATTTCTTCGGCGAAGGATGCTTGGTCGGACAAGAGCTGCGCCAGGCGACAGTTTCCACCAGGACGAAATGTGTAATCGTACGGCTGGCAAAGGCATGCGTCATCCGCGCAATTCGTGAAGAACCAGCATTTGCCGAGCTATTCATATCGCATATTGTAACCCGGAATATTCGAGTAGAGGAGGATCTGGTGGATCAGCTGTTCAACTCGAGCGAGAAACGGTTGGCTCGAGCTCTTCTGTCGCTGACGAATTTTGACAAGGAAGGTCGACTAGAGCCAATTCCGGTAAAAATTAGCCACGAAATGCTGGCGGAGATGATTGGTACCACTCGCGCTCGCGTTAGCTTTTTCATGAACAAGTTTCGAAAACTTGGATTCATCGACTACAAACGTCACATTGAAGTTCACAGTTCCCTGTTTAGCGTGATTCTGAACGACAAATCGGAAGCTCCAACGATACAGGGCAATACAGACGGTCAGATTTCACTGCTGGCTTCAGGTCAACTTACCGGTCGGCGAAGTGGCACGCATTTGCCGCATCGTGATGTGCAGGTTGCTAGGGCCGGTGGTACTCGCCGCGCGGGTAGCTGACTATCGATCGTCCCAATCGTCCGCACAAGGTTGTAACCTGGGTACCGAGCATCGAGCCGCGCCTCGCTGGCTAGTTAGCCGAGAGCCCGCAAGCGAAGCCGGACTCCCTTACATTCCCAGACGAGGAATTGGACATTAGGTCGTCCGGTCAGCGCCTCGATTGTGCTTCGAGATGGACTTTCAGCACCTCGGTGTTGCCACAGGCAGTACATTGATACGTCTGCATCTCTTCGTTTGAGCCAACATAGCTCGGAGCAACGAACTTTAGTCTCATCGCTCCGCCACAGCGAGTACAGAAGGTGATGGGCGTTTTCGCTTCATCAGAGGACCGTTGCAAGGACATAAATACCCTCCCTCCAAGTGTCGGCTTTTTCGCTTTGTATTGCACCGCAACTAAACTCAAGTTCGTACACTTTCTGGAACGCGTCTGAGCAATTTTGATCAGTCGCCAGGCGAAAGCGTCATTATCGTTACGCCAAATCCAACGGGCTCGACAACTCGGGCTTCGTCCGATCGAGGCAGGAGTTGTTCTCGTTCATGTCTGTCGTCTAACGCGCCGCAGTGCATGGCCGGGGCAAATCCTTAGCTCCAGTTAGAGGGGAGATATTCCGTGTCTGCCAAATTGAGCATCGCCGCTACTGCGCTCTCTCCGACGTCCGGAGCAGCGTTCGCCCCGAGTGTAAATCTGCAATGCGGCACTCAAAAGCTTTCTGCAGGCCGGCGTAAAGGTTTTCCAACCCCAAGAGCAGAACGCCGAGCAAGTCGTAGACGACGCAATTATGGCGTCGAGACCAGCTTTCCTCGCTCGATGCTCGACGCGCTTTCTGGTCGGTCTCGGCACATTCGGACGTTCTAAATCATGCCGGACAATATGGTCTTTACGGCGGCGGACTGGCTACCTCGATATCCGTGAAGACCATACCCTGAGCTGAGAATGCGGCTTGAACGGAGTAGGAAACATGTCTGTCACCGTAATCCCTGATAGCACGCACGAAGACACGCACAGTCATCCTATCGGCTGGCGACGCTATCTTTATTCGACCAACCACAAGGACATCGGCACGATGTACTTGGTGTTCTCGATGTGTGCCGGACTGATCGGTGGGATCCTTTCGGTCGTGATCCGAATAGAATTGCAGCACCCAGGCCTGCAGATTTTCACCAATACGCATACTTATAACGTGTTCGTGACTGGCCATGGCCTGATCATGATTTTCTTCACACTCATGCCGGCGATGATGGGTGGATTTGGCAACTGGATGGTGCCGCTCATGATCGGCGCGCCGGACATGGCGTTCCCGCGCATGAACAACATTTCGTTCTGGCTGCTGCCTGCTTCGTTTGCTCTGCTCATCATCTCGATGTTCGTGGAAGGCGAGCCAGGCTCGAATGGCGCCGGCACCGGCTGGACGCTTTACGCGCCGCTGTCGACCTCGGGCCATCCAGGGCCGGCGGTCGATTTCGTGATCTTGTCGATACACATCGCGGGCGCGTCTTCGATCCTTGGCTCGATCAATTTCATCACCACCATCTTCAATATGCGCGCCCCGGGCATGACCATGCACAAGATGCCGCTGTTCGCATGGTCGGTACTGATGACGGCTTTCCTGCTGTTGTTGTCGCTACCTGTGCTCGCCGGCGCGATTACCATGCTCCTCACCGATCGCAACTTTGGCACGACGTTCTTCGGGGCAGAAGGTGGCGGAGACCCCGTACTGTATCAACATCTGTTCTGGTTCTTCGGTCATCCCGAAGTTTATATCATGATACTGCCGGGCTTCGGCATTATCAGTCACGTGGTTTCCACATTCAGCCGCAAGCCAATCTTCGGTTATCTCGGAATGGTCTATGCGCTGGTCGCGATCGGATTCATCGGCTTCGTGGTCTGGGCCCATCACATGTACACCGTCGGGATGTCGAGTAGCGCTCAGGCTTTTTTTGCGCTCTCCAGCATGGTGATCGCGGTACCAACCGGCATCAAGATCTTTTCGTGGATCGCCACCATGTGGGGTGGCTCCATAACTTTTAAGACACCGATGTTGTGGGCGATCGGGTTCATTTTCGTGTTCACGATTGGCGGCGTCACCGGAGTGGTGCTCGCCAATCCAGGCATCGACCGGACGTTCCAGGACACCTACTACGTGGTCGCACATTTCCATTATGTGCTGTCCCTCGGCGCCGTGTTCTCTATCTTCGCAGGCTGGTATTACTGGTTCCCGAAAATGACCGGATACATGTATTCGGAAACCCTAGGCAAGCTGCACTTCTGGCTGACCTTCGTCGGCGTCAACCTGGCGTTCTTTCCGATGCATTTCCTCGGAATGTCGGGAATGCCGCGGCGCGTCGCCGATTATCCGGACGCATTTGCGGGCCTGAACCAGATTGCGTCTATTGGATCCTATATCTCCGCAGCTGGACTGATCGTGTTCTTCGCGGGCATCGTCTATGCCTTCATCCGCAAGGAGCAGGCCGCGAACAATCCGTGGGGGCCCGGCGCGACCACGCTCGAATGGACGCTGTCCTCGCCACCGCCGTTTCATCAATTCGAGGTGTTGCCGCGGATCAAGTAGTCCTTGTCTGGAGCAGATCGATCCGCGGCCTTCCGTCCTGTGGGTCGCAATGACCGATCAATCCGAATGACCAAGCTAGGTACTGCGGAGATAGCACATACATCAGTCGTCAACAGAAGGAACATCATGGTCAAGGAAGCCGTCCAACCAGCAGGACAAGAGAAAACTGGATTTTCAATTGGACAGTGAGTTGGAAGGCACATTTCCGCAAGCCTTGGCAGGGTTACTCCTGTTCGACATGAATTGTATCGCACGCCACGCTTGCGGCTTTCGCTGTCTCGTTGACGGATACCGTGATTGAACTGAGTTGACGGGGCGTTGATGAGTCTGCGTTTTGTAGGAGATGACGCCGCTCGAGGCCGTGCGGCTTTGCATCGCGTTTCACCGTTTGTCGCAGCAGACGTGGAACCGGCGATCACTCAAGTCTCGTGGCTCTAATTGACACCGATGCACCGGTTCATGCTGGCCAGTTTCATTATGGAATAATGTCCGCTCGACAGCGAAAGCATCTCTTCGAACGTGGCAATGAGGGACGCTGTGGTTCGGGGGTTCAGCACTGAAATGAAAGCGATCGACATGTATACGGCCGGGCCAACACCATTCCGACAATTATACTAAGCTTGATCCAGATCATATCCAGGCGGAACGCATGGATATAAACTGCCTGTCAATAGCTATCTAAGGAGACTATCCATGAGCACAGCTTCTACAGAGCCTGCAGGCACTCCATCCACGAATGGCCCGACTACAAACGAGCTGTTTGTGATGACGCCCAGGCCAACCGTCGAAGCTTTTAAGGCCTATTTCTTTTATCTTCCGATGGCTAGGCGAATGAAACCCTTCGCTTCGCGGCGCATCGGCTCGAAGAACAAGCGAAGCTTGCTTCGGCGGTGTCGAGTTGTAAAACGCCTTTCGAACTAGCGGAGACCCAATCCGCCTTCGTCCGCAGCACCATCAGCGATTATCAGAAGAAGGCCGAAATGTTCGTGCATCAAGCTCAAAACCCAACGATCTGATCTCATATTCAACCAAACCGACCCTGCGAGGACAGCCAATCCGTCTGTCCTCGCAATCGTTTTCGACCGCACGCCATCTCTCTATCTCCCCTTGTCCGGAGCCTATCTCCCCTCGTCCGGAGCGCAACGAGTAAGGACTCGACGATGTTGAGCCCCTCGCTCTCGCTCATACGCTCCTTCTTGAGTAGTTTCACGCCACGAGTTTTCGATGAACGATGAAGATCACATTTTGATCGTGTTTAATGCTCCGTCTGATTAGAGCCCGCGTAGTTCACAAGGAGCACGATAACCGGAATGGGACTTGGGTGCCGCATTCGACCTGGTTCATTTGAGAAAATCTCTGATATCGCGCACGTCAGGCGTACCGGACTAACCTCGGACCAAACCTTACTGGAAAAGCCAGCCGAGAATCCACTAAATGGAATAACGTCTGGTCGACGACGTCATACGTTTTCTTTATGCCTCTCGATTACCGCAGTTTAACAAGCCAGCGCCGAACGCCCCATAAAAAGGCCGTAATATAGTCGCATTTTGCTCGGTGGAGTACGCCGACATGGACCACGGAGGGAACCCCAACCGCTTTGGCGATGAGGGCACCGAGCTCAAGCGCCAGGGTGAAGAGCGTCTGCGAAGGGTAGTCGAAGATGCTGGTATTGGAACTTGGGAAGTAAACTTACTGACAGGCGCAATCAGCTGCTCGGCCACCACCGCACGTTTGTTCGGGGTAACCTGCGAGGCTCTGGTCACCTACGAAGACGTTCTTGCCTTGCTGCACCCGGAGGACCGTCAAAGCGCGGCAAAGGCAATCAAGCGTTGCATCAAGGAGCATGGGGCCAGCGAGTTGGACTACCGGGTGCTGCGGCCGGACGGGACAATGTGCTGGCTTTACCAAAGAAGCCAAGTCTATTCGGACAGAGATAACGTCCCGACGCATATGCGCGGTGTTATCCTGGACATAAGCAAACAGAAGAAGGTTGAGGGCCAGCTAAGGACCCGCGAGGAGCATTTGCGCTCAGTCCTCGAAATCGTGCCAGATGCGATGATTGTTATCGACGATGGAGGCATCATAAGATCCTTCAGCGCAGCGGCCACTCGACTGTTCGGGTTTGCAGCATCGGAGACTATCGGTCGGAACGTCTCGATGCTTATGCCAGAACCCGATCGCAGCCGTCACGATAGTTACATCGCCCGATACCGCGACACGGGGGAGGCTCGGGTTATCGGAGTGGGGCGAGTCGTTACTGGCCAACGCCAAGACGGCTCAACTTTTCCAATGCATTTGTCGCTCGTTGAAACGAGCTCGGGTGAGGGTCGTCACTTCACCGGTTTCGTGCGCGATTTGACGGAACGTGAGGAGACGCAAGCGAAACTGCAAGAGCTGCAGTCCGAACTCGCACACATGTCGCGCCTTACAGCGATGGGTGAGATGGCCTCGACACTCGCGCACGAACTCAACCAACCGCTTGCCGCCGTCGGCAACTATCTCAACGGCTGCCGCCAACTCCTCGAGGGTAATCAGACTCCGGTCGCATCGGAGGTCCAAGACGCGTTGAACGATGCGGCCGAGCAGATTGTGCGTGCGGGTCAGATCATCAGACACTTGCGAGATTTTGTCGCACGGGGGGAAACCGAGAAGCGGATCGAGCGCGTTTCAAAGTTAATCGAAGAGGCCAGCGCTCTTGCGCTCGTGGGAGCGCGCGAACAAGGCATCAAAATTCGCTTTGCGGTCGACCCTAGCGTCAGCAATGTTATCGCTGACAGAGTGCAAGTGCAACAGGTGCTGATCAACCTGCTCCTCAATGCCATCGAGGCGATGCAGCACTCGACACGGCGCGAGTTGACGCTCTTTGTCGCACCCGCCAAAGCCAACATGGTAGCGTTTTCGGTGTCTGACACTGGAACGGGCGTACCTGATGACATAGCACCCAGACTGTTCGAACCATTCATGACCACGAAGCTTCAGGGGATGGGAGTTGGGCTATCGATCAGTCGGACAATTGTCGAGTCTCATGGCGGCAGGATATGGGCTGAGCCTAACGAAGGGGGAGGCTCGATCTTTCATTTTACGCTCCAAGCCGCGACGGAGAGCCAGACCAATGCCGGCTGAGCCCCTTATTAGCATCGTTGACGACGATGAATTCGTGCGCAAGTCGCTCGCATTCCGTCTTCGAGCGGCGGGGTTTCGAGTGGCGACCTATGAGTCGGCGCTGGCGTTTCTGGACGCTCCGCCGCACATTGGTGAGGGTTGCGTCGTGACCGATATACGAATGCCCCAAATGGACGGAATGGAATTGTTGCGTCGGATCAAAAGCAGCGGCCAAAACCTACAAGTCGTCGTGATGACCGGGCACGGAGACATATCGCTGGCGGTCGACGCAATGAAGCTGGGCGCCTCGGATTTCATCGAAAAGCCGTTTGAGGACGAGACATTCCTGACGATGATCCGCGCCGCTCTGAACAACGCAAAGGCAAGTTCTCAACGCGAAGGAAAAGCGCTCGAGATTGTCGAACTGATCACGAGCTTGACCGCACGTGAGCGAGAAGTGCTCGATGGCCTGCTCGCAGGTCACTCCAACAAGATCATCGGACGCAATCTCGACATCAGTCCTCGGACCGTCGAAATCTATCGTGCCAATGTGATGAAAAAAATGCGAGCTACTAGCCTCTCCGAACTCGTCCGGATGGCGATCAAGGCTGGTCATTCCTGATTTGCGGTATATCAACGAATCGAGTCTCGATTTGCGCTAACCAAAGGGTGCTGCGAAGAGATTCCCGCGCAGATCTGATTGCCCGGTCGAAATGATGTCGCCGACACGCCCCCTTATTCTCATTATCGAAGACGATCCGGCCGTCCTAGCTTCGTTAAGTTTCATGCTTGAAGTCGAGGGTTTCAAGACATGCTCATTTGATAAGGTCTTTCGTCTCCTCGAAGCTGAGCGGTTGCCCGAAATAGCTTGTCTTGTGGTGGATTATCGCATGCCCACCATGAACGGAATTGAACTTCTCGAGCATCTGCGGGGGCGTCAAATACTGACGCCGGCCGTCCTCATGATCGAGTACATCAAGCACTCGGATAAGATGGTCCGTGAACGCGCTCTGGCCGCGGGCTTCGCGGGAGTCGTTGATAAGACTATTCTCCACGACAATCTGGTCGACGAAATCCGACGGGTGTTAGCTATCGTCAAGGGACTGCCCCCTGCCCGCCCGGCCACTCAGTAGAGTCCCTTAAGGAAGGCCACATAAGTAGTGACGCGGGATGTCCCAAGCGTCCAACGGTCGATATGCATGAGGAGCAAACCAACGGAAGGTGGCTCTCATGTTCGACCAAACTGCAAATACCGCGATGACAAAACTAACTCAAGGATTTGCGGCGGAGCCATCTTGTCGAGATCTTTGCTTGATTTCAAGCCATCCGGAGTTCTCTGGCGTGAGCTGCAGCTATGGACACGATATGGAGATTTACGGAGAAGGCGAGAGGGTGGAGTCTTTCTATAAGGTTATGAGTGGCGCGGTACGAACCTACAGGCTGCTGAGCGATGGACGCCGACAAATCGGGGCGTTCCACTTCGAAGGCGACTTGTTTGGATTCGAGGCTGGAGAAGTACACCGGTTCACGGCGGAAGCCGTCGACGAAGCGACGGTGCTCGTGTTCAAACGGCGGACACTCGAACGGCTGGCCGCGCGCGACCTGGATGTAGCCCGTTGGCTCTGGGCCTTGACAGCTCGCAATCTCAATCATGCAGAGGAGCAAATGATGCTCCTCGGACGCAAAACGGCAACTGAGCGGGTCGCCGCATTTCTCCTGGAGATGGACGAATGCATGCAGCCTGTCGGCTCGATCACGCTGCCCATGTCGCGGCGGGATATCGCAGACTACCTCGGCCTCACCGTCGAGACGGTTTCGAGGACAATATCGCAGCTTCAGAGCGAAGGGGCCGTTGAACTGTCGGGCGCACGACAGGTCAAATTGCATAGTCGGGCAAAACTCCGAGCGCTTGGTTCGGAAGACAGCTTGCAATGAATACTAGCTCAAGGCCGAAAAGATTGAGTGCAACCGTGATAATTCCGACGGCCGGAATCAGGTTTTTGTTCCGTCGGCAAAAACCGTACCGATGACGGCGAACTTCGCCGTGGGAGACGGCACATGAGAGTCAAACTTTGCGCGCGGTGCCCATACGTCGCGAGACCTGGCAGGCCATTACGATCCCGAAGCCACACTTCACGTGTGCGCGAAGTGCGACAGCCGACAAAAGGGGGACCACCAAGCATTACAAACGCGAGGCTCACAGGAGGCAAAAATGCGCGACAATCACCAACATCTTCGGAATGCCACAGCGAAGCGCTGCGCCGTCTGTGACGGAAAGTTTGGTCTCATCCGGTACTACTCCTGGCGAACTGCCCTCTGTTCAAAGAAGTGCGCCGAGCGCTTCCAGGTCCGCCATGAGGGTGACTATAGGTGGTTACGCCGACTTCAAGCTGCCTGGCATAGCAGCAGCGAGAATCATGCGGAGATCGCCCGCCGATCAGGATTTCGGAACAAGGAGGCAGCGCATTGAACCTCCTATGCACTCCTCTAATGAGCTGTCTTTGCTACCTATTGGCGATGCGAGTCCAAGCGCAGGAAGATGGACACGGCCATGCTGCGTGGCATGACCATCCTCCACAGGATCAGCTCCTGCAGGAAAAGCTCTGTTCAACATGGCACATGCCCGACAGTCCTTCCGTAAGCTGTTGCAATGAGGCGGACTGCCACCCGACTGAAATAGAGCGCGTTGCTGAAGGGTGCGTTTGACATGTTTTTTGGCGCCTTCTTGCGGGCGAAACCCTTGTCGCCCTGGGACAATCGAGAGCCCATTCGCGAGGAGCTATTCAGCGTCGAACGCCTCGAGCAACACGCACGGAGCCTCGCGGTTGCGCAAAAGGTGACGACCAAGTCGAGCGGTGGTCTTCCACTAGGCGGTCAACTCGCCGACGACGCGAAAGTACTGCTCGACGCGTATCGCTCCATCACTCAGGAGGTCGCCGAGGGGCGCGCTATCACCCCGGCAGCGGAATGGCTAATCGATAACTATCATCTTGTCGAGAAGCAGATCCATGAGATCCGAACCGATTTGCCGCCTGGCTATTACCGGCAGCTTCCGAAGCTCGCCGAGGGGCCTCTCGCGGGTTACCCGAGAGTGTTCGGCGTGGCCTGGGCCTTCATCGCTCATACCGACAGCTGCTTCGAGCCGGAGCTGGTGCGCCGCTTCGTACGGGCCTACCAGGAAATCCAGCCGCTGACGATCGGTGAACTGTGGGCAGTAGCGATCACATTGAAGATCGTGCTGATCGAAAACCTCACTCGTCTCGCCCAGCAGATCATGCGCTATAGCGCCGCACGACGGGAGGCGGACACGCTCGCGGATCGATTGTTAGGAGCGGGAGAACGCACCGCCGAGCCGATATCGGTGGTGTTTGCAAAGGACGATCGCACGCCGACATCGGGAGGGCTTGCGGTCCAGCTTGTGCACAGATTACGCGACCAGGATCCGAGGATAATCCCTGCACTGGTCTGGCTGGAAGAGCGTCTAGTGGCACAGAAAACGTCCACCGAAGCGGTGGTGCGCGACGAACATCAAAGGCAAGGCGCCTCGAACGTCACGGTGCGCAATATCATCACCAGTATGCGCCTGATCTCCGACATCGATTGGACCGAATTGTTCGAGCGCATCAGCCTCGTCGACGATGTGCTCGCCGCCGGCAGCGCCTTTAAGGACATGGATTTCCCCACGCGCAATCTCTACCGCAGCGCGATCGAAGAATTGGCGCGCGGCTCAAATTTCACGGAGCTCGACATTGCCCGCGCCGCCATCTTAGCTACAAAGCTCTCCCCGACTTCGTGCTCGGGCTTGGTGAACGAGCGTCAAAGTGATCCGGGCTATCATCTCCTTGCCGGGGGGCGCGATGCGCTCGAAATGACGATAGATTACCGGGCGCCGTTGCGCACGTGGCCAGCGCGACTGAACCGGACTTTCGGCATCTGTGGCTACGTGGCTGCCATCGTTGTTGTGGCCACAGTTCTCGTAGCGTTCCCGCTGTTTGCTCTGGTCGCGGTGGGGTTTGACGGAGCATGGCTGAGCTTGTTCGGCGTCCTGGGTGCGATCCCCGCTATCGATGCGGCGGTCGCGTTAGTGAATCGCGGCGTGACCTGGGGCTTTGGCGCGACGCTTCTGCCCGCTTTGGAACTTGACAATGGCGTTCCCTCCCATCTGCGCACACTCGTGGCGGTGCCAACGCTTCTTACCACTGTGGAAGCAGTCGAGGAGCAGATCGAGCGACTGGAAATTCATCACCTTGCGAGCCCCGACGGCGATCTTCATTTCGCTCTGCTGTCCGACTGGACCGATGCAACGACCGAGCACGCCGAAGACGACGAGGCACTCTTTGCGGCTGCAGTCGACGGCGTCTACCGCCTCAATCGGCGCTATGGCTCCGCGCCCGGAGGTCCCCGCTTCCTGCTGCTCCATCGTCGACGGGTCTGGAACGAAGGCGAAGGACGCTGGATCGGCTGGGAGCGCAAGCGCGGCAAGCTTCACGAATTGAATCGACTCCTGCGCGGCGCGACCGACACGACTTTCGTCGACAACCGAAGGGATGTCATCACTTTCGTCGGCCAATATTCGCTACGTTGTCACGCTGGACGCCGACACGAGGTTGCCGCGCGATACGGTCCGCAGGCTGATCGGCAAGATGGCACATCCGCTCAACCGGCCCCGTTTCAACTCCCTCGCTGGCAGGGTTGTTGAAGGTTACGCGGTGTTGCAGCCGAGGGTCACGCCCTCGCTGCCGGTTGGCCGGCAAGGTTCAGTGTTTCAGCGCATCTTTTCCAGCGTCAGCGGCATCGATCCCTACGCGTCGGCTGTTTCCGACGTATATCAGGATCTGTTCGGCGAGGGCTCCTACACCGGTAAAGGCATCTACGACATCGACGCCTTTGAAGAGGCTCTCGCTGGCCGAGTGCCCGAATTCGACGCTGCTCAGCCACGATCTATTCGAGGGCGTCTTTGCTCGCGCTGGTCTTGCTTCCGACGTCGAGGTCGTTGAGGAATTCCCCGCTCGCTACGATGCTGGCGCGCTACGCCATCATCGCTGGGCACGCGGCGACTGGCAACTGTTGCCGTGGATTTTGGGGAGTGGACCGAAGGCCGCAAGCGTGGACCGAGCGCGAAAGGCCATACCAGCGATCGGCCGCTGGAAGATGCTCGACAATCTCCGGCGCACACTGTCTGCACCTGTGGCGGTTCTCGCTTTGTTGACTGGATGGATGCTGCCATTCCACGCGGCACTTATTTGGACGGCATTCGTGCTCTCGACGATTGTGGTGCCGACCCTCGTCTCCGTCATCGTCGTCGTCGTGCCTCGTCGTTCCGGGCGTCTCCATACGCGGCCACTATTCGCACGGTCGGCGGCGATCTTGGCCTTGCCCTGACCTTGTCGGCGCTCATAGTGATATTTCTCGGTCATCAAGCGTGGCTGATGGGCGACGCGATCGCACGGACCTTATGCCGGCTGTTCGTCACCCGCCGGCATCTACTCGAATGGGTTGCGGCGGCGCAGGCGACGACAGGTTCCATTCCGAGTGTTTTTAGCTTCGGTCGTTGGATGGCCGGGGCGCTCGTCATCAGTGCCCTGGCGCTGTTCGTCGCTTGGCTTTCCGGGCAAGGGACGTGGATCCTGGCGGCGCCATTCGTAGTGCTTTGGGTCACCTCGCCCGTCATCGCGCGTTGGGCAAGCCTGCCTCCAGCAGTCAACGGCTCGCTGTCGGGGTCGGACATCGATGCTCACGCCTTGCGGCTGACCGCGCGCCGCACTTGGCGGTTTTTCGAAATCTTTGTAACGCCAGAAGACCACATGCTACCGCCGGACAATTTTCAGGAAGATCCAACGCCGGTGCTCGCGCATCGCACCTCTCCAACCAATCTTGGCCTGTATCTGCTATCGATCGTGAGTGCCCGCGACTTTGGATGGATTGGAACTATCGAAGCAATCGAGCGGCTGGAGGCGACGCTTGCGACCATGGACGGCCTTGAGCGTTTTCGCGGCCATTTCTACAACTGGTACGACACGCGAGATTTGCAGCCGCTCAATCCTCGATATATTTCTTCGGTCGACAGCGGCAACTTGGCCGGGCATCTCATCGCGCTCGCCAATGCGTGTCGGGAGTGGCGTGACCTTTCTCCAGACCCTGGGTCTCGCCTCGCCGGCATCGGTGACTCGGTCGACCTTGCTCTTGAAGAGGCAGGTCGCCTGAACGACAAGCGCAGAACTCAGACGGTGACGTGGCGTCACCTCTACGAAGCCAGTACCGAGCTCGCGACCGGCCTTCGGAGGACACCTACAACCAGTGACGACCTCACGGATCGGCTCGCGGGCCTTGGTCCTCAATCGGAGACGATAGCCGATATCGTTCGCACGCTCTCGACCGAACGAGGAGATAATACTGGCACGGACGCACTGTTCTGGGCCGAAGCAACCGGGCGTTCGATCGCGAGTCACCGCCGCGATCTCCGCGGGTGGACAGATGCAGCCGCCGCTCTGCGGACACGCCTCTCTGCTCTAGAAAATACCGCTCGATCGATGACGCTCGCGATGGAGTTTGGCCCTCTATTCGACAGCGACCGAAAGCTGCTGTCAATCGGCTATCGAGTGCCCGAGGGCACACTTGACTCCAATTGTTACGATCTCCTTGCCTCAGAAGCGCGGCTTGCGAGTTTCATGGCGATCGCCAAAGGTGACATTCCGGCTCGTCACTGGTTTCGTCTCGGACGTTCGGTTACCCCCGTTGCGCATGGTGCCGCACTGATTTCCTGGTCGGGATCGATGTTCGAATATCTGATGCCTTCGCTCGTCATGCGCGCGCCGACGGGAAGCCTTCTCGAGCAGACGAACCAACTGATCGTACGTCGTCAAATCGGTTACGGAGTTAAACTCGGTCTGCCTTGGGGTGTTTCTGAAGCCGCCTACAATGTCCGCGACTTGGAATTCACCTACCAATATTCGAACTTCGGCATCCCCGGCCTCGGGCTGAAACGTGGGCTTGGTGATAACGTGGTCGTCGCGCCCTACGCGACCGCGCTTGCAGCAATGATCGATCCACGCCACGCAAGCCGCAATTTGGCTCGGCTCGCCGACGCTGGCGCCCGTGGCCGCTACGGCTTCTACGAATCGTTGGACTTCACACCGGTCCGCGTCCCGAAGGGCGAGAGCGCGGCAGTCGTGCGGGCTTTCATGGCACATCACCAGGGCATGACGATCGTCGCTATCGCCGATGCATTGCTCGATGGAGCGATGCGGACACGATTCCATGCTGAACCCATTGTGCGGGCGACTGAACTGCTGCTGCAGGAGCGCACCCCGCGGGACGTGATGATCGCCCGTCCTTGGGCAGCGGAGGCAAAGTCTGCGGCCAAGATC
The DNA here is from genome assembly GCA_963788885.1 of uncultured Alphaproteobacteria bacterium. Taxonomy (GTDB): domain Bacteria; phylum Pseudomonadota; class Alphaproteobacteria; order Rhizobiales; family Xanthobacteraceae; genus Bradyrhizobium. The sequence continues at coordinate 535,438 of CAWBIR010000012.1, read as the reverse complement.
CGAGCGGTCCAACGGTCCGGCAGCCGTCAGTTCGTCTCCGCACATGATCCGGCGCCTGCCACCCACCTGCTTTCCAATGGCCGCTATGCGGTGATGCTGACGGCGGCCGGTTCCGGCAGCAGCCGCTGGGGGGACGTGGCTGTGACCCGATGGCGCGAGGACGCGACGTGCGACGACTTCGGCTCCTACATCTTCCTCAGGGATGTCCGCAGCGGAGAAGTTTGGTCGGCCGGTTTTCAGCCAAGCGGTGCCGTGCCCGACGACTATGATGTCACGTTCAATGAAGACTGTGCCAAGTTCGTGCGTCGCGACGGAACGCTGACGACAACGATGGAGGTGGTGGTTTCGACGGAAGCCGATGGTGAGGTTCGTCGAGTCTCAGTCTCGAATTCCGGTCGTCGCACGCGAGAGATCGAGATTACCTCCTATGCCGAGCTCGTGCTTACGCCGACGGCCGCAGACATCGCACATCAAGCCTTTTCAAAGCTATTCATCGAGACAGAATATCTCGCCGACGTCGGCGCGGTCCTCGCGACACGACGAAGACGAACAGCAACCGAGCCCGAGATCTGGGCCGCCCAACTCACCGTCGTCGACGGCGAAACCGTGGGCAAGCCGGAGATCGAGACTGACAGAGCACGCTTCCTTGGCCGTGGCTGCAGCGTTCGAGCGCCCATAGCTATAATGAGCGAACACTCGCTCTCGAATACGGTCGGCACCGTGCTCGACCCAATCTTTGCCCTGCGTCGCCGCGTGCGGGTCGCGCCGGGCACGACAGTACGCATCGATTTCTGGACAATGGTCGCATCATCTCGCGAAGCATTGATCGATGTCGTCGACAAGCATCATGACACAGCTGCCTTCGGGCGCGCGACCACGCTCGCCTGGACCCAGGCACAAGTGCAGTTGCGCCACCTCGACATCGATCCGGGCGAGGCCGGTCTCTTCCAGAGTCTCGCAGGACATCTAATCTATTCGACACCGATCTTGCGTCCCTCCTCGGACACCATTCTGCGGGGCGCCGGTGCACAGCCGGGGTTATGGGCACAGGGCATTTCGGGAGATTTGCCGATCATGGTCCTGCGCATTTTTGATACAGAAAATCTTGACGTCGCACATCAGGTGCTCCTGGCGCACGAATATTGGAGAATGAAGCAGTTCGCTGTCGATCTAGTGATCCTGAACGAGCGTCAATCCTCTTATGTTCAGGACCTACAGATTGCGCTTGAGACCCTGGTCCGGACGTGCCAGTCACGACCGCAGATCGGAGCGGAGGGACGGCCGGGAAGCATCTTCGTGCTACGGGCAGATCTGATTTCGGCCGAAACGCGCGCCCTACTCATGTCCGTAGCCCGCGTGGTAATCGGTGCACAGCGTGGAAGCCTTTCCGATCAGCTCGATCGAATACTGACGACCAAGGCATCAACGCGGCCTGCTCCGAAGCGCGTTATTTCAGGTTCGGAGTTGCCCGTCGTTTCACCAGTTTCCAAACTCGAATTCTTCAACGGACTCGGCGGCTTCGCCGACAATGGGCAGGAATACGTGACCATACTTGGTCCTGATCAGTCAACGCCGATGCCCTGGATCAATATCGTCGCCAACCCTCATTTTGGCTTTCAGGTCGCCACAGAAGGAAGCGGCTATACTTGGTCGGTCAACAGCCGCGAGAACCAGCTGACCCCTTGGTCGAATGACCCCGTCGCCGATCGTCCAGGCGAAGCGTTCTATCTGCGCGACGACGAGACGGGCGCGTTGTGGAGCCCGACAGCGCATCCCATCCGCGACGAACTGGCGACCTACGTGACCCGTCACGGTCGGGGATACAGCCGCTTCGGGCACTCAGCGTACGGGATAGCAAGTGACCTGGTCCAGTTCGTTCCAATCGATGATTCGATCAAGATCTCTCGATTGCAGCTTCGCAATCTGTCAAACCGCACGCGGCATCTCTCGATAACAGCTTATGTAGAGTGGATACTTGGTCCGTCGCGGACTGCCTCGGTCCCCTTCGTGATCACGGAGACCGATGCCGACACGGGCGCGATGTTCGCCCGAAATCCATGGAACTCCGCCTTCGGATCGCGAGTCGCTTTCGTGGATTTCCGCGGACGTCAGACCGACTGGACTGGTGACCGTCGGGAATTCATCGGCCGCAACGGGACGCTCGCGAAACCCGCGGCGCTTACGAGCGCAGCGCCGCTTTCTAACGCCGTAGGGGCAGGCCTCGATCCCTGTGGCGCGCTACGGACTACCGTCGAACTGCCGCCGGGCGATTCAGTCGAGATCGTCTTCTTCCTTGGGGAAGGCACGAGCGCTGAGGACGCACGGAAGCTAATCGCGCACTACCGCACCGTCGATCTCGATGCCGTGCGCGCCGGGGTTAGTCAGTATTGGGATGGTATTCTTGGCGCGGTCAAGGTGAAGACACCCGACCGATCGATGGACATCATGCTGAACGGCTGGCTTCTCTATCAGACAATCGCTTGCCGCTTATGGGCACGCTCCGCATTCTATCAGGCGAGCGGTGCCTACGGCTTTCGTGATCAGCTTCAAGATTGCTTGGCAATCGCCACTGCTCGTCCGGCGATGACGCGCGAGCATCTGCTGCGAGCGGCTGCCCAGCAGTTCGTCGAAGGCGACGTCCAGCATTGGTGGTTACCACATTCCGGCCAGGGCGTTCGCACGCGCATCTCCGACGATCGAGCCTGGCTCGCCTACACGGTCGCCGATTACGTGGACACGACTGGAGATACCGCCGTTCTCGATGAGATGGTTACTTTCCTCGAGGGTCAGAAGCTCCAAACAAATGAACATGACTGCTTCTTCCAACCGACAATATCGGACCAGACCGCGACCCTATTCGAGCACTGCGCCCGCGGACTCGATCAAAGCCTAACAACGGGCGTTCATGGGCTTCCCTTGATTGGCACCGGTGACTGGAACGATAGCATGAACCGTGTCGGCGAACGGGGGCAAGGTGAGAGCGTCTGGCTCGGCTGGCTTTTGCACGCCACGCTCACGGCCTTTGCCCGCCTTGCCGACGCGCGCGACGACGCGGTTCATGCGGCGACATGGCGTGCGCACGCCGCTTCACTGCGCGCGTCACTTGAGCGCGAAGCCTGGGATGGCGATTGGTATCGGCGCGGTTATTTCGATGACGGCACGCCGCTCGGCTCGGCCAAAAGTGACGAATGTCGTATCGATTCCATTGCGCAGTCTTGGGCCGTCATCTCGCACGCAGCGGCGCCCGAGCGGGCGGCCCACGCCATGGCATCGGTCGAGCGAGAGCTGATTCGTCGGAAGGACGGGCTCGCGCTGCTATTTGCGCCGCCCTTTGACAAGACACCACTCGACCCGGGTTATATTAAGGGCTATCCGCCAGGCATCCGTGAGAACGGTGGGCAATATACCCACGCTGCCTTGTGGTCGGTGATCGGATTCGCGGCGCTTGGCGAGGGGGATAAGGCAACTAGTCTATTCTCGCTCCTCAACCCCATCAATCACGCCCGCACCCGGGCTGATGTCTACCGTTACAAAGTCGAGCCCTATGTCGTCGCTGCCGACATCTACACGACCCCGCCCCACGTCGGTCGTGGCGGCTGGACCTGGTACACAGGCTCAGCCGGTTGGATGCAACGGGCTGGAATCGAGAGCATTCTCGGAGTGCGTATGCAGGGCGCGTTCTTGCATCTAGATCCGTGCATTCCGAAGAGTTGGCCGAAATTCGAAATCACGGTTCAACATCAGTCGGCTCACTATGAGATCATAGTCGAAAACCCTGACGAAGCAGGCCAAGGAGTTTCATTCGCCGAGTTGGACGGGGTGACGATAGTAGCGCGGCCGCTTCGCTTGCCGTTGCTGAACGATGGCATCACTCATCATCTTAAGGTGAGGCTCGGGTGATATTCGTTCTTCTGATCAATCGGCTTTTGCGGCGGCGGATAATCGAGCAACATCCGCAAAGAATATTTCCTTCTTGCGGATCATTGAAGACCGGACACTTCGAAAAACAGCTCGGATCGGCCGCAAAATGGACCGCCGATCACGTCCGACATTTTCGTACGACTGGCCCTTTTGGCTACGTCGTCTTCGGGCGATATGCGTTATCAAACGCGCGTTGCACCGCGCGCTCCTGCAGCATGGAACGAGACGCGTGTTTCTCGCCGATGTTTGGCCGTCGTGCACGTCGAGCCTGGATCAACCTATGCGGAAATTCGCAAAACTTCATCTTTGCAGCGTGTCGATCGGCGCTTGTTCAACAAGGATGCGGCAAAACGTCCGCGACTTTGCTTATTGAATTGTGTGGTGAACGCAACCATTTGGGAGGTTATGATGCCGAGCTTTACAACCTTTCTCCGTGGCCTCCATCGTGCAGGCAATTTGATCACGGGCAAATAAGCCCGAGTTCAGCGCGCGAGCTCGGGCCCTTCTCCAGCGAGATACCTCAGTCACTCGGTCTTTTATTCAGCCCAGCTGGATTACCGAGCGAATGGGACATCCTCCGTTCACCCAAGAAACGACATTTGCCAAGCCTGGTCGGGGCCGCGTCCCGTCCGGTCACCAATAAGGCTTGCATGCACGTTGGGTAAAAAATTTAAAGGAACTGCTAATGAACACAACTGAGCAGCATCGGATCGAGACGGCGACAGATTATGGCCAAACGCGGCGCGGGACGTTGCAAGCATGCCGAGTGCGCTGCTGGCCAACGCTTTCGTGCTCTTCCGGCGAGCTACCCACCAGATAGAGCCGATGTCCAGCAGACTAGATTGCTGAAAGGAGAACCCAATGGCGGAAGTGAAGATGCGCACTATGCGTGACCGGCACAATCCGGTGCGGGGGAGCGAACCGGTCAAGGTCACTCCCAAATCGCTTCGCGATCTGAATTCGAAATTGGAATTGGACCGCAGGTTGAACCAAGCTCTCAAAGAGACGTTTCCCGCCAGCGACTCAATGGCGATCATCATTTGCTAGTCGAGAGCAAGGTGAGAAGAGACGAATGCCCTTACAAGGCGGTTGCCGTGACCAGATTGGACTGTCGTTAAACTTATGGGAGAAAAAGGTATGGCCGATTTTGCTAATCGCAGGCAGGCATTCGAAGACAAGTTCGCGCACGACGAGGCACTGCGCTTTAAGGCCATTGCTCGCCGAAACAAGCTCCTCGGGCTGTGGGCTGCGCAACAGCTCGGCAAATCAGGAGCAGAAGCCGAGTCCTATGCCGGCACGGTGGTCATGGCTGATTTCGAGGGACCACGAGAAGACAATGTCATTCGCAAGGTCGTCAGCGATCTCGATGCGGCACGTGTACCGGCTGACCAGGGTCAGGTGCGCCGCGTCCTCGACACCTTTATGCATCGTGCAACCGACGAGATTAACGCCGGCATATGAGCTTTTCCAGCCATCTGTCTTCCCACGCGGGAGCCCAGTTCGCTTGGCCTTGAAAAAGAAGGAGTGTGCCGTGTTTCCAATACCCGACGTCTTCCTAACCGCGTCCGATTATCTCCGCCTTGAGCAGCTTGCGCGCGTAGGCGCGCAGCAAGGAGATATGGATGTGATGTTCCTTCTGGTCGAGATCGATCGCGCGAAGATCGTCCCGGACGATGCCCGCGACGTCGAATCTATCGTGACTATAGGGTCGTGGGTCACGTACTTAACGAATTGGGGCATTCCCCGAGAGACGGTGCACCTGGTCTGTCCTGAAGACCTCACCTCAGACCCAGCTCAGATTTCCGTTCTGTCGGGCTTGGGCGCGGCCTTGCTCGGCCTCCGAGTTGGAGACCAAATGCCATACTCGGTTGCGGGGCGCGTGAATATCGTCAGGATCGAAAGCGTGAACCGATCCAAGCCGAATATCGATACCCTCGCGCAGCTGCTGCGGGCCCCTGCGCTCGCCGACGATGACGACGATCCGGGACCCAAAGCCGCCCAAGTGAAGAAGACAATGCAATGAGCAAGAGCAAACATAATGGCAAGACTGAACCCGTGTTGCCGCCCATCGTAATCACCACGGACGAAGCGTGCCGTCTCACGTTGGCAACTTCCAGCATGGCGCTCTTCTCGCGCGTGGCGCATTTCATTGCGCGTGAGACAGAACGTGCAAATGTGGTCGCGGACGACTCCGATTTGCGCGGCGCGGTCCGCATGGGTTCGCAGGTGCGCTATTGCGACACCATAAAATCCGGCGACATTCGGGATGTGGTGCTGTTGTATCCGCACGAACCCGATTTTTCGCTGACGGCCCGCCCACCTCCCAATAAAGAAAGAAGGAAGGATGTTGTGCCGCGCGACTTTACGTTCGAAGAGGCTGCGATGGTTGTGGTTTGTGTGACCATAGGACTGATCTGCGGTTTCGGCGGCCTGGTCTACCTTGTCAGGTTTCTTTCGCTCTGAGTTTAAACGAGACTGACGTGGTGCCGGGTCGTTGTGCATCAACAGATTTGAAGGAAGAATCTCATTTAGAACTCTTCTAGTGACTTCCTAAGTCCGGAAGAGGCATGTAATTGAGGTTAGTTCCACGGCACAGATCGTGATAGACTTCGAAGAGTCATCCAGTTCCGAGGTTGGCTGCGCGATCTGGCAGATACCGATCGCCGACACTCACGCGAACAGAGATGCCCTTTATAACTGCTTCCCAATCTCGATCTGGGGCGATCCAGCAGACGACGAAGCGCCATTGCCATTGGGCGCGGGACCGGTGGGATGCGATGCGACCGGAGGCGTCTATGTCAATAATCTCGGCGAGGACGGAGCTGACCGCGTTCGGGCAACGTACGGCGAGAGTTTTCCGGGGCTTGTTGCGTCAAGAACAAGTACGATCCAGCCAATTTTCTTCCGATTGAATCAAAACATAAGACTGACAGTCTAAGTGATACTCGACCGGCCCGAGAAAAGAGACAGTTTGCATGTTGGCAGACACGGTCTCGCCCACTGCGGGTTATCTCAACGCGAGCGGAAGGATTGAGCCGCTCATGGCGCGGAACATCGTGACTCCTTTGACCGGGACTTCGTCACGCAGGCCATGACGGAACTGCTGGCGGCCTTGGGCGACGACGCCGACCATAAGATGCGAGCAAGCGCCTGCTTGCACGTACGCGGCGGAAGGCTCCGTGAGCATGGTGCAAATGCTCACTACGGAAGCCGGTGCAAGTGCGATATTCCAAGCAGCCACCTGGAATGCGCCGCAACCGGCCGGCGCCGCAGTTGAGCAGCTTGCGCATCAGCGAGACCATCACGATGGTGGTGGTAAGATTGTCGAGGATGGCGGTGAGGAAGAAGGTCACCCAAGACACCAGCCACAGAAGGCATGTCAGCCGCCGCGTGCGGATGACGGCGAGATTCAGCGAGCCGGCCAGTGCCTCAAGAATTTTTGCATGCTCCAGCGTGGCCACGGCGAGCAGGATGCCCACGAAGAAAAGAAGCGAGTTGAGGTCGATCTGGCCTCGGCGTTCTCCTAGCCGTGCCGGCGTTCAAGCAGGCCACGCACGTTGGGGCTAAGGGGCAAGCCGTTTCAGGTGACCGGGGCCGCCTCTGAGGCCTCCGATGTTCCGCCCTTCGAGCGCGACCAGTCGGGGTATCGTAGACGTTCACCGCCAGAGTTCTTGACCGCCATCGCCATGGCGAGATTGTCGAGATCGAGAGCTTCCCGTTCGGCTGTAACGTTGCGATTGGGATCGGCAGTCGTACCGCGCAGGAACGCAACCGGCAGCGGAAGACAAGAGAGCATCGGGAACACCGATACCCACAATTCCGGAGGTACAGATTGCATCTCCCGACTGTACGATCGCGGCAGCTTCTGCCGCGGAAGTGATCTTGTTGCGCATTTTCCCTCGGAATCACTTACTTGCGCGCTACCATCTGCCATCGACTATAATCGCTCGACTCCGCCCGCAGAGAAAATGGGTCTATGCGGAAAAGTGGGCCGCAGATGTTCCTAGCTCAGTCTAGCCGCTAATTTGTTATAAGCTTCTGCCCTGCCGCAACCCGGGACGCGAAGCAGTCTTCGCATTGGCGATTTATCTGCTGTCTCAGTCGGATTTTGCGGCGGCGCTTGCTGGCCCTTTTTGTTGAATTCCACGACGCAGCTTCCTGAACGCGCGATCCGTTGCCACGAATCGTGCCAGCATCGGCGCGACAAGCATCGTTGGGTCTGCAGCCGATTGTCGGCCTTCCCGTTTTAAGATTTCCGCATAGGCGTCAAATCGCGATAGACCATTGCCGGGAGCTTCACGGTCAAGCTGACGGGCTTGTCATCTTCGATCGAGCCAATCTTTAGCTTGGTCATTTTCATCCCCTATATGGTTCGAGCACCAAATCGCGATTGACAATCACGCGTACCGGAAATCCCGGGCGGATTGTAAGCGTCGGTTGGATGTTGAGATTTCGCCGAACCACCTGTTGTCCCGTTTGATTCAGCGAATTCGCCGCGCTCAAGCGAAGCGCCTGAATAATATCCGTGTTGCTGCCGGTATCTGCACCCGAGCCAAGCTCCGCTCCCACGCCAAGAATGGTCGAGAGCAGCGCGGCCTTGAACAGCTCGGCCCAGTGATTGTCGACCTCATCCTCGAGACCGGAATATCCGCCGGCGTCGGCTCCCTGTTGCCGTTCCAGCACGATCGAGCGACCGTTCGGCATGATCAGCCGCGTCCACACCAAAAGCACCCGCGATTGGCCGAACGCGACCTGGCTATCATAGACGCCGATCAGTCGCGCTCCTTGCGGAATCAGCTTGGCTCGGCCGGTCGGAGTATCAAAAATATTTTCCGTAACTTGCGCGGTGATCTGGCCGGGAAGATCCGAGCGAATCCCGGTAATGAGAGCTGCGGGAATGATCGTTCCCGCCTGGATGACAAATGGGGACGCGGGACGTGAAAGTCTGTCAGGCGTAGTGGTCCGCCGATCAACCGGAGCATTGACGAAGAGGAGTTTGCTATCCTGCCCGTTCTGAGTGAAGGTTTCATCAGAAGATGGCGCAGTCTTGGTTGCCGTTTCCTGGGATGCGGCATGCGGTGGCGCAACGGGCGCGGTGGTCGACGCAAATACTTTGCTCGTCCGTGCCGCCTCGGTTTCCTGGTTGGCACGCTGTTGTTCGGCGTCAAGACCGATCGGTGCTGATTGGCCTTCCACTGTTGCCGATGGGACGCCCGAAGTCACCCGGCAATGGTGGCCCAAGTCGGGGAACGTCGCGGGGAATCCCGGCATAATCCTGCGGCAACGTTGTCAGGCCGTCTGCAACGTTGTGATGATCCGTGCTGTAGAGTTCGTCCGGCGCGGGATTGTGTGGGCGGTTGCTCCTCAGCGCCCACAGCACCGCGCCAGAGATGAGCAGCAAAGCCAGTGCGGTGCCACCGGCAAGGACTTTGCGGGAGAGCCGTGTGATCCTTGGGCGTTCTGCACGCAGACGCAGAGCCTGCGCGCTATCGTCAGATGGTGGTGCTGTCCCGATGCGGGACCGACGCTCTCGTTTGGCCCGTTGCCCGTCACGATCGCCTCCCGTCGTTTCTGACAATTCGGACCTTCTGCTGCTTCTCTCCGCCGAGGCGCAGCTCGGCCGCGGCGAACAGACGGTCGACGATCAGTACATTTTTGTAGGCGCGATAGTTGACGAGCTCGGGCTTGCCGTCCTGGCCGATGACGAACAGCGGCGGCATTTCGCCCTGGGCGATGCCGGGCGAGAACTCGATATAGACCTTGCGGCCATCGTCATACGCATTGACCGGTCGCCATGGCGGGCTGTCGCCCTCGATGACGTAGCGATAGCGGCGTTGACTCAACTTCCGGGATGATGGGCGTTGGCGGAAACGCCTTGGAGCGGCCGGATCGGTCTTCCGGGTAGAACCAGGCGACCGACGGCATGTACGGCTTTTCGCGGGAGCGCAGCTCGATCAGGTAGGTTCGCCGATCGGTGTTGACGACAAGGTTGGTCTCGATGGCGGCCCTTGTCGGCTTCACCATGATATGGACGCGCCTGGTATCGCCGTTGCCGCTTTCGGTGTCGCCGACGATCCAGCGCACGGTGTCGCCGGCGGCGAGCGGCCCCGAACCGGTCAGCTGTTCGCCCGGCTCAAGCGCGATATCGGTGATCTGCCCTGGTGCGGCGTAGATCTGATAGAGCGCGCCGGGACTATAGGGAAAGACCTGGACGGCGTTGAAATACCCTGCGCGCCGCGGCTGGACCCGCGCGACATCGTTGGCGGTCGTCGATCCGATCGGTCGGGTCCTTGGCTTCTTCATCACCCTTCTTGCCGCCGCGGGCCGGCGTCCAGGATGGCGGGACATGCAGCGGACGTGCATGGTCGTCCGCCGGCATCGGTAGATCGGGAGACGGCGGCACATCGTCATCATAACTGATCTGCGGCGGCTTGAAGGTCGTGCAGCCGGAGAGCGCGAGAGCGAAAGCAGTAAGGCGAGACGCACGGGCGTCCCGATGCCTTGTGGGCTAGACAGATCTCGGTACAGGATTTCTCACTAGCCGAGCTCCTTCGACCAGTTGATGGAATTGACGTAAACGCCGAGCGGGTTCTTGCGGAGGCGGTCGGCATCGCGCGGGGTTTCGATGACGACGGAAAGGATCGCGGTCCAGCGTTCGGTCGCGGCGAGCTGGCCGCTGTCGTAGCGGCGTTCGGTCCATGCGACCCGAAAGCTTTCCGGCGAGGCGCGGATGACGCTGGAGATCTCGATCGCGACCTGCGTGTTGCCGAGCTTGGCAAAGGGATCGTTGGTTGCGGGCGTAATCGTTCAGCGCCGCGGCGCCGCGATCGGTCGTGAAGTCATAGGCGCGGAGCCAGTCCTGGCGCAGCACGATGGCGTCGGTCGGCAGGCCTCGCACATCCTCGATGAAGCGTGCGAGATGAAACGCGATCTGCGGATCGGTCGGCTGATAGAAGGGACTCGCTGGCGCGACCGCCTGGGCCTGACCGAGATGATCGACTTCCACCACCCACGGCGTGATCGTGCCCTGGGTGGACTGCCAGACGAGGCTCGCGGCGAGCCCTCCCGACAGGAACAGGCATCCGAAGGCCATCAGCCGCCAGTTCCTGGCCTGGACACGGGCCGAGCCGATGCGCTCGTCCCAGACCTGCGCCGCTTTCTGGTAAGGCGTCACCGGCTCCGGCGTGCGGCCATAATGCACGGATGGTCGCTTGAACATCAGTGCCCTCCCTCGGACAGATCGACGGAGGATCCGCCACCGGCACTGTCACCGCTGCGAACGGCATGGGTGGCAGCGGACACACCTTGGTTTACGGTCTGCGCGCGCTTCATGCGACGCGCCCAGGCCGGTGGTGCGTCCGTCGTTGACGAACCGCCACCGAGCCCGGCAGCCATGCGGCGCAGCGGGCTGACGATCGCCGAGCCACCTGCTTTCGCGACGCCACTCAATCCTCCGGCTCGGTAGGCGCTTGCGGTTCCGCCTGCGATCGTGGCCGCGCCGCGGGCGCCGCCCGCGAGTGCGCCACCTGCGAGTCCGACGCCGCCGGCTGCGAGACCGGCGCCAGCCACGATGGCGCCGCCTGCCGCCAAGCCGGTGCCGACCGCGGCGCCGGCGCCGAGTTGCGGTCCGCCGGACACGATGCCGTTGGCAATGCCAGGCCCGAAGATGCCGAGGCCGAGAAGCGAAAGCGCCCCGAGCACGAGCGCCATGGCATTGTCGATCGTCGGCTGATTGCCGCCAAAGCCCGCCGTGAACTGTGAGAACAGCGTCGAGCCGATGCCGACGATGACGGCCAGCACCAGGACCTTGACGCCCGACGAAATCACGTTGCCGAGCACGCGCTCGGCGGCGAAGGCGGTCTTGCCGAACAGACCGAACGGGATCAGCACGAAGCCGGCAAGCGTCGTCAGCTTGAACTCGATCAGCGTGATGAAGAGCTGGATGGCCAGAATAAAGAAGGCGAGCAGCACCACGATCCAGGCGAACAGCAGAACCGCGATCTGGACGAAATTCTCGAAGAAGCTGACATAGCCCATCAAGCCCGAGATCGAATCGAGGATTGGTCGTCCGGCATCAAGTCCGACCTGGGCGATCTTTCCGGGCCTCAAGAAATCGGCCGAGGAAAGACCGGTGCCGGAGGCTTTCAGACCCAAACCGGCAAAGCTCTCGAAGATGATGCGGGCCAGGCTGTTCCAGTTGCCGATCAGGAAAGCGAAGACACCGACGAACAAGGTCTTCTTGACGAGACGCGCGAGGATGTCCTCGTCCGCTCCCCATGCCCAGAACAGGCCGGCCAGCGTGACGTCGATCGCCGCGAGCGTGGTGGCGAGATATCCGACTTCGCCTCCGAGCAGCCCGAACCCGGAATCGATGTACTGGGTGAACGTCGCCAGGAACTGATCGATAATGCCTGTGCCGCCCATGGATCACTCCTTCCCGGACTGCTGAATCGGAGGGTAACCAGGTGACAGGCGGCTCTCGTCCTTTGGCGGCACGAACAACGAGGAGCCCTCTTGGGGAGTCCCACTGTCGGACGATGCTGATGGAGCCTTCTGCCCGAGGAATTGGCGACGCTTCTCGGCCCAAGCCTTCCGGCACTCGGACAGAGCGTCCTTCTGCTCATAGGTCACGGAGCGGCACTCCGCGAGCTTTGTTGCCAGCGGATCGGACGCCTGATCTGCGGACGCAGCTGATTTCGGCTGATCTTCGTCGCCACGCAGCTGAATTGCGCAGGCGGCAACAACCAGGACGACGAGCACCATGGCTGCCACAGACGGGAGCCGTTCGAGTGTTTTCGTGTTCATCAGTGAAACATCTGCACGGTTGTGGGTTGATAGCCGTGCGCCCTGCGTCAGGAAGCGACGCAGTTGCTCCCTGCCCTGGTCCTGAGCGGCCGCGTGCTGCGCGGACTCCAGGTTTTGTGCGCGCCCATGGGCCGCGACGACGGCCGTGAGATCGGCGAGTTGCTGTGCCTGCAGCGCCAGGAGCTGATTGCCGGCCTGGCTCGCCTGCAACGCACCGGTCGCGCCCTGGCTCGAGGTGACGAGCGCCGACATCTGCGTACGGTTGGTGTTGAGGTTGCCGACGACCGTGGCCTGCGTCCGCATGGCGTCCTGCAGGCCGGCCATCGCATTCTGCCAACGCGTTTGCGCGTTCGCGATCAGCGCCTGGTTCGAGAGACTGGACGATGCCGGCGCATAGGTCGTCGAGAATGCACGATCGATCTGCTGGATGTCGTAGGCGATACGCTGGGCCTGGGCGAGCAGTTGCTGGGTACGCAGGATCGACTGTTCCAATTGCAACAACGACGAGAACGGCAGGGTCGCCAGATTCTTCGCCTGGTTGATCAGCATCTGCGCCTGATTCTGCAGAGACACGATCTGGTTGTTGATCTGCTGCAGAGCGCGAGCAGCGGTCAGCACGTTCTGTGCGTAGTTGTTGGGATCAAACACAACCAACTGCGCGGAGGTCCGGCTTGGGACCGACGAAGACGGCAAGCGCGATCACGCTGGCGCCGGCGATACGACGGAGGCGATTCATTTGGATGCCTCCAGTTCAGCGAGATGCGGGATGAGATCGGTCGCCCAGGCGACATCGCGGGCCTTCAGCCAGCCGGGCACAAAGTTGTCGCGGCCATGTTCGGCAAGCACCTGCTCGATCAAGCGCCTGGTCGGCCTTGGAGGAAGCGGCGGTGAAGGCGAGCGCGACCTCGCCAAGACCGAGTTCGAACAGGCGATTGCCGCGGCGCGACTGGCAGTAGTAGTCGCGCTTCGGCGTGGCCCGAGCCAGGATCTCGATCTGGCGGTCGTTCAGCCCAAAGCGCCGGTAGATCGCCATGATCTGCGGCTCGATGGCGCGGTCGTTCGGCAACAATATCCGTGTTGGACAGCTCTCGATGATCGCCGGCGCGATCGCCGAGCCGTCGATATCCGCGAGCGACTGGGTGGCGAAGATGACGGAGGCATTCTTCTTGCGCAGCGTCTTCAGCCACTCGCGCAGCCGTCCGGCGAAATCCGCGTCGTCGAGGGCCAGCCAGCCCTCGTCGATGATGAGCAGGGTCGGCCGACCGTCAAAGCGAGCCTCAATCCGGTGAAACAGATAGGCAAGAACGGCCGGCGCAACGCGCGGTCCCGATCAAGCCGTCGGTCTCAAAGACCTGGACCGATGACTCTCCCAAGCGCTCGCTTTCGGCATCGAGCAAACGATCGTAGGGACCGCCGAGGCAATAGGGCTGCAGGGCTCGCTTCAGGACGTTGGATTGAAGCAGAACCGAAAGGCCCGTCAGGGTACGCTCCTCGACCGGAGCGGAAGCCAGCGAAGTCAACGCCGACCAAATGTGCTCCTTGGCTTCCGGAGTGACCTCGATCCGCTCGCGGCTCAGAATCGAGCTGATCCATTCGGCCGCCCAGCCGCGTTCGGCGACATCATCGATTCTGGCGAGCGGCTGAAGAGAAACGAATTCAGAGGTCTCTCCGGCGAGCGCACCACCGAGATCATGCCAATCGCCGCCCATGGCGATCGCGGCCGCCCGGATCGAACCACCGAAATCGAAGGCAAAGATCTGAGATTCCGGATAACGGCGGAACTGCAGCGCCATCAGCGCCAGCAGCACCGATTTGCCGGCGCCGGTCGGTCCGACCACCAGGGTATGTCCGACGTCGCCGACGTGGAGCGAAAAGCGAAACGGGGTCGATCCCTCCGTCTTGGCCAGGAACAGAGGCGGCGCCTTGAAATGATGGTCCCTCGCCTCCCCGGCCCATACCGCCGACAGCGGGATCATGTGCGCCAGGTTCAGAGTCGAGATCGGCGGCTGCCGGACGTTGGCATAGACATGTCCCGGCAGGCTGCCGAGCCAGGCCTCGACCGCGTTCACCGTCTCGATCATGCAGGTGAAATCCCGGCCCTGAATGACCTTTTCGACGAGGCGGAGCTTTTCGTCGGCTGTAGCGGGATCGCCGTCCCAGACCGTGATCGTCGCCGTAACAAAGGCCTCTCCAATCTGGTCGGAGCCCAGTTCCTGCAGGCAGCGTCGGCATCCATGGCCTTGTTGTGGGCGTCGGTATCGAGAAGCGCGGAAGCCTCGTTGGTCATCACCTCCTTCAGGATCGCGGCCACCGACTTCCGTTTGGCGAACCATTGCCGCCTGATCCTGGTCAGGAGCTTCGTTGCATCGGTCTTGTCGAGCATGATCGCGCGGGTCGACCAGCGATAGGCGAACGCGAGACGGTTCAGGTCATCGAGAATTCCGGGCGTCGTCGCCGTCGGAAACCCGACGACCGTCAGGACCCGCAGATGCGCTGCGCCCAGCATCGGCTCGAGCCCGCCGGTCAGCGGCTGATCGGCCAGCAGCGCATCGAGATACATCGGTATCTCGGGCACCCTGACGCGATGCCGTTTGGTCGAGACCGTCGAATGCAGGTAAGTCAGCGTCTCCTGGTCGTCGAGCCAGGCGCACTCCGGCATGAAGCCTTCGACGAGCTGCAGCACGCGGTTGGTCCGATCGACAAATCCGCGGAGGACCTCACGCGCATCGGCATCGACGGTGCGGTTGCTGCCCTCATAAAGCAGCCGTTCCGCTTTGGCCGTCCCCTCGGCCGGCGGCAGATAGAGAAACGTCAGGAAATAGCTCGAACTCGTAGTGGGCGCCGGCTTCCTCGAACTGTGCCCTGCGCTCGGCGTCGACCAGGGCGGACGCCGCGTCCGGAAACGTGTTCGGTGGATAGCTGCCTGCAGAATGGCGCTGCGCCTCGACAAAGATCGCCCAACCGGATTCGAGACGACGCAGCGCATTGTTCAGACGACCGGCGACGGCGACAAGTTCGGCCGGCACGGCGCTATCGAGGTCAGGTCCCCGGAACTTTGCTGTCCGTTGAAACGAGCCATCCTTGTTCAGGACGATGCCCTCATCGACCAGGGCTGCCCACGGCAGAAAGTCCGCGAGACGCGTATTCGAACGGCGATATTCGGCGAGATTCATCATGCGAGAGCTCACGAGTTGAGATGACCGGGAATGCGGAGATGTCGGCGCACGACCTCGACGAAGTCAGGATCGCGCTTGGCGGCCCAGACGGCGGCCATGTGGCCGACGAACCAAAGGAGGAGGCCCGCGATCCAAAGGCGCAGACCGATGCCGAGTGCAGCCGCGAGCGTGCCGTTGACGAATAGCGATCGAGCGCGGCGCACCGCCCATCAGGATCGGTTCGGTCAGCGCGCGATGCACGGGCGCGACGAAGCCTGGGATCTGCTGCATCCATCAGATCACCACTCCGCCGCCGAACGAGAAGAACGACAGAAAGAAGCTCGACGCGGCGAACGCGATCGACAGGCCGAACACGATCTGGATCAGCCTGCGGAAACCGCCCGAGGTATCGCCGAACGCCAGCGATAGCCCGGTGACGATGATGATGATGACCGCGATGATCTTCGCGACCGGACCTTCGACCGATTGCAGGATCTGATTGAGCGGCTGCTCCCACGGCATGTTCGAGCCAGCCGCGAAGGCTGGGCCGACGGTCAGTGAGGTAGTCGCGAATACGGTCGTCGAAATGACGCATCGTTCGAGCGAAGATGTAACACTCATGATTGGTCCCCCAATGCTGCAAGGCTGTAGTCACCGGAAGCTCCGAGCCCCGTGACGCTGGCGAGCTCGGCCAGGCGGCGATCGGCACCGCGACCGGAAAGAACGGCGATGACGTTGATGGTCTCCGCGATCAGGGCGCGCGGGACCGTGACGACGGCTTCCTGGATGAGCTGCTCGAGTCGACGCAACGCTCCGAGCGCGGTGCCCGCATGGATGGTACCGATGCCGCCGGGATGACCCGTGCCCCAGGCCTTGAGCAGATCGAGAGCCTCTGCACCGCGGACCTCCCCGATCGGAATGCGATCGGGCCGCAGGCGCAGCGATGAACGGACCAAATCCGATAGCGAGATCACGCCGTCCTTGGTACGTAACGCCACGAGATTCGGGCGCCTTGCACTGAAGCTCCCGCGTGTCTTCGATCAGAACAACCCGATCCGAGGTCTTGGCGACTTCGGCCAACAGCGCATTGGTCAGCGTCGTCTTGCCGCTGGACGTGCCGCCGGCGACGAGGATGTTCTTGCGTGCTTCGACCGCGACCTTCAAAGCGCTGGCTTGGCCCGAGGTCATGATCCCGGCGGCGACGTAGTCGTCCAGCGTGAACACGGCGACCGCCGGCTTTCGGATTGCGAAGGCCGGAGCCGCGACCACCGGCGGCAACAGTCCCTCGAAGCGCTCGCCCGTCTCGGGTAACTCGGCCGAGACACGCGGGCTGCCTGCGTGAACCTCCGCGCCAACGTGATGGGCGACCAATCGAACGATGCGTTCGCCGTCGGGAGCGGACAGGCGTTCGCCTGTTTCCGTCAAACCTCCCGACAGCCGATCGATCCACAACCGGCCATCGGGATTGAGCATCACCTCAATGATCGCGGGATCTTCGAGATAGCGAGCAATCGCAGGACCGAATGCGGTGCGCAGCATGCGCGCACCGCGCGAGAGTCGCTTCCGACTGAAAGGAATGGATTGCCACCGCTGCCCCCAACCTGCCGAGGTCGCTTCAGGCGGCCTCAGATGGGGATGATTAGAAAGAGGCAGAAACTAGCTTGGCGCAACAAGTCGCTGACCCCGTTCGTGCAATGGAGTACGAAAAGAAAGGTTAAGGTCGAGTGGAACGCTAACGCGACAATTCACTCGCGGAATTGCAGTTGAGGGACGAAGCGCGTATTCAGCGACGTCTTGTGCGGGGCCACTACCAGAGGTGCTGGAAAGTAGGTTATGGTCGACGCGACGGCCAAGCGGCTTGGCGTCCAGCGCGTCACAAACCGCGGCGCTTCGTCAAAGGCCTGAATGCTTCAACAGCGAACGTCACAATGCCGCGAAGCGAGGTACCGCGTGGTAAACCAGGGGTGTTCCATGGACAGCGATCCCTTAGAAATTCCGGTTCAACCGATCCCCTTCGAGCACGGCCTAATCCACTTCACGCAGAGCCTGACCGATGGGCAGTCGAAGGTCGTTGCGATCGGCTCATCGACAACCGCAGGGGAAGGCAACATTGTTCCTTACCCCGGACGGTTGCTCCAGTTTCTCCAAAGCGACTATTCGGCGGCCATCATTTCCATGGTCAACAAAGGCATTGGCAGCCAGGAAGCGCCGGCCGAGCGTGATCGGTTTGCAACCGATGTCATACCGGCCAAGCCCAATCTCGTGATCTGGCAGGTGGGAACGAACGCTATCTGGCAGCGAAGGGACTCAAACCCTCCACCTCCATCTTTCGACGAGACCACAAACGCCATTCGCGAGGGACTGATCATGCTTCAAGCGAAAACCGAAGCGGACATCATCTTGATGGACCTTCAGTATGTCCCGGCCGTCTTGACCCCGGCCAAAAAGGAAAGCGCAATGGCAATGGTGGATGCGATCAGCCGAATTGGCCCGTGAGGCCGAGGTCAATGTGTTTCGCCGCTTTGCCTTCATGAAGAGCCTGATCGATGTCGAGGGTATTCCGCTCGATCGCATGGTCGATCCTTTCGACAACGATCGGCTTCGCGGCAGCGATTGGGTTACCGGCCGCGTCGCTTGGGCGCTCCAAATTGCGATTGCCGACAGGGTCAAGAAGGCGCGGGCATCGATGACCGCAAAGCGATAGGACGTAGCAGACCGGCGCGGCCGGCATGCATGCATCGCCGGCCCTCATGACGCTGATGTTTACTTCGAAGCCGCATTCAACACATTGGCGAGACGCGCCGCTGCGAGCGTCGCCTGGGTCTTGGCCAGAGCATTCGCGGCGGGGCGGAGCTTTGCCGCCGCCTATATCACAGCACCTGACCGAGCAATTATGCGACTAATGACGTCGACGCCCGCCAACCTAGCGCCCAGCCGCCTCACCAGTCCATTACTTGAGAGGGCTCAAGTGTAGGTCCTTCAGCCGCCACGGACGCAAAGTTAACTTGGACATCCGGTGCCGCAATTGGGACAAAGCTTCGGAGCCAAGGCAGCGCGAAATAAATCAATGCAGCCGCTTGAATTGTGAGGTTTAAACCGAACGCGGCCTGGTAGGCGATCATCGGATAATGCCCATCTTGGGACGCCCATTGGTTGACGATGAGTCCGATCCCATACTGGACTGTGAACGCCCAGCCGAAATGGAGCAGGTTCAAGGCACCATTGGCACGCGCGGCGATTTCGATGGGAAAGTATTCTGCTATGATCGCATAGCTCAGTACGGTGGCTCCCCCTACAACTGATATGACGGACCACGGCAGAATTGAGGGGAGTGGTACGCGCAGAATTAGAACGAGTTCGGCCAGCATGAATAGCGCGCCAAACACTGACAACAACACTTCGGTTGCTACGCCACGTTTGCGCAGACGATGCGCGAGTGTCCCCAGCAGCAATGCGCCCAGGCTGATTCCAATGGCCATCGTGAAGAGCTGACTGATAACACCTTGCCGATCGAAACCTTCGACGTCGGCGAGCCAGGATGCAGCCCACAATGAATGCATCGCCCAAGACGATCCGATGCATGTTGCGGACAGGGGCGCAATTCTCAGAAAGCGTGGATCCAAAAAGATGGAGCGCAAAGTAAGCGGTTTGCCCGAAGCGACGGAACCCTTGGAACTCCTGTCCGATTTGGGCACGGTAAAATAAATGAGCCCGGCGGTCGCCAGCGTCGCGATCGTCAAGACTTCGAACAGGCTCCGCCAGCCAATCCAATTCAGCAGCCAATCTGTCGGCGCCGTTGCCGTCACAGCCCCAAGCGAGCCGAGCATGATCATACCACCATTGACGAATGCTACCTGCTCCCTTGGAAACCAGACGACGATCGCCTTGAGCCCGGCCATCAATGAAGCGGCAACACCTAGCCCAATCATGGCACGGCCGACGAGAAGCTCAGCAAAGCTGTTGGCATTGCCGAATAGTGTCGCACCCCCGACGGCAATAACCAACAATACGCTCTGGACCAGCCGCGGACCGTAACGATCCAGGAGGACGCCGATGGGGATCTGGGCACCGGCAAAGACCAGAAAGTAGACCGACGCGAGGAACCCGGTCTCGGCCGCTCCGAGTCCAAAATCGGACACCAGTGCTGGCGAAATCGACGCGTTGATCGTTCGGAAGAGGAAAGAGAGATAGTAGCCCGCAGCAAAGGGCAGAAAAACGGAGAGGCTGAGTCGCCACTTTGACAGCGACTTCACGGGCGAAGCCCCTAACTTTCTTGTTGATGATTCTGGACCGGAATTCTCTGCAGCGGGCGGGTTTGGCCCTCCATCAGAGACGGATCTGATTCGGCTGGCAGGAGTCTTCAGATGTCGGGCAAAGCTTGGATCGCCAATATCTGTCTTGGCTGCTGCGGGCGGTGCCTGCTCGAAACCAACGCCTTCAGCGTCAGCACGCGAATCCTCAGGAGCTAGCTCCGAACTATGCACCGGCCCCCCACCTGTCGCCGGCTCGGACTCCTTCTGTTCTGCGGAGCTTAAGCGGTCGATCGTCTCCTGCATGAGTGGCCGACCTTGGCGAACACGTCGATCAACTTGCTCGGCAAGGAACTTGAAGCGCTCATCGCCGAGAAGAATTGCCTCGCGTTGCTGCGATTCCGGACGCGGTGGGACAACGGTCAGATGATAGCGCGCGTGCAGGGCGACGGTCTCAGCGATCATCCGCATATCGCGGTCGAGGTGGTCAAACCTGGCGTGCAAACCGTCGAGATGCTCGCGCAGCAGATCTTCGACCGATGGAGCGGGGTTCAGAAAATGCTCGAGAGCAGCTTCAACAAGCATGCTCTTGCCGACGCCCGGTCGGTCGGTTGCGACGTCAAGCCGACCGCAGACGCCTTCACTCAGACGAACCGTCACTTTGCGACGCGCAGCGGCTTTGCGGTTGCGCGATGGTCGAACGTCAACGCGATCAATTTGCCCATCCAGTTCGGCGAGCTGTTGCATATCTCTGATGTCCCCCAATGCCCCACGATTGAGACCGCCGCTTCGCGATACAATTGATGAGGTGCCCCAATCTGATGGGAGTTACAGAAAGGACAGGCCGAGCTTGGCTTCAACAGAGCAGAACGCTCGACCATGCTCTGGCGTAGAGAAAGAAACGAGATGCGGAATCGTGCTGACCGGCAAAATTGACATCAGCAAAGGGAAGGTCTGTTTGGCGGACTGCGAGCAAAAAAAGGCAAAGCCCGAAGAAAGATCGTTTCTCATAATAGGTGAGTATTCGTCTTCACAAGTGGACTTTCCTCACAACATGAAATGCCGTCAGGCTCAAGTGGAGCTGCGTTGACCTTTAACTTGACCCACGGTTTCAGCTTCAGGCAATTCGATACTGACTTCCTTGAGGACCGTCGATCCGCTGGAGAGGCGTCGGCCGAGCGCTTCGACAAAGCGATCATAGCGCTCGGCGCCTTTGGCACGGGCTGCGGCGCTTGACTGCTCTGGGAGTGCGGGCGTTGACGTCAGCCAGAAGCGGATGAACAGCGCTATTGTCTCGAGGGTGATGCCGTCATTACGTTCAAGCCGTTCGAGTACCCGCACGATGCGGTCGAGCCGCTTGGCGATCGCGGCCTCCCGCCGATCGGAATCGTCAGGAGAAAGAAATGACCCAATCGCGGCCTCCGCAACCAGCGACTTGGGCTTGCCCTGACGCTGAGCATAGGCCTCCAGGCCGGAGAATATCTCCGGATCGAGGTAGATGCTGAGCTGGACCTTTTTCATCTCGCCCGGTCATAGGCCCATCTTGTCGTCGGGATCGAGGCTGACAGCGCGCGCCAGGCCCTGCATCGATCGATTCAGGGCCACCGCTTGCACGGCATCGGCATCACTCTCGTCCGGCGGAGCGTCATATTCATATTCGGCGAGCGGCGTCGTGAGGACGACCTCCTCATGTTGCGGCATTTCCGGCTCGCGACGAATGCCGCCATTCTGATCGCGTCTCTTTTTTGTGAGCACAGCAAGCAGTGCGGCCGAAGGAGGGATGGGCGCATGCCCCGACCATTCGTCTGGTTGCATGACCAGGTCGATCGGTACAGCACGCGACGGCTTTAATATCCGGCGCTGAAACTGCGGGTCCTCGTAGTACCGGACTTTGCGGGCGCGCACCGGATGCACGCCGGAGACCATGACAATCGCCTCGGTAGGCGAGAGCTGCATGACTTCACCCGGTGTCAACAGTGGACGCGATGTCTCCTGGCGGCTGACCATGAGATGACCAAGCCATGGTGAGAGGCGATGCCCGGCATAGTTCTTCATGGCGCGCATCTCCGTCGCGGTGCCGAGTGCATCCGACACCCGCTTGGCGGTACGCTCGTCATTCGTCGAAAACGCAATCCGGATATGGCAATTGTCGAGGATGGCGTGATTTGGCCCATAGGCTCGCTCGAGCTGATTCAGGCTTTGTGTGATTAGGAAGCTACGGATGCCGTAGCCCGCCATAAATGCAAGCTGGCTTTCGAAGAAGTCTAGGCGCCCGAGCGCTGCGAACTCATCGAGCATCAGCAGTAGTTTTTGCCGGCGCCGACCGGTATCCAGGCTTTCGGTCAGTCGACGTCCAATCTGATTGAGCACGAGGCGCATCAATGGCTTGGTGCGAGCAATGTCGGAGGGCGGTACGACCAGGTACAGAGATATTGGTTGAGCGCCATCAACCAGATCACGAATGCGCCAGTCGCTCCGTCCCGTCACCTTGGCAACCACGGGGTCCCGGTAGAGCCCCAGAAAACTCATTGTGGTCGACAACACGCCCGAACGCTCGTTCTCGCTTTTATTCAGCAGTTCGCGCGCCGCCGAGGCCACCACCGGATGAACCCGCTCGCCGAGGTGCGGGGTTGCCAACATCGCGTTCAAACTCATCTCAATTCGGCGTGCCGGATCCGACAGGAAGTTGGCGACCCCCGCAAGCGTCTTGTCGGCCTCGGCGTAAAGGACATGCAGAATCGCGCCGACCAGTAACGAATGGCTGGTTTTCTCCCAGTGATTCCGTCGCTCGAGCGCGCCTTCGGGATCAACCAGGATGTCGGCGATATTCTGCGCATCACGTACTTCGTTGTCTCCTTTACGAATCTCGAGCAAAGGATTGTAGGCCGCGCTGGCGGGATTGGTCGGATCAAACAGGAGCACGGACCCAAACCGCGCGCGCCAGCCGGAGGTCAGGTGGAAATTCTCACCCTTGATGTCGTGGACAATCGTAGAATAGGGCCATGTCAGGAGGGTCGGGATGACGAGGCCGACACCCTTTCCCGACCTGGTCGGCGCAAAACACAGGACGTGCTCGGGACCGTCATGCCGCAGATAACGGCCGCCCAGACGACCAAGCACGACGCCGTCGGGCCCCAGAAGGCCTGCACGACGCACCTCTCTTGTGTCGGCCCAACGGGCTGACCCGTACGTCGTGACGTGCTGGGCTTCTTTCGCACGACAGACCGAGAGGATGATGGCAACAGCCATGGCTGCGATGCCGCCGCTTGCGGCAATGCATCCACCCTGGATGAATATCCTTGGTGCGTAGGTATCGAACTTGAACCACCAGATGAAGAAAGCGAGTGGTTGATAGATTGGCCAGCGCTCGATCATGAACCAGGCTGGTCCAAGCTGTGGCTGAAACGCCAGACGCCAGGCAGTCCATTCGGTCGCTGCCCAGAGGAAGGCGAGCACGACTGCCGAAACCAAGAGGAGTTGGCCCCAGAGGATTTTGGTTGCAGACATGCCCAGAGGGGATGCGCACCACAGCGAACATTCAACCGCAATCCGCTCGCCGTCGCGGTAAAGCGCATGATGGCGTAGAGATCGGCCGATCAGAGCGACAGATCGCGCTTGCGTCCAAAACTCCATTCGACTCCACCAGGACCGGCAATGCCGTTTACCTGTCTGCCGAGTTCGCGTTCAAGAGACGGGATCCAGGGGACGAGCTGGAAGCCCAAGCCGTTGTCGATCATCGCAAAGCGGCCGGAAGCGAGCGACAGCCGCCGGCGATAAACCCCTGTGACAAGCTCTCCTGTCTCAGCAGGCAAATGCGCTAGCCCCGTTTCCGAGCCGAGACGCCGCCCGACCGCATCGACCTCCCGATCGCGCAGCGTTCCGATCAGGTTACGTCCGATTGTGACCTTATCTCCGTCACGTCGGGCAAGCCCCTGCTCTGCCAAGGTAGCGATCCGGCGATCAAGCGCAGCGCGAACCTCGGCGCCGAAGCCGGCGCGCGAAAGCTCGGCACCTTCTCGGACGACCAGCCGCCGGTCGAGCCAGGTTGCCCCGTCCGCTGCCACCTGCTGGTCGAGATTGAGATCCGAGCGGACCGCCAACGCGATGCGCTGACGGCCTCTGGCATCGTCGAAACGACGTAGCTCCACAATACCGCCGATCGGCCCGTCACTGGCCGATTCGATGTCGGGGAGTTTGAGATGATGAACGCGCCCATCAATCCCGTCGACGACGGCAAACGCTGTTCCCCTTAGCTCATCGTCAAGGCCGCGGGCCATGAGACGACCGATGATTGGTTCTCCATGGGACTCGCCTTCAAGTGCCCAGGATGATGGCGCGCGCGAGACTCCGTCTTTTGTGAGTGTCTTATGCAGTCGCTTGATGATGTCGCCGCGCTCCCCAAGCGAGCGTAAGCGCTGTTCCGCATCAGGGGCCAAAACCCAGCGCGCGGGACCGACGGGCTCGGCGAGCCCCATCCGCTCGAGCGTCCGCATCCGTCCGATCCGGACCTCCCGCAAGGGATCGGCTCCAGCATCGCGTAGAGGGCGGAGATCGACCACTCCCTCCGCCCTTCCCGCTTCCCGGGCGAGCGACCGATCTATTCGTGTCCAGCGTTCTGCTTTCACCTCCGCTTCAAGCCCGCGGCGAACCTCCAGTTCGGATCGCGGACCGAGTTCGCGCGTGACGAGGTCGCCGGCTCGCGCGCGCAATCCCGAGCCGATGTAGTCCCGGCTGATGACGAGGTCGGAACCATCATCCGCCCGACCCCGCACCAGGATATGAATATGTGGATGCTCGGTGTTCCAGTGGTCGACGGCGACCCAGTCGAGCCGCGTACCGAGATCACGCGAGGCCTGGTCCATCAGCTCCCGAGTAAAGCCGCGCAAACTCGATAGCTCTCCGGCATCGTCCGGCGAGACGATGAACCGGAAATGATGCCGGTCCCCTTCGCAGCGCTCAGTGAAGGCTCGGCTGTCCGCGTCATCTCCGGCGGCATCGAACAATTTGCCGGGCGATCCATCGCGGGTGACGCCGTCGCGTTTGAGATACCCGATATGGGCACGCAACGCGCCGGGCGAGCGCATCTGTCGGACGACGCGCGCCTTGACCATGGCGCCACGGGCGCGTGCTTGCAGCATTCGTGACGCGGCAAGGCTCGCGACGCGTCCACGTCCGAACCTGCTGCCGCGGCTAACAGGGCCACGTGAGAGACCGCCGGCCTTCTGCGCGGCCTGGAGCGCCTGCGCCAGAAATGACTTTGTTTGCGGCCCGCGTGTCGAGCGGATTTTGCCTGGACGAACCCGGAAATCGTCGTTCCCGCTCATCGTTTGCTCCGCAGAGTGTAAGAAGTCGTGGGCCGATCATGCGTTGCCGAAAAGCGCAAGTTGCGAGAGACCCTTGCAATGTTTCGGACAAGCCTGAATTTGGCGCTGTTCCTCACCCAACCGACCGTCCGCACCTTGCGGTTTTTATCCTGCCCTCCTCGGTCGCTTCCTCCGAGCGCCCATCTCCTAAGCTTGGAACGTGCCAGAGCTGGTCGTGGCTTGCGACAAAATGCAATTCCAGTCATCCCGTTGGATCCTCACTTGATTGACGTAGAAGCGGGCCAGGCGGGAGACGTTTCAGCATGAAAAGCCTTATTGAGCCGACGGATAAATTGCGACGCTTCCGTACGGCGAATGCAGACCGATCGTCACTCACGGCGCGTCTGCGCGGTCAACAAACAGGGGAGCTTCCCGCCAGGGAACCGCACGCCTGATGCGAAACGCAGCGCGTTCACCCTGCTCGTCGGCGAGCAATGGCGTCACCGCCGCGACATAGGCCACGGTTTCTGGTGGAAGCGGTTGCCCCGTTGCGAGGTGATGTTCATACCGCGACGGACCCCCGTGGTAAGCCGCAAGGAAGCCTGCCGATCCGAAGCGATCGTGCATCTCTTTAAGGTAGGCCGTACCAGCTAATATGTTGTCGCGTGGATCATACGGGTCGAGACCGAGACCATAGCGAACGCTGAGCTCTACCCAGGTGCCCTGCATGAGCTGCATCAGGCCCATCGCACCGCGAGGAGAGATCGAGTACTCGTCACCTCCGCTTTCAACTTGGATGATGGCACGGATCCAGCGTGCCGGAATGGTGAAGCGAGCGGAAGCTTCCGCGACGAAGTTGGCAAACCGGTCGATTGATTGAGGACGCGACGCGGTCTGTGCGCACGCGCTCGAATCAACGAGCGTCGCGGCTGCGATCAGGCACATGAACGGCGCAACCGCCATTATAGCGGGCGCGATGGGGCGGAGGGAACTGAGCCGTGTAATCGAGCTCCGCCAGCTCACGGATACGACGTTTCCGTTGCAGGCTGGGCGATCGCTTTGTGGCTTTTGGATGAGGCCGGTAAGGAAAGATCGGAGAAGGTTCGGCAAAACTGCAATAAGTCGAGGGAGTGGGAATGCCGCGCATGATCACTCCTCGTCAGTCCACACGGGTACCGCTCTGCCGATCACCGCGGATGCAGGCAGCGGTCCAAAGTAGCGACTGTCGAGCGAATCGGTGGACTGCCAGTTCATGACAAAGACATCGCCATCAGCGATGACGCGGCAACCGTCCCAGACCGGAAGCCGACGGCCTCGTCCGTCGCGTTCTTGTGCCTGTCCGACATCGATGCCGTCGACAGCGATCGTGAGGCCCCTTCTGCAGACCGTTTGTCCAGGCAGCGCGAGCACGCGCTTGAGCATCGGGACGCCGATCGGCAGATAACCATTGAGATCAAGGAATGCGGCGAGAAGATTGGGTGGCTGTACGGCAACAAGTTCAGTCACGGTCAACTTTGTCACGGGCAGAAGCCGATAAAGGCCGATCGGAACGCTATTTGAAGCGTTCCATATGTAGTGCGGTGTTGCTCCTCCGACTGTCGAGACGAGAAGAACGGCAACTGCAAATGTCACGAAAATTGTCGCGCAGCGCGCACTCATGACGTGACCCTCCGTCGATGGAGCCACGCTTGGTGACGGGATCGGGTGTATGGTCGAGGTGCTTCGTTGACCGATAATCGGTTATGAACGTGGTGCCAGTATTCGGGTGCTGCGTCGGCAGGACTGATGTCGAGTGCCTCGACTGCATCGATCAATTGCAGGACCCGTTCGACTTTCGGCCAGCCGGAAAGCCGCAACAGGCTCTCACCGCCGGGCCGGATCCACGGCACTGTCGAATAGCTCTGGCCTGGTATCGCCGCTCGCAGGATATCGACGCGGGATAGAACCGTCCCAAAGTCGTTGGACGTCCAACGGACAAACGCGAAGATGCTCCCTGGAGCGAAAGACAAGACGCGTCGATTGCGGTCCAGGATGCTTTCCGACACGGCACGACCAAACCGAATGCGGTTCTCAATGCGCTTTTCGAGCCACAAGAGTTCAACTGTCGTGAGGTCGCTCACGGCGACTTCTTTGGTCGAGTATCTTTCGGGGGTGTGAGCGTGTCTCTTCATGGATCAGCGCCGCTCCTTTCCCGCATAGGGGATGGGAGCATGCCGCTTTGCCGGCAGTACGGTGCCGGCGCCCGGATCGCTGGTTGAGGTTCTGGTGCCGATGTCCGCCCATGCGCTCAGATCGGCCACCGCGTACACGACGCGACCGCCGATTTTCCGGTAAGCGGGACCGGTGCCGTAGGTTCGGTGTTTTTCGAGAGTGCGGGGTGAAAGGCTGAGATATCTGGCTGCTTCGGCAGTCCGCAGGTATCGAGGCGAGATAGCGAGGCTAGCGTCGGGCATCTGACAAGCTCCGTTGCCGTGTGGAGCGCCAGCGAGGTCGGTGGCGCGTTGACGGCGACAATGACGGAGAAGCGCCTCGAAGGGGGATGCCGAAGATGAGGGGGTGTAATTTCGGCACCCCCGACAGCAACTATCGTTTATTCCGGGATGGCGGGCGCAAAAGCGCGCGATAACCACCTCGCATCAGAGCTCGCCCGCTCTCGACCAGGCGGATAATTCGGCTACGCAGATCATGTGCTTTCCAGGAACGATCGGAGATGCGCTCCTTGCCAAATATTCCTACCGCAATCTCGCGATAACTGTTTCCCTGCAGCCATGCGTCGAGCGCTCGGATAGTCAAAATGAATCGCTGGCGTCGCTGGTTAGGTAGTGCGAGAGGGGGAGTGCCGGGACGGCGGCCTTCGCTTGCCAGCCAAAAACGACGCGCTGCTTGCAAGCGAATGTCAAAAACGGCGTCGAGACATAGTTCGACGGCTAACGGTGAGCCGCTGGCCGGGATAGTGGGCAGCCAAACGCGGTGGGTGGCACCACCCAGCGGCACAATGGCATGCCATCCATCTGGGGCGCGGCGAAATTCCCCACCGGGCACCCTGGCCATGTCGAAGTAATATGGTCCGGCCTCAACGGGAGAGGATACTTCCCGGAGCGACAGGACGGTCGGCAGAGCCTCAGGAGCCCAGAAGATCGGTTGTTGATTGAATGGCGTTTGTGGATCAGCCGCGAAAAGAAAGCCCCCACTTCTGGCGAAAGGCCTCTGTCGCGACGCTCAATCGCTGCAACTGGTCAATGTTCTGATAATCTTTCTCGTATTCCGCGTCACGACGGAGCCACTCCCAAGCAATGTCCATCGATTTCAGCATTCTTGAAGTTTGCGTAAGCTTCCTCAGATCTCCAATCCACACCTGACATGAATCTATTCCCATTACGCATGACCACAAAAGAGAGCGCAATTGCAGCATGACGAATGTGTCTATTTCTGGTTGCGCCCAATGCGCTCACCGAATGGCTTCATTTCCGCGGCGCGGGAATAAGCAATACGTCATGTTGGCTTCACAATACGATCAAGTTTTGCTTCCTGGCCATCCCTCGCGAAGCAAATGACGATAGCCATGCCGCGCCATCCACTTCGCACGGGCTAGGTGGCTCTCGAAAGCATGCCGAGCACGTTCCGGTTCGGTCGTCGGATCAATATGAAGAACGATGCGTGCCACCTCACGCCAGTCGGCGTTGTCAGCCTCGGCGTCGAGTAGGCGCGCATAGGTGACAGCGTGCTCCTTGTCGTAAGCTGTCAGGGCTGGTTCGTCCGGCGCCGTATCTGCCACTTTGACATTGAGCTGCGGCATTACAGAAACTCCTACGCACTTAGAAGCTTCGACGTAGCGAAATCCTGGCTGCACTAAAGCTATTTTCTCGCGGACAGCCTAACTGGTCCACAGGTTTGTGGTCTGCAAAGATTAATACTTCGACATCGAAGTTCCGAACCACACAACTATGAACTGCATCCTATGATGGAATATCGTCGAAGCACCGCGTGTCGGGGCTGGCTACACGCCGCTCCCGGTCCGATCGAAGCTGACGATTCAACCGAATACATATTATAGAGGATAAACCTCATAGTATGTAAAGACGCAACTTGCGCGCATGGATATGCGCAAGTTGGTCGGCCGCAATTTTGCGAAGTTTAGAAGAGCAAAAGGCTTTACTCAGGAAAGCTTTGCCGAAGCTTCTGGCTTTACCCAGCAGTATATCAGCGGTCTCGAAACAGGTCGGCGCAATCCGACCGTGGTGACGTTATTTCAGCTTGCCAGCATACTCGGTGTAAGCCACGTCGATCTTGTTATGCCCGACGACGCGGCACGCGGCGAGCGGGCGAAGAGTGGCAAGCGCAAATAGCTCGCAGCGGACAAGAGCCTGAAAATCAGGACGGCGAAAACCCCGCCCGATCTCGTCGGGCGGGGCTTGGCTGAGCCCGTCTTACTCGCCGTTCTTGCGCGGCCGCGACCACAGCAGGGTGAAGCCTTCGCCGCCCTCGTCGTCGAACAGGTTCGCGTAGATCGGCGCGTTGAAGGAGGGGTCGTCGAGCTTGAGCGAGAGGTAATCGCGGCCTTCTTCAGAGCGCTTCGACCAGGCGGCGCCGATCTCGGCCCGGCCGACAAAGACGCGATGGCTCGGAGCTTTGTCGTTGGAGGAATTGGCCTCGGCGACGATACGGACGCCTTTAGCCTGCAGACTGAGGGTGATGATTTCGCCCTGGTAATCGTTTCCGACCTTCTTGAACGAACCGATGGTAGCCATGTCTCTTCTCCTGTTTGTGTTTCGAGCCCGCGACCACCGCGGCCTCGATGGCGATCTGCAAGGCCGAAGACGATCGGCGACGCACCCGTAGGGCCGGAGCGCAGCGGAGGATGCTGTCGTGGCGACTTTCTTGCCTCGCGAGGAATGGGCGAAGCCCAGGGGAAGAAAGTCGCTGCGACAGCGTTGCGGCTCAGACGATCGAGGCGCAGCCGGCCTTCGGCCAGATCGAGCCATCACAGAGGCCCGGTGCGTCGCGTGCTGAAATGCAATCTCGAAGGAGAAGTGGCTAATTTGGGCTAGGATGTACAAGAGGTTGGAACGGTTGGGCGCAGAGAAAGAAACAGAATGCGGGAAATAGCGGTATCGCTACCGAGAGAGACTTCCGAGAAAGGTCGTGCCACGTCCATACGGAGCGGGACTTACCGCTAACCGGTCGAGGTGTTCGAAGGACACGATGATGTTCTTTCGCTCAGGTCCCAACACCCCCGTGCGCTGATCTAAGCGAACCTGTTCGACCGCGACGGCGAGAAGATCATGCCTCGCGGGTGGCGGCCGCGAGAACTGGGTGATGATTGTCGCTGGTTGCCCTGCCTTGTTCGACCGGTCGGGGCTCGGCAAAGACGGCCAAGCGCGCCCATGCTGTGCCGCCGATGAAGACCGCGCCGAGGCAAGCGAAGATCTCCCGCCACACGAGCGAAGGCACGCCGATTTGTGCCATCGCGAGAGCGACATGATAGCCAGCAAGTGTAGCCGGCAAGGCGAACAGGGCCGCAAGGATGGCACGCAAGATCAGAGACCGAGTCGCGGCGAACGCGATTTGAGCGATCGCCAGTGTCACGCCGCCGGCGGCGATGGCAACAAGCGCCGTGCCGAGCGGGCCGGCACCGCTATGGAAGGCCCAAATGCCAGCGTTGATCGCCACGAAAAACGGCAAGGCATAAACTGCCAGCGTAAAGATCAGCCAGCAGAACAGCCCGATGCCAACGGTATTGAGGACGAGTCCAAGGGCGAGCATGATGGTGGCTCCGTTGCAAAGGTGTAACGGTCGCGCCTTCCACCACCACCGCGGCGCACGTTTGGATACAAAAGAAAGGAGGCGGAGTTGCGGCGATGCAACTCCGCGTGGCGGCGGCGGTTATGCGCCGCCGAACTTCCAAACAGGAATGCCGAGGCGCTTCGCCTTGTCGGCGAGGTTGTCCTGGATTCCCGTACCCGGGAAATGCATGACGCCAGTTGGCAGCAGCTCGAGCATGGCGTCGTTGCGCTTGAACGGCGCGGCCTTGGCGTGCTTCGTCCAGTCCGGCCTGAAAGCGACCTGTGGGACCTTGCGGGCGGTCGCCCATTTGGAGGCGATTAGCTCGGCGCCCTTTGGCGAGCCGCCATGGATCAGGACCATGTCGGGATGCTTGGCATGAACCCTGTCGAGGCGATCCCAGATCAGACGGTGGTCGTTGAAGTCGAGACCGCCCGTGAGTGCGATCTTAGGCCCCGCCGGCAACATGACCTCAGTCTCGGCGCGACGCTTGGCGGCGATGAAGTCTCGGGAGTCGATCATTGCTGCGGTGAGCTGGCGGTGGTTGACCAGTGATCCCTGTCGCGGGCGCCAGGATGAACCAGTGTGGAGTTCGAAGCGTTCGACGGCTTGATCTCGGAAGAGTTCAAGGCAATTACGGCGCTCGATCAATGTGATGCCTTCTGCCGTCAGGCGCTCGAGCTCGACCGATCGGACTTCGGAGCCGTTCTGCTCGCGCTGGCTTTTGCGTTGGGCCTGCTCATTGTCGTCAAGCTGGCGATTGAATTCGGTCTGCGGCACGGTGGAAGAGGTTGACGGTCGACCAGAGCAGATCCTCGAGGTCCGGCTCAAGCCGGGTGTCGTTCAGCGTGACGACCAACGCGTCGAAGATGTCGGCGATTGCGCCAGCAATCATCTTACCTTCGGGCAGCGGTCTCGGATCAGGTTGGTCGTCGAATGGACGGTAGCCAAAGAGCTGCAATTCGCTGAGAACTAGGTCGGTGGCAGATGACGCGTGCGGCGGTTCGATGTCGTCATGATCGCTCATTGGGAGGGCCTTTGCCAGCTCGGCCGCGCCCATCGCGGCCTTCGTGGCGATCACTTGAGACGGCGGGCGGGACGGGCCAGCACCCGGAGCAACGCGGAGGGCCGCAGCGCCAGCGAAGGATGGCGGAGGCCGGCTATTTTGCTTCGCGATGCAAAGCGCGCCATCGTCTTACATAATGTGAGCGTCCTTTCGGCAGCGCGCGGCGGAAAATAGCCGGTCGCAGCCGTTGCCGGCCCGGGCCGCCTGCCGTCCGATCGCCCTCTAGAAGGCCGTGGTCGCGCCCTCGGCGGCATCGGGCCGGCCGCGACCGAGTGTCGACGATGATGGACGCCGACCGCGCTTATACGTCAGTGGCCGGCAACAGCAGGAAGCGGTAGACGTCCTCCGGTGCCAGCTTAATTCGTAATGCTGCCCGGAGGGCGTTGAGGCCAAAAACGTGTAGATCCTCGTTGAAGTCACCCAGGCGAGGCGACAATGTGATCGCTTCGATGCCGGCAGCTTCTGCGCGTTGCGTCAGAACTGCCTGCACAGCATCTCCGGCGGCATCGGCGTCGCGAGCGATGTAGAGCCGGCGCAGGCCGGAGGGCAGCAACAAGGCTGCGAGGTGATTGGCGGAAAGCGCAGCGGCCATCGGTAAGGTCGGCATAGCGCAGCGCAGCGATAGCATCGTCTCGATGCCCTCGCCCGCAGCAAGCACGTCGTCGACCGCTCCAAAGCGAACCGCATTGCCAAGGAGAAGCCCCATCGCGCGGCGCGGCGTGTCGATTGGCGCCTTGGCGCACCCGGAAGGATCGAGCCAGGTACGTTGGACACCGGTGATGACGCCGTCGAGAGTGGTCACAGCGGCGATGAGGGCCGGCCAGATCTCGGTCGGCAAATCCGGATCCGGCTTGTGGTAACAGTGCGGATGGAAACGAAGGCTCTTGGCACCGTGCAAGGCCGAAATGCCTCGCGTCCGAAGATAGGCCTCAGCGATCGTGCCGTGAATGGGCTTCGACATGGCAAAGAGGCGTCTCGCTGATTCCGGCGAGCCGCGAGGAGCGGGCGTGATCGGAGATGTCGCGTCCACCTCGCGCTCGAGCCGCGGCAGGCTAAGAAAACGACGGGCTTCAGCAAGGACGTCGCTGAACTCGACGAGCCCACAGCTTTCACGGATCACGTCGAGCAAATCGCCGTGCTCACTGGTGGCCGCGTCGGTCCACTTGCCCGCGGCGCCCTTCCCCGCGCTAGGTCCGTGCAACCGAACAAACGTCGATCGCCCGGCGGAATTGCGAACGTCTCCAACGATCCAGTAGTGCCCGACACGCCGGCCGTTGGAGAGATAATGACGGCAGACCCGTTCGGCCTGCTCGGCGAGCCGCTGGGCGGTATCAGATGCTTGGATTGGCATGGTCACTCACCGACAAGAAAAAAGCCCGCCGACGGCGGCGGGCTTTCGATAGTGGGGATCGCTCCTTGTCTTACTCAGCGGCGATCAGCGGCGGTTCTGCCGGAACGGATGCATCTTCTGCCGGCGCCTCAGAATGGCCAATAGCCGTTTCGTATCCGGTCATCGCCGATTCCTCTCCGACCGAGCCAGCGGACGAGCCCTCACTGATTTCAGACTTCAGAGGCGCCGCTCTTGTCGTCCGACCAGGCGTGCGTAAAGGCTCGGGAAGCCAGCCTGAGCCGGCCAGCAATTCTTGCGCTCGCTCGGCCATCTCGGCCTTCTTCAGGTGCTCGATGAGCTGAGCGGCTGTCTCGCCCTTGGCTTCGCGGACAGCTTCGACAATGCGAGCCTTCGTCACACGGCCGAAATAGTTATCGACGGTTGGCGACCAGCCCGCAGCCACGATATCGAGGCTAACGGCTTCGGCGATGCGGTCGGCGTGAGCAAGCGCACGCGGCCGCCGATTCCATGGTTCAAAGACGGCGTTGATGCTGAGCGCAACACAATGGGCGAACAACGCATCACGACTGTCCTGATCGAATGCGGTGAGCGCATCCCAGAGGTCGGCCGACTCGCGCGGCAACTGCTCCGACCAGCGCCGGTGCCTTTCGTCCACGGCTTTGGCGATAGCGGTGTCGTTGAGACCAGGCGCCTGGCTGCCGAAGACCACGCTTTTCACGTCGATCTCAAGACAGGACTCGGGCGTGTAACGGTAGAACAGCTTCAGGCAGAGCGCATGCAATGCCGCCAGGAACGCCACATCAGGATCTTGGGCCAGCGCATCGCGCAAGGCGAGCGTACGATACGCCGTGAGTTCGGTCATCAACCGATCAGGGATCGGCTTGATGCCCTCCTCCTCCTCAGGCTGCTCCTGGGCCGACTGACATGCCCGCCCGCATCTCATCGCTATCTGGCAAGGCGGGGGCCGCGGCAGCGCTGCTCGTCTCCGCGTCAGTTGCCGGCTCAGCTTGCGGAAGTGCTGGTTCGTCTTCGGGACGGACGTAGCCGCGCTCGACCCGCAGTTCACCCGATCCGTCGATGCTGACGAAGGCACCGGCACGCGCGATCTCCTCAGGGTCGTACTTGACCGGCCGATCATCGAGTGCGGCAAGAGCGGTCTCAATTTCGCCGAGCCGCAAGTCGACTTCCTCGGGGAGTTCATCGGCGTCCGCATGAGCTTGCTCAAGACGCTCGTACTCGGCCCGCAAGGCTTCAGCCGTGGCGATCTCCTCCTCGCTCATCGCGACCGGCTCGCCGGCGATCTGGCGCAGCCCGTACGCGTGGCCGTAAGGAAGGTCGATGCGCGACTTCGATCCATTTCCAGTCTTCCGAGCGAACGCTATCCGCCTCGCGCTCCAGCTTTTCGGCAACGAGACGGTCGAGCAGCACGGGATTTTGCAGCCAGCCGCCGTCGTCCTGCTGGAAGAGATCCCGCATGACGTCGCCGCCGGCGGCCTCATAGGCCTCGATCCCGACAAACTGGGCGCGCTTGTCGGAGGCGCGCACGGCGCCCTCAGTCAGAAGCCGTCGGATGTAGTATGGCTCCTTGTTGTGGGAGCGTTGCAATGCTTCCCACACCTGCTCCTGGCGCTCATGGTCCGGATTGACGGTGAACGCCATCAGCTGGTCGAGGGTCATGCCGTCCTCGGCATAGATGTCGAGCAGCTTTGACGAGACGGCGGCGAGCTTGAGCCGCTGCTTGACCACCTGGACACTGACGAAGAAGACCGCCGCGATCTCCTCCTCGCTCATGCCCTTCTCGCGCAAATCGCGAAAGGCGCGGAACTGATCGAGCGGGTGGAGCGGCGCACGCTGGACGTTCTCGGCAAGCGAATCCTCTTCAGCGAGACCTTCCGTCCGCACGACGCAGGGAATCGGCGCGGTGCGCGCCAGCCGCTTCTGCTTGACCAGGAGCTCAAGCGCCCGATAGCGCCGTCCGCCAGCGGGAACTTCGAACATGCCGGTCTCCGCGCCCTCGTCGTCAAGAACCGGACGCACGGTGAGACTTTGAAGGAGCGTGCGCCGCGCGATATCTTGCGCGAGTTCTTCGATCGAGACGCCCGCCTTGATGCGGCGGACATTGGACTGGCTCAGCACCAGTTTGTTGAATGGAATGTCACGAGACTGACTAAGCGTAATCTTCTGAACAGATTTGGACATTAGAAGTTTCTCCGCGACGGGCGATCCAGAGCCTCTCTCTGGACCTCCTGACCCGTCACGAAGCCGAGCGCCGCCCTCTTCCTCTGGAGGGCGACGCTGAACGCAGAAACACCAAGGCTGAAGTCCGGCGCGGAAAATTCGCCGAGCGGCGAATCGCTGTCAGGCAACTCGGTCGAGCAGCTTCTTCGCCCGCGCCTCGAGATCGAGCCGGGCATCCTGATGGGGCTTGTCCCGTGCAACGGCGGTGATGCCCTGCACGAAGTCGAAGACGCTCTCGGGCTTGCGGCCCTCCTCGGTGAGCACCGTCTCGATGATCTTGGCCGTCTCCGACTTGCCGAAGCCGCGCTTGCGCAGGAATTCGGTTCGCTCGTCGTCAGTCCGTGCGACGATGCGCTCGCGCGCGGTCTTGATGCCGTTGACGAACGGCATTGGCGAAGAATTTGCGAAACGGGTCAGCGCCGGCGCCGCCTCGTGGGCAAATCGGGAGGCGGCGTATTTCGAGTGGCGGATGGTGATTTCCTCGAAATCCTCGACACCCCAGAGATTGCGGTTCTGGCAGACAGCGCGCAGATAGAAGCTCGCGATCCCGAGCGTCTTGGCGCCGACCTCGGAATTCCAGCAATAGAAGCCGCGGAAATAGAGATCGGGCGAGCCGTCCGGCAGTTTCCCCGCCTCGATCGGATTCAAGATCGTCGACCAGGAACAGGAAGACATCACGATCCGAAGCGTACAGCGTGGTCGTGCTTTTCGTGATGTCGACGTGCGGGTTGTAGACACCCGTCGACCAGTCGAGCACACCGGGCACCTTCCAGCGTGTATCACCGGTGCCGTTGCCGGCGATCCGCTGCACGGCGGCAACCAGTTCATGGTCATAGATGCGACCGTAGTCGGGGCCAGTGACCGCGCGCAGCTCAACGCGTCCGTCTTCGACCTCGAGCGTCTTGATCAGTTCGGCGCGATGCGACGTCAGCCCGTACTGAAGATTGATGGCGGCGAGCGGTGCCGGCAGCTGGCGCAAATAGGTGGACGGCGCGCCGACCATGGTTGTGAGCTGACCGAAGCTCCAATGGGTCGGTGCAAGCGGCACCTCCTCGCCCGGCAACAGCAGCGTCAGCCGCTCCGCGTCATCGCGGCTGGCTTCCACCCTGATCGCCGCGCTCTCGACCGTACGGGTCCGGCTTCGCTCGGCGCGGCCGCGCACCGCAGCGTGCAGTTCCGAGAGTGACAGGTACCGCTCGTCCGCCGGCCGGGAGAACCACTCCGAGGACACGCGGCCAATCCGCTCTCCGCGGCTCACATCCACCCTGTAGCCACCACGCTCGTCCGCGCGCGGCATCCACTACATTCAGCTGGGTCATGGGTTAGTCTCCATGACGGGCGCCGCGAGCCTCTCTCGCGACCTCCAACCCGTCACGGAAAACCCGGCCATCCTCTCACTCTATGCAGGCCGACCCAATCCCGGCGGGTATTCACGGCAATGCACACAGCAAAGCGGAGGCAGTCCCAGGGCGCAACCCCGCAAGCAGGGGGCAGCCGCAGGGCGTCACGATGGCGCCGTTTGAAGAGCGGGACGCGGGACCGACTGCCCCAGCGAGCGACTCGTTGGCGGCTTTGCTGAGCACGAACCTTGTGTGCAGGTATCTTTGATAACAGCAAACGCTTCAATTTCAATCATCATTCCCGGCCAAGCCAAATCCTTGATGGTGATGAGCGAACTGGCTGGGTAATTTCCCTTAGGGAAAAACTTCTTTCGCATTTGAGTGAACGGGGTGCCATCTGCTTGGTCCTTGATGAACACCGTCATCTTTACGATATCATCCGTCGTTCCGCCGTACGTCTTCAAAGTCTCAGCGAACTGACCGAAGATGTACTCGATTTGGGCCGGGGTATTGTTAGAGATATCGTTGCCTTTGGCATCTTTTGTTCCACCCTCGCCGGCTATCCAAATCGTCCGTCCTCCCTCTGTTGCAACTGCTGTGGAGTAGCCGCGGCTTTTTTGAAAATCGCCAGCCAAATAATCGGCCGCCACAGCTTGGGCCCCGTACACGATAACGATCGCAGCCGTCATCACCGAAGCGATAATTTTGAGCATGGTCCCTCTCTGAGTTTTGATGTGAAAACCGCATAGCTATGCCGGCGCAGACTCTCACGAGAGATATCCGTTTTGCCTAGACGAGCAATTTATATGCCAACATCGAACACATCGCCACAAGCGAGTTGAGCCCCGCGCTACCATCGTTGCCGTTCGTCGTCCGGATGCACCCGCAATCTCAAGCTGCTCCGTTGGCTTGACAATGTGCACCGTATGACGCGAAGCGCAAACTTAGTGTGCGACCGGCGAAGGCAGAGAGAAGGGCGAAAAATGGTGCAAACGCGCCATCTGGCGGAATACCCTTCCGGCCACCAAAGACGCGTGGAAATCGGTAGACAAGCTTACATCGGGTGCATTCGTCGGCATGTGGCGCGAGCGGGTTGCTGATTCTATTCAAAATACATGACTGCCGCCGCCGAACGGGCGAACCAGTAAATTTCCGTAGAGTGTTCTGCTTGTGAGCCTTAAGCGGACATTCGCAACCTGCGTCCTTGGTCTGCTTTTCGGAGCAAATCGGAGCAAAGCGGACCCTTCCGGTAGCGCCGCTACGAAATCCTTACCAGTTAGCAAAGCTCGCCAGTCGGCACGACTGATAAGGAAAGAAGAAAAACCTTATCAGTTCGCCAACTGACTCCATTTTGCTAATTTCCTTATCAGTGCGAACTGATCCGATGAGGCCGGATAGATTTTACTGAAAGTCTCCGGCGCCAGCCAGGTGTGTCGTTTACGGCTTGCCGGGCGGCAAGCGCCTTAAAGATCCGGGTCCGCCGGCCACGCTGCCGACGACGACTGCCTGACAGCGCAAAGTGGAGTTGGCTGGTGCTGGTGCATCAGAATTCGATCTTGGTTTCGATCGAACCGCGCTAGATCAACCCGCCTCTTCGGCAACGTCAAAGGAAAGCTCGTCAGCAGCATGGTCGCTGTTTGGCAATCGATTTCGTGAAGCTTCCTTGCTTATGTCCGTTCGTTTGCACTTGGCCGACATTATCTGCGAATATCCGTTTCGCGTCCAACAGCGGTCGTTCGCCAATCGAATGTTATGGAAAGGCGACGTCTTCGCTACGCTGAAAAACGGACGCCATCACTCATTCGACCTCAACGATCATTTCGACTTCCACGGCGTTATTGAAGGGAAGTCCTGCCATCCCTACGGCGGAACGGGCGTGTTTACCCTTCTTCGCCAAAGACTTCTACCATCAAGTCGGAAAACCCATTGATGACACGAGGCTGATCACCAAATCCGTCAGGCGAGTTGACCATGCCCAGCACTTTGACGACGCGTTTTACACGATCAAGGCTACCGAGCGCGTTTCGTACTTTTGCCAGCATGATTAGCCCGACCTGTCGCGCGGTTTCATAACCTTCCTGCACCGTCAAGTCTTTCCCGACCTTGCCTTTGAATTTCCATTGTGCGTCGGGAGTGTTTCCTGAAAGAAAAAGCAAATTCCCCACCTGCACCGCGTCTACATAGTTGGCGACCGGCGGAGGCACCTGCGGCAGCGTAATGTTCTTTTCCTTGAGCCGCGCCTCGGGGAGCGTGGCGTCCTGCGCGAGCGCATATCCTGATGTCACGATCAATGCCAGCATTGTGCCGACAGACATATTCAACACCGCGTTCATTCTTATCTCCAGTTTCCCCTAGAGAGCATCCTACACGATCGGAAATGAATATATGTAAGCAAAATTAGTGCGACGAAGGCACCCACCTATTGCCGCCTCAAGACCGAAATTGGACCTCAGATTGCGCTGGGTTAGGAGACCGGCCGTCAATTCATTTTCCGTCGAGAAAAGCTCGGACCGTACTCACGGTCTGTACCGGTTGTTCTTCCATGATCCAGTGTCCAGAACCGCTGATGATGCCGGCTTTGACGTTGCTACCCACTTCGCGCAGGATCGCGGCCTGCTGATCGCCGAACGATTTCTCGGCGCCGAGGGCCAGGATCGGCATGGTCAGTTTCTTCTCGGCAAAACCCCTGTTGGCCCATCGCGGACTTGGCCGGCGCAACTTTTTCAAAGAAATGCGTTCCGGCACCAGGCTTCGGCAGCTTGATCAGCCGCCTCCCACTCGCGCGCATGAAGCGATTGAGGTCGATCAAGACTGAGCGAGAGCTGGCGTATCGATGTCACAGCCTGGACACGAGCAGAGTTCAAGTCTTGAAACGATTTCAAGTCATGCAAAAGCTCGTTGATCAACTTGGACGCCACATCCTCTTCTGCCAAGCGAGCTTCGCGCAGTACCAGCTTTGCGTAACGAGCCTCCACATATTCGCTCATTGAAACCTCCCATGCAAAACGTCGTCGTCACGACGGCCTGGAAAACCTGCTCAGCCAACTCTTCACCAAATGAGCTTCGACCACTTTGGTAAGCCCTGAGGGAACATCTGGCACGATCGAAGGCGAACCGTGATCCGCTTCGTCGAATCGGCGGAGAAGCGTGCGCAGGCGCGCGGACACGGCTGGTGGTTCCCGTTTCAGCAAAATGCGCAGCCTGTCTCCTATTTCGTCACGGATTGCCTGATTGTGCTTTGGTTCAAGGTCCATAGCTCACACTCGCTAGCCTTGCCCCTTCAACGGCAACAACCGCTTGACCTCGTCTTCTCGCTTTGCAAAGAATTCATGGCTGACTAGCAATTTCTGCGTGCCTACAAGATAGGCACGCACTCTCGGGCCAAAGTTCCAAAGCCCGGCGCGAGGCTTGCGGAATCTGGCCTTCCTGCGGCGAAGAAATCGGGGCGGCCCGCGGCCAACTTTCCCGGCGTGAGCAATCGGCGCCGCCATTTCTCGCAGTGGTGATCGGAAAATTGTGTAAGAAATTTTTGCGATTGGACCAGCGTCAGGAACGTGCAACTACATGGCGGCGGCAGCGCCATCGCTAGGAACCCCCATGACTGATCGAGAAAAGATTTTGACCGCCCTTCGCGAAAAGCCTCTGAAGGCTTTCGAGATCATGAAACGCGTAAACATAAAGAATCAGGAGGACTGCCAGTCGCTGCTATTGAAGATGCGGGACGAAGGGGCAGTGAAGTTCAATATTCACAAGGGGCATTGGCTCGCTGCGTGACGGTTACAACTTCAGACCGATACAGAACTTTTGGATATCTCTGTTTAAATGAGAGGGTCTCGTTCTCGACGCCGTCGGCGTTCACTCCTTCGCCTTCAGCTGCCCTTCATTTTCGGCAATAAACGCACGAATCTCACCGGACATGTTCAGAAGTTTCAACCATTGCTCTTTATATAAGGTCACTGGAAAGCGTCCCATTCCGTAAACTGAGACCGCTCCCTTTTCACTTACCTTCATGCGGATGCCGTCGGAAGCTCCCTTTTTGAGCGCGGCGTTTTCGTTGCGGAGACGTTCGAGCTCAGCCTTCATGTCTTCGTCGGACATAGCATTTCCTTTTCGCTAACATACGTCGATTGTTCGGCGACTGCGAGCTTCGCCGGTCACGACGGTCGCGTTGCCTTTGCGGTGCCAAACGGCAGCGTCCCGATATAGCATATTGGGACCGGAAACGTGAGGTGACGCCATGACTCCAGAGGAAGCCCTACGAAATATCCTAAGTCTTGCGGACGGATCGGACGAAATGGAAGACGTTCATGCCCTGCAACTACTTTTGCAAAGTATCAAGACATTAGCCGAGAAGGGTTAGGCCGGGCTGAGTGAGTTCGTGATGAGAACGCACTTAGATCGCCCGACAAACCCGTCAGCGAAGACGATTGTGTGGTCTGCG
Organism: uncultured Alphaproteobacteria bacterium; assembly: GCA_963788885.1. Lineage (GTDB taxonomy): Bacteria > Pseudomonadota > Alphaproteobacteria > Rhizobiales > Xanthobacteraceae > Bradyrhizobium. The sequence continues at coordinate 493,787 of CAWBIR010000012.1, read as the reverse complement.
GGCCAGCGCCCGCAGACGATCGATCATCAATGCGGATTCTCGATTTCTCCCTGATATGACGACCTAAGACCCGTTAGTATACGGCCGGGTGGACCGGTTCGATCAAGGATTGCGCGCGACTGCTTCGGGCAGCCCCGTGGAGAAGACGATCTTCCTCCGAACACGACGCGCGGTAGATCGCTCGTCCCCACCCACGAGACCTAGCGGCTTCACCAAACCGGGAATACGCGGAATCATCGGGGCATGCCAGCCCTTACCCGACGCCGCTCCGACAATGCGCACCAAGAGACATGGCACGTCTATTTTGGCGACGTTCACGTCGGCACGATTGGCGAGCGCGCGGGTGTGCCGGGCGATTTGCACCAGTGGCAGTGGCGTTGCGGGTTCTATCCCGGATGCGAGCCGGGCGAGCATCTCGATGGCACGGCTCGGCTCGTCCAAACACCTACTTTCATGTCGTAACTGCTCACGACATTCTCCGGCACAAGGGCGTGTCCATCGGGAAGCGAGACTACCTCTACCTACCTGGCGAAGTTGGCAGTTAGCTCTAATTGCATCTGACGGGCACGCTTGTCTGGATTATCCCCAAGGGCGAATGGAGTAGCGAAGCGACTGGCCGGTCCTTTGATTTTTGACGACAATCGCCGCCATCGGACCGCCGGGCGGAGAGATAAGCAGGTTGCCCTGCCCCGGGCTTGTGTGCGTCGCCAGCATCAGGCCATCCACTTCATGACCGGACCGGCGTAACCGGCCGCGTGCGTAACTTGTGTCCTTGACTTGGCAAGACAGCGCCACCACATCGATCCCGCGCATTTGAGAAGGGGTGTAAGGCATTAATGCCGGCGCCGGTGCTGAAATGCACCGGCGCTTTTGATTCTGACTTCCACTAGAAACATCCCGAGGTTCGGGCATCGAATGTTATGGAACGGCTCTAGCCAACTACTCGTCCAGCAACTCAAGGAAGTCGCTTATTCGTTCGAACGGCTTCGCATTGCGATTGCCGATATAGACCACGCGATCGCCTTCGCGCTCCAGCGACTTCGCTCTCGACTTGCGAAGCCGACCAGGGAGAAACGTCGCCGCAACAGCCTCGGGGCCGACGTCGAGCCTCATAATGCCGCGCCGCTTGCAATCGAGCCTGAGCCTTGCGGCCGCGAAAAAGTCGCGCGCTTCCGGCGGCAGCCTGCCGAAACGACGTGCGGTTTCGTCCTCCAAATCCTCGAGATCATCCTCGGTGCGGCATCTGGCAATACGGCCATAGATTTCCAGGCGAACAGCGTCCGACTGTACGTAGCCCGTGGGCAGCATGTCGGCGATCGGCAGGTTCAGATCAGGCACCCACAGCTCGGCGCCACCGTCGGTGCCCTTCTCCGACGCCCGCTTGAGAAGATGGCTATAGAGCATCGGCCCGAATACCTGCAGATGGCCAGACTGCTGTTCGGAGAACAGGTCTCCGGCGCCCCGGAGATCCAGATCACGCTCGCTGATGGCAAAGCCGGCGCCGGGCTTGCTGAACTCTTCCAGCACGGCCAAACGCTTCTCGGATTGTTCGGAGTTCGACTCGTTTAACAAATACGCGAAAGCACGCGTGCCGCCCCGTCCGACGCGGCCCCTTAGCTGATGAAGCTGCGACAGACCAAACTTCTCCGGCCAGCAGATGACGATGGTGTTCGCCCGGGGAATGTCGAGGCCGCTCTCCACGATATTGGTCGCGAGGAGCACGTCCGCTTCACCTTCGACGAAGCTCATCATTCGATCGTCGATATCTGCGGCTGGCAACCGACCATGGAGACATACGATGCGAAGGTCCGGAGCAGTCAATTTTATCCTTGCCAGCATCGGCTCCAAATCCTGGATACGGGGGCAAATCAGGAAGCTCTGCCCGTGGCGCCTCTGCTCACGCAGCAAAGCCGCGACGATCGCGGCGTCCGATAGCGGAGCAACCTTGGTGACGATAGGCAGCCGATGAACTGGTGGCGTAGCAATAACGCTCAGGTCCCTGAACCCTGCAAGACCCGCCGCCAGCGTGCGCGGTATCGGCGTGGCGCTCATCCAAAGAGTATGAACGCCCTTCGCAAGACCCGAAAGTTTCGCCTTCTCCGCCGCACCAAAGTGCTGCTCCTCATCGATGATGACAAGGCCGAGGTCGGCAAACCTCACGTCAGTCGAGCCGAGAGCTTGTGTGCCAATAACGACTTTCAGTTTGGCTCGGCGGAGTTTTTCTTTCGTATCTCTTATCTCCGCCGCCGACGCAGCCCGCGACAAATTCGCCACTTCGATTCCGAGCGGGCCGAACCGCTTGCGAAACGTCTCGACATGCTGTCTGGCCAGGACGGTGGTCGGAACCGCAACAGCGACCTGTTTTCCTGACAGCGCGACAGCCGCCGCCGCCCGCAAGGCGACCTCAGTCTTGCCGAAGCCGACATCACCACAGACCACCCGGTCCATCGGGTGACCAGCCGCCAGATCGTCCAGCACGTCCCGGATCGCCTTGGCCTGATCAACCGTCGTGAAATACGGAAAGCGCGCGACGAATTTTTCATAGGCCGCCCCCGGAGCGACCAGCTTGGGAGCACGCCGGCGCCGTCGTTGGGCGATATGTTTCGCAAGCTGCTTGGCCGCTGCTTCGATTTCCTGCTCGGCCTCGCCACGTCTGTTCCACCACGTGCTGCCATCGGCCTTGTCTAACGTGAGCTTACCGGGCTCTACAGCGTAGGGCCAGATCAAGGCGAGATCGGCAGGCGGAACAAGCGCAGCATCATCGCCGGCGAATTCGAGCCTGATCATCTCGCGGTTTGTACCGTTCCCCATGTCGAGGGTCTGCAAACGATCAAGTAAAGCCAAGCCACGCTGGAGATGAACGACGGCCGCGCCGCGCTCGGGAATATCCGGGTGATTGAAGGCGACTGTCCAGGCTTTGGCCATCGGTTGCGGATGATGGGCACGGCTACCGAGCACGTCAGACGCGGTCACAACCAAGGTCTGCTTTTTGCCGGGAGCGAAAAAGCCCGCGTCGAAGTCGGCCAACAGCGCGCCCTCGCGTCTTCTGGCCTCCGCCGCCTCGTCCCAGTTGGCGAAACGCTCCGCCCTGACCCCACTCATGCGCTCCATCGCGCGCAGATCGTCTTCGACCGCGGCGACGAAGAGCAAACGAGATCCGGCGCGTTCCGCACTGGCCACGAACGCGCGAAGCGCTTTCCTCGGCGCCGCAACCTTCGAGAAGTCGGGCGTGGCCACAAACGCCGCCTTGGCAGGAAGCACACTCATGCGCTTCTTCAGCTTCTTCCAGTCCCCTCGCCCCAGATACTCGCGTTCCGAATCCCTGCGGCCGGCCGCCTCCTCGATCGTACTCAGCCAGCTGTCAGCGTGGGCCGGAACTTTTGCATCCGCGATCCATCGTGCCCGATCGCAATAGTCCGGGAAGGTAGCCCGCTGCGCCCGGTCGCCGCCCAGCGCGAGGCGTTCCGACATCGGATCGATAATCAGTTCCTTGAAATCGGATATGACGTCATGCTCATTCGGGTCGACGGCAACAATTCTGCGGATCGCACCGCCGGAATGCTCGATCCGGTACGGCCCGAGAGCACCGGCCGGGAAGATCTCGAATGTCGCGCCGTGAAAGAGCGCGGTGCCCGGATATTCAGCCTCTTCGTCGAGATCGTAGCCCAATTCCTCAATGCGGCCCTCGAGGTCCTGCTCGGCATACGACGCTTGCACCTTGAGGCTTAGGCTGATGCGCGACCAACTCGCCGGCAAAGGCAGCCGCTCCATGATCGCCTCTGCCGTCGAGACGAGCAAGATTGGCTTCTTTCTTCTGGCAAGACGGCGCAAGACCGAACTCCGCCTGCCGGCGATCTCGCGCGACGGTTCCAGCCCATCGAACGGCAACGTATTCAATCTGGGGAATACGAGAACATCGAGCGATGGATCGAGTGCATGGACGATGCCGCCGAGCCGCTCGGCCCTGTTCTCGTCTTCAGCGAGAAACACCAACCCGTCGCGACCGGACTTTTTCCACTGCTCGCGAAGATGGAGCGCCAACATGCCGAGGGGCGAGGACGTCGAGATCGCCGAACCCGCGGATTTTCTGCCTTTCTTGGTCGCGCTTTTCCTGGTCGCACCGCGGGCGCTGACCTTCTTGCTTTTCTTCACGAGACTTCCATCGTCATTCGAGAACCTAGGCTGCTGCGAATCGCCGACAAAATACAAGTTATCCACTTTCTACGCTTCCTTGGATTACCGCGCTCGACCCGATGCGAGCAGATTGATAGACCCGCTTTCCAAGGTGAGATTTGAGTCGGAATATGACCGTTGCCATCGAGATTGGTCGGACCGCAACGGGAGAGTCGGCGTCATTAGACCTTGAGGAACTTCTTGCGACACGTCTGCTTGTGCAAGGCAATTCCGGGTCCGGCAAGTCCCATCTGTTGCGCCGGCTGCTTGAACAAAGCGTACCGTGGGTACAGCAAGCGGTCATTGATCCCGAAGGCGACTTCGCTTCGCTGGCGGAGCAGTACGGTCACGTCGTCATTGACGCGGAGGAACACACCGAGCGCGGCCTACAGGTGGCGGCTGAGCGTGCCCGCGTCCATCGGGTCTCCACCATTCTAAATCTGGAAGGACTCGACGCCGAAAACCAAATGCGGCGTGCCGCGGCTTTTCTTGGCGGCTTGTTCGAAGTTGCACGGGACCACTGGTATCCGATGCTGGTGGTTGTCGACGAGGCTCAGTTGTTTGCACCGGCGGTGGCCGGCGAGGTCTCGGACGAAGCGCGCAAGCTGTCCCTTGCTGCCATGACGAACTTGATGTGCCGCGGCCGCAAGCGCGGACTTGCCGGGCTCATAGCGACACAACGGCTTGCGAAGCTTGCCAAGAACGTAGCCGCCGAGGCAGCCAACTTCCTGATGGGCCGGACGTTCCTTGATATCGACATGGCGCGAGCCGCCGATCTCCTCGGCATGGAACGCCGCCAGGCGGACGTCTTTCGCGATTTGGATCGTGGACAGTTCATGGCACTCGGATCCGCCCTTTCGCGACGGCCGATGAATGTGCGTATTGGTCCGACGGAGACGCACTCGCAACATGCCTCTCCGCGACTGATGCCGCTGCCGGAAGCCAGAATGGACGGCGCGCGCGACATCATCCTGGCCGCGCCGCCACCGGAGATAATCCGGCCTGCCCGGCGTCCCTCCACAGACATTGCCAGCCAACTGATGGCGGCAAAGGAGACAACTCCTGAAACGGTCGAGCAGCTCACCGCCGAACAACAGCTGGAGCTGCGTCAGCAATTGGACCGCATTCTCGGCGCAATTCTGGCAGAGCCCGACGCCGATTTCAGACCTGTCGGCATTCTTTATCAGGAGTTTGCTGTCCGCTGCCGGATCGAGGGTCTCGGCTCGGCGGCCCCCAATCTCAATATGTTCCGGCGCATGCTGACATGCGCCAAAGCCGGTCTTTCCGCCAATACTGAAGCGGACGGTCCCTGGAAGGAAGTCTCGGGTCGCGCCGACCTTCTTCCGGAAGACATGCAGGGCGTATTCCTGATGATTGCGCATGCTGCGCGGGAGAACTTGCCGTGTCCGAGCGATATGACAATTGCTCGTGTTTACGGCACGCACTCAATTCGCCGTGCACGACGCGCGTTGGCTTACATCGAAGAACAGGGACTTCTGGTTTCTCAGCTCGACGGCATGGGCCGAAGAACAGTGACACTGGTCGAACCAGCCTGGACGACAGCACCGAGCGATCCAGGCGGCGTCGAGGTGGCCAACGAAAGCTGCGGGCTCTAGAGAAGAGGTTCCTTTTCGCCGAGGCAGTCTTCCATCCCGCGCGGCACAGACGCCAAGTCGTATGGTTTGTGTTCGCAGTCAATGGCTAACTGCCTCACTGAGCCGTCGCACAACTGCTCATTACGCAAATGGACGCCCCTGCCCTCAACTGATAAGCTTTGTGCGAAAACCTTATCAGTCCGCGAACTGACTCCATTTTGCTAATTTGCTTATCAATTAGCAGACTGACTCCGTTTTCCGCCTTTCTTTGTTAGTTCGTTGACTGCCCGCTCACTGGCCATACAGATGCGCGCTACCGAATTGGTGCTGCTGGGCTTCTCCTGGATGGCTATCTCTAGTTATCAACGTGGACCGGTTTTGCGATGGGCTTAGCGATAATCACGCGGCCTTATTTAGCCTTTCGGCGATCTCGTCGGCCCAGCTAAGCGTCGGCCACAATCCCTGATCGTTCGCTAGTCCAAGCCTTCCGAAATCTGCGGCATCATGAGGGGAGCGAAGCAAGGTCCCATTATCTTCAAACGAAATGTAACCCCGATCAAAGAGCAGATCGATATGCGGTGACGCGGTGGCGGAACTAGCGATCTATCCCGTTCCGGTCGCGAAGCCTGATCACATGGCCTTATTTATGACCTGGAGCGCCCCGGGATCGAAGCATGGGTGCCGCGATCCGGCCCAAGGACCGCCGAAATCAGCGCCGACCTTCGAAAACGGGCTTAAGGGGTAACAGGAGCGCTGGCAATGAAAGCGTTCGCAGGGTTGGCCGTCACGGTCGGACTGATTGTTGCGATCCCCGTCGCAAATGCCCAGACATCGGCGCGCCACGATGCTGGAAAGTCGCACCACCACGCGGCGTCTAATTCCAACAGACCCTATTTCGTAATGTCGCTACAGACCATGCTTCGGCACCTGTTGCGGCCGCAGGCCTCGATGTCGCACGTTGCCAGGCGCAGCGTCCCGTTGCCACCACCGGAGCCCACGGAAGTCGCCGCTGGGCCGGCCGAACCCGCGGCCCAGACAAAAACGACTGACGCGACAAGTGGCCCTCCGAATCAGAGCACCGGCACCGTCGGTAAAGCTAACCCGCCAACGCCGCAGATCCTTCCAACCCAGGACATGCCTGCCGTGCAGGGGTTGGAGTAGCTCAGCGGTGTCGCCGAGTGCTCCGCTTACCCTCCCGTGGCAGTATCCAGTGGCTTTTCGCTAAGTGCGTGTGGGCAGTCGCAAACTATTCCATCTCAAGCGTTCGGCCGCTGCAGCGTTGGCGCTGGGTAGCGGGCATAGAGGATGTCGACGCGGTCCCGCCACATCGCCACGAACGCGCCCGAGGTGAGACGATCGGGCAAACACTCGCACCCGCAGTGGCATTACGAGACCCACCCCCATGTGAAATCCTTATCAGTTAGCGAACTGACTCCATTTTGCTGAAAACCTTATCAGTGCACGAACTGACTCATTTGTAGCCAAAGCAGTAATCTGACTGCCTCCGACGGCGGACATCGCTCGAGCCGGCTGCTGCGTCGGCTTTGTGATTCGAGCGGCCGAGGGCTGAAGAACCGGCCTTTTGGCTTCAATTCGCCCCTTGGACCTGCCAGATTGCAAATTTGCGTTCCCCGAAAAAATTCTTGTGTCAGCCGATGATCAGGCCGGAATTGGTCCGAAGGCTGGCGGGGGAATGCGCCGCTTCGAAGCGGCCTCATAGGCCGATGCGACTTTCAGAATGATATCCTCCTTGCCGGGCTCGCAGCGGAATACGAGCGAGAATGGCAGCCCGGGCTCCGCAAGTTCTGTGGGTACATCCGATGCTGCCGATACGTAGCGCTTGCCGTCGTCGCTGAGCTTGAACACCGGATCGTAGGTCACCTTCACATAGCCGGCCGGGACCAGAACTTCGGTCAAGCCGGCGTTCGGCCCCATCAGCGATTCCGGCGTCAGGTTCGACGGGATATCATATTGATGCGGATGTCCGATCAACCCCGGCGCCCAAGGCGTGTGCAAGCGCACCAGTGCGTCAAGCTTGTTCTCCAATATCACCATCATGTCAGCGCGGCGCAGCAATTCGCGGAGCATGATGCGTTCGTTAACGCCCTGCCGACCGTCGAGCTTGTTACGCGGATCCCCAACCTCTTCCCAATTCTTGAATGCCGCGCGCTGATCGTCACCCCAGAACTTTGATCTTGCATTGAGAGCCTTCCAGTCCGACAGCGTTTCCTGAAAGCCCTTCTCCCTCCAATCGTCCGCGCGGCGCATCAAATATTGCGATAGATGGTATCTGAATGTGTTCGACAGCTCCTGCTGCTGAATGGTACGGATGTCGAGATTGAACGGAGGCCGGATGCGGCCTTCGGCCATCGCCACGCAGTAATCGATCGGTTGCATGATGCCGCTGCCAAAGACTTTGCCAGGCAGGAACTCAGTCGGCACGATCGCATCGGCAAAATCCTTGAAGAGCGGTTGGCCTTTGCTGTCGAGCCGGAACAGGATGTCCGGCATGATCAGCGGAACAAGCTGCGTCAAGGCACGGGTGTAGTCGACCGCCATAACCTCCAGACCAGGATCCCGCTCCCACAGGGCATGACTGGATTCAACCAGCGTCGCGCCGAGTTTCCCGCCGAGCATTTCCTTGATCTCGCGCGCCGCTGCCGTCACGATCGGCTGTTCGGTTTTTGAGCCCTTCGGATAGACCATGGATTCGCGAATAACACCGATCCGCATGCCGGCCAGGGCGCCGGTGTTGCCCGGCATCCTGGCATAACTGGCGTAAGGTCCCTTGAGCACTGAGGACCGCGGCACTGTCGTAAAGGGATCGCGCGCATCGTAATAGCCGTTGTCCGCGTCCTTCAAGGCATCGAGGATTTTGGCACAGTCGACAAGCGTACGGGCATGAATGCCCGTGCGGTCGCAATGCACGTCGGCACCGATCGCACCGCCATTAAAACCAAGCATCGCCTTGTGCGGTAGAATAAGCGCGATTGCGTTGTGGTTTGACGGACCGCGACAGGAGGCGCGGGTTTCTTCGCCGAGGCTCGCCATCACGAGATTGGTGCTGACCGATAGCGCCGACCCCGAACTTGAACCCAATGAGGCGGCGCGCGTGGTGTCATAGGGATTGACCGCGTTGCCTCCCCAACTGCCGCGCTGATACCCGAGCGTCGAGGCGAGCACTTTCTCCGGATGATTTTTCCCGCCAGGATCGCCGGCGCGGCCGTTGTACTCGGTGTTGATCGCCTTGGCGAAAATAATCGCGCCCTTGCTGCGCAATTGCTGGACAAGCAGATGATCCCGTGCCGGGAAGTCGATATCATAGGCGGCATCACCTGCGCCGGTTGAGCGCATATCGGCCGTGTCGAACGAGTCCTTGAACGAGAATACAACGCCGTACATCGGCATCCTCTCGAGGTCGGGATTTCGCCCGTACTGCTCATCAAGCTCGGCGGCCCGCTCCAATGCGTCCGGTTGCTGGCGGAAGAACTCACAGACCGGCGGAGCACCCTTCGGCAACGGTCCTTTCGAAGGATGAAGATCGTACTCTCCCTTGCAGGTGACTGAGCGTTCGCCGCGAATGTTGAAGGTTCCGATCGCGTTTACTTGCCCCGCATTGGGCTTGCCGACGATCATCCCATATTGCTGGTACACGGCGGGGTCCGAAGCCGTCGGCTCCATGCGGCCGAACTCAAGCGGCGGCCCCTTGTACTTGTCGAGATCGGGAAGGATCGTCGATGCCTTCACCGTCTCGGTCGGAAATTGCAGCGGTGCAAGGGCGCGAACCGCACCTTTCGCCTTCGGGACATTGGCGCCATTTTCCGTCAGCAAAAGGCAGGCAACACCGTTATACGCACGCGCGCGATCGATGTATCGCTGAACCACCTCGACAAGGGTGATCTTGCCAGCGCGGATCGCCTCGTGCAGATCGACAATGGTCGCTTCCTCCAGCCGGAAAGACGACGTCTCATTGTTCTTGATCTGATCCAACATCGCGTTCTCTCTCTAGTTTCAGAAGACCGGCAAATAGCAAAGCCCGGTATAACGGCGAAAATCCGAAATCTCGCGGCTGGCTCCAGGATCGAGCATCACGGCGGGAAGAGCGCGCGTCAAACATGAACGCTGCCTTACTCTTTAAGGCGCCCGCAATGACGAATTGGTCGCTCGAGGCTACACAGGACCAACTGATAAGGCTTTGTCGAAATCCTTATCAGTTAGCGAACTGACTCCATTTTTGCTATTTCCTTATCAGTTCGCGAACTGACTCCATTTGAAGAAAAACCGTATCAGTTCGCCAAACTGACTCCGTCTTGGCAACTTTTTTAATGTATTTCGAAAAGCGCTCCGTTAGCGCATGGGTCGATACGCATCGGATGCATTGGTATCGCGCCAGCTTCGCGAAAGATTTTCACGGTCGTCCGGATGAGCGATGGCGATCAGCCGCTTCGCACGTTCGTCTACTGTCTGCGCCCTCAACTCTGCTACGCCAAACTCCGTAATCACGGTGTCTGTGTCGGCACGTGCCGCAGTCACGAAATTGCTGGAAAGCGATGAAACGATGCGGCTTGCGCCGGATATGCGCGCTGGCATAGCCACGATTGATCTTCCGCGCTCGGAAAGCTGCGTCCCCCGCACAAAATCGGTTTGGCCGCCAATGGTGCCGATATATTTGCCGTTAGCGCTTTCGCTGTTGATCTGCCCAAACAAGTCAATTTCAATTGCCGAATTGACGGTCGTGAAGCCCTTGAACTTGGCCAGCACATCAGGACTGTGGGTGTAGGAAACTGGGTCGACCCGGATGGAGGAATTACGGTGGGCGAACTGGGTCAACTTATCCGTTCCAAATAGACCGCCAGTCACCGAAACTCCCCGATCGACCGTCTTTCGGGCGTTGGTGATTACGCCGGCCTTTGTCAGTTCGACAACTCCGTCGCCGATGACACCTGAATGAATTCCGAGGTCACGATGGTGACGTAACTCGCTCAGGATCGCGTCTGGAAGCGTCCCGATTCCCACCTGTAATATGGCGCCGTCCTCGATTAATGGGGCGACGTTTCTGGCAATGGCGGCATCCTCTGCCGTCCACTCACGTGAAGGGACTGCAATCAATGGACGCGAGACAAAGACGTGGTGACTTATCAAACTCGAATCGAGGCGTTCGATACAGTTCGTATAGGGGACCTGGTCGTTGACCTCGGCCACGACGGTGCGCGCGCTACGAACCGCTTCCGAAAGATAGCTGCAGACCGATCCGTAACTGTAGTTGCCTTGCTCGTCCTTGCTTACCTGAAGGAGCACGACATCGATCTTCAGCTCCCGCTTCCGGATCATGGAAGCCAGTTCCGAAAGGTGGCAGGGAATGACCTGTAGCGCACCGGCCTCAAGAATTTTGCGCGTAAAGCCGACCGCGCCAAGACCAATAAAATCGATGCAATCGGCCTGCGCCGGCTCGAACGTCTTGCTGTAACAACTCCCCAGGAATGCGCGAAACTTGCCGATTTGACGCCGTTGCTTCACGAGTGCCTCGGTTAGGCTCAGTGGTTCACTCGGTCCCTGCGACCAAATCACCGTATCGCCCGGGCGCACCAGTGATGACAAGTCCAGGGTTTCCACAGCAAGTTCGACCGGCATTGCTTTCGATTCCGCTATCTGCGAGTTGTGGAGTAGTGATTTAACACTATTATAATGTCCGGACAAAGTAAATTGCGTCGATGACTGGGACCGTTGACGGTGCGGCGTGAAAATGAGGTGATCTTCTCCAATGGCCAGACCGGCAACGAAGCGGCAAAAGACGATGCATCAGAGCGTTGCGAGCACGCTGCGCGATCGGATTTCGTATGGGATCTATCCTGAAAACGAGATGCTGCCGCCCGAAATCATGCTTTCCGCCGAGTTCGACGTCAGCCGCCACACCATGCGCGAGGCGCTCAAGGCTTTGGTCCTGGAAGGCTTGATCGAGCGCAGCGCCGGTCGCGGCACCGTGGTCTCAGCGCGCTCGGGGCTCGGAGGAGCCTGGGGAATCAAGTCGCTCGAAGAGATGATCGGTGAGTTTGCCGCCAGCGACATCAAGGTCCTGTACAAGGGTCTGGTCGCAGCCAAGGATTTTCCGCAGGTCGCAGAAGTGTTTTCCATGCGCAAAAGCGGCAGCCTGTTTCAGCTCCGCCGTGTCATGGCAAACGAACAGGGGCCGGCGGTTCTCAACACGCTTTTTACTCTCGTAAAATATGCGCAACGCTTACCCGACGAGTTGATCGGCTATAAGCCGCTGATCGGGCTGATCGAGGAACATTGCCGCATCCAGACCGTGCGTGCGCGTCAGGTCGCCGCTGCCGTCGGCGCGAACGCGCAAACCGCCAAACTGCTCGGCGTGCGCGTCGGCGCGCCACTGCTGCTCCTGCGTCGAACCTATGTAAATAGTGACGACGAACCGATCGAGCACACTGAGCTGATTTGCCGCCCGGACAGATACCAGCAATCGGTCGATTTCTTGCGCGATAGAAAACCGAGTAAAGCCCGCTAACTGTCTACGCCGACCACTGGTAGATCACGAAGTCTCCTTCCTTGGTGCGGCTTTCCTCGAACACAATGCGAAGCGGCATATCGAGCCTCAGCTCGCCTGCCGGTGCGCCGGCCAGATTTGCAATCAGCAAAGGACCTTCGGCCAGCGCGCCGGATATTACGGTGTAAGGAAGCGGCAAGCCTGGAAAGTACTGTCGATGGAAAACCGTCCAGCTGACGAGCCGCCCTTCGCCGGAAACTTTCTCCCATGAAAATGCCGTCGACGCGCACTTCGGACAGCAAGGCCCCGGCGGAAAACGATAGTGGCCGTTTTCACAACGTTGCAGACGCAATTCGCGCTTCTGGATCCATTCCCAGAACGGTTTCTCATAGACGCCAAGAATTGGACTGGGCCGGGTCAACGTCATGATACAGCCGAATAAATGATGCTGATGGCCTTGCCCGCAACGTCGGATAGATATTGACCTTTACGTGGGCGCGGAACCTGGCGCTCTCCGGCTTCGCCTCTCAGCTGCCTCACCAACTCGACCTGATGATTCCAGCCCTGCATGTAGCTTTCCGACAGATGCCCACCTGACGTATTGACCGGCAATCTTCCACCCGGGCGCATCGTTCCACCAGCGGAAAACTTCGCGAACTCGCCCGGCTTGAAGAACCCGAAGCCCTCTAGGGCGAACACGACATGCGGACTGAAACTATCGTAGATGCCGACGACATCGATGTCCGACGGGCCGAGGCCGGCCATGTCATAGACCTCGGCGGCCGCGCGCGCATGACTGGTGTGATAGAAATCCATCAAACGCGGCCACAGGCTGGTCGCATCCTTGTTCATGTCGTTGCGGCCGATCCCCGAAATCACGACCGGCTTCTTCTTGAGCGTCTTGGCGCGCGCCGACGTCGTCATGATCAAGGCCACGCCGCCATCGTTGACCAGGCAGTAATCGAATATCCTGAGCGGATCACAGATGTACTTCGCATCAAGGTAGGTCGCGATGTCCAGCGGGTCGCGCATGACGGCATTGGGATTTAGTTGCGCGAACTGGCGCTGAGCCAGGGCGACTTCAGCCAGATGCTCCGGGCGCAATCCCTGCAGCTCCATATAGCGCCGCACCATCATGGCATAGAGCGCGCCTTGCGACGTCATGCCCCAAGGCGCGTAGTAAACATATGACAGGAACTGTTCGCCGCGCGCAGTAGGACCGCCGTATTTTGTTCCCGCGGTCCTCTGATCGTTGCCATAGACCAGTGCGACGCATTCGGCCACGCCGCAATGTAGCGCAAGGGCCCCCTGCAAGACGGCGTTGACGGAGTCCGCCTGCGAACTCCAGCTCGGATTAATTCCGAGAATCTCGCCCGTCCGCTCGCTCGACAGCGTCGGTCCAACAATCAGGCCATCGACATCTTCCCGCCTGAGACCGCAATCATCCAGCGCGCGCCGAAACGCCCGAGCACCATAACCGTAGCAATCCTGGTAAACTGGACCGCTGCGGGCACGCGTATAGTCTTCGGCGTAATCGGTGTCGCCGACACCGACGATGGCAATGTCATCCCGCAGACGCCTCAGCCGCTCTCTGTCAACCATCGCCAAAAAGTCTCGATTCACCGCATTTCACATTCATAAAGTAAAACCGACCAACTTGCAAATGTCCGGACATTGTTTTATAGGTAAAATTCTTTCAGGGAGAGCGACGTGGCCTATTCGACAATTCAGCTGACGAACGAAGGACCCGCGGCAATCCTGCGCTTCAACAGACCAGAAAAGCGCAATGCAATCAGTTTCGAGATGATGCATGAGATCGAGGACGCGCTCGCCGAGCTGAATGACGACGCCGAGGTTCGCGGGATCATCTTCACCGGAGGCGATCAGTTCTTTTCCGCCGGAATGGATCTCAATGCGGCGAAGGACCTCGGCTCGCCCCGTAAGTTCAACGACTTCATGAACCACTGGCGCCGGCTGAACAAGGCGCTGGAAGAGAATGCAAAACCTACTATCGCGGCGATCGAAGGTTTCTGCCTCACCGGCGGCCTTGAGCTCGCGCTCGCCTGTGATCTTCGCGTCGCCGCGAATAACGCGTCGTTTGCGATCACCAGCGCCAGAATAGGCACCGTCGCCGGCGCAGGCGGCACTCAAAGGTTGCCGCGCATTGTAGGCATATCAAACGCTTTGGAAATGCTGTACGCCGCCGATCCGTTCGACGCCGAACATGCTCTTCGCATTGGTCTCATCAACAAGAAGGTGGAAAATAACCACACCTTGGCCGAGGCGAAAAAAATGGTCGACCTCTACGCCACGCGCGCACCACTCAGCCTGCGCTTTGTCAAACGGGCCGTGTACGGCGGCATGCAGATGCCACTCTCCGAGGCCATCGAATTCGAGGCCTTCATCGTCAATACGATCTACAACTCGGAGGACAAGCTGGAGGGGATCTCGGCGTTTCTCGAAAAGCGGCCGGCGCGATTCCGCGGCGAGTAAGGTCATCTGACGAGACAAGGACCCGAGGAATTTCCATGAATAGACGAAACGCCGTGGTGGTCGGTGGCGCACAGGGCATCGGATTCGCCACTTGCCGCTTGCTGGCAAACGACTGCGAGACCTTGACGATTGTCGATCTCAACAAGGATAACGCTGCCCGCGCGGCCGAAAAGCTTGGCGGCGGCAAAGCCAGGGTTCTTGCATTACAGGCGGACATCACCCGAAAGGAAGAGGTGGCAGCGGTTCGCGAGCGCATCGGCGCGGAGTTCGGCGCTCCGTCGATCCTGGTCAACTCCGCAGCGATCGTCGACGACAAGCTGTTCCTGGATTCGACACCCGGCGACTGGCAGAAGATGATCGCTGTCTGCTTGTTCGGTCCGATGAACGTCCTGCATGAATTCCTGCCGGGCATGGCCGCTGCGGGCTATGGCCGCGTCGTCTGCATGGCTTCCGACAGCTACAAGCTGGGGCAGGCCCGGCTCTCTTACTATGCCGCGGCGAAGGCCGGTGTCGTCGCCCTTGTAAAGTCGCTCGCGCAGGAACTTGGACGATCCGGCGTGAACCTCAACGTCGTCTCGCCCGGTGCGACCAATACCGAAATGCGCGAGGAGCGGGAACGTACCCTGCTCGCGCAAATGGGGCCTGAGAAGTACGAACGGCGGCAAAAGACCGTGCTCAAGATGTATCCGACCGGCCGTCTCGGAGAGCCGAAGGATATCGCCGCCGCCGTTCACTTCCTGACGACCGAAGACGCTGCCTGGATCACCGGTCAGGTCCTGAGCGTCAACGGCGGTTTCACAATGGCCTGACCCGATGTTTGAACTCAACTCCGATCAACGGTTGATGGTGGAAGCCTGTCGGCGGATGGTGGCGCGCGACATCCAGCCGATCCTCGACCGCGAACCGCAGGATCGCCCGTTATCCAAGGCTTCGGCACAAGAGATTATGCGGTATGCCGCCAATCTCGGGCTTACCGCCGCGCGGGTGCCGGAAAGCGCGGGTGGCGCCGGCATGTCGGTGCTCGACTATGGCCTGATGTGCGAGCAGATACCGACCGCCGCGCTCTTTGTCGTGATGCCGCAAGAGACAACGGCAACCCGGATTTTTTACGGGAGCAACGACGAACAAAAGGCGCGCTTTCTGCCGGACCTGATCAGCGGGCACAGACTGACCTGTACCGCAGCCACCGAGCCGGGCGTCGGCTCCGATCCGCGCGGCATTACCACGCGCGCGCGTGATGACGGCGATACGATCCTCATCAATGGGCGGAAGATGTGGATTTCCAACGTCACCATCGCGGATATCATCAACGTCACCTGCAAAATGGAGCGCGACGGAAAATCCGAGATGGTCCGGATTCTGGTCGAGAAGGAGACATCGGAATTCGAGGCCCACGAAATCCCGGTCATCGGCATGAACCAGTCGCATCTCGGCGAGGTGGTGTTCGAGGACTGCCGCGTGCCCAAAGCCAATCTTCTGGCTGGCTCGCACGAATCCGCAAAGATCCTGACCCTGACCTGGCTTGCCAACCGCCCGATCATCGGGCTCTGCGCCGTCCATATGGCGCAACGTGCCTTCGAGATGGCGAAGACTTTCGCGAAGGACCGCAGTCAGTTCGGCCGACGCATCGGCGGCTTCCAACTTGTTCAGGAGCGTCTCGCCGATATCGAAACAGCCATCGTAACGAGCCGCCTGCTCTGCTATCACGCACTAGCTACGATGGACCGCGGTGAGCGCGCCAACGGCGTCTCCGCCATGGCAAAGCGATATGCCGTCTCCGCCTGCGATCGGGCGATCGCACTCGCCATGCAGGTTCACGGAGCGATGGGACTGAGCAGCGAGGTCGGACTCGAGCGGATGGCGCGCGATATACGCATGCTGTCGATCCCGGATGGAACGCCGGAGATCCTGGCCCTCATCCAGGGACGCGAAATCACTGGCCAAGACGCCTTCCGCGGCTAGCCCTACCGCAATATCAGGAACTTTCGTTCATCACGTCGCGGAAGCGTGCCGGACGCTTCTCACGCCGGGCGTTGCCGCCCTCTTTCGACTCGGCCGTTTGATAATAAAGCGCGAGCGATTGATAGCCCATGCTGGCGATGCCCCGGATATTCTCCGAGTCGGCATTGAATGAGCGCTTGGCGATGGCAATCGCCGTCGGCGAACGTTGCGCGATCTCGTTGCACCAGCGATCGACTTCCTCGTCGATCTGTTCGTCCGGAACGACCGCATTGACCAGACCCAGGTTCAGGGCCTCCCGCGCGTTATAGCGGCGGCACAGATACCAGAATTCACGCGCTTTCTTCTCGCCAACGATGCGCGCGAGAAAAGCGGTCCCGTAACCCGGATCGACCGACCCCATCGCCGGTCCAATCTGTCCGAAGACCGCGCTTTCCGCCGCGATGGTAAGATCGCAGATCGTGGCGATCACATTGCCGCCGCCGATGGCGTAGCCGCGAACCTTGGCGATGACTGGTTTGGGAACATCGCGAATTGCGGCGTGCAGCAGTTCGACGGGAACGCCGATGGTGCCGAAACCGCCCTTCCTTTCCGATTTCTTTTCGTTGGTGTCGCCTCCGGTTCCGAACGCCTTGCCACCTGCCCCCGTGAGAACGATGGCGCTGACCTTGGGGTCCCAGCCGGCGGTCAGGATCGCATCTGTCACTTCACCATACGTCCGTGAACGATATGCATTCATGACCTGCGGCCGGTTGACGGTAACGGTCACCGTCGAGTCCTTTTGCTCGTAGAGCACATCTTCGTACTTGCTCAATGATCGTCTCCCTTCATACGCCGGCTTCGGCAACTTTTTGACGCTGAAGGGCAAGCGAAGCGGCATTGCGGCCTGCTCTCCTGCCAAACACCGTACCGTTGGTCAGGCCGGAACCGCCTGGATAGTTGAAGTAGAATATGCCGCCCACCATCTCGCCCGCGGAATACACGCCGGGGATCGGCCTATCGTCGACATCAAGGACGTTGGCGGAACTGTCGATCTTGATACCACCGTAGGTGAATGTAATGCCGCAGGTGACGGCATAGGCCTCGAACGGGCCAACCTCGATGGGAAGCGCCCAATTCGATTTCGGCGGCGTCGCATTCGCGGCAGCAAGGCCGTCCTTGATCGTGGGATTTGACGGCCGGTCGCGCGCGCAGGCATCGTTGTACTCCTTGATGGTCTTGAGAAGCTGCTCGCGATCCACATCCTCGATCTTCGCGACCAATCCTTCGACAGTGTCGGCGCTAACCTTGGTGATCTGCTTGATGCGATACTCGTCGTGCAACAGGTGCCTGGTCTGGGAGTCGAAGATCTGCCAGGCGAACTGGCCGGTCTGCTGCAACACACGCAGTCCATATCTCGCATATGTGTAAAGGTAGAAATCCGCTCCCTCATCGATGAAGCGCTTGCCTTCGGCGTTGATGACAATTCCGAACGGAAAGCTGTGTTTGCTGAACAACTCGCCGACCGTACGGTCACCGTAAGCGGGCGCATTGCGATCCCAAGTGGTGGCGTGACAGCCGGACCAGTTGCCGGTCGTCTGTGCGCCCAGCTCGATCGCCATGCGGATGCCGTCGCCCTGATTGTAGCGGCAGCCGCGCACTTTCGCGACGTCCCAGCCCGGACCGAGGTAGCGCGTTCGCCATTCGGCGTTGGCCTCGAAGCCACCGCAGGCAAGCACAACCGCGCCACAAGGCATCTCGGTCTCCTTGCCGTGGCGACGCACGCGGACGCCATCAACGATCCCGTCGCGCCGCAAGATCGAGACCGCCGTGGTTTCATAGAACACCCGAATGCCGGCGCGGTCGGCCGCCCGGAACTCGGCATCGGTGAGGCCTATGCCGCCCCCGACAGTCTCGACCACCAATCCCCCGAACCATTTGATCTTGTCGCCGACCTTGGCGCCCTGGCGACGATAGGGAAGAAACCGAACGCCATAGGATTGCAGCCATCTGACGGCGTCGTAGCTCTCTCGTACCAGGATATCGCTCAATACGGGATCGGTACGGTACTGGCTCATCGCGGCAATATCCTGGAAGAACACGTCCTCCGGGTACCCAGGAAACTCGTAGTTCTCCCATTCGGCAGCTGCGAGCTCGGGCATCAGGGTCTGAAGATCGCCGATATCATTGTAGGCAAAGCGCATCGAACCGGCGGTGTAACTCGAGTTGCCGCCGCGCTCCTCTTCCGGCGCACGCTCCAGCACCGCGACGGATGCCCCCTGCTCGCGCGCCGACAGCGCAGCCGAAATCGCCGCGTTGCCGCCTCCAACCACGATGACGTCGAAATACTCAGACGACATGGCGCACCTTCAATCGCGCTTGGCTTTGAGGAAGTCGGTTCTGCGCATAGCTGGATGAGCGCGCTCGTATTGAACGGGAAAACTCGGCTCGACGCCCAATTCCACCGCCGCATGCCAGGGCCAGCGCGGGTTGTAGATCATCCCTCGCGCCAGCGCGACGACATCGGCCCGCCCCTCGGTCAGTATCGACTCCGCTTGCCGGGTCTCGGTGATCAGGCCGACGGCCACGGTCGTAATACCGACTTCCTTCTTGATCGCTTCGGCGAAGGGCACCTGATAGCCTGGCCCGATCTTGATATCCTGCTCCGGAACCGAACCACCGCTCGAAGCGGTTATGTAGTCGTAACCGAGCTTCTTCAGCTCCTTGCCAAGGACGATACTATCTTCAATCGTCCAGCCGCCGGTTACCCAATCCGAGCAGGACAAACGAATGCCGAGCGGCTTGTGGTCCGGCCAGACGGATCGGACGGCTTTCGACACTTCCAGAACAAAACGCATGCGGCCTTGCAGGCTGCCGCCATATTCGTCCGTTCGCCTGTTGGTGAGCGGCGACAGAAAGTTGTGCAACAGATAGCCGTGCGCGCCATGCACCTCGAGGAAATCGAGACCAAGCTGATCTGCGCGGCGGGCTGCAGCAGCAAAGTCGCCCACGACGCCTGTAATCTGCTCGGCGTTCATCGCCACCGGCACCCAGCGGTTTGGATATGGAAGGTCCGAAGGTCCATAGACGGCCCAGCCGCCCTCCTCCTTGGGGATTGGCTTGTGCCGCTCCCACGCCGGACGAACCGATCCCTTGCGGCCAACGTGCCATAGCTGCATTCCGAGCCTGGCGTCGGAATTCTCGCGGCAAAATTCGATCGCCGGCTTGATGGCTTCGGCTTGCTTGTCGCCCCAGATGCCGAGATCGACCGGCGTGTTACGCCCGCTTGGATTTACTGCGGTGGCCTCGATGCATAGGGCGCCCGCGCCGGAGATCGCCATGTTGCCGAGGTGCATCATGTGCCAGTTCGTTGCACATCCGTCGATGGCGGAACACTGGCCCATGGGCGAGACCATGATCCGGTTGGCAAACGTGACGGATCTCATCGTCAAGGGCTGAAACAACATCGGCAAGGGCATCAGTGGATCTTTCCGAGCGCCGCGGTGCGATCTAGGGGTAGGCCTTGAGCGCACGCTCAACGAAGACATTCGTGTAGGTTTTGGAGATGTCGATCTTGTTCCTGTCGATCGAAGGATCGAAACGGGCGACGTTGAGCAGAATCGTATCGGCCGCTTCCTTGCTGATAAGACCATCCTTCGACCATGACGCGATATTGTTCTGGATGGATCGCCGGTACAGATCCCGGTTGGCTTCGACATATTCTGCCGGTAGGACCGAGATGATCTTGTCGGCATCGGCCGTGCCCAACCACCGGAATACGCGCACGATCGCATTGGCAACGGCCTGCGCCGTGTTGGGATACTTCTCGACGAACTCGGCCGACGCATAGAGGCAACCCGAGGCGTACGGACCACCGTAGTATTTCTGGGAGTCCGAAAGTTTGCGTCCGTCCGCAACCAACACCATGTCGCCTCTGTCCACGAGCTCGGTAATGATCGGATCGGTATTGGACATTGCGTCTACTTTGCCGCCGCTGAATGCGGCGACCGCGCCGGCTCCTGTTCCGACAGCGATATACGACACGTCACCAGGCTGCAGCCCCGCGTCGCGGGTGACCAGGGTCGCGAACATATGCGTCGACGAACCCGGTGAAGACACGCCGATTTGTGCGCCTTTCAAATCAATCTTGCCGTCCTTCACCATTGCGGCTCGTTGCCTAGTGACGCCGAACGCATTTCCAGCGCTTTCGTTATACGCCACGATGGAAACCAGAGACTTGCCCTTTGCCTGCATGTGAATGGTATGTTCGAACGAACCGATCGCAATGTCGGCCCCGCCCGCCACCAGGGCCTGAACGCCCTTCGCGCCTGATCCCGCGTCATACCATTCGATGTCGAGCCCTTCGTCCTTGAAGTAGCCGAGCTGCCGCGCCAGCGCCGGAATGATGAAGTAGATCTGGCTCGATGTTCCCGCAGTGACAATCTTGAGATTGGGCTTCTCCAGCGCCGCCTTCTGCGCACCCGCATCAGCAACTCTAGCGCCGCTCAGGACCATTGCGGCAAGCAGACAGATTGACAAAGCGGCTAGTCGGCGCATGGACCGTTCTCCGGCGGCGGAATTTTCGCGGCAAGACGTCACTTCAATTTTTCGAGCGCTTTTCGGGTGAACTCGTTGGTGTAGGTCGTATTGAGGTCGATTTTCGAGGCGGCTACCTTGGGATCCGCCATTGTCACTATCCGCAAGACATTCGCAGCCGCTTCTTCGCTGATGAGACCGTTCGCCGCGACGGTGTTTAGATTTTTCTCGATTGAGGCGCGGTAAAGCGCCGGATTGGCGCCAACGATGGCAGTTGGCATGACGGCCGCAATCTGGTCGGCATTCGAGGCGTGGATGAATTTCAATGCGCGTACGATGCCGTTGGCGAGAGCCTGCACCGTGTTGGGATTTTCCTTGATGAATTTGGATGTCGTCAGGAGACAGCCCGAGGCGTACTCGCCGCCATAAGCCTCCTTCAAACCCTCGTCAGTACGGCTGTCGACGATGATCTTGATCGAGTCTCGCGAGGTCAATTCCGAGATCAGTGGATCGACGCTGGATATCGCGTCGATCTTGCCATTTTCGATTGCGGCAAGTGCGACCGAACCATTGCCGACGCCGATCACGTCGACGTCCGATGGCTGCATACCGTTTTTGGTCAGAATGAGATTGACGTAGATATTGGTGGCGGAAAATCCCGGCGCAGACACTCCGACCCGCATTCCCTTCAAATCATGGATCGACTTGAAATTCGCAGCTTTCGCCTTCGCTATCGCAAGGACTGTGCCGACTGAGCGACCGAACAACACGATGCACTGAACGCCCTGTCCCTTCGCCTGCATCTGCAAGGTGTGCTCGAAGGAACCGGCGTCGATATCGGCGCTACCGCCGACCACGGCCTCAAGCGCCTTCGCGCCGCCGGCGAAGTCGACCGTCTCGACGTCGAGGCCTTCTTCCTTGAAATAGCCGTGCGCCTTGGCGACATTGACGGCCAGAAAATAGATTTGCGCCGACGTACCGGCGATTGCCATCGTCACCTTGTTTTTTTCGGGCGCGGCGTTGCCGGCAGCAGTCGAGACGGCGACAAGCAAATGCAAGGCCGCAACCGACGGCCATAGCAGGTTAAAACGCTTCATGTTTCCACCCGTGAACCAGACGCCACTCCGTTCGTCTTTTACATTTTCCTACCAAAATGTTCGGACATTTACAATCGCAATCCGGCCAGCGGGACGTGCGATTTGGAAGTGCGTTCGCGCGCGACATCGGCGCGAACCTCTGCGTCAGTTCCGCCAAGACGTCCCATGACGCGCTGGACATCGACTGGCGCGCACGCCATTCGGAACGGCAGCGAGAATACCGTCCAGACATCCCCCTCTGGCGTTGGGCAATTCGCCAAAAGGCCACGCGCTATCGTCTGAGGATGCTGGAACACTTCGGAAACTGTGAGAACCGGCGCCGCGCGGCCAGGTGGCATCGCCTCCACCACCTGTTGCCGTGACAAGTGCGAGAGCGCTTGCGCTTGCGCAATGATGGCCGGATCGTCGATCGCAACATAACCCTCCGAAGCCCGAACCATCGTCGGGCGGCCGGATCGCTTCCCGTTCCATTCCAGCTGAGACGCCCACAGGCTCAAATCCTGCATCGAGAGATCGAAATGAACCGCAGTCCCCGCACGCTCGCGCAGTTCGAGCGCCGACGCGAGCGCAAGAAATGCAAACTGTCCTCCGAGGTTATCCGACGAGGAGATACCCGCCTTGGTCGGCACGCCATCGGGACGGGTGATGTCCATCAGGCCGGACGCCGCCTGGATCACGGTGTCGAGCGCAGGCCGGTTGGGATAGGCCGAATCCGCACCGAAGCCACTTATCGAACAATAGATCAGGTGTGGATGCTGCTCTCGCAGTTCCGCGGCGCTGAAGCCCTGCTTGGCCAGTGACCCCGGTTTGAGGTTTTCGACCAATATATCCGAGGTCGCAAGGATTTCATGAAGCGTATCGCGATCCGCCGCACGACGGAGATCGAGCACGATGCCGCGCTTGTCGGTGTTGCTGACAGCGAAGATATAGGCGGCCCCATCGTCGCGAAACGGCGCCACGCTTCGCAGCGCATCGCCCGTTGGCGACTCGACCTTGATCACGTCGGCACCAAGCGCACCCATGATGCGCGAGGCCAATGGCGCCACCGTATATTGGCCGATCTCGACGATCCGCGTGCCTTCGAACGGCCGCGCGCGGCTTGATGATTTACCACCACCAGGTCGGGCCCCGCTTGCGCCATGATCCGCAAGATTCTGAAGACGGGCAATGTCCTCGTTGGGCCCGGGAATATGCTCCGGACTGCGACCGCAGATCGGCCTGCCGCGAAAGGGTGTTGCCGAAACGGCGATGGGACTGCCGCTCGACGGATCCCGTAGAGTCCGAACACTTCCGCGATGCCGCACGTTTACATCGTCAGCGATATCCGCCGTTCTGACGATACGCCCAGACGCAACGCCGCGCTCGGTCAGCAACCGCTCGCATTCTTCGATGGTGTTCTTCCGGGTCCAGTCGCCGACCAGCGCCTCGATCGCCGCGCGGTTTTCAAAGCGCACAGCCGAGGTGGCAAAGCGCGGATCGAGCACCAGTTGCGGCGTCTGCATTGCCTCGCAGATCGCCTTCCATTGCAGGTCGGTAACGGCGCAAATCTGCACCGTTCCATCAACCGCCTCGAAAGTGCTCCAGGGCGTGAAGAGCGGATGCCGATTGCCAGACCGGGTCGATGACCGGCCCACCAGAAACAGTGGCAGGAAGTTGATCAACGCCGTGGCGCCAACGTCGAACAGCGCCACGTCGATCCGCTCGGCCACGTCATACAGCCGGCGCAGGCGCAACGCGGAAACGATCGCGCCGCTGGCATAGACGGCGGCATGCATATCAAGAATCGGCGTGCCGATCGTTGTGGGCGCGCCCTCCGCCGATCCCGTGGTGTCTACAATTCCCGTGATCGCCTCCACCAATCCCTCGGACAGAGCGACGCCGGCGAGCGGGCCGCTATGACCCGCTGCGGTGATGTCGCAGACAACGGCATGCGCCGGCGCCTGATGCCACAGTGGAAGATCTTCGGGATCGGCATCGCTGGAAAGCAAGATCACGTCGGCTTGCTGGACCAACCTTGCAAGCTCGGCCGCCCCGCCGGAGCGGTCCAGCACGATACTCTCCTTGCCCGCCATCATCACGGGCCGGTTGCTCCACTTACCGACCGACGACGGCACGGCCGGTTCGACAACGGTTACCGAAGCCCCCAGTTGCGCCAACAGACCTCCTGCCGCACCCACGGCGACGCGGCTGCCAAGCTCGACGACGGATAGTCTGCCCAGGAAGGTTTCGGTTGCGTTCATCGCTCACGATCATCGAAGAGATCCGGCGGAGCCTATCTAAATGTCCGGACATTGTAAACATGGCCGAGAGCGGCTTTCGAAATCCGGGGTAAACTGAAATCGGTGGCAGTCCAGGATCTAGCCTGACGACCCGTACTTCTTCATCGCGCGATCGACGAATTCGTTGGTGTAAGTCTTCGAAAGATCGATCCTGGATGCATCGATTGTGGGATCGAACCTGACCACGTTCTTGAGCACGGTTTCTGCAGATTCTCTGGTAATTCGTCCGGTCTTGGAGAACGCGCCGATGTTTGCGAGCAACGACTGCCTGTATAATTGCGGGTTCGCTGCCGAGAATTGCGGTGGCAGTGTTGCAATGATCTTGTCCGGGTCGGCAGTGCGGAGCCAGACGATGGTCCTCGCGATCGAATTTGCAATCGCCTGCACGGTGTTGGGATATTTCGCGAGAAATTCGGCCGTAACGTAAGTGCAACCGGCAGCAAAGGTGCCGCCGTAGACCTTCTTTGCTCCGTCAGCGGTTCGACCATCCGCGATCAATATCATGTCGCCGCTGTTGACGAGTTCCGAGATCACGGGATCGACGTTCGAGACAGCGTCGACCTTGCCTCCGCGCAAGGCGGCAACCGCAGCCGATGAAGTCCCGACGGCGATATAAGACACCTCTTCACGCTTGATACCGGTATTCTCGACCACGATCTTGGCGAACATATCGGTCGACGAGCCCGGACCGCTGATGCCGACGATAGCCCCTTTCAGATCCGGCACTCCATTTTTCATGGTAGCCGCTTTCGCTTTCGAGACGCCCATGGCATTGCCGGTCGCCTCGTTGTGCGCGGCGATCGAGACAATGCTGACGCCCTTGGCCTGCATATGAATAGTGTGTTCGTAAGAACCGGTAACGACATCGGCGCTGCCGCCGACAAGCGCCTGAAGCCCCTTTGCGCCAGAGCCCGAGTCGATCCACTCGACGTTCAGCCCCTCGTCCTTGAAGTACCCAAGACTGCGAGCCAGCGCCGGAATGGTGAAATAGATGGTGCTCGACGTGCCCGCGACCACGAAGTTCAGGTTGGGATGTTCGATCTTGTCGTTCTGCGCCAGTGCAGAGGGGCAGGCAATCATAGCCGCCAGTGCAATTATCAACCCGGATAGCGCTCGAATATGTGGCATGTTCCCTCCCGGATCTTTTCTGGTTTTCCAAGTCCTTGTTTCTAAGCGACCGTACCTCGTGCCCGCATGGCCGCGATCTCGGCTGCAGCGAGCCCGATCCCACCGAGAATTTCGTGGGTGTCAGCGCCTAGTGGCGGCGCGTTTCGCTTCAGGCCGATGTCGTGCTCTCCGAGCGAAATCGGCAAACGCGGCAATTTTCCCGAAACGCCGCCGAGCTGAACGTCGAGCAGCGCGCCGCTCTGAACGAGGTGCGGGTCGCTGAAGAGATCTTCGACCTTGGAGACCGGCGCAAACGGCACAGCGGCCTGATCGCACAGCCGAACAACTTCGCTCTTCGGCAACGCCGCGATCATCGCCTTGATGATGGGGATCATCCACTTCCGCTCGGCCGAACGCTGTGCGTTGGTTGCAAGCCGTTCGTCATGGAGCAGATCCTCGCGGCCGAAGGCCAAGCAAAACCGCCGCCAGTGGTTGTCACTGGTGACAGCGATGAAGACCTGTTCGTGGTCTGAGGTGTCGAATATCTCGTAGATGCCCCAGGCCGACAGCTTCTCGGGCATCGGAAGCACGGGCTCATTGGTCACGATGGACGATGCCATGTGCTGTCCCATCATGAAAGACCGTCGATTCAAACAGGCCGGACTTCACGATCTGTCCCTTTCCTGTCCGGTCCCGCTCACGAAGAGCCGCCAGAATGCCGACGACACCCATCGTCCCGCCCATGAGATCAACGACCGAGGAACCCGCACGCAAGGGACGGCCGAGCGGGCCGGTCATGTAGGCAAGCGCCCCCATGAACTGCACGACCTCATCAAGGGCCGGCCGGTTCTGATAGGGACCGTCGAGAAAGCCCTTGAGCGAACAGTAAATGAGAGCCGGGTTGAGCTTGCACAGCGCTTCGCCGCCACAACCGAGGCGTTCCATCGTCCCGGGAGCATAATTCTCGATGACGATATCGGCCGTCTGGACGAGACGGTGAGCCAGATCGACGCCCTCTTGCCGCTTGAGGTCAATGCCGATGCTGCGCTTGTTTCGATTGAAGTGGGGGAAAAAGCCAGACGCAAATCCCTTCAAGGCGCGGGTCGGATCGCCTGCCTCTGCCGGCTCGACCTTGATGACCTCCGCACCGAGGTCAGCGAGGATCAACCCCGCGACCGGCGCCATGATCAATTGGCTGAACTCGAGAACGCGAAGCCCGGCAAGCGGCAGTTGTATCCCTTCCCTGCTCATCGATCGTCCAATTGCGGCACGCGTTGCGTGGAGGAATTCGCGAGTTCGCGCAATTCAACGTCGTTTTCCCCTAGCGACGGAGCGTGACGCCGCGAGGGATCCGATAGCCCCGCACGCTCGAGCGGATCGCGGACGTAAGGGATCGAACCGTCGACCGGGTGCTGGACGAAGCCGATGAGATCTCGCGCCTTGGCTTCAGCCGACGACACGGTCTCATCGGCGTCGTAGACGGGACAGATCGGTATTCCTGCCTCCAGACACCTCGGCGACCAGCGCGTCGCGATCGTCCGATTTGCAAAAATCCAGAATCGCCTGCTTGAACAGACCGGCTCGTTCGCCGTGGGTGCTGTGTCGATCGGCCCAGTGTTCGTCGTAAATCAGGTCCGCGCGATCGATGAAGCGGCAGAAGATATGCCAGGTCCGCATCTCGAGCAAGCTGACGCTGACGAACTTTCCATCCCGCGTCTCGTAACAGGCGTAGCGCGGATTGGTGCCGAAACTGCCGAGCTCCGGCTTGCCCGAATTGCCTGCCAGCCGCGCCAATGCCGACGACAGCGTCACGCTCGCCATAGCGACCGCCGTGTCGTACAGCGGTACGTCGAGGTAGCATCCCTCGCCCGTCTGGATTCGACGGATATGGGCTGCGAGAATTCCGATCGTTGAATAAATCGCAGCAGAGTAGTCACTCGTCTGGAATGACGGAATTGGACGGCGGACCGTCCCACTCGGTGCGCATTTCCAGCAGACCTGACATGCCCTGGATGGAAAGATCGTGTCCGGGCAAGCGGCCGAGCTCGCCGTCGGAGCCAAAGCCGTTGACCGAACAGTAAACGATCGGAGGGATTGCTCTTCTTGATCGTCCCGTAGTCGATACCGAGCCTTGCGGTCACCCCGGGGCGAAACGACTCCACAAGAATGCCGGCCTCCCGAATCAGATCGACCGCGACCTTACGATCGTCCGGCTTCTTCATGTCGAGCGCGATGCTGCGCTTGTTGCGATTCACCGCTGCGAAATAGACGCCGGTCTCCTTGTAGTGCGGTGGATTGAACCGGCCGTAATCGCCGACCTCCGGCTCCTCGATCTTGATGACGTCGGCGCCGAGGTCACCGAGCACCTGCGTGCACCATGGCCCCGGCAGCAGCCGCGTAAAATCGACGACGCGCACACCTTCAAGCGGAAGATTTGACCCGGACACGGCTCGACCTGCCTCGATTTAAATGTCCGGACAAAGATACACGAAGAATGGCGCTTCACAAGGAATAAAGTACCTATCTGCGCAAAAGCCCCGCGAGTTCTGACACGTCGCCGGCTTTCTCCAGCGACATCACGGCATCGATGATCCTGGTTTGCTGAGACGAAGACAGCAACGCGGACGTCACGGACAGGAATTTCTGCCTCGATCGCGTTTGAGGAAATCGGATTGGCAGGGGTACTGCGTGAATCCAGCACAGTCTTTTCGATCGTCCTCCCGTTGCGCAATAAAAACTCGACGCGGCCGGCATATTTGCGCGGATAAAGCGCTTCGAGCGCGGGATCGACCGCCGCCTTGACCTTGTCTGCCATCGCGAGGATGTCGGGCCGGCTCATGGTCGCCATATCGAACGACGCAGGATCGGACGCATCGGCAAGAACGGCGACCGCCGCGGTGTATGGCAGGCTGTATTGCGCCGACATCGGCGACCGGGGCCGTCGTTCCAGGTGGCCATCGATCATGTTGGCCGGGCCGAAAGTTCGGATCTCCTCGATCTGATCGGACACGAAGGAAGGATCATTCCGGCACGCCGCAATCGCTTCGATCAGCGCGTGAAACATCCGGCAGCAAGCGTACAATTTGACGCTGATGCTGGAAATCTCGAACTCTTCGCCAAGCCCGCGCGTCATGCGGGACAAATCCGTCACGTCTGTAAAAGTCTTCGCGTAACCATAGTCGCCTTCGAGCACGGCCCGAGGGCCGGTGAATCCGGCTGCCGCGAGCGTGGCCGCGAGAATACCGCGCTCCGCGGGCATACCGGCATGCAGCCGCTTCACCATCGTGCCTTCGGGGTCTTGCGTAAACTTCATGATTCCCGAAGCCATCGAGCCCGCGAGACCAAAGGCCCAGGTAAATTCGCGTTCCGGAAGCTTTGCGAAGTTTCGCTGCCGCCGCAGCCGCGCCGAACACTCCGATTTGCGCCGTCGGGTGATATCCTTGCTTGATGAGCGAACTACTGAGCGCCGCGCCGATACGGCACTGCGCTTCGTAGCCGGCGACGACAGCAGTAAGAAAATCGGCCCCGGTTGCCCCCTCCGCCTCAGCAACAGCGAGCGCCGCGGGAATGACAACACATCCAGGGTGGCTCAACGACTTGTCATGCGCGTCATCAAGCTCGATCGCGTGACCGGCCGTACCATTAATCAGCGCCGCGTTGCGTGCCGTCGTAAGCCCGCCACGATATATTGAACTCTCGCAGCGACCTCCCTCGAACTCGATCGTGTCGCGAACCATCCGGCACCATTCGAAACCGGTTCCATATAAAGAAACGCCCAGATGATCGAGAACGAGATCCTTTGCTCGTACGACCACGTCTTCGGATAGCCGGTCCAAAGCCATAGAATTGATGGCGGTGATCAACGAACGGGTAGGCTCTTTGGCCGTTGATGGTATGTCCAATGTGTCGCCCATAAAGGTAGACTACGATAATGTACGGACAATTTGCAACTATGCTTCAACACGAAGTCGACCTGTCGCCAGCGAAATCCGCTCGGTCAAAAGTTGACCTCCGACAACCGAAACAATATCGGCTTTTACTTTGAAAACAGACATGCGGATGGCAGCCAAGTAGGAGGAGTCAACTGACAAGGCTCTGCTAAAACCTAGCCCGCTGGCGGCAACTGATAAGGAAATACACAAACCTTTATCGGTTCGACATTATTCAAAAGGAAAAAACCTGATCAGTTCGCAAACTGCCTCCGTTTTGTGGCCTTTCCTTATCAGTCAGCGAAGCGGACTCCGCTTTGCGCATCTTATTGTTAGTGTGAGGACTGGCTCCGTTTCGGCCAAAACGGATCCCAGCCAGCCGACCTCACTGTCGGCGGAAAATGCCGTGGTGTTTAGGAGGGTTAAGCCAATCGCGCCGGGACGACGTCGCCGTTAACGGTTTAGAATCATTAGGCAGGAATCGATCCTCGACTTTTTTCAAGCATTGAACTTTTGCCGCCGCCTTGTCAGTTTTCTTACAGGCAGGTGGATGATTCCATGGCTGGCAGAGCGACACCCTCTGAGACCTTGGCGTGGTGGGCACGTGCGGCTCAGGCTCGACGTATTGCCGGCCTGCTCTCGCCGCGAGACGCGCGAGTTGCAGAAGCTTACGCGGCCGAATATGAAGACCATGCGCGAGCGGCATCTTTCCGCGCCCTTCCCTCAGTCCAGCGCCTGACCGGTGTCAAGCGTCTGGCCGGTCGAGCGGCTGACGCGGCAGGAGTTTCGCCGCGACAGGTTCTCTTTTGTCAGAATTAGCATACTAAATCTGACGATCCCTCTTGCGGCTTACCGCTCTCTCACAATCTGCGGCGTCGCCGCTCTCGAGGCAGGCGGTAAGTCGATACTGATAAGCTTTCTGCTCTTTCCTTATCAGTTCGACAAGTGACTCCGCTTTGCTAAAGATCTTATCAGTGCTCGAACTGGCTCCTTCTTGGTCAAACGAGTATTCGCTAGCTCGCCCTGCTCCTGCACTAAGTCACCGCCATCGCCAACCAACTCGCCGCACGATTTAGCAACGACATCACTCGTCGATCTATCGCAAAAGAATGCCTGGCTACGCTGCGTGGATCCACTACTTCGTAATGCAGCCTTGGTTATCTTCCGATAAGACCGCGGCAAGCAAGCATACAAGCTACAGCCAACTTCCTCATTCATAACTCTAGCAAGCCTCAACTTCCGGTCGCACCTCAAAACGAGAGACGGCACCGTAAGCAACTCCGTCAAACTCCTTTCCCTTTGAGAGGCTACCGTCGTTAGCACCCGCCCCGAACTTCGCATCCTCCCCCGCGCATCGCAGCCGCTCCTTGATCTTGAGGGGGGAAGAGACCGGCGCCGGGCCCTTCACGCTATAGATCCAGTCTCTGCCCTTCGCTAGCGACCTCCTGTTCAGGCAGATCGGAAGGTGCCAGCCGCGGCAGGTCAACAGCGATGCCATCGTCAGGATCAACCCGGCCTCACCGAAACAGACCGGCGCCGCCGGCCTCGCGGAGGCGGCTCACGCAGACAGCCGGAAGCAGTGGTGCAGGCCGAACGATAAAGGGCATCCTGCTCGGAAGATTGGCGCAGCCGGAAGAAATCGCCAAGGCTATATTGCTGTTGCTTCGAAAACGACCAGCTATTTTACAGGCTCAATATCACGATGGACGGAGCACAGAGCACGGTCGTTTTTCGAAGCTCAGGCGCAACGGTTGGCTTGCCTGCGGCCTCGTCCATCTCTCGCTTTCGTGAGAACAAGGACCTCGCAACAAAAGTACACTGAGGCTCTTATCTATTTGAACTCGTCGAGCGCCGCGCCCAGCTTTGTAAATAGCTCCTCGATTTGCGTTTCGTTGATGATAAGCGGCGGCGAGAACGCGAGCCGATTGCCGATAAGCCGCAAGATTATGCCCTTCTCCCAGATCTTTGCGTCGATCTTGTTCGGAATTTGCTTGTCCGCCGGGAATGCCTTTCGAGACTTCTTGTCCTCGACGATCTCGATGCCGCCTATTAGACCGACTCCTTCGGCACTCCCGATAAGGTGATGATCGCGCAAGCTGTGTAATCCTGCAAGAAACGGCTTTTCCATTCGCCTAACGTGCCCCACGATATCAAGCTCATCGTAGATTTTCAGCGTCTCGAGAGCGACCGCCGCACAGACCGGATGGCCTGCGTAGGTGTAGCCGTGTGCAAAGCTGCCCTGCTTGTCACTCTCGCTGAGCATGGCCTGGAACACGCGCTCGTTGATCAGCAGCGCCGAGATGGGAGCAAGGCCGGCCGAAAGGCCTTTCGCGCAGGAAATCATATCCGGTTGAAGATCGAATGTCTGCGATCCCCAGACATTGCCGGTACGGCCAAAGCCGCAAATGACTTCGTCCGCAACGAACAGAATATCGTACTTCCTGAGCACGGCCTGGATCTTCTTGAAATAGCCGGCCGGCGGCAGCACGGCGCCGCCCGCCCCCATAATCGGCTCGGCCCAGAATGCGGCGATCGTGTCCGGGCCTTCCTTCTGGATCAGCTCTTCGAGAGCCGTGGCCATTCGCGTCGAAAACTGTTCTTCGGTTTCGCCGTCCTTGGCTAAACGATAGTAATGAGGGAACTCCGTGTGAAGGAAGTTCGGGAACGGCAGGTTGAAATCGGCGTGCATGTCCGGTTTGCCGGTCAAGCTGACCGCAGCACAAGTCGAGCCGTGATAACTAGCCATGCGGGCAATAATCTTCTTCTTCTGGGGCTTGCCGACGGCGTTCCAGTAGTACCAGACCAGCTTGATAGCCGTATCGTTGGCCTCAGAGCCTGAGCATTGGAATAACACCTTGGACATCGGCACCGGCGCGATCTCCAAGAGCTTCTCCGCGAGCTCGATCGCGGGACCGTGCGAGGCGTGCCGGTAGATATGGTAGTAACCCATATCCTTCATCTGTTCATAAGCAACCTTTGCCAGCCGCTCATTGCCAAAACCGAGCGAGGCGCACCATAGTCCCGCAGCGGCCTCCAAAAACTTCTTGCCCGCATCGTCCTGGACGTACACGCCGTCGCCCCGGGTAAAAATGCTCGGACCGACCTCAAGATGCTTACGAGCATTGGTCTGGGGATGCACCATGCTGGCGATGTCCCGAACGGCAAGACTGTTTGAAAGGTTGGCCACGTTATCTCCTTTTTCTTTTTTCCTGCGTTCGACCAGTCAGCAAGGAACCTCATGATCCGGCTCAAATTCTCGCAAATGTTGTTTCCGTATCTTTCGGCGCTTCCCGATATAGCGCATCCAGGAACTGTAGCGAGCTTCTGACCTCTTCGAGGTTTGCCCGCGTATCGCCGAGCGAATGACGCCACGAAAAGATGACCGATCGAATAGCTAACCTGGCGCAGATCAAGACAAACAACACCGAACGTTCGGAGTTACTTAGCGGAGCTACGGCGTTGTAGCCCTCAACGATAAAACACGCGCCCTCAAGAGGGCTCTCGGCCTCAAGATGCCTTGCGACTGCAACACCCAGATCTACAACCCTGGCTCCAGACACCATGTCTCCGAAGTCGATGATGCCCGAGACTCGATCGGGATCCGCAGCGTCGACCAGCACGTTCTTTTGATTGTAATCATTGTGGATCGTTTGCTGCTCAAACGACTTCAATTTCGGCAGCACGGACGACACCATTTCATCGAAAACCCGCTCGACGAGCCTTCGACCGTCCGCGTCAGCGATGAACCGGCTCAATTGGCTTAACGTGGCCGCTTTTTGAATATCCCAGAGAAGGTTGTCGTGCGGCGGAGGCGTGTCCAATCCCTTCAAAGCCAGATCCAAGCGAGCAAGCTGAGCACCAATGTCTCGACGCAACGTCTTGGACCTGGACATGCCAACGGTCGGCGCTCCCGGCATGTAAGTCATCAGTCGAACGCCATGTCGCACTCCACCTCGGACAATTAATTCCAGCTGTTTCCCGTTCCGACTTGGCAAGCATGAAGGGATCGGCAACGTTGGATCGCGCCTCTTAACATGAGCAAGAGCGGCGTTTTGAAACTCAAGCGCAGCGACGGGTTCGCCTTCTCCCGAAATACGAAGAATACGCTGGTGGTCTCTCCCGCCGTTCAGGTAAACGATTTGATCGCGATCACTTCGAAAATTTTTCAGATCACCCGTGACGCCATACAAGGCAAGTGTGATGCCGCGTACCTCTTCGAGAGGCAAATTCGGCGCGGGATAATCCGGCGGTATGCTCAGTGCTTCTTGCTGCAAGATGCCACGTCCCTGATTTTCGCTCTCCAAAAAACTCGCCTAGCCTGCGTCAATCGAACGATTTTGGCATTGCTTCCAGCGCGCCATCGAGGGCCGAAAGCAAAACATGGAAACCCTCATCGTCGAAAACCATCGGAGGACGGATTTTCAAAACGTTACGCGCCAATCGATTTGGTCCCGTAATGCCGACGAGCACTCCCCGTCGGCACATTTCGTTTATCAGCCACCGCGTCTGCTTGCCGGCCGGTGCCATCGTTTTCCGATCTTCGACCAATTCGACACCCAGCAGGAAGCCTTCTCCGCGCACGGCACTAATAATTGGATATTTCAGCATCAGGCCTTCGAGGCCCGCCTTCATCTTTGCGCCGCCCGTTCGGGCATTTTCCTGCAGATTTTCCTTCTTAACGACGTCGAATACCGCTTTTCCCACTGCCGAAGATACATTGTTGCCCGCGAACGTGTTGAAGTAGCGATCCTTCGACAGAAAGGCGTCGATCATCTCTTTACGCGCGGCAACGACACCAATCGGATGACCGTTTCCCATCGGCTTTCCGAGCACGATCATGTCCGGTTCGATCCCCAACCGCGTTACTGACCAGAGCTGAGACCCAGATCGCCCGAGGCCCGCCTGCACCTCGTCGGCGATGATTTTCACCCCTGCATTTCTCAGTTCAGTCATGGCCTCCCGCATGAATCCGTCTGGCGGGAGAAACACACCGTCGGCACAAAAATAGGTATCAAAATAGAACGCCACCGGTGGATGACCGCGATCTCGCAGGGTCTGAACCGCCGCCTTGAAATGCTCAGCGTACTTTTTTGCACCGGCCGGATCGCTCGTAAATTCGTCACGCGGCGCCGGAACGGTTGCCCAATAAGGCGCCGGGCTCCTGTTCGCCTTCAACGTCGAGCCGTCTATCGAGTCGAGGAACGTCGTGTTACCGTGATACGCGCGTTCGCAAGTAATCACTCCCGAGCCTTCCGACGAAGCCATCGCGATCCGATATGCGAGGTCGTTCGCCTCACTCCCGGTGCAGGTAAACATGCATGCATCGAGCTCTCCAGGCATGCTCGACGTCAACGCCTCGGCATAGTCGAGAACCGATTCGAATAGGTAACGCGTGTTTGTATTCAACGTCGACGCTTGCCGACACAACGTTTCGACCACATGAGGATGGCAGTGCCCGACATGCGCAACGTTATTGTATGCATCAAGGTATCTTTTTCCGTCAGAATCGTAGAGCCACTGTCCCTGTCCTCGTACGGGGTGAAACGGCACGTCGTAGTAGGTGCGCACCGAGCGTAACAACGCAGACCGCCGTTCGATTATGCTCTGATTTGACGGACTCATCCTTTTCATATCCTTTTTGGTCGTCTAGTCATTGGCCGCACTCACCAGGGCTCTTTCGGCTCTATCCAGCTGCGGCCTCACGCACGGATGCACCCTTGTCATCTGAAAAGACGTTTCGCTCGATTCCGGCTATCAAGTATTGAGTGCCGATACGAATTGACTGGCAGATCGCGCCACTGACTGCCTTTCCGTCCCTGTTTTTTAAACCCTCGAGCACTTTCTCGTATGCGCGACAGGTCTCCTGAGAGACCTCATCAGACGGATACAGATAATTGAAGAAGGGAGCCGTTTGCAGCCACAGCCCCTCGATGATTGCCAGCAATGCTGGCATCCGCGCTGCTTGATAGATGCCGAAACGGAATTGCTGGTTGTAACGTAGTCCTTGCTCGTAATCGTGCCTTTTAACGGCGCTCTCATGCATCGCCGCCGCGGACTTAAGAGCACTTAACTCATTTGGAGTGATGACCTTCGTCGCTTCCTCGGCCGCGAGCCCTTCTACAGCCAGCCGGATCGTGCAGAGTTCGCTGTATTGGTTCTTGGTGAGGATCGGCACGACGAACTGGTTTGGTCTTGCTTCAAGCACACGCTCGGCAACCAGCTTCATGATCGCCTCGCGCACCGGAGTGACGCTCGTGCCGAGTTCAGGCGCCAGCTGGGCCGGGCGTAGACGGTCACCGGGCTTGAAGCGACCACGCAAGATGGCGCCGCGAAGCTCTTGCTCAACTATTGACGACAGGTTTTCGCGCGCAGCCTTTCGCAGGGCCGGCTGGCTGGCCAACCCCCTCGGCGTTTCGAGTTCCGTATCGGACATTTTCATTCAAACCTCAGGGCTAATATCTCAAATAACGCGGGCGGATCGTCGTCCTCATATGCCGACAAAGGCCCGAATGACACGATCGTCTTTCCTTACTTCGTCGACGCGTCCTTCAAGAACAACGGTGCCGAGTTCCAGTACGACGACATCCGACGCTATCTCCAGCGCCCAGTTGGCGTTTTGCTCCGCAAGCACGACAGACAGACCTTCATCCTT
Organism: uncultured Alphaproteobacteria bacterium; assembly: GCA_963788885.1. GTDB lineage: Bacteria > Pseudomonadota > Alphaproteobacteria > Rhizobiales > Xanthobacteraceae > Bradyrhizobium. The sequence continues at coordinate 457,489 of CAWBIR010000012.1, read as the reverse complement.
TTGAATGCCGGCCAAAATGTCTCCAATTGACTCAACGACGATAGGTGCAAGGCCGAGGGACGGCTCGTCGAGCAGAAGGACTGCCGGACTCGACATCAGTGCCCTGCCAATCGCCAGCATCTGTTGCTCGCCGCCACTAAGACTCTCTGCACGTTGCTTCGTTCTTTCCTTCAACCGCGGGAAATAGCCGTAAATCGTTTCTAACCGGTCTTGTACTTCACCACTCGGCCGCGAATAGGCTCCGAGCCGCAGATTTTCTGCCACCGTCAGCCCCGAGAAGACGCGTCGCCCTTCCGGGGAGAAGGCAATGCCGAGGCCGACAACCTCCGCCGGATCGATTCCCGTCAAACGCCGCCCGAAACTGGTGATCTTTCCACTTTCATACGGCGCCAATCCCATGACCGCGCGTAGCGTGCTGCTCTTTCCAGCCCCGTTTGCACCAATGAGGGCAAGTGTATGCCCCGCATCAAGCTTGAGGCTGAGGTCCTTGGTCCCAACAACCTTCCCATATCTGACGTTAAGCTTTTCAATTTCGAGTGCGTGCATGCTGTCTACCAAGGTATGCACTGATAACGACCGGATCCGTGAGAACGGCAGCAGGGCTTCCTTCGGCGATCTTCCTGCCCTGTTGCATGACGATGATGTGGTTACAAAGATCCGCCATAAATCTCATGTTGTGATCGATGACAGCGACTGCGATTCCACGGCTGTGAATGAGCTTGATTGCGTCTTTCACGCGGTCGGTCTCCTCCGCGCTCAGCCCTGCAACCGGCTCGTCCAGCAAGATTATCTTTGGGCGTGCCAGAAGTGCCAAAGCGACGCCGATCATCTTCTGATAGCCGTAAGGCAAACTTCCAGCCTTGCTGTTCACAAACCTGGAAAGTTGCAGAAGCTCCAACGTTTCAGCAATTCGATCTTCCACTTCCTTTCGTTTGTCATGAAACCGGCTCGTGCTGAACAAGCAGCTGAAAAATCCGGTATAGAGGTCGCTATAAGACGCTCTTAGGCAATTTTCCTTCGTGGTCTGCTCCGGATAGACGGTTGTCGCCTGAAAGGTTCGGACGAGACCACGCTCGGCAAGCCGGTGTGGTCCGTACCCCTGAACGGCCTCACCGAGCAAATTGATCTGGCCGGCATCCGGCTTGATAACGCCGCTGATCAGATTCACAGCGGTCGTCTTGCCTGCACCGTTTGGGCCGATGATGCCGAGAACTTCTCTGTTATTCACTCGAAATGACAGGTCGCTGACGGCGCGAAGACCGCCGAAACTCTTTCCCAGGCCGGTTATTTCGAGCAGAGGCGTATCGGTCATGGCTGAGCACGTCGCCTTATATAAGAGACCACGCGACTTCCGATCTCGATCATTCCACCTGGAGCTACCGCCATAACGATGATCAACAAGATCCCGAAGATGACCTTTTGGTAGAGCACCGTCCCTCTAAGAAACTCGGGCAGGACGACTACAAACACCGTTCCAATAAATGGTCCGACGAGGCTTGTCATTCCGCCCAAAATATTGGCCACCGCCATGTTGAGGGATTCAAGTACGCCATACGTTATGGGCTCGATATATCGTACATAGTGCGCGTGCAGCACCCCTTGCAGTCCGTTGAATCCGCACGCGATGACAAAGATGATGACCTTGAAGCGCAAGACCGGCACGCCGGAACATTCGGCAAGCCGTTCGCCTTCGCGAATCGAACTGACAACGCGCCCTATTTGGGAGTTGAGCACGAGGGCCGCGATTGCCACCGTCAACACCAAAAAGCCGAGCGCCAGATAATAGTAATAGAATGTCGACAGAAAAATCGGGGCCGGCGGCGGAATGTTGGCGACGCCATTTGCTCCGCCAGTCAGCGAAACCCACTCAGCGAAGCCCATTCGCGCGATCTCGCCAAACAGGAAGGTTACGAGCACGAAATACTTGCCCGACAGCCGCATCACGACCGGCCCGATCGCGACCGCGAGTAGACAACTCGCCGCCACTCCCGACACGGCGCTCAACGCCCAGGGAACACCGAGCTTCATGTCAAGGAGAACCGACACGTATCCGCCGACGCCCATAAACGCTGCCTGGCACAGCGAAACCAGACCGCAGCGGATAATCAGATGAACTCCCAGAGCGCCGATCGTATAAAGAAAAAAGAGAATGGCGACGTGCTGCGCGAACCGCTCCTGAAAATAGAGCGGAAAGAGCAGTGCGATTGCGAATATTGCTCCGATAAGCAGATAGGATCTGCTCTTCGGCGGCGCCAACGACGTGTCGACAAAGATGGCATTGTCGCGCGAGGATTGATCGACGGCGTTGCTCATTCTGGCTTTCCGAGCAGGCCCCACGGGCGGAATATCAGCAGCAGGATAACCACTCCGAAAGAAACAAAGGCCGATGCCGAGGCGCCGTAAAAAGTACCGAGAATGCTTTCAAGGAAGCCAAAAATCACTCCGCCCAAAGCGGCACCGGGAATGCTGCCCAATCCTCCAAGAACAACAACGATAAACGCAACCAGAAGCGGACGCTCTCCCATAAACGGAGAAAGCGTGTAAATTTGCGCGTAGAGCGCACCAGCCAGTGCCGCCATTCCGATCGAGATCAAAAAGGCCAGCTTGTACATCAGGCCTGTCCGGACACCTTGAACTTGCGCAATTTCCAGGTCGACGGCCGCGGCGCGCATCGCCAAGCCATGACGGGTGAATTGCATGAAGAAATAGAAAATTGCGAGCGCCGCGCAGGCGATGACGGCGACGGCGACCCTGTCCAGAGGCACGATCGCGTCACCTATCGAAATAAGTCCTGAAAACTCCGGCGGTATGCTTCGATCGTATGCATCCCAGATGATGACAGCGAGATACATCATCGCCAGGCTGAGGCCCATTGTCCCGATCATGCTCTGGAACATTTTTTGGTAGAACCAGCGAAACACGAGCGCTTCCAACACGAGTGAGCCGATGGCTACTCCAATCGCTGAAAGCGGCACAGCCAGCATCCATGGAACGCCGAGTTGCCCGTAAAGGTAATACATCGCAAAGCCGCCGAGCATGGCGAATTCACCATGCGCAAAATTGACGAACTTCATGATGCCGAACAGAAGCGTGAAGCCGAGCGCGACCAGGATGTAGATCGCGCTCAGCGATAATCCGTTTACCAGTACCTGCGCCAGAATGGAGGAGTTCACTGAAGCGTCTCCATCGCAAGCCTAATCCCAATCCGCTTTAACTAGGGACGCAGGGTTTCCTTTGGAACAGACTTTCCGTTTTCGACCTCGACAACGAGGAAGGGCAATTCGAGCTGGTGATTATTGCCGTAGACCTCCTGCCCGCCCCATTTCACCTTTCCGAAGAGCCCCGCCTCTGTTCCGTTCAAGCCCTCAAGCGCATCGCGGACGGCCGTTGGATCGAGTGAATTGGCTTTTTCCATCGCGGCAAAAAGAAGTTTGGTCGCGTTGTAGAAGATCGGCATGAATGCGTTGATAATTCCGCTGCCATATTTCGCGCGATATGCGGCAACAAGCGGCTTGGCCTGATCGGAATTGAAATCGAACAGATCATACGAGAGGAACCCGTCCGCCAGCTTGCCAGCCGCGTTGATGACTTCCTCGACGGCCGGACCGCCCGTCTGCCAGATCTGACCACGAAAGCCTGCCTGGCGGGCCTGCTTGAACAGAAGGCCGGAATCGCCGGGAGAATTGTTGTCCATGTCGAAAGCATCGACGCCTGCTGCAATCATACGCGTCATGAGCGGGGTGAACTCTTTGGTACCGCGCTCGTACATTTCAAACCAAACTTCGATACCAGCTTTCTTATAGGCATCGATCAATGCAGGAACGACGGTTTGTCCTACCGCATCGTTAGGAGCAACGATCGCCACCTTCTTGAGATTCGGACTGCGCTGCTTGAGCCATCGTACGACGGCCGGCGCGTATTCCCGGTTCGTATTGCAGATCAAAAAGTTGTACTGCGCATTGTATTGGTTTTTAAGAATTTGCAGCGAAGCACCGTCGGTCAGCGCCACTGCCTTGACATTGGAGTTCGTACGCGCCTCATCGAGCGCGCCCACCGCTCCGAGCACGGAGGGTGAGCCGATCGGCCCAACGATGAAACTGACCTTGTCCTGAAAAAGGAGCCGCTCCATTGCGGTCTTGCCGCCCTGGCCGGTGTAGGAGTCGTCGTACATTATAAGTTCGGGAAGGTACGATACCCCGTTGATCTTCAGGCCGCCTCGGGCGCGCGCTTCGTCAATAGCGAGTTCTACGCCGCGCTGGATCGCCAGCCCCCACGCGCTTCCGCCGCCCGTGAGCTCTCCGATGCCACCAATTTTCAATGCTTGTTGCGCCCAAGCCGAAGGCGACTGAAGTACCGCCGCGCCAAATGCGACCACGGTGAGCGCCTGCGTGAAGAATTTCCGACACTTGACCATTTGCCCCCTCCATCCCGACGGTAACTATTCGATATACGATATATCGGTAGTCTCGTCCACAATGACCGTAGCTGTCCAAGGGCGCAAGTTACGGGCAAAAAGTCGCATCCGGGCTCGGAACCCGGCTTACGTTGACTTCCACGATATATGAAATATCGTATATTCTACCACTTCGGGAGGCTGATATGAAGCCGGCAGGTCAAATCAATATCGAAATCATCAAGAACGCGACACTCCGGCTTCTCGACGAAGCTGCGATCAGCATCATGCGCAGCGGCTACTCGACCCTGATCAAGGAGGTTAAAGACCTCTCTGTTTCGCTGCACGGTCTGGACGGCGAACTATTGGCTCAACCGGTCGTCCAGCCGATCCATCTGGGAAATCTCGTAGCGCAGGTGCGCGGTGTCATCCGCAGATACAGCAGCAACGCTCAAGGCGACGCATTCATCGTCAATCATCCGTTCGAGGATTGTCAGAACCACGCATCCGACACGACCATCATCACGCCGATTTATTACAAGGGCGAGCAGGTCGCATGGTGCGCGAACACGGCTCACAAACCGGACTTCGGCGGGAAAGTCCCGGGAAGTAACGCGGGCGACGCCACTGACACGATCCAGGAAGGCTTGCTCATTCCCCCGCTCCTGGTCGTTAAGAACTTTACGCAATTCGATCATGCCATAAGCGAGATCATACGCTGCAACACCCGCATTCCCGAGATCGTCCTTGGCGATATTCGTGCGCAGATCGGCGCAAACTTCATCGTCGAACAGCAACTGACTGAGCTATTCGACAAGTTCGGGAAGGATGGGGTCTTTCAAGCCTGGCAACGGTGGATCGACATCAACGAACAGGTTCTACGAGAGCGGATCATCGAGCTATTCCCGGAAGGCGAGTTCTCGGCCACCGATTATATGGACGATGACGGCGTCAACATCGGCCAGAGCTACGAGATGTCGGTCAGGATGCGGCGCGAAGGCGGCGACCTCCACTTTCATTTCAGTTCATCGAAACAGGCGTCTGGTCCGATCAATTTCCGGCCGTGCATGGTATCGGCGGTTGCGTTTTACTGCGCGAAAGCCGTGTTCGCCCCCGAGCTGCCGAACAACGGCGGCTTCCATAAGCCCTTGAAGCTGCATCTCCCCGCAGTCGGTTCTCTGTTGAACCCGCACTACCTGGCTCCGGTCAACATGTACAGCATGTCGAGCCATCGCCTGGCTGACGTGGTGCTGATGGCAATGTCGAAGGCGATTCCCGATCGCGTGCCCGCTCAGGCCAGCGGCTATCTTGCTGGTGTCGCGCAATCCGGATTCTTCAAGAATTCGCAAAAGCGATACGTGCAATACGAACTGTGTGTCGGCGGCAGCGGCGGCCGGCCCCACGAAGATGGCATTTCTGGTCTCGACTCCAATGTAACCAACACGATGAACACTTCTGTCGAAACCATCGAGTCGGAGTTTCCGGTCAAGATGGTTCGACATGAATTGATTCCAAACTCCGCAGGCGCCGGCCAATACCGTGGGGGCCTGGGGGTGCGCCGCGATTACCAGATGGTTTCTGACACGACTTTCAGCATTCGGTCGGACCGCAATACTCACTCACCTCAAGGCGTACAGGGGGGCGGCCCTGCCCTGCCCGGCCGGTGTTTCATCAATCCAGACACGGCTGATCAGGTCGTGGTTCATTCCAAGTGCCCGGGAATGAATTTGAAGCGCGGCGATATCCTGAGCGTCCAGTCCGCAGGCGGCGGCGGTTGGGGAGATCCCAAGAAGCGAAATCGGGATGCCGTCCTGGCGGATATCAAAAACGGCTACATCACCAAAGACGTTGCACGCGAACAGTATGGCTTTGACAGCTGAGCGTACCACTTACCTAAATTAAGGAAGATGAAAATGGATCTGCGTGTCGGTATCGATGTGGGCGGCACCTTCGCGGACGTTGTCATTGTGGATGCGAAATCGGGCGCCCTGCTCAAGATCGTCAAAATTCCAACGATTGCCGACAGCCTGGTCAAGGACATTGTCGCTTCGATCAAAGACAGCGTGCCAGGTCATGATTCGCTCGAAGAACTTGTCGTCCTGCATGGGACCACGCTCGGTCTCAACACACTTTTGCAGAAACGTGGCGCCAAGACCGCGCTGATAACGACGGCGGGATTTCGCGACGTATACGAAATCGGCCGTCAATGGCGAGGTGAAGACGTCTACAATCTCTTCTACAAGCCGCCGATGCCCCTCGTACCGCGCCATCTGATTTACGAAGTTAAAGAGCGCATCGGTAGCGCGGGTGAAGTCGATATCCCGCTTGATGTAAATCAACTCAAAACGATTGCCGACAAGCTCACCAATGAGGGCGTCGAGTCCGTTGCGGTCTGTCTGCTTTTCTCCTTCTTGAATCCGTCACACGAAGAGATGATCGGCAAGTGGTTTCAGGACAATCTGCCGAAAGTCGACGTATCCCTGTCGTGCCGTATCGCGCCTGAATTTCGCGAATATGAGCGCACGAGCACCGTTTCTATCGACGCTTACGTCAAGCCGACCGTTCGGCAATATCTCCATAAATTTGCCCAGGAGTTCAAATCGACCGCAAAGAAGACTGACCTCTACATCATGAGGTCTGCCGGCGGCCTGGCAACCGTCGAAGAGGCCTCCGATTTGCCGGCCCAGTCACTCTTTTCCGGCCCTGTCGGCGGGGTGATGGGTGCTTGTCACCTGAGCAAGACCCTCGGCTGGTCGAAGGTCATAACCCTGGACATGGGAGGCACGAGTACAGACGTTGCACTCGTGATCGACGGTGAGCCCGTGCTTAGCAAAGAGCGCGTCATCGAAGCGCGGCCGGTCAACGTCCCATCGGTGGAAGTCTATTCGATTGGTTCGGGCGGAGGAAGCATCGCATCTACCTTGGCGGGCCGCGCCATTCAGGTCGGCCCCCGAAGCGCCGGCGCCATTCCGGGGCCGGCATGTTACGGTCGCGGCGGAACACTCCCGACCCTAACCGACGCGTGGCTCGCCTTGGGTCATCTTGAAGAGGGTCTTCTTGACGGTCAGTTGAGGCTCGACAGAGCCAAGTCGATTGAAGCGATCGAACGAGAGGTTGCAAAACCTTTGGGGATGAGCGCAATCGAAGCGGCTTCCTCGATCGTCGACATCGCGATTTCGCAATCTTACGAGCTAATGCGGTTGATGACCGTTGAGCGCGGTCACGACCCGAAAGAATTTCAGGCCATCAGTTTTGGCGGCGCGGGGCCAGTTTATACAGCGGCTGTCGCCCGAGACCTCGGCGTTCCGACAGTTTGTATTCCGCACGTCCCGGGGCTGTTTTCCGCGGCCGGCTTCCTGGTGTCAAACTTAACAAGAGATTTCACCAAGACCCGCATCTTCGAGATGAGTTCGAAGGTACTGTCGGAGCTCAACGCAACCTGGGAAGAACTCGACGCGCTCGCAAAAGCTCGAGAACCCGGCGCCCGCATTCTGCGTTTTGCGGATCTGCGATATGCCAGCCAAGCCTATGAGGTTATGGTGCCCGCTCCTGCCGGCCGGTGGGATGAGCGCACCATCGAGCAGGTTATCGAAGGCTTTCACACCGCCCACGAGCGACGATTTGGCATGAAAGCCGAGAACGAACGAGTTCAGTGCGTTGTTTTCCGGGTCCGCGCCGTTCTCGATCTGCCGAAGCATCAGACTGAGCAGGTAGCGAAGCGAGAGCGTACAGCCACGCCGATACGTGTTCGAGATGCTGTTTTCTCAGGGGCAACTTACTCTACAAAAATCTTCAATCGAAATGAATTGCGGCCTGGTGATACTGCGGACGGCCCCGCGATCATCAATGAGTATGACACCACGACCGTTGTATATCCGGAACAGCGATTCCAGATCGATCAGTTCCAGAACATACTTATTCAAACAGGAATTTCTTAACGCCACGATCGTCGGCACTGAGCGTCAGGTCCTTATGAACCTTGCGCACTGAAACCTCAAACTGGACGTCAATCGGCTGCGTTCTAACCTCCGTAAGGGGACCAGCATTGTCAACTCGACCGTCGTAAGCGGAAGTTCCATAAGCGCCCAATGAGCACCTTGGGCCGATGCGATGAACGCACGAGCGCGCTGTCACGCTTTTTCCTGCGCGCGAGAGTCGGAGACAACGCGTGCACGCGCCCCTCGCATCACCATCAGAACGCTTTTGCATCACGACTGACACGGAGCTTCGTCGCGAGCCGCGAGGCTCCTGAGCACTTGCAGCATTTGGACCGATAGAACAACGGCTTGTCGTCAAAAATTGGAATCGTCGAAGCAACAGGAGGCGTGAGCAAAATCCGTTGCAGCAGCAGTACGTAAAACATCATACGGCTGCTTCGAGGTGTCTTATGCGCCGTGAGTTGTAGGTATTCTCACAATGTCATAGCTGCTCTTCTAGCAACCGTCTGACATCGCGGCGTGCCAGATGTAGATCGCGACAATGGCTTGGCCTAAGCTAATCCGGTGGACCTTGAAATTGATCATAGGTATTCGTCAGGGGAGATCGCGCATGAAGATCGTTTTTGCGGTTCTGCCGCATCTTATCATTGGCGTCGCATTGCTCGGACTGGTCTTTCAAATATTTCGGTTCGGCGAAATTCAGCGCGTGCCTGGAATAGCAACCGTCACCGATTGGCTGTGGAGAATCGCGCGCTGGCTGTATGGAGGCTATTTCATCTATACGGCAGTGATGATTGGACGCACGCTTTGGATCGGCGGCAAAGGCGTCCAACAACCGACGCCTGAGGCCAAAGCGTTTTATGAAGCCCTGCACGCCACCGGCTTTCTTTACCCATTGATGGGAATTACTTTCGGCGTTGGTGGCCTTGCACTTATCCTTCACCGGACTGCGCCATTGGGATTGGTTTTGCTCGCGCCGTCCGTGGGCGTAATATTTCTCTTCCATCTTATGCTCACCGGCAGCGTCTTTTGGGGCACCGAATGGGCCCTTGGATTGGTTCTTCTGGCTTGGCACTATCGGTCGGCATATACGGCGCTCTGGAACTATACTTCTCCGGGCGTTGCGATGGGCACAAACCGCTAGCCCTCGGCCGAATGTCTCGGGCCTTTCGCGTTTTCAATGCGTGAACCGCTACTATGGGCAGCTTTTTCTTTTAGCCGCATCACTTGGGCGACTTCCGTTCATGGCCCATAGCGGACCTTCATTGAAGGGCGTTCTTAAGACTGCTCTTCGGAGCACAGCGGACCTTCGATAAGGCCTTTACGAAATCCTTATCAGTTCGATTACTGACTCCGTTTTGCTAAAATCCTTATCGGTCTGCGAAATGACTTTTGTTTTGCTGACTTCCTTCCAAATAGGAGCTCGTAAGCGGCTGATAAGGAAAATGTAATTTCATTATCAGTTGCCGATTACGCTCAAACTCTACCAAGTTCGAGCAACTCAAGCAGGAGCGCTCTCGGCCTGAACTTGCGTCACCAAGCGCCCGTCAAGACGGAGCTTGCCAGCTTCGAGGAGTTCGTTTAGCGCACCCTCGACCACTTCCCGCAGCTGCCCACTGGTCGCGCCAAAGCCAAACATGCGGGCGACGGCCAACACAAGCTGATCTTGTTCCGCACCGAAGTTTTCAACTACCAGCCGATCGATCGCAACTTTTATTTCTTCAGGCGGCAGATACTCGGGTTTGCGCAAAGTGTTCGAATCGATCGCGCTCCGGTCTCTGACGAGCACCTCTTGACCAGGTATCGAATAGAATGGCCCTCCTACGAGATCGCCTTTTCGCTTTGCGGATCTCAAGGCCGCCAAGACCGCGTCGCGGATCCGGTTCCCTGCCCTCGCTAACCCCCATAGCGATCTGATCCTGAGCACGATCTCCGACTCGTGAACGGGGCCCTCTACCGAAACGATTCGAACCACGTGCCTCATCATTTCGGCAAGCGGCGTCTCGTGCGGTTCGCGTTGCCGATTGACGGAAAATCTGGCTTCTTCGTAGCGCGGAACGTCCGGCCGCTCGTCCGCCGTCTCCGCCGCAACGACCTCGACATCGTCCTCCTGATGCGATGTGAAGCGAATCGGCACGGCCGGAATTGGCTCGGCCGCATGTTCATCGATCTCGCGCCAGTGTGACTTTCGCGGCCTCGATCGCCTGAACGACCTTTGCGGTTTCCTCCTCCGGCCGAAGGAACCAATCGGTCGACCAAATCCGATGCAGGACCCAGCCGTGAGCTTCAAGAACGTTTTGCCTGAGGCGGTCCCTGTCCCGCGCAGACCGTGACGAATGATACTGCGCACCGTCACACTCGATTCCGAGCACGAAACGACCCGGCTTTTCGCGATCGGCCACTGCAAGATCGACGAAGAATCCGGCCGTCCCGATCTGGTTCTTCACGTCGTAACCGAGAGCAGCAAGGCTGAGCAGCCACCTGCTCTTCGAAGATCGAGTCAGCGTCTCGACCAGTTTCCTCCGCGAGGCCAAGCCGTCCGGTCTGAGCAAATGACAGGAACAGTCTTGAGAGCCGCGACGCCTCGTCCCTTGCGCGCGTGAAAGGTCGATGTCGTCGCCCGTGATCGACGAGAAGACCTCGCAGCGTAGCTTGGCCCGCGAGATCAAGACGTTCAGACGTCGTTCGCCACCGTCCGAGTTCAAGGGACCGAAGCTCATCGAGATGAAGCCTTCCTTTGTCCGGCCGTAGCCCGAGCGAGATGAAGATAACGTCGCGCTCGTCGCCCTGAATGTTTTCGAGATTCTTGACGAAGAACGGCTCGCTGGTATCCGCGTCCGAAAAACTCCTCGGTGTCCGGATGTTCGCGCCTCAGAAGCTCGAGTTCGTTCTGGATCGCCTGGCGCTGCGCCACCGAGAACGTAGCGACGCCCAGGCTCCTGCCCGGCGTCTCGCGGGCATGCCGAATAACGGCTTCGGCGACGATCCGCGCCTCCTTTGGATTCGCGCGAGTGTTTCCGCGATCGTAATGGGCATCGGGATTGTAGTTGAACTTCAGTCCCATTCCGGCAACCGCATCGTATGGGCTCGGCACGATGAAGAGACGGTTGTCGTAGAACTGCTTGTTCGATACCGCGATCAGCGACTGATGCTTGCTTCGGTAATGCCAATTCAGCATCCGGTGCGGCAGCCCCTTGGCAAGACAAAGATCGAGGATGCTCTCCGCATCCTTCGCCTGAAAGGTGATCTCGTCGTCCTCGTCCCGTCTCCTCGTCATTGCCCGTCAGCTTGGCGAAGAACCGCGTCGGCGGCAGCTGTCGTTCATCGCCGACCACGACCATCTGACGGCATCGCGCGACAGCGTCCGAGGCATCCACCGGCTCAATCTGCGATGCCTCGTCCACGACCAGGAGATCGAACGAGATCGATCCCGGTTTCAAGAATTGAGCCACCGAGAGCGGGCTCATCAAGAAATATCGGCTTGATCTGCTGGATCACCGGGGCCGGCGCGCTCCAGGAGCTGCCTGATCGGAAGATGATTGCGTTTCTTTGCGATTTCGCCGTTGAGCACGCCGAGCGGGCCGATACCGCCTCCATTCCGCGGCAGGCGGGATGCGTGTTCGTGAGCGATCTGATCGCGTGCGAGCCGCATGCGTTCGACGTCGAGCTTGCGAAAATTCTCGACGAGACGTCCATGGGCTTCGCCGTCGAAGCGCCTGAGTTCGGGATTATTTGCGAAAATGAGGCTTCGCATGGCTTCGAAGTACGACCGTTCGAAGGTCGGGGCCAGATGCGGCGTCCGAGAGCGAACCGTTGAGAATGCCCTCGGTCAGCGAGCCGAGACCGCTCTGCTCTTGCGCTATACGGATGCGATCCATGAACGCGATCCATCGCGTGATGCGTTCGGGCGATTTCCGCCAGCCGATCACGGTTTCGACGACAGCGCCGACCGACATGCCGTCATCCGGATCGAGAGGAATGCGCTGCAAGTCGAGTTGCAGCGAATCCATCAAACTGAGCTGAGACCTGGACTTGGCGGCCTCATAGCTTTCCCGAAACGAGGCGAAGGATCGCCTATCTTCGGCCGTCAGGGTCAACCGAGCCAGACGATCGCGCCCATCCTCCGGAAGCCCTTCCTTCGGGAAAGCCGACCACCAGGACGTGAGAGCACCAAGCCTCGACCAGTCGGATTTATCCTTACGCCAAGCTGTGCCGAACGCCGCTCTGTCCCGCCGCTTGAAGTTCTTCGAACGACCGCCGCGCGAGTTGTGCCGCAATCAGACCATCGACCAGCAATAGACGCTGTTCAAGACTCTTTCGGCAGTGGGACCTTGAGATACGACTTCAAAGCGAGAGCTGCGCTCGATAGCGTGAACTGAGATCCGGAACCACGACCGGCCGCTTGGCGGCGAGAGTTGCGCGGCACTCGTCGAGCGACGCCTCCCAGGCGGACTCGACGAATGCAGAATCGAAGGTACTGCGCAGTTTCGAAAAGCGCTCGCCCTTCTCCACGATTTCGGCAACGTCTTCGGCCTGCGACCAGGCTGTACTGCAGAAGGCAATGCGATCGCACTCCGGCATAGCCGCTGCCGCTTCCGCGATCCTCAGCAACCTTGCCATCTGCCGAAGGTTTCCGGCAGCGGAAGACCGAACAAGTTGCACGCGCGTTCGGCACAAACGACCAGGCTCATGAGGCTCGCAGCGAGCGCGTCGAGCTCGTCGCGTAAGCTCTGCATCTCGCTCGGATCGAGGGCATCGCGCCCGACTCCTCGCCAGGGATGTCGGTGCGGCGGACCGTCCGATCGCAATCCTTTCGGCGAGTTCTTCGACGAGTTCCCGCCGCGTTCTCGAAGTCGAGTGGCGTCCAGGTCTCGGGAGCGTCCAAGGAATAGTCGGGCTTACCGGACGAGTTCGCGCATGCGGATCAGATTACCGAGAAGACGGAAGGGAGTAAGCCCACTCGGTTCGTGAGGCCGATGCATCATGTCGGCGTGCGAATTCAGCTTGTCGCGGCTGTCGGTCAGCCGTTGCACCAAAGTGGCTTCGCCCCGCGGAGCTGGAGCAGACCCGCCTCGGGCACGCTTCAACTCCTCGAGCAGAACTCGCTTGTTCGCCTTGCTAGAGTGAAGCTCCAGCGCAAGAGACGACAAACCCGCGTCCCTCAGACGGCGGTGCACGACGTCGAGCGCGGCCATTTTCTCCGCGACGAACAACACCGTGCGGCCCTGTGCAGCCGCAGCCGCGATGATGTTCGTGATCGTCTGAGATTTTCCAGTGCCCGGCGGTCCCTTGATGACGAGATGGCGACCACGCGCCACTTCCTCGATTGCGACGGTTTGTGACGAGTCGGCGTCGATCACATGGTTCATGGCAACGGGTAGGATGATCGGGTCAATCTTGCCGTCGTCCGCAACGATCGGATCGTGAGCTTCGAATCCATCCTGCAGTAGTCCCTTGATCAAGGGATGCAGATCCAGCGCTCCGTTCGGTTCGGCCAATTCTCCGGATCGAGGTCCCGGTACATGAGGAATTTGGAAAACGAAAAGAAGCCGAGGACCATGGCGTCCGGCTTCACTTCCCATCGCGATTTGCCGGAAACGGTCTCGGCGACGCCAGCCAGATAGGCGGCGATGTCCACGTCGTCCTCGTCACCGAAGTCATCGATCCTGAGACCGAATTCTCCGTCCATCTTCGCCTGCAACGACAAATTGGGAGAAGGCGGCTCCAATCGCGACACCAAGTGGAACCGATCCGCAGCGCTGCTGCGCTCGAGCCGAACCGGAAGCAAGACGAGTGGAGCGAAGCGCTCCACGTCGGATTTGTCGTCTTCGAACCATTTCAGCAGGCCGAGGGCGAGGTAGAGAATGTTGACGCCCTGCTCCTCCTCGAGAGTTCTTGCGTCGTACCAAATATCCAAGAGTCGCTTTCTGGAGGCCTCAGGTGACAGCTTCGTCTGGAGTCGCTTGTCCGTGCGACGCGCTTGCGGTTCCGTTTCCGCTGGCTGCGGGAGCGCCTTCGGGTCTCGGCGCCGAACCTCTTCCGGCTTTCGACGTCGGCAGGCAGGAACGTGAAGCGCTTGCCCTCGCCGAGAATCCGAAATACCTCGGACGTCTTCTCGTCGACGATTTCGATCGCCCGGATGCTTCTTCGTCCTCAGCGGAATATTGATCAGCCGGTTGCGCGTGCCCAGATCGAGCAGCGCCTTCCGGTCCGCAAGCAGTCTATTCCGTATCGACGTCAATTACCTGCCCGCCCCATTTTAAACCGCAGATTGCAGGACGGTGCCCGAGGAGGTCAAGAATTACAATGCATTCTGGGCTGCAGGCGATCATCTGCAACTATCGGACTATCCGCGAAACCTGACTAGGCCGCGCAAAAGAGTTTCCAGAATTCTCATGCTTCCTTTAGGTTGTCGGCACTGCCGCGCCTCAACCAAACGAGTATGATTTGCCCTCCCCGCTCCGAAAACTCAAACTCGACGGATCGCCGTATCATCGTCCCGCCGAGGTGGAGAAGCAACTGACCGCCTTGGAGCGATTGTCGCGCGACGAACTCCTCCAAAGGTGCCGGATAACGGACGAGTCGGACCCGGACCACGTGCGCAGCGAGTGCATACTGCACTTCCTTCGGGCCAGCCACCGGGACAACAGCCAAGCCCGCTTTGCCGCCCTGTACGGCATCCTGCTCGAGCGGGCCACGCGCCGCCTGCCGCGGTCGGGAAACGAGTTCCATCTCTCGTCGAGCCGGGCCGAGGTCAATGACCTCGTCCTCCACCGTCTCAACGTGCTCATCTGCTCCGACCGGGACGCGTATTCGGAGCAGCTCGACTTCTTCGAGATCAGGTTCGACAAGGGAATCGTCAGGCTCCGCACCGATGCGTTCAGGAAGGTCGGGCGCCAGCAGAGGCGTGATGCCCCCCTCCATGACGAAGAAACCGGCGAACTGTCGGACGACGTGGTCAAGGCCATAGGGAGTTACAACCCGTTCGAAACTGAAAAAATCGAGAACCGGGATTACCGGTCGAGACTGGACGATGCGATTGACACTCTACCACCCCTACAGCAGAGGATCGTCCAAATGCTCCGAAAGGAAGTCCCCATCGATTCGACCAGCGACCCCTACTCCGTGACGATTTCGAAGACGCTGGGCAAGGTCGAAAAGACGATCAGAAGCAATCGGGACAAGGCGTACGCCGCTTTGAGAAGTATTCTGGAAGGAGATCAGTGATGAAATCCGTTCCGCTCGAAGAAGATGTGCTCGACGCCTTCGCCGCCGAACCGAGCCACGACGCGGCGACTTTCGCGAGGTATCTGAAGGACTACCCGCAGTTCGCAGAAGCCCTAATCGATCTTTCGCGCGAATTGTCACGCGAGATCGCGCAAGACGAACCTATCTCCAAGCGGGAGATCGCCTGGATCGACGAAGCCGTACGCCGATATTCCGGTGATCCTACGCCCGCCCCTTTTGCGGCACCGACGGTTGAGCAACAGCGCGCGGCCGCGAAGGAACTGCGCGTGCCGCGCCAGATCATCACGGCTATCCTCGAATGCAAGGTCGCGATCGAGACGATCTCGTTGCGCACCCGTCGTCGATTGGCCTTCAGTTTCGACGCGACCGTCGACAGTCTCGCTTCGGCGCTTTCCGGTCCACAGATGTCCACCTCCCGGCGCTACAAGGCCGATACCCGTCCCTCGACCGGCCAGAAGATCAGTCTCGAGCAGGCCCTGCGCGAGGCCAAGGTCTCAGAGGATGTCATCTCCGAACTCGTCTCGGAGGAAGACTGAACGTGGATGCAGTCGAACTCGGAAGACAGAGGGCGGCCGATCTTCACCGGAAGGCCGTGGAACTCGGCGGCGATCCCTGGCGTCCCTACGATTTCGCCGTAGCGGAAGCCAACCGGCGGGGTTTCGACGTCGAACCGACGTGTCCGGGCGCGACCGTTCTCGATGGAAGCCGGGCGACCCTCGTTGCTGCAGATCGCCTAATCGTACATGAAGACTTTGGGAGCCCGTTCGACCAGGCTTTCCTAATCCTGCACGAAATCGCGCACGCCGAACTCGGCGATGCGGCCGACGACGAGGGCCGGGTCGAAATCGATCCGGCGCGCCCCGCGGAGCCGTCGCCGACCGGCGTTGATCGCGTCGTTGATTATGGCCGACGACAGCGGCGCGAGGTCCAGATGGACCTGTTCGCGCGGGAGTTCCTCCTTCCCCGGCCGGTCGTCAGAAAGCTGCACGTCGACGATGGCATGACGGCTTCGGGTATTGCGGCACGTCTCGGCGCACCTTTCGACGTGGTGGCACAGCAGATCTTCGACGCAATTCTTCTGCCGGCGATCACGCCGCCGGCGGAAAAGAGCGAAGCCGACAGGCCGCTCAACAAGGAGCAGGCGGACGCCGCCGCACATCGGGGCGAGGCCTACATGCTTGAGGCCGGCCCCGGTACTGGAAAAACGCAGACACTGACCGCCAGGATCGAGTTGCTACTGGCCGACGGGGTCGACCCGCGCCGCATCCTCGTCCTGACGTTTTCGAACAAGGCTGCGGGCGAAATGGCCGGTAGACTGGCGCGCAAACGTCCGACGGAGGCCTCGGCGATGTGGATCGGCACGTTCCACGCGTTCGGCCTGGACATCATCCGCCGCTTTCATGTGGAGCTTGGGCTACCGCCCAACCCTCGGCTCATGGACAAGACCGAGGCCGTGGAGCTGATCGAGAATGAGATTCCCAAGCTGGGTCTGCTGCACTACCGCAACCTTTACGATCCGACGCAGAAGATCGCCGACATTCTCGCAGCGATCTCACGGGCCAAAGACGAGGTGGTGGATGCCGAAGAGTACGGCCGCCTGGCGCGAGCTATGCGGGATAGCGTTCCAGCGGCGCGGACCGAGGAGGCCGACAAGACGCTGGAGGTCGCGGAGGTCTATCGCTGTTATGAAAGGCTGAAGCGGGACTCGCAATGCGTGGACTTCGGCGACCTCGTTTCCTTGCCGGTTCGCCTCATGCAGGAAAACGCCGCCGTCCGCGAGCACCTGCAACGCGCTTACGACCACGTGCTGGTGGACGAGTATCAAGACGTGAACCGAAGCAGCGTCCTGCTTCTTAAGGCGCTTTGCGGTGACGGCCGCAATCTCTGGGTCGTCGGCGATGCCAAGCAATCGATCTACCGCTTCCGTGGTGCATCTTCCTTCAACATGCGGCGCTTCGGCCGCGAGGATTTTCCCGGCGGCAAAAGAGGTCGGCTGAGGAAGAACTACCGGTCGACACCGGAGATTGTCGGTGTCTGTTCGGCATTCGCGAAGCAGATGATGGCTGGCGGAGCACATAGTTCCCTGGACCCGGACCGCAAGTCGATCGATGCCGCGCCGGAATTCCGCACCGTAACCACGGCGGACCAGCAGCCGACGGCTCTGGCGGGCGCGATCGGCGAGATGAAGGCCCTCGGCTATTCCTTCGGGGATCAAGCCGTCCTGTGCACTGGCAACGAGAAACTGTCCGAGACCGGGCGGGAGCTGGAGCGGCTCGGCATCCCCGTATTGTTCCTCGGAAGCCTCTTCGAGCGTCCGGAAGTGAAGGACCTGCTGGCTTTTCTTTCTCTCCTGACCGATCGCCGGGCGATGGGCCTGCTGCGCGTCGGCTGCTGGCCCGAGTTTATGATGGACATGGCCGATGTCGCGACTCTGCTCGGTGCGCTGCGCGAGGACAAGTGGGCGCCGCTGTCCGGACTCCGCGACCCCGCGGCCTCGAGTGGCGTGTCGACACAGGGCGAGGATGCGGTCACCAGACTGCGGACCGCCCTCGACGGCTTCGAAAGCAATTCCGTTCCATGGGAAGTTCTGGCCAAACTGCTCCTGGACCGGACGCGCATCGCCACGCGCCTGACCTCCTCCTCGGTAGTCGCCGATCGTTCGGCCGCGATCGCGATCTGGCAGTTCATGAACTTCGTGCGGGTTCAACCCGCGGCGCAAGGCCTGCCGGTCCAGCGACTCCTCGATCGCGTCAGAAGACTTCTCCGACTGGGAGACGATCGGGATCTGCGCCAGCTACCCGCGGCGGCGCAGGGTATCGATGCGGTGCGGCTGATGACGATCCACGGATCGAAGGGTCTGCAGTTCGGCGTCATTCACCTGCCGGGGATGAACGTGAACGTGCTGCCGCGCACCGCGGCGGCTCCGCCTTGTCTGCCACCGGACGGCATGATCGAAGGGGCAAGCGGCACTGCGCTCGACATCTTCCGGGCGGGACAGGTCGAGGAACAGGAGTGTCTCTTCTATGTGGCCTTGTCGAGAGCGGAGGATCGGCTCTTCATCTACGCTGCGACGCAGGACGCGAGAGGATACCGACGCGAACCCTCGGAGTTCGTAAAGCGCGTCGGGCTCGCCGCACGCCACCTGAACGGCTTGGTGGACTGTCCCGTACCGGCGGAAAAGAAACCGATCCCGATCGTGATCGACGGCGCCGTGAGCGTGAGCGGATTCCAGATCGGTCTCTATAAGTCTTGCCAGCGCCGCTTCTTCTACACGCATGTCCTCAATGTCGGGGGCCGCCGAACTCCGACTCCATTCCTGCAGTTGCACGACGCGGTCCGGGCCGTGTTCAAGGAGATCGTTTCGCAGGGGGGTCCGGCTGCGGACCCTCGCCAGGTCGCGAGTTTACTCGACCAGGCTTTAGCGGAGCGAAAGTTGACCGAGCATGGCTACGTCAAGGAATTCCGCGCAATGGCGTCGGACATGATCGACTATTTCCTATCTCAGCGCGCCGGTCTCGCTGCGACCACGCCGGTCCCGCTTCGATTCTCCATCGACGCCGGCGAAATCATCGTCACGCCGGACGACGTGCTGGTCTTGAAGGCCGGCAGACAGGTGTTCCGGAGAATCCAGACCGGTCATTACCGGGATGACGATGTCAAGGAGGTCGAAGCGGGCGCGTTCGCCATCGCAGTGCGGTACGAACGCGCCCAGTGCCGAAGTGCAGGTGCTTCACTTATCCGACCGTGAGACTTCCGACATCTCGTTCACGGACAAATCCTTGAAAACGAAGAGAAAACACCTGGAAGAAGCCCTTTCCGGCATCCGCGCCGGCGAGTTTGCCCCTAACGTCTCCCTGTTCACCTGCCCGAACTGCCCGGCCTTCTTCGTTTGCGGCCCGGTGCCGGCTGGCCCCTTCCAAAAAAAGTTCGCTTGAGATTACCGGTCACGGTTTGCCGCGCCGATTAGTGGGGTGAGGGCCGCAAGGCTCACCCAACCAATAGGTGCAAAACATGACAAACGACGACCCCTCTTCCTCGCCGGAGCACGGTGATCCGGTGGAATGCGCTCTAGAAAACATCCACCACGCCGAGCATGAGCTGGGCCGACGCGGAACACGAGCTCGACGACAGACTCGAAGAAGCGCTCCATCCGCGCGAATCCGAGATCATCGTGAACGCGCGCAAGCGCATCGTGAAGGGCGACGTCGTCAGCTTCGAAGAGATCGTGCAGCTAGCCTTTCCCGGTTCCCACGATCCCAACGTGGCGTTCTCGATGACGTATCGCCACGCAGCATCGGAGCCGCACGCTGGCGAACTCGGTCCCGGCGGACACGTCAAGGTCAAGAAAGAGGGGACGATCTTCAATGTCACAAAAACCATTCGATCGTAACCCCGACCTTCGGAAGCTGCGCGAGGAAGGCTACGCGGTGCGGATCTGCGGCGGCTTCCTCGTCATGGAGGTGCCCTACGTCGACGCGAAGAGCGAGGTCAGGCTGGGACGCCTGATCTCGTCCCTCACCTTGGCCGGCGACATCACGCAGCGCCCCGACACGCATGTGGTCCACTGGGACGGCGACTACCCCTGTACCAAGGACGGCAAGGAGATCGAGGCGTTGCGACACGGCAACGCTGCAGTCGATCTCGGCAACGGTCTGACGGCCAAATACGCCTTCTCCTGCAAGCCGCCCGAGGGCTACGCGGACTACCACGCCAAGATGACCACCTACGCGGGCGTCATCGCCGGACCGGCCGCCGTCGTCAAACCGGAGGTCAAGCTTCGCTCCTACGCGGCGCCCGAGCCGGAGGACGACACCATCTTCAACTACACCGAGACGGCGTCCGATCGCGCCGGCATCGGCGCCCTGACGACGCGGCTCAAGAACGAGCGGGTGGTGTTCATCGGCCTCGGCGGGACCGGCGCCTATGCCTTCGACCTGGTCGCAAAGACGCCGGTCGCTGAGATCCGAGCCATCGACGGCGACGATTTCCTGACGCACAACGCCTTCCGGACCCCCGGCGCGGCGTCGCTGGACGAGCTGCGGCAGGTGCAGAAGAAGGTCCACTACCTCGCCGGCATCTATTCCAGGATGCACCGGAACATCGTTCCGCACCCGGTCGCGCTGGATCAGAACAACCTCCACCTGCTCGACGGCGCCACCTTCGCCTTCATCTGCATGGATGCGGGCGAGCCCAAGAAGCTCGCGGTGCGGAAGTGCGAGGAGATGGGCATTCCCTTCGTTGACGTTGGCATGGGCCTGGAACTCGTCGACGGATCGCTCGGCGGCATCCTGCGGGTAACCGCGAGCACGCCCGACATGAGGGCGCACGTTCACGGCGGCCGGATCTCGTTCGGCAGCGCCGGCGACGAGAACGACCTCTACGCCACCAACATCCAGGTGGCCGACCTCAACGCGCTCAACGCAGCGATGGCTGTCGTGAAGTGGAAGAAGATCCGCGGCTTCTATCGCGATCTGGAGCGGGAGCATCACTCCACTTACACGACCGACGGCAACATGCTGCTGAACGGGGATCAGTCATGATCAGGACCAAGCAGCTTCGGCATCGCTTTGTCGAGACCATGCCCGACACCTTCGAGCCGGGCGTCCTGTACGTCTCGATGGAGTATGCGACGGCCGCCCATCGGTGCTGCTGCGGCTGCGGCGAGGAGGTCGTCACGCCCTTCAGTCCGGCGCAATGGCAGATGTCGTTCAACGGAGATTCGGTCTCGCTGCGTCCCTCCATCGGCAACTGGAATCTGCGCTGTCGGTCTCACTACGTGGTCAGGGAAGGCCGCGTGATCGAAGCGCCCCAGTGGACGAAGGACGAGATCGAAGCTGGTCGGCGCCGGGACAAGGAAGCCCGCATAGAGTACCTCGCTGGCGCATCCTCCGTCGTTGGCGCTTCGGAGCCGATCGAGAAACCGGCCGAGCAGACCTGGCTGGAGCAGTTGATCGCGTTGTTCAAGTCAGTCTTCTAGGGGGCGCCCGCTCGCTGGATGAAACCGCAAGCCGCCGCTGGGGATATCGAGGATGACGATCTCCGGTTGTCTCCGAAAGCGAACCGACGATTCTCGCGCGCGGTAAACTTCGCTGATTCGAAAAAGAGTGAGTTGCTACGATGACCGCCTACCGTTTTGTCCACGCGGCCGACATCCACCTCGATTCACCGCTGCGTTCGCTCGCTCTGCGCGATCCAAGGCTGGCCGAATTCATAGCCAACGCCAGCCGGCAGGTTTTCGCGCGCATCATCGACCTCTGCCTTGAGGAACAGGTGCACGCGCTCTTGCTCGCCGGTGACCTCTACGATGGCGAGCAGACCTCGATGAAGACAGCGCGTTTTCTCGGCGAGCAGCTCCGACGGCTGGATGCCGCAGACATCGAGGTCTTCATCATTCGGGGCAATCACGACGCCCTGTCGAAGATCACAAAGGAGCTTGTCTTTCCGGAGAACGTGCACCTGTTCGGTGGGCGTACAGAAGCCCTCGAAATTCCGCGAGATCGCGGAGAGCGATCGATCATGATGCACGGCCTCAGCTTCGCGAAACCGCAGGCGACGGAAAGCCTACTGGCCAAATATCGGCCACCCATCGACGGCGCCGTTAATATCGGATTGATGCATACCAGCTTAAGCGGTTCGCCCAATCACGACATCTACGCGCCGTGCAGCACGGGGGACCTGCTGAACTCCGGCTTCCGTTACTGGGCGCTTGGGCACATCCATAAGCGTTCGGTGACCGAAGGGCCCTGCACCATCGTGATGCCAGGGATTCCGCAAGGGCGGGACATCGGCGAAAGCGGCCCTAAATCTGTGACGCTCGCGAGCGTTCTGGATGACGGGTCCATCGTCCTCGACGAGCGGATCGTCAGCTTGGCGCAGTTTGAGCGTATCAGCATCGACGCTTCGGGAGCGGCCTCGTGGTCCGATGTCGTTGCCAGGATCGAGAGTACGCTTCGCGACGCCACCGCGCGGTCCGCCTCCGACCACCTCGTTGCGCGTCTCGCGGTTTCAGGAACGACGACAATGGCTTGGAATATCCGGCGCGACGCGGATCTTTTGCGAACCGAAGCCGAGGTCCGGGCGGAAGCGATAGGTAACGTATGGATTGAGAAGCTGGACATCGACTGCCGACGGTCTGTCGCTGGCGCGGTGGAGAACGCAGACCCCGTCTCCGCGCTTCGACGAATGATGATCGACGAGATCGTCGGATCCGAAGCTTTCCGGGTCGAGGCCGACGAAATCGTCAACGACTTGCTCGCACAATTGCCGCCGGAATGCCGACGAACTATGGCTCCGGATGACACCGGCGTTAGCCTGCTCGTTGGGCGACTGGCTGGAGAGGGATCGGAAGAGGTGCTTGCGCGGCTCGCCGCCAGCAGCGTTGATGGAGAACGTTGATGCGCATCCGCAAGCTTGGACTCCGTCGTTATGGCAAGTTTACCGACGCGTTCATCGATTTTGGCGAGCGCGTCGTCGGTAGTCCCGACCTGCACATCGTTTATGGGCCCAACGAGGCCGGCAAATCCACCGCGATGTCGGCGTGCACGGATCTGCTCTACGGCATCGCCCCGCAGAGCAGGTTCAATTTTCTGCACCCTTATCCGACCATGCGAATCGAGGCCGAGCTCGAAACGTCAGGGGGGATTCGCAGCTTTGCCCGAATCAAACGACCTCAGAACGGTCTGCTCGACGATTCCGGCAATCCCGTTCCCGACACCGTGCTTCTCGGCGAACTCGGAGGTCTCGATCGCGGCGCATACCAGACGATGTTCTGTCTCGACGACGAGACGCTCGAAGCCGGCGGAGAGAGCATCCTGGCCAGCAAGGGCGATCTCGGCCACCTGTTGTTCTCCGCAACCGCCGGGCTTGCCGATCTGAGCGATCGGCTTGGCGCTGCGCAAGCGGAGGCGGAGTCCTTCTTCAGGCCGGGAAAGCGGTCGGGGGTCCTTGCAGACCTCAAGAAGAATCTATCGGCTCTCAAGGAGGAGAGAGAGCGGATCGACACGCTCGCGACCGAATATTCGCGTTTTGTCATCGAGCGCGATGAGGCGGCTGCGGCCTACGCCGAGGCCCTCGCTCAACGCAGCCGCACGCAGGCACGAATCGACGAAGTACAACGCCTCATCAACGCCCTACCGCGACTGCAGGCGTTTCGCGGTCTCCGCGCGGAGCTTCTTCCCCTTGCGTCGTTACCCGAAGCTCCATCGTCGTGGAATCAAGATCTCCCGAGTTTGATGACCCGGCAGACCAGGCTGGCAACGCAGACGCAAGCGGTGGCCGATACTATCGCGAATTTACGGGGCGAGCTTGAAGGGCTCATTGTGAACGCTGCGGCCTGCGGGCTGAAAAGCCGCATCGAATTGTTCGTGGACCTGCGGGCGCGGTACATCACGGCGGAGAAAGACCTACCGGATCGTCGCCTCCGCCTAGGGCTTGCCGAGCAAACGGTCGCACGTGTTCTGACCCACATAGATCACGGCTCCGAGCAGCATCCTGCACGGCTCATACTGTCGACCGGCGTTACTGGCCCCCTTCGCAACTTGATGGAGCAACGATCGGGTGTTGAAGCGGCCCTTGCTGCAGCCGAAGCGGAAGTCGAAAAGGCAGACGAGGCCCTGTCGGAGGCCGAAGCGAGGATCGGAGAATGCATTGCAGGGCTTGACCAAGCGACGACGGCCACATTGACCGCCGTCATCGCGAGCGCTCGCCAGTCGAATGACGTAGCTCGGCTGCGTGCAACCGATCATATGCGCCGGGAGCGCGCGGACGAACTCGACGACCGCCTGATCGAACTGCTTCCATGGGTCGGCGGTAGGGATGAGCTCCTTGCGGCTGCGGGGCCGACGCCAGAACAACTTCAGCATTGGATATCGACCGAAGCAAACCTTTCTCGCGACATCGCTATGCGGCAAGGCGAGTTCGATCGCTTAGATGCCGAGGCAGGACGTCTTGAAGCAAAGGTCGAGGCGCTTGGCTCCGCCGCGGGCATCATCAGCGATCAGGAAGCCGGCGAGGCCAGGTCGGCCCGCGAAGCCGCCTGGGCCGTCCACAAGGCGGTGCTCGACGCAACGACAGCCGCTGGGTTCGAGACCGCGATGCGGAAGCTAGATCTGATTACAGAGCAGCGATCCAGTCATACGGCCGGAATCGCAGACCTAAACCGGGCGCTTCTGGACAGGGCTGAGGTTCGAGCGGCCTTAGAACGGGCGCGATCGCAGTTGCAAGAGGCTCTTCGGAGCCGCGCGATAACGGCCAACGAGATCGAGAAGTCGCTTCGCGCGATCGGTCTCGACGATACCATCGGTGTTGCCGGACTGAACCTCTGGGCACAAAAGCGCGACCGGGCAATCGAGGCCCAAGAAAAGCTGATAGCGGCTGAACGGGAATGGCAGCGAACGCAGGCCGACGTGGCCGATTCGCGTGAGCGGCTCGCCGAGACGCTGCGCGCGGCAGGTGTTGAAATCTCGCGGAGTGACGACATCACCGCGATGCTGGCAGCAGGCCAAGCGGCCCTAGACCGCGCCGTCGACGTCAAAAATCTGCGCGCGGCCGTCGATGATCGACGGCGCGACCTGAGGTTTCGCGTGAAGAGGCTGGAGGATGCCCGGCTGACGGAGCAAGTTTGGAGCACGGCCTGGCGAGAGGCTTGCGCGGCCTGTTGGCTAGGCGAACGTGACGTCCAACCCACGACGGCCGTCGTACGAGAGACTTTGGAAGCGCTCGCCGAACTGGGTTCGGCGCTGGAGAAGAAAGCCGAATTGACCGATCGCATCGCGAAAATGGACCGCGATCAAGCTCGATTTCGGGCCGAGGCCGACGAGCTTGCCGCACTGATCGGGTTGTCGCCGGTGCCTTCGGACGTTCTCGGGCTTTGCGAGGCCGTCGTAGAAGGCGTTGTGTCCGCAGCGAAGGCGCTGGATCGCCGGCAAGAGATCGAAGCGCGGCTCGCGGTCGAGCAAGACAAGGCTCGATCGCTTGCGAAGGAGACCGCGGAAGTGCAGACCCAAGCGAGCCTCATGACGAACCTCTTCGGTGTCGGCTCCCTGGCCGAAGTCGACGGCTGTCTGCGGTCGCTCACTCGAAAATCGGAACTCATTGCGCGTCTAAAGCAATCGCACGACGAAATACTCGAAGGAATGCAGGTCGAAGCCATCGAGCATGCCGAAAGGACTTCTCGACGCGATCGACCGACGCTTGTTGGAAGCCGAACTGGTAGAGCTGAAAGGACGGTTCGAGGACGAGGACAGTCGGAGCCGCGACCGATTCGCCGCACGAAACAAGGCGGAGGACAGGATAGCCGCTGTCGGCGGTGATGCCGCCGTCGCGATCATTGACTCAAAACGGCGCACGATATTGCTCACGATAGAAGATAAGGCATTCGAATATCTCAAGTTGAAACTCGGGGCCGCGGCGGCTGACAGGGCGCTGCGGGTCTACCGTGACCGTCATCGAAGTTCGATGATGGCGCGCGCGTCGGAGGCGTTCGCACTGATCAGCCAGGGCGCCTACTCCGAACTCGTCACCCAACCGTCGAACGGAAGCGAACTCCTGATCGCGAAGGGATCTCAAGGCGGTTCGAAGCTCGCTTCCGAGCTGTCGAAAGGGACCCGATTTCAGCTATACTTGGCGCTGCGGGTAGCCGGCTATCACGAGTTCGCGCGGGCTCGCGCTCCTGCACCCTTTTTGGCCGACGACATCATGGAGACGTTCGACGACTTCCGAGCGGAAGAAGCATTCCGCTTGCTTGCCGCGATGGCTACCCGGGGCCAGATCGTTTACTTCACCCATCACCGCCATCTTTGCGAAATTGCGAAAGCTGTCGAGCCGTCAATCAAGATCCACACCTTGGGAGCGCGGTCGCCTCGGGAATGGGCCATCTCGGTCCTGCGTGAAGCCGGTGCAATCCACAAATGCGAGGAGCACGGTTGGATGCAGGACCGCGCTGATCCGCATGCGCGCGAACGAGCCTTGGAGATCGCGCGCCAGGATCCGCTTGTTGGGCTTTCCGATCGAGAGGCCGTCGCGACAATCGAAGAGGTCCTGGACGGCGTCGGTGACGCCTGTCCCGACTGCCCGCAATCGGAATAGGTGCCCAGTAGCACGTCACTATGTTTGTCACTGCTGACGCCCGCCTGACACCTTCCAGGGCCTAAGACGAGTTTTGGTGCAAATAATTGTACGAGCGTTGTACGAACTTTTCAGCACCGGCGGGATTTCGCCGGCCATAGAGTCGCCAGACCTTGTATCATCGGCACAATAAGTATGGAGCGGGCGAAGGGACTCGAACCCTCGTGTGCAGCTTGAGAACAAACATAACTCGAAATGCTTTGTTAGAAATGGAGTCAGTTGGCAAACTGACAAGGAAACTGCCATTTTCTTATCAGTTCTAGACGCCGGCCCTGAAGCGCCAAGGCTCCAGGATACGAAACCGAATTGCGCCGGTCGGAGACGGGTAAGCTCGTTTCGTATTTTTTGCCATTTTGGATGGCCGAACCACTACGACTTTCCTTCAACACCGGTCAGGAAATCGAAAACCTTGTTCCACCCTTGATCGGGCGACGAGACTAAAATGTTGGTACAATCGTTGGCATTAGTGAGACCTACGTCGTAATCCCGCTGGGTTCGCATGCAGTTACCAAAACCCTGCGATGCCGTCCCTCGGCAACTAAGTGGGCGCATTGTGATGCCTTCGGCACTAGCTGCGTCGGCTGCAGTTAAACATCCGGAAACAAGATCCCGCGCTGGGCCTCTGAGGTCGACGCTTGGCCGAAGTGGTGATTAAGAAGCTTCGAGCCTTGGTCCGGAGAGAGCTTGCCGCAATTGGTCAATTGGGATATTTGCGCCGGTCACCAGTATGGCTACTCGTTTCGTTTTCAATGCACCTCTCCGCTGCCAAGCTCCTGCAAGTCCAGCAGCCGCACCTGGTTCTGCCAAGATGTGGGCATCCGACGCCAGAGTATGGACCGCTGCCAAAAGCGCATCGTCTCTGACAAGGCTGGCGTCATCTACATATTCGATCAATCCTTTTAAGGCTACATCGGCCGGTTCTCGGCACACGATACAATCAGCGATCGAATCCACTGCACGTTCAATTTTTCTTCTTGCGTGGAAGCTCTCCACCATGGCTGGAGAGCCTTCTGACTGCACAGCAATTACCTTCGCTCTTGATTGCAATCGTTTGAGTGCCGCCCCGGTGCCAGCAGCGAGAGAGCCGCTCCCCATCGGAATGAATACGGAATTGATGTCAGGGAGATTATTGCCGATTTCAAGACCGATGGTGCCCGCGCCTTCGATCACGTCAATACTTTCGCCGTCGTCAACGAACGTGCCTTTGATCGACGTACAGAATACTCGTGCACGCCGCTTTGCATCGTCGATGTCGTAGCCACCGATGTGGAGCGTCGCTCCGAACGCGGCGATCATATCCCGCTTCGTCGGATTGGGATTCTCCGGCAGAAAGATATCGACCGGAACTCCAAGTGACCTTCCAGCGAATGCCACTGCTTGGCCATGATTCCCGGTCGAAGACGTAACGGCGTGTTTCAGGCCCGACGTCTGCCGCGCCGCCAACAACGCATTGAACGCACCTCGTAACTTGAAAGATGCGATGGGTGTCGCGGTCTCAATTTTCAACCAGACATCCGCTTCAAATAACCTTGACAGAAGCTCCGATCTAACAAGAGGAGTCGCGTCCACTCGACCCTTTAGCCGCTCGTTTGCTTTGACAATACCCTCGAACGAAGGAATTGGCGCATTCTGGTCGATCGATGTCATGTCAAGTGCCTGCCTTCCGGTTCTTAATAAACGATGCGACACGAGAATGCGCGTGGATCCCGACACGCATCCAACGACGTCTCAAGCACGGCAGGGGACGCCTACGCCCGTTGCACATCTATTTCCTCGAGTGACTTACGGCTCGTTTCCTCGCCCAGAAGGATCATGGCGACAGCTTGTCCGACTAGGAGCACCGCGACGGTTGACACGACACCTAAGATTCCCCATCGGTCAAACAATGAAACGACCACGAATGGCGTGAGAAGCGACGAAATCCGAGCGACTCCAACGCATGCCGAGTTGAAACGGACTTCTAACAGCCGTGGGAAACAGCTCCGGAAGATATACCGCTTGTATCGTCGCAACAAGCACATACACCAATGCATACACCGAGAACCCCAACGCCGTGGCCGCGATTTGGGAAGTCACTTGCGCAAACAGAAATGCTAGACCGGCGGCCGCAATAGAGCTGGAGACGATCACCGTGCGACGCCCGAACTTGTCTCCAAACACCAGAGCGATCAACGCGCCGGTCGGTCCTCCCAACGCCATCAACGCTGATTGGCCAAGTGATTGGTTTATTGGCAATCCCTGCTTGAGCAAAAACGTCGGCATCCAGGAAATCAAGCCGTAGAGTGCCGTAAATACCACCACTTGCAGAATACAACCCAGAACCAGTGGGCGTACGAAACGCTGCTGCCAGATGCTCTCGTTGACAACGATAGCTGTTGAGACTGGCGTGGGCAGACTTTTCCCGCTGCTACCGTAGACTTCGGCCTCAATGGCCGAAACCACTGCGTCGGCAGCGGCGAAGTTGCCGCGAGCCTCTAGCCACCTTGGCGACTCCGTTATTGCCTTTCTCATCCAAAGGACGAGAAGCGCTCCAACACCCGGTATAGCGAACATGATACGCCAACCAAAATGTGGAATTAAGAGCCAGCTCAGAAGGGTTGAAGCTAACAGGCCAAGGCTTGAAATCATCGACAAAAGGGCGAGCCAACGGCCGCGGTGAGATGGCGGAATAAACTCAGCCAATGTGCTATAGCCGATCGCAATTTCGGCACCCAATCCAATTCCACACAGAAACCGCAGCGCTATTACCCAGCTCATGGAAGGGGCAAGCGCACTCGCTAAGGAAAACAACCCGAATATCGCAAGGTTGAATTGAAACGTCAGCCGGCGCCCGTATCTATCTGCAATCAGGCCGGCGCCAATGGTGCCAATGAACATTCCCGAGAAGGTCGCGGACAGGAACCACGCGTTCAGTCCAATATTTGAAAATCCTTCGTTCAGAAAGACGCCGAGAACCGCACCGGCTATGAAGATATCGAAATTATCGAAAAACATCCCGCCGCCGACCAGAGCGGTAAGGCGCCAGTGAAACCTTGTAATTGGAAGACGATCCAGCCTCGCTGCAACCGAAACACGCTCAGAGCTCATGCCGCTTCCCCTCCAGTGGCGCATCCATGCGTCCTCTGGATTTAATTCGAGGCTGCTGCAATCAAACGATCAAAATCTTCGCTTTAGTGAACGGATTCGAGTATTTATCGCTTGAAATGCATGTCTTATTTCACGGTCGACGTTGCGTCCCCGCTCCACGAAGACGCCGAGCGGAGTCGTAAGAAATGCACCTCTATCTCACTATCAATCTTCTGGCGCACCGTATCCACCACCGCCGGCATCCTTGACGGTGAGAGTTCCGCCGACTTCAATTTGAAACTTTCCGAGCGGATCCACGACGTCGTCATTGATCAGGAACTGCCTCGTCTCGCCCGAAAAGCCCCCGGCGTAGCCTCTCGCCCCGGACCTACAACGCGAGCCAAGCAAGTTGACTGACAAATGCTCTTGCGTATCGTTACGAAAGACAATTGATTGACCATCCCCGCCGCGCCAACGACCTCGTCCGCCGGACCCACGACGTAAGGACCTTGAGCGTATCGAAACGCCTGTCAGGGTCTCCCACATTTCCGCCGACATCGTTTTCAACCCGGACGGTGCTGGAGTGGCCGACAAGCCGTCCAGCCCCTGCATGGCGCCAAGTGCACCACTCGTAAAAAAGATTGTTGAGAAGGGCCGACCATCCGCGCCCCGTCCGACAAAATTAACGCCGTTCATCATACCGGCCTCGGCTTGAACCGCGTCCGGCAACACCTCCGCAAAAGCACCAAAGATCAGAGGCATAACATAATGCCCAACAAGCATTCGGGCCGCGGTCGCCGAAGGGCGTTGGGCATTGAGGATGCAACCCTCAGGAAGCTTCTGATTTCGACGGCATCAAAAGCGCCCTGGTTGTTGGGCACCTCGGGCAGCAACAACGATTTCAGCGAATAAGCGCTGATTGCGCGAGTATAGCAAAGCGGGACATTCACCCCGGCCGAAATTTGGCCTGACGTGCCGCTGAAATCTATGGCTAGTCGATCATCAGCGATACTTATGCTGCACGACAGACTGACACCTTCCAAGACATCAACGCTCACGGTGTTTTTGTAGACCCCGTCAGGTATACGTCGAACGCTCTGCCGCATCGCGTCATCTGATTGCTTGATAATGATTGAAGATACGTCGTAAATGCTCTCCAGCTGATACTCAGACATCATTTCGAGTAGCAGCCGCGAACCCGTCTCAGTGCACGACACGTTCGCCATTACATCGCCGATGACTTGTTCCGGAACTCTCACGTTCGATGCGATTAAATTTATGATGAACGGATTGGTTCGTCCTCCCTCGCACAGCCGGACAACTGGGATTTGAAGTCCCTCCTCGTAAATGCTCTGATTCTGCGCGGAGAGGCCCCTTCCTCCAATATCGGGCAAATGACTTACGCTTAGCACAAAAGCTACGATGCGCTTATTTAGGAAGACGGGACGCATGACGTTCACATCCCACAAATGGCCGGTGCCATGCCAGGCATCATTCGTGATGATGACATCTCCATCAGAGAGATGTTCGGGTGGGATCGCATCCAGCATATGACGAAGCGTATTTGTCCCGGTCCCGACGAATGCAGGCTGGCCCTCAGAGCCCTGCGATACCAGCCTTCCAGTTTCATCGAAGATCATGCAAGCGAGATCGTAGCTCTCGCGCACAAGCGTCGAAAACGAAGTGCGCACCAACGTTTCGACGGTCTCGTTGGCTATCGAGATCAATCGATCCCACATCACGCCGACAGACACGCGATCAATGGCGGCGGTCATTGCAATTCTCCCAACTCTATGTCGACCACCAGATTTCCTAGGTGGTCTACCGATCCTTGGTCGCCGGGCCCCAAGACGACAGTGCACTCATCTTCTTCGACGAACGCGGGGCCAATCACGACGTCACCTTTCGCGATCTGGTATCGCGAGAGCACGTCGGATTTCTCAGTCGTCCCTCCTCGGCCAAAGTAAGCTTGGCGAGTTATCTTTTTTGAGTTCTTTCCCGGATTGGGGCGATAAATTTTGGTAAGCGGTGGAGCGATTCCATTCGCCTGAAGCTTGAAATTCAGAATTTCAAGTGGAGCGTCCAAAACAGACAATCCGAATCTTTTCCGGTATTCGGCCTCGAAAAGATCGGGAAGCCACAATTTCGGATCGGAGTCCAACGCCTCTTTCGGAATTAGCACCTCGACCTCGTACCCCTGCCCGACATAACGAACGTCCAAGCTATGAGCCAGCAGATGCTGATCTTCTGGACTCCCTGCCTCACAGAGGACGGTCCGCGCCTTATCGTTAAGCTCTGTGAACATCCCTCGAAAGATCTCGCAGGTTGCCATTTCAAGCGGAAGACGGTGGGAGCGAGTGACTTCGAACGAAGGCGGACACACCAACATCCCACACGCAGACATGACGCCGGACCCGAGAGGGAAAATGACGCGCGGTATCCGAAGTTTCCGAGCTACCCTTGTCGCGTGAGCCGGTCCAGATCCTCCGAAAGCTATGATGCTCGACTTGCGATAATCGATGCCGCGCTCGGACGCGTGAATTCTGATCGCTCTGGCGACGTCCTCATTAACTACCTCATGTACACCCCATGCGGCCTGAAGGAGCTCTATACCCAGGGGCTTCGCGATAATACGATCAATGACATCGGCAGCGGCGTTTTTGTTGAGACGGAAACGTCCTCCAAGAAACGTATCTTCCGCGTAATATCCGAGCATAAGATTCGCGTCGGTGAGTGTCGGATGGGGACCTCCCATTCCGTAACATGCTGGCCCCGGGCTTGCTCCTGCGCTTTTAGGTCCGACAGAGATGACCCCACGGGCATCGATGCGGGCAATGCTACCGCCGCCCGATCCGATTTCGATCATGTCCAGCACAGGAATTTTGGCAGGCAATCCGCTTCCGCGTTTGAACTCGTGGAGCCTGGCGACTTCGATCTCGTACGCCTTCAATGCTTCACCGTTTTGAATCACCGCACCTTTTGCGGTCGTTCCTCCCATGTCATATGCTACGATATTAGCGGCCCCAATCGCTTCTCCGAGGCGTCCCGCCATTAGGATTCCGGCCGCTGGACCAGATTCTAGCATGCGAACTGGATATCTGCGGGCCGTCGCCACGCTGACACACCCACCGTTTGATGTCATAACCTGAAACGACCCGCGAATGCCCCGGGCCGCCAGGCCCGCTTCGATTTCCGCCAAATAGACGTCAACGATCGGCTGCGTGTAGGCGTTCATCGTAGCAGTCGTCCACCTCTCGTACTCCTTCATGGAGGGCGAAACATCCGCCGATGTCGACACGTACACAGTCGGATGAGCGGATCTGATTATTGCGGCCGCCCGCTCTTCATGGACTCCCGAAGTGAAGGAATGCAGAAAGCACACTGCGATCGAGGTGACGCCATCCGCAACCAATCGATCGGTCGCGCGCTTTACATCGTCATCGTCGAGAGCGAATTCCACGGACCCGTCGGCCCGAAGTCTCTCGTCGATCTCGATTCTCATACGGCGATCGACCAACGGGGCTGGAAGCCGCATGCGGAGATCATACAGATCGTAACGTCGCTCGAATGCTATATCGAGAACATCCGAAAAACCTTTAGTGACGAGCATCCCGGTCGTCACGCCGCGACGCTCGATCAAGGCGTTCGTCACAAGGGTCGAGCCATGCACGATGCCAGCTACATCCCCGGGAGACTTGCGCGTTTGCCCCAACAATGTATCGAGACCGTCCAGAACGGCGCGCGAGGGTCTCTCTGGGGTTGTCAGTTGCTTATGGAGCTCCGCTAAGCCCGTCGCATCGTCAACCAAAGTGAAGTCGGTGAATGTGCCACCTATGTCGACTCCAATACGGACTGACATGCCGTCTCCCTACGACTCTTGTTTTGATTGCGATATTTGACGAAATGGCCATGATGTTCACTGTAAGGCGGTCTTTACTCTCCGGCAGCTTGCCCATCGAGACGAAAATCTGACGCTCCACTCAGAACGCCGCTTTGCCAGTCGCAACTCACCATCTGCGCGCCGCCGAGCGGCTTGTGGGCGCGTACAATCTTATGACCCCGCGCCGTAAGATCTCGGAGAACCTCCTCAGGCACACCAGTTTCGGCGTTCAAATCACCCTTGAATGCAAAGATCCGCGGCAAATCGACCGCGGCCTGTGGGTTACATCCAAACTTTAGGATCGAGCTGAGAACCGTAGCGTGTCCGACGGGCTGGAAGTCGCCTCCGACTACACCGAATATGTGCTCGATGCGGTCGTCTCTCATAGTCAGACCGGGCATTATCGTATGCATCGGACGCTTTCTCGAAGCGATGCAGTTGGGATGACCTGCGATCAAGTTGAAACTTGATGCCCGGTTGTGCAGCAAAATGCCACTTCGGCAGCCCGTTATGCCGGAGCCGAAATCCCGAAACAGAGAACCGATCAGCGATATCCCAGTTCGATCGCGATCAACCACCGCGACGTAAACGGTATCGCTGCTCCTGGAAGGACCTTCGAAGTTGAGGACCCGGTCACGTTCGATCGTCATTGCGCGGTCATTCGCCAATTCCGGTGCGAGAAACTCTTCGACCGAGATGTCAGAAAACTCTGGATCGCCCAAGTAGGTGTTTCGCAGCTCGTAAGCAATCTTCGATGCTTCCGCCAGATTATGAAAATGATCGGCATGAAGGGGCCCCTCAACGCCACTGAGACGCTCCAGAATGTTCAGAAGGGCTAACGCCGTTAATCCCTGTCCGCTGGGCGGACATTGATAAACGCGCGACCCTTCATAATACGACGACACGGGCGTAACATAGCGGCAGCTGTACGCTACGAAATCCGAGATCACGTGAAGACCTCCCTCGTCGCGGAGAGTTCTGCACGAGATCGTCAGCTATCCATCCCTCATAGAAAACCTTCGCACCCTGTTTAGCGATGTCGCGTAGCGCTAAGGCGAGTGCTGGATTTTTAAATAGTTGTCCTGCGTCGGGAGAATTACCATGGGGTAGGAACACCGCTTTCGAAGCCGAATGTTTTCCAAGCTTGCCGGTCTGAGCACTCCAGTCGAAGGCAACACGCTCATGCACTGCATGCCCATTTTCGGCCAACCGGATCGCGGGCTGCAGCACACGCTCCAGACCGAGGCCACCGTGATCTGTTACCAGGCGTTCTAGACCGTGAACGATGCCGGGAACGCTTACGGAATGAGCGCCAAACTCGGGTACCGATGAGAAGCCATTGCTGAAATACCAGTCGCGACTAGCTGCGGCTGGGGCCGTTCCCGCTCCATCAAGGGCGATTACGTCACCACCGCCTTTAGGACAGAGCAGGGCAAAGCAGTCACCTCCGAGGCCGACTTGAGCCGGATCGACAACGCAAAGTGCAGCCATTGCCGCCACTGCAGCATCAACGGCATTACCGCCACTATGCATCATCTCAATCGCCGCCGACGTGGCCAGCGGATGCGGCGTAGCCACCATAAACTCGGTGCCGTAAATGATCGACCGACCTGGCAGCTGAAAGTCACGCATAGACGAACTCTACGAGCCCTCGCGAGCGCGTCGCGCTGTGCAATCGATCTCGACCTTCGCTCCCCTTGCGATGTGAGTAACACCCACACAAGTTCGCGCCGGCTTAGACTCCCCTACCACCCTCGCGTAGACGGAGTTCATCCGGTCATAGTCGTTAGAAAAATCCGTTAGAAATACACGTACGGACAACAGGTTTCGGAAGGACAAACCCAACTTAGACAGGATGTGCTCGACGTTTCGCAGCGTACACTCGGTCTGCAGCTCGATTCCCTCGGGCAATTTCGCATCGGGGTTTTCAAGATCCCTCGCAATCTGTCCCGTTAGGAACACCCAGCCGTCAAGTTCAACTGCGTGGCAACTCGGTGAAATGGGCGCAGCAACACCTTCGATAAAATGGTACGATGGAAGCATGATGTGATTGCTCCGTTCAATTCCCGTAATTGGCCCCTATAGATGGGTTACACTAGGAAGCTTCGGGTATCGTTTTGTTGCAAAACCGCGTCAAAGTCGATGCCAACATTTCAATAGCGGCCATTAATGCTCTGGGCCCGTCAAGGTTTAGCGATGTTTGGTTGAGGCGCGTTAAAGCGGCTGGTAAGGGGTGTCCGTTCTACACTTAAGAGGTCGAATAGCGCCTCGAAGACAGCAGCAGGCAACAATCGTTATAAGCAGGCGACTACAAGGCCGGATCGTCCTGTACCAAGTGCGAGTGAGAACACAGTCAGAGCCGACGAGTAGTCGGTGCTAAAGCGAGAGACGGGGCTCAAATTTCACACGGTCCAACGCGATCATACTTTGAAATTTTCTGACGTTCGGGTTCGTATATAGCTTTGTCTTGATGAAGACATCGAAAGCATCGACGTCTTCAACGGTGACGACCAGCACGAAATCCGCGGCGCCCGTGATCATGTAGCATTGATTGACTTCGGGCGCCGCCCTCATGGCGCGCTTGAAATCGTCAATTAGATCCAACCGCTCCCTATCAAGCTCTACGCTGACGATGACAGTCAGCGACTTTCCAACTGCGGAAGGATTTACGATCGAAATATCCGCCAAAATGACATTGTCTGCTCGGAGTTGATCGACCCGACGCATACATGAGGCCGCCGACGAATTCACTTTCTCGGCCAAATCCGAAAATGAAAGGCGGTTGTCCTCCTGCATGGCTCGAAGTATTCGGCGATCCAGAGCGTCCAGTACCTTTGACACCTACAAACTCCAGTAAGCTCGCGGCGAGCGAAGACGACCTAATGTTTCAGCCCCGAGCCTAATATGACATAACCGTTTCAGGGAAGACCATAAATTGTTCCAAATCGGTCGGAAACCAACTTCGATGTCCGCTCTGGGCCGGACCCAGGCGAAGTCAATCCCGGTTCAGCTTGATGTTGCCGAACGACGAGCCAGCGAAGAGTTTTTCGGCTGTACCGCCCGACATATCGCCATATCGGCAGTGTGACATTCGTTTGAGAAGCGATATAGCCTAGGGTCACCGAGCGCTAGTTGCAGACAAGGAACTCAAGCCAATAGCAAATGACAAGCGGGATTGGCGCTCTCATATCCGCTTTGGGTCGTTAACAGGGAGCGCGCGTGGCCTTACGTGACGTCCGCTTCACGACCAACAGCAGATATCACCCTACTCTGCAATCTAGTCATCCCGGAATCATCCCATTTACAATCTGGCGATGTAGATCCATGTCGATGTTCCGGCCCGAAAGCACGATCGCTAAAGGCCCCGACAATCCAGTAACTTTCCGAGCGAGCAGCGCGGCGATGCCAACAGCGCCCGCACCTTCAACGATCTCTCGCTCCTCAGCGTAGGCATGACGAATTCCGGCGGCGATCTCACTCTCGCTTAGGAGCACAACATCATCGACCAAGGCTTGGCACATTGCAAACGTCAGCTTGTTGTCCAAGCCGATGCCGCCACCGAGCGCGTCAGCGAGGCTTGGCAACTCCTCGACCTGTACCGGCCGACCGCTGGCAAGGCTCGCTTTCATCGCTGCGCCGCGCTCCATGGTGATCCCGATAACTTTCGCGTTGGCGCGCTTGCTTTTGACAGCTGCGGCGACGCCAGCAACTAATCCGCCGCCGGAGACCGGGACAAGCACGGTAGCAACGTCTGGCATCGCATCCAGTATCTCAAGTCCGATCGTCCCTTGCCCGGCGATCACATCCTGATCATCAAAGGGGGGCACCATCACGAGCTGCTTTTCAGCCACCAGACGGTCGACCTGCCGCTGCGCTTCATCCTGCGAGCTGCCAACAATATGTACGTCTGCGCCGAGGCGACGGATTTCCAGGACCTTGTTCTCTGGGACCAACCGCGACATGCAAATCGTCGCGTGCGATCCCAATGCCCGCGCCGCATACGAGAGCGCACGGCCGTGATTGCCGGTCGAGACGGTTATCACTCCCCGCGACCGCTCGGCTTCGGTGAGCCGCAACATCGAATTGAATGCGCCGCGCAACTTGAAACTGCCAGTGGGCTGGTAATGTTCCAGCTTCAGGTGGACTGAAACGCCGGCAATCTCCGAGAGAGATGGCGAGGCGACAAGCGGGGCCGACAAAACGTGGTCGGCGATACGGTTGCGGGCATCGCCGATAGCACTGAATTCGATCATGGACATCCTTAGCCAGGCAACAGCGCGACGCTGGTCGTTGCGAATTGTCTATGCTCTCAGACCGAACTTCAACGACAGATCGAGCTTATGGCAGTCCCAAAGCGCATCACTCCTAAGGCTCAAATCCAGTGGCACAGATCAAGCTACAAACCAGTCCTAGGGCGAAAATGTTAGACCGAGGCTGTCAGCCACTGCCCTATTAGTCAGGCGTCCCTTGTGCACGTTAAGGCCCGCACGCAAGTGAGCATCATCCAATACGGCAGTGAACCCTTTTTTTGCCAAGGCCAGACCGAAGGGAAGTGTGGCATTGTTCAATGCCTGGCTGGCGGTAAGCGGGACTGCGCCGGGCATGTTTGCAACGCAATAGTGAATGATGCCATCAACCTCAAAGGTCGGCTCGGCGTGGGTCGTTGCGCGAGAAGTCTCGATGCACCCCCCTTGATCGATCGCCACATCAACCAGTACGGCTCCCCGACGCATCGATTTCAGCATCTCACGACTTACCAATTTTGGAGCGCTCGCGCCCGGCACCAAAACTGCACCAATCACAGCGTCCGCGGCAAAGACCTCTTCTTCCACGGCGTCCAGCGTCGAAAACCGTGTCCGGACACGTCCTCCAAACAACTCGTCGAGGTCACGAAGCCTCGCGATCGAACGATCAAGAATCGAGACCTCTGCGCCTAACCCGACCGCCATACGTGCGGCGTTGGTTCCAACTACGCCTCCCCCTATGACGACAATCCGTGCGGGAGGGACGCCAGCAACGCCTCCAATCAGCAATCCCCTGCCACCCGCATAGCGCCTCAGTGCCGAGCCGGCGGCTTCAATTGCGAGTTCGGCCGGCCACCTCGCTCATGGGAGCAAGCAGAGGAAGTCCGCCGAACTTGTCTGTGACGGTTTCATAGGCAATTGCCGTGCAGCCGGATTTCATCAGCCCTTTGGCTTGGTCCGGATCTGGAGCCAGATGGAGATATGTGAATAGAATTTGATCTTCTCGCAGCTGGATCCATTCCGATGGCTGAGGTTCCTTCACCTTCACTATCATCTCGCAGGACGCAAAAATTTCGCGAGCAGAACCGACAATGCTTGCGCCGGCCTTTCTGTAGTTGTCGTCGGAAGCGCCGATCCCGTCTCCTGCCGTTGCCTCCACCGTCACCGAATGACCGGCAGCCACATATTCGCGAACTGCAGCGGGCGTGAGGCCAATGCGATATTCATGCTTTTTGATTTCCTTGGGAACGCCGACCTTCATCACCTCACCTCCTCACCCCATGAAACTCAAGCAGGCTGCCTGGCGAGTTCGTCCATGACCTGCTTGGTTGCTTGATAGGCGAGATCAACCATCTCATCGATCTCGGCTTCGGACACCACGAGAGGTGGCGCGAAGCCGAGGATGTCGCCGTGAGGCATCGCTCGCGCTATAAGTCCGCGGTCGCGGGCGGCTTTCGAAATGCGGGCGCCGACTTTTTGCTGCGGGTCAAACCGGCGTTTGCTGTGACGATCGGCGACGAATTCGATCGCGCCAAGCAGGCCAACACCGCGAACTTCACCGACGATTTCCATTTGAGCAAAACGCTCTTTCAACCGCTTCTGGAAGATACGCGCCGATCACTCGAGCGCGTTCACTAAGCCGCTCCTTTTCGACAATATCGAGTACCGCGTTTGCGGCGGCGGCGGCAATTGGATGACCGGAATACGTATAGCCATGTGAGAAGGCTCCGATTCGATCGGCAGCGTCCTCCATGACGCCGTAAACCTTCTCGCCGACTATTACGCCTGACAGCGGCATGTAACCGGATGTGAGACCCTTGGCGACGGTGACCAGATCCGGTTCGATCCCATACAGCGTGCAACCGAAGTCCGCACCCGTCCTTCCGAAGCCGCAGATCACTTCGTCTGCGATCAGAAGAACGTCATAACGGTGAAGCACGGCTTGGATTTCCTGCCAATAACCCGCAGGCGGCGGCGTAATGCCGCCGGTGCCCAACACCGGTTCGCCAATGAAGCCTCCGACGGTTTCCGGCCCCTCGCGCAAGATCAGCTGCTCCAGCTCCGCGGCGCGTCGCTTCGAAAATGCCTCCTCCGTCTCGCCGGCTTCGGCGCCCCAATAATGATGAGGCGATCCCGTGTGTAAGATACCCGGGAACGGAAGATCCATGTGGTCGTGGTAAAATGACATTCCGGTCATCGAGCCGGACACGACCGAACAACCGTGGTAGCCGCGTTCGCGCGAGATGATCTTCTTCTTTTTGGGCTGACCACGCAGGTTGTTGTAATACCAAACCAGCTTCGCCTGGGTCTCGTTGGCATCGGACCCTGACAATCCATAGAACACTTTACTCGGCTTTCCCGGAGCCATCTTTACCAGCCGGTCCGATAGGATAGCGAGCTCTTCGGTCGTATGAGCTGCATAGCTGTGATAATAGGCCAGCTTATAGGCTTGCCGCGCGATGGCCTCAGCGACCTCGGTGCGACCGTAGCCAATGTTCACACAGTAGAGACCGGCAAACCCGTCGATGTAACTGCGGCCGGTCGCATCCTGAATGCGAACGCCCTGTCCGCCGGTCACAATCGTCGGATCACCAATCCGTCCCGTCGCAAAGTCCTTGAGCTGCGTGAATGGATGCAAAACGCTCGCTCGATCGAGCTCCGCGATGGTCTTCATGTCAGTCATGTCGGTTCTCCCTAAGCCGCCAAGTCGCCGAAGCAGACGTATTTCAGGTCCATAAACTCCGCGAGACCGTGACGCGATCCTTCGCGGCCAAGTCCCGATTGTTTCCATCCACCAAAGGGAACGGGCGCACCGGTGAAAGATGCGGTGTTGACACCGACCATCCCGTACTCCATTCGCTCGGAAAGACGCAGCGCGCGCCTCAAGATCGTTCGTGTAAAGGTAGCTGGCAAGCCCCATCTCAGACGCATTGGCCCTCACCAGCACCTCTTGCTCACTGTCGAACGGTAGTACCGCCGCAACCGGCCCGAACGTTTCCTCCCGAGCGATCAACATCCGATCGTTGGCGTCGGCCAACAGCGTCGGAGTTACGTAATTCTCACCTAAGTTCGAGCTTCGCTGACCAATTATCAAGCGCGCTCCCTTGGCCAGCGCATCATCGATGTGGGCGCGGCACTTGTCGGCGACAGACCGCTTCGTCATCGGCCCGACGTCGGTCATCGGGTCGAGGCCGTGGCCCGTTCTGAGATCTGACATCGACGCCGCGAACGCCTCGACGAAGCGAGCGTAGATTCGACGCTGCACGTAGATTCTGTTGGCCGCCAAACAATCCTGGCCGGCGGTCGTGAATTTCGCCGCCATGGCGCCCTGTACTGCCTTTTCGACGTCGGCATCATCAAAGATCAAGAACGGGGCATGCCCGCCAAGCTCGAGCGAGATCTTCTTGACCGTCTCCGCGGTTTGCCCGATCAGCAACTTGCCCACCTCGGTCGAACCGGTGAACGAGACTGCACGTACGCGCTGGTCGGCCAATAACGGCCCAGCGAGCGCAACAGGATCACCGGTAACGACCTGCAATACGGCGCGGGGTATACCGGCCTCCACCGCCAAACGAGCCAAGGCCAGGGCCGAAAGCGGGGTCTCGGGCGCCGGCTTCACGATCACGGAACAGCCAGCGGCAAGCGCCGCTCCCGCCTTTCTGGTAATCATCGCCACCGGAAAATTCCACGGCGTGATGGCCGCAACGATACCAATCGGCTGCATGCGGACGTGAAGCAAACTCTCCCGCTTATGGCTCGGGATCGTCTCGCCGTAAGCCCGTTCACCCTCGGCGGCAAACCAGTCCAGAAAGCCCGCGCCGTACTCGATCTCCGATCGCGCTTCGGCAAGCGGCTTGCCTTGCTCGCAGGTCACAAGCACTGCGATTTCGTCGAGCGTGTTGGCGCACCAACGTGGCCCACGCGCGCAAGATGGTCGCTCGCTGCGCTGGCAAGACCTCTCGCCACACCTGGAACGCTCGCTCGGCCGCGTCGATCGCGACACGAACATCATCCGCGTGACACGCATGCACAGTCCGCGAAGGCGTCGCCGGTTGCGGGGTCGATGACAGATTCCCTTCCATCTCCAGAGACCCAATCTCCATCGACCAGCGCATCGCCGATCACGAAGTCGCGCCGTTGCAATCCGTTCAGATGTTGTTTTGCAAGTCCGATCAATGCTGGGACTCCGCGCCGAACCCGGTTGAAATCGACCGAATGTGTAAGATACTGATGCTTCCACGCTGTTTTTCACGGATTTCTACCAGATCAGCGATGTTTTTCTGCGATACAGATCTGTTTTGTGATGAAATCCACCGACTGAGCGCTGAGGTTTCAGTATGAAGGTCTACGATCGGATTGATGCGCGCATCCTTGAGATCGTTCAGAAGAACAACCGCCTGACGTCAGACGCGATTGGGGAACTGGCCGGAATCTCTGCGACTGCT
The DNA here is from genome assembly GCA_963788885.1 of uncultured Alphaproteobacteria bacterium. Taxonomy (GTDB): domain Bacteria; phylum Pseudomonadota; class Alphaproteobacteria; order Rhizobiales; family Xanthobacteraceae; genus Bradyrhizobium. The sequence goes on along the minus strand of CAWBIR010000012.1, from coordinate 415,151 downwards.
TGTCAGCGACGGCTGAAACGTCTGCGATCGGAAGGCATCATCGAAGCAGACGTATCGATCATCTCGGCAAAGGCGGTCGGGCGACCGATACAGATGCTGGTGCTGGCGACCCTCGAGCGCGAGCGCACCGATATCATTGACCGGTTCAAACAAGCGATCAAATCGACACCGGAAGTAGTCAACGGCTTCTACGTAACCGGGGACGCGGATTTCGTGCTCTACATCACAGCGCAGAGCATGGAGGAATACGAACGGTTCACGCGGCGTTTCTTCTACGAAAATCCGGACATCAAGGGCTTCAAGACGCTCGTGGTGATGGATCGCGTGAAAGCAAGTTTCGCCGTGCCGGTCGAGACCCCGCCCGATGAGTAGCGCACTCGGAGTTTGGCTTTAAATCTCTGCATTGAGGTCGGGCGGGACCGGACACGTCGCAAGTCGGACTATTCTGCTATTGCGTACGACGAACGGCGCGGATCGGCGCCGCCCATCAACAGACCTTCGCTCCTTCGTATTGCGTTCACGCCGCCCATCAACCGCGACCAGCTATCGACGCGCCTGACTCTCCAGCCCTGCTTGCTTAAGTATCCGTCCCAGGACGAGGGGCAGCGCTGCTCGAGCATGACTTCCTCCCCATCATCGTGGCGCAGCCGCGGCCATTCGATTGCCGCCTGGATGTCGAGACCTTGCTCGAAATGACGACGGACGACCTGAAAGATCGACTGCGGCTGACCGTGATCTCCAGGCGTCGCAATCGCAAGCTCAACGCCTGCATCGCCGGTCATGAGTGCTGGACACAACGTATGGAATGGCCGGAAACCGCCACGCATTCCACGTACCGGGTCCTCATCAAGACGTTCGAGCATGGCCCGGTTATGCAAGACCATCCCTTGGTCAGGGCAGACGATACCCGAGCCGAACAACTCGAACAAAGACTGCACCCAGGACACGGCATTGCCGTTCGCATCGATCACGACAAGCGTTGAGGTATCGCCGCCGCCTGACCGACTCATGGTCGGTCCGTTATGCAAAGCCAGTGCCTTGAGGCGACTGGTCGAGAAAATGTCGTCAGGCAATGTAACCCTGCGTGGATCAGCACAGTAGGCATCGCGCATCGCGAATGCCTGGTTCTTTCGGGCGAGATAAGCCAGCGGATCAATCAGAGGATCGGATCCATCGCTGGGCGGAGGAGCCGGCCTCACTTCGGCCAAGCCTGAGCATCGCCAACAAGGCCAATCCTTGCGAATTCGGCGGCGCGACGTGAACATGCCGGCCGCGCCAATCGGTCGACAGTGCCCTTTCGAACGATGTCGCGTGTTCGATGAGGTCCTGCTCTTCAATCAAGACACCCTGCCCGCGCGCCGCGGCGAGCCAGTCAGAAGCAAGCGCGCCGGAATAGAACTCGCGCCACCCTCGCTCCGCGATCGTTCGCATAGTTCGAGCAGCCGCAGGCTGTTTTAGAATTTCTCCCAGGAGCCGGCCTCCGGCGGGTCCATAATGGACACCCAGTGCAGGGAATTCTTGGACAAGCTCGGCGTATTCGGCTCCGTTAAAAAAGCCGATTGCCGAGGCATCCAGGGCGACGCCGTTTTCAGCAAGTGCGATCGCAGCTTGCAAAATTTCCGCCAAGGAATGGCTACCGAACCGCTCGAGGGCCTCGCCCCACGCGGCAACGACCCCAGGCACGGTGACCGGAACCGGGCCGCGTTGCGGCATCGAGGTGAGACCTTGCTTTCGCAGGCCTTCCACCGAAATCGATCGCGGCGTGCGTCCGGATCCATTAATGGCAGTAACATCGCCGCTCACGGTGGCGTGGAGTGCAATCGCGTCTCCCCCGAGACCATTCATGAACGGAATTGCGATAGCGAGCGTAGCGGCCGCGGCCACTGCCGCATCCATGGCGTTTCCGCCTCTGCGCAGCATTGCAGCGCCAGCTGCCGAAGCGAGCGGGTGGCCGGCGACCACCATTCCACGCTCGCTCATTATGACGGGGCGATGCGACTTGAAGGCAACGCCTTCGAAAGAGCTGGTCAAAGGTCGGCTACTCCACGAACCCTGAAGCATTCATCAGTGTTCGAATGCGCTCGCAGGCGCTGTGAAAGGCGGGATCTCGCAGTGAGGAAAAATCGCGTGGCCGCGGCATCTCGACTGAAATGATTTCCTGGATTTGTCCTGGACGCGGCGTCATGACCACGACCCGGTCTGCAAGCATCACCGCCTCCGTGATGCTGTGCGTAATCAGGACGACAGTCTTTCCCGTATCCATCCAGACGCGCTGCAATTCCAGGTTCATCTGTTCTCGTGTCAATGCGTCAAGCGCGCCGAACGGCTCGTCCATGAGCAGAAGAGAGGGATCGGTAACCAGAGCCCGGCACAAGGCAACTCGCTGTTGCATTCCTCCAGATAGCTCGAACGGACTGCTGCTCTCGAAACCTCGAAGCCCCACGAGCTCCAGCAGTGCGCCGATGCGCTGCGGGTCTCGATCCGTCCTTTGAATATCCAGGGGTAGCCGCACGTTTTCCTGAACCGTACGCCAGGGAAGCAGCACGGGCGTCTGAAAGACGATTCCGATACCCGGGTTAGGCTCGGTTACGACCTTATCCCCGATCCGAATCTCTCCCTGCGACGGCGTCAACAGACCCCCGATCAAGCGCAGAAGCGTCGACTTTCCGCATCCCGAAGCCCCCACGATTGCGACGAACTCGCCTGCCTCGACGTCCAGCTCGATGTCTTTGAGAGCCATCAAGCTTGTCTTGCCGGTCTGAAAGTTTTTCGAGACGCCCCGTATCGCGATCGGCTCGGCCATGGCGCTCAGGCTTCCGCAAACTCATTGCTGTAGAGCTTGTTGAGATCGACCGCCTTCGGCAGCCCGCCATACTTGACGAGCAGATCCTGCGTCGCGCGCCAATCTTCTTCGGCCATATAGCCGAGTGGTTTCCCCTTTGTTGCGCTTGTTTCCAGCGACGGAAACGTCAGGTCCAATTGCCGGCGAAGTACATTCTTGTTCCGTGCCTGCTGCGGCAATTGCTTGATCAGAACGTCAATTGCTTTTTCCGGATCGGCTTTGGCTGCTGCGAATGCGTCCAGCGAGACGCGCACAAAGGCCTTCGCCGCGTCACGATTCTTCTTCAACCAGTCGGCATTGGCCACGAGTCCATTGTTCATCATCTCCACGCCGAAGTCGCTGAACAGGAAGTAGTGCAGTTTCGCGCCCTGCTCCTCGAGTTGAGCTACCTGAACGTTGACGTTTGCGGGGATTGCATCCGCCCGCTTCTGGAGAAACATCGCATTCTTGGCGGCTGTTGCCGGATTCAAGACGCTGATCTTGGTCGCATCGACGTTCGCTCGCTGAAGCAGCGCGGCAAGCATTTGCCCGGTACTTTCGGATGGTGCGTAAGCCACGACCTTGCCTTCGAGCTCATTCGGCTTGTTGACGGGCGCGTCGGCGTGGCTGATCACACACATGACATCGGAGATCACCCTTCCGATCGCCATTAGCGGTACCCCCTGCTCGATAGCCCTGATCGTGCTGGTAAAGTCGACAAAGCCAATAGGATCGTTACCCTGCCCCACGATCTTGGCTACCGTAGCGGATCCCTGCCCCTCGCCAACACTGACATCCAGGCCGGCTTTTTCGTACATCTTCTCTTGCAGCGCCAGGAAGAACGGCGCGTGCGAACCGTAGATCGACCAATCAAGCCTGAAGCTGATCGGGGTTGCCGCGCGCGCCGACGTGACGAACGGCGCCATGAGCCCAGCTTGCTGCTGTTCCGAGTAACACACCTCGCCTTGATATTTTGGCCATTACTCTCTCCTCGGTTGCTGATTTAAACTTAGGCCGTAACGTTCTGCAGACGAATGGTGCTGTGCCAAGGTATGACAAGTCGTTCGACAAATTCGACGGCGTAGTAAAGAAAAACGCCTATGACGAGCAGTATCACCAGGACAGCGAAGAGCAGGCTGGTATCGAGATTGGCATTCGCTTGTAGCAGCAAGTAGCCAAGCCCCTGATTGGCGCCCACCCATTCGGCAATAACGGCACCAACAACGGCAAAGGCAACGGAGACCTTCATGCCCGCGAAGATATTCGGTAGCGCCGTCGGCAGACGAAAATAGAAAAAGGTCTGTAACGTGGTAGCGCGCGTCGAGTTCGCGAGTTCCAGCATGTCACGCTCGATGCTACGAAGACCAACGATGGTCGAAACGAGAATTGGAAAAAAAGCCACCAGGAAGGTGACTACCAACTTGGGCCCAAGCCCCAACCCAAACCACACCACGATCAAGGGAGCCAGAGCAACCTTGGGAAAAGTCTGGCTCAACACCAACCACGGCATTATCGCCCGCTCCAAAGTTCGTGATGCAACGAGCAGAATTGCAAGCGGCACGCCGACAATGATCGACAGAAAAAATCCGCCTAGAGTGACGTAAACAGTCGCCCAACTATGACCGAGCAGGAACCACGCATCTTCCTGGAGCCGACGAAGGACGTCTCCGGGCAGCGGAAGGAGATACGGAGGAACATGGAAGATCTTTACTGCGGCATACCAGAGCGCAACGACGGCAACCAATGTGCTCAGCGGATACAGCACGGAGGACAATCGGCTCAACATTACAACAGGCCCGAGAAATACGTGCGCGCACAGGCGCTGTGGACCAAGGTAACCATGTGCGTGAAATCGAACACCGGCAGCCCAATCTCGGCCTGAATCGCCGCGGCATAGGGAGGCAACAGAGAGCACTCCAGTAGAATGGCACCGATATCCGGTCGCCCAGCAACCAGTCGTTTTGCCACTTCCACGGCCTCGTTCTCCGCAGCGGGAAAATCAAGTGTCGTTCGGTCCTCCCAAGCCGTCGCTGAGAATTCCGGGCATCCTTCCATGCCGACAACGTAAACCGCAGAGGGATCAATAGACACGGCTTCAAGGTGGCGAGAAGACAGACTGCTTGCTTCCGCCGTGATCACCCCTACGCGCTTGTTCCTTTGAAGAGTAGCGGAAATAAACGGCACCAGCATCAAAGAGGAGGCAAAGACCGGAATATCGACGGCCTCAAGCAGGTGACGTTGAAACAGTGCAGCGAACCCACAAGACGTCGTTATCGCCCGACAACCCTGGTCCTCGAGATAGCGTGCGCCATCGACCCAGGGTTGGACCGCATCTTGGAATTCCTTGGTCGTCGGATCAAGGGAGCCAAGGTCTCGCACTGTCCGGATTCCCGAGAAGCCTTTCACAACGTGATGAATCACGGGAAACGGAAATGAAGACGCATTTCCGATTGCGCCCGATGGTCGAGGAAAGCGTCCCTCGATCATCAGGATCCCTATTCTGTGGCCATAAAGATTATGGCCTCCGGTGAGCACACCTTGTCTCACGTCTATCTCAGGCTTTGGATAGCAGTACGCGCGGGAAGTCAGCGAAGCATTCGGCTCCCTTATCGGTCACTGCGAAAGATTCCGAGATGACCAGCCCGTATTTTTCCATCCAGATCGCAGGGATGCAGTGGAATGTCATGTTCTTCTCCATGACCGTTTTATCGCCGGCGCGAAGACTTGCAGTCAGTTCGCCCCATGTCGGCGGAAAGCCGATCCCCACGGGGTACCCGATCCGACTGTCCTTCTCGATGCCGTATCGACTGATCACCGCCTTCCAGGCCGCGGCCAATTCCTCGCAAAGTACACCCGGACGAACCTTCTCGAGGACCGCATTCAATCCCTCGGCAATCACCTTGGCAACGAAGTCCATCCGTTCGGTCGGCTTTCCGAGGTAGATGCAGCGGGACAACGGCGAGTGATAGCGGTGCCTAACGCCACCCATCTCAATGTAGAAGAGATCTTCCTTTTCCAGCGGCGCATCGGTCCACGACAAATGAGGCGCCGCGCAATACTCGCCGACCATCGCGTTAGGCGGCTTGCACGGGAATGTTCCGCCGAACTCAGGCAGGCCAGCCGTGGTCACGCGATACAGTTCGGCCATGACATCGCACTGCCGAACTCCCGGTTGCGCCTTGTCAAAAGCAGCCTGTTGTGCTGCGGCCGCGATGCGGCCGGCCTGTCTCATATAATCCAACTCGCGATCGGACTTCACCATCCGGCAGCGATTGACCAAAAGGAAGGCGTCGACGAACTCGCAATTCGGAAGACCGTGCCGAAGTATCGCGTCCCACTTGGCCGTGTAGTAGTAGTCGTCGGTCTCTACGCCGACCCTTCCGCGATCCCAGCCGCGTCTTTGAAGTTCCTCTGCGACAAATTGTATCGGGTGTAGTTCCGACGAACCGACGTAGATGTCGGGATATGGCAGGACGTTCCTCTCGGCGAGGAAAGCCGTGAACTTGGCACCGACCGAGTCCATTTTCCGGCCGATCCAGATTGGCTCTTCCTCGGTCGAATTCACGACCACCATTTGAGGCGTGTAAAAGGACCATCCGTCATAGCCGGTTAGCCAGAATTGATTGGCGGGCGACGCGATCAGCAGCACGTCGATGCCTTTCTCGGCCATCGCTTTTTTTACGCGAGCGACGCGCGCCAAATACTCCGACCGTTCGAACAGCAGCATTTCAGAGGCCCTTCCGGCTTTGTTGCAATCGACGGAAGGGTTGCTTGCGATCAACATTCTGTCTAATGAATAAATCTGCGCACTCCATAACCAAACGGTAATGAAGAGAATCAATCTAAGGCTGCTTGAAGTCTTCAGGGTTGTATTCGAAACGCGGAGCGTGACCACAGCTTCCATCAAGCTCGGCGTCACTCAGCCTGCCGTGAGCAAGGCGCTCGTCGAGTTAGAGAAGGACGTCAATCTCACTCTGTTCGGGCGTGAGCGGCGTCGACTGATCCCAACAGAAGACGCAGCCCGGCTGTACGAAGAGACCACGCGGCTCTTTTCGCACGTGTCGGTTTTTGAAGATCGTGTCGAAGACTTCCGCTCTGGGGAGGCCGGCCAGCTATCGATCGCCGTCATTCCAACCCTGGCAGCTTCTATCGTAGTTCAGGCGACGGTCGCGCTACACGCAAAAGCGCCCGACGCGATTGTCCGAGTTGTCACGGGATCCCGCGCCGAAGTCATCAAGGTCACCACGCATCATCAAGTCGACCTGGGACTTGTGCACGCGCCCGTGGCCGATCGCGACCTCGACGTAGAAATCATTGGCGAAAGTGAGATAGTCGCCGTCGTGCCTCTTGGGCACCGCTTTGAGCGATATGATTTCGTGTCGCCTCGTGACCTAGATGGGCAATCTTTGATCGGCCTCGATATCGGCTCGCCGGCAGGCCACCTGCTTCGCGAGTGCTTCGAAGCTGAGGGCATTGCGATGCATATCGTTATGGAAGCGAACAGTTCGGGAGTCGCTTTCGCGGCAGCATGCGCGGGCCGATCGATCGCGCTTATTGATCCATGGCCCAATTCAATTGCACCCAACAGCCGATGTAAACTTGTTCGATTTAAACCGACTGTGCCGCAGCGCGTCGCTCTGCTTCGATCGGCGTTCCGTCCTCCTTCCCGCGTCGCGGAACTATTTGCAGAAGAACTACGGCTGGCGATCGTGAAGGCGGCCGCGAGCACTCACTTCGTAAGAGGAATGACCACGAGCACATAATTCGGCAACGAGCGAACCTTGTACGATCTCCTGTAGTCAGCGGGCCATCGTAACCTTGTCGGAATACTGACCGGGTTGCCGCTCAGCGCCGTCCGGTTTTTCGCAACTGATAAGCAAACAGTCGAAACCTGTACAGTCCAGATTTGTTCGGTTAGATGCCAATCACTACCACGCGGTAACGAAGAGACGTTCGATAAGGGCGACGCATTTCGACACCGAATGTACAAATAAGGCGGTCCTATCGGCGCTTTACTGAAGAGAGGCCCGTGCAGCAGTCGTCCCATTTCCGCGTGTTGACTTGCCCGCCATCGATTTTGCGAATTTTTTAGTCAGTTGTGACGCCCTCTTGATTGTCGTTAATTGCCACGCAAACTCTTCAACGGCATCGAAGTGCCTATACTGCCGCTCAAGATTAAAATTGATGAATTGTCTCAGAAGAATTCCGAACTCCCAGCGGGCAAGCTTGCTTAGTTCAATTCCCTCAGCGGCATACTGAGCCTCCAAGTGGGATAGAGCCGAATAAATTCTTGAAGTCGAGGTGCTTCCCTCCTCGATTTTTATCCCCGAAGGTAGCCAGCGTTGAAAAAACGCTGTGCTGGCCAGCTTCACGAGTCGCTTTAGGTCTTGATTTCCAGTCGGAACATTTACTCTAAGCGCAAGCGGCGACACGGCACTCTCCATGATGCCTACGGACTGTGAAATTTGGTGGCAGATCTAGACACTCGGCGCGCGAACGTAATCCTTCGTCAAAACGCGCGGTTCGCAAATGCGGCTTGCTTTCCCGAGCGATCTTCAAAGACGCATTTTCCTTGCGCATCTAGCCCGGCGCAGAGACCCTGCTCCTTGATTCGATCCAACAACGCTTCAAGCGTGGCAATCGCGCTCTCGGTCGATGCGTCGAATCCAAAAATCACAACCACCTCGTCGACGACCCGCGAATCCGGCGGTGTCGGAGGCGTCTTGCCTTTGGCGCGAAGTGCTTGCCGCACAGCGCGGACCTCCGATTTGTAGGTTTCAACCGCGGTACGCAGTTCGTAATCGCATTGGTAACAAGTCATTTCGTGTCCTTTCGCCGCATAGATAACGGTCGTGCCCGAGAACACCGTTCGGCTCCAGAACCTTCGGAGCGACATGCCAAAACCTCTGAGAATTCTCATAGTTCACATCCTTTGACTTCAGACTGCGGAGCGACCGCACAAGTGCGGCGGTCGCGTTTCATTTAACGAGACACTCGAAATTAGCGTCCCCATAAGCCGGCCAGCCGACAAGTAGAATGCCGCGTCAAAACCGCAGCACGCTTTTCACGCTGCCTGTAGCGCGAGGGGGGTGAGAGCCGGTGCTTTTGAGGGACTCTTCGGGCTAAGCAGGCCAGTCAGGCAAAGGCCCGAGTTTTTTAAGCTTTTTCGGCGCGAGCCATTCTGCGTTGAAATAACGGGTTCGCGTGCCGGAGAATTCGAAGCAGCTTTTCTCCGACTGATCGATGTTGAACTCGTCACCGGGGAACACATGGCTCCAATTCCTCACGAGTCGCTCAGTCGCGGAGAATTCGTCAATCTTATCGTGCTCGTTGTATCGATGTGTCGCAGCTCCGCACGCCACCATGCTTTCGAGCAAGGCGATGGTCATGTCTTCCCGAAATTGATCATCACACTTAGCAAAGCACTTATCGATATCAATTATCGAAGGTAGCGCGCGCATGACGTATCCGACGACCACAGCATCCATTACAACGTCCATAATCCGATCCTTTCGATTGACGCAGCTCATTGCTACGCCAATTATTTACAGGATCGGTTTTGCGACTGATGCGAACCAAAGGAAGCAAACAACCAAGTCGAGCCTCCGGAAATTCTGGCATCGCGAAACTGAGCACAAAAAGCGTTTTTCCTCATCAGTTGCGACGCAAAAACTAAACCTGTTGCAATGGCGATGCTCTGATCTAGAATCGTACATTGCTCAGAGAAACGAACGATGGCCGGCAAACAAGCCAAAATTCTTTCCGGCTCTCACGCCGACGAAATGCTCATGTTCGCCGACACCACGCGATATCCATTGCGCAATCGATTGATTGTCTTGCTTTCGCTGAAAGCGGGACTGCGCGCAGCCGAAATTGCAGACCTGACCTGGGAAATGGTGCTCACTCCCACCCGTGATATCGGAACGACTATCGAACTGCGGGATCACGCCGCAAAGAAAGGACACGGCAGAACCATTCCGATCCACGCCGAGCTCAAATGCGCGTTAGTCGCGTTAAGAGCCCGATCTCTTGTTCCGTCAGGCACCGTGATTAAGTCGGAGCGCGGCGGTCCGATGACACCGCATAGCGTCGTCGTCTGGTTTGAGCGCGCTTATCAATTTCTGGGGCTTGACGGTTGCTCATCTCATTCCGGACGTCGCACCTTCATTACCCGTGCTGCGCGACTTGTGCACAAAGCAGGTGGATCCCTACGAGACGTTCAGCTGCTGGCCGGGCACCGTTCGATTCAAACGACGCAACGCTACATCGACGGTGATAGCGATGCCCAACGGAGGCTCGTATCGTTGATCTGACAAAATATGGTCAGCATCAAAAATCCCCCAATCGGTCGGTTCAGAAAAGCCCAGACAAAACAGCCCTGGGTTATGCGGTTTCCCTGATTGACGCCGTTTGCTGCGTCAGCGGCTCCCCAACATTTGTGGAGGACATACGAGCCAACCGCGGACCAACCGGATTGGCGACGGTAGTCGCCCGTCGAGATACACCTGCGCTATTCGATTGGATGATGGAGAGCTTCAGCTACCAAGGCATCTCGAATAGCGTCGCCGAAAGCTACTTACGTCGGCATGGTAGTGTTAGATGGCCGGAGTTGCAGTCTCTTCTGGCAGGAGGTCCCAAGTGCCCCCTTTTGGCGAATTATTGGGCCTACGATCAATGCCGTTATGACAAGACCAGCAGAACGTGCTCGAAACCTGATTATCAAGACAACTGTCCCGTTCCTACACATCCGTTGCGGAACGGCCGTACTGAACCAAACTGCATACAGTCTCTATTTCTTTATTCGCGACATCGCGCGCGGCGATCTATTCCGCTGGATCGACACTCAGCTAGCAAGCGTCAAGCAATCCGGTGCTGAAGTCGGACGGATCCAGCAAGATGTACTCGTCATCCCCATGCGCAGCATTTTTGGAGTCTCAGACAAGGTCCTGACAATGACGCTCTCAGAGATTCTGATGTCGGCTCCAAAATCGTGGCCCAGGTGGTTCGAGGCTGGCAGCCAAATGATTGCCGTCGATACGCTGGTTCATAACTTTCTTCATCGAACGGGAATCTTGGACCGCTTCGAGGCGCGGCACGGCTACGGCGTTGGCTGTTATCGGCCGGGCGGCTGCGCCGATATTCTTCGAATAGTTTCGGACAAAATTGATGCTCGCCGCTTCAACTCAAAAAACCCCGCAAACTTCCCGCGGTTCATCCAACATGCACTATGGAATTACTGCGCGGCCGATGGCCTGTCGATCTGTAATGGCTTGAACATCGACGATAGAAAGTCTTGTCAGAATATATACTGCATTATTTACAGTAAATGCAGTCGAATTAGCCTGTATTAGCGTAATAAAACTCGCTGCTTTTAGTATAAATTAGTACATCTTCGACTTAAATTGCTTTGATATTACGCACAATGAAGATAAGATTACGCCGAAGGCGAATTTAATCGCTTTCGTAGATAGTTACTGAGGTGAATATAAGCAGATGCCGGACGACATATACCATCGAATACGCTCGGCAAGAAGCCAAACAGCCCCAGTAAAACCCCACAAAGGAGCCCACGAATTGGGCTCCTTTTTATTTGGAGAAGCGACATGAAAACCAACACAACCGAGCCGAAAATTCAGATCTTGGTCTACGGCATCGACGAGACCGGCAAACCCAAGGCCGGGAGGTTTACAGCTACGGAAGCCGAGGCCGCGAAGGAAGCAGCGGCATCGATGAAGTTAAACTTCTGGCGAAGTTAGCGGGCCTGCTGCCGACGGTCTGATAAAGGAGATTCCAGTTGGTCGCATCCACGCCAAGGGAAAGGGATTTGTGCCCTTCGTGAAGCAGACTATTTACGATCAGCTCCTGGTCGAAGTCGCCAAGCTACCAAGCCGAACAGAACCAGCCGGGTCTTCGCTCGATCAATCCTTGGCACGCGCGAGAGCCGATCAAGCGTCCGCCCTGCCGACAAGCTGGGATGCCATCGCGCCCGGTCATATGGTTCTTTTGTGTGAGCGGCCAATGGATGGATTCTACGAGGCTATCGTTGTCAAGCGCGACAACGAGATCCTGACTGTACGATTCAGGGATTTTCCGAAGCATCAATCTGTCCAAACACACATCCACTCGGTCGCCTTGGTCCACCCGGGCCTTTAACAACGATAGTGGTCCGGCTCATTGAGCCGGGCCACCCCCTCCCATTGCAGGACAAACCAGGAAACCGCCATGTCGCACGACAGGGAAAGCATACGCGCGCTCAACGATGAGCTGCGTCGCCATCTTCTTGGCGGAGGAGCCGTCATCACACCAGCTATCGCCGCGCTGGGTCAAGCTGCGGTCGAGAGACTTGTTCAGACGATTTCCGTCTTCGATGACTTTTGTGCAGCTAACGATCCCTACGGGGAGCATGACTTCGGGGTGTTCGATTTCGAAGGACATCGAGTCATGTTCAAGATTGATTACTACGACAAGGATTTAACGCATCAATCTCTCGATCCCGCCAATCCAAAGATGACGGAGCGTGTCATTACCATAATGCTTGCGGAGGAATATTGACGCCATCTCAGACCGCGCGCAGCCGATTTTTCTCTGAGACAGTGGTTGCGCGCTAACCGTTCTCGTTATAGATCCTCTTCTGCTTCTCGACATTGTAATTTCTTTCGGACGCGATTTGAGAGACCCACTTTTCTCAGATTTTTGAGACGCCATTCAATTTCATCAGGACAAACGAGATCGCTTACCAAGTGTTCGTTTGATAGCTTGTCCCATTGCTCCAGGAAGCTTCGCAACCGTGAAAGTTCATCGACAAGTTCCCTTCTTCGCAAAACTGAATTTGTCCTACCCTCTCTTATGCGCCTCAGCGTTTTAGCGATTCTATCGGTCGCTACCGCGCAATCTGTGAACAACTGCGCGGTGTCGTGTACCCAGTGTTCGTCAACTACCTTGATTGCGTCGTCGAGTATCTCTCGCAACGATTGGTAGTTGTGCGAATCGCGCCGGACATTTTTGGGGTTCATGATCAATACCTTTTCAATTCACATGCATGCGATAGCGGCCGCACTCGTGTGGCCTCTCGCTTTATTTACAGGTTTGAAAAGGTCGCGGTCAGCGCGCTAGACGCGGCGCAAAGCGCATCCAGATCAAGTTTCTCAGGGGTTGCGATTTGGTCAGTTCGGATTGCCGCAAGCTACCAATTGGTCAGCCTGACTTGATCTCGACTAATCAGTCGTAACGTTTCCACAAACCATCGCTCGTCCCCCCACGGTTTTCGTGTTTGACGCGGCGGGCGTTCAAGCAGATCCTCATGCGGTAACAGGACCGGGGGAACACGTGGTTCACGTACCTCGCTGAACCTTCGGCACCACAACAGCACCACCCCGTCTAGGTCAACCACGTTTTGGTCCTTCCAGGACGCGACCCGCTGACCGTTTAGCGCGTAAATTTTGCTGCCCCTTATTCTGGCTACCGGAATTCCGTGAAGATCCCGGAGCAGCGAATGCCTGCCGTCAAACCAGAGCCGAGTCCTTCCGTCTGTATTCTGCACCGAGAGCATCAGACACCTCCATCTTCGGATTAAATTAGCGAAGTCAGGACGCGCCGATGGTCGTGAGGCAATGCTGATACCAACCGGCTTTGCTCGCAGCGACAACCAGCTGTGAGAGATACATTATGCAAAATCGACCGCTTTTGTGCGAGATCGTCTATTTTCTGCTCAGCCAGAAAAAAGACGGTTGAGAGCTCATCATCAGCTTTGAGCGTTCAAAGGCCGGCTTTGAACGATCACTGGTGATGCAAATCGACCGCTGCGCGCCGACTTCGAAATAAACCGCTATAAATGGGTCGATACTGTTTACGTGGACACGCCAATACGTATCCTGCGGTGCCAGTCGTGTTTTCTGGGGTTTACGTGGACAGCGCAATACGTCTCGCTTCTGCCAGCAGCTTCGTTCCTTCTCCACCTGCAAAGCTGAGCTGATCGAGACGCAGGTTTTTCATCGCCAAGAACAATCTAATTCGCTCCCCTTTTCGAAGCTGACCTTTGTTGTGAAAGAAGCTGGCCTGAACTTCACCGTCGTCATTCACTACCGGATTGCCGTCTTGAGCGATCATATCCTGTTTGGCTACTCTGTAAGCGTTGACAGGCGACTTGAGCATGTAGCCGGTGACTTTCGCCAGATCACCGGCTTTCACGCGCCGTGAGTGCGCGCCTTTAAAGCCCTCAGCAATCGCGAGATATAGTCCTGACGCCTCCAGCTTCTGGATGAGTTTCCGCATTTTTTTGACCGATAATCCCCACGCTAGCGCGTGCGTATGCCAGAACAGACACCGCTTTCCTTGAAAGCGAACTCCAACCTGCAGGTTCGTGTAGTAGGCGGGCTCAATAACGCCCCAGTGCGAGATTCCCCGCAGGCCGCGTCTGAGGGATTTCCGGATCCGCGCTAAATTGGGCGCGGTGTCAGAGACCGCCGTGGCGCAATTGACATCCAACAATGTGACAAAATGAACTGTTCTCGTGTGATCAATACCGTTCCCAGGACAAAGATGCCTACTGATTTGATTGCAGACGATTTGTCCCCACCAAATTCTTGAATATGCGTTCACCGCACACAGCGAGGTACGCTCACAAGGTGTTAGACGAGCTCGGTCGAAACGGCCGAGCAGTCTTCGATTACGTGCAGTCTCAAAAGCGACTTTTAGCTCCCGATTATTACGACGCTCCAGTCTCTCGATTCCTGCTTGATTGAAAAAATTCATCTCGCACTCCGACGTTTGTACGAGATTCTTTACAGAATATCTATTTCACGGATGGACCCAATAGAGCCTTCTAAACCGTATACAGATGTCTCTAATGCTCATTTGATTGAATGTAGTGTTCTTACAATGAGAGACGCTCGTCACAGTAAAAACGCGACACAATTCCATCGAGGATGTCTTCTTTTCACGAGCGGAGCGCGATCAGTCAGTAGGGCCATTTCACACCGACAGCATGTAGACGCAAAACGTTGGGTTGCGTCAGCGGCGGCAGATCAATGTTCAACATTACTACGTGCGACTTCCCTTCGTGCGCCAAAGAAAACGTGCACGTGTCACCGCATTCCTCTTTCATTGCTTCGGAAACAGAATCGATGATCAAGCCTCCGCTTTCGGCTAAACCCGTCAGCCGAAGTTCGTTCCTGACCAAACCTCCAAAGATGATACCAGCCGCTTTCCAAAGCGACTTCACTTCATCCACGTCCAGCTCGTTTTGGAACAACTTCGAAACGCGTTGATCCGGCAACGTCCAGGACGGCTCGACGCTTAACAGGTAAAAAAACTGCGGTTCGGCGACAGCAAGCGCCAGCGCGGACGCATCTAACTTGAATTTTGCTAACTCCATGGCTTCAAACGCCATGATTGATGGTTTCCATCTCGCTTCTTCTGAATCGTACTCTGCGAATCCCGTGGCTCCTAGGGTGGCTAGCGCCGCGCACATTCGCCGAACCCTTCCGAAAGACTTTATATCTTGTTTGCGCTGTCGGACCTTATAATCCAATCCTTTTGCGACCTCGAAAAGAAACGGCTCAACTGATAGGTCCATCATTCTCACTTCCTCCATCAAACTCGGGGTATTAAGATCAATCGCACGCTAATTGGCTCGTGCAGAAGTACTTGCCAAATGTTTTACAAGATTGCCGTTCGCGGTTTGGTGCCTGCAGAGGAGAATCGCTTCGACAGCCAGCGCACGTCAGTTCTGCCGGGAGCTACAAATCTTGCAATTACAAGCGTGCGGGTGCGAGCCGTATTGGTACGGTTCGAGCCACGTTGGGCTAGATCGGCTTTTGGGCACCTTCAACTTCACAGGCCGTGGCTGCTTTTCGAGCACGTGGAAATGACGGTCAACGCCGTATCGAAAGATCCTCGCGTTGGGCTTTATCCCGGCCAGCCACTGATAATATTCGCGGCAAACACCTGGTTTCAGCAAAGGTCGACCATCCGGCCAATGCTTGGCCTGCTGGCCACTACGCAAGAGATCGACCAAACGGCTGTTGGGCCTACATGCTATTTCGACTACGGATGGTGATACAACGTTTTCAGTTCGGCTCAGGGCTTTTCGCAAGCCATCGCTACGCGAGGTCAGCGCAAGGATTGTTATGCCGACTTTCCACTTATTCGATCCATTCCAGGCAGCATCAACCAGGCCCACAGCGATTATCGTCGGATCGTTTAGGCTATTCAAAACTCGGCGTGCGGCCTTGAAGATGGTAGCGATTTTTACATTGCGCAGACGGTTCGGCTTTTGATGCCACGTCCAACAGCTGAAATGAAACTCATGGACAGTGACTGCCGGATCGGAAAACAAACGACGTAATCGTTCGGCATAGCGGTGGCGCCACTCTCTGGCTCGAATGGCACAAACGTCGCCACATCCGCCGCCGCAATTTCCTCCGGTGCAGTCGACAAGCTGTTCTCGAAGCCGCCACGAAAGTCGGACGGCGATTTTGACTTGCAGATCTTCTGGTGCAATCACGGCTCGCGCCCAGTCGACGTCGCTTCAACCTTTGAGCCTGGCGGAATTAGCTCGAAGAACCATCTATCGGCAGGCAATGTCTGACGGGCAAACCGTTCGCGCGTAAGCTGAGGAGCAAGATGGAAAGCGATCAAGAAGCTCTCCCACTTTGCGATCAAGGTGTTGAGATGGCTTTCGGGATCAGGCGAAACCAGCGCCCGCTGGTCCAACTTTTCGATTGATACAGAGGCGTCCGCCGGTGGAATATTGGCGATCGACGTAGCTTCTGAGGTTGCAAGCCGTCGGCGTTGCCGTTTGCGATTGAGATATTCTTGCAGGGTGGAGATTTGATCTGAGATAGTTTTGTTTTGCGCAGCGCTCCTTAGCGCCGTCTGATGATTATCGAGACCGAATTCGATTGCTGTTTGGGCGGCTTCCTTCGACAGTCTGGCTATCTGGACGCAGCGCTGTACCTCCGTGCGGGAGAACCCAAGAGCCATAGCGGCTTTGGCGATGCCATGGTCCTTTGGCTGCCTTCCACCGGCAGGTCGCTCAAGTTGGGCACCCTCAAGGATAAGTTGGCACCAACGAGACACGGACAGCGCGCGGCTCAAAACTGACGCCTGTCGTCGGTGCAGATTTTCGGCAATGCCGATCAACTCGAGGTCGCGCTCGCATGCCGTCAACACAATTGCGTCGATCAGGTCCCATTTCAAAACTCGAGCCGCGCAAGCACGGTGGTGACCGCTGATAGTCAGAAACATGCCATCAGGTTGAGCGACGACCAAGATCGGATTTGTCTGTTTGATTTGTCCGAACAACTCCGCCAACAAGGCGACATTCTTTTCGTCGATATCGTTGCTGCTACCGATCAATGATCTCAATGGTATTTTCTGAACGAGAGTAGCTTCACGTTGCCAATGGACAATCCCGGCCTCTTGGTTTGTACCGGTACCTTGTTTCGACTCCAAAACGACGTTCTTTTTCAGCTTGTGCCGCGTCGCGCGAAGTTCTGGGGAACGCCTGAATAGGTCGATCATTTCGTCAACTCATCTGAGCCGGCAGCCTTCGAGGGTAGCGCGGATAAGAATGCCTCGAGGTCCTGTCCCAGAATGATAGTACGCCGGCCGCATTTGCGCGCCTTTAGCCTGCCTGCGCGAATTTCAGAATAAATTAGGGTTCGACACAACCCGCATCGCGCGACGACTTGAGCGATGCTTAGGACTTGTTGAGGAAAAGTCATTTCGCTTGTGACGAGCTTCAGCATTTCCGCCTCCCGATACCGGGCGGATTTAGGCTTATCTCGACGATCGTGGAAGAGCTCCGACCTACAGCTATAGTAAGCGGCCGTTACTGTACCGATTTTTTCTTTTTCTTTTTTGGCTTGCTTTTATAATTTTCGAGAAAGTGTCGTTCCGCTTGCGAGAATTTGGTGAGCGCGAAATCAGTAGGCAGCAACTCATCGGGACGATGCAGTTCTTCAAAGTGATATTGGTTATGGAGCACTTTAGCGAGGTCCGCGTAACCAGCAAAGAAAGCCGACAACGCTTTGACATTGGCAGCTTGTTGCAGAATTTGCGTAGCGAATTTCTTGCTTGAAAGCCGCTCAGGTTGGAGGTGTTTAAAGTGGTGAAGTGTTAGATAAACCAACGCCTCCCGGTCTTTGAAGTCCTTCACTCTGTTGATGTATGTTTTTTCCTTTGGCCCATCTGTCATCGCGGCAAGGAAGCTGCCAGCCATCGTTGTCCCACCTGTTTGATGCAGTTTATGTGGCCCGAAATTCGCAATCCGATGCGAGGCGTGAACTAAGGACGCAACGTCTTTCGCGAGCTTCAGTCCAGCGTCAACTTCGTCTGCGAAATCTTCCATTTTCCCGAGAGCTCGAAGCCGACGTTGACCCGCTCTGCGCAAAACCTTCTGAAGCGCGATGTAACCAGGCAAACCGAGCCGCATCTGTAGTTCGTGGGCCGGTGGATTTTTCGCCCGCGCTTTTTTGTAGATCCTATAGGCGGCTAATAACTGAGCTTTTTTGCTTTGGCTCGAACCCAACGGATGGAAAATCGCGGCTTGGAAAGCGTACAGTTTTATTGCTCGCAGCGCTAATGGCTGCGTCGAAGCGCAAAGAGAGCGGTGGATGGCGCTTAAATACATCATGCGGGTGAAGTCGACTTGAAGAAAACTTGAAGAAGCTTCGTTCAGTTGACCGCGCAATTCAACTAAGTATTTGAATTCGCTGGCGCTCCCTAGGGGAATCGAACCCCTGTTTCAGCCTTGAGAGGGGGCCAAGTCGATCCGCTCGATGATCATCCTGAAAAGAGTCCGGCGATAGAGACCTATAGATTTCAATCCCGACCCGTCTGCACGAGCAGGCGTGACTGCACCGGTTTCGCGCCAGAAACGACCAACCGAAGCGCAACGAACGCGATCGGATTAAGACAAAAATACAGCAACATCAACGAAGCCGATCGTTTTCCTGCCGCTCATAACGGTCTGGTTGCAGGCAGGATCGTCGCAGACAACCGACGAATTCAATAGCTTGCAAATCAGCAATTGTTTTCGGTCCTGAAGAACTTTCGCCCCAGCATTCAAGAAGTAGCCCCTAAGCAAGGCTATGGGTTAAAACCACCGAACGCACCGAGGAAAGCGCAAACGTGTCGGCGATTTTTCTTTTATTTCGCTTTGGCATCCGATCGTACGACGCGCACTTGGAGACTGTTTTCGATGCGGCATCAATAGCTACATGATGGCCGGATGACCGGCCCTCGACAAGCAGAGATCCGCTACCGCATCGATCCACGCGACGTGCCGGCCAAGAAGGCGGCGCGGCGGCTACATCTCACCCTCGCGCGCTTCAACGAGTTGCTGCCGAAACTGATCAAACGCGGCTTCCCTGAGCCGGACCCCGACACGGGCATGTTCGATCTTGACGCCATCGACTTTTGGAGAAGGAGCCGGCACCGATCTGATCAAAGTCTTGCCTTGGCAGAACAAAATGCGCAACCATCCCGGCCGGTCCGACGGTTCGGGGAAAAGCTCAATGGTGGTCAAGGTGAAGCTCGAAGGGCTTAAAGTCTATGAGGCCCGTGGGCTCTGGTATGTCTACCGGAGATCAACCGGAGAGCCGTTGATCAAGGGCTTCAGGGGGTCCCGCAAGGATCTGGACAAGAAGCTGGTCGATCCGGATTTCATCCAGACCTACAATCGCCCACGACTACAGATGCGGCGTGCGGCCGACTTCTCGATCGAAACGTTGGGCGGCTTCATCCACTGGTACACAAACGGCGACATCGATCGTCCACTCAAGCAGTGGACTGACAATCCCGGCAACATTGAAGGCAGCTATCCGAAATGGTCCAAGCTCGCAAAGTCGACTCGCCAAGATTATCTTGAGGCCTTCGATTACCTGCGGCCTGAATTCGATATGCCGCTCGCAGGGATCACCCAGCCGGACCTTTATGACACGCGCGACAAATGCGCCGTCAAGAAGTGGCCGCGGTTCGCCGACCAGATGATTTCGGCGCTGTCCTCGATGTTCCGGCAGGCCGTGAAGCGCGGCAAGATGCCCTTCAATCCCTGCACAGGCATGGACGACGCCCACCAAGCAGACCCGAACGCCAACCGGGAATGGTTCACACCGGAGTGGCAATTCGCCCGCGAGAGCGCGCCGCTGGAAGTGCTGATCCCGATGATGCAGGCCCGATACGCCGGCCTCCGCGGTCAGACCATTGTGAAAGTCAACCGGAAGCAGTTCGAGCCTCACCCGCTTACGGGACAGGCCGTGCGCTACTATGCGCGCAAGAACAAAAAGATCGTGTTCCTGCCGGTTCTCCCCGAACTTCAAGCGTTTATGGCCGAGTTGAAGGTCCAACGCGCCGACGGTCTCATCGCGGTTCGCCACGACGGCTCGGCATGGGAAAGCGAAAAAGAAGATGCAGACCCGCGTGAGCCACTGGCTGCGCGATCAGGAGCGGGCCGGGCATATCGGCGCCGGCACCACCCTGCACGGCCTCCGCGTCTCCTACGCATCTTGGTGGCGTCGCAACGGCGCCACGAAGGAAGAGGTCACGGATCTGATCGGGGACATCTCGCCGCGGATGGGCGAGCATTACACCCGGCACGTCGAGTCAGAGGTCAATATCACCCGCGCCTTCAACCGCCTGAAAGACGGAACGTGAACAGGTCTGTGGGCAAATTGTCTAACGCAAAGGATTAAGTGTCTAACAATTGCGGCCAGAAGGCTAAAAAGCTATGGAAATCAACAATGCGGACGTGGCGGAATTGGTAGACGCAAGGGACTTAAAATCCCTCGATGGCAACGTCGTGTGGGTTCGAGTCCCACCGCCCGCACCAGAACAAACAACCCGCCGAATTAACAGTGATCAGGCAGCCTTCGCCATCTCGATGACCTTCTCCCAGGTCGTCGCCTGCATCGCGGGGAGCGCGTTCATCCGTTCCAGCCAGCGCACAAGGTTTTGCCGCGACGCCGTCAATGGCGCCCATTCCGGCGTTATCGACAGGAAGTCGAACTGTGGCGCGAGCATCAAATCGGCCAACGTAGGCCCCGCTCCGGTGAAGTAAGGTTGCTCGCCAAGCAAGCGGCTGAGCTCGCGGAAAACCTGGTGAGCGCGGGGCATCGCGGCCTCGATCACGGCTTCGTCGGGCTTGAGGCCCATCAGCCGCGGTCCCACCACACGTTGGAACGCGATGATGTTGCCGCAACCCTGGAAGAGATACCAGTCGTTGATGTTCATCGCCTGATCCATGCGCGCCGCGAGTTTCGGATCCGGAGGCGTCAATGCCGGCTCCGGCAGAACACGATCGAGGTAGCGAAGGATCGCCTGCACTTCATAAAGTATGAAATCGCCGTGCTGGAACACCGGGACGCGCCCGAATGCATGTCGGGAGATATGTGGCTCCTGCTTCATGGATGCCGGCGCGACCGCCACAAACCGATAAGGCGCAGCCTTGTACTCGAGCGTAGCCAACACCGCCCGGCCAAACGGGCTGCCGGGAATCGAATGAACGACGAAGTCTGACATGGTCTTTCCCCTACGAAGAGCGTGCGCGAAGCATCTGGTGTTACCTAAGCTTCACGGTCGGCGAAGGCCGCGAAGTCGGCAAGGAAACGGGGCCAGCCGCCGTCGAGTTGCCCGCGCCGCGCTTCTGCGTCGGCGCCGAATTTCTCGAGATTGCGATGTTCCAGCGTTACCCGCGTGCCGCCCGAAGCGAGCGGAGCGAAGGTCAACTCGACCTCCGTCAGAAAGTCCGGGTCGTAGGTCCAGTACGAGTTGAGTTGCCAACCAAGCAACAGACGGCTCGGAGGCTCCCACGCAAGCACCTTGCCCCATTGTTTTTCGTTTCCATCGCCGTCGCGTTCAAACCAGCGACCTTCAGCGCGAGGTTCGACCACAATGATTTCGTGCGGCGTCTTAGCGACCGTTCGCCCTTTCGGCCACCAGTCGCTCATCCTGTTGGCGAAGAACTCGAAGGCTCGGGCGGGAGGAGCCTTGACCTCCACACTTCGAACAATCGGCGCAATGCTCATTTGGAGGACTCCTGATCTCGGTCAATTTCTACGTCGGCGAATTCCTTGAAGGCGTCCAGAGCGAGACTCCAATGATCATCCAGCCATTCGCGGACAGCGCCAATTCCGCGCGGGTCGATCCGGTAAATACGGCGAGTCCCGATAGAGGTCTCGCTCACCAACCCGGCATCCTTCAGGACGCGAAGATGTTGGGACACCGCCGGCCTCGTCACCGGCAGGGTTGCGGCAAGTTCGCCGACCGGAAGCGCCCGCTTCGCGAGGCGCTCGAAGATCGCGCGACGCGTCGGATCGCCCAAGGCATCGAAAGCACTGACAGCGGCAGCCTTATTGTTAGCCATAACTAACGGTTAGCAATGACTAACATATAGGTCAAGCAAAAATCCGCCGGAGATTGTAAAGCCCCAGCCGATGAGTCGATGGATTGACTGCTGTCTGAGCGTCCGTGGGTCAGCACTGGGTGCCGGCGCGACCCGGCAATTTCATTCCGATTCTGGCAGCTCCGGCGCACCGCTGGTTGATCTCTTCAAC
Organism: uncultured Alphaproteobacteria bacterium; assembly: GCA_963788885.1. GTDB lineage: Bacteria > Pseudomonadota > Alphaproteobacteria > Rhizobiales > Xanthobacteraceae > Bradyrhizobium. Next base: position 392,774 of record CAWBIR010000012.1, on the reverse strand, counting down.
GCACCCTACCGCCTCGCTGATCGCGAAGCGCGCGATGTGCCGATCGCTAAAGAGAATGGAAGTGCATCTCGGCATCACGCCGACGTCTGGCCGCAAGAAACGACGGCACGAAGCTACGCGCTTCAGTATTCTGCCGTCACCACGAACGACCGCGCAACGAACTCAGCAAGCGTAGGTCGACCTGCGTCCGCAAAACCAGTCGCACTGTCGGCCAGCTCGCCGGTTACAATCCGCCAGGCACCTGTTCATGAAGGCGGCTCTGCAGGCTTCGGCATTCTTTTGCGCGAATGCGGGTGAAGGACCAACGACCGCGGAACTCACCAGCAATGCGAAGGCAACAACAATCGAAATTCGAGATCTGAAAATCACTCCGCATGAACGCATCACTCTTCATTCCTCCATCGCAGATAGCGTCCCGTTATGAGGCTGACGGGAAGCGAAAGCGCCAACCAGATTGCGAGGACGACGACCCATCTCATACGAACACCCAAGTGTTGGAACCAAAGCCGCATGTTGATGATGCGAACATCAAACGGCCTCGCTCACGTTTCTTTTCGGTGTGGTGTGTCACGGCACGAGGCGTGCTGCGTCAGCCGATCGGAGGACTCTCCGCTCACGTTTCAGTCACGTCTTCTTTAGGCGTGGCCGGTTTGCCGACCGCGTACGGGAGTCGCGACACAACCACTCCGTGTGCAAACTGCACAGTGTTTTTGAATTGTCAGGGCTGCGTCCGCTGCCGCCGAACGGTCTGAATTTCAGTTGCGCACCTGCCCGCCTGCGATACGGTTGGTGCTCCGGCCGGCCTCGATGATGGCTGCGCCACGCGAACCGCCAGGAAGCGCGACCATGTCCACCGATCTCTCTTTTGAGGCCGCCGTCGAGATGCGTGTCGACGAGATGGTCGATGCCTGCACCCGCTGCGGCAAGTGCGTCGAGGCCTGCCCGAGCGTGAAACCCGCCGGCATTGCGAATGCGGCCCCTCAAGACGTCATCACCGGCATCCTCGACATTCTTCGCGATGGCGAGGGAACCGAGGCGTCGCGGAAATGGGCGCAAGCCTGCACGCTCTCAGGCGATTGCATCAAGGCATGCGACGAAGGCGTCAATCCGCGCTTTCTGCTGGCGATGGCGCGCGTTGCGATGGCCAAGGCCGCCAACGATCTCCCGACGCGGCGACGCCAGGGCCTGGAAAAATACCGCGACCTCGGGCGTGATGTTTCGGTTCTCTCGCAGCTTCAGCTCAACGACGAGGTACTGGAGCGGCTCGGCCAGAAATCGGCCGCAGCCAGCGTACCGGGCGAGCCGCCGGATTTCGTTTTCTACACCGGCTGCAACGTGCTCAAGACGCCGCATATCGCGCTGCTCGCGCTCGATATCATGGATACGCTCGGCGTCCGCTATCAGGTCATGGGTGGGCCGAGCCATTGCTGCGGCATCGTGCAATTGCGGCCGGGCGATCTCGAAATGTCCGGACGGATGGGCGCGAACAGCATCGACAAACTGTCGCAAAGCAAATCAGGTCAGGTGATCTCCTGGTGCCCGAGCTGCTACGTCCAGTTCACCGAAACCACCCTGCCCGCGCTCGAACGTCAGCGCGGCGCGCGCCCCTTCGAGATGACGCCGTTCATGCGCTTCCTCAGCCAGCGGCTCGACCGGTTGACGCCGCATCTCCACCAGCCCGTGCCGATGCGCGTCGCCCTGCACCGTCATCCCGGCGTCGCCGGTATCATGGAGGCGGCTGAAAGAATCCTCACCGCAATTCCCGGCATCACGCTCGTCGATTTGAAACAGCCGGCGCTCGGCTTGCAGGGCGTCAACTTGAGCGTCCTGCCCGACTACAAGCGCGAGCTCACGCTGAACGAATTTCAGGCCGCGCGCGACGCCGGCGTCGACGCGCTCGTCACCGTCTATCATTCCGAACATCGCGAACTTTGCGCCCATGAGCGCGACTGGCCGTTCCGCATCGTCAACCTGCTCGAGCTGGTCGGCGAAAGCATGGGATTGAAGCGCCACGATCGCTACAAGGAATTGAAGCTGATGCAGGACGCCGACCAGATCGTCGCCGACTGCGCCGACCTGCTCGCGAGTCACGCCATCGATGCCGCAAAAGCGCGCGAGGTTGTCGTCAAGGGCTTGCTCGCCGACCAGCCGCTGCCGCTGCGGGCGACCAGCTAGCGCAGGGATTTTGGACCGAACGCAATCACTGCAGAACGCGCCGCTCCTGGAGCGATCGACCCGATAGGCGGCAACGGCGGAAATCAAAACGGGCGAGCGCGCAGCATATAGCCCATCCCGCGTACATTCGCGATCCGTGAGGGCCAGCCGTGGTCATCGATCTTCCTGCGCAAATTACTGATGTGGGCGTCAACAACCTTGGTCTCCATTCCAAAATCGTGCTGCCACACGTCCTTTAGCAGCATCTCCCGTGTGACGACCTGGCCCGGGTGACGAAGGAAATATTCCAGAAGCTTGAACTCACGTGGAAGCAGATCGATTTTTTTGCCTCCGCGAAAGATTGTTTGTTCGATCAAGTCCATTTCGAGATCGTCAACGCTTAGTCTCGTTGTGCGAACGTTGCCAAGCCGGCGTAGCAGCGCCTCTATCCTGGCGACAAGTTCCACCATATAGAACGGCTTTGCGAGATAGTCGTCGGCTCCTGCCTTCAGGCCGTGGGCGATTTCGTCAACGGACGACAGCACCGAGGTCACGAGCACTGGAATTTTGATGCCCTGCTTGCGCAGATCCTCCAGAGCGGACAGGCTGTCCACCCCGTAAAGGAGCCGGTCGAGGATCAACAGCGCTGCGCCGTTCGCCCGGGCGATATCCGCCACATCGGCCATGGAAACCGGGCGTACGAGATAGCCGTGTCGCTCCAGTTCGACCTTGATCTCTATCGCTAGTTCTATCTCGTCCTCGACGAGCAATAGGGTCCAGGCGGGGACCGAAGGTCCCTTGCTCAAAGTGACTTCCTCCCTCCTCCAGGGCAAAGCGCCTGGAAAGGATGGAGTTTCGCTCACATGACTAATACTTAAGAATTTTTTAGAAGCCGCGCGCTCGACACCGCAAAACCGGCGACGTCGTCGTCAAGGCAAGGCTGGCCGATCAGCCGCTGCCGCAGCGCAGCCGCGGATAGTCGCACACTCAGGGTTTCAAACCTTGATAGCGCTCAAGCAATCGCCTCACCCCAGGCAGCTTTGATGGCCGTCACCTCGGCTTGCGACAACGCGCTGGTCCGCGGATAGGCGGCGAGACGCTCAAAAGGTTTGCAGGCGTCAACGATCATCTTCGAATGTGAAGTTCGGCCGGCCTGGCGGGCTTCCGGCGAAAGGCGCGGATCGAGCGCCGAGCTCCAGCCGTCTCTAATGATGTCGACGTTCTCGGACGGTTCGGAGCGCGTCGTGACCGCCCACATCACGTCGGCTAGATTGGAGGGATCGACATCGTCGTCGACCACCACGATCACCCGGCCCATATAACTGTTTGCTGCGGCGATAAGCGCCGCACGCTTGGCATGGCCAGCGTAGCGCTGCCGCACCGCCACCACGGTCATCAACTGGGCAACGTGTTGCCACACGCCGACGACATCCGTCACGCCCGAAGCCTCCATGTTGGTCCACATCGATGCCGCCCGAAACGGAAGGCCGAAATGAAATCGCGGGGGTTTCATCGGCGGCGAACCCAGCAGGATCGGGTCGGTCCGATAGTGAATGCCGGTGACCTCCATGACGGGTGCCGGCTTGGTATCGGCTGCGTAGTAACCGGTGAATTCGCCAAAAGGCCCTTCCGGCAGGCTGGTGTCCGGGAACGGCAGGAGATTGCCTTCCAGAATGATCTCCGCGCGAGCAGGCACGGGAAGACCGGTTTGCGGCGCATCGACCACCTCGACGGGCGCGCCGCGAATCGCGCCGGCAAAGTCGTACTCCGAAGAGCCCTCCGGCAGATATTCAAAACCCGCGACGAACAATGCGGGGTCCTGGCCGCAGACAATCGCAACCGGACAAGGTTTGCCCTGCTCCCAGTATTTTTTCGAAATCATCGACCCATGACGACCGGCATGGTCGAACTGGATGGTCACACGATTTTTCGAGTGAATCTGGACCCTATAGATCGACGCGTTGATCCATCCGCTATCGGGGTCGCGCGTCACCACCAGCGCGCCCGATCCGATATAGGGGCCACCGTCCTCCCGGTGCCAATGCGGCGCCGGCAGACGGCCCAAATCGACCGCCTCGCCGGCGAATGAATTTTCCAGGACGGGAGCCGAAGCTGCCTTACAGGGCGGGAGCGGCTTCATCTCGGATCGCCGCCTCTTCCATATCTTGAGAGTTTCGATCGCCGGCAGATGAGGATCGATGCCAAGCGCAAGCGCGGCACGTTGGACGTTTGTCGTGGCGTTGGTGAAAATGCGAAATCCGGGTTCGAAGCCCGCTATCCGATCGAACAACAACGCCGGACAGTGCGGCGCGCCGGCAGCGACTTCGGTGATCCCTCCGATTTCATGCAACACGCTCGCACCGTCGATGCGGCGCAGTTCCCCCATCCCATCGACCATCGAAATAAATTCTCGAAGATCATCATAGGCGACGTGCATCGCGAGATACCTCCATGAAGTCGTTCGGCAAAACAGTTGCGAAAATCGACTGCCAAATCGAATTCCCGAGGCGCAATCCCGGCAACCGCATCAATGGGACGGCGGCGGCTGCGCTCCGTCGGAAGCGTGGCGCGCCGGATCGACACGATTACATGCGGTCGACATCCCCTTAAAACCTGTATTAGAATTTGACGTTTGGCGTCAAGCGAATGGCGCTTGGGTTCTTTGCCGGAGATTTCAGATGGTGGATTCGAGTCTGACGCCCGGCGCGCCAGCTGTGCCGGAAGCAGGCCAGATCTCGCGAAGTGGTGTCTATCGCTGGATGATGGTGGTTGTCCTGCTGGTCGCGGTCGCCACCGCTTTCTTTGACCGCATCAACATCGCGGTTCTCTTCACGAACGCCGATTTCAAGCAATCGATCGGCATCGGGGACAATCCGACGATGCTTGGTCTGCTGATGACCGGCTTTGTCTTCGCTTACGGTTTTTCGGCGCTGGTTCTGAGCATCACATCGGACCTTTTTGGGGCGAGGCGCACACTGTCGGCCATTGCGCTGATTTTGGGCGTTGTGATGGCTATCATGGGGGGCGCGACGTCCTACGCCATGATGCTCGCTGGCCGGATCATGATCGGCCTGACCGAAGGTCCGCAATTCGGTTCGGCGAATGTCGCCGTCAAGCAGTGGTTTCCTGCCGAGGAACGCGGGCGGGCGACGGCGGTTTGGACCGTCGGCGCGCCGATCGGGTCGATGGTCGGCTTCCCGCTGATCATCATGCTGGTCGCGGCTTACGGCTGGCGCGGCTCATTCTATGTGCTGGCAGGTCTCAATATACTCGTCGTGCTGCCGATCGTGTGGTTGGTGGTGCCCGACAGGGAAAATCCCGCCCCGAGGTCGACCGCGACCGACGACCTTCCCATTCGCGAAGCGATCCGAATCCTCCTTGGCAACAGGCTGTTTTGGCTCCTTGCGCTCTATGATTGCGGCGCCATGATTTATCTCTGGGGACTGAACAGCTGGCTTCCCGCTTACCTCCAGACCGCGCGTCACTTCGATATCAAACAATCCAGTTTCTTCTCCTCGCTGCCTTTTCTGCTGATGATTGGCGGCTATTTTCTCGGTGGCTGGCTTGGAGACAAATGGCGCATCAAGGCGTGGCTCTGCATGCTGGGCATGGCCGCAACCGGTGTTCTGGTTTATGCGGCGAGCATCGTCGAAAACCCCGTCGCCTCCGCCGTGCTGGTGGCGCTCAGCGCCGGCGCGTGGGGCACCACCGTGCCAACCCTGTTTGCGATGGGAACCGAAGTGATCCCGCCGAAAGTCACGGCCATGGGATTTGGCATCTACGCCGGCCTTGCCAACATCGTCGGCGCCATCTCCCCGGTCCTTATTGGATACGTCATCGGACGTTCCGGAGATTATGCAGCGGGGCTGCTCGTGATTACCCTGGCCTGCGTCATCCTATCCCTGAGCATGATTCCGCTGCTGCGGCGGCATTAAGCGACGCGCATCATAGGTCTGGTTACCGATCTTCCAGCCTCACTGCGCCGGCTTGTAGCCGTCGTTGAGCGTTTGCAGAAACGCGATGATGTCGGTCTCGTCCTGCGCCGTCATCGCCGGCGTCTCGCCGAGATGGCGGTTGAACGGCGGATCGGCGACGTCGACATTGGCGTGGTACTGCGCTGGTAGATCGTTGTACTTCTGCACCTTGCCGTCGGCGGCAATCGGATAGACCTTCTCCGGATTCGTGTCGCGGAAATTGTAGAAGTCCATCACCTCCTGCAGCGTGTGGAATACGCCGTTGTGGAAGAACACGCGGCGCACCGCCGTGTTGCGCAAGGTCGGCGTCTTGAACATGCCGCAGAATTGCGTCTGGTCGGCGATATCTTTGCGCACGGGGCCGCAAACCCCGAGGTCGAAAAAGTCGGGATCCTTGGTATCGGAGAGCGCAAGATTGCGCGGCGCGCCGAGCGCTTCATACTGCGCGTCGGTGAAGGTCGGCGGGCTTCCGTCGCGGCCCGGCGCGGACGTATGGCAGCCGGCGCAATTGGCCTTTTGCGGATCGTTGAACAATTTGAGGCCGCGCATTTCGGCTTCGCTCAGGCGCGCCTTGCCTTCCAGCCAGTAGTCGTACTTGCTGTCGTAGGGATGAAAGCTCGGCTCCTCGATCTGGTAGCGCCCCACTGCGAACGCCGCTTCGGCGACCAGAAGCTTGGTGTCTTTGAAGATTCTCTCGCCGAACAATGTTGCGAATTTCCTGGCATAGGGCGCGTTTCGCAGTTTTTCAGCAATGATCTCGATGCTGCCGCCGTCCATCTCGCGCGGATCGAGCATCGGACCTGAGGCCTGGATCTGAAGCGTATCGGCGCGGCCGTCCCAGAACAGACCGCCCTGCGGCACGATGTTCTCGCTTTGCGCCGTCTGCGTTGCGATCTTCTGCACGCGCTCGGCGGTCTTGCCGACCTCGGCCTGCTGAGCCAGAGGGGCGATCTGATCGTCGACGTCTTCCTTTTCGGGGCCGATGCTGAAATCCGGCTGCCGCTCCAGGTAGGTCAGCGACGGAACGGTGCGCATGCCTTGCAGCTTCAGATCCGGACCGCCGAGCATCACGGGGCCGTCGGTTGGCGGACCGTAGGCGTGATCCGGACTGTGACACGATGCGCAAGCGAGCTTGCCTGACGACGACAGGCTGGTGTCGAAAAAGATGTCGCGACCAAGCTTCGCCATGAGAGAAAGTGGTTGGACCTTGGCGCGAGCCAGACGAATGGGATTCGGATTTTCGCCAGGCTGCGTATGCGGCTCGGCAGCGAAGACGACGCCGGCCAGAAGGCCGGCGCCGAGGGACCACACGATGGTGCGATGGTGCATCTAAATCAGCTCACTTGGTCTTGCTGTCCACGATACCGAGGGTCGGATCGAGGATCAGCTTCCGGGTGGGGGCCTGTTTGAAGTCGAACATGTCCATGATCGAACCGGTCGTGGCGTCGAATGAGCCACCGCCGAGACGTTCACCTTTCAGCCAGTTGTCCTCGATGAATTGCGGGATCGAAGCCTGCGTGATGAAGGTGTGGCTGACGTAGTTCTTCTTGGCGTAGGGCGAGATCACCATGAACGGCTGGCGCATTCCCGGACCGCAACGTCCCGCGACCGGCAAGCCGAGGAGACCGTTGGGCTGGAGGGTAACGCCGGGGATGCCGCAGTTGCCTGTGCCGTTCAACGCATCGTCGATCGTGAACGAACCACTGATGGCCGGGATAAAGGCGTGGTCGTACCAGCCGTCGGAGTCGTCATAGGCGAGGATCACAGCGGTCGATTCCCAGTCTGGCTGGTCCTGAAGGAAGTTGATCAGGTTGACCAGTCCGGTCTGCGCATCGAGCGAGTTGGAGTTGCCGGGATGATCGTCCTGGAACGATTGCATCTTGATCAGGGAGACCGCCGGATAGTTGCCGGACCCGACTGCCGTGAAGAAGTCTTCAAGGTCGTAGGCGTGGTTGGCGGGGTCGACCTTCTTGGTGCCCGGCACGTTGGTGTAGCCGATCGCCTTGGTCGACGTCGGACGGGCGTGAGCGGGATTGGACGTCGAGGCAAAGTACTGGAACCAGATGTGGTGCGGAACGTAATCGCCGTGCCCCCCGCCGGTGACAGCCGAGATGCTGCTGCGCTTGCAGCCGGTCGAACCGTTGTTGTTGATGGTTTGCAGGTTGAAACCACCGACGAACGATCCCCAGGGAATATCGGCGGCGTTCAAGAGATCGCCGATGTTCTTGGCCGTCATCTGGGTCGCGATCAACGTGCTCGAGCAGGTGTCGAAGGCCGGATCGATATCGCCTATCAGCGTCAAGCCACCCTGCCCGTCCGGCACGGCCGCGCCGGCTGCCGCCAGAAGCGGACCGATCGCTGCGATCGTATTGGGAGTACCCGGCGGAAGAAGGGTCGGAGAGAGAACCGGGAACGTGGCGCCATTGGTTTGCCCTGAGAACATTTCGAGCGCGCCGGGGGTCGACGGACCAAAGGTGTCGCTCCAGGAATTGTCGCTCATCGCGAAATTCTGCGCGTAGTTCCAGAGAGCCGTGACGGTGTTGCCGTCGAAGTAGCCCATCACCTGGCCCTTGGTACCGAAGGCGCCTGCGCCGCCCGCGGTGGCGGCGCCCGTATTGAGCGGGAACAGGTCGAGCTTGCCGCCGTCAACGGCCTTTTGTTCGGCCGTATAACCGTGGTTCTGGTCGGCCGTATTGGCCTGGGTGCGGTCCAGACGGAACGGATTGGCAGCGCCGGTGCCGTTGGCCGGGTTCAGGTTGGGATTGTTGTCGAGCAGTGCCGGGCTCGTCAGAAGGTTGTTGATGTCCCGCTGCGTGTTCTTGGCGGGCTCAAAGACCGGTTCGCCTTCCGGATTCAAGGCGTTCGGATAGGTGCCGAAATAATGGTCGAACGAGCGGTTCTCGTTGAAGACGACCACAAGGTGCTTGATCGGCGTCTTGGTCTTCAGTTGGGCAGCCGTGGTGGCCGAGCTGTTCTTGGAGTTGGAGACCACGTCGTCGATGAGGCTAACGACCGGAGCGAGCTGGCCTGCGAGGCTGTTGCCGGCAACCGAGCCGGTTGACGTGACGGTAGCGGCAACGGCGATCACGGCCACCGTCGATAGCAGAACAGGTTTGAGTTTCAGCCTTTTCATTTTTTTCCCTTTTTGCCTCTCAAAATGATTTTGAGCCGTGCGGCAGAGACAGATAGGGATCCTCAGTGACAGGTGTGTGTAAGTTTGACGGCAAACGCGTCCTATCAACGCAAGATGGCGCCGGCCAAAAAGGCCGGCGCCGATAAAGCGCACGAATGTGCAGCGGTTCACGTCACTCGCTTTTAGGACTTCGACTTCGACTTCGACTTCGACTTCGACTTGCTATCGACAATACCGAGGGTCGGATCCAGGATAAGCGTCTTCGTGTTCGCTTTCTTGAAGTTGAACATGTCCATGATCGAGCCGGTGGTCTCATCGAATGAGCCGCCGCCAAGACGCTTGCCGTTCAGCCAGTTGTCCTCGACGAATTGCGGGATCGAGGCCTGCGAGACCAGGACGTGGCTGACGAAGTTCGACTTGGCGAAAGGCGAGATCACCAGGAACGGTACGCGCGTGCCAGGACCGCAACGGCCATGGACCGGCAGATTTTTGAGGCTGAGGGGTTCAGTGCCAATGACGCCGCACTGACCGGGAGCCGTCAACGCATCGGAAGACGAGAACGACCCATGCGTGGCCGGGGCGGGGGCATGGTCGTACCAGCCGTCCGAGTCATCATAGGTGATGATCACGGCCGTCGAATCCCAGTCCGGCTGCTGCTGAAGGAAGTTGATCAGATTGACTACTCCCGTCTGTTCATCGAGCGGGTCCGAGTTGCCGGGGTGACCATCCTGGAAGGTCGCCAGCTTGATGAAGGAAACCGCCGGGTAGTTACCCTGTCCAACCGCTGCCTCGAACTGATTCAGATCGTAGGCATGGTTGGCCGGGTCGGCCTTGTTCTTGCCGGCGACATTAGTCAGGCCGATCGAAGCGACGGAGTCCGGAGCGAGATGGTTCGGGTTGGAGGTCGACTGGTAGTACTGGAACCAGATGTGGTGTGGGACGTAGTCGGGGATGGCGACGCCAAGCCCGCCAATCACCTGGCTCGGCGAGGTGCGCCCGAGAACATTGGTGGGATCCGGTACGCCGTGGCTATTCACGCCGGGACAACCGGTCGAGCCGTTAGCGTTGATGGTTTGCAGGTTGAAACCACCGACGAACGAGCCCCACGGAATGTCCGCCTGGTTCAACAGGTCGCCGATGTTCAGGGAGGTCATCTGGACCCTTGACTTCGGGCTGGAGCACACGTCAAAGGCGGGATCGGTATCGCCGTTCTGCGTGAAGCCGCCCTGGCCGTCCGCGAGGCCGCTCTGGCCGAAGCCGGCAGGAGCCACCGCGCCATTGGTCTGGCCCGAGAACATGTTGAGCGCTCCCGGCGTCGACGGACCGAAACTATCGGTCCAGGCGTTGTCGCTCATCGCGTAATTCTGGGCGTAGTTCCAGAATGCGGTGACGCTGTTGCCGTCGAAATAGCCCATCACCTGGCCCTTGGTGCCGAAGGCGCCGGCGCCGCCAACGGTGCCCGAGCCCACATCGAGCGGGAAGAGATCGTTCTTGCCGGCGTCATACGCCTTTTGCTCGGACCCATAGCTGTGGCTTTGGTCGGCGGTGTTGGCCTGGGTCCGGTCAAGACGGAACGGATTGGAGGCGTTTATGCCGTTGGAGGGCTGGGTGACCGTTTGGCCGTTGGACGGCACGACGTTCGGATTTGCGTTCGGGTTGTTGTCGAGCAGCGCCGGGTTCGACAGAAGATTGTTGATGTCCCGCGGCGTATTCTTGGCCGGCTCGAAAAGCGGCTCGCCTTCGGGATTCAAGGCGTTCGGATAGGTTCCGAAATAGTGATCAAAGGACCGGTTCTCGTTGAAGATGACGACGAGGTGCTTGATCGGCGTTTTTGTCGGCAGCGCGTTGACGGTGTCGGTGACGGTGGTCGCCTTGTTTTTCGCGACATTGTTGACCAGGTTCTCGACCGGGGCGAGCTGGTCGGCAAGCTTGTTGCCGGCAACCGAGCCGGTGGACGTGAAAGCTGCGGCGACTGCAATCAGCGCAGCCGACGACAGCAGAGCGGATTTTAATTTCATCTATTTCTTACTTCCCAATGCCTCTCAAAACAAATTTAAGTCGTGCGGGGAGACCGATAGAAAAACTCAATGACACGTATGTGTAGGTTTGGCTTCAAACCCAACTATTCACAGCCGCCAGGCAATTCGGTCCGGCAACAAGATGGCGCCGGCCAAAAGGCCGGCGCCGGGAGACCGCACGATGAGCGTGCGATTTCTTGCTTAGTTCTTGATCGAAGACTTGTCGTCAACGAGGCCGGAGGTCTCGTCGAGGATCAGCTTCGTCGAGTTCTTCTTCTTGAAGTTGAACATGTCGTCGATCGAACCCGTGGTGGCATCGAAGGAGCCGCCGCCGAGACGCTGGCTGTTCAGCCAGTTGTCCTCGATAAATTGCGGGATCGAGGCCTGCGAGATCTGCACGTGGCTGACATAGTTCTTCTTGGCGTAGGGCGAGATCACCACGAACGGCTGGCGAGTACCCGGGCCGCAGCGACCCGCGACCGGCAGACCCTTGACACCAAGAGGCTCGTTGGTGCTGCCGGGAATGCCGCAGTTGCCGGTGCCGTTCAAGGCGTCGGCCGTCGAGAACGATCCGTGCGTCGTCGGAGCGAAGACGTGGTCGGCCCAGCCGTCCGAGTCGTCGTAGGCGATGATGACGGCGGTGGAATCCCAATCCGGCTGTTGCTGAAGGAAGTTGATCAGGTGGACAACACCGGCCTGCTCATCAAGCGCGTTGGAGTTGCCAGGGTGACCGTCCTGGAACGACGACTGCTTGATGAAGGAAACCGCCGGGAAGTTGCCCTGTCCAACCGCCTGTTCGAACAGGTTCAGGTCGTAGCCGTGGTTGGCCGGGTCGAGCTTGCCCTTCTTGTTGCCAGCAATCACGGTCAGACCCACCGACGCGAGCGAATCCGGAGGGTTGTGGTTCGCATTGGCGGTTGACGTGTAGTACTGGAACCAGATGTGGTGCGGGACATAGTCCGTCTGGGCCGAGCCGGTGCTCGGGCTGATGGTCTTGCGCGTACAGCCGGTCGAGCCGTTGGCGTTGATGGTCGTCAGGTCGAAACCACCGACGAACGAACCCCAGGGAATATCGGCCGAGTTGAGCAGATCGCCGATGTTCTTGGCGGACGACGAACCCGTCGTGGTCTTGCTCGAGCAGACGTCGAAGGTGGGGTCGATGTCGTTGATCAACGTGATGCCGCCCTGGCCGTCGGGCAGCATGGCGGAGCTCGAGCCCAAGCCCGGCACCATGCCGTTGGTCTGACCAGCAAACATGTTGAGCGCGCCGGGCGTCGACGGACCGAACTGGTCGGCGAAGGCGTTGTCGCTCATGGCGTAGTTCTGGGCGTAGTTCCAGTACGCGGTGACGGTGTTGCCGTCGAAATAGCCCATCACCTGGCCCTTGGTGCCGAAGGCACCAGCGCCGCCGGTGGTGCCGCTGCCGGTGTTGAGCGGGAACAGGTCGTTCTTGCCGCCATCGTAGGCGAGCTGTTCGGGCGTATAGCTGTGGCCCTGGCCCGCGGTGTTGAACTGGGTGCGATCGATACGGAACGGATTGGTCGCGCCCGCGCCGTTGAGCGGATTCAGGTTCGGGTTGTTGTCAAGCAGCGCCGGGTTCGACAGCAGATTGTTGATGTCGGTTTGGGTGCCCTTGGCAGCATGGAAAGCGGGTTCGCCCTCGACGTTCAGCGCGTTGGGGTAAGTGCCGAAATAATGGTCGAATGAACGGTTCTCGTTGAAGATGACGACGAGATGCTTGATCGGCGTCTTCGTCTGCAATGCGTTGACGGTGTCGGTGACGGTGGTCGCCTTGTCTTTCGCGGTGACAGGACCGGTTGACGTGACAGCAGCGGCGACTGCCATCAGCGCAGCCGACGTCAGCAGGGCGGATTTCAGTTTCATATATTTCTCCCCAATGCCTCTCAAAACAAATTTTGAGTCGTGCGGGGAGATCGATAGAAAAGCTCAATGACATGTATGTGTAGGTTTGACGTCAAAACGCCTTCGGCCCCAGCCGACGAAGCTGTCGACCGGGGTCCTTGAAGCGGCGCCGGCGTTGCGGCCGGCGCCTGTGACCGCACGATTGTGCGATTGAGTCTAAGAACTTAGGTCAGTTCTTGACCTTCTCCTTGCTGTCGACTGTGCCGAAGGTCGGGTCGAGGATCAGCTTGACGGATTTTTTCTGTGTGAAGTCGAACATGTCCATGATCGAACCGGTCGTGGCGTCGAAGGAGCCGCCGCCGAGACGCTCACCGTTCAACCAGTTGTCCTCGATGAATTGCGGGATCGAGGCCTGCGTGATGAACACGTGGCTGACGTAGTTCTGCTTGGCGTAGGGCGAGATCACCAGGAACGGCAAACGCGTACCCGGACCGCAGCGGCCGTGGACCGGCAGCCCCTTCACACCCGTTGGCTCAGTCGTGCCCACCACGCCGCACTGACCGGGGGCGGTCAACGCATCCTGCGGTGAAAACGACGTCTGTGTGACGGGAGCGAAGGCGTGGTCGTACCAGCCGTCCGAGTCGTCATAGGCCAGGATCACGGCCGTGGAGTCCCAGTCCGGCTGCTCCATCAGGAAGTTGACCAGCCTGACGAATCCCGCCTGGGCATCGAGCGAGTTGGAGTTGCCCGGATGCTCGTCCTGGTAGGCTTCCATCTTGACGAAGGACACCGCCGGGAAGTTGCCCGAACCGACCGTCGTGAAGAAGTCGTTCAGGTCGTAGTTATGATTGGCCGGATCAATCTTGTTGGTGCCGGGTACGTTGGTGTAGCCGATCGCCTTCGTCGAGGTCGGACGGAGGTGGTTCGGGTTGGCCGTCGAGGCAAAGTACTGCGTCCAGATGTGGTGCGGGATGTAGTCGGTGACGGTACGGCCGGTCACCGCGCTGACATGGCTGCGGCCTCCATTGGTCGCCTTCACGCCCTGGCTATTCACGCCCGGACAACCGGAGGAGCCGTTGTCATTGATGGTTTGCAGGTTGAAACCACCGTAGAACGAGCCCCACGGCACGTCGGCCGCGTTGAGCAGGTCGCCGATGTTCTTGGCGGTCGACGAGACATTGCTTGTCGTGCTCGAGCAGATGTCCATGGTCGGATCGATGTCACCGATCAGGGTACGGCCTGCCTGCCCGTCGTCGAGCGCGTTCCCGCTGGTGCCGGCGCCGACAACGATACCGTTGGTGTTGCCGGCGAACATTTCGAGCAAGCCGGGCGTCGAGGGACCAAAGGTGTCGCCCCATGCATTGTCGCTCATCGCGAAGTTCTGGGCGTAGTTCCAGTACGCGGTGACGGTGTTGCCGTCGAAGAATCCCATTACCTGGCCCTTGGTGCCGAAGGCACCGGCGCCGCCAGTGGTGCCGTTACCGACATCGAGCGGGAACAGGTCGAGCTTGCCGGCGTCATAGGCCTTCTGTTCCGCCAGATAGTTGTGATTCTGGCCGGCCGTGTCGGCCTGCGTGCGGTCGAGACGGAACGGGTTGGCCGCATTCGCGCCGTTGGAGGGCTGGGTGACCGTCTGGCCGTTGGAGGGAACGACGTTGGGATTTGCGTTCGGGTTGCTGTCGAGCAGCGTCACGCTCGACAGCAGGTTGTTGATGTTGCGCGGCGTATTCTTGGCGGGTTCGAAAAGCGGCTCGCCTTCGGGGTTCAGAGCGTTCGGATAAGTGCCGAAATAATGGTCGAATGAACGGTTCTCGTTGAAGACGACGATCAAATGCTTGATCGGAGTCTTGGTCTTCAGCGTGTTCGGATCAGTGCCCCCCGCCTTCTTGGCGTTGGAGACGACGTTGTCGATCAGGTTTTGGACCGGTGCGAGTTGGTTCGCGAGATTGCCGGCGATCGAACCGGTTGTCGCGACAGTGGCGGCGACGACAATCGCCGCGGCCGAAGACAGCAAAGCGGATTTCAGCTTCAGATTTTTCATCTTTTCCCCAGAGCTAAAGGAGTGGTTTAGCGCGGGGACAGATAGGCAACGTCAATGACGGGCATGTGTAAGTTTCACGTCAAACCAATCCGGTTTGCGTGTTCTCACACACCCATCGCGCGCTCCGCTTCAGCGCGGGCGCATTGTCCTCTTCGTCGTATCGTTTGCTAAACCACGACGGGGAAAGTTATTTTCTGCTGCGAAAGCGCTCGCATTCGCTCTTCAACAGCAGTCAGTTCGTACGCACTCAACTCCGAAAAAATTTCTGCTCGTAACGTCGCGGCTTTCGTGCCGCTTCTTATGTTGTCGACAATGTCGTCAACATTGTTGGCCAACATAAAGCACGCGTCTGCGAAGAACACATGACAGCCGAATCGAGGCGCGCATATTTCTCTTCGAAGTTTTGACGCACCATCCGTTTCGCACTCCACGTCGCGTCAGTTTGACATCGGCCAAATCGCCTTTTCGGCCTCGGTCGAGACGCGAGATAGCGTCGGTTTTGCGGAACTTTGACTTTACAAATCTGTCATCGATCCGTCTTCTAGGCATGCTTGGCGCCTTCGTCTGTCGAACTATCCCTTGAAATCGGGAGCCTTCGATGAATCCCACCAACCTGCCCTTCGATTCCGAGACGATGCTTGCGGGCCTGCGGGCCTGGGTCGAATGCGAAAGTCCGACCTGGGATGCCGCCGCCGTCGAGCGCATGCTCGATCTTGCCGCGAGGGAAATGTCGACCATGGGTGCGTCGATCGAGCGGACCGCCGGACGGCAGGGATTCGGCGGCTGCGTGCGGGCGAAATTCCCCCACCCCCGGCAAGACGAGCCCGGCATCCTGATCGCCGGACACCTCGACACCGTTCATCCCGTCGGCACGATCGAGAAGCTGAAGTGGCGGCGCGAAGGCAATAAATGCTACGGGCCCGGCATCTTCGACATGAAGGGCGGCAACTACCTGACGCTCGAGGCCGTCCGGCAACTGGCGCGCGCCAATGTTGCCACGCCGCTTCCGATCACAGTGCTGTTCACGCCGGACGAGGAAGTCGGCACCCCCTCGGCGCGCGACCTCATCGAGACCGAGGCCAAGCGCAACAAATATGTGCTGGTGCCTGAGCCCGGCCGGCCGAATAACGGCGTCGTCACCGGACGCTATGCGATCGCACGGTTCAACCTGGAAGCAACGGGACGGCCGAGCCATGCCGGCGCGACGCTCTCTTCGGGTCGCTCGGCGATCCGCGAGATGGCGCGCCAGATCCTGATCATCGACGGCATGACGTCAGACGACTGCACATTCTCGGTCGGGATCGTGCACGGCGGCCAGTGGGTCAATTGCGTCGCCACCACCTGCACCGGCGAAGCGCTGAGCATGGCCAAGCGCCAGGCCGACCTCGACCGCGGCATCGAGCGCATGCTGGCGCTGTCCGGCACCTCCAACGACGTAACGTTCAAGGTGACCCGCGGCGTGACGCGCCCGGTTTGGGAGCCGGACGCCAGCACGCTTGCACTGTACGAGAAAGCGCGCAGCGTTGCCGCTTCGATGGGGCTCGAGCTTCCGCATGTCAGCGCCGGCGGCGGCTCCGACGGCAATTTCACCGGCGCGATGGGCATTCCGACCCTGGACGGATTGGGCGTCCGTGGCGCGGACGCGCATACGCTCAACGAACATATCGAAGTCGACAGCCTTGCCGAACGCGGCCGCCTGATGGCGGGCCTTTTGGCTACGCTGACTTAAGAGTGCTCTCATGGCCAAGGCAGCGACCAAGACTCGCCTCATCCCGTTCAAATCCATTCGCGCGCGCGCCGAAAAGCGCAAGGGCGGGCCGAAGGCGCTGGAAAAACTGCTGCCGAAGAAGCCCGATATGAAGGCGCTGGCAAAAACTCCAGACGATCGCCTTCTGGCCGAGATGACCCAGCGGGTATTCTCCGCAGGCTTTGCCTGGAGCGTGATCGAAAACAAATGGCCGGATTTTGAAAAAGCCTTTCTCGGCTTCAAGCCGCCGAAATTGATCTTTCAGCCCGACGATTTCTGGGACGCGCTGTTGTCCGACGCGCGCATCGTCCGCAATGGCGCGAAGATTGCCTCCGTTCGCGAGAATGCCGCCTTCGTGCAGGAGATATCGAAGGAGCATGGCAGCTTCGGTCAATTCCTGGCGAAGTGGCCCTCCTCCGACCAGATCGGCTTGCTCGATCTGCTCGCCAAGCGCGGCAGCCGCCTCGGCGGCAATACCGGCCAGATGTTGTTGCGCTTCGTCGGCTGGGACGGTTTTGTGACCTCGCAAGACGTCGTGGCCTGCCTGCGTGACGCAGGTTTGGATATCGCCGAAGAGGCGAAGTCAAAGAGCGATCTCGCCAAGGTGCAGGCGCAGTTCAACGCCTGGGCGGCGGAGACCGGCCTGCCTTACGTGCACCTGTCGCGGATTTGCGCGATGTCGATCGGCGAGAACCGCGCGCAACAATATTAAGAGCGCGACGCGCTGGGCCAGCACGCATGCATAATAGGAGTGCTTCCCTCGCCTTGCGGCTATCGACGGCTTGGGTCTAACGTCGCGCACGACCACAGCTGAGATCAGCATATGTCCCGCATCGCCGTCGGCGGTTTTCTGCACGAGACCAACACCTTCGCGCCGACGAGGGCGACTTACGCCGATTTCGTCCATGGCGGCGGCTGGCCGGCGATGACGATGGGCGCCGACGTCCTCAAGACGATGCGCCATATCAATGTGGGACTGGCCGGCTTCATCGGCGAAGCTGAGAAACATGGCTGGGAACTGGTGCCGACGGTATTTGCCGCTGCCAGCCCCTGCGCCCATGTCACCAAAGACGCCTTTGAGCGTATCGCCAAAGTGATCGTCGACGGCATCGCAAATGCCGGGCCGCTCGATGCGGTCTATCTCGACCTGCACGGCGCGATGGTGAGCGAACATTTCGACGACGGCGAAGGCGAGATTCTGCGCCGCGTGCGCGAGGTGATCGGCGACAGGCTGCCGCTCGTCGTCAGCCTCGATCTGCACGCCAATGTCACGCCCGAGATGGTGCATCGCGCCGACGCGTTGATCGCCTATCGCACCTACCCCCATGTCGACATGGCCGACACCGGCCGCGCCGCCGCGCGCCATCTCGCGATGCTACTGCGCGACGGGCGACGTTTCGAGAAGGCATTCCGGCAATTGCCTTTCTTGATTCCGATCAGCTGGCAATGCACCAGCGATTTTCCGACTAGAGGGATTTACGAAAAGCTGGCTGGCCTGGAGAGCGAGGCCTTGCCGACGCTGTCCTTCTGCCCCGGCTTTCCGGCCGCCGACTTCGCCGATTGCGGAGCAAGTGTTTTCGCGTACGGCAACACAAAGTCCGACGCGCAAGCTGCCGTGGATCGGTTAATAGCCGTCATCGAAAGCCATGAACGCGATTTCGACGGCCGCATCTATGCGCCGGACGAAGGCGTGCAGCTCGCAATGGAGCTTTCGAAGACGGCGCGCAAACCGGTCATCATTGCCGACACGCAAGATAATCCGGGTGCCGGCGGCGATTCCGACACGACGGGCATGTTGCGCGCCCTGGTTCGCAACAAGGCCACACGCGCTGCGATCGGCGCGATCTGCGATCCGGCCTCTGCCAAGGCAGCGCATGACGCCGGCGTTGGCGCCTCGGTTACACTCGCACTCGGCGGCAAGTCCGGCATTGCGGGCGACGCGCCGTTCGAGGCGGTATTCATCGTCGAGAATATATCCGACGGAAAGTTCGTGGCGCCGGGCCCCTATTTCGGCGGCCGCGACATGGATATGGGGCTGTCGGCTTGTTTGCGGATCGGCGACATCCGCGTGGTCGTGAGTTCGCACAAAGCACAGCTGGCGGATCAGGCGATGTTTCGCTATGTCGGAATCGAACCGACCGAACAAGCCATTCTCGTGAACAAGAGCTCCGTGCATTTCCGAGCCGACTTTGAACCGATCGCCGAAAAACTCCTGATCTGCGCGGCTCCGGGCGCCATGCCCGCCGATCCCGCTTCCCTTCCCTGGACCAGGCTGCGTCCGGGCGTCCGCCTCAGACCAAACGGTCCGGCTTTCGCTCCACGACATCCTTTGAAATCCCATTCCACCGCCATCGGATAAAAACCATGCCAACGATCGACCGCATCGACGCCTTCGCCGACGAACTCACTGCCATCAGGCGCGACCTGCACGCCCATCCCGAAATCGGATTCGAGGAAGTCCGCACCTCCGGCATCGTCGCGGAGAAACTCGCGCAATGGGGCGTCGAGGTTCATCGCGGCCTTGGCGGCACCGGTGTCGTCGGCGTGCTCAAGGGCAAGGGCCCAGGCACCAGGCGCATCGGCCTGCGCGCCGACATGGACGCGCTGCCAATGGAGGAGAACACCAATCTGAAATGGCGCTCGACCATTCCCGGCCGCTTCCACGGCTGCGGCCATGACGGCCACACCACCATTCTGCTCGGCACCGCGCGCTATCTCGCCGAGACCCGCAATTTCGGCGGCACCGTGCACTTTATCTTTCAGCCGGCCGAGGAAGGCTTGGGCGGCGCGCGCGCCATGATCAAGGACGGACTGTTCGAGAAATTCCCTTGCGACGAAATCTACGGCCTGCATAACGCGCCCGATCTCGATCACGGCGAACTCGCGGTGCTGCCGGGACCTGCGATGGCGGGCGCCGATTTCTTCGATATCACGATATCGGGCTATGGCGCGCATGGCGCGATGCCCGAGCGCTCCAAGGATCCGGTCGTGATCGCGATGACGCTCGGACAATCGCTGCAAACCATCGTCAGCCGCAACGTCTCGCCGAACGAACCGGCCGTGCTCTCGATCACCCAGATTCACGCGGGCTCCGCCTATAATGTGATTCCGGGCGAAGCCAAACTCGCGGGCACCGTGCGCGCATTTTCCGATGACGCGCGGGCGCTGATCCGCGAACGGATGCGGAGCATCTGTGCCGGCATCGCGGCCGCCTTCAACGTCGAGATTTCCGTTGATATCCGCGACATTTTCAGCGTGCTGGTGAACCAGGAAGAGCATTCCAGGGTGGTGGCGGATGTTGCCCGCACCGTGGTCGATCCCTCGAAGGTCATGACGCGGACGAGACCGAAAATGGGCAGCGAGGATTTTGCCGACATGTTGCAGGCCGTTCCCGGCGCCTATTTCTGGCTCGGCCATGACGGTTCTGTGCCGGTGCACAATCCCGGCTACACGCTCGACGACAAGATTTTGCCGATCGGCGCCAGTGTTTTTGCGCGCATCATCGAAACCCGTCTGCCGGCTAACGGTTAGCTTTCGAAAGGAGCGACCATGAGCGAGCAAGAGGCGTCCGACGCCGTTACGGCACTGCACGATTTGAGCGCCGTCGACATGATCGCCGGTTTTCGCGCGCGGCAATTCTCGCCGAGCGAGGTGCTCGAAGAGGTGCTGGCCCATATCGCGCGGTGGGAGCCGCACATCAAGGCGCTCTACGCCTTCGATCCCGACGGCGCGCGCGCCGCCGCCAAGGCCTCGACCGAGCGCTGGCAAGATGGTGAATCGAGCAAGCCGCTCGACGGCGTTCCCGTCACCATCAAGGACAATATCGCAACCAAGGGCACGCCCGTGCCGCTTGGCACCGCCACCACCAAGCTCGCGCCCGCGGAAGCCGACGCGCCGCCGGCCGCGCGTCTGCGCGAAGCCGGCGCCATCATCTTTTCCAAGACCACGATGCCGGATTTCGGCATGCTGTCGTCGGGATTATCCTCTTTCCATCCCCTCACCCGCAATCCCTGGGACCTCCGGCAAAATCCCGGCGGCTCGAGTGCGGGCGCCGGTGCAGCCGGCGCCGCAGGCTACGGTCCGCTGCATCTTGGCACTGATATCGGCGGTTCGGTGCGTCTGCCCGCCTGCTGGTGCGGCCTGGTTGCGCTGAAGCCGAGTCTTGGCCGCGTGCCGATCGATCCGCCTTATGTTGGCCGCGTCGCCGGTCCCATGACGCGCACGGTCGATGACGCCGCGCTGATGATGAGCGTGCTGGCAAAGCCCGACCGCCGCGACGGCATGAGTTTGCCGCCCAACGACATCCACTGGAAGACGCTCGACAAGCCCTCGCGCAAATTGCGTATCGGGCTTCTGCTCGATCTCGGCGTCGGACAAGCTCTCGAGAAAGACGTGCGCGACGTCGCCATCAAGGCGGCAAAGGCCTTTGAAGGCGCCGGCGCCACAGTCCACGAGGTCAAGGGCGTTTTGACACGCGAGATGCTCGATGGCCTCGACAATTTCTGGCGCGCGCGGCTTTGGGACGATCTTTCCAAACTCGAAGGCGCCGAACGAAACAGGACGCTGCCTTATATTCTCAACTGGGCGGAAGCCGGCGCAAAGCTGTCCGGCCTCGACGTGATCAGGGGCTTCAACATGACGATGGCGATCCGCACGGCTGCTGCAAAGCTGTTCGCCGATATCGATTATCTGATCTCGCCGGTTTCGCCGGTCGTGAAATTCGCAGCCGAACTGGCCGCGCCGCTGAACGATCCGAACCGGCCGTTCGAGCACATCGGCTATACCGTGCCGTGGAACATGGCGGAGAATCCGGCCATCTCGATCAACGGCGGCTATGATGCGGCAGGTTTTCCGATCGGGGTGCAGATCGTCGGCCGCCGCTTCGACGATCTCGGCGTGCTCGCCATGGCCAAGGCGTTCGAAGCTCTGCGCGGCCCACAACGCAAATGGCCGTGCCCGCCGAAATAGTCGATCAGGCGACATATCCTCTGTCATGCGCGGGCCTGACCCGCGCATCGATCATCTTCAATAAGGATGGATTGCCGGGTCAAGCCCGGCAATGACGCTACAAATTATTACTTCCGCCGCGTCAGCGCTTCCCTGATCAGCGGCAAGCGATCGTTGCCGAAATACATGTCGGTCTTGTCGAGGAAGATGGTCGGCGAGCCGAATCCGCCCCGCGCCATCACTTCATCGGTGTTGGCCTTAAGCTGATCCTTGATCGGTTGCTCGGCGATGCCGGCAAAGAACGCTTTTGAATCGATGCCGCAGCGCTGGCAGACCTCCGCCAGCACCGCATCCTGCGAGATGTCCTTGTCTTCGCCCCAGTAGATCTGGAACACCGTGCGCGCGAACGGCAGCATGTCCTTCCCCAGCCAGATGCAGCCGCGCATGGCCTTGACACTGTTCACCGGGAACACCGTCGGCCGCATCTTGATCGTCAGGCCGGAGACGCGCGCCCAGTCCGCAATGTCCTTCTTGTCATAGGCGACCTTTGCCGGCACCGGATGCTCGCGCCGGGCATAGACGCTGGGATTGATGGTGTTGAAGATGCCGCCGACCAGGATCGGCCGCCACGAGATTTCCTCCTCGAATTCCCTCGCAAGCGGCTGGATGTTGTGAAAGGCGAGATAAGTCCAGGGGCTGGAGCAGTCGAAGAAGAATTCGATCATGGCGTTTTCCTTTGTGTTATTTATTGTCTTCGTCATTCCGGGGCGACGCGCAGCGGCGAACTTTGATGCGCAATTGCGCATCAGAGAATCCATCTAACGACTGGCCGTGCTGAAGAATGGATTCCGGGCCTGCGCCTTTGGGCGCATCCCGGAATGACGGCCGATCACTTCTTCCCGGTCACTTCCTTTGCGCGGTGGCCGAACATGTTCTTGCGCGCCTCTTCGTCGAACGGCTCCTTGACGAATTTCCCGATTGCCAATCCCGCCTGCACCTGCGGCCGCGCCCGCACGTCGGCATACCAGCGCTTGACGTTCGGATAATCGTCAAGCGTAAAACCTTGCGCCTTGTGGGTCATGGTCCAGGGAAAGCAGGCGATATCGGCAATGGTGTAGTCGCCGCCTGCGACATAGGCGCCGGTCTTGCCGAGTTGCGCGTCGAGCACGTGATAAAGCCGTGCCGCCTCGTCGCGGTAGCGCTCGATCGCGTACGGAATTTTTTCCGGCGCATAAAGCGCAAAATGTCCGTGCTGGCCGAGCATCGGGCCGAGCCCGCTCATCTGCCACATTACCCACTGAATCACGACCGAACGCGCGCGCATTTCTTGCGGCAAAAAGCGGCCGAATTTATCGGCGAGATAGATCAGGATCGCCCCGGTCTCGAACACCGAGAATGGTCCGCCGCCGTCCGGCGGCGCATTGTCGACGATCGCCGGAATGCGGTTGTTGGGGCTGATCGCCAGAAACTCTGGTTTGAACTGGTCGCCGGCGCGGATGTTGACGGGAATGACATTGTACGGAATGCCAAGTTCTTCCAGCATGATCGAGATTTTCCAGCCGTTCGGCGTCGGCGCATAATAGAGGTCGATCATGGGAATTTCCGTACGATGGGGCGACGGCCCATCCTACCCCCTGCTTTGGTCGCATTCCACCGTTGGAAATCCAATGTACCTCGGCCTTGGGACGTGGCATTAGACGCCCCAACAAGTCACGAAACTGAAGAGGATACGCCCAACATGCTGTTTCCAACCACGATCGCCGGCTCCCTGCCCAAGCCCGAATGGCTGGCCGAGCCGAACAAACTGTGGGCGCCCTGGAAATCGCAGGGCGACGAGCTCGCCCGCGCCAAGCGCGATGCGACGGTGTTGGCGGTGAAGCTTCAGGAAGACGCCGGCATCGACATCGTCACCGAGGGTGAGCAGGCGCGCCAGCACTTCGTGCACGGCTTTCTGGAAAAGGTCGACGGCATCGACTTCGCCCACAAGGTCGAGATGGGAATCCGTAAAGACCGCTACAAGGCGATGGTGCCGCAGGTGGTAGCGCCGCTGCGGCTCAAGGGCCGCGTTCATGCCGACGAGGCCCGTGTCGCCCGCACCCACACCACGCACAAGGTGAAGTTCACTTTGCCCGGCCCGATGACCATCATCGACACCATCGCCGATAAATATTACGGCGACCGCGTCAAGATGGCGTTTGCCTTTGCCGAGCTGCTCAACGAGGAAGCCAAGGCATTGCAGGCTGACGGCATCGATCTGATCCAGTTCGACGAGCCCGCCTTCAATGTCTACATGGACGAGGTCAACGACTGGGGCATCAAAGCGCTGGTGCGCGCCGCCGAAGGTCTGACCTGCGCCACCGCGGTTCACATCTGCTACGGCTACGGCATCAAGGCCAACACCGACTGGAAGGAAACGCTCGGCAACGAGTGGCGGCAATATCAGGATATTTTCCCTGTCATTGCCAAAAGCCCGATCCAGCAGGTCGCGATCGAATGCCGCAACTCGAAAGTGCCGCTCGAACTGCTCGCGCTCCTGAAGGGCAAGAAGGTGCAGGCCGGCGTGATCGACGTCGCGAGCGATACGGTCGAAACCGCGGAAGACGTCGTCGCGGTGATCGACGCCGTCTCGAAGTTCGTCCCCAAGAGCGACATCATCCCGACCACCAATTGTGGCATGGCGCCGATGCGGCGCGACATTGCCGAAGCCAAGCTGATGGCGCTCGGCGCGGGCGCCAAGCTGGCGCGCGAGAGGTTCGGGTGAGGTCTTTCCGTTCCCTCCCCCCTTGCGGGGGAGGGTCAGGGAGGGGGGTGAACTCCAAGCACCGAGTTTGCCGTACCCCCTCTCCCCCACAAGGGGGGAGAGAGCCGAGTTCGCTATGCCGCTAGATCTTGCTACCTGAACTCCATCGCACTTGGATGCAGCACCGGCCGGTAGCCCGCTGCAAACGCGCGCACGATCGAAGGCGCTGTCAGCAGCTTTCCGTCCTTGATAGTACCCTTCACCGCGCGGTAGCCGGACGGCGACCACAGCAGCGGCTTTCCTCCGGCGATCAGAAAACTCTCCTCACCCGCCTGCACCATCGCGCCGTCGGGCAGCTTCTCGATTCTCTTCGGCAAGGGATGCAACTTCTTGCCGCTGACGAAACGCTCCCGGTGCAGCACCGCGTCGATTTCGGGCGCAAGCACGTCGCCGGTCCGGTTGCCCTTCTCCCAAGCCGCACGAAACCGGTTGGCGTCGTCGCGCCGGCAATAGAAACAAGGCCTGTGCCCTGCCGCGAAGGCGGTGGCCTCGTCGAGAAAGAACAGCTCGGTCCAGCTCTGCCGTTGCATCACCTTGCGACGCCGGCCGCGGAATTCCAGCACGCAGGTGAGCCAGGCGTCGGTCGACCAGCGCTTCCTTAAAAGTGTCTTGGTCGCGGGGTCATGGATGATGCCGCGATTGCCGACAAACAGGCCGCGCGCCGGGATCGCGACGATCTCGCCTGATGGCAGCACGCGGTTTTGCAGGGGCATCGATGCGCCGTTCATTCCGTGTCATTCCGGGATGGTCCGAAGCGACAAAATTGATATTCAATTTTGCGCTGAGGACCAGACCCGGAATCTCGAGATTCTCCGATGTGCAATTGCACATCGTAGTTCGCTCTTACGAGCGCCCCGGAATGACGCCGAAAATCACAACGCCCCGTCGCGGATCGGCGGCTGGAACGACAGCGCGGTATCCCAGGGGAAGAAGATCCAGGTGTCCTGCGACACTTCGGTGATGAAGGTGTCGACCAGCGGGCGTCCCTTCGGCTTGGCGTAGACGGTTGCGAAATGCGCATCCGGCAGCAGGTCGCGCACCATGCGTCCGGTCTTGCCGGTGTCGACGAGGTCGTCGACGATCAGGAGTCCCTTGCCGGTGCCGCCGCCAAGCTTTGCGGTGTCGGCCGAAACGCCTTTGAGTACGTTCAGGTCGCCCTGCTTGGTGTGATCGTAACTCGCGATGCAAACGGTATCGATGATGCGCACGCCGAGTTCGCGCGCCACGATCGCCGCCGGGACCAGGCCGCCGCGCGTGATCGCGATGACGGCATGAAACGGCCCGACCTCATTGAGCCGCCACGTCAGTGCCCGGCAATCCCGGTGAAACTGATCCCACGACACCGGAAAGGCCTTGCCTGCCCGCTCCTGCGCACTCAGTTCCGGATGTTCCGCCATTATAGTTCCCCGCGTCCTGTCTTGGTGTCTGCTTAACGAACCACGTTCAATCCGGCTAGCATTTCCTTCACCGCACCCATCGCAGCCGCAAGCTTGTCCGCATCGCGCGAGCGCACCACGAGATTGGTGTTCGGCTTGTTGTCCTCGTCGGTGAAGGGATAGCTGCCGATGATGGTGTCGGGATGGGCGTTGGCAATTTCGCGCAAGGGTCCGCCGATGTCGCCCTCGCGTGCATTGGCGCGCACGCTCTCCGACAGCATCCGCACGCCGGACTTCAGCTTCGGCGCCACGATGTCCATCATCGCCTGCATGATCGTCGGCACGCCCGCCATCACGATGACGTTGCCGATCTTGAAGCCTGGCGCGAGGATGGTCGCGCTCTGAATCAGTTCCGCGCCGTCGGGAATCCGCGCCATGCGCAGCCGTGCCTCGTTGAGATCGGCCTCGCTCCAGCGCTCGCGAAACCGCGCCACCACTTCCGGATGATGGTCGATGCCGACGCCGAACGCTTTCGCAACGCTGTCGGCGGTGATGTCGTCGTGGGTCGGGCCGATGCCGCCGGTGGTAAAGACGTAGGTGTAGCGATGCCGCAGAGCATCCAATGCGACGATGATCTCGACCTCTTCGTCGGCGACGACGCGCACTTCCTTGAGGTCGATGCCGATGTTGGTGAGGTACTCGGCGATGAAGCCGATGTTCTTGTCCTTGGTCCGGCCGGACAGGATCTCGTCGCCGATCACCAGGATTCCGGCCGTGACGATCTCACTCATAATCTCTCCTTCGCGGACTAGTCGAATGCTCTTTGGCCGAAATCGCGTTCCCGGCCAAGATCTTGATGTTGGGACGGATTTTGCTGCCGAAATGAGCAGCCGCAAGCTGTTTTTTCGGCAGTCCGCCCGCTGTCCCCGGCAAATGATCGGGATCAACCCGTATCAATCCATATCCCGCTGGCGTGACCCTTGCTACCATCCAGTGAAGTCATGCACTGTAGCGTGACTACTTTTGGGGGACGGACGGTCCGAGATTCATGGCGGTTGCCTTCGATGAAATGAACGGTATGGGCGGCGATCTTCGCCCGGCCTATCAGGAACTCTCCCGCTGGCTGAAGGAGACGCCGCCGGACGCTCTCGAATATCGCCGCCAAGAGGCCGAACTGCTGTTTCGCCGGATCGGCATCACCTTTGCGGTCTATGGCGATGCGGAGGCCCAGGAACGGCTGATCCCCTTCGATGTCATTCCCAGAATCATGTCCGCCAAAGAATGGGCGGTCCTCGAAAAAGGTCTCAAGCAGCGCGTCCGCGCGCTCAACATGTTCCTGCGCGACATCTATCACGGCCGCGACATCCTGCGCGCCAACATCGTGCCCGAGGATCTGATCTTCCAGAACCCGGTGTTCCGCCCGGAGATGAACGGCCAGGACGTGCCGCACGATATTTATGTCCACGTCGCCGGCATCGACATCATCCGCACCGACGCGGACAACTTCATCGTGCTGGAGGACAATGCACGCACGCCGTCCGGCGTATCCTACATGCTGGAAAACCGCGAAATCATGATGCGGCTGTTTCCGGACCTGTTCGCGCGCCACCGCATCGCGCCCGTGGAACGATATCCCGACGAGCTGTTGACCGCGTTGCGCTCGGTGGCGCCGCACAGTGCTGCCGGCGAGCCGACGGTGGCGCTGATGACGCCTGGCGTCTACAATTCCGCCTACTACGAACATTCCTTCCTTGCCGACAAGCTCGGCATCGAACTGGTCGAAGGACGCGACCTCATCGTCAAGGACGATGAGGTGTTCATGCGCACGACCGAAGGCCTCAAACGCGTCGATGTCATCTACCGCCGCCTCGACGACGACTTCCTCGATCCCCTCACCTTCCGCCCCGACTCCGCGCTCGGCGTTCCCGGCTTGATGTCGGCCTATGCCGCCGGCAACATCACGCTTGCAAACGCGGTCGGCACCGGCATCGCCGACGACAAGGCGATCTACTCCTACATGCCGGACGTCGTGAAATTCTACCTCGGCGAAGAGCCGATCCTGAAGAACGTGCAGACCTGGCGCTGCCGCGAGCCGAAGGATCTCGCCTACGTTCTCGACAATCTCGGTGACCTCGTCGTCAAGGAAGTTCACGGCTCCGGCGGTTACGGCATGCTGATCGGACCGGCGGCGACCAAGGCCACGATCGAGGCGTTTCGCGACAAGCTGAAGCGCGAGCCGGAAGGTTTTATCGCCCAGCCGACGCTGGCGCTCTCGACCTGCCCGACCTGCACTGCGGCGGGCCTTGCGCCGCGTCACGTCGATCTGCGCCCCTTCGTGCTGACCGGACGCGACCGCACGACCATCGTGCCGGGCGGGCTGACGCGCGTGGCGCTGAAGGAAGGTTCGCTGGTCGTCAATTCCAGCCAGGGCGGCGGCACCAAGGACACGTGGATTCTGGATGAGTGAGATTGCTTTAGCCATTTGCTCGATCTGCCCCCTCCCCCTTTCTGGGGGAGGTGAACCGCTAACGCTCGAATAGAATACGAGATGCTGTCGCGTACTGCCGAAAACCTCTACTGGCTCGCCCGCTATGTCGAACGGGCCGAATATATCGCGCGCACGATCGATGCGACGCTGCGCGTCACGGCGCTGCCGGCCGCCTATATCGGCAAGACCAACGAATGGGAATCGGCGCTGCTCACCGCCGGCGTCAGCCAGAACTTCTACAAGGTCTACAAAGAGGCCAACGAGCAGAACGTCGTCGACTATCTGTCGTTCGATGCCAACAACCCCTCCTCGATCAAGAATTGCATCGAGGCGGCGCGGCTCAATTCACGTTCGGTGCGCACCGCACTGACAAGTGAAATGTGGGACACCATCAATTCGGCCTGGATCGAATTGCAGGAAGTCTGGGTCAAGGGCACCAAGACCCGGGAGGAACTGGCGCGCTTCCTGCGCTTCGTGCAGGAGACCTCGCTGCGCTTCGACGGCTCGGCCTACCGCACCATGCTGCGCAACGACGCCTACTGGTTCTCGCGCCTTGGCGTGCATCTGGAACGCGCCGACAACACCGCGCGCATCCTCGACGTGAAGTATCACGTGCTGCTGCCCGAGGAAGAGCACGTCGGCGGCCCACTCGACTACTATCAATGGACCTCGATCCTGCGCTCGGTGTCGGCGCTGACCGCCTATCACTGGGTCTATCGCGAGACGCTAAAACCCTGGTTGATTGCCGACCTTCTGATCCTCAACGATTCACTGCCGCGTTCGCTGGCGAGCTGTTACGGCAACCTGGTGCGCAATCTGGACCAGATCGGGGTCGCCTATGGCCGCCAGGGCGCTTCCCAGCGCCACGCACGCGGCGTCCGCAACCGGCTGGAACACAGCAACATGGACGACATCTTCCAGCACGGCGTGCATGAATTCATTCAGGAATTCATCGCCGACAATTCAAGGCTTGGTGAAATCGTCACCAAACAGTATCTGATCTGAATTCACCTCTCCCATAGGGAGAGGTCGGATCGTGCTTACGATCCGGGTGAGGGGTTACGGCCTACAACGATAGACCGTACCCCCTCACCCCAACCCTCTCCCCATGGGAGAGGGAGCTACCTCAGCCTGCGGCAACGTTGGCGAACCGGAACTTCTGTCACATGCGCCTGCGCATCGCTCACGCCACGACCTATCGCTACGAACCGGCGGCGACCGGCATCACCCAGACCCTGCGGATGACGCCGCGCAGCCATGACGGGCAATATGTCGTCGAATGGCAGATCGACGTTTCCGCCGACTCCCGGCTGCATATGCGCCAGGATGCCTTCGGCAACATCACCCACGTGCTGACCGAAGGCGCGATCTCCGATCTCACCATCACGGTCGAGGGCCTGATCGAAACCCACGACACCGGCGGCGTGCTGCGCGGCACCGACGAACGCTTTCCGCCGAGCCTGTTTCTGCGCGCCACGCCGCTGACGGAGGTCAATCCCGCGATGGAAGCTTTTTCGCGCGAACTGCGTTCGGAGTCGGAAAAGGACGTGCTGGGTTTCCTGCACGCCTTGATGCTCCAGATCAACGACCACATGACCTTCGATGAGGACCCCACCAACAGCGGGACGTCGGCGGCGGAGGCTTTCGGCCTGAAGCGCGGCGTGTGCCAGGACTACGCGCATATCTTCATCGCCTGCGCGCGGTCGGTCGGTGTGTCCGCCCGCTTCGTCTCCGGGCATTTTCTGCGCTCCGACGGCTTGGCGGTTCAGCCGGCCGGACATGCCTGGGCCGAAGCGTTCGTGCCTAACCTGGGCTGGGTCGCCTTTGACCCCGCGAACGCGATCTGCGCCACCGACGCCCATGCCCGGGTCGCCATCGGCCTTGATTATCTTGGCGCGGCACCGGTGCGCGGCACCCGTTATGGCGGCGGCACGGAAACGCTGACGGTCGCGGTCAAGGTCGACCAGGCCGGCCGCCAGGGCCAGTGGCAATCTCAATCGTAACAGCGCGCATCACAAAAAGCCGGCGGGGATGAAATGAAGCTCGTATTTGCAGGAGCACTGGTGGTCATGGGCCTGGCGGCGGCGGGTGCGCTCGCGCAGTCGGCGGGTCCCGCAGCAACTTCGGGCGGAGCGACCGCGCCTCTTCCGGACTGGGCCTATCCGGCCAATCCGCCGCTCGCCGAGTTTGACACCAAGGAAGAAAAGACCCTGCCGGGCAGCGGCCGCAAATATACCCAGGCGCAGGTCGAGAACGATTTCGCGCCGCCCGACTGGTTTCCCGAAGACCATCCGCCGATGCCATCAGTCGTTGCCAACGGACGCCCGCCGGCCGTGAAGGCGTGCTCGAAATGCCACGTGACCACCGGCGGCGGTCATCCGGAATCCTCCGACCTCGCAAGCCTGCCGGAGGCCTACATCGTCAGGCAGATGGCCGACTTCAAGGACGGCCACCGCAAGGGGGCGCGCGCCACCTCGATGTTCCCGATCGCCAAGGCGGTGACCGACGAGGAGTTGCGCGAGGCCGCGAAGTATTATGCGGCCCTGCCCCGCCCCGCCTGGAACAAAGTGGTCGAAACCGACACCGTGCCGAAGACCGAGTTGCGTGTCGGTGGGATGCGCTTCCCGCTCGATAACGCCGGCAACGAGCCGATCGGCAGCCGTATCATCGAATTGCCGCAGGCGCCCGAGCGCGCTCACTTGCGCGATTCCCGCTTCGGCTTTGTCGCCAATGTGCCCGTCGGCAGTCTCGCGCGCGGCGAGGCTCTCGTGAAGGGCGGTGGCGGCCAGACACAGGCATGCGCCACCTGCCACGGCCCAGATCTGAAAGGGCTCGGCGAGGTGCCGCACCTCACGGGACGTTCGCCGATGTACGTGTTTCGTCAGCTCAACGACATAAAGGTCGGCACCCGCGCTGGCACGAATGCCGAGCTGATGCAGCCGGTCGTCGCCAACCTCAGCCAGGACGATATGTTGGCGATATCAGCCTATCTGGCATCGCTGTCGCCGTAAGGCCGCCGACTCCCTGCCCGCACCCACGGCCGCAAAGCGCTCGCCCGCGCACCGCCCGTTCTCATACGATCGGACCATGCTACCGGCGTTGCGTCGGAGGCAGCGCGTGGTACAACGTATGCCAACGGCATTGGGGGCCGAACAAAGGGGGGAATAATGGCTACCGTCAACGGGGTATCGTCGGCTCAATCTGCGACATCGGCGCGGTTGATCCAGCTTCTGCTGGGACTGATCGCGATGATGTCGATCTCCAGCCCGCAATATGTCTGGACCCTCTTCACCAAACCCTTGCAGGAAGCCGTCGGCGGCGCTCCACTTTCGGCGATCCAGGTAACGTTCACGCTCGTCATCGTGCTGCAGACGTTCTTCTCACCGGTGCAGGGCTATCTGGTGGACAAGTTCGGCCCGCGCCTTCTGATCGCTTGTGGCTGCCTGTTATCCGGCCTCGGCTGGATCCTCGCCGCCTATGCGAACAGCCTGACCAGTCTTTATCTCACCTACGGGCTGTTCTGCGGCATCGGAACCGGCATCGTCTATGTCGGCATTGTCGGTCTTATGGTCCGCTGGTTTCCGGACCGGCGTGGTCTCGCGACAGGCGTCGTCGCTGCCGGCTACGGATTCGGCGCCATCCTGACCACCTTCCCGATCGACACGATGATGAAGGCGAGCGGCTACCAGCACACGCTGGTGGTGTTCGGCATCATTCTCGGCCTGGTCGGCGCGGCCTCCGCACTTGCACTGCGCCTGCCGACGCCCGAAGACGAGCTGCCGCCGCCGCCGGCGATGGCATCGACCATCGGAACGCCGCCGGGCGAGATGCTGCGCACCAATGTGTTCTGGCTGATGTTCGTCATGATGACGATGATGTCGACCGGCGGATTGATGATCATCTCGCAATTCGCCGCATTTTCGCGCGACTTCGGCGTTGCCAACATCACGGTGTTTGGGCTGGCCGCCCTGCCGCTGGCGCTCACCGTCGACCGGCTGACCAACGGATTGACCCGTCCGTTCTTTGGCTGGGTGTCGGACCGGATCGGACGCGAAAACACCATGGGGATCGCTTTCATAATGGAAGCCGTCTCCGTCACGTTGATGGTCCTGTTCCGCGACAACGCGCTGGTCTTTGTGATCCTGTCGGGCGTTGTGTTTTTCGGCTGGGGCGAAATCTTCTCGCTGTTCCCGTCAACCCTCACCGACACGTTTGGGACAAAACATGCCACGACGAATTATGGGTGGCTGTATATTGCGCAAGGCATCGGTTCGATCCTCGGCGGCCCGCTTGCGGCGCTCCTGCGCGAGCAGACCGGGAGCTGGCTGCCGGTTTTTGCGATCATCATCGCAATGGACGCGCTGACCGGCATTCTGGCGCTTGCCCTGCTGAAACCGATGCGGCGCGCCTACGCCGCGAGGTAAGAAACCGCCCCAATTTCCGCCTTCCGATTGGGGTTGGACGCGCGCGCGAAATTGGATAGTTTCGCGCCGCGAAAAGCTTTCGGGGACCGGAAATGACCTATTGCTGCGGAGTGCTGGTACGGGACGGGCTTGTCATGATCGCCGACACCCGCACCAATGCCGGGCTCGATAACGTCTCGACGTTCCGCAAGCTGCACATCTTCTCCAAGCCGGGCGAGCGCATCATGGCGGTTGCCAGCGCCGGCAATCTCGCGATCAGCCAGTCCGTGCTTTCGACGCTGACCGAAGGCATGGAAGACCCCGAGACCGGCGAACTCGAGACGCTGCTCAACGCGCCGACCATGTTCCAGGCGGCGCAACGTATCGGCAAGGCGATCCGCGCCGTGCACTCCACCGAAGGCACCGCGCTGAAATCGGAGGACATCAGCTTCGACGTGTCATTTCTGTTCGGCGGCCAGATCAAGGGCTCGCGGATGCGGCTCTTCATGGTCTATCCGGCCGGCAACTTCATCGAATGCACCACCGACACACCGTACCTGCAGATCGGCGAGCACAAATACGGCAAGCCTGTGCTCGACCGCGCCATGCATTTCGACGTCGAGCTGTACGAGGCTCTGAAGACCAGCCTGATCTCGATGGATTCGACCATGCGTTCCAATCTCGGCGTCGGTCTTCCGATCGACGTGCTGGTGGTGCGCACGGATGTCTGCGACGCCGACCTCAACCATCGCATCGAGGCCGGCGAGCCCTACTTCCACGATTTGCGGTCGCGCTGGTCGGCGGCGTTGCGCGCGGCGCACCAGAATATCCCGCGACCGCCTTACAAGACCGAACCACCGAAACCGTGAAACAACGACAATAGAGAAGGCAGGAAACAATGACCGAGCCCAAAAACAAGATCGCCATCGTCACCGGAGCCGGAACCGGCGTCGGCCGCGCGGCTTCATTGGCGCTGATGAATGCGGGCTTCACTGTCGTGCTCGCTGGGCGGCGCCTGGAGAAACTGGAAGAAACCGCCAAGCTCGGCGTTCCCGGCAAGAGCCTCGCCGTCTCCGCCGACATGACGGATGCGGGCGCGATCGCCGCATTGTTCGCCAAGGTGATGGAAACCTATGGCCGGCTCGACCTGCTCTTCAACAATGCCGGCATGGGAACGCCGGCGATGCCGTTTGAAGATTTGAGCCTCAAACAGTGGCAGGCCGTGGTCGACACCAACCTCACCGCGGCCTTCCTGTGCACGCAGCACGCCTTCCGCATCATGAAGGACCAGACCCCGCGCGGCGGCCGCATCATCAACAACGGCTCGATTTCCGCGCATGCGCCGCGGCCGTTCTCGGCGCCCTATACTTCCACCAAGCACGCCATCACCGGCCTGACCAAGGCGACCAACCTCGACGGCCGCGCCTACGACATCGCCGTCGGCCAGATCGATATCGGCAATGCCGCTACCCCCATGACCGACCGTATGGTTGACGGTGTGTTGCAGCCGGACGGCCGCAAGATGCCGGAACCGCGCATGGACTCGAAAGCCGTTGGCGACGCGGTCGCCTATATGGCCGGCCTGCCGCTCGATGCTAACGTCCTGTTCATGACAGTCATGGCAAGCAAGATGCCATTCGTCGGACGGGGTTAGCGCCGAAGTCGCCTCCTGGCCCTGCCGACATCATTCGTCCCCGGCGGCACGGAAGATGTCTGACCTCAGCCTGATCTCAGGCCGCGTATCGCAGAAGGGTCAAGGCGGCCTGCATCCAAACTTCTGGATCGCGCTGCTGTTCTTGGCTGGGTCGGGCTGGCTTGCGCTGCCCGCCGTCAATGGCGGCGTCTTCGATGCCCTGTCCACCGACGATGCCATGCGGCTCGTCGAAGTGCGCGACCTGATCGGCGGTCAAGGCTGGTTCGACCTGTTCCAGTATCGAATGGATCCGCCGTCCGGCCTGTCGATGCACTGGTCGCGCGTGATCGACGCACCCTTGGCCGGGCTGATCCTGTTGCTTAAGCCACTGCTCGGAATGCACGGCGCAGAGGCCGTGACGCTTTATCTTTGGCCGTTGCTGCTGTTTGCCATCGCACTGGCACTGGTTGCGGCGATCGCCAGGCAATTGAGCGACAACAATAACGCGCAGATCGCGGCCGTGCTGTTGGCCGTGCTGGCCCTTCCGGCCCTCGTCCACTTCCGGCCAGGCGCGATCGATCACCACAACGCGCAGATCGATTTGCTGCTCGCCCTGGTCTTGATGACGGCACAGCTCGAACGGAGCGCCCTCAAGGCTGCGCTCGGCGGCCTGACGGCGTCGCTGTCGCTCGCAATCGGAATCGAAATGTTGCCTGCCATCGCGGCGACAGGTGTCGCGGTATTTGGCCTTTTTGTCTGGCGCGGTGCACCCGTCGCCCGACAGTCTGCCGCCTTCGGAGCAGGGCTTGCGATCTCCTCGCTCCTGCTCGCGCCGGCGCTGCTGCCATTGTCCGCGTGGACCGCGCAAGTGTGCGATACCTTCGGCGGACCGGTTCTGTTGTTGACCGGCGGCGGCGGCATTGCCCTCCTGATCATGGTCGGAATTGATCGTTGCGTCTCAACGCTGGTCATGCGCGTGGTCAGCGGCGCGGCACTGGCTATCATTCTCGGCGGCGCATTCCTCAAGATGTTTTCGGGCTGCATCGCATCGCCCTTCGTCCACCTCGACCCGATCGTCATCACGCTATGGGTCTACAATGTCGCCGAAGCGATCTCATTGCCCAGGATGCTGCAGCTCTTTCCGGAGAAGGTCCCCGCCTACTACGGATTTCCAATCATCACACTTGGCTTCGCCGCGATAGCGCTGATGAGGTCCCCTCCGCCCGAAAGGTTTCGCTGGATTGCCGGCATGGCGCCGCTGGCCGCGCTGATCGGAGTCAGCTTCTGGCAGATGCGGGGCGCCGCCGCCGCGTCCATGGTGGCAGCCCCGCTTTTTGCCGCGAGCGTGGCCGTTATGTGGCCGAGGCTTGCTTCCGCACAAATCCTGCTTCTCTTGTCCGCGCTCGTGTCACCCTTCAGCCTCGCCATCGCGGGGCTTTCGGCGAAGCCGCTCGTGGATGCGATGCTCAAGCCGGAACCGACAGGCGATCCGTCGCCGTGCCACAGCCTGTCGGACGTCGCTTCCCTGAAGCAACTTCCCAGGGGACGCGTGATGGCGCCGGTCGATCTCGGGCCGGCAATACTTGTCGAAACGAACCACGATGTTTTTGCCGGTCCGTACCATCGCAACAACGACGGCCTTGCCGCACTGATCAAGCTGATGCTGGCGCCCTTGCCCGCCGCCAGGCAGATGTTGTCGGATCGCCGTGTCGATTACGTCGTGACGTGCTTGCCAGTTCCCGACGCGAACATCATCAAGCTCGCTCCGGACGGGCTGGAGGCTCGGCTCAGCCGCGGTCAAACGCCCGACTTTCTGGAACGGCTCAATCTCGATCCGAACGACAAGATTGCGGTTTGGCGCGTGCGAAAATGAATCGCGCCGCGATCGGGACCGAGGGCGCGTGCAAACCGGCAAAGACTCTATTCCGGCCGGTAGACCTCGCGTAGCGCCGGGAACAGCGTCGTGCCCTTGCGCCGCAATTGGCTAACCGGCCACAGCGGTGGCAGGAGAGCGGACGGCGTATCGCCGTCCGCTCTCGCTCGATTTCGTCAATATTGAGATTGATACGAATATTGACCCGGGCAGACGTAGTTGCCGTAGTTGTCGTAGCCGCAGCTATTGTTATAGCCGCCGTTATAGTAACCGTAGGCTCCTAACGCCGCGGCGCCAGCGGCTGCGCCGTAGGCCGCACCGCGCCAGGCTCCGCCATAATAGGCGTTGCGATAGACACCGCCGCGGACAGCCGCGCGTGCTACCGGACGATATCCGTAGCCACGGCCTGCGACATATCCACGTCCGGCAACTCCACGTCCGGCAACCCCGTATCCGCCCCTGTATCCGCCGCCCCGGACACCGGCAGCCCGCATGCCACCGCCGTGGAAGCCTCCGGCATGCATACCGCCACCACGGTACCCTCCACCCCCGCCGCGGCGGGCGAACGCCTCATCCGGAATGAGGCTGGCGGTGATCAGAACGAGCGCTGCCACAGCAGCGAGAATGTATCGAAGCATGGTGCACCTCCACAGATCTTGTTTCTAATCGTCAATCGTCGTCGTCTTCGGTTTGGCTGCGATGCTCGATCGCATCTCGCGCCCCGCGCAATGAGACCGACGTCAGGAAAGCCATCCTTTTTTTCTGATCCTGGCTCAGCGTTTTGTAGAGAGGCTGCCAGGCATCGGCGACCTTCTTGAGATCGGTCCCGCGTTGAATGATCAGATCCGCTCTGCGTTGCATGAGATCGATCGGATTGCGATCGCTGAGCGCGTCCATTGGACCGTTGTCGCGCAATTCCGCTACCCGCTCCAATCGCGCCTGCCGGTTCTTCGCCCTGGCGCGGATCGCCTCCTCCAAGGTCGGCCAGTATTTCTCCTGGTCGGTTGTCAACTGCAGGGCGGCCTTGACAAGGCCGACACGCGCATCCGTCAAGCTGTTCAAGTCGGCGGCGCTAAGGTTCCGCATTCCGACGGTGGAAGATGTCTCTGCTGCGTAGGCGAGAGACGAAGTCGTCATTAGAAATGCAATCGCTGCAACGGCTGCTTTCTTCGTCATCGCAAGCTCCTGGTCTCGTGTCGCACGCCCCCGAGCAGAAGGTCGTGTGCGGGCCGGCGCCGGATTGATCTAAGTCAAGGATTATCTACTACGTGAACCCGGAACATATGGACGTGCTCCTGACGGTTATCTGGTTCCCCGAAGGACGGGAAAGCATGGCGGGCGCGAAGCCAGGTGACGCTCCGCTATCATGGAACCTCGCCTACTCCAGCCGCTCGACCTTGCGCAGCGTTGGGAATAACCTCATCCAGAGCAGCGCGACCGCAACCGTGGCAACGCCGCCGAGCACTGCGGACGCGACGGTTCCGAGCAATGCGGCCGCCACGCCGCTTTCGAACTGGCCGAGATAATTCGAGGCGTTGATAAACAGGAAATTCACCGCACCGACGCGGCCGCGCATTTCGTTTGGCGTCGCCAGTTGCACCAGCGAGAAACGAATCACGACGCTGACCGTGTCAGCCGCCCCCAGAACCGCGAGCGCGATCACCGACAGCCAGATCCAGTGCGACAGCGCAAACACGACCGTTGCTACGCCGAACACGATCACCGACTGGAACATCCGCATGCCCACACGGCGATCAATGGCGTGGCGCGCCAAAATCGCGGTCATGAACAGCGCACCCACGGCAGGCGCCGCCCGCAAGATGCCGAGACCGGACGGACCGGCATTCAAAATGTCGCGCGCATAGATCGGCAACAGCGCCGTCACGCCACCGAACAGCACCGCGAAGAGATCGAGCGAGATGGTGCCGAGAATGGCAGGGTTATTGCGAATGAAACGGACGCCGGCGAAGATATCGTCGGCCGTGGCCGCATCCTTGGCCGGTTCGGGTTCGGTAATCCTGATGCCGCCGGTGAGCAACGCGGAGAGAAGCCAGAACGCCAGCATGATGCCGTAAGGCAAACCGGGCGCAAACGCATAGGCGATCCCGCCGAGCGCCGGACCGGTGATGGTTGCCACTTGAGCGGCTGCGCTTGACAGCGCAGTCGCGCGTTGCAGCGAGCCTTGCGGCGCGATCAGCGGCAACAGCGCCGCGATCGTCGGGCTTTCGAACGCGCCTGCCATGCCGAGCACGAAGGTCGCGATGAAGATGTGGACTTCGGTGAGCCAGCCGCCATAGCAGCCCCAGCACAGGAACAGCGCCGTGGCCGCTTCGGCCAATTGGCAGAGCTGCACCACGCGCTTGCGCTCGAACCGGTCGGCCGTGTGGCCCGCGACGAATACCAGGAGCGCGGTGGGCAGGAATTGCACCAGCCCGACCATGCCGAGGTCGAAGGCGCTGCCGGTGAGGTCATAGATCTGCCAGCCGATCGCCACCGCGCCGATCTGGCTCGCAAATCGCGTCAGGCTTCGCGACAGCAGGAAGAAAAGGAATGAGGGTTGCCGCAGCAACGTGCCGGCGCTTACCGGCGGAATCGTAGACATGATGGCTATCGGTGGAGGCTGGCAGCAGGGATGTCAACGGCAGCAGTGGAGTAATTTGACATTCGCACCCCGTTGCCGCGAATTCGCAATGCGAATGTCAAATTCAAAACTCCACTGCAAAATTATAGTGGCCAGTGGTCCTTTGATTCTAACATTTGCAAAGTGCCCGCCTCGTCAGCATGCAAATGTTAGAATCGGACCACTGGGGGAATGAGGCTTGCATGGCATTGCGCTACAAACTGCAACGCTGCCATAACTGCGTCATAGGACACTCTCCCCTCATCCAGAGGAGCCGCGCAAGCGGCGTCTCGAAGGATGAGGCCGATATCGGGACCTCATGGTTCGAGATGGCGCGTTCGCGCCTCCTCACCATGAGGGTTTTGATGCAGTAGAAATAATCGAAGGGGTTGGGGGAAAGATGCTTCAACTGCAATCGGCGTTCGGCATCGTCGCGCTGCTCGCGCTGGCGTGGATACTTGGCGAGAACCGCCGCGCCGTCTCACTACGGCAGGCGGCTGTCGGGCTTGCCGTCACGTTTGCAACCGCCGTCGTACTGATCAAATTGCCGGGCGTGGCGCATGTGTTCGGCGCGATCAACGACGCCGTTGGCGCGGTCGCCTCGGCCTCGCGCGCGGGCACGTCGTTCGTGTTCGGCTATCTCGGCGGCGGCGCGTTGCCGTTCGATCTGAAATCGCCGGGCGCCGAGTTCATCCTGGCATTTCAGGCGCTGCCCATCGTGCTCGTGATGAGCGTGCTGACCACGCTCCTGTTCCACTGGCGCATCCTGCCGCCGGTGGTGCGGGGCCTGGCATGGGTGCTCGAACGCACGCTTCGCATTGGCGGCGCGGTCGGCTTGTCCACCGCCGCCAATATTTTTCTCGGCATGGTGGAAGCCCCGCTGTTCATCCGCCCTTATCTGGCGCAGCTCACCCGCAGCGAGTTGTTCCTGGTGATGACCGGCGGCATGGCCGGCATCGCCGGCACCGTGCTCGTGCTTTACGCCACGCTGCTGGCGCCGTTGATCCCGGATGCGGGTGCGCATTTTGTGATTGCGTCGGTACTCGGCGCGCCCGCCGCCATCCTCGTCAGCCTGATCATGGTGCCGGAAACCCGCGACGCGAAAACAGACGGCACGGCAAGCGATCCGCGATTGGCCGAAGATCCCGACCTGCACGCGACCTCCACCATGGATGCGATCGTCAAGGGTACGACGTCGGGGATCGAACTTCTGCTCAACATCATCGCCCTGCTGATCGTGCTGGTGGCGCTGGTCCATCTTGCCAACGCGATCCTCGGCCTGCTGCCCGACATCGGCGGCGCGATCACGCTTCAACGTTTGCTTGGCTACGCCATGGCGCCGGTATGCTGGCTGATGGGACTGCCGTGGTCGCAGGCCGTGCCCGCCGGCAGCCTGATGGGCACCAAGACCGTGCTCAACGAACTCATCGCCTATGTCGATTTTTCGAAATTGCCGGTCGGCACGCTCGACCCGCGCTCGCGGCTGATCATGCTCTATGCGATGTGCGGCTTTGCCAATTTCGGCAGTCTCGGCATCATGGTCGGAGGCCTCGGCGTGATGGCGCCGCAACGCCGTGCCGAGATCAATTCGCTCGGGCTGAAATCGATCGTCTCGGGCACGCTGACGACCTGTTTGATGGGCGCGATCGTCGGCGTGCTGACGTAATACGCTGGACTTCTCAGGGACCCTTCGGCACCAGAAGCGGCGCGATCTTGTCGGCGACAAAGACCGATCCCCCCGCCGTGAGATGGGCGTGGTCGAAGGCCAAGGGAATTCCCTCGCGAACGAAGAGCGGGCATCGCTGCGCCGGACAGACGGCATCGACGACCGACACAAACGAGAATGCCGTCGCATGCGGCAATGCCTGCTCCATTCGCCGATCGAAGGAAAAAATATTCGGCAAGACAATATCCTCCGGACGCGCCCTCTCCTCCCGCAAATGCGCACGGATCAGGATGGACGGCAACCTCGCTCGAAACTGCACGGATGGGCCGAGAAACGCGACCGCGATGCCCTTGTCGCCGAGCGCGGCGATGGTTTGCGTGAGATCAGCGATCATGCCGTCGAAGCGCGAGCCTCGGCCATATTCCAGCCAGTCCCCGGACATGATGACGAGATCGACCTTGCGATCCCGAAAGAACCCATCCATTTGCGCGGCAAACGAGCGACAGGACACGTCACCTTGCGCGGACACATTAAGCGTCGGCATGCACGCCGCCTGCGTCGCTTGCAGCAGATTGATTTCACGCTGATCGGCGACCTCGCGCAGGCCGTGGTAATAGTGCGCAGCGAAGCTGTCGCCCCAGAGCAGCCAATTGGTCTTGCCGGCTGCAAGGGACAGGCAGGCCGCGCCGAACACGCCGCCGCTCGGTCCAAAGCAGGTTCCGGTGCGGTAGAGCGAACTGTAATCGTAGGAATGATAGGCCTCGAGCTCTCGCGCGAAGCGGTCGGCATTGGACGGCGTTCGGCCGAGCGTGAAGCCCAGCGCGCCCGCAACCGCGAGGCAGGCGCTGGCAAGGCCTGCGACCGCAAACGCACCGCGCCGGGTCGGCAACAGCTTGCCGGCGCGAAACGGGCGTTCGACAAATCGCCACGACAGACAGGAAACCCCGACCGTGATGCCAAATAGAACAAGCTTGTCGGCGGCATCGAGCACAAGACCGTCCTTGGCGAAATGCGCGAAGGTGAATATCGGCCAATGCCAGAGGTAAAGCGAATAGGAAATCAGCCCAAAGAAGCGAACGGTTTCCAGCGGTGCATAGGCCGGACGCAACGGCGACGGCACGCCGACGCCGCTCCAGATGAACAGCGCAGCACCAATGCATGGCGTCAGCGCGTCGAAGCCGGGAAAGCCCGGCCCCTGGCGCAGCCCGAAAATCGCGATCGCAAGCAAAACCAGCGCAGCTCCGCGCGCGATCGTTCGCGCGAGCGCGTGACGCGGCACCGGAAAGCCTTCGACCGCGACAAGACCGCCGATCAGAAATTCCCACGCCCGCGGCGGGCTCAGGAAAAACGCGGTTGCCGAACGGCCCGATTTCATCAGCCAGATCGAGAAGGCAAAGGAGGCGAGCGACAGCACGGCAAGGAGAGCCGGCAATGCAAAACGACGGCCTCGTGCGGCAAACCATAGCAACCAGAGCGTGACCGGAAGCACGAGATAAAACTGTTCTTCGACCGCCAGCGACCAGGTGTGCAGCAGCGGCTTTTCCGTCGCGGCAGGATCGAAATAGCCGGTCCGGAACCAGAAGAAGAAATTTGAGGTGAAAGTGACGACGGAAGTCGCCGAGCGAAAGAACTCCGTGCGCTCGGAAGTCAGCAGATAGTGGAACGACGGAATGGCTGATAGCGCCACCATGACGTAGAGCGCCGGCAACAGGCGCCGCACCCGCCGCTCGTAAAAACGCGCAAAGGAAAACGCGCCGGTTTTCAGTTCGGCCTGGATGATCCCGGTGATGAGATAGCCGGAGATGACGAAGAAAATATCGACCCCGACAAAGCCGCCATAGACCGGCGCCTCGAAGTGGAACGCCACCACCGCAAGCACGGCGATCGCGCGCAGCCAGTCGATGTCTTCGCGATACTGGAAGGTCATTGCTGATTATCCCTGCCACGCGAAGCGCGGAGAGGGATTTTGCAAATGTCGTTCGATCCAGCCGGAATCACGCCGCCAGTTCGACCGTCTTGAAATCGGCGGGAAGGATCACCTCCAACAATTCGACGTCGTCGGAATAATCCATGATCAGGTGCTTGATGCGCGGCGGCTGGGTCCAGGAACTCCCCTCGCTGAACGTCGTCTCGCCAATGCCTTCCATGTAGGTCTTCACCCAACCCTTGAGCACATAGACCATCTGGAAGTCGACGTCGTGGAAATGCAGCTTTGACACCTCGTTCGGATCGCAGGGGCCGATCAGGCGGATGACGTGCGCCCGTGCCACGCCGCCACTGGCGTCGGCCACGCCGAGATCGCGATATTGCGCGTAAGCGCGCAGACCGTCGGCCTTGAAGTCCTCGTCGCGATGATGGCTGATGGCGATGCGCTGTTTCGGCCGCGCGCGCTTGGCGGGAATGGCCGCCCCGCCCTTGCTCGCAAGTTTCCGCCGCGCCGTCGGCTTGGCGGCGGCTTTTCCTGCCGGCGATTTCTTCCGCGCTGACGATTTTTTCTGTGGGGCCTTGCGGCTTGCGGCGCGCGCCTTCGGCTTCTTTCTGGCCATCGACATCCCTCCCAATGACGTGTGAATGAAACGATAGCACAGGTTCGGAAGGTGGGTTAGCGAAGCGTAACCCGCCAACTCGCAAATGATGATGGTGGGTTACGCCGTCCATTTCGGCCGTTGAAGCACCG
This sequence comes from uncultured Alphaproteobacteria bacterium, assembly GCA_963788885.1. Classification (GTDB taxonomy): domain Bacteria; phylum Pseudomonadota; class Alphaproteobacteria; order Rhizobiales; family Xanthobacteraceae; genus Bradyrhizobium. The sequence continues at coordinate 349,361 of CAWBIR010000012.1, read as the reverse complement.
CGGACGTGCCCGGCTAACCCACCCTACGATTGCAACTCAATGCAATCGGAACATGCCGTCGACGGCGCGCAGTTCAGCGGGCTTGATCAGCTTGGAGTGCGCGACGCGGACCGAATACAGCGGTCCCTCGAGCCTGGTTTGCCAGAAGTGCAGAAAATCCTGCAACGCCGGAAATTTCGGGAACAGATCGTAATTCTGCCAGACGTAAGTCTGCAGCAGCGAGGGATGATCCGGCATCCGATAGAGAATTTCCGCCGTCGTCAGCCCGTAACCCAGCACTTGTTTCCGGAAGTCTTCGGAAACGCCAACCCGCGAGACCATGCCAACCCTCCTGAGCGCGAGAGTGCATTTTCGGCCGCGAATGGCAGGACGCCACTCTTTGAGTCGGGATGCACTCACATGAGAGAAATGTGACGCACGCGAACAACCTATCACAAGCTTAAATGTTTAACGATGTGTTGAAAAAGTCTGCATTAGCAGCCACTTAGCACGGCTGCTAATAGCGCCTCGGGTGGTCCGCCTTCGCGCATTAACGATGAGCGCGAAAACTGGCAGGCGCCCTGTTTGACTGCCAATTTTTCTGCTATCGCCTCTTGTCTCCCTTAACGCTCTGGATTATCTCCGTCTTGGCCCGCTGGCACTCGTCAGCGGTGACTGCCAATTTTGCAAAATTCGCAAACATCTTCAGAAACTTAGGAGGACTGCATGAAATTCCGTCCGCTTCACGACCGCGTCGTGGTCAAGCGTATCGACGCCGAAGAGAAGACCGCAGGCGGCATCATCATTCCCGACACGGCCAAGGAAAAGCCCTCCCAGGGCGAAGTCACCGCCGTCGGCCCGGGCGGCCGCGACGAAGCGGGCAAGCTGATCCCGATCGACATCAAGGTCGGCGACCGCGTCCTGTTCGGCAAGTGGTCGGGCACCGAAGTCAAGATCGATGGCGAAGACCTCCTCATCATGAAGGAGAGCGACATCATGGGCGTCCTCACCGACATCCCCGCCAGCAAGAAGAAAGCCGCTTAAGCGTCCTTCCCCCTTCCCTAGATTTCAAGGAAACAATCAATGTCAGCCAAAGAAGTGAAATTCGGCGTCGATGCCCGCGACCGCATGCTGCGCGGCGTCGACATCCTTGCCAACGCGGTCAAGGTGACGCTCGGCCCGAAGGGCCGCAACGTCGTGCTCGACAAGTCGTTCGGCGCGCCCCGCATCACCAAGGACGGCGTCACCGTCGCCAAGGAAATCGAGCTTGACGACAAGTTCGAGAACATGGGCGCCCAGATGGTGCGCGAAGTCGCCTCCAAGTCGGCCGATGCCGCCGGCGACGGCACCACCACCGCAACGGTTCTCGCCGCTGCGATCGTGCGCGAAGGCGCCAAGGCGGTTGCCGCCGGCATGAACCCGATGGATCTGAAGCGCGGTATCGACCTCGCGGTCGAAGCCGTCGTTGCAGACCTCGTCAAGAACTCCAAGAAGGTCACCTCGAACGAGGAAATCGCCCAGGTCGGCACCATTTCGGCCAACGGCGACGCCGAGATCGGCAAGTTCCTCGCCGACGCCATGAAGAAGGTCGGCAACGAGGGCGTGATCACGGTCGAGGAAGCCAAGTCGCTCGAAACCGAACTCGATGTCGTCGAAGGCATGCAGTTCGACCGCGGCTACATCTCGCCCTACTTCGTCACCAACGCCGACAAGATGCGCGTTGAAATGGACGACGCCTACATCCTGATCAACGAGAAGAAGCTGTCCTCGCTCAACGAGCTGCTCCCGCTGCTCGAAGCCGTGGTGCAGACCGGCAAGCCGCTCGTGATCGTCGCGGAAGACGTCGAAGGCGAAGCCCTCGCCACCCTCGTCGTCAACCGTCTGCGCGGTGGCCTCAAGGTTGCCGCCGTCAAGGCGCCGGGCTTCGGCGATCGCCGCAAGGCCATGCTGCAGGACATCGCGATCCTGACCGGCGGCCAGGCGATCTCGGAAGACCTCGGCATCAAGCTCGAGAACGTCACCCTGAACATGCTTGGCCGCGCCAAGAAGGTGATGATCGACAAGGAAAACACCACGATCGTCAACGGCGCCGGCAAGAAGGCCGACATCGAAGCCCGCGTTTCGCAAATCAAGGCGCAGATCGAGGAAACCACCTCGGACTACGACCGTGAGAAGCTCCAAGAGCGTCTGGCCAAGCTCGCCGGCGGCGTCGCGGTGATCCGCGTCGGCGGCGCGACCGAGGTCGAGGTGAAGGAGCGCAAGGATCGCGTGGATGACGCGATGCATGCGACCCGCGCGGCTGTGGAAGAAGGCATCGTTCCGGGCGGCGGCGTCGCCCTGCTGCGTGCTTCCGAGCAGCTCAAGGGCATCCGCACCAAGAACGACGACCAGAAGACCGGCGTCGAGATCGTGCGCAAGGCGCTGTCCTGGCCGGCTCGCCAGATCGCGATCAATGCCGGTGAGGATGGTTCGGTCATCGTCGGCAAGATCCTCGAGAAGGATCAGTACGCCTTCGGCTTCGACAGCCAGACCGGCGAGTACGTCAACCTGATCTCCAAGGGCATCATCGACCCGACCAAGGTCGTTCGCGCCGCGATCCAGAACGCAGCCTCCGTGGCCGCGCTGCTGATCACGACCGAAGCCATGGTCGCCGAGCTGCCGAAGAAGAACGCCGGCGGTGGCGCCGGCGGCATGCCCCCGGGCGGCGGCATGGGCGGCATGGATTTCTGATCCATTCGCATCCAGCAATTCACGAAATGCAAAACCCCGGCAGCGATGCCGGGGTTTTTGTTTGGGAGCCTGCCTAAGTCGCCGGTGAGCCGGCGCTTACATCAAAAGCGCACGACCGCCATCCTCATAGCGGCGTTTGGCGATCTCGAAAATATAATACGGATGATCGCCGGAAAGCTCGCGCCTGAACAGGCCTTCGCGCTTGACGCCCCCGATCTTGGTCATCGCGCCTTGCGACCGCCAGTTCTCATGACCGACCCAGAACACGACGGTGTCGAGGAAAGCGAAGGCATGATCGAGCATCAGGCGCTTCACTTCGCGGTTCGACGCGCCGCCCCAGTGACTGCGGACGAGAAACGTCCAGCCAATTTCGACCTCGCCGATTTCAGGTTCGTAGCCGTAATAGCGGCTCGATCCGACGAGCCGGCCCGTGGCGCGATCGACAAACACGAAACCCATCTTCGATATGACCGCGCCATCGAAGAATTTTCGAAATTCCGGCTCCGTATAGCGCTGCGAAACCGGATGCACTTCCCAAATCTTCGGATCAGAGCCAACAGCATAGAGCTCCGTCCAGTCGGCCGGCGCGATGGGTCTGACGGTGATGGTCGGACCGACGAGGGTCGGTTGAAAATCAGGCTGAGACATTGAGTGAGATTATCGCGACATGCAGCGAGCCGAAAGAGGCGCCTGGCTTTCATGCATCGCTCTTCGGAAGCGTGATTAGGAGAAGGGCTATAGATTCCACGTTTACCCTGCGGTCGCGCCCCATCTCGTCAATGCGCCGCCCCTCCTACGGCATGCGCCTCGACAAACCGGCCGTGCTCGGATTCGGTCTTGTCGTCCGCCGGAAACATGCATTCGAGCCGCAGTTCCTCGGCCGTAACGGTCTGCGGCGTTCCGACCGTCGTGATCATCGAGAAGTAATTCAGCGTCACGCCGTCCTTCGTAAGCGAAAGCGGGATCATCGGCATGACGTCGTCCGGTGACGGCGCGCGCCATTCAGCCTTGACGCCGGGATACTGCGACAGTTCCGCAAGAAGCGCTTTCGTCCTGTCGTCGATGATGTGCCCGAGCGCCTCGCGATACACGCGCGCCAACAACCCGCGCGCCGTCTCCGGCCAGTTGGCGACGAAGGGGCGCATGCCGTTCGGATCGAACATCAAATGCAGGAGATTGCGTGGCGACGGCCGCGCGGCCAGATCGACGAAGCAATTGACCAGCTTTGGCGCCGCCTCGTTGGTCATCAGCACATTCCAGTAACGGTCCATGACGAGGGCCGGAAAAGGCTCGTGCTGGCGCAGCATGCGTTGCAGGGCTTTGCTGATGCTGTTCATGACGGGGGCATCGAGCGCATGACCGGAATAGTGCGGCGCATAGCCAGCCGCCAGCAGCAATTCGTTTCGCTCGCGAAGCGGGACGTCCAGCGCCTGGGCCAGATCCAGCAGCATTTGCCGGCTCGGGACACTGCGGCCGCTTTCGACAAAGCTGATGTGCTTCTGCGAGACGCCCGCATCGAACGACAGATCCAGTTGCGTCTTGCCGCGGATATCCCGCCACTGACGCAGGAGGACACCCGCGGGGCTGGCAGCTTTAATATCAGTGGCCGTCGCTTTCATTGTCGAGAAATCCTTCATGGCGAGCGTGCAGCATTCTACAGCGCTCCTCGCCCTCTTGCTCTGCCGACCGACAACAAAGCGCCTCGGATCAAGACGATTTCCTGACCCGAGACTCTTTTCATCGACGGAGGGGAATAAGCGGTCAACCGAAAGCCACCGGTCCCACCGCACCGACCCACCGACGCACCTTGGTGTCGTCTTTTTCGTCCATATAAAAGAAGTGGGTCATGGTCGGATGAACCGTCGGGCTCGACCGGTCATCGGGCGTCATATCGACGGTGCCGCGGAACACCTTCAGCGAGCCTGCATCCCAATACTCGGTCACGTGATGCAGCGCCGTGAACCCGGTATCGATGAAAGCCCTGAGATTGGCGCGGATCGCTTCGCGGCCTTTCCAGTCGGCGACGCCGAGATTGCAGACGGCATCTTCCGCGAAGCAGTCAAAACCGTTCCCGAAAGTCTTGTCGTCGATCTCTTTCCACATATCGAGAAGCCACTTCGGTGGCTCCTTCTTCGTAAAGGTGACTTGCATGGTGTTCTCCTGCATTCCGACGTTTCGCGAGAGCTGAAGCTCTAGCGCGGATGATCAGGAGAATAGCGAGGGGCAGACTTGGCTCAATTACATGTCAGGTAATAAGCGGGGCGTCAGCCCGTCATTCCCTCGACGCCTTCTTTTTCGACTGCGGCTTCATGTCGTTTTTCATCTCGTCGGTTATCTGGATGCAGGTGACGAGATCGAGATAGCTCGTCGTGCCCAGCGAATGAGCCTCGCTCTCGCATCGGTTTCGGATCGAGGCCGCGGTCGAGGTCCAGAGCGAATTGAGCTGCTGCCTGGCCGCTTCCTCGTCGCGCACACATTCGTCGACGCTCTGCCCGGTGGTCGACCGAAACAGTTTGGCGTCGGCGTCTCTCGTCTTGCAAATCGCCTTGACGTTCAGATCCGGCACCCCTGCCGACGCAGGCGCTATCGACAACGCCAGAAACACGGAAAACAACAGCAATGCGCGCTTCATTCGAATCCCCTTGATGCAGTGAGAGTTCGAACAAAGAACCTGTGGTGCTTGTCGCGGTTCCCTACACGTTTTCGCGCGCGAACCGTTAGCGAAAGCGAATTACTGTCGCCGCCGTCCCAGGGCTTTGCCCTTGTGGCCGGACTGTTCGAGCTTGAGCCGGTCCCGCTCGGCGCACAGCGCGTCGATCTTGTCGAGCATCCGCTGCAACAGCGCCTCGGCCGCGGCGGTCGAAATGCCGGCACGCTGAAGTGTGAGGATTTCCCTACGCTGTTTTCCGGCCTGGACACGCATCAACTCGATTTCGGAACGAATGTGCGCTCGTGTCCCGATTCCGAAGTTCGTATCAACTCGCGGCCCCACGTTTACGAACTTCCGAATCGAAGGACACTAGCAAACCTATTGATCCAGTGTGGCTTTGGTTCAGAAGTCCGCATGACGAACTCGCGGCGGTAATGATGCGGACTTCTGAACTGCCACACTGGTCCCATGATCCCTCTCAGCCAATGCAGCCCGGATTTCGCGGAGCGCAGCCAAGGTCGGCTCGCCCTCTTTCTCAAAGGCGCGAAGCCGGTTCCACAACCTGATGATTTCCCTGTCTTTCTCGGCGTTCATGGCGGTTCGCTCCCGGGAAATCGCCATAAGAACAAAAAGAGAACAATATGTCCAGTGAAACGTTGGGGATTAGGAACGACCTCTTGCCGCGATCGTTAATGGCCCGAGCAGTACAACGAGGGAGAAAATCCACCGGAACTATTAGCTCAAAAGCCCCGTCAGCACCTTCGGTACTGGCGGGGTTTTGATTTGGCCGCCGCCCTTCGCCCGCCGTCAGCGCACCACCCTGCCGATGCGGGTGGCGCGAACACGCGCCGGCGAGCCTGTGCCGTCTTCGCGTGAGAAAAAGATCACGCTGACGCGACCGATCAAATTCTCGAAGGGAATATAGCCGATGCTCGAAACCCGGCTGTCGGTCGAATTATCCCTGTTGTCGCCCAGCGCGAAGAAATGCCCGTCCGGCACGGTAAAGACACCGGTGTCGTCCAAAACGCCGTTGTCGAGGCAATCGAATGTCTCGTAGCTCGCGCCATCGGGCAACGTCTCCCGCCAGCGTTTGACGCGACCCCGCGCCTCGCTGCCGCAGGCGTCCTGTTGCGCCCCGTCGTCGGCGAGAGCCTCGCGCTTGACCGCCACATCGTTGATGAAGAGTGCGCCCTGCTTCATCTGAATGCGATCGCCCGGTAATCCCGCGACACGTTTCACATAGTCGACCGCGTCCTTTGGAACGCGAAACACGACGACGTCGCCGCGCGCAGGCTTTGCAGAAAATATTCGTCCCGAAAACGACGGCGAAAACGGCAGCGAAAAGCGGCTATAGCCGTAGGCGGATTTCGAGACAAATACGTAGTCGCCGACAAGCAGCGTGGGCCGCATCGAGGACGACGGAATATTGAAGGGCTGGTAGAGGAAGCTGCGGACACAAAGCGCGACCGTCAGCCCGAGAACCGTGTTGAAGAGGTAGGTCAGGCTGGTGCGCCAGAAGCCGAAATCCTGGACACGCCCGAGCATCAGCAGGAAGACGACGAACGACCACACGGAAGCAGCGGCCACCAGCAGCGGAACGCTGTCCAGTGCGCCACCCCGGCCAGCGGTGGCGCCGATTGCGAGAATGATGAGAAAGCCGAGGATGGTCGGCAACGTGCTCCAGGCGAACACGGTGCGCATGTGAAGCGCGCTTGCCTGTCCGCCGAACAGCCTGCCGATCCAGCTCAGCATGAAGCCCGACAGATAGAGCCACACCGTGCCGGCGACCGCGCCGAACACCAGCAGGCTCAGCGCCAACTGCCAGCTCAGGAGGTAGCTTGCGCTGTCGATGACCGAAATCTGGCTATAGATACTGGCGATCGTGCCGATGACCGCGAGCGGCCAGACAAAATAGGACGGCCGGGTCGCGACGAGACGCTCGACGGTTCGGCGCGGACTGAGCCACACGGTGAGCCACGGCGATCGAACGGTCTTCTCTTCGGCAGGCATCACCCCTCCCCCTCGCACGCCTGACAAGTATGGCCGATTCGAAGCTGACATCGCCAACGCTACGAATTTGAAGTTCCTATCAGCTTTGACGTTCGTTCGTCACAAGAACTGCGCTTTCGGGAAAAATTCGATTTCTTAAGCGAAACCAGCGGCGATTTTTGCTGTCCGGCACCTTCAAAAACAATATTCCGCCCTGCGCACGTCCCCGCCCAAATTAGGCTGATGATTTTCCAACTTCACCCGGAACCAAAACCGGGCCTCGAGGCTTTTAACCGCGAGACCGTTGCCCGCCGTTGATGACGGCGCATGTAGCGGATAGCCAAAGGTCTTTGTGACCCGCTGTTCAAAAACAAGCGCTCGCACAGATAGCCAAAGGCAACGGTCTCGGTTTTGTTGAATGGACTGGCGGTTACGTCATGGACAGCGCAACGATTGACAACACGCACACGCGTGCGATCTGCGACGAAATCGGAGAGCGGCTGCGAACGCTTCTGAGGTCACCGGTGCCTGAAGACATGGCAGACCTTGACGACAAGCTCGATCGGCTTTCGGCCGGCGAAGGGACATCGGCGGTTCCGATTAGACGCTTGTGGCCGGCAGCCTGACTTTCGCGCTTCTTCTGTATGAGCAATCGTCTTTGGCGCCTGGAATAGCGGCAGGCTACAATCCCTCGACACTTACCAATCGCGCAGAGCTACACGCATCACGGATCGACTTGAGGCTGCGATAGGTGTCGCCGTGGTAAAATGATTCAAAGGCCGCGATTGAAGGAAATTCCAGGAGAACGATCCGGCGCGGCGACCAATCACCTTCATGAATCTGATGCTTGCCGCCGCGGGCCAGATATCTGGCGCCCGCCTTTTCCAGCGCCGGCTTCACCCCTGTCATGAACTCCTGATATTTCGCCATGTCGCTAATATCGACGTCGAAAATCACATAGGCTGGCATTCTTTGCCTCATCCAGGGGTGAGTGATGACGCAAACCATTGCGCGTAAAACTCGATTTCACAAGTCCAATCAACGTTGATTCTAGCGTCCAGTCCTCTGCGCAAAAATATTTCGCTCTACCCGTCGGGCAAATCATCTCTAGAACTTCGCGCCATCCCGCGCCTCACGAGAGGGGCGCTTCGCGATCGTCACGGGCGTTGGGCTGCGGGATGCGATGGACGCCTTCATGCCGACAGACGAACGGCATGGCGGCGGACGGCGAAGTCGTGTGGTCCTGACTTCTCGACGCTGAAGTCAAGCTGGCGACGATGCTTGCGCATCGTGGCCGGTGACGGTGGCAAGAAAGCCCGATCACCGGGGAGAGCACGAAGCAAGCCGTTAAAGCCGTCGCGCGGGGAATGCCGGAGTGTTTCGGCCTACCTGTGGTGACTACACTCGTACGCTTTTTTCATTTGCGTGCGAGGCTGCGGGTGCGGTCAAGCACCCGGCATTCCCTGCGCCCTCTTCTCTGATGGAGGGTTTTGTTCAACAACTCGGGCGCATTCGCGCGGCGGGAATGTGGTTGCTTGCTCTAACGTTGTCATGCCCCGCTTCAAGCGGGGCATCCAGTATTCCAGAGCGCCTCGGTGAAGTTACGTTTTCTCTGGAATGCTGGATCGCCCGGTCAAGCCGGGCGATGACGAAGAGAGCTGCGACGCGACGATGACGAACGGGCGCGCTGTTTGGCATTCGAATAGGAAAATCGAGCGCGCGGGTCGCTCAGTCCACCCGTGCGAGAACCGCGAGCTTGCGGATGCCCTGGTTGTGGTAGGCGTTGAGGAAGGCGTTATAATCGCGGAACGAGACGCAGCCGTTGGAATCGCCGTTGGGACCGAGCATGTAGGTATGCGCAAGCAGGCCTTCGCGGCCGAAAATCGCTTCCTCGCCGCCGACCGGCGTCAACCGCAACGCCGCCACGCCGTGGAACAGCGCCTCGCGCGGCTTCAGCGTATAAATGTGCGGCGGTGTCACGCCACGCATGCGGATGCGCGAAGAGTGCGGATCGTCGAGACTGGAGCCGAGGCCGGAATGCGCCTCGAGCTTGGTGCCGTCGGGCAGATACACCATGTGCGCGCTGATGTCGTAGACGGCGGTATCGCGATCGTAAGGCGGCGACCCGCCGAGCATCGGGTTCTGTTCGCGGGGAACGATGCTGCCGGTTACGCTGCCGGCGTCGGCAGACGCATAGGCCAGCACCGGATTGCGCGAGCCTTCCTTGCCCCACAGTTTCTCGGTCATCGACTGCCGGTCGCCTGACGTGAGCGACAGGATTGCATTCTTCGCGCGCTGCGCCATGTCGTGGAACTTCGAAACGCCCTTCGGCGCCTCATCGGCCTGCGCCGTCGGCGAAGCCGAGGCGAGCTGAACTTTTGCCGCATCCTTCTTCGTCTCGGCGTTCTTCTCACCGTTCTTGGCCGGCTCCATCTTGATCCTGGGCGCTTCGGCAAGCTTCAACGGCTCAGGCTTCGGCGCGACCGCGATTCTGACGGGCTCTTCGGGCACCGGCGCCGGTGCGACGCCTTCCGGCGAGGCAGCCGCAAAACGTTCGAGGAAGGAAAGCGCGGGCTCGGCCGCAACGGTTTCGGGCGCGTCGATGATGGGCGCCTCAACCCGGGCAGCGGGGCGAACCGGGATGCTTGTAAATCGTCGCGCGACCGGCGCGTCGTAATTGGAGCTGCCGATCTCCGGATACGGGCTCGCGGCGAAGATGTTGGCGTAAACCGTCCAGCCGCATCCAACCACAAGGCTGATCACTGCGGATGCAATGAACAGACTTTGCGGAGTCCATTTGCGGGCTGGTCGTTTAGGAGAGGGTGCCGCGAATTCGTAACACGCAACTACACTGGTACTCATTCGCCTTGCATCCGGACTGGTTTCACCTCGTCTCCCCCATAACCGCCGTTCGATACGGTGCATGGCGTGGGCACCTTCCGAACGGCGGCCAGTGCGATCATCCGCCGAATTCATCGGCAGCCCATCTCGCAGAGGCGCGGGACGGCATTAAGGCAAGTTTTAGTTAAATGGGGATTAAGTGCGCGGCAGTTGTGGGGCAGTCCCGAATTGGTACGGATTTACGGCGAAAAAGCCCGTAAATGGCCGTGGTTCTTCGCAATTCGCTGTCCTTGAATTCGCCATATTCGGGCGACGAACGCGCGGCTCTCCTATTGCAGTTCGGGAGGCGGCGAATTGTCGAGCACGGCGCGCTTGGCACCCTCGACGAGATCAAGCCCGTAGGTTTCGATCACCAGCGGACCGCGCATCCGCTTGAACTCTCCGACCCGCTCGATCTTTGTAAACGTGTCCGTGACGTAAGGCTGAAGCGAAGCGCGCACTTCGTCGACCCACAGAAGCTTGCCGGACAGTTTGGCCGGGTCGGGCTCACCCATGTTGACCCAGCGGATGCGCTGCGTCGGCTGTATCACGCAGGTGTTTTTTGGCAGGTAGAAAGCGAGCCAGCTCGCGGTGCCGTAATCGGGCGCGAGCACGCAAGATGCCCCGACACGCACGCGCGTCGCCTCGATCTCCGCGGCCAGCGGTACCCAGCCGACGCCGATGCTGCGCACCGTGGCGTCGCGGCGAAAGCCGGAGAGCCACCCGGTGTTGGCCTGCACGAGCAGCGCCGCAAACATCAGGATGCCGACCGGCGAGGCCCAGCGCAGGCAGAAGTTCGCAAGGCGTTGTTGAAATCGTCCCCATTGCGTCACGTCGGCGGCCACGGCTGCGGCAATCGCGAACGCCGGATACACCGGTGCAAACCAGTTCGCCTCGACGCGGGCGTGCAGCGAGTGCCACAGGAAATAAAGCGTAATGACCCAGAACATCGCGCTGATCAGCGCGCGCGAGGCCAGCGCCCCACCCTCACGCCGCATCAGTACCGAGAGCCCCATCGCGCCGAGAATGAAAACCAGCGGCGTCGCGAACGCAATTTGCGTCGGAATCAATTCAGCGATGAATGAAAGTCTGAAGTGATCGATCTGCGAACGGCCGAGTTGCTTGATGAAGGAAACCCAGTGGTGATCGGCATTCCAGAATATGACCGGCGAAAATACCGCGAGCGCGGCCAGGCCGCCGAGATAGAGCCACGGCGAAAAAAACCATCGGCGCAGCTTCGGGACGCTGATCAGCCAGATCACGATCGCGGGCCCGAAGAACAGCGCGGTGTATTTCGACAAAAGCGCCAGGCCCACGGCGGCGCCGACCGCGAGCCACCACGCGCCGCGGCCGCTCTCCAGCAGCTTGGCGAGAGAGAACAGCACAAAACTGGAAGCCACCAGCAGCGGCGAATCCGGCGTCACGATCAGCGTGCCGACCGCAGCCATCAAGGTGACGTTGAGAAGAATGGTGGCGTTGGCCGCCACGCGCGTGCCGCCGAACAGGATTTCGGCCGTACGAAAAACCACATAGCTCATCGGCAGCGCGAGCAGGATCGATATCAGCCGCACGCCAAGCTCGGTATCGCCGGCGATCATGGTGCCGAGGCGGATCACGAGCGCGACGCCCGGCGGATGATCGTAATAACCGAAGGCGAGATTCTTGGCCCAGATCCAGTAATAGGCTTCGTCGAAGGTGATCGGGGTCCAGGCCGCGCCGACCAGCCGCAACAACACCAGCGCGATGACGGTCAGTGCGGTGTTACGGACGAGTTGAGCCTCGCTCGGACTCATGGAGAGATCATCGCTTGCGCCAGACGAACAGTCCGGACATCGCGTAGTTCCAGACCACGCCCATCAAGGCGCCGGCCGCGCCCGCCAGCCACCAGATCGGCTGCTGATCGTAGACCGAGAACGCCACACCGACATTGGCAAACAGGCCGACGCTGCACACGAGATAGAACAGGATCAGGCCGCGCACGATCGCAAAGCCCTTCAGTCGCTGGTCGCGATAGGTGAGGAAGTTATTGAGGATGAAGTTGCTGGTCATGGCGAATAGCGCGCCGCAGGCCTGCGCTTCCGCAAATGGCAACTTGAAAACCTTCAGCCCCACATAGAGTGCCGCAAAATGGACGACGAGGCCGAGCGAGCCGACCATCGCGAACAGCAAAAACCGCAGCGACACCACGTCGTGCGTGAGCTTTGCCAGCACAAGCCCGAGGAAATCCAGCGCCACCATGGAATCGAGCTTGCTCTCGCCATGCAGCCGCGAGCCGAACGTGTATGGAATTTCCTTGGCGCGAAGCGTGCCGTGGGCGGTCGCCACCACGTCGAGCAGGATCTTGAAACCTTGCGTCGAGAGTTGCGGCGCCAGTTCTTCGAACCGATCGCGGCGGATCATGAAGAAGCCGCTCATGGGATCGGCGATTTCGACCTGCAGCACGCGCTTGGCGACTTCGGTGGCGAGCACGCTGGCGCCGGCCCGCTGCTTGTTGAAACTGTCGGCGCTGCCGCCTTCGATATAGCGGCTGCCGACCACGAGATCGAACTCGCCGCTTTGCAGCAGCGCGAGCATCTTCGGCAACTGCGTCTCGTCATGCTGCAAATCGGCGTCGATGACCGCCGCGCATGGCGCGCTCGAAGTCAGAATGCCTTCGATACAGGCGCCGGAGAGGCCGCGCCGCCCGATCCGCCGGATACAGCGCACCCGGCCATCCTCACGCGAGAGTTCGCGCAGCACCTGCCAGGTGCCGTCGGGCGAATTGTCGTCGACGAAGACGGCTTCGAAGGGGATGCCTGCCAGCGTCTTTTCCAGCCGCCGGAAAAGCGTCGTGACGTTGTCCCGCTCATTGAAGGTCGGGATCACCACAGAAAGCTGAGGCAATCCAACCGCTTGGGCCGGATTCCCGACCGCGATTTGCGAAGCGTCGTTCATGACGCCAGCGTATATCCGATCAGTCGAGGGGATGCCAAGGAAACGGTCGGGAACGGTGCATTCCGGGGCAAAACATCCCCAAAAATGCCAACGACCACGAACAGATGGCGCGCGTACATCCGGCGCAGCCGAGCTATTTCGTGGTCGTCCCAGCGACGGAGCCTGGGGGAAGCATCAACGTCGCCGTTAGGAGCTAGATAGGAACGATTTGGCGATGCGCAAGGGGTCGGCAAGAGCTGGCTGCGAACTGGCCAAGGCCGGAGGATTTGACTACGTTTTCGAAAAACTTCATCGGACCCCAGGCAGTCATCAAGGCAGTCACCGTGAGCAAAGCCCCCACCTCCAAAACCGCTTCCGCCAAATCCAGCCGCATCTTCATTGGCGTCGGCGGCTGGACTTTCGAGCCCTGGCGCGGCGTCTTTTATCCGGAAAAACTCGTGCAAGCGAAGGAGCTGCAATACGCGGCCTCGAAACTCACCTCGATCGAGATCAATGGCACCTATTACGGCTCGCAGAAGCCGGAAAGTTTTCGCAAATGGGCGCGTGAGGTGCCGGACGGCTTTGTGTTCTCGCTGAAGGGTCCGCGCTTTGCCACCAACCGCCGGGTACTGGCCGAGGCCGGCGACTCCGTGAAACGCTTCTACGATTCCGGCGTGCTCGAACTCGGCGACCGCCTGGGCCCCGTGCTCTGGCAATTCGCGCCGACCAAGAAATTCGACGAAGCGGATTTCGGCAAATTCCTCGAGCTGCTACCGCGCGAACTGGAGGGAAAGCGCTTGCGGCACGTGGTCGAGGTTCGCCACGACAGTTTTTGCACGCCGGCCTTTGTGGCGCTGATCCGGAAATTCGAAACGCCGGTCGTGTTTGCCGAGCACGGCAAATATCCGGCGATTGGGGATGTCGCCAGCGACTTCGTCTACGCGCGGCTGCAAAAGGGCAACGACGAGATCAAGACCTGCTATCCGCCGAAGCAGCTCGACGCCTGGGCCAAGCGCTTTCAATTATGGGCGGAAGGCGGCGAGCCGGACGATCTGCCGCGCGTCGACGACGCCAAGCTCAAAAAGACGCCGCGCGATGTCTTCGCCTATGTGATCCACGAAGGCAAAATTCGTGCGCCCGAAGGCGCCATGGAACTGATCGCGCGCGTGAGTTAGCCAAGATGGCCCGCCGCAAAAAGCTCTTCACCATCGGCTACGAGCAGACGCCGGCCAAGGCCGTGCTCGATGAACTCGAACAGGCCGGCGTGAAGCTGCTGGTCGACGTTCGCGCGGTAGCGTCCTCGCGCCGCCCCGGCTTCTCAAAAAGCCAGCTCGCGGCCGGCCTCGATGAGCGAGGTATCGCTTACGTTCATCTGCGCGGGCTCGGCACGCCGAAGGAAGGCCGCCTCGCCGCGCGATCCGGCGAGTACGATACCTTGCAGAAGATCTACACAAAGCACCTCAAGACGGCGCAAGCGAAAGAAGAACTCGACGAACTCTCGTCGCTCGTGACGAAATCGGGTCCGGTCTGCATTCTCTGCTATGAGCGCGACCATCTGCATTGCCACCGGCGGTGGATTGCCGAGATCATCGAAGAACGCGATGGCGTGAAGATCGATAATCTGGCGGCCCCGCAGGTCTAAAACCCTCGCCCGCCTCAGTCGAGCGTACGACGGAAGCGCAACACCGCGATTGTCATCGCAAGCAGCGTCAACAGCAACAGCGCGATCGTGTCATATTCCAGGTTCTGCAGCGCCGCCCCCTTGAGCATGATGGCGCGGACAATCCGCACATAATGCGTCAGCGGCAGACCCTCGCCGACATATTGCGCCCACACCGGCATGCCCAGAAACGGGAACATGAAGCCGGACAACAGAATGCTCGGCAGAAAGAACATGAGCGACATCTGCATGGCCTGAAGCTGGTTTTGCGCGATCGTCGAGAACGTATAGCCGATCGAAAGATTGGCCGTGATGAACAGGGTCGAGAGCAACGCCAGCACGATGAGACTGCCACGCACCGGCACTCCGAACAGAAATACGCCGATGCTGATAATGAGAAACGCCTGGACGAATCCGACCAGCACATATGGCACGATCTTGCCCAGCATCACCTCGACCGGCGTGATCGGCATCGACAACAGGTTCTCCATTGTGCCGCGCTCGACCTCTCGCGTCACCGAAAGCGCGGTGAAGATCAGCATGGTCATGGTGAGGATGGTGCCGACGAGGCCCGGAACGATATTAAGCCGTGAGGATGCCGCCGGATTGTAGCGCGCATGCGCCCTGATCTCGAAGGGCATCGTCGGCGGATCGCCCGTATAGAGATCATGCGAAAGCGCGGTCTGGACAAGGACGCCGAGCGACGACAGCGCCGCACTTGCCGCCACGGGATCGGTGGCATCCGCAGCAACCAGGAGCGCGGGATAATCGCCCCGCCGCACCGCGCGCTCGAAGCCGCGGGGGATTTCGACCCCGAACAGCACCTTGCCCGATGTCAGGAGATCGTCGAACTCGGCGACATCATGCACCTCGCGCACGAAGTGAAAATAAGCCGTGTTTTCCAGCGCCTTGAGAATGGAACGGCCGAGGTCGCTGTCTTCCTGCACGAGCACCGCGGTCGGCAGATTATGCGGCGTGGTGTTGATCGCGTAACCAAACAACAAAAGCTGCATGACCGGCAACATCACGATCATCGCGAATGAGACGCGGTCGCGCCGGAGCTGAATGAACTCCTTGATCGTCATCGCATAGCAGCGTCGCCAGAAACCGAAGCGGGGCTCCCGGATTTCGCTCTCGCGGCTGGTCGTCTCCGTCGCACTCACTGGAAGTTATCCTTCGATTGCGTCATCAGCTCGATGAAGACATCCTCCAGCGACGGCTCGCTGGCTTCCCAGTGCAATTCCTTGTGCTCGCGCCACGGCGCGATGCTGGCCTCGAGCGCCGCGCGATCGTGCCCCGACACATGCAAGCTCATGCCGAACGGCGCAATCATGTCGACACCAGGCTGGCCGGCGAGCTGTTCCTGAACGGTGTGAAGGTCGTCGCCGGTCACCGTGTAGGTCGACAAAGCGGACTTCGCGATAACCTCCTCCACCGTGCCGTGCGTCAGCAGGTGACCATAGGCAATATAGGCGATCTCGTGACAGCGCTCGGCTTCATCCATGTAATGGGTCGAAACCAGAACCGTGAGACCTTCGGCTGCGAGCGCGTGGATCTCGTTCCAGAAGTCACGCCGCGCCTTGGGGTCGACGCCGGCGGTCGGCTCGTCCAGAAGAAGGAGCTGCGGGCTCGGCAAGGTGCAGGCGCCAAGCGCCAGGCGCTGTTTCCAGCCGCCGGACAATTCGCCCGCGAGCTGTCCCTCGCGGCCGCTCAAGCCCAGCCGCTTGATCATGTCGCGCGCGGCAGCGGGTGGATTCGGGATGCCGTAGAGCCGCGCGACAAATTCGAGATTTTCACGGACCGACAGGTCCTGATACAGCGAAAAGCGCTGCGTCATGTAGCCGACACGACGTTTGATCTTGTCGGCGTCGCGCCGGATGTCGTAACCGAGACACGTACCCTCGCCGCTGTCGGGCGTGAGCAAGCCGCAGAGCATGCGGATGGTCGTGGTCTTGCCGCTGCCGTTCGGTCCGAGGAATCCGTAGATCGAGCCCCGCTTGACCTGCATCGAGAGGTCATGCACCACCTCGCGGCCGTCGAAGGATTTCGAAAGCCCGCGAACGTCGATCGCGATATCGGGAGATGCGGTCACCGCGTCACCGTTTTTCTGCGACTGGTGTCTTGGCGCTTGAGAAGACGCTGATCGGCTGCCCGACCCTCAAGGCGTCCGGGCGCGAAGGTCGCGCCTGCACGAGGTAGACCAGCTTGTTGCGCTCATCGAGGCTATAGATCACCGGCGGGGTATATTCCGCCGTCGTAGAAAGGAAATAGATTCTGGCGGTGAGGTCGGCCGAGCAATTGTCGCAGGTCACGCGCACCTCGTCGCCGATCGCAAGTTTGGGCAAATCAACTTCCGGAACGTAGAAGCGAACCTTCATATTCCCCGGCGGCATGATCGATAGCACGGGCCGTTGTGCCGGCGCGGTCTCGCCTTCCCGAAAGTAAATCTGCTGTACGGTGCCTGCGATCGGCGCATAGCCGATGCGGCGGGCAAGACGCGTCTCCGAGGTTACGACCTGGGCTTCCGCCACACGCAGCGCCGACACGGCTGCATCCAGCGCGGCCTGCGTCCCCGATCCCGTCCTGCTCAGTGACGCGGCGCGATCGTAACTCTGCTGCGCGTTGGCAAGCGTCGCCTTGTTCTGATTGAGATTGGCCTGCTGCAGATCGTCGTCGATCGCGTAAAGCCGATCACCGCTCTTGACTTCATCGCCCTCGCGAACGTTGAGCTTGGTGACGCGCCCGGACTCGTCGGGGCTGACGAAAATCATGTCGGCCTCTACCCATCCCTGATAACCGGGATCGCGAGGCGGGTTGCAGCCGGCCAGCAACGCCACGAGCGCGACTACCGGCAGGCTGCGCCATGCGGCGTGAAGTGAGCTCATGCCGCCCTCCTTTCGCCGAAGATCAAGTCGAGATGAACCCGAAGCATCGCGGTCGCGTCGAGCGGCGCGTGGCGGGCAAACAGGCCCTGCCAGATCACCGCGACCATCGCGGGCGCGATCACGATCTGCGGATAATCTCTCAGGCCCGGCTGGCGGATTTCGCCCCTGGCGATACCGAGGTCGATGAGCGCACGCATCCCGGCGAGCCCGCGCGAGACCACCTCGCGATAGTAGAAATCGGCAATATCGGGAAAGCGCGGCCCCTCCGCGATGACCAGCCGCACGATCGCGCCTCGCCGGGTCGTCGTGACTTCTCTGACGAAATTGTCAGCAAAGTTTTCGAGCACCGCACGGATCGAACCGGTTGCTGGCGGTGGTGCCGTAAGCCTGGAGGCCAGCGGGACGATCGCGCTGCGAACCAGTTCCTCAAACAGCGCCTGCTTGTCCTTGAAATGAAGGTAGATTGTTCCCTTGGCCACGCCGGCCCGTTTGGCGACATCGTCGAGGCGGGTCGCGGCAAAGCCCTGCTCGATAAAGGTGTCGAACGCGGCTTCGATGATCGCCTGACGCCGGTCGGCGGTGCGTTCAGCACGCCCAGCGGGAGCGCCTGACGAGACCATCTCGCTTTTGATTTTGACCGATCGCTTTTTGACGGGTGAGCGTGCCATAATACAAAAATGACTGACCAGTCAGTCATTGTCAAATAGAATTTCAAGATACTGATTTCATTATAATAATAAGAACAGTTTTGGGTATCAGTTGTGAAACTTCAGCCCGTCGATGATCTTGTCGATCACCTTGCGGTCGGCCCGCATGGCGATGCCGACGAGATTGAGATCGGCGCGTGTGACCGCCCTCACCACCTCGCGGTTAGCGGCATCATGCGCCGTCTTGAACATGTCCTCGGTATAGACCGCAGGCGTCACATTGCGCGCCAACGCCCGTTCGAGCGCGCGCGACAATGCCGCCCGATCGGCGCCGTAGATCAGGATCGGCTGGCCGATCAACGACAGATAAGATGTGCCCGAAGCGTCGGCATAAGGCTCGCCGATGCATTCGGGAAAAGCCGCGGCAATTCCCGAGGTGAGAAACGAGGCCACGTTGAGCTTTTGCCACGCTTCAAGATCGGTCCTGATCACGACCGCAATCTTGGTCTCGAATTGCATTGATAGCTCCAGACGTCATCCCGGATCTGCGAACGACCCGAGAATTCCGAAACCATTAGAACAAGATTCCGATGCGGACGCTATCGCATCACCCTTTGGCATCGCAGGCCCAGGCGCGGATCACGCATTCCTTGCCGCCATATTTGTAGCATTCGCGGGTCGCTTCGTTGAGCGTACCGGAAATGTGCGGCTTGACCGCGTAGCCATGGGCGCCGCACGGATTGGCCATATCGACGGAAAGCGCGGCGCAAGCGTGCTTCATCGTGACTGCCTTGCAGTCGCCGTTGCATTGTTTGAGCGCGGCGGCACGTGCCGCACTTTCCGCCGGATAGTCGTAAGCCTGCCCGTAGGCACCGCACTTGCCGATCGCAAAGGCCCCCGCGGCACGGCTTTCCGTAATCAAGCGGGAGGCGCAGACAACAAGTGTGAATGCAAGAACGAATAGCGCGCGGCGCCGCGCGACAGCGGTCGAAACGATCAAGAACCCCTCCCCCAAACCCTAGTGGAGTGGATTTGACATTCGCTACCCACCTGGCCGCGGGTCCGTCAAGCGAATGTCAAATCCAAACCTCCACTAGAAGCCCATATTTGCTAGTGGTCCTTTGATTCTAACATTCGCAAAAGTGGCCGCAGCGATGGGATGCGAATGTTAGAATCGGACCGCTAGCGGGCGGAAACTTAAGAGAGAGGACGTTTCAACTTGGTGAACGGAAATTGGAGATCGAAAAATTTGCTGGACGCCGCACGCATGCGACAGCGCCGCTCATAAACTTTAGGCGCTTCGTGCGGCCTCGAGCCCCTGGGGCGTATCGATATCGAGAAATGCACCGTCGCCTTCGACCGGGACCTCGGCCACCGCCTCGTTATGCTTGGCAATCAGGTGGCGGGCGCCGACATCGCCGTCGAGCGTCATCAACTCATTGAAGAAACGGCGCGACCACAACACGGGATTGCCGCGGCGGCCGTCACTGACGGGGACCGCAATCAAATTGCCGCGATCCGGCGCGAAGGCATCGACCAGGCGGTCGATCAGGTCGGCCGAGATCATCGGCATATCGCCGAGACAGATCACGGCACCATCGGCCTGCTTTGGCACCACCGATATGCCGGCCTTCACCGAACTTGCAAGGCCATGCGCGAAATCGGGATTGCGGACGAACTTGACGTCGAGCCCGGCGAGCGCCTTCTCGACCAGCTCGGCCTGGTGGCCCGTGACCACGATGACGTCCTTCGCCTTCGAAGCGAGCGCCCGCTCGGTCACGATCCGGACCAACTTCCGGCCGTCAAGCTCGGCCAACAGCTTGTTCGGGCCGCCCATCCGGGTCGAACGGCCGGCGGCGAGCACGACAGCGCTGACGTGGCGGTTGTCGTCGGCCTCGAGGTTCGCGCGCGGCTGCGGCCGGGTCACGATCTCCATCAAGAGGCCGCCGACGCCCATGCCCGTCAGCTCGGCGCGGGTGACCTTGAGGCCGGCGAGCAGGCGCATCAGCACCCAGTCAAAACCGTTCTCGACCGGCGAGCGCGCGCAACCGGGCGCTCCCAGCACCGGAATGTGGCCGGCCTTGCCGATCAGCAAAAGATTTCCGGGGTCGACCGGCATGCCGAAGTGCTCGATCGCGCCGCCAATGCCCGAAAGCGCCGCCGGGATCACATCGCGCCGGTCGGCGATCGCGGAAGCCCCGAACACGATCACGAGTTCGGCGCCCAGACCAAGCAATTCCTTCATTGCCGCCTTCAGCGCGGTCTCATCATGCGGCACGCGACGCTCGGCGATGATGGTCGCACCGGCCGGCGCCAACCGTTCGGCCGTCACTTTAAGCGTCTTGTCGACGACCTTCGGCGAGAGCCCCGGCAACAGGGTCGAGACCACGCCGACGCGCTTGACGACATAAGGCGCCACCCGCAATGCGCCGCCTTTGGCTGCCTCGACCGCGGCATCGCGCAACCGCGCCTCGACCCCGAAGGGGATCAATTTCACGGTTGCGATCATTTCGCCTTCGACCACCGGCTTGAAAGCCGACAGCGTGGCGAAGGTGATGGCTTCATCGACGCCGTTGATGCGATCGACCGCGGCGCGATCGATGACCAGCACGCCGGCCTTGGCGGCGAACAAATTGGCGCGGCCGGTAAAGGCGCGCTCGACATGGATGCCGTCGCCCGCCACGGCTTGCGCGATGCTGGCGGCCGCAACGTCCTCCGAGACGTCGCCCTCCTCGAGCCGCACGATCACGACTTCCTTGACGCCCGCCTTTTTCAGCGCGGCGACCTCTGCCGGGCCGATCGTGGTCCCCTTCTTGAGCACCAGCGCCCCCTGACGCAGGGTGTGAACGGTGACGCCACCGAGCGCGTCCGCCGGACTGGCAGGGCCGAATTTCATGCTGCGGCTTCTTTTTCTTTTGGCATTCGCAGGCTCGCGGTGATCTCCGCCATGATCGACACGGCGATTTCGGACGGCGAGACCGCGCCGATCGCAAGCCCAATCGGCGCGTGAATGCGCGCGATGTCAGCATCGGAGGCGCCTTGCGCCTTCAACCGCTCGCCGCGCTTGGCATGCGTCTTTCGCGAGCCGAGCGCGCCGATATAGAAACAGTCACGTGCGAAGGCATGCAACAGCGCCGGATCGTCGATCTTCGGATCGTGCGTCACCGCGACGAATGCGGTGTAGTGATCGACGTTGAGCGGCGGCAGCGCCACGTCGGGCCATTCGGCGACCAGCGGCACATCCGGAAAGCGCTCGGGGCTTGCGAAGGCCGTGCGCGGATCGACCACCGTCACATCATAGCCGAGCGCGCGCGCCAGCGGCACCAGGGCCTGGCTGATATGGACAGCGCCGATAATCACCATGCGCGCGGTCGGCGCATAGACGTTGAGGAACAGCTTTTTGCCGCCGACCTCGACGTTGGCGCTCTTGCCCATGCGCAACTGCTTCGACAATTCGGCATGGAGGGGATCGCGGGCGAAATCGGTGGCCTTCACCAGCCGCTGTTCGCCATTGGTCGTGTCGGTCACGACAACCACCGGCCGCCGCGCGGCACGTTCGGTGTTCAATTCCTTCAGCGTCGCGAGTTTCACCCGACCTTCTCCACGAACACTCGAATCGTCCCGCCGCAGGACAATCCGACATTCCAGGCGGTCTCGTCGGCAACGCCGAACTCGAGCATCTTGGGCTCGCCACTGGCGATCACGTCGAGCGCCTCGGTGACGACGGCGCCTTCGACGCAGCCGCCGGAGACCGACCCCAGGAACGTTCCGTCATCATTGATGACGAGGTTGGAGCCGGCCGGCCGGGGCGCCGAGCCCCAGGTCTCCACGACTGTGGCAAGCGCCACGCCGTGGCCGGCCTTCTGCCAGTCCTCAGCAGCTTTCAGAATGTCTTCGTCGCGATCGAGCATTGGAGCACCTCGCCGTTTCTTCTCGTTCAAGCCGCGGGCCGTATCAGGCTGCGGTGATGCAGCTGTGGCATCGACGACAACGCCCCGATCAACCCTTCGATGGACTTCAAATTATGCACCGGGCGAAATTCGTCAACGTGCGGCAGCATCATTTTGATGCCGTGCGCCTTGGGCTCAAAGCCGCCATACCGCAGCAGCGGATTTAACCATATCAGACGGCGGCAGGAACGGTGCAGCCTGTCCATCTCAAAAGCAAGGCGCGCGTCGGCCTCGCGCTCCAGCCCGTCGGAAATCAACAGCACGATCGCACCCTGGCCGAGCACCCGCCGCCCCCAGAGCTTGTTGAAGCTGTGGAGCGAGGTTGCGATCCGGGTCCCCCCGGCCCAGTCCTCCACCGCCGAGGAGCAACGCGCCAGCGCCTCGTCAGGGTCGCGCGCGCGCAACGAGCGCGTCACATTGGTCAGGCGCGTGCCGAACAGAAACACCGACACGCGCTTGCGCGCATCGGTAATCGCGTGCAGGAAATGCAGGAACAGGCGGGTATATTCGCTCATCGAGCCCGAGATATCGAGCAGCGCCACGATCGGCGCCGGCTTTTCGATCCGACCGAGCTTGCGGATATCAATAATGTCGCCGCCGGTGCGGAGCGATCCGCGCAAGGTCCGCCGCATGTCGAGCTTGAGCCCCCGCGCGTCCGGCCGGTAGCGGCGGGTGCGCAATTCCGCCTGCGGCAGCTTCATATTGGCGATCGCGCGCGTGACTTCGGCGATCTCGGCCGCTGTCATCTGCGCGAAATCCTTCTTTTGCAGGATCTCCTTGTCGGACACCGAAAGCCGTATCTCCTCGGCCTGTGCCTGCGGCGTCTCCGTCATCTGCGTTTGCGAGAACGCCTCCTGAACGCGGCGCGAGGCTGGCGGCGGCTTCTTCTTGGGCTGATCCGGCAGCGGCACCGAATCCAGCATCTGTTTCCATTCGTCGGCGGCGCGGAAGAACAGATCGAAAGCCTGCGCGAAAATCAGCGCGTGCTCGTGGCGTTTGACGAAGATCGCCTGCAGCGTTTCGAACACGTCGGCGCGGTTGCCGATTTCGATGAGCGGAATCGCGTTCATGGCATCGATCACGGCCCCCGGTCCGACCGGGATGCCTGCCGCCCGCAATGCGCGGGCGAAGCCGACGATGTTGTCGGCTGTCCGGCCGGTCGGAGGGTCGAGGTGGTTGATGGCGGCCATACGTCCTAACCTCTTCCGTCACTCCGGGATGGTCCGAAGGACCAGACCCGGAATCTCGAGATTCTCTGATGTGCAATGCACATCATAGTTCGATGCTGCCGCATCGCCCCGGAATGACTGTCGTCAATTTTCGCTCGTCGCCTCTTTCAAAACCTTTTGCAGCGTGTCGCCCTGCAACCGCGCAATATCGTCCTGATATTTGAGCAATGCGCCGATGCTGTCGCCGATCGCTTCCGGCGTCAGCGAGCGCGCATCGAGTTCAGACAGCGCATGCGCCCAATCGAGCGTCTCGGCAACGCCTGGTGACTTATAGAAATCCTGATGCCGTAGCGCTTGCACGAAGCGCACCACCTGCTGCGACAGTTTCGCGGAGATATCAGGCACGCGCGATTTGACGATCGCAAGTTCCCGCTCGGCGGAGGGATAATCGACCCAATGATAGAGACAACGGCGCTTCAAGGCGTCGTGGATTTCGCGGGTGCGGTTCGAGGTGATGATCACGATCGGCGGATGCGGCGCTTTCACGGTGCCGAATTCGGGAATCGTGATCTGGAAGTCCGACAGGATCTCCAAGAGATAGGCCTCGAACGCCTCGTCCGCGCGATCGAGCTCATCGATAAGAAGCACCGGCGCGCCGGCAACATCAGGCTCAAGCGCCTGCAACAGCGGCCGCTTGATCAGGAAGCGTTCAGCGAAAATATCGCCGGAGAGCTGTTCGCGATCGGTATCGCCGGCAGCTTCCGCCAACCTTATCGCGATCATCTGGGCGGCGCTGTTCCACTCGTAGACAGCGGATGCGGCGTCCAGACCCTCATAGCATTGCAGGCGAATCAGATTGCGTCCGAGGCCAGCCGCCAGCACCTTGGCGATCTCGGTCTTGCCGACCCCAGCCTCGCCCTCGAGAAATAGAGGCCGGCCCATACGCAGCGCGAGATAGGTCACAGTTGCGAGCGAGCGCTCGGCGATATAGCCACGCGAGGACAACAGCTCCAGCATGGCATCGACGGATTTGGGTAACGTCGATCCGGTCATGGATGAGCCAGCCTTGCTGCAGCGGGAACCAACAATCTCAGGACTTCGCCGTTGCAGCCTCGACCGCGCGGCGCGCCATCACAGCGATCAGGTGCGCCCGATACTCGGCGCTGCCGTGAAGATCGCTGTTCAATCCTTCGGCAGGCACGGTCAAGCCATCGAGCGCCTTCGCCGAAAAACGCTTCTTCAGCGCTTCCTCAACGGCGGTCAGGCGGAACACGCCGTCGGAGCCAGCGCCGGTCACGGCGACCCGCACATCCGACGGACGCCTGGCGACAAACACGCCGACCAGCGCGTAACGCGAGGCCTGGTTGCGGAATTTGACATAGGCTGCCTTCTTCGGCAGCGGGAACATCACCTTCGTGATGATCTCGTCGCTTTCGAGCGCGGTCGAAAACATCCCTTGAAAGAATTCTTCCGCCCTGAGGCGACGCTTGTTGGTGACGATGGTCGCGCCCAGCGCCAGAACGGCTGCCGGATAGTCGGCGGTCGGGTCGTTGTTGGCGAGCGAGCCGCCGATGGTGCCGCGATGACGCACCGCCGGATCGCCGATCATGCCGGCAAGCTCCGCGAGCGCGGGAATTGCTTCGCCGACGACGGCGGAGTTTGCGACCGTGTGGTGGGTCGCGGTGGCGCCGATCACGAGCGAGCGGCCCTTCATTTCGATGCCGTCGAGCCCCTCGATATGGGAGAGATCGACCAGATGCGGCGGGCTTGCGAGCCGCTGCTTCATGACCGGCAACAGCGTGTGGCCGCCGGCGATCACCTTGGCGTCTTCGTTCTTGACGAGCAGGTTCGCCGCCTGTCGCACGGTGCCCGGACGATGATATTTGAATTCGTACATCGGTATCCCTAATCGCCGTAGCTAAAGCGGTTACGCGAGATCGGATTTGGCCATCGCCTTGGCGCCGGCCGCGATTGACTGCACGATGTTCTGGTAGCCCGTGCAACGACAAAGATTGCCTTCGAGCTCCTCGCGGATCGTGTGGTCGGAGAGGTCGTGCCCCCTGCGGTGAACGATATCGATCGCGGTCATGATCATGCCAGGGGTGCAGAAGCCGCATTGCAGGCCGTGATGCTCCCGGAAGGCTTCCTGCATCGGATGCAAGGCGGCTCCGTCGGCGGCCAGCCCCTCGATCGTCCTGACCTCGTGGCCGTCGGCCATTACCGCGAGCGTGGTGCAGGATTTGACCGCCTTGCCGTCGAGGTGCACGACGCAGGCGCCGCATTGCGAGGTGTCGCAGCCGACATGGGTGCCGGTGAGCCGCAGATTCTCACGCAGGAGTTGCACGAGAAGGGTACGGGGATCGATATTCGCGTTGACGGGATTGCCGTTCACGATCAGGGAGATTTTCGCCATTCCGGGCTCTCTGTAGCTGCGCCGACGCTGCCCGGCGGCGCAGTGATTTCAGGTGTTTCGAGGACATAATATGGGCCATACCGGCAATGAGCAACCTCACGACCGCATGGCTTGGTCAAACAACGGGCGTTGCACGAGCGCCCGTCTCAATTCAGGCCGGTTTGAAAATCAGCCTTGAAAATCAGCCTTGCACCGCCTTGGCGAAATTCGTGAAAAACTCGTCCGCCAATTTCTTGGCTGCGCCGTTGACCAGGCGCTGCCCGAGCTGGGCGAGCTTGCCGCCAATCTGCGCCTCGACATTATATGTCAGGAGTGTGCCACCATCCTTGTCGGCCAGCGCCACCGTCGCGCCGCCCTTGGCAAAGCCGGCGACCCCGCCCTCGCCCTCGCCCGATATCCTGTAGCCGTTCGGCGGGTCGAGATCGCTCAGCGCGACACGGCCCTTGAAGCGGGCCGACACTGGGCCGACCTTCATTTTCGCCGCCGCGCGAAAACCGTTGTCCTCGGTCCGCTCCAATTCCTCGCATCCGGGGATGCAAGCCTTGAGCACTTCGGGGTCGTTCAGCTTGGCCCAGACCGCCTCGCGCGAGGCGGGAAGCTGGACCTCCCCGTTCATCGTCATGGCCATGTGCGTCTCCGTTCGACTTACTAACCTGCCGATATGAACTAATGCACGAAGGTGCGAAAAGGAAGAACCCGGCAGGCGATTCGTGGGCACAGCAGGGTTGCGTTGGTTTTTATTATTGGCAGCCTCTCGCAGGGATGGTTAGGTCCCGCCTTATGTCGCTCTCGCCTCTGCTCGCTCCCATGCTCTCAAGCGCCGCCATGCGCGCGCTCTGCGACGATATGGCAACTTTGCAATTCATGCTCGATTTCGAGGCGGCGCTGGCGCGCGCGGAGGCCACCGTCGGCATCGTTCCCTCCGGCGCCGCGGAGGCGATCGCCAGCGCGTGCAAGGCCAGCGCCTTCGATCTCGCTGATCTGGCCGAGGCCGCCACGCGCTCCGGCAACCTGGCCATTCCTCTCGTCAAGGCGCTCACGATCGAAGTCGCCAAATCGGACAAGGACGCCGCACGCTTCGTGCACTGGGGCGCCACCAGTCAGGATGTGATCGATACCGCAACCATGCTCACGCTGCGCGCCGGCATCGATGCGTTGCTTGCCGATATCGACCGCGCCATCGCGGGCTTTGCGCGATTGGCACGACAACACCGCAACACCGCGGTCGTGGCGCGCACGTGGCTGCAACATGCGCTGCCGATGCCGTTCGGACTGAAGCTCGCCGAATATGCCGCAGCGCTGCATCGCTCGCGCGTCAGGCTCAAGCATCTCAAAAGCCATACGCTTGCACTTCAATTCGGCGGCGCGGCCGGCACGCTCGCGGCGCTCGGCGACCAGGGCTGGAAGGTTGCCGAAAAGCTGTCCGAAATTCTCGAGCTGCCATTGCCTGAAGCGCCCTGGCATTCCCACCGCGACCGGATCGCGGAAGCGGCATCCGTGCTCGCGATCATCTCGGGCACCTGCGGCAAGATCGCGCGTGACGTTCAATTGATGATGCAGACCGATGTCGCGGAAGCGTTTGAGCCATCAGGCGAAGGCCGCGGCGGCTCCTCCACCATGCCGCACAAGCGCAACCCGGTCGCCGCCGCCAGCGCGCTTGCCGCCGCGACCATGGCGCCGAACCTGACTGCTACGATTTTCGCAGCCCAGGTCGGCGACCACGAACGGAGCGCCGGCCCCTGGCACGCGGAATGGCCGACCTTACCCAGCCTTCTGCTCGTGACTTCAGGCGCGCTCGCCGCCATCGTCGACATCGCCGAAGGTCTGGAGGTCGATGCCGCGCGCATGCGCGCCAATCTCGACACGACCGGCGGGCTGATCATGGCAGAGGCAGTCGCGTTCGCGCTTGCCGAGAAGGTCGGCAAGCAGGAAGCGCATCATCTGGTGGAAGCCGCCAGCAAAAAGGCGGTTGCGGAAAAGAAAAACTTGCGCGCGGTGCTGGAGAAAGATCCGAAGATCACCGCGCATCTCGACGCCAAGAAGATCGCGCAATTGCTGGAGCCGATGGCCTATCAGGGCGTGTCGCAAACCCTGATCGACCGCCTGCTCGCCTCACTCGAAGAAAAGGTGTGAGATGTCATTGCCGGGCTTGACCCGGCAATCCATCTTCTTGAATGAATTTATTTTGATGGATGCGCGGATCAAGTCCGCGCATGACAGCGGAGGACTTGATTCCATGCCGATGATCGACGCTGACGGTTGCCTGCTCAATGTTTCGGTCGAGGGCCGCGACGGCGGTCCGACCCTGATGCTGTCGAACTCGCTGGGAACGACGATGGCAATGTGGGAACCGCAGATGAAGGCGCTCACGCAGATCTTCCGCGTGATCCGCTACGACCGGCGCGGCCACGGCAAGTCGGGCGTGCCGCCCGGCCCCTATTCCATGGAACGCCTGGGCCGCGATGTGCTCGCCATCCTTGACGATCTCAATATCCAGAAAACGCACTGGTGCGGACTCTCGATCGGCGGCATGGTCGGGCAATGGCTGGGGGCCAATGCGTCCGAACGATTCAACAGGATCATACTCGCCAATACTTCCAGCTATTTCCCCGACCCGACCAACTGGCAGGCCCGCATCAAACTGATCAAGGAAGGCGGCATTGCCGCGATCGCCGATGCCGTGATTTCAGCCTGGCTGAGCGCCGATTTCCGCGAGCGCGAGCCGCAGGCGACGCAAAATCTGAAAGCCATGCTGCTTTCGACGCCACCGGCCGGCTACCTCGCCTGCGCCGAGACGCTCTCAACGCTCGATCAGCGCGCTTTTTTGCCTGACATCAAGAGCCCGACGCTCGTGATCGCCGGCCGCCACGATACCTCGACGCCAATCGCCGCCAACGAATTCATCCGCAGCCAAATTCCCGGCGCCTCGATGACGATCCTGGATGCGGCCCATATTTCCAATCTCGAACAGCCGCACGCATTCACCGATGCCGTGGTCGGCTTTCTGACGCAGAAGTGAGCACACTCAATGGATGACCAGAAGCGCCGCGACGACGGCATGGCGCAGCGCCGCGAGGTGCTGGGCGATGCCTGGGTCGATAAATCGATCGCGGGGAAAAACGCTTTCAACGCCGACTTCATCGATCTCATCACCCGCTATGCCTGGGGTGAGATCTGGACCCGTCCGCATTTCGATCACCGCACGCGGCGCGTGCTGGTGATCGGCACCATGGTGGCGCTCGGCCAATGGGACGAATTTCGTCTGCATGTGCGCGCAGCGCTTGCCGAGGGCGGATTCACGCCCGACGACATCAAGGAAATTCTGTTGCAGCAGGCGATCTATTGCGGCGTGCCGGCCGCCAATCATGCCGTGAAGGAAGCCTCAGCCGTTATAGCTGAGCTCGGACTCCTCGACAGGTAGATCGGACGGCACCGCGACCGCTTGCTTCTGCTCAGGCGTATCGAACAGCATCACGATGCCGGTGCCAATCATCACGAGCAACTCGGAAGCATGCAGCCGCAGCGCTTCGATCTCGCCAACCTGCGAGGCCATCAACATGCTCGCAAAGCTGATCACGCTGCCGATGGTGAGCGCGATTGCGAGCGCTTCGCCTCCACCGCTCTGCTTGCGAATGAAGCCGCGCACGGCGAGAACGAGAAACAGTGCAAAGAAGGCGACTACCGTCAGCCGGCCCAGCGCCAGCAGCCACGCAAAGCGTACCGCGGTCATGGTCGGCAGTTGCAGGTGATCGGTGACATAGAGCGCGACCGATACGCTCGGCCGCTCAAACAGACCGCGGACCGGCGAGGCCACGATGTCCCAGGCGATGATCGCCCAGGTCGGAATGAAATAGGCGGCAAGCAAAGCGCCGCTGAATGAACTGATACGCCAGTTTTTCGACATGTCGCTTCCCGTTTTTCGCGCGCCTTTGAGGCTGCGCTTTGTCCGGGAGGTAACGCCGTTAAACTGCGATCGGCAATTTAAACCCTTTGTTTACCTTAATCCGGCCGCGCTCGGGGCGCGGCCGGTTCGTCGCAGTCTGAGGCAGCTCAGACGGCGCCGTGCGCTTCGACGTAGAGCGCGTAAAGCGAATGGCAACTCGCCATGAACAGGCGGTTCTTTTTGGGACCGCCGAATGCCAGATTGGGACAACGCTCCGGCAAGCGGATGAAACCGATCGCCTTGCCTTCGGGGTTGAACACTTTCACGCCGTCGAGTTCTTCGCCTTTGCTGTTGGGCGCGCCGGTAGAGCCCCAGCCGCACCAGAGATTACCCTCGGTATCGACCCTCATCCCGTCAAGCGCGGTCGCCCCACCATCGATAAACTTGGTCTTGTTCGACAATGTGCCGTCGGCGCCGACATCGAAGGACCATACCAGCCGGTTCGGCTGCGCCCGCGACTCGATGATGTAGAGCTTCTTTTCGTCCGCCGAGAAGGCGAGCCCGTTCGGGCCCGCAAGGTCGGCTGTGACCAGGCCAAGCTTGCCGTCGGGCGAGATGCGATAGACCGAGTGCGGCAGTTCCGAAGTTTGCTTGTCGCCTTCCCAGTCGCCACCGATGCCGAAGGGCGGATCGGTGAACCAGATCGATCCGTCGGATTTGCAGACGATGTCGTTGGGCGAATTCAGACGCTTGCCGTTGAAATTGTCGGCGAGCACCGTGATCTTGCCGTCATATTCGGTACGCGTGACGCGACGCGTAAGATGTTCGCAAGTGATCAGGCGGCCCTGGCGGTCGCGGGCGTTGCCGTTGGCGAAATTCGAGGGATGACGGAACACGCCCCAGTTTCCGGTGGACTGGTCGTAGCGCATGATGCGGTTGTTCGGGATGTCGCTGACGAGCAGATAGTTGCCGTCGCCGAACCACACCGGCCCTTCCGCCCAGCGCATGCCGGTCGCCACTTGCTCGAGGGTGCTCGAGAATATCCGGTACTTGGCAAAGCTCGGATCGAGGATTTCGACCGACGTATCGGGGTAGCGCTGGTTCGGCTTGAATTCGAAAGATTGGGCGTTGGCGCTGTTCTGAGCGGCCAAGGTGGCGGCGGCAGCGCCTGCGGTCGCAAGTACATCCCGGCGGGTGACGGTCATCGGCTTTCCTCCTGAGGTCATGCGGTCGTTCCGCTTCAAGGAGATGGCAATGCCAGCCTCGTTGCGCCGCCGCTTGGGATGGGAACCTAGTTGAGGTTCCACAGCAGGTCCAGATGACCCCCACGCCACAGCCGCGCATAGGCTATTGCGATGCAAACATTGCAATCGCCAAGGCTTCAAAAAGACATGGCTCAAAAAAACAGGGCTCAAAAAGAAAAGGCCCCGCCATTCTGGCGAGACCTTTCCTTCAAAAACTGACTCTACCTGACAGCTAATCCAGAATTGGACCGAGCCCTTAAGCTACCAACAAGGAGCCTACGAAGAGGCTAGCGATCCTGGCGATCCTTGTCCGGACGCTGTTGGCCCTGACGGTTCGGATCCTGCTGCTGCTGTCCGGGCTTCTGGCCGCCACCCTGTTGCTGGCCCGGCTTCTGTCCGGGTTTCTGGTTTTGCTGGCCGGGATTCTGGTTCTGATTGGACATTGCGATCTCCCTTTTAAAGTCGCAAAAGAGACAACCGGAAAACCCCGACATGGTTGCGCGGAAACTCTGGTTCCGGGGCGTATTTTATCGGCCCCGGTTCCGAAACCGCCAACATGAAAACTTCCTCTGTACAAGGTCTTAAGTCGCATTTGAGCGCTGTTGCCGCCTCAAGTTCCCGCTGTTAGAAAACCAAATGACGCGACGTCCGGCTGCCGGGAGCCTTCGCTGTGTCAGGAGTCAGAAACGCCATTTTCGAGCGCGGCAAAGCGGATCTCTTTTTGCCGGAAAATGCGCCAACGGTCGGCAGTGGATGGATTATTTCGCCCAGCAATTGATCAATGGCATTGTTCTAGGCTCGATCTACGGCCTGATCGCCATCGGCTACACCATGGTCTATGGCATCGTCGGTATGATCAATTTCGCCCACGGCGACATCTTCATGATCGGTGGCTTCATTGCACTGATCACCTTCCTGATCCTGGTTTCGATCGGGCTGACCGCCATACCGCTGGTCCTGCTGATCGTGCTGCTGGTGTCGATGGCCGTCACCGCACTGTATGGCTGGACGGTTGAGCGCATCGCCTATCGCCCGCTGCGGCACTCCTTTCGCCTCGCGCCGATGCTGTCGGCGATCGGCATGTCGTTCGTGCTGATCAACTACTCGCAGATCTCCCAGGGTGCGCGCGTCAAGCCGGTGCCCCCGATCATCACCGGCGGCTATACCCTTTTCGACCGCGACGGCTTTGTGGTTCGCCTGTCCAACGCGCAGATCATCGTCGTGATCACCACCATCGTGCTGCTCGCACTCTTCACCTGGCTGGTCTCGCGCACGCGCCTTGGCCGCGACATGCGCGCCTGCGAGCAGGATCAGACCATGGCGGCGTTGCTCGGCGTCGACGTCGACCGCACGATCTCCATGACCTTCGTCATTGGGGCTGCGCTCGCGGCCGTCGCCGGCATGATGTACCTGGTCTATTACGGGCTCGTCGACTTCTTCATGGGTTTTGTCGCCGGCATCAAGGCGTTCACCGCCGCCGTGCTTGGCGGGATCGGCTCGCTGCCCGGCGCGATGCTCGGCGGACTTCTGATCGGCCTGATCGAAACCATGTGGTCGGCCTATTTCTCGGTGGAATATAAAGACGTCGCCGCGTTCTCGATCCTGATCGTGGTCCTGATCTTCCTGCCGACCGGCCTGCTCGGCCGTCCCGAAGTCGAAAAAGTCTAAGGGATTAACCGCGTGACGGGTGCCTCAACCGACCTCACGCAAGCCTCGCGCCGCGAAGGCATCGTCTTCATCCTCAAGAAAGCCTTCATCAGCGCCTTCGTCGCACTGGTGCTGTTCTCGCTGATGATCGGCATCCGCACCGAGGCCGGTCCCACCGGGCAACTGATCTATTGGACGCGCTTCGGCGATCTTGCCTCTATCGTGGCCATCGTCTTCGTTGGCAGCATCGTCATTGAATTATTGCGGCAATGGTGGGGACCGGTCGGGATGACGCGCACCCTTCCACCCGCTGTCCAAAGCGCGCTCGGCATCGCCGGACGTGCGCTGCCGCCATTGCTTTTGATCCTGGCGCTTCTGGTGCCGGTGGTTTTCTACGACCAGCGCTATGTCATCGACACCGGCATCCAGGTCCTCACCTACGTCATGCTCGGATGGGGATTGAACGTCGTGGTCGGTCTCGCCGGTCTGCTCGACCTCGGCTATGTCGCCTTCTACGCGGTCGGCGCCTATTCCTACGCGCTGCTCGCCGCGAACTTCGGACTGTCATTCTGGATCTGCCTGCCGCTCGCCGGCATTCTTGCGGCATGCTGGGGCGTCCTGCTCGGCTTTCCGGTGCTGCGGCTGCGCGGCGATTATCTTGCCATCGTCACGCTGGCGTTTGGCGAAATCATCCGCCTCGTCATCATCAACTGGCAAAGCCTGACCGGCGGCCCCAACGGCATCTCGCCGATTCCGCGCCCATCCTTCTTCGGCATTCCGCTCACCGCGGGTGAGGATGGTCTGGCGGCGAGGCTCGGCATCGAATTCTCCCCAACCCAGCGCATCGTGTTTCTGTTCTACCTGATCCTGGCGCTCGCGCTTCTGACCAATTGGGTCACGATCCGGCTGCGCCGCCTGCCGATCGGGAGAGCCTGGGAAGCCTTGCGTGAGGACGAGGTCGCCTGCCGCGCGCTCGGCATCAACATCACGACGACGAAGCTGACAGCGTTCGCGACCGGGGCAATGTTCGGCGGCTTTGCCGGCGCCTTCTTCGCCACAAGGCAAGGCTTCATCAGCCCGGAGTCCTTCACCTTCCAGGAGTCGGCGCTGGTGCTCGCCATCGTCGTGCTCGGCGGCATGGGCTCGCAGCTTGGCGTGGCGCTCGCAGCCCTCACGCTCATCGGCGGCTTTGAGCTGTTTCGTGGCTTCGATCAATTCCGCATGCTGGTGTTCGGCATGGCGATGGTGCTTCTGATGATCTGGCGGCCGCGCGGCCTGATCGGCCATCGCGCGCCGACCGTTTTCTTGCGACAAAGCACGGCGATCTCCTCCGAACTCGCCAGGGAAGGACGGGGATGAGCGGCGACACCATCCTCGACGTCGAAAGCCTGACCATGCGCTTTGGCGGGGTGGTCGCCGTCAACGACCTCGCTTTCACCGCCGAACGCCACAAGATCACCGCGCTGATCGGTCCGAACGGCGCCGGCAAGACCACGGTCTTCAACTGCATCACCGGGTTCTACAAACCCACCTCCGGCGTCATCCGCCTGACGCATGACGATGGCCGCAACTTTCAGCTCGAACGGCTGAATGATTTCCGGATTTCCAAGCAGGCGAAGGTTGCGCGCACCTTTCAGAACATCCGGCTGTTTCCGGGCATGACCGCGCTCGAAAACCTGATGGTCGCCCAGCACAATGCGCTGATGCTGGCTTCCGGCTTCACCTTCCTGGGCCTGATCGGCGCGCCCTCCTATCGGGCCGCCGAGAACCACGCGATCGATCAGGCCAAGCGCTGGCTCGACCGGATCGGCTTGCTGGAACGCGCCGACGATGCCGCCGGCAATCTGCCTTACGGCGATCAGCGCCGCCTGGAAATTGCGCGTGCGATGTGCACTGAACCGGCGTTACTGTGCCTTGACGAACCGGCGGCCGGATTGAATGCGCGCGAAAGCGCGGCCTTGAGCGAACTGCTGCTTTCGATCCGGGACCAGCGCACCTCGATCATCCTGATCGAGCACGACATGTCGGTGGTCATGGAAATCTCCGACCACATCGTGGTGATGGATTACGGCGTGAAGATCGCCGAGGGCGCGCCGCAGGACGTGCGCGACAATCCAAAGGTGATCGCGGCCTATCTCGGCGCCGATGAAGAGGAAGCCGTCGCCGTCATGGAGAACGGCGTATGAGTGCGGCGTCCGCTTCCCCCCTGCTCGCGGTCCGCGGTCTTCGCGCCGCCTACGGCAAGATCGAGGCGCTCAAGGGCGTCGACCTCGACATTCAGCCTGGCGAAATCGTAGCTCTGATCGGTGCCAACGGGGCCGGTAAATCGACGCTGATGATGACGATCTTTGGCAGGCCGAAGGCGCGCGCCGGCCAGATCCTGTTCGACGGCCGCGACATCACCGGCGTAGCCACCCATGAGATTGCGCGGCTGCGCATTGCGCAGTCGCCCGAAGGCCGCCGGATTTTTCCGCGGATGAGCGTGGCGGAAAACCTGCAAATGGGGGCCGACGCCACCTACTCCAGCGAGGCCGAGCGAACAAGCAGCCTCGACCGCGTGCTGGCGCTGTTTCCGCGGCTCAAGGAGCGGCTGACCCAGCGCGGCGGCACGCTTTCGGGCGGCGAGCAACAAATGCTGGCGATCGGACGCGCGCTGATGAGCCGCCCTCGACTGCTTTTGCTTGACGAGCCTTCGCTCGGGCTTGCGCCGCTGATCGTCCGCCAGATTTTCGACGCGATCCGCACCCTCAACCGGCAGGACGGACTGACGGTCCTGATTGTCGAACAGAACGCCAACCATGCGCTGAAGCTCGCCCATCGCGGCTATGTCATGGTCAACGGCCTGATTACGCTTCAGGGAACGGGCGCGGAACTGTTACAGCGCCCGGAAATCCGCGCCGCCTATCTCGAAGGCGGACGGCATTAACAAAAAGGGCAAATCGATGCCCCGTTTGCCCCAAATTTCCCGATGACTTCGCCGCAAAATCAGCCGACAATGCCGCCATACCTGCTCGATCCGGCGGCCTGCCGGCGAAGTCCCATGGCGAACTACCCGAGAGGATCTCTCATGAAATCAATCAAGCTCTTTGGCCTGGCAATCGGCGCATCGCTGGCGCTATCGACGGCGGCGTTTGCGCAAGACGTCACCGTCGCCGTGGCGGGCCCGATGACCGGCGGCGAATCCGCTTTCGGCCGGCAGATGAAGAACGGCGCCGACATGGCGGTCAAGGACGTCAATGCCGCCGGCGGCGTGCTCGGCAAGAAATTGGCGCTCGAGGTCGGCGATGACGCCTGCGATCCGAAGCAGGCTCGTTCGGTCGCGGAAAAGTTCGCCAGTTCCAAGATCCCGTTCGTGATGGGACACTACTGCTCGTCGTCGTCGATTCCGGCGTCGGAGGCCTATGCCGACGGCAACGTGCTGCAGATCACTCCTGCTTCCACCAATCCGCTGTTCACCGAGCGCAAGCTCTGGAACGTCGCGCGCGTCTGCGGCCGCGACGATCAGCAGGGCCTGGTCGCAGCCGACTACATCGCGAAGTTCTACAAAGGCAAGAACGTCGCGATCCTCAACGACAAGACCACCTACGGCAAAGGCCTCGCCGACGAGACCAAGAAGTCGCTCAACAAGGCGGGCTTCCAGGAGAAGATGTTCGAGTCCTACAACAAGGGCGACAAGGACTTCACTGCGATCGTCTCGCGCATGAAGCGCGAAAACATCGATCTGGTTTATGTCGGCGGCTATCATCAGGAATCCGGCCTGATCGTGCGCCAGATGCGTGACCAGGGCATGCAGACCGTGCTGATGGCCGGCGATGCGCTCGCCGACAAGGAATTCGCCTCCATCACCGGACCGGCCGGTGAAGGCACGCTGTTCACCTTCGGCCCCGACCCGCGCAACAAGCCGACGGCGAAGGCGATCGTCGAGAAGTTCAAGGCGAACAACATCGATCCCGAGGGCTACACCCTCTACACCTACGCTGCGATGCAGGTATGGACGCAGGCGGTAGCGAAGGCTGGCACGATCGATCCGAAGAAAGTCATGGAGACGATCAAGGCCGGCTCCTGGGATACGGTGATCGGCAAGCTTGAATTCGACGCCAAGGGCGACATCAAGCAGATCGACTACGTCGTCTATAAGTGGGATTCCAAGGGCGGCTACACCGAGATCAACCCCAAGGGCTCGTAGAGGGCTCGCGGCCGCAAAGGCCAATACTCCCTTTCAATGCTCAGCGCCCCGGTCCGCCGGGGCGTTTTCCTGATGGGCTTGGACTTATTGCCGG
The DNA here is from genome assembly GCA_963788885.1 of uncultured Alphaproteobacteria bacterium. GTDB lineage: Bacteria > Pseudomonadota > Alphaproteobacteria > Rhizobiales > Xanthobacteraceae > Bradyrhizobium. The sequence goes on along the minus strand of CAWBIR010000012.1, from coordinate 312,442 downwards.
CCGAGTTCCCACGGCAGAACGAGCTGGCGGCGGCCTTTTGATCACGGGTTTTGCGGCGACGCAGTAAGTTGGCGTCAACCAATCAAACCCTTGGCGCCCATGCCGGCCTTGGCCTGAATCAAAAATTATGTAAGCCTCGCTGGAACGGATGAAATCCTGAGGAAGTCCATGGCGAGCATTCTCGTCATCGATGATGACCGAGCGGTTCTTGCCACCATCAAGATCCTGCTTGAGCGCGCAGCACATACGGTCGAAGCCGTCGACAATAGTCGCAACGGCCTGCAACTCATCGAAAGGCAAAGCTTCGACCTTCTCATCTGCGACATCTTCATGCCGGGAATGGACGGCTTTGAGACGATGAGGCAAGTTCATCAGTCGCGGCCGGAAATGCCGGTGATCGTGATTTCAGGGCAGCAATTCAGCCTTGCGTCGGAACATGCGCCGGACTTCCTGCACATGGCGACGCGGCTGGGCGCCGTCTCGAGCCTGCAAAAGCCGTTCAAGCCGTCGGAACTGTTGGCCGTGGTCAACGGCAGCCTGTCGAGTTCACGGCTTCTGCCCAACCTGCACGGAAAAGTCTCGGCGGGCATTCCCTCCGAGCAGCAATAAGGACAATATGGAAATCAACTGCTTCGCGCCGGCTATTTACCGACGCAGGAGAGCGCGTGCCTCGACTTGAGAAGGAAGGCCGGGAGACCAAGGTGGAAGCAGGCGACGACCGAAATATTTTTCTCTCGACGCTGCCTGCCACCAACCGTGACCGCACCATTGCCCTTGGCGTCGTTATCGTCTCGGCGATTTTCTTCGGGGTCACCCTTCCCTTCTCACGGGTGCAGCTACCGGTGGTTCCGGCATTTGTCGCCAGCTATCAATCGGCGCTGGCAATCAACGACCTGATCACCACGATCCTTTTGCTTTCGCAATTTTCGCTGCTGCGGTCGCGGGCTCTTTTGCTGTTGGCGAGCGGATATTTGTTTACCGCGATCGCTGCGATCGTTCACGGCCTCACCTTCCCGAATCTGTTCACTCCGACCGGTCTCTTTAATGCCGGGCCGCAGACCACCGCCTGGCTCTACATGGTCTGGCACGGCGGTTTCCCGCTCTTCGTGCTCGGCTACGCCGCGCTCAAGGACAAAGGCGGCGGCCGCGAAATCAAAGGGTCGGTGCGGGAGGCGATCGTCTGGAGCATCGTTGCGGTCTTTGCCGCGATGGCGGCAGCGATCTACGTGGTGACGGAGCTACATCATCTGCTGCCGGCACTTATTGACGGCAAGGGCTATGCGCCGGCGCTCTATGGCGCGGCTGTCGCCGTTTCGCTTTTAAACCTTGTAGCCCTGATTGTTCTGGCGCTGCGACGGCCCCATTCGGTGCTCGACATCTGGATCATGGTGGTGTTGTACGCCTGGCTGCTCGACATCGCGTCCTCGGCGCTGCTCAATGCCGGGCGGTTCGACTTCGGCTTCTATATCGGCCGCGTCTACGGGCTGTTCGCCGCCTGTTTCGTGCTCGCGGTGCTGCTGCTGCAAAACATCAACTTGCAGGCGCGGCTGTCGCGCCTGCTCTACGCCCTGCGCCGCGAAAGCGCCTCGGAGCAACAGCGCCATTCGGAGCGCGAACGCCTGTTCAGCGCCGTAGTTGAATCCTCCAACGACGCCATCATCACCCAGGCGCTCGACGGCACCATCACCGGCTGGAATCGCGCGGCCGAACGGCTGTTTGGGTATACCGCCGTCGAGGCCCTCGGCGAGCACATCGACCTTATCGCTCCGCCCGAAAGGCTGGCGGAGCTGCTCGACATTCTCGAACGCGTGGGCCGGGGCGAGACCATCGCGCACCACGAGACCACGCGAAAGACCCGCGACGGCAAGCTTGTGATCGTTTCGCTTTCGATCTCGCCCTTGCATTCCATTTCGGGCGAGATCATCGGCGCTTCCAAGATCGCGCGCGATATCACCGAAAGCAGGCGCACCCAGGCAGCGCTGACCCAGGAGATCGAGGAGCGTCAGCGCATCTTCGAAACCTCGCAGGATCTCATCCTGGTTACCGACACCAAGGGAACATTCGTCCAGGTCAGCCCGAGCTCCATGGCGATCCTGGGAATAAGGCCGGAAGAGATGATCGGTCAAAGCGCGACCGAGTTCATCCATCCCGACGACCTCGAAAGCACGCGCCAGGAAATGCGCTCGGCGAGGCGCGGTTACCTGATGCGCAACTTTGAAACCCGCTACGTCCACAAGGATGGGCACGCGGTGAACCTGAGCTGGATGGGAAGCTGGTCGGAGCCGGTTCGCCGCCATTTCTTCGTCGGCCGCGACCTCACCGACAAGCAGGCCGCCGAAGCGCAGTTGCGCCAGGCGCAAAAAATGGACGCTGTCGGTCAACTGACCGGAGGTGTCGCCCACGACTTCAACAACATCCTGACTGTCATCACCGGTACGATCGGGATCCTCTCCGACGCTGTGGCCAACGATCCTCAGATGTCGGCGATCGCCAAAATGATCGACGATGCGGCCGAGCGCGGCGCCAGCCTGACGAAACATTTGCTGGCCTTCGCGCGCAGGCAACCGCTCCAACCGCGCGAGGTCGACGTCAATACGCTCGTCGTCGAGACCATCAAGCTGTTGCGGCCGACGCTCGGCGAGCAAATCCAGATCAACCCCCAGCTCGCGCAGGATGCCTGGCCCGGTCTGGTCGATCCGAACCAGCTCACCACGGCGATCCTGAATCTGTCGCTAAACGCCCGCGACGCCATGCCCTCCGGCGGCAAGCTCGTGATCGAGACCAGCAACGTCTATCTCGACGAAGGCTATGCTGCGATGAACAGGGACGTGTCTGTCGGCAACTACATCATGGTGGCCGTGAGCGATACCGGCACCGGTATCTCGCCCGAAAATCTCGAGCGGGTGTTCGACCCCTTCTTCACCACCAAGGAAGTCGGCAAGGGCACCGGTCTCGGCCTGAGCATGGTGTTTGGCTTCGTCAAGCAGTCGAACGGCCACATCAAGATCTACAGCGAGGTCGGACACGGCACCACGGTGAAAATCTATCTGCCGCGTGCGACCGGACTGTCGGATACAGCCGTGGAATCGCTGGCGTCCATGAGCATCGAAGGCGGCAATGAAACGATCCTTGTGGTCGAAGACGACGCGCTGGTGCGCCGCTACGTCATCACCCAGATCCAGAGCCTGGGCTACAAGACGCTTGAGGCCAGCCGGGCCTCCGAAGCGCTGGAGATCATCGACGGCGCAGAGCCCATTGACCTTCTCTTTACCGACGTCATCATGCCCGGCGCGATGAATGGTCGTCACCTGGTCGATACTGCGGTCGTCCGGCGTCCCGGATTGAAGACGCTGTTCACGTCAGGCTATACCGAGAACGCCATTGTCCATCATGGACGTCTCGATACCGGCGTGCTTTTGCTTGCCAAGCCCTATCGGAAATCCGATCTGGCGCGCATGATCCGCCTGGCGATCAAGAGCTAATGTCCCGATTTTGAACCGCCACACTAGCGGGTTTTCGATGAACAATCTTCTTACCGACATCGCGGGCGTTCGCGTCGGCCACGCCGGCGACGCCGCTCTCGCTTCCGGCGTCACGGCAGTCATCTTCGACCAGCCGGTGGTCGCAGCGATGGACGTGCGCGGCGGCGGCCCCGGCACGCGCGAAGGCGCCCTGCTCGATCTCGCCAACACGATCGAGAAGATCGACGCGATCGCGCTGTCCGGTGGTTCGGCGTTCGGGCTCGAGACCGGCGGCGGCGTGCAGGCCTGGCTCGCCGAACAGGGCCGCGGCCTCAATGTTCGCGGCGCCGTGATTCCGATCGTGCCGGGTGCGATCTGCTTCGACCTTCTCAACGGCGGCAACAAGAAGTGGGGCCGCTTTGCCCCCTACCGCGATCTCGGCTACGCTGCGGCGGCCGCGGCCACAACCAGCTTTACGCTCGGCAGCTTCGGCGCCGGCCTTGGCGCCTTGACCGCAAACCTGAAAGGCGGCCTCGGCTCGGCGTCCGCTCAAACCAGCAATGGCGTCAAGGTCGCGGCGCTCGTGGTGGTCAATGCGCTCGGCACGGTCACGGTCGGCGACGGACCGTGGTTCTGGGCCGCGCCCTTCGAGGTCGGCGGCGAGTATGGCGGCCGCGGTTTGCCGGCGACGTTCACGCCGGACATGATGAAGATGCGCATCAAGGGCGGGCCAGCGGCGACCGAGGCCGAAAGCACGACGTTGGCGGTGGTCGTCACCGATGCCACGCTCACCAAGACCCAGGCCAAGCGGCTTGCGATGATCGCGCAGACCGGCTTTGCGCGCGCGATCTATCCGGTGCATGCCCCGATGGATGGCGACGTGCTGTTTGCGGCAGCGACCGGCGAACGACCGATCGACCCGCTGGTCGGCCTTACCGAACTCGGCATGGTCGCAGCCAATGTCGTGTCGCGCGCGATTGCCCGGGGTGTCTACGCGGCAAGCGCGCTGCCGTTACCCGGCGCGCTGCCGGCATGGCAGGATCGTTTCGGATAGCGGACGAAAGACGTCAGCGTCAGACGCTGAGGGAGACCGGACTGAGGCCGAGCGGGATCGCCGCCGACTGGGTCAACTGGTTGATCGCGCTGTAAGCCGACGAGGCTGACTGACTTTGCTGCGAAGAATCGGACGAAGAAGTGCCGGAATCCAGTGCGTCGGCGAAATCGGCCGATGACAGGCTCTGCGCGTCGAGCAGCGCGTTGATGCTCCCCGACGAAGTCTGGCTGCCAGCGAATCCGCCAGCCGTCGAACCCGCCGACAAAACGGCTGCACTATCTTCGGCATCGGACAGAATCGATGCGAATCCGGACGACTGGGACGACGACGGTTGCGGCGACATCAACGACTGGACGGCGTCGAGCGCAGCCGAGGCGGCACCAATAGCAGGCAGCATGGCACAAACTCCAAGTGGGCAGGCGTAAAACCCCTCAGGTTTTGGTCAGCAAGCGCCGTGCCATGGTAAAAAAGCCAATGAAATGATAGCCTTCGTTGATCGAGAAGATGGCGTTTGATCGGCAATTGGTGCCGCTGACGGCAGATTTTTCCGCATCCGGACGCCCTGCATTGCCGGCAGGAGCTTCGCGTGTTAGGCGAAAAAGAGCGTGCGCTTTACGCACCTCAGCTTTGGGAAGACAGCGCAGATGTCCGCTTCCTTCGTCCCTCGTCCGCTCGTGATAGCGCCCTCGATCCTGGCGTCGGACTTTTCCAAGCTCGCCGAAGAGGTGCGCGCGGTCGATGCCGCCGGCGCCGACTGGATCCATCTCGACATCATGGACGGCCATTTCGTGCCCAACATTTCCTATGGGCCCGACGTCATCAAGGCGATGCGTCCGCACAGCAAGAAGATCTTCGACGCGCATCTGATGATTTCGCCGTGCGATCCGTACCTCGAAGCCTTCGCGAAAGCTGGATGCGATCACATTACGGTGCATGCCGAGGCCGGCCCGCATTTGCATCGCTCGTTGCAGGCGATCCGCGCGCTCGGCAAGAAAGCCGGCGTTTCGCTCAACCCGGCGACCCCGATTGCGGCGATCGAATATGTGCTCGACAACATCGATCTCGTGCTGGTGATGTCGGTCAATCCCGGTTTCGGCGGACAGGCGTTCATCCCCTCAACCCTCGCCAAGGTCCGCGACTTGCGCGCGATGACGGCAGGCCGGCCGATCGACATCGAGGTCGACGGCGGCGTGGGAGCGGATAATTCCGGCGAGCTGGCTGCCGCCGGCGCCAACGCCTTCGTGGCGGGCTCGGCGGTGTTCAAGGGCGGCACGAAGGAGGCCTACAAGGCCAACATCTCGGCGATCCGTCACGCGGCTGCGATCGCACGCGGCGAAGCGATCTAGATCGCCGGCAGCGACCGGTCGTCAGGCGGTTCTTTGCCCTCACCGGCCTCCGTGGCCTGCCGCGGCGGACGCACCACGGTAACGGTACAGGGCGCTTCGGTCGCGACCTTGGCCGACGTGCTGCCAAGCAGCGTGCGCACCAGCGAACTTTGCCGCGCACCGATCACGATGTGGTCGACGTGATTGGCTTCTGCAAACTCCAGGATAGCGCCTGCGGGATCGACCGCTTCCAGCACATGCGTAGTCAGCCGGCTTTCGTCGAGCTTGAGCGGGGCGGCCCAATGTTTCAGCGTCACCAGACGGCCGACATGCTTGTTGTTGCCCTCTTCATCCAGGGTTCGGTCGATGGCGACGCGGGCGAGTTTCAAGACATTCACGCAGGCGAGCCGGGCCGATGGCGAGGTTTTCAGGAGGCGCTCGGCAGTGACGCGCAGCGCGTCGTTGAGTTCGTCCGATCCTTCCGCGACGTCAATTGCGACCGCTACGATCGGGCTTGCGGCCAATTGGGCCGCAACGGCCGACTTGCGCCGCTCCTGAATCGGATTGCCGTTGAAGCGGCGGCGCCAGACGGTCGAGAGCGGATCGCGCGTGAGCCGCTCGGAACGCGCCGTCAGCTTGATCTGGTCGGGATGGGCGAGTTCGAATGCGAGTTGCGAGGCGGTCGGATATCGCCACGCCGGATCGATCTCGAGGCAACGCAGCACGATTTCCTGCAACCACGGCGGATAGTCGGCCCTGAGCTGGCGCGGCGGATAGGGATCGCGCCACAGCCGCCGCCGCATCCCGGCCATCGTCTCGCTTTCGCCGAAGGGCCGCACGCCTGTCGTGAAGAAATAAAGCAGCACGCCGAGCGAGAACAGGTCGCTGCGCGGATCGTCGCGCACGCCAAGCAGCCGCTCCGGCACCATGTACGGCGCGGTGCCATAGGGCACGCGGAATTCCTCCTGCAACAGATCCGGCAACTGGTTGTGATGCGACAGGCCAAAGTCGATCAGCACCGCCTCGCCCGATGGACGGAACATGATGCTGGAGGGCTTGATGTCGTGATGAATGACGTTCTGCCGATGCAGGTCGCAGAGTGCGTCCGCGATTTTCAGCGCAATGACGCGCGCCTCTTCGTAAGGCAGCGGCAAATCGCCGAGCCGGCGATAGAGCGTCTCACCGGGAATGCGCTCGATGACAACGTAAGCCTGCCGCGCAAAGTCGCCGGCCGCATAGCAGTGCGGCACGTGGATTCCCTTAAGTTTCGGCAGGATCATCTGCTCCATCTCGAACGAGACGATGGCGGCGGGATCTTCGCCTTCCGAAACCCGTGGAATCTTCATCAACAAGGGAGCGGCGATATCGTCGCGCCTGACGCTCCACAGCGTCGCCATGCCGCCGCGATGAACGCATTCGCCGAGCGCGAAACCGTCGATATCAGCGCCGGGCTGAACCACGAATTTCGCCATCAGCTCACCTCCCGACGAAAAGGCGATCGGCGAGCGATGGCGGCAAGCCGTTGTCGCGAACGCGCCCGGCCGCGGTATCGACGTCATAGGGAACGCGGCACCAGGTGATTTCATGCGAAACCGTGTCGAACATCGCAAAAGAGGCCGCCGGATCGCCATCGCGCGGCTGACCGACCGAGCCCAGAACCGCAAGCCAGCGACGGCCCGACAGCAACTGCACGCCGACGCCGGAAATCGGAACGAAGCTCGTCATCTTTCCCGTCACCGACATCGAATAAAGCGCCGGCCGGTGAATATGACCGCAAAAGGTGACGTGCGCATCTGTAGCAATCAGGCTTCGCCCGGCATCCGCAGGCGAGCGAACGTAACGCCACTTGGCAGGCTGGCTCGCCTCCGAATGCACATAGAGGCGATCGTCCTCTTCATGCGTCAACGGCAGTCCTGCAAGAAACTTCCGCTCGGTCGCGCTCAACCGTCCGCGCGTCCATTCGATCGCGGCTTGCGCCTCGGCGTTCATGCTTTCCGCCGTCGAGCCGATGGCATTGTCGTGGTTGCCGCGCACCGCAAGCGCCCCCTGCTCCACCAGTCCCATCACGGTCTCGACCGCCCATTCGGGATCGGCGCCGTACCCGACGTAATCACCGAGAAAAACGAAACGCTCGGCGCCGCGTGCGCGAGCCGCGTCGAGACAAGCGGCAAAGGCCTGCCGGTTGGCGTGAATGTCCGCAAAAAATGCCAGCCGCACGCGTGCCCTCCCCGCCGATCTCCGCTTCGAGGGATATCAAACTACAGGGGATGGGCAGCCGGCAAATCGGGCCGCAGCAGAAAAATCAGATCAGGCGCTAGCGCTTGCACACCTCGATGCCGCGCAGCAGCAGCGCGATCACGGCGTCGATCCGCGCCTGAAGTTGCGGATCTTTCCATTCTTCGGAATGGGCGGGATGGTGGAAGCGGGTCACGGCGTCGAAGATCGCCTTTGCGGTAACTCCGGTATCGGCAATCTCGAAAGCGCCCTGCTTGACGCCATCGGCCAGGATCAGCTCAAGCTGACCGGTCAGGCAGGTCTTGTGGCCGTTTACCGTCTTGCAGGCTTCGCGCGCCAACGACAGGTAGGTCGCAAACATCTCGGGGTCTTCGAGATAGCGTTTCTGTTTGGCGTTGAACAACTCACGAAGCCAGCGCTCGAATTTAGCGGGCGCGGGACCAGCGCTTTCGGCGATTTTGGCAAGCGGCGTTGAGACGCGCTCGAGCCAGCGTTTCGCGACCGCCTCGCGCAGCGAGGCCTTGCTCGGAAAATGCCGATAGACGCTGCCGTGGCTCACATCGAGCGCACGGGCAACGTCAACGACGGTGGCTTTAGCAAGTCCGTAGCGGCGCAGAACGTCTTCGGTGACTTCCAGAATGCGTTCCGGGGTCAAAACCACATTCTCGTTCATCGGCGCACTCCTGCTTGCGTCAGCCTAGCCTATATATGGCTGGCGATCTCGGCGGTTAGCGGGCGAGGCGTTCGGCCTGTTCGGCAAGATGCTCTGCAATCCGCCGGTTGAGCCAACGCTGGATTTGGGTCGTCAGGTGTAAAATTTCGAATGTCATGGCTTTAGTCCTTAGAAACTGGCCCCGGCTCGCCGTTGGGGGCGGCCTCGCCGGGGGACCCTGAAGAAGGCGTCGCGAGCCATATACACCATCTCGCTGACAGATTTCAATATCTGTCATTCAATATTCTGTGATGGCAGGGTTGCGCCAGCCGTCCACAGGCTCGGTGAAGGCCCTTAGGATGGAGGTTTGTCACCCCTCGCCCCCTCTGCTAAAGCGCCCGTAACCCCCTCAAAAGCCTCAGAGTTGCCAATGATCCCCCGCTATACCCGCCCGGAAATGGCTGCGATTTGGGAGCCCCAGACCCGCTTCAAGATCTGGTTCGAGATCGAGGCGCATGCGGCTGACGCGCTGGCGGAATTGGGGGTCATCCCCAAGGATGCGGCCAAGACGATCTGGGCCAAGGCCAAGGATGCGACCTTCGACGTCGCCCGGATCGACGAGATCGAACGCGAAACCAAGCACGACGTGATCGCCTTTCTCACGCATCTCGCCGAAATCGTCGGCCCGGAGGCGCGCTTCGTCCACCAGGGCATGACGTCGTCGGACGTGCTCGACACCTGCCTCAACGTGCAACTCGTTCGCGCGGCGGACCTTCTGGTCGCCGGCATCGACAAGGTGCTTGGCGCCCTGAAGAAGCGCGCCTTCGAGCACAAGATGACGCCGACCATCGGCCGCTCGCACGGCATCCATGCCGAGCCCGTGACCTTCGGACTGAAACTCGCTTACGCCTATGCCGAATTCTCGCGCGCCCGCGAGCGGCTGCTCGCCGCCCGCCACGAGGTGGCGACCTGCGCGATCTCGGGCGCGGTCGGCACCTTCGCCCAGATCGATCCGCGCGTCGAAGAGCACGTCGCCAAAGCGATGGGGTTGCGGCCCGAGCCGATCTCGACGCAGGTGATCCCGCGCGATCGTCACGCGATGTATTTCGCGACGCTTGGTGTGATCGCCTCTTCCGTCGAACGCCTTGCGACAGAAATCCGCCATCTGCAACGCACCGAAGTGCTGGAAGCCGAAGAGTTCTTCTCGGAAGGGCAAAAGGGTTCGTCGGCGATGCCGCACAAGCGCAACCCGGTGCTGTCGGAAAATCTCTCAGGCCTGGCGCGCATGGTGCGCGCCTATGTGACGCCGGCGCTGGAAAACGTCGTGCTCTGGCATGAGCGCGACATCTCGCACTCGTCGGCTGAGCGCATGATCGGCCCCGATGCGACCGTCACGCTCGACTTCGCGGTCAACCGCCTCGCCGGCCTGGTCGAGAAGCTTTTGATCTATCCGGAGAACATGCAGAAGAACCTGGATCGCCTGGGCGGGCTCGTGCATTCGCAGCGGCTTCTGATCGCGCTGACGCAAAAGGGCGCGAGCAGAGAGGATGCCTACAAGCTCGTGCAGCGCAACGCGATGCCGGTGTGGCGCGGCGAAGGCGACTTCCTGTCGCTGCTAAAGAAAGACGCCGACGTCAAAAAGTACCTGACGGACGCCGAGATCGAAGAGCAGTTCGATCTCGGCTATCACCTCAAGCACGTCGACACGATCTTCAAGCGCGTGTTCGGCAAAGCGTGATGCGCCAACGATTCTAGTGGAGTTTAGGATTTGACATTCGCGGAGTCTGCTGCGAGGGCGGATAGCGAACGTCAAATCCACTCCACTAGCCCGCCTCGCCGTCCACCATCCGCATCGCCACGCGGTCGCGCTTGATGAAGTGATGCCAGGCGGCGGCGCCCAGGTGAATGACAATCAGCGCGAGCAGCACATAGGCAAAGAAGATGTGCCGGTCCTCGAAGGCATCCGCCGTTGCCTTGTCCGGTGAGGTGAACTGCGGCACGTGGAAAAGGCCAAAAAAGCTGCCGTAGTCACCCTGCGGCCGCGCACCCGAATGCGCCCATCCGAGCAGGATCACGAGCAGCACGATCGCGTAGAGCGCGATATGGCCGATGCGCGCGGCGATCCGCTCCCATTTGGGCGTATCCGCCGGCATTGCCGGCACCGGATTGATCCAGCGCCAGATGATCCGCAGCACCATCAAAACCAACAGGGTATAGCCGATATCGGCGTGAATCGAACGGTAGAAAAATCGATCCGGCCGCGCCGGGACGTGATTCATCCACCAGCCGAACGCCAGCATGCCGATAATGGTGAGACCAATGATCCAGTGAAACGCCCGTGCGACACTGCCCCAGCTCGAAGTCGTATTTCGTATCATTCGCGATCCCGTAGGTTTCAAATCCGCTCCGATTACATCGGACTGATTACATTAAAACGATGGTTCGTCGTGCCGGATTTGGCGGCACATTCTTAGAACTCATGCAAAGCCGAACTTATTCCCGATCCACCCCTCTAACCGGCTTGTAAAAGGCAACTGAAAGGTAACCCGGGATCGGCTACGATGGCTGTCATGGGGGAGCGTCCGACCATTCTCGTTTTCGATTCCGGCCTTGGCGGCCTCACCGTGCTGCGCGAGATCGTGCGCGCGCGGCACAATGCACATTATCTATACGTCGCAGATGACGCTTTTTTCCCCTATGGCCATCACAGCGAGGAAGAGATCGTCGGCCGCGTGGTGCCCTTGATCGGCGAATTGATCAGAGAGCATCGGCCCGATCTCGTGGTGATTGCCTGCAACACCGCCTCGACCCTGGTGATGCCGCACCTGCGCGAGCATTACGCGGTGCCCTTTGTCGGCACTGTGCCGGCGATCAAGCCGGCTTGTGCGGCCTCGAAAACCAAACGCGTGTCGGTGCTCGGCACCAGGGGCACGGTCAAACGCGAATACACCAAGGGCCTGATCCGCGATTTCGCGCAAGGCTGCGAGGTCACGCTGGTCGGATCGGCGGAGCTGGCGGCACTCGCCGAGACGGCGCTGAACGGCGGCACGGTCAGTGATGAAGCCATTCTGGCCGAACTCGAGCCGTGTTTTGTCGGCGGCGAGGAAGCCTCTCGCACCGACACCATCGTGCTCGCCTGCACGCATTTTCCGTTGTTGCTGGACCGGCTAAATCGACTGGCGCCATGGCCGGTCGACTGGATCGACCCGGCGCCCGCGATCGCCCGGCGGGTGGTCAGCCTGCTCGGCGAGCCCGCCCGCGATATCAGCGGCACCGCTTACAGGATCATGTTCACCTCGGGACGGCCGCATCGGTTGAACGAGGCGCTGATGCCATTTTTCGGCGGTGCTGTCGCGGCCTAGGTTGCCGCACATTTCTATATATTTTTCAGATATTTATGTCCGGTTCATCTCGCGCCCCGTAAAGTCGTCAGTTGAAAGTCCGGCCTCACGGCCGGCGCGGCATGCTAAGTCAGTCGATATCAGGCGATCTCACTGGGGCTGGGGCGGAAACCGAGCGGAGCGATGCGCGGAACGAAGCGAAAAATCTCACTGCCGCGCCGTTTCCTGATCGACCTGATGCATGCGTCGGTGCATGTGCCGACAATTTCGTTCTCGCGTCCGCTCGATATCGGCCCGTTCATGGCGGCGCGCGCCAAAGCCAAGTCGCCACCTGGCTGGGCGGCCGTGTTCGTCAAGGCGTTTGCGATCGTGGCCCAGGAAGAGCCGGTGCTGCGGACGCTCTATGTCAAGCTGCCCTGGCCGCATTTCTTCGAGCTGCCCCGCAGCGTCGCGATGGTGGCGGTGGCGCGGACCGAAGGCGACGAGGAATTCATCCTGCCCGAAAAGGTCCCGGCGCCGGAGGATCGCCCGCTGCCTGAGATCGATGCGCAGATCCGCCGCGCCAAGAACGCGCCGATCGAGGAAATTCCCAATTTCCGGAAAATCCTGATGGCAAGCCGCCTGCCGCTGCCGCTGCGCCGGCTGAGCTGGTATTTGGGGCAGAATTTCGGGCGCATGTGCGCCAACAATTTCGGAAGTTTTGGGGTGACCTCGGTCGCCGCCTATGGGCCCGGCCAGCTCCAGGCGATGAGCCCGAGCCCGTTCCTGCTCAGCTACGGCGTGGTGGGGGCGGACAACCGGATTGACGTCATCCTCCGCTGGGATCACCGGATTACCGACGCCGTGGTCGCGGCCCGGGCCCTGAAGCGGCTGGAACAGGTGCTGAATACCGAGATTTCAGCCGAAATCCTGTGGCCGGCCACCTGCAAGTCCTAACCCCGTTCGCATTGACAGTTTGGCCGTTTCTGCCTAGAAACCGCCCTGCTCGCGGGCCGGTTTCGGCCCGCGATGCGTTTCGCGACCCGCGGTCCACTCTTTAAAGCTTAGGAGTTCGGACCTGTCGGCAGTACGGAATTCTCCGGCTGCACAGGAGGGCGCGTTTCCTCAAACCAACTGTTTAGAAAGAGGACGCGATGACAAAGCGTAGTGAGGCGAAATACAAGATCGATCGCCGTATGGGCCAGAACATCTGGGGCCGCCCGAAGAGCCCCGTGAACCGCCGGGAATACGGCCCCGGCCAGCACGGCCAGCGCCGCAAGGGCAAGCTTTCCGACTTCGGCGTACAGCTTCGCGCCAAACAGAAGCTGAAAGGCTATTACGCCAATATCAGCGAGCGCCAGTTCCACGGCGTCTATGTCGAAGCCGGCCGGATGAAGGGCGACACCGGTGAGAACCTGATCGGCCTCCTGGAGCGCCGTCTGGACACCACCGTTTTCCGCGCCAAGTTCGTCGCGACGATGTTTGCGGCTCGCCAGTTCATCAACCACGGCCACGTCAAGGTGAACGGCCGCAAGGTCAACATCGGCAGCTACAAGCTGAAGGTCGGCGACGTCATCGAGGTCAAGGAATCTTCGAAGCAATTGACGCATGTGCTTGAAGCGAGCCAGCTTCCCGAGCGCGACGTGCCGGACTATCTGGAAGTCGATCACGGCAAGATGACCGCGAAATTCGTCCGCGTGCCTGCGCTGACGGACGTGCCGTTCGCGGTGCAGATGGAGCCGCATCTGATCGTCGAATTCTATTCGCGCTGATGTGATTCAACATGTGAAGTGAGATCGAGGCCCCGGTTTTGCCGGGGCCTTTTCGTTTCGATAGGATCGCTGAATGCAGGCTGGCCCGACGGGCTAGCCCAGAAGACCACTCTCAAGAGACCTCATCCAATGGCCTACACCCCTGTCCGCCGCGACCCCAAGGCGCCCCCTGTTCGCATCAACCTGTTGTCGGATACACAGACCCGTCCGACGCCGGGAATGCGCGAAGCGATGGCGCGCGCCGAAGTCGGCGACGAGCAGGTCGGCGACGACCCCTCCGTCAATCTGCTCTGCGACCGCGTCGCCGATCTCATGGGCAAGGAAGCCGCGGTGTTTTTGCCGTCCGGCACCATGTGCAATGTCACGGCGACGCTGGTGTACTGCCGGCCGGGCGACGAAATCCTCGCCCACGTCTCCGCCCACCTCATCGCCCGCGAAGGCGGCGCGCATGCGGCGCTCGGCGGATTCCAGATCACGCCGCTGCCAGGTGCGGACGGTAAATTCACGCCGGAAACCTTCCGCGCCGCGCTTCACCCGCGCACGCGCTACCAGCAGCCGCAGACGCTGGTGAGCGCCGAGCAGACCGCCAATATCGGCGGCGGCACCATCTGGAAGAAAGCCGACCTCGACGAAGTCTCGAAAATCGCGAAAGCCAACGGTCTTGCCACCCACATGGACGGCGCGCGGCTGCTCAATGCCACGGTTGCGACCGGCATCAGCGCCCGCGACATGACCGCAGGCTGGGACTCGGCCTGGATCGATTTCTCGAAAGGCCTGAGCGCACCGATCGGGGCGGTGCTCGCCGGCACGCGCGATTTCATCGACGAGGTCTGGCGCTGGAAGCAGCGCCTCGGCGGCTCGATGCGGCAAGCCGGCATTTGCGCCGCCGCCTGCACCTATGCGCTCGATCACCACGTCGATCGGCTGGCGGAGGATCACGCCAATGCGCGTGCGCTGGCGCGCGGACTTTCCCAGATTCAGGGCGTCGAGGTGCAGGAGCCCGAAACCAACCTCGTGTTCTTCAAACCGGACGGCGCCGGCATCAGCGCCGGCGACACGGTCGCGGCCTTGAACAAGCGCGGGGTACAGATTGCCGTGATGGACGGCCGCATCCGTGCCTGCACCCATCTCGACGTCACATCAGGAATGATCGAGGAAATGATCGGACACGTGCGCGAGATCGTGCGGAAGGCGTAAGCTGCTCGCGCGCCATTCAGCGATCGGCTCGCTCGCTGGCGAGCCGCAAGGCCGCCAGCATCGATGTGAGAAACATCGTGAATAATACAGTCACGACGGTGGTCGCGCGGAGATCGCCGACACGCCAGAGCTGACCCGCGGCGTCCACCACCTCGCCGCTTTGCCCGATCAGCCACGGCGTCAGATGGGTAAGGCCTGAAGCCAGATAGAACGCAATCGCGATTCCCCGCAGCGTCCGTATTTGCGCAAGCCGCGGCACCGGTAGGCCCGGCCGGCGGTTGAGATAGACGGCAAAGGCCTGGAAGAACAGCCAGGACGTCAACAGCCAGCCGGCATAGTTCGACAGCGGCACGCCGAAATGAGCGCCGCCGTCATGCCAGATCCAGGCCTTGGCGATCGTCGCCGCCGGCGGCTCCATCACCACGTCCCACTGCGTCATCACGAAGGCGGCGAGAAGCGGCAACGCGTTCGAATTTCCGGCTCGGGCGCGCCGCCGCCCCGAGCAAAGCCGCGGCGATATGCCAGGAGAAATATCCCATGCCGAACCACAGCGGCCCGACGATAACGGGGATGACGCCGACATGCGGAAGGTTCGCGCCGACCTCGAAATGATAGTGGCCGAACGGCCATCCGGTCGTGGCGCCGATATTCTCCATGGCAAACGTGATGACGACGCAAATCGCAAACAGCGCGAGACCATCCTTCCAGCCGTAAAACAGAATGGCATGGATCAGGGCGGCCAGAATACCGATCGCCGCGAGCGCTTGCGCCAGCGGGGTCGGATTCCAGGCAAAGCCGATTACGAGTGCCAGATAAACGGCAAGAAGGACCCCGACCGCCCATTTGGCCGGCGGGAATGCCGCGCTGCCTGTCCTGGCGGTTTCCTGCACGGTCATCACGGGCCTTGCTTCTCCAGCGCCTGGTAGATCAGCGTCTTCAATTCGATCTGAATGCGTTGGCGTTGCGACGGCGACTGCAACATGCAGACCGCAAATAGATCATCTTTGGGATCGATGAAGAAGAACGTGCCGCCGGCGCCGTCCCAGCGATATTCGCCGGTCGGCAGCGGCGGATTCGCAACCACGCGGATGGCAAAGCCGAGACCAAAGCCGCTGTCGCCGCTCGGGAAGTAATAGTAGTCGCGGGCGATGTTGGTTTCCGGGGGCACCAGGTCCGACGTCATCAGGGTGACCGTCTCCGGCTTGAGGTATTGCCTGCCGTCGAGCGTACCGCCATTGAGCAACATCTGCGCGAAGCGCGCGTAGTCGGCGGCGGTACCGACCATCCCTCCCCCACCGGATTCCCAACGCCGCCGCTGGACGGGATCGCCGAGGCCTTTGACGGTGCTCAGCGGAACATCGCCGGGCAGCGGCTCGGCGACGCGTGAACGTTTGGCGTCGTCAACCTTGAACGCCGTATCAGGCATGCGAAGCGGATCCAGCAACCGCTCCTTTTCGAACTCGTACAGCGATTTTCCGGAAACGACCTCGATGACGCGACCGAGAACGTCGGTCGAGTGGCCGTAATCCCACAACGTGCCCGGTTGCTCGGCGAGCGGCAGTTTCGCGAGCCTTTCCGCGAGCTGCGCATTGTCGACGTCGCCGTCGAACAGTCTGCTCGCCGCGTAAAGCTTTCGAACGGGATCGTCGCCGTAAAACCCATAAGTGATGCCGGAGGTGTGGCGCAGGAGATCGAGAATGGTGATGGGGCGGACGAGCGGCTCCGTCGCGAGCGTGATCTGGCCGTTCGCGTCACGCGTTTCCACGGCCACTTTCGTCTCAGCAAACGCCGGGATGAATTTCGACAGTGGATCGTCGAGCGAGATTTTGCCGTCATCGACCAGCATCATGACGGCGACCGACGTAACCGGCTTCGACATCGAATAGAGCCGGAAGATCGCATCGTTCGCCATCGGACGCTGGCTGTCGACGTCCAGTACACCGAAACTTTCGAGCAGAACCGGCCGGCCATGCCGCTGGATCAAAAGCACCGCGCCGGGAATCTTGCCTGTCGCAACCTCATTGCGCAGGTAGCCGCTGACTTTGGCGAGGCCTTCCCGCGTGAAGCCGTCGGAAGCGGCTGGCAATTCCGCGCGAGCGAGGTCGCTGGCGAACGCAGCCAGCAAAAACGCCAGCGCCGCCACGAGCTGAAGGCGCAGGACGCCGCTGATGCCTCGAAGCTTCATGATTTAGCCGCCGCCCCGAAAAGACCGGCAAAGTGTAGCGGCCAGATTGTCAGGCACAAGGCTTGCCGAAAGCACCTAACGCCTGTTCGTGCAGGGCGGCGCTCTCTTTGGAGAAGCAGCAGAAGATCACGCCGCTGAGGGTGGGTGCGGCGGCCAACGCCTCGGCCGTTGCCGAAACTGCGATCTGGGCGGCGCGCTCGGCGGGGAAACGATAAACGCCGGTCGAGATCGCCGGAAAGGCAATGGAAGTCAGGTTGTTTTCACCGCAAAGCTCGAGAGCGCGGGCATAGCAGGAGGCGAGCAATTCGTCCTCACCACGCTCGCCGCCATTCCAGACCGGGCCCACGGCATGGATCACGTGTTTGGCGGGCAGCCGATAGCCTTTGGTGATTTTGGCATCGCCGGTCGCACAGCCACCGAGCGTACGGCATTCTTTGAGCAGATCGGGCCCAGCGGCCCGGTGGATCGCGCCATCGACCCCACCGCCGCCAAGCAAGGAAGTGTTGGCGGCGTTGACTATTGTCTCGACGCGCAAGGTCGTGATGTCGGCGACGACGACCTCAAGCCACGCACCGCCGACCTGGCGGATCATCAAGTGCGGTGGATTTGACATTCGCCCGGTGCCTCCACGAGTCCTGGTAGCGAATGTCAAATCCAGAACCGCACTTGAGACCTATAGTTGCTAGTGTCCCTTTGGTTCTGACATTCGTAAACGAGTTCGCCGCGACATCATACGAATGTCAGAACCGGGACACTAGGCGATGGTCGAGACCGGCACGCCCTTGTCGGCAAACAGCTGCTGCAATTCACCAGCCTGGAACATCTCGCGGATGATGTCGCAGCCGCCGACGAATTCGCCCTTCACGTAGAGCTGAGGGATGGTCGGCCAGTTGGAATAGGTCTTGATGCCGTTGCGAAGGTCGGCCGATTCAAGGACGTTGAGGCCCTTATAGCCAACTCCGATGTGGTCGAGGATCTGAACGACCTGGCCAGAGAACCCGCACTGCGGAAACTGCGGCGTGCCCTTCATGAACAGCACGACGTCGTTCGACTTCACTTCGTTGTCGATGAATTGCTCAATGCTCATATTCTCTTCCTTTTGGGGTGGGTGACGCACCCACTTGGGAATCGGGCTTTGCGGCCACCTGCCGGCTCGCCCCCCGCGACTCCCATATATGTACCCCAAACGCTTGTGCACCCAAAGCAATTTGGCGGTCGGACCTGCCATGCGGGAGGGGGCTCGGCCGGCATCTTGGGGGTAACGGACGCGGTAACAGGTCCGTATCTGGTTTGGGCCGGGAGAGGCTTTTTTCCCAGACAGGAACCCCTATCTAGGACAGGCCGTTCTCGAGGAACCACCCTTCGAGGCCAACGTTCTTTCTTGCGACCCGGAGACCCCAGTGACGAAAACCGTATCCGCCATTGCCGCCTCTCGCCCGTCGTTATTTTCCGAAAAAACCGGCCTCGCAGACGAGCTGATCGAGGCCTTTCTTGGGGTGCGAAACGAGACAGAACGTCGCGCCGCGCCGCTCAGCCCCGAGGACCAGCTGATCCAGTCCATGCCGGACGCGAGCCCGGCCAAATGGCATCGCGCCCATACCACCTGGTTTTTCGAGCAGTTTCTGCTTGGCGAGCACTGCGCCGGATACAAGCCGTACCATCCCGACTACGCCTTCCTGTTCAATTCCTATTATGTCAGCGCCGGGCCTCGGCACGCGCGCGCCCGGCGCGGCGACCTGACCCGCCCGTCCGCCGACGAGATCACGGCCTACCGGCGTCATGTCGATGCGGCGGTCGTCAAATTTTTCCGCGAAGCCGACGAGGAGAAACTCTCCGCGCTTGCGCCACTGATCGATGTCGGGCTGAACCACGAGCAGCAGCATCAGGAGCTGATGTTCACCGATATCCTGCATGCCTTTGCGCAGAACCCGATCCCTCCCGCTTACGATCCGTCATGGCGCTTCCCTGCGGCGAGCGGCGCGGGCGACGACTGGATCGATCTCAACGAAGGCATTCATTCAATCGGGCACGCCAGCGACAGCTTTCATTTCGACAATGAAAAGCCGGTGCACCGCGCGCTGGTGGGGCCGGTCCGCCTCGCCCGCAACCTCGTCACCAATGCCGAGTGGATCGCTTTCATGGCCGACGGCGGCTACACGACGCCGACGCTCTGGCTGATGGACGGCTTTGCCGCCGCCGCCAACGAGCAATGGCAGGCGCCGGGCCATTGGCGCGAGATCGACGGGAAGTGGCACATCATGACGCTGGCCGGCCTGAAACCGGTCGATCCGGAAAGCCCGGTCTGTCACGTCAGTTATTACGAAGCCGATGCGTTTGCGCGCTGGCGCGGCAAGCATCTGCCGACCGAGATGGAGTGGGAAGTCGCAGGCCGCGCCGGCCTTCTCAACGACGCCTTCGGCATCGTCTGGCAGTGGACCCGCAGCGCCTATTCGCCCTACCCCGGCTATCGCGCCATCGAGGGCGCGCTCGGCGAATATAACGGCAAGTTCATGGTGAACCAGCTGGTGCTGCGCGGCTCCTCGCTGGCGACACCCGATGGTCACACCCGTGTCACCTATCGCAACTTCTTCTATCCGCACCACCGTTGGCAATTCACGGGCTTAAGGCTCGCCGACTACGCCGATTAGGAATCTTTAGAAATTCAACCGCGCCGGAGAGCGCGTACGGGAGATTGTCATGAACGTGCACGCCCCCGCTTTGGCCGAAGCGCATCGCTTCGACGAGCCGACATCGGTATTTGCGCGCGATGTGATCCACGATCTATCGCGTGCCCCGAAACGGCTGTCGCCGAAATATTTCTACGATGTGACCGGCTCCGAACTGTTCGAACAGATCACGGTGCTGCCGGAATACTATCCGACCCGCACCGAACTTTCGATTTTGCGCGACCGCAACCGCGACATTTCGACGATCATCCCGGACGGCGCGGCGCTGGTCGAGTTCGGCGCCGGCTCGACCACCAAGGTGCGGCTGTTGCTCGGCCAATGCCGGCTCGGCGCCTACGTGCCCGTCGACATCTCCGGTGATTTTCTCAATGCGCAGGCGCAAGCCTTGCGCGCCGACTATCCCGGACTGGCCGTTCATCCCGTGACCGCGGATTTCACCGCCGCATTCGAGCTGCCGGAGGCGGTCCGCGACATGCCGAAGGTCGGCTTTTTCCCGGGCTCGACGCTTGGCAATTTCGAGCCCGGCGAGGCCTGCACGTTCCTGAAGAGCGCGCGCAGGATTTTGGGCAAAGGCGGGCGAATGGTGATCGGCGTCGATCTCGAAAAGGACGAACGCACGCTCTATGACGCCTATAACGACACGGCCGGCGTCACCGCGCGCTTCAATCTCAACGTGCTGCACCGGATCAACCGCGAGCTCGGCGGCGATTTCGACGTCGGCGCGTTCATCCATCGCGCGATCTATAACCGCGACCGCCATCGCATCGAGATGCATCTGATCAGCAAGAAAGCGCTGACGGCTGAAGTGCTCGGAACCAAGTTCTCGTTCCGGCCCGGCGAAAGCATCCACACCGAGAACAGCTACAAATACTCGATCGAGCGTTTCAACCTGCTGGCGCGGGTCTCAGGCTGGTCGCTGCTTCAGTCCTGGACCGATGAAGCCGGCCTGTTTTCGGTTCACGCGCTGGTCGCTTCGGATTGAGACTGAGGCTTCCCGGGCCGGGACCGCAACGAGAGCGATTCCCAGATCGCGACGATCACCATTAGCAAAGTCGTCGCGAGAGAGAGCATCAGCGGCGACAGCTCTGGGCCATACCAGCCGAGCACGCCGAGCGCGATGATGCCCACACCATGGGACAACTGAAGCCAGCCACGGACGGCGTGTTTGAACAGGATCGCGCCGATCAAAAACAGCATCGGCCCGCCGACGGCGCTTACGATCACCCTTATGTCGGAATGACCAGCAGGATGCTGGAGCACGAGGTCATCGGCGACGGCCGACAGGATGATGCCGGCGACGATCGGCAGATGCAGATAGGTGTAAGCGAGCCGAGCCAGCCGTCCCGGTTCATTCGAATTCGACATCAGCTCGGAGCCCGCCTCCGCGCCCTTGTGGAAATAGAGCCACCACATCGCGAGCGCCGCCACAAAAGCCGACAGAAACGCTGTAACGACCTCAAAGGTCCATTTCAGATCGGCAAAGGTCGCGCCGGTGACAACGATGGATTCGCCAAGCGCGATGATGATGAAGCCGGCACAACGCTCGGCAAGATGACCGCCCTCGACGTACCAGTCCGCGACTGAAGACGTGCCGTATTTCGGAATCCAGAACCGCACCGCGGGCGAGACGTATTCGATACCGAGCGCGATGCCCCACAGCACGAGCCTCGTTTCGCCTGGCGCCAGACCGCCGGCGATCCAGAACACGGCCGAGGTCGACAGCCAGAGCAGGATGCGGATGGCGTTCATTCGCGCAGCCGTGCGCGCTCGCGGCGTCGATAGCAGCCAGAAAATGGTGCGGCCGACCTGCATCGCCACATAAGCGAGCGCAAACCACAGCCCACGCGACTCGAAGGCCTTTGGGATCGAGGTCGACAGCACGAGGCCGCCCAACATCAACAGAAACAGAAGTATACGGACCGGTGTGAGCTCAGGGTTGAGCCAGTTCGTGACCCAGGAGGTGTAGACCCAGACCCACCATACGCTGAGCAGCAGGAGCGTCGTCTGGACGGCGCCGAGCGGGGTGAAATGCGCAAGCAGCGTATGCGACACCTGCGTGACCGCGAACACGAACACCAGATCGAACAGCAATTCGGCGTAAGTGACCCGGCTATGCTGTTTCGGCAAGATGGGACGAAACAGCGCCCCGCGCTCGGTATCCGACGCCATGGCGCCCCTGTTTGCTCCTTGTGACGATACCCTGGCCGATTGGCCGGGCTA
Source organism: uncultured Alphaproteobacteria bacterium (assembly GCA_963788885.1). Taxonomy (GTDB): domain Bacteria; phylum Pseudomonadota; class Alphaproteobacteria; order Rhizobiales; family Xanthobacteraceae; genus Bradyrhizobium. The sequence goes on along the minus strand of CAWBIR010000012.1, from coordinate 290,334 downwards.
GCGGCGGCGGACGGTCACTCCGGCACGCCGGTTTGCAGCGCCAGCGCGTGAAGTACCCCGCCCATCTGGCCGCGAAGCGATTGATAGACGAGTTGGTGCTGCTGAACGCGAGACTTGCCGCGAAACGATTCCGAAATCACAGTGGCCGCGTAGTGATCCCCGTCGCCGGCAAGATCGCGGATCGTCACCTCGGCATCGGGAATCGCAGCCTTGATCATCGATTCGATATCGTGGGCGTCCATCGGCATTCCAGGTTTCTCCTTACCCTCAGCGCGGCGCGCGGCCCCGGTCGGCGGCCGGCTGGAATGCTTCAACTTAGCGCGAATGGCCTTCTGGGTCACGCCTTCTCGCACTATATTCGCTCAACGATCACAGGGAGGCCCGGCCACGCGCGGGCCGAAAGGCGGACAATCATGAAATTACCCGGCCCCGACCATCCAATCACGATTACAGCCAATCCGCGGCGCGTGCGCGTTTCCGCCGGCGGCGTTGTGATTGCCGAATCCAGCGATGCACTCACGCTGAAGGAAGCGAGCTATCCAGCGGTCAGTTACCTCCCGCGCACAGATGCGAACATGGCGCTATTGAAGCGTAGCGAGCGGACGACGCATTGTCCCTACAAGGGGGATGCCAACTATTTCAGCATCGTCGCCGACGGCAAGACCATCGCGGACGCGATCTGGACTTACGAAAATCCGTTTCCCGCCATGGCCGAAATCTCCGGCCACCTCGCCTTCTATCCCGACAAGGTCAAGATCGAGGAAGTGACGTAAGCCCTGAAGGCCTGCGCCGCTACACCCGAAAGATCGTGAGCCCCAGGATCAACAGGACCAGGAAGATCACGACAAACACGTAGAACAAGAAACGCGCGATATCCGCGGAAGCTGCCGATACGCCGGTAAATCCAAGGATACCGGCGACCACCGAGATCACGAAGAACAGCAGCGCCCACTTCAGAAGTGTCATTGGGGTCCTCCACGCCGACCTGCCGGCCGTTTTGCTCACTTAACTTCGGGCCTTTCACGAAAGTTCCTCCCCGCCGGCGCTGTTCTCACGGCGCCGTGACAGAGGGTTCTCCCGGCCACGTCTCTCGCGGGTGGGCCCTATTCCATGCGCTGAAATCCATGCAGATTGCGGCGGTCGAGGCTTGTTGAATTGGGACACCCACGGCAACATCGGCACCGCCAATATGCCGGAATATGCATGACCGTCGCCCTACCCTCCACTGATGCGATCGAAGCAAAGCCGGCCTCGGGCACGCGCAATCTGGCCTTCGACCGCGCGCGCAGTTGCATCATTGTCATGGTGCTGATGCACCATTCCGTCATCCCCTACACCTACTACGGCCACACCGACCGGCAGTCGTTCCTGCCTTTTGATGGGTTCGTGACCTTCAACGACAGCTACTTCATGGCGGCGATGTTTCTGCTGTCGGGGCTGTTCGTGTGGCCCAGCCTGAAACGCAAAGGCGTGGGCGATTTTCTGCGCGGGCGCTTGCTACGTCTGGCGTTGCCGTTCGCGGTCGGTGCGGTCATCCTGATGCCGATCGCCTATTACGCGGTCGAGCTTCGCAACGCCGGTCCGGGCGCGGGCTTCTTCGCCTTTTGGTGGAAGACGATCACGGTCGGCCCCTGGGAGAGCGGGCCGATCTGGTTTCTCGGCGTGCTGTTCGTGTTCGACATGTGCGCGGCCGCCATCTTCAGTATCGCGCCCGGCTCTGTTGAGGCCATCGGACGCCTGTCGACGGCGAAACTGGCGCACCCGGCCTATGCCTTCTGGATGTTTCTCGCCGCATCCGTCATCCTCTACGCGCCGCTGGAGTTTTATCTCGGCATCGGGCGATGGTTGACGCTGGGGCCGCTTGCGATTCAGGCCGACCGGATTTTGCTCTATCTGCTTTATTTCTTCACCGGCGCGGGCATCGGCGCGGTCCACGGCGATCGCAGCCTTTTATCCGACACTGGTGAACTGGCGCGGCGATGGCCAGCCTGGCTTGTGGCCACGCTCGTGACCTACATTGGCCTGATCGGGCTGATCTACTACAAGCGCGAATACTTTGCGGACCCCAACAACCCACCGCCGTGGTGGAACGCCGCGCATGCCCTGTTCTTCGCCTCCTTCAGCGCGTCACAGACGATCAACCTGCTCGCGCTGTTTTTGAGATTCGACAGCCGCGGCTCCAGCATTCTCGATCCGTTGCGCGAAAACTCGTTCGGGATCTTTTTGATCCACTACGTTCCGCTGCTCTGGCTGCAATACGCGCTTTACGGCATCACGCTGGCTCCCCTTCAGGAGGAGACCGCGATCCTGAAAGCCTTGATCGTATTCGTGCTGACGTTTGCGATCAGCTGGTCGGCAACGCTGGCGCTGCGCCGCATTCCCGGCGCAAAGCACGTGCTGTAGCGATTTCACTCGCGACAAACGCGCAGCGTTTGCGTAGGGATCAGGCTTTTCCTGCCATGTAGGCCGGAAGCCAGCCCTCAAAGCCATTCTTCAACGAAACCACTGAAATCGCCTCCTCGCCGGAGACGGCAATCGCGTCGCCGCCCGTGGTGCCGATCCGCATGCACGGCACGCTTGCGCCCTTCATCTTGGCAAGAACGAGACCGGCCTGCTCGGCCGGAACGGTGACGATATAACGCGCCTGATCCTCGCCGAACCAGAACGCATGCGGCACGATCGAGCTGGGCGCCGCCAGTAGCAGCGCGCCGATGCCGCTTGCCATCGCCATCTCGGCGAGCGCGATCAGCAAGCCGCCGTCGGAAATGTCGTGGGCTGCGGTCGCGGTGCCGGCGCGGATCATGCCTCGCACCACATCGCCGTTGCGCTTCTCGGCCGCAAGGTCGACCGGCGGCGGGGCGCCCTCTTCGCGGCCGCAGATGTCGCGCAGGTACACGGACTGACCGAGCCACCCTTGCGTGTCGCCGATCAGCAGGATCGCCTCGCCACCGGCCTTGAACGCCAGCGTCGCGGACTTGGTGAAATCGTCGAGCACGCCGACGCCGCCGATCGAGGGCGTCGGCAGGATGCCGCGGCCGTTGGTTTCGTTGTAGAGCGAGACGTTGCCGGAGACGACGGGGAAATCGAGCGCGCGGCAGGCTTCCGAAATGCCCTTCAGGCACCCGACGAACTGACCCATGATCTCGGGCCGCTCCGGATTGCCGAAATTGAGATTGTCAGTGATCGCGAGCGGCCGCCCGCCGACAGCGGTGATGTTGCGCCAGGCTTCCGCCACCGCCTGCTTGCCGCCCTCGAACGGATCGGCCTCGCAATAGCGCGGCGTGACGTCGACCGTGAGCGCCAATCCCTTTGGCCCGTCCTCGACGCGCACGACCGCGGCGTCGCCGCCCGGCCGCTGCATCGTATTGCCGAGAATGACGTGGTCGTATTGCTCCCAGACCCAGCGCTTCGAGCAAAGCTCGGGCGTTGCGATCAGCACTTGCAGCGCCTGGGCGACGCTCATTGGCGGCTTGACCTCACGCGCGGCAATCACGGGCCTTGCCGGTTGCGCCACATGCGGCCGGTCGTAGAGGGGGGCTTCATCGCCCAGTTCCTTGATCGGCAGGTCGGCCATCACGTCGCCGCCGTGCTTGACGCGGAAGCGCTTGCTCGGCGTGGTGTAGCCGACGACGGCGAAATCGAGCCCCCATTTGCGGAAGATCGCTTCGGCCTCTTTTTCCTTTTCGGGCTTGAGCACCATGAGCATGCGCTCCTGGCTTTCCGAGAGCATCATCTCGTAGGCGCTCATGCCGGTTTCGCGCGTCGGCACCGCATCGAGATCGAGGTCGACGCCGAGATCGCCCTTGGCGCCCATCTCGACCGCCGAACAGGTCAAGCCCGCGGCGCCCATGTCCTGGATCGCGATCACGCAATCGGCGGCCATGATTTCGAGACACGCTTCCAGCAGCAATTTCTCGGCAAAGGGATCGCCGACCTGCACGGTCGGGCGCTTCTCGGCGGAGTCGTCGTCGAATTCGGCTGACGCCATTGAGGCGCCGTGAATACCGTCGCGCCCCGTTTTGGAGCCGAGATAGACGATCGGCATGTTCACGCCGGAGGCCGCCGCGTAGAAAATCTTGTCGGCATCCGCAAGGCCTACCGCCATCGCATTGACGAGGATGTTGCCGTCGTAGCGGGTGTGGAAGCGCACCTGGCCACCGACCGTCGGCACGCCGAACGAATTGCCGTAACCGCCGACGCCGGCGACCACGCCGGACACCAGATGGCGCGTCTTCGGATGCTCCGGCGCACCGAAGGACAGCGCGTTGAGACAGGCAATGGGGCGCGCGCCCATGGTGAAGACGTCGCGCAGGATGCCGCCGACGCCGGTGGTCGCACCTTGATACGGCTCGATGTAGCTCGGATGGTTGTGGCTCTCCATCTTGAAGACCACCGCCTGGCCGTCGCCGATGTCGATGACGCCGGCATTCTCGCCCGGCCCCTGGATCACCCAGGGCGCCTCGGTCGGCAATCCCCGCAGATGGATGCGGGAGGATTTGTACGAGCAATGCTCGTTCCACATCGCCGAGAAAATCCCGAGCTCCGTGAACGTCGGCTCCCGGCCGATCAGCTTCAGGATGCGCTCATACTCGTCTGGTTTGAGACCGTGACTGGCGACGAGTTCGGGAGTGATCTGAGGTTCGTTAGTACGCATTTGACGATCAGGCCGCCCGATCCAGATGCGCGACGAGGCCCGCGAACAGGCCGCGCCCGTCGGTGCAGCCCATGATGTCTTCGACGTGGTTTTCCGGATGCGGCATCATGCCGAGCACATTGCCGCGCTCATTGACGATGCCGGCGATCGAATGCGCCGCGCCGTTGATATTGGCCTGCTCGTCCACCGCGCCGTCCGCCGAGCAATAGCGGTAGAGCACCCGCCCCTCGCCTTCGAGCCGCTTCAGCGTCTCTTCATCGGCCTCGTAATTGCCCTCACCGTGGGCGACCGGCACGCGAATGACCTGGCCGGCATTGTAGCCGCGCGTGAACGGCGTATCCGAACGCTCGACCCGCAGATGCACGTCCTTGCAGATGAACTTCAGCCGCGCGTTGCGCATGAGCACGCCGGGCAGAAGGCCCGCTTCGCAGAGAATCTGAAAGCCGTTGCAGACGCCGAGCACGAGGCCGCCTTTGGCGGCAAAGTCGCGCACCGCGTCCATCACAGGCGCACGCGCCGCGATCGCCCCGCAGCGCAGATAATCGCCGTAGGAAAATCCGCCCGGCACCACCACGAGATCGGTGCCCGCAGGCAACGACGTCTCGGCATGCCAGACCATCGCGGTCTCGTTGCCGGAGGCGAGCTTCAGCGCCCGCGCCATGTCGCGCTCGCGATTGATTCCGGGAAAGACGAGAACGGCGGATTTCATTTCAGCCCAGAACTTCGACCCGGTAATTCTCAATCACGGTGTTGGCGAGAAGCTTGTCGGCGGCGTCCTTCAACGCCGCTTCGGCCTTCGCCTTGTCGGCGCCCGCGAGCTCGATGTCGAACACCTTGCCCTGGCGGACGCTGGCAACGCCATCGACGCCAAGCGATTTCAGCGCGCCTTCGATGGCCTTGCCTTGCGGATCGAGAATGCCGGTCTTCAGCGTGACGGTGACGCGTGCCTTCACGAGATCGCCCTCACCCCTTCACCAGCACCGGGCCGGAGCCCGCCGGCCGCTCGTTCTCCATCAGGATGCCCAGACGCTTGGCCACTTCGGTATAGGCTTCCAAGAGCCCGCCGAGATCCCTGCGGAAACGATCCTTGTCGAGCTTCTCGTTCGACTTGATGTCCCACAGCCGGCACGAATCCGGTGAGATCTCGTCGGCGACGATGATCCGCATCATCTCGTTTTCGAACAGACGTCCGCATTCCATCTTGAAATCGACCAGACGAATGCCGATGCCGAGAAAAAGCCCGGTGAGGAAATCGTTGACGCGGATCGCGAGCGCCATGATGTCGTCGATCTCCTGCGGCGTGGCCCAGCCGAACGCCGTGATGTGCTCTTCGGATACCATGGGATCGTTGAGCTGGTCGTTCTTGTAATAAAACTCGATGATCGAGCGCGGCAGCTGCGTGCCCTCCTCGATGCCGAGGCGTTGGGACAGCGAGCCGGCCGCGACATTGCGCACCACCACCTCCAACGGCACGATCTCAACTTCACGAATCAGTTGCTCGCGCATGTTGAGACGGCGGATGAAGTGGGTCGGCACCCCGATGTCGTTGAGGTGCTGAAACAGGTACTCCGAAATCCGGTTGTTGAGGACGCCCTTGCCCTCGATCACCTGGTGTTTCTGCTTGTTGAACGCGGTCGCATCGTCCTTGAAGTGCTGGATAAGGGTTCCCGGTTCCGGCCCCTCATAGAGAACCTTGGCCTTGCCTTCATAGATACGGCGTCGACGGCTCATTGGGATGTACCGTGTGTTGTTGAAATCCATGAATTTGGGTGCTCCGGATGCCAAGAGGGACGACCCACGACGGAGCTGCCGTGAAGGCCAGGTTACTTACGAAACAGAACGAGAACCGGACCTGGAATCGACCCTATCCGATTGGCCTATCCAGTACAATCGATCCGGCCCTCCGCACCACAGTTTTACCGTCCAAAAGCACGACGGTTTGCCGCACGTGACCTGCTGAATTCACAGTATTATTTAGGTATCGGGCGGTCCTGCCGCAACGAGACAGTACCCTGTCCAGACGGCGGCCCGCGGAGGAACTTTCGCCATGACCACCTTCGACAAACGCGAGGAAGGCTTCGAGAGGAAATTCGCCCTCGATGAGGAGCTGAAATTCAAGGCGGTGGCGCGGCGCAACCGCCTGCTCGGCCTGTGGGCTGCCGAGAAACTCGGCATCACGGGAGATGCGGCCGTCGGGTATGCAAAAGAGACGGTGGCGAGTTCGTTCGCGGACGGTGGAGAGAAGGCTGTCGTCGCCAGAGTCGCTGCCGATCTTTCGGCGAAGGGCGTCACCGAAGACGCCATTCGCACGCAGATGACCGATTTGATGGCGGAGGCCATCGCTCAGGTGAGGGCGGGGAAATGAGTAGATCCGCCGTCATTCCGGGATGGTGCGTGAGCACCAGACCTCAGATGCGCAATTGCGTATCGGGGAATCTCGAGATTCCGGATCGTCGCTTCGCGCCGTCCGGAATGACGTCAAGGATGCTGCGTGATTGCGGCCTCATCCTTCCTTGAACCCATACTCCGGCACGTTGCCGCTGGCGCCGTAATATTTGTAGGGCAGGAATTTTCCGGACATCGTGATCTTGACGCGGTCGCCCTTCGGGTTGGGCAGGCGCTCCATCACCATGTCGAAATCGATCGCCGACATGATGCCGTCGCCGTACTCCTCCTCGATCAGCGCCTTCCAGGCCGGACCGTTGACCATCACGAGTTCATAGAAGCGGTAGATCAGCGGATCGGTCGGCGGCATCGGTATGCCGCGCATCGGCGTCTCGTTGAGCATCGCGGTCTCGGACTTCGAGAGCCCGAACAATTCAGCGGCGTTGGCGGCCTGCGGCTTGGTCAGCTTCATCTGGCCGAGGCAGGCGCCGACGATCAGCACTTCCGAGTAGCCGCCGATCTTTTCGCAGATGTATTTCCAGGTCCACCCCTTCTCGCGCTTGATGTCGAGCAGCTTCTCGGTGAGATCGGATCGTTTCATGTATCACTCCCTTCTTCATCCCCGGCTTTAGCCGGAAGTCCCTGTCCATGATTTCTGTACATCCGACGGCCCGCCGGAAATAGCTGCGATCGCGAGTTCCGGCTTGCCGATCTTTACCACCGGCACATGGCGCGGATCGTGATCGGGCGTATCAGCCGCAAAGCTTTTGCTGCGGCTGACCAGGAAATCGACGATGTGGTTGCGCAGCGCGTAATAATAAGGATGGCGATGCAGGTCGGTGCGGCCGCGATCCTTGGGCAACGGATTTTCGACGATCTCGGCGAGCACGGCGCCCGGCCCGTTGGTCATCAGGAAAATTCTGTCGGCGAGGTAGATCGCCTCATCGACGTCGTGGGTGATCATGAACGCGGTCTGCCCGGTCTCCAGACAAATACGACGGACTTCGTCCTGCAAGGTGCCGCGCGTCAGCGCATCCAGCGCCGAGAACGGTTCGTCCATCAGCATGATCTTCGGCGTGATCGAGAGCGCACGCGCGATGCCGACCCGCTGCTTCATGCCGCCGGACAATTCGGACGGGCGCTTGTGCTCGGAGCCCGTGAGACCGACGAGATCGATGAATTTCTGCGCATGCGCCCTCACCTTGGCGCGGTCCCAGTCGCGCCATTTCGAGGTCACGGCGTAGGCGACATTGCCGAGCACGGTACGCCACGGCAGCAGCGCGTGGCTTTGAAAGATCACCGCGCGGTTGAGGCTCGTACCCTGAATGGCCTCGTCGTCCACGATCACGACGCCTTCGCTTGGCGTATCAAGTCCGGCAAGGATATTGAGCACCGTGGTCTTGCCGCAGCCGGAATGGCCGATCACGCAGGCGAATTCGCCGCGCTGAACGGACAGCCACAGATTTTCGAACACCGCGACCTCGCCGCCGCCCGCGCCCGGATATCGCTTGGCGATCGCCTCGATCGAAATGAATTTGTCGGTCATGGCGTCATTCCGGAAACGTCACCATGCGGGTGAAGCGCGCGAGGATCTGGTCGAGCAGCATGCCGACGAGGCCGATCAGCAAAATGGCGATGATGACATTGGTGATCGACAGGTTGTTCCACTCGTTCCAGACGAAGTAACCGATGCCGGTGCCACCGACCAGCATTTCGGCGGCCACGATCACGAGCCAGGCAATGCCGATGGAAATGCGCATCCCGGTCAGGATAGTGGGCGCAGCCGCCGGCAGGATCACGGTGAAGGCGCGCCGCAAGGTGCCGACTTCGAGCGTACGCGCCACATTGATCCACTCCTTGCGCACGGCGGCGACGCCGAAGGCGGTATTGAGCAGCATCGGCCAGATCGAACAGATGAAGATCACGAAGATCGCCGACAGGCCGGAATCCTTGATGGTGTAGAGCGCGAGCGGCATCCAGGCGAGCGGCGAGATCGGTTTGAGAACCTGGATGAACGGATCGAGCGCACGGCTGATCAGGGGCGACATGCCAATCAGGAAGCCGAGGGGAATGGCGACGATAACTGCCAGGAGGTAGCCGAGACCGACGCGCGCGATCGAATAGCCGAGCTGGATGCCAAGCCCCTTGTCGTTCGGCCCGTTATCGTAGAACGGCCGCCTCAGGTGCTCCCACAGCTTGGCGCCGACATCGAGCGGACCCGGCATCGCCGACTTGCCCTGCGTTGCGGTGGCGCCCATCAGCTTGGCATATTCCGGGCTCATGCTGGCAACCGCGCTATTGCTTCGGGTCGCGAGGTGCCAGATGCCGATAAAAGCCAGGAACAGCACAACCGAGATGACCGCCGCGCGGAAAGAAAGCGAAGACGTCACGCGGGCCTCCTCCCCCTTCTTTGGGCCTCATGGTTCGAGACGCGCGGCTCCGCCGCGCCCTCACCATGAGGGTCCAAGGTTCCGCGAATGAGTCCCTCATCCTGAGGAGCCCGCCGCAGGCGGGTGTCTCGAAGGATGCGCCCGGCAACCATGGCCCCGATCACGACGACTTCCTGATCTTGAAGCTGTTGAGGTAGTCGTCGGGCTTCGCCGGATCGAAGGTCTTGCCCATCACCGCGAAGGACTTGTAAGCCGTCTCCGGGGCAGCGAGCCCCATCTCGGTCATTGTCTTGCGCGTGCCGGTCGCCAGATAAACCTGCTCGGCGATGGCCTTGTAATCGACATCGCCCTTGATCTGGCCCCAGCGCTTCATCTGCGTGAGCATCCAGACCGCAAAGGATTGCCAGGGGAACGGATCGAAATCGACGCGCTTCGCGTCGGTCTTGATGCCCCCGAGCCCGTCGGCGTAGGTCCCGGTCAAGACCTGCTCGAGCACCGTGACCGGTGCGTTGATGTAATTGGCTGGCGCGATTGCTTCCGCAATCTGCTTGCGGTTCTCCGCTTTCGAGGCATAGGCGGTCGCATCGAGAATGGCCCGCGTCAGCGCCGCAAAGCTGTTGGGCGCGGTGATGATGAACTCCTTGCTCGCCGCGAAAGAGCAGCAGGGATGCCCGTCCCAGATCTCCTTGGACAGGATGTGCATGAAGCCGACGCCGTCATAGATCGCGCGCTGGCAGATGTTGTCGGGCGCGAGGAAGCCGTCGATGTTGTCGGCGCGAAGGTTCGCGACCATCTCCGGCGGCGGCACCGAGCGCAACTGCACGTCGGTATCGGGATCGAGGGCGTGCTCGGCGAGGTAGTAGCGCAGCAAGTAGTTGTGCATGGAGTAGTCGAAGGGAATGGCGAACTTCATGCCCTTCCATTCCTTCGGATCGCGCTTGTCCTTATGCTTCATGGCAAGCGTGATGCCCTGCCCGTTGATGTTCTCGATCGCGGGCACCGCGAACGGAATCGCCTGCGCCCCGAGACCGAGCGAAATCGCGATCGGCATTGGCGCCAGCATATGTGCAGCGTCATATTCCTTGTTGATGGTCTTGTCGCGCACGACCGCCCAGCCCGCGGTCTTGACCACTTCGACGTTGAGACCGTGCTTGGCGTAGAAGCCGAGCGGCGCGCCCATGATGATGGGCGTCGCACAGGTGATCGGAATGAAGCCGACCTTGAGATCCTTCTTTTCCGGTGCGCCTGCTTCGGCGAATGCCTCGGTCGCGGTCTTGAGCGGAAAAAATTGCGAGATCGCCGCCAACGCCGTCGAGGCTCCGACCGATTTCAGGAACGCGCGCCGTGCGGCATCTTTCGGAAACATCGCGCGCATCACGGCCGACGCAACGACGCCTTCGTAACGTTTTTCCTCGTTCGCTATCGGCTCGCAGCGCAAAGCCAGCGCCGAATGCGCGTGCTCGGCGTCGGAGCGGTGTTGGCCGCATACGCAACCGCTCAGCGACAGCTCGGAATCAAAGGGATCGTCGAAGGTCGGCATGCCTGCATTTCCTGTCGCGTCAGATGGTGCGGCATCCCGCCACACCAATACGTTCACCGCCCGGCCGCGGATACGACCGGGCGATGAAAAAACATGCAGGTTCTATGCCGCTTTGCTGGTCAGCTTGGGCTCGACCGGCAGGCCTTCCTCGATCGGCAACGCGGGATCGCGCGACCATTCATTCCAGGAGCCGAAATACATCCGCACGTCCTTCACGCCGGCGTTCTTGAGCGCCAGGAAGGTGTTCGACGCACGCGCACCCTTGAAGCAGTAGAGATAAACCGGGGTGCTCTGGCTGATGCCGACGGTGGCGCATTCGGCGAGGATTTCGTTCTTCGACTTGAAGCGCGGGCCTTCGGCGGTCGGTTTCATCATGCGATACCATTCGAGCCAGACCGCGCCGGGAATGCGGCCCTTGCGCGGACAGAAATCCTTGCCGTACGGCGAGGAGCTTTCACCGATCCACTCGTCGATGTCGCGGACGTCAAGCAGCGCAATGCCGGGCTTGCCGACAGCGGCGAGCATGGTCTTGGCGTCGATCAGGATGTCGGCGGCTTCCGGGACGATCGAGAACGACGCGGGCTTCGGCGACGGCACCGCGGTCGTGGTCGGCAGTCCCTTGGCGGCCCAGGCGTCGTAACCGCCATGCAACACCTTGATCTTGGGATAACCGAGCATGGTGAGCAGGTAATAGCCGCGGCAGGACTGGCCGAAGCCCGAATTCATCGACTGTTCGTAGATGACCGCGGTTTCCTTGCCCGACAGTCCGGCCTTGCCGAACGCATCGGCAAATTTCGTCTTCAGTTCGTGAATACCTTCGGGCGTCGAGGTCGCGAGGTACGTGAAGATGTCATGCACGTTCACCGCATTGGGCAGATGCCCCGCGGCATAGGCATCGGGGTTGCGGGTGTCGATGACGACACACGGCTCCTTTGCGGTGAGTTCGGCGAGTTCGCTGGCAGAAATCAGAACGTCCGTCATGGCAGCCTCTCCTGTTTGTGGTTCAAGTCTTGGTGGGAGTCGAAAAATCTCACATGTCCGCCAACATCTTCCGCAGTTGCTTGGTGGCGGGCGTCACGATCGCGACGAAATAGGCTTCACGAAGCCGGCGTTGGGCGCGGTGACTTTTCAGGTAGCCGCGCGCGCCGCAGTGGAGCATCGCCGCATGGGCGGCCGCGACGCTCGCTTCACCCAGACGCAAGCGAAGCGCGACGACCTTGCGCCAGTAGCTTTCGTCCTCGTTGTAGGGATCGGCGGCGAGCGCCAGCACTTCGCCTTCAAGCTCGGTCAGCAATTCCCCGAAGTTCACCGGCTGTTGCGGCAGATAGCGATTGACGTGGCCAAGCGGCGGATCGACCTCGTTCATAATGGCAATGCAGTCGCGAATGAGGCCCGTAGCCATGCCGGCCTGAAGCAGGATGAAGCCGGCGCGAATTTTCTTCACGAACGGTCCGGCCTCTTCGGCCAGAATGAGTTCGTCCGGCACGAAGACGTCGCGAAACTGCACGCCATAGGTGCCGGTGCCGTCCATCGCGAGGAACGGCTTGCACGGCTGCAAGCTGATCGACGTATCAGAACAATCCGCGAGGAACATCACGATGCCGCCGGGTTCGTCCTCACGCTCGAAGATCGTGCCGAAGAAATGGTTGGGTCCGAGGTTTGAGACCCAGGGCAACGCGCCCTTGACGATGTAGCCGCCGTCGACCTTGCGGCCCTTCAGTTTCAGTTTCTCGATTCCGAAGAAGCTCTTCATCGGGTTGGAAAGCCCGGTGCCGCCGAGCATCTGTCCGGTGGCAAACTTGTCGCCGAATTTCGCAACCAGCTTTGGATTGGTCGAATTGGCGACGTACCAGACGAGCGTGTTCTGGCACCACGCCATGAAGGCGGTGGCGCCGCAGACTTCGCCAAGCGCTGATATCGATTGAATGGCGCAGCGCAGATCGGCTGCGCCATTCTTCGGTAAATGGCTTCCCCACGCGCCGACATCGCCGAGGCGATGCAGCAATTCGTCGGGATAGACCGTGCCGGCGTCGATGGCGGCTGCCATCGGAGCAAGGTTCTTGCGGGCAATGGTGGCGACCTGCTCGGCGATCGATCCCGAGGAGATTTCATTGTCGATTACATGCCGGTTTAAAGCCACTGAACCCATGAACCCCTCCCACGTCCTTCCGGTTTCGTTCAATCCATCAGGACGCGTTGACCTCGAGATTGACCGGGCGAGTGAAGGTGTTGGCGACTGGCGACCACTTCTTGACGTGGTCGACGAGCGCATCGATCTCGCTCTTCGGAACGCCTTCGCATTCCATGTCGACCTTGACGCGGACGTCCGTGAATCCGACGGGCTTTTCGCTGACGTCGCCGGTGCCCCAGACCGCGGTGATGTTGAGATCGCCCTCGAGTTCGAGCTCGAGCTTGTTGACGGTCCAGCCGCGATGCACGGCATTGGCGTGAAGGCCGACGGCGAGGCAGGAACCGAGCGCGGCAAGCGAGGCTTCCGACGGATTGGGCGCGGTGTCATCACCCAGAAGGCCCGGCGGCTCGTCGACGATGTAGGGCGCGAGGTTGCGGATGTAGTTGGCGTGGCGGAACTTGCCTTCGGCCACCGTCTTGCACTTCAAGGTCTTGATGACCTTCGGGTTGGCCTTGCCGTTGGCGATGAGCTGTTCCAGGCCTTGTTTGTCGATCGGGGCGAGGCAGCCGGTGAGCGCTGTTTTCTGAGCGACCGCGGTCATTTAGTTTCTCCCTAGGAGCGAGGATACCGAACGGTCTGTTTCCTGCACGAAGCGTGCCAGAAACCGCCTGGGAGAAAAGGCGAAGCCGTAAAGCCGCTTAGCCAAGGCTGCCTGCAAATCGATCAGCGGCCGCCTGCTCAATCGCGTTGCATTTGCGCTTTCGCGGCGATCAATTTGCGCGCAGACAGAATGCGACTTGATGGGAACGGGCCAGTCGGTTTAACTGACGCCATGCGAAAGCCATCTTCGAAGAAACGTTCGGCCCCCGCCCCTCACGAGGCGAACGATGACGAATCCGCGCGCGGTCGTTTGTTGAATGCGGCGACGTATCTGTTCTGCAAGAACGGCATCAACGCCACCGGCATCGATGCGATCATCAACGAAGCCGGAACCGCCAAGACGACGCTCTACAAATTGTTCGGCTCGAAGAACAATCTGGTGCACGTCGTGCTGGAGACCGAAGGCAAGCAATGGCGCGAGTGGTTCATCGGCACGATCGAGGCCGGCGGCGGCAGCCCGCAGGAAAAACTTACGCGGATTTTCCCGGCACTGAAAGACTGGTTCCGTCAGGAGCGCTTCTACGGTTGCCCCTTCATCAATGCCGTCGGTGAGCATGACAAGGACCAGAAACAGCTTCGCGCGATCGCGATGCGGCACAAGAAGGTCGTTCTCGGCTATATCGAAAAACTCGCCGGCGAGACCGGCGCTGCCGAGCCCGCCGTGCTCGCGCATCAGCTTGGACTGCTGATGGACGGCGCGATTGTCGCGGCCATGGTCACGCGCGATCCCGGCGTCGCCGACACCGCGGGTCTTGCAGCCGGCTCGCTGTTTGTCCCGTCGAAGCCGAAGAAGACCAAGCGCGCGGCGAGCGCTGGCGAGCAGTTGGCCGCAGTCTAAACGGGCAAGGCGTCGCATCGCGGCGCCCTGCTCTTGCTTTGCTTTACTTGCCGAGGTGCTTGTCGAAGAAGACTGCGATCTCCTCGAACACTTCCTTCGACTCTGGCGCGGTGTCGTCGCGGATATAGTGCGCGTGCGCCATCCCCTCATAAACCTGAAGCGCGGCTTCGACGCCGGACTGACGCAGCTTGCGGTGAACGCGAACCGTGTTGCTCAAGAGCAAGTCGCGCGTGCCGCTGGTGAGGATGGTCGGCGGAAAGCCGTGCATGTCGCCATAGACCGGCGACAGCATCGGGTCCTTCATGTCGTGCCCGTTGGCATAGACCTTCGCGCCGTCGTCGCAGAAACCGTCCGGCGAAACCAGAACGTTGTCGACCATGGCGTTGGTCTGGAAGGTGTCGCCGACCTTGGTGACGTCGGACATCGGCGTGCCCGAGGCGATCGCGCCCGGCATCGGCAGGCCAAGCTCTTTTGCCTTCAGACCCATTTCGAGCACCAGCGCGCCACCGGCCGAGGTGCCGAAGAACGCCATGTTCTTCGCCGGCATATTCTTCATCAGGGCTTTGTAGACAGTAATGCCGTCGTCGAGCGCGGCCGGGAAATACGCCTCCGGCGGCATGCGGTACTCGACCGAAACCACCTTGATGTGCCCGAAGCCGGCCATGAACAGCGCTTCCGGCAGGCTGGCCTCGCCGGGATTGAGGACATAACAGCCGCCATGCATGTGAACGAGTTGGCGATTGCTGTTTTCCGGCGAAATCGTCTCAGGCGTCACGATGAAGGCGCGTACGCCATCGATTGTGGTCTTCTCGACCTTGACCTTCAGCCGCTCCATCATGCCCGGCACCAGCTTGGAAAGCGCAGCCGCGCCGGCGTCCGCCACCGGCTTCCACTCTTCGCCGGTCTTGGGATGGATGTCCCAGTTCGACCGCAGCGGCGCGCCGATGATCTTCTGAAGCTGCGGGCTGACGTCGGTCGGCGTCGGGAGCGTCTTGGCCGGCACTTGAAGCGTGCCGGATGGCGGCGTTTGCGCATGTACGGCCGGAGTGGCGGCGAAAAACGGAGCGGTGGCAAGCAAGGCCAGAGTGATGCGGCGCATAGGTAGTTTCTCCCGGAGTTTGTTATTGCTTCCTTGGGTAGGGAACCCTAGTCCGGCCAGCTTAGTCCAGGCAACCGGGCAGAAATTTGTGGCCTTCATGGTTCGAGACGCCGCGCGAGATGCGCAGCTCCTCACCATGAGGGTCTTCCCTCATCCCGAGGAGGCGCAGGCACCCGAGCAGGCCAAGCTATGGCGAGGCCGTCGCGAACGGTGCGGCCAAACAAACGCCGTCTCGAGGGATAGGCCGGAAAGATGACGCCGGAACTACGGATCAAACACCTGCCAGCAACAACTGCTGAAGCCGGTCGAGTTCGGCCGCCAGATCGCGCTCGACATCCGCAACCGCCATGTCGATCACCCGATAGTCGCGGGCCTCGAGCCAGGTTCGCCGCTCGGCGCGATCCCTGATGATGGCGTCGGACTCCGCGGCATTGGTCAGTTCGATCGCGATCCGGTGCACAAAGGAAACAAAATCCGGGATCTGACGCCCGACCGGCGTCTGCCGCTTGAACAGCCCGGCAAAGCGCCGGTCGCGGGTCAGCGACTGCCACAGGATGCGTTCGGCATCGGTCGGATTGCGCCGCAGCAGCCGCGCCAGCCCACGCACGGTGCCCTCGGCGGGCGTACCACCCTGCCCGTGCTCGGCGAGCAGCGCGCGCAAACGCGTGGCCTGTTCGCCATCGAGCACGCCGCCCTTGGCCGGACCTTTGCGCCCTTCCGCAATCGCCATCACCACGCCGTGCAGCGTGTGCATGTCCTGCTTGGTCGGCTCCATCCGGGTGAAGATGTTGCGCAGGTTCACCAGCATGGTGTCGCGCTTTTCAGCGGGCCGCAAAAATTCGACCTTGTCGAGCTCGCGCACGAGATTGTCGAAGAACGCCTGGATCTGGTATTGCGACGCCGGCTCCGAACGTTCCGGCATCGCAAACGGCAGCTCATTGGCTGTCGAGAGCTTGAACCATTCATAGCCGACCAGAAGCACGGCCTGCGCGAGGTTGAGCGAGGCGAAGCCGGGGTTCACCGGGAAGGTGATGATGCGGTTGGAAAGTCCGACCTCCTCGTTCGTCAATCCCCAGCGCTCCCGGCCGAAGAGGATGCCGACGGTGCCGCCGGCCTTGATCTGGCCGGCCATCTCGCTCGCGGCGACATCGGGACCGACGACGGGTTTGGCCTGATCGTGGGCGCGCGCGGTGGTCGCAAACAGCAGCGCGCAATCGGCGACCGCCGCTTCGACCGTGTCGAACAGCTCTACGCCATTGATGATGTGGTCGGCGCCGGCGGCGGCGCGCTGCGCGGCGACGTTGGGCCAGCCGTCGCGGGGGTTGACGATGCGAAGCCGCGACAGCGCGAAATTGCCCATCGCGCGCGCCGCCATGCCGATGTTCTCGCCAAGCTGCGGCTCGACCAGAATGACGATGGGACCCGTGAGATCGAAGCCCGCTTTGGTTTTGTCGGTGCCGGACATCAGCGCTTATTCTCTACACCATATGTCCCTCCCCCGTTCTTGCGGGGCGAGGTGAATCAAGTAGCCTTCGTTATGACGGATACCTTGATAATCCAAGACAATTTCGCACGCACGTCGCCTTCTCGCGGTCGGCACACGGCCCGAGTCTTGAAGAACAAGTCCCTCTGAAATGAGAGGGCGCAGGGAATGCCGGGTGTTTTCCGCACCCGCAGCCTTGTGTGCGAAAGTAGAAAGCACACAAGTAGTCACCACAGGTACGCCAAACATTCCGGCATTCCCTGCGCGATGGTTTAGCGGTTTCCTTCGTGCTCTCTCTGGTGATCGGGCTTTGTTGTCACCATCCCCAGTGCGACGCGGAGCATCGTCACTAAGTTGACGCCAGCGTCGAGACGTCAAGACCACACGACTTCACCGTCCGCTTCGCCTGCGTTCGTCGCACGCAGCCAAAGCGTCCATCGCATCCCGCGCCCAACGTTCAGTGACGATCGCGAAACGCCCCTCTATCCATGGGCACGAGACGCGCGGAAAAATGCCTTTGATTTGCCCGACGGCACAAGCGAAAGGCCTGCGGCACTTTAACACGACGGGCAAATCACTTGGGTCGCGCAGAATCCTGTCAAGTGACGAGCAATTGCTTCCTCCCTTGTCCCGGACGCGGCGCTGCGCAGCGTCCGGGGAACGGGCGCGAAAGCGACGAGCCGAAGCGTTCTTGCGCGCAGGCAGAAACAATCAGAGTCTTGAAACGTGTACCCGTAAAGTCAGCTCTGCGAGCGTGGCCAAATGTCCGCTACGATCCGAAACTGACTGAACGGCTGCACTGGCGCAAGATGACGCGAAGGGCCCAGCGGAAGTCCGCGTAAGCGGGCCACTCACCGCAGCGTCGCAAGATAGGCGACGAGGCTGGCACGTTCGGCTTTGTCTCGGATGCCGGCAAAGGGCATACGCGTGCCGACGATGAAGGCCTGCGGATCGGTCAGAAAGGCGTCGAGGGTGGACGCATTCCAGACGACCTTTGCGCCGCGCAGCGCGCGGCTGTACCGGAAATCTTCACGCGCACCGGCCGCGCGGCCGACGACACCGATGAGCGAGGGTCCGAGCTCGGTGCTCGCCGCCCCCGTTCCGTGGCAAGGCGCGCACGCCTCGTAGAGTGCCTGACCGTTCGTCGCGTCCTCTGCGAAAGCGTCGAACGCAATGAGCAGGGCGGCAGCAGCAACGTAGCGCCGGAGCATCACGGTGACCCTTACAACGCGCGAGGACGTTCGAGGTAGGACGCAAGGTCGTCGCCAAGCCGGATCGCCAGCGCAGCGACCGGCCCGGTCGGGTTGTAGCCAGAGTTCTGCGGAAACACCGAGGCGCCGCTAATGAAGAGATTCTGGGCCTGCCAGCTCTGCAAGCGTGCGCTCACGACGCTGGTCGCCGCGTCGGCGCCCATGATGGTGCCGCCGGTATTGTGGGTCGTCTGATACAGTCGCGTGTCGTAGGGCCCCCGCCGTGGCAATGCCGGACCGACGATCGTTGCCCCGGTCGCCTTTGCAAGGTCATGTGCCTTCTGCGTGACGTAGGCCGACATCTTCACATCGTTCTCGGAAAAATCGAACGTGATGCGTAGGAGCGGCCGCCCGTACGCATCGCGATAATCCGGATCGAGATCCATGTAATTGTTGCGGTGTGCATAGCTTGTGCCATGAGCGAGGATGCCGAAGGAGCGCAGATACCACTTGGCATTCGCGGCCTTCCAGGCCGAGCCCCAGCGGGGCGTACCCGGCGGCACCGAGCGAGCGCCGATCGGTCGGCCGTTGGTGACTGCAGCAGTAATGAATGCGCCGCCGACAAAGCCGAGACCGGCATGATCGAAGTGATCATTGTTAAACTCATCGATCACCATGCCAAGGGAGCCGCTCCCCATGAACGGATTGATATATCGATCCTCGAAGAAGACGCCGATACCAGACACGGTCTGGTAGCAGTAGTTCTTGCCGACCGTACCGGTGCCAGTCTTTGGATCGTACGGCTGTCCAATGCCGGAGAGCAGCATTAAGCGTGTGTTCGACAGGACATAGCTGCCGAGCACGACGACGGACGCGGGCTGGATGAACTCCTCGCCGGTGAGCGCATCGATGTAAGTGACGCCGGTAACGCGCTGGCCCGCACGGTCGTAGTTGATACGAAACACCTCGGCGTGGGTGCGCAGCTCGAAGTTGGGCTTCCCCGCAACAAGCGGGAACAGCAGGATGTTCGGGCTCGCTTTGGCTTGCGCCTCGCATACGAAACGATCGCAATGGCCGCAATACTGGCAGGCCGCGAGCTTCATCCCGTCCGGATTGGTGTAGGGGCGGCTCGCATTGGCGGCCGGCAGCGGGAAAGGCTTGTAGCCAAGCTTCTCGGCCGCCGTCTCGAAGATGAGCCCCGCTTCGGACGGTTCGAGCGGCGGGAGGGGATATTCCTCGGCGCGCCACGGCTCGAATGGATTGCCACCGTCGCGCTTCTCGCCTCTGATGTTACCCGCCTTGCCCGAGATGCCGAACAGCTTTTCGAACGACGTGTAGTAGGGCTCCAGTTCGTCATAAGTGACGCCCCAATCCTGCACGGTCATTTCCGCCGGCAACGCAGTCTTGCCGTAGCGGTGTTCGAGATGAGAGCGCAAAATGTAATCGGTCGTCTGAAAGCGCCACGCCCATCCGTTCCAGTGCGCGGCGCCGCCGCCGACCCCGAAGCCGGGAAGGAACGACAACAGTTGCCGCATCGGCAGGGCATCTTCGCCGGGACTGTGACGCAGCGTGTAGGTCTCGACGTTCTCGCGCTGATTTAGTCCGCGCAGTACTGACCAGCGTAGATCATCGCGCTGGCTTGGAAGCTGCATCTCCGATCCATTGCGCGGCCCGCCGCGTTCAAGCACAAGCACATCGCGGCCGATCGGGACCAGACGACGCGCGAGCAGTCCGGCGGAAAGTCCGCCGCCGACAATCACGACCTCGCGTTCCTTCAGAGTGGTGGCCATAGCGCACTCCTCAGCTCAGATCCTGGATCGACTGTGGGTTCGCTGAGCGCGGGTGCGGCTTGCCGCGATAGCGCACGACGTCCTGGCTATAGACTCCCGGCAGCCCCGGATAGCCGATCATCCGCCACGCGGCCTTGTTGCGATTGCCGCCATAAATCGGGTCGGCGAAAGCGCCGCGCTCGAACAGAGGATAGACGAGCCCATTGAACCACGCGGCGAGATCGAGGGAGGCCTCGGTAACTTTTCCTCCAGCGACGTCTTGCAGGAACTGTTCACGCTCCCGTTCCGAAAGCTTATCGAAGCTGCGATCGAAGCGGCGCACGCAGGCCGCGGCAGCAGCCGCAAGCCCGGTCTTAAAATATTCTGCCGGCGTGAGCGGCAACTGGTAGCCGTGCTGTGGCTTGCCTTTGCGGTACGGACCCTGGGAGTAGAGCCGATCACCTTGCCCAAACGCGCCTGCAAGCTGGCGATCAATAAAGATCGCAATGCCGATCTCGATTCCCGATGGAGAGAGCTGGTCTTTGGGCCACATGTGGTCCACCAGCGCTTCCGTGAAGGCGGCTTCATCAAGGCTGAGGATCTGATAGCCCGCACTTGCTTCCGACGCGGCGAACGGAGGTTGCTCCGACTGGGCGGCTGCCGGTGCCAGCGCTTCAGCAGCGGCCTGTCCTTCGGATACGATGAGTACCGGCAGCGACGCGGCCGCAACGCCTGCGCCCTTGAGAAACCCCCGCCGGTCTGGTGATGGCGCTTCCTGCCGGCTCATTCGTCCCTCCTCGATTTGGCTCCCACTTCAATCGGTGGATAGACGACAATATTGACTTAGCTAAATTCATTCTTCAAATTCATTATTATCAGAATGATTATGCATGTTGAGGATAATCATGATCGATGAGCTTCGTACCTTCCTGGCCGTGTCGGCGGTCGGATCGATCCAAGGAGCGGCACGGCACCTGCCTTTGACCCAGTCGGCGATCACGCGGCAGATTCAGCGCCTCGAAGGCGAGCTTCGATGCACCCTGCTGGACCGCTCGGTGAAGCCGCCACAACTCACACGCGATGGCGAGGAGGTCCGCGCACGCGGCAAGCTGCTGATCGACGGATTTGAGGCGTTCAGGACGAGCTTCGATCCCGCAGCAGAGCCCGAGGGCCTGCTTCGCCTCGGCATTGCCCACGCCGCATTGGACTGGCGCGGAAGCAGCGCCATTGCGCGAGCGATCGTGCAAATGACGCGTGTCTACGCGAAGGTGACGGTTCGCCTCTCGGCGGGATGGACGCCTCGTCTGCTGGCTGACGTTCTCGATGGAAGCCTCGATGCAGCTCTAATTCTTGGCAGGAGGGGTGCGCCTTGGCCACCCAATGCAAGAGTCCTCCCGATCGCCAGCGACCTGCTCGTGGGCGTTGCGCCGCGCACGCTCGACGTTAGCCAGCGGACTTCGTTTGTCGACCTGCTTGATCGGCCGTGGGTCCTCAATCCGGACGGATGCGGCTATCGCGCTTTGCTCGCAGCTCTCGCAGCTTCAGTGCGGCGGTCGATCCACGTTATAGCCGAGGTGCAGGGCGCAAGCCTGCAGCGGGAGCTTGTTCTAGCCGGGCTCGGCGTCGGCCTTGTGCCAGAATCCGTCGCGCGGGCCTGGAAGTCACAGGGGACAGGCGGAAATGACCTCGTCATCGTACGGCCGAAGGATGAGCCACTTGCGGTCACCGCGGCGCTGATTTCTACCGAGACGACCCAGCGTCTCGGGCGACCTATCGAGGCGATCGGTTCTGCTTTGACCAATATTTTTGCGAGGCGCGCTGGCTGATCGGGCGTTTGTGTCAAGTGAAGAGCAATTGCCTGAGCTGTCATTGTGAAGCGACGACCCGGCTTCGCTCGGCTCGCGCGAGCTTCGCCGGCAGCACCCCGCCGAAGCGTTCTTGCGCACAGCGGAAGCAATCCAAAGTCTTGGGATATGCGCTCAAGCCGCAAGACGACGCGAAGGGCTAGAGGCGGACATCCTTTCATTCAATTACTTCGGCGAGGCCGAGCAAATGCATCGGCATCTCAAGGCCGAGCGATTTTGCAGTTTTCGCTCTAGTTCGCAATTCGAGTTCCCGATAGCCTGAACGTCTTGCTGGCACAACAAATTGGGAGGGTACTCAAATGCGTCGCATTGCAATCAGTCTCGCGTTGCTCCTTTCGACGTTGACCGCGGCTCACGCGCGTTGCGGCACTACACCCACGGATGCATGCCCGTGCGCCGGATCGGGTTGCAAAGGCAGGTTCTGCTGTGTGGCTTACGTGGACGGCAAGAATTATTGGACGAGAGCTGATCGACTGTGGCCACGAAGTTCGGCCAACCAGATGAGCCCGCTCATCTTTCCGTTGGCGCTCAACCCTGCGGTTCGTTAGCTGTAGGCGCCGCCCCGAGCCGTCGCCGGTCGATATGCCACTGGCACCGTTACCGCGCGCGTGGCGCTAACCGCGCCTCATTCCGCTTGACGAAATTTTCAAGCCGGCCATTCCACCTCTTGTCTGAATTGCGGAAATGCCATCCCCTCCGCTTGCTCGCCATTTGCATTCGGATAGGCTCTCGTTCGAAATCAAAACGCGCCCGACACATCAAACGATCGGCGCGCCAGGGAGGGTGTCATGCATCGCAGATGGACTCTGGCGATTATCGGACTCGTTTTGATTTTGGCCGGCGGGGCATTCGCCTGGGCGACGCAGACGGTTGGTGGCATTCAAGTCCGCGACGTGCGGTTTACGGGCGCCAAGGGCAACATCATGAGCGCCCTGCTCTACGTGCCCGCGAATGCGACCGCGCAGATCCCTGCCCCCGGCATTCTGGCGGTCCACGGCTACATCAATTCGCGCGAAACCCAGGACGGCTTTGCGATCGAATTCGCCCGCCGCGGTTACGTGGTGCTGGCGCTCGACCAAACCGGGCACGGCTATAGCGACGGGCCTGCTTTCGCCAACGGTTTTGGCGGTCCCGACGGGCTCGCTTATCTTCGCGGCCTCGAAGTCGTCGACAAGGACAATATCGGCCTTGAGGGCCACTCGATGGGCGGATGGACCGTGCTATCAGCGGCGACTGCGATGCCCAACGATTATAAATCGATGGTGCTGGAGGGCTCATCCACCGGCAAACCCTTTGCCGCCGAAGGCACGGCGACCTGGCCGCGCAATGTCGCGCTGGTGTTTGCCCAATATGAGGAGTTCTCCGAATTGATGTGGGGCGTCGACAAGGCGCGCGACGTCACCCAGAGCCCGAAGCTATGGGCGCTGTTCGGCACGCAAGGCCCCGTCGAACCCGGAAAGGTCTATGGTGAAATCGCGCAAGGCACCGCGCGCGTCCTGTACACGCCCGCGATCACCCATCCGGCCGAACATATTTCGCAGGAGGCGATAGGGTACAGCCTCGATTGGTTCGCCAAGACCCTGAAAGGCGGCACGCCGCTGCCGACCGACAACCAGGTCTGGTTCCGCAAGGAGATCGGCACCCTGATCGCCTTGATGGGCTTTGTCGTTCTCCTGCTCGGGGTGTTCGACGGACTGCTGGAAGCGCCGATGTTTTCACATTTGAGGCTGCCCACAGTGGCCGACGGCTCGACACCGCTTGAGACGGCCAGAGGCGGCGGCTGGCTCGGCGCCTTGCTGCTCTCTGCCTTCATCCCGGCGCTGACCTATTATCCCGCCTTTGCGCTCGGCGGCACCTTCGTCGCGCCGTCACGCTTTCTGCCGCAAGGCATCACCAACCAGATCCTGGTCTGGGTGATCATCAACGGGCTGATCGCGTGGGCGCTGATGCGCTTCGCGCCGAAGCGCGCCAGCCGCACCTCGATCATCGGACCCTCGATCCTGATCGCGCTAGCAACGGTGGCCGTGGGATATGCCGCGCTCTGGCTCTGCGACCTGCTCTTCACGATCGACTTCCGCTTCTGGATCGTTGCCCTGAAATTGATGAGTGCGAAGCAATTCCTGATCTTCCTGATCTATCTCCTGCCAATCACGGCGTTTTTCGTGATCGCGCTGCACGTCCTGCACCGTAATTTCTCAAGCCTCGGCGGCTCGCGCGGCGCGCTTTATCTGACCAATATTCTGGCACTGACGCTCGGCTTCATCGTGTTGGTCGGCGCGCAATATCTGACGCTGTGGCTGACAGGAAAATTGTTCAACCCGATCCCCGACCCCGGCTTCGTGCCGCTGTCGACGATCGTGGCGATCCAGTTCGTGCCCTTGCTCGCGATCGTGGCCGTGATCGCCACTTTCACCTGGCGGCGCACCGGCTCGAGCCTTCCGGGCGCCCTGATCTGCGGCCTGTTCGTCACCTGGTATGTGGTGGCTGGCACGGCCACGCAGGCGGCGTTCTGAGGGGCATCATCTGATCGCTATCAGTGTTTAGGGTACTCACCTCTCCCGCCTGCGGGGGAGGTCGGATCGCGCAGCGATCCGGGTGGGGGCTCTTTTAGGGGGATTGCCGATAATTTTGCCCCCTCCCCAACCCTCCCCCGCAAGCGGGAGAGGGAGCCGCTTCCCGTATGGAAACACGAAGCCAAAAGATGGGCTGAAACTGCATAGCGGCTCGGCTTTTACTGCCGCACGGGCAGTGCTATAGCGCTGCCTTCAATCCGGTTTCCGCGCCCGATTCAAGGCGCTCTTTCAAAAAAGGCCCGTCTCCCCATGGCAAAAATCAAGGTGACCAACCCCGTCGTCGAACTCGATGGCGACGAGATGACCCGGATCATCTGGCAGTACATCAAGGACAAGTTGATTCACCCGTTCCTCGATATCGACCTGATGTATTTCGACCTGGGGATGGAATACCGCGACAAGACCGACGACCAGGTCACGATCGATGCCGCGAACGCCATCAAGAAGGTCGGCGTCGGCGTCAAATGCGCCACCATCACCCCTGACGAGGCGCGGGTAAAGGAATTCGGCCTCAAGCAAATGTGGAAGTCGCCGAACGGCACCATTCGCAACATTCTCGGCGGCTGTATCTTCCGCGAGCCGATCATCTGCAAGAACGTGCCACGGCTGGTGCCGGGCTGGACCAAGCCGATCATCATCGGCCGCCACGCCTATGGCGACCAGTACCGCGCCACCGACATCAAATTCCCGGGCAAGGGCACGCTGACGCTGAAGTTCGTCGGCGAGGACGGCACCGTGATCGAGAAGGAAGTGTTCAAGACCCCGGGTCCCGGCGTGGCGATGGAAATGTACAATCTCGACGACTCCATCATCGATTTCGCCCGCGCCTCGTTCAACTACGGCCTGATGCGCAACTATCCGGTTTATCTCTCGACCAAGAACACGATCCTCAAGGTCTATGACGGCCGCTTCAAGGACATCTTCCAGGAGATCTTCGACCGCGAATTCAAGAAGGACTTCGACGCCAAGGGCCTCACCTACGAGCATCGCCTGATCGACGACATGGTGGCCTCGGCGCTGAAATGGTCCGGCGGCTACGTCTGGGCCTGCAAGAACTATGACGGTGACGTGCAGTCCGACACGGTGGCGCAGGGCTACGGCTCGCTCGGCCTGATGACCTCGGTGCTGCTCACGCCCGACGGCAAGACGGTGGAAGCCGAAGCCGCGCATGGCACGGTGACGCGTCACTACCGCGAACATCAGAAGGGCAAGGAGACCTCGACCAACTCGATCGCCTCGATCTTCGCCTGGACCCGCGGCCTGTCGCATCGCGCCAAGCTCGACAACAACGCAGAACTCGCGAAGTTTGCCTCCACCCTGGAGAAGGTCTGCGTCGACACCGTCGAGGCCGGCTTCATGACCAAGGACTTGGCGCTTCTCGTCGGCGCCGACCAGCGCTGGCTCTCGACCACCGGCTTCCTCGACAAGGTCGCGGAAAACCTCACCAAGGCGGCGTAACGTGTCGGGAATTCGCAATGCGGCCCTCGCCCTCCTCCTGCTCTCGGGTCTTGATGTGAGCGCGAATGCTCAGGCCTCTCTTCCCGACGCCATCGCATCGCCCGGCGAGACCGTGGTCCTCACGGTGCATGCCGAGGGTGCACAGGTCTACGAATGCAAGGCCGGCGCCGACGGCAAGCTCGCCTGGGTATTCCGCGAACCGATCGCAACGCTTCTGGTCGATGGCAAGACCGTCGGCCGGCACTATGCGGGCCCGAACTGGGAGCACATCGACGGCAGCGCCGTGGTCGGCAAGGTCGCCGGCAATGCGCCGGGTGCTGCGGCCGACGACATCCCCTGGCTGAAGCTGCAAGTGACGGCGTCGCGCGGCAACGGCCTGCTGACGGGTGTTACCACCGTGCAGCGGATCAACACCAAGGGCGGCAGGTTCGACGGCCCTTGCGAGAAGGCCGGCGCATTCAAATCAGCGCCCTACTCCGCGGACTACGTGTTTCTGAAGAAGGGGTGAGTTCTTCGTCATGCGCGGGCCCGACCCGCGCATCCATCTGAAAAAAGATTCCTGTCAGGATGATGGATTGCCGGGTCGAGCCCGGCAATGACAGACAAGCCAGCATCGCTGAACCGCAAAATTAAGGGTCGAACCAGGCGCGGCTTTTCGGTAAGCCGCGCCTATTCGTTTATCTGTTACCCGGCCTTGAAGAGCCGGACTTGTAACTGCCGGAGGAATCCATGCCTGCCTATCGTTCCCGCACGACGACCCACGGCCGCAACCAGGCCGGCGCGCGGGGTCTGTGGCGCGCCACGGGAATGAAGAACGAAGACTTCGGCAAGCCGATCATCGCGATCGCCAATTCGTTCACGCAGTTCGTCCCCGGCCACGTCCATCTGAAAGACCTCGGGCAACTGGTCGCGCGCGAAATCGAGAACGCCGGCGGCGTGGCCAAGGAATTCAACACCATTGCGGTCGATGACGGCATCGCCATGGGTCACGACGGCATGCTCTACAGCCTGCCTTCGCGCGAACTGATCGCCGACAGCGTCGAATACATGGTCAATGCCCATTGCGCCGACGCGCTCGTCTGCATCTCCAATTGCGACAAGATCACGCCCGGCATGCTGATGGCTGCACTCCGGCTGAACATCCCGACCGTGTTCGTCTCCGGCGGACCGATGGAATCCGGCAAGGTCAATCTCAATGGCAAGGTCAAATCGGTCGACCTGATCGATGCCATGGTCGCCGCCGCGGACGACAACATCAGCGACGCCGATGTCGAGGTGATCGAGCGCTCGGCCTGCCCGACCTGCGGCTCCTGCTCGGGCATGTTCACGGCCAATTCCATGAACTGCCTCACCGAGGCGCTCGGCCTGTCGCTGCCCGGCAATGGCTCGGTGCTGGCGACCCATGCCGACCGCAGGGGGCTGTTCGTCGAGGCCGGCCACCTGATCGTCGATCTGGCGCGGCGCCATTACGAGCAGAACGACGACAGCGTGCTGCCGCGCAATGTCGCGAATTTCAAGGCGTTCGAGAACGCGATGAGCCTCGATATCGCCATGGGCGGTTCGACCAACACGGTGCTGCATCTGCTCGCTGCAGCCCACGAGGGTGAGGTGCCCTTCACCATGAAGGACATCGACCGCCTGTCGCGGAAAGTGCCGGTGCTCTGCAAGGTCGCCCCTTCCGTGGCCGACGTGCATATGGAAGACGTGCACCGCGCCGGCGGCGTGATCGCCATCATGGGCGAGCTCGAACGGGCCGGTCTCATGCACTCGGATCTGCCGAGCGTGCATTCGACATCGCTCACAGCGGCGCTGGAGCGCTGGGACATCAGCCGCACCAAAAGCGAGAGCGTGCGCAACTTCTACATGGCTGCGCCCGGCGGCGTGCCCACTCAAGAGGCCTTCAGCCAGGACCGCCGGTTCGAGGAGCTTGATCTCGACCGCACCACCGGCTGCATCCGCAGCGCCGAACATGCCTATTCGCGCGACGGCGGCCTGGCGGTGCTCACAGGCAATCTCGCGGTCGATGGCTGTATCGTGAAGACCACGGGCGTCGACGCCAGCATCCTCAAGTTCTCGGGCTCCGCCCGCGTGCTGGAAAGCCAGGACGCCGCGGTGGAAGCGATCCTCACCAACAAGATCAAGGCCGGCGACGTGGTCGTTATCACCTATGAAGGGCCGCGCGGCGGCCCGGGCATGCAGGAGATGCTCTATCCGACCAGCTATCTGAAGTCGAAGGGCCTCGGCAAAGCCTGTGCGCTGGTCACCGACGGCCGCTTCTCCGGCGGCTCTTCCGGTCTCTCGATCGGCCATGTCTCACCGGAAGCCGCCGAAGGCGGGCTGATCGGCCTGGTGCAGGACGGCGACCGGATCGAGATCGACATCCCGGCGCGCTCGATCAACCTCGCCGTCGATGAGACCGAACTGAAACGTCGTCGCGAAGCGATGCAGGCCAAGGGCAAGCACGCCTGGAAGCCGGCGAAACGCGCCCGCAAGGTTACGACAGCGTTGAAGGCCTATGCCGCGCTCACCACCAGCGCCGCCCGCGGCGCGGTGCGCGTGGTGAAGGATTAGATTCAGCAGAGGTAGCCTCTGTCGTCATGCGCGGGCTTTGACCCGCGCATCCATCTTCCTGAAAAAGATTCTTGGCGATAGCGATAGATGGCCGGGTCAAGCCCGGCCATGACGAGCGCTAAGCTCCCGCCATCGCCTTTTCGATCGCGGCGAGCGCGGCATTTGCCTTGGCGCCGTCCGGGCCGCCAGCCTGCGCCATGTCGGGCCGGCCTCCGCCGCCCTTGCCGCCAAGCGCTTCCGAAGCGACACGCACGAGATCGACCGCATTGTAGCGCGCGGTGAGATCGGCCGTGACGCCGACGACCACGCCGGCCTTGCCGTCTTCGGTGACGCCGACGATCGCAACCACGCCGGAGCCCAATTGCTTCTTGCCGTCATCGGCGAGGCTCTTGAGATCCTTCATCTCGATGCCTTCGACCGCGCGCGCCATCAGCTTGACGTCGCCAACTTCGCGCACGCCGGCAGCGCCCGATCCGTTTGAAGTGGACGCGCCACCGCCACCCATCGCGAGCTTCTTGCGCGCGTCCGACAGATCGCGCTCGAGTTTCTTGCGTTCCTCCATCAGCGCTGCGATGCGCGAGGGCACATCGTCGAGCGACGTGCGCAGTTCGTTCGCCGCCGTCTTCGCCAGCGCGATCGCGTCATTGGCATGTCTGCGCGCATAGTTTCCGGTCAAGGCCTCGATGCGGCGCACGCCCGATGCCACCGCGCTTTCGCCGGTCACCGAGATCAGGCCGATATCGCCGGTGCGCCTGACATGCGTGCCGCCGCACAATTCGACCGACCAGCCGAGCGCGTTCGCGCCATGCTCGCGCGCCGTCTTGCCCATCGAGACCACGCGGACCTCATCGCCGTATTTCTCGCCGAACAGCGCGCGGGCGCCGGCTTCGCGCGCCTCGTCCACGCCCATCAGGCGCGTGGTGACTTCGTCGTTCTCCAGCACCACCGCGTTGGCGATGTCCTCGACGCGGGAGAGTTCCTCCTGCGTGATCGGCTTTTGATGCACAAAGTCGAAGCGCAGGCGATCCGGCGCGACCAGCGAGCCGCGCTGCGCGATGTGATCGCCGAGCACTTGGCGCAGCGCCTCATGAAGGATGTGCGTCGCCGAGTGATGCGCCCGGATCGACGAACGCCTGGCGTGATCCACGTCGAGCTGCAACGCCGTGCCGGCCTTCAGCGTCCCCTGTTCGACGGTGCCGAGATGAACGAAGAGATCGCCGGCTTTCTTTTGGGTCTCGGTGACACGGAAACGCACGCCTTCGCCGGTCATGACGCCGGTGTCGCCGACCTGACCGCCGGATTCGCCATAGAACGGCGTCTGGTTCATCACGATCGCGCCGCTCTCGCCGGTCTTGAGCTGGTCGACCGCCGCGCCGTCCTTTACCAGCGCACCGACCACGCCTTCGGCGGTTTCGGTCTCGTAGCCGAGAAACTCTGTTGCGCCGAGTTTCTCGCGGATCGGAAACCACACCGCTTCGCTCGCGGCATCGCCGCTTCCGACCCATGACGCGCGCGCCTTGGCGCGCTGGCGGTCCATGGCGTCGGTGAAGGACGCCTGATCGACGCTGATGCCGCGCGACTTCAGCGCATCCTGCGTGAGGTCGAGCGGAAAACCATAGGTGTCGTAGAGCGTGAAGGCGGTGTCGCCGTCGAACATGTCGCCTTTCTTCAAGCCAGCGCTCTTCTCGTCGAGAATCGCAAGTCCACGGTCCAGCGTTTTGCGAAACCGCGTCTCTTCCAGCCGCAGCGTTTCCTCGATCAGCGTTTCGGCGCGCACCAGCTCCGGATAGGCCTGGCCCATTTCACGCACCAGCGCCCAGACGAGGCGATGCATCAACGGCTCGCGCGCGCCGAGCAACTGCCCATGCCGCATCGCGCGGCGCATGATCCGGCGCAGCACATAGCCGCGGCCCTCGTTCGAGGGCAACACGCCGTCGGAAATCAGAAACGACGAGGCGCGCAAGTGATCGGCGATGACGCGGAAGGAGGCGATGTTGTCTTTTCCAGGCCCCTGCCCGAGCGCGGACGCCGTAGCCTCAATCAGATGCCGGAACATGTCCGTCTCGAACACGCTTTCGACGCCTTGAAGGACCGAGGCCATGCGCTCGAGCCCCATGCCGGTGTCGATCGACGGGCGCGGCAAGTCGACGCGTTGTTCCGCCGTCACCTGCTCGAACTGCATGAAGACGAGGTTCCAGAATTCGAGGAAGCGGTCGCCGTCCTCTTCCGGGCTGCCGGGCGGACCGCCCCAGATGTGCTCGCCGCGGTCGATGAAAATTTCCGAACAGGGCCCGCAAGGTCCGGTATCGCCCATCGCCCAGAAATTGTCCGAAGTCGCAATTCGAATGATGCGGTCGTCGGTAAAGCCCGCGATCTTCTTCCAGAAGCCGGCCGCAGCGTCATCGTTGTGATAGACGGTGACGAGCAGCTTGTCTTTCTTGAGCCCGAACTCCTTGGTGATCAGCGTCCAGGCGAGCTCGATCGCGCGCTCCTTGAAGTAGTCGCCGAACGAGAAATTGCCGAGCATCTCGAAAAAGGTGAGATGGCGTGCGGTATAGCCGACATTGTCGAGGTCGTTGTGCTTGCCGCCGGCGCGTACGCATTTCTGCGAGGTGGTGGCGCGCTGATAGGGCCGCTTCTCGACGCCGGTAAAGACGTTCTTGAACTGCACCATGCCGGCATTTGTGAACATCAGGGTCGGGTCGTTGCGCGGCACGAGCGGCGACGACGACACGATTTCGTGGCCGTTATCGGCAAAAAACTTGAGGAAAGTCGACCTGATTTCGTTAACGCCGCTCATCAAGGGGTCCAATCAAACTGCTTAAAAGGCGAGCGGCCCTGCGGGCCATTGTCGCGCTGCCGAGACGCTTTTAGACAAGGGGCAAAGCGCTGTCCAGAAACTTGCAACGGCATCAGAGGGTTGCGATGGCTGCCTATGATTTGACGTTGATGGAGGCTTGGCGTGCGAGACGGCAGGCTTGGCGTCGCTCTGTTTTTCGCTTATTTACATGAGAGTCACGTCGGGAGAGATCGGCCGAAAGGCCGGCGCCGAAGGAGCAACCGCCCCGGAAACTCTCAGGCAAACGGACCGCGTGATGTTGATACATCTGGAAAGAGGCAACTGACGGGTTTTACCCTGATGTGCCCGCCGACGGGATAATACTCTCAGGCACAGCGACAGATGGGGCTTTTCGGATTTGGAGGGAATCAGCCCTCGGTAAATCCGTGAGGGCTCCGTGATGCTTGCTGCTGAAGTTTCCGCTTCCCCACCCCCCTTGAAGCAAACGCCATTGCACGCGCTGCATTTGTCGCGCGGCGGCAAGATGGTGCCGTTCGCCGGCTACGACATGCCGGTGCAGTTTGGGCCCGGCGTCCTCAGGGAACATCTACATACGCGCGCCAACTGTGGTCTGTTCGATGTTTCGCACATGGGCCAGATCCGCTTGCTGCCGAAATCAGGCCGCGTCGAGGATGCCGCCCGCGCGCTGGAATGGCTGGTGCCGCAGGACATACTGGCGCTGCCGGCCGGCCGGCAACGCTATGCGCTTTTCACCAACGAATCCGGCGGCATTCTCGACGACTTGATGGTGGCGAACCTCAGTGACCACCTGTTTCTGGTCGTCAATGCCGCCTGCAAGGCCGAGGACGAAGCACACCTGAAGGAGCATCTCTCCGATGTCTGCACCGTCGAGCCGTTGCGTCAGCGCGCGCTGATCGCCCTGCAAGGCCCAAAAGCGGAAGCGGTGCTCAGGAAATTCGACGCCGAAATTCCAGCGATGAAATTCATGGACACCGGGCCGCGGCGTCTGGCCGGTCTCGACTGCTTCGTTTCCCGCTCCGGCTACACCGGCGAGGACGGCTTTGAGATTTCGGTGCCGGCGGAAGCCGCCGAAGCTTTTGCGAGCGAACTGCTCGCGGACGAAAACGTGCTGCCGATTGGATTGGGCGCGCGCGACAGCCTGCGGCTGGAGGCCGGGCTTTGCCTTTACGGCCACGATCTGGATCCCGCGACGACGCCGGTCGAAGGCGCGCTGGAATGGTCGATCCAAAAGAGCCGCCGCAAGGGCGGCGCGCGCCCCGGCGGATTTCCCGGCGCCAATACGATCCTGGATCAATTCGAACACGGCGCGCCGCGCCGCCGCGTCGGCCTCAAGGCGGAGGGCCGCGCGCCCGTGCGCGAAGGCGCTTCCCTCTTTGCCGATGCAACGTCGCTATCGCCGATCGGCAACGTCACCTCGGGCGGCTTTGCGCCCAGCCTGAATGCGCCGGTTGCGATGGGATATCTGCCGCCGTCGCATGCCGCGCCCGACACAACCGTGTTTGCCGAAGTGCGCGGCCAGCGGCTGCCGCTGCGCGTCGCGCCGATGCCGTTCGTGCCCAACACCTATAAACGCTGAGGGATTTTCATGACGACGCTTTACACCTCCGACCACGAATGGCTCCGCATCGAAGGCGACGTCGCCACCATCGGCGTCACGGATTACGCGCAATCGCAGCTCGGCGATGTCGTGTTCGTCGAGCTGCCGAAGGTCGGCCGAACGCTGAAAAAGACCGAAGCCGCAGCCGTCGTCGAATTGGTCAAGGCCGCCTCCGACGTCTATGCGCCGATTTCGGGCGAGGTCCTCGAAGTCAACAACGAACTCGCCGGCGAGCCTGCGCTGGTCAACTCGGACGCCGCGGGCAAGGCCTGGTTCTTCAAGCTGAAGATCGCCGACCGCAGCGAACTCGGCGGCCTGATGGATGAGGCCGCCTATCAGAAACACATTGCTTGATCGCCAAGGAAAAGCGGAGGGAACGCCGATGACCGCACCTATCAAACCGCTGACCGAGCCCGCCACGACCTTCGCGCGCCGTCATATCGGCCCCTCCCCGCACGACGTCGCCGCGATGCTCAAGACCGTAGGCAGCCCAAGCCTCTCGTCGTTGATGGCGGAGACGTTGCCGGCCTCGATCCGGCAGAAAGCCCCGCTCGATCTCGGCAAAGCGCTCAGCGAAACCGAGGCGCTCGCTCACATGCGCGAATTGGCTGCGAAAAACCAGGTCTTCACTTCGCTGATCGGCCAGGGCTATTCCGGCACGCTTCTGCCCGCGGCGATCCAGCGCAACATTCTGGAGAACCCGGCTTGGTACACGGCCTATACGCCCTACCAGCCGGAGATCAGCCAGGGCCGGCTGGAAGCCCTGTTCAACTTCCAGACCATGATTTGTGACCTCACCGGGCTCGACGTCGCCAACGCTTCGCTGCTTGATGAAGCGACTGCCGCGGCGGAAGCGATGGCGCTTACTGAGCGCGCCTCCTCCAGCAAAGCCAAATCGTTCTTTGTCGATGCCGACGTGCATCCTCAGACGCTCGCGGTGCTGCGCACCCGCGCCGAGCCGCTGGGGTGGAATCTCATCGTCGGCGATCCCTTCACACAGCTCGAGGGCACTGAGGTGTTCGGCGGCCTGCTGCAATATCCGGGCACTTCAGGCGCGGTGCGCGACCTGAAGCCCGCGATCGCAGCACTTCACGCCAAAGGCGCGCTTGCGATCGTCGCCGCCGATCTCTTGGGTCTGACGCTGCTGGCGTCACCGGGCGAACTCGGCGCTGACATCGCGATCGGCTCGGCGCAACGCTTTGGTGTACCCATGGGCTATGGCGGTCCGCATGCGGCCTACTTGGCGGTGCGTGACGCGCTGAAACGCTCGCTGCCCGGACGGCTCGTGGGCTTGTCGGTGGATTCGCGCGGACAGCCGGCCTATCGGCTGGCGCTGCAAACCCGCGAGCAGCATATCCGCCGCGAGAAGGCGACCTCCAACATCTGCACCGCGCAGGTGCTGCTTGCGATCATCGCTTCGATGTATGCGGTCTATCACGGCCCCGAAGGGCTGACCCATATCGCGCGTACCGTGCATCGCCGCACCGCGGTGCTGGCGGCGGGCCTGCGAAAGCTCGGCTTTGCGCTTCGCTCGGAGGCATTCTTCGATACGCTGTCGGTCGACGTCGGCGGCAAGCAAGACGAGATCGTTGCGCGCGCGCGCGCCGAAAAAATCAATCTGCGGATCGGCCAAGGTACCCTTGAAGGCGTGCTCGGCATCGCGCTCGACGAGACCACGCGTGAGGAGACGATCGAGGCGGTCTGGCGCGCCTTCGGCGGCAAGCTCGGTTACGCCGAGGTTGAAAAGACGGCCAGTGATACGCTGCCGGCCGGCGTGAGGCGCGAGAGCGCTTTCCTCACCCATCCGGTGTTCCACGCCCATCGCTCGGAAACCGAGCTGTTGCGCTACATGCGCAAGCTCAGTGATCGGGACCTCGCGCTCGACCGCGCGATGATTCCGCTCGGCTCCTGCACCATGAAGCTGAACGCCACCACCGAAATGATGCCGCTGACCTGGGCGGAGTTCGGTAGCCTTCATCCCTTCGCGCCGCGCGAACAGGCGGAAGGCTATCAGGTGTTGTTTGCGCAGCTCGAAAAGTGGCTCTGCGACATCACCGGTTATGACGCGATCTCGCTGCAACCGAATTCGGGCGCGCAGGGCGAATATGCCGGGCTGCTTGCGATCCGGGGGTTTCACGCCAGTCGCGGCGAAGGCCATCGCAGCATCTGCCTGATCCCCTCCTCCGCCCACGGCACCAATCCGGCGTCCGCGCACATGGCGGGCATGGAGGTCGTGGTGGTGGCGTGCGATGCGCGCGGCGACGTCGATGTCGCGGATTTGCGCGCCAAGGCCGGGCAGCACGGCAAGAACCTCGCAGCCATCATGATCACCTATCCCTCGACCCACGGCGTGTTCGAGGAGCATGTGCGCGAGATCTGCGACATCGTGCACAGCTATGGCGGGCAGGTTTATCTCGACGGCGCCAACCTGAATGCGCAGGTCGGCCTGGCGCGGCCCGGCGAATACGGCGCCGATGTCAGCCACCTCAACCTGCACAAGACCTTCTGCATTCCGCATGGCGGCGGCGGTCCCGGCATGGGGCCGATCGGCGTCAAGACGCATCTCAAGCCTTTCCTGCCGGGTCATCCTGAAAGCGGCACGAGCGCCGTCGGCCCCGTTTCGGCCGCGCCGCACGGTTCAGCCTCGATCCTCACCATCTCCTACATCTACATCCTGATGATGGGGGGCGAAGGCCTGACGCGCGCCACTGAGGTGGCGATCCTCAACGCCAACTATATCGCCGCGCGGCTGGAGAGCCATTTCCCGGTGCTGTACCGGAATGCAAAAGGCCGCGTCGCGCATGAATGCATTATCGATCCCCGCGCCTTGAAGAACTCAACGGGAGTCACGGTCGACGACATCGCCAAGCGCCTGATCGATTACGGCTTCCATGCGCCGACCATGAGTTTCCCGGTGCCGGGCACGCTGATGATCGAGCCGACGGAATCCGAATCCAAAGCGGAGATAGATCGGTTCTGCGAGGCGATGATTGCGATCAGGCAGGAAGTCGCCGAGATCGAGAACGGCCGCTGGAAGATCGAGGCCTCTCCGTTGCGTCATGCGCCGCATACGGTGCACGACATCGCCGACGATGCGTGGGCTCGCGCCTATAGCCGCAGCGAAGGCTGCTTCCCGGCCGACACCTCACGATCGGACAAATATTGGTGCCCGGTGGGACGGATCGACAACGTCTATGGCGACCGCAACCTCGTCTGCTCCTGCCCGCCGGTGAGTGAATACGCGGAAGCGGCGGAGTAATTTCTTGTCATGCGCGGGCTCGACCCGCGCATCCATCTAAAGAAATCTATCGATGGATTGCCGGGTCAAGCCCGGCAATGACGAAAACAAAACGGACGCAAAGAACGTCGGCAACTCAACGTTCTCTGCGCCCGCCTTGCTTTTAAATCGCAAAGCGCCGGCGGCTTGACGCCGGCGAAAGCCTTACTCCTCCGCCGGCTCCTCGCCTTCGGCGTCGCGCTCGGGCGCGCCGGCCAGAATCTGCTCGGCGATCAGGCCGGAGTTCTGGCGGATCGAGGTTTCGATCTTGGTGGTGATGTCCGGATTGGCCTTGAGGAATGCCTTGGAATTCTCGCGGCCCTGCCCGAGCCGCTGGCTGTCATAGGAGAACCAGGCGCCGGACTTCTCGACGATACCGGCCTTGACGCCGAGGTCGAGGATTTCGCCCATCTTGGAGACGCCCTCGCCATACATGATGTCGAACTCGACCTGCTTGAAGGGCGGCGCCAGCTTGTTCTTCACCACCTTGACGCGGGTGGTGTTGCCGACGACTTCGTCGCGTTCCTTGATCGCGCCGATGCGGCGGATGTCGAGGCGGACGGAGGCGTAGAATTTCAGCGCGTTGCCGCCGGTCGTGGTTTCCGGCGAGCCATACATCACGCCGATCTTCATCCGGATCTGGTTGATGAAGATCACCATGGTGTTGGACTTGTTGATCGAGGCGGTGAGCTTGCGCAATGCCTGGCTCATCAAGCGCGCCTGAAGGCCCGGCAGCGCATCGCCCATCTCGCCCTCAAGTTCGGCCTTCGGCACCAGGGCTGCCACCGAGTTGATAACCAGCACATCGACCGCGCCGGAGCGCACCAGCGTGTCGCAGATTTCCAGCGCCTGTTCGCCGGTGTCGGGCTGCGAGATCAGGAGTTCGTCGATATTGACGCCGAGCTTGCGGGCATAGACCGGATCGAGCGCGTGCTCGGCATCGATGAAGGCGCAAATGCCGCCCTTCTTCTGGCCCTCGGCGACCGTGTGCAGCGCCAGCGTGGTTTTGCCCGAGGATTCCGGCCCGTAGATTTCAACCACCCGTCCCCTCGGCAGGCCGCCGACGCCGAGCGCAATGTCGAGCCCCAGCGAGCCTGACGAGATCGTCTCGATATCCATCGAGCGGTCGTTCTTGCCCAGCTTCATCACCGAACCCTTGCCGAACTGGCGCTCGATCTGGGACAGCGCAGCGGAAAGGGCCTTACTCTTATCCATGGAGGATCCTTCGACGATACGCAGGGCAGTAGCGGACATTTCGGTGCTCCTTATGGCGGGATTCGCGAGCGGGACAAATGTTTGAATCAGTGTGGGAGCAAATGTACACTATTTGTTCCTTGTTCGCAATATGTTCTTTTGTGGGCTGCGGTACTGGCCCCTTTCCATCCCCTCGTAAGGTGAATGGTCCCTTTTGATTTAGCTCAATGGCCCCTTTTGGATTCTCGACCTATCGGGGGAATGGACAAACCCGATGAGAAAACCCCACCTCCGTACCCTGATCCTGATCCTTCCCGCTCGGAGCAGGCATGGCGGATCATCGAAGAGTACGCGAACGACCTACGCGAGATTATCAAGAAACTCCGCCGCCACATCGCTTGAAGCCGCCGGTACTGGCCTGTTTCGACCCCTAGTGGCCTAATTTGAAAACGGCAGTGGCCTAATTTGGTTTTGTTAACTTTTCGGGAGTGTGAGCAATATTGAACACTATGCCCGCTAGCCGACATGCAAGGATGCCAATCGTCGCCCTTCCTCCTCGCGATGGAGCAGCATCATGCAGCGACTTCAATCCAATCAACCCACGTTACTTGAAACACAGCTTGCCGGAGAAGCTGCGAGGCTTCGAAAGGAAGCTCAGGGCACCCCGCCCGGCATCGATCGTGAGCGACTTATACGACGTGCCCGGCAGGCCGAAACCGGCTCACACCTTAGCGAATGGCTGCGTTCGCGCGGCCTGCAAGCGCCGAAGTAAGGCCGCCTCAGTGGGCGGCCTCTTTCATTCTTCTTCTTCGCCGGGCCGCATCATTTCAAGGATGCCCTGATATTTGGTCAGCATCTCTTGAAGCTTCTTCAGACCCGCCCCAAGAAACGAAAACCGGCCCCAGTCTGGGGGACCCGGGGCCGGTACGATCTCTGTGGGGTCTGTGGGCGTTTAAGAGATCGGCGGACAACTTATCGCATTATGAAAATTTGGGGCGGTACTCGCATCTTCTGCGACCGAGTGTCCTAATCTGCCTTTGCCAGTGTCCTAATTAGGACAGCACCTGGGGATGGGTACTGGCCTGTTTCCGAAGCTAGTGACCTAGTTTGAAGTTAACAGTGTCCTAATTTCATTGTTCGCCGTTTGTCCGGACCTTTGCGATAGATCAAGAGCTGGCGGCCCTCACAACCCGAACGATAGAGCATGACTCGGGACACTTGGACGCTGGCGATTTGGTACGCGTGGGTAATCGCGCTGCTGAGCGTGATGGTCTTCGTTGCCGTCGCAAGCTAGGGCGCTAAGGGCGCCTCGGCTCGCGGCCTCTTTCATTGCTTCGCAGCTTTATCGTCTTCTTCGGTACTGGCCTGTTTCGACCCTCAGTGGCCAAATTTGAAAATGACAGTGGCCTGTTTTGGAATTTCAGTGCCGTTGGCCCAAACCGCACATTACATCGGTTCCATGGTCTGGTATGCTCATCCTATGCGGGATGATCTTGTGTATCGTATGTTGGTAGTTGTGTTGGGCGCGTTGCCGGTCGCAATCACGCTCCTGGCTCTTTTTATGGTTCATTAAGGCCGCCTCAGTTGGCGGCCTCCTTCATTCCATAATATCCGGTACTGTCCGTATTTGACCCCCGGTGTCCTGGTTTAAAGTCAGCAGTGGCCGAATTCTCAATATTTCGCAGAGCGAAATACGAATTAGATGGACTTACGGACCCAAGAAGCGCCCTGTTGATCCCATCACCGCCCTGCCTTCCGGCTCACATCGGTGACTGAGAGTTCGGTAACGCTCCCGCCCAATCTTGCTTGGAAGGAGCGCTTATGACCTGGGTTCTCAACAAATCTCCAACACTGCTCGAACGCCTCTCAGAGGAAAAAAAGCGACTCGAAATGCAGCTGGGTCAAGTTGGACCCGGCATGGTGCGAGACAAGCTTATCGGAAAGCTTCGTCAACTCGATACCGCTGCGCACATCAATGAGTGGCTTGCATCACCTGGGTTACGCGCGCCGGTATGAGGCCTCGATGAAGATAGCATTTCTGGTGACGTTGCTCGCCGTCTCTGCCGAGGGAGGCTGCGGCGGCTGCGCCAATCCCGGAGCCCCTATCGATACGCGAGCAGATCAAAGCTGATCGAGCCAAGGCCAAGGCAGATGAGGAAAACGGTCCGAAGGCCCGTTTTTGGGATCGCGGCGCCAATGGAAAGCGTCCGTGGGACCCTTCAAAAGAAACTCCGCTGACGAAAGAGTAAGGCCGCCTCAGTTGGCGGCTTCTTTCACGCGACGCCGCGCGCCGCTATTCGCCGGCAGAAGTCGTAGCCGTAAGCCGTGAGGTAGAAAGCGGCACGCTCGGGTCTTTGCCCCAACCTGGAATCAAAAGGGGTCACCTCTCGGCGACCCCAATGGCCGGCAAATTTGTCCGTGATGAAATCCTCCTCCGGCAACGCTCAACCTAAAGTTTTCCACAGGATCGAATAGCCGGACAAATACCGTCTGGAGCACTGTCCTAATTCGCCGGTTCCAGTGTCCGTACCAGGCCGGTACTTTAGGGGGTGGGTGCCCCTTTCCGGTCAATAATTTGGCTAGCGGTCCCTTTACGTTTTGGGGAGTGGCCCCATTTGGAACAGCGCCCCGCGCTTGTCGTTGTCATTGCGCGGCACAAAACATGTAACGGGTGGATTATGTTTGAAGTACTACTCGTGTTGTTGGGCATTTTCGCCGCAGGCTTCGTCGTCGGGTACGGCGTGAGAGAGTTGGTCTCGCGACGACGACGAAAAGAATTTCGCCGCGTCGTGACTTACTAGCCAGGCGCCTTAGTTGGCGGCCTCTTCATTCGTATCGTCCGCATGCGGATTGACCTGTCAAAGGAAAAGCCCTGCCGCGCGAGAACGCGGCAGGGCTGATCTGTACCGTCTTGGGGGATCGGAAGAAGACTTCTTCGCAAGACGAACGGGCTCAACTCTAGCGGGTCCAGCTTACACGTGCCTTACGGCGGAGCTTCCAGTTCCTCTCTGCGAGGGTCCGCCTTACGCCAGCACGCGCAAACCGAAATCGCGGCTCACACGAGCGTTGCTTCAGAAGGCGCGTCAGGCCGACAGCACGGCTCACATTGACGAGTGGGTCAACTCGCCAGGATTGCAGCCGCCGAAGTAAGGCCCTCAGTAGGCCGCTGACTTAACGGGGTCGCCCTGGCAGGGGGGCTGCTTCAGGACCGGCTTGCGTCCATCAGCGCCGAGAAAATCAACAGCATCGGCATTGGAATTCGATCGGTGTTTCCTTTCAAACCGGATCCGCGCTCGCCACGCTGTCCAGCGTGCTGTGCTTCGCGCGGGCCATCCGATGCCGGCTGGCCGCCGGCGTCATCGATCGTTGGAAGTCTCATGATTTGCCCTTCCGCCTCCCTCGTTCGTCGGAGAAGATACGCAGCGCCGACTGCATATTTACCGAACGTATGTCGTGACACATGCCGCCAACAGCCAACGAAAACGGCTCCGCCGGGTTGGATCGGCGGAGCCGTGGATGGCGGCCTGGTGCTTGAGGGGGGACTACCGGGGACCATCCGGCTCACTCCTACGCGTTGGTCCGGGAAGAGTCTGTGTGCTGGTTCACAAGCTGCGCTTGTTCATGAACGTCCCCGGCGGATACGCGCGGCTTTTGAATTTGAAGTTCCTATGACGAACGCGCGTCACTTCAAATTCACCGCACGAGCAGATACCGCGCCAGGCGAGTGTGATCTAAATCGCAGGGCTCATCACGAACAAAAGCCCCACCGCGATGCGCTGGAATCGCAGCGGGGCCCTGATGGCTACCGCTCGAAGCTTTGAAGCGAACTTCGGGCACACCATTCGGACAGATACGGCCGGTCGCGACGCAGGTTTCAGACGCTTGATCCGTCCGCACGCCGGCGGCCGTGGTGGCGAGGGACCGCCAAAGCTCTTCTCCCAAGAGAGCCTTTCTCCCCCAAAAGGATGATGAACCTGACGGCGGCCCGAGCAAACTCATAGGAGACCGGGGGCATTTCAGGGGCCTCGGTGACCAGGCCAGCGCCGCCAAGCGATTATATTCCGCTTGGCCGGCGCTGCGCTTTCAGCGCTCACCTTTGCCACGCAATAAAAAGCCCCACCGTGCTGAGAACACGGCAGGGCCAATACGATCCGACTGGGGGGCATGTTCCGAGGCGGACCTCGCAGATTTTAGCCGGCCGAGCTTACACCTGCCTTACGCAGGCCCTGTGCCCCTTGAAGCGGCAATCGCCGGTACCATGATCGGCAACAAAACAGCCGCAGCGCTTACCGTTGCCGTTTCAGCGTGATGGGTCCGGGACTAAATCGCCAGGCTTGAAGTGAAATGGCAGGAGAACGGTCGCACCGGGCCGCCACCGTATTTGTCCCGCCCCGCAACAGGCACTTTTTGAGTAGCGCATGCGGTCGCGATCAGGCGTTAGCTCTGATGTCGCGTAGAGCTGGCCCATTGGGCCACAATTTTAATTGCGCGGCAGGGGTCGTCGGCTTGTTGTGAACTCGGTCGACGGCCCCGCCCGAACTAGTGGAGTGGATTTGACATTCGCTTCCCGCTTGGCCGCAGGTTCGTCAAGCGAATGGCAAATCCAGAACTCCACTAGAAACCCATACTTGCCTGTGGTCCTTTGATTCCAGCATTTGCAAAAGTGCCTGCCTCGTCGGGATGCCAATGTTGGAATCGGACCACTGGCTGCGAGGTGCGGTTCGCACGATCGCCCAATCGCCATAGCACAAATCAATTGGGGCTGTTTTCCGGCAATCGGAGGAAATTCCGCTTCGGCGAGCGCTCGGAAATGCCAGCAATTTCCCGAAATAAATGCTATGATGCGGGTGAGCCGTCGCCCCGCGAATTCCGTGACCGGGACTGCCGCGCGACCTTACGTTGATCGCGAGTTGACGATGACTGTACATGCCCCCAAGCTTCTGACTCCCGAAGAATTTGCCTCGCTGATCGAAATCGCGATCGCCGCTGACAATCCGACGGTGCCACCGCACCACCTGTCGAAGCTGATCAGCCTCGGCTATGTCCTTGAAACGGCAACAGGCCCCCGCGTGACCGGCGACGGCTTGGTCCGCATTACGGAAAGCGAATAAAGTCTGAACGGAAGGCCCGTAACCTTCCGGAATTGATCCACAGCGGGATTGAGCGTCAAATGGAACCCTTTCGAAAGGGGCCGCTAGTAGTCCGATTCCAACGTTTGCATCCCTTCCCAGCACGGACTTTTGCAAACGTAGGAATCAAAGGACCACTAGCAACCTGAGGTCCTGGTGTGGTTTCGGATTTGGCATTCGCTTTGCGGACTCGCGGGTACTACTGAGCGAATGCCAAATCCAACACACCAGAGGCCCGGCGGGCGGTTACTCTGTGGGTCTGTGTTATGCCGCGCTATTTCTTTCGCATCCGAAACGGCCGCTATTCCGGGGCCTCCGAAAAAAGCATTGAACTCGCCGACCGCAACGCGGCCTGGGAGGAGTTGACGCGTTCATGCGCCGATATGGTCGGCGGAATCTGCCGCAAACTCGGCCAGAACACGCAGTGGGAAATGGAGCTGCTGGACGAGCGCAAGCAACCGGTTTTCCGGATTTGCCTTGTGGCGGACTCGCCGGAAACTAATCCAAAGCCGGCTGCCAAGAAGCGGCAGCCCTGCACCGAGCGATCCTGAAGGGATCGACCGCCCCCTCTTCTCGCCGAGTGCTGACGTCCCTAGTTGGTGCCGCCGCTCGCCGTGCTCTTGGTCTTTTTGGCCGTTGAAGCCGACTTGGCGGCGGGAGCCGCGGGCGCATCGCTTCGCACGGTGCCCCAGGGATCGGCCGGCGCCTTCTGATCCGGGATCTTCTTCAAGGACTCCTTGTAGGCCTTTTCCTGCGCGGACTCGGCAGCCTTCTCGTCGTCGGTCTTGCCGGGCTTGTCCTGCAGCAAATTCAACTTCGGGATTTGCGCAAAAGCCGGCGAAGCCAGCAACATGATCGCGGCCGCTAGGCGTACAGCCCTCATGGAAAACTCCTCAGGTCTTATCGAGTAGCCAATATATCACCGCTCGGACGCCTGCGCCAAGCGCACAGGGACGAGGCCAGCTCTGCTTAGAGGTGGTCGGATTTGCAGGATTTCTGCGAGGGAAACCAGTCATCCCAAATGGGGCCGCATTTGGTGCAGCCGTTCAGCATCAAGGCCAAAGCGACCACACTTCCAATCATTGCCAAACGTTGCAGCATTTCAAAACCCATCCCCCTGGCGCTCCCATGATAAAGTGCGCCACACGGGATTTTCAAGCGCTGCCCCTCGCAATTGCGAACGCTGCCGGGTAAAAATTGGCGGATGCGGCGGCGGGCGATCTTTTTCATCATCACAATGGCAGGCACAGCGCTGACACTTTCAAGCTGCGGCCTCGCCGACAGCCGATCGCCGCTGCCGCTGCCGGACTTCATGCGCGCCAAGGCCGCCGACCCGCCGCCGCTCGAGCAGCCGCCCGATGTCCGGCGCATGGTGCGCGAAAAGCTCGACCAGGTCTTTGTGGCCCAATCCTATCCGCAGAAGGTGCAGGTCTCCGAAGTGCGTCACGAATTACGCGGGCTCGGCTGGTCGGCCTGCGTCAGGGCCGAACTCACCTCGGCCACCGGCAAGCCACTCGGCGAGGAGACCTATCGCATCTCGATCAACAACGGCGTCATCATCGACCGGCGGCGCGCGCTACCCGAGGACAACTGCGCTTCCGAATCCTATCAGCCGATCTGAACGAGCGGATTGAGCGTGAAGCTTAAGGCCAATGCCCGAGCCGCATCGCGACCGCCATGGTCGCTTCGCGCAACTCGTCGGCGAGCTTGCGATCCTCGATCGCGCGCGCGAGCACCATGCCGCCGAGACAGAGCGCGGTGAGCGAGAGCGCCACC
This sequence comes from uncultured Alphaproteobacteria bacterium, assembly GCA_963788885.1. Lineage (GTDB taxonomy): Bacteria > Pseudomonadota > Alphaproteobacteria > Rhizobiales > Xanthobacteraceae > Bradyrhizobium. Next base: position 245,934 of record CAWBIR010000012.1, on the reverse strand, counting down.
TGCCGTGAAGGCTGCCCGTTGGGGCTCATCCCCTTCTCGAAGGTGTCGACCATCATCCGCAGCGCGGACTCCTGGGCTTCCCGCACGGACTGATCGGTTCGCGAGACATCGTTGGGAAGGCCGATCAGGGGACAGCTCGCCTCCAGGTCATCCAGTTGCTGATACGACAGGTAGTCGCGCAGCAGCGTGACCGCGCGATCCGACGCCGTCTCGGAATTCGCGATCACTTCCTGTTTCTCGGTGACGAAACAGCTGATCGCTTCCGCATAAAGCTCGCTCTTGCTCTGGAAGTAGCTGTAAAAGCCGCCGCGCGTCATTCCGGCGCCGGCCATGATGTCGTCGATGGAAGCCGCGGTGAAACCGTGGCGGTTGAAGAGTTGCAGCGCGCTCTGGATGATCTTCTGCCGCACTTGTTCGCGGTGCTGAGTTTGGACTCCCATGTCACCCCCCCAACTGCGCTGAGCTGTCGGCCAGCGCGGCATGTTCAAAACATTCGGTCGCTATTTTTTCGGTCATTGTCGTCCTGGTGAGTTCCGTCCCCGGAATTGCGTTTTGTTGATGCCTGCCCGTCGACAAGGACTGATTCAGTGACGCGAACATTCCTTGATCACGGAAATGTAATTGCGTCCCTCCGCAATGCGGGAGGCCCTCGGAAAATCAGGTGAGCGTCGCGGCAAGGTTCGAGCGGCTGCGACTGCGCGCAATCATCACGATATGGGCCGACCAAGCGGCTGAATGAGGTGTGGCCTTATGACCTCACATGCGAACGCGTCGTCAATGACCGGTTAACGATAAAGATCAAATTGAATTCGCTCGCCAACCGCATTTTCCGAACTTTCCGCTAGCGTCGCGCTTTCAGGACGCGAAAAGCGCCGGGCGTCACGCCCGCGTCAAATTTCTCGACGGGAAAACTGGAACGTGGCTGAAGTGGCTGACATTGCTGGCCTGTCGCGCCGACCGATCGGCGATGGAGCGGACCAGCGCGCACAAGCCGTCGCCACCTCCGCACCGGATTTGCAGCCTCGCGGCTTCGGGCCGCTGACATCCGTTCCGGTTTCGGAATGGCGGGCGCTTGCCGAGCGCGCCATTGAACCAAACGGTTACTATCTGCCGGCGTGGGAGCTCGCCGTGAATGCGTCGGCGCACGGCCGCACCGGCGTTTGTGCGCTCAGTGCCTGGCACGGGGCGTCACCAAACGAATTGGCGCCAAGTCAAATGGAGCCAGATCAACCGGCACGGCTGATCGGCCTGTTGCCGGTCGTCTCATTGTGGCGCGCCTGCAAGATCCCCCTGCCCGCTTTGGCGAGCGCGAGCCCCTACGGCACGCTGTGCACGCCGCTGCTGGATCGTACGCACGCCGAGGACGCCGCCAAGACCCTGATGAGCGAGGCGCGCAAGGCGGGCGCGCATGCGCTGGTGTTACGCGACGTATCCCTCAATGGCGCGGCGATGAAGGCCTTTACGTTGGCGCTGCGGCAGGAGGCCTTGCAGCCGATCGTGCTGCATTCGCACTTGCGCGCGTGCCTCGATGCAAGGCGCGCGGCCGACGATGTGCTGCGCGATGCGCTGAGCGCCAAGAAGTTGAAGGAGCTGCGGCGACAACGCAACCGCCTGGCCGAGCATGGTGACGTGCGGTTTACGATCGCGCGCAGCACCGACGAAGTTGCCCGCGCGATTGAGGTTTTTCTCGCGCTCGAAGCCTCAGGCTGGAAAGGCGAGCGCGGCACCGCGCTTCGGCAGAACGACGGCGATCTGGGCTTCATTCGCCATGCGACGCGAGGCCTTGCCGAAACCGGCCAGTGCGAAATCGTGACCATGCATGCCGGCGACACGCCGGTGGCGGCCGCCGTTGTGCTCCGGCATCTCGACCGCGCCTTCTACTTCAAGCTCGGCATCGACGAGGCCTTCTCGAAATTCTCGCCGGGTGTCCAGCTCACGCTCGACCTGACGCGGCATCTTTGCACCGACGCGGTGATCGCGACCGCCGATTCCACGGCGAGTGCCGATCACCCCATGATCAATCCGATCTGGCGCGGACGGCTGAAGATCGGGGACGTGATGATCCCGTTGCGTCGCAACGATCCCGTGGTCTCCGCAATCCACGCGGCCTTGACGGCCCGGCATCGCCTGCGCGAAATCGCGCGCCGCGCGTTGCATCGCTTGCGCGCGAAATAAACCTACGAAATAAACCTACTCTGCGGCCTGCGTGTTCACTTCGGCCGAAACCTGGCGGATGGCGGCGGCAAGCATATCCGGCGCCTGCGCGCCCGAGACCGCATATTTCTGCGCGAACACGTAGGTCGGCACGCCGGAAATCCCTTTGCCGGAGGCTTCCTCGGCCTGCGCTGAAATCATGGCGACGTCTTCGTCGGTCGCAAGGCGCCGGCGCGTCTCTTCGGCATCGAGCCCGATTTCGGAAGCCGCCTGCACCAACACATTGATATCGGTGAGATCGCCGCCGTCGCGGAAATAGAGCTCCATCAGCCGCTGCTTCATCTCGGCCGCCTTTCCCTTGGCTTCCGCCCAATGAATCAGGCGATGGCAATCGATCGTGTTCGGCTGCCGTTTCACGAGGTCGGGCCGATAGGTCAGCCCCTCCTCGCCCGCGGCGGCGACGACACGGCCTGCAATGCCCTTATAGGCCTCGACCGAGCCGAACTTGGTGACGAGGTATTCCTCGCGGCTGATGCCTTCGCGCGGCACCCAGGGATTGAGAAAGAACGGCCGCCAATGCACTTCGACCGGCACATCCTCGACGAGTTTGAGCGCGTTCTCGATCCGCCGCTTGCCGATATAACACCAGGGGCAAACGACGTCGGAAACGATGTCTAGGCGGACCGGTTTCAAGGTGCTCATGGAGATGCTCTCTAGCTAGCGGTTCCCCAGAAATAGGCCGCGGCGCGATCCCCGACAAGAGCGCCTGTTGCAGGTCTATTGCAATCCGGCCGCCACTTCCCGCATGCGCCCGGCGGTGAATTCGTCCGCCGGGAAGAAGGTTTCCAGCGCCAGTTCCGACAGCGTGACGTCGACCGGCGTGCCAAAAATCATCGTCGCCGACATGAAGCTGAGCACCTCGCCGCCGAACCTCAGCTTGAACGGAATGGCGACGCCGTCGGGCGGTAATGGCGCCGAGCGCGCGGGGATCGGATACCCCTTCAGTTCGTCATAGAGCCTGATCAGGCCGGGATCGGCGGTCGCCTCGCATTGGCGGCGCAGCCGCTCCAGAAGATGCCCGCACCATTCGGCGACGTTCACCGTGTGCTGCGCCAGCGCTTCGGGGTGAAAGGCAAGCCGCATGATGTTGACGGGCGGCGTCAACAGCCGCGGCGGGATGCCAGATAACAGCGGCATCACCATGCGATTGGCCGAGACCAGATTCCAGTGGCGGTCATAGGCAAGCGCCGGGCTCGGCTCGTGCGCACGCAACATCCAGTCGATCGCCGCGCGCGCCGATTTCAGCGCGGGATCGTCCAGCGCGCGTTGCGGAAATGCCGGCGCAAATCCCGCCGCCACCAACAATACATTGCGTTCGCGCAACGGCACGTTGAGCCGCGCCGCCAGTTTGAGCACCATGTCGCGCGAGGGCGCCGCGCGTCCGGTTTCCACGAAGCTCAGGTGACGCGTGGAAATCTCGGCGTCCTCCGCCAGATCGAGCTGGCTCAAATGCCGGCGCAGCCGCCACTGGCGCAAATGCTCGCCGATATGGACGGGCTCGGCGCGCGCGGCGATGGCCGTTGCAGGATATGAACTCATGTCCAAAAACCTATCACGCGGAATTCAGCGCTTCCATTACCTGCGACGTAATGGATCGGCCTCGCCCGCGCGGTCATCGTGGCGGCCAGAGGAGATGACGCGTCGATTGGCGCGCTGATCCATCTCCCACCTCACTCGTAAGGAGAACCACGATGATGATCCCGTCCCTCTTCCTGCGCCGCGCGCTCCAGGCCGATGCGATCTTCAGCGGCGCCGGCGCCGTGATCTTCAGCCTCGGTGCGGGCATGCTCGCGCCGCTCACCAATCTGCCGGAGGCGCTGTTGCGCGAAAGCGGCCTCTTCCTGATTGCCTATGCGGCCTTTGTCGGCTGGCTCGCCCTACGCGAGTCCTTGCCCAGGCTGCTGGTCGGCCTCGTCGTCGTCGGCAACGCTGCCTGGACGCTTGCCAGCATTGCGCTCCTGTTCAGCGGCGAGGTGACGCCGAACCTGTTTGGTGAGGCGGTGGTTGCGGCGCAGGCCATTGTGGTTGGCGCGCTCGCCGAACTTCAGTTCATCGGCTTGCGCCGGAGCAGCGACCTGGTCGCCGCCTAAGACGAGTTCGTCTCAGCCTGAAGCTTGCGCCTCATTAATCGTCGCCGCGGGAGTGACGAGACTAGTGGTCCGATTCTAACATTTGCATCCCGGTGTGGCAGGCACTTTTGCAAATGTTGGAATCAAAGGACCACTAGCAAATATAAGTTCTAGTGGAGTTTTGGATTTGGCATTCGCTTTGCGCATTCCCTGCTAGGGGGTAGCGAATGTCAAATCCACTCCACTAGGCGTCGTGAAGGCGGCCGAAGTCTCCACCGCCGCGGCGGCGGTTTCGCCGGTACCCATCGCATTCGCTGGCTGGGCCACTCTCGGAGACGCCGCTTTCGGCCGGCTGCGCCGCGCCGAAACCCCGACGCCACCCGCGACCTTGCGCTTGACCGGCCGGCTGCCGGTCTGGAGGCGGACAGACGGCGCTTTGGATCGGCTATCAAGCTTACGCTTGCGGTCCGGCTTGAGCGCGGCCTTGGTTTTCTCTTTGGCCTTTTTGGCCTTGGCGCGCTTGGCCGCCCGCTTCTCGGCCTCTTTCTGGGCCTTCCGCTCAGCCTTTTTCAGTTCCTTGGCCTTCAGCCGCAAGCGTTCGGCGCGTGCCTCGGCGCGCTTCTTCTTGCGCTTTTTCTCGCAGGCGGCGCACTTGCAGCCGATCGGCTTCAGATAGGCTTTGAAATAGTCGGTGCCGTAATCGTAATTGATCTCGTCACCGGGCTCGATGTTCTTGATCGCGCGAATGAAAACCTTGCGCTTGCGTGGGCGAACATCGCTTTCCGCATTCGGCTTGCAGGCGTGATTGATATAGCGGGCGACGTTTTTGCGGACCGAGCCATCGATGGTCCAACGGTTGGTGAGCTCGAACAGATATTTGTTCTCGATCGCGTCGTCTTTTTTCTTCTTGGAATCCAGAAGCGGTCCAAAATAACGGATGATTTTGGTGCCCTTCTTGATCCGCTTGGTGGCGAAGAGGCCTAGTCCGGTACGGGATCGGCCGACGCGATAGGGTTTCTTCGACGAAATTTCAGGCATGATGAAAGGCAACTACACCGCTATGAAGCAACGAACCGCAGGGCACAAGGTTCTAGGACAATTCCATGCAAATGTCAGGCCTTTCGTCTCCATGGCCCGAACCCGTCCCCAGTTTGTGCCGTTGGGCATCGATGACGAGATAGGCTATATCCAGCAACAAGACATCATGGGGAGTTACGCGAATGGCCGTGGACGGTAACTGGAACATCACCATGTCGACGCCGATGGGCGATCGTCAGGCCACGCTGAGCCTGAAGAGCGCGGGCGGCGCGCTGACCGGCACGCAGGCGGCCGAGGGCAATTCCGCCGAGATCTTCGACGGCACGGCCAATGGCGACGACCTTTCCTGGAAAGTGTCCATTACCAACCCGATGCCACTGACGCTCGAATTCACCGGCAAAGTTTCCGGCGACAGCATTGCCGGCGAAATGGGCATCGGCCCGATGGGCAGTTTTCCGTTCACGGGAACGCGGGCGTAACACGCGCTCGATTCTCTCACGCTCTCCGCTTGCGGGCTTCTTCCCCTCTCCCCTTGTGGGAGAGGGGAAGAGCGCGTTTCGCACAGATTCAAATTTCAAACAGCCACTAATGCACATGGCGAAGCGGTCTCGCAACGCATCGCGCCCGAGTCATTCATGAAACTCTCGCTCCTCGAAATCAGAGGGCGCAGGGAAAGCCGGGCGCCAAACGCACCCCGCTTCTCGAACGCCTCGGATGTCCGGGGGCCGGGCAGTAAAACAGACTTCGCTATTGCCCGAGGGCTGTTTTCTACTCATGGCACACAGCGAAGGCCGGCTCTGGTGCGGCAGCGGCCTCTATGCTCTTATCGGAACAGATATTCTGGGGTATGGGCCGTTCTTTCCGGGGAATCGGCAAAAAACGCGCTGCGGGGGATTGCGACGATGGGTGACGTCAAGACGCCAAGCATTACCGAACTGCGCAAGCGCAAATTCGCATATCAGATCGATGGTGTTCATGAAAATGGAGCGGTCGCCGACAGCTTCTTCGAGAATTATTCCGGCGATCAGAGCTATGAAGAGGTTTTCGAAGACGCCTTCAACGCGCAGTATCTTGTTGATTTTATCAAAGCCGTCTGGGGCGCGGAGCCGCCTTATAAGTTGCTTGACTGCGGCAGCGCGAATGGCCTGACGCTTGAGCAGTTCGACGAGCTTGGTATCGAAGCCTGGGGCATCGAAAACAACGCGAACATCGTTTCAAAGACGCCGGAGCAGTGGCGCGAACGAAACCTGCTCGGCGATGTCTGCAAGATGCCGTTCGAGGACGACGCCTTCGACTTTCTCTACGTCACCTGCCTTCCCCATCTGCCTGAAGAAAAGATCGATCAGGCGATCAAGGAGATGCTTCGCGTGTGCCGCGTGGGACTCGTGCTCCAGGGAGTGACCACCGACATGACCGAGGAAGTCATCGAGGACTATGAATTGTTCAAAGGCCTGGTGACCTTCTGGACATGTTCGGAGTGGTCCGACGCGATGGTGCGCGGCGGATTCAAGCTCGCCGTTTCCGACCCGGCCATGCTCGACGAAATCTGGCGGATCGAACAGGAAACCGACGAGGACGACTGGAACTGGTATCCGGACAAGGAGACCATGCGGTATCATTTCTTCAGCAAGCCATAGACCGAACGAAATCCTTGAGCGTTCGACGGCAACCGAATTTTTCAAAAAAGATTATTTAGCTGGCAAAAGCCAGTGCGGCAGTTCAGAAGTCCGCGTCATTGCTGCCGCGAGTCCATCATGCGGACTTCTGAACCAAAGGTTCGTAAACGTGGCACGCGAAATGGTACGAACTTCGGAATCGGAACGCTAGGTCCTCGGGTGCGTCGCCTGTCATACAGGAGAGCCACATATGGTCCGCTCGATCGTTATTTTTTCCGCCGTGATTTTTTCCGCGACAGCCTTTCTCGTTAGCCCGGCAATAGCATTTCCTGTGGGTATGCACCCCGCTGCCCCGATCAAGGAGACGCTTGAAGTCCGCTTGACGAAAAGCAACGCTTGCAAGCCGAAATACAGACACAAAAAAGCTGCGCAGCATCTTCGCGAAAAAGCTCACTGCAAGTGATCCAATTGTCTGGACCGTTTTGTGATCACGCGTTTCGGGTTCCATCGCTACCCACCACCCGGATCGACATTGAAGGTGGGCATTTGACTTCCCTTTTCGGCTCAAAAAACCCAGAGTGGTGGGGCTCGCCCGAAATTTCCTGCAAATTGATGAGACCGGCACAGCCATAGCAGCGGAACTTTGCGACCGGTATTTAAGAGGACGTCATGGGCGTAATCGAACGAAATAACGTCCAGATCCGCGGATCGGGCCAGCGCGGGATGATGTTTGCCCACGGATTCGGCTGCGATCTGAATATGTGGCGGTTCGTCGAACCCGCCTTCGAACAGGGATTCAAGACCATCTTGTTCGACCACGTCGGCGCTGGCGGATCCGATCTGAAAGCCTACGATAAACTGAAATATTCGACGCTGGCCGGCTATGCCGATGACGTCGTCGAGATTGGGCACGAACTTGGATTGACGAATGCAGTTTTCGTAGGCCATTCCGTCAGCAGCATGATCGGCGCGCTGGCTTGTCAAAAAGCGCCCGGCATGTTTGGAGCGCTCGTGATGGTCGGGCCATCGGCACGGTACATCGACGATGGCGATTACGTCGGCGGGTTCAGCGAAGCGCAGATCGAGGAGCTTCTTCAGTTCCTCGAAGCCAATCATATGGGTTGGTCGGCGCAGATGGCTCCCGCGATCATGGGAAATCCTGATCGCCCCGAACTCGGCCAGGAACTGACCAACAGCTTCTGCCGAACCGATCCGGAAATCGCGAAGGCGTTTGCGCGCGTCACGTTCACGTCGGACAATCGGGCCGATTTGGCAAACATCGATGTCCCGACGCTGATCCTTCAATGCAGCGAGGACATCATTGCTTCGAAAGAGGTGGGAGACTTCGTCCGCAGCCAGATTCCCAACAGCGAGATGATCGTTTTGGAAGCCACGGGCCATTGTCCCAATCTCAGTGCTCCCGACGAGGTGATCGCTGCTATCAGAACATTTGTTTGAGGCTCGCAGTGGACGAGGCTCGCATCGACGATTTCCAGGACATGTTCGAGAATGCCCCCTGCGGCTATCTCACGTTGCTGACCAACGGTCGCATTCAGCGCGTGAACAAGACCTTGCTGGGCTGGACCGGACACACCGCCGATCAGATGACCGGCAAACGGTTCAGCGATTTCCTCAATATGGCCGGCCGCATCTATTATGAAACGCATATCGCGCCGCTGCTGAGAATGCAGGGCTTCTTCAGCGAGTTTGCCATCGACATGGTGAGCGCGACCGGCGGGCCGATCCAGATGATTGCCAACGCTATCGAAGGTCGAGACGCTGCCGGCAGCCCGCTGTTTATTCGGTTGACCTTGATTAAAGCCACGGATCGGCGGCGCTATGAACACGAGCTCTTGGAGTCGCGCGAAGTCGCGAAACTCGGCCTGGAGCGCGAACGCGAGAATTCGGAACTACGAGAACAGTTCATTGCCGTGCTTGGCCATGATCTCCGCAATCCTCTCGCATCGATCAGCGCGGGGGCACGAATTCTGGGACGGGATGCCAAGACCGAAAAAGAACATCAGATCGTCGCGATGCTGCAGACCACCGTGATGCGAATGGCCGGGCTGATCAACGACGTGCTCGATTTTGCGCGGGGGCGGCTTGGCGGCGGCATCACCCTCGACAGGGATTCCCTCAAGCCGTTGGAGCCGGTGCTGCATCAGGTGATCGACGAACTTCGCCTGTCTTCGCCGGGACGCCAGATCGAAACAGAATACGCGATTGATGTTCCCGTGAATTGCGACAGAACCCGAATTGGACAGCTCGTCTCCAATCTCGTCGGAAATGCCGTCACCCATGGAGCCAAGAACCTGCCTGTTCGCGTGCGTGCAGCGACGGAAGACGGGTTCTTTAAATTGTCTGTCGCCAATGGTGGCGAACCAATACCTGAAGCAGCGCTGGAAAGACTATTTGAGCCGTTTTTTCGGGGAACGGTGCGCGCCAGCAGGCAAGGTCTTGGGTTGGGACTGCATATTGCGGGACAGATCGCAAAGGCTCACGACGGTGAACTGACGGCAACTTCAACGCCGGAGGAAACCCGGTTCTCCTTCATGATGCCGCTCAGGTGATGCAGGCGCAGATGACCGCGAAGCGATCCCAGGGCCGGGTCACTCAGGCTTACCTTCACTCTTGGCTGCCGCGGCTTCGCGGGCCAGCCTCAAGGCTTTCAATCGTTCGCGGTTTTGGTGAAAAGCCTTTTGCGCACGCTCGTGCTCCGTCATGGCTTTGGCGGCCTCTGCTGCCCTGAACATCTTCCGGGCTTCGCGTTCGGCTGAAGTCATCACCTTCCGTTCAAATGTGTCGTTCATCCATGATCCTTGATGTGGGAATACTTACAACGCGGCGGAGGAACTTTTGTTCCATGCACCGGGGGCCCGGCATTCGCGAGCACCACCGTCAGCCCAGCCGCCACACCGCAATGGGCCGATCATATCCCCTCACCTTCGTCTCGCCGAGCGGAGGTCACGTGACCTCACGCGGCGCGGCTGACGCGCACCGGCACTGACTTGTACGACGGCGTGCCGCTTTCCTTGTCATGATAGTCGAGCGGCACGAGGCCGTTTGCCTCCGGATAATAGGCGGCGACCGACCCGCGCGCGATGTCGTGGGCGACGGCGGTGAGGCTGAGATCGCGCGGTTCACCCGAGGGCAACGCCGTCTCGATCTGGACGAGATCGCCGTGCGCAAGCCCAAGTTCGGCGAGGTCCGTCTCGTTCATGAAGAGCACGTCGCGCCGCCCGAACACGCCGCGATAGCGGTCGTTCAGCCCATAGATCGTGGTGTTGTACTGATCGTGGCTGCGGATGGTGGTGAGCTTGAGGACGGACTTGTCGGTCACAGCCGGGTCCTCCTCCAGGCCATTGAAGAGCAGGAATTCGGCCTTGCCTGAAGCGGTCGTCCATTTGCGCGCGGTCGGCGGTAACGGCAAGCGAAAGCCGCCGGGATGTCGAATGCGCTGGTTGTAATCCTTGAAATCGGGGAATACGCCCTCGATGGCGTCCCGAATGCGGTCATAATCGGCTATCAGCTCGGCCCAAGGCACCCTGCTCGCCGGCAATGTCGCCATCGCCATGCCGGCGACAATGGCCGACTCCGAACGGAGATACTCGGAGGCCGGGCTGAGCCTGCCGCGCGAGGCGTGCACCATCGACATCGAGTCTTCAACGGTAATGACCTGCGGCCCGCTGGCTTGGATGTCGCGCTCGGTACGCCCCAGCACCGGCAGGATCATCGATTGCTTGCCGACCAGAAGATGCGAGCGGTTCAGCTTGGTGCCGAGGTGGACGGCGAGATCGAGCTTGCGCATGCCCGCCAGGCAACGCACCGGATCGGGCAACGCCACGGCAAAATTGCCTCCGAGACAGATTAAGACCCTGGATCGGCCATCGTCGATCGCTTCCATCGCAGCAACCGAATCATGGCCATGATGCCGTGGCGGCTTGAAGCCAAAGGTGCGTTCGATACCATCGAACATCGGAATGTTGGGCTTTTCGGTAATGCCGACCGTTCGATTGCCCTGCACGTTGGAGTGACCGCGCAGCGGGCAAATGCCGGCGCCAGGTTTGCCGAAATTGCCTCTCAGCAGCAGCAGATTTGCGATCTGTTGCACATTGGCGGTGCCGTGGCAGTGCTGGGTGATGCCCATGCCGTAGGTGATGATGGTGGCGTCGGACCTCGCATAGGCAGCGGCGGCCTCGGCGAGTTGCACGCGGGAGAAACCGGAGACGGCTTCGATCGTACCCCATGCCGTCGCGCGCAAATCGGCGGCGAACGCAGCAAAGCCGTTGGTGTGTTCGGCGATAAAGGCATGGTCGAGCACGTCGTTTCCGGCGTCATCGTTCTCGATCAGCGCCTTCATGATGCCCTTCAGCACTGCGGCGTCGGCGCCGACCTTTAGCTGATAGTAGGTGGAGGCAATGGGCGTCGAGCCGAAGGTACCCATCTCGATCGGATTCTGAGGATCGGTGAAGCGCTCGAGCGCGCGCTCCCGGAGCGGATTGAAGACGATGATCGGCGCGCCCCGGCGCGAGACTTCGTGCAAAGTGCCCATCATGCGTGGATGATTGGTGCCCGGATTGTGGCCCATGGCGATGATCAGTTCGCAATGATCGAAATCCTCCAGCGACACCGTGCCCTTGCCGATGCCGATGGAGTGCGGCAGGCCGACGCTCGTCGCCTCGTGGCACATGTTCGAGCAGTCGGGGAAATTGTTGCTGCCATACTCGCGCGCGAATATCTGGAAGAGGAAGGCAGCTTCGTTGGAAGCGCGGCCAGAGGTATAGAATTCGGCCATATTGGGATCGGGCAGGCTGCGCAGCTTCTCGCCGATGCGCGCGAAGGCTTCATCCCATTCGATGGGCTGATAGGTATCGGACCCGGCGTCATAAACCATGGGGTGGGTAAGGCGCCCCTCGTTCTCTAGGTGGAAGTCGCTCCAGCCGAGCAACTCGGTGACGGTGTGGTCGGCAAAGAACTCCGGTGTGACGCGTTTGCTGGTCGCTTCCCAGGTCACTGCTTTCGCGCCGTTCTCACAGAACTGGAAGGTGGAGGTGTGCTCCTTGTCCGGCCACGCGCAGCCCGGACAGTCAAAGCCGTCCGGCTTGTTCATGTGCAGCAGCGTGAGCGGCGCCTCGACGACATCCATCTGGTCGCGAATGGCGATCGCGGTGGCTTTGAGGGCGCCCCACCCGCCTGCCGGGGCGTCGTAGTTTCTGATGCCGGGAACGTCGCGCTTTTGGACCATATGTCCTCCTGCAACTTTCGAATAATGACCTCGTGCCTCGTCGGGGACGGCAATTTCGGCCAGATGCCGAACTATCAGCTAACGATCAGCTAAGCTTTATCGGCGCGCTCCGAAAAGAAATCGCCGGACACGTCGGAATGGCGTCCCCACGTTTCGGGCTAAACTCTCCAATGATTGCGTCGAGAAAGCGACTTTCGCAATTCGCACCAAATTTGTCGTGCGTTTTCGAAGTGGCGGCGTCGGTTTCCGCCTTGATCGCGACGTCGCCTTGCGCAGCATATTCCGGAGAGCACCGCCGTCAGCCCAGCCGCCACACCGCGACCGGCCGTTCGTATCCCCTCACCTTCATCTCGCCGAGCGGCACGGCATCTTGCCCCGCCTCACCCAGCGCATCGTACACCGCGGCCGAGATCAGACACTGGGTGCCAAGTTCCTTGTTGAGGGCCTCCAGCCGCGATGCGAGGTTCACCGCATCTCCGATCACAGTGTACTCCTTGCGACGCGGCGAACCGATGGTGCCTGCGACCACCTCGCCGACGTGCACCCCGATGCCGATCCGCAGCGCCCAGTCGCCCGCCGCATTGTCGCGCTCCATCGCGGCCAGCATGTCGCGCGCCGCGTCGACGGCCTGTCGGACGGCGTCGTCATGGGCGATCGGCGCGCCGAACAGTGCAAGCAAGCCGTCGCCCAGAAATTTGTTCACGATCCCGCCGTGCCGATCGAGAATTTCGACCAGCACCGCAAAAGCACGATCGAGCCGTTCGACCACCTGCTGCGGCGACCGCTGTTGCGCCTGCACGGTGAAGCTCCGAAAATCGACGAACATCACCACGACCCGGCGCAGCTCACTGGCCGTCGCGGCGCCCTCCAGCATCAAGCGCTCGACCACCTGCGGCGACACGTGCTGGCCGAACAGGTTGGTGACGCGGTCTCGCGCGCTCGCCGCCGCGATGCTCGCCTCGAACTGACGCCGCAACCGAAGCGCAACCCCGCCGGCAAGCAGACCGCAGGCGAGAATCACGAGGCTGCGCAGCAGGTGATAGTCGACATTGCGCGGCAGATCGGGGTGATACAGCATCGCCATCGCGAAAAGCTCGACCGCCGCGACAAGCCCTGTGAAAACCGGCAGCCAGAAGTCGAGTCGCAATGTCGAAAGGACGATGAAGAGGAAATAGACCAGCGGCGCGACGAAGCCGAGCGCCTCGGTCGCGCCCATCTTGTCGATATGGATGGCAAGCAGAACGGTCGGCAGGCTGGTTTCGATGAAGGTCCCGACATAGCGGCGCAGCACCGGTACATCGCCGTCGAGCGCGATTCGGCGCTTAAGGAGATAGAGGACCGCGAACTCAAACGCGATGAAGGGCCCGATGATCGTCCAGATGTAGATGGGATAGAGGCGGCCGTGCCAGATGCGTTCGACCTCCGCGGGCGAGACAAAGTAAAGGACCAACGACGTCGACGCCAACCCGAGCGTGACGATGATCACGCCGGTGACCCGCACGACCTCCGTCTTCAGAGTCTGCCGCATCAGCGCGTGGCGGAACTCGGCGGGTACCTGAGTCGACGGGAAATGAAAGTCGCGCCACAGCCCGCGCATGGTCCCCTCCTCTTGCCGCGCCGCGGGACGGGCCAGTCAGGCGCGCCGCTTAATACGCAGCCGGATCCGGCGAATCCTTGGGGTTCTCGAAAGTCCGCTTCATTGTCGGGCTCATCGGGATGTTGAGGTTGACGTTCTTCGGCGGGATGGCCTGCGTGAACCATTTGGCATAGAGCGCGGCGCCTTCCGGGCTCTTGTAGAGCGCGGAAGTTGCGGCATCGGCAACCGCCTTGAACGCCACATCGCCCTTGCGCAGCATGATTCCATACGGCTCCGGTTTGGAGAACGCGTCCTCCGAGATCGTGTATGCCTTCGGATCCTTCGATATCGCGATCAGCCCGGCGAGCACGATATCGTCCTGGACAAAGGCCACCGCCCTGCCGGTCTCGACCATCAAGAAAGCCTCGCCCTGGTCCTGCGCCGGGACAACAGTCATTCCGAGATTCAGTCTGGTATTGAATTCCAGCGCCTGTTTGATGTTGGTCGAACCGGCCGGAGAGACGACCGTCTTGCCCTTGAGGTCGGCGATCGAGCGGACGTTGGAGTTGATCTTGGAAAGGAAACGGCTCGCGGTCAGAAAATGCGTGTTGGTGTACCAGACCTGCTGTTGCCGCTCGACATTATTGGTGGTGTTGCCGCATTCGAGATCGATGGTGCCGTTGGCCATGAGCGGAATGCGCTGGGAAGCCGTCACCAGTTGATAGCGCACCTCGAGCTTGTCGAGCTTCAACTCGCGTTTCACCGCATCGACAATCTTGTTGCAGATGTCGATCGCGAAGCCGACCGGTCGCTGCTGGTCGTCGATGTAGGAGAACGGCACCGACGCCTCGCGGTGCCCGATGGTGATGTAGCCGAGCTCCTTGACCTTCGCGAGCGTGCCCGTGAGCTCCTCGGCATCAGCGACCGCGTTGCCGGAAATAAGCGCCGCGAAAGTGAGCGCCGCGAATACATCTTTACGCAAGGGAGTTCTCCATCGTCGATTTGCCCGTCAGGGCAATGGTTCGCGATATTGAGTTATTTTTCAAGCCAGCAAACGGAGGATTGGCCCGCTATTGGGAGCCGGGCAGACCTTGCAATTGACATATGGCGATGGGTTAAGTGGCTCCGGACGCTCAAGTGGGAGATCGAGATGGATGATCGAACTGCGCGGGCGGCGCTGCAGCGCCACTGGGATGCTTCGGACGCAAACGACTTCGACGTCGAACACGAAATCTACCGCGAGGATGCGGTCCTGACTTATCCGCAATCGGGCGAAGTGATCCGCGGCCGGCACAACATTCAGGAGAGCCGGTTCGTTCAACCGAACAAGAAGCGTTTTACGGTCAAGCGAATGATCGGCGGCGGCGATCTCTGGGTCACCGAATTCGTGCTCAGCTACGACGGCGTCCCGTCTTATGCGGTGAGCGTCATGGAATTCCGCGACGGGTTAGTGGCCAACGAAACGCAATATTTCGCCGACCGGTTCGAGCCGGCCCCCTCGCGCGCGCATCTCGTCGAGCGAGCGGGCTAGTGGTCCCAGCGATCAGCGATCGCCGCCGGTGCGGGTATTCCAGGTGCTCCAGTTCACGCCGGTGAGGCTGCGAAAGTCGGTCGCGCGCGGCCGGCTGGTTCCCCTGTCATGCATGGCAATGCAGCGCTCGGACTCCGCGATCTTGCGCTTGAGGTCGTCGATGGATTGCGATGTTTGCCGGCGCCCGGCGATTTCGCCTGTCGTAAACCGGGCGGTTTCCAGCGCCTTCAGCGCCTCGCGGTTCTTCTTGAGCTGAACCCTATGCCACGCGATTCGACTGTCGCTGTCTGCACTCATGATCCGGATTCCTGATTCGCGGGTCAGCGTAGCATGGCACGGAAAAAAGGGCCGCCGTGCAGCCCGCAAAAAGGCCTGAGATTGTGACTCGGACGCAACGACCCGGCCAGGCAGGGTTATATTCGCCGCCTGCCCCAGCGGCGTCCGTAACCACCGCCGCCAACCAACCGGAGCAACAGCAGAAGGACAATGGCGCCGATAAAGGCGTTTATAATCAGGGCAACAATCCCGACGCCCAAGTGAATGCCTAATCGCGGCAACAGCCAATCGCCGATAAAGGCGCCGATCAAGCCGACGATCAAATCACCCACCAATCCAAAACCTCCCCCCTCCATCACCCTGCCCGCCAACCATCCGGCGACAATTCCCACGACGAGGATGACGAGAAGACTTTGATTGGACAGGTGCATGACGTTGGCTCCCGAGAAGGCACCCGGGTAATGCCGATCCATCACCGTTGTTCCATCAACGCATCTATTCGCTCACTTGCTGTAATCGAACGGATCTGACGCGAACGTGGCGATTAAAGAAGCAGCACATCAGCCATTCCGGAAAGCGGGTTGTGCAACGCACCATAAGCCCTATTTGTCGCGCGTGAGGTGTGCACTGTGACCGACGTAAATGCTGATGGTTTGGTTTCGTCACGGCATTGGCCGATGAGGTTTCCAGAGTTCGTCGTCGTTATCGCTTCGATCATGGCCCTCAACCCGCTGGCGATGGACATGATGCTGCCGGCGGTACCGGACATCGCATCGGCATTCCATATCACCGCTGCCAATGAGCCACAGGAAGTTTTGTCCTCGTTCCTGATCGGTTTCGGCATCGGCCAATTCATCATGGGCCCTCTTTCGGACCGTTTCGGCCGGCGTGCGGTCCTGATCGACGGCATGGCGTTGTATTGCATCGCCAGCCTTCTTGCGATCATGGCGTCGTCGTTCGAGACGTTGATGCTGGCGCGGGTGCTTCAAGGGCTCGGCACCTCTGCAACCCGCGTGATCGCGACTTCGATTGTTCGTGACTGCTACGCCGGTCGCCGCATGGCAAGCGTCGTGTCACTGGCGATGATGATCTTCATCGCGGTGCCGGTCATCGCGCCATCGCTAGGTCAAGCGGTGATGTCTTTGACGCAGTGGCGTGGCATCTTCATTGTCCTGATGGTTTACGGGGTGCTTGCGCTGATCTGGAGCGCAATGCGGATGCCGGAGACCTTGCCGGTTGCCGAACGCAAGTCACTTGCCATTCGCGATGTGCTCGGTGCGTTTCGGCAGACAGTGACCAACCGGCAAACCCTGGGTTATGCACTGGCGGCCGGCGGCGTGCAGGGCTCTCTGTTCGCCTTCGTATTCGCGGCGCAACAGGTGTTCACCCAGATTTACGGGCTCGGGCGCTACTTTCCGCTGGCGTTCGCGGCGGTCGCGATCGGCATTGCCATCGCCGGCTTTCTCAACGCCCGGATCGTTGGCCGAATTGGTATGCGAGTGATCTCGCATGGCGCGCTGGTCGGCTTTGTAGCGGTGGCGGGCATCATGCTTCTGGCGGCGATACTGCAAATGCTGCCGCTGCCGCTGTTCATGGCGCTGTCGACAATGATGATGTTCGCGTTCGGGCTGACGTTCGCCAATTTCACATCGCTTGCGATGGAGCCGCAGGGACACATCGCCGGCACCGCCTCGTCACTCTATGGATCGATCACGACGCTGTTGGGCATCGGCATCGGCACAACGATCGGCCAAGCCTATGACGGTACACTTCTGCCATTTGCGACCGGTTTTTTCCTTTGCACGCTGGCGTCCCTGGCGGTCGTGCTGGTCGTCGAAAAAGGTCGGCTGTTCAGACCGCATGCGAGGCCAGTGACGTAAGCCGGAAGCGCCTGTTCTTACGCCGGCCGGCGCGGCACGATCGCGATCGGATTGAAGGTATAGACGGCCTCGCCGTTCTGATTGTAGGCGGTCCATTTGACGCGGGCGATACCCTGCGGCTTGGTCTTCGAGGGGATCAGCTCCACCACCTCGCCTTCGAGATGGAGCGTGTCGCCCGGCCGCACCGGCACCATCCAGCGCAACCCATCGACGCCGGCGCCGAACAGCGGATGCGGACCAAACGGCTTTGCCGACAGCGCGAGCCGCATCGAAATCGCCGCCGTGTGCCAGCCGGAGGCGGCGAGCCCTTGCAGGACCGTCTGCTTGGCGGCCTCATGGTCGAGGTGAAACGGCTGCGGATCGAATTCGCTGGCAAAGCGCAGGATCTCTTCTTTGGAGACCGTCTTGCTGTCGCTTTTGAAGCGCATGCCGATTTTCAAATCGTCAAACCACTCGACCATTGCGCCCCTCCCCTAACCACTCTTGTCTCGAACGGGCGTTGTATCGTGAAACCGGGCAACGCAGAGCCGGGACCAAACGCCGCGCCTTGGGTCCCGGATCACCCCAGGTTCAATTCCTTGAAGAAGTCATTGCCCTTGTCGTCGATGATGATGAAGGCCGGGAAATCCACGACTTCGATGCGCCAGATCGCTTCCATCCCGAGTTCGGGATATTCGACGACCTCGACCTTCTTGATGCAGTGTTCGGCGAGGTTCGCCGCAGCCCCACCGATCGAGCCGAGATAGAAGCCGCCGTGCTTCTTGCAGGCCTCGCGCACCGCGACCGCGCGGTTTCCTTTTGCGAGCATCACCATCGAGCCGCCGGCCGCCTGGAACTGATCGACAAAGGAATCCATGCGCCCCGCGGTGGTCGGACCGAAGGCGCCGGAAGCGTAGCCTTCCGGTGTCTTGGCGGGACCTGCGTAATAGATCGGATGGTTCTTGAAATAATCCGGCAGCGGCTCGCCCTTCTCCAGCCGCTCGCGCAACTTGGCATGCGCGGAGTCCCGCGCCACGATCATGGTGCCGGTGAGCGACAGCCGCGTCTTGATCGGATGTTTGGAGAGCGTGGCGAGAATGTCCTTCATCGGCTGGTTGAGGTCGATCTTGATCACCTCGCCGCCCAGCGCCTGCTCGACCTGCGGCAGATATTGCGCGGGATTGTGCTCGAGCTCCTCGAGATAGACGCCGTCCTTGGTGATCTTGCCGAGCACCTGGCGGTCGGCCGAGCAGGACACGCCGAGTCCAATAGGAAGCGACGCGCCGTGACGCGGCATGCGGATGACGCGGACGTCGTGGCAGAAATACTTGCCGCCGAACTGCGCCCCTACTCCCAAGCTTTGCGTCATCTTGTGAATTTCCTGCTCCATCTCGAGATCGCGGAAGGCATTGCCGTCCGGCGATCCGTGCGTGGGCAGCGCGTCGAGATAGCGCGCGGACGCGAGCTTCACCGTCTTCATGCAGAGTTCGGCCGAGGTGCCGCCGATCACGATCGCAAGGTGATAAGGCGGGCACGCCGCGGTGCCCAGCGTCAGGATCTTTTCTTTCAGGAACGCCAGCAGGCGATCCTTCGTGAGCACCGAGGGCGTGGCCTGAAACAGAAAACTCTTGTTGGCCGAGCCGCCACCCTTGGCCATGAACATGAACTTGTAGGCGTCGTCGCCTTCTGCATAGATCTCGCACTGCGCCGGCATGTTGTTGGCGGTGTTCTTTTCCTCATACATCGAGAGCGGCGCGACCTGCGAATAGCGCAGGTTTCGCCGAAGATACGCATCGCGCGCGCCTTCCGAGAGCGCCGCTTCGTCCTCGCCGTCGGTGATGACGTTGCAGCCCTTCTTGCCCATGATGATCGCGGTGCCGGTGTCCTGGCACATCGGCAACACGCCGCCGGCCGCGATGTTGGCGTTCTTCAAAAAGTCCAGCGCCACGAACTTGTCGTTGGAGCTGGCCTCCTTGTCGTCGAGGATTGCGCGCAACTGCTTCAGGTGGCCCGGCCGCAAATAGTGATTGATCTCGCCGAAGGCGGCTTCCGACAGCGCGCGCAGCGCCTCGCGCGAGACCACCAGCATGTCCTTGCCCAGCACCTTCTCGTGGCGAACACCTTCGGCCGTGATCTTCTTGTAGGGCGTGGTGTCCGCGCCCAACGGAAACAGCGGCGTGTGCTTATAGGGCGGAACGGGCTTTTGCTGGTCGGGAAAGGCGGAAGGGGCGTTCATGGGAGGGCTCGCGTGGTTTCTAGTGGTCCGATTCTAACGTTCGCATCTCTTCTCAGCGGTCACTTTTGCGAACGTTAGAATCAAAAGGACCACTAGCAAATATATGTTTCTAGTGGAGTTTAGGATTTGACATTCGCTTTCCGGACTCGCGGCTAGGTCAGCAGCGAATGTCAAATCCACTCCACTAGTGCCGGAAGCGGGCCGAAAAGGCCTCCCGGCAATCCCATCGTTCTAAGCCCTTTTTCGCCAAAAGGAAGGTTCTTGCACTTCCCGCCCGCTTGAGGCTTCTATGCCGGAAAGAGGGGCCGCCACGATGTCATTCCGACAACGCTTTCGCCGACCGATCCAGCTTGCCGCCGCGTTAGCGGTATTCTCCGCATTCGCAGCCGCGCCGGCGCGCGCCGACCGCTGCGAGGACATCGCCAACCAGCTCAAGGGGCAGATCGACGGCCTGAAAGTCGGCATCACGGCCGCCAACATGATCTATCTGTCGCATCCGCTGGCCAAGGAAATGTCGCTCGGCTGCGCCAACCGAAAGTACTCGAACGAACTCTATGTCAAGGGCCATAACCGAAAGCCGAAACCGGAATTCATTGCCTTCGTCGCCGGAGCCGCCGCGATCGTCTTTACCCTGCCCAAGGACGAATTGAACAAAGGCGTTTCAGGTTGCCTGTCACGGATGGGCATTTTCCGCGGCGACGACGTCTCGATCCGTTACCGCCGCCTCGACATGAACTGCACGCGCACCAAAGGTGACGCCGCGATCGCGATCTCGCGCTCCGTGGACCAATAAGCGGGGCGTTCCGCCGCTAGCAGCCCGTTCACCATGGCGACGGCGGGCGCCCGATCGCTCGCATTTTAACGATTAGCTTCAGATGCCCTTGGGCTTTGTGGCTTCAAAGTGGGCTCCAATTCCGCGTCTAGCAGGATTTGAGATCCACATGAGCGCTTCAAGCATTTCGTCGACGTCGGCGCCGCTGCCCTTCAACTATTTCGACACGAACAACAACACGCAGCCCGCTGCGATTGTTGCGGCCGTTGTGACGCCCGACACCGATTCGAACAATGACACCAGTTCAAACAACGACGCCAGCCAAACCCTTCCGCCGGCTCCCGCCCCTCTCCCGCCCGGACAGGGAACACGGGTCGACCAGCTCGTTTAGAGCGTTTTCGAGCGAAGTGGGTACCGGCTCGCGTCAAGAAAACGCGTCAAAAAATATCTGAGCCCGGTTCCGCGCACCGATTGCGGCGGCGCGTAAATTTGCCAAAACATCGCGCGATGATTAGGTGCCCCGTTTAAGGGAGGACCCCGAATGATCGCAAAATGGCTGATCCAGACCTTCGTCTGGCTTATCGTCTTTGCCGTACTGTTGTTCGTCCCCGCCGGCACATGGCATTGGCCGGGCGCATGGGTCTTTCTGGGATTCATGGCCGCTTCCTGCCTTCTGTTCGGCGGATGGCTGGCAAAAAGCAGCCCGGAATTGCTCGCCGAGCGCATGCGCGCGCCGATCCAGGTGGATCAGCCGGCCGCCGACAAGAAAATCATTTGGGCCTTCGGCACGGCCTTCCTGATCTGGTTCATCGCGATGGGGCTCGATGAGCGCTTCCATCCATCCCGCATGCCCGTTGCATTGCAGGCGCTTGGGCTCGCGCTCCTGATCCTCTCTTCCCTCTTCATCATGTGGGTCTTCCGCGAAAACGCGTTCGCGGCAGCGGTGGTGAAGGTACAGTCGGAGCGCGGCCATCACGTCATTTCATCCGGACCTTACGCCTTTGTCCGCCATCCGATGTATGCTGCCGCGGTGCTGTTCCTGGTCGGGATCGCCCTGCTGCTGGGATCGTGGTGGGGCCTTTTGCTGTCGCCGATTTTCGCCGTGATCTTCGGCATCCGCACCCGGATCGAGGAAAATACACTGATGACGGGACTACCCGGCTATGCTGATTATGCGGCACGCGTCCGCTATCGCCTCGTGCCTGGAGTGTGGTGAGAACGATGTCCGGAAACAAAACCCTGACCGGCGGCTGCCATTGCGGCATGGTGCGCTTCGAATGCACGACCGATCTTGCGATGGTGACCGCCTGCAATTGCTCGATCTGCACCAAGCGCGGCTTGCATTTCGCCTTTCTGGCGCCCGAACTCTTTCAGGTGCGCGCCGGCGAAGACAATCTGAGCGAATATCTCTTCAACAAGCACGCGATCCGCCACCAATCGTGCAACGACTGCGGCGTCGAAGTATTCGCGCGCGGCAAGAAGCCTGACGGCACGGCCGTGGTCGCGCTCAACGTCAGCTGCATCGACGGCATCGAGCTTTCGAAGCTCAAGATGACGCCGATGGACGGGAGAAACAGGTAAATTTCCTCGTCATTCCCGGGCACCGCTTTCGATCCGTCGCGCCAGAAAAAAGCAGCGTAGCGCTGTCAAGAATTCGCCACACAACATTCATCAACTCGCCATAGCGCGACGGCGAAGCAAGTTTGCCGTCTTCTTCATCGAGCGTGGCGCGTTACTGTGCGATTTCGCGCAGGTCTCGTAGCCTGTCATCGCAAAATATTACGCAGCAGGCAGCCTGGAGCCGCTCGACGCTGCCGCTGGTTGGCGAGAATCTTCCACCATAGACCGCGACTTACTTGTGTTGATCGTGTCCTGTTCGCCAAAGCGGCAGCCGCCGCGCGTAGCGCGATCGCTTAATGATTCCTCGGCATGAAAAATGCTTTGCGAGCGGCGTCGCAACCACTCCGCCAAAGCAAATATAGGCAACCAGAGGGAGGACCTTCCATGCATGGCCACAGGATGATCGAAACAGCCCTGTCGACAACCCGATGCTTGCTCGCCGGCGCGAGCGTACTCATCGCCGCACTCTTCACCGGTCCCGCCTTCGCCGACGATGACGGACGACCCGTGAAGATCATGATCATCAATATGTTCGGGGGCACGCCCTTCCCGGGCTCCGAGGCATCGGCCTTCACGGCAAATCTCGGACTGAATGAATCGATACCCGTTCGAGGTCTTTCGCCCGACTATCCCAACGTTATGTGCAACCACGACGATGTGTGCCAGATGGTCGCCGGCGAGGGTCATGCAAACGTGGCCGCATCGACCATGGCGCTGATTCTCAGCAACAAGCTCGACCTGCGCCGCACATACTTTCTGATCGCAGGCATTGCGGGGATCGATCCTCACCAGGGGACAACCGGCTCGGCGGCCTGGGCGCGCTATCTCATCGACTATGGCATCTCATGGGAGATCGACGCGCGCGAGATTCCAGGAACCGCGGCCGATCCGAACACCCCGGCATGGCCCTATGGATACCTCGCGATCTTTCCCACCGATACGACCACGCAGCCCTGGAACTCGTTGCCGACTATCCCTACCCCTTATCACAGCGAGATGTATCAGTTGAACGAAGCGTTGCTGCAGAAGATCCTCTCGTTGACCAGCAAGGTCGATCTCACGGCCAACGACAACGCGACAGCCCAAGCCTATCGAGGCCGCTATGCCGAGGCGAAGGCAAAGGCGCCGCCAAGCGTCATTCAATGCGACACGGTGGCGGGCGACACCTGGTTTCACGGCATCCAGCTGGGCGAACGGGCCGCGGCATGGACCGCGCTGTGGACCGCCGGCAAGGGCACCTATTGCACCACGCAACAGGAGGACAACGCCACGTACATGGCCCTCACCCGCGGGGCGATCTCGGGGCTGGTGGATCTCAACCGCGTTGCGGTGCTGCGGACCGCATCGAACTTTGACCGTCCCTACCCTGGCGAGTCGGCCTGGCACTCGCTGTGCGGGTGTGGTCCCGAGGGTGGCTCGGGCGGTTTCGTGCCTGCCATCAGCAATCTATGGGTCGCGTCCGCGCCGTTCATCAAGGATGTCGTCGCCCGCTGGGACAAGTGGAAGCACGGCGTCCCGAAGTAGCAAGATCAAGCATCCAGCTCCCTGTAGCGCCGGAAGATGCCGTCTTCGTTGAAGGCAATCCGGCGCTCGCTGGAAAGATAGGCCGCGATCTTCGGCCGGGCGGCGACACGATCATGCAGTTCGCATAGCGCTGGAATTTCGTCCTCGAAGGCATTCATGCGCTTGGGGAAAGCGTAGCGCAGCCCTTCGATGAGCTGAAACAGCGACAGATCGATGTAGGCAAGCCTGCGGCCGGTTACAAAGGCACCGCCGCTCTTTTCCAACAGGCTCTCGAAATATCCCAAAAATTTGGGCACGCGCTCGTTCCAGAAATCCTTCGTGCGCTTTTTCGCTTCCGGCTTCTGATCCTCATAGTAAAGCGAGGGGCCGAGCGGATGATGGGTGTCGTGAACCTCCAGCACGAAATCCGTCACCGTGAGTTGAAGCTGATGCAGCCAGAGCCGGCCTGCCTCGGCCTTGGGCGCCAGACCATGGCGTGCGCCGAGATAGAACAGGATGTTGGCGGTCTGGCCGATCACGAGCTTTCCCGCCTTCAGAAACGGCGGGGCGAACGGCGGCGTCGCGCCCTCTTCCATCATCCGCATCATCGAGGCCGTGCCGCGTTCGCGCGCGACATCGACGTAAGGGCTACCCGCCTCTTCCAGCGCCAAGCGGACATATTCGCCGCGGCCCTGGATCGATGGCCAATAATAAAGCTCATACCGCATCGCCAAACCCTTCTCCTTAACAGATCGTTAAAGCGATCCGACCTTAAGCCGGCCCGACAAACAACGCCCGGATTCCGTCGGTGTTTCTTACAAAGTTTCAACGCTATTTCCCAAAGTGCGCGTGACTCCATGCGCAAACTCTTCGCCAGTTAACTCTGCCGCCCTAGGGTGCCGGTCAGGAAGAACCCCATGCTCCATTCCGCCGCCTACGCATTTGCCTATCATCAAGTCCTGGTCCTGATCGCGGGCGCCGTATGTCTGTTCGGCACCTGGATCGGCATGCGCCACTTTGCCCGTGCCCGCGCTACAGATGGTTCGACCCGCTATGGCTGGCTGTTCATGGCCTCCGTCGGCACCGGTGCGGCATTGTGGGCCTCGACCTTTATTTCAATTCTGGCGCTCGACCCCTCGATGGTCAGCGCCTTCGAGCCGCTGGCGGCCGGATCGGTACTCGCGATTGCGATCATCGCCTGCCTGATCGGCTTTGAAATCGGCAGCCGGCATTTCCCGCTGGCGCCGGAAATTGGCGGCGTCGTCATGGGCGTCGGCGTTCTCGCCATGCATGCCATCGCGCTGGCAGGCTGGAATATCGAAGGCAGTTTTGATTTGAACCTCTCAGGCGCGGCGCTGACCGTCGCGCTTGGCCTCGGCTTGAGCGTGGTCGCCGTCAACCGTGCCAATCGCCCGGTGACGCGCTGGTGCCGTCATGGCGCCGCGATCTCGTTCGCGGTCATGATCTGCGCGATGCATTACTCGCTGGTGGCTGCGGCCACCGTCGTGCCGGATCTTTCCGTGACCTTGCCGGCCGGCCTGTTGCCTGCACATTTCCTGGCCGTCGCCGTCGTCGGCGTGGTTCTGCTCGTCATGGGCAACGGCATTTCGACCTATGTCATCGACCAGCGCGTGCGAACGGAATCGGCTGACCGCATTCATCAACTGTCGTTCAACGACACCATGACGGGATTGCCGAACCGTATCGCCTTCAATGAGCGGCTCGCTTTCGACAGCGCCGAGGCCCACGAAAAGGCGCACAAGCTTGCGGCCTTCTCGATCGACATCGACGGCTTCAAGGACATCAACGATCTCTATGGCCATGGCGCCGGCGACCTCCTGCTGATCGACGTCGCCGACCGCATGCGCAAGCAGCTTTCATCGGGCGAATTCCTGGCGCGCCAAAGCGGCGACGAATTCCTGGCGCTGACGACGTCGCCCAACCACCCGCATGACGCTCATGCCTTTGCCGAGCGCATCTCGCAGTCCTTTGCCGCGCCGTTCATGGTGCAGGGCTATGCCGTCAACCTGACTGCCTCGATCGGCTTCTCGATCTTCCCGACCGATACGCCGGAACGCGACCAGCTCCTGAGCAATGCCAAGCTTGCGATGCACCGGGGCAAGAGCACGCAAGGCGGCTCGATCTGCGCCTACAGCCGCGAAATGGACGACAGCGCCCGCAAGCGCCGCGCGCTCGCCCGCGATCTCGAACATGCGGCTGAACGTCAGGAACTGTTTTTGAACTATCAGCTCCAGATGTCGCTTAACGACGGCCAGATCTGCGGCGCCGAAGCCCTCATGCGATGGAAACATCCGAAGCTCGGCATGGTTTCGCCGGCCGAGTTCATTCCGCTGGCCGAAGAAACCGAAGCGATCTACGACATGGGCGAATGGGCGCTGCGCGCTGCCTGCCGCGACGCCGCCGAAGGCAAGATTCCCGGAAACGTTGCGGTCAACCTCTCGCCGGTCCAGTTCGGCCGTGAAGACCTCGCCGAGATGATCCACGGCATACTCCTGGAAACCGGCTTGCCGCCGTCGCGTCTTGAGGTCGAAGTCACGGAATCGACCATCATGTCGGACCAGAGCCGGGGCTTGCATATCCTGCGCAAGCTGAAAGCCATGGGCATCACGGTTGCGATGGACGACTTTGGCACCGGCTACTCGTCGCTCGCGACCCTGCACGCCTTCCCGTTCGACAAGATCAAGCTCGACCAGTCCTTCGTCAAACGCCTGCCCCACGACGCGGCGGCGGCCGCGATCGTCCGCACCGTGCTCGCGCTCGGCGAAAGCCTCCGCATGCCGGTTCTGGCCGAAGGCATCGAGACGGAAGCGCAATGGGATTTCCTGGCGCGCGAGGGCTGCGCCAAGGGCCAGGGCTACCTGTTTGCAAGACCGGCGGCCGTGTCGCAATTGTCCACAGCGATCAGCGCTGCCGCCCGGTTTGCCCGCGATGCGGTGCCGACCGTCGACGTCGCGCCTGCGACCGTGGCGGCCTAGCCGCCCACTAGCGGCGTGCACCCCGCAAATCCGGTCAGCCCACGAAGCAAACCGTGCCGCTTTACGCTCAAGTGCGGACATTGACCGACAGGCCGGCTATGTCCGTTTTGTGCCAGAAGCAGAAACCGCCTTCGCTAATCGATCGGTATCATGAGGGAATGGCGGAACTTTCCAAGCCCTTGAGAAAGATGCCCCTTCCCATGCAGGTCCTCGACCAGATAGATCTCACCGACCCCGATAATTCTTGTTTCACCATCGCTGGCAGTGACCTGATGTGGGGCGTCTAGATTGACGACATATTGTCGTCGGGTCGTGTTGTGCCAATCAAACACCCAATCACCGGGCGTCGTGCGAAATATGATGCCGATCGCGGCAAAAAGCTTCGATATGGTTCCGTCAGGGCCGGTTTCGTTCAATTCGATTTCTATGTCACGGAAGTGGGTTTCGCCGTTTTCGTCGGCGTAGAGATTGTGAATGCGCATCAGCATTGTCCTATCAGGATGTCGTGGGTGTTCATGCACTGCCGCTCGGTGGCATTCCGGCGACGTCACCTCCCGGCAAAACCACGGTCGACCGATTCATTCCGCGCTAATGTTTCCGGCTTTGATAACGGGCCACCACCTCTCAATCTCTTCGCGTTGATAAGTGGCGAGAGCCTGCGCGGTCTGCCGCTCCAAGGAAGGCACTTGCTGGCCGATACTGGCAAGACGCTCCAAGGTCACGCGATTAGCCAATACCTTCCTGACGGCCAGGTTGAGCCGCGTCACTGCATCCGCCGGCGTGCCGCGCGGCGCCCAGATGCCGTGCCAATTGACGAAGTAGAACCCGCGCAAACCGGCTTCATCGACCGTTGGAATCTCTGGGGCAGAAGCCAGGCGGCTAACCGACGTCACCGCCAGAGCCTTGATCGTTCCAGCGCTAATCTGCGGCACAGCATTGGCAGCCAAATCGAAAAGTATGTCGACATGGCCCGCCACGAGATCCTGCATCGCCGGCCCAAGGCCCCGATAGGGCACGAAGCGGAACTGCGTGCCGGTGACCGCTTGGAACTTGACAGCACTCACATGCGAAGTGCTGCCGACACCCGCGGTCCCGGCGATCGCCTTGTCGGGATTGGCTTTGAGCCAGGTAATCAACTGCGCAAGGTCCGCGACAGGCAACGCTTTCCTGACCGCGATGATCTGTGGATCAAATGCAATCAGCGAAATCGGCTCAAAATCCCTTACGACATTGTATTTGAGGGGATAAGCGGCGCCATTGAGTACGTGTGTGGAGAGGGTACCCAGCACCAGCGTGAGCCCGTCAGCCTCCGACCGCGCAACCTTGCCGGTGCCGATACTGCCGGTTGCACCTGGGGCATTCTCGACGATCACCGTCTGTCCCAGCGCTGACTGCAAACCGTCCGCCAGGATGCGGCCAATCGTGTCAGTCGGTCCCCCAACCGGAAATGGGACAACAAGCACGATGGGACGTGATTGCGCAGTTTGCGCCTTGGCGTCGTATGACGCCGCTGTGATCGAAAAGACTGCAATGGTTGCCGCGAGTACCAACCGAAACATGATTGCCTCCGTTCGGGATAGGGGCAAGAAGCGCGTCCCGGTTTGCAAATACGCCGGGGGTCTCATAAGAAGAAGGGGCTATTTCGTTATCGATACATAAGGAATGGCATATGCCGAGCAGAATTGATTGGGAGAACCAAATTGGCCGGCGCCTGCGTTTGCGCGATCTTTATGTCTTCTCGACCGTCGTTCGAGTAGGAAGCATGGGTAAAGCAGCCCAGGAACTTGGCGTCTCGCAGCCTGCCGTATCCGAGGTGATTGCTAACCTTGAGCATGCAGTGGGAGTCCGGCTGCTCGATCGTTCGTCTCAGGGGGTGGAAATCACTGCGCATGGTGCCGCGCTTGAAAGGCGCGTGCTCGCGGCATTCGACGAACTGAAGCAAGGCATAAAGGATATCGAATTCCTTTCTGATCCAACGGTTGGCGAAGTGCGGATTGGTTGTCCGGAATCCATTTCGGCCGCCATCCTTCAGCCGATCTGCGAAACGTTCATGCGACAATATCCGCGGATCGTGCTCGACGTGGATACTGTGAACACGCTTTCGTTCCCACAACAACTCAGAAACCGAAGTCTTGACATCGTCATGGCCCGCGGTGGATGGCCCCTTGAGGACACGCATCTCGTAACCGATTTCAACGTCGAGACGCTCTACGACGATGAACTGGTAGTTGCTGTGGGGGATCGGAGCCATTGGGCGGGTCGACGCAAGGTCGATATTTCCGAGTTGCGCGACGAGCATTGGATTCTGACCGGCGACGACCGACGGAACTACCAAGTCATTGCGACCGCTTTCCAAATGCGCGGCGTCGAGATGCCGCGGATCAGCATGAAGACGATTTCAGTTCATCTGCGTGCCCACATGGTTGCGACCGGAAATTTCATCACGACACTCCCCCGATCCGTTATCCACCTCTCAGCTGGCCGCCTTGGACTGAAGGTGCTGCCCGTTGATTTGCCGAACTCAAACTGGCCGGTCAAGATCGCGACGCTCAGAAATCGCACGCTAAGTTCTGTTGTGGAGCGCTTTATCGCTTGCGCGCGAGAAACCGCGCGACCGGCCGCCAGAAAGTCTCGAGCCAATAAATCTACCCAGGCGAGATGAGCACGTTTGCGCTGGTCTACCCGCTTCGACGTGCTCATGTCCGTTGTGGGTGGCGGTCTCAACCGGTCGACGCAACACTTTATCTTAAAGCGAAGAGATGGAGTGTGGCGATGGATCGAGGCTTTCGTCGAGGGTTTACGGCGGCCGAGAAGACGGAGTTATGGGATCGCTGGCAACGCGGGGAGTCTCTCAAAGCGATCGGACGGGCGTTTGGTAAGCCGTCATCGTCGATTTATTTCCAGGTGTCGCCATACGGAGGAATTCGTCCAACTCCCCGGCGTCGCTCGCGATTGGCTCTGACGCTCTCAGAACGCGAGGAGATATCGAGAGGCATCGCGATCCATCGATCGGCACGCTCAATGGCCCGATTGCTCGGCCGCTCGCCCTCGACGGTGAGCCGGGAAATTCGTCGGAACGGCGGTTATGATGGCTACCGAGCGGCTTTGGCGGATGACAAGGCCTGGGCCCGAACCCGTCGCCCGAAACACTGTAAGCTGACGACCAATGCTTGGTTGCGACAGGCGGTGGCCAACAAGCTGAGATTAAACTGGGCGCCCGAGCAGATAGCCGGCTGGCTTAAAAGAGCCCATCCTGAAGACGAGCGTTATTACGTGTCACACGAGACGATCTATCGCAGTCTATTTGTTCAAGCCCGCGGGGTGCTCAAGAAAGAGCTGCTTTGCCATCTTCGGTCGAAGCGCACGATCCGTCGATCGAAACAGGCGGGTCTCATCAATGATGGACGGGGACAAATCAAGGACATCGTCTCGATCCGTCAGCGGCCGGCAGCGGTTGAAGATCGGGCGGTGCCTGGCCATTGGGAAGGCGATCTCCTGTCCGGGTCGAAGAACAGCTATATCGCGACCCTGGTCGAGCGTCATACCCGTTACGTGATGCTGGCAAAGGTGGCCAATAAGGACACCCAGACGGTCGTATCCGCGCTCATCAAGCAGGCAAAGAAGCTGCCGAGTGAGCTCTATAAATCGCTGACCTGGGACCGGGGCAAGGAACTCACGGATCATCGACGATTTACCCTGACGACCAACATCGAAGTTTACTTCTGCGATCCGCAAAGCCCGTGGCAGCGGGGGTCGAATGAGAACACCAACGGCCTGCTGCGACAATACTTCCCGAAGGGCACCGACTTGTCGGTGCACTCGCAAGCCCATCTGAACAGAGTGGCTCGTCAGCTCAACGAACGGCCACGGCAGACCTTGCAATTTGAAACCCCAGCAGAGAGATTTAACGCCTGTGTTGCGTCGACCGGTTGAGCTGGCAGTCATTAGTAGACATACCGATAGGCCGGTACGAGGTCTGCTTTACTCCTGAGAGCGGACATCCGTATTCATGAGTCCACGCCCTAGCAAGATATCGGCACGATATGCTTTGGTCGGGTCATCGACCCGCTAGGAGCGTTACCCTTCATGTCCATATCTCTCAGCGCGGCAGCGCGACTACTTGGACTATACGCGGCATTGGCTTGCTGGCCGTCGAAGACATCAGCCGAATCCACGCCGCCCTGGCACGCCGACCTCGCCGAAATTCGGCAAGCTGCCGGCATGATCCCGGGTTCGCGTCCGCTCCGCGTCAACGTGATCAAGTTCGCCGAAAGCCGGCGCACCAAGAACTTCGCGGTCAAGGGATTGCCGGCTGAGCCCAGCGTGCAGGCGCGCACGGCGTATCAGATCGTCTATGCCGACGGTACGATCATGGTCGATACCGGCATGGATCTCGCCACCCACCGTTTCTTCGGCCGTGGCGTCGAAGAGCCCTATTTTCCGGAAGCCGAGGCGCGCGTCGCCGAGGCGCTGCAAAAGGCAAAAGCGATCATCGTCACCCACGAGCATGGCGACCACATCGGCGGCTTGATCCGCAGCGAACATTTCTCCGAGCTGGCGCCAAAGACGGCGCTGACGCGCGCGCAACTGGACACGCTGATCAACGAGCCGCAAATGCCGGAGTTGCGGCCGACGCTAGAGATGGCGTCACGCCTGCGCGTCATCGACTACGCCGGCACCATGGCGTTCGCGCCGGGTATCGCGCTGATCAAGGCGCCCGGCCACACGCCAGGCTCCCAGATGGTCTATGTGGCCCTGCAATCGGGCAAGGAGCTGTTGCTCGCGGGCGACGTCGCCTGGCACATGGACGGCGTGCGCTTGAACAGGGGCAAGGACGCGCCCTGGATCAAGGAGCCGGCCGAACTGATGGCCGCCGAGCTTGACTGGCTCAACGGCCTCAGCCGCAACGAGAACAACCTATCGATCGTGATCAGCCACGACGACGAACAACGCCGCGCCTATATCGAGCAAGGCGTGCTCGGCGACGCCTTCGAGTGACGAAGCAGAGGTCCGCGAGCCATTCGAACCAGAGCATCTAACGAGCGCAGCTTTAAGTGAGGGAGCGGTGAGCAGATCGTAGAATGTCCTGGCACGTTCGGACATGGCTGATCTTACTGACGGTGTCCGATGTTGCATAACATTTGGCATTCTGCTGAAAATCGCCAGCACTGTCTTTAGTTGGAGCGGAACAACAATGCGCTGGTACCATTATTTGGCGTACTTCTTCGGAGGCGCGTTTCTTGCGAATACTTTGCCACACCTTGGCAATGGGGTTTCGGGAAACGCCTTCCAGAGCCCCTTCGCATCACCACCGGGAGTCGGCCTGTCTTCCGCATTGGTCAACGTCCTGTGGGGCCTCTTCAATCTCGCGGTCGCCTACCTGCTTGTCTGTCGAGTCGGCAGCTTCGATCTGCGCAAGACCCAACATGTGCTCGTCCTCGGGGCAGGCATTCTGGTCATGTCAGTCATGCTCGCCCACAGTTTTGGGCCGCTCCATGGAGGACAGTGAAGACTCTTTGTCGACCCGCACGGGGCTGTCCTGCCGAATGTTTCCGACGGATCAATTTTGAAGTAGTCTGCAGCCGTCTCAAACGTGGCGGGCCATCATGCTCACGCTCTATTCTTATCCCCCGCTGTTCGGCGTCGCCGACAACAATGGCTACGGGCTGAAGGTATTCGCTTTTCTGAAGCTCGCGGGTGTGCCGTTCCGGCACGAGCACATTTTCGATGCGTCGAAAGCGCCGCGCGGACAATTGCCCTATATCGTCGACGGCCATGACATCGTCGGCGACAGCGAGACCATTCTTGCCTATGTCACCGAAAAATATGGCGTGACGCTGGACGTGGCGCTGACGCCGGCGCAGCGCACGACCAATCTCCTCGTCACGCGCACGCTCGACGATCTCTACTGGGTGATGTCCTATTCACGCTGGAAGGACGAGCGCTACTGGCCCCAGTTCCGCGATGCGCTCAAGCGCGAGCATCCGAGCCTTACCGATGACGGGTTGATGAAGGCCAAGGAGTTCAACGCTCAGCGCTACTATTATCAGGGCATCGGCCGCTTCGAGGCTGACGCCGCGATGGCCCGCGGGCTCGCCGATCTCGCAGCGCTTGCGAACCTGATCCCGCGGCAAGGCTTTGTGCATGGCGACAGACCGACGGCCATCGACGCCGGAATCTATGGCTTCATCGCCAACATCTACTTCTACGACATTGAGACGCCATTGAAGGAATTCGTGGTCTCGCATGACGGGCTGGCACAACATTGCCGTACCATCCATGCGGCAGTCCGTATGTGAAAGTGGAATAAGATCAAACCGCTGATGCGGCGCGCCCGGTCCGCGGTTAACCCAAACCGATACGAGTCCTCAGTTCCGGTTTCTGGATGAGCGTATCGGCCAGCCAATTTACACACCGTTCGGCTGAGTCCAGGGCATCCGTTGGCGAACGGTAGCTAATGCCCGAATAGAATTGTACGGGCGTCCATTGCCCGCCATCTTCGATATCCCGCCGAAATTCCTCGAACCCGTAGCTACCATTCTCTCTCGAGAAAAAGTCCACGCATCTGTCGTGCTCGGGATTTTCGACGCTGACAAAAACGATCCATGATTTGTCGATGCGCTTTGACATGAATCTTTCTCACGCAAGTCGACCTCTCCCCGCGAACGGGGAGAGGTGAAGGAATACGGATCGATGCCTTAGTTCGCCGCGAAGCAATACAGCAGGCCGTCGCCGCCGGTGCTCTTGAAGTCGGCCTGCGAGCAGCCGCCATCCGGACCGCGCGACGGATGCGAAGAGTTCCACGATTTCGAAGCATCGTCGTCGCGCAGGCCGATGCGGTCGATATGACCGACCATCGCCGCACCTTGCGTCGAGCTCGTCCAGTTCTTGCAGGTGCGATCTTCAGCGGCTGCGAACGCGGTGCCGTCCGGCTGCGAGCCCGTCAAGGCGTCGTGACGGTTCGGCGTATCGCCGCGGCCGTTGATCACCTCGCCCTTTTCGCTGAGCGCGGTCTGCTTGGTCAGGTTGTTGGAAGCGCTGTGCAGATCGGCAACGTCCTTGGCGATCACGGTGCCCTTTGAATTCTGCCACGGCCCCTTGCCGATGCGGTCGCGCGCATTCACCGCGGGCTTGCCGTCCGCGGCCTGCGTCGAGAGATACGCATGCCAGGTCTTGGCGGTCGCACCTCCGGCGGCCGCAAGGGTCTGACATTGCTTATCGGCGCCCTCGATGCCGCCGAGGTCACCGCCCTTGCCCGGGCCGGCCGAAGTGACAAAGAACGTAGTGCTGGCCGATTGGGCCTGCGCCGGCTGCACGGCAACAGTTGCAAGCGCGACGACGGCCGAGACGAGACAGAGACGCGAGGTGTTTTTGGCGAAACCCGACATTCAAATTCCTCCCATGGCTTTTTTGATTCACTTATCTGCTTCGAGCAGTTCGTTGACGTATCTGCCCAACAACGTGCAACCCATTATGGGCAAGTTTATTCCAGTTCAGCGAGGCATACATGAAAAGACGCCGTGATTTTACCGCGGCGTCTTGCCGCTTTTCGCTTTTCCGGCCGACGAGGGTTTGCCGGATCGCCGATCGTTTCGTGGCTGAAAGCCCGCTTGACCCTCCGGGCCCGACTGGTCCAACATGTCTGCGCTTCGTCGGAGCATCCACGTTCGCGGAAAGGGCTGCGCCCACGACAGAAGACCTACGCGTCAAGGTCTATCGTCCCCCTTATCTGCCTGAGCGAACGCAGGCGACCGATAAGGGATTCTGTTATGGCCGACACGTTCGGACCCTATCCCCAATTTCGTCTCAATTTCGAACAGCAGGGCAAACGCGCCAAGGAGTTACTCAAGGCCGCACGCGCAGGCGAGCCCGAAGCGCTCGTGCGCTTCAAGTGGCGCCCAAGGCTCGCCGAGGCCCAGTACCTGATTGCGCGGGAGTTGCGCTTCGACAACTGGACCTCGCTGAAACGTCATATCGCCGAAATGACGTTCGCACGCGAGGCGATAAACGCTTCGGTGCCCGAAGGCGATCTTCGAACGCTACATATCCGTTGCGGTCATGACCTACAGGCGTCCTTGAAGGAAGCCGGCTTCAGCGGCGATTATTACGTCGATATCTACCCCTATATGATCGGGCCCGTGCGCGAGGGCCCAGGATGTCTCGAGCAGCGTGCACGCCACATCGTCGACTGCTACGGCGACCAATTCGATCCCCCGCTGGAATACGAAGGGCAGCTTCGAGGACTTGAAGACGGGGAGCGCGAGCTGCACGATTCCGCAAATTATGACCGCGTCGTGCTCTGGTTCGAACACGATGTCATCGACCAGCTGTCACTGATCCACCTGCTTGGGCATTACGCAAGACATCGGCGCCCACCGCAGCTGGAACTCGTCAACATCGGCGACTTTCCTGGCGCCGGACGCTTCACCGGGCTCGGAGAGTTGCCGCCGGAAGCGTTGCGCATGCTGTGGAAGACCCGCAAACCCGTCAGCGCGGCGCAGTTGCAGTTGGGGCTTGACGCCTGGCGCGCCTTGGTCGACCCCGACCCGCGTCCGCTCGCGGCCATCATGCGCAGCGATACGCCCGCGCTGCCGTTGCTCGCCCGTGCCCTGCATCGCCATCTGCGCGAACTGCCCTCGGCCGTCAACGGCCTCTCGCTCACGGAGGAGCTGGCACTGACGTTGATCGCGCGGCCGCTGCCGGACTGGGGCGGCACCGTGAATCTCGCAAGGATCTATCGGACCATCCATCGAGACACCGATCCACTCCCCGGCCAGGGCAACCTTCAGGTCCGGGATCGCGTGCTCAATATGGAAGGCGCAAGTGCTCGCGTGTTCGAACGCCGTACCGGCGCTGGCCCCGACGGCAAGCCGCAATCGCCCTGGACGGACCTGCTGAGCATCACCGAGCTCGGGCGCGCGGTGCTGAAAGGAAACGCGGATTTCATGTCGCTGAAACCACCGAGCCGTTGGGTCGGCGGCGTAGAGATCCGAGCGGGAATGCCTGACTGGCGCTGGAACGACAAAGCGAAGGACGCTGTATGCCTGACTAACTAGATCGTCAAAAAATGAAAGACGCCGCGGTTTTTGCCGCGGCGTCTTGACGTCTTGCGCTGTTCTCCGCCGATCAGGAGGTCTGTTGGATCGCCGATAGTTCCCAATTACCGCCGCGCGGGCGCAGGAAGGTCCACACTTCCGTGACCTCTTCCGGCTGCCCGTTGCCTTCGACGACGCGGCCGCTGGCGCGATCGACGTAGGTGTCGACCAGCGAATAGCGCATCGCAACGCTCGCATAGTCGGTCTCGCCCTCGCGCCAGGCTTCGGCAAGGTCGCCCTGAAGCAGCTTCGTGTCGGCAACCTTGTTGACGACGTTGCGCGACTTGTTCTGCTCGAGGTCGCGGGTGAAATACGAAACCATTTCCGGGGTCGCCAGCGTATGCAGCCGCGCGACATCCTCGTTCGAGTAGGCATCCTGGGTTTCACCGAGCAGCCGCTCGAAGGTTTCATAGTCGGCGGGCTGGATCTGAACCTGTGCGCTGCCCGATCCGAGGCCAAAGCCGCTCATTCCCGAGTTATAGGTGGCTTGCGCGCCAACCGGCGACGGCCCACCCGCGTAAGCCGCCTGCGGCGCGTTGCGGCGCTGCCACCACGACATTGCCCACCGCGCCAGCAGCACGATCAGGCCGATCTGCAGCACGAGGCCGATGATCGAGGAAAATCCGCCGATGCCGCCGAACAGTCCGCCGCCAAACAGCATGCCGAGAAGCCCGGCGCCGAGAAATCCCGCCGCCAGTCCACCGAACAGGCCCATGCCCGGGCGGTTGAAGAACCCGCCGCCAGCAGGCGTATTAAGTCCGGGGCTGCCCGGCTGGGTGATGGTGCGATTGAACGGCTGAGCGGCGTTCGGTGCGGTCGACGTCGCGGGCGGCGCGGAGAAGGTCCGCCCGCCGCGCGAGCCTGAACTCGAGCCACCGCCAACGCGTGCATCGGCCGACGAAGCTACGACCACCAGCGGTATTGCCAGCGACAAGATGACGGCGAGCGCCTGTACCAAACCGAAAGCACGTTGCCTAAAATTCATAGCGATGTTCCTCAAAAACCTGCTCTCCCCGCGGTCTTGTTGCGCCTTTGGGGGAAGCGCCCCTTAGATGTGCAAGGTCGCTCAAAAGGGAAGCCGCAGCGAGGGGGACGGGCTGCGGCCCTGCGTCGCGGGGATCGATCCTTGCAACGCATTGTCAACCCTACTGACTCACTGCGGAGTCATCGTTTCCTTCACCGCGGCCACGAGCTGGCTCAGCGTGAAGGGTTTTGGCAGGAAAGCGAATTGCTGATTCTCGGGCAAGCTCTTCTCGAAGGCGTCTTCCGCGTAACCCGAAACGAAGATGATCTTCAAATCGGGATTCTTGCCGCGCATCGTCTTGAGCAGCGTCGGACCGTCCATCTCAGGCATTACCACGTCGGAGACGACGAGATCGACCGCACCATTTTTCTCTTCCAGCGCTTCCAGCGCCTCGATGCCGTTCGAGGCCTCGATCACGCTGTAGCCGCGCGAGCGCAGGCCACGCGCATTGAGCGAACGCAGGCCTTCTTCATCCTCAACGAGTAGGATCGTGCCCTGCCCGGTCAGGTCGGTGCGCGGTTTTGCCTCAGCGGGGTTTTCCTTCGCCGCGCCGTTCGCGGCGGCCGGTTCGGACACCGCCACTTCCTGTTCCGCGTGATGCCGCGGCAGGAAGATGCGGAACGAGGTTCCCTTGCCGGGCTCGGAATCCACGTAAACGAAGCCGCCGGTCTGCTTGACGATGCCGTAGACCGTCGAAAGCCCAAGGCCGGTGCCTTTGCCGACCTCCTTGGTCGAGAAGAACGGCTCGAAGATCTTGTCGATGATCTCGGAGGGGATGCCGGTGCCGGTGTCGATGATATCGATCCGGACATATTCCGCCGACGGCATGCCCTTGTAGGCGAGCCGCGTGGATTCTTCGGCCGTGACGTTGGATGTGCGCACCGTGAGCTTGCCGCCATCGGGCATCGCGTCGCGCGCATTGACCGCCAGATTGACGATCACCTGTTCGAATTGCGAGACGTCGACCTTCACCGGCCACAGGTCGCGGCCGTGAATGAGATCGAGCTTTACCTTTTCGCCGATCAGCCGGCGCAACAGCATGGTGAGATCGGAGAGTGCATCGCCGAGGTCGAGCACCTGCGGCCGTAGCGTCTGGCGCCGCGAGAACGCCAGCAGCTGGCGCACGAGCGTCGCCGCCCGCGTCGCATTCTGCTTGATCTGCATGATGTCCTGGAACGACGGATCGGTCGGCTTGTGCGCGTTCAGGAGGAAGTCGTTTGCCATCATGATCGCGGACAGCACGTTGTTGAAGTCGTGCGCGATGCCGCCGGCAAGCTGGCCGACCATGTCCATCTTCTGCGACTGGTTGATCTGGTTCTCCAGCGCGCGGCGTTCGGTCGTCTCCAGCATGTAGACGATCGCAGCCTCGGCCTCACGCTCCTCTTCCTCGACCGCGGTGACGAAGAATTGCCCCCACCGCTCCTTGGTGCCGTCGAGCATCACCTCGACGGGTGCGATATCGCCCTGCCCCTGCGCCGCCTGATTGATGGCCGCGACCAGCAAGTTGCGGTCGCGCGCATTGACCGTGTTGAAAATCGATTTGCTGGCGGCTCCGTCCGAGCCAAAGCCCTGCGCGAGTTTGGCAAAGCGCGCATTGGCGCGGACGATCGCGCCGGCGCTATCCACCGTCGCGATCGCCATCGGCGTGTGGTCGAAGAAGCGCATGAACCGCACTTCGGCCGCGCGCTGCGGATCGGCGCGTTCGTCGCGCGCGCGGTTGATCACGAGCGTGCGGGAGGCGCCGGGTGCGCCATCGGCGCCGAAAGCGAGCTTGTGGTAGAGCCGCGCCGGCATGGTTTTGCCGGTCCGCATGCGCAGATCGATGTCGAAGACTTCGGTCGTGACTTCGCCCGGCGCCGGCGTGATCGAGGTCAGAAGTGCTGCGCCGTCACCGGAGACGATGTCCGTCAGCTTCAAGCCGCCCGAGCCGATCTCGGCAAGGTCATAATCGAGCCAGTTGGCGAGCGTGGCATTGACATAGGCGACCTCGCCGGCGGGATTAACCGAGAAGAAGCCGCATGGCGCGTGATCGAGATATTCGATGGCGTGCTGCAGCTCCTGAAACACATCCTCCTGCCGCTCGCGGTCGCGGGTGATATCGGCGATCGACCACACCGCGTATTTCGTCTCGCGCTTGTTCTGGCCGAGCGGACGGACCCGCATCCGCAGCCACCGGCCGTGGACGCCATCGGTGCCGGCGAGACGGACCTCTTCCTGCTGGCGCTTGCCTTCGCGCGCCGCCTTGAGCAGCCGAAATACGGCCTCGGACACGTCGGGATTGCCGATGAAGACCCGCTCGACCGGGCGAACCTCTTGCGGGCTCAAAGCGCCCGTCAGCGCCAGATAGGCGGAATTGGAATAGACGACATGACCGGAAGGGTCCGTGACGGCGATCCCGTCATAGGCGAGATCGGCGATGCGTCGAATCACGGGGTCGTCGATCGAACGGTCGGCAAAGCGGACGATCCCGGCCGCAAATGCAAAGAGATTGAACAGCCCGACCATGGCAAGCAACGCCAACAGGGCCAGAATATAAGGCTGGGCCTGCGCGCGGCCGATGGTCGTGAGCGCGACCGCGGCCGCGATAATGGCGCCTGCCACCAGCAGCACCAAGAGGATGCTGCCGCCGCGCCGTACCGGCTCGTGGGCGGCGACCGGCTGTTGCGGCGGGTAGTGCTCAGGTTCGGCGATCATCGGAGGGAGAATAGCCTGTCGACACGGGAAGGACGCGCTTATTTACGCTAGATTCGGCGGCACGCTCGCTCCCAAGTGCCTGAATCGCACCCAAAAGCGCAAGTCCATCCCGCAAGTTATTCAAGAGGCTTCTCATCTGGGCCTGGGAGGCCTGAAACCCCTAGTAGAGTGGATTTGACATTCGCTACCCGTCTGGCCGCGAGTCCGTCAAGCGAATGTCAAATCCAAAACTCCACTAGAAAACTGTATTTGCTAGTGGTCCATTGATTCTAACATTTGCAAAGGTGCCTGCCTCAAGGGGATGGAAATGTTAGAATTGGACCACTAGCCGCATCACGTCCGCCGGGCGGACGCTCCCCGCTTGAGGCCCATCACGTAGCCGACGATCTCGGCGACCGCATGATAGTGCTCCACCGGAATCTCCTCGTCGATCTCGACCGTGGCGTACAGGGCGCGCGCCAGCGGCACGTTCTCGACGATCGGAATATCGTGCTGACCGGCCACCTCCCTGATCTTCAGCGCGATCAGGTCGACGCCCTTGGCCACGCAAATCGGCGCCTGCATGCCGCGTTCGTAGGACAAGGCGACCGAATAGTGGGTCGGGTTGGTGATGATCACCGAGGCTTTCGGCACCGCTGCCATCATGCGCTTCTTCATCCGCGCCTGCCGCAACTGCCTGATACGGCCCTTGATGTGCGGATCGCCTTCGGACTGCTTGAATTCCTCTTTCATTTCCCGCAGCGACATCTTCTGCCGCTCGTACCATTGCCGGTACTGGAAGAAATAGTCCGCAATCGCGACCACCGCGAGCATCGCGACCACCGCCCCCATCAGATGCACGCTCAGGCTGACGATGACGCCGAGCAGCGACGCCGGATCGAAGCGCAGCATCGACTCCAGGCGATGCCGTTCCGGCCACAGGATCGCGGTCATGACCGCCCCTAACGCCACGAGCTTGAACAGGCCCTTGAGGAAATTGGCCACCGCCTGTTTGCCGAAGATGCGCTTGGCGCCCTCCATCGGCGAAATCTTGGAAAGTTTCGGCTTGAGCGATTCGCCCGACCAGACCAGCCGGTGTTGCAGCATGTTGCCGGCGATTGCCGTCAGCAACAGCATCAGAAGCGGCACGCCAATGGCGGCAAAGATCGTGTATTCCAGGTTTTTCGCCAGCATCAGAAGACCCGCACCGTCGGTGCGGATCATCCAGGAATTGGCGATGAGGTTCTTCAGCGGCGTCTCGATGCCGCCGATCGAGCTGGAAAAGGTGGAAAGAACAAGCGTCGCACCGGCGATCATGAACCAGGTGTTGACCTCCTGGCTCTTGGCAACGTCGCCGCGTTCCAGGGCATCATCCAGACGTTTTTGCGTGGGGTCTTCTGAGCGTTCGCCGCCATCATCCTCATCAGCCATCGCTAGACCCCATTTACTTCAGCGGGATCAGATCGTGCATGACGGCGGTGAAGTAGTCGAGGAAGCTTCCCATCATGGCCGCCAGCACGACGGAAAAGATCAGAAAGCCCGCGAGGATCGATAGCGGGACGCCCACGAAATAGACCTGCATCTGCGGCATCAGCCGCGCCAATACGCCGAGGCCGATATTGAAGACGAGGCCGAAAACCAGAAACGGCGCAGACAGTTGCATGCCGATCTTGAAGGCAGCCGCGAACGCGCGGGTGGCGAGTGCCGCCACGTCGCCGCTCGGCACCAGTTCGCCCGGCGAAAAGATCGAATAGCTGTCGTTGAGCGCAGCGATGACCAGATGATGGCTGTCGGTCGCAAACAGCATGGTCACGCCGAGCAGCGTGAGGAAGTTGCCGATCACCACGCCCTGCTGGCCCTGCGTCGGGTCGACCGAGGTGACAAAGCCCAAGCCCAGTTGCTGCGCGATCACGGAACCCGCGACCTGAAGTGCTGCCAACGTCACCCGCGCGGTGGCGCCGAGCACGATGCCGATCAGGATCTCGTACATCATCAGGACCAGAAGCGCGGACAGCGCATCCAGATTGACGTGATAATCCGCGCGATGCAGCGGCAGGATGATCAGCGCCAGGAGAAGCGCGATCGAAAGCTTGATCCGGACCGGGATGTTGGATTCGCCCAATCCCGGCAGCAGCATCACCATGGCGCCGACACGGGCGAACACCAGCATGAAGGCAGCCGCGAGAGCCGGCAAAAGCGAAATATCGATGCGCATCTACCGAGTGTCCCGGCTCCAGCATTCGCATCCCGTTGCGGCGCATTCTTTTGCGAATGCTGGAGCCAAAGGGACACTCGCAAACATATGAAAGCAGCGCGGTTTCGGATTTGACATTCGCCGCGAGAACTCGCGGCGACAGATGAGCGAATGTCAAATCCACCGCGCTGCCCATAGTGCCATCAGCCGCCTATGATTCGCGACGATATCCGCATCATATGGCTGTGCAGCGAGTTGGCCATGAATGGCAGCGCCAACAGTAACGTCACGAAGATCGCGAGGATCTTCGGAACAAAGATCAGCGTTTGTTCCTGAATCTGGGTCAACGCCTGGAACAGCGACACCACGACGCCGACCACAAGGCCAACCACCATCAGCGGCGAGGACACCACCACGATCGTCCAGATCGCATCCCGCGCCACGTCGAGGGTTTCTGCACCGGTCATTTCAAACTTTCCATTTCCAAGCTGTCATTCCGGGATGGTCCGAAGGACCAGACCCGGAATCTCGAGGTTCCGGGTTCGCGCTTCACGCGCCCCGGAACGACGAAAAAATCAAATCGCCATCTTCATGATGTCTTCGTAGGCCGCGATCACCTTGTCGCGCACGGAAACCAGCGTGGAGACCGCGACGTCCGTTTCTGCGACCGCCGTCACCACATCCATGATGTTGGCCTTGCCGGATGCCATCGCGACCGTCTGTGCATCGGATTTGCGCCCGGTGTCGAGCACGCCGCCGACTGCTTCCTTGAGCACGTCGCCGAAGGAAAGCCCGCCGGATTCGGCGGCCTTGCCTGCCCCTCCGGTGTCCAGCATGCGGGCGGCAGAAGCGTAGGCATTGGCGGCAATTGTGGGTGAAGCCATGGGCTAAGCCTTCCTGTCAGGTCTTCAAGATATCGAGCGTGCGCTGGATCATCCGGCGCGTGGCGCCGATGATGTTGAGATTGGCTTCATAGGATCGCTGCGCCTCCCGCATGTCGGTCATTTCGACCAGCGGATTGACGTTCGGATATTTGACGTTGCCGGTGGCATCCGCGGCCGGATTGCCCGGCTCGTATTTGACGTGAAAGTCGGACGGATCGGGCCTGATCCTGCCGAGCGTCACCACCTTGGCGTCGAGCGCACGGTCGAGCGCCGAAGAAAACGTCGGCACCTTGCGGCGGTAGGGATCGCCTCCCGCCGTCGCCGCGGTCGAATTGGCGTTGGCGATGTTTTCCGAGATGACCCGCATGCGGCCGGCCTGGGCACGCAAGCCCGAGGTCGCGATGCCCATCGAGCGGACGAAGTCATTTGCGTCGCTTGCCATAATGCGCTTGCCCCTTAGTTATGCGGCCCTGACCGGAACGTTTCGGCGGCGGACCATCTGCTAGCCCTTGCCGATCGCGGTCTTCAGAAGATGCAGGCTCTTGGAATACAGCGAGGTCACCGCCGCGTAGTCCATCTGGTTGGCGGAGGTCTTGAGCATTTCGTCCTCCAGGTTGACCGCGTTGCCCGCGGGACGCGTCAGAAATCCGGCCCGGCGGTTCTGGCCGAAGGTCGGATCGCCGTCGCCGGCGGTGATATGGCTGGTGGTGGTGCGCGCCATCGGCAACGACGCGGAGCCGCCATCGACCTTGCCGCTGCCCGCTTCAAATTTGGGCTCGACCAGGTCGCGCGGCTTGAAATTGGGCATGTTGGAATTGGAAACGTTTTCGGCCAGGACCCGCTGGCGTTCCTGGTGCCATTGCATCTTGGTACGCAGGATCGACAGGGCCGGAAGGTCGTTGATAGGCATCGCCGCGCTCCCCTTGGCCAGCGGCCCGATGCCACATCGGACGCTAGCGGTAGGCAGAATTTGCCGTGTGTATGGTTAATGGCTGGTTAAGATCGCCCCGCCGCGGGGCTTTTGCGTTCCGCACCGGATACGGCGATAGCCCAATCGATTCGAGCGCAATTTCGCCACGAATGCTGCGTTAACCAACCAGATCGTTGGCATCCGCATTTTCAGAAGTCATTTTGGCCCGGCCGATTCATGGGTTATTAAGACTGGCGGGGACGGCAGCATTTGCCGTGGGACATTAACTTGAGCCGAACTTGAGGGGCTCATTGGGCGTCGTGGGTTGCTTCGACCGCGCCTCTGGCCACCGAGGCTCCAAGAGGCAATTGCGGTTTGCCGGGGACAAAGCATGCAGGCACTTACATTTTTCTTCGCGTTTGTGGTGGTCCTGGCGCTGATCGGCGTCGTGGCCTGGCTGATCCGCCGATTCGCCTCCAACCGGCTCGGTGCCAACACCCAACGCGGAAGAATGCCTCGTCTGGCCGTCATCGATGCCGCGGCTGTCGACGGACGCCGGCGGCTCGTGCTGGTACGGCGCGACAATGTCGAGCATCTGCTGATGATCGGCGGTCCCACCGACATCGTCGTCGAGCCCAATATCGTGCGTGGCGCGCCCAGCCGCGATCAGTTGCCGCCACGTCCGGCGGTCGCAAGCCCCGACATGCAGGCCCGGATTGTGCCGTTGCCCGACCCCGCCGGCTGGGGCGATAACGAGGCCGCACGCGGGGAACCGTTCGATCATGCCGAGCCGCAAATGCCCGAGCCGCCGCCGCGCCCCTCGCGACCGGCCTTTGCCGACGAAGCGCGCCGGTCTCCGCGCCCCGAGCGACCGGCCGATCCTTTGGCCGGCTTCACACCCGAACCGATGGGCGGCCGTCCCGAGCCCGTGGCGCCTCCTGCTGCCCCGCCCCGCATGCCGCGAAGCGAACCCACGGTGCGAAGCGAACCGATGATGCCGCGGCCCGCGCGGCAAACGCCGCCTGAGATGCCGAAGGCTCCGCCACGCGAGGCGCGTCCAGCACCCCCACAGCCGTCGCCTCCGCCGGTACCTCCGATGTCTTCGGCGGATCAGAATCTCGCCGAGATGGCCCAGCGGCTCGAGGCAGCGCTTCGACGGCCGGGCGGTGAAGCCGTCGCGCCGCCCGTTGCACCGGAGCCGCCGGCTGCCCGTCCTGTTCCGCGCAGCGAGCAACCGCCGGCCACACCCGCAGGCCCGACGCCGAAGAGCGGCTTCGACAATCTGGAAGACGAGATGGCCTCACTTCTAGGTCGCCCGAAGAATTCTTCGTGAGGCCCGGGCGACATCCGCGTAGAGTTTTTTTATTTTTAAGCACTCTTCTCACCGCCGGGCTCGCGGCCGCGCCTGCATGGGCGCAGGACATCAGCATCAATCTCGGCGGCCAGGGCGGTGGCGGCGTGACCGAACGCGCGATTCAATTGATCGCGCTGCTCACGGTATTGTCGATCGCGCCGTCGATCCTGATCATGATGACGTCGTTCACGCGCATCGTGGTCGTGTTGTCGCTCCTGCGCACTGCGCTTGG
Source organism: uncultured Alphaproteobacteria bacterium (assembly GCA_963788885.1). GTDB lineage: Bacteria > Pseudomonadota > Alphaproteobacteria > Rhizobiales > Xanthobacteraceae > Bradyrhizobium. The sequence continues at coordinate 201,017 of CAWBIR010000012.1, read as the reverse complement.
CACCGCAACCGCGCCGCCGAACTCGGTCATCCTTGCGCTCGCGATGTTTCTGACGGCCTTCGTGATGGGACCGGTCCTGCAAAAGTCCTACGACGACGGCATCAAGCCCCTGATCGCCAATCAGCTCAGCGTCGAGGATGCCTTGCAGCGCGCCTCCGTCCCGCTGCGCGGCTTCATGCTGAAGAACGTCCGCGAAAAGGACGTCAAACTGTTCATGGACATGTCGGGCGAGCCGCCGCCGGCGACGCCGCAGGACATGTCGCTGCGCATTCTGGTGCCGGCCTTCATGATCTCCGAATTGAAGCGCGCGTTCGAGATCGGTTTTCTTCTGTTCCTGCCCTTCCTGATCATCGACCTCGTGGTGGCCTCGGTGCTGATGTCGATGGGCATGATGATGCTGCCGCCGGTCGTGGTATCGCTTCCCTTCAAGCTGATCTTTTTCGTGCTGGTCGACGGCTGGTCGCTGGTCGCGGGCAGCCTGGTGCAGAGCTACGGCGGCGGCTAGCGCTGCGTACCTCAGCTCAGCCCTTCACGTCATATTGCTTGCTGAGATGGTCGCCGATCTGGACGATCATCGCGACGCATTCGGGATAGCCCGGCCGGGCAATGGTGGCCTCGTCGGCCGCCGTTCGGAACTCCCAGCTGCCCTCGTTGGGAAGGATGGTGATTTCGATACCGTCCGGACAGTCGGACTCGTGCGCCTTGAGTTCGGCACGTGCCATCGCAATCAGTTCGGCTGCGGACCTGGTGGGCTTGCTCATCGGGCCTCCCTCTGCTCGGCGTTTCGCAAATTGACGCCTCAGCCGATATCTGTCGAGGGAATTGAGGCCGCAAGATAGCTGGTGTGGCGATACGAATGTCAGAACCGGGACACTAGAGCTCCGATTCCGAAGTTCGCACGGTATTGCGGCGACCTCGGATGCGAACTTCGGAATCAAAGGAGCTCTAGTAAATATAGGTTTCGAGTGCGGCTTTGAATTTGAAGCGCGGCGAAACTGATAGGAACTTCAAATTCGCCGCACTGGACTATTTGGAGGCCCGCGCCTGCCTGGTTCCGACGATGGCGGGCAGCGACCCCGTCGGCATCGGATCGGCTTTCGCCATTCCCGGCGGCATGTTCGCGCGTGCGGTCGCGTCGGGATAGCGCGTCTTCATCTCCCGCAGGAATCCATCGAGCGTGTCGACGCTCGCCGCCATCTTGGCGATCGCGGCAAAGTCGGCGCTGCTCGAGCCGACCGGCTTGCTCGCGATCTCGAAGGCGGTGCGATCCACCTCGCCGCTCATCAGCGGCAGGTATTTTTCGCGAAAGCGCGTAAGCCCGATCGTATCCTCGGCAAGCGCATATCCGACCACCGCGCGAATGACGTCGCTCTTCTCGGCCGCCGTCAGCGGTTTGAAGTCGCGCCAGCGATCGGCGTAGTAAAGCTCGATCTGCTCGGCCGACTCGCGCCATTTGCGCGACGCCCAGTAGATATCGGAACGCAGCCGGATGGCTTCGCGACCGTTGATATTGGAAATGATGTCGAGCGCAAGGTCATGACGTCCGACGTCGCTTTGCCCGCGCGCCTCGAGCAACAGGCGCTGCTGTCGCAATTCGCCGGAGAGATCGGCAATCCGGGTCGAGCGAAGCGCGATGATCGCGCGCTCCGGCTTGCGGGCGGTGAGATAGACCATCGCCAGACGGGCTGCGACCTGCGCACGCGCCGCGCCTTCGAGCCGCTTGTCGACCTGGTATTGCAGCAGCTCGGCAGCCTGGTCGAGCAGATCGACCGCCACCAGCCGATCCGCGAGACGGCGGATCATCTCGTCGCCGCGCCGGCCGATCGGTGTCAGGTCGCGGTACTCATAGAACATCCCGAGCGCGTCGATCGCCGGCAAGTCGTCGCCCTTCGGACCGAGAAAGAGCTGTGAAAACAGCGCCGCCGCGGCGTCCTGGCCCTGGCGGGCAACTTCCAGATTGGGCGCCAGCAGATTGGCGACCCGCACGGCGCCGAAAGATTCCGAAAACCGGCCGGTATCGGCATAGATCTTTGCCATCATTTCGAGCGTATGCACCTCGAGCGCGTCGCCGCGCCAGGTGACGGATAAAGTCTCAAGCTCGCGCAGCGCGTCGTCCTGGCTGATTTCGTTGCGCTTCTGCAGCAAGGCGATTTGCAGAAGCTTGGCTTCCGCCGCCACCGGGCGGTTCGGCGAGAGAGCGGCGCGCTTGTATTCGTCGAGCGCATCCTTCTCGTGGCCGAGGCCTTCGGCAAGCCGGCCGCGCAGCACTGCCGCCGCCGCCGTCTGTTCCGGAAGGGTGCCGATCACATCCAGCTCGCTCGCGCGCTTGGCCGCGCCCGGGTAGTCCTTGACCTCGATCGAGGCATGCATCGCTTCGGCAATCACGATCCGCTGCAAGTCGATCGGCAGCGAGGTCACCGCGAATTCGGATGCCTTGAATTTTTCGCGCGCGTCCGCCCACTTGCCCTGACGTGCGCTCGCCATTGCCTTCCAGAGCTGCGAATCGAAATTGCTCCCGATCACCGGGCTGGCAAGATCCTTCAGCCCGCGCTCCGGACGGCCCATCAAGATGCTGGCGACCGCGCGAACGACGAGGGCCGCCGGATCTTCGATACCCGGCTTGGCATCGGCCAGCGCCAGATTGAGCACGCCGACAGCCTCCGGATACATCCCCCGCGCCATATAAAAGCGGGCAAGATCGACCTGCCCCGACGTGCGTTGTTCGAGCGTGCCGGTGGCGGCGCTACCTGCGGCCTCGATCAGCGCGTCCGCGCGCGCGTTGAAGTTTCCATCCTGGTTCTTGTGCCATTCGCCGAGGTCGAAAATCGGCCGCACCGCGGTCGGCGCGCGCTCGGCCCCGCTCTGGGCAGGTGATAGCGTCAGGCCTCCGGGTTTGCCCAACACGACCTTGTCAGGCCCGACTTCGGCCGTCATGTCATCCGAGTTCGGACGAATCGCAACGCCGTGAATTGATTCCAACAGCGACAACTCGACGAAATCCTGCCGCTTGATGAAACCGCGCGCCGGAGGCTTCGCCGTCACGACCAACAGCGTGTCGCCGGCGTCCGGATCGACGAAGCGGTGAAGCATGCCGGCGCCCTGCATCGGCACCGTGACATTGGCGAGCGCTGGATCGGCGATGTTTCTGATCGCCGAGAGCGCCTGCGAGGGCGTCTGTACGGTGTCGGCGAAGGTAACGGTCCAGTTGGTGCCGGTGGCGAGATCCTCACCCGAGAGCGAAGGCAATTGCGGACGGTTGAGACGCAAGCGCACCGCCTGGCCTCGCTCCTGTGGCACGACGCTGATGTCGGCCACGGCCGCGCCGCCCTGCCCGCGGATCGGTTCGACGTCGATCGGCTTTTTCGAATCGAGCATCAGCCACAGCGTGTCGGCACGCCGGAACAACGCCGCCGGCGTTCCCGGCGGCAAGGAGAACGTCAGATGCAGCCCCGTACTGTCACGGACGGCGCTGACGTCGCGGCGACTGGCTTCCGGCTTCGCCTCGGCGGGCGCGGCCATCACGGGCGGTGTGACCTGATTATTGACGGAAGCGTCACTCGCCGCCGGCACTTCGTCGGGCTTGTGCGCCGGCATTGCAGCTTCCGGCGCAGCCGCCATCTTCGGCGCAGACTCGGCGGCGGCTTCCTGGACCGCCGGCGCGGCTGTTTGAACCGCCGGCGCGGATGTCTGAGTTGCCGGCGCGGCCATTTGAATCGCTGGCGCGGACGTTTGAGCCGCGGGCGCGGAGATCAGCGGCGCTGGAGGCTGTGGCGGCGCGGTTGCCGGCTTTTCCATCGCGACCGGCTTTTCAGATGCCGGCGGCGTTTCGGCCACCGCGGACATCTTCGTCACAGGCGCTGACGGTACCGGTGTCGTCGGCTGCACCGGCGTCTCCGATGCAGGAGCCATCGCCACGGGTGGCACAGGTTTTTCGGATGCGCGCGCCGGCGCGTGCGCCGCATCCGAAACCTGCGGCAAGACCTGCGCCTTGTCCTTGTCGGGCTGCTGAAAGGCCACGTCGATGACGTAATTCTTGTCTTCTCGGAACGAGTGGACGTCGACGTCGCCCATCATAACGAGTTCCACCACCGCCGTGTCGCCTTCGATCTTCTGGGTGATCCCGGCAACATTGGGCGGCAGCGAGACCTTGGCGTCTGCGAGATCGAACGTCAGCGCCTTGGTAAAAACCAATTTGAGTTTCTGCTCGTTCAGCACCGAGGAGACGCCGACACCGTCGGGCATTTCGAAAACAAAACGCACGAAGGTCGGCTGCACCGAAGCTCGCACCCGCACCGGCGCGCGTTTCTTCGCTTCCGACAGCGCGCGCTGCTGGCGCAGTTCGCGCTCGGCCGCGCGGGCACGCTCGGAGAGTTCGCGAACCACCTCATTGGGCAGAGCCGGGGGTGGACCTTTCCAGGTTTCCGGCAGCAGGTCGATAAACAGCCGCTCGCCGGCAGTCATCGTGTTGACCGTCACCCTGCGCGACAACGACAGGCGCACCGCCGAGCCATCCGGATCGCGCCGCGCCGACCCGATATAGTCCGGAACCGACTCGGCCAATCGGTCGGCGGAAACATCGACCGGACGCTCGAACCGGATCACGATGATCGAACCGGCCGTCAGCACTTCCGAGTTGACGTCTTCAGCGAATTTGACAACCAGCCGCGCATAGCCGCCGCCCGACGAAGCCGTCGCTTCCGCCCTCACCGGATCCGCTGCCAACGCCGGGGACGAAAAAGCGATATGCGTCAGTGCCGCCCATATGAAGTTCCTGCACCGCAAGCGGGAAATTCCGTCCGGGAATTTCAAATGGAAAAGCGGCACTGCGGCACGCGAGGACGGCACGCGGCCAAGCGGAATGGCTTGCGCCAAGGCGCGCAGTCGCGACCAAAATCCAGCGGCAGCCATTCGCGCCATTTGCGGTTACGTCTTTCAGTTCATCCGGTCGCCAAGGCGCCCGCGGAAGGCGCTTGAATCTAGTATTGGCCGTTTAAGGACTTGTTAAATATCCCTGTTAATTGGACTTTTGCGGCTGGAGCATCTTGCCTTCGATCTTCGGCAAGTCGGCATCGGAGCCCGACTTGTCGGTACCTGCGTGGCGCGCCATCTCGACTGTGAGCCGTTCGGCGACTTCGGGCGACATCACGCCGAGAATGTCGGACATCTTGCGCGGGGCAATGTGCGAGGCGATTTCGAACAGCACCGGCATTTCGAGCCGGTCGAACACCTTGGCGGCGTCCTTGGGCTTCATGCCTTCATACATCGTGATGATCCCCTTGAAGCGCGCGGCTTCGTCCTCGGCCTTCTGCTGGGTGGCGCCGGTGATGCGGGATTCGATCGCCTTCAATTCCTCCACCCGGCTCTCGGCGCGCTTTTCGGCGGCCTTCAGCAGGCTTTCGCGAATATCGATCTCGCGCGCCCTCGCCTCGAGTTCCTGACGCCGCGCCTGCAACCGCTCGAGGATCGCGCGTTCCGAAGCCGACACCGCCGGGCCCTGTTCGGGCTGCATGGTGGTCTCGGCCTTTGCCACCTCAGGCTTGGCTTCCTCTTTGGGTTTCTCTTTTTCCTTCTCGACCGAGCCGGTGACGTCGGACGTATCGACGTAACGACGGCCGGGGAAGTTGAACGTCTCCTGCGCCCAGGACGGCTTGCTTGAGCCTGGCCGGTAATCGAACACGTATCCGCCATCGAGCACGAGGCCTGCGACCTTCAACACCGCGAGGCCAAAGACTGCAACCAGAACAACGGGAAGGACGCGAATGTTACGAAACGGTTTCATGCAGCCAGTCCGTTGGACCTTCTACGTTCGGAGAATGCTTGAGCGGCTGCCGCAACCGCTCTGGCGCTCGAGATCGGAGCCGGCGCTGCTGCTGGCGCAGGAGCCGGTTCGGGCGCCGGTTCCGGCGCCATCGCGGCCGAGGCGGGACGCGCCGCGATGGTGATCTTCGACAGCCGGCGGACCACGCCGTCGCATTCGGCGAGCTGCTTCTTCAACTGCGACGACATTTCGGTTGCGGCCGTCAATCGAGAACCAAGATTTCTCGTTGACGTCGCGCACGGTATGCTTGAGGCCGCCGATCGCGCGCTCGGCGATTTCGGTCGCGGTGATAAGCTCGGCGATGGTCGCCTTGAGCGAATGCTCGTCGGCCTTCAGCCGCTTCAGCCGCTTGTTCAACAACATGCAGTAACCGATCGTGACCATGAGCAAAATCGCGACAAGGCACTCGATTGCTACGCCAAGGGAATGACTCATGGGGCCTCCATCATCTTGGTTTGCTCGTCGGCCTTCTCAAACATTGCGAGTGTGGTGTTCGGCTTGTGCAGGTGTCTGGCGACCCGTATGGCGACGCGCTCGCCGACCCTGCCCATCCGCCCTTCAGTAAGGGTCACGTTGCCGCACCGCACGGCCACGAGCGCGTCAGCGCGCATCTCCAGCGGCAAGGTGTCGCCAACTTTCAGCTTCATGAGCTGCTTAAGTGGGATCTCAGCCTCATAGAGCACGGCGTCGACGGAAATCTGCGCCTGGGCGACCTCGGTGGCGAAATGGCCTTCCCAAATCGGGTCGCGGCCGAATTTTTCGCCCATGAACATCTGCATCAGCACCGGGCGGATCGGCTCGATGGTCGCATAGGGCAGCAGCAGTTCGACGTTGCCGCCGCGATCCTCCATGTCGATATGCAGCCGCACCAGGATTGCGGCATTGGCCGGGCGGCTGATGGCGGCAAAGCGTGGATTGGTCTCGAGGCGGTCGATGGTGAACTTCACCGGCGACAACGGCCGGAAGGCCTGTTCGGCATCCGCCATCACCACCTCAACCAGCCGCTTCACCAGATTGGTCTCGATCGTGGTGTAGGGGCGGCCTTCGATCCGCAGCGAGGTCTGTCCGCGGCGGCCGCCGAGCAGGACGTCGATCATCGAATAGATCAGGCTGGAATCGACGGTGGCAAGCCCGAAATTTTCCCACTCCTCCGCCTTGAACACGCAGAGCACGGCCGGCAAGGGAATCGAATTCATGTAGTCGCCGAAGCGCACGGACGTGATGCGATCGAGCGAGACTTCGACGTTGTCGGAGGTGAAGTTGCGCAGCGACGTCGTCATCAGCCGCACCAGGCGGTCGAAGACGATTTCCAGCATCGGCAGACGCTCGTAGGAGACCATCGCCGAATTGATGATGGCGCGGATGCCGGAATTGTCGTCGAGATTGACCTCCCCGACATTGAAGCCGAGCAGGTTGTCGATTTCCTCCTGCGACAGAACCCGCTCGCCGCCGTTCTTGCCGCCGCCGAGGTCGCGGCTGCCGTCTTCGACCATGGCCGCCCATTGCAGGGCCATGGTTTCGGAAAGTTCGTTGGATTCCGCTTCGGCGGCGTCTTTGGCCGGATCCGCTGAGTCAAGCGACGCTTCCCATTGCGCCGCTATCGCATCCTGGTCGACTGGATCGTTGCCCGCCATTTTTTCAGATCCACATCGTCACTGAACGACGACTTCCTTGAACAGCACCGCGCTGACCTGGTTCGGCGCGACAGCCGCGTTGACACGCCGCGTCAGATCTTCCTTCAGCCGAAACAGGCCCGCCGAACCGTTGAGGTCGGAGGCACGCAATTCGCGCATATAGGTCTGGAAAATGTCGGTCACCCGCGGCAGCGACGGCTTGATCGCCTCGGCCTGCTTCTCTTCCTTGACCTCGAGCACGATCTTGGCCTTGAGGTACTGCACCCGCTCCCCGGGCAGCCCGATCAGGTTCACCAGCATGTCCGGCACTTCGACGTAGGTCGGCGGCTTCGGCGGCGGCGCTTCCGCGTGCGCTTGCCCGTGTCCTTCCTCGCCATGACCTCGCAGGAAGAAGAACCAGGTCGCGCCACCACCCGCGATGGCGAGCACGGCGACGACGGCGATGATCAGCTTGAGTTTGCCTTTGGGCGCAGGCACCGCGGCATCCGCCGCTGCGCCTTCTTTCTCGTCGTCCGCCATCGCCCGCCCCGCTCCGACCTGAAAAAAATGGATTCGATGCCGACAGGCGAACCTTTGACGCGATACAACGCGGCACGTCCTGCGCTCTTTTTGAACGCTAAGGTAACAATGGTTAACGGAAGCTTTCTTTTGCGCCCCAACTGGGAAAAAGTTGCCGGGCAAACATGGTCAACAAGACCTTATTGCCGCCCCCAAAACACCCCTCTCAATTTCTCAACCGTTTGAAATAGCTGATATTTCGAGGTTGGCACGGCTTTCGCTCTAACTATCCCGAACCGGAGGCTTGGGAGAGCCCGAAGGTTTGAAGATCGGCAGGCGGCCTGGGAGGGCGAGCTTGCGGATCGTTTGAGGGGAGAACTAGAGCGATGGAGAATGCACTTCTCATCGGACTGTCGCGGCAAACCGCACTCGAGCGTCAGCTCGATGTCATTGCCAACAATATAGCGAACGTGAACACGGCGGGCTTCAAGTCCGACAACAGCCTGTTCGAGGAATATCTCAACACGCCTGCCCACGAAGACAACTTCGTCGGCAGCGATCGCCGCGTCAGCTTCGTGCAGGACCGCGGCACTTATCGCAACATGAGCCAGGGCTCGGTGGACAAAACCGGCAACCCGCTCGACGTCGCGATCGACGGCTCCGCCTTCCTGGCCGTCCAGACGGCGGGCGGCGAGCGCTATACCCGCGACGGCGGCCTGCACATCAATTCCCAGGGCCAGCTCGTGACGGTTGCCGGCAATCCGGTGCTGGGAAACAGCGGTCCGATCGTCTTCCAGCAGACCGACCACGACGTCAACATCTCCCCTGACGGCACCGTCACGGTGATCGAAGGCAGCGGCCGCACCGATTCGATCCGGGGCACGCTTCGCCTCGTCAACTTCACCGACGCGCAGAAGATGCTGAAGGAAGGCTTCAACCTTTATTCCGCCGGCGACGGCGGTGCGGCGCAAGCCGACACCAAGTCCACGGTGCGCCAAGGCTTCGTCGAAAAGTCGAATGTCAACTCGGTCGTCGAGATGAGCCGCATGATGGAGGTGTCGCGCGCTTACACCTCGATCGCAAACCTGATGCAACAGCAGAGCGAGTTGCAGAAATCCGCCATCCAGGCACTCGCCGACGTACCGGCCTAACGGTCACCCAGGAGACGATCCATGCAAGCCCTTCACACTGCTGCGACCGGGATGGCGGCCCAGGAACTTAGCGTTCAGGTCATCTCCAACAACATCGCCAACCTGCGCACCACCGGCTTCAAAAAGCAGACCGCGTCGTTTCAGGACCTGCTCTATCAGCACGTTGCCCGCGTCGGCGCGCAAGCCTCTAGCCAGGGCACGATCCTGCCCGTCGGCATCGACATCGGCGGCGGCGTCAAGGTGGTCGGCACGCCGCGCTCGATGACGCAGGGCACGCTGTCGCAGACCGGCAACGATCTCGACCTCGCGATCACCGGCGAAGGCTTCTTCAAGATCCTGATGCCGGATGGCACCTTTCAGTACACCCGCGACGGCACGTTCCAGATGGACAATACCGGCCGCATCGTCAACGCGCAGGGCAACCCGGTGCAGCCGACGATCACGATCCCGCAAAATGCAACAGGGCTCACTGTCAATGCCCAAGGCCAGGTTTCGGTGCTGCCGCAAGGAGCGTCGTCTACGACTTCGCAGATCATCGGCCAGCTAACGCTCACGCGTTTCGTCAACAAGGCCGGCCTCATGCCGGTCGGCAACAACAACTTCGTCGACACGCCGTCTTCGGGAGCGCCGCAGGACGGCATCGCGACCCTTGAAGGCGTCGGCACCGTTAACCAGGGCAGCCTCGAACAGGCCAACGTCGACGTGGTGTCAGAAATGTCGGACCTGATCGCGGCGCAACGCGCCTACGAAATGAACGGCAAGGTGATCAGCGCCGCCGACCAGATGATGCAGTCGACTACTGCGCTGTTCCGTTAAGGGAGTAAGTGATGATCGTCCGCTTGATGCTCGTGACCGCCCTGCTCATCGCGGCGTCCTCGGCTGCGGCTGCGCAGGAAAACGACGATGCCATCGCGGCGCCGGTGCTGCGCGCGCAGGTCACGGTGGAAAACGACATCGTGCGGATCGGCGACATGGTCGAGAACGCCGGATCGGCGGCGCAGATCGCCATCTACCGCTCGCCCGACCTCGGCACCACGGGATCGCTGCCGACCGCGCAGGTCATCAACGTCCTTCAGGCGCATCAGGTGATCGGCGTCGATACCAAGGGCATCAAGTCGGTCTCCGTCACGCGGCTGGCGCGCACTGTGGATGGCAAGGAAATCGAATCCCACGTCGCGCGTGCCCTCGAGCATCGCAGCGGCCTTGGCGACGCCGCCAATCTCGCTTTGACCTTCGACCGCGACGTGCAGGACCTCCGGCTGGACGCCTCGAACAACGGCGCGTTGCAGCCAGTTGCCGTTCGCTACGAGCCGCGCAGCGGACGTTTCGACGTCTCCTTCGAGATCGCCAGCGACACCAGCAATTTCCGCACCAAGCTGCGCTTCACCGGCATTGCCGTCGAGATGCTGGAGGCGGCGGTTCTGACCCGCAACGTCGAGCGCGGCGATCTGCTGAAGGCATCCGACGTCGTCACCGAACGCCGCCCCAAGGCCGAAGTAGGCAACGATGCCGCGCCTCGCAGCCGCGCCGTCGGCATGCAGATGCACCGAGGTTTGCGCGCCGGGCAACCGTTGAGGTCCGCCGATCTCGGCAAGCCGGATCTGGTGCAGCGCGACGACAACGTCACACTGATCTACGAGGCGTCCGGGATTTACATCACCGCGCGCGGCAAGGCCGTCGATAGCGGCACCGAAGGCGACACCGTCACCGTGCTCAACCTGCAATCCAAGCGCACCATCTCCGGCGTCGTCGTCGGCAAAGCACAGGTCGCAATTGCCATCGCCACCCCTCGCCTTCTCGCTCCCGATGTCACTTCCTCGATCGGCGCCGCCGATACGGAAGCCCCGGTTTCGCTCGCCAGCCGCAACAACGCACAGACGTCTCCAAAAGCAGAGTAATGTAGATGTTGATTTCCAAGTTCAGCCGTATCGCACTCGCCGGAACCATGCTGACCGTCGTCAGCATCACGGGCGGCTGCTCTGGCATCGACCGGCTCTCGCAGATCGGCGAACAACCGAGACTTTCAGCCATCGAGAACCCGACGACGCAACCCGGCTACAAGCCGGTGCAGATGCCGATGCCGAAGCCGGAGGTGGTGTCCTACAATCCCAATTCGCTGTGGCGAAACGGCTCGCGCTCCTTCTTCAAGGATCAGCGCGCCCACCAGATCGGCGACCTCCTGACCGTTACCGTCAACATCACCGACCAGGCGAACTTCGCCAACGAGACCCAGCGTCAGCGCACCGCGACCGAAGATTCTGGCATCACGGCGTTCCTCGGCTCGGCCCTTCTCGGGCAAAACGCTCAAAAAGCCCTGACCGGACGCATGTTTCAGGCAGACTCCAATTCTCAGACCGACGGCAAGGGTTCGATCATCCGCCAGGAGACCTTGCAGACCAACGTCGCTGCGATCGTCACGCAGGTGCTGCCGAACGGCAACCTCGTGGTCGAAGGCAGGCAGGAAATCCGCGTCAATTACGAAAAGCGCGAGCTGATCGTTGCCGGCATTGTGCGGCCTGAAGACATCCAGAGCGACAACACCATCGACTCCTCGAAGATCGCGCAAGCCCGCATCGCCTATGGCGGTCACGGCGAGATCAGCGACCTCCAGCAACCGCGCTACGGCAGCCAGGTCATGGACGTGCTGTTGCCGTTCTAAACGAGCTCCCACATCGCACCGCGAACCTAGGCGCGGTGAGATGTTCAATGCGGCCTCCGTCAGCTCCCCTGACGGAGGCCGCAACTGTTTTGAACTCAGGAAAACGCCGGCACAAAAAACGGATCGCAGCAGGGCGATCCGTTTTCCGATGCTTTTAATGTGTGAAGTTCAGGCGACCGAAGGGATGTCCTCGGGCCGCGTCTCCTCCGGGAACAGGCGGTCGCGGCCGCTGGTATATTGCAGCTCGCCGGCGTGAAGCCGCTCGTTATTGGCTTCCCGTTTGGCGACGTCTTCCTCGCCGTAAAGGAAGGCGAGAAACGCGTAGCGCTTGCCTTTGGTCACCGGCGTCACCTGGTGCAGCGCGCCGCACGAAAACACCAGCGCGCCACCTTCCGACGGCCGGTAGGCCTTGCGGCCGAATTCCGGAAAGACGAGGTCGCCGCCTTCGAAATCGTTGTTGAGATTGATCGAGAGCGCGAAGCGCCGATGCTGGGCGCCGGCATTGATGTTGTCGCGATGGCGATGGAAGTGGGCGCCGACGGCGCTGTCGTAACAGGCAACGACATAGCGATCCATGCGTGTCGCCTTGAATTGAAAATATCGCTCGATCGGGCCGATCAGCCGCCGCACGACGTGATCGCGGATGAGGTCGCGCACTTCGTCAACGCCGACCGCGACATCGCTGCGCCGCTTGAGCCGCCAGTCGGACAGCGTGACGGTCTTGCCGTCGACGTCGAACTGAAACCCGGAGTCGACCGCGCCTTGCGTCTCGTAGAACTGGGTCAGGAAATCGCAGATGCCGAAGCTGAAAACACGAGGCACCATCAATGCCGGCGCGAACATCGGCACACCCGCGGAATCGTCGACCGCCGGCAACCCTTGCAGGACAGTGCGAACCATGTTCGCGTGCCCTTGCGGATGGTCCCAGGCGATATCGGCAATCGCCCGCAGCATCGGATCGAGGATGACGGTGCGCGGCATATCGCCTGCGCCGAACGCCCGGCTGACGGCGCCGTCAGGATCGGCGAGGAACGACAACGCGCTCGTGGAGATCGCGGCCAAATGATCGGTTTGGCTCGGTTGCCCGGTGAATACGCATCCGATGACGAGATGATCGTCACTGGACGACGCACTCAGATGGATAAGTTCTCCGACCTCCGCGATCGCACGCGGGTCCGCCAGCGAGCCGACAAAGCTCAGGACCACCCAGCGGCCGGCGCTGGCTTGCAGGTCAAACGATCCGCCGCTCACCACCGGCAGGCTGAACCATGGGACGGGATCGCCAAGAATGATGGTGTGGCTCGCTGCTTTCGTGTGGCTCATGCCTCGTGTCCGCTTAGAAGTCGATCCGTTTCTCGCGATAATTGAGCCGTCTTAATTAAATCTTCCGTCCCGCTATCAGCATGTTGCTTCGTATTGCGGACGCGACTTCGAAAACACTCCGAAACAAAAATGTTTATTCCGCAGCTTCCGATGCATGTCCGTCTCCGACGGCGATCTGCTTTTCGAATCGCCAAAGGCCGGGCCCGGCTTCTACAAAGCCGTTGTCCCGGTAGATGTTGCGCGCCGGGATATTACGCGGTGTTGGAATGATCCGCGCCGACAAGGATTGAGGGCCGTCCCTCACCGCGTCCAGGATATGCCGCAGAAAGCGGTGCTCGATACCCATGCCGAGCGCCCGGCAGCTGATCGCGAAACCTGCGATCTCCGCTTCGACAATGACGGCCGCACCGACCAGGCCGTAATCGCCAAGGCGATCCGACACCTCGACCGCAAACAGCCATGCGCCGGGATCTGCCGCCGCATCCGCGAGTTCGCTCGCAGAAAATTTTCGCCCCGTCGTGTTGAACTGGGTGGTGCGCTGAAACAGCTCTTCGACGCGTTGCAGTTTCGGTGACGATGCGGGTAGCCGCTCGATCACGCATTTGATCTGCAACCCTTCGATATATTCTGCCTCCCCCATCGTCTCGCTTCGCAACTGCTGGCGCGCGATCTGCGCCTTGACCAGTTCGCTGCGGGAGGCGGCTTCCGCCGTGACAACCGGAATCTGCAACCGCGGATCATTCAGCAGTCGCCGGCGCAGGCTGAACGGGTCCTCGCCCCAGACCTCGACCTCGGCCAGACGCTGGCGGACGCGATCGCGCTCGACCGGATTGTCATCGATGAACAAGAAGGTCTCGAGCGCGAAGCCGAGTTCTTCCGCGATCGAGCGGATGTTGCCGACCTTGTCGTCCCAGTTGACGCGCCAGGTGACGAAGTCGTCCGGCGTCAACAGGCGGTGTTTGGGGTAATGGTCCGGATACTTCCAGAGCTCGCGAACGGTGGCTTCGTCGTTCTTGCTGACGCAAGCCAGCACAATGCCGCGCTTCCTAAGCGATTTCAGCGCTTCGTGCAGACCGAAGTAAAGTCCGACGAAGGAAAATGGGCCAGATATCTCAGGCGTCCAGGCAAACGGGCTTCCGGTCTCCGCCAACACGCCCGGCCATAACGTACCGTCGAGATCGAGGATCACGCACTTCTTGCGGCCGATCCCCGTCACGGTGACGAGCGCATCGATATGCTTTTCCGCAATCGCCGCCTCGCGGCCGTAAGGATCGCCGCCGAGCGCATGCGCCAGCGGCGCCGTATCGGGGAAAATGCCGTGAACGGCGGCCTTTTCGCTTTCCGGCCGTTGCAGCATCCAGCCGGGCGAACCGAAATGGGTGAAGCCGACCTGGCCATCGTCGAGCAGCCGTTCAGACCCGACCGCGCCAAGTGCGGCTGCGATATCGACGACGTGGACGTCGGGAAAGGCGATTGCGAGTTCGGCCAGCGCCACGTTGGTCAGGCGGAAGCGCGTGCGATGTCCCTTCACGCCGCGCTCCGCCAGTCCGAGGGGTTGAACAGTAGGTTCAGGCAGATTGTCGATCAGGATCGGCGCCGCGCTTGTCTCGCGAAGCTTGGCCAGGAGTTCGGTGGCATGCGCAATATAGGCCGCGTGCGGATTTAATCCGTTATCCAGGTCTTCCACGATCAGGTGTCTTGCCCGCAAGGCGCCGACAAAGATCACGTCGTGTTTGTGCTCGGCCGCAAACCCGACATCGTCCGGAAACGTCGCCGCGACATGCAGGTCGATGCCGCGACGTCCGGCTTCCCGGCGCAGGAAATCGGCCTCGATCTGGATATCGCAATCGCCGAACAGCAACGCATCGACGCGTTGTCGTTCGCCGCTGAAATCTTCCATGCCATAGGATGCGCCGACCGCCCAATAGGCCGCGCCGCCTTCCTTCGATTGGCGCCGGTAACTCTCCAGCATTTCCGCAGGGTCCCGCCCGTGGTCTGCGGAAAGCCCGGCGCCGATCGCAGCGAGTTCTTCCTCCGGCGTCATTTCGGTGAGGATCTGGCGCGACTTCAACTCGATGACGGTGCGTTCGATCGCCTCACGCAATGCGGCCGGCTGATCGGTTGGTTTTGCAAGCAGCGCCGCCAGCGCGTCGCAATCCTCCGGAACGCGCCGGCCTTCCGAAAAATATTCCAGCAGCGCTGCGATTTCGCGATCGACGGGAAGGCGCATATGGCTGATCGCGTGCACGAGCAGCGTCCGGTCGGGGCCGACCGGCAAGAGATGCACGAAACGGGAGCGCCGGAGAATCATAATAGTGGTCCGATTCTAACATTCGCATCCCGTTGCGGCGACCACTTTTGCGAATGTTAAAATCTTGGGACCACTATCAAATATCGATTCAAGTGGGGTCTCGGATTTGGCATTCGCTTTTCGAATTGGGGGCCAGGTGGGTAGCGAATGTCAAATCCACTCCACTTGCCATTGTAGCGGGATGGATGCAGATGTGAATCCGGTCCCCTTGACGTTGGCATCACGTGGCGCGCCAGCGAGACACCAAGGCTTGAAATATGATGAAACAGGAAGGCCAGCCGGCCTCACCGCGCGAGCCCGGAAAGCCGGGCGCCGAGGCCAGCCAGTACCTCTCGACCCGCGGGCTTGCGATCGTCTTCGCCGGCCTCGCGATTGCGCTCGTGCTCGGCTACCTCCTGCTCAGCAAGCTCCTCGATATTTCGCAGGAAGAAGATTGCGCGCTGGCGCACCGCTATAATTGCGGGGCCGTCGAAGTGCCGCGCTAAGACTTAAGGATAATGCATCAAGTTTTGTCGACGCGCTTCGCCCGCTTGCCCTTGTCGCCTGAACCGGCGAGACGGGCCAGCGCCGCCTCCTTGCGCATCCATTGCAGCCGCGGACGAGCCGGGTAACCGCCCCATGTCTCACCGGCGGGAATGTCACTGATGACGCCGGAACGCGCGGCCACGCGTGCGGCCTTTCCGACCGTGAGGTGTGGCGCGAGGCCCACCGCCCCGCCGAGCAACGCATAGTCTTCCAGCGTCACGCTGCCGCTCAATCCCGACAGCGCAACCACCACGCAATGCCTGCCGATCTGGCAGTTGTGTCCGACCTGGCAGAGATTATCGATCTTGCTTGCCTCGCCGATCACGGTGTCCCGGATGCCGCCGCGGTCGATCGTCGTGCCGGCGCCGATCTCGACGTCGTTCTGGATGATGACGCGGCCGGTCTGCGGGATCTTCTGCTGGGCGGCATCTTCGGTGTAGCCGAAGCCGTCCTGACCGATGCGGCAACCGGGATGAATGATCACACGGTCGCCGATCAGCGTATGGGTGATCGAACAACCCGCACCGATCCGGCAGTCGCGGCCAATCGTGACGTCGGGACCGATGACGGCGTTGGCGGCGATGATGCTCCCGGCACCGATTTCGGCGCGCGGTCCGATGACGGCACCGGGGTCGACCGTGACGTCGCTTTCAAGCCGGGCCGTGGGATGGACGGTCGCGCCTTCGAAAATGCCGTCGGTCTCGAACAACGAAGTTGGTTGCAGCGATTGCGGAAAGAGTTTGCGGTGCACCGCGACGAAAGCGCGATAAGGCTGCTCCGTTTGCAGGACGGTGAGCCCCTTCGGCGCGCGATCGACAAAGCGCTTCGGCATCAAACAGGCGCCGGCGCGGGTCCTGGTCAGGGGATCGACAAACTTGTTGGCGTCGATAAAGGCGAGATCGGAGGGGCCAGCGAGATCGACGGGCGCCACGCCGTCAATCACTTGCGACATCGACGCGGTGTCGCTGACTTCGGCGCCCGTCAGCGCAACGATGTCGGCGATCGTCAATCCCGATGGACAATCAAAGAAGCGGCGATTTCCCATTTACCAATCCATGATTAACGAGACCGGATTTGACATTCGCGTTGCGAGTTCGTGGCCAGTCCGGTAGCGAATGTCAAATCCGAAACTCCACATGGCGAGCCGTGCAAGCGATCGCGACTTCAACCAAGATGTGAGCACACAAGCACAACGGACCACGTTGACAGTCATCTGCATTCAGCCGATGCTATTATAAATACAAAGCAAAATTTCACATTGTCGAAAAGCTGAAACGTCGAAGTTCAGCATTAACCGGGAGCGAATAATGACTTTTCGTCGCCATTCTAGTGCCTGTCTCGCCGCGGTCGCGACCGCCGCACTCGTGACGGCATGGTGCGGTCCAGCCAGTGCACAGCAAAAGAAGGCCGTGCCGGTCAAAGCCGACGCGATCGGCGGCCAGGTGACCGGCCCGAATGGTCCGGAAGCCGGCGTCTGGGTGATCGCCGAGACCACCGACCTTCCGACCAAGTACGCCAAGATCGTCGTCACCAACGACAGCGGCCAATACCTCATCCCACAGCTTCCGTCCGCCAATTACAAGATCTGGGTGCGCGGCTACGGTCTTGTCGATTCCGACAAGCAGGATGCAAAGCCCGGCAAGAATATCGATCTGAAGGCCAAGGTGGCGCCGACCGCGGCCGCCGCCGCCGAATATTATCCGGGCATGTACTGGTACGCGATGCTCAAGATTCCGCCGGCTAGCGAGTTTCCGGGTTCGGACAAGAATCCGAATGGCGTCGGACCTGGCATGACCTCGCAAGCGGTCTGGATCGACAGCGTCAAGAACTCCTGCCAGTCCTGCCACGCACTCGGAAGCCAGAATATCCGCTCGCCCCATGTCAAAGAACTCGGCCAGTTCAAGAACTCGGAAGACATGTGGGAGCGCCGCGTACAGTCCGGCCAGGCCATGAACAACATGGCGCTGACGCTCAGCCGTATGGGGCCGCCGCGCGCCTACAAGATGTTCGCCGACTGGACCGACCGCATCGCGGCGGGCGAACTTCCCACCGAAAAGCCCGAGCGTCCGACCGGTGTCGAGCGCAACATCGTCATCACGTCGTGGGCTTGGGGCAAAAAGGGAGAATATCTCCACGACGAGGTTTCGACCGACAAACGCAATCCAACGGTGAATGCCTACGGAAAGATCTATGGCTCGCCAGAGGAGAGCTCCGACGATGTGCCGGTGCTCGATCCGATCAAGCACACTGCGTCGACCATCAAGGAACCGTTCCGGGATCCGGATACACCGAGTGCCGAGGACGACCCGATGGGACCGTCGGTGTTCTGGGGCGATGAGGCGATCTGGGACGGCCACACCTCGATCCACAACCCGATGATGGACGAGAAGGGCCGGCTCTGGCTCACGGCGCGAATCCGCAAGGCGCCAAACCCGGCGAGCTGCAAGGCAGGCTCCGACCTGCCCTCGGCGCAGGTCGCGCCGCTCAACGAGTCGCCCCGTCAGACTTCGTTCTACGATCCGAAGACCGAAAAGTGGACGATGATCGATACGTGTTTCGGCACGCACCACCTTCTGTTCTCGCCTAGCGACAGCAAGCTCTGGTTCAGCCAGGGACAACCGTATAGCGGCGTAGTCGGCTGGCTCGATGTCAAGAAGTTCGAGGAAACCGGCGATGCGATGAAGTCGCAAGGCTGGACCCCGATCGTGGCTAACGTCTCGGGCACCGGCAAGCGCGAGCCTTTCGTCGCCGCCGACAAGCCGATCGAACCCGGCAAGGACAAGGCGGTCAAAGCCGCCTTCTACGGCGTCATGCCGAGCGTCAAGGGCGACGTGATCTGGGGCCAAACGATGGGCCCGGGTTTCTCGCGCATCAACCAGCCAGCCTATCTGATCCGGATGATTCCGGGCAGCGATCCGACTCACACGGCCGTCTCGGAAATCTTCCAGTCACCTCCGGGAACGTACGGTTCGCGTGGCGTCGACATCGATTCGAAGGGCGTAGCCTGGACCGTGCTCTCCAGCGGTCAGATCGCAAGCTTCGACCGCACCAAGTGCAAAGAACCGCTCAAAGGTGAGAACGCGGCGACCGGTGCTCAGTGCTATGAAGGCTGGACGCTGTACCGGATGCCTGGCCCGCAGTTCAAGGATGTCAACGATCCGCAAGGAAGCGCCAACCACGCGTACTATATGTGGGTCGACGTCCATAACACCCTCGGCCTCGGCAAGGACGTTCCGATTGCAACCGCCAACGGCAGTGAATCCCTGCTGGCTCTGGTCAACGGCAAGTTCGTCAACATCCGCTTGCCCTACCCGCTCGGTTTCTTCGCCAAGAACACCGACGGCCGGATTGACGATGAGAAGGCTGGCTGGAAGGGCCGCGGCGTGTGGACGACCACGGGCACGCGCGCCTACTTCCACAGCGAAACCGGCAAGGATGAGAAGCCGCGCGTGTATCACGTGCAGCTGCGCCCGGATCCGCTGGCCGACTAATGCGATCAGCTTGCAGGTCATCTGCGAGCTGATTTCAACGTGACAAGAAATGCTTCGCTGCATCAAAACATGCAGCGAAGCATTTGCTTTTTCAGGGGTTCGGAGAACGGCGATGACCTATCGTCACACGCAGTCTGGGACCGCGATCCCGGCGAAGCGCCTGGCTCACACTTTATTTATAATGTGCCAGGTCTGGACGCGGTCGAACTCAAACTGAAATACGGCAAGGTCAGCCGCATCGGCACCGGCGATCCGAGCGGACTCGCAGCCGCGCTCAACGCCGGCCTGCGTCAATAAAAAAGCGACCTACTCGTCGCGATAGACCTTCTCGCGCTTCTCGTGACGCTCCTGCGCTTCCACCGACAGCGTTGCGATGGGCCTGGCTTCCAGCCGCTTCAGCGAGATCGGCTCGCCGGTCTCCTCGCAATAGCCGTAGGTGTTGTCCTCGATGCGCTGCAAGGCGGCGTCGATTTTCGAGATCAGCTTGCGCTGCCGGTCACGGGCCCGCAATTCGATCGCACGGTCGGTTTCCGAAGATGCGCGGTCGGCGAGATCGGGATGATTGACGTTCTCTTCCTGGAGCGTCTGCAGCGTGATCTTCGATTCCCGCAAGATCTCGTCCTTCCAGGTCAGAAGCTTGACGCGAAAATACTCGCGCTGCCGCTCGTTCATGAAAGGCTCTTTTTCAGTCGGTCGATAGTTCTTCAACTTTTCCAAGGCCAGCCCATCTTTCGCCTGAAGGCGCCGCTCCCTTGCGGCACTGCGGGAGGGGAGTTCCCCCTCGCGCGGCGCCTTATATAGCGACCTATTGCGACAGACAATATTCGCGTGCCCGGCCGTACCACCTGGCCAAGCCCTTGCACAGGCAAATTTATCCGGTCCCTTAATAACCGACGGTAAAGCGCTTGCGAATATGGGCCGGACGCTCGATCTCATCGGCCATCGCAACCGCAAAATCCTCGAATGAGATCCAGCTCTTGCCCGCCGGGTCGACCAGCAGCTGGTTGTCCCCCAGGCGGAACCTGCCGGTCCGGTTCCCGGGCTCGAACAGCGCCGAGGGCGACAGGAAAGTCCAATTCAGCTGCTTTTCCTTGCCCAGCCGGTCCAGAAAGGCGGCCCCCTTCTCGGCCTCCGCCTTGTATTGCGCCGGAAAGTTCGGCGTCGTCACCAGCCGAACCCCCGGCGCGACCTCGAGCGACCCGGCACCCCCGACCACGAGGTAACGGGACACGCCCGAATCCCTGGCCGCGCCGATCAGGGTCTCGGCATCGCTGGCCGAGAAATGAATGGAACTCACCGCCGCGTCGTGGCCAGCCCATAGCCTGGCGAGCGCCGCACGGTCGTTGGCGTCGCCGGCGACCGCCGTGACATTGGCGAGTTTGGCGATCCTGTCCGGATTCCGTGCAATGCCGGTGACGTTGTGGCCGCGGCGGGCCAATTCGGCAGTGATGGATGACCCGGCGCGCCCCGAGGCGCCGGTGACGGCGATCTTCATACTTGTCTCCTGTGGTTTTCAGATTCCCGATGGATGGGGTAGTATCCAACAGTAACTAGATAGCGATTGGGGTGCTGGTGTTAAGAACGCACTTTGGCGTCACCAGGTCACGCCGAAGTAACCCGCCCGCCTCCAGTGGTTTTTTGCGGAGTTCACCTGAAATGAAAGCCAATGCGTATTCGGCCGATTGCCCGACCCGGCAGATTCTCGACCGCGTCGGCGACAAATGGGCGGTGCTGATCCTGCTGCTTTTGCGCCACGAACCCCTGCGCTTCAATCAGTTACGCCGCGACATTGAAGGCATTTCGCAGAAAATGCTCTCCCAGGTTCTCAAGAGCCTGGAGCGCGACGGCCTGGTCAGGCGCCACGCCATCGCGACCGTGCCGGTGACGGTGGAGTATTCGATCACGCCGCTCGGCAAGACGCTCGCGGCCGCCGTCGATCCCTTGCGCGATTGGGCCGAGCGAAACCTGAAGGACGTGCTGGCGGCGCAGCGCCGTTACGACGGGCAGCGGCAAGCCAAGGCGGCGTGAGGGTTCGTGCTGCCCGGACGCTAGTGTTGTCCAGCTTTGGCGAGTTCGACCTCGACGCGCAGCTCGATCTCGGAGAGCACGGAATCAAGCCCGGGGTCACCTGAAGATGATTTCAGGTTGGAGGCCGCCTCGCGCAGCCGGCCGACGGTTGCGGGATCGAACTTGCCCGACAACAGGCTGATCTTGAGATCGTCGAGCACGTCGAGTGCGCGTTTTCCCCGCTGGACCGAGCGTTTGCGCCGCTCGACCGGATCCTCCTCGATCCCCTGCAACGCGAGCAGCGCATCGATGCCCGCAGTGGCCTTGGGAGCTAGCGTCGCCCGTGTCTCGCTGGCGGAGGCCGCATCATCCGGCAGCGAAAAACCACCTGAGCTGGTTCGCCGGACGCCGCTACTCTGCGACCCCAGAGTGGTGCCGTTCGGTCCTTGGATGCGCATGAATGGTCCTCGCCATTAATAGCGCGCCAGCATTGCTTTGCGATGGTTAACGCTGCGTAAATTACCCGGCAAATTCTGCCGCCACACGGCAGTTTCGGCTTTGTCGCCAAACATTACGTGTCGGGCCTCCATAAAGTTTATGAAGAAAAATCAACATCTTGATCGGAAGGAACGGCATGGCACGGCGCTCGCATAGGGAATGCGGGATCGCCCTTCATGGGAGTGTTGGACGCATCCTTTGGTCGACGACCTCAGCGGGGAGCAGAGGATGCCTAGGGTTCTTTGGGGAAGAGTATTGCGGCTGGCCTGCGGGACGCTGATCGCGTTCCAGCTTGGGGCGATGCCGGCCGGCGCGACCTCGCGGATCAAGGACCTCGCCAATATCGAAGGCGTGCGGCAGAACCAGCTGGTCGGTTATGGTCTTGTCGTCGGCCTCAACGGCACCGGCGATACGCTGAACAACATCCCCTTCACCAAGCAATCGCTGCAAGCGATGCTCGAGCGCATGGGCGTCAACATCCGCGGCGCCACCATCCGCACCGGCAACGTCGCCGCCGTCATGGTCACCGGCAATCTGCCGCCGTTCGGGACTCAAGGCACCCGGATGGACGTGACGGTGTCCGCGCTTGGCGATTCCAAGAACCTGCAAGGCGGCACCCTCCTCGTCACCCCGCTGCTTGGCGCCGACGGCAACGTCTATGCGGTGGCGCAGGGCTCGGTCACCATCAACGGCTTCCAGGCTGAAGGTGCTGCGGCGAGCATCACCCGCGGCGTGCCGACCGTCGGCCGCATCGCCAATGGCGCCATCATCGAACGCGAGATCGAATTCGCGCTCAACCGCCTGCCTAACGTGCGGCTCGCGCTGCGCAATGCCGATTTCACCACCGCCAAGCGCATTGCGTCCGCGGTCAACGACTTCCTCGGCACCAAGACCGCCGAGCCGATCGATCCCTCGACGGTGCAGTTGTCGATCCCGCCGGAATTCAAGGGCAATGTCGTCGCCTTCCTGACCGAGATCGAGCAGTTGCAGGTCGAACCCGATCTCGCCGCCAAGATCATCATTGACGAGCGCTCCGGCATTATCGTGATGGGCCGCGACGTCCGCGTCGCCACCGTCGCGGTAGCCCAGGGCAACCTCACCGTTTCGATCTCGGAAAGCCCGCAGGTCAGCCAACCCAACGCGCTGTCCCGCGGCCGAACCGTGGTGACGCCGCGCTCGAGCGTCCGCGTCACCGAAGACGGCAAGAAACTCGCCGTGATGAAGGATGGCGTCTCGCTCCAGCAGCTCGTCGACGGCCTCAATGGCCTCGGTATCGGCCCGCGCGACCTGATCGGCATCCTCCAGGCGATCAAGGCCGCCGGCGCCATCGAAGCCGACATCGAGGTGATGTGATGCAGACGGCTCCAGTCACCAACAGCCATAGCGTCGCCGGCAAGACCGCGATGCCTACCTATAACGGCCATCCCGACTACGATTTCGCTGCTGCCCTCGACAAGCTGTCGCCGCAGGTGAAAGCCAAGGCCCAGACCCAGGCGCAGAACTTCGAGGGAATGTTTCTCAACTCGATGTTCGCGCAGATGACGAGCGGCCTGAAGGGCGAAGGCCCGTTCGGCAACACCGTCGGCACCGGCATCTGGCGCTCGATGCAGATCGAACAATATTCGAAATCCTTCGCGCAGGCCGGCGGCGTCGGCATCGCCAAGGAAGTGTATCGCTCGCTGGTTATCCAGCAGGCCAAGGCCAACGGCCAGACCCAAGGGAAACCTGAAGGAAAACAGGCATGAACCAGCCTTCTCCGCGACAGCCGGCGCCGACGACCCCGTCCATTTCGACACCGGCCGAGGCGCGCAAGCTCGCGCAAGAGCTGATGGATGCGATGAGCGCCCTGCTCGGCGTCATCGAACGTGAAACCGAGCTGGTGCGCGCCGGCAAGATTCGCGAAGCGATGGCGTTCGAACCGAGGAAAGCGGAGCTCTCCCGCCATTATATCGGCGTCGTCACCCGCCTGAAAGCCAGTCACCGGTATCTCGCCAAGACGTCGCCGGACCTGCTGGCGACGCTGCGCCGTCACCACGACACGTTTCGCGCCATGTTGCAGGTCAATCTCACGGTGCTTGCAACCGCGCATGCGGTCTCCGAAAGCATCGTGCGTGGCGTCAACGCGGAAGTTCAGCGCCGCAACATTCCGAGCACCTATGGCGCAAGCGGCCAGCGCGTGAATCCGGGAGCGCGGCACATGCGGCCGCTCGCGGTCAGCCGGTCACTCTAACGCCCCGGATTTTACAAACAATTTTCATCAAATTGGCGCGCCGCCGTCAGCGCATAATTCAGCGCGTTCTCTAACAGTACGTTGAGACGTCACCTTCATAATTGCCGATGACGAGGGGTTGGGATTTGACTCGAGGAGAGCCAGGAGGCTGCCATGAGTACGGATTTCAGCATCAGACCGGTGGGGACCCCGGTCGCAGTTTCATTTCTGCCCGCCAGCAATGCGGCGCTTGGCGGCGTACCTACGCAATTGCCCGCGAGCCAGAGCGTCACAGCCACTGATGCGAGCACGCCAAGCCGTAACGATTCGCCGAGCGCGAGCTCGAGCGACCTCTCTCATGAGGCGTTCTTCGACACTGCTGCGGCCTCGATCGTTTTCCAGTCCGTCGACGCCCTGACCGGCCAGGTGGTCCAGCAATTTCCCGACGACGCGATGTTGCGCCGCCGCGCCTATTTCCATTCGCTGGATGCCAAGGATTCGTCACCGCGCCCGCTGGTCACAGACCTGACGGCGTAAGACCAAAGCCGACGCACAGGGTCAGCGAAGGAGACTTGGCGAAAGGAGACTTGGCGAAGAGTCTCAGGCCCTGCCCGCGAGGCCGGCCGCGATATTGCAGTTGATGTCGATCAGCGGTTTCAATTTTTCCGGATCCGGATTCATCTGCATCGCGATCGTCTGATGCATGACGAAGACGCTGATGTTGGCGATGTTCTGGCGAACTTCGAGCGGCTGAGGATTTTCGTTGGATTCGACAGCGCTCAGGAAGATCGTCCACAGGCGGCGGTTGAACAACAACGCCTTGTGCATGTTGGCGTCCGGACCATTCCAGTTCTTCTGCACGTCCTGCAGTTGCCTGGCCGCTTTCAGCAGCGCCTGCGCCTCTATGTCCCTTGCCGTCCCGGTTGTCTGCGAAGTGCGTGCATAGGCTTGGGCGGCGTTGGACATTCATCACTCCGAACTGGGGATTCAGCAGCACGCGGACTCGCAACTGCCCAAGTTTTATAGGTCGTTTGCCTTTAAAATATGGTTAGCAGCGGTAAGCGAATGCACCGCAAAACTACGGAATAGGCAATTGATTAGTTGATTGGCAGTCACGCACGCTCAAACAAAAACGGCGGAGTTTCCTCCGCCGTTTTTTCTGCCGTTTGTTCTTCGATCAGCGGAGCAGTTGAAGCACGCTCTGCTGCGACTGGTTGGCGAGCGCGAGTGCGGAGACCGCGATCGACTGGCGGGTCGACAGCGCCTGGCTGTTGGCCGCTTCCTGGTTCGGATCGGCCAGTGTCAGGTTGGACGCGCCGGTCTGCAACACGTTGATCAGGTTCTTGTTGAAGTCCTGACGGATCTCGACGATCGACAAATTAGAACCGAGTGAGGAAGCTTCCCCGCGCAGCGTACTGCTGGCCGCGGTCAGTTGCGTCAAAACTGCATTGGCAGAATTGCTGTCCAGGAAGTCGGTGGCTGTTGTCAGGGTCGAAAGGCCAAGACCGGCGTCGTTGAGAGTTACACCCGTGATCGAGAGCTTCGAGGCGCCGGTCTCGTCGAACACCAGGCTCAGGGTGTCGCCGTTCAGCAGGTTGATGCCGTTGAACGAGGAGTTCCTGCGCGGTCGTGTTGATCTGCTGCAACACGTTGTTGTATTGCGCAACCAGACCAGCGCGGGTCGCCTGCGAGGTCGGATCGGCTACCGGAGCGGTGGCGGTAAGACCGTTGAACACTGTGGCCGTTCCGCCGATCGTGCCGATCGTCGACGATGCCGCGTTGTTCGAGGTCACGATGTTGATCTGACCGGTGGTGCTGATGCTGGCCTGCAAGTTGTTCGCCGCCAGCGCCGCGTTGAGCTGGTTCAGCGTCGAGACCTGACCGGGGCCGGTACCGAAAACGATACTGGTCGCCGTGCCGCCACCGGTGGGCGTGATCGTCAGCGATTGACCCTGGAGCGGCGGCGGCGAGAGCGGCGTCGTACCGGCCGCAAGACCGAGTGAGGTCAGCGTGCCCGCAACGCCGCCGATGGCCAGAGGCTGCGTGGTGCCCGTGCTCAGAACCAGCTTGCCGCTGCTTAGCGTCGAGGGGGTCGTTGCGCCGGTGATGCCATCGATCGCGGAGAGCAGGTCACCGACGGTTGCCGTGCTCAGATCGAGCGTTTCGCCGGTCGAGGTGAAAGTGTTACCGCCGGAAGCGGCGAACGAAATGGTCTTGCCATCGATCGTGAGGCTGTCCGAGGTCGTGATCGGCGTCGTCAAAGCGCTCAGCTTGGTGGTCGTCGCCGCCGCGCCCGGAATGGCGGTACCCGTCACGGTGTTGTTGGCCGGAGGACCGAGCAGGTTGTTCGCGGTCGCGCCGGGGATCGCGGTCGCCGTGACGTTGGACTTCGTGGAGTAACCGACCGGGCTTTGCAGCACCTGGTTGGCGATCGACTGGGCGTTGGCGATCAAACTCTGCAGCGAGGTGATGCCGGTGTTGGCGGCCTGCAGCACCTGCACGCCGTTGCCGATACTGTCGAGCAGGTTGCCGATGTCGGAAGCGCGGTTGTTGAGCCCCGCCGCGGTGAAGAATTCGGTCGGGTTGTCGAGCGCCGTGTTGACCTTGTTGCCGGTGGCGAGGTCATTTTGAGTTGTCGCTAGCAGGGCGGCGGTCGACTGCAAAGAGAGAAGATTTTGACGGACTGATGCCGAAAGAACGATACCGGACATTTGTTGACCTTCCTATGCAGTGACGTGTCGGCAGCCGATTCGGTACGGGGCCGGGACTAGCTTTCTTCGTCAAGATAGGCAGGCGTCCTTTAAATTATGGTTAATCTCGGCTTAAGTTGTTTGTTTAACGAGGGGTTAACGGCCCTCCCCGCAGGATTTCAGAGGAAATAGCCGTATTTTCAAAGCCCGACAGCAAAAACGGCGGGGTTTCCCCCGCCGTTTGGCTTTCTGTTTCTGGTCTTCGCGGATCAGCGGAGCAGCTGAAGCACGCTCTGCTGCGACTGGTTGGCGAGCGCGAGCGCGGAGACCGCGATCGACTGGCGGGTCGACAGCGCCTGGCTGTTGGCCGCCTCTTCGTTCGGGTCGGCCAGCGTCAGGTTCGACGCACCGGTCTGCAGCACGTTGATCAGGTTCTTGTTGAAGTCCTGGCGGATCTGCACGATCGACAGGTTCGAACCGAGCGAGGAAGCCTCCCCGCGTAGCGTGGTGGAAGCCGCGCTGAGCTGCGACAACACGGTGTTGGCCGAGTTGTTGTCGAGGAAGTCGGTGCCCGAGGTCAGCGTCGACAGGCTGAGGCCGGCGATGTTGAAGGTGACGCCGGTGATGTTCAGGGTCGATTTGCCGGTTTCGTTGAACACGAGCTTCAGGGTGTCGCCGTTCAACAGGTTGACGCCGTTGAACGAGGAGTTCCTGCGCGGTCGTGTTGATCTGCTGCAGCACGTTGTTGTACTGCGCAACCAGGCTGGCGCGGGTGGCCTGCGAGGTCGGATCGACAACCGGAGCTGGACCCGCACCGGCAGTGAACACCGTAGCCGTGCCGCCGATCGTGCCGATCGTGGAGGAGGCTGCGTTGTTCGACGTAATGATGTTGATCGCGCCGGTGGTGGAGATCGTGGCCTGCAGGTTGTTCGCCGCCAGCGCCGTGTTGAGGGCGTTGAGCGTCGAGATCTGACCGGAACCGGTGCCGAAGGTGATGTTGGTCGCCGTACCGCCGCCCGTGGCGGCGATCGTGAGCGTCTCACCCTGAAGCGTCGGAGCCGTGACGTTGGTCGTTCCGGCCGACAAGCCGAACGAGCCCAGCGCGCTGGTGCCGCCAGCCGCAATCACCAGGTTCTGTGACGTGCCCGTGCTGAGGACGAGCTTGCCGGCGTTGATGGTGGAGGCCGTGGCAGTGCCGGTAATGCCGTCGATTGCGGAGAGGACGTCGCCAACCGTCAGCGTGCTGCCGGCGCCGACACCGATCGTCACGTTGCCGCTGGAGTCGGAAGTCACGTTGGTCTGCGAAGTGCTAAAGGTGATGGACTTGCCGTCGACGGTAAAGCTCGAACCGTTCGCAGGCGTCGCGGCCAGCGTATCCGAGTTTGTCGCGGAGACCAGCTTGGTGGCGGTAGTGATCGCAACCGCCGAGGTCAGGTTGTTTAGGACCGCGGAGCCGGTAACCGTGTTGTTGGTTCCGGGTCCGAGCAGGTTGTTGGCGGTCGCACCGGTGATGGCCGTCGAGGTCACGTTGGACTTCGTGGAGTAACCGACCGGGCTCTGCAACACCTGGTTGGCGATCGACTGGGCGCTCGAAACCAGGCTCTGCAACGAGGTGATGCCGGTGTTGGCGGCCTGCAGCACCTGCACACCGTTGCCGATGCTGTCGAGCAGGTTGCCGATGTCGGAAGCGCGGTTGTTGAGGCCCGTCGCGGTGAAGAAGTTGGTCGGATTGTCGAGGGCCGAGTTGACCTTGTTGCCAGTGGCGAGGTCATTCTGCGTGGTGGCAAGCAGAGCAGCGGTCGACTGCAAGGAGAGGAGGTTTTGGCGAACTGACGCCGAAAGAACGATACCGGACATAATTCATACCTTTCTGGTGTGAAACTCAAACTGACCCGATCAGTCCAAGATCAGGCGTCCCCGGCACGGTGTGGTTAAGTGGCTAAGAAAACATGAACCATGGGCCGCGCCCTCCCCTTGCAGGGCAGCTCCAAGGGCTCTCAATAGCCGCCTCGCGCTCACTAAAACGTAGTGATCCCTTTGATCCCGCTATAGATTTTGAAATAGCGTCCTGCCTTCACGAAGTGCTAACCATAACTGTAAAGGATAATACTGGCTGACGAAGATCGTCGCGATTTTCAGCGCCCAACAGCAAAAAACGGCGGGGTTTCCCCCGCCGTTTGGCTTTCTGTTTCTGGTCTTCGCGGATCAGCGGAGCAGCTGAAGCACGCTCTGCTGCGACTGGTTGGCGAGCGCGAGCGCGGAGACCGCGATCGACTGGCGGGTCGACAGCGCCTGGCTGTTGGCCGCCTCTTCGTTCGGGTCGGCCAGCGTCAGGTTCGACGCACCGGTCTGCAGCACGTTGATCAGGTTCTTGTTGAAGTCCTGGCGGATCTGCACGATCGACAGGTTCGAACCGAGCGAGGAAGCTTCCGTACGCAGCGTGGTGGAAGCCGCGCTGAGCTGCGACAACACGGTGTTGGCCGAGTTGTTGTCGAGGAAGTCGGTGCCCGAGGTCAGGCTCGACAGGCTGAGGCCGGCGGTGTTGAAGGTGACGCCGGTGATGTTCAGCGTCGACTTGCCGGTTTCGTTGAACACGAGCTTCAGGGTGTCGCCGTTCAGCAGGTTGATGCCGTTGAACGAGGAGTTCCTGCGAGGTCGTGTTGATCTGCTGCAGCACGTTGTTGTACTGCGCAACCAGGCTGGCGCGGGTCGCCTGCGAGGTCGGATCGGCAACCGGAGCTGGACCCGCACCGGCAGTGAACACCGTAGCCGTGCCGCCGATCGTGCCGATCGTGGAGGAGGCTGCGTTGTTCGACGTCACGATGTTGATCGCGCCGGTGGTGGAGATCGTGGCCTGCAGGTTGTTCGCCGCCAGCGCCGTGTTGAGGGCGTTGAGCGTCGAGATCTGACCGGAACCGGTGCCGAAGGTGATGTTGGTCGCCGTACCGCCGCCCGTGGCGGCGATCGTGAGCGTCTCACCCTGAAGCGTCGGAGCCGTGACGTTGGTCGTTCCGGCCGACAAGCCGAACGAGCCCAGCGCGCTGGTGCCGCCAGCCGCAATCACCAGGTTCTGTGACGTGCCCGTGCTGAGGACGAGCTTGCCGGCGTTGATGGTGGAGGCCGTGGCAGTGCCGGTAATGCCGTCGATTGCGGAGAGGACGTCGCCAACCGTCAGCGTGCTGCCGGCGCCGACACCGATCGTCACGTTGCCGCTGGAGTTGGAAGTCACGTTGGTCTGCGAAGTGCTAAAGGTGATGGACTTGCCGTCGACGGTAAAGCTCGAACCGTTCGCAGGCGTCGCGGCCAGCGTATCCGAGTTTGTCGCGGAGACCAGCTTGGTGGCGGTAGTGATCGCAACCGCCGAGGTCAGGTTGTTTAGGACCGCGGAGCCGGTAACCGTGTTGTTGGTTCCGGGTCCGAGCAGGTTGTTGGCGGTCGCACCGGTGATGGCCGTCGAGGTCACGTTGGACTTCGTGGAGTAACCGACCGGGCTCTGCAACACCTGGTTGGCGATCGACTGGGCGCTCGAAACCAGGCTCTGCAACGAGGTGATGCCGGTGTTGGCGGCCTGCAGCACCTGCACACCGTTGCCGATGCTGTCGAGCAGGTTGCCGATGTCGGAAGCGCGGTTGTTGAGGCCGGCTGCGGTGAAGAAGTTGGTCGGATTGTCGAGGGCCGAGTTGACCTTGTTGCCAGTGGCGAGGTCATTCTGCGTGGTGGCAAGCAGAGCAGCGGTCGACTGCAAGGAGAGGAGGTTTTGGCGAACTGACGCCGAAAGAACGATACCGGACATGCTGTTACCTTTCTGGTCTTCTGAAGTATCCGACCCTTCAGGCCGGATTACCGAGACACCGTGGAAGCAAGCCCTCTAACAAAACCTGAATCCGATACCTCCAATTCTGCCAAACGCCTGAAAAACAACGATAAAAACGGATTTTTCACCATATCGACGTGGCCTCAGACCGTTGGAATCACAACGGATTTCGCAGCCAGGCGGGTGCGTTTACGAATTTTTAAGAGCGACTTAGGGAAGACTCAATTTGGCTGCGACTTGTTTGAGTTCGTCGCCCGCGTTGCGAGCGTGTCATCGCGCAATCGAACATCAACGTCCTAGCAAGGACGGCAACGGAGAACAGGCATGGCGCTGAAAGTCGAACTCAAGCCGCACGAGCGGATCATCATCGGATCCTGCGTAATCACCAACACCGATCAGCGCGCCCGGCTGCTGATCGAAGGCGAGAGGGTCCCGATCCTGCGTGAAAAAGACATTCTGACGCCGGAAACCGCGGACACGCCGGCCAAGCTGATCTATCTGGCGGTGCAGTTGATGTACATTTCGCCGGAACCCGAGATCAATCACGGCACGTACTTCAATCTCCTGCGCGACGTCGTCACCACGGCGCCGAGCATGTGGTCCATCATCGAAGGCATCAACATCAACATTCTCAGCGGTGAGCTTTATCTGGCGCTGAAGGAAGCCAAGAAGCTCGTCGCATACGAGAAGAAGCTTCTCGATCAGGCCCGCGACAAGCAGGCCAGGAAAGCCGCCTGAACTGATCGGCATTCTCTGATTGGGTTTTCTGGCGGCGTCACCTCGCCAGCTTCACGCCGCGTGATCTTCGGCAGATCGCCGTGCGCCGAATTCCAGCACCGCAGCCAGAAGCGCGTCGAGATCGCGCGTGTCGGTGCGGTGGTTGACGATCGCCGCACGGATCGCGAGCTTGCCATCGAGCGTCGTCGTCGATGGCGCGGCAATGCCTGACTCCTGGATATCGGCCACGATCTCGCTGTTGATGCGATCGGCATCGGTGGCACGATAGCGGAAGCAGACAATGTTGAGCTGCGCCGGCGCGATCAATTCCAGCCGCGGTTCCGATAAGACTTTCATTTCAAGATAGCGCGCGAGCCGGCAAGTGCGCTCCATCATTGCGCCTAACTTTTCGGTGCCGAATGCTTTCAGCGTGAACCACGTCTTCAGCGCGCGAAAGCCGCGCGACAGATCCGGTCCGAGGTCGCACGGCCACGGCGAACCCGCCGCCAGTCCTCGCGTCTCGCGCCGCAGATAGACCGCTGGCGCCGCAAAGGCATCGAGATGACGCCGCTGATCGCGCACGAGCAGAAAGCCCGCGTCATACGGCACCTGTCCCCATTTGTGGAAATCGAGCGCAACGGAATCTGCGTTTTCGAGTCCTGCAAGACGCGGCGCGAGCGCCGGCGAGAGAACGCCGAGCGCGCCGTAAGCGCCGTCGACATGAAACCAGAGTTTTTCCTCGCGGCACAACGCGCTCAGCGCAGTGAGATCGTCGATCGCGCCGATATCGACCGTGCCGGCGGAACCGACCACCAGAAAAGGCTTCAGACCGATCTCGCGATCACGTTTGATTTGTATCCGCATCGCTTCGACATCGACGCGATGCGAACGATCGACCGGCATGCTTCGCAGCGCATCGGTGCCGAAGCCCGCCAGATCCATTGCCTTGGAAACGCAGCCATGCGCGGCCTTCGACGTATAGGCCGTCAACAACGCGCCTTCGCCACCGACGCCGTGCTGTCGCGTTGACGTTCCGAGCGCAGCGGTACGCGCCACCCACACCGCCATCAAATTCGCCATCGACGTGCCCGTCACGAAGACGCCGCTCGCGCCTTCGGGAAAACCGAGCATCGTCCGCGTCCATTCCGTGATCTGACGTTCGACTTCGATCGGAATATGATCGCGGCCACCGAGATTGGCGTTCAGTCCGCCTGCGAGCATCTCCGCCAGCATGCCGACGACATTGCCGCCGCCATGCACCCATCCCATGAAGCCGGGATGAACATTGCCGGTCGCATAAGGCGCGATCAGTTGCGAATATTCGCGATAGATCTCTTCGAGCCCGGAAGGCTCGCGCGGAATTCCCTCGCGAAACCGCGCACGAACGTCATCCGGGATCGGACGCCAGACCGGTTGCTCTCTGATATTGGCGATGGTGTCGATGGCCTCATCGAGCATGCGATGGGCCTGCGCGCGCACGTCATCCCAGTTCGACGGATCGAGCGTTTCGCTCGGCCCGACCTCTGATGACGGTTCGGGCAGCTTCGTCACGCCGCGGCCTCGGCAGGCAGGCCGGCGCGGCGATGTAACATGGCTGCGAAAGCATCGAACACTTTGCGCATCTCGGGCACCTTGTACGGAAAGATATCGGGCGGGTCCATGTCGTGGACGATCGCCGTATTGTCAGCTTCGAAGATCAGCAATGATCCTTCTTGGGTTTCTGCGCAATCGATCGTGAAATAATCAAGCCCGATGCGCTTCGCAAGACCCGATAGCGCCGCGCGATGGCGCTCTGCAAAGCCGGCGTCGAACGTTTGCATGAAGACTTGTTCGTCGCGGCGCTTGCTCGCGCTCGCCGCCATCTGCGCGTTCATATACCAGATGTCCCAGCGATCGGCGACAGCAAGATGAACTGCATAAGGCTGCCCGTCGATCAGGACGATGCGATATTTGCGAAACAAGCCGTCGTCGCTTCGATAATCGACAAAGCGCGACACGAAAAACAAATCCTCTTCGTGTTCTTCGAGATATTTTTGAATCGCGCTTGCATCGTCGAGCTTCGCAAGACCTCTGCCTGCGTGCGAACCGCGCGGCCTGACGATGATTGGAAACGCGAGGCCGGAAGCAAGATCGGAGAGCGCGAGCGAAGATGGCGAAAGCTTCGAAAGTTGTTCGCGCGTCACGCATACCGTCTGCGGAATCTCAAGTCCCTCGACGCCATCGAGCAAGCCGTGCAGCTTGTCGCGATCGAGACGAGCGATGAATTCCGGCAAATTGAGCAGCGGCCGCGGCCAGGTCGGCGCCGCGGAAGCGATCTTGTCGAGTGCCCCGCGGCAATCGTCGGAATCGGAGGCAATCACCATCGCGACGTCATGCGGAGGCAGCCAGTCGGGCCAGCCGATGTCAGGCAATATATAAAGCGTCGTCAATTCGATCCCGCTGCCTTCGAGCAAGAATTCGATCGGCGTGTTGCTGCCGATGTCGGTCGCGGCTGCGAGCGCCAGAACGCGCAAGCGTGGAGGTTTTGCCGCGCAAGGCGACCGGAAAAGTTGATGCGAAGCCAGAATGGTCTCCTGGATCGCCAGACCCGCTTCCTTGTCGCCGAGCAGTTGCGCGATCACGGAAAGATCGAGCCCCTCGCCGGCTTCAATCGAGCCGTCGAGCATCCTTGCGATCAGCCGTCGCCACAACGGCCGAAGATCGTATCCGGCTTCGGCGGCTTTCGTCAGTTTGACAAGACCGATGCGCTCAGCGCAACGCGGCCGGGGAACACCGGTTCGATGTGAAAGCGAGTCCGCCTCAGGCCGCATCGGTCGCCAGCGCCGGGCTTGCAAACTGCGAGGCGACATTGCCGCGAAATACCGACGGGCCGACATGGTCGAGGCAGCTCTGAAGATCGGCCCAGATCTCGCCGCCGATATCGGTCCAGCGCTTGCAGAAGGCGAAATCCTCGCTGAGATAGGTGCCGGTCGCCGGATCGATCATGCATTCGAACAACGCAAATCGGTTCGGGCTTCCCGCCAGCGCATCGTGCGAGTGCTCGCGGAAGAATTGCAGCGGCGCGTAGTCCGGATGCGCGCACATCTTCTCAAAGACGTGACGGCGGATCATCAGAAAACCGGTGCCGGCGTAACGTACCCGCGTAAAGCCGTTGACGACAGCGACATGATCGGGGTCGTTGATCTCAAGCACATAGTCGAGCGAAGCCGCCGGTACGTTTGGCCGCCTCGCTTCGATCGCACGCTGCGCCTTCTCCCAGTTGACCCGCTTGATCGGATAGACGCCGGCCACGACATCCGCGGCCGAACTCGATCAGCCGAAACACCTGCTCGGGCGTGAAGCCGATATCGGCGTCGACGAACAACAGATGCGTCGCCGTGGGATCGTCGAGGAAGGACGTCATCAAGTTGGCGCGGGCGCGCGTGATCAGCGCATCGCCGTCGCGCAATTCGACCTTGAGCCGCACATTCGACAGCGAGCGCACGGCGCGTTGCAGGGCGAATATCGAATTGACGTAAAGGGTGGAGACCTGACCGCCGAAGCAGGGCGTCGCCACTACGAGGTGAATCTGCTCGGTCATGAGGTGCTCCCTGCGGCCAACGCCGGTAGTCCCCGGCCGCAATCGTCACCAATGAGTAAACAGACGTGGTTAACGAAATCCTAATAGCTGTCCCAGTCCCTCGCCCGGCCACTCAATTCGTCGGCGAGACCGTCGATGACGCTGTCCCAGTCGCCAAAGGCAGGCTGCCGCAACAGCTTTGCACTTCTGTACCACGGCGTATCGCTCCGCTCCCGCAGCCAGCGGAAATCCGCCGCATGCGGCAGCAGGATGACGACGGGCTTGCCGAGGGCGCCGGCCAGATGCGCCACCGACGTATCGACCGAGACGACGACGTCCAACAGCGAGATCACGGCGGCGGTGTCAGCGAAATCGGCAAGCTCGGGGCCGAGATCGACAAGGTTTGGCAACCCCTGCAAGGCCTCGCGGTCGGCGTCGCGCATCTCGCGTTGCAGGCTGAAGCCCGCAAACGGCGGGTTCGCGAACAGCTGGCTGAATCGCGCCAGGGGTATCGAACGATTGGCATCGTTCTTGTGCGCCGGCGAGCCGGACCAGACGAAGCCGACGCGCGGTCTCCCCTCGCCCAGGCGATCGCGCCATCGCGCTACGCGCGCTTCGGGCGCGGCAAGATAAGGTACTTGCGCGGGGATGGTCGCAAGGTCCGTGCCGAAGGCGAACGGCAAGCTCAGAAATGGACAATGCAGATCGAAACTCGGCAACGCGTTGCCCTTGGCGACGATCCCGATGCCTTCGAGTTGCGCGAGCAGCGACACCAATTCCGGCTGGACTTCGCAGATCACCCGCGCGCCTCGGCCCGCGAGCAGCGGCGCATAACGGATGAACTGAAGCGTATCGCCAAAGCCCTGTTCGGCGTGCAGCAGGATGGTCTTGCCGGCCAACGGCCCATTGCCCTGCCACTGCGGCTGGCGAAACGAACGCCGCTTGTCGGCAAATGCGCTCGTCTTCCAGCGCCACTCGTAGGCTTTCCAGCCCGCCTCGAAATCGCCGAGCGTCAGATGAGCCAGCGCGGACTCAAAATGAGCCTCGGGAAAATCAGGACTCTTCTTGATTGCCGCCGCCAGGCTTGCCAGCGCCTCCTGCGGCCGGTCGAGCCGGCGCAGCGCGTGGCCGCGATTGGTGAGGATTTGCGGATGGTCCGGCATCAGCGCGAGCGCGTGCTCGTAGCTCTCAAGCGCATCGGCCGGCCGGTTGAAACGCAACAGCGTGTTGCCGCGGTTGACCCGCGCACCGACATGCGAAGGATTGTTCGCCAGCGTCTCATCGTAACTTGCGAGCGCTTCGATAATGCGATCGCGCGCGAGATAGGCGTTGCCGAGATTGTAGGAAATTTCGGGATGGCGCGGCGACAACGCCAGCGCATTGCGATATTGCGCGATCGCATCCTCGACGCGGCCCGCACCGTGAAGCGCCAGGCCAAGATTCGACGCGGCGTCGACGGAGCCGGCGTTGACCTTCAGGGCTTTGGCGAGAGGCCCGATCGCCTCGAGATGACGGCCGCGCTGGAGATGGATGAATCCCAACAGATGCAGCGTGTCGAAATGATCGCTGGAATATTCCAGTATCGCCGCGCACAGCCGTTCGGCCTTGTCGAGCTGCCCTTCCTCGAATGCGCTGACGGCCTGCCGCTGTAACCGCGCCAGGTTCGGCATTCGCGCAGAAGCGCCTTTCCATTGAGCAGACAAACCGGCACCTTCGTGGGCGTGTGCGCCATTTTCGAATCATGCGTCGTTGAGAATCCTATCATTTTCGGCGCCGTCGGCTAAAGCCGGCGCATCGGCCGGATCGCACCTGTGGTCCGCAATTTGCATCGCGATTGCACAACGCTCTCGTGAGAACAGGTGGGCACATGCGCATTTTCCGTACCTTCGCTGCCGCAACCGTGATGGCAGGGCTCTGTGGACTGCCGGCAAACGCCGAAACCACCCTTCGCATCGCCATGACCGCCTCCGACATCCCGACGACGACGGGCCTTCCCAACAACGGCTTCGAAGGCATGCGCTTTCTCGGCTATCCGATTTTCGAAGGGCTCGTGTTGTGGGATCTGGCCGGCACGGATCGTCTGGCGGACTTGCGGCCGGGGCTCGCGGAGAAATGGGAGCAGGCGCCTGACGACAACAAGACCTGGGTCTTTCACCTGCGTCAGGGCGTCAAGTTCCACGACGGCACCGACTTCAACGCCGACGCCGTGATCTGGAATCTCGATCGCTACTTCAAGAACGACAGCCCGCAATACGAGATCGCGAGTTCGGCGATGACGCGCGCCCGGGCGCCGCTGCTCGCCTCCTACAAGAAAATCGACGACGCGACGGTGGCAATCACCACGACCAAGCCGGCGTCATATTTCCCTTACATGGCCGTCTACATTCTCTTCACCTCGCCGGCGTCATTCGAGCGCGCGGGGCGCGACTGGACCAAGGTAGCGACCCTGCCCGCCGCCGGCACCGGACCGTTCCGCATCACCAAGATCGTGCCACGACAGGAGGTCGATCTCGCGCGCTGGGATGGATACTGGGATCCGAACAAGAAAGCCAAGCTCGATAATATCGTGCTGATGCCGATCCCGGAGGCCAATACGCGGCTCGCAGCCTTGCGCTCCGGCCAGGTCGACTGGATCGAGGTGCCGCCGCCGGACGGAATTGCCTCGCTGAAGGCCTCCGGTTTCAGCATCGTGACCGGCTCCTATCCGCATGTCTGGCCGTGGTTCTACAACATCGGCTCGGCCGCGAGCCCGTTCAAGGACGTGAAAGTCCGTCAAGCGCTGAACTATTGCGTCGACCGCGCCGCGCTGGTGGAATTGCTCAACGGCACCGCCGAGCCATCCGCCGGCTGGCTGAAAGCGAGCGATCCGAATTTCGGCACCCCGCAAAACCGCTACACATTCGATCCGGCGAAGGGCAAGAAGCTGCTGGCGGAAGCCGGCTTCACGCCCGACAAGCCGCTTGCCTTCAAGGCGATGATCTCGACCTCCGGTTCGGGGCAGATGTCGCCATTACCGATGAACGAGTTCATCCAGCAGAATCTGAAGGAATCCTGCGGCGTCGACGTCACCTTCGACGTCGTGGAGTGGCAAATTCTCCTTAACGCGGCGCGCGCCACGCCCGACAGCCCGAACCTCAAGGGCGCCATGGTGATCAATGTCTCGTCGCCCTCCTCCGATGTCGGCGTCATGGCGCGCTATTTTTCCTCCGCCAACTTTTCGCCGAACGGCTTCAACTTCGAACAATGGAAAGACGACGCCTTCGACGAGGCATTGACGACGCTGGCCGAAGCGAGCGATCCGGCCGTGATCTCCGGCGCGTTTCGCAAGGCGCATGAGCGGCTGGTCGACAATCCGCCCTGGCTCTACATCGTGCACGACCTCAATCCGCGCGCGATGAGCCCGAAGGTCAAGGGATTCGTCTCGCCGCAATCCTGGTTCATCGACCTGACGCTCGTCAGTATGCAATGAGTCTATGGGCGTTTAACGCGGCGGAATGACAGGCAGCAACAGGTGGCAGTTTCCCTGCCGGTCGAGGTGCAGCGTCGTCGTTCCGCCAAAGAGTTTGCGCGGCCGATCGCGTGGGTCGTCGTGCAGGAACGGCCCGCATCCCAGGAGTTCGTTCTTGAAGTTGGAAAGCTTCGCGCCCGTGCTTGCCTGCCACATGTAATCTTTTCCGCGCACGCTGAGCGCGATGCGATAGCCCCTCGGCACCACGATCGAGGTCGGCCATAGTTCGACGGAGAGATCGACGGGCTTGCCCGGCGTAAGCGGCTGCACCTCGTCGTGACTGTGGTAGGGACGGTAAGGCCTCGACAGTTTTTCGTCGAGCTTGCGGTGCGAGGCGCGCAGCCAGCCCTGCGCGACCGGCGTATGCGGATCGATCGCGCCGAGAAAGGTGATCTCGCGCATATCTGCCGTGAAGAGCCGAAACACGAGAAAGATGTCGGCGTCTTCGGTGCTGGAAGAGATGCGCAGGTTAGCTGCGAGCGGACCGGTGATCTCCGTCTCCTCCGCAAGCGGCTCCGACATGAATGTCAGCCCGTCGCCGTCAGCCGAGAAGCTGATCTCGGCATCTTCCGACGGCGGCTGCAAAGAGAGCGTCTGGCTTTTCGGATCGAGATAAAATCTGGTCCAGTGTGTGGCGGGCAGCGGCCAGTCGGTCTCATGCCGTTCGACGAATTTGTCGACATGGCGAACCTGAAGCTGGACCTTCGGCTGTTGTCCCCAGCCGTTCGCTTCGCCCTTGAGGTGAAAGTCGAAAAACCGGCGTTGCAATTCGCGGCCGTAGTCGGTGTAAAAATGCGTCCAGTGCTCGAGCCCGTGGCATTCGAGCCATTTCTCGCTCGATGCAGCCCGGACAAAACCTTCAAAATTGCCGCGCGGATGCAGACCCTGCCCACCCCAGTTTGCGGCCGACAGGAACGGCACCGTGACCTTGCTCCAGTCCGGCGAGCGTGCTCTGTGATAATCGTCGTCGAGCGGGTGCGCGAGAATCTCGTCACCGAAACTTGCGCGGTTGCGCGCGAGTGCTTCGTCGGACAGGGTCTCGTCGCCGCAGACGAGAGCACCGGTGACGAGACTGCGCGGCCCTCTTTCGCCGAGACCATACTGAACGGTCTTGACCTGCATGTCGTACCAGTTGGCCCAGAACGTCGACAGGATGCCGCCGTGATGCGTCATGTCGCGGTACCAGTCCGCCGCGCCCTCCCAGATGCACATCGCCTTCAAATGCGGCGGCTGGAGCGAGGCGACATGCCACTGATTGATGCCGTAATAGGAGACGCCGTTCAGCCCGACATTGCCGTTCGACCAGGGCTGAACGCCGGCCCATTCGATGCATTGATAGAAATCGCGGGTCTCGCGCGGCGAGAAATGATCGATAGTGCCGGGTGACCGGCCGGTGCCGCGGGAATCGACACGAACGCAGACATAGCCGTGCGGCACCCATTTCTCGGGGTCCACCACCTCCCAGTTCTGATATTTGTTCGTCGATCCGTGCGCGACATCGGGATGACCGGCGATCATGTTCGCCCACGCGCTCGGATATCCTTTCTGAAAAGCCAGCCCCTTGGCATAGGGACCGTAGGTCAGGAGCACCGGGA
The DNA here is from genome assembly GCA_963788885.1 of uncultured Alphaproteobacteria bacterium. Taxonomy (GTDB): domain Bacteria; phylum Pseudomonadota; class Alphaproteobacteria; order Rhizobiales; family Xanthobacteraceae; genus Bradyrhizobium. The sequence goes on along the minus strand of CAWBIR010000012.1, from coordinate 161,010 downwards.
ATTTTCCGGGCATCACCGGCCGGAACACGTCGGCCCGAACCACCACCCCGTCGTCCATGGCGATGCCGACATCCCATTCGATGAGCATGCCGTCCTGTTCGATAGGCTCGACCATTCCCGACGTCCTTATCCCTGAGCGGCCTTAACGGCCGCTTTTGATTTTCAAAAGGAATAGAAGCGCGGGAGCGCGCTTCTATCAACTCTTTCGGAGCTGATTTTCGGGTAACTTTCCGGCGACGTTGGAAACGGGCTTACGCCGCCTGTTCGCGGTCCGGCCTTGCACGGTGCAGCATGGCTGCAAACGCATCGAAAATCTTGCGCATCTGCGGCGCCTTGTAAGGAAACACGTCCGGTGAATCCATGTTGTGGACCACGGCGGTGTTGTCGGCTTCGAAAATCAGAAGCTCGCCGTTTTTGTTTTCCGCGCAGTCGATCGTGAAATAATCGAGCCCGACACGGCTGGCGACGGCCGCAAGTGCGGTCCTATGACGAAACGCAAAGCCGTGGTCGAAGTCGCGCATGAAGCGCTCCTCTTCCTGCTGCTTTTCCTCACTGAACGCCATGCCGGCGTTGAGATACCAGATATCCCAGCGATCGGCGATCGCCATGTGGCAGGCATAGGGTTTGCCGCCAATGAAAACGACCCGATATTTGCGATAAAGACCGTCCGCATTCGAATAGTCGACAAAGCGCGCGACAAAAAACGCCTGCTCCGGCCGTCCGCCGAGGTACTGCGCGAGAGAAGCACGATCATCGATCCTGGCGAGCCCGACGCCGGCATGCGAACCGCGCGGCCGCACGATGACCGGAAATTTCAGTTCGGTTGCGATGGCGGAAAGATCGCCGGATTGCGCCATCGACATCAGATCGGCGCGGGTCACGTCGTGGGTTGCGGGAATCTCACAGCCATCGATCCCGCGCAACAGCCCGTACAGCTTGTCGCGATCGAGATTGCGAACAAAGCGCGGCGGATTGAGTAGCGGCCGCGGCCAGCGCGAGGCCATCACATCGACTTTGCGCAGCGCCTCGACGCATTCCTCCGAATCCGAGGCGATCACGATCGCCACGTCATGTTCCGGAAGCGGCGTCGGCAAATCGACGCCCGCGACCACATAAAGCGTCTGGAGTTCGATGCCGGAGTTTTCCAGGAGAAATTCGATCGGCGTATTGCCGCCCATGTCGATCGCGGCCGCCAGCGCCAGCACGCGCAGTTTCGGCTGTTCCGACGAACAGGGCGAACGATACAGTTGATGATAGGCGAGGACTTCCGCCTGGATCGCCAGGCCCGTCTGCTTGTCGCCCAGAAGCTGGGTGATCAGCGAAAGATCGAGGCCCTCGCCTGCGCTTGCCGTGCCGTCGGCAAGCCGGCCGATCAACTGGTCACGCAACGGGCGGAGGTCGACGCCTTCGAACGCCATCGTCGTCAATTTGGCAAAACCGATCCGGTCGGCGCTCGGATAGCGCGCAAGGCCGGCCGAGATATTCTCACAATCCATGAGAGGCATCCATTGGTTCGAACCTGCTTGCATCGGCGAGCAGTGATTCAAGATTGGCGATGGCCGCGGCGGCCTGATCGATGGCGCGTTGCAGATTGCGCTGGGCCACGTCGGCGTTCGGCGACCACGCTTCCGAAACCAGCCGCGCGCTCGTGCTGATCCGAAGTGCGGCCGGCGGGGACGGATCGCGCCCGAGCGCGACCGGCTGGCCGATCAGGCAGGCTTGCGCGACGGCGTTGTTGCCGGCATTGCCAGCCAGCGCGCGGTAAAGTGCCCGGCATTCCCCAAGCGGCCGCAGGCGATTGTCCTGCCGAACCGTGAATGAAAAGATCGTCCGCTGCGCCATCTCTTCATCGGCGGGATCGATTGCCCGTTCCTGCCAGGGCAAGAGCTCAAGCGAAGGCGCTTCCGCGATCAAACGCTCGACCGCATGGCCGAAGGTCATGAGCGCGGTCCTGACGAAACGTGTCAGGCACGCGGTAATAGGCGCCGATCTCCTCGATCGCAGCTTCCCAGCGCAGCCATTGGCCGAAATTCATCCGGACCGGAAAACGCGACCGCAGAACCGGCCAGTTTTGCGGCCAATCGCTGCGGCTGGAATACTCGAGCAGGCCCGGTGGAATGGCATTCGCAGCGTCGATACGGGAAGCCAGCGCACCCGGCACCAGCAGCGCGCCGCTGAAGGGCGGACCGGTGAAGAATTTCGATCCCGTCACGATCACGATATAGCCGCGGCCGAGGAAGCGCTTGAGCCGCGCGCGGCCGAGCCGCATCTGGCAGGCATCGACGACGACCTGCACCTGATCGGGCCAGCGCGCCGTGATGGCTTCAAGACATTCATCGCTCGGCGCACGCCAGCCGAATTTCGAGGAGTCCATCACCTGAAGCAGCACCTTGGCGCTGCCGGCAACCGCGCGTTCGACGGCTTCGAACACGAGAGCATCATTTGCCGCCGCAGACCTGCTCTGCCCGGTCTCATCGAACAACGGAAGCGCAACGCTCGTTACCGCGGCAGCAAGGCCCGTAATCGGCTCGCCCTTTTGCACCCGGCTTCCGTTGGCGGTTGCGGCGCCGAAGTGGCAGCCACGCGAGGTATTGACGGTGCCGCTGCCGGTCTGGTCGGCGGCCACGACGACGCTGACCAGTTCGGGTCCGAGCAGCGCACGCACCAGAAACAGCGCCTGAAGTTGCGAGTCCGTGCCCGAGGGCGAGAAGACCACATCGGCGAGCGCCGGCTTCAAGCCAAGGAAGAACCGAAGTTCATCCCGCATCTCTTCAAGACGCTCGTCGAAGGCGGCCTCAATGCCGACATCGATCGCCGATCGCATCAAAGCCTCGCGCGCGGCCAGCGCGCGGTCATAAGCACGCTCTGAAATCGACGTCGCCGTACTGGAGGAAAAGCTCAGCGTTTGCGGGCAAGGCGTTGACTGACAACCATATTCGTTGAGGCCGTTCGCCGGATTGATCGCAAGGCGCGAATCGCCGCCGGTGACCAGCAGGGAATCGAGCGGCGCGAACAGTTCGGCCATCGCAGAGGCCGATCGCGACCGGCCGTTGAGGCCCGCCGTCTCTGATACCTGGAATCGAACGCTACCGTGGAGCATTCCAAGACCTCAAATGCCCGCCTTGACCAGCGGAACGTTTATGAGAGCCAACGGCCGCTAACGCGGCGTTAACCCGCGTTAGGAGAAGTAAACAGCTATGGTTAACGAAAGCTTTATGGGCCGCGCGGACGCTCCGCCCGCCTTCAGGCCCCTCACCTTTAGCCGCCCGGCACCAGGAACTTGGTCAGGCTTAGCCCTGCGAGGATCGAGGTCGTCTGGTAGGACGCCGACAGCGTCGTTTGCAGTTGCAGGATCTCGCTTGCGACCTGATCGGTCGAAACCGTCTCGGTCGAGTCGACAAGATTTTGCAACATGCTCTGGGTCTGGGTCTGCCGCGCGGACGCCGCCTGCATCTGGGTCTGGGCAGCGGCGAAATCGGTCTGGATATCCGAGATCGTCTGCTGCCCCGGCTTCGACGTCAGATTGGCGGCGATGCGCGACGACAGCGCTGAAGCCGCTGCGGCCGAATTGGTCGCTGTCGGCGAGAAGCTGACCGCGGCGTAAACCGCAACACCCTCGATCTGCTGACGGATCGCCTGCTCGTTGGCCTGGGCGCCGTAATCGACGGTGATTCCGGAATCGATCCGCGCCGTCGACGACGCACGCGGATCGGCCGAGGAGTTGCCGGTGTACCAGGCGACCGTGGTGGCCGAACCATTGACGAGTGTCGTTGCGGTACTGGCGGGCGACGGGACGCGCAGCGGCGGCTGCACCGCTGTGATCGGACTGGTGCTGAAGCCGAGTGCGGCCAGCGCCGAGGTTGCGTTCGCGGTCGTGCCCGAAATCGAGAAATTCGCCGCGTTGTCGGTATGTAGCGTCACCGCGCCGCCATCGATCGAGGAAGGCGTTGAGGTACCAGTGATCGAGTCGATCGCCGACAACAAGTTGCCGACCGTGCCGGTAGTCGGATTGATATTGTAGTTCGGCCCGGTCAACGAGGTCGGCGACGACGTTGAGAACGTGATGGCGGTGCCATTGACATTGATGGAGTCGCCGTTGGCAAAACCGGTCGAGAGCGAGTCCGAACCCGCGGTGCCCGACAGCGCGGTCGCACTGGTGATCGGGGTCGGCGGCGTCGTGCCCGACTGATTGTTGGCGACGCTGCCGACGGCGATGCTTGAGGGATCGAAGAAATCATTGCCGGCAGCGATGGCGGATGCCGCCACCAGTGACGTGTTGGCCACCGTGCCGATCGCCGTGTTCAGCGCGGCATTCAGATTCGCCGCGGTCTGCGCCGGCGTCGAACCAATGGCAAAGGTGTTGGCGGGCGCCGGCGTCGTGCTCGACGCGGTCAATTGCACGGAAGCGGTAGTGCCATCGGGCAGATTGAAGTTGACGGTGACTTGATCGCCCGGATTGGGATTGGTCGAGCCGAAGCTGAATGACACCGCGGCCGGCGAGCCGGACGGACCGCTCACCGTCGCACCGGTCAGTGTCGAGGTTACTGAGCTGAGCTTCAGTCCGAACGGCGATCCGGCGGCATCTTCGGCGACCGAGAACGACGTCGTGGCGGGGCTTCCCGACGTGGTCGGCGGCGAGATCACGAGACGGCCGAGGCCGGTGGTGCCATCCGCTTGCGCCCGTTCGGCGATCAGTTGCTTCAGCCCGGCCTGGGTGCCGTTGCCGTTGAGGATGGCATCGGTGTCGGCAACGGCCGGCGTGCTGATGGCGCTTCCCGAAAACAGGAATCGATCACCGGCCTGGGTGTTGAGAATACCCACGACCGAAGACAGTTCGGTCAATGCATTCTGCTGCCCGATGGTCTGGCCGGTGCTGTTGAGGTTCTGTGGCGTCGTCTGCGCATCGCCCTGTACGGTCGTAGCGATGCTGGACAACGACTGCAACGCGGTGTTGGCGGCCTGGATGCTGGTATTGACGTTGGTGATCGTGGTCGTGAAGGCCGAGATGTTGGAGAGTTGCGACCGCGCGGCGATCGCAAATCCCTCGTTGATGCCCATACCCGAATAAGTCGTCGACTTCTCGCCGGTCGCGAGTTGCGTCGACAGGTTCGTGAGCTGGTTATTGAGGTTCTGGACCGCCTGGCCGAACAGCGAATTATTGAAGCCAATACTGTTAATCGACATCTGGAAATCGCCTTACACTAGACTTGGGCCTGCATCAGGGTCTGCATCATGCTTTGAACGACGGACATCACGTGGGCGTTGGCGGCATACGAATTCTGCAACGCGATCAGGTTCGACAACTCGCTGTCGATATTGACCTGCGAGGTCGAGTTGAATTTCTGCTGCAACGTGCTGACGACGACGCTCTGGCCCTGCTGTAGCTGTGTTGCGGAGTTCGCAGCGGTCGCCTGCTGGCTGATGAACTGCTGAATATAGTTGCCGATGGTGCCGTTGAACGGCGACGTGGTCGAACCGAGCCCGGTCTGCGGCGAATAGTTGAAGGTGCTGGACGTCAGCTGCGAGAAGATGAAATCCGACCGGGTTGTGTCGCCGGCCGGCGTGGTCGGCGAATTGCTGTACACGGTGAGATTTGACGGATTGGCGAGCAGCGCGGGATTGACCTGGATGCGCTGCGCAAAGCCGGTCATTTCCGAGCCGCTGCCGGTGATCGCACCGGTATAGGGCGAGCCCGAGTCCGTGAACAACGGCAGTTGCGCGCTGCCGCTGGTCAGCGACGTGGCCGTGGTCGTCGTCGAAGCCGAATTGATTGTGAGGCCGCTGCCCAGGCTGTTGACGACCTGCAACGTGTTGCCGGATGGATTGGAGAATGTCAGGCCGGACGAGCCGAGCGCCGTGTTCAACTGCGACGCCACCGAGGCGGCACCGGCCGAGAAATCGATCCCGATCACCTGCGGACTGGCGCCTGGCGCATTTTGAAGCGGCAGCGCCTTCGGATCGTCGACACGGACGATCTGCACCTGTTGCTGCTGACCGGAACTATTCGTGTAGGTCAGGTTGATCGAATTGCCCGGCTGCACATTCGACAGGTCGAGGTTGAATCCGGAGACCGAGGCGGACGGGTTGACCGCGGTGCCCTGCGTGGTCTGATCGGACAGCGAACTTGAAAGCGTCGCCGCAAGCTGGTCGACCTGGTTCTGCGCCTGCACCAATGTCTTGTCGCGCAATTGCAGGTCGGCGGCGATCTGTCCCGAGCCGATCACATTGTTGGAAACGACATCCATGCTCGCGCCGTTCGGGAGCGAAACGGTGAATGTGCCGACGCCGGATTTGGTCGGGTCGGAATTGTACAGCGACGTCGGACTCAGCGTACCCGCCGACGAGAAATTGAACTGCGACGCCTGACCATCTCCAACAAGCTGAACGCCGGTGGTCGTAAAGACGTTGACCGCGGTGCCACTGTTGACGGCGCGCACGTCGACATATTTCGACAGGTCGTTGATGGCGCTGTCGCGCTGATCCTCCAGCGTCGCGGCCGACGGGTCGGTCGCACTCAGGCTTTGAAGCTTGGTGTTGATCGCCGCGATCTGCTTCAAATCGGTGTTGACCTGCGCCACCGAGTTGCTGATGTCCTGGTTGACGTTGGTGCGCAGCGTCTGGATGCCCTGCGACGTCGTGTTGATCTGCTGCGCCAGTGTCTGCGCCGCGCTCAACGCCGTCGTCTGTGCCGACAATCCGGTCGTGTTGGTCTGGAGCGCCTGGATGGCCGAGGTGAAATTGTTGAAGGCCGTTTCCAGCGTGCCGGTGCCTCCGGGCGTGCCGTAGATGCTTTGCAGTTGCCCGAGGATATTCGAGATCTGATCGGCATAGCCGGCGCCGCCGGTCTCGGTACGCAGTTGCCCCTGAATGAACTGATCGAGGTCACGGGTAACGCCCGTGACCAGGACCGAGGCGCCGGCGCCGCCGCTCGCCACCTCGATCTGATTGACGGTCTGGGTGGTGTAGCCGGGCGTATTCGCGTTGGCGACATTCGACGACGTAATCGAAAGCGCGGCCTGGTTGGCACGCAGGCCGGCTACCGCACTGGCAAGGGCAGAACTCAAACCCATCTTTACCCGCCTTGTATTAGATCACGCCGGAAAAAAGCCGGCGCCGATCAACGCAACACGTTCAGCAAGCTCTGAACCATGTCGTTGGCCGTGGTGATGACCTTGGTGTTGGCCGAATACGCCTGCTGGGTTATAATCAGCTTCGTGAACTCGTCGGCGATGTCGGTGTTGGAGCCTTCGAGTGACGAACCCGAGATCGTGCCCGAGGCGCCCTGGATCGCCGGCCCTGAGTTCGCGGTCGCCGCATAGGCCTCACCGTCGAGCGCTTGCAGATAGTTCGTGCCGTTGAAGTGCGACAGCGTGATATCGGCAAGGTCGATGTTCTGACCGTTGGAGAAGGTGCCGACAACGAGGCCGCTGTTGTTGATGGCCACCGACTGGAGCTGACCGGCGGCGAAGCCGTTCTGCGTGATCTGGCCAACGGTCGCGGTGCCGCTGCTTGACGAAAATTGGGTCAAAGCGCCGGAGGCAAAGTTGAGCTGAACGTCGCCGACGGTTTGACCGCCCACGGTGAGGCCCGGAATGGTGATACCGCCGCCGGTGGGACTGGTCAGATTGCCGTTGGAGTTGAAGGTGAAGTTCTGGCCGACGTTGGTCCAGGCGGTCGCGCTGCCGGTGGCACTCGGGTCGCTCTGATAAAACAGGTTCCAGGTGCCGGGGGCGGTCATGGCCCAGCGAAGCTGGACGTTCACCGGCGTACCGGCCGAGTTGTAGACGGTGATGGCGCCGCCGCTGATGCTTTCATTGTCGAAGGTCGTGACGTCGGAGGCGACGACAAGGCCGTGACCTGGGTAACCGCCGCCGCTCGGCTGCGCTGCCGGCAGGGTACTGGTGGTGTTCGTGAAGCCCAACGATTTGAAGATGTTGGCGGCGTCGGCGGTGACGGCAAGACCGTTACCTGTAAGTTGGCCTGTCGTCGTATTTGTCGTGCCAGCTGTGCCTGAATTCAGCGTGACTTTGCCGGTTGTCGAGTCGACGCTGCTGGGTGTCGATCCCGTGCCGATATTGCCGGACGTCGTGTCCATTGCAGCAAGCAGCGCTCCGACAGTGTCGCCGGTGCTGAGCGAAATCGTCGGCGGACTGCCGGTGGGGGTGAAACTGTAAGGGGCGGTGGCAGGCGTCGCGTTCGCAAAGTTAATCGTCACACCGTCGACGGTAATTGTGTCGGTGTTGGTGACAGCCGGGACCAGGTCGCTCAACAACGTGCTGCTGCTGATTGCAACTCCGTTTTTGTCCGTGGCGGCGTTGCCTATGTCAGATGTGTTGACGAGTGGCGCCGGCGGCGTTCCCGTGACGGTCGGATTGTTGGCGCCGAAGTCCGCCCCGCTGAGGCCGCCCTTGGCGACGATCGACCCGGCCGGCGCATTCGGGCTGGCCACGGTCACCGGAACGGTCGGCAGGTTCGCGGCATATTGAATCGAGGTCGTGGCCTGCGCCGGAACGAAGTTGTTGTTGAATTGCAAAACCGTCGGCACGCTGCCGAGCGGGTTACCGGTCTTTGGATCGACCGCCGTACCCATCAGGTAGTAGCCGGCGCTGTTGACCAGATAGCCTTGCGCGTTGACCTGGAAATCGCCGGCCCGCGTATAGTCGGTGACGCCGTTGAAGGTCGGTGTGCCGTCTGTGGTCCCGGTGGGCTTTTGCACGTCGAAAAAGCCGTCGCCGTTAATGGCGATGTTGGTTGCGACCGTCGAGCTCGAGACCGTACCCTGCGTGGTAATGGTCTGCTGCGCGTGCGCGGTAACGCCGCCGGCGACCTGCTTGTTCACCGTCAACGCTGCCGGGATCAGGTCTTCGAAGCTGGTATCGATGCCCTTGTAGCCGACGGTGGACGCGTTCGCGATGTTGCCCGATATGTTCTGCAACGCGAACGATTGAGCCTGAAGGCCGCCCACAGCAACGTTAAGCGCGTCGAAGATACCCATAACTTTGTCTCCACATTCGATCCCAGGACACCGGGGGCCGCTTGCCCACGCATGGCCGTCCTCGAAGGAGACGTCGCAATCGCCGTGCCAAACAAAGGATGTAAGTTATTTCAATCACTTAAACGAAAAACCCCGGTCCAAGGACCGGGGCACAATTGCCGGGCAGGCAACAATTGCCGGGAGCAAAGTTCCGGCAAGCGAACTGAATGTCAGCTCGCCGTCGCCGCCGTGGGACGGAAAGTCAGGGCGTAGCCGTCCATGCAGTAGCGCAAGCCGGTCGGCTTCGGACCGTCGTCGAACACGTGGCCGAGGTGACCGCCGCAGCGGCGGCAATGAACTTCAACCCGCTTCATTCCGAAGGTGCGGTCCTCGCGCTTGCTCACGGCGTTTTCCAGCGGCTGGTAGAAGCTCGGCCAGCCGGTGCCGCTTTCGAACTTCGTCTCGGAAGAAAACAGCGGCAGGTCGCATCCGGCACAGGCGAAGGTGCCCTTGCGATGCTCGTTGAGCAGCGGGCTCGTCCACGGGCGCTCGGTTCCCTCCTTGCGCAGGATTTCATATTGCTGCGGCGTGAGCTGGGCGCGCCATTCCGCGTCGCTCTTTTCGACCTCGAATTTTTCGGCAGCCTGAGCCGCTTCGCCGCGTAACCAGCGCAGCGCCGCAAAGCCAAGCAACCCGGCGGTAGAAGCAAGCAGAATACGGCGATCGATCATCTGATATCTCCGTGGAAAGCGGGTTCGTCTTCAGATACGGCCGCTCAAGCGAAAAGTTACATCGATCCGGCGGACAATTTCTCACGTTCCCGCGAGAAAAAACGCTTTTAGGCTCCCCCCTCGCCCGGACCGCCCGCAACCGAGGGCTCCGGATATTCTGCCGGCTGAGGATTGCGCTGAGGCCTCGGGTTTGGCTGGCCGGGCGGCGGCCGGGGCCGCGGCGGTCTCGTTCCCGCCAGCCGGTTGGCTTCGGCCAGACGTGCCTCGCGGATACGCTCCTGCGCGCGCAGCCGCTCGCGGTAGCGGGCAAGCGCGCCGGCGGCCGCGGAGCTTCCGCGTTCCCATAAACCAATGAAATGGCCGGCGACCCGCCCGGTGGCGCCGCCCGCCCAAACCAGTTCGAACGGCGAAAACAGCCGCCAGCGCTCGTCGCCCCAGAGAATGCTGCGGGCAATCAGTTGCCCTGCCATCGCGCTCGTCGCCATTCCCTGACGGCCAAATCCGCTCGCGACCCAAAGCCCCTTCCGCAACTGTCCGACCTGCGGCATGCCGTGCACGGTCTGGCCGGTGGCGCCGCCCCACACATCTTCAATTTGCACGCGCCCGAGCTGCGGGAAGATCGTGCGGATGCGCCGGGCGATGCTGGAGGCAAATCGCTGCGGACGGGCATCCCACGTGGTTTCGGGACTTGCCCACATCAAACGTCCGCCGTCGGCGATGCGGAATTGATCGATGCCATCGGTATCGATCACCGACCCCTTGAACGCAATCGCTTCAGCGAGGCGATCGCCGAGCGGCTCGGTGATCCCGGCGTAACGCCAGACCGGCAGCAGCGTTTCCGACAGGCGCCGCGAAGGCGCACCGAGGTGAACGTTGCCGGCCAGGACAATGTGCGAGGCGCGCAACCGCGCGGATGGCGTGACGATGCGTTTGCGAATTCCGGAGGCGTCGATACCGACCACCGGCGTGTCCTCGAAAATCCGCGCGCCCGCGCGCGTCGCCAATGTCGCCAGGCCATGCACATATTTGCGGCCGTCGATCTGGAACGCCTTCGGAAAGTAGATGCCGTGGAAATAGCGATCGGTCTTGAGCTGCGCGCGGACCTGATCGATTTGCCAGCCCTCGACCTCAGTCTCAAAATCTTCGCCCAGCATCTGCAATTCGCTGATCAGGCGATCGCCGACATCGACATTGGACACTTCGAGCGCGCCATTCGTGACCGCGATCCCCGGCATCAGTTGTTCGGTGGCCTGGGCGCGCACATATTCGGCGCCCTCTTTCGACAAGTCCCAGAGCTCCCTGGCGTCCTCGAGACCGATGCGCGCGACCAAATCCTTCAAGCCAAGGCCGAAGCCGGGCATCACCGTGCCGAGCAACGCGCCAGAGGCCGACCATCCGACATGGCGGCCTTCCAGCACGACGACGCTCGCGCCGAGGCGCGAGGCTTCCAGCGCAACCGTGAGGCCGGCAAGCCCCGCGCCGACCACGCAAATGTCGGCATCCAGATCGAACGTCAGCCGTGCGCGTGCCGTTTCCGCCGCATCGACCGTTCCGGTAAGTATCTCGCCCATGCCGTTTTCTTACGAAATTCAGACCGCTCGTACCAGCGCGTCGCCTTGTCATGCCCGAAGTTCTGCTCTGTACTTGATCCGGCAGGATTAAATCGAATCGGAATGCTCCATGCGCCGGCTGATGCTGTTGCGGCACGCCAAGACCGAGAGCGACGCGCCGAGCGGACGCGATCAGGACCGCAGGCTCGACAATCGCGGCCGCCACGATGCAGCCGAGATTGGTGGCTTTATTGGCCGGAATCCGCCGTTCCCAGACCTCGTGCTGGTTTCGCATGCGGCGCGGGCGCTACAAACCTGGGAAATCGCCTGGGAAGCGATGAAGGAGTTCGTGGCGGCGCCGCAGGTCGAACTGACGCCGGAACTTTACGGCGCCGACGTCCCCCAGCTTCTCGAAACCATCCGCAACGCATCATCCGCCGATCCGAAGCGGCTGATGCTTGTCGGACACAATCCTGGAATGCATGAGCTGGCCTTCGCACTTGCAGGCAGCGGAGATGCCACCGGACGCGATGCACTCGCCGACAATCTGCCGACGGCGGGACTTGCGATTCTCGATTTCGATATTGACGACTGGACCAATGTCCGGATCCGGCGCGGCCGGCTCGAGCTGTTCGTCAGCCCCAAACTGTTAAAGCAGGGGTAGGGCGACTAAGGTCTCTCTTCCGGGGACTTCTCCAAACTGTGCTAGTGTGGCGGTTCAGAAGTCCGCATCATAGCTGCCGCGGGTTCGTCATGCGGACTTCTGAACCAAGGCCACACTAGATTAGTAGGTTTACTAGTGTCCTTTCGATTCCGAAGTTCGAAACGTGGCTCCGCAAAATGCTACGAACTTCGGAATCGGGACACTAGGATGCTTCCGAACCGGCATCTTACAGGGAGGGATAGATGTTCAGTTCCATCCTCGTACCGCTCGATCTCGCGGACACCGATCTCGCGCGGCCCGCGCTCGCCACCGCAGTCACCCTCTCGCAACACTCGAACGGCAAGATCCGGCTTCTCAACGTGCTGCCGATGACGCCGGTGATGCTGGCCGAATATGTGCCGGCCGATTTCGACGTTCAGCAGCGCGAGACGTCGGAAGAAGCGCTCGCCATCGTCGCGCGCGAGTCCGGCATCGATGCAGCGCACATCTCAACCGTGGTGCGGCAGGGCGGCATCTATCACGAGATCCTCGAAGAGGCCGCCGCGGTCAAAGCCGATCTGATCGTCATGACCTCGCACCGGCCGGCGATGCGCACCTACTTCCTCGGCTCCAATGCCGGCCATGTCGTGCGTTACGCCAAATGCTCGGTGCTGGTGGTGCGGCATTAGCCGCGAGCCTGCGAGCTGCGCGAACTATCCATGCATCGCAGCGCCGTAGTCTCTGCGGCGCTGCACCGCAGATTCGATCTGGTGGCGCGGAAGTCCGATATCGCGGAGCTGATGATCGTCGAGCTCGCGCAGCATCTTGATGGTTTCCCGGCGCGCCCAATAGGTCATCACGCGGGTCATGAAGTCAGACAACCGCCGGCCCCATTGGCCTGCCGGGCCCGACCGGACGTTGGAAAAACTCACGGCCATTTTCTTCTCCATTGCCAGCGCGTGACAGAGCGGTGGCGTTGGCGCGAGGCGGAACAACCGCACTTCGCACCTTCGCTACCTCAGACCATTTTGACGGCCCTCGGTGCATTACTGGCTTGATGGCCCCTAAATGATCCCGTAAATGTATCGGTGCAAGTAAAACATTGCTCTCGGAGCAATAATGTCAAAGTTCGAATATCTGAAGCTCGCCGACGCCGTCGCCGCCGAAATCGCGAGCGGCGCGCTCAAACCCGGAAGCCGCCTGCCGCCGCAACGGACCTTCGCTTATGAGCGCAAGATCGCCGTCTCGACGGCGAGCCGGGTTTACGCCGAATTGTTACGCCGCGGCCTCGTGGTCGGCGAAGTCGGACGAGGCACGTTCATATCGGGGGAGCAACGCGGCAGCATGGCCGCGCCCGCCGAGCCGCAGGGCAAGAAAGTCAATTTTGAAATCAACTATCCGCTGCTGCCGATGCAGTCTGCGCTGATCGCGAAGAGCCTGGAAGCGCTCAACCGGCCGGAGATGCTCGAGGCTGCGCTGAAGCAGGTGACGAGCGCGGGAACGCCAGCCGCACGCAACATCACGGCGGAATATCTGAACCGTCAAAACCCGGAGTGGTCGCCAAAACCCGAGCAGATCGTTTTCACCGCCAATGGACGGCAATGCGTCGCGGCGACGCTGGCGGCGGTCGCCCCTCCCGGCGGACGGTGCGGCGTCGAAGCCTTGACCTACACATTCATCAAGGGCATCGCGGCCCGCCTTGGCGTGACGCTCGTGCCGCTCGCCATGGATGAGAACGGCGTCCGGCCCGACGCGATCCAAAAGGCGCACCGCGAAGCGGGATTATCGGCGATCTACATTCAGCCCGCGCTGCAAAATCCGCTCGGCATGACGATGGGACCCGCCAGACGCGCCGACATCCTGCGCGTTGTCGAGAAGCTCGATCTCACCGTCGTCGAAGACATGGTCTACGGATTCCTGGACGATGTGCCGCCGCTGGCCGCGCTCGCGCCGGATCGCTGCGTGGTGTTCGACAGCCTTTCCAAGAAAGTGGCGCCGGGACTATCGCTTGGCCTCATCGTATGTCCTCAGCGCTTGCGCGAGCCGATGATGGCCGCCATCCGCTGGGGCGGATGGCCCGCACCGGGCTACGCCTTTGCCGCCGCCCAGCAACTGATGCGCGACGGCACGGTTTCCGAACTTGTCAGGCTCAAGCGGATCGACGCGCAAAAGCGCCAGAAGATCGCGGCCGAGCGCCTCTCCGGCTTCCAGATCCAGGCCAATGGCAAGGCCTACCATTTGTGGCTGACGTTACCGGCCCACTGGCGATCCCAGACGTTTGCCGCGGCCGCCGCACAGCGCGACATTGCCTTGACCCCTTCGACGACGTTCGCGATCACGCCCGGCCACGCACCGAACGCGATCAGGCTCGCTTTGGCCGCGCCTTCGATCGAGCAGTTCGATGCGGGTTTGCGCACGCTTGCAGGAATGCTGCATGCAAAGGAAGAGGATTTCGATTCCACGGAATAGACGGCGTCGCATTCAAGGCAGCAGCGCCGCAGGCAAACTGTCGAAGCTGTAGGCCAACGGCTTGTTGCGCGTGACGAAGCCGCCCACCTGCCACGCAAACAAGGCGGCGAAGCCCGCGAGAAACAGCGCGCCCGCCCATTCGCCCGATACGATCGATCGCAGCACGAGCCCGCCCATCGCGATCGCCACCAGCGCCACGCAGATCACCGCCGCCGCATAGAGGTACGGACGAAGGCCGCCGGTCAGCACCGCGCGGCTTCCGGCTCTCGCCATGCGCGCGTGCAATTCGACGATGAAATCGCGATAGTCCTTGTCCTGCGGCGCCATCAGCGCTGCGGTCTGCCAGCTCGTCGACAAAATCGAAAGCCGGCCGCCGTTAACGTTGCCGATGTCGGCGCGGAACCGCCTCGCCTGCATCGAGACCGGCCGATAGGACAGCCGCACGCTCGCGATATCCTCGTAGGGCCAGAGGCCGGAGCGGCCGGCGATGCGCCACGACAGCCCCTGCTCCGTCAGTTCGAACCGATGCGCCGAGCCGATCAGCGAAGCCTTGTAGGCGTAATGAAGGTCGGCTTGCTGTGAAATCGTCATACCAATGACAGGCACGCCCAGAAAAATGCCACTGTGGCGAGAATTCCCATCACGGTTCGCGCCGCGTGAACGCCACCCCATTTGACAACGAGCGCGCGCGTCGGCGGCCCGGCCTTGTCAAGCTCGGTCGCCAGCAAGGCATCGTTGATCGGCTTGATGACGATGAGCGTCCACGGCCACGGCGCGATGATCGCGACCGCACCGAGCAGGAAGCCCGGATGAGACACCCGCCACCACGCCAGCAACCCTAAGAAAAATCCGATGAGCGCGAGCGGCGCCTGCATGGTCGCGCCGCGCTTGTAGGACGGCTTCCATTCGGTGAGGAGCGCAGAGTCATCGAGTGTCAGCCGCGCAGGCTGCTCGGCAAAGTTCACGTAGAACGCCGCACCGGCAAATATCGCCGACGCAATCAGCGCGAGAAGGCCGAACGCCATGGGTCGAACCTCGTCAAGCAGTTCCTTTGACGATCAGCTTGCGCCGATCGCTCCCCCTATTCTACAACCGCGCCATGGCCGATACGACTCCCTTTCCAAGCCGCCTGATCCTCGCCGCGGCTGCGATCACGGGCGTGCTGCTCGCACTCGCCGTGCATATGCTCGGCGCAAGGCTCGGGCTCGACCTCGGCGGCCTCTGGCGATCCGACGCCAGCGTGTTCATGCCGGCGGGCGCGGCGCTGGCGTGGTGGCTGATCGCGACCGTCGGCTTTTGCGGCGGCTACTTCACGGCGACGCTGCTGCACAGCGCTGCATCGGGGCAGATCCCGATGCGGATGCGGCAGTTTTTGATCGCGGTCGGCGTGCTGGTGCTCGCGGGCGCAGGCCAGGCTGCATCAGGGCCGAGTTCAATTCCGACCGCCGCCGGATTCCTGGCAGCGCTTGCGGCGCTTGGTCTTGGCGCCGTGATGGCGTTTTGCGGCGCTCATTTCGCACTCCGCAGGGCGTGATCACCGCTTGCGGCGCCGCGCCAGATCACCAAGCTGGCGATCAACAGAAGCGCCACCGAGATGACAAGCGCAACATGCGCGCCGCGCATGAACGTATCGGGCTGACCGACCAGCGCACCGAACAGCGCGACGCCGAGCACGCTGCCGGTCTGCCGCGTCGCATTGAGGACGCCGGCCGCAATCCCGGAGCGTGACTTCTCCACACTGCCGAGCAGCGTTGCGGTGAGCGGCGGCACCAACAGCCCCAGCCCGCCGCCGATGATCATGAGCTGCGCCAGCGTCTTGAAGTACGAGGTGCCGGGTTCGATCCCGAGCAACGTCACACATCCGAGTGCCGCCAACACGCCACCGACCGCAATCGCGGCGGGCGCGCCGATGCGTTCGCTGATGCGTGCGGCAATGAGGTTGGCCGGCAGCACCATGCCCATCATCGGCACGAAGGCGAGCCCCGTTTGCAATGGCGACAGGCCGTTGACGCGCTGGAAATACAGGCTGAACACGAAGATCAATCCGTAGAAGGCGATGTTGACGAGCAGGCCGACCAGCGACGTCAGTGCAAACAGGCGATGCCCGAACATCGACAGCGGCAACATCGGATGCGTCGAGCGCCGCTCCTGCACGATGAACAGGATCGCGAGCAGCACCGAACCCGCAAAGGCCGCGATGACCCACGCGTTGCGCAGGCCGAGCGCGCCGCCCTCGATGATCGTACCGGCGAGACATCCAAGCGCTGCGATCGCCAAAATCTGGCCTGGCAAATCCACCTCGCGCTGCCGGTTGCGCGGCGTTTCGGTGGCGTAGCGCCAGCCCAGCCAGAGCCCGGCGATGCCGATCGGCAGATTGACCAGAAAGATCGATCGCCAGCCGATCAGCGCGATCAACGCCCCGCCCGCTAACGGTCCGGCCGTGAGCGCCAGACTGGCGCCAGCCGCCCAGATTCCGACCGCACGTCCGCACGCCTTTTGATCGGAATAGGCATGGTTGAGCAGCGCCAGCGAATTCGGCACGAGAACCGCCGCTCCCAGTCCCTGCACGGCCCGCGCCGCGATCAGCACCGCTGAATTCGGCGCGAGCGCGCAGGCAAGCGAGGCCGATGTGAAGATGGCAAAGCCCGCCATGAAGACCCGCTTGGCGCCGATGCGGTCGCCGAGCGCGCCGGCGGTCAGAATGAAGGCCGCAAACGCAATGGTGTAGGCATTGACCACCCATTGCAGTTCGGACACGCCGCCGCCGAGCGAAGTGCCGATGCGATCGAGCGCGGTGTTGACGATGGTGACGTCGAGCTGAACCACGCCGTAACCGAGGCTCATGGCAAACAGCGTCAGCGACGCCGACAGGCCTCGCGGCTGCTCCTGTTGCGGAATACGTTCGGTGGGAGAGTTTTCGCAAGCTGAAGCTTCCGCAATCGGCCGCAATTGAACAGCTGCTGTTGGCATGGGTGCCTCCGTTGTTGCCGGCCCAACGCCAAGGATAGCTCGTCAGTTCACCAAGAGATTTCGATGGATGCCGAAGTATGCCGGCAGGCATGAAAGGTTCCGCGGGAACCCTTCGGCGAGATGCCTTCAGGCGCCGGGACGGCGCGTCGGCATCTGGACATCCCAGGCCAGTCCCAGCAGCACGAAAAGGCGCAGCAGGAGAAATGTCAGGTCGATCTCCCACCAGTGCCGCTGATTGCAGGCGCAACTCGGCTCGGCGTGGTGATTGTTGTGCCAGCCCTCGCCGCTCGCGAGGATCGCGACGAGCCAGTTGTTGCGGCTGTGATCGCCGGTGTCGTAGTTCTGATAGCCGAACACATGGGCGAGCGAATTCACCGTCCAGGTGATGTGCCAGACGATGACCGTGCGCACGACCACGCCCCACAGCCACACGCTCGCGCCGAACTGAACCGCCACCATCAGGTCACGGCCAATCGCGAGCGCGATCAGGAAGCCGAGGCCATAATAGATCAAGGACTGGGCGAGCGTGACCCACACGACATGGCGCTCGATGAAACGGTAGAAGCCGTCGCGAAGGATATCGCGCGCATAACGGTCGTAGGCGGTCTGACGGCCGAGGTCGGTGTTTTCCAGAAACAGCCAGCCCATATGCGACCAGAAAAAATTGACCAGCGGGCTGTGCGGATCGGGGCGTTCATCGGAACGATGATGATGCATGCGATGGGTCGCAACCCAGCGCGCCGGCGTATCCTCCAAGCACCAGACGGCGAGAAGCGCAAAGCTGTGTTCGAGCCAGAGCGGGCATTTGAAGCTACGGTGGGTGAGCAGGCGGTGATAGCAGAGGTTCATCCCGCAAGCGCCGTAGACATAGACACCGACGAAGGCGAGCACGGCACCGGTGGTTGAATAGAACCACGGAACGAACGCAAGTAACGCGAGCAGGTGATAGGTGCCGACCGCGGCCACATATCGCCAATTGATCCGACGCTCGCTCGCCCCAAGCGGAAGCGGCAGCGCGGCCGGGGTTTCGACCACGCCGGAGACGGCGGTGCTAACGCTGCTGTTAAACTGCTTTTCCAAAAGGCCTCGCGCCCCTCAAATCCCTGGAATCTTTTTGCACAATTGCCGGCGGTTCGCGAGACCGAAACTGTGAAAATTTGTAGCCAAAAACAGGCTTTAGGACGATTCTACCGCTGACTTGTAGTCTGCCGCCGGGAACCGGCCCATAACGACAAAAACTGTGCCTCAAACGAAACACCGCGGAACCAGCATAACTGGACTCGCGGCGTTCCGAATGACGGCAAAAGGGATCAGCTTGCCGCGCGCATATTCGCGTTGCCTTCGGCCGGCGACGTCAGCTTCTTGTCGGTGGTCTTCTCCTCATCGAGCGTCTTCCGGAGAATCGCCGCGCAATCGTTGCAGCCGAGCTGCCTTGCCCCAGGCGATCAGGCTGCCGTAGCGGACGATCTCATAGTGCGCGCGACTGATGTTCCCCACTGTTCTACGCGAAGCGAAAACGTCATGTCGGAGAACATCCGGGAATCTACGGACATCGAACGGCCATGGTCGGTCGTTCCGGTTCGATTGCCCGATCCTCCCCTATCCTGGGAGTTTCAGGTGAGGCCGATGCGCGACAGTCGGTCGCTTTGTCAAGGACTGCACAAGCAAAGGTTTTTGCCGTATGTGTCTGGTTTCCGAGGGCGATCGGCACCAAATCCATGATCGCTTTGAGAAGGCCGGCAACGCCGTTGCGGCCCTGCCGGGAGGACGAATGGTTCGGCTATTGGCCACGCTGCGGCGTGGCTTCAAGGAACGGATAGGCTGGAAACGGGTCGGAATCGCCGCCAGCCTCGTCATTATCGCCTTCGCGATCTCGACTCTCGTCCGCACCCTCAAGGGCATCGATACCGGCGTCATGCTGGTGGCGCTGACCGACATCCCGCCCCACCACATCGTGCTCGCCGGACTATGCGTGGTCTGCGCCTTCTGCACGCTGACCTTCTATGATTTCTTTGCGCTGCGCACGATCGGCAAGAAACATGTGCCCTACCGCATCGCAGCGCTATCGAGCTTCACCAGCTACTCCATCGGCCACAATATCGGCGCCACGGTTTTCACCGGTGGCGCCATTCGTTTCCGGATCTATTCCGACTACGGGCTGAGCGCGGTCGACGTCGCCAAGATCTGCTTTCTTTCCGGACTGACGTTCTGGCTCGGCAATACCTTCGTGCTCGGCATCGGCATGGCCTGGCACCCCGCGGCCGCTTCCGCCATGGATCAGCTCCCGAACGCGATCAACCGGCTGATCGCCTTTGGCGTGCTCGGCGCCATCGCGGCCTATTTCGTGTGGCTCAGCCTCGGCGAGGAACGGCGCGAACTCGGGCAAAACGGCTGGAAAGTCCGCCTGCCTTCGGCGCCGCTGACGCTCGTGCAAATCCTGATCGGCGTGGTCGACCTCGGCTTCTGCGCCATGGCGATGTATCTCTTGATGCCCGCCCAGCCGGGCATCGACTTCATGTCGTTGGCGGTCGTTTTCATTCTGGCGACACTGCTCGGTTTTGCCAGCCACGCGCCGGGCTCGATCGGCGTGTTCGATGCCGCCATGCTGGTGGCGCTTCCCGAATTCGGCAAGGAGCAATTGCTGGCGACGCTGGTGGTGTTCCGCATCCTCTACTTCATGATCCCCTTCGGCATCGCCATCTCGATCATGGGCACGCGCGAGCTTTGGCTCAACGTGGTTCAGCCCTGGCAGGCGCGGCGCAAGCAAGCCGATATCTGCACGACCGTTACCTCCGAGACGGCCGAAGTCGTCGAGGTGAAGGCGACACTGCCGTTCCCGCAACGCTCGCGCGCCAGCTCCCGCCGCTAAGACTCATTGTTTGGCGGGCGGCGCCGACTTCTTGCCGGACGGTTGCTTGGTCGCGAACGACTGAGACGGCAGATACTTCGCGATTACCGTGGGATCGAGCGAAGCGAGTTCGGCATCCGGCAAACGTTGCCAGAACTCATCCTTGCCCAGCAGCGGCGTGAGCACGTAACCGCGCAGCGTGAGCTGCTGCCCGTCTGCGCTCAAGGTCATCTTGGCCTTCCAGACCTGCCCATCGCGGGGATCGAGAATGTTGCCGCCTTCATATTCGAGGCCTTTACGCTTCATGTCGCGGATAAAGGAAATGCCGAGCACCGGGGCGTCCTTGCGGTCGTCGGTGCATTTCGAGCAGGTCAAATGCGGGGGTGTGCCGGGCTTCGGAAAGGTCTTGGCGATCGCGCCTTCGAACGTGCCGTCACGGTGATCGACCACAAGGACCCAAACCACCGGCTTGCTGTCTTCGATCTTCTGCCACAGGCCTGCGGCCGTCGGCTCGGCTGCGCGTGCGGCGAGCGCAGTCACGAGCGCTACCCCGCATCCGCCTGCGATCGAAAGCCACGGCCGCCATCTGGAACCCGCCATCATCGTCACCCGATTGGTTGGGTCTCACATTCATGCGAAAGAATATGGCCATTTGCCGGAGGCGGCCAGCGTCGCGGGGTCGCAGACCCTAACGTCGTACCTTCACACGTCACGTTCACGACGCGCCAATGACGCGTTGAAATGACGGTCATTTTCGTCCGACGCGAGCGAGCCTTCAAGTGACGCCGAGTTTCTTTTGCAGGCTCGTGGATGACGTCGTGTACTGGAACACCAGGCGCTTGTCCGGATAGACGTAACGGTGCGCCTTCTGCGCCATCAGCGAGCCCTCGTGGAAGCCGCAGAGAATGAGCTTCAGCTTGCCCGGGTAAGTATTGATGTCGCCAATGGCAAAGATTCCGGGAACGCTGGTCTCGAACGCCGAGGTCTCGACCGGAATGAGATTGTTCTCCAGCGCAATGCCCCAATTCGCGACCGGACCTAACTTCATGGTGAGGCCGAAGAACGGCAGCATGGTATTGCAGGCGACCTTCGACATCGCATTGTCGTTGCCCTTGACGTGCGCACCGGAGAGATTGCCGCTCTCGCCCTCCAGCGCCGTGACCTGACCGATCTTCAAATCAAGCTTGCCGCTTGAGACCAGCGCGCGCATCTGTTCGACGCTGTGGGGCGCGGCACGGAAGTCGTCGCGACGATGCAGCAGCGTGACGCTTTTGGCGATCGGATGCAGATTGAGCGTCCAGTCGAGCGCGGAATTGCCGCCGCCGACGATCAGGATGTCCTTGTCCCGGAACTGCTCCATCTTGCGCACGGCGTAAAACACCGAGGTGCCTTCATAGGCCTCGATGCCCGGCACCGGCGGACGCTTCGGCTGGAACGAGCCGCCGCCGGCCGAAATCACCACCACCTTGCATTCGAACGCCTTGCCGCCGTCGGTCGTGACGCGAAAAGCGGGATCGCCGATCTTCTCGATCTTCTCGACCATCTCGTTGAGGTGGAAGGTCGGGCTGAACGGCTTGATCTGCTCCATCAACGCTTCGGTGAGGCCATGACCGGTGACGAAGGGAATGCCGGGAATGTCGTAGATCGGCTTTTCCGGATAGAGCTCGGCGCACTGGCCGCCGATCTTGTCGAGGATGTCGACAAGGTGGACCTTCATATCCAGAAGGCCGAGTTCGAAAACGGAAAACAGCCCGCACGGGCCCGCACCAATGATCAGCACGTCGGTCTTGATGGCTTCGCTCATATCGCTTCTTTTCGGTTGAATGGGCGGCGCTGGCCGCGCGCCGGAAAGGAACGCCATAATACGGGTTGCGGACACCACGACAACCCCTTGCCGCCACTCAACAACTACGCTGTAAGGGAAGGCGGAATTCGGAGACCATCCCTCGTGAACGCCCCCATAGCACCCGACCAAACGCCGCGACTGGAGGATTTTCCTTACCGGCTGACCGATAACGTGCGATTTGCCGATCTCGACCCCAACCACCACGTCAACAACGCCGTCTACGCAACCTATTTCGAGACCGGCCGCGTCACGCTGATGAAGGATCGCAGCTACGGTTTGATGCCGGAAGGCCTCGCCTGGATCATGGTCAGGCTCGACATCCATTTCCGCGCTGAATTGCGCTGGCCGGGAACCATCGAGATGGGGCTTGGGGTGGCGAAATTCGGCCGCACCTCCGTGACTTTCGAACAGGTGGTATTTTCGGTAGGCCGCTGCGTCGCATCCGCACAATCGGTGACGGTGCTGATCAACGAGGCCACGCGCAAGCCGACGCCGCTGACATCAGAGATCCTCCGGAATTTTCAGCCGTGGCTTCGCCGCGGCATGGGATAGAAACGCTCCAATTCATTTCAAAGGAATTGCATCATGAAAATGAATTTCAGACTGGCTTTTTCGTTTCTAGCATTCGCCCTTTGCCTGGCCGCAACGACCGCCCAGGCCGCCGACTCCCTGGTCGGCACCTGGCGCCTTTCCTCCTGGGTTGAGGAAGAGACGGAGACCAAGATCGTGCACGCACCGTTCGGCGATCATCCCGCAGGAACGATCACCTTTACCGCCGACGAACGCGTGATGGTAATCTTCACCGATCCGAACCGAAAACCCTCCGTAAGCCCGAAGGCCACCGAAACCGAGGCGGCCGAACTTTATCGGACCATGGTCGCCTATGCCGGTCGCTACAGCGTCGAAGGCAACAAGCTCACCAACAAGATCGAGGCATCGTGGAATCAGGCCTGGAATGGCACCAGCCAAACGCGCTTCTTCGAGCTGAAGGACGACCGCCTGACCATTAAAACCCAGGCTTTCGTCAGCCCGTTCCTGAACAAGCAGATCGTCGCGACGCTGATTTTCGACCGCGTCAAATGAGCGGGATGGCGGCTCGGGCGGAGCCGATCACGCCTGACGTTCCGGCGTCGAAACCACGAGGCCGTCGAGTTCGTCGGAAACCTTGATCTGGCAGGACAGGCGCGAGTTCGGCCGCACGTCGAAACCGAAATCCAGCATGTCCTCTTCCATCGGCGAGGGCGGCCCAACTTTCTCGCGCCAGGCTTCATCGACATAGACGTGGCAGGTTGCGCAGGCGCAGGCGCCGCCGCATTCCGCCTCAATGCCCGGGATCGCATTGCGGATCGCCGCTTCCATGACGGTGGCGCCGTTTTCGACGTCAAGGGTGCGGGTTTCGCCGGAATGGTTGACAAAGTGGATCTTGGCCATGTTCGCTCGTACTGCCGGAATAAAGGGTCCGGCAGACCTATAACGGGTCGATCCAATCAGCGCTAGTTGGCATTTGGCGGCCCTAAACAGCCGTTTTGTCAGGCCTGGCGCAGAACGGCGTCGATCGCGTCCCGGGCGTCTGTGACGGCATCATCGAGTTCGTTCAACGCACCTTCGGTGTTGCCGCCAGTCCTGATCAGGGTCTCGAGATGGGCCGCCGCATCGCCGAGCGCGAAAGCGCCGACCGCTCTCGCCGACCCCTTCAGCGTATGCGCCAGTGCAGACGCGTCGGGTGGAAGCGCGGCGAGCGCTTTGACGAGACGCGAGGCTTGAGCGGAAAACATGCTCAGCACTTCGCGCTCGAGCGCCGCGTCGCCCAGCGTCATCCGCCGCAAGTGAGCGATATCGATCGGGCCGTCATCGGGAGCGAGCGGTGGCGATGGCATCCATTCAATCCGGTCCAGGTGAAGCGACATGGTGTCCCGGTTCTGACATTCGCATCCTGTCGCGGCCGGTTCGTTTACGAATGTCAGACCCAAAGGGCCACTAGCAAACATGGGTTTCTAGTGGAGTGTTGGATTTGACATTCGCTTTGCGAGCCCGCGGCCAAGTGGGGTAGCGAATGTCAAATCCACTCCACCAGTCCGAATCGTTCGTAAGCCTTGCCGTTCATCGGAGAGGCTGCGGACGAGCGAACCATGGAATTGGTTAACGGATCGTTCGGTGCTGTGGACAACGGTTACAACCCGTCGCCTGAGGCCGCATGTTCGCCTTGTTTTCAGCGAAGTCTCGCCGCAATTAACCCTGAGCTGCGAAATTTCAAAGCTTTGTAAGGCCTTACGGCGCGACGCTATTAACGATGATTAAGATTGTATTAATCCCACCATTTCATTCGTGACGCCTACCCAATAGGATGTTTGCCGGACTTGCGCGGGACAGGCTGACCTTCGGGCGGCGGGGCGCAGCATGGGATCATGATTTCCGGTCTTGGACTTGCGGGGGCAACCGCAGGACCTCTGCCGGACATTGCGTAAAGTAAAACGAGGGCTCGGACTGATCATGGCGAACACCCCCAAAAAGGTCAAAGACCCGACGGAAGTCGCTCTCTCCGCCATCCAGGAAGCCCTGAACATTGCCGACGGTTCGCCCGTCACCGACACGCGCGGTCAATCCCGTAACGAGGCGGCGCCCGACATCACCACTTCTGCGCCGTCATATGACGAACCTTCGTTCAATGAATCCTCGTTCGACACGCGGCCGAGCAACGACCGCCCCTCTTTCAACACGATGGAAGAAACGCGCGTCAGCCGGCGCGCCGCCAATGATGATCGCGCGGCTATCGGTCAGGCGCTGCAAGCGATCCAGAAGGGCCGGCCGGCCCGTAATGCCTATACGCTTGCGCTGCTTGCCACTGGCCTGTGGGTCATTGCCGGCACACTCCTGACCATCGGCTTTTGGCCGTCGTTGAAGGCAACCGTGGGCGAAGGCACCGGCGGCATGCTGATGCTGGCGGCATTGGTTGCGTTGTTCGCAGCACCGGTTCTGATGTTTTTCTTCATGGCTAACCTGTCCTGGCGCGGTCAGCAGTTGCAGACGATCGCGCAATCGATGGCGCAGGTGGCGATGCGTTTCTCCGATCCGGAGACCGCTGCCAGCGACTCCATGGTGACGGTCGGCCAGGCGATCCGCCGCGAAGTCGCGGCGATGGGCGATGGCATCGAACGCGCGGTCGCGCGTGCCGGCGAGCTTGAAACGCTGGTTGCCAACGAAGTCGCAGCCCTCGAGCGCGCCTATAGCGACAACGAGGTGCGCATTCGCGCCTTGCTCCAGGATATCGCCCACCAGCGCGACAACCTGGTCGGCCAGGCCGAACAGGTGCGCAGCGCCATTTCCGGCGTGCAGATCGACCTGCGCCACGACATCGCACTGATTTCGGATGCGATCGCTTCTCGCGTCGACGAGGTGGCGAAGAGCATTACCGGCGCGCTGGAAGAACGCGGTGCGCACATCACGAGCGCGCTCTCCAATGCCGGCGACAACATGATCCTGGCGCTCGGCGAGCGCGGCGGCGACCTGCTCGACCGGCTCGAGGAAGCCAGCGCCGAGACCACGCGCGCGGTGCTCGATGCCTCCGAGCGGCTGACCACCAGCCTGAATTTCAAGACCGGCCACGTTCACGACGAGTTCGTCGAACTCGCCGATCGCGTCCACGACATGCTCAACGAGCGCCTCGATCGCGTCACCGCCGACTTCGAACAACGCTCGGCCACCATCGTCGACGGCATTTCGGACCGCACCGAGCAGGTGCACGACTCCTTGAAGAACTCCAGCGACTCCCTGCTTCTGGAGCTTGAGCTGCGTTCGGGCGATCTCGTCAACAAGATCGACGAATCCGGCAATCGCCTCGCTTCGAAGATTTTGTCTTCGGGCGAAAAGGCGAGCGACTCGCTCGACGTCACCGTGAATTCGCTGGTGGCCAAGGTCCTCAGCCAGACCGAAAGCGCGCACGATGCGCTTTCAATGCAAATGAGCTCCTTCGACGAACTGGTGAAAGGCCAGGGCTCGGAGCTTGCAGAAAGGTTTGCCCGCGACTCTGGCACGTTAGGGGCGCTGATCACCCGCCACATCTCGGAATTCGACCGCACCGTCAAAACCTTTGGCGGCGAGATCGTCGATCGGATGGGCCAGCGCACCAGCGACATTGCCGAGACGCTGAAGAGCTATGTCGACAACTTCGATACCCGCCTCACCTCGAACGGCGGCGAGATCACCGCTTCGCTCGATCAGCGCCTGCTACAGTTCGAAACCACGCTGCACGGCCGTGTCGAACATCTCGACACTTCGCTCGACGGCAGGATCAAGGCATTCGACGAAGCGATCAACGGCCGCCTGAAATCGCTGGAAGTGACCTTCGACACCCGCGCCCAGTCGGTGACCGAAACCATCGACGGACGGCTTGGCACCCTCACCGCCTCGCTCACCGATGGCTCGGCTCAGGCCGTGGCTGCCATCGACCAGCGCATTGCCAGCGCCCACGAGACCATCGATGGCCGCAGCCACCATCTCACCGAGAGCATCACGGCGCGCTTCCAGGAAATTCACCAGGGCATCGAGACCCGCATCGGCGCGGTCGCCGAGGATATCGGCACGCGGGTCGCGCAGTTCGAAGAGCTCCTTGATTCTCGCATCGAGGCGGTCGCCGGCCGCATCGAAAGCAGCGGACGGCAAGCCAGCGAGGGCCTCGTGGCCCGTGCCGAGCAACTGTCCTCCGGAATCAAGTCCAATGTCGAGGATGCCGAACGCTCGCTCGCCAACCTGGTCGTCAATACCAGCGAGACCATCCAGACCAGCGCGCGCGCCGCGCAGCAGTCCCTGCTCGGCGTCTCCTCGGAAGTTGGCGCTCAACTGAAGCTGACCTCCTCGGAGGTCGAGCGCGCCCTCACCGCCGTCGGCGGCAGCGCCGCCAACTCGATCGTGACCAGCGCACGCGACGCGCAGACCTCGCTGGTATCGGCATCGTCCGACGCCGCCAATCAGGTCAAGGCGCTCGCCGCAGACATCGAACGCTCGTTGTCCGCTGCAGGCTCTGCGACGGCCAACGCTGTCGTTGCCGGCGCCCGCGAGGCCCAGACCACGCTCGTCACGGCATCCTCGGATGCTGCGAGCCAGGTCAAATCGCTCGCCACCGATATCGAACGCTCGCTGTCGGCCGCCGGCAGCGCCACCGCGTCCTCGATGCTGGCCAGCGCACGCGACGTCCAGACCACCCTCGTCGGCGCATCGTCCGAGGCCGCCAACCAGGTCAAGTCGCTCGCCACCGACATCGAACGCTCGCTCTCGGCCGCCGGCAGCGCCACCGCAGCCGCGATCCTGGCGGGCGCGCGCGAAGCCCAGACCACGCTCGTCGGCGCGTCGTCGGAAGCTTCCGATCACGTCAAGACGCTTGCGGCCGATGTCGAACGCACCCTGACGGCGGTCGGTACCGACACCGCGGCGTCGATCCTCTCTAGCGCACGCGAGGCCCAGACCTCCCTCACCGCGACCTCGGCGGATGCTGCAAACCAGATCCGCGCGATCTCGAACGATCTCGAACGGTCGCTCTCCACGGTGACCACCAATACCACCGACCGGATTGCCGCCACCGCGCAAACGGCGCAGCAGGCACTGGTTGCGGCCTCCAACGAAGCCGCCTCGAAGGTCAAATCGACGTCGGCCGACGTCGAACGTTCGGTTCTCGCCGCCTCAAATTCGTTCGGCACCACCATGACCGGCAAGACCGACGAGATCGTCTCCTACGTGCAGCAGCAGACCGATCGTCTGTCACAGGCCATCGACGGCAAGCGCGGCGCACTGGTCGAAGCCATCGGCGCCAAGACGAGCCACCTCACCGCCGAAGTCGACCGCGTCACGGCGGAAGCCCTGCGCGCGATCGAGACCCGCGGCCAGGGCTTCTCGCAGGCCATGCTCGGCAACAGCACGGAAGTTGCGCGCAACATCACCTCGGCCGGCGAACTCGCTACCTCATCGGTCAACAAGTCGCTGAAGGATCTGGAACTGGCGTCGCGCACCGCGATCGATCAGTCCCGCCAGGTTTCGATCGCGGCCGTCACCGAGATGCAGGAGACCAGCAAGATCCTGCGCACCGACACGGTCGCCCTGTTCGAGCGGCTGCGCGAGGGCAACATCCTGCTCCAGGAAGTGCTCACCGGCGCCCACGACAACCTCAACTCGCTTGAGCGCGCGCTCGTCACGCGGGTGGCCGATTTCGTCTCGGCCATGAACGATGTCACCACGCGCAACGGCGCGGCGACGCAGACGCTGGAAGACCAGTTGAGCGTCTTCAACTCGAAGACCGCGAAGGCGCTGGAGGATCTCCACTCGCTGTCCAGCCAGTTCGACACCCACGGCAAGGCCCTGGTAGAGGCGGCTGCCGTCGTCGAGCAAAGCAATCGCACCACCACGACTTCGCTCGCCGAGCGCAAGTCGACGCTGGAATCGCTCGTCACCACGATCGATCTGCGCACGACCGACCTCGATCAGCGGCTGTCGCGCTTCACCAGCCTGCTCGACGAGTCGCTTGCAGCGGCCGAGGAACGCGCCCGCGACATCGCGCGCGTGGTGGCGGAAACAGCCGGCGCCGGATCGGCCGCGATCAGCCGTCAGTTCGAAGCCGTGCGCGTGGCGGCGGAAGAAGAGCGCCGCCAGACCGCGGACGAGATGGCCCAGATCTATCAGCAGAGCACCGAAGAAGCGGATGCGATGTTCAAGCAGTCCGCCGAGAAGTTCGCCAACATGGTCGGAAGCATGAAGCAGATGGCCGGCGAAATGCAGCGCGAGCTCGAGGCGACCCGCAACGAACTGCGCCGTGGCGTTCTGGAAATGCCGCAGGAGGCGGCCGACTCCACCGCGCAGATGCGCAAGGTGATCGTCGACCAGATCGAGGCGCTGGCCGAACTCAACCGCATCGTCGCCCATCACGGCCGTGGCCTCGACGTGGTCTCGACCGGCCGCACCACGACCACCGCCTATCGCGAGGAAGAGCCTGCGATGGCCGCTATCGGTGGACGTACCGAGGCACGGCCCGCGCAGCAGCGCGGCAGCGCCTCGAACCTGCCGCCGCCCGATCTCGGCGTACCTGCCGCGCGTCGCACTGAAGCGCCGCCGGTAGCCCCTGCCGCGTCTAGCCAGGGACAGGATGGATGGCTTTCCGATCTGTTGAGCCGCACCGACGGCGCCGGCGCCCCGCCGCCTGCCCAACGCGGTCGGCCCCAGCAAAGCGGAGGCGGCAATCCGCTGGAATCGCTGTCGCTCGACATCGGCCGGCTGATGGACCGCAACCTCGCCGCCGAAATGTGGGACCGCTATCAGCGCGGCGAGAGCAAGGCCTTCTCCAAGCGGCTCTATACGCCGGCAGGCCAGAAGGCCTTCGACGAGGTCGCCCGCAAGTATCGCAGCGACCGCAACTTCAAGCAGACGGTCGATCGCTACATCGCCGAGTTCGAGCGCCTGCTCGACGAAGTCGCCCGTGAGGATCGCGGACCGCAGGCACTGCGCGGTCACCTCACCTCGGAAACCGGCCTCGTCTACACCCTGCTCGCGCATGCCGCGGGACGGCTGGGGTAAGAGGCGAATAGCGAACAACCAGTAGCGAATAAAGAAACGGAGGCCTTGCGGCCTCCGTTTTGTTTTTGCCCTTATCGCACTCACCGTCATGCCCCGCGAATGCGGGGCATCCAGTACGCCGCGGCCTCTCAGACGAAAATAGGTGTCTCTGAGATACTGGATCGTTCGCGGACGATGACAGAAGAGCGCCCTACTGCGCGCGCCTCGCGGGCGCCGCGGGCGGCGGCGTCGGCGTCGAGGCCGAAGCTGCGGATGGCGAGCTTGAATTGCCTGCGCCAAACAGCAGCCGTGTCGGATTGCGGTCGAGGTTGTTCACCGCGCGGCTGATATCGCCGAGCGTCCGCCGGCCGTCGGACATCAGCGCGCCCGAGCGCTTGTCGAAATCTTCCGCCAGTTCGCGGATCGACTGCACGGTCAGGAACAGCTCGCCGCCATCCTTGCCGCCGGCGAGCCGGTTGAGGCCGAGCATCAGGCTGTCGGCCTTGCCCATGACGCCGTCGACCTTCGCCATGACGTCATCGATCTTCTGGGCGTTGCGCGACAGCGCCCCGGTGAAGGTCTCCAGGTTATGCAGCGAGTTCTTCACCGCCTGCTGATTGTCGGCGACCACGCGGTTGATGTTCTGGAGCGTCCCGCGGATCGCTTCCGTGACGTCCTGGAGCGCGCTCGGATCGGCGGTCAGGACGGGAATGTTGTCATCGCCGAGCGGCACCGGCGGGGCGTTCTCGTCGCCGCCCTTCAGTGAAATAGCGGCGACGCCGGTCAATCCCTGAAACTCGAGCCCGACGAGCGTGTCCTTGCGGATCGGCGCGTTGTTTTCGACCATTGCGCGTGCGACCACGCGACGCGGATTGTCGAGCTTCACCGAAACGACTTCGCCTACCCTGATACCGTTAAAATTGACACTGGCGCCATTGCGCAGGCCGGCGGCGGGCCCTTCGAAAATGACGAGCAAGGGGCTGCGCAGCTTGGTGGTGTGCAGGCTCTGGAACCAGAGCACGAATCCGAACGCGGCGGCGATCACGGCGAGCGTGAACGATCCGATCAGAACGTAGTTCGCCCGCGTTTCCATAACCAACTCCGAAACCGACCAAAACGAGCCCAATAACCAAAATAAGGGGCTGAAAAATGAGTTCTTGTACTATCCCATGACCGCGCGGGCGCGTTTTCCGTGGAAGTAGGCTCTCAACCAGGGATGCTGCGAGGCCTGCATGTCGGCCATCGATCCTGCGGCAATGATCTTACCGTTCCCTAAAACGGCAATCCGGTCGCACGCCGTGTAAAGGCTGTCGAGGTCGTGAGTTACCATGAAAACGGTCAGGCCCAAAGTCCGCTGGAGGGTCCGGACCAGCTCGTCGAAGTCGCCGGCGCCGATCGGATCGAGGCCGGAAGTCGGTTCATCCAGAAATACCAGTTCCGGATCGAGCGCGAGTGCGCGCGCCAGCGCCACGCGCTTGATCATGCCGCCCGAGAGTTCGGACGGAAATCGATCGGCCACCTCGGGCTTCAATCCGACCATGACGAGCTTGGCCATGGTGATCTCGTCGAGCAGGCGCTGGGTGACGTCGAGATATTCGCGGACCGGAAACTGGATGTTCTGCCGTACCGTCAGCGAGGAGAACAGCGCGCCCTGCTGAAACAGGATGCCCCAGCGCCGCTCCACTGCGCGCCGCTCCGATGAACTGGCAGCGTCGAGGTCGACGCCAAACACCTCGATCCGCCCCGAGATCTTCGGAACCAGCCCGATGATGGTGCGCGTCAGGACCGATTTGCCGGCGCCGGAGGGGCCGACAAAGCCCAGGATCTCGCCGCGCTTGACGTCGAGGTTGAGACCGTCGAGCACCTTGGTCTTGCCGAACTGCACCGAGATGTCGCGCACCCGGATGATCGCGTCCTGTTGCTGGATCTGCACTTGGTTTGGAACTTGGCTCGAAACTTGGCTCTGCACTGGGACGGCCATCGTTCACATCCCGATCGAGGCAAAGAAGATCGCGAATACGCCGTCCATCACGATCACGAAGAAGATTCCCTTCACGACCGACGACGTCGTGTGCTGTCCGAGCGATTCCGCACTGCCCTGCACCGCAAGCCCCTCGACACAGGCGACGATCCCGATCACGGCCGCCATGACAGGCGCCTTGATCAGCCCGACGGTGAAGTGATCGATCGAGATCGCATCGCGCAACCTCAGCAAAAACGCTTCCGGATCGACCCCGCCGTAGAGCCAGGCGACCAGTCCGCCGCCATAGAGGGCGGCGATGGCGCCGAGAAACGCCAGGATCGGCAACGCCAGCACCAGCGCCAGCATCCGAGGCAGGATCAGGACCTCAATCGGATCAAAGCCCATGGTGCGCAGCGCATCGATTTCCTCGCGCATCTTCATCGAGCCAAGCTCGGCGGTGTAGGCGCTTCCCGAGCGGCCCGCGACCATGATCGCGACCAAGAGAACGCCGATCTCGCGCAACACCAGCACGCCCAACATGTCGACCACGAAGATATCCGCGCCGAACCTGCGGAAGTGAAAGATGCCCTGCTGGGAGATGATGCAGCCGATCAGGAAGGTGATCAGGACGACGATCGGCACCGCGCGCCAGCAGACCTGCTCCAGGTGATGCACGGTCGACGTCAGGCGGAAGGTCCTCGGATGGGTAAAGACGTGCCAGCCTGCGGCCAATACCGCCCCCAGCATGTCGACCAGGCTGAGGAGCGTGCCGCCGATCCCGGCCATGGTGCGGCCGACCTGGTCCAGAATGCCCGTGATCGTCACGGTCGTGACTTCGGCGGCCGGCGTCTCCTTCACGCGGCGCACTTCCTCGACCAGGGTCGAATAGTCCGCCGACAATCCCGCAATCTTGGCCTCGATGCCGCCCTGGGTCAGGCTGCGGCGGAGCCGTTCGATCAGCCAGGCGCCGAAGGTGTCGAGCTTGGAGATCTGGGAGACATCGATGAAGACGTTCGCCGCCCGTCCCTTCAGCCGTTCGGCATCCGAGACCATCTGCTCGAGTTCGGCAGCAAAGCGCGCGGTCCAGGGGCCTGCCGCGCACAGCGCAAGGCCGCCGCCCTTCGCAATACGCTCCAATGTCGGGTCGCCGTTCACGATTCCAACTCCTGCGCCTCAGATGTCGGTTGAGGGGGAAAATCCGGATGCTTCTTGATAATAGTATTGTCTAGCATAGAGCCGGCAATTCGGCGTCCAAAAATATCGAGATATTAAAATGACTTCCGGCAAAGTGCCAACGTTAGAGGCGAGAATCGAACGTTGGCCGATTGAAGGCAACTTCACGATCAGCCGCGGCGCCAAGACCGAAGCGGTCGTGGTCGTGGCGGAAGTAACCCACGGTAACACGACCGGCCGCGGCGAGTGCGTCCCCTATCCCAGATATAACGAGACACCGGAGGCGACACTGGCTGCGATCCTCCGCATGGAGGATGCTGTTCGCGCCGGGCTTGACCGCGCAGGCGTTACAGGCGGCGATGCCGCCTTCGGCCGCCCGCAATGCGCTCGACTGCGCCCTGCTCGAGCTCGAGGCCAAGCAAGGGGGAATGCGCACCTGGGACCGGCTTGGCCGCGCCGCGCCCGGCGCCTGCGTCACCGCCTACACCATCTCGCTCGGCACGCCGGAGACGATGGCGGCAGCGACCGCAAAAGCCGCGCACCGGAAGCTACTCAAGATCAAGCTTGGCGGCGACGGCGATGGGCTGCGGATTGCCGCCGTACGAAAGGCTGCGCCCGATTCCGAACTCATCGTCGATGCGAACGAGGCCTGGACCGAGGCCAATCTCGAGCAGAATCTTGCCGCCTGCGCCCAAGCCGGCGTGACGCTGGTCGAACAGCCGCTGCCGGCCGGCCAAGACGGCCGGCTCGCCCATATCAAGCGACCGATTTTGGTATGCGCCGACGAGAGCGTGCACGACCGTGCTTCGCTGGCCGGTCTTCGCGAGCGCTACGATGCGGTCAACATCAAGCTCGACAAGACCGGAGGATTGACCGAAGCGCTCGCTATGGCCGATGCGGCGGCCGCGCAAGGCTTTGGCATCATGGTCGGCTGCATGGTGGCGACGTCGCTTTCGATGGCGCCGGCCATGTTGCTTGCGCCACAGGCCCGCTTTGTCGACCTCGACGGCCCGTTATTGCTGGCACGCGACCGCGACGGCGGCCTGCGCTACGACGGCAGCCTCGTCTACCCGCCGGACGCCGCGCTCTGGGGGTGAGCCTGAAGCGTTCTGCGCGCGAACCACATCACGGCCGCGCCTGAAAGCGCCATCGCCGCCATCGCGTAGTAGGCGCCCTGGCCGTATCGGGCATAGATCATGCCGGCAACGATCGTGGCGCTCGAGGAAATAATGCCGCCGCAGGCGGCGAGGTAACCTTGCGCACGCGTGATCGTCGAGATCGGCACATGGCGCAACATCAGTCCCATAATGCCAATCTGTGTGATTCCAAAACTCAGGCCGTGCATCAGCTGGATCAGGGCCAGCACCGCGACCGGCGGCTCCTGCGCCGTGATCAGCCAGCGCGCCATTGCCCCTAACCCTCCGATGATCACCAAGGTCGACGGTTGCAAGGTGAAGCGCGGTGACAATGCAAACACCGCGATCTCGGCAATGACGCCGATCACCCAGAGCCCCGCGATCGTCAAGCCGCCGAGCCCTGCGAGTTGCCAGGTGATCGAGCCGAACACGTAATAGGTCGAGTGGCTGCCCTGGATCAGCCCGGAAGCCGCAATGATGGCGAGAAAACCGCCATCGCGCAGCAACGCGCCGGTGCCGCCGGCCACGGTCGATTTGGTCGCGCGGCTATCGAGCGGCTGCAAGCCGAACCCGACCAGGGCGGCGAGCCCAGCGACAGCAACGATGACCCAGATCAGATGTTTGGCCTCGATGACGTCGGCCAAAAGGCCACAGCCGAGCACGGCAGCGATAAAGGCCGCCGAGCCCCAGAGCCGTAGTCGCCCGTAATCGAGCCCGTATCGCGCCACCCCCCGCAGCGCATAGGCATCGGTCAACGGGACGGTAGGCGTCCATGCCGCGGCGGTCACGGCATAGGTGAGGAACACCGCGAGCGGCATATGCTGGGTACCGATCACGGCAAAGCCAAGCGCTGCGATGATCGCGGTGGCCATCATGGCGCCCCGCACCGCGGCGTGCCGCTCGGCGAGGCTTGTCACGACAGGCAGGACGGTGAATCGTGTCACCGCCGAAACCGCCGAGATGACCCCGATCCAGGCCGCATCGATCCCGACCGCCCTCAGCCACACCGGAAAGAACGGCAGATGGCAGCCGATGATGGCGAAGATCGACCCGTAAAACAGCGCCAGGCGACGTGCGAATCGCCGGGGCGCTTGCGAAGATGCGATGGGGATTTGTGATTCGGACGGCATCAATTCAATTGCGATTCGAGCGAGATCATGATGATCGTTAGCTTAACCCGTGACGATTTGCGCGGGACGAGTTAGCCATGGCCGACGAAGCATTTGCCCTGTCCCCGATTTCCGCGCGCGCGGCCCAGCCGAGCGAGGCGGACTATGACGCGATTCAGGAAGCGTTCATGGAGACCTCGCGCGGGCGCTGGTTTCTCGGCGAGTATGCCAAACGCAACCGCAATGCCGACACCAAAATGGTGCTCGATGCCGTGTCGCGGATCGAGGAGACGCTGGCCGCGCAAAAGAAGCCGGATCGCGATCCCCTGCTCGACCAGGCCCTGGAATCGCTCCGCGCGGCGCTGACGCAAGCGCGCGACGCCGCCCAAGTCGCGCTTGCCGATCTGGCGCTGGAGCAGAATCTCGACGCCGGTGCGCAAGGGCGCCCGCGTCATCCGCGAGATCGCCTGGCGTTTGCGCGAAATCGGCGCCGACGGCCGGATTTGCGACCTGATCGACTCCCAGGTCGCCGCGATCGAAGGGGCCGCGGCCAGAATGGAGCCCGCCGATCTCGCCACCGCGCTCAGCGGCGCCTTCGACCGGATCGAGGAAAAGATCGCAGCCTACGATGCCGGCGAGGCGGCAGCTTCCCCGCCGCCAGCGCCCGAGCCGCCGCAACCCGCCGCACCGGTCGCTGCGGCGCAAGCGGAGGTTCGTGCCGAGGCACCGGCTAATGCTGCCGCCGCCGATCCCGTTGCGTCAGATGAACCGCCGGTTGCGTTGGCGGAGGAAGCGCCGAATGCGGCCGCGTCGAGCGAACCGCCTGACGCCTTCGATGCCAACGACGAAGCCATGCTCGACATGATAGCCATGGAGATGGCCGCGCCCGACACGGACGCCGCCTACGAGCCCAAGCTCGATGACGCCGAAGTCGATGAGAGCCAGATCCACGCGAACCAGATGGACGACCCTGGCGCGGACGAGCCAGAAATACCCGTCGCGTCCTACGAGATCGACGTCACGTTCCCGGATTCGAGTGACGCCAACGACGCGCCCGTCACAGCGACGGCGCTGCCGGTGGTAACCCCGCTTCGACCCGCGCCGGAACCGGAGCCCGTGGCTCAGCTTGCGCCTGAGCCCGCGCCGTCGCTCGGTTCGAGCCTGATTGCGAACGGCATCGTGCCGCGGCCTCGCGCCTCCCGGCCCGATCCGCTGGCGCCGATCCGGCGCATGAGCCAGACCGAGAAGATCGCGTTCTTCTCTTAAGCTCAGCCCGTCACTTCACCGGGAAATGCACCATGGTGAGACCGCCGGAAGCGTAATTGGGAATATCGCCCGCAACCGCCTGGCCCTCTTTGGACCCCAAAGCGTTCATCAGCGCCGCTTCACTCTCGAAGTCGGCCTCGAAGATGCAGAAATACGGCGCCTTGTCGGCCCCCAACTGCTTTGCATCGAAC
This sequence comes from uncultured Alphaproteobacteria bacterium, assembly GCA_963788885.1. GTDB lineage: Bacteria > Pseudomonadota > Alphaproteobacteria > Rhizobiales > Xanthobacteraceae > Bradyrhizobium. The sequence goes on along the minus strand of CAWBIR010000012.1, from coordinate 124,608 downwards.
GAATAGTGCACGTTCTTGATGCCGGGAATCTTGTTCGCCAGCGGCGCATGCGTTTCGACGTAGTATTTCCTGAAATGCGCGGGGTCCTTGGGTTCGTTATAGAGGACGAGCAGCCTGTGCATCACTAACCTCCCGATTTGTTTCTCACTCGCGTCTGTCGCGCGTGCAGCAACGATAACAGACCAATCAGACTTTCGGGAGGCGTCGCGGCAAGGATGGCGGCTTTCAGCCGATCAGGCGCGAATAAAGTTCCGAATCCACATTGCCGCCGGACAACACGACCACGATCGTCTTGCCGCGCACATCGATGTGGCCGGCGAGCAGCGCTGCGAGGCCAACTGCTCCGCCCGGCTCGACCACGAGCTTCAACTCGCGGAAGGCAAAGGCGACCGCGTGGCCCACTTCCGCATCCGTTGCGGTGACACCCTGGGCGAGCAGCTTGCCGTTGATGGCAAACGTGATCTCGCCGGGGATCGCTGCCATCAGCGCATCGCAGATGGTGCGGCCGCCTCCCGCGCCATGGGCTTCGCGTCTGCCGGCGCGCAGCGAACGGGCGTGATCGTCGAAGCCGTCGGGCTCGGCCGACATGACTATTGTCTGCGGAAAGCGCGCCTTGACGGCGGTGGCAACGCCTGCAATCAGGCCGCCGCCGGAGACTGGCGCCACGACAATGTCGGGCGTCACGCCGAGCGCAGCGAGGTCTTCGCAGATCTCCCGCCCCACGGTGCCCTGCCCCGCGATCACCTTCGGATCGTCATAAGGCGGCACCAGCGTCGCGCCACGTTGGCCTGCGAGTTCGCGGGCGATCGCCTCGCGATCCTCGCGGTCACGATCGTAGAGCACGACCTCGGCGCCGAACGATTTGGTGCGTTCACGCTTCAACAGCGGTGAATCGGCCGGCATCACGATGGTCGCCGGCATGTTGAGAATCTTGGCGGCCGCCGCCACGCCCTGCGCGTGATTGCCGGACGAGAATGCGACCACGCCGCCCTTGCGGGCGCTTTCCGGTATAGACGAGAGCTTGTTGAAGGCGCCGCGGAACTTGAACGAGCCGGTGCGTTGCAGGACTTCCGGCTTGAGAAACACTTTTGCGCCGACACGATCGCAGAGAACCGGCGGCGACAGCAGCGGCGTCCGGACCGCAAACGGCGCAATCACCTTGGCGGCGGCGTCGATATCGGCGGAACTCACGGGCGCGTGAGACAGGGGTTCGTTCATGAGGGGTGTTTTAACGCCTCTCGCGCGGCGACGGCAAGGGCGCAACCGGCCTTATCCTTGTGCAGGAAGTGGGCGCGTCGGGGATGTCTTACGCCGCCGCGCGCGCTGCGACGGAGGGAACCGGCGCGGCCTCGCGCGCCAGATCGGTCCAGGCGATGATTTCGAAGCGGCCGTCTTCGTGCTCGACCAGCGCGGTGCAGCTTTCGACCCAGTCGCCGCAGTTCATGTAGCGAATGCCGTGATAGTTGTCGCGGATCACGGCGTAGTGGATGTGGCCGCAGATCACGCCGTCGGCGCTGTGACGCCGCGCTTCGGCGGCAAGCGCGGTCTCGAATGCGCCGATATAATTCACCGCGTTCTTGACCTTCTGCTTCGCCCATTGCGACAGCGACCAATAGGGCACGCCGAAGGCGCGGCGGAAGAAGTTGACCAGCCGGTTCATCTGGATCGCGAAGTCGTAGGCCTTGTCGCCGAGATGGGCGAGCCAGCGCGCATTCTGCACCACGAGGTCGAAGATATCGCCGTGGATGACGAGATAGCGCCGGCCGTCGATGCCGGTGTGCACGGTGTTTTCCAAGACCTCGATGCCGCCGAAATGCGTGCCGTAGTAGTTTCGCAGGAACTCGTCGTGATTGCCGGGGATGTAGATGACCTTGGCGCCCTTGCGCACCTTGCGCAGCATCTTCTGCACGAAGTCGTTGTGCGATTGCGGCCAGTGCCAGCTCGACTTCAGCGCCCAGCCATCGACGATGTCGCCGACGAGGTAGATCGTGTCGGCGTCGTGGACGCGGAGAAAATCCAGGAGTTTGTCGGCCTGCGAACCGCGCGCTCCGAGATGCACGTCGGAGATAAACAGGGTGCGAAAACGCCGCTCCGGCTGTTCTTCACTCATCGAGTCACTTCCCATGCGCGCGCCTAACAGATTCCGATGACACTTCCATGACTGCCCCAATCCGGCATCCCATCCGAATCGAAACGTTGCTGATTAAGACTCGCGATAACAGGCGCTTGCGACAAACAGGCGACATATCCGGGCGGCTGGACAGGTTCCCTTCGATCAAAAATGGTTAACCTCGAGCGTACCAGACCACGGCCGCGAAACCGCTTCCGCTTTTCGTCATCACCGGGCTTGACCCGGTGATCCATCTCTCAAAAGGCTTTTGAAGATTGATGGATGCCCGGATCAAGTCCGGGCATGACGAGCCATAGAAATAGTTCCACCTTCCCGCGGCGCGAATTCGCCCGAGTTTTTGAACATGCCACTCGCAAATGGAGGGCGCAGGGAAAGCCGGGCGTCTGATGCACCCGCAGCCTCGTATGCAAAAGTGAAAAGCATACGAGTAGTCACCACAGGTTCACCGGAACGATCCGGCCTTCCCTGCGCAATGGTTTTAACGGTTTCCTTCGCGCTCTCCCTGGTGAGCCGGGCTTTTTGTCACCATCGCCAGCGCAATGCGTAGCATTGTCGCCAACTTGATATCAGCGTCGGGATATCAGGACCACACGACTTCGCCGTCCGCCTCGCCCGTCTTCGCCAAAAGGCTTCGCCGGGCAAAGGCGCCGTTCGTCTTTCGGCGCCTTCGCGTCCACCGCATCCCGCCCAACGTTCGTGACGATGGCCAACGCCCCTCATTCGGACGAGACGGGCGAAGCTGTAGGACTGATTTGCCCGACGGCTTAAGCGGAATATTTTTGCGCGCAGGACTGGACAGATAGCATCAGCTTGACGCGTCTCGACAAATCGACGTTTTGGCGCACGCGATCCTAATAGATCTGAGAGGCGGCAACCTAAGCATCGCGTCGAAAAATGATGATCTGATTTGCCCGACGGCGAAATCTGATCAGATGCGACAACGCCGATGGAGTTGCTGCGGATCAACGGACTTCGCTGGAGTGGCACAAAGCTGACATCGGATTGTTATCGGCTGTCGCGCCACGCAATCATGTACAAATGAGACCTTCGCGCTTCTACAGCGGTCGTCTTCGACAAGCCAATATCGGCGAGCAGCCGATCATCAAGTTCAAGAAGTTGCCTGTACTGATGCCGTCGTTTCAACCACATTGCTATTCCGGTTCGCCACGCGACCGGAATTTTCCAGGACCGTCTGAGGGGCGGAGGAGAGGATGAAGCTGCGTCGACAGTTTTGGTTGAATTACAGCTACTACTGTCGCAAGACATGTTCCGCCCTCCACAATGGAGCGAAACAACGCTTGGCGGCCGGAGCTCACGGGGCGGTTGTCAATGGCCCAAGTAACATACCCACCTTTGGCGCTCAACGACTGCCGCAGGTCAACTCATGAAGTCGCCGTGCGGCTTGCCGCGCTTTACCATCTCGCGGCAATACGCATAGAGCGCGTCGTAGACGATCCACTCCGCTGCATTGTGTTCGTGGTCGTCCCTGAACCCAAGATGCCGGAAGCCTTCGGCGACAGCTTCGAGGCCGGCCCCCTCCGGTTGATGATACAGCGTGTTATCGGTGTCGGCACCGTTGACGATCCGCCCCAGCAACACCAAAGCGGGGTCGCCAGTGAGTTTGTACTTCTTCAGGATCGCCTCGAACGAGCACTCCTTGCCATGATGACCAAGCTCGACGTCTTTGACATCGTAGGGAATAGCATCGAGGCGCTTGGCTTCCGCCATTACCTTCTCCCCAGGCACAAACACGAACTCGGCGTCCTTATCGACGAACTTCTTGATAAGCCACGGGCATGCGACGCGATCGACTTTGACCTTTTCGCGGGTGATCCATTTCATGCTGCGTCTCCTTTGAACTGCTTCCGTTGGCGGACATCAGGCGTCTGAGAGGACGAGCACTCCGCCATGTGCCGGTGAAATGACGTAAAGCTGGTCCGACGCCACCAGCGCCGTGGTATGCGCGTCCGCACCGGTCACGGTTCGCATGCCATGGCCGTTTCGCGGATCAATGGATTCGACAAGTCCAGGCTCTCCGATCGCGACGTGAACCAGCCCGGTTGCCGGGTTGAAAAACGTGACATCGGGCGGGCCTCCGATCGGCCAGACGTTGGTGACTTCGCCTGAAGTGCTGCTCATCTCGACCAGGGTTGAATCGTCACAGGCCACATAAAGCCGTTCTCTGGAATGATCGATGTCGAGACCATGAGCGCCCGATGACGGGATTTTCCAATGCGTCACCGCGCCAAGGTCGGGTAGCCGCGCCACCAGCACCATCGAGGGCTCGCGGATACAGAGAAATACCCGTCCGGCGTTGGCGTCGGTGACGCACCAGCGCGGCCGTCCCGGCAAGTCGATCGATACATGTTTGTGATCGCTCAGTCCAAAAAGCTGCAGCGTTGGCCCTTCGTTGTCGTCGTCGCCGATGCAGGCTGCAATCGCGAGCTTCGATCGGGCTACGATCACAGCGCCATTCGGTCGCGCGCCGGTCTTGAACACGGCGAGAGTCGTCAAGGTGCTGGCGTCGAGCAACGAGATGCTGGCGCTTCCGCGGTTGGTTACCAGGATCTGTCCGTCGTCGGCGACGGCGCCGGCCGCGCGCAGAAATCCCGGCAGTGTCGCAAGGTGGCGGCCAGCGTCGTGATCGACGACCTCGATGCAGTCGCGCGCCGTGTGCGCAATGAAGACGCGCCGGCTCTTTGCGTCGAACGCGGCGTGATCGAAGGCGCTGCCCGCGGCGTCCGGTATGGCGATGGTGCCGATCGTTTTCAACGACATGACAGCCCCTCTAGCTTTTGAGTTTTCCTGGATCTCGCTTGTTACGGTCAATTGGCCGACGTCACCGTGTAATCCGAAAAATACATGTAGCTGTCCGCTTTTGACCACAAACCAATCCGACCCGACACGGCTTCGGGTAGCGTATGCTCCAGATAGAGTTTGCCATCGAGATAGCCCTCCACCTTCGAACCTGAAATTCGAACCCTGAGATCGTGCCATTGCTTGCTGGCGGTCGGTGTATTTCGAACCCAGGACACCGGGGAACGTTTGCCCTTTTCGAATTTCCAGAGAACCAAATTGTTTTCGAGGCAATTCGCGCGGAGCGCCAGGTAGTCCCCATTCGGCTTCAGATTGAACAATATACCGGCGCCCTGGTCGATGCGGCCCGACAGTCCCTCGAATTGCACGGTGATCTCGCCGCCGCGAAAATTCTCGACGTCCTTTGCGACCGTGTACGGGTAATATGCATAAGCCTGGACGCGATCGAGAAATTCCGCATAGCGCTCGCCGTAGAGCGCTCTCGCTTTGTCGGCAACCCCGGCAGAGGACTGCCCTTCCTTCCATTGACGGCCATCGACAGCCAGCACGTTCTTTCCGCCTTCACTTTCGACCCGCCAGATGCCGACGACTGCCACGAGTGACTTCGCTTCCGCTCCGACCGTCTCGCTTGAGAAGTCGATTTTGGTCGGTTGCTGGGCCGTGGCTGGTTGCACTAACGATACGAGGACGAGAGTCGAGACCGCGATGGTTTTGACGTCTTTGATCATGTTCATGATTGAACCTCCTTCGTCATCGTGTTGGCTGGTTTCGGTAAACGTCGACTCCACCACCAGGCGAGGGCGATACAGAGTGGAAGTCCGACGAAAAACCAAACGAGAGTCGTCCGGCTGCCTGCAACCAGCGGATAACCCGGATAATCGCTTGCCGCGGCGGCCGCGGGCGGACCGACACTTGCGAGATCGTATAGCATCGGAAGGATTTCTCGCGGACTCGTCGAACGACTGACGTCCGATCGACCGCCATAAACGTATTCGACCTCGCCGTAGCGATCTTCGCTACCATTGGTTGGGAGATTTTGCCGCTCGCCCGCCAGACGGATCGATATGTTCGGCATGGCACGCTCCAGCTTCGCCAGCACGTTGCGTTGCAGGTCGGCGTAGCGCGGGTCCTCGCGCGCCAGATGAACCGTCACGACCAAGGGCTGCGCTAAAGTTGCGAGCAGGCGCTGGTCGGCCAAAGGAAATGAGTTGCGTCGGTCCTCGGTGACATCGAAAGTGAGTTTGATCTGCGTCACAAGGCCAAGGGCGAGCGTCACCGCAAAAACGCAGGCGATCGAGCGGATGACCTTGTTGCGGACATGAACTCCCGGCGGCAGCCAAACGGTTGCCAGCGCGGCGAAAGCCGACACCGCCACGCAGATGCCTGCGACGAGCCCAGCCGACAAGAGGCCTTGCTCGAAGGTGCGCAGCACCTGCGTTAACGACAGGCTGGCAATCCATCCGACTAGTCCGGGTTGACCGGCCACCGTGAAATCGAGCACCCACGAACCGATCGTGAAGGCGAGTGTAACGATCGCCGCAGTTGCCGCGCTTTCGGATACCGATGCCGCAAACAAGGCGATCGCCCCGACGAGCAGGCCGTAGAGCAGGTGTCCACAAACGAGATTTAGCGTTTCCGGCGGAGACAGGTGTCCACCCAGCAATTCCCATATGACCACCGCCGAGAACGCGGGAATGCTTGAAAGCACCCAGGCCGCGAGCACCGCCGCGAGCTTGGCTGTAATCAAGGTGGACGAACGATAGGGCAGTTGGATCAGGAGACGCAGCGCCCCTGACTCCTTTTCCTGACCGAGCGCACGAATCGCGACAAAGGGAAACAGAAGCGTGACCGCTACATAAAAGGCGCCCAGGGTCGGAACCAGGATGCCATCCAGCGGCGACAAAGTGCTCGCGAGTATCGGTGATTGCAGCCCCGCGGTGCTCGCCTCACCGTAGAGCGAAACAGCCTGAAAGAAACTGTAGCCGATCAAAGGACACATCAGCAGCAGCATGATCCACAAGGCCCGGCCGCCAACGACCTCCCACAATTCCTTGAGGAACAGCGGCCGCAGCGGAGCGCCTTGAATGTGGAACGTCTCAGGTGAGTGCAAGAAAGATATCCTCCAGGCTGCCATCGGCGATCCCGGATCGAGTCCGGAGATCGTTCAGTGTCCCCACGCCGCGAACGCGGCCATCGGCAAGTAGAACAAAGCGATCGCAGACGCGCTCGGCGTCTGCCAACTGATGGATCGCAACGATGAATGTGCGCCCCCCGACGGCCTCATGACGCAGCAGGTTCACGATTTCGCGGGTTTGCCGGAGATCGAAGCCGTCGAAGGGTTCATCCATGAAAAGCAGTGGATGCGGCGCGAGCAATCCCAGCGTCAACATCAGCCTTCGGCTGTAACCCTTCGACAGCGCATATACCCGCTTGCGAAGAACCGGCGTCAGACCTGTTGATTTAATCGTATCCTCAAGCTCGCTTGTCGATCTTCGATAGACGTCTGCAAAGAATGTCAAAACCCGAGTAACCGGTTGCTCCTGATAAGGTCGCACGCCGTCCGGAAGGTAGAATATGGCTTCGCGTCGGCGCGAAGGTGGCAACTTCTTTCCGCGCCAGTGAACGTGACCTTTACTCACCGGCTGCATTCCGGCGACGGCCTCAAGCAAGGTTGTTTTGCCGGCACCGTTCGGACCGATGATGCCGAGGATCTCACCGGCATGAATGTCGAAGGCGACATCCGAGAGGATCGTCTGATCCGCATATCGCTTGGACATCGAAGCCACACGTAGCAGTGGCTGATCGCCCGCCTGTTCGGAGGCGGACGCGGCTGCGGTCGCAGGTGTCAAATTGTGCAGAACTGGTCGATCTGGCGAGACCATGTGAAGAAGTCCGTCCACGCGCAATCCCCCTCGACAGGTCGAGTGTTGCGCAGCGCTTGGACCGGAGTCTCACGGGGAGACTGCATTTCCCCGTAAGAGGTTTTTAGTTTGTGTGCGGCGCAAAGGCAAGCGGACCGAATATGCAAAGGTGGCGTCGCCAATATGGGACATCAGATAGTTGTACAGCGGGTTCCCGGCTGCCAAGATGAGTTTCTTGCCCCCGCGCGATCCGAGGAAAATCAGTGTCGCTAGCCGGTACATACAAGGGCCGAGAATCCGTGACGAAGCTTCTTGCAGCATGTTGCCTTGCAATGGTTGCCAGCTTCTCTGTTCCGGTATTCGCCCAGGAAAACCCGGCGCTCAGATTGGTGCAAACGATTCCGTTGCCGGGGGTCAAAGGACGCCTCGATCACATGGGCGTTGATCTTGAAAAGAAGCGCCTCTTCGTGGCCGCCACTGGAAACAATACGTTGGAGGTGGTCGACCTGATGGGCGCGAAGGTGCTCAAAAGTCTCGCCGGTTTCAAGGACACCCAGGACGCGCTGTTCCTCGGCGGCGACTTCAACAAACTGTATGTATCCAGCCTCGATGGTCATGTGAGGGTTTTCCAGGGGGAAACCTTCTGGCTGGTTCATGACTTCAAGGTCGAACCCGATCCGAACCGCCTTTTCCATGACCCAAAGACCAACCTGATCTATTTCGGTCACGGCGGCGAGAACGCAGGATTCGATTCGTATGGCCGCGTCGGCATCCTGCAGGCGAAACCCGGCGCGGGATACGATCAGCTTGTCGCGGACATGATCGCGCCAACTCAACGTCCGGGGCATCTCGCCGAGCTGACAATGGACGACAACGGAATCCTTCTTGTTTGCGATTCCCGCGCGGACCTGATCTATCAGTTCGACACACGCAAACGCGAACTCGTCAAAAGCTGGCCTGCCAGGGGCGACGGTGCCGCGGACATGGCGCTCGACACGATCGGGCACCGGCTATTTGTCGGCACGCGGACACCGCCGGAGATGACGGTCTACGACAGCGTGTCGGGTAAAGAGATCCAAAGCCTGCCGGCGCCCGAAGCGATGGACGGGGTGTATTACGACGCCACCCTCAAGCGCATCTATGTGACGGGCGGGCGTTGGTATGGTTCGCCGGAGGCTTCAGCAGGCTGGGTCTATGTCTACCAGCAGAAGGATGCCGACCACTACGACGTGATCTCCAGGATTAAGACCCGACCCGGCTCGGGCACTTCGCTGCTGGTACCCCAATTCAATCGCTTGTACGTCGCCTCTCAGGCAATCGGCGAACAAGAAGCTGCGATACTGGTGTTCGAGCCGGTGCCTTGAGACAGAATTGGGGGTCATGGTACCCCGGAACCGGAACAAATGGGTTCCCACTTTGGCCCTTGCCCACGGTTCCCGGAATGTGTGGTGTTGCTCAAATGCCGCTAAAGTTCACTTTTGTACATTCGGCTGGAACGAATGTCCGACTTCTGCATGAAATATGCGGGCGCTGGGACACCAGGGGAAGGTCGTGATCGGAAAACAGTACTTCGTGCGTCAAGCAGCGATCCTGTTTGGGATCGCCAAGGCAACCAAAGACCCCAAGATATCCGCCGCTCTCATGGATAAAGCGGCCGATCTAAAATCCAAAGTAGACGGACCGGGCGCGTCGCCCGATCTGACACCACACGCGCCGGACATTGAGCCACCGCCAGCGACGTGACGTAAGGCCGCCTCGGTTGGGCGGCCATTTAATGCCCGGGGCGCCACTCGCTGCCGCATCAATGCGTTGCCACGATGAAATCAGTGCCTTTCCCCGTCTCGCGGCTGAATCCGTTGTCGGAAATAATCAGTGAAGAGGCCGGCGTCAGTAGTTCAGAGATCCTCTCAACCGTATCCTGGGGTATTTCGATGCGGTCGAGGGCAGCGTTGGCTTTATCGGGCAACGGCACCGATAGGATGGTTTGCTTCGCGGGCGCTTCGCGCTCTTTCGTGGCGCCCTTGGACATGCGAGGAAATTGCTCCGGAATCGACACGACGGTCCAGCGAACGGCCGCTGCCTCGTTCTGAAATTCCATTGCGGTAAACACGTGCGTTCCCAGCGGCTCTTCCGGATTTTCGATCTTGACCGGGACATCGAACAACGGCGAGAAGCCGCGGCGCACGAAGAGCTTGCTCAACTTGCGGCTCACGAAGACGGAGATCGGAACGACCTTTTGAGGTGCACCTCCGGCGGCAGCCGGGCTTGCAATCTGGAGGCTGGTGGTTTCCGGAGTTTCGGCGTTGGACACCGGCGATCCCCGCGTTGCTGCGGCTACGGCTGTGCCAGTCTGAAATTCTGGCGAACCGGACACGGCTTTCGGCTTGAAAAGGTGCGGATTGGTTATCTCGACCGGCTGGACATCGCCGCGCGCAATGATCACGCGCGTGCCGCGCTTGGTGAGATGCCAGAGTCGGGAGGCAAAGTCATTTTTCAAACGGATGCAGCCGTGTGACGCCGGATGCCCCGGTACGACGCCGGCATGCAACGCTATCCCCGACCAAGTGATGCGCTGCATGTAGGGCATGGGCGCAGCGCTATAAATATTTGAACGGTGCCATCGTTGTTTTTCGATCACGCTGAACACACCGAGGGGCGTAGGATGCCCCGGGATTCCCGTGGACACCGAAGAGCGCACGATCAGGGTCCCGTTGTCATAAAGCGAGACCCGTTGGTCTGGGATCGAGACGATGATCTGGAGCGGGCCCTTCGGAAGGTCCTGGGGCCGGGCGTCCCTGGCCGATTCAGAGTTTGGCCGCGGGTGGTGGTGCTTGTGTTTGAATGGAGCGTAATGGCCTGGCCGGAACGTGTACCGGGACCAAAATGGAAATTGGGCGTGTGCAGTTCCTGCCGAGAGCGTGAAAATGGCGATTGCCGCCATTGTCATCGCGGCGATTGATCCGCTGTTGATGCGTCTGGAGAGAGGTGCAGACATGGTGCGCTCACGGCACTGTTCAGGCGTCTCCGCGCGCCGCCGTGCTGGCAATTCCCGCGCGGGCATCGCCCTTTCTATGGGCGCGATTCCGTCGTTTTCGAGACGACGCCGGCAAAGCCGGCGCCTAACGCGTCGTTCTGATGGCACCCCACCGCGTTTCGAAAGTATCCGAGTCATCCGGTACCCGCGCTTGAGAATCCAGGGGATCGGCGGGCTTCTGCTGCTCTGGCAGCGCGCTTGCAAGCCCTCGATCGAAATTCGGTTGTGCTGAAGCCCGCGCTGCTGAAGCCCGCGCGGGCCACTCCAGCAAGGATTTCGACAGCTGGGGCTTGCCTTCGTACCAGCATTGTCTTCCGTCAATCAGACGCCACGACCAATATCCGTGCTGGTGTGACGGCTTCGCGGCGCTGCATTTTTGCTTCACCTGCGCAGCATCGATGGACGAAAGCGTAGCGATGCAGGCGGCGAAAGCGATTAATGGAGTCTGCTTCCTCATTCGACACCTCATGCAGTGAAATTACATGCGAGGTCCAATTCGAATCACGGCGTTGCAACCGCAGGTTCTCCGTCAAATCTGGTCGTAGTGGGTCAAAAATTGGGCCGTATTCACCAATTAGGCCAACCACATGCGGCGCAATGGCGCACCGGACGCTGCGGCTGCGGCTTGCTCACAATTGCGGACCCGACAGGTTCAGCTCGCGCTCGGCGCGAAAAACATTGGCATAAAGGTTTGCGATCCACTGGCGTCCGCTCGAGGTGACATTGAGGTAGCGGATCGCCGTCTGAATTTGCGGCGCGACGTTGTTCCAGTAGAACTGCGGATACTTGTAGACGACGTCGGCGGGCGTGTCGTAGCCGAGCTTTTTGTTCAAACCGATTTCTTCAAATTCATAGAACAGCGCGTTTGACTTTTTCAGATAGTTGGGATCGCCGAGTTGGCCGATAAGATCGGCGGCCCGCAGCAACAAGCCCTCCTCTTCGGTCAGATCGTCGTCGTTGTTCGAGGACGTTGAATATGGAAAGCGCGTATATTCGATCGCTCGCGCAATTCGGCCGGCGTCGACCTCTTCGGTCCCGTCGAGGCGCTCGGAGACGAACAGCTTCGAGCGGTCCACATGATAGGGTGCGAGCGCGGCATCGGACGACCCTCGCGGCAGCTGAATCGTGCGCCCGCTGAGATCTGCGACATAATTCTCGCTGTCGTCGCCCTGCAAAATCCCGCGGACATATCCGATGTCATGGGCGAGGCACGCCAGTATGAAATTGGCATAGTCCTCCGCGGTGGTCGCCCGCGACATCTGCCGTCCCATCAGGATGTCGTGCCCGGCGAGGGTGACGAGCATCGAATGCTCGATGTTGTGATACAGCGCGTCGCTGTTGCCGATGCAATCGAGCGTCAGCCTGGCCGCGAAGGGCACAACTTCAGCCAGGCGGGCATGTGAAGAACCAAATCGGCTCCTGGTGTCCGAGGTCAGGAACGATCCCAGAGCCTGCGCTACCAATTCCGGAATAGTGATCATCTCAACACCCATCGGATTGAACGCCGTGGTGTGACAAAATTCCTTCGTCGCGGTTCGATGATAGCACGCCGGCGCATTCAGCGGCTGGGCAAATTGTCATCCTTGGGCGCAGGACAGGCGCCACAGGTGGATGCGCCGACGTCCGCCGGGGACAAAGCGGCAGGCCGGTCTTCAAGACGTCATGTTCGCTTGTGACCGATTTCGCCCGGCGAGGCGACCCCGTACGGAACGGGGGCATTCCGGATCACACGAAGACGCTTGCGATCGCCTCGAACGATAGCGGCGAGGCCGAAGGCTCGGCGACTGCGTGTTGCCGGAAGGAGCTAATTCCGCACCTTCTTGAAGAATGTCATTTTGACTGGCGCCGGCTCCTTATCGTCGCCTTCGCGGATAAACCATACCTTCTTGTCACCTGCGCGGAATTCCAGGGTCGCCATGGTCGTGCCCATTGCGGTCATGGAAGAAGGGCGTTCCGACCATCCGGCAAAACATGATTTCCACGGTGCCGCCACCGCTTTGGCCGCAGCCAGAAAGTCTTTGCCCCGACCGGTTGAATTCGGCGCTTTGCATACGTAGGAAAAATCTGTTGTCCCGCTTGAATTGTCGGTGACATCGAGAATGCACCGGTCGAAATTCACCAACACGCTTTTAGCGTCAGCGCGCGTGTGCCTGAAAGCTTCGCCTTTGTGCATTTCCACGAACGGCCCTGCGGCCAGCGTGCGCCAGTCCGCAACGGCATAGATATTGTCGATTTGATTGCAGTCGGCTTGCTGTCCATGCGCGGCCTGCGGAAGCAGAACAGACCCGGCGAGCAGTGACAAAGCGGCGGTGTAAAAGATCGCATTCCTTGAAATGTACATGAGCGCCCCCAATGGCCGGCAAAAGTCTAGCCGTATCCAAAGCCGATTGCCTATCTATTTGATGGAAAGCGGCGCTCAACCGCAGAAAAACAAGGCGCAAAGACGGATACAACCATTCCCGCGACTGCGCGCGATATGTACAATGGGGCAAATTCGGCTCTGCAAAACTCAACGAACCCGGAGGGTGCAGGCTAGTGCGTGGGACGATCGCAACGATATTCCGTTACGCCGGCTTTATCGGCAGCATCGTGGTCGCCGCTTATTGGGCCCACTGGATTTGGCAGTTCGATTGGGGCACCTCGCCCCGCGGCCGCGGGCTCATGTTCATGGCAATGATTTTTGGATCGATTATCGTCTTTCTGGTGGGTTACTTTGCAACATTCTATGCAAGCGCCGCGATCAACGGCGACACGTGATGATTCAGGAAGCTCCCTTCGGCTCCGTCAGCCGAATGATCAGCGACAGCAGCGCCACCGCCGGCGGCACGACGAAGCACCGGACGCCAAACCGCGCATAAAGCAGGGCGGCGGCCCCGCAGCCGATCGCGAACACGACGACGTTGATCGACATCTGCATCAGCCGCGCGGGCGGCGTCTCCGCGCCCTGCCGCGGATAGATCCGGTCGGCAACGTCGAGCATGATCTGCGTCGTCGTTCCCGTCATCAGCGTCGAGGGCGGCGAACTCGCGAGATGGACGCGATGCACCGCGTTCTGGATCGCCATGGCGGCAACCAGCACCATGCCGGTTGCGATCGCCTGCAAGCTGTCGCCGTCGTGGAACGGGCCGAAGTAGATCGCCATCGCCGATCCGGCAATGAGCAGCAGGACTTTCACGACAAGAAGCGGCACGAACGGATGCGCGGATCGATGCGACAACAGCGTACCGAACCATCGCGCCGCGATCACCACGGCGCAAAACACCGGCAACGCCAGCAGCTTCGCGATCACGCCCGAGGTGCCGAGCGCGAGCGCGGCGCCGAGCGTGACGAAGTTGCCGGTGACATGCGCGGTGAACAGCCCCTGCAGCGCGAGGAAACCGGCAGTATCGACAAAGCCGGCATTGAAGCTGAGAACCAGCGGCAATGCGGACCGGGGCGGCGCTGAAGCCATGAAGCAATATCCGGCGGTTATGTTAGCCGGTCAAAGCCTACCGATCCACCGCGCCAATGGCTACGCCCTCCCCATGAGCGTCAGCCATGCCGTTTGATAAGCGTCACCCCCTTATAAAGGCCAGCAGATCGGCATTGATGGTTGCCGCTTCCGTGGTCGGCATGCCGTGCGGAAAGCCCTTGTAGGTTTTCAACGTGCCGTTTTTGAGAAGTTTTGCCGACAGCGGGCCGGACGCGACATAAGGAACGATCTGGTCGTCTTCGCTATGCATCACCAGCACCGGGAGTTTGATCTTCTTCAGGTCCTCGGTGAAATCGGTCTGCGAGAACGCGACGATGCCGTCGTAATGCGCTTTGGCGCCGCCCATCATGCCCTGACGCCACCAGTTCTCGATCACGGCCTCGGACGGCTTGGCGCCCGGCCGGTTGTAGCCGTAGAACGGACCCGCGGCGACGTCGCGATAGAATTGAGAGCGGCCCGCGGCAAGCGCGGTCTGAAATCCGTCAAAGACTTCTTTGGGAAGCCCATTCGGATTGGCCGCCGTCTTCACCATCAAGGGCGGCACGGCTGAAATAATCGCAGCCTTGGTCGCCCGGCCTTCGCCGTGACGAGCGAGAAAATGCACGACCTCGCCGCCGCCGGTGGAATGGCCGACATGGATCGCCTCCTCCAGATCGAGGTGCGTCACGACAGCGGCAAGATCGTCCGCGTAGTGATCCATGTCATGGCCGTCGGCGGTCTGGCTGGAGCGGCCGTGGCCACGCCGGTCATGCGCAACGACGCGGAAGCCGTGATTGAGGAAGAACATCATCTGCGCGTCCCAGTCGTCGGACGACAGCGGCCATCCATGGCTGAAAACGATCGGCCGCCCCGTGCCCCAGTCCTTGTAGAAAATCTCGACCCCGTCTTTCGTCGTGATGATGGGCATTGGTCGCTCCCATGGCTGGCATCGGCACGTGCTTCGTTGCACGCCGACAGTGTTGCTACATTTGCTGTATGTCTCCTATGCGTCTTTTTGACGAAGCTGCGCTCAATCGAACCGGTGAAAATGATGAATCGGACCGTGGCCCGTGCCGACACCGAGGCTGTCGGCGGCCGCAATCGCCGCCGAAATCCATGTCTTTGCATGACCCACGGCCTGCTCGAGCGTCTCGCCTTTGGCGAGGCCGGCCGCAATCGCCGACGACAGCGAGCAGCCGGTGCCGTGGGTATTGCGGGTTAAAATGCGTGGCGCGGGAAATGCGGTCACGGTATCGGCCGTGAAGAGAAAGTCGATGCTCTCTGCGCCCTGCCCGTGGCCGCCCTTGATGAGCACGGCGCGCGTGCCGGACGCAAGCAGCCGCCGTCCCTGACCGGCAATCGCCGCCTCGTCGGAAGCGACATTCTCTTCCAGAAGTGCTGCGGCCTCCGGCAAATTCGGCGTGATCAGTGAGGCAAGCGGGAACAGGCCGTCGCGCAGGCGCTTCACAGCTTCCGCCGACAACAGCCGGTCGCCGGACGTCGCCACCATCACGGGATCGAGCACCACGTGCTTCGGCTTCCAGCGCGACAGGCCAGCGGCAATCGCCTCGATGGTCGCGGGTTGCGCGACCATGCCGATTTTGACGGCCAGGACGTCGAGATCGTCGAACACCGCCTCTAACTGCGCGGTCACGAAATCGGCCGGAACCGGATGAATGCCGCGCACGCCTTGCGTGTTCTGCGCGGTCAGCGCCGTGATCACGGAAGCGCCATAGACGCCGAAGGCGGCAAAGCTCTTCAGATCGGCCTGAATGCCGGCGCCGCCGCTCGAATCCGAGCCTGCAATGGTGAGCGCAATCGGTACCGTCATCGCCTCGTCTCACCGCCAAATGTGGGCTAATACGCTAACGCGGCGCGTTGTTGCCAGCAAGTTCAGCGCGCTATATTAAGCGTCAAAGAGAGCCCTTTGGAGACGACGGCGATGGTCCCCTTTTTCATCCAGATCAAATGCAAGCTTGGCCAGTCTTACGTCGTCGCCAATGCGCTGGCCGAGGCCGAGATTGCTTCCGAGATCTATTCGACCGCCGGACACTACGATCTCCTCGTCAAGTTCTATGTCGATGAGAGCACCGATATCGGCCATTTCGTGAATGAAAAGGTGCAGGTCATTCCCGGCATCCAGGACACCCACACCATCATCACGTTCAAGGCGTTCGGCGGCGCTTAGCGATCCGCCGTAGCCTAGCCTGCAAATGGGCGCGTTAGTACATCGCCCGCACCGGCGGAGGCGGCGGCATATAGCGCTGCCAGATGGTCCCGTTGTCAAACTGGATCGCCGTGCCATCCGGAGTATAGACCGCGCTGATATTATAGAGATCGATCCAGATGCGGCTCGCAGGAGCGTTCCAATCAGGCCACGCTCGAGAAGCTACTCCAGCCTCGGTGAGGAGATTGAGCGCAGGCCCGTTCTGCGTGACAAATGCCGGCATATCGCCGCGGCACATCTGAATGCATCTGTAGGTGCCGGTAAGATTGACAGATTGGCCAGACGCGGCGGTCGCCACCAACGTGGCAATGGTGCCGATAACAACTGATAAACGCCTCATGGAAATGCCTCCTCGTGTCAAATAGCCTCGTATTGGCCAAAGATTTTTAATCGTGGCTTCGGCGGGGACCTTTGATTTGTATCAAAGCGCCTTGAAGAACTCGGCCAACGAGTGCGGCACCTGTCCGCTTCGGCAGCCCGCGACATCTAGCGCAAAGACGCGCTTCGCGCTTTTGTAGCGCGAAGACGCGCTTCGCGCTTTTGCGCGGGCATGACGTGGATAGAATTATAGAAGCAACGAGCAGCCGCCATAAGCGGTGCCAACACGTCGCGCGATGGAGCAAGAACTCAGTTCTTCGCTGTGACCGGCGGCGGGTCGAGCGCGTAGTTGAGGCCGATCTGGCCGCCATAGGTGGTGACGTTGTTCTGGCCGAGCGCGGCGATCACGGCCGCGTAGCCGCTTAGGCGTTCGCCCAGTCTAACGCGCGTCCCCACCGTCGCCGTCGCCCAGTCGCGGCCGAGCACGACCGCGGGCATCGTGAAGCTTGGTGCTGCGATCGATGTCAGCGACGCCGCCACCAGCCGGTCGAGGTCGGCCCATTCGTGGTCCCACACCACTTTCGCGTAGGGCTCCCAAATTCCGTATCGCAGGCTTGCCTGATAGCCGAGTTCGGAAATCGTCGAGTTGCGCGTCTGCGACCCGAACGACAATGCCGTCGGCACGCCGCTCGAATTGGTCTCCGTATAGCCGTTGATATAGACCTGCTGCTGGATGACGCCGACGACCGGTCCATGCGTGAGCAGCCAGGGCTGCGCGCCGGGCGCCTTGTAGGCGAGACCGGAAGCTATGGGCGCACCCAACGCCGTGGTGAAATCGTAACCGACCTCAACCGCAATCGAGCTGTTGCTGCCGCTGGTCGAGCCGAGGTTCAACTGCGTGGTGATGCCGATCGGCACCTGCCGGTTCACGTTATCCTGCAACCCGCCCCAGGTTGCGATCGCGTCACCCCACAGGGCATTGTGACGCCACGCCGTATAGAGGCTGATCGCATATTCGGTTTGTGTGAAATGCCCGCCGAGGCTGAAGCTTTGCGACGTGGTCAGGCCGGAGAATGCCGCGCCGACCAGCCAGTTCGGCGTGATCGCGTAGTCGAACCCGGCCGTGGTCGCGAGCGGAGTGCCGGGATCGTTGGGGAAGCCGGGCAAGTTATTCGTCATCTTCAGCCATGAGACATCGCCGCTGACCCAGCCGTGAAACGCACCCGGCGTGCTGTAGGACAGCGGAATCTGGTTGCTGATCGCATTGATGACGCCGAGCCGGGTCTGGACCGGCGCTTCAGCCAGAAACGAGATTTCGCTCGGCGCGACGATCAGGCTGTAATAGTAATCGGCCTCGACCTTCTGCATCGCCGATGCGAGATGCCCGCCGCCTGTCGAGGAAGCCGGTCCGTCGGCGTAAAAGTAGGTTTGCGGCGCGTTCGGCACCACGTAGTTCGCAGGGCCGCAATTTTGCGCCGGCGTCGTCGCGCCGCAAGCCGGCGTATTGACGTTGGTGACGGTGATGCCGAACGGCGTCGGATTGAGCAGAACGTAATTATAGAGACTGTTGAAGTCGGCCGGAATGAATCGGACGCCCTCGCCCGCCAGCGTCGACCAGACGGTTTGATCGTAGAACGACCGCGACTCCACAATATTGGCATTGAAGCCGAAACCGGACGCGACGCCCGCTGCCGGGCTCGCGATCGAGATCGTATTGGGGACGAGGATATAGCGCGCACCGGCGGCGGCGAGTTGGGCCACCTGCGACGCCGCTTGTTGGCCGAGCGTCGTAATGCCGGTGAAGTCCGGCGGGTTGACGATGTTGCCGAGGCCGCCGGTCGTGCCGGGCTTCAGATCGTTGACGCCGACGGAATAAACGTAAAGCGCATTCGGGTTGGCGACGCCGCCGGTCGAGGCAAGATAGGCGGCGATTTGCGACGCGGTCGACCACTCATTGTTAGCGGAATTCTCGAACGAGACCCGCGCGCCGCCGGCGGCGTAGTTGTTGCCGCCGGTCGGAGAATCCGAGGGCGTCACCGGAAGGCCGAAATACGAACCCAGCGCCACCGACCACACCGGGCCCGGATTGGTCGTGTAGGCGCCGCCCGTGGCGAACGTGGCGGAGTTGCCTTTGACCTCGGGCAGATACAGGTATCGGCCACTGTCGGAGTTGCTGTCGCCGAAGAAAAAGATTCCGGAAACCTGCGCATGCGCGGGCGTGCCCGATGCCAAAAACGCCGCCGCAAGAAGCCCCTTCGAAGTTCGCATTCAAAGCCGTCCAAACATCAAAATATCCGCTCTACTTTAGCGTGCCGGGCCCCCGTTGGCTGTTGCGCGAGGGCTACAGCCAACGCCCGCTTCGGCACAGGACAATTACGCAGGTCTCAGAAAAATCCGGGACTGAGGTCGAGGCCGTAGGTCAAGCAAGTCAGGGACAGAAAAAGGCCAATCCCGCAGAGGATGGCGATGAGTTTCAGGACCTCGAATTCAGCACCTGATCGAACGGCGCGCGACAGTGCGTAGGCGATTGCGGCCACTGTGGCCTCCTTCCTCTTGTTCCAACGGTCCCCCGTGGGTTGAGGATCAACGCGGCGCCGGACGCGCTGAGACTCAAGATTCAAGCGTGCCCCAAGGCTTGACATGACGCCTTCAGGCGATCTTATTTTTTGGTCATGAAATTCGTTATTTTCGTTTGAACAAGCTGCTCCACGCGCGCGACAGATGACCGTTCGGATACGGGAGTCTTTGAATTTGCTTTATTTTTTTGACAACTTCGCCCTCGATCCGGGCCGGCGTGAGTTGCGCTGCGGCGCAACCTCAATCGCCATGGAGCCGCAGGCGTTCGACCTTCTCCTGCACCTGATCCGTCACCGCGAGCACGTCGTCAGCCGGGACGAACTCATTGAACAGATCTGGGACGGACGCATCGTGTCCGAATCGGCGCTGAGCACGCGCATCAATGCCGTGCGCAAGGCGATCGGCGACACCGGAGCCGAGCAGCGCCTGATCAAGACCCTGCCGCGCAAAGGCGTCCGCTTCGTCGGCGAAGTCCGGGAGGGCCGGGACGCGTCTGAGCCGTCGGACACCGTGGGCGCGCCCAACGCCAACAAGGCCAATGGCGGGCCACCTGCCCCGCAAGCGACCGAAGTGGAAGTACCCAACGGCCATACACAAGCGCTGACCGCAGTCGTCCCGGCTCAGGCCGCACCGCGTCGCAGCATTGCTCCGCGGGCGGTTGCAACTACGGCCGCGATCGCAGCCATCGGCCTGATTTGTTTCGCAACATTGCTGTGGGTCTATTTCGCGCATTCGGCGCAGGTCGAACAGGCCAGAGCGAACATCGAGACAGCGGCAAAGCTGACGCAGATTGCCGAGAAGATCGACGTGATTTCGCACGAGGACTACGAGGCTGCCCGCGCGCTTGCGCGGTGGGCGGTCGATCTCGATGCCAATAACGCCGAGGCGTTGACGCGTTTGACGCGTGTGCTCACGACCGGGGTCCTGAATCACTGGTCGGACGATGTAGCCAACGATCTGCATGCGGCCGATCAGGCGCTGCAAAGCGCAGCTCACATCGCACCGGACAGCATGGGCGTACGCGGCGCGCAGTGCCACATCCTTCGCGCGATGCGGCGATACGAAACTGCCATCGACGTATGCAGCGAAGCCGCTCAGCGCTTTCCGAAGTATCCGTTTCTCCACAAGGAGATCGGATACAATCGTCTGATGCTCGGTCAGCTCGACGAGGCGCTGGCGGAATTCCAGCAAGCCGACCGGATCGCACCCAACTCGCGGCTGCGCTGGAGCTGGTACCAGGGAGAAGGTCTCGTCTACCTGATGCAAGGCGAGGACAACAAGGCGATCGACTATTTGTCGCGCGCGACGCTTGAGGCGCCCAATACCGGACATCCGGCGGCGTATCTCGCTTCGGCTTACGCGCTGGTCGGCCGCGACCAGGAAGCGCGCGAGGCGCTGGACCACTACATGAAGCTGTGGCCGAAGACGGCGCTGAACAATTTCGGCCCGATGGTCGGCAACGCGGCCTTCAGCAGCAAGATGGAACGGGTGCTGAAGGGATTACGGCTCGCCGGCCTCACCGAGTGACAGCGTTTTCCGCAAACATCAGCGGGCGTTCGGATTGTTTGGCGATATGTCCGTAGCTGGCGGAATTGGACGGTTACCGGCGTCCGGCGTGTCGCCCTTTTGGCAGCTCAGGATTGTGCCGTCCCATTGCAGCTTTGCACCTCGACAGACAACCCGGCTTGCGTAGTCGTAGATTAAATCGAAGGGATTCTTGTCCTGATATTCCTTTGGCAATACGGATGTGTAATTGATCTTCTCGGCCGGTTGCAACTCACCCAATTCTCTCCTGAAGATGTCGATTCTTTTTCGGGCCTGGTCCGCCTGTTTGAGCGCGCTCTCAATGTCCGCTTTGGTCTTCGCGGTCTTGGCGGCGTCCACGTAACGCTTCAAATCCTCTTCGGCGGAACGAAGCTGTTTCTCCTTCTCGTCGCGTAACTTCCTCTGCTCCAGCACAACTCTTGACGGGCAGCCGTCTTTCCCGACGTCCTTGAGGGAGCACCCGCCGCTGTTCCCTGTGGCGCTGCCACTGCCGCTGCCGCTTCCCTGACCGCCGCCTGGATTTGGTTGGGGCGCGCCGGAACCGCTGCTTTTTCCCGATCCACTGCCTGCACCGGCGTCAACCTCGCAGGTCACATCGATGCTTCGGCTCCCGGAGATCGAGATCGAGCTCTTGCCGCACTCCTTGCCGCCGCTTTCCGCCTTCCAGGTGTAGTTACCAGACTTCGGCGGAATGCTGATCGTGGCGCTGCTGCCAGCACCGGCAGACTTTTTGTCTCCCACCTTCGATCCGTTGAGCAGGATCGTGACGTCGGCCGGCGTTTTGCTTTTGTTGTTGACCGTTATCGTCCAGTTGTTGTCGGCGGATGCCGTTCCCGCGAAGAGCGTGACAGCCGCTACGCCACCCACCATCGCATTGCGAAATATGCGAAGCATTTGGTACCTCCCATGTACGACCACGTTTCCACCCGTTAGTATACGGCCAGGGTTGACGGGTTCGACAAAGGATGTCCGCTTTCGGAACACAAGCGAGCGGTGCCGCTCAGCTGCCTAGCCGTCTTCTTTCTTGGCCTTCTTTGCCGGCTTCGGCGGTCCCTCCACCGGAGGCAATGATTTCAGGTAGTCTGAAATCGCCGCGCGATCGGACGCGGGAAGCTGCGAGGTGTTCTTGATCACGCGCACCATCGACCCGCCGGCGGAATCGCCATCGGGCGTTTGCCCGGTCTCAAGAAAATAGTCGACGTCCTTGACGCTCCACTCGCCAGTTCCCTTCTGGGTGATGTTGGGCACCCAGCCCTCTCCTTCCGGATTGGGGCCGCCGGCAAAGCGCTGCGCGGCGATGATGCCGCCGAGAAAATTGCGCGGGGAATGACACTCGGCGCAATGGCCGAGACCGTTCACGAGATAGGCGCCGCGATTCCATTGCGCTGAACGGCTCGTATCCGGCACGAACGGCGCAGAATCGAAAAACAGCAGTTTCCAGATGCCGACGTTGCGGCGGATATTAAACGGAAACGGCAGGTCGTGATCGCGCACCTTGCCGGAAACCGGCGCGAGCGTCTTCAGGTAAGCGAAGAGATCCCTGATATCGACGATCCGCGCGTGCGCGTAGGACGTATAGGGAAAGGCCGGAAAATAATGCGTGCCTTGAGGCGAGACGCCCTTGGTCACCGCGGTAACGAATTGAGCTTCGTTCCAGCCGCCGATGCCGTCCGCCTTGTCGGGAGAAATGTTCGGCGCGTAGAACGTTCCGAACGGTGACGGGATCGCAAGCCCGCCGCCGAGCTTGAGCCGGTCGGGCTGGTTCGGCACTGCGTGACAGGAGGCACAGCCGCCCGCATTGAACGCGACGAGGCCGTTGGCGAGGTCCGGCGTATAGGCCGGCAGAGGCGTCAGCGCCGCAGGAGGGGCCGTCAACCACCCGTAAATGCCAAAGCCGATGATCGCGGCAATTCCTGCCCCAAGAAAAATTCGTCGCCGCATCATCGATCCGTCATTTGAAGGCTTATCTTAGTATAATCACGAGGCGGGCCTCCGCCGGAGCGGAAATTCTTCGGGTCCGAGGCCCTATTACGGGAATAATATTGGAACCCAACTGTTGTCAGTTTCGTACAATGATGTGGGACTACACCAATTCGCGTCACAGGGAGAGAACCATGAGAAAGACTGTTTTCGTTACGCTTGCGCTTGCCACGTCGGTCGCCTTCGCCGGTGCGGCATTCGCCGAGAAGTTCAAGGCCGCGCTCGACGGCAAGTCCGAAGTGCCGGCCACGACCTCGACGGGCACCGGCACCGCCGATATCGACTATGACCCCGCGACCAAGAAGCTCTCCTGGAAGCTGACCTATACCGGGCTCTCCGGCGCCCCCAAGGCTGCCCATTTCCATGGCCCCGCCGAGGCCGGCAAGAATGCCGGCGTCGCGGTTGCCATTCCCGGCGCCACCTCGAGCCCGGCCGAAGGCAGCGCCACGCTGACCGACGCGCAGGCCGCCGATCTCGAAGCCGGCAAGTACTATATCAACGTCCACACCGAGGCGAACCCGGGCGGCGAAATCCGCGGTCAGGTCACGAAGTAAAAGCTGAAAGAGCGTCGCCAATACGGGCGGCACCTGCTCTCACGTAACATCTCAATGAAAAGGGGCGAACGCCAAATGCGCTCGCCCCTTTTCGTTATGGGAAAGATCAGCCCTTCTTGATGCGGAAGGTCTCGTGGCAGCCGCCGCATTCCTTGCCGATGGCTGGCGCGTTGACCTTCAGGGTTTCGAGGTCCGTGATCTTGGACTTGGCCTCGGTGACGATCTTGGCGAAGCTCTCGATCTTGGCCTTGAAGCCGGCCTTGTCTTCCCAGATCTTCGCCGACACCTCGTAATCGCCGCCGGGATTCATGCCCTTGATGCTGTCCGGAAACATGGTCGGCAGCTTCTTGGCGGTCTCGTCGAGTTGCGCGAGTCCAGCGGTCACGGTCGCCTGATCATAGGGCTTCTCGCCCTTGACCATCGCGACCATGGCGCCAAGATTTTTCGCATTGGCCTTCATGGTATCCTGGTTCTGCTTGACCAGATCCTGCTGCGCCATCACCGCGCCGGCGCCCAGCAACAAAGCTCCAACAACCAAGGCAGTCCGCATCATCCGTTTGATCCCTCATGTTTTTCCAATTTGACGTCAGTATGCTTAAGCTCTCAGTACCTTTTCCAACACCGCAATGATGACAACATTCCCCTGATTACAACATTCCTCCGCCTCCCGGAGGTATAGCCGTCACAGACTGTGCCGGCGATGATGCTCCTGGATCGCGGTCCACACCCGCTCCGGCGTTGCCGGCATGTCGATATGGTCGATCTTGAATTCGCGCCACAGGCCCTCGACGATCGCATTGACGACCGCCGGGCACGAGCCGATTGCGCCAGCCTCGCCTGCCCCCTTCACGCCGAGCGGATTGGTGGTGCAGGGAACGTTGTGCGTCTCGAACACGAATGACGGCCCGTCGGCAGCGCGCGGCAGTGCATAGTCCATGAACGTGCCGGTCTGGAGCTGGCCGTCGGTAGCGCTATAGACCGCCTCCTCCATCAGCGCCTGGCCGATGCCCTGCATCGCACCGCCATGGACCTGACCGGCAAGCAACAGCGGATTCAACGTCACGCCGAAATCGTCGACGATGACGTAGTTGACGATGCGGATGAAGCCGGTGGCCGGATCGATTTCGACCTCGGCGAGATGCGTGCCGTTCGGAAAGGTGCCGTCGGCCTGCGTAAAGGTCGCACTCGCATTGAGCTTTGACGGATCGGCTCCCGGCCGGTGCGCCAGATCGGCAAAGCTGATCGAGCGGTCGGTGCCGGCGACGCGGATCGTGCCATCGTTGATTTCAAGATCGCCGCTGCTTGCTTCCAGCGCGTCTGCCGCAAGTTCGCGCAGGTTGTTGCCCAGCTCGCGCGTGGCGCGCTCGACGCTGACGCCGCCGGTCGGAATCGAGGCCGAGCCGCCGGTGCCAAGCCCCGTCGCGATCATGTCCGTGTCGCCCTGGAAAACGTGGACGCGCTCGGGCGAGAATCCGAATTGCTCAGCAACAAGTTGTGCATAGGCGGTCTGATGACCCTGCCCGCTCGACTGCGTGCCGATCAGGACCGACACGTCGCCATTGGGATCGAGCTGTACCTTGGCGGTTTCCTCGCCCATGGTGCCGCAGACCTCGACATAGCAGGCGAGCCCAATGCCGCGCACCAGCCCCTGCTTCTTCGCTAGCTTGGCGCGCTTGGGAAAATCCTTCCACTCCGCGACCTCCATCGCGCGCTTCAGATGCGCGGCAAAGTCGCCGGAGTCATAGATCTTGCCGGTGGCGGTCTTGTAGGGCATCGCGCGCGGCGGAATGAAGTTCTTGCGGCGGATGGCATCGACCGTCATGTCGAGTTTGCGCGCGGCGGCGTCGACCAGGCGCTCCAGCACGTAAGCCGCTTCGGGCCGGCCGGCGCCGCGATAGGCATCGACCGGCACGGTGTTGGTGAAGACCGTGCGCACGCGGCAATGGAACGCCTGGATGTCGTAGAGGCCCGGCAGCATGCCGGCGCCGCCATGCGGAATGTAGGGACCGAAGGTCGAGAGATAGGCGCCCATGTCGCCGATCAGATCGACATCCATGCCGAGGAATTTGCCGTCTTCGGAGAGCGCCATCCGCGCGGTGGTGGCGTTGTCGCGCCCCTGCGCATCGCCGACGAAATGATCGGCGCGGTCCGCGGCCCACTTCACGGTCTTGCGCAATTTGCGTGCGGCCACCGCTACAAGCGCATATTCGCGGTAGGGAAACAATTTGGTGCCGAACCCGCCGCCGACATCGGGACAGATCACGCGCATCTTTTCCGGCGCAATCTTCAGCACCATGCCGCCAATGATTTCGCGGATGCGATGGCTGCCCTGGCTGCCGACCGTCAACGTGAGATGATCGCGCCGCGCGTCGTATTCGCAGACGGCCGCGCGCGTCTCCATGAAATTGGTGACGATGCGCGGATTGACGATCGAAATCTCGGCGACGGTATGCGCCTTGGCAAAGGCCGCTTCGGTCGCCTGCTTGTCGCCGATCGACACGTCGAACAGTGTGTTGCCGGAATGTTGCGCCCAGACCTGCGGCGCGTCTTTCTTGATGGCGTTGCGTACGCCGACCACTGAGGGAAGCGGCGTCCACTTGACTTCAATCGCCTCGATCGCATCGCGCGCCGCATCGACGGTTTCCGCGACAACGAAGGCGATGGCATCGCCGACGTGGCGCACCTCGTCCTTGGCCAATATCGGATAGGGTGGACCGGTGAAGGGATTGTCTTCGAGATTGAACAGGCACGGCAGATCGCCGAGGTCACCGACGTCTTGCGCCGTCAGGATCAGCGCCACACCGGCCACGCTCTTGGCGTGCGTCGCATCGATGGTGAATTTTGCGTGCGCATGCGGCGAACGCAGCACCAAAGCGTGCAGGGTTGGCGAAGGCGCAACATCGTCGGTGTAGCGGCCCTTGCCGCGAATAAGCGCGTCGTCCTCTTTGCGAAGCACGCTCTGACCGACACCAAATTTGACGGGAGCCATTCAGTCTCCGTTTTTCGACCTGTCTTATTCTTCAATACACCAAACATATTGGCCCGGATCGGCGGCCAGCGCAAACGTCCCCTGTGGCTTAATGCGTCTTCTCTGGGGGCATGAACCCTAAATTCATAGTGATTGATTGATGTCCGCTGTCATGCGCATTGCCGACTAAAAGCAGACAAAGCGTGAGGCCCGAAAAGTGCCAAACTGCGACATGGCTATGATAAGAAAGAAGCCTCCAACAGAGTGATGTTGCATCCGAGAATTACCCATCATGACACGAGATCACGAGGCCATTGAACGAGTTCGATCCGATGGTCGGCGGAAGACCTTTACGATTGGTCCAGACAGAGAGCTTAAAATTGCCTTCCTGATCCGCGGTGATGATTGGCGCCCTCTAAGAGCACCATGGTGGCATGGTAAGGATGTCTCGATTATTGGCGCGGACCTCAACGGCAACTTCATCCTTCGCCATTGTGACGGCTCAGTCCGACTGTGGGATCATTCAACGCAAACTGACGAAGTTATTGCATCCGGCGTGGTGGAATTTTGTAATCGCCTGGGACCGCCATTCGAAACTAAGGCACCTCAAATATCAACTTAGTACACCGGGGCGCAAATGCGGACCGCACCAAAATGGCTATTTTAACAATAGAACTCGATGCCGGCAGTTGGAAAACCGTCGACGATTTTCGATCAGCCCTTAAGGGAGCAATAGGGGCACCGGAATGGCATGGCCATATAGTGGCTGCTTTCTTGGATTTAATTTTCGGGGGCGGCATGAACGTCCTCAGGCCTCCTTACGTCATCAAGGTTGTGAATACGGTGCGCCTCGCACCAGAGCTTATGGAGCTGATCCGCGATCTTTCGTCAGCGATGGAGGATACGCGAAGGCGTCGGCTTGCCCGTACAGGTGACGACGTTGCGGCTAGTCTTGAAATCGCGAATTAGGACACTGTCCGGAAATCATCACGACCGTTGATTTTTCATCCGCGACATAGCCGCACTCCTCGCGACGTCCGGTTCGGGTCAAACGGCGACATGACGTGATAAGCGCATGTCCGGTCCGCGCCTAAAATCGGACATCAGGCGTTTACGAGTACATTCACTAGCCGCGCACCAGCGACATCACCCAGCGCCTGCCGAACAGGAGCAGGATCGCCCCGGCGTAGACCACGCCACCTACGACGATCAGCAGCAAGAACACCGTTTCGTCATGTAGCGTCGTCAAGCCCGACAGATAGGAAGCCGAAAGGCGTGCCGCCAGCCACAGCGCCGCGCCGAGCACAACGCCAGCAGTGACAAATTTCGCCACTGATCGCGTCAGCGCCGCATCGAGTTGCAGATAACCGGCGCGCACCGCAAAGACGATCACCAACGATAAATTGATCCAGGCGCCGACCGCTGTCGCAAAAGCGAGACCGACCTGGGCGAGCGGCCCGACCAGCGCAATCTTCAGCGCGACGTTGACGGCAACGCCAATCAACGCAGCCTTGACCGGGGTCGCCGTGTCCCGTCTGGCATAGAAGGTCGCAACCGCGCTTCGGATCAGGACGAACGGAATGAGCCCGACCGCGTAGGCCGCGAGCGTAGCACCAGCCGCTGCCGCATCGCCCTTGGTGAAGGCGCCACGGGCAAACATCGCCCGCATGATCTGATCCGGCACCACCAGAAAGGCGACCACAAACGGCACCGACAACAGCAGGGTGAAATCGAAGGCGCGACGTTGCGCCACAGAGGCGCCTTCGTGATCCGCCGACGTCAATCGCCGCGACATTTCCGGCAACAGCACCGTGCCGACGGCGATTCCGATCACGCCGATCGGCAACTGGTTGAGGCGATCGGCATAATAAAGTGCGGAGAGCGCGCCTGCGGGAAGAAAGGTCGCAATGATGGTATCGGCGAACAGCGCCACCTGCGTGCCCATCGAGCCGATGGTCGCAGGCCCGAGTGCGCGGAAAAACGCGCGGACGTCTTTATCCAGCTTGATCGACGCAAAGCGCGGCAAGCCGCCATGGGTGCCGAGGTCGCCGGCAAGCAGGAAATATTGCAGGAAGCCGGAGATCAAAACGCCCCAGGCCGCGGCATGGCCGGGCGTCGGAAACCACACCGCAACCGCAAGCGTCGCCATCATCGAGATATTGAGCAGGATGGAAGCCGCCGCCGCGCTCGCAAAGCGATGCATCACGTTGAGGATGCCGCCATAGAGCGTCACCAGCGTGATCAAAAGCAGGTACGGAAAGGTGATCCGCGTCAGTTCGATGGCAAGCTTGCGCTGCTCGGCATCGTCGGTAAATCCGGGCGCCAAAATGCTCATCGCCTGCGGCATGAACAGCCAGGCGACAACAAGCAGGATGAGTTGCGAGGCGAACAGCAGCGTGAAGATGCGGTTGGCGAAAAGACTGGCCGCCTTCTCGCCCCCTTCCCCGCTGACATGCGCATAGGCCGGAACGAAGGCTGCGTTGAAGGCGCCCTCAGCAAAGATGGCGCGGAAATGATTGGGCAGTCGCAGCGCCACAAAGAAGGCATCCGCCGCGGGACCCGCACCGAGGATCGCCGCCAGCATGATGTCGCGGGCAAATCCGCTCACGCGCGAAAGGAGCGTGTAGCCGCCGACGGTGAAGATACGACCGAGCATGCGCCGCTTCTACAGCATGCAGGCCGTGCCTCAAAACGGCGGAATAATGTCATGGCCGGGCTTGTCCCGGCCATCCACGTCTTTCTTATAATCAGGCGCCGAAAAAGCCCCTCACGGCCGCAATGACGCGGTCCTGGCTCGCCTCGTCGAGATAGGCGTGCATCGGCAGGCTGATGACGTCGGCCGACAGGCGCTCGGAGACCGGCAGGCCGCCATCGGCTATCGGATAATCCTTGTAGGCCGTCTGCTGATGCATCGACTTCGGATAATAGATCGCGGTCGGAACGCCCTGCGCCTTCAGCGCCGCCGCAAAGGCGTCGCGATCGGTGCCCTCAGGCAAACGGATGGTGTATTGCGCCCAGATCGAGGTGTGGCCCTCGGCGAGGCGCGGAACGGTGACGACATTGCCGAGGCCGTGCGCGTAGCGTTCGGCGATCTTGTTGCGCGCGGCGATTTCGTCGTCGAAGATTTTCAGCTTTTCGATCAGCACCGCCGCCTGGATCGTGTCGAGGCGACCGGTGAGACCGAGGCGGACGTTGTCGTATTTGTCGGAGCCCTGGCCGTGCACGCGGATGCTGCGCAGCACCTCGGCCAAGGCCGCATCGTCGGTGAAGATCGCGCCGCCATCGCCATAGCAGCCGAGCGGCTTGGCTGGAAAGAAACTGGTCGCGGTGATAACGCCCATGCCGCCGAGACGGCGGCCCTTGTAGCTTGCGCCGAACGCCTGTGCCGCATCGTCCAGCACGAACATCCCTTCGGCGACGGCTATGGCAAAGACTTCATCATGATCGGCGCTCTGGCCGAACAGATCGACCGGGATGACGCCGCGCGGCTTCAGGCCCAACCGCTTGGCGGTCGCGATGCCGCGCTTGAGCGAAGCAGCGTCGATGTTGAAGGTCGCCTCATCGACATCGCAAAATACCAGTGTCGCGCCGGTCAAGGCCACGGCCTCGCCGGTCGCGCAGAACGTAAAGGACGGACACAGCACCGCATCGCCGCGGCCGACGCCCTTGGCCATCAGCACCATGATCAGCGCATCGGTGCCGCTGGCGCAGGTCACGACGTGCTTGGCGCCGCAATAGGCTGATAGCGCGGCCTCGAGCGCCGCCACTTCGGGACCGTTGATGAACTGGCAATGCGCCAGCACGCGCGCGACCGCCTCTTCCACCGCAGGGCCAAGCCGGCGGCGCTGGGCGGCGATGTCGATGAACGGAATGTTTTCGGGACGCAGGTGCTGGTTCATGGAGCCTTGCAAAGGTTGGGCGGAAGACATGACAGATCGCTAGCCGACGACGCGGCGCGGTCCCTTGCGGGGCGGAGAGCTTGCCGCAGGCCGGGCGGGACTTTCCAGGCAGCGGATCGCGATCTCCAGGCTGGCGACACCCTCGTCGCCGGTCACCGCCGGTACCTCGCCGCGCACGGCGCGCAGGAAGGCGATCAGCTCGGCGCGCAGCGGCTCGTCATGACCAACCGGCAGGTGACGCATCGAATAGCTGCCGTCGGGTTTGAAGCCAAAGCATTCGGTGACCTGACGGGTCAACAGATCGCCCATCACATACTTGCCGCGCGTCGCGACCGTCACGTTGCGGGCCTTGAACGGCGTCAGCCAGTTGGTGTTGATGTGAGCGAGCACGCCGGAAGCGGTTCGAAATTGCAACAGCGCGATATCTTCACGCTCGGCCACGGCGCTGGAGAGTTGCGGCTGCACCTCGACGATATCCGACTCGGTGAACCAGCGGATCAGGTCGATGTCGTGGACCGCGAGATCGATCACGACGCCGACATTGGACATGCGCGGCGGAAACGGTCCGACCCGGGTGATGCCGATCGAAAGAATGTCTTCGCCAGAGATCGCCTGCTTGATGGCGGCGACGGCCGGGTTGAACCGCTCGACATGCCCGACCATCAGCGTGACGCCGGCGCGGCTCGCGGCATCGACGATCTCGCGCCCCTCCTCGACCGTCGATGCGATCGGCTTCTCGACCAGGACATGGATGTTGCGGCTGATGCAGGCGAGCGCAATCTCGTGATGGAGATGCGTGGGAGCGGCGATCGTCACGGCATCGACACCCTCCGCCAGCAATTCGTCGACGCTGGCAAAGGCACGGCAGCCGACGAGTTCGGTGGCGCGGGTGCGATGTTCCGGCAGCGGATCGACGATGCCGACAAGCGTCGTACCCGGCAGACCCGCGAGCACGCGGGCATGATTGGAGCCCATGATGCCTGCGCCGATCACGCCAATACGAAGTGTAACCTGCGCATCAGCCCTGTGGTGAGACGCGACCGCCCTTGTAACCATGCAACTTGACCCCTGATACCCCGAACTCACGCCTGCGCCAAAGGGCGGTTAGCGCAACCACGCCAACTACATAGCCAAAAAATAGCGGCGCAAATCACCCCTTGCACCGTGATTTCCTAGCACGCCGCCACAGGTGTGGCGAATGGCAGGCCAAGTTACGCAAACACGTTTTGATTCAAAGAATTACATGTTGGTAAGGAGCCGCGTGATTCGCGGCCCCGTAAACACACGGAGCGTATCACGAGCGCCGGTAATCGTCCTCGAGCCGGATGATATCGTCTTCACCGAGATAGCTGCCGGTCTGGACCTCGATCAGTTCAAGCAATATCTTGCCGGGATTCTCCAGACGATGCACGGCGCCGATCGGAATATAGATCGATTCATTTTCGTGCACGATCTTGACGTCCTCGTTGACAGTCACACGCGCCGCGCCCCGCACCACGATCCAGTGTTCGGAGCGGTGATGATGTTTTTGCAGTGAAAGCCGTCCGCCCGGTTTCACGATGATGCGCTTGACCTGATGTCGCTCGCCCATGTCGACCGATTGATAAGAGCCCCAGGGGCGATGCACCTTGAGATGATCTTCCGTCACTTGCGGCGCGACCGTCTTCAGTTTTGCGACCAGACGCTTCAGCCCGTTGGCGTCTTTCTGGCGCGACACCAGGACGGCGTCCTGCGTGGCGACCACGACCAAGTCGTCGACGCCTTCGAGCGCCACAACGGCCTTGTCGGTCGAAACGTTGCAGTTGCGGGAATCCTCGAACACGGCTGCGCCCTGCGCCGCATTGCCCTTGTCGTCTTTCTCGGACAATTCCCAAACCGCGTGCCAGGACCCGACATCGGACCAGCCGCAGGCAACCGGCACGACCGCGGTGTGCTTGGTCTTTTCCATCACGGCGTAGTCGATCGAAATCGGCTTCGCCGATCCAAAGGCAGCTTCATCCAGCGTGACAAAGCCGAGGTCGCGGCCGGCCTTGGCCACCGCGTCGGAAACCGACTGCACGCTTGCAGCCTCGACGTTGCGATATTCATCGAGCAGAACATTGGCGCGGAACATGAAGTTGCCGCTGTTCCAGAAATAACCGGCCTTGACGTATTCGGCGGCTTTCGCGGCATCGGGCTTCTCGACGAATTGCTTGACCGCGCGAACATTGCCCGAGACCACCTCGCCCGGATTGATGTAGCCGTACTCCGTCGCCGCGCGCTCCGGCCTGACGCCAAACGTGACGATGCGCCCTTTATCCGCCGCGGCCAGCCCCTCGCGGCAGGCCGCAACGAAGGCGGCATTGTCGCGGACGACGTGATCGGCGGCGAGCGCCAGCACCACCGCATCGCTGGCGCGCATTTCGGCAAACGTCGCGCCGGCCGCAATCGCCGGGCCCGAATCCCGGCGCATCGGCTCGAGCAGAATGTCGGCCTCGCAGCCGATCTCGGCCAATTGCTCGGCGACCATGAAGCGGTAGGCTTTGTTGGTGATCACGATCGGACGATCGAACAGCGCCGGATCCGATACCCGCAAAATTGTTTCCTGAAATGTCGAACGCGTCCCGAACAGAGGCAAAAATTGTTTCGGACGAACCTCGCGGGAAGCCGGCCAGAGCCGCGTGCCGGCGCCGCCGCACATGATCAGTGGAACAATTTTTTTGTCCATCGGTGTCTCATCAGTTGCCAGCGGCCAGGCGTGAATCTCGGGCCGTTAACTCCGCCGTTAACGATTACCGCAATTGGCGATTGTCCGCCAACGGCCTGCGCCCGACGGGCCTGTTTAGCCGTCCCGTTGCCGGTGCCGCAATAGCCGGTGGCGTAGATTTGGCATCCGCACTTCCGGTAACCCTAAGCGCTTGCCAGATCGGCCCTAAAACCATACCAAGGCGCGGAAGTCTGGTGCGCGACCTGCTCGCGGCCTCGAATGTCCCAAAACCTGGCCGATGCGGGCGAAATGCGCCGAATCCTGTTTTCTGCGATCAAGATACTGGTCTCGGCTGCGCTACTTTATTTGGCGCTCCGCAAGGCCAATTTTGCCGATCTTGCCGCGCGCCTCGATCTGACAAGCGCTGCCTGGCTGCTGCTTGCGCTCGCCGTGACCTTCTTGCAGATTTTCATCGGCGTCTTGCGGTGGCGCATCGTCAGTGTCGAAAGCGGTGCGCCGCTGCCGCTCCGGCAGGCCATGCGCTACAACGTGATCGGAACCTTCTTCAATCAGACGCTGCCTTCCTCGATCGGCGGCGACGCCGTGCGGCTTTGGCTGGTGGCGCGCTCAGGCGCCGGATGGCGCGCGGCGACCTATTCCATTTTCGTCGACCGCGCCGTCGGGCTGATTGCACTCGCCATCATCATTGTCGGGAGCCTGCCCTGGAGCTCCCGCCTGATTGGCGATGCCTACGGCCGCTCGGCGCTTACGCTGCTCGATTTCGCTGCGCTTGCGGGTGGCGCGGGCTTTCTCCTGATCGGCGTGTTGCCCTGGCCGTGGCTGAAGAAGTGGTGGGCGACCCATCACATTCATGCCTGCGCGGTGATTGCGAACCGGGTGATTTTCAGCCTGCGAAACGAACCGGCGGTCGCAATACTTTCGTTCCTGGTCCATTTCCTCGCGGTGGTGATCGCCTGGTGCGTCGTGCAATCGATCGCGGCCCCCGTTGGATTTGGTCAGATCTTTCTTTTGATTCCGCCGGTCATGCTGATCACCATGTTGCCGATCTCGATCGCCGGCTGGGGCGTCCGCGAAGCCACGATGGGGCTGGCGTTCGGCTATGCCGGGCTCGTCACCAACGAGGGCGTCAACGTCTCGCTGCTGTACGGTGCGGTGTACTTTGTCGCCGGCGCCATCGGCGGACTGGTGTGGATTCTCTCGGCCGAGAAAGCCGCCAAGGACACGGAGCTGATCGAGGCGCCGGAATGAACGCCTGTCCGGAGTTGATGACCGCTCCGCAATGGTCGCTGATACTGGCTGTGACGTTGACCGCTGCGATCGTTTCGGCCGTTTTGATCCTGATAATCCGGCCTCACCTTCTCAAGCACGCTTTGGCAAAGCCGAACGCGCGATCGTCCCATCGCACGCCGACGCCGCAAGGCGCAGGCATTGCCGTGATCGCGGCAACGTTGGCGATCGGGGGCCTCGCACTCGCCCTCATGACCGGCGGCAGTTCGAATTTCCCCGCCGGGCTTTTCGTCGCCACCCTGTTCATCGCGGCGCTCGGCTTTGCCGACGACATCAAGCCGGTCCCGGTGCTGCCGCGCCTTTTGCTGCAAGCGATCGCGGTCGGCGCCATTGTGCTGGCCGGCACATGCGATCTGCGCATCACGCCCCTGCTGCCGGTCTGGATCGAACGCGGCTTGCTCGTGCTCGCGGGTCTTTGGTTCGTCAACCTCGTCAATTTCATGGACGGGCTCGACTGGATGACCGTGGCCGAGATCGTCCCGGTCACCGCCGCGATCGCATTGCTCGGTCTCTACGCAGAACTTCCATGGACGACCGCGATCGTTGCGGCGGCGCTTTGCGGCGCGATGATCGGCTTTGCACCGTTCAACCGTCCGGTCGCAACGATCTTTCTCGGCGACGTCGGCAGCCTGCCGATCGGCCTCCTGCTCGGCTGGTGTTTGCTGCAACTGGCCGGCCAGCATCACCTCGCCGCCGCGCTGCTGTTGCCGCTTTATTATCTGGCCGATGCCACGGTCACGCTGCTGCGCCGGTTGATACGCCGCGAACCGTTCTGGGTCGCGCATCGCTCGCATTTCTATCAACGCGCCACCGACAATGGCTTTACCGTGCTGCAAGTGGTGCGCGAAGTATTTGGGCTCAATCTGGCACTGGCGGCGCTGGCGGCAATTTCGATCAAGACCGCCTCACCTGCAGCGGATTACGCACTGATGGCGCTCGGAATCGCTGCGGTCTCGTCCGTGCTAGTTCGATTTTCGCGACCGCGAAAAACAGAAGCGGTTTAAGCCGCGTTCGAGCCGAATTCCGGCACCGCGTCCTTCAGGATCGCCTTGATCGTCGTGGGATCGTCGTTCTCGATCGCCTGCCGGAGCGCAACCATCCAGTTCTTCAGCGCCTGCATCGACGGCTCGTTGGGCTTGGCCGCCATGATACCGGCGACGCCGATCTCGACCGGCGGCTCTTCGCTCGCGAACAGGATTTCGTTGAGCCGCTCGCCCGGCCGCATGCCGGTGAAGACGATTTCAATATCGATGCCGGGTTGCAGACCGGAGAGACGGATCATCCGCTCGGCAAGGTCGACGATCTTCACGGGCTGCCCCATGTTGAGCACATAGACCGACACCGATCGCTGCGCACCAAGCGCGTGCGTCGCAGCCGTAATGACGAGGTCGCAGGCCTCGCGGATGGTCATGAAATAGCGCAGCATCTCGGGATGCGTCACCGTTACCGGGCCGCCCGCCTCGATCTGCGCCTTGAATTTCGGCACCACCGAACCGTTGGAAGCCAGCACGTTGCCGAACCGCACCGAGATCAGCCGCATGCGCTTGCGGCCGGCCTGGACGCCGAGATCATGGTCCAGCGCCTGACAATACATTTCGGCAAAGCGTTTGGTCAGGCCGAGCATCGAGACCGGCTCGATCGCCTTGTCGGTCGAAATCATCACCATCGCCTCGGCGCCGGCGGCAAACGCCGCATCGGCCACGTTGACCGAGCCGAAGATGTTGGTCTTGACCCCCTCGCTCCAGTCGCGCTCGAGGATCGGCACATGCTTCAGCGCCGCCGCATGGAACACGAGGTCCGGCTTGAACTCGCTCATCAACTGCAGAATGCGTTCGCGGTCGCGGATGTCGGCGATGCGCCCATCCACTTCGGCCTCGACCTGCTGGGCGGCCAACACCTCGGTGATGGCGTAAAGCGCGGGCTCGGAATTCTCGATAATCAATAGACGCGCGGCGCCAAAGGTCACCACGCGCTGGCAGACCTCCGCGCCGATCGAGCCGCCGCCGCCGGTCACGATCACCGACTTGCCCTTCACGAGAGCTTCCAGCCGCGCATAGTCGATCGCCGTGCTCTGGCGCAACAACAGGTCCTCGACCGCAACCGGCGCAAGCCGCGGCACGTCGCCGCTTTCCAGCGAGGGCAGACGGCTTACGATCAGCCGCAGACGCTTGGCGCGCATCAAGAATGTTTCGGGGTGCGCCTCCATCTCAAAGGCGGAGGGCAACATCACCGCACGCGCCATCGGCTTGTTACGGCGCGCGAAGTCGGCGGCGACATCCTCGATATCGTCGATATTGCCGAGCACGGGGACGTTGCGGATCAACTGGCCGCGGTCGGCGATCGACGGCGAGAGGATACCGACCGGCCAGATCCGCTTGACCGCGCCGCTTTCGATGCCGCGCAGCAGAATCTCGGCGTCAGCCGTGCGGCCGACCAGAAGTGTCGGCGAGGCGTCCTCCGCCCGCGCGTGATGGCGGACCCGGGTGTAGCGGAAATAGCGGTAGGCAAAACGCAACGCGCTGAGGAGAGAAACTTCCAGAAACCAGAACAGGATGATGGTCACCTTGCCGAAAAAGAAGGTGCCATGGACGTTGGGCGCTACCAGGATGTAGTCGAGCACCAATAATGCGGTGGCGAGCACGGTCGCGACGCGCAGGATGTTGAGGCCATCCGGCAGCGAGATGAAGCGCCATTTGGTGGTGGTGAGATTGAAGAAGTAACAAACGACGACGCTGAGCGCCAAAAAGTACGGCAGGATGCGCAACAACAGCGGCAGCCGTTCCCAGAACTGCTCGGCCCCCTCGAAGCGCAGATAGAAGGCGGCAAAAAAAGCCGCCGCCGACGCGCCTGCGTCATGCAGGGCGATCAGATAGTTGCGCAACGTAAGATGCGTCAAACGCGTCATTCAAAAACCGATAGCCCATCAAGGGCGCGCTGGAAAGCGCGAGACTCGTTCATAAACCGCCTGCCGGCGCACCGGCCTGCCCACGCGCCTTGGCGACGAGACCGCCGGCGACGCCGACGCCGAGCACATACATCCAGCCTTCGTGGAAATCGAAAATGTGGGAGTTGAACAGCGAGGTGAAGATGTTCTGCACCACGACCAATAGCCCGATCCAGTTCGCAAGACCCTCCCCGCGGAACAGCAACAGATGCGAAATCCACATCGCATACAGGATCACGACGCCCACCGCTCCCCACTGTACCGCCACGTTCAAGGTCTGATTGTGAGGGTTTCGGACGACGTCGGCGGCAGCACCGGTCTGTCCGATCGCCGACTGCACGAACAGCCCTTCGATCGATCCGGTGCCATGACCGATGACGGGCGCCTCGACAAAGAAACGAAGCGACTTGCGATAATATTCCAGCCGCTGGCCGATCGAGGTCGTCGCGCCCTCTGCCATATATTTCTGGTATTGCTGTTCGAACGTGGCGACGGTCGCCTCCAGTTGCGGCGAGGTGAACCAGACGACAGCGCCTGCGACCGCGCAGGCGCACAGGACCATCAGCGTGGTCTGCCATCTCAGATGCAACACGGCGAATGCCGCCAGCATGATCGGGATCGTGACCAGCGCCGTGCGCGAGACGATGACGAAAGCCATATTGGAGAGAAAACCGAGCGACAGCGCGCCAAGCACGAGCGCCAATGCCAGCCGTTTGGCGCGCAGCAGCGTCGCGATCGGATAGGCGAGCGCCACGGCGCACAGCGCGAATTCCTGGCTCTGGTCGATATAGTTCTTGACGAAAACGCCGCGCGAGGCGGCGTCCCTGGCCTTGAGCGTCAACTCGGGAAAATAAGCAACGATCCAGGACGCCACGACCATCACCGCGCACGAGGCGAGAAAGGCCGTGAACACCCAAACTCCCCGGCGCGACCGCTCGAAGTGATAGAACAAGAGCGGCAACAGCAGGAGCTTGGCGGTCGGCGCGACCGAGTAGAAACGCATGCCCCAGCGCGCGTCCGACCACAACGTGCCGGCCAAAGCGAGCAAAAACAGCGCGATCGGCGCGACGCAGGCCGGACGTTTCAGCGACGCGATGAATTCCGCCGCGTCGATCGCAGGCAGCATCACGAGCACCAACACGACGCCGAAGATTCCGACGAGCGAGGTCGACCATGGCAACGACAAAGCCAGCAGCGCGGCGACGATATCGGCCGTGGTCATCCAGGCCGCCGGATCCCTCAACCGCTTCAACAGCAGCGCGCCGGTCGGCTGGCCGGCTACGATCACGCCTTGCCTCCGCGGGCGCGATCGACCAGCGAAGTGGTGCTGAAGCCCGCCAGCACCTCGACCAGGACCACCTCGCCGCCATGCGCCTCGACAATCTCGTGGCCGACCACCTGCTCGCGGGTGTAGTCGCCGCCCTTGACTAGCACGCTCGGCTTGATCTGCTCGATCAGTTTCAGCGGCGTGTCTTCCTCGAAGATCACGACGAGATCGACCGCTTCCAGCGCCGCCAGCACCTCGGCACGCGCGCGCTCGGTCTGAACCGGCCGCCCCTCGCCCTTCAGCCGTTTGACGGAAGCGTCGCTGTTGAGACCCACGATCAGGCGGTCGCAAGCGCCACGTGCCGCCGTCAATACCTTGACGTGGCCGGGATGCAGGATGTCGAAGCAGCCATTGGTGAAGCCGACCCGCAAATCCTGTTTGCGCCAATCGGAAAGTTGCGCCTCGAGCTCGCGGCCTGAGGCAACGATCTTCTCTTCTGCCGCGAGCGAGGCATGCGGCAGGATCTGACGGCGAAGTTCAGCCGGAGTCACGATCGCAGTGCCCTTCTTGCCGACGGCCACCGCTGCGGCGGCATTCGCCAGCCGCAATGTGTCTTCCCAGTCGGCTCCGGCGGCGCGTGAAACCGCGAGCACGGCGGCGACCGTGTCGCCAGCGCCCGAGACGTCGCGCACCTTGACCGGATGGGCCGGCACGTGAATGGCGTCGCCCTTGCGCGGCACCAGCGTCATGCCGTGTTCGCTTTGCGTCACCAGGATGGCCTCGCAATCGGCGAGTTGCATCGTATCCTGGGCAGCAGCGGCGATGCTCTCACTTGAATCCGCTCGGCTTCGTGTCGCCTCCGAAAACTCTTTCCGGTTCGGCGTCAGCAAGGTCGCGCCGCGATAGATCGCGAAATTGGCGCTTTTGGGATCGACGATCACGGCCTTGCGCGCTTTACGCGCGGCATCGATGACGTTGCGGATCACCCGCGCGGTCAGCACGCCCTTGGCATAGTCCGACAGCAGCACGATATCGGCGCGCGGGATCAGCGGCAGGATCGTATCGATCAGCTTTTGTTCGGTCGCGCCGGCCGCCGGATGGGTCAGTTCCCAATCCGCCCGCAGCATGTGGGTGAGGAAATGTTCGGAAACGAACCGCACCTTGCGCGTCGTCGGCCGCGACGCATCGCTGACGATGACGCTTTCGATCAGCGGCTCCTTGGCCAAGCGCCGACTTGAGTTCCGCTCCCGCCGCGTCTTCGCCGATCAGGCCGACAAAGATGCACTTGGCGCCGAGCGAGGCGATGTTGCGCGCGACGTTGCCGGCGCCGCCGATATTGGTCTCGCTGCGCCGCGCGGCGATGACGGGCGCCGGCGCTTCCGGCGAGATCCGCGACACCTCACCGTAGACGAATTCGTCCAGCATGAGATCGCCGACGCAAAGCACGGTCTGACGGGCCATCGCTTGGTGAAAGGAGTCGAAATCGAACATCGGTTTGCTGTTGCCTAGCGATAGCGATCGGGCGAATCGAGATAACCCGTGACGTAAAGGCCGACCGCTTCCTCGAGCCCGGTGAAGCCGCCGTTATAGCCGGCGCGCTGCAACCGATCGACCTCGCTCTGGGTGAAATATTGATAGCTGTCGCGGATGGACGCGGGCATGTCGATATAGCGGATATCGGGTTTAAGTCCCAGCGCCGCGTAAGCCGAAAGCATCAGATCCCTGAAGCTGCGCGCCTTGCCGGTTCCGACGTTGAAGAGGCCCGACACCGAAGGCGTCGCGAGCAACCACATCACCACCCGCACCACGTCGTCGACATAGATGAAATCGCGCCGCTGATCGCCGTCCGCGATCCCGTCGCGATGCGACTTGAAGAGTTCGATGGTGCGCCCGCTCCTGATGTCGTCGAAGCGTTTCGCCAGCACGCTCATCATCGCGCCCTTGTGATATTCGTTGGGCCCGAACACGTTGAAGAATTTCAGCCCGGCCCATTGCGGCGGCAATTTCTCGCCCCGCGCGGCGCGTTCGATCACCGCCATGTCGAACAGGTGCTTGCTCCAGCCGTAGAGGTTCATCGGCCGCAAGGCCTTCAGCGCAGGCAACGACGGATCGTCGGCAAAGCCCTGCGCGCCGTCGCCATAAGTCGCGGCGGAGGACGCATAGATAAAGGGAATTTTGTGCGCGGTGCACCAGTCGAAGAGCCTAACGGAGAGGCGGAAGTTGGTTTCGATCACGAGATCGCCGTCGGTCGCGGTGGTATCGGAGATCGCGCCCATATGGATGACCGCATCGATCTTTCGACCGTCGAGCCAGGCCAGAAGTTCGGCCGGCGGCACGATGTCGGCGAGCTGCCGCTTGGCGAGATTACGCCATTTGCCGTCGTGGCCGAGCACGTCGCAAACGACGACGTCCGTGCGGCCGGCGTCGTTGAGCGCGGCCACGATATTCGACCCGATAAAACCGGCCCCACCGGTCACCAGCAGCATTCCGCACACCCTGTCCTTGAAGGTCCAGCTTTGCCTTAACCCGGTCCGGCAGGCAACTTGGGTAAGCCCTTATGGTGAAGGTGAACGCGAGGCTTTACCTCGCCCTGCGGAGCCGATACCGAGACGCCATGGGCGATACCGCTAAAACTATGAATATAGATTCAGATCATTCCGTGGCCGTGGAGGACGCGGGGGACACCAGGCCCATTCTGATCGTCCCCTATATGTGGATCGGCGATTTCGTCCGTGGCCACAGTGTGGTGCGGGTGCTGAACCAGCGCTTTCCGAACCGGCCGGTCGATCTGCTCGCCACCAGCCTGTGCGCACCGCTGGTCGATTACATGCCGGGCGTCCGCGCCGGCATCGTCTTCGACCTGCCGCGCGGCCGGCTGGCCGTAGCGAAGCAGCGCGCCCTTGCCGCGGAATTGAAGGCGCGCAACTACGCCACGGCGTTGGTTCTGCCGCGGACCTGGAAGTCGGCGATCGCGCCGGCGCTCGCCGGGATTCCGGAACGAATCGGCTTTGTCGGCGAGGCAAGATTTGGCCTCATCAATCGCTGGCGCTGGGGCGAAAAGCATCTGCCCCGCTTTCTCGACAAAAACGCTGCGCTTGCGTTGCCTGACGGGGCCGCTTTGCCGCCGGAATGGCCCGTTCCGCAATTGCGGGTGCCGCGCGAAGAAGCGATGCGCTTTCGGCAGGCAAACGGACTCGGGGAAGGCGCGGCGGTCGCGCTGGCGCCGGGCTCGGTCGGCTCCTCCAAGCGCTGGACGTATTACCCCGAGGCCGCCAAGTTGTTGGCCGAGCGGGGTCTCGATGTGTGGGTCATCGGCGGCCCCGGCGAGAAGGCCATTGCAACCGAGATTGCCGCAACGGGTGGACCGCGCGTGCGCGACCTCACCGGTACGGACCTGCGCAACGGCATCCTGGCGATGGCCGCCGCAAACCTCGCGGTCAGCAATGATTCCGGCCTGATGCATATCGCCGCCGCACTGGGCACGCCGACCATGGGCATTTTCGGCCCGACCAGTCCCTATCACTGGGCGCCGATCAACGGCCTCGCGGCGACAGTTCAAACCAAGACCACGGTGCCCTGTCAGCCGTGCCACCGCCCTGTCTGCACCATGAACGATCACCGCTGCATGCGCGACATTCCGGCATCCGATGTGGCCGACGAGGTGACGAAGCTTGTCACTCAAGCGGCACATTAAGCATGATGCGCGCTTGCGCAGGCCCATTCCCGCGATTACCAAGATATGCCATCACGTTAGCGGTGACGCTTGAACCAGACTTCGAAAGATCCGATTGCCGCCCACCTTGCGCTTTCGCGCGAGGCGCTGGAGCGCGCGAGCGGTGATGCGAGCCTGATCGAGGTCGCGCGAAAGATCGCCAACGCGATCGCGGACGCGCTGCGCGGCGGCGGCAAACTCCTCATCGCGGGCAATGGCGGCAGCGCTGCCGACGCCCAGCATATCGCCGCCGAGATCGTCGGCCGCTACAAGAAGGACCGACCGGCTTATGCGGCGATCGCGCTGACCACGGACACTTCCGCACTGACCGCGATCAGCAATGATTACGGCTTCGAGCAGGTGTTCGCGCGGCAAGTCGAAGGGCTCGGCCGGCGCGGCGACGTACTGCTTGCGCTCACGACTTCGGGCCGCTCGCCGAACATTCTTGCCGCACTGAAGGCGGCGCGGCAGCAGGAATTGATCACAGTCGGATTCACTGGCGCCAAGGGCACCGCGCTTGCCGCCTCATGCGACCATCTGCTGGTGGCGCCGAGCGACGACACCGCGGTGATCCAGCAGATTCATATGGCCTTCGCGCATGGCATCTGCGAGGTGATCGAGCAGACATTATCGCACGGGTCACAAGCCTGATATGAGCGGCGACCCCACCGCGCGTCCCGCGCCACGGCCGGCGGCCTTTCTCGACCGCGACGGCGTCATCAACCACGACGACGGCTATGTGGGCACGAGCGATCGCATCCGCTGGATGCCGAATGCGGCCAAAGCGATCCGCCGGCTCAACGACGCCGGATATTTCGTGTTCTTCTTCACCAATCAATCCGGCGTCGCCCGCGGCTTCTTCAGCGAAGACCAGCTGATCACCCTGCACGACTGGATGCGCAGCGAACTCGCCGCGCAAGGCGCCGTGATCAACGATGTCAGATATTGCCCGCATCATCCCAAGGGGACAGTCGCGGGGTATCTCGAAGATCATCACTGGCGAAAGCCGAAGCCCGGCATGATCCTCGACCTGATGGCGCACTGGCCGGTGCGGCGCGACGGCAGTTTCGTCATCGGCGACCGCGCCAGCGACCTGGAGGCAGCCGACGCCGCAGGCCTGCCCGGTTTTCTGTTCGCGGGCGGCGACCTCGACGCGTTCGTTGCCGAGATTCTGGCAAGCCGGATTTGAGACTTGGAAGCCTTTTGAGACTTGGAAGCCTTGGCTTCGGCTTAGAAAAATCAAGCGGTTACGCCCGATAATTCAGAGGCGAATTAGCTTGAAAATCGCCTTAAGTGAGGGCAAACCGAAAGCTGACTCGGACGATAGAGCAGCCCGACGTCGATGGAACGCGGATGGCCGAATTTCCAAAGAAAATCACCGACGATCCCTATGGCGCGATGATTCTGATCCGCCGTCTGGTGATGGAACAGGGGCTCGGCTACTGGCGGCAGTATCTCGCGGCCTTTGCGCTCATGGGCATGGTGGCGGCTGCGAGCGCGGGCGCGACCTACGTGCTCGGGCAAGTGATCAACCAGGCTTACGTCAACAAGAATGTCGCCGGCATTGCGATGCTCTCCGGCGTCACGGTTATCCTGCTGTTCATCAAGGGCGTGGCGACCTACGGCCACACCGTGATCCTGTCCAAGATATCCAACGCCATTCTGGCCCATAACCAGCGCCAGCTGTTTGCCAAGCTGATGAGCGAGAGTGTCGGCTTCTTCTCCGAGCGCCATTCGTCGGAATTCCTGGCGCGCATGACCGCCGGCGCCAAATCCATCACCGATCTCCTGAATATGCTGATCAATGCGATCGGGCGCGACTTCCTGATCCTGATTGCGATGATTGCCGTCATGGTGAGCCAGGACCCGATCCTGTCGCTGATCGGTCTCGTCGCCGTGCCGCCGGCGATGCTGATGCTGCGCAAGCTCGTGAAGCGCATCAAGGGTCTTGCCCACACGCAATTTACCGGCACCGCCAGCATCATGGAGACGATGCAGGAATCGCTGCAAGGCATCCGCACCGTGAAGGCGTTCACGCTGGAAGGGGCGATGCAGAAGCGCATCGACGGCAACATCGCAGCGGTCGAACGCAACGCCAACAAGATGGCGCGGGTTTCCAACCGCTCGAACCCGCTGATGGAAATGCTCGGCGGCTTCGCGGTCGCGGGCTGCCTGCTCTATGCCGGCTACAGCGTGGTTGCGCTGAATGCGACACCCGGAGCGTTCTTCTCCTTCATGACCGCCTTCCTGATGGCGACCGAACCCGCAAAACGTCTGGCGCGGCTCAACATCGACCTGAACAGTCAACTGGTCGGCGCGCGCATGCTGCTGGAAGTGATCGACAGCC
This sequence comes from uncultured Alphaproteobacteria bacterium, assembly GCA_963788885.1. Lineage (GTDB taxonomy): Bacteria > Pseudomonadota > Alphaproteobacteria > Rhizobiales > Xanthobacteraceae > Bradyrhizobium. Next base: position 79,982 of record CAWBIR010000012.1, on the reverse strand, counting down.
CGGCCACGGAATTGGCCGACGACGACAAGCCGGCGTTAAAGCTCTCCGACGCCCAAATCGAATTCCGCGACGTCTCGTTCGCCTATCGGGTGGACGAGCCGGTGTTGAACCGCATGAGCTTTGTCGCCGAGCCCGGCAAGATGACGGCGCTGGTCGGCCCCTCCGGCGGCGGCAAGTCGACGGTGTTGGCGCTGTTACTGCGCTTCTACGAGATCAAGGACGGCGCGATCCTGATCGACGATCAGCCGATATCGGACGTGTCGCGGCGATCGCTGCGGCAGCAGATCGGCTATGTCGGCCAGGACGTCTATCTGTTTCGCGACAGCGTCCGCGCCAATATCGCCTTCGGCAAGGAAGATGCGACCGAGGCAGAAATCATCGAAGCCGCGAAGGCGGCTTGCGCGCACGATTTCATCATGGGCTTCCCGCTCGGCTACGACACGCCGGTCGGCGAACATGGCGCGCAGCTCTCGGGCGGCCAGCGCCAGCGCGTTGCCGTCGCCCGCGCGCTGCTCCGTAACGCACCGATCATCCTGCTCGATGAAGCCACCGCCGCGCTCGATTCCGAATCCGAAAAGCAGGTGCAGGAAGCGATCGAACATCTCTGCCAGAACCGAACCACCATCGTGATCGCGCATCGGCTGCACACCATCATGCATGCGGATGCCATCCTGGTGGTGGAAGCCGGCGAAATCGTCGAGCGCGGCCGTCACGAGGATCTGTTACGCCGCGGCGGCCGCTACGCCTCGTTCTTCCGCTTGCAGCAGCGCGACACCAATTATCTGACCGCGATCAGCGCGGCCGAATAAATTATCTGAACGCGGACACCACGATCAGGCCGAGCACTGCGAGCGTCAGGGTGTATTTCAGCGCGTAATACACCTTGCGATTCCAGTCCTTGATCCGGCGGCCGAGCAGATGGACCTCGTAGAGTTTGCCGAACACCTTGTTCAGCACGCCGATCTGTTCGCCATCGACGTTCTGCGTCGCGGATGCCTTGACGATGTGGTGGCTGACCCAGCGGTTCATCGCCGTCATGAAACCGTACCTCATCGGGCGCTCGACATCGCAGAACAGGATGATGCGGTTGACGTCGGTCGTATTCTCCGCGCTGTGGATGAAGGTCTCGTCGAACATGAAGGCTTCGCCGTCGCGCCAGACGCAGGGCACGCCATCGACCAGGATCCGGCACTTGTCCGAATTTGGCGTCACCAGCCCCAGGTGATAGCGCAGCGAGCCGGCGAAGGGGTCGCGATGCGCGCCCAATTTGCCGCCGGGCGGCAGCATCGCAAACATCGCGCCGTGAATGCTCGGGATCGAGTTCAGAAGCTCCACCGTCTGCGGGCACAGCGAGCGCGCCGACGGCAGAAAGTCGTCGTACCATTTCAGGTAAAAGCGCTTCCAGCCGCTCTTGAAGAACGAATAGAAGCCCCAGTCGTTGTTCCTGGCGGCCGCGCGGATAAAGCCCTCGTCGAACAGGCGCGTCGCCTCCTCGCGGATGGTCTGCCAGTTGTCGCTGAGCTTGGCGAGTTCGGGAAACTGTTCGAGCGGGATCACCGGCTGGTTCGGAACGGCCGAGCCCGCATACATCAGCACGTTATAGGGCGCGAGGTAGGTCGAGTGGTCGCCGAGCTGACGGCCGAGGCGAAGCCGCTGACGGCCGCGAAAGTGGATATAGACGGTCGAGGCCGCCAGCACATAAAGGCCGATGAATTGCGGGGCGAGAAGCTGTTTCAGCATAGACGAATCCTGAAAAAACCGGCCGTTCCTTTACTTCGAACGCGTGATTGCGCCAAGCCCAAATTCCACCACGCCGCCACAGTGTCATCAAGGCCCCAAACGGCTAGTGTGGTGGTGGTTGCGAAACGGCGGCAGGGCGCTGGCGCGGCCCGGTACAAACGCGTAAAAGCGAGGCGATTTTCCCTCTCAACCCCGAGATTGCTTGATGACCGCGACTTCCTTCGTCATTCCCGTACCGCCTCAGCCCCAGCTCCCCGTTGTCGGCGACAGCAAAGCCTATCCGGTTCGCCGCATCTGGTGCGTCGGACGCAATTACCTCGAACACATCCGCGAGATGGGAAATGACGAGCGGGCGCCGCCGTTCTTTTTCGCCAAGCATGCCGACATGCTGGTGCCGGACGGCGCGACCATCCCCTACCCGCCGCTGACCAAGGACCTGCATCACGAGGTCGAGCTGATCGTCGCCATGAAGAGCGGCGGCTTGAACATTCCCGCCGACAAGGCGCTCGATCACGTCTACGGCTACGCAGTCGGCATCGACCTCACCCGCCGCGACCTGCAAATCGCCTCGCGCAAGAAGGAGCGGCCGTGGGAAGTCGGCAAGTCCTTTGATTATTCCGCGCCCTGCTCGGCAATCGAGCCGGCCGCCAAGATCGGCCATCCCTCCAAGGGCAAGATCTGGCTCACGGTCAACGGCAAGGAAACCCAGAAGGGCGATCTCACCGAACTGATCTGGAGCGTGCCGGAAATCATCTGGCAATTGTCGCAGCAGGTGAAGCTCGCCGCCGGCGACATCATCATGACGGGCACGCCGGCCGGCGTGTCGCAGCTTCATCCCGGTGACAAGATCGAGTGCGGCGTCGACGGCGTCGGCACGCTGAAGGTGGCGATCGGTCAGCCGGAGTAGTGACGAAGGTCTAGTGCCCTATCCGTTCTGCGTCATGGCCGGGCTTGACCCGGCCATCCACGTCTTAGCAATCATCAGATGTCGAAGCGTTACCCCCGCGTCAGCAGCAGCCTCGTCCAGGCATCACCCAGCCAGCGCTCAAACTCCGGTAGCGGCCAGCCGCGCTGCTCGACCAGCAGCAGATAATATTCAGGCGAGCCCAGGCTCCAGATAATGTCGGCGGCCTGCGCGATTGACAGATCCGCGCGCATCGAGCCCGTCAGCGCGAGGTTCTCCGCCAACAGCCTCATGTTCGCCGCGCGCCGCTCCGATATCTCGCGCCACAGCGCCTTCAAGTCGGAGTCCAACGCTGCTGCGGCCTGCAAGGCCGTCACCAGCGGCGCCAGGCGCGGGTGAATTTTGCAAAGTGCGCCGGCATAGATGCGAAGCTTGTTTGCCGCCTCGGGTTCGGCGCGGATCGCCTGTACATAGCCGCGCTCCTCAGCCGTGATCGCCTGGTCTTCCCCCGAAATCGCGGTCTCGACCAACAATCGAAACAGCGCCGGCTTTTTCCCCACCGCCGCATAGACCGTATCGAGTGCGACCTCTGCCGCCCTTGCGATGTCCGGCATCGTGGTGGCGGCGTAGCCTTGCTGCAAAAACAGTTTTCGCGCGGCAAGCAGAATCGCCCCGCGCGTCGCGCGCGCCCCCTCCTGACGCGACGAGGAGTCGTAGGCGCGACGTTTCGGCTTACGGGCCATGCTTCCCCTTGACTTATATTAATCCGAATACTATTCGGATTAATTAGGAACGTCAACCCTTCGGAGGCTTCGACTTATGTCCGACGTCATTATCGATTTTGCCGACCTGCTGCTGGCGGGTCTTTTGACCGGCGCCATATTCGGCGTGTTTCTCGTGATGCGCCCGGCCGGGCTGGACGCCACGACCTATGTGATCCAGCAGCAGAACGGCATCCGCGCGGTCAACCACATCATGCCGCCGCTCGGTGCGGTCACCATCATTGTGACGCTCGCAGCCGCTTTCGCCGCCCGCGGCGAACCGTTGCGTATGACGATGCTCTTGGCTGCTGCTGCCGCCCTGATCGTGGTCGGGCTCGTGACGCGGTTTCTCAATCAACCGATCAATGAGATTGTGATGACATGGAATGCCAATTCGCCGCCGGCGGAGTGGACGACTTTGCGCGACGCGTGGTGGCGCTGGCACCTCGTCCGGCTCGGTCTTGCGATCCTCGGCCTATCGCTGATCGTCGGCGCGGCGTTGCGGCGCGGCTGTTAGACGGCCGGGAAGCTACGCCTGCGCGATCGCCTGCAGGCCCTTGAAGGTCAGGCGCTTGGGGTCCTTGACGCCCGCGAGATAGAACCGGCGAATGAAGGCGGTGACCATTTCACGGTCACAATCGGTCAACGCAACAACGGCATCAATGGCAATTCGCTGGGCGTCCATGGGCTTCCTCATGCGGCCTTGAAAGCGACCGCCTGATTCTAGGTTCCACCGATTAATTCGGCGTTAACCGTTTCCCATCTTCACCGATTCGAACGCAGTTACGTATACGCAAAACGACGCATGCCGAATCGTTGAATGCCTTAAGTTCCCTCAAGAGTATTTCATTACCCCGTCATCGACCTTGCCGAAGCGCAGCGCGACGATGTCGAACGCATAGTTCTGAAACAGCCGCCATGGCCGTTTGGAACCCTGCTTGGGTAAGGTCGCGAGCGCGCGCTGCACATAGCCGGAGGAAAAATCCAACGCCGGCAGTTGCTCGATCGATGGATCGATATTGTGCGGCATGCACTGTTTGTAGCCATGCCGGTCCATATAATTGAGCAGGCGACAAACATATTCGCAGGTGAGATCGCACTTCAGCGTCCAGGACGCGTTGGTGTAGCCAAAGGCGGATGCAAGATTCGGCACGTCCGAATACATCATGCCCTTGTAGTTCATGGTCTTGGCGAAATCGATCGTGCGGCCGTCGACGTTGGTCTCCATGCCGCCCAGGAGCTGCATGACAAGCCCGGTCGCGGTGATGACGATGTCGGCCTCAAGCTCGCTGCCGTCTTTCAGGCGGATGCCGCTCTCGGTGAAGCGGTCGATCTCGGCCGTGACGACAGAGGCGCGCTTTTGCTTGATCGACTTGAAGAGATCGCCATCCGGCACCAGGCACAGCCGCTGGTCCCAGGGATTATAGCTCGGGTTGAAATTCGCAAGGTCGTAGTCGGGGCCGAGCGCCATCCGGACGCCGCCAAGAACCATCCTCTTGAAGCGCGCAGGGCGGCGCCGGGCGAACTGGAAGAAAAACAGCCCCAGAAGCACATTGCGCCAGCGGATGATGTGATAGGCGAGCTTGTCGCCAAGCCGCTTGCGCAAACCTATCGCCAGTTGATCCTGCTCCGGCCGCGCCACCACATAGGTCGGCGAACGCTGCAACATGGTGACGTGATCAGCCGTCTCCGCCATCGCCGGCACCAGCGTCACTGCGGTAGCGCCCGAGCCGATCACCACCACGCGCTTGCCCGCATAGTCGAGCTTGTCAGGCCATTTCTGCGGATGGATGATCTGGCCCTTGAAGTCGTCGCTCCCTGCAAATTCCGGCGTGTAACCGCCCGCGTAGCGGTAGTAGCCCGAGCACGAGAACAGGAAATTGCAGGTGAAGCGCACCACGTCGGAAGCGCCCTCTCCCGTGCCGCGCTCGGCCTCGATGGTCCAGCGCGCGTCTTGCGTCGACCACGAGGCACGCTTGACCCGATGACGGAAACGAATCTTCTTGTCGATGCCGTTCTCGGTCGCGGTCTCCCGGACATACTTCAAGATACTCGGGCCGTCCGCGATCGCCTTCGGATCGGTCCATGGCTTGAACGAATAGCCGAGCGTGAACATGTCGCTGTCGGAACGGATGCCGGGATAGCGGAACAGATCCCAGGTGCCGCCGATGCAATCGCGCCCCTCCAGAATGACGTAGCTCTTGCCCGGACATTTCTGCTGCAGATGATAGCCCGCGCCGATGCCGGACAGTCCGGCGCCGACGATCAGGACGTCAAAATGTTCTGCCTTCCGGGTCGTTTCCATGGCGCAGATTAGCGCGCAAAGCGCTGTGAAAATCAACGACAAAGCAAATGAGGTGAGAGCGACATTCGGCCTGCAAAACGACCCGCATCATTCCGCCGCACGGACAAAAGACGCGAGATCGAACGGATGCTCCCCCCTTTAGCGGACACTACCGGACTGACGGCTCGAGGTAGGGTGCTTATCCAGATGACTGCGGAGCAGCGTAGTTGCGGCTTCCGAAGCCGCGACTGAGTAACCCTGGTCACCGTGAACGAGGATCAGCGAAATCGCGCCTTCAGAGAGCAGCCAGATCGCACGGGAAAGTTCCGCGGCACGCCGCACGCCGGATCGTTCGAGCAGATCACAGAAGCAACGTTCGAGCCGGGCTTTATGGCGACGCGCGATAAGACGGGCTGGGTGCCCGGGCAGATCCGCCAACTCGATCACGAGGCGCGTGAATCCGGAGCCTGCCCAGCGTGGCCTGTCGGCCCAGACTGCCAGCTCTCGAAACATTCCTTTGACGATGGCTTCCGGCGATCCGGACAGTCGATCACCGAAAGTGTTGAAGGCCTGGATTGCCAGCTGGTGCTGGGCCGAAAGGACCTCGGCGAGCAACTGGTCCTTGCTTTCGAAATGATGGTAGAGCGTGCGCTTTGTGAACCGGGCTTCGGCTGCAATATCGTCCATTGTAACCCGGCTGTAACCGCGCCGACGGAAGAGCCGGTAGGCTCCATCCAGAATCTGCTTCCGTGTCTTTTCGGCGGAACGCGGCATCGCCGTCCTCCCTGAAAATATACCCAATAGTGAATTTACAACGGCGCAAAGCGAGCGCGAAATGGCCCGATCAAGCTCCGGAGGTGGAAGCACGCGCAATGTCACACGTTCGCTTGACCGTCAGGGAAATTTCGGCGCGGCCGATCGTCCTCAAGCTGAAGCGGCCCGTCGTTGCGAGGATCGCCACCATCACGGAGTGGCCGATCGTTCTTATCGATCTGCTTACCGAAGAAGGCATTGTGGGGCGCAGCTATCTGGAGCCCTACGTCGTCAAGTCGATGCGCTATCTGGTGCCTGCGCTGCATGATCTCGGAGCGGCATTGAAGGGCCGATCCGTTGCGCCGATCGAGCTGTTCGATGCAGCAAGGAAATCCCTTCACTTCGTCGGTTACGAGGGCCTTTCGATGATCGCGGCCTCCGGACTCGACATGGCAGCCTGGGATGCGCTCGCAAAAGCCGCGAACCTCCCCCTTTGCGTTCTGCTTGGCGGCACCGTTGGCCCGGTGAAGTCGTATAACAGCAATGGGCTCTGGCTGAAGGAGCCGGCCGAGCTTGCCGCAGAAGCGCTGGAATTGAAGGATGAAGGCGGCTTCACCGGCCTGAAGCTGCGGCTGGGCCGAGCGCGGCTATCGGACGATCTCCTCGCGCTGGAAACGGTCCGCAAGGCGCTCGGTGATGACGTACAGCTGATGGTGGATTTCAATCAGGGGCTCGACCTCGCCGAAGCGTTGCAGCGGTGTCACGCGATCGACGATTACGGACTCGCATGGATCGAGGAGCCGATCGTCTACGACAACCTGGATGGCTATGCAAAACTTGCAGCCGAATTGAACACGCCGTTGCAGATCGGAGAAAATTTCTATGGTCCGCGCGAGATGCACAAGGCCATTCAACGAAACGCGTGCGACCTGGTCATGCCGGACTTCATGCGGATCGGTGGCGTCAGCGGCTGGACGAGGGCAGCGGCGATTGCCGGCGCCGCAGGAATCCCGGTGTCAACTCACCTTTATCCGGAAGTTGCCGCTCACATGATGCGCGTTACGGAAACTGCGCATTGGCTCGAGTGGCAGGATTGGGCCTATCCCGTTCTCAAAGCTCCGTATCAGCTTAGGGACGGGCTGCTGCATATTCCCGATGCACCGGGTCTTGGGCTCGAATGGGATGAAGACGCGGTCAGGCATTACCTCATCTAGCTCGATCTCGATGAGTTGCTGGCGTGCCTTTGCCGGTTTCCCTGTTCAAGAACCAACCAGGCTACGCCTGACATCGATGAGATGGTTTTTCATTTCCAGTCCGGCGCGCTGCGCGTCACGCGCTCTCAGAGCTGCGAGAATACCGCGATGCTGCCGCTCGGTTACGCCGCGGCGCGCAGGCGTCACGACACGCTCCTTCAAGGCAGCCCAATCGGCCTTGCAGCGCACGGCGTTGATCGCATAACATCAGTCATTAGGCATTGGTTCAGTTGGTTCAATTTTAGAGCCACTCGCCGCAACAACAAAAAAAGCGAGGAAGGAAAACATGACCACCGCATTCACACCGAACGCCAAGAACCACGAAGGCCTCGGCCCGCTCGCCTCGCGCCTCGTGCACGTCAACGACATGGCCTGGGAGCCGATCCGCTACCCGGGCTGCTACGTGAAGACGTTGATGGTCGACAAGGCTTCGGGCCTGCTCACCGTGCTGTTGAAGATGGACCCGGGCGCCGAGCTGCCTGACCATGAACACGTCATGCTCGAACAGACCTTCATGATCGAGGGCCGGCTGGTCGACAAGGATGGACCGGAGAAAGGCCTGTCCTGCGGTCCCGGCGAATTCGTCTGGCGTCCGGCGGGCAGCCGTCATTCGGCATGGACTCCCGAAGGCGGACTGATGATTGCCGTGTTCCAGATTCCGAACAAGTTCTACGAGAAGGACGGCAAGGTCGTCGATCTCGTCGGAGACGACTGGGGTCTGAAATGGGGCAAGGCGCTCCAGAAGGCCTAGCGACCAAGCGTCGGGCCACCTCGGCACGCCGCACTTTACGTCAAAAAAGATAATGAGAGCACCGGATAGCGCCGGCACATGCCGGCGCGATCAAGGTCGCGCCATAAAAATTTTCAGGGGAGGAATCCGATGGCTGAACAAATAGCCAACGCGACCGCCGAACGGGGCGGCGCTGATTCTGGGATGGTACCAGGAACTTTCTAGCAAAGAGCGCCGGACGTTTTGGGCCTGTTTTACCGGCTGGGCGCTCGATGCCATGGACGTGCAGCTTTACAGTCTGGTCATCGCCACGCTGACAGCGCTCTGGTCGATCAGCCGCGGAGACGCAGGGTTGCTTGCGACCGCGACGCTGCTCGCCTCCTCGGTCGGGGGCTGGCTGGTCGGCATTCTCGCCGACCGTTATGGCCGGGTGCGGATGCTGCAAATAACCATCCTGTGGTTCTCGGTCTTCACGTTCCTCTGCGCCTTCGCCACGTCCTACGAGCAGCTTTTCCTGTTCCGCTCGCTGCAAGGCTTCGGATTCGGCGGCGAATACGCAGCCGGCGCGGTGCTGATCGGTGAAATCATCCGCAATGAGCACCGTGGAAAAGGCAACGGCATCGTGCATTCGGGCTGGGCGGTCGGCTGGGGCGTCGCCGTGATCGCCTACACCGTGCTGTTCTCATTGCTTCCGGAGACGGTGGCATGGCGCGCGCTGTTCGCCATCGGGATCTTGCCGGCGATCTCCGTGTTCTTCGTTCGTCGCTTCGTCGATGAACCGGCGCTGTTCCTGGATGCGCAAAGCCGCTATGCAAGCGGCCGGGAGACGCGGCCGAGTTTCCTTGGGATATTCGCGCCTTCCCTGTTGCGGACTACCCTCCTGGCTTCGCTCCTCACCATCGGCACCCAGGGCGGCTACTATGCGATCATGATCTGGCTTCCGACCTACCTGAAGACGGTGCGCGGCCTCTCTGTCTTGAGCACCGGCGGCTATCTCGCAGTCGTGATCGTCGCGTCATTCCTTGGTTATGTCATCAGCGCCTATCTGACTGATATCCTCGGGCGGCGAAGAAACTTCATCCTGTTCTCCGTCTGCTCCGTCATCACCGTTCTGACTTACATGTTCCTTCCGATCAACGACTCCGCCCTGCTCTTCCTCGGCGCACCGCTTGGCTTCTTCGCCTCGGGCATCTACAGCGGCATCGGCGCGTTGTTCAACGAGCTTTATCCGACCAGCTTGCGCGGTTCGGGCATCGGCTTCTGCTTCAACGTCGGCCGCGCGCTGGGCGCATTGTTTCCGGCGCTTGTCGGTTACATTAGCGCGAGCATGCCGCTTGGCGAGGCTATTGGCATCTTCACGGTGGCAGCGTATGGCCTGATCATCCTGGCAGCCCTGCTGCTTCCTGAAACCAAGGGCCGTTCACTCGCGGCTTGACGTCTGACACTGGCGGGCGGCCTGCTCACGGCGTGCCGTCCGCACCAACCGAAAAAAGAGGACTTATGAAGCTTGCCCGCTATGCTGTGAATGGCGATATCAAAATCGGCCGTATCGATCAGTCTGAAACGAGAATTGCACCGGTTTCCGGCGTCACCAATATGTTCGAGGCGATCGAACGCATCGCCGAAATCCGCACCAAAGCCGATGACGCGCACGCGACCTCGCTCACCGAGGTCACGCTGCTGGCGCCAATTCCCGTCCCACACCGCAATATATTCTGCGTCGGCAAGAACTATCGCGACCACGCGCGCGAATTTTCGAACAGCGGCTATGAGGCCGGAGCCGTCAAAGGCGCCGAGATCGACAGCCATCCTGCCGTGTTCACCAAGCCTGCCAACACGGTGGTCGGCCCGAACGACACCGTTCAACTGCATCCGCACATCACGTCGAGCGTCGATTACGAGGCCGAGCTTGCGCTTGTCATCGGCAAGGAAGGCCGCGACATCAAGAAAGAAGACGCTTACGGCCACATCTTCGGCTACACCATCGTCAATGACGTCACGGCCCGCGATCGCCAGCGCAACCACAAACAATGGTTTCTCGGTAAGGCGCTCGACACGTTCTGTCCGATGGGCCCGTGGATCGCGACCAGCGATGAACTCGACCCCGAAAATCTCGATGTCAAATGCTGGGTGAACGGCGAACTGCGTCAGAACGCCAATACGCGTGACCTGATCTTCGACATCCCGACATTGGTGGCGACGATCTCTGCGGGCCTGACATTGAAGCCGGGCGACGTGATCGCAACCGGTACGCCCGCCGGCGTAGGGCTCGGTTTCAACCCGCCCAAATTCCTTCGCCCCGGCGACAAGGTGTCGATCTCGATCAGCCATCTGGGAACGCTGACCAATACCTTCCAATAGCCACGGCGCCGCCGATGACACGATAAAAACAAAGGAGAAGCCGATGTCATTCTACCGAGGCATGACCTGCGAGAACGTCACCCTCAAAGGTGACAAGGGAACACCGATCACCGCTTATGTCGCCAAGCCTTCCGGTGCCGGACCTTTTCCCGGCGTGGTGCTTGTCCATCATCTGCCGGGCTGGAGCGAGTTCTACATCGAGACGACGCGCCGGTTCGCGCATCATGGTTATATTGCGATCTGCGCCAACCTCTATGAACGCGCGGGCCAGGGCAATCCCGACGACGTTGCCGCCAAGGTGCGCGCCGAGGGCGGCATTCCCGATGCTCAGATGGTCGGCGACACGGCGGCGGCCGTACAATGGATGCGTGCTCAGCCGAACCTCAACGGCAAAGTGGGCATCTTCGGATCCTGTTCCGGAGGCCGGCACGCCTTCATTTATTCGTGCCAGAAAAAGGATGTTGACGCCTGCGTCGAGCTTTGGGGCGGACGGGTCGTGATGGGCAAAGAAGAACTCAACGACAAGACACCGGTCGCACCGATCGACATGACGAAGGACCTCAACTGTCCGCTGCTCGGTCTGTTCGGCAACGATGACCGGGCGCCGAGCCCGGAACAGGTCAACGAGCACGAAGCCGAACTCAAGAAGCAGGGCAAGAACGTACGAATTCCACCGTTACGACGGCGCCGGTCACGGCTTCTTCTATTGGCACAGGCCGCTTTACCGGCCCGAGCAAACCATGGATGGCTGGAGCAAGATATTTGCGTTCTTCGGCAGGCATCTTGCCAAATAGGGAGAGCGAAAATGTGCACATCCATCATCGAGGTCGTTCGCGCCGAAGGCATGGCCAAGCGCGAGAACGAATGGTTTCCACTCTCCCACAGCGTCGTCGCCTACGACCACGCGCGCCATGCCGCGCTCGGCGACGTGATCACGCTCGATTTCATGAATGTCACACTCGAGCCCGGCGCGCGCGCCGGAATCGAGCTGACGTTGGAGTCGGCCAGGGAATTGCGCGCAGCACTCGATCGCGCCATTGCCGCGGCCGAATTCGAGGAGGCGGAAGTCAGGGGTAAGAGCTCGCCGGTTGGCATCGTTCGCGCGGCCTGACGCACGGGCAGCATACCGAGCAGGTTGAATTTGCTGCGCCGGGAGCGTACCTCTCAGCGCCATGAACAACCTTGCTGTGTCCGAAAAACCTCTGATGTCCTGGTCCCGCCACGGGACCCAATCGAGCAAGCCAGCACCGTTTCTGCCGATGAGCCGCGCCGAGATGACGGCGCTCGGCTGGGATGCCTGCGACATCGTGCTGGTGACGGGCGACGCCTATGTCGACCATCCCTCCTTCGGCATGGCGATCATCGGCAGGCTGCTGGAGGCCCAGGGGTTCCGCGTCGGCATCATCGCGCAGCCGGACTGGCAGTCGGCCGAGCCGTTCAAAGCGCTGGGCAAGCCGCGCCTCTTCTTTGGCGTGACCGGCGGCAACATGGACTCCATGGTCAACCGCTACACGGCGGACCGAAGACTGCGCCACGACGACGCCTACACGCCCAGTGGTGAAGGCGGCCGGCGACCGGATCGCTGCACGATCGTCTATGCTCAACGCTGCCGCGAAGCTTTCAAGGATGTGCCGATCGTGCTCGGCGGCATCGAGGCGTCGCTGCGCCGCATCGCGCATTTTGACTACTGGTCCGAGAAGGTACGCCGCTCGATCCTGGCCGATGCCAAGGCGGATCTTCTGCTCTACGGCAACGCCGAGCGCGCGGTCGTCGAGGTCGCGCACCGGCTCGCCAATGGCGAAGCGCCGCGCGATCTCACCGACATCAGGGGCGTCGCGCTGTTCCGCCGCGTGCCTGATCAATACACAGAATTGCGCGCCGACGATCTCGACTCCGCCGATGAAGGCGCAGCCCGCCACCGCGGCGATGTCGTAATCCGGCTGCCGGCCTATGAGCAGGCCGAGCAAGACCGCGAGGCGTATGCGCGAGCCTCGCGCGTGCTGCACCGGGAGAGCAATCCCGGCAATGCGCGGCCGCTGGTCCAGCGCCACGGCGATCGCGACCTGTGGCTGAACGCGCCGCCGATCCCGCTTTCCACCGCCGAGATGGACGCCGTTTACGACCTGCCCTACGCCCGCGCGCCGCATCCCTCCTACGGCGATGCCAAGATCCCGGCCTGGGAGATGATCAAGTTCTCGGTGACGATCATGCGTGGCTGCTTTGGCGGCTGCACGTTCTGCTCGATCACCGAGCACGAGGGCCGCATCATCCAGAACCGCTCCGAGGGCTCGGTCCTGCGCGAAATCGAGCGCATCCGCGACGGGACGCCGGGCTTCACCGGCGTGATCTCCGACATCGGCGGGCCGACAGCCAATATGTACCGGATGGCGTGCAACGATCCGAAGGTCGAGGCGCTGTGCCGGCGGCCATCCTGTGTATTCCCGGACATCTGCCCGAACCTGAACACCTCGCACGACGATCTGATCCGGCTGTATCGCAAGGTGCGCGAGGTGAAGGGCGTCAAGCGAGTGATGGTCGCTTCCGGCGTGCGCTACGATCTCGCGGTGAAGAGCCCCGAATACGTCAAGGAACTCGTCACCCATCACGTCGGCGGCTATCTGAAAATCGCGCCCGAACATACCGAGCGCGGTCCGCTCGACAAGATGATGAAGCCGGGCATCGGCGCCTATGACCGCTTCAAGCAGATGTTCGACGCCGCCGCGAAAGAGGCCGGCAAGAAATACTACCTGATCCCCTATTTCATCGCGGCGCATCCGGGCACGACCGACGAGGACATGATGAACCTCGCGCTCTGGCTCAAGAAGAACCGCTACCGCGCGGACCAGGTGCAGACGTTCCTGCCGTCACCGATGGCGACCGCCACCGCTATGTACCACACCGGCGTCAATCCGCTGCGTGGCGTGCGGCACGGCGGGAGCGACAAGGTCGAGGCGATCAAGGGATTGCGGCAGCGGCGGCTGCACAAGGCGTTCCTGCGCTATCACGACCCCGACAACTGGCCTGTCCTGCGTGACGCCTTGAAGCAGATGGGCCGCGCCGACCTGATCGGCTCGCGTCCCGACCAGCTCGTGCCCGCGCATCAGCCGCCCGGCACCGGCAAGGCCGCCGGCACGCGGCGGCCCGTGCGCGATGGCGGCAGGACGCAGCGCTTCACGACCAAGGGCCTGCGGATGGGCAAGTAAACCCGCGCCTTCGCCAACGTTTCGATCAAGCTGCGCATGCGGCAAATTGCAAACCTCAACGCGCGAATGGAACAAACAGTCCAGTTCCGAGTTAAGGGGCCAAAAGTAGGAGTATCTGTCGGAGTATCTGTTATGGAACGCATCACGCGCTGCGCGAAATGCGGAAAACTATTGGAACCGGTTGTCGCAATCTCAGGCCGCACCGAACTCCAATGCATCAGCTGCGACGACCCCGCGGCGAAATGGGCTGAAAGTCCGCTTACAGCCCCTGAAAGCCCAATTGTTGCAGATCCCGTCGCGCATCACTGAAAGAAGCGAGCGAACTCGGGCGGCACTGCAATGACGTGCCCGTTGTCCTGGACAGGCGAGTGCGCAAAGTTCGTCATGCCCGGCCTTGTGCCGGGCATCCACGTCTTCGTTCGCAAAGACGTAGATGGCCGGGAGCCCGGCCATGACGGATGCGACGGGCGGCTTAAGGCCGCAATTAATACCGGTAGTGATCCGACTTGTACGGACCTTCCGTCTTCACGCCGATATAGTCGGCCTGGTCCTTGCGCAGCTCGGTCAGCTTGACGCCGATCTTGGCGAGATGCAGGCGGGCGACCTTCTCGTCCAGCGACTTCGGCAGCACATAGACTTCTTTCTTGTACTTGCCGTCCTTGTTGTTGGCGAACAGTTCGATCTGCGCCAGCGTCTGATTGGTGAAGGAGGCCGACATCACGAACGACGGATGGCCCATGGCGTTGCCGAGATTCACCAGACGGCCTTCCGAGAGCAGGATGATGCGGTGCTTGTCGGGGAATTCGATCTCGTCGACCTGCGGCTTGACGTTGGTCCACTTCAGGTTGCGCAGGCCCGCGATCTGGATCTCGTTGTCGAAATGCCCGATGTTGCAGACGATGGCGCGGTCCTTCATCGCGCGCATGTGCTCGATGGTGATGATGTCCTTGTTGCCGGTCGCGGTGACGAAGATGTCGGCGCGCAGCGCCGCGTCTTCCATGGTCACGACTTCGTAGCCTTCCATCGCCGCCTGCAACGCGCAGATCGGATCGACTTCGGAGACCATGACGCGGCAGCCGGCCTGGCGGAGCGAGGCCGCCGAGCCCTTGCCGACGTCGCCGAAGCCCGCGACCATCGCGACCTTGCCCGACATCATCACGTCGGTGCCGCGGCGGATGCCGTCGACCAGCGATTCACGGCAGCCGTAGAGATTGTCGAACTTCGATTTGGTGACGCTGTCGTTGACGTTGATGGCGGGCCAAAGCAGCGTGCCGGCCTTCTGCATGTCGTAGAGACGGTGCACGCCTGTCGTGGTCTCTTCCGAGACGCCCTGGATCGACTTGGCGATGCCTGCGAAGTAGCCCTTCGGCTTCTCCTTGAGCTGCTTCTTGAGCAGCGCGAAGAAGACTTCCTCTTCTTCCGAACCCGGCTTGTCCAGAAAGGCCGCGTCGCCGTTCTCGGCCTTCAGACCGAGATGCACATACATGGTGGCGTCGCCACCATCGTCGAGGATCATGTTGGGATGCAAGGCTTCACCGGGTTTTGCGCCATGCCAGTCGAACAGCCTTGCAGTGTAATCCCAGTATTCGGCGAGGCTCTCGCCCTTCACCGCGAACACCGGAATGCCGGCGGCGGCGATCGCAGCCGCCGCGTGATCCTGCGTCGAATAGATGTTGCAGGAGACCCAGCGGATGTCGGCGCCGAGTGCGGCCAGCGTCTCGATCAGCACGCCGGTCTGAATGGTCATGTGCAGGGAGCCTGCGATGCGCGCGCCCTTCAATGGCTGCTTCGGACCATATTCCTCGCGCGTCGCCATCAGGCCGGGCATTTCGGTCTCGGCCAGCGAGAGCTCCTTGCGGCCGAACTCGGCGAGCGAGATGTCCTTGACGATGTAATCGGTGAAGCCGGGCTTCTTGGCGGTGGCGGTCATGAGAGCTTCCTGTTGTCTAGCTCGTCATTCCGGGGCGCCTCGAAGAGGCGAACCCGGAATCTCGAAATGATGGATATGGATTCCGGGTTCGCTCGCGATCGCGAGCGCCCCGGAATGACGAAAAACTAAACCGCGCGCTTGAGCGCGTCGGCGAGATCGGTCCTCTCCCAGGAGAAGCTGCCGTCCTTCTCCGCCGCGCGGCCGAAATGGCCGTAAGACGCGGTCTTGCGATAGATCGGACGGTTGAGCTTCAAGGTGCGGCGGATGTTGGTCGGCGTCAGGCGGAACATTTCCGGCAACACCTTCTCCAACTTCTTCTCGTCGACCTTGCCGGTGCCGTGGGTATCGACCAGCAGCGACATCGGATCGGCAACGCCGATCGCATAGGCCACTTGAATCGTGCAGCGATCGGCAAGGCCGGCCGCGACCACGTTCTTGGCGAGGTAGCGCGCGGCATAGGCCGCGGAACGGTCAACCTTGGTCGGATCCTTGCCGGAGAAGGCGCCGCCGCCATGTGGAGCGTAGCCGCCATAGGTGTCGACGATGATCTTGCGCCCGGTGAGGCCGCAGTCGCCATCGGGACCGCCGACGACGAAGTTGCCGGTCGGATTGACCAGGAAGTCGGACGACCTCGAGGGCATCCAGCCCTTGGGCAGCGCCGATTCCACCGCGGTCGAGATCATGTCCTTGATCAGGCCGGGCGAGTACTTCTTGTTGTTGCGGCTCTTCTCATTGTGCTGGGTCGAGACCACGACCTTGGTGCAGCCGACCGGCTTGCCGTCGACATACTTCACCGTGACCTGGCTCTTGGCGTCGGGTTGAAGGTCGGCAAGCGAGCCGTTGCGGCGCTTCTCGGACAGAACCTTCAGGATGCGGTGCGCGAAGAAAATCGGCGCCGGCATGAACGAGCCCTTCTGGTAGACCTCGCTCTCGGTACAGGCGTAACCGAACATCATGCCCTGGTCGCCCGCGCCTTCTTCCTCGCCGCTCTTCTTTTTCTTGGCGTCGACGCCCATCGCGATGTCGGGCGACTGGCCGTGCAACAGCACCTCGATGTCGGCGCCGTGATAGGAGAAGCCGTTCTGGTCGTAGCCGATGTCGCGGACCACATCGCGCGCGATCTGGCTGATCAGTTCGCGATCAACCACCGAGACTCCGTGGATATCCCGGAACAGCTGTCCGCGGCCCTCGCCGGCGATCACGATCTTGTTGGTCGTGCACAGCGTCTCGCAGCCGAGGCGAGTGTTGACGAGGCTGTCATCGGCGATGCCGAGCTTGACGTCCTTCTCGATGAAGGCATCAAGGATCGCATCCGAAATCTGGTCGGAGACCTTGTCCGGATGACCTTCGGAAACCGACTCTGAGGTGAACAAGTAAGACGCGCGCATCAAGGTAGCCCCTTCTTCCGCCGGACCGCGGCGGTGATTTTTCAAATCTGTCCTGAATTGTCAGTCCCGACGGCGCGAGATGACGTAGGATTCGTCGTAAAACCAGAGCCCGTTATGCTTGCGCAGAACCTCTCTGACGGCATCGAGATAACGGCCGCTCTGGGTCATTTCCGTCAACCGGTCGTCTTCAATCTGTGCGACATACACCGCC
This sequence comes from uncultured Alphaproteobacteria bacterium, assembly GCA_963788885.1. Classification (GTDB taxonomy): domain Bacteria; phylum Pseudomonadota; class Alphaproteobacteria; order Rhizobiales; family Xanthobacteraceae; genus Bradyrhizobium. The sequence continues at coordinate 62,464 of CAWBIR010000012.1, read as the reverse complement.
GCATTCCATGCTGCAAAGGCCGTCGAGGTTCCGATCGAGCCGGTGACCTCGTTGGGCAGCGCTTCCATATCATAACGGAAGATCGAACGGTTATCGGCATAGGCGTTAAAGTTAAGGTCGCGCCCGGCCGATCCGAGCTCATATTTCACCGCGCGCAATAGCTCATGACGGCTCACGGCGAAAGGATTTTCTCCCGGCCATACCGCCTGGATAATCTCCAATCCCGGGTCCTGCCCGTGGGAGTGGATTCCGATCAAACGTCCCCCGGCCCGCAAGGCCCTCCCCAAGGGCGCAATAATGCGTTTGGCGCGAAAATTTACGCTGGATTTGGCCCGGTATGGCTGGGATGCGATAATCAGGTCGAAATTGGCCTCGACCCGGCCGGCCCGGGGAATGATCGAATTGAGCAAAAACCGGTGATCTTCCCGGTAAAGCACCAGCGCCACCGGCCGTTCGTAACTGGGCATACCTGACCGGGGTGAAACGCTGGCCCGCCAATTTTGCTCCAGAAACAGCCCTAATTCGGCAATTTGGGCCTCGAAATCGCCTGACGAGGCCCCCCGTAACGGTACTTCGTGCCAGATCATGCCGGCCGCCGCCGCCGGTGAAGCCGGCGTCAGCCAGGGCGCCTCGGCGTAATGCATATTGGTCAGCACAAAGACAGTGGATGGGTGCTCGAACAGCCGGTCCGGCACCTTATCGAGCGTCAGGCGGACGTCCTCGAGGCTGAGCTCCTTGCCCGCGATATAGAACGGCATATGGGGAAAGCGGCTGTGCATCGAGCGCACCACCCGCGCGAGCACAGTTCCGTCGCCGCAACCGGCATCGAACACCCGAAGCGCCGGCGGACGCGGATGGATCGCCGACAGCTCCAGCGCCACCCTCTCCGCAGTCACGCGCTTCTCGCTGCAGGTGTGGACGAACAAGAGGTATTTCTGGCGGTTCTCGAAGAAGCGGAAATTGCTCTTGGGATCACGCCTTTCCGGCGCCACTTCGAGGCCGCGCGGGCGTGGCGCCATGCCGCCCGGCATCGACGCCGCGATATAGGCCTGGATGCGCTCCAGCGTATCGATGGTGATGCGCTTGCCTTCACGCAGGCGGGCTACCAGCTTGCCGTCATTGACCGCGCGCCGCCCAAACGTCGATTCAGCCATATCTGCGTTGCGGCAGAATTCCGATATCTGGGCGAGGATTTCGTCGTTTTTCATTGGGCGGAAATCGCGGTGGGCAGGAACAGCTCTGTCGCGTCTCCTACCACCATCTGCCCAACCGGGGAATGCTCCTGCCTAAGCCTCAGCTCTCCGGCAATCCAGCCGCGACGAAGGCCCGTATCTGGCGTTCGCTCGCGGCGAGAAATGCCGGACTCGCATTCTTTTGCGGCGTCGCGACATTGCCGGCGTTAGAGCCGGGCCGCAGTGCGAGGCCTTTTTCCATGGCGGCCCTGGCCTCGTCGAAGCGGCCCAAATCCTCGTAAGCCGCCGACAGCAGCATGTAGCTGCGTCCCGAGGCCGGCGTGATTGCGATCGAACTCTCCAGCCAAGGCAGCGCCTCCTCGGCACGGCCCATCATCATGCACACCCACCCAACACCGAGCCGCCACGTCCAGCGCGACACGAGCGGCGTATCGAAATTGTCCGCCTGCCTGAAGGTGGCAAGCGCGTCTTCGAAGCGTCCGAGCTGAAGCTGCGCCAGACCGATGTGATAGAGCGCCAATCCGTTCCACGGATCGAAGTTCAGCGTGCGGCCACAGGCGACCAGGCTTTCGACGAATTCGTTGGTGGCGTTGAGGAAGCGGCAATAGGCCTCGGCCGCGCCGCCTGGGCGCATGACTTCAATCCCGACCGCGCTGCGCTAGCGACCTTCCAGGCGCTGCCTGGCGCGAGCTTCGTCGTCAACGGCGCGGCGCAGGCGCCCGATTCGGCGCTGGCGACGGCGTCGGCCGAATTGAAGTGGATGAACGGCTGGTCGACCGCCGCCACCTTCGAAGGCGAATTCTCCAAGGTTACGGCAAGCTATGCCGGCAAGGCCGTGGTGCGCTATGCGTGGTGACCGGCGAAAGTCATTTCGCGGCGACGCTGGACCGCCTCGGCCGACGAATCCCGGCACATCTGCTTGACCGCGAAACTCAGGCTGGCGCTGCGCAGCCCAAACGTCGATTCCGCCATGTCGGCGTTACGGCAGAATTCCGAAATTTGAGCCAGATGCTCGTCGTTTTTCATCGGAAAGATAGGACACGGATGGGCGGCTGCAACTCCATCCCGTCTCCTGCCACCTTCTGCCCGCTCACGGAATGTTCGCTGGCAATTGTCGCCTGACACAATTATCAGTATTCTAGGGCCAAAACCGATACTTTGGGGCGAGTATGTTCAGGTCGTCTTGCGTTGCCGCGCTGATGCTCGCGGCATCATTTGGAGTTACGCGCGCAGGTTATCTGGACGAGAATCCCGATGAGGTATTCGAAGGTGTTTATGAACGCATCGGAGCATTGCCGGTACAGGCTGCCCGTGACCCCTATGTCTGGCTTCGTCTGCAGGAACTCAAGCGCGAGCCGTGCGACCAGAAGAGCATCGGGGACCTCGCGCTTGCACTCGACAAACTGGGCTACCGGCGACAGGCGGCCGACGGGCTCTACAAATTCGTCATGAGTTGCGGCGCCCCGCTGACCGCGCTCAACCGATCGATCAACATCTACCTGAAACTCACGGACTACCCCAAGGCCGTCGAAGTCGCTGACGAATTCGTGCGCCGCGCACCTTCGGACCACAATGCACACTATCTTCGTGGCGTGGCGCTAGAGGGCGCCGGCGACCACAAGCGGGCGCTTGCCGATTTTTCCGACACCGTCGAGCTGTTTGGTGCCGACAAGAAAGGCATTTCCAGCCGGGTGTTTCTGCAGATGGCCAAAGCCTACGCCGCACTGAAACAGTTCTGCGAAGCCACCGCGCCGATCAATCTCTGGGTCGCGCTCGATCCGGCGACCCGCGACACCAGTCAAACCCGAAAGATCATCGCCGACTACGAACAGCAAGGCAGTTGCGTTTCATCTACGGAGCCGCAGAAGGTAAGCTTTCCGTTGCCGGCGAAAAAAGATGTCGTTACGGTGAAGGCCGAAATCAACGGCGTCCGCGGGTTGTTCATACTCGACACCGGCGCAACCTACGTCGCCGTAAAGTCCGCCTTTGCCAACCGCGCCAAAATTCCCGACGCCGAAGCCAGCGAGATCACACTGAATACGGCCAATGGACAGACCAAGGCGACGCTTTCGAGGGCCGACAAGATCGCGCTCGGCAAGCTGGAAGCCACCAACGTACCTGTCGCCGTGCAGACCGATGACAAGGTGTACGGTGCGGGCATCGACGGCCTGCTTGGAATGAGCTTCCTGTCGCGGTTCGAAGTGCAGATGGCGGGCGATATGATCGAGGTTCGCACCCGTCAGCCGAAAAAATGAAGTAGAGCGTCCGTGGCCAACCAAGAGACGGCGCGCTGTCTTCACGCTCTTCCCCGCGATCGGGCTATCTGCCACCGCCGTCGGCGAGAATCATCCGGATCAAGGCTGATCAAAACCGCTGACGGAAGACACCGTCGAATTGAAGATGAACACCAAAGAGTTCGTTAACTTTCGACTTTGGTCACGTCTGAAGATGGTCACCACACGCTCAGATAAAGCTGAGAGTTCACCTCATGTTAGGAGAAGCAACGCAGGATAAAGGCCGGCACCGGAACCAGCCAATATGCGAGCTAACATCCCAGAATTGGCTGCGCGGGCCGCCCCCGCTCGTGATCCGCTTTCGCGCGACGACCGTCCCCTCGTGGTCGATGTCAATGAACTGTTAATCCAGGCGCCCGGCGTCGCCGGCGGCGGCCGAGATGCGGCTGATCGATGGCCCGCGATGGCCCGGTTCGCTGCACGCCTGTCGGGACGAGACAGGTCACGGCGCCACACTCTGGATTCGCCGGACTTCGACCCCGCGCGAGCGTCGTTCGACCCCGACACGATGACCTTCGTTCTGCACGCCATGAGCGAGCGGCGACCGGTTTATCTCAGTTCGGAGACGCATCCGGAAACGCTGGTCAACTCCGTCGCCCAATATCTGGGCCTGTTGACCGCCTGGTCGGCCACCTCGGAACGTAAACCGGCGGAAGAGCCGGCGGAACTTCCCCTCGTGTTGCGGCAAGGCTTCGATTACCTCGGCCGCCGAACGATTGAGTTACCGGAATTCGTTTCGCGGGTGGACGTTCCCCGTAGCGCCGACAGCGCCACTGCTCCGAAGGTTGGGTTACGGACGTGGCTGAAGTTGCTGCGAGTTCATCAATACGCCAAGAACGCTCTCGTTCTGGTGCCGCTTGCGACGGCGCACAAGTTCGCTGTTGGGTCAGCGACCACAGCCCTGATCGCCGCGATCGCATTCTCGCTCTGCGCGTCAGGCGCTTACATTCTCAACGATATCCTCGACGTTAAGGCCGATCGCGCGCACCCCACAAAGCGCCATCGTCCCATTGCGAGCGGCGCCATTTCGCCCGCACAAGCGAGCTACGCAATGGTGCTGCTGCTGATCGCGGCAACGGGGATTGCCGCTTCCATATCGCTCGCATTTGTCGGCGTGCTGTTGGGCTACTTCATCCTCACCACCGCCTATTCGTTCCGGCTAAAACGCATCGCAATCGTCGATGTGGTGGCCCTCGCCACCCTCTACAGCATCCGCGTGATCGGCGGTGCGGTCGCGATCGACGTGGTCGTGTCGGAGTGGCTGCTGGCGTTTTCGTTGTTTATCTTCATGTCGCTTGCCCTTGTGAAACGCCATATCGAACTCGACCGCCAACCCCAAGGCGGGCTTTTGGCGGCCCGCGACTACCAGACCAGCGACAAGCCGATGGTTGCGATCCTCGCCGCCGCAGCCGGCTTCAACGCAGTGGTCATTTTCACGCTCTATATCTCGTCTGACGCCGTTCGTTCGCTTTACAGCCATCCGCAGCTGCTCTGGGCCGGCTGTCCGATCCTGATGTACTGGATCGGCCGCGTGATGCTGCTGGCGCAACGCGGATTGATCGACGACGATCCGGTTGTCTTTGCACTCAGGGATCGCGTCAGTTGGCTCGCCCTCGGCGCCATTGCCCTGATCCTGCTCGTCGCGATGTAGCGCCGGTATCATGCATGATTGGCCTCTCCGGCTGGGGTAACTATCCCAAGGCATCGACCGAACTCCTGACGCCGCAAATCCCGGCTGGCGCACGGGATTATCTGGTCGAGCGATCCGGCGTTGTCGCGCGAGGCGCGGGACGCGCTTATGGAGACGCGGCGATCGGGACGCAATTCACCGTTTCTTCGCTGGCGTTGAACCGGATGCGGAGTTTCGATCGAGCGAACCGACGGTTGACGGTCGAGGCCGGCGTAACCATTGCCGACATACTGGCAACCTTCGTGCCGCAAGGTCTGTTCTTGAAAGTCGTCCCCGGCACCAAATTCGTGACCGTCGGAGGCGCGATCGCAGCCGACGTTCACGGCAAGAACCATCATCGCGATGGTGGCTTTGGCAGCATCGTCGAGTCATTTTGCCTTGCTTTGCCGAACGGCGAGATCCTGACCTGCTCTCGCGAGCAAAACGCCGAACTGTTCCGGGCGACGTTGGGAGGCATGGGCCTCACCGGCATGATCCTGGACGCGACAATTCAATTGCTCGAGATCGAGACCGGATGGCTGCGGCATGTGACGCGCACGGCCCACAACCTCGACGAAGCGCTGGGTCATCTGGAGAACAGCCACTCCACGACCTATTCGGTGGCCTGGATCGATTGCCTCGCGCGTGGCGCGGCGCTCGGAAGATCACTGATCTACCTGGCCGAGCACGCAACGCGTCGGGATGTCTCGGGAGCCGATGTCGAACTCTTTCCCGCCATGCGCCGTTCCCGCCTGTCGGTACCTGATCTTGCTCCCTCGTGGCTTCTTAACCGGGCATCGATGAGGGCCTTTAACGAGATTTATTTCCGGCGTGGCGCGTCGCGCGACGGCAACACGCAGCTCGTCCATTGGGACGGGTATTTTTTCCCGCTCGATGCCGTTGCCAATTGGAACAGGATCTACGGCCGACGAGGATTCGTGCAATATCAGTGCGTGATTCCGACCGACGGCGCGCGCGCCGTTCTCGCCGAGATACTGGGCCGGGTTTCTCAACGTGGCGATGCGTCGTTTCTCGCGGTGCTGAAGCAACTTGGCGACGGCGGGGGACTGATCTCGTTTCCGCTGAAGGGTTATACTCTGACGATGGATTTTCCCGTCTCGCGCACGATCTTTGAATTTCTCGACGAACTCGATGAGCTCGTGACGAACGCCGGCGGGCGATTGTATCTGGCCAAGGACGCGCGTCAATCGCGCCACACATTCGAGAGCGGGTATCCCGGACTCGGTGAACTCCGAAGCATTCGTCAGCAAATCGGGGCACATTCCCGCCTCACCTCCCATCTTTCAGCAAGGCTTGGAATCTGATGAGCGACAAAAAGTGGATCCTGGTGGTCGGCGGAAGTTCGGACATCGGTCATGCAACCGCGCTCCGCTATGCGAAAGCAGGATGGGGTGTATTGCTGGCAGCGCGCGATCTGGACGCGGCTCGGCGCAACGCCGCTGACGTCGCGACACGAGCCGGCATCGAGCCGTCAGTTCATCCGATCGACGTGCTCCAAACGGAGCAGCTCGCCGCCTTCGTCACAGGTCTTCCGGTGCTCCCGGACACCGTCGTCTGCGTCGTCGGCGAACTTGGCGATCAGGTGCTCGCCCAGACCGATCCCGCGCTGGCGACGAAGATCATGCGAACCAATTTCGAAGCGCCCAGCCTGCTGCTCGAGCTTTTCGCCCAACGAATGGAAAAGCGCGGCTCAGGAACCATCATCGGAGTTAGCTCGGTCGCCGGCGACCGCGGCCGCGCGTCCAATTACTACTATGGCGCGGCCAAGGCCGCCTTCTCGGAATTTCTGTCAGGCCTGCGAAACCGGTTGACGCTTGCCGGCAAGGTTCGCGTCGTCACAATCAAACCGGGGTTTGTCTACACGCGCATGACCGCACACATGAAGCTGCCGGCCCCGTTGACCGTTCATCCCGATCGGGTAGCGGACGATATCTTCAAAGCGGATGTGACAAGCCCGAGGGACGTCGTCTATGTCGCAAGGCGGTTCCGGCTGGTCATGGCCTTGATCTGCGCTTTGCCGGAGGCGGTTTTCAAGCGCATGCGCATCTGACCACTGAGGTGGTCGAGCGCCCTGATGCTGACGCAAACCACCGCGTCTGCCGCGTACTTGTTTGTAATGTTATTGCAGCGCTTTCGCGAACGACTCGTCCACCGAGAGGGACGCGACCGTTTGATGCTTCGGAGAGCGCAACAACGCCAGGACGATCAGGGCCATCAACACGGCCAACGCAAGGCCTCCGCCTGAAAAGACCCTGACGTATAATTCGTCGTAGGACGTTGCGAGAAGACTTGTTCGCAGGGCTCCATAGCCGCCGACCAGCATCGGCGCGGCATAAATGATCGTGCGTTCACGCTCGGACGTGGCCGCTTGCAGCGCCGGGAGCAGCATCGCCAAACCGATTCCGAATACCAGGAAGTCGTAATCGTAGGCGTAAGGACTGATGCAGAGCGACAATGCAGCGGTAAGGCCGAGGCTCGTGCGTGACGGCATCCTGCGATACACGGTCAGGACGACAAGCCCCAACGCCAGCAGCGCGACCATGCCCTGGCCTACAAAGGCGACCCAGGCAGATATTCCGGCACTTCGTAACGCCGCATAAGCGGAGACCATGCGAAACAGCGGGTAGTAGCCTTTTTCAAGGAATGCCGAAGAATCCCGGACACTGTCCAGAAAATCGAGCCAGATGTGAGTGCCGAAAACCGCTGTGCAGATCGCCGAGGTTGTCAGCACGACGGCCGCCGCTGTGGCGACAACGGTCCATGAACGCTTTGCGATCGCGTATGTCGCGAATGCGATCGCCAGATGCGGCTTGATGATCATGAGGCCGAGGGCGAGCCCGGCCACCACCGGCCGCTCTTCGAAAAACAGACAGACCAGCCCGATGAAGCCGGCGGTGAGAAAACCGTTCTGACCGCACGCCATCGTGATTTCCATCGCTGGAAAAAGCATCAAGAGAAGGAGCGTGAAATTGTCGCGCGCGACGGCGCGCAGGACGACGATATAGAAGGCAAAGGTTGCGACGACGAACAGGAAATAACCCACGTTCACCGGGATCAGGCCAAGCGGGGCAACCAAAAGAGCAAACTGCGGCGGATAGGTCCAGGGCATGAAACTGTCCTGGCCGCCTGAAGCCTCCCGCTGCATCTCGAGGAACCTGGTGAAGTGATAGGCCCCCTCGACACCACCGGCCCATACTTTCTGCGCAACGATGTGGAACACGTCGAAATCGACGAGGTTGCGATCGTGCCACATCCCCAAGCGGGAAAACCACATGGTCTTGACTGCAAAGGCGAACGCAAGGAAGGCGAAAACCCCGCACGTGTAAGCCACGCGCCGCGGGGCAGCGGCCTGAATCGCTTCAAGGGTTCTCGCAAACATCAGGCTTCGGCCTTTCTGACGACAACCTGAAATAGTTCAAATAAGTTAAGCAGTTCCGAAAAAACGAACGCAGACTCCGGACGGCGGCCGCGCTCCAAGCCCTCCGAAGCGATCCCCGGGCCTGGCCGGAGTTAACCACTGGTTGATTCCCGGCCGTCATTTCGCAGCTTCGGCCTTGCGCTCGCCCGGACGCACCCGCAACGGCCTCCAGTTGATGACCTGATGATGACGAACATTGAGCCGGAAGCCCCGCGTGAACAGATTTCGGGACTCACATACGTCACGCGGGTGAGTTAAATAGTGCCCGTGTGGATTGGCGCGGGTGAAGAAGTGACGAAGATGCGAAACCGAGGGGCAATCTCTGGAGCAATGATCGGCCTGATGATCTCGATTTCGGTGGCGCAGGCCTCCGAAGTCTGGGTCAAGCAGGCCCGCGGACGCATTTCCGGCGACACGCCCGTGGCCGAGGAGAACAAGCCGAAGTCCGCGCCCGAAGGTTCTTCAACGGCTGCGGCGGCCGGCAGCCCCACGAACCCCGCCACCTGCAATCAGCAGAATGCTTCCTCGCCTGCCTGCTACAGCGCGACGCAGCAGACCAGGAGCAAATAAGCGGTTCGCTGGATCAGCCCTCAGCCTAACGCTTGATTTGGGATGCCAGATATTTGCCGATCCCGGCGCCGTAAGGCGGGCGAAGCATCCGCAAGGCGATGTCATTCTTCATCTGATGATAGACCGACTTCCGGTGGCTGAATTCACGGAAGCCGTCATGGCCATGGTAGGCGCCCATGCCCGCAGGCCCAATGCCGCCGAACGGCAATTCCTCCTGGGCGACGTGCATCACGACGTCGTTCACCGACACGCCGCCTGATGTTGTTCGGTCCAGCACCCGATCCCGCTCGTCGCTGTCCGACCCGAAATAGTAAAGTCCGAGCGGACGGTCATGCGCGTTGACGTAATCGATGGCCTCATCGAGCTTCTGATAGGCCTTGACCGGAAGCAGCGGGCCAAAAATCTCTTCCTGCATCACCTTCATGTCGTCGGTCGGATTGAGGATCAAGGTCGGCGCCATGCGGCGGTGCGGCTGCTGACGCAGGTCCTCGCCGGCCGGATTGATTTCCACGATTTCGGCGCCCTTGGCGCGCGCATCGTCGACATATCCCGTGAGCCGTTCGTAATGCCGGTCGGCAACAACAGCGGTGTAGTCGGGATTGTCCCGGATGGTCGGGAACATGTGGTGGACTGCGGATTTCGCCGCCTCGACAAAGCCACCGATCTTGTCGGCCGGCGCCAGCACGTAGTCCGGCGCCAGACAAATCTGGCCGGCGTTGAAGGTCTTGCCGTTCATGATGCGCGCGGCCGATGTGGCGAGATCGGCAGAACGGCCAAGGATCACGGGGCTCTTGCCGCCGAGTTCAAGCGTGACCGGCACCAGGTTCTCGGCCGCCGCCTTCATCACATGTCGTCCGATCGACGTGGCGCCGGTGAAGATGATGTGATCGAAGGCGAGACTGGCGAAGGCTTGGCCTACTTCCGGGCCGCCGGTCACAACCGCAATCTCCTCTTCGTCGAATGCGCTCGCAAACATCTTTTTCACGAGCTCTGACGTCGCCGGCGTCATTTCCGACGGCTTGATCATCGCCCGATTGCCCGCGGCCAGCACGCCCGCCAGTGGGGAGAACGTCAGGTTGACCGGGAAATTCCAGGGGCTGATGACGCCGACGACGCCCTTGGGTTGGTAGTGAACCTCGGCCTTGGCGCCGAAAAGGCCGAGGATGCCGGGCGTGGTGCGCCGCCGCTCCGTTTTCATCCAGCGCGTTAGATGTTGCCGGGCGTGTTTGAGCGGACCGATCGAAGAGGCAACGTCGGCAAACGCCGTGACGTGGCTGGAGCGCGCGCCGAAATCGGCGTTCAAGGCCGTTTCGATTTCGCTGCGATGGTCCACCAGTAGCGCAATGCAACGGTTGAGCCGGTCAATTCGAATGGCCGCCGAAGGCGCGCCGTGGCGCAACTGAGCGGCTCGTTGTTTGACCAATAGCGCGTCGAGCGCGCTGCGAACGGTTGTGTCCGAACCTGTGGCCGCAATCGGCATGGATAACCTCCGTTCGATCAGGCGTGCACGGCGTTTGCCACTTCACCCGACAATTGCTCGCGCCTTGCATCGATCCGCAACATCACGACAACGACGGCGCCCAAGAGCGCGCAACCCGCCAGCAACAGCAGGCCGGCCGTGAACCCGCCCGTCAGATCCTTCAGGTAACCCATCGCATAGGGACCGGCGAAACCGGAAAGATTTCCAAGCGAGTTGATCGCAGCGATGCCCGCGGCAGCCGATGCACCGGTGAGGAAACTCGCCGGCAGCGGCCAGAACATCGGAGGCACCGCAGAGATGCCGATCTGCGCAAAGCACAACAGCGCCATGACGATGAACGGATTGGGAACGAGGCCGGCTAGTCCGACCCCTATTGCCGCCATCAAAAGTGCCGCGGCGACATGGCCTTTTCGTTCCATGGTCCGATCGGAATGGCGCCCGAGCACCACCATGCCGATGGCCCCGAAAACAAAGGGCAATGCCGCCAGCAATCCGGTCTGAGCGTCGCTGACACCAAAATTCTTGATGATGGTGGGCAGGAAAAACGCCACGCCATAACTTGCGGCATTCAGGCAGAAGTAAACCAGAGCGCACAATAAAATGCGCGGGTCGGTGAGCGCCTGTAGCAGCGACAGGTGTTCGACCTTCTCCTTGTTTTGCTTCTCGGTGGCCTGAATGTTCTCCAGCCAGGCGATCTCATCCGGTTGCAGCCAGCGGGCCTGACGCGGGAAGTCGGTCAGGTAGATCAGGACGCCGATGCCCACCAGAACGGACGGCAACGCCTCGAGAATGAACAGCCATTGCCAGCCGTCCAGGCCCCAGCCGGTCACGCCGAGCAGGAGTCCGGAGATCGGCGATCCGATGATCGACGAAATCGGGATGGCCAACATGAACAGGCTGATGACCCGGGCGCGGTACACCGCCGGGAACCATAGCGTCAGATAGAAGATGATGCCCGGAAAGAAGCCCGCCTCGCAGGCGCCGAGCAGCAACCGGAGGGCATAGAAAACGCCCGTGGTCGGAATTCCGCTCGCGGCCGAGATCGACGGGATGAACGCAAACGCCGCCGACACGATTCCCCAGGTAATCATGATGCGTGCGATCCAGACGCGCGCGCCGACTTTTTCCAGAAAGAGATTGGAGGGCACTTCGAACAGGAAGTAGCCGATGAAGAACAATCCCGCACCGAGCCCATAGGCCGCTTCGCTCAGACCAAGCGCCTGGTTCATATGCAGCTTGGCGAAGCCGACATTGACGCGATCGAGATAGGCCACGAAATAACACAAGATCAGAAACGGAATGAGCCGCCTCATCACCTTGCCGATGACACGCTTCTCTAGGTCCTTCATGGCGAAGCCTCCCGTCGCGTCATTGAGCGCCGGTACATCAAACGTCCGGCTTGTTTTTTGCAAAACTATGACGGTCGCGGTCGATGAGTGCAAATGGCATTTACATGGTGCACTGCGGCCGACGGCGAGCTGTGGTGGAATTGTGCGAGCGAGCCGTCGTCTGGCGGACGGAATTCTGCTCAACTGCTTGAGTTCCGTAATTCACAAGTATGGGAGAGCGCGGCCAATTCACTTGACCCATGCTACCGAAAGAATAGCATCTGCTACAGATATAGTAGCAAACGAGATGGCAATGTCCCGTATTCGACCGTTGGAACCTCCATACACGGATGACGTTCAGCTCTCCTTCGACAGGATAATGAAGGGCAAGGAACCTCTGCTGCTCTTTCGAGCGATGGCGACCAGTGCAAGGGCTTGGGAAAAATTTCGAAACGCATCGCTGCTCGACCGCGGCCCGCTTTCCCTGAGAGATCGGGAGATTGTTATTGACCGCACGACGGCGCTGGCGAATTGCGAATACGAGTGGGGCGTTCACGTCGCGGTATACGCCGAGCACGCTGATCTGACAGACGAGCAAATCCAGGCAACGCGTACCGCAGGGGCGGACGCTCCATGCTGGACCGGCGCTGAGCAAGCGCTGATCGCGGCAGTAGACGCCCTGCACTTCAGGGCTACGCTCGATCGAGTGGAATTCGATCGACTAAGCGAGCATTACGAGGATAGCCAGATCCTGGAGATATTGATGCTGTGCGGATTCTACCGCACCGTCTCCTATGTCGCTAACGCGCTTGATCTTCCCCTGGAGGCGACCGGTCGGCGCTTTCCCGTTCCGGACAAGCAACATGCGGCACCAAGAGACTAAGCTGAGATGGTCAACAAGGGCGCGAAGAAGACCGGACCACCCTTGCCCGGCAAGCGCGTTCGAGGGTCGGAAACCGGCCGACCGCTCATGGCTCTGCTCGATCTCGCATCGAGAAGACAGCTTCTTCGCATTATCTGGGAGTTGAGGCACGGCCCCCTGAAATTCCGGCCGTTACAGAAAGCATGTGGTGATATCTCGCCCTCGCTTCTCAATCGCCGGACCAAGGAACTGCGCGAAGCCGAACTCGTGGAGCTTTCCCTGGAGGGCTATCGGCTTACCGAGCTTGGCAGCGCCCTCTATCGCGCCTTTGAACCTATTACGGCCTGGGCGGACCGCTGGGCCGAGAGCCTGAAGAAGAGTTCCGCAAAGCGCTGAGCCCACAACGGATAGAGAGATCTTCGAGGAGTTTGCGAACGCGACAGGCGGGGTCCTCCGAAGAGAGACTGGTCTAGTACTTCGCGACCAGCGCCTCGCTTTGCAGCTTCGCGGCTGCGACGACTTCGGCGGGCACCGCGGCTTTTTGATACTTTTCAAGCTCGCGCATGAAGGCCTCGCCCGCGGCCCTGTCCTTGAATTCCCAGAGCTTGTTCTTCACGCCCTCGAAGATCAGCGAATAAACCGCAAGCTGGATGCCTTCGCGCACCGCCATCGTCGGCGGGGTGTTCTTCGTGAACCCGATATCGGCCTGAAGCAGCTTGTCGACCGCGGCGAACAGGAATCCGGTACCGGAGACGTTGATCGAATAGACGATCTTGGTCGTCGTCACGGAGGCAAGCACCCGCCCCGACTGCACGCTGACGGCGCGCAGCGCCACCGTGATGATATCCTGCCGGTATTGCACGTTGGGTCCGACGCCGAGATAGACGGCGCCGACGCCGCCGGTGGTCTCGTTGGTGTCGTAACCGATCACCCCACCCTCGAGCAGGATGCCGGCGAAGCGGAGCGGCGGCAGGCTCTGCGCCTTGTCGCCATCGATCGCGGTGCGCGTGTTCTGGATGATCTGCCGCTCCTGCAACAGCGGCTGGAGATCGGCGCGCTCGGACACGTCGAACCACGCCCCGCCGCCTGCCTTCACCGCGACGTCGGTCAGGATGGATGAGCCGCCTTGCGTCAGCGCGCGCGAGAATTCGGCAAAGTTATCGTTGGATTTGTTCTGGCCGGTCAGGTCGGGGAAATTGTAGACGGAGACGTCAAGCTTGCGCCTGGGCGGCGGCAGGTTGTCGAGAACGAGGCCGGTCTTGGTCGACGGCACCATGAAGGCAGGCTCGTCGACGGGGTCCTTGGCCGTTCCGGCCATCGGGTTGAACATGCATCCGCCTGTCGAGAGCACGAACAGCAACAGGCACGCCAATCTGGCAACACGCAAACCCAATGTAATCCCCCACCCAATCGACTAACCGCAAAACCCGGACTTGTTACCAGCGCCACATGACAGCTGTCCGATGACGTGCCGATACCCTCGCGCGAAAAATCAGGGCATTTTGGACGAGTTTGTCGTCGGGTTCGCTACCGTGCTGCTGGTACCTTGGGAAGTTCCGTTTCCAATGCCGCTCAGGGCGTTGGTCAGGCCGGACAGATCTGGTCCCTGATTGCCTGATTTGACGCCTTCGCCCTGAGCCTGCGCGGTCGAGAGCAGGAACGCGCCGTTGTTCGGATTACCGCCCAAGGCGGGGCTGATCGGGTGATAGACCTGCTCTGTCGCGAAAGCCGGCGTCAAAAGCCCGACAATGCCGGCAACACACGCCGCCCGAAATGCGATTTTACCCATGACCGTTTTGCCCCTTCGAGATTACGCAACTGTTCCGTTCGAACCGTCGATTACCTGACCACCAGCACGTTGCCCACGCGAATGATGCTGGCCTGCGGCGCGCCTTTCGGCTGAATGATGTCGAATGCGCCGTTCGGCAGCCGCGCAATCAGCATATTGATCGGCGCCGTGCCGGGCGGCTGGAGCACGTCGACCGTGAGTCCCTGCACGCCCACCAGCGCCACATTGGAGACGAGGCCCTGCCCGTGCTGGAACACGCCGACGGTGTCATGCGAACCGCCGATGATCCCGACGTTGGATTTGTTGCCGGCACCGGACTGGGCCTGGAGCGCGAAGTTGTTGCGGCCCATCTCCAGCGTGCCGGCCCAGTTGCCGCCTGACGCAGGCACCGTGGTCTCCGGCGTCGCCTGCGTGGTGCCGCCACGTGACGGCGTATACGGCAGCGATGACGGAACGTTGATCGGGGTCGAGATCAGCGAATGACCGGAAAAGCCACCCTTGGACGCCTGCGTGACAAAAGCGCCGTCCGCAAAGGACGGCTGAGCAAATGCCGGCATGGCCGTTACGACGAAGGCGACGGCGCGCAAATGTTTTCTCAAGGCGAAACGCATGAGACTCTCCCGGAACTTGAATCGATCACCAGCCTGGCCTGGAAGTGGTCCGCGTCGGATGCCCCCAGGAACGTGGTGGAAAGAATTTTTTCTCGATCGGCTTGAAGATTGAAGTCGCCGCTCTGGATGTTGTGGCTAGAGCCACTCCCGCTGCTTTTCTGGATGTCGAGCCGATAGTTTCCGCTCACGTCTTCGCGGCTCGTCGCAACGGCTTCGATACGGATGGCTTCGCCCTCCGCCGTGACCCGAATACGACACCCGATCACCAAGACCTGAGACATGACCTGCTCGACCTTCGCGGGCCTCACACCAGCCCACGCACCAGAAACAACAACGCCCAAAGCCGCGGTAGTAAGCCCATTGACGAGAACCGTGCGTGCTTTTGACATCGGCCCCTCTCAAGGGATAAGAGCGGCGGGAGGTTGTCCCGCCGCTCCTGAGCAGCTTATTTCTGCGTGACAACCGCAGTGTTGTGCGAACCGAACTGCGCGGTCACCGAGGCGTTGGCGACGCTCGCGCTCGCGGTCTGCACCGTGGTGGCGCTGTTGCCGTTGCCGACCTGGACCGTGGCTTGCAGGTTCGCACCGATCATCGGCTGAAGGCCGGTGTCCGACTGATGCACGTTGGCAACGTTGTTCTTGCCGACCTGCGCAATCAGCGAGCCGTTGATTCCGCTGTTCAGCGGATCCGCGATCTTCTGACTGGTGGTTGCGGCATTGCCTTTGCCGAGTTCGAGGGTCAGCGAAGCGTTAACGCCGCTGCCGCCATCGGCGTTCTTCTGCTTGGTGCTGGCGGTGTTGTCCTTGCCGACCTGCACGGTCGCTTGCAGGTTGTTACCGTTGGTCTGGTTGGCGCTCGACGTGTTGTCCTTGCCGAACTGAGCGGTCAGCGAGGCATTGACGTTGTTTGCATCGTCGGCGTTCTTCTGCTTGGTCTTGGCCGAGTTGCCGGCGCCGACCTGCAAGGTGCCCTGAAGATTGTTGCCGTTGACCTGATTTGCCTTCGCCGTGTTGCCAACGCCGAACTGGGCGGTCAGCGAGGCGTTGGTCGCCTGATCGGCTTTCTTGCCGTCAACCGCTCCGCTCTGATTGGTGGTCGACTTGTTGTCGAAGCCGAACTGCAAGGTCGCCGCGTCGTTCGCAACGCCGCCCTGAGCTGAGGCTCCCTTACCGGTGCCGGTCGAGTCCTGGTTGGTCTTGGCGGTGTTCTGCCCTCCGACTTGCAGCGCGAACGAATTGTTCTCGCCGCCCTGCCCCGGCTTGTTGTTGGCGGAGCTGGCTTCCGAATTCTGCAACGTCGAAGCCTTGTTGCCGAAACCAAACTGAAGCGTCGCGGCCTTGTTGTCATCGCTGCTCACGCCGGTCGACTGACCGACAAACGACTTGTTGCCGACGCCGAACTGACCCGTAAACGAAGCGTTGTTGTTGGCACCGTCGCCGTTCTGAAGGGTCTTCGCCTTGTTCAAAGCGCCAAATTGCACCGTCGCCTGGTCGTTGTTGCCGCCGAGCTGGCCGACCGTCGACTTGTTGCCAACGCCGACCTCGAGCGTGGCGGAATTGTTGGGGCCGTTGCCATTCGTCTGCTGCGCGGTGACGGACTGGTTGCCGGCACCGAGCTGCGCCGTGCCCTGCTTGTTGTTGCCGTTGAACTGGCCGACGATCGCGTTGTTCTTCTTGCCGGCCTGGATGATGAAAAACTCGTTGCTGGCAGCAGAAGCCAGCGACGTCGTGGCCAAAAGGATGGCCAGCGTCGTGAGATGCTTCATGACACTTCCCTGTTTTTCCAAAGTGGGGTCAGCGACGATCGCTGCCCTCGCGCGAGGCGTTAACACGCTGTTAACGGCGACCACAATGGGCCGCAAAAAATTTCATCTAACCGTTACAATCGATAATGAGAAAGTCCTGCAAATCGCGGACTTCTTGGATTTCTCTTCGAAGAATTCCAAGCGCGCGAAAATGAATCCGCGCTCCCCCATTCGCATGAACAAAATCAGCCTGTGGATGCCGCGACACGGCTTTTTGGCTCTGCAATTTTACTGTCATGTTCAGCCTTTAAAGGTGGCACGGTTGTCGGATTTTTACCCGCCGACATATGTGTCGACGCTCCCCGCGTAGTAGACTGCGTTCGATTCCACTTCGGACTTCGGATCGCGGCTCTCGGACACGTATGACGACAATCGAAGAACTGGTCGAAACGAATGCGATCTCGCGAATTCAGGTCGAGATGCATCCACGCGACCAGGAAATGCGATTGCTTTACGGCACGCCGGACTTCATCGACTGGCTCGGCCGGCTGGCAAAAGGCGCGGAACCGGAACGGAGGCTCGGAGAAGCAACGGCGGCTGAACAGGTCGACGATCTCTTCAATACATTTCTGAGCGGTCAGCCTCTGGTTTACATGAAGCAGTTTCGATCAATTCGTGCAGAGAAGAACGCCATTTGGGAATTGAAGACTCCGGATGTCCGGATCTTTGGCTGGTTTTTGAGGAAAGATTGCTTCGTCGCCGTGTTCGGAAACTGGGCGGACGTGATCAAGGATCACGATCTCTATCGCGGATACCGAATTTCCATCCGGAGGATGCGCCGGGAATGGGGAGTGGACGAAAATTTGTGTGTGCAGGGGGTAATGCCGGGTGACGTCCTTTCACTTTGATATCGGCGAGCGGGCGCGCCATGCCGGCCGGTTTATCGGCCGGGTGCGAGGCGAGCTGCTGCGTGCCCTTTCGGAGCGCAAGAGCGAGCGCGGGCTTTCGCAGGAAGCGCTGGCGCGAAAGCTTGATACCGAGCGCTCGCTGATCAATCGGCAGCTTGCCGGTGAAAGCAATCTCACCTTGCGATCGCTTGCGGATCTGGCCTGGGCGATGGACCTCGAAATCTCGTTCGAGTTGAAGAAGCCGGCCGTCAACGACGGCCAAAATCAGCCGATGACGACATCAACGGTGAGACACGGCCAGATCAGGTACATCAACGGCGCCGCCAAACCGGCGCCGGTACACGCGACGCCAGCGAATTCCGAACTCGGACAGCCGAAAAAATCCGCATGATGGAACGATACGGCTATTCGATTTTCTGCGATGACATTCGCAACGAACCCGGGGGCAAGCTGTCATTTGTCGGCTGCTACAATGCGGTGATGTTCACCTCGCCCCGATTTCCGCTGGTGCTGCCGAAATTCTGCATCCACTTCCACGTATTCTCGCCGGCAACCCAGCCCTATGAGTCCGTGCTGTCGCGATGCTATGTGCCCGGCCGCGCCGACCCCATCGCCGAGGAAGCCATCGAGGTGCCGAGGCTTCAGGACCAGATGAATTTACTGGCGAGCCTGCCGAAAAACGGCGGCGCGCCGCCTTGCATCGTGGTTGCCGCAAGCCTGGTGTTCGCCCCGCTCGAGATTTCGGAGCCCGGAATGATCCAGGTGCGGGCGCTGATCAATGGCGGCCCGGGCGAACTCCATGTGGGATCGCTGACGGTCACGCCGGCGTAAGAACCTTTCGCGCTTAGTGACGTTGCGTGACGGTCGCCTGGTTGCCGCTGCCATGCTGGACAACAGAAGAAGCATTTCCACCTCCCGTCTGGGAAACGGCGACAACATTGTTGGTGCGGGCCTGCATCACCAAGGAGGTGTTGGTTGTCGCATTGGTCGCGGTCATAGCGGGCGAATTGACCGCCTTCGGTTGCAGTGGAAGGGCAAGCATCGCAGCCGACAGCATCGGCTTTGACGGGCTCGCCGCCGCCTGTTCGGTCGAGAGCGCCTTGCTGGTCGGTTGAGCGATAAACACTTCGCTGGCGCTGGCGGGACAAGCGGCCAATGTCAGAAATATGACAGCTTCCGTCGGGATGCGCATCGCGAACTCCTTCCATCTTTGCAGGCTGGATAGGACGTTCGCCTTAAGAATGGGTGAGGAAGGTCCACCCGGAAGGAGTGGTCTCACGCAGCGTCGCGACACGCTGACAGATATTGCCTGACGTCGCGGGCAATGCGCTGCGCCTCGATCCCGATCTCGCGCAATTGCCCTGTAGGTGAAACGGTCTGGCCGCAAAAATAGAGTCCGGGGACATCCGTCGCCTGTCCGGTCACGCGCGGCACTCCGTGCGCGTCGAACACGCCGGCGACGCCGGGGATCAAGCGGCGCAGATCAGAACGAAAACCTGTCGCCAGCACGATCGCGTCGAAACCTTCGCTTTTGCTGTCGTTGAACACGACGCCATCGTTCGTCAGGCGGTCGATCCTGCCGCGGATCTTGATGGAGCCGTCCCTGATCTTGCCAAGCGTGCCGACATCGATCATCGGCACACGCGCGTCCTCGTCGATCATCTGGCGTGGCCCCTTGGCCGCGCGGCGCAAGCCCAGCTTCTCGAACGAGCCGAGCGCGAGCCGCAGGATTGGAGCGTTGATGGTATCGACCAGGCGCGCCGGCAGATGCTGATACAGGATCGCCCAGGTCAGGATCGGCAGGCCCAGCAGATCGCGCGGCAAAATCTGAACCGGGCCGCGAACCGCGAGCGCGACGTCGACGCCGGCCTCCGCCAGATCGAGCGCGATCTCGCCGCCCGAATTTCCCATTCCGACCACCAGCGCCCGCTTGCCGAGATACGGCGCGGGATTGCGGTAGTCGCTGCTATGGACGACAGCGCCTCGATAGGCTTCCGAGCCCGGCCAGGATGGACAGTACGGCGTACTGGCGATGCCGGTCGCGACCACCGCGATGGGCGCCGTGATCGGGCCTCGTTCGGTGTCCGCGCACCATAGCGCGCCGCTGCGCCGCAGGCACAAGACCTCGCTATCGAAAACCGGCCGGATATCGAAGTGCGTCGCATAGCTTTCGAGATACTCGATCACCTGCACCCGCGATGGATACGCCGGATAGGCCCGTGGCATAGCCATGCCGGGCAGACCGGAGTGGTTGCGATCGGTGTGCAGATGGAGGCGATCGTAGTGCCGTCGCCACGCCGAACCGACGCTGTCGGCCTTCTCCAGCACGGTGACGGTGAGTTCCGCGCCACGCATCGTTGCGGCACAGGCAAGCCCGGCCGGGCCGGCGCCGATGATGATCGCGTCAGGGTTCGTCAACCGACCTCCGGCTATTTCCCCCACACGTCTTGCGCCACTTCGACCGCAAGCCGCAGCTTCGCCCATTGCTCTTCTTCGGTCAGGATGTTGCCTTCCTCGGTCGAGGCAAATCCGCATTGCGGCGACAGCGCGAGCTGATCGAGGGCTGCAAATTTCGAGGCCTCATCGAGCCGGCGCTTGATATCGTCCTTTTTCTCGAGCTCCCCGCTCTTGGACGTGATGACGCCGACCACCACGACCTTGTCGCCCCTGGGCAAATAGCGCAGCGGCTCGAAGCCGCCGGCGCGGTCGGAATCGTATTCCAGGAAATAGCCGTCATAATTGGTGCGAGCGAGCAGCGTCTCGGCCACCGGCTCGTAACCGCCGGAGGAAATCCAGGTCGAGCGGAAATTGCCGCGGCAGACATGGGTGGTGACCGTCATGTCGGCGGGCCGCTCGGCGAGCGCATAGTTGATCACGCGGGCGTAGATCTCTTGAAGACCGTCGAGATCGTTGCCGCGTTCGCGCGCCTTGTTCAGCTCCTCCTGCGAGCAGAGATAGGCCCAGACCGTGTCGTCGAACTGAAGGTAACGGCAGCCCGCGTCATAGAACGCCTTCACCGCCTTGCGGTAGGTCTTGGCGAGATCGTGGAAGAAGGCGTCGAGGTCGGGATAGGCCTGCTTGGAAATCGAATTGCGGCCGCCGCGGAAATGCAGCACCGCGGGCGACGGGATCGTCATCTTGGCCACGACATGCGCCGTGTCGCATTGCTTCTTCAAAAACTTGAAATGCGACAACATCGGATGGTCGTCGGGAAAATCGAGCTGACCGATCACACGCACCGCCTCATGGCGGGTCTGGACGCCTGCGAACTGAATGCCCTGTTCGGGGTGAAACATCTCGCAGCCGGTCAGCTTGGCGAGGAAATCGAAATGCCACCAGGAGCGGCGGAATTCGCCGTCGGTCGCAAGCTTCAACCCGGCCGAGGCCTGCCGGTGCACGACCTTCTCGATCTCCATGTCCTCGGCCTTGCGCAATTCCTCCGGCGTGATCTCGCCTTTCTCGAGCCTGGCGCGCGCTTCCTTGATGCGCTGCGGCCGCAACAGACTGCCGACCTCGTCGGCGCGGAAAGGGGGTTTGGTTCGTTGCATGGTTTTGCTCCTTGCGGGCCCGTAGCGAGCACTCGCTCTGTCCTCATTCTGAGGAGCGGCCGACAGGCCGCGTCTCGAAGGATGATATTGGAAGGAATTATGGCCTCATGGTTCGAGACGGCGCAAGCGCCTCCTCACCATGACGGATCAAGTATCATCACGTCTTCCCCGCCACGCCCAGAAAGCGTTCGAGCGCCGATGGGGTCGGCCTTCAAGGCCTGGCTTGCCGCCTCGTGCACGATCGCGCCACGTTCCAATATCACGGCGCGGTCGGCAAGCCCCAGAATCTTCCGCGCGTTCTGCTCCACGATGATCGAGCAGATCCCGCCCGAACGGGTGATGGTGCCGAGCGCCCGCAGCAGTTCCTCGACGATGATCGGCGCAAGCCCTTCGGTCGGCTCGTCGAGCAGCAACACCTTCGGATTGAGGGTCAGCGCGCGGCCGACGGCTAACATTTGTTGCTCGCCGCCGGAGAGCTGGTTGCCGAAATTGCTGCGCCGTTCCCTCAGACGCGGAAACATCTCGTAGACGCGTCCGACCGTCCATGGCCCCGGCTGCGCCACGGCGGTCATGTTCTCTTCCACGGTCAGCGAGCGGAAAATATTGCGCTCCTGCGGCACCCAGCCGATGCCGGCGCGCGCCCGCTGGTCGGGCCGCATCGCCGTCAAATCGCGGCCACCGAGCACCACCTTGCCGCCGAAACGGCGCGTTACGCCCACGATCGAATTGATCAGCGTGGTCTTGCCGGTGCCGTTACGGCCCAACAGCGCCAGCACCTCGCCCTCCCGCAAGCGCAGCGTCATGTCGGGCAACACCACGGCTTCACCGTAGCCGGCGCGCAGGTTTTCAATGGTCAAGAGGTCAGCCATCGGCGCCCTCGCCGAGATAGACCGCCTTCACCTGCGGATCGCGCGCCACCTCGTCCGGCGCACCCTCCACCAGCATCGCGCCGTTGACCAGAACCGAAATCCGGTCGGCAAAGGAGAACACCAGATCCATGTCGTGCTCGATCAGGAGCACGGTGACGTCGCGCGGCAGCGCCGCGACGGCGGCGAGAATATCGTGGCGCTCGCTTTCGGGAACGCCGGCGGCGGGCTCGTCGAGCAGAAGCACGCGCGGTTTGGTCGCGATCGCAACCGCGATCTCGAGCAGGCGCTGCTTGCCGTACGGCAAGGTTGCCGTCGGCTCGTTCATGACGTCGGTGAGATGAAAGCGTTCGAGGTTTTCGGCGATCTCGGCATTGACGTCGTCGCGCGTGCCCATCACCCGCCACCAGTCGCCGCCGCGGCCAAGCCGCTCGGAGACCGCGAGCCCAATGGTCTCGATCGGCGTCAGGTCGGGATAAAGCTGGTTGATCTGGAAGGTGCGCGACAGCCCGCGCAGCACGCGGCCATGCACGGTGACGTCGGTGATGTCGCTGCCTTCCAGCAAAATCCGTCCCGCGTTCGGCTTGAGCACGCCGGTCAGAAGATTGATCACGGTGGTCTTGCCGGCGCCGTTCGGGCCGATCAGCGCGTGCCGCGCGCCCTGGGCGATCTTCAGCGAGAGGTCGCGCGTGACCTTGAGCCCGCCGAATTGTTTCTCCAGTCCGCGTGTTTCGAGCGCTGATGTCATGAGGCATCGCTCTCGGGAATGGCGACCGCGGCCTTGCTGCCTGCGAACTGCCGGATAACCAAATTCGGCACGAACAGCACCCAGCGATGCAGCCGCGCGCGGCCGATCAGGACGATCACGACCAGCACGAGGCCGATCCAGAACTGCCAGTATTGCGGCGTGATGGTGGAGAAGAATTCCTGCAACATCTTGAACACCACCGCCCCGATCAGAGCCGCCATAGAGATAGCCGGTGCCGCCGATCACGAGCACCAGCATCAGGTCTGCCGAACGCTCGAAGGCAAAGACATCGAGCGAGGCAAGCTGCGTGGTCTGGGTAAACAAGGCGCCGGCGATGCCGGCATAGAAGGAGGCGAGCGTATAGACCGCAATCAGGCGGCGGTTGACCGGCACGCCGACGGCTGCCGCGCGCAACGGATTGTTCTTGATTGCGCGTAGCGAAAGCCCGAACGGCGAATGCACGATGCGCCGCGCGGCAAGAAACAGCACGAACAGCACCGCGAGCGCATAGAAGAAGCCGACCTTGCCGAAAATGTCGAACGAGAACAGGCCGAGGATCGGCGCCATCTCGATGCCTTGAAGGCCGTCGGTGCCGCCGGTGATGTTGGAATAGCGTTCGCCAAGCGCTTCAAGCAGAAGCGCGATGCCGAGCGTCACCATCAGCCGGGTCAGATCGACGCCGCGGATGACGAGAAAGCTGGTGAGGAAACCGACCACCGTCGCTGCGAGACCGGCCACGACCAGCGCGAGCACCGGTTCGGTGACGATGCCGTGCAGCGAAAGCAGGCCCGCGCCATAGGCGCCGACCCCGAAGAAGGCAGCGTGCCCGAGCGACACGATGCCGGCATAGCCGAGGATCAGATCGAGCGAGAGCGCAAACAGCGCCAGCCGCACGATGTCGGTCATGATCAGGTAGCGCGAGGGAAACAGGAACGCGCAGGCCAGCGCCAGGCACCAGAACGCGATCTCGCTCCAGTGCCATTTGGCATGGGCCCTTGCGATGCGTCCGATGTCGGAAGACGCACTCATACGTCAACGTGCCGCGGTGCGGCCGAACAGGCCGTTGGGACGCCAGATCAGGATCACGATCATGATGGTGTAGATCACGAACGGCCCCATCTTCGGCACGTAATACTTGCCGGCGACGTCGCCGATGCCGAGCAGGAGCGAAGCCAGAAACGGCCCGGTGATGCTCGACGAGCCGCCGACCGTCACCACGATCAAGAAATAGATCATGAACTTCAGCGGAAAATACGGATCGAGCCCGAGGATTTCGGCACTCAACGCGCCGCCCAAGCCGGCGAGACCGCATCCGAAGGCAAACGTAAAGGCGAACACCTGCGGCACATTGATGCCGAGCCCGCTCGCGGCGCGGGGATCATCGACCGCGGCACGCAGGCGGCTGCCGAAGCGCGTCCGGGCCAGGATCAGCTGCAGCAACGCGGTCAACAGTCCGCAGATCACGACGATCATCAGCCGGTAGCGGCCGACGCCGACCCCGAAAACGTCGAGCTGCCCTTCCAGCACGGACGGAAGCTGGATGAAGACCCGCGACGAGCCCATGATGTAGTCGACCGCGGCCACCGACATGAAGACGAGCCCGATCGAGAACAGCACCTGATCGAGATGGCTTCGTGTGTAGAGATGGCGATAGAGCAGGCGCTCCAGCGCCGCGCCGATAACAGCACTTCCAACGAAGGCGAGTGGAAGTGCAGCGAAGAACGGCCATCCCAGCCGGTTGACCAGCACCGCGCAGATATAGCCGCCGGTCATCGCAAACGCGCCGTGGGCGAGATTGACGAAATTCATCAGACCGAGCGTCACCGCCAGCCCGCACGCCAGCACGAACAGCAACATGCCGTAGGCGACGCCGTCGAACAGGATGGTGAGGATGGAGGTCATGCGGTCTTCCTAATCCCTCCCCCTTGCGGGGAGGGTCGCATAGGCGGCCTCCCGGCCGCCGTGATTATAGGACGCCGATGCATTCGCATCGGCTATGGCGAAGCGAAGGCCGGGGTGGGGGTCAATCCAAGGTACACCCCCACCCGGCACGTTGCTCGCTTCGCTTTCAACGTGCCACCCTCCCCGCAAGGGGGAGGGATAAGAGCGCCCCGGGATGACTCCTTCGGAGTCACTTCTTGGTCTTGCCGGAATCCTTGACGGCCTCGAAGGTCGCGAACTCGACGTTGTAAAGTTCGCCATCGACCTTCTCGACCTTGCGGACATAGACATTCTGCACGATGTCGCGCGTCTCCGGATCGATCGCGATCGGGCCGCGCGGGCTTTCCCACTTCATGCCCTTCATGGCCTCGATCAGGGAATCGCCGTCGGCCTTGCCGCCGGTTTTCTTCAGCGCCTCGTAGATCAGGTGAATGCCGTCGTAACCGCCGACCGCCATGAAGCCAGGCCGCTGGTTGTACGCCTTCTTGTAGGCGGCGACGAATTCCTTGTTCATCGCGGAAGGATGCGCAGCCGAGTAAATATGCGCGGTGACGGTGCCGAGCACCGCATCGCCCATGTCCTTGAGGAGATCGTCGTCGGTGACGTCGCCGGGGCCGATCACCTTGATGCCGGCCTTGTCGAGCCCGCGCTCGGCATATTGCTTCATGAAGTTGCCGCCCTGCCCCGCCGGCACGAACACGAACATCGCGTCGGGCTTGGCGTCCTTCATCCGTTGCAGGAACGGCGCGAAGTCGGGATTGGCGAGCGGCGTCTTCACTTCCTCGACGATCTGGCCGCCGCCGGCCGTGAAGCGTTCCTTGAAGAAATTCAGCGCGTCGTTGCCGGGCGCGTAGTCCGAGGTCAGGGTTGCGACCTTCTTGATGCCATTCTTCACCGCCCAGTCCGCGATGATGGTGGAGGATTGCGCCAGCGTGAAGCTGGTGCGCACGATGTAGGGCGAGCGCTCGGTGATGATCGAGGTGCCGGCCGCCATCACGACTTCCGGCACTTTCGCCTGCGTTGCGAGCGGCGCTGCGGCGAGTGCGGCCGGCGTAACGCCCATGCCCGCAATCACACTCACCTTGTCGTTGACGATGAGTTCCTGCGCGAGCCGCTTGGTATTGTCGGGCAGCGTCGCATCGTCCTTGAGGATGACTTCGATCTTCTTGCCGGCAACGGTGTCGCCGTGCTGCTGCATGTAGAGCTTGACCGCGTTGTCGATCTGCTTGCCGGTCGAAGCCTGACCGCCGGTCATCGGCACGATCAGGCCGATCTTGACGACTTCCTGCGCCAGGAGCGGCGCCGGGGAAAGCGCACCTGCGGCGGCCACGACGCCTGCCGCGAGCAAGAGATGACTGCGAACGAACATGAACGTTTCTCCCTGATCGGTTATTTCCGAAGACGACGGCTGCTCCGGCGTTGGCCGCTAGAAAGCATCGCTTGCGCCGCCGCCGTCAATTGAACGAAGGGTGCGCAGACGAAATCTTCGGCCAAAATCCTAAAGCCTCACGCCCCCCAACGCGCCCCTCGCGCGTCCCATTTTCGCACGCGACCTCACTATGGTGCCATGGTACTGTCAACCGCAGGGGTCGGCACAGCCGTGGCCAGTAATCATTTTTCGCGAGCAAACGCCGTCCCTCTGCCCGGCTCCATGCTCGGTCTCATTTGTACGAATGTACAAATCAGATGGTCTTGTCAACAAAAAGTCCCAAGCGGGAAAACGTCAAAGGCTGCGGCCAGTTGGCCTTTGACCGCCGTGCAGCGTAAACCGGTTGCGGCCGTGTTGCGGCCCCAAATCCATCTTTTTTAAAGGCCATAGCCCTACCGTCCAGCCGATGATGACAGTTCGCGCCCGCCATATCACCGTGATTGCCGCGTTCGCGCTGGCGGCGACGATCCTTGGCGGCTGTTCGTCGATCAACGAGAGGCTTACGCCCGCCGTCAGCGATAATCTGCCGCAATGGGCCGGCGGCATGCCGAAGGACGTGCCGCCCCGAAGGGGCACGCCGGAATACGATGCTTACATGAAAGAGCAGGAGCGGAAACGGCTCGAGCCCGCGCCCACCAACGCCAACGCATCGGCACCAGCACAGTTCGAGCCGGTGCATTAGGCTAGCGAATTTTCCAAACTGTCATTGCGAGCGCCAGCGAAGGAATCCAGCGAAAGAATCTGGATTGCTTCGTCGCTCTGCTCCCGTGCGCAAACGCTCTGCGTTTGTCGCAGGCAATGACGGGGTCGCCAGACGGGGTTAGTCCATGAACACCACGGTCTTGCGGCCATTGAGGATCACCCGATCCTCCAGATGATGGCCCACGGCGCGCGCCAGCACGCGGCGCTCGATGTCGCGGCCCTTGCGGACGAGGTCGTCTGGCGTGTCGCGATGGCTGATGCGCTCGACGTCCTGATCGATGATCGGTCCCTCGTCGAGATCGCAGGTGACGTAATGCGCGGTGGCGCCGATCAGCTTGACGCCGCGTTCATGGGCCTGATGATAGGGCCGCGCGCCCTTGAAGCCCGGCAGAAACGAGTGGTGAATGTTGATGCAGCGGCCGGACAGCTTTGCTGACAGGTCGTCCGACAGAATCTGCATGTACCGCGCGAGCACGACGAGATCGCTCTCGGTCTCGCCGACGAGATTCCAGATCGCCGCTTCCTGCGCAGACTTGGTTTCCTTGGTGACCGGCAAATAGTGAAACGGGATGTCGCCGAAATCGAGGCTCGCATAGGTCTCGCGCGGGTGATTGGAGACGATCGCGGCCAGGTCCATCGAAAGTTCGCCGGTGCGCCAGCGGTACAGAATATCGGCCAGGCAATGATCGGATTTGGAGACCAGCAACATCACGCGGCGGCGGCTGGCGCGGTCACGCATCTGCCACTCCATGCCGAAACGATCGGCAATCGCGGTGAAGCCGGTTTGCAGCGACGCCAGCCCCACGGCAAGATCGGCGGCGTTGAACACCACCCGCATGAAGAAATGTCCGGTCTCGACGTCGTTGAACTGCTGGGCATCGAGAATGTTCTGTCCGTTATGGGCCAGAAACGTCGATACCGCGGAGACGATGCCCGGCCGGTCCGGACAGGAGAGCGTGAGGACGAATTGATGATCGGGCATGGCGGCTATGGTGAAAGTTTGGGCGGAGCGATGACGTGCCCTGCTCTATCAGCTAGTGCGGTCTTGCGCCAATCCTGCATCGGAGCATGATGAACAAAGAGAGAGCAGTTAGGTTACACGATCATGGCTGATCGACTGAACGGCTACCGCATCCTGATCCTGGAGACCCGCGAGGAAGCGCAATTCTCGAAATTGCTCGCCGAGCAAGGCGCCGACGTACTGCAATGCCCGATGTTTACCATCAACGATCTGCCCGATCCTGCGCCTGTGGAGGCCTGGATTCGCGGCGCGATCGAGCATCCCTTTGACGATCTCGTGCTGACGACCGGCGAAGGCCTGCGGCGACTGATGAAGGCGGCGCGGGCCATCGCGCTGGACCAGAATTTCATCGCTGCCCTCAAAAGACCGCGCAAATACGCGCGCGGGCCGAAACCAGGACGCGCGTTACGCGAGATCGGCCTCGAGCCGCAGGTGACGACCGAAAAGCCGACTTCCGAAGGGGTCATCGAGATGCTGTCGCGCGCCGATCTTAGGGGACGTCGGGTCGGCTTGCAGCTTTATCCGGACAAGGACCACGGCCCACTGTTGGGCGCGATCGCAGCCCAAGGCGCGACAGCCATTCCCGTGACGCCCTATGTTTACGATGCACGCGCCGCCGACAGTCATATCGTCACGGCGATCGAGGAAATGGCGCAAGGGCACGTCGATGCGATTGCGCTGACCAATCTCGGACAGATACGTCGCCTGATCGATGTGGCGCGCGCGCGCGGCCTTGAAGCCCGCCTGCGCGAAGGGCTCGCGAAAACGCCGATCGCCTCCGTGGGCCCTGCGGTTTCCGATGAGCTCAAATCACACGGCCTGTCCGCTTCTATCTACCCGGCCAACGACGCCTTCTTCATGAAACCGCTGATCTCGGCGATGGCGGCCGAGTTGGCGAAGAAGCCGCCAAGGAGGATCGGACGTTAGAGAACACAGTCATTGCGTGCGTTAGCCAAGCAATCCAGCAATTTTGCCAAGTAGACACTCTGGATTGCTTCGTCGCTCCTCGCAATGACGAAGGACCGCTGCCTCTACTCCGCCGCCTGCATGTGCTCGCGTAAATAGGCCTGATAAGCGAGCTTGATTCCATCCTTCAGCGAGGTGCTTGCCCGCCAGCCAAGCTTGGCGAGCCTGGAAACATCGAGCAACTTTTGCGGCGTCCCGTCGGGCTTCGAGCGATCGTAGCTGATCGTGCCGGTATAGCCGACCGCGTCAGCCACCACGCGGGCGAATTCGGCGATCGAGATATCCACGCCGGTGCCGATATTGACGAGTTGGTCGCTCGAATAGGTCTTCATCAGATGGATGCAGGCATCCGCGAGGTCGTCAACGTACAGAAACTCGCGGCGCGGCGTGCCGGTGCCCCACACGACCACATCGGGGGTGCCCGAAACCTTCGCCTCATGGAAGCGGCGGATCAGCGCTGCGACGACGTGGCTATATTCGGGATGATAATTGTCGCCCGGGCCGTAGAGGTTGGTCGGCATCACGCTGATGAAGTCGCTGCCATACTGGCTGCGATAGGCCTCGGCCATCTTGATGCCGGCGATCTTGGCGATGGCATATGGCTCGTTGGTGATTTCGAGCGGCCCGGTGAGCATCGAATCCTCGCGCAGCGGCTGCGGCGCAAGTTTGGGATAGATGCAGGACGAACCCAGAAACATCAGTTTCTCGGCGCCGGTCATGTGCGCGGCGTGGATCACAGTGGTGGCCTGGACCAGGTTGTCGTAGATGAATTCGGCCCGCAACGTGTTGTTGGCGACGATGCCACCGACTTTCGCTGCGGCGAAAAATACCGCCTGCGGGCGGTTCTTCGCAAACCAGTTGAACACCGCCGCCTGATCGCGCAGATCCATTTCGCTGCGCGGCACGGTGAGAAGCTCGACCCCCTCGGAAGCGAGCCGGCGCAGCAGCGCGCTGCCGACCATGCCGCGGTGGCCGGCCACGAAAACGCGTTTACCTTTCAGATCAAACGGCGTTTTTGCCATGGGCAATCTCGCGTCGGGCAATTTCGAGGTCACCTGCCACCATTTGCTTGACGAGTTCGGCGAAGCTCGTCTGCGCTTTCCAGCCGAGCTTCTTGTAGGCCTTGCTGGCGTCGCCGATCAGAAGATCGACCTCTGTGGGGCGGAAATACTGAGGATCGATGCAAACGATGGTCTTGCCCGATTTCCTGTCGACGCCTCTTTCCTCGACGCCCTCGCCGCGCCACTCGATCGCGCGACCGACTTCCTTGAACGCCAGTTCGACGAATTCACGAACCGAACGCGTCTCGCCAGTCGCCAGCACGAAATCATCGGGGCTGTCGGCCTGAAGTATCTTGTGCATGCCGACGACGTAATCCTTGGCATGGCCCCAGTCGCGCTTGGCGTCGAGGTTACCGAGATAAAGCGTCTCTTCGAGACCGGTCTCGATGCGGGCGACCGCCCGGGTGATTTTGCGGGTGACGAAGGTTTCGCCGCGGATCGGGCTCTCATGGTTGAACAGGATGCCGTTCGAGGCGAACATGCCGTAGGCCTCGCGGTAGTTCACCGTGATCCAGTAGCCGTAGAGCTTCGCCGCCGCATAGGGCGAGCGCGGATAAAACGGCGTGGTCTCCTTTTGCGGAACCTCCTGCACCAGGCCGTACAGCTCCGAGGTCGAGGCCTGGTAGAAGCGCGTCTCTTTCTCCATGCCGAGAATGCGGATCGCCTCCAGAAGACGCAGCACACCGATCCCGTCAGCATTGGCGGTATATTCGGGGCTCTCGAACGAGACGGCGACGTGGCTCTGGGCGGCGAGATTGTAGATCTCGGTCGGCCTGATCTGCTGCACCAGCCGGATCAGGTTGGTCGAGTCCGTCATGTCACCGTAGTGCATCAAAAAGGGCACGTTCCCGGTGTGCGGATCCTCATAGAGATGATCGACGCGCGCGGTATTGAAGGAGGACGACCGCCGCTTGATGCCGTGCACGGTGTAGCCGAGCCCGAGCAGATATTCGGCGAGATACGCGCCATCCTGCCCCGTCACGCCCGTGACCAGCGCCACACGCCGTTTAGCATCCTGAACCGTCATTCGACCTCCTGAAGGACCGGCAGCCCTTAGCACTCGCATTCATCTAAGTCTAATGCAAAACACGATGGAAAATCAGGCCGATAGTCAGGGAATTGCAGGATTTGGTTACTCGCCATAGCTGCGCAGGCGATCGAGATCGAGGATGGTTACCCCTCCATATTCGAGCCGGAGCAAGCCTTCCTTTTCGAGACGATTCAGGCACTGGTTGGCATTTTGCCGGGAGATGCCTGACAACGCTCCGATTTCTTCCTGGGTGATCTCGAGATGGCGGCTCAGGTCGGGATAAAGGATAGGGTTAAACAGTGAGGCAATCGACCGCGCCAGCCGTGCGGTGACATCCAGCGTGCGGCCATATTCGACGAGGCCGATGAATTGACCCAATCGCTCGTTAAGCTGAACGACAAGAAAGCGGTTGAAGGCGACGCTGTTCTCGTAGAGCCAGAAGAAGGTGCCCTGGTCCATCAGCGCGATGCGGGAATCGCGCAGCGCCACCATGTCGTAGCGCCGCGCCTCTTTCTTGAGCATGGTACCTTCGCCAAACCAGGCGCCCGCGGTCAGGCCGGTAAATGTCATCGCCTTGCCGCCGCGCGACACCGTCCCCATCCGCACGAGGCCTGAGACCACGCCGGTCCAATAATCGAACTGGTCGCCGCGCAGAAAAATGGATTCGCCCGGCCGGTACGACTTCTCGGTGATGCCTGCGCATGCGGCTTCGAGCTCGCTCGCCGCCAGCTCACGCGACCAGATCGCAATCCTCGTTAGGTAATCCGCCGTGATCATCTTTCCGCCCGACCGGACTTACGCATAAGCTCCGTGCTGCATCGCAATAAGCCCTCGACAATTTACCGGCCAATTGTCGAATGCAAGACAGTCCCGACACCGCCTTTAGCCTATGCAGAGCGCCACTCCGAATCCCGCCGTCGGGCGCGGCGCGATGGGGATGGCATCCGATGTGCCAACGAGTGGGGGGTTCAGAAACACCAGCGGCAATTGCCATTGGTCGCATGGCTTCGCCGGGAGTGCCGATATAGGATCGTGTTGAAGTTTCAGGGATATCAGACCAAGAGCGCGAAAAGCGCCTGATCTAGGAAGCGTCGAGCCGGGAGGGACGATTGGAGCATACGTTGGAGGTGCGCGGGGTTTCGTTGCGCTTTGGCGGCGTGCGCGCGCTGACCGACGTCAGTTTCGGCGTCAAATCCGGCGAACTGTTCTCGATCATCGGCCCCAACGGCGCCGGCAAGACCTCGATCGTCAACTGCATCTCCGGTCGCTACCGGCCGACCGAAGGCCAGCTGTTCTACCGCGGGCAGGACATCACGGCGCTCAATCCGAATGCGCGGCCGCGGCTTGGCATCGGCCGCACCTTCCAGAACCTCGCGCTGTTCCACCATATGAGCGTGCTCGACAACATCATGGTCGGGCGGCACCACCTGTTGAAGAACAATTTTCTCACGGGCTCGCTGTACTGGCTGACCGGCGCGCGGCGCGAGGAATTGGAACATCGCCGCAAGGTCGAGGAGATCATCGACTTCCTCGACCTGCAATCGGTGCGCAAAGCGACCGCCGGCACCTTGCCCTACGGTTTGCGCAAGCGCGTCGAACTCGCCCGCGCCATGGCGCTGGAGCCGCAGCTCATCCTGCTCGACGAGCCGATGGCCGGCATGAACTTCGAGGAAAAGGAGGACATGGCGCGCTACATCGTCGACCTCAACGAAGAGTTCGGCATGACCGTGATGATGATCGAACACGACATGGGCGTGGTCATGGATATCTCCCATCGCGTGATGGTGCTCGATTTCGGCCGCAAGATCGCGGAAGGCGATCCCGCCGCCGTGCTCGCCGATCCCCACGTCAGGCGCGCTTATCTCGGCGAGGAAGACGAAGTGCTGGTCGATCCTGACGAAATACCTCTCCCTTCGGAGACGGCGGCATGATGGATTACGCCGCGCGCGTCGAACAGGCTGATACCTATCCGAAGATGCTGCGGCTGAACGCGCGCGAATTCGGCAAGGAGATCGCGCTGCGCGAAAAGGATCTCGGCCTGTGGAAGCGCTTTACATGGGACGACTACCACGCCCGCGTTCGGGACTTCGCGCTCGGCATGGTCGAACTGGGCTTAAAGCGCGGCGATGTCATCGGCATCATCGGCGACAACCGGCCGGACTGGGTCGCCGCCGAAATCGCGACCCACGCGATCGGCGGCTTGAGCCTCGGCCTCTACCGTGACGTGCTCGACGAAGAAGCCGCCTATCTCCTCAACTACGGCGAAGCCAAACTCGTTTTCGCCGAGGATGAGGAGCAAGTCGACAAGCTGTTGAACCTCGCCGACCGCGCGCCATCTCTCAGGCACATCGTCTATTCCGATCCCAGGGGTTTACGGAAATACAGCGATCCACGCCTGATATCGGCCGAGCAGCTGACGGCACTCGGGCGCGAACGTGCCGCGCGGGAGCCTGCGCTCTACGACAGCCTCGTCGATGCAACGCGCGGCGAAGATGTCGCGATCCTCTGCGCCACGTCGGGCACGACGTCGCATCCAAAGCTTGCGATGCTCGCCGCGGGGCGCGTGCTGCGACACTGCGCCATCTATCTCGCCTTCGATCCGAAGGGACCGGAGGACGAATACGTCTCCGTGCTGCCGCTGCCGTGGATCATGGAGCAGGTCTACGTGCTCGGCAAAGGGCTGCTCTGTCGAATGAAGGTCAACTTCGTCGAAGAGCCCGAGACAATGCTGAATGATTTCCGCGAGATCGCGCCGACCTTCGTGCTGTGCGCGCCTCGGGTCTGGGAAGCGATGGCCGCCGACGTCCGCGCGCGGGTGATGGATGCTTCTCCGCTGAAGCAGGGACTGTACGAACTCGGTATGAGGGCGGGCCTATCCGCGCTGGCCAAGAACCGCCACTCGGTCTTGGCGGAGCTTCTCCTGTTCCGCGCACTGCGCGACCGGCTCGGCTTCACCCGGTTGCGCTCGGCCGCGACCGGCGGCGCGGCGCTCGGCCCCGACACGTTTAGATTCTTCCGCGCCATGGGCGTGCCCCTGCGCACGCTGTATGGCCAGACCGAAACGCTCGGCGCCTACACGCTGCACCCGGAAGATGCCGTCGATCCCGACACCACGGGCGTCGCCATGGCCGACAGCATCGAAATCAGGATCGACAACCCCGACATTCACGGCGTCGGCGAGATCGTGATCCGCCATCCCAACATGTTCCTCGGCTACTACAAGAATCCCGGAGCGTCCGAAGCCGAAATGAACGACGGCTGGCTGCAATCGGGCGATGCCGGCTATTTCAACGACAAGAAGCAGCTCGTTGTCATCGACCGCATCAAGGATCTGGCGGAGACATCGCGCGGCGAGCGCTTCTCGCCGCAATATCTCGAGAACAAGTTGAAATTCTCGCCCTATATCGCGGAAGCCGTGGTGCTTGGCGACGGCCGCGAGGCGCTGGCGGCGATGCTCTGCATCCGCTTCTCGATCGTCTCGAAATGGGCCGAGAAGAACCGGATCACGTTTACGACCTACACCGATCTTTCCGCGCGGCCCGAGGTTTACGAGCTGCTGCAAAAAGAGGTCGAGGCCATCAATGCGACGCTGCCGCCAGCGCAGCGCATCTCCCGCTTCCTGCTGCTGTACAAAGAGCTCGATGCCGACGACGGCGAGCTGACAAGAACCCGAAAAGTCCGCCGCAGCGTGATCAACGAAAAATACGCCGACATTATCGATGCGACCTATAGCGGCCGAAGCGATATTCCCGTCGACACCGTGATCCGCTTCCAGGACGGCACCACGCAACGCATCCGCACCACGCTGAAGGTGGTCGATCTTGCGGGGCGCTCCGATTTCGCGGAGGCCGCGGAATGAACACCTCGTTCCTGATCCAGCTTCTGGTCAACGGCCTTGTGGTCGGCACGCTCTATGGCGTGGTCGCGATGTCGTTCGTGCTGATCTACAAGGCAACCCAGGTCGTCAACTTCGCGCAAGGCGAATTGCTGCTGGTCGGCGCCTGGGTGTGCTGGGCCCTGCTCACCAAATACGGCGTGCCGTTCTGGATCGGCATGCCGCTCACGCTCGTCTTCATGTTCGCGTTCGGCATCGCGATCCAGGTCGTGATCCTGCGGCCCATGATCGGCGAGCCGATCATTTCAGTGATCATGGTGACGATCGGACTTTCGACCGTGTTCGCTGCCGCGCTGAAGTGGATCTTCGGCGTCAACCCGCAACCGTTCCCGCGCGTCTTCACCAGCGACTCGATCAGCCTGTTAGGCCTGCAAATCCAGACCGTCTATGTCATGAGCCTCGCGGTCTCGTTGGCGATGATGATCGGCATGGCCTGGTTCTTCCGTGTCTCAAAGTACGGTCTTGCGATGCGCGCGACAGCCTTCAACCAGCAGGTGGCGCAGTCGCTCGGCATTTCCGTCAAGAGCGTGTTCGCGATGGCCTGGGCGATCTCGGCCACCGTGTCGGCGGTTGCCGGCGTGGTCGTCGCCATCGTCAATGGTGTCTCGTCCGGGCTTTCCGCCTACGGCATCAAGGTATTTCCTGCCGCGATCCTCGGCGGGCTCGATTCGATCGGCGGTGCCGTGCTCGGCGGCGTCATCATCGGGCTATTGGAGAACGTCGCGCAATATATCGACAGCGAATATCTGCACTGGGGAAATCTCTACGAGATCGCGCCGTTCTACGTGCTGATCATCATTCTCATGATCAAGCCGTATGGCCTGTTCGGCACCAAAGACATCGAGCGGGTGTAATTCACCATGGCGAGCCCTTCCCTCATTCCCTCCGGCGACTTCCGCACTTCCTACGCGGCGGACACCACGATCTTCCCGACCGCGACGAGCCGCAACTTCGCGATCCTCGGCATCGTCGCGGCATGCTTTGTGCCGTATCTGCTTTCCAACTATTGGCTCAGCATCTCGATCCAGATCGGCATCTTTGCCATCGCCGCCCTTGGCCTCAACATTCTCGTCGGCTTCACCGGGCAAATCTCGATCGGGCACGCCGCCTTCTTCCTGTTCGGCGCGTTCTCCTCGGCCTACATCTCGAACAACTTTCCAATTCCGGTATTCTTTGCCATTCCGCTTGCCGGCGTCGTCACCGCGCTGGTCGGTCTGATCTTCGGCGTGCCGGCGGCGCGGCTGAAGGGGCTTTACCTCGTCATCGCGACGCTCGCCGCGCAGTACATCCTCTTGGATTTCTTCTCACGCGCCGAATGGTTCTCCGGCGGCTCGGTGCCGGCGAGCGCCAATCCGTTCTCGATTTTCGGCTATACTTTCCGCGGCGACCGGCAATACTTCTACGTGGTGCTCGCCTATCTCGTGGTGTGCTTCCTGCTCGTCACCAATCTGATGCGCACGCGCGACGGCCGCGCGCTGGTCGCGATCCGCGACCACTATCTTTCCGCCGAGATCATGGGCATCAATCTCACGAAATACCGCACGCTGTCCTTCGGGCTTGCGGCGTTCTTTGCCGGTATCGCCGGCGCGCTCTATGCGCATTATCAGCTCGTGATCTCGCAGGAAGGTTTTGGGATCGAACGTTCGATCCTGTTCCTGGCCATGATCATCATCGGCGGCACCGGCTCGATCATGGGCACCCTGATGGGCACAGCTTTCGTGGTGCTGCTGCCGGAATCGATGGAATGGATCAGCGCCAACCTGAAAGGCTCCAGCATCGACC
The DNA here is from genome assembly GCA_963788885.1 of uncultured Alphaproteobacteria bacterium. Lineage (GTDB taxonomy): Bacteria > Pseudomonadota > Alphaproteobacteria > Rhizobiales > Xanthobacteraceae > Bradyrhizobium. Next base: position 25,588 of record CAWBIR010000012.1, on the reverse strand, counting down.
GTGCGCTTTCACTCAACAACAACATCACGTTCCTGCGCGAGATCACGGTCGGGCTGATCATCATCGGTTTTCTGATGTTCGAGCCCGACGGGCTCGCGCATCGCTGGCGACAGATCAAGACCTACTGGAAACTCTACCCGTTCTCGCATTGAGGTTTGGACGGGCAAAGCTCGAATGACGACTAACAAATAACACCGGAGGAAACACCATGACCCTTAAATCTCTGCTCGGCACTGTTTCGCTGGCCGTGATGCTGGGCGGCGCCGCATCGACAGCGCAGGCCCAGATCGCCATCGGCCATCTCGAAGATCTCTCGGGCGGCACGTCCGACGTCGGCACGCCCTACGGGCAGGCCGTCAAAGATACCTTCGCCTGGGTCAACAAGAATGGCGGCGTCGGCGGCAAGCAGCTTTCCGTCGACTCTAACGACTACGGCTATCAGGTACCGCGCGCGATCGCGCTCTACAAGAAGTGGTCGGCGGCTGACAGCAAGGTTGCGGCAATCATGGGCTGGGGCACCGCAGACACCGAGGCGCTGACCGGCTTCGTTGCGCAGGACAAGATCCCCGACATGTCCGGCTCCTACGCAGCGGCGCTCACCGATCCCGAAGGAACGAGCGGAAAGGCGAAGCCCGCGCCCTATAATTTCTTCTATGGCCCGAGCTATTCGGATGCGCTGCGCGCCGAATTGACCTGGGCTGCGGAAGACTGGAAAGCCAAGGGCAAGCCCGGCAAGCCGAAATTCGTGCACATGGGTGCGAACCATCCCTATCCCAATGCGCCGAAGGCAGCCGGCGAAGCGCTGGCGACCGAACTCGGCTTCGAGGTATTGCCGCCTCTGGTGTTCGCGCTCACACCCGGCGATTACAGCGCGCAATGCCTGAGCCTGAAGAGCGCCGGCGCCAACTACGCCTATCTCGGCAATACGGCGGCATCGAACATCTCGGTGATGAAAGCGTGCAAGACCGCGGGCGTCGATGTTCAGTTCCTCTCCAACGTCTGGGGCATGGACGAGAACGCCGCCAAGACCGCGGGCGACGCCGCCGATGGCGTGATCTTCCCCTTGCGCACGGCGGTCGGCTGGGGCGGCGACGCGCCCGGCATGAAGACGGTGATGGAAATCTCGAAGATGAGCGATCCCGTCTGGCAAGGTCTATCGCCCCGTGCATTACATCGCCGCCGTCTGCTCTGCGCTGTACATGAAGGAAGCGCTCGACTGGGCCGCGAAGAACGGCGGCGCGACCGGCGAGAACGTCGCCAAGGGCTTTTACCAGAAAGCCAACTGGGTGCCGGCGGGCATGGAGGGCGTCTGCAATCCCTCGACCTGGACCGACAAGGACCATCGCCCGACCACCAAGGTCGACCTCTATCGCGCAAAGATTTCCGGTGCGACCGATGGCGACATCAACGACGTGATGGCCAAGGGCACGATCAAGCTCGAGAAGGTCAAGACTGTCGAGCTGCCGCGCAAGGCCGATTGGTTCGGATGGTGATCTAATCACAGGTGCCATCCCTCTCCCTTGTGGGGAGGGACGGACAAGCGAAGCGCAGGCCGGGGTGGGAGTTACTCAGATGCTCCGCTCCATCCCCCACCCGACCTGTCGCTAGCTCCGCTATCGACACGCCACCCTCCCCACAAGGGGGAGGGATAAGAAGGACCTCTTTCGAAGGGCTTCCTCTTGCAGACAGCAGAAACACAAATCGATCGTCCTACGGCTCCATCCACCTCCCCGCTCCTCGCCGTGCGCAACATCGAGGTGGTGTATGACGATGTGATCCTGGTGTTGCGCGGCTTGAGCCTCGACGTACCGAAGGGATCGATCGTGGCGCTGCTGGGAGCCAACGGCGCCGGCAAGTCGACGACGCTGAAGGCCATTTCAGGTCTGCTCAAGACCGAAGACGGCGAAGTGACGCGCGGCGAAATCCTGTTCGACGGCGAACGCATTGACGGCATCGATCCCGAAAAGATCGTCCGCCGCGGCATCTTTCAGGTGATGGAGGGCCGCCGCATCATCGCCGACATGACCTCGCTGGAAAACCTGCGGCTCGGCGCCTTTACCCGAAGCGACAATGGAGTCTCAGCCGACATCGACATGGTGTTCGACTATTTCCCGCGCCTGAAGGAGCGCACGGGCTTGGCCGGCTATCTCTCCGGCGGCGAGCAGCAGATGCTCGCGATCGGGCGCGCGCTGATGGCGCGGCCGAAGATGATCCTGATGGACGAGCCGTCGATGGGCCTGTCGCCGCTTCTGGTGAAGGAAGTGTTCGCCATCATCCAGGCGATCAACCGCGACCTCGGCGTGACGATTCTGCTGGTGGAACAGAACGCGCGCGCCGCACTCTCGGTGGCTAGTCATGGTTATATCATGGAGCAAGGCAAGGTGGTGCTCGACGGCACCGCGGACGAATTGCGCGACAACGAAGACGTCAAGGAATTTTACCTCGGCGGCGCCGGCGACCAGCGCAAGAGCTTCAAGAACCTCAAAAGCTTCAAGCGGCGGAAGCGGTGGCTGTGAGCACAACCGACCACTACGACACCCTCGAGACCCGCGCGCCTTCCATGCGCGAAGCCGAGCTATTCGCCCGCCTGCCCGCGATCCTGCGCAAGGCGATGGAAGCATCTGGCTACGCCGAACACCTCCGCGGCATCGACCCGGCGCAAGTCACAAACCGCGCGGCGCTCGCGAAGCTGCCGGTCTTGCGCAAATCCGACCTGCCCGCGCTTCACAAGGCCGCGCCACCCTTCGGCGGTTTCGTCGGAAAACCGCCGGGGGCGTTTGCCCGGCTCTTTACTTCGCCGGGACCGATCTTCGAGCCTGAAGCCACTCACAGCGATCCCTGGCGCGGGGCGCGCGCGCTGTTTGCCGCCGGCTTTCGTCCGGGCGATGTGGTGCTGAACACCTTCAGCTATCACCTGACGCCCGGCGGCTTCATTTTTGACATGGCCGCGCGCGCGCTCGGCTGCGCCGTCATTCCCGCCGGGCCCGGCAATACCGACGCGCAATTCGAATTGATCGAGGCGTATGGTCCGATCGGCTATTGCGGCACGCCCGACTTTCTCAAGATTTTGATCGATGCGGCGGTCGCCGCCGATCGCGACGTATCCTCGATCAAACGCGCGATCGTCTCCGGCGCGGCGTTTCCGCCGTCGCTGCAGAAGGAGATCAAATCGCACGGCATCGAGGCCTATCAGGCGTTCGGCACCGCCGACCTCGGCCTGATTGCTTATGAAACGCAGGCGCGCGACGGTCTCGTGGTGAACGAGGATTTGATCCTCGAAATCGTGCGGCCCGGCACCGGGGATCCCGTCACCGAAGGCGACGTCGGCGAGATCGTCGTCACCACGCTCGATCCCGATCACCCCTGGATCAGGCTTGCGATCGGCGACCTCACCGCAGCATTGCCTGGTGCGAGCCCGTGCGGGCGCACCAATCTCCGCATCAAGGGATGGATGGGCCGCGCCGATCAAACGACCAAGGTGAAGGGCATGTTCGTTCGCCCCGAACAGATTGCCGAGATCGGCAAGCGCCATGGCGAACTCGGACGGCTGCGCCTCGTCGTCCGGCGCGACAACGAACAGGATGTGATGGTGCTGAGGTGCGAATGCGCCTCGCCCAATGAGACGCTACGCGAAGCGATCGCATCGACGTTGCGCGCGGTGACGAAGCTCGGCGGCAGCGTCGAACTCGTGACGCCCGGCAGCCTTCCGAACGACGGCAAGGTGATCGCGGACGAGCGGGGTTAGTCGGCCTCGAACCCCCAGGGGATAGGGGCATCCAAAAAAAACTATAAAACAACCCCATACAAAGTAACTTTTTAGCGGAAAATTTGCCTTCGCAGAGATTGGACCGGCTCCCTAGGTCTCCCCATATTGGCAGACAACCTAGGAACCAGCCGGCATGAAAAAAGAGAAAGTCAAATCCAGCGTTCCTCCCTACTCTCCGACGGCTGCGGAACGGGCCGTTATCGAAAAGGCTTTGGAAGAGCGAAAAACTGCCCCGGCGCCCCGCATTAAAGTCGAAGGAAATGAAATAGCGATCGATCACCCTAGTTATCTTGTCGGTCATATCTTGGTGCATCACGCTCTCGGCAGCTTTGACTCGGCGTTCGTAAACGGTCTTCTTCTCCAGCTAGCGCGGGCGACTTCTGGAGGGCCAAAGGTCAACGAGCACGAACTCAATTTCATGTTCTCGTTCATCAAGGGGATAGAGCCACGGGATCAAATCGAGTCCACGCTAGCGGCGCAGATGGCCGCGGTGCACATGGCTATGATGAGGTTCGTGCAGCACCTGCCCTTAATCACATCGTTGCCCCAGCAAGACGCCGCGGAGCGAGCAATCAATAAATTTGCGCGAACCTTTGCGCTGCAGATGGAGACGCTAAAGCGCTACCGAACCGGGGGCGAGCAGAAAGTCACGGTTCAACATGTGTCGGTAAGCGAAGGCGGCCAGGCGATCGTCGGCAATGTAACTCAAAGTCCAAGCAAGGCCGCGCCAGAAAGCGCTCCAGCAAAGCCAGCCGCGCTTGCTCCACCAAGAGAGCAACCGATGAAGATATTGGACGAGGCCCCACAGCGGCCATCGCCCTTAAGGCGCAAATCCAGCAAATGACCCAACGCCATCCTCGCAACACTGTTCCGATGCTGGCTAGTCAACGCTGCGGTGCTAAAACCCGTAAAAGCGCCGCTTGCAAGTCGCCCGCGGTCCAGGGAAAAAACGTTGCCGAATGCATGGCGGGGCGCCGGGATCTGGGGCGCCGAGAAACAACAAAAATGCACTCAAGCACGGTCTGTACACAAGGGAAGCCATCGAGGAGCGTAAGCAACTCCGCGAGCTGATCCGGCAGTCCCATCAGCTCATACGGGATATCAGATAGCTACGCTTTGAAGTCTCCTTTCACGTTGCGATGAACGTAGCATCCAACATCGCTTGGAAATCGCTAGGCCGCAACGAAGCTATTGGCGCTTCATGCTGCGATTTCGGCTTGGCCTTCGAAGACGTACGCCCTCGCCGGCTCCATCGCCCTCGATAAATATAACTCCTGCCCGTTCGAGGGCACCTTTCATCGCGAGCACGGCGTCCTCTGAAACCAGCCGCCGTTCCCTCTCAAAGTCGACGACTGTGGAAAGCCCAAGTTCGGCATTTTGGGCAAGGGTCGCCTGATTCATCTCCAATAAAGCCCGAGCGGCTCGCGATTGGGCAGGGGTCAAGAAATCAACAATTTTTGTTGACATGGTCTTACCGGGTGGAGTATCAACATTTATTGTTGATCATGTTTAAGGGTCCTAAGATGGCTTTAGCAAATCATGGAATAGCCAATTCCCGGGATCGCCGCTCCTTCATCGGGGGGTCGGATGCCCGGATCATTATGGGCGACGATGAGGTCGCCCTCCACCGCCTCTGGCAGGAGAAGCGTGGTGAGGTCGAGCCCGAGGATCTTTCCGGCAACCTGATCGTCCAACTGGGGACCGTGACCGAGGACCTCAACCGGCGCTGGTACGAGCGCAACACCGGCCATACGATCAAGCACATTCAGCGCCGGATGCAGCATCCCGTCCACAAGTGGATGGCCGCGACCCTCGATGGCCTGGTCGATCCCGGCGGCGCCGTGTTCGAAGCCAAATTCATGCTGCCATGGACGTTCTCGGAAGAAGCCGCCGCCGAAAAGCACATGGCGCAGCTGCAGCATAACATGTGGGTTACCGCCTCCCGAAGCGCCGTGCTTTCCATCATCACCGGCGGCGGCAAATGGGTGGAGATGACCATTCCAGCTGACCCGCTTTATCAGCACCTGATCCTGACCGCAGAAAGGAAGTTCTGGCGCTGTGTCGAGACCGGCGAGCCTCCTCACCTCTTCGGTATCGAGCCACCGAGGCCACGGGTGGAAGCAATTAGAACCGTCGATATGAGCGCCTCCAACGCGTGGGCGGAGTTCGCAAGCCTCTATCGGCTGACCAGGCCCGCCGCGCTCGACCATGATCGGGCCAAGACCGAGCTGAAGGCGCTTGTACCTGAGGATGCCAAGGAGGCGTCAGGCCACGGGGTGCGAGCAAAGCGTTCGAAATCCGGCGCGCTCAGCTTTGAACTACTAGCCGAGGAGGCTGAACGTGCAACAGTGCAGCGCTAATGTGGGTGCCTTGGCGGCGGCGCTCGCCAAAGCCCAAGCTGCGATCGCGAATCCGGAAAAATCCCTCACCGCGACGATAGTCTCGCCGTTTCCACGGGAGGGAAGCCGGACGTTTCGTTACGCGTCGTTGTCTTCTGGGCTCGATCTGGTCCGCAAATGCTTAGGGCAACACGAAATCGCGACCATTCAAACCACCATGATCGACCGCGACAGCGGTCTCATCAAGCTGACGACCACGCTCGTGCATGCGTCGGGCGAATGGGTATCGTCGGACTGGCCGGTCTCGCCGATTACCGAAACCGCTTCACCGCATCGTTTGGGCGCCGCCCTCACCTATGCGCGCCGCTATGCGCTGTTCACCCTTGTCGGGATCGCAGGCGAGGATGACCTCGATGCACCTGATCTTCCATCCGGGAATGCTTCCCTTTCGCAACATGATCCTTTGAAGACTGACCACCACATCAGTGCGATGCAGGGCGCCGTGGGACGCGGCTTAGATCCGGCGCAACGGCCGCTCCATTCTAAACAGCCTCGACCGGTAACATTGTCGCCCCAGGAGTCCGATAGTCTGCGCGGTCAGCTGGTCTCTGAGCTTGCACAGCAAAATGACGCTGGTGCTCTCGCGAAGTGGGCACACCGAATCCTTCCCCTGAAGAACCGGCTCTCAGCGAGTGATGCCCAGGTAGTTGAGGAAGCATTCTCCACAAAATTGAGCCAACTCGAGAACGTTGAGGAATCCGCGGTAAACCGCGATGAAAACAACCGTGACGGCCAATCGCAGCACATTGGTTTGGGCGAACAGCAGGTAACCGTCATCAGTAAACCAGTCCGCGAACGCGATCGAAACCACTTGAGGTTTGTTGCATCTCAAGGCTGCCTCGTTTGTGGCAGAACCCCATCAGATGCACACCATATCAAGTTTGCAGAGCCGCGCGCGATGGGCCGAAAAGTCAGCGATAAGTTCACCATCCCTATCTGCAGATTACACCATCGCGAGTTGCACCGGCGGGGCGACGAACGTGCTTGGTGGGCCACCCAAGGGATCGAGCCCCTGGCCATTGCCGCAAACCTTTGGCTTAAAACACGTAAGATCGCTCCAGCTATCGAAACAATCTCGGAAGATCGACGTCCTGGCAAAAGCAACGGATCGCATTTTGGTCTTGGTTCCCGACCGTCGAAAAATAGCGAAACGAAGCCAATTCGGCCGGAGGCGGAGTGACATCCTGGCGGCAAATCGAGGCCAACCGACGAAATGCGCGGCTCAGCACTGGACCCACGACCGAAGAGGGCAAGAAAAAGTCGCGGCGAAATGCGGTCCGCCACGGGCTTACCGCCGAAACCATAATCGACGCGCTCGAGGACGCCGACGACTATGCGGCTTTTGAATTAGCTGTGGCGTCCGACTACGACGCTCGCACGGCGGTCGAACGAGAGCTTGTTCTTCGATTGGCCAGTCTGCTATGGCGGCTGCGCCGAGTTACCGTGATCGAAAGCGGCCTGTTTAAGATCCAGGCAAAGCATCTGCGTGCGTTTCGGCGACAGCGAATCTACCAGAAAACCTCAACCGGTAATATGAGTTGGTTTACGGTCGCAGAGGACGACGTTACATCTGCGAATTTCGAGAGCTTGCACTCTTCAAACTCTAGCTCACCCACTCTGTCAGATGATCTAACGCAATCGTATGTCCGGCTCTCAAACCTCCCGACCTTTCCGCTCGACCGGTTGAGCCGATACGAAGCCACGCTTTGGCGTCAAGCCTGCCAAATCCTATTGACACTTCGCTGCCTCGAGATTCGTAGAGCATGAGGAGACCACCTCTGGTTCGCTTAGAAGCGGGCCTCCACCACTTGCAGCGCGTCGATGATCTGGGTCAGCAGCAGTCCCAGGCCACCCGCGCGCGATTTTACGCGCGGCGGCTATAAAGAGCAGGTGCGAGGATACGTTCGTCGAGCCATGCCGTTCCAGTGAGGAGGCAAGATGCAAAGGTGGCACCGTCTTAAATCTCAACCGAACTCGTCTACCAAGCGTGTCGCGACCCTGATCGCGATCGAACTTTTGAAAATTCTCGGGCCGTCCCGGCCTCCTAAACTCACCGCTCGCCAGGCGCGCGCCAATCCATGCCCCGACAATATTGCCGCTATGCCATGCCAATCCCACCGCCTGCCAGGAGGATTTTCCCCACAAAAGGTCATCCATTTCCCCACAAAAGGTCATCCATCGATGCAGCATCGCTGCCCGGCGTCTTCCCTGATTACCCGGCGCCCGTGATCCGCAACACCGACAACGGCACCGAACTGGCGATGATGCGGTGGGGACTGCCGCCACCGCCGCGCATTCCTGGGTCCCCCGCGACGAACAGTGCCCAAACACATCGTTGAACTTGACCGCAGCCTTGACCGCTTCGTTAAGTACGGTGCCGATCAAAGCGAGGCCGAGCGAGCTGGGCAGGGTATATGGGCCGGAAGCTATGTAGAGCCCTCGCTGTACAGGGCTGCATCCGTGCAGGCGGCACACCCCGGCAAATTGCTCGGACGACTCGCAGGCTCATCCGTAGGAGGGGTGCGGCAGCACCCTATCTTAGCAGCCTCGGCAGATCGTGAGGTTTGGCTTCAGTTTCTCAAATTCTGCTTGATCGCCGAGCGAGTGTGTCGCCGTTGGTCGCTTGGCGATATCTGGCTTTTGCCTGACCTTGGACTGCTTTGGGCTCGGCCTAATCGGCAGCGGCTGGCCTGTCTCCTCGCCGTCGTCGAGACCGACGGTAAAGCCATCGGGACCGGCCTCCTGTGACGGAGACAGCTTGCCGATGCGCGGCGTGGGTAAAATGTTTTCAATCACCGGCGCCGGCGTGTCTTTGTCATTGACAGGCGATGGCGAGTTCTTGGCGGCTGCCCGTACGGAACCTTTGGAGGTCGCTGTTCGCGCGGGAACGTGGTCTGTCGCCGTTGTCGGAGAAACGTCTTTGGTGGTCGGTGGCGGCGAACCTTTGGCAGTCGCGGATGGCTGGGCAAAGATGACGGGCGGCGGATACAACGGGACTTCGGGCGCCATTGGAGGCGCAGGCAGCGAACCTTTGGCCGTCGGCCGTGGCGATAAATCGCCAGGGCTCGCAGGGTTACTACAATGGAGACCGCTCCATCGACACGTAGCCGCTGGTGGCGAACCTTCGTCGGTCACCGATGACGGAGGGGCAAGCGAAAGCGGCGGGGCCACCGAACTTTGAGATCGAGCGACCCCATGCAGCCAAAAACTGGCAAACAAGAAGCCGACGGCAGATAACGTAGCCCTTTTCAATCGCATTCTGCCATCCGCTTCGCTGGCATGCCCGCGCTGATGCTGTGGCAATTCGAAAGCGCACGCAATTGATTTCCTAAAGGCCGGGAGAAGCGGCCCTTTGGGCTATGTGGGGCATCTCCCGGCGAAAGTGCCTACAGTGTGAGACACCGGCGCTTTATGCCGGAATTTGTATCCGGGTGATCGGAAACCGTGCTTGGTAACCAGCCTATCGCTGACCAGCTTCCTATTGGTCAACTCAACGGAAATTGTTATCGGGAGCAGCCAAGCACTTATGCCCTGGGGTAGGTGAAAGGCGCGGCGCACGGCTGCCCGGCCGCAAGTCTGCGGCCGGGCAGCATTATACAACAAACACTTAAATCATCGTCTTCATCAAGTGCTGAAGCTCGCCGAAAGGACAGGTCTGCCCCTTTGAGGTGGCGCGATCGCGGCGCTTTTCGCGTGATCAACCGCTACTTCGGCAAACCCGCCGACCGGCGTCCTTCCTGAGTATCCCGCGCTGCGGCATGGACCTATCAAAAGAACCGCTCCCGAATAAGGATGGGCCGCCATCGGAGCCATCGCGACTAGAGGAAGCGCGACGTATAGTACGCGGCAGACCTTCGCGCGATCATCAAGAGCTCGGCCGCCGCCTCATTGGAGTACCTAGCGACGTTCGGGGGTCACTTTTGGCTTGTCCGCTGGGTGGGGCCAGTTTTTCGCCTCGGCAGCAATCCAACGGTTGGCTTCTTCCTCGGTCGCAAAATTCCCGACATGCGAGACAGGCCCGTATCCAGTACGCACGGCAACGGTCCAACGACCGTCCTTGATCATTTTCGAATGGAATGTTGGCTTCTCGCTCATCGCAAGAATACGCGCATGCAGCAAAATGGTTCGCTCCGCGCCGACCGCCAGGCTTGAGCCGCAGCCTGCCCCGGTGGCCTGGGCGGCCTCGTTCAGACGGCGTGGCCCACGCGCTCAGCGATATCCATCCTGATTGATTGCGCTAGTATTGCCTCGGACGCACAAGCCATAGCGGCTTCCCTTAGCGACCAATCGGCGGAATCATGGGGATGCCCGCCCTCAGCGTATATCCGTCAACTTTCCAATCTTCGGTCGTCGAACTCGGCAACGAGCCATCTCCGTACGGCGTCAGCGTCTCCGTGACCGTGGGATTTCAGCACGCTCACGATGTCGATCGCAGACACGACGACGATCGGATGCTGATCTTCCTTGATCTCTCTGTACGCCTGGCCGTCGACGAAACTCGTCGTCACCAAGATACCGAACTTCGAGGGATAAGCGTAAATTTCTCCGCCTTTTCGGCGCGAAGGGAGGCGTAACGACCGGAATTCCGTCTGGCGCGCAGGGGCCCGTCATGATTGGGCGTTGGCACAGCGCGGCGGAACAGGTGGAAAAGCGCGGCTACGACGATCTCGAATCCCTGCCCCGTGCTAACCGCCGGGAACGAGTGACGGACTTAGGGATTCGTCCCGGCTGGAGAGATTTTATGCTGATGACGACAGAGAGGCGACCCGCGATCCGGATGTTGCGCGGCTGGGCGATCTCGACGCTGCTCGATGCGGGCGCGATCCGCGAGTGTGAGGAGCACGGCTGGATGCGGGACCGTTCCGCCTCCCCATGCGCGCGAGCGAGCCGTCGAAACCGCCCGCCACGATCCGCCGCCGGGCGTCTCTCCCGAGGCGGCGGGGGCCGAGGTGCTGGAAGTGTTGGACTCGATCGGCGATACCTGCCCGGAGTGCCCTACTTTGGGTACCTAGAGAGGATCTTGCTTGGTGTCGTCGACGAACGTCACGGGCGTCCCCTTGGATACCCGTTCGGCGACGCGTTCGGCGTCCCAGTTCGTCAGACGGACGCAGCCATGCGATTCCGATTTGGACACCCGTCCGGGAAACGGGGTGCCATGGATTCCGTAGCCGTCGGCGGAAAGATTGATCCACATCGTGCCGACAGGATTGTTCGGTCCCGGCTTGATGGTGAAAGGCTTCCGTGAATGGACGCCCTTGAAGTGGTAGTCGGGATTGTAGCGATAGGTCGGATTGGGGTCGATCTCCGTTACTTTCAAGGTGCCTGAGGGCGACGGCTTCTCCTCGCTGCCGACCGTGGCGGGATAAAATCCGATCAGCGCGTTCGACTTATCGAAGAGCTGCACGGTCTGCCGGTTCTTGTCGACCTCCACCTTTGCAGCCTTCTCGGGACTTTGATCGGCACCGGTATCGATCACAGCGATGGTTTCCCCGGCGCGATCGAAGTGCCTTCCTGGGTTCAAGGCAGACAGCAGATCCTCGCTCATGTGAAACTTTTCGGCCAAGCCCTCGCGCGCGCTGGTGTAGGCCAGCTTCGGAATGTCCTTCATAGCTTCCATCTTGGCCGGGAGCTTGCGAAGGAACGGCCCTGCGACGTCTTTGTCGGAGATGACGTAGCTCGTAATCACCGGACGGTCGTCCGACGCAAGCTTTCCCCAAACGTCGGTGCCGACCTCGTCGGAACTCGCCAACTGCTGCGCCTTTTCGTAGGCCCGCAATGCCTTCTTCGCATTCTCTCCGAATTTGCCGTCGATCTCGCCCGGCGAGAAGTGCGCCCGGTCAAGCAGGACCTGCAGCCTGATGCCTGCCGGGGTCGGCTTGGTGTCCGACAGCGTCTTTTTCGAGGGCTCGGCGGAGTTGATCGCTGCCGCGTTCATTTCGGCACCGAACGCGGAGCCTGTCACGGACGCCAAGACGAGGCCGACGAAAATGCACCTCGGGGGAAAGAGCCTCATGCCGGCAGGTCCGCTATTCCGACAATCCTGACAGCGGTCCGATTGGTCGGCGGTACACGCCGACGCCGGTGGCCGCCGCTTCCCATCCGGATCACTTCCGATCCGAGGGAGCCTGGGCGTTTGCCTTGTTCGGGTCGGCCTTGTTCGCTTCGTGATGGCCGACGACGCACCCGGCCGCAGCACCAAGTTTGCCGTGTCCAGCCATGTGGCCGGCGACACCGCCGACGATGGCCCCCTTGATGCAGCCCTTTGCGTCCGCAGCGGGCGCGAGAGCGAACGAAACCGCGACTGCGAAAGCCGCCGCCAAAACCCATCTCATGTGCGTTCTCCGATCGTGAAGGATCGGCAGGCCAACCAATCAGGACGCACTCTGTTCCGACCTCGTCGCACCCTCGTTCGCCAACACCTCGCCCAACCGCCTCGAGCACTATCAGCAATCCATGAATCGGACCTGGCCGACCCGCTCGCGCGCGGAGCCAGCAGACGGAGGAAATTGGGACTGCAGAAGCCGGGCACCGAAGAACAGACTCTAGTGTGCCCGCAGTTCTTGCGGATGATCGAGAAAGAAGCGCAGCATTTCCTTGGTTGCATCCGGCCCCTCTCCGTCCGTATAGGATCCGGCCGGGCTGCCTCCGGACCAGGCATGGCCGGCGCCGTGGACATTCCAGTGCTCCAGGACCTCGCGGTCGCCGTCGGTGTGAGTCGTGCGGGTATACCCATGCCCTCCTGGAATTTGGCCGCGATGCACCTTCTTTCGCGTCTTTGTCGCTCCGATGGCATGTTCGACAACGTGGGCGCCGTTGTCGGGATGCACGGTGGTGTCGCGGTCGCCGTGAAAAATAATGGTCGGGATCATCGGGCCGCCCGCCACAGTTTGACGACCGCCTTTGCCTCCTTGTCGCATGGCGGCGAACGCCGAGGGCATATCGGTGGCGGCTCCGTAGGCGAGGCCGGAATGGATCCCGACCGCCGCGTATAGATCACTGTAGGTGGCACCCATGACGGCCGCAGCGGCGCCCCCGGCCGAGAGGCCGGCAACGAAGACGCGCTTCGGATCGACCGAATAGTCCTGCATGACACGGCGGGTGATGCCCGCGATCAGCGAAGGCTCGCCTTCGTCACGGCGTTGGTCCGCCGCGCGAAACCAGTTCCAGCATTTGGACGGATTGGCGCCGCTAGGCTGCGCCGGATAGACCACCAGGCAGTTCTGTTCTTCCGCGATGAAGTTCATTCTGGTGCCGGCTGCGAAATCGTCCGGCGACTGGGTGCAGCCGTGGAGCATCACCACGAGCGGCAGCGGCTGACCTTGGTGGTAGCTGCTGGGGACGAAGAGCTTGTAGGTCCGGCTTCCGGCCTTATTGCTGTAGGTGCCGTCGATGAACTTCGCTCCTTCCGGCACGATGTCGGTCATCGAAGCGGGCGCGCGCTTGGCGCCCCGCAGGCCAAGCCAGGTGCCGTCCTTCGCTCGATCGAACAACGGCCGGTGCCGTCGTGCCGTGGCGGCCGGCGTCTCCGCCGGTGCTGCGCGGTCGGCGTTGCCGACGCCATTGGCCTTGAGGTCGATCGTGGACGGGGTGCGGCCCGGAAGACGGATGACACGACTTGGGCGGCCGCTGCCTCCGCGAGCGGGCGCTCGCCTCGCAACATGCGCTGCAGCAGCGCCGTGGCTTCGGTCAGTTGCCCTGCTCGTGTCAACCGTGTGGCCTCGCGGAGCGTGTCCTGATTCAACATCGTGTTCACCTTGTTCTGTCGGAAAGAGCGGCCTTGACCGCAGGGGTGGCATGCAGGGCTCCGAGCACGGAAACCGAAGCGATGGTGGCGCGGGCGAGATCGGGAGAGACGTCCTGCGCGATGGTGGCAAGACCGAGCACGTTGATATGCAGCATCTCGCCGGCTTGCCGCGCCGCTTCGAGATCCGCGCGCGTGTAATTCCGCAGACCGAGATCCAGGCCTTTACGGGCGGTAGACTGCTTGACCACGTCGGCGTGCCGCTCGAGCTGATTGCGGATCGCCGTCCGGATGAAATCCGTGCGGTTCGAATAGAATCCGTCCTTCACCATCAGATCCACATGGCCCAGGTCGACATAGCCAAGGTTGATGGTGATCTTCTCGGTTTCCGGAGGCTTCGGCCTCAGGTCCTGGACATGCGAGGGCATCTTATCTCCATCCAATTACCATCTGTATGGATGGTATATGGATGTCTCTGCGCGATGTGCAAGCGGAGAGCACGGTGGAACCTTAGGGACTGCGGCGCGTCATCTCCGCGGCCTTGGTCAGGGCCGCCGCTACTTCAGCTTTTCCGCCCGATTGAATTGGCCATTCGGCAACGTGCCTGAGCCAGAAATCCCAATTCCCGATCAGGATTCCGTCCCGAATGGCGCGGTTGTCGCCGTCTCCATCGACGGCCGACATCGCTTCAGCAAGATCTCTCGACTATCGATCACACTGACGAGCGGCCATGGCATCGAAGGCGATGCGCATTACGGACCATGCGTGCGGCACCGATACCTAGCGCGACGCAATCCAAAGGCGCCCAACCTCCGGCAGGTCCACCTCATCCCGAGCGAACTGTTCGATGCGCTCCGGACTTCCGGAGTCGAAGTGCGCCCCGGAGATCTCGGCGAGAACATCGCGACGGTCGGGCTCGATCTCGAATGCCTCCCCCTGGGCACGTTGCTCCGGCTTGGCGCCTCGGCGACGCTCGAACTTACCGGCCTCCGCACGCCCTGCGTCCTCATCGATTGCTTCAAGTCCGGATTGAAGAATCGCCTGCAGGGCGGACCGGCGGGGCCACGCTTCAAGGCCGGCGTCATGGCGATCGTAACGGAGGGAGGCGAGGTCTCGCCTGGGGACCGGATCCGGCCGGTCCTTCCTGCGCCTCCCCATCTGGACCTGCCACCGCTTTAGGCCGACGCATCCTCGCGACGGGTTCAGACGTCGCCGAGATCGTGGATTTCCGGCCGCAGGTTGTCCGGCGTCACGTCGATCGTCGCAAGCGTGACCGGCAGCACGAAGCGCCGCCGGCCCGCGCTTCCTGGATTCAGGTAGAGCACGCCGTCGGCCGTCTCGATCTTCGGCACATGGGAATGACCGGACACGACGACGTCGATGCCGCGCGCGATCGGATCGATCTGCAGAGTCTTCAGATCGTGCAGAACGTAGATCGATTTTCCCGCAAGTCGCACGACCTCGGTTTCAGGGTATGCAACAGCCCAGTCGTCGATATCCACGTTTCCTCGGATCGCGGTAACCGGGGCGATGCGGCGCAACGCGTCTATAATTTCGGGACGTCCGATGTCGCCGCCATGAATGATGTGATCGACGCCAGCCAGGCGACGCTCCGCCTCCGGCCTGAGCAGCCCGTGCGTGTCGGAGATGATCCCGATCCTGAAGGTCATCGGCGGCGGCCCTCAGTGCGCCTCGGTATTCTTCGATTTCGGCCAATCCGGAACGAGATCGCGGCAAGAATTCCGCCGATGGTCGGTCCGGTAAGCGCGTGCCAACTTTCCTAACACCACTCTACCACCCATATGCTGTCCATACGTTGCCCTCGAAGGGAAGGTCGGCTTGCCCGAGCAATTCAGCCTCTTTACCGATAGATTGTCGGGGCCTGAAGGTCTGCGATATACTGAGGAGTTCGTCTCGCCGACAGCGGAGAAGACTCTGATCGGACACATAGCGGCTTTGCCGCTGCAGCCGTTCCAGTTCGGCCAATACGAAGGCAAACGCCGCGTGGCCTCGTTTGGATTCCGATATGACTATACCCTGCGCCAACTCGAGGAGGCCGATCCAATCCCCGACTGGTTGGGCTCGATCATCGATAAAGTCGAAGCTTTTGGCGGCCCGGGCACCCAAATTGGCCAGGTCCTTTGCACCGAGTACGAGGTCGGTGTCGGCATCGGCTGGCACCGAGACAAGCCGCACTTCGACCGGGTGTTCGGTCTGTCACTCGGCTCCGCGTGCAAGTTCCGGTTTCGAAGGCCGGCCTACACCAAGTGGGAGCGTTTTACGCTCGAGGCTCGGCCACGTTCGATCTACATGATGTCGGGACCGTCGCGGGAGGTCTGGGAACACAGCATCCCTGCCGTCGAGGCGCAGCGCTACTCGATCACCTTCCGGACGATGGCCGCAAAATCCTGAGCCGCGCCCGAACCTCTGCTATCTTCTAGCGTGATTGGAGTCGCAGCAGCGAATGGCAAGACGAACCGGAAGCGCCGATCTACCTCTGCACGGCGGACGCGTCCCCCCATGGCTGGCGACCCGCATGTCGTCGCTCGGCGCCGTCATCACTCAGGCCATCGTCCACCACTACGGCCGCGACGAATTCCTGCAGCGGCTGTCGCATCCGTTCTGGTTCCAGTCGTTCGGCGCCGTCATGGGCATGGACTGGCATTCGTCCGGCATCACCACCAGCGTCATCGGCGCCCTCAAGCGCGGCTTGGGACCACTCTCGAACGAGCTCGGCATCCATGTGTGCGGAGGCCGTGGCCAGCATTCGAGGAAGACGCCGGACGAGTTGCGTCTGCTGGCCGAACGGCTCGGCTTCGACGGCGCCAAGCTGACCCGCGCCAGCCGTCTCGTCGCAAAGGTCGATAGTGCCGCCGTCCAGGATGGATTCGACCTTTACCTGCATGGGTTCTTCGTGACCGACGATGGCAAGTGGACGGTCGTGCAGCAGGGCATGAACGGCGACAAGAAGCAGGCGCGCCGCTACCACTGGCATTCCGAAAACCTGAAGAGCTTCGTCGACGAGCCGCACAGCGCGATCGACGGACCGGTACAGGGCGAGATCGTCAACTTGACGGACAGACGGGCTGAGAACTCCCGCGCCAAGCAACTCGACCTCCTGGACGATTTGGGTCCGGATCGCATCGTGTCCGAACTGGCGGCGCTGACGAGCGAGGCGCCGGCGCAAGCTCTGCTGCCGCATCTCATCATGCCGGCGCATCACGACGTGCGATCGAGCGATGTTTTCACGCGACGGCTGCATGGCACGCTCGCCGCTGCCGCTGAGCGCGGTCCTGTCGACTTTCCGGATCTGCTGCTGACGCCAGGCGTCGGCGCGCGCACGGTCCGGTCATTGGCGATGGTGGCCGAGGTCGTGCACGGCGCGCCCTACCGCTTCCGGGATCCGGCGCGGTTCTCGCTGGCGCACGGCGGCAAGGATCGGCACCCCTACCCGGTCCCGATCAAGGTCTACGACGAAACCATCCGCGTCATGAAGTCGGCGGTCCGGAACGCAAAGCTTGCACGCAACGAGGAGATGCAGGCGTTGAAGCGTCTCGACGACCAGGCGCGCCGGCTCGAACGCACGGCTGAAGGACCCTCGTTCGAATCTTTGGTCGCTACCGAGCGCGCCGTGTCGCCGCTGTTGGATGGCCGGTCCGTATTCGGATGGGAAAAGGACCTGACGCAGCCAAAGGCGGCAGGATCGTCGCGTTCGAAGATCTCAAGGTGACGAAGGTGCCACGGTCGAAGTGCCGGGCACTTCGGTCAGCCAGAGACCTTCGGCAGGTCCGCAATTCTCACCAGTCCGTCTTGGCTGGTGAACGTCAGCGTTCGATCGGCGCTTTGGGCCTGCGCGACGCCGAAAATCCGATGCGATCCGGTGTCGTATACCGAAACGGTACCTCGATCGTCGATCACCAGCCGCCGGGTTTCGGGAAAAACCGCGTATCGGAGATCGTTCTGCGCACCCACCGCGGCCGGCCTCCCCAATCCGGCCGGCCACCAGTCGTCCGATCGGTTCGCGCGAACGGTAGCTGACCTCGTCTCCCTCAGGACGTACCCCGCCGGCTGATTCCGCAGTGTCCAGATGGGCCGCGATGTCGCTGCAGAGCGCGTCCAGCTTGACCTTGAGTTGCGTGTTGAACATGTCGCCGACCATCGACATGCCCGGCGACCATTGCGACATCCCGCCGAAGTCGGCGTGGCTGAACTGGGCCATCCTGCCGCCCCCGCTCCGGAGAGCCGCGAGCACGACCTGCACCGCCGCGGGCGAGACCGAATGCTTCTTCGCCAGCCGGTCGACCAGATCTCCGTCGTTTGCTGACATTTCGTGATCCCCGATTTCCAGGTTCGATGATGAGACGCCTCAGGCGGAAGAACGCGCCCGTTCTGATCCTGCGGCGCCGGACGAGCGGAAACGTTGGTAGGCGCTGATGGCCCGGTTGGATAGCGTCAGCCGGCTGCGCTGGCCCCGACGGATCATGGTCTCGATGATGTCGCTGAGAAACCGGCTTGCGGCAGCGCCGTCGCCCAGTTCGCCCGTGCGTTCGAGGTATTCCCAGGCAATCTGGAAAAATTCCTCAAGCAATTGGGAAAGAGAGATCGTCATGGGCGGAAAACGAACCAGAACCACGCACGTTCCATGTCATCTCCGCTTCGCCGCCTGCTTTCCTTCATCGACCGCATTCGACAGGTTCTTTCGTGGATATCATCGGCGACGCTTCAGACCGTCAGGCGGTCGAGGTCGGCCGCTACTAGGGAGTTCGGGAATATTTTTGTCGTCTCCGCTAGGATCTCCTCGTCGGAGTAGCGTCCAGAGATGTGCGTGAGGACGAGTCGCTTCACGCCCGCGGTCGCAGCGAGCTCGGCGCCTTTCGCCGCGGTGAGATGGCCGTAGTCGAGGGCCATGGCGGCGTCGCGTTCGAGAAAGGTCGCTTCGATCACCATGAGGTCCGCGTCCCGGACGTGCCCAGCCAGGCCGTCGGTCGTTTCCGTGTCGCCCACGACGACGAGCTTCTTGCGCCCTTCAGGCGGTCCCAAGACGTCTTCGGAATCGATCCTCCTGCCGTCTGCCAAAACGACCTGCTTTCCTTCCGCGAGATCCTTGCGCACCGGGCCGTCCGGCACACCGAGAGCCGAAAGGCGGTCGGGCAGAAGATGCCGACGCACCTGACTTTCGAACGAAAACGCGAAGCTTTCGGTATCGCGATGTTGCACACGGAAACAGTCGACGGTGAACTCGCCGGCGTCGAGGATCCGCCCCTCCGCCAACGGAACAAGTTGCAACGGGATTGGCGCCCGTCCCTCGCCCCAGAGTCCGGCGAGCATCCGGACGACGACGTCGAGCGTCCCCGGGCTCCCCTGGATCGTCATGACACCGGCGCTTTGCCGCAGCTGCAGCGTCGAAAACAGACCCGGAATGCCGAACACGTGGTCGAAATGGCCGTGCGTCAGCAAGAGCCGGTCGAGCCTTCTGAAGCCAGCGCCGCTCCGGAGCAACTGGCGCTGCGTACCCTCTCCGCAGTCGACCATGATGCGGTGGCCCCCGGCTTCCACTAGGAGGCCCGGATGGTTGCGTTCGGCGGAAGGGACGCTGGCCGAGGTTCCGAGGAAGGTTAAGTCGAACATTGTCGGGCAGGTACTATCGGTTGTCGCGGCAAACTGCCATGGCGCTCTCAAGCAATCGATCGACGAAAACCATTTGCCCCTTGAGGATCTTCCGTCGTGCGTCGGCGATATCGAACCAAGCGGCGCGGTCGATCTCCGGAAAAATCCGACGGCGTCCAGAGCGCGGCGGCCATTCCATTTCGAAGGTATTACTGCTGATGAGTGCGGGATCCCAGTCGCCCTCGACGGCCCAAGCTTGAACGATCTTGCCGCCCGGCTGCCGCGCCTCGCCGAGCGGCCAGAAGTCTCCGTCCGGGTCGTATCCGGTCTCTTCGGCGAATTCGCGCCGAGCGGCAGACAGCGGCGCTTCGTCGGCGCCAATCAGACCCTTCGGGATGCTCCAGGCACCGTCATCCTTGTTTTGCCAAAATGGTCCTCCCGGGTGACCGAGCAGGACCTCCAGATGGGCGGCACCTCCTCGAAACAGGAGGAGCCCGGCGCTTTGCGATTTCCGCGAAGCCATCGCGGACGCTAGGCCGACTTCCGCCGCTGACCTGCCGCTGGCTTCTTCGCGGCAGCCTCCTTCGATGCCTTTTTGCCGGCGATCGGCATCAGCATTTCCTTCTGGCCGGCGGCTGCCTTGCGCGGCTTCTTGCCTGACTTCTTCGGCGCCTTTGTCTCGGCTGCGGGTCCTCCTCCGACGCTACGCTTCAACGCCTCCATCAGGTCGACGACGTTCTCTCCGCGGGGTCGCTCCTTGGGCGTGATCGGTTTGCCGGCGCGCTTCTGATTGATGAGGTCGACGAGAGCGGTTTCGTACTGGTCTTCGAATTTGTCCGGCTCGAAGTGACCGGCCTTCTGATCGACGATGTGCCTGGCGAGATCGAGCATGTCCTTTGTGACTTTGACGTCCTGGATGTCGTCGAAATACTCCTTTGGATCCCGCACTTCATAGGGGTAGCGCAGCAGCGTCCCCATCAAGCCCTTGTCGAGCGGCTCGAGCGCGATGATGTGCTCGCGGTTCGTCAGCACCACGCGTCCGATCGCGACCTTGTTCATTTCCCCGATGGTTTCGCGAATGACCGCGAAGGCGTCATGGCCGACCTTGCCGTCCGGACACAGATAATAGGGGCGGATGAGATATCGGGGATCGATCTCGCTGCGGTCGACGAATTCGTCGATCTCGATCGTCCTGGTCGATTCAAGCGCGACGTTCTCGAGCTCTTCCTTCGTCACCTCGATGAAGGTGTCAGTGTCGACCTTGTAGCCCTTGACGATGTCCTCGTTGGCGACCTCCTCGCCGGTGTCGGCGTCGACCTTGGCGTACTTGATGCGGTGGCCGGTCTTCCGGTTGAGCTGGTTGAACGAGACCTTCTCGGATTCCGACGTGGCCGGATAGAGCGCGACGGGACAGGTGACGAGCGAAAGGCGAAGGAAGCCTTTCCAGTTGGCGCGAGGGGCCATGAACGCGGTACTCCGAAAAACGAGGGCGGCTCGAACTCAAGACGAACGGCGGACCATGGTTCCGACATCCTCCACCCCCTCCATCAGAAGTATTTTCGGGTTTCCGCCTTTTAACGGACTCGACATTTGTTCATGTTATGTTCTAATCGTGACATGACCGATCGACCCGCGAGCTGGCGTATGCCGACCCGAAAACAGATGGAGAAACTGGCCGTTACGGCCGCCGCACGCGGAAACGTGCCGCCAACTCGCACACCGGGTCCGGGCGACGAGATGCCGCCGGAATACTGGCGGGCGGTGTCGGATGAGCTTGAAGCTGACCGCGGAATGCCCGGTCCCTCGATCCGGACGCAGCGGCTGTCCGATATCCAAAGACATCTGCTGCGGGTCGCCTGCCGCCGCTGCGGCCGCACCGTCGAAATCCAGAAGGCCGACGCCACACGACTGTACGGGGAAAAGGCCGTCTGGAAGGACGTAGGTCAACGTCTGCTCGACAACACCTGTCAGCAGCGCACCGGTCGCCACGAAGAGGACGGTTGCTGGCCCTCGTTCGAGTAGTCGCCGGCGCGCCGGTCCGTTGTCTGAAATCCTGGATGTCCGGATGGCGCCGAAACATCATTCCACGCCCTTGTCCGGCGGCGACCGCAAGGCCCTGAACAAGGAGCTCGGCAAGGCGCGTGCGATGACCAACATCCTCGCCGCGCAGTCGGCCGAGATGCGGGCCAAGGCCGAGACGATGCTGCAGCAGGCCGACAGGCTGCTTTGCGAGTCATGGAACGAGCGGATGTGGTCCGATGGCGAGCCGATCGATCCGTCGCCGACCATCGACCAGGCGATCAACGGCGGTTTTCCCTGGCTGGAGATCCAATGCTCCCGCTGCAAGACGCCGAGCGATGTCGACCTCGCCGCCATGAAGCACCCGCCGACCACCTTCGTGCACGATCTCGCCAGCCGTCTGCGCTGCCGCAAATGCGCCAAGGCCGGACGGCGCCCGTGTGCGACCTTGCTGCAGCTTGGCTCGCAACCCCGTCACCCCCGGACCGAGGTCTAGGTTGCGGTCACAGCAGGAATCATCGACCGTCGTTCCTTCCCGACCATGAAATGGACACCGACGATGCAGCCAGCAACCGCCTACCTCGAAACCCTCAATCCCGAACAGCGGCGTGCGGTCGAGCATGGCGCCGCTGGAGGATTGGCCGCGGCACCACTGCTCGTCATTGCCGGAGCGGGTTCCGGCAAGACCAACACCCTCGCCCATCGCGTCGCCCACCTGATCGTCCAGGGCGCGGACCCCCGCGGATTCTGCTGATGACGTTTTCGCGGCGCGCGGCGTCCGAGATGACCAAGCGGGTCGAACGTATCGCGCGCAAGGTCCTGGGCGACAACGCCGGGATCATGACGGATGCGCTGACCTGGGCGGGCACCTACCACGGCATCGGCGCGCGCCTGCTGCGCGAGTACGCCGAGCAGATCGGTCTCGATCCCGCCTTCACGATTCACGACCGCGAAGATTCCGCGGACCTCATGAACCTGGTCAGGCATGAGAAGGGCTTCTCGAAGACGGAAAGCCGCTTCCCGACGAAGGGCACGTGCCTCTCGATCTATTCGCGCTGCGTCAACGCCGAGATGGGAATCGAGCAGATCATCGGCGCGTCGTATCCATGGTGCTCTGGATGGGCGGCGGAGCTCAAGGAACTGTTCGCAGCCTACGTCGAAGCGAAGCAGAAGCAGAACGTGCTCGATTACGACGATCTGCTGCTCTATTGGGCGCAAATGGTCGGCGACTCGGGCTTGGCCGACGACATCGGTGGCCGCTTCGACCATGTCCTGGTCGACGAGTATCAGGACACGAACCGCCTGCAGTCCTCGATCCTGCTGGCGCTCAAGCCCGGAGGCCGGGGTCTGACGGTCGTCGGCGATGACGCGCAGTCGATCTACTCGTTCCGTGCCGCCACCGTGCGCAACATTCTCGACTTTCCGGATCAGTTTTCGCCGACGGCAAACGTCATCACGCTCGATCGCAACTATCGCTCGACGCAGCCGATCCTCGCGGCTGCCAACGGCGTCATCGGCCTCGCCAAGGAACGCTTCACCAAAAATCTTTGGACCGAACGGGCGTCCGCAACGAAGCCGCAACTCGTCTCGGTCCGCGACGAGGCCGACCAGGCGCGCTTCATCGTCGAACGCATCCTGGAGAACCGGGAGTCCGGCACCCTCCTCAAAGAGCAGGCCGTTCTGTTTCGGACATCCAGTCACAGCGGTCCGCTCGAAATCGAGCTCACGCGCCGGAATATTCCGTTCGTGAAGTTCGGCGGGCTGAAGTTTCTCGACGCCGCACACATCAAGGACATGCTGGCGCTGCTGCGCTTCGTCGAGAATCCGCGAGACCGCGTCGCGGGGTTCCGGCTTCTGCATCTGCTGCCCGGCATCGGATCGGCCACCGCGCAGCGGGTGCTCGATCATATGGCGGAGGCTGCCGACCCGATCGAAGCGCTCGCCGGCCTGCCAATTCCGCCACGAAGCGGCGACGACTGGAAGGGGTTCGTCGAGACAATAGGCAATCTCCGATATTCGGAATGGCCCGTGGATCTGGAGCGCGCGCGCCTTTGGTACGAACCGCATCTCGACCGCATTCATGAGGATGCAGAAACACGCCGGGCGGATTTGATTCAGCTCGAGCAGATCGCCTCGGGGTATCCGTCGCGCGAGCGTTTCCTGACCGAACTCACCCTGGATCCGCCCGACGCAACCAGCGACCAGGCCGGCGTGCCGCTGCTCGACGAGGATTACCTGATCCTGTCCACGATCCATTCCGCCAAGGGCCAGGAGTGGAAATCGGTCTATCTGCTCAACGCCGTCGACGGCTGCATGCCCTCCGATCTCGGCGTCGGAACCTCCGCCGAAATCGAGGAAGAACGGCGCCTACTCTATGTCGCCATGACGCGCGCAAAGGACGACCTGCATCTGATCGTGCCGCAACGCTTTTTCGTCCACGGCCAGCATGCGCAAGGCGATCGTCACCTCTATGCCTCGAGGACACGCTTCATACCCGAGAAACTGCTCGGACTGTTCGAGCGCACAGCCTGGCCCGTTGTTCCCGCCGGAGTCGCGGCACGCTCGGCCAGCCAAGGGCCCAAGTTGGACATCGGTGCCCGCATGCGAGGAATGTGGCGGTAGTCGACATCGGGAAAACGACGTGCTGGTGTGGACGGCCTCTCATCCCCACGGTTCTATGGCGCTCTCGGCGTCATAGCTAGATGAGAGGAAAGTCTGATGAATATTCCCGTTCGTATCGGCATGGATACTTCTAAATCGGTTTTCCAGCTTCACGGTGTTGACGAGAACGAGGTGGTGGTTGTCCGCCGCCAGTTTCGGCGAGCCGAGATGATCCGCTACTTCGAGCGGCTTCCGCCGGTTCTCGTCGCCATCGAGTCCTGCGGCAGTTCGCATCATTGGGCGCGCCTTCTGCAGTCTTTCGGTCACGAGGTAAAGCTGATCCCACCTCAGTATGTGAAGGCTTACGTGAAGCGCGGCAAGAACGACGCGGCCGACGCCGAGGCGTTGTGCGAGGCTGTCACCCGGCCGAGTATGCGGTTTGTACCGGTGAAGTCGAAGGAACGGCAAGCGGCCTGCATGTTGATGACCGTGCGGGAACGCTTGGTCAGCGTGAAGTCGCAGCTCTCAAATGCTTTCAGGAGCTACGCAGCAGAGTTTGGCATCGTCGGCCCCGCCGGCCGGCAGAACGTCACGGCACTCATCAAACGGGTGCTCGAAGACAATAACCTGCCGGAGATGGCACGGGATCTCTTCCGCCTCCAGGCTGACGAGTATGCCGCAGTCCAAGCTCGCCTGGCGAAGATCGAAGCCAAGCTGATGAAGTGGCATCGCGAGGATGACGTTAGCAGGCGTATCGCGACAATTCCCGGCGTCGGCCCGATTGGGTCGTCCATGCTGAGCATGAAGGCGCCGCCGCCGGAGACGTTCAGATCAGGTCGCGACTTCGCAGCTTGGCTCGGACTTACGCCCAAGGATCATTCAACCGGCGGCCGGCAAAGACACGGCGGTATCACAAAGGCCGGAGATTCAGTGCTCCGATCGACGTTGATCGTCGGCGCGACCGCGCTGCTAAGGCATATCCGAAAGGGTCGTCACAAGCCCACACCCTGGCTCGCCTCGTTGCTGGAACGAAAGCCGCCAAAGCTAGTCGCGGTGGCCTTGGCCAACAAGTTCGCCCGCATCGCTTGGCGCTTAATGATATCGGGTGGAGTGTACAACCAGCCGGTAGCCGCAATGCCTATCTGATCTGAAATCGGCGCCCCGAGCGAGGTTGCTCGGCGGATAGCCCACGAACTTGCAGGACGCAGTAGATGGAAGGACCGATCGGTCGGTACGCGCGAGCTTCCGTAGATTACACTGGCATCATCAATGTCGCCGATGTGCTTGGAGCGTGCGTAGCGAACACCATCTCGGCCAGCGGGCTTTGTCCGCGCAAACAGGCCGGACATCTGATAGCAAGCGATCAGGTCAAAAGTCTGCTAACATCCTGACAAGTGGGGGGCCGTCCACATCTGTAATCTCTATTCGATCACCACAAACCAGGCGGCCATTAGC
>CAWBIR010000011.1:0-175944 GCA_963788885.1 uncultured Alphaproteobacteria bacterium | reverse complement strand
TGACATCAAACCCGGTTGCGGGACGGGTCGGTGATCCGGACGAACTTGGTGCGGCGTGTGCGTTCCTGTGCAGTGGCCACGCCGGCTACATCACCGGCCAGAACCTGCTGATGGATGGTGGCCTGTATCCCGGAAGCTTCTAGGGACCTCGACGCGATCAGATCGCCCAGCGTTTCGGCGAGATATCGTGGGAATAGTGCGAGCAGTCGACGAGACTCCCGATCGCCACCGTCCTCAACACTTCCGGGTCCCTTTCGCCCTTTCCGGCTTCCGCCAGGATCGCGCAAGCCAACTCGGCTTTGGTCGCGGACGTGCGCCTGGCCTCGGGGAGCGCCGCCGCCGCGGTCTCCAGAACGGCTCTCATCAACTGAATAACATCAGGTGAAAATGCAGCTTCACTCGGATTCACCATGTGACCCTCGCGAAAAAATTGAGCCCTGCCCGGCCGCATCTTAGGTACGGAATTTTCCGGAGCGCAACAGATTTCCGGTCATTCTTCGACGCTCGGTCAGGGAAGCAACGCTGTCTCTTCTCTTAAAGAGAGCAAGATCAAACACAGGCGTCGGCTCGCGGCAACGCCGCTGACTGAAGCCGTTTCACACGGACCTCCGCGCCAAAGCCCAGGCAAATTTTCAGCGCCGGCATTTAATGCTCTAAAAATTAGCATTGTAACGAAGCTAATTTATGTTACCATTTTTCGGAACGGCGTCGTTAAGGGGGGATAGCAATGTTTCTCTATAACGCTTGGTATGTAGCGGCCTGGGGCACGGAAGTCGGCGAAAGGCCGCTGGCGCGGACCCTGCTCGAAGAGCCCGTGGTATTCTATCGGCAGGCCGATGGTCAGGTTGCCGCGCTGGAAGACCGCTGCTGCCACCGAGGCATGCCGCTGTCCTGCGGACAGGTGTTCGGAAACAACATCCGCTGCGAATATCACGGCATCGTTTTCGACCGTGGCGGAAACTGCGTCGAAATACCCGGCCAGCCGCTGATTCCGAAGAGCGCCAAGGTCCGCAGTTTCCCCGTGGCCGAGCGCGACGGTCTGATCTGGATCTGGATGGGCGACGCGAGCCTGGCCGATCCCGCCGCCATTCCGAGCTATCCCTGGCATGCGCGATGGCCGCACAAGACCAAGACGGAACGCATCGACTGCAACTACCTCCTGCTGTCCGACAATCTCCTCGACCAGACCCACGCCGCCTACGTTCACAAGTCGACGCTCGCGAGCAACGTCGACGCCTACGAACGCGCCGAGATGAAGATCACGCCGACCGATGACGGCGTGAAGTTCATTCGCTGGATGCTGAACTGCCAGCCGCCGGCGATTTATGCCAAGGCGGTGAAATTCAAAGGTCGCGTCGATCGCTGGGGCGAATTCGAATATGTCGCGCCTTCCTGCATCCTGCAATTTACCGGCGCGCGCGACGTCGGCGAGGGCGCTTACGAGAACGATGCCCGTGACGGAGGCTTCGGCTTGCGCATCTTCTACGGCATCACGCCCGAAACCGAGCACACAAGCCTGTTCATGTGGTCGGTTGCCAACGGCCATCGCCAGAACGAGCCGCAGGCGACCGAAGAATTGTTCGGTGAAATCGAGCATGCCTTCAAGGAAGACGAGGACATCCTCGTCGCCCAGTATGCGACGCTGCGCAAGGTCGGAAACCGGCCACTGATCAACATTGCCTCCGATGGCGCGCGCGTCCAGGCGCGGCTCGCGCTCGAGCGGAAGATCGCGCAGGAGCGAGGCATTCCCCGCGAGCAGGTTATCACCCTGGCATGACACCGGCGCCGAAAGGCACATCGAGCAAGGACATCCATCATGTTGACGCGAGCGCTGATCCTCGGACTGACGACGAGCATGTTGCTTTCAGCCGCCGTGCAGGCGGAGGAGAAGCCCGGGGCGAATGCCGAAATCCTGATCGGGCAGACCAATCCCTACAGCGGTCCATTATCGGCCTATGGCACGCAGGGCCGCGCGCAAACCGCCTATTACAAGATGGTCAACGACCAGGGCGGCGTGAATGGCCGCAAGATCAAGTTGATCTCGCTCGACGATGCGTATTCGCCGCCGAAGACCGTGGAGCAGCACCGGCGCCTGATCGAAAGCGACGAGGTGCTTGGCATTGTCGGCACGATGGGAACGCCCACGAACTCGGCCATCGTCAAATACGTCAACAGCAAAGCCGTGCCGCATATCTTCCTCGCCAGCGGCGCTTCCAAGTGGGGCGATGTCGCGAATTATCCGTGGACCATCGGATGGTATCCGACCTATCGCTCCGAAGGCATGATCTACGGGACCTACATCCGGGAAACGATCAAGGACGCCAAGATCGCGATTTTCTCGCAGAACGACGATTACGGCAGGGATTTTGTTTCCGGCTTCAAGGCAGGCCTGGGTGAAGCGGCCAACAAGCTCATCGTGAAGGAGCTCACCTACGAAGTATCGGAGCCAACGGTCGATTCCGAAATCATCACGCTCAAAGCCTCGGGAGCGAATGTCCTGTTCAGCGCTGTAACGGCCAAGGCCGCCGCGCAGACCATCAAGAAGGCGGCTGAACTTGAATGGCATCCGACGCATTTCCTGGTGCAGAACGCCAATTCGATCGCAACGGTGCTGACGCCCGCCGGCCTCGATCATTCGATCGGCATCGTCTCCACGGCCTACCTGAAGGATCCCTCCGATCCTCAGTTCGAGAACGACGCTGGCATGAAGTGGTATCTCGCTTTCATGAAGCAGTACTATCCGGAAGGCGACGCAAAGGACCCGCAAAACCAGATCGGCGTGTCGATTGCAGCGACCTTCGTGCAAGTGCTGCGGCAGTGCGGCGATGATCTTTCGCGCGAAAATCTCATGAAGCAGGCGAACAGTATCAGGGATTTCGAACTGCCGCTGCTTCTGCCGGGTATCAAGCTCAATACCAGCCCGGACGATCACTATCCGATCGAGCAGTTGCAACTCGTCAAGTTCGACGGCAAAGGCTGGCAGGCGTTCGGTCTGGTGCTGGGCAGCCGCTGACGGCAGGCGGCACTCAGGAAGACGTCGGGTTGCGACATCCGGACAATTTCGAAAGATGATGCCGGCAGCACTCGCCACGTTGCTGCCCGGCGACGGCATGTGCTAGGCTTCCGAACTCCTCAACAGGCGCGCGACGCCGCAGCAGTGCCAAGGTCCGGGCTCTGATGAGCGCACCCTCCAGCCGATTGACGCAACTTCAGGCGCGCGTTCTCGAACTGGCGCGGGCCAACGACCCCTACGCACACTTCTTTGCCGGCAAGGACTTCAGCCGCGACTATGTGGCCGCGCGCGCGATCGCCTGGGGCATGCTGCTCAAGGACATGCGCGATACGACCAGCCGGATGCTCGAGATCGGCTCGCAGGAAGGGCGATCGGCGATCTTCTGGCTCGAGTTCTTCGCGGGCGCGCACCTCACTTGCGTCGACCTCTTCCGCGAGCAATTTGCCGAGCGGTTCGACCGCAACCTTGCCGCCTATGGTGCACGGCTGCGCAAGATCAAGGGTACCTCGATCAAGGCGCTCGGTATCCTGCGCGAGGAGAACGCGGTGTTCGATTTCATCTATGTCGATGGCAGCCACCGGCGCGACGACGTGATGATCGATTGCCTCGGCGCCTGGCGCCTGCTGCGCGAGGGCGGCGTGATGCTGATGGACGATTACACCTGGATGCCGGACAATCCGGAAGCGGAGCGCGTCGCGCCCGCCGTCGACACCTTCCTCGCCTGGCATGGCGACGCCGAAGTGATCCTCAAGGGAGAGCAGGTCGCGGTGCGGAAGCGCTCCGCCTAGCCACATTGCTGCCGCGCAACGGCGCCTCAACAGGGCGCGCGCCGTCCCCTGTTTGCCTATCTTACGTCGGCAGCTTCAACGCATTGGCATCGACCGGCATCTTGCGCAGGCGTTTTCCCGTCGCTGCAAAGATCGCGTTGGCGATGGCGGGAACGGCGCCAGAGGTCCCGGTCTCGCCCATTCCACCCGGCGGCTCCGCGCTCTTGACCACATGAACTTCGATCACCGGCGCCTCGTCCATCCGGATCATCTGATAGGTGTCGAAATTGGCCTGCTCGACGCGGCCCTTCTTCAGGGTGATCTCGCCATAGAGCGCCGCGGTCGCGCCAAACGTGATGCCGCTCATGAGTTGCGCCGTCACGGTGTCGGGATTGACAACGGTGCCGCAATCCATCGCGCAAGTGACGCGGCGGACACGGACGGTGCCATTCTTCGCAACTTCGACCTCCGCGACCTGCGCGAGATAGCTGCCGAACACGAACTGGAGCGAGACACCACGGCCGCTTCCCTTGGGCAGAGGCTGACCCCAGCCGGCCTTTTCCGCGGCGAGATCGAGCACAGCTTTGGCGCGCGGCGATTTGCCGAGCAAAGCCCGTCGATAGGCGACCGGATCCTGCCTGGCGGCGGCGGCCATCTCGTCGATGAAGCTTTCGACCACGAAGACATTGTGCGAGGGACCGACGCTGCGCCAGAACCCTGTCGCAATGCCCTTCGGCTCCGCGCGCGTATATTCGACGTGGAAGTTCGGCAGATCGTACAAGAGTTCGATCGCACCTTCCGTCGAGTCGGGATCGAGGCCGTCCTTGAAGCCGGGCGGCAGCCAGCGCGCAATCACCGAGGAGCCAGCGAAACGATGGCGCCAGGCAACCGGCCTGCCCTGCTCGTCGAGCCCAGCCGACATACGGTCGAACCAGTACGGCCGATACAGATCGTGCTGGATGTCTTCCTCGCGTGTCCACACCACCTTGACCGGGCCGTCGACCTGCCTGGCAACTTCTACGGCGCGAACGGCACCGTCAGCCTCCAACCGGCGGCCAAAGCCGCCACCGATCAGGTGATTGTGGACGATGACCTTGTCCACCGGCAGGCCAGCGGCCTTCGCAGCAAACGCCTGGACGCGGGCGATCGCCTGGGTGCCGAGCCAGAGCTCGCATTCGTCCTTGCGAAAGTGCGCCGTGCAATTCATCGGCTCCATCGTGGCATGGGCCAGGAACGGAAGCTGGTAGATCGCTTCAACTTTGGTGGCGGCGCCGGCCAGGGCCTTGTCGGCGTCGCCGATGTTTTGCGCCACCGCGCCGACGCCAAGCGTTGCCTGTTCGAGTTCGCGGGCGATGTCCAGGCTCGCGACCGCAGCGTTCTGACCATCGTCCCATTCGATCTTGAGCGCCTCCAGCCCCTTCTTCGCCGCCCCCATATGATCGGCCACGACGGCAACGGCATCGTCGAGACGTACGATCTGGCGCACGCCTTTGATCGCCTTGGCCGAGGCTTCATCGATGCTCTTTACGCGGCCGCCAACGACCGGCGATTGTGCAAGCGCTGCGATCTTCACGCCGGGTGGGCGGGCGTCGATGCCATATTGGGCGGTGCCGTCAAGCTTTGCGGGTGTATCAAACCGCTTGGCCGGCGTACCGATCAGCTTGAATTCTTCCGGCTTTTTCAGCACCACATTTGCCGGTGCCGGCATTTTGGCGGCTTCAGCGGCAAGTTCGCCATAGCCCAGTTTTCGCCCGGTCGGTCCGTGGATGACCGCGCCGTCCTCCGCACGGCAGGTCTTTGCATCGACGCCCCAGCGTTTGGCGGCAGCTTCGACCAGCATGATCCGTGCGGCCGCTCCCGCCTCGCGCAACGGCTTCCACGCGCCACGCATCGCGTTCGAGTTACCGGTCGCCTGCACCCCTAGCATCGGATTGGCATAAAGCTTTTCGTTCGGCGGTGCATGCTCGAGCCGCACCTGCTTCAGGCTGACATCAAGCTCTTCTGCGATCAGCATCGGGATCGAAGTGTAGGTGCCCTGGCCCATTTCGACATAGGGCATGGTGAGGACGACCTGGCCGTCGCTTCCGATGCGGATAAAGGCGTTTGGCGCGAAAGCTTCGCCTGCGGCGGCTTCGCTGCCGGCGAGCGAAAAGCCGAGGCCAAACACAAGACCTCCGCCAGCGGCCGCACCCGTTACGAGGAAACTGCGCCGGGAGAGCTCGGGTTCGTGGGAGGCGATACGGTCGACGATCATGACTTACCTCCCTTTTACTTGTTCTGCGCCGCGAGCTTGATCGCTTCGCGGATGCGCATATAGGTCCCGCAGCGGCAGATATTGCCGCTCATGGCACCGTCGATATCGGCATCGGTTGGATGCGGATTGCTTGCGAGCAGCGCCGAGGCCGACATGATCTGCCCCGACTGGCAATAACCGCATTGCGGTACTTCGAGATCAAGCCACGCCTGCTGGATCTTCGCGCCGGGCGGTGTCCCGCCGATCGCCTCGATCGTCGTGATCTTCGAGTCGCCGATACTGTCGATGGTCGTGATGCAGGAGCGGGTGGCGGTGCCGTCGACATGCACGGTGCAGGCCCCGCACAGCGCCATGCCGCATCCGAATTTGGTGCCGGTCATGCCGAGCACATCCCGCAGCACCC
Organism: uncultured Alphaproteobacteria bacterium; assembly: GCA_963788885.1. Lineage (GTDB taxonomy): Bacteria > Pseudomonadota > Alphaproteobacteria > Rhizobiales > Xanthobacteraceae > Bradyrhizobium. The sequence goes on along the minus strand of CAWBIR010000011.1, from coordinate 169,507 downwards.
AAAGCAGCGGAGTATCACCATCGACGTCGACGCTGCGCGGACTCCCATTGATATTGATGGCAAAGGCCATATGCCCTCTCCTTCCTGCTGCTGGCCCCACGCGACGTGACGGTCGCGCAAGATGCCTGTTCTTACAGTCACATGTCGATCACCATATTAAGATCAGATTGAAAGCGACACCGGTCAGTCGGCCAGGGACCACGACTTTGACCGCGATGCAATGAGGCTACCAAGCCGATGTCGCCCGTCAAGAAGAAGTCTGACGCAGGCGCGTCATTTTCATGTACACGGCCGTCAAACAATCGCCCCATGTCTGGAGATCGCCGTCCTCGACCCTGATCCGCTGGCGGAAATTCCCGCTCGCGATCACAGCATGCGCCACATTGCCGCGGCGCGAGCGCCTATGCTAGGCTGGACGCCTCGACAGGCGCGCGACGGCAGGAAGGGGAGCGGCGTATGCCAGTTTCACTCGCCAACTCCCAGGTGATCTACGAGGCCCTCAAAGCCTGCGACGTCAAAATCATGTCCGCACTGCCGGAGACCTGGCTGGTGCACCTGATCCGCATGGCCGACGACGACCCTGAAGTGACGCTGATCCGCGTCGCCAAGGAAGAAGAGGCGATCGGCATCTCCGCCGGCGCGCATCTGGCAGGCGTCAGCTCCGCGCTATTGATGCAGAACCACGGCTTCCTCGCCGCCATCAACCCGATCGTCTCGCTGGCGCTGCTCTACAAGATTCCGCTTTTGATGCTCATCAGCTACCGTGGCCACATGGGCGAGCGCGACCCCTGGCAGACGCAGGGCGGCATGGTGACCGAGCCGTTGCTCAAGACGCTCGGCATTCCCACCTGGCACCTCTCGAACCCGCAGGACGCTCAACGCCGCATCAAGGATGCGCAGACGCTGGCCCACGCCTCGCTCTCGCCGGTCGCGGTGCTCTTGACCCGCGAACTGATGTGGGAGGAGTAGCCATGCTGCGCGTCGATGCCTTGCAGGCGATCTATCCCGAGGTGAAAGACCACATCGTCGTCACCATCATGGGCGCCGTGGCCGTGGAGCTCTACACCCTCGGCCACCGCCACAACTTCTTCTACCTCGAGCACGCGATGGGGCTCGCTTCCTCGATGGGACTGGGCATCGCGGTCGCCATGCCGCGCCACAAGGTGATCGTGATCGACGGCGACGGCTCGCTGCTGATGAACCTGGGCACGCTGAGCACCATGGCGCGCTATTCGCCCGGCAACCTCGTGCATATCGTCTTCGACAATCAAAGCCTGCTTTCGGTCGGCGGATTTCCGACCGCGACCGCGACCGGGACGGATCTCGCCGGCGTGGCGCGGGCTTGCGCCATTCCGAACGTCGCGGAGGCCAATACGCCAGAGCGGCTCAAAGGCGCGGTCGCGGGCGCATTGGCAGGCGGAAAGCTGACGACGATCGTCTCCAAGGTCGAGGCGATCGGGCCCAAATCGTTCCACATGGATTTGCCGCTGTTGGAAAATCGCTTCCAGTTCAAGCGTGCGCTGGAGGCGCTGCGGCAGCACGAGTGAAAGCAACTAGCGTTTTGGCGTAACGGGAGGCGAGCATGGCGGATCAAAAATCAAGTGTACTGGCCCAACTGGTCGAAGAGCTGAACGCAAATCGCATTCGCGTGGTGGACCTCACGACGAGGCTGGGCCCCGACACGCCGGTCATCGATCTGCCGCCGATCTTCGCGCCCTCGCCCGGGCTGACGCTCACCGAGATCTCGCGCTACGATTCCCGTGGGCCGGCCTGGTACTGGAACGTCCTGAACCTCGGCGAGCACACCGGCACGCACTTCGACGCGCCGATCCACTGGATCACGGGCAAGGACCTGCCCGAAAATGCGACCGATACGATCTCGCCGCAGAAATTCGTCGGCCCCGCTTGCGTCATCGACGTAACGGCGGATGTGAAGGCCAATCCGGACTTCCTGCTCACGCCTGAACGTGTGCAGTCCTGGGAGACGGCGCATGGAAAAATCCCCGCAGGCGCCTGGGTACTGCTGCGCACCGGCTGGAGCGCCCGCACCAAACGTGAGGATTTCCTCAACGTGCGCGAAGACGGACCGCACTCGCCGGGGTTCGCGAAAGCATGCTCGGAATTCCTGGCGCACCAGCGCGACGTGCTCGGCGTCGGCGTCGAGACCATCGGAACGGACGCTGGCCAGGCCGGCACCTTCGATCCGCCCTTCCCCAACCACGGCACGATGCATGGCGCCGGCAAATTCGGCATCACCAGCCTGATCAATCTGGATCAGTTGCCGCCAACCGGCGCGGTGGTCATCGCCGCGCCGCTCAAGATCGCCGACGGCTCGGGCAGTCCGTTGCGCGTCATTGCGCTCGCACCGGTCTGATCCAGACGCCAAACACTGCCGGGCCACGGCGCTTCGCGTTGACCGCTTGCGCGTGGCGCGGCCGTATCAGACTGCAGCCGTATCAGATTGAAGGGCGAAGCGAAGCCGTCAGCGTCTCAATGCAGAACTTCATTCAAGCGAATGACGACCCCGGTCGGCTCCGGCTGATGGGTGGTCAGCTTCGTGAAGTCCGCATCGCTCCAGTCGGCAACCCTGATCATCTCTCCGTCCCGAGCTTCCATTCCGGGAACCTCCAGCAACTCCAACACGTGAAGTCCTCTCGCGTCGAGAAAGAAGGTATGAGACCCGAACAGTTCGTAGAACTGCTCGACTGCCGGATGATCATCGGCAAGCACTTGTGCTTTGAACTGGGATAGGGTCCGGCTTATCTGGGCTTGGTTCAATTTCATGACCTGTCCTGCTCTTTGGCACCTGAACGCGCTTTCCGCATTCGCTACTGCGGCGTTGCGCCAGCTCTTGCTGCTTGTTCTGAGTTGGATCGCCGTTTTACCCGATAGGACACCTCGCTGATGTTTGCCGCAACGCCGTTCGACCGGCCGGTATGCGAACGTCTCACCGTGGCAGCCGTGCCTCGCGAGAACGTCCGATCGTATCGGCGCTAAAACATTGTAAGCTGAATTACACCGTCATCAATCTCGCCGAGCGCGAGCCTTTCGCGAGCGACACGCTCGAACGCGTTCCGATGCTTGTGGAAGTAGCTGAACGCCTGATTCTGTGTTGGAAACGTCGTCTGGAGACGACACACCTGCCGAACCGAGCCGATCGCGAGCACAAAGCTGATCGCCTGCCCCCTACCCGTCTCTGTCTCTGGCATGATCCGGACACTTTTGGGCATTTGAAGGCCTTTTCGGTAGGAGAGAGTTCCGATCCGTCCATGGAGGAGGTCGGAAAAGGCCAGTTCCAGGCCTGCGCGCTATTTCGGAAGTCCCTTCTTTCGCCGCGTCTTTGCGGGCGGCAACGCCGCTTCCGTTTTCACTTCTTCGGCTTCCCTCGCTTGCCTCAAGGCGCGAAGCCGCTCCATGTTCTTGCGAACCGCGACGGCCTTTTGCTCCACATCCGCGATCGCTCGCGCACCTTCTTCCGCGGCCAAACGTTGCCGGTTGGCGCGCGCGATACTGTCGGGCGAGGGTTCGGCTGATTTCTTGCCGGGCATCTTGTCCAATTCTACAACAAATAAAGCCCGCTCAATCGCAGGATCGAGCGGGCACCAAGGCCATTTCAGTACATCCGTGAAATGGCGCTAACGGCTCAGGCCAGTGACAGATTTTCCGCGCTGACTTTGCCGCGCATCTTGTCGGCCTTGACTTCAAAGTTGACCTTCTGGCCTTCGGCAAGGCCGGAAAGGCCTGCACGTTCAACGGCGCTGATGTGAACGAACACATCGTTTCCGCCGTCGTTGGGTTGAATAAAGCCAAAACCCTTCTGGCCGTTGAACCACTTGACAGTACCTGTCGGCATTCTCTTCTCCAAAGCATATCCCGCGTGACCATCACGCGAGTCCATTCAACTGGTCGATGTCTTTGGGAAATAGCCCGCGGGCGCATTCAAAAAGGCACAGCGGCTAATCGAACGAGCACAATCTATCGCTTTTTGCAAGGAAATACAAGGGCGGGCCGGCCAATTGCCTTCGCACGCGCGAACCCGGTTCGCGCCTGAATGAGCCTGAAATCAGCGCGTTATCTGGGTTCGTCGGGCTTGGCCACCCAGACATCGCTTTGCTTGATCCGCTCGATCAGCGCTTCGGGGCTGAATTTCCGGACATTTGCCGGAACCTCGAAAGACGACGCCGGCAAGGACCCATCCCTGATTTTCTCCAGCGTGATGAGGCTGCCGTCCTCGGTCGCGATCCGCAGCGGGAACCCGCTCTCGCGATCGATCCAGCCGAGATACCCCCCGCCCACGCCGGACACGACCCGGAAGGCAACCGTGCTGCGGCCCTCGATCGTTTCTTCGCCCGTCCGCTCGCAGTGCCATTCGCCTGGTGCGGCCAAGCCCGCCACGCGGGCCATCGCCTGCCACGCTCCGCACGGCGCATCCGGATCGACGGGAACGAACAGCCGCGTCAGCCGGCTCGATTGTTTCGCATCCATAAAAACGCGCGCGGCAGGCCGCACGAAGTAAGCCGACGGTTTTGCCATATCGATCAGGAAAAAGCCGTCAGGATGCTCAGCGGTTTCGATCCTGACCTTGCCGTCGCGCACGCTCAGCCGTCCGTCAGGTTTCGACACGTCGCCGTTCCGCGTGACGATGTCGGCGGAGAATTGCTGCGCGCTCGCGGCAGCGGCACCGAGGATCGAGCAAGCCAATGCAAGCAGGATCGCTTTCCAAAAACGCATCCGGATAAAATCCTTGGTCATCTTTGTCCGACCCATCAGGCGAACCGGATAGAGCGGTGCCGACCAAACCACTTGGGTTCGATCGGCACCATTGTTACGACGCATCACCTCACGTCGTGATCCGCTTCGGGATCACTCGGTGTAGGAGATGTTGACCGCCTTGTCGAAATCGAAGGCGTCAAAGAGGTCCGCGAGCGCCGGGCTGTTGGTCGGCACATACGGATTGGCCTTCTTGACCGTCGGGTTCGGCAGGTTGTCGCGGCTGCGGTTCGTGAGCGGCTTGAGGTTCCAGTTGCGCTCGATGAACTTCAGGAGCGAAACGTGGTCGCCGTAGTTGTGGTAGACCTTGCCGCCCGTCGAATACGGCGAGAGGATCAGGATCGGAATACGCGGTCCGTCGCCGAAGAAGTCGATCGACTGGATGAAGCCCGAATCCCAGTATCCGCCGGCTTCGTCCCAGGTGATCAAGACCGCGGTCTCGGCCTTCAGCTCCGGATTGGCATCCAGCGCCGAGAGGACGTTGAGAACGTAGGCCTCGAACAGGTCGACCTTGGAGCTCGACGGATGACCGTCAAGCAGGCCGTCCGGCTTGCCGAACGACACCGAAGGCAGGGTGTTGCTCTGGATCGCCGTGATCAGATCGGCCGTGTCCTTCATATGCGCGGTACGCACGGCCGGATTGGCCATGATCGAGGTCGAATACTGGAACGGGTTGCAGATCTGGCAGTAGGCAACGCCGATCGCGTTGGCCGGATCGCTCACGGCAAACGCCGTAAAGTTGGTCGAGCCCGCCTTGACCGCGTCGTTCGAGAGCGCCACCGCGGCGTTGAACGCACCACCGTAGTAAGCCCAGGTGATGTTCTTCTCGATCAGTGCATCGCCAATGGTACGAACCGGCGACGGCGGCAAGTTGCTACCACCCGACAGTGCACCGTTCGGCAGATAGCCGGGGTTGGTGTTGTCGAGCATGTAGTAGTGGTTGGCCTGGCAGTTCGGCTCTGCGGCATAGGGCAGATTGTTCAGATAGCTGACGATCGGCCCCACACCCGGCTGGGTGAAGTCGGCGCAAGCGCTGAAGTTGCTGTCGGCCGTATACTGGTTGTTGGTGCCCGCCTTCGGATTCGGGTTGGCAATGTTCGAGGGCGGTGTCGTCGGGTTGCCGTTGCCGTCGCTCCAGAACGCCGCATCGCCGGTGCCGAGCATGAAGTGGTTGGCACCGGTGCCGCCATGGAACGACTGGTGGAAGTTGTCGCCCAGGGTGAAGCGGTCAGCCAGCATCTTCAGGATCGGAGCTTCGCCCTGCTCGGCATTGTAGAAGCCCATCGAGCTTCCCTGGCTGTTGTTCTTGGCATAGGTCGCCATCACGAACGGGAACAGGTCGTTCAAGCAGCCCGAAGTGTTGGCCTTGGTCACGTTGGCGACGCTGCAATCGTTCTGCTGCCAATCCTGGTAGAAGCGGTGCGTGGTGTCGCCGGTGTAGTCGTCGTCGTTGATCGCCACACCCTGCAGCGGGAATGGCCCGTTCAGGCTGCCGGCACCGGGAATACGGGTGTCGAGAGCGCCGGTCGGCAGGCCGGTGGCGCCGGTGGTCAGAATATCGAGATCGGCCGGATCCATGTCCTTCTCGACGCTTGCTTCCGCAATGGTCTTGAAGGGACCGCCGGTGTCGCTCTGGGCCGACGGCGCACCGTTGGTGTTCGGCTGCGGCATCAGGTTGGTCGAGGGGCTGTAGGGGAATTTCGCACTGGCCGGAGCGCCAATGTAATACGACGGCTGCATCGCGACCGAGAACTGCTGCGCCTGCGCGAAATTCGGGCCAGGCGTGCCGTCCTCGTTGACGATTCCCTTGGACAGGATGTTGGAGATCGTCTCGCCCTTGCCCTTCGGCTTGTAGATGCCGAACGTATGGTCGAGACCGCGGTTTTCGCCGATCAGGACGATGACGTGCTTGATCGGAGAAGCCGTCTTCACCTTGTTGGCGGGATCGTTGTCCTTGTCGTTCTTGGTGTTCTTGGTGCCCTCGACTTCGGCAAACAGCTTGAGGAAGCGGTTGAGGTGAAGACGCTTGTCCCAGTTGCTCAGGCCGCCGGAGTTGGCGGCATAAGCCGTCGTGGCGACTGCGATCGTCGAGGCGATGCACAGCGCGGTGGTGGTTCGTAAGTGCTTTTTGAATTTGAAAGTCATCATCGACTCCAAAGAGTGTTTTGTTAACGCTGCGCTACGTAGTGCATCAACGTGACGCAGGCGTATCAGCGTTGTGAAACACCGAGAAAAGATCAGAACGATTCAAAATATTTTCGATGCTGCTTTTGCATGACGGTCGGCCTTTGATGAAATTCGCAACGCGTATCGCTCGCGCCGCCTGCACGGCCACGCGAGATTCAGATCGCTCCGCGCAAGCAGTGCGCGCGGGATTTCTCGGCGACTACCCCAAAAGAAAAAGTGTTCCGATCAGACTTCGGCTGGCACGCTTTACTGCATGTGCTTCGACTGCATCACTTGACGAAGAGCCCCGTAATGCCGGTCGTGCACCGAGACATTGAAGAGTGACCATTGATCGGCGCTGGCGAGCAGCGACGGAACGGCGGCAGCCATCAGCGACCGATAGTTGCGATAGTCGGCAGCCGCGTCGGCCGTGCGGCCTTCGCCGACCGCCATCTCGATACGCCGAAGCAGCAGCACGACTTCCTTGAGCGCGGCGCGTGCGCTGGCGCGTTCCTGCTCGCCGCCCACGACGCTGGTGTCCTTGCGGTCGGGATAACGCTCGGTCAATTCGCGCAGCTCAGACCCGATCGTGTCGACCGCGAGTGCAACGGTTTCCTTGTCGCCGGCCGGGATTGCCGTGCTCAAAAGGCTCGCGAAGTCGTTTATCTCTTTCAGTGAAGCGCCGGCGCCATCGCGCTCATAGGGCATCAACCCGTCACCCACCGCCGTGAGGTAAGCGACCAGATCCTTTTGGTCCTGCGCCGAGAGCCCAAGCTCAAACACCCCATTGAAATGCGCCACCACTTGGTCATAGCTGTCGAAGCGGCCGTCGTGAAAATACGGCGCGTTGAAGTCGGCGTTGCGAAGCGTCGGCGTCTTGAACAGACCGCCAGAGCCCACGTCATGCTGCTGGTGATCGACGAACGCGCCCGACGGAATATGGCAGGTGGCGCAACTCATCGCGGAATCGTGCGGGAACGGCTTTGCAAACAGCGCTTCCCCGCGGCGCTCGGAGTCGCTGATCTTGCCGACCAGCCGGCCGCCCGGACCAAGGCTCGGGTTCGGCAGGAAATCGATATCGTGGATATAGGCGACGATGGCATCGAGGATGGCCGGCGACGGCTCGGCACCGGCGAATTCATTGACGATGACGTTGTGAACGAAGTCGCGGAGCGAGGCCATGCGGCCGTCCGCGCCATAGGGCGCCAGATACCGCGCGCCGCGCAAGCTTGGAATGCGCACGGGATCAAGCACGCCGTTGTCCGCCTTCGGATTGAACAGCGCGCCGGTGGTGTCGAAATTTCCGGGCCGCGTCGACATCTTCGGCATGAAGAATTTGGCGTTGCCCGCGCCGTTGACATGACAGGTCTCGCAACTGACGCCGGCCCGCTGCGCGACGGGGCCTAAGATCGACGGCGACGAAAACGCCAGATTGCCAAGCTTGATCAGCTCCGACCTGTAGCCGGTGATCTCGGAGTGAAAGACTTCCCGCGGCCGGCTCAGCGCATCCTCGTTCAGTTCGGTTTTTGCCGGCAGGGTCGTCTGGTCACCATCGATCGGGAACGCGAGGACGCGTTCGTGCAGACCGGCGATCAGGAGCGTGATGACGGCGGCAGCGCCGATCGACCAACGGAGCCTCATCGCGATTGAGCCTCCAGCGTGGGACGGCGCAAGCCCAGTTTGACGGCGGCCGCCTGAAGCGAGACCACGAGCTCCTCGCTGGTTCGCCGCAGTGCCCGAACATCGACATGCGGCAGATCGCGCGCCGCCACGATGGTCTTGAGTTGTTCGATCCGTCTCGCGATGGAATCCGCAAGGCTCGAATCGACGCTGTTGAGAGAGTCGGCAAAGATCGTGCGATAGGCGAACTCGACACCGGCAACGTTGTTGCGCATATCGTCGAGCGACGTGCCGCTGATGCGGGATTCCCCGCCATCCGCCTTGCTCTCCCCGATCTCGTAGGCGAGCCGCACGGTGCCATCGAGCAGGCCTTGCGGCGGCAGCGCCATATCGCGAAGCCTGGTGTGAAGCTCGTCGAGATGTTTGACCAGCGCATCGGCGTCGGCTTCGACGTCGGTGCGACCGGCGCCGAATAGTTTGGCCTCAATGGCGTGGAACCCGCTGTCGGCGTTGGGCCAGGCGTCGATCTGTGCGTCGAGTTCCGGGACGAAGCCCGCCGTGAATACTTCCGAACGCTCCCAGCCGGCGCGCGCGGACAGCCACGCTTTCCTGGCACCCGCCAGATCCTTCGCGGCGACACGCTCGCGCAAATCGCGCGCGCCAGCCAGCGCCGATCCGATTCCTTCAACGGCATAGGACCGATAACGCTCCGCCGCTTCGTCGAGCGCGCCCGCCTCTGCCGTGCGCGCGCAGACGACGAGTGTCAGGAGCAGGAGGCTCAGCGCCACACGCTTACCAATCATCCATCGATCCCAGGATTTGCGGATTGCTCGGGCGGGAACGCAACAAGTTGAGCAACGAACCGCAATGAGAAGTAACGGCGCGCAATATCTTCGGCTTGTTATGCCGTTTTGTGACGCGACTGTTTCACACTGCGTTTTATTCCGGAATCGCCCACGAAAAATTTGTTGGCCGCCGGGTTCGGCGTCATCGCGCGCACTTGTCGCTTTTGCGACGAAATAATTTCGTCAAGAAAACGTCGTGCTGCGGAAGCGGCAGATACTGCTGCCTGAAGTGACCATACTGTCGCCAAATGACAACAGTTTTCCGAATCATCAGGCAAAACGGAATTTAGGATTGTCGGATCGGCTGCGATCGAACCCATCATTCCGGCTGAGTCGCGTGCCCCGCCTATCCGGCGTCGACAAAAATGGCCTCGCGGCTTAACGCGAGGCCATTGGTCCAGTTCGGGTGAAAGGCGCCGCGCTCGCGCGACGCCGTTCGGGTAAATCTTATTGGCGCGCAGATGCCTGCTGAGCCTTGGAACCCGCGAGGCTCTCCTTGAACCGGACAAAAAGCGCTTCGCGTTCCCTGGCGGAGAGCTCCTTGCCACCGGTTGCAGCCGCGTAGGTCTGCATGAACTTGTCGAATGCCAGCCGAAGCTCCGGAGCCGACATGCCAGCCGTGCTGTCCGGATTGGCGGACACCGCCTGATTGCGGTGAGCGGCGAGCCAGTCGGACGCAGCCTTGAACCGCACCCAGCCGGGCATTTCGGCGGAAAGATTGACTTCGCGCCATTTCGGATGCCGCGACGGATTGTTGAACTGATCGATCTTGCTGAAGAACGCATCGACGAACTTGGCGACCTTCTTGTACTTCTCGGAATTTTCCGGCCATGCGTAGGCGACAAGCAGCGCCCGGTTGGCGAACGTTGGGACCGTGGTGCCTTCGGGGACGAGGTTTGGGTAGAGTTCGTGGGTAAGCTCAGCGGGCAGGTATTCCGCAAACAGGCCGCTGAGATCGTGCTTGGGCAGGCTTTCCTGATCGAGCGCGAGGAAATGCACGCCATCTTCCTTCTTCAGTTTGGCAAGCGCGGCTTGCGGCGCACCGGTCAGGATGATCATCGCCGAGATATCGCCCGCGATCACCCGTTTGATGGCTTCGTCGTTGTCGTAGTAGGAACGCACGACGGGGATGCCAAGCGTGTTGAAGACGGTGTCGGCGGTGACTTCGGTCTGGCTGTCCTTCAGGTTGAAGTTGACCTTCTTGCCGCGCAGATCGTCGTAGGTCTTGATGTCGTTTCGCGCGACAACCTGAAACTCGGAATTATAGAGTTTCGTGATGTACTGAATGCGCTGCTCGATATTGGCGTAGAGAACCGGATCCTTTTTCTTCAGGAGGCGAAGGTTGTCTTCGTCGACGACGCCCATGTCGATGTTCTTGAGAAACAGCACGTCGTTCACGTTCTGAAGTCCGCCGACCCCGAGAACCGGCAGAATGCGAATGCCGTCCGGGCTCAGATCGTTGACGACGTTGCGCATGTCCTCGGTGAACCTCGCGCACGTGCACGACAGGCCGGAGACCACGACCGACACGGCGATATCGTTGGCCTGACGCTTCTTTTCCTCGTAGCTGGTCCCCGGCGTTTGCGCTTGAGCCGCGACCCGCTTCTGGCCTTGAGCCAGGGCGGGATAGGACAAGCTCATTGCCGAGATCAGCAACGCGAAGAACGACAGGAAGAGATTTCTAGCCGCTGCGGTAAAGACGCCCATAACTTTTCCCTTTGCTGTGATCTTTTGCTGTGATCTTTGAAATGTTCGAATGACTGCGATGGCGCAGCTCAGCGTTGCCGGTTCGCGAGCCGATCGAGCTGCGATGACGCTTCCGATGCTCCAAACCGTTTTGCTTTTTCGTACCAGCTTCGTGCCAGCCCCAGGTCCGGCACGACGCCGTGGACGCCGAGTTTCTCGAGAACCGTCGGATCGTAGGTTCCGGCAAGCATCATTGCCGCACGTGCATCGCCGGCCTCGGCCGCACGCCGCAATACAAGGCGAGCCGCGGCGACATCGCCGCTCGCAATCAAGGCATCCGCCCGCTTGAGCAATGAGGCGATCTCGCTCGCCTCAAGGTGATGAATCACCTCTGCAGGTGCAGCAGGTACAGCAACTTCCGGGGCGGGCGCGGCTTGCGGCGCGCTGCCCTGCAAGGCGCTCTGATAGGCCGACTTGATGTCATCGCGGGTCGGCGTCACAGCCGCCACCGCGACGCTTGCCGGGCCAAGCGCCTGATTGTCCGACGGCGGTAGCTGCACGGTTTCCTTTATTGGCACATTGGGTATTGGCGCATTTTGCGCCTTCGGTTGCGCCGAATTCGACTGCATCACCACGGAGGCCACCGAAAGAGCCGCGGTACTTGAAGCCTTGGCGCTGGCGATGAACTCGCGTGCGGAGTCCGAAGAGATCAGCGCGGCCAGAGCGGCCAGGACTGCGCCGCCCACCGCGCCGGCCAGAATTCGTGAGGTGTAGTAGGATCCCAGTTTCACCTTCCGCTGCGAAGTCAGGTATTCGCTCGGATCCGGCTCTCCGTCGCGATCGGAAAGAAACAGAGGTACGGACCGCTCTCGCAACGATGGCCCAACCTGATACGACGCGGCCGGACGGCTTGTTAGTTCTTCTTCGTACGGCTCGGTGTCCGGATCATACGACGGATAACGCGGAGCGTGGTCGACCATGGATGCTCTCCCGCCTACTGTGACGCAACGACGGGGCATCTCGGAAATCGTTAACTATTTTTTCCATCCAGAGCACCCCGCTACTAGAGGCCGCACAGTCAGCGACTCAAATCGGTCCAAAAATCGGCTGGGCCATTCTTCTTTTTGAAGATTGTTGGGTTTGAGTGTGGCGAAAACTGAACGCCCATTTGTTCCGTTGGTGGGAACTCAACAACTGGCACGCGATCGCCAACTCGTCGTGCACTCTTTTGTATGTGCGCGCTTTGTCTGCTGCGCTGCAATTGCCTCGATAGCGCCTCTCAACTCAGGCGTCGGCACCGATGCGACGTCACAGTTGTGACGCAGTCGAAGCTAAATCTTCCACCGATGGTGCTGATCGCAGCTGATCCTTCGCCGATTCAAGGTTCTCGCAGTTGGCTTTTTCGCCCGGTGAACCGGTCGCGCGAAGCAGGAACTTTCGAAAGCAATGGTGACAGGAAAAGCAAACGCCTCTCGGAACCGAGAGGAGGATGGGAGAAGAAAAAAATGAGAGCCTTCGCTGGTTGGTTAATCGTACTGTTGGTGGCCTCGGGAGCGGCGCATGCGTTCGATGCGGCCGCGGTACCGGAAATAAAGCGAACCAAGCTCGGAATGTATCTGTCGTCGGTGGAAGCGGCGAAATTCGTCGACCAGAGCCCGGCAAAGACACTGTTTCTCGACATACGAACGCCGGCGGAGGTCGCGTTCGTGGGCATGCCGGCGCAGGCGGACGCCAACGTTCCCTACATGAGGGAGCCGGATTTCCCGATGTGGGACAACGCAAAGGCGACACTCAAGCTCGAGCCCAATCCCGACTTCATCCCTGAGGTTCGTCGCCGGCTCGCCGCAAAACGTCTCGGGCTTGCCGACACCGTCGTGTTGATCTGCCGGTCCGGCGACCGCAGCGCGGCAGCCGCCAATCTTCTCGCCGAGGCCGGCTTCAAGAACGTCTATTCGGTCGTCGACGGATTTGAAGGCGATCTCGCGAAAGACGGGCCAAAGGCCGGGCAGCGCGCCGTCAACGGATGGAAAAATGCCGGATTGCCGTGGTCCTACAAACTGGACAGGACAAAGATGTACAAGCTTGAGGACTAGGCGGCGTCCTTTCGCGCTGTTCTCCGAGTTAGCGGCAGCCGCAGCTCTACCGCCCGGAACTAACCGTATGCCCAGCGGTTACTGCCCGCATGACGGCGATTCATCGAGTTCGGCTGCCTAAGCTCATTGTGCGAGCGACATTTGCCGTCGCTGCGTTGTTGCTATCGCCGGCCTTTGCTGTCGCTGACACGCCGGCCGGCGATCAGACGCTCAAGAACCCGTCGGAATTCGCGTCCATCGAAGACAGGACCGAGCGCTCGCGAGCCATCTTCCGCGAAATCGGCAAAGTCGTCACGCATCCGCGTTGCATGAACTGCCATCCGGCCGGCGATCATCCGTTGCAGGGCGTCGATCAGCACGAACATATGCCGCCGGTATGGCGTGGCGAGACCGGACACCTCGCCACCAATTGCGCCGGCTGTCACACTGACCAGAACGTGACGCTTCACGAAGCCGCCAGTTACAAAAGCATTCCCGGCAATCCGCGCTGGGCCGTCGCACCGCTATCGATGGCCTGGCAGAACAAATCGCTCGGCGAAATCTGCCGGCAGTTAAAGGACGTCAACCTCAATGGCGGGCGCGACCTTGCCTTGTTGCAGGAACACATCGCCAAGGATGACCTCGTCGCGCATGGCTGGGATCCGGGCGAAGGGCGCGATCCCGCGCCCGGCAGCCAGGAAGCGGTCGGGCGGTTGGTGCAAGCCTGGATCGACAGCGGCGCGGAATGTCCGCCGTAAAACGCTAGCTCTTCTTCGGCGACCAGCCGTAGGCCTTGGCGCAAGCGCCGCCCATCAGCATGGCGCGTTCGCCGGCGCTTAAGCGATCCGTCTCCAGGAACGGTTTGACGCCCTGCTCGTAATTGACGACGGCAAAGGCGCGCGTCCAGTCGGTGCCCCACAGGCAGCGCTCGAAACCCCAGGCATCGAACACGCGGGCGAGCGGATCCCAGATGTCGGAGTAAGGATAAGGCTTTTTCGAAAGCGTGCAGGCGCCTGAGACCTTGATGACCACATTCTTGCGCTTGGCAAGATCGAGCACCTTGGGCAGATCGGCCCAGGGCTCGGCCGGCGGGCCCGGCACGCGCGGCTGCAAGATGCCGAGGTGGTCGAGGATGAAACGCGTGTCGGGATGACGGTCGATCAGCGCGGTGCCCGCCTCCAGATTGTCCCAACACAGTATGTTGACCGGAAAATCATGGCGCAGCGCCGAGCGTGCGATGCGGTCAAGGCCGGGATCCTTGGGGTCGCGCTTGTTCTCTTTCGTCAGCATGATGCGGATGCCGACCGTGCCCGGCGTTTTCTTCCATTCGCCGATGACATCGTCCACGCCCGGATCGTCCGGATCGACCGGCTTGACGATCGCCATCCGATTGGGATGGGCGCGCGCCACCTCGACCGCGTAGCTCGCGTCATATTTGTACATCGAAAAGGCGGAGATGAAGATCGCGCCGTCGACGCCGACCTTGTCCATCGCCGCCACCATCTCATCGCCGGTGACGTGGGGCGGCCAGTTCGGCACATTGTGCCAGGGCCGTTTCGGCGTGTTCGCCTCGTAGGCGTGGACCTGGGAATCGATAATCGTCATCGGTTGCGTCTCCTCATTATTTTGAGAGAGTTTTGACGGCACTAGAGATGTGTGTCCAGAGCGCCGGGGCTGATGCGCCATGCAGAGAAAGCGCTTGCGAACAGCCGTATCGCATGGGGCGAGGCCAACGCCATGGGCGCGAGGCCGAAGTCTCGCGCCCGTCGTTCGCGTCTCTATTCAGATCCGCCTTTGGCCTTAGTACCTGGACGGCCTCCGGTCAGGATCGTCCGCGATCGGAGGCGGCCATATCTTGCACTCGAAGCTTCGGCCGATACCCGGGCAGACCCAGCCCGACGACTGGGCGTAAGGCGCAACATATGGCCGCTGCGGGCCAACAAACCCGGGACTGGCGTAATGCCAATGCCTTGCGTGTTTCTTCACGTGGGCATGCCGGGTGCCGGCCGCGGCCTCAACGGACGTGAGGAGTGGAACGGCGAAGAACGCCGTCGCGCAGATCGCTAGTGCCGCCCATTTGAAGTTCCTGCACCGCAAGCGGCGAATTCCTTCCAGGAACTTCAAATGGAGAAGCGGCACTAGAATTGTAGATTTGCTAGTGCCCATGACTTTCCGAAGTTCGTGAAAGGTGCGTGCTGAGGCGTGGCACGAACTTCGGAAAGTGGGCACTAGTGCGGAAAGCCGGATCGCCAATTGGCTCATGGGTTTCTCCTGACAACACCCAGAGATAAAACCCGCTGCCGCGCATTATATTCGCTTCTCAAATAAAATTTAGCGTTCTATTGGGCCAAGCGTTGCTCCTGCGGCATCAGGCGCGCGCGATCACGGCAACCGGCCCGCCGCCGGCAGGGCCCTGATGCTCGGCTCCGCCGGAGACGTAGACGGCGGTTGTCCCGGCAAGACCGCTGACGAGGCCTCCGACGGAAGCGCGGGCGTGGCGGGTCGAACTGATGTCGGTATCGTTCAGCATGGTGTGGCGAAGCCCACGGACCAGGCCGTCCGGCGCCGCCTCCGCTTTCGCGAAGATATTGACGATGCGCTCGCCAATTGCCGGATTCGACGTCTCGTCCGCACGCAGCCCAACGCTGCCGAGCGCGGCCCTGACGGCAGCGGCGTCGATCGCATCCTTCATCACCGCGTGACCGATGACGAGGTCGCTGGATGACGAGACGGAGTTGCCCATCACGACGACCACGTTATGCATCAGCTCGATGCCGGACGAACTCGATGCGACGGAGGAAAACAGGTCCCAGCGCTTGAGCACATCGTCTTCGCGCGGCTCTGCCGTCAATTCGCCCAGCGCCAGCGCCACGCCCAAAGCGGAGGCGCCGCGCGAATAACCCATGGAAGCATAGGCGCTCTTGGTCACCACACTGGCATTGCGCGCCGCCGCGGCATCCACCCGTTCGCTGGTCAACAGCGGGCATTTCACCTGCACGAAATGAACGTCCGCAACATCAGAGATCGCGGCCTCCGCCATGGCCTTGCGCACCGCGGCCGCCGTCTCGGCGATCTGGGGCTGCCGGCCGAGTTCCTCGGGGCGAAACTCGCGGGTATGCGCAATGCCGATGGCAAGACGCTTACCTTCAGTGCGCCGCGCGGGCGTGGCGGGAAGCGGCGTTCGCGTGAACACCGTGATGTGCGGGCTGAGCACGCCTTCAGTGCCTCCCGACATCACGAAGGCGATGCGATGCTCGACCTCCTCGCCCGAAATGCCGAGATAGGGCGCAAGCGCGCCCGCGAGCGCGACGGTGGCATATTCGCGCGTGAAATCATTGACGCCGCCGTTTCCCTCCGTCTTTCCGAGGATGGCAAGAATCGATTTCGGATCGATTGCACCTGCCTCGATAAGCTTGATCAGGCCGGATGTGTCGCCGGGGCCTGTAGTCGGGATGCGGACGACGTCGACTGACGACAGAGACATGCTATTCCACGCTTTCGCTTTGCCAGAGGTTATGAAGTCTCCAATGCAGCCGATGGCGTCGAAAATGGCAAGTCCACCAGTGCAACAGAATCAGGCGCGGCCGGCGGCCTGCGACCGCACATCTTGCAGACTGCCCGCAAGTGTCTCGGAGAACGCCGCAGCAGCGATCGGGAGCACGCGCCCGCGCAACTGGCACAGGACGAGCTCCGAGGTGGGCACGTCCCTGACATCGACGGGAATTCCGATCAGGCTCATGCCGAGATCGCCGCTGGGAGCGCCGATCTCTATCTGGAACGAGAGGACGTCGCAGCGATGCACCAGCCCCCGCAGCATTTCGAATGAATTGGATTCCGCCATCACGTTGAAGCGCAGGTCGCGCCGCGTCGTGACCTCATCGAGAATCTGCCGTCCTCCCATCGATCGGTCGGGCAGTGCCGCCGGGTAAGCCGCGCACTCCGACAATCGGACGGATTTCTTCCCCGCGAGCGGATGATCGGCCCGGACGACGGCCACCAGCCGCTGCGGAATGCTGGCGATGACCCGCAACGCCGGCCGCATGAAGGGGCGAAATACCAGCGCGAGGTCGACGTCATAGGCATCAAGCGCGGCCAGTGCCCGTTCGTGGTCCAAGACCTTCAGATCGAAGGTCACGCGCGGATGCTGCTTCTGGAAGAGCACGACCCGCGACGCCAGGAAATCGAGCGCAAGCGCCTGGCTGCACGCGATCAGCACCGGCCCGCGGCGCAGGCCCCGCAAATCCTCGACCTGCGATTTCATTCGCTCCGCATCGGCAATCTGGCTTCGCGCATAGCGCACGAACATTTCGCCGGCGGTCGTCAATTTCACCCCGCGCGGGCGGCGCTCGAACAGCGGCGTTCCGACCTCAGCCTCGAGATCCTGGATACGCCGGTTCATGGCCGACGGCGTCAGGTTCAGTTGCTCGGCGGCCTTGCGGATCGAACCGGTCCGGGCGACCTCGACGACATGGCTCAGCAGTCTCAAATGGCGCATGAATTTAATGTCTCAGAGTTTTAGTGATGCCTTTTTTGCACCGCTCAAGTCAGAAGATAGCAGCAGATAAGATCACCGGAAAGAGCTAGCCTGATCTCCAACGGTGGCCTGAACGGGCGAAAAACAGGCCGAAGTCGAAAAAGCCAGCTTCAACAAAGGAAAATCCGATGACCGGGAAACACGCGTTTCGTGGAATGCAGGCGCTTGCCTTGAGTTTCGCTCTCGTCGCCGGCCTCAGTGCGACAGCCCAGGCCCAAACCAAAATCCGGATGGTGCTGAACTGGAAATATGAGGGACCGCAGGGGATGTTCTTCCTCGCGGACGACCGCGGCTACTTCAAACAGGAAGGCCTCGAGATCACCTTCGACCAGGGCAACGGCTCTGGCGCCGCCGTCCCGCAAGTCGCCAACGGCGCTTACGACGCGGGCTTCGGCGACATCAACGCGCTGATCGAGCTGGCGGCGAAAAAACCGGAAGACGCGCCGGTCGGCGTGTTCATGCTCTACAACCGCCCGCCGTTCACGGTTGCCGTGAAGGCCGACAGCCCGATCAAGACGCCGGCGGACTTCGTCGGACGCAAGCTCGGGGGCGCCGCGAACGACGGCGCGCTGAAACTGTTCCCGGCACTGTGCTCGGCGGCCAAAATCGACTGCACCAAGGTCGAGATCATCAACTTTCAGCCGAACCTGCGCGAGCAGATGCTGATGCAGGGCCAGGTCGACGGCGCATTCGGCTACGTCACCACGATCCGCTTCTCTGCCCGGCTTGCCGGCATCGATCCCGACAAGCAGATCCGCTTCATCAAGTTCGAAGACTACGGCATGGACCTCTATTCCAACGCGATCATCGTCTCGCGCAAGTTCGTCAAGGAACATCCCGACGCCGTGAAGGGCTTCGTCCGCGCCATCAACCACGGCATCAAGGATGCGATCGCCGATCCGCAGGCTGCAATCGACGCGGTCGCGAAGCGCGAGCCGCTGATCAAGCCGGCGATCGAACGCGCGCGGCTCGATGCGACGCTAGCCGACGAGATGAGCCATCCGGAAATCGCCAAGATCGGCGTCGGCGACATCAGCGATGAGCGCATGACCAAGGCGATCGACATCCTGGTCAAGGCCAAGGAGCTGCCGCGCGCGCCGGCCGTCTCTGAAATCTTCGACCGCAGCTTCCTGCCGCCGCTGAGCGAGCGCCCGACCTCGGTCCGGCCGGCAAGCTGACTTCGGCACGCCACTTCACAGGACCGACCATGAAACTTTCCCTTGAAAATCGCGTCGTTGTCATCACCGGCCCCGCCAAGGGCATGGGCGCCGCGGTCACCTATGCCTTCGCCGTCGAGGGCTGTAAGCTGGTGCTGATCGGCCGCGACACCTCCGCGATCGAACCCGTCGCCAATGAGGTCAAGTCGCGCGGCGGCAGCGCCATCGTCGTCGCCTGCGACCTGACCGATGCGAAGCAATGCGACGCAGCGGCGGAGGCGGCCAAACAAGCCTTTGATGGCCGGATCGACGTGCTGGTCAACATCGCCGGCGGCTCCGGGCCGATCGGCAAGACCGGCGTGCAGACCACGCCGGAAGAATTCGACGAGATCGTCACGCTGAACATGAACGGTTGTTTCCACACCATGCGCGCGGTGCTGCCGACCATGATCGATCAGCGCTACGGCAAGATCGTCAATGTCGGCGGCACCTTCGGCATGCGCGGTCGCGCCGGACGCGTGGCCTACTCGGCTTCGAAATGGGGCCTGCGCGGCATCACCAAGAGTTTTGCGCTCGAAGTCGGCCAGCACAACATCAACGTCAACTGCATCGCGCCCGGAATGGTCGACGGCCCTCGCTTCCGCGACAAAGTCTGCCGCGACATGGCGCAAAAGCTCGGCATATCAGAGGAAGAGGCAGCCCAACGACACGCCGCTGACTATGCGCTAAAACGCATCACGGTCGACGACGACGTCGCCAACGCCTGTCTGTTTTTCGCCAGCGACGTCTCCCGCCAGATCACCGGCGTCGACCTGCCGGTCGATGGCGGCTGGGCCATGCTGTGAGGAGGATCGGATCATGACGATCTCAGAAAAAGTCGACCTCGTCATCCACGGCGGCATTTTGGTTTCGCCCGATGCAGAATACCGCGCCAGCATTGCGATCAAAGGCGGCAAGATCCACGCGATCGGCGCGCCCGAGGCGATGCCGGCGGCCAACGAGACGCTGGATGCGAGCGGCATGCATGTGCTGCCCGGCGCCATCGACGTCCACGTGCATTTCCGCGATCCCGGCTATGCGCACAAGGAGGATTTCGGCAGCGGCACGGCGGCGGCAGCCTTCGGCGGCGTCACCACCGTGTTCGACATGCCGAACACGATCCCGACCGTCGCCAATGCGGAAGTGCTGAGCGCCAAGCACAAGCTCGCCTCGGAAAAGGCTTACGTCGATTACGGCCTCTACGCCGTGCTCGGCGAGGAAAGCCTGGAGCATATTCCGGAACTCGTCGAAGCCGGCGTCATCGGCTTCAAGTGCTACATGGGCAACACGTTCGGCCGCATCCCCTCGCCGTCTACCGGCGCGATGCTGGAGCTGTTCGAACTGGTAGCGCCGACCGGAAAGCGCATCTCGCTGCACGCGGAAACGAACTCCGTCATGGAGCGGCGGGAATCTCGCTTGCGCGCGGCCGGCCGCACCGAGCCGATCGCGCATCTGGCCTCGCGGCCTGCGGTCGTTGCGGTAGAGGCCGTCGCACGCGCGGCCATTCTCGCCGAATGGACGGGCGCGCGCATCCACGTGCTGCACATCTCGTCGGCCGCTGAGTTGCGCCCGTTGGCGGAAGCCAAAGCGCGCGGCGTCGAGATCACCGGCGAGACCTGCCCGCATTATCTCTTGCTGTCGGAAAAGGATTACGAGAAGTCCGGCGGCATCGTACGCGTCAACCCGCCGGTGCGCGAAGCGCCGAACCGCCAGCCGCTGTGGAACGCGCTGATGGACGGCACCATCGACATGGTGGCGACCGATCACGCCCCGCATACGCCGGAAGAGAAAACCCGCAACGATATCTGGACGGTCGATTGCGGTTTTCCCGGCGTCGAAACGCAAATGCCGCTGATGCTCACCGAGATCAATCGCGGCCGCGCCACCATCCGCGACTATGTGCGCTGGAGTGCGGAGAACCCCGCAAAGCAGTTTGGACTCTATCCGCGCAAGGGCACGCTCACAGTTGAGTTTGATGCCGACATCGCGATCGTCGACATGAACCGCCGCTGGACCATCGACGACGCCAAAATCCAGTCGAAATCGAAAATCTCGCCCTGGCAGGGCTGGCCATGCACGGCGCTGCCGATCCACACCATCGTGCGCGGCCGCTTCGTCATGAAGAACCGGGTTCTGAATGAAGAGGCGCGCGGCACCGGACGTTCGGTTCACGCGATCCAGAAAATGCCGCCGCCGACGCCGAAAAACACCGACGCCACCATGGCGGCGGTCACCGGCAAAAAAGGCTAGCACCATGGCCGAGTCCCTCTCGCTTCCGGTAGGGAACGTCATCGAGCTGGAAAAGGTGCGGGTGACATTCGGCGGCGCCAAAAACCAGGTGACGGCGCTTGCGGAGACATCCTTGCGCATCGGGCATGGCGAATTCGTCGCCCTGGTCGGACCGTCCGGCTGCGGCAAGTCCACGATCCTCAAGCTCGTCGCCGGCACGCTCGCCGCCACCGAAGGCCACGTGTTCGTGGCGGGGCGCGAAGTGGGCGCGGAGAGCGCACGGATCGGAATGGCGTTTCAGAACCCGACGCTGCTGCCGTGGCTGAATGTCCGCGACAATGTCATGATGCCGCTCAAGATCGTGCCGCCGTTCAAAAAGGAATTTTCCCGCAAGCGGCGAGGCGAATATCGCGACCGCGTCGAAGCGTCGTTGGCAAGAGTAGGCCTCGGCGGGTTCGGCGACAAGTTTCCCTGGCAACTATCCGGCGGCATGCAGCAGCGCGCCTCGCTGTGCCGCGCCTTGATCCACGACCCGACGCTGTTGCTGCTCGACGAACCCTTCGGCGCGCTCGACCAGTTCACCCGCGAGGAATTGTGGGAAATCATGCAGCAATTGTGGATCGATAAACGGCCCACGGTTCTGCTCGTCACGCACGATCTCAAGGAAGCCGCTTATCTCGCCAGCCGCATATGCGTGATGCAGGCAAGGCCGGGCCGCATCGTCGATGATTCCGTGGTGCCGTTCGCGCGTCCCCGCACCATCGAAATTTCTTTCGAACCGGAATTCGTTTCCCTCACCCAGCGGCTGCGCGAACGCATCGTCGCCGCGCGCGCCGTCCAGGAAGCCACATCATGAACGAAGCCGCTCGCCGTCACATCCTGTCGACCGTCTGCATCCTCGGCTTCTTCGTGCTCTGGGAGATCCTGTGCCTGATCTTCAATGTGTCCGACATCGTGCTGCCGCGGCCGAGCGAGATCCTGGTGACGCTCTGGACCCGCTTTCCGGCGATCTGGCCGCACGCCGTACAGACGCTCTATACGACGCTGGTCGGCTTCGCGCTCGGAATTGCCATCGGCGTGCTGCTTGGAATCCTGATCGGCTCGTCGCGCCTGGCCTATGACGTCGCCTATCCGCTGCTGGTCGGATTTTCCTCGATCCCGAAAGTCGCTGTGGTGCCGATCTTCGTATTGTGGTTCGGCGCCGGCACCGTGCCCGCGGTGCTGACCGCCATGATCATGTGCATCTTTCCGATCGTCGTGAATGTCGCGACGGGGCTTGCCGCGACCGAACCGGAATTGCAGGACGTGATGCGCACGCTCCGGGCGACGAAGTGGGAAATCCTGTGGAACATCGGCCTGCCGCGCACGATGCCCTACTTCTTTGCGTCGCTCAAAGTCGCCGCCACGCTTGCGTTCGTCGGCGCGGTGATCTCGGAAACGGTCGCTTCCAACCGCGGCATCGGCAACCTGATGATGATCGCAAGCTCGAGCTTCGACGTGCCGCTGGTGTTCGCCGGCCTGTTCATCCTCGCCATATTGGGCGTCGCGCTCTATGCCGGCTTCTCGCTGATCGAAGGCCGGGTCACCGGCTGGGCGGTGCGCAGCGAAAACTTTTCGGGCGGTGGCTAGGTCAAAACCTCGACCTGAATCGCGGCCGTTTTCAGCGCCTCGATCGTCGCAGCCAGATGCGACCGGTCGCGGGTCTCGATGACGATTTCGAGAACCACGGCCTTGGCCGGCAAATCGGTGAAGATCCGCTGATGCGAGACCTCGACGATATTCGCACCTACGCTGCTCAGCACCGCAACAACAGCGGCGAGTTGGCCCGGCCGATCGACGATGTCGAAATGCAGCCGCGACAGCCGGCCCTCCCGCGCGAGCTGACGGGTCAGCACGCCTGACAACAGCCTCGTGTCGATATTGCCGCCGCTCAGCACCAGGCCGAGCTTGCGGCCCTTGAAGCGAACGGGATCGGCGAGCACGGCGGCAAGCCCGGCCGCGCCTGCGCCTTCCGTGACCGACTTCTCGATCGTGAGCAGCAGGCTCAGCGCATGCTCGACATGCTGCTCGCTCACCAGAACGATGTCGTCGACCAGTGCACGGACGATCTCCGAGGTGATCGCCCCCGGCGCCTTCACCGCGATGCCTTCGGCCAGCGTGTCGCCGCGCATCGGCAGCGATTGGGCCTTGATGACATTATACATCGACGGGTAGAGCCTCGCCTGCACGCCAACGATCTCGATTGATGGCTTCAGCGTCTTGGCCGCCACCGCCATGCCGGAGATGAGACCGCCTCCACCAATCGGCACGATCAGAACGTCGAGATCAGGCACTGATGACAGCATCTCGATCGCGATCGTGCCCTGGCCAGCGATGATCAAGGGATCGTCGTAAGGGTGGATGTAGGTCAGACCGCGGTCGCGGCCATATTCCTTGGCGAGCGCCGCTGCTTCCTCCAGCGTCGCGCCGCCTTCGATGACGGTGGCGCCATGCCGGCGGGTGTTCTCGATCTTCACCGTTGGCGTGCCTACGGGAACGAAGATCGTCGTGGGGATCGAAAGCCGTGCGGCGTGATAGGCGACGCCCTGGGCGTGATTGCCGGCGGAAGCCGCGATCACGCCCTGCTTGCGCTGATCGGCCGAGAGCGCCGAGAGCCGGTTCAGCGCGCCGCGCTCCTTGAAGGTCGCCGTAAACTGCAAATTCTCGAATTTGAGCCAGATGTCGGCGCCCGTAATATCGGAGAGCGTGCGGCTGTGATCGAAATTGGTCCGCTTGATGAAGCCGGCCAGCGTTGCCGCGGCCGCCTCGACGTCGCGGAGCGTAACCGGCAATTTCACAGGCGCGGCTTTCGTGTTCTTCGTCATCACAATCGGGTCTCGGGTGGTGTCGATCGTTGCGGCCATCGCGGCCACGCCATCCATCCTACCATCTCAATGGCCAAAAGTTTGGGCGATCAGGGTCGCGCCAAGAAATGTACCGGCATTGGCCATCAGCGAGGTCACCACGATCGGCCAGCCCAGCCTGCGAAAGGCGGGAATGTCCCTGGCGATCGACAGGCCGGCAAAGGCGAGCATCGGCGTCGTCAGCGCCAGAAAATTGATCTTTCCGGTCCAGGCGGCAACCGACGCGGCATAGGGCACGCCGGGATAAGTGGCGGCCATGCCGACCAGCGATACCCAGCACACGGCCGGAATGCGTGAGCCCGTCAGCCTGTAAAGCGCGTATCCGAGCGCGACCACGGCCAGCATGATTGTCAGGCCCGGCAGCGCGTCGAGCGGCGCATTTTTGTAAGCCAGCCAGTTGCCGATCAGCGCCAGCAGTCCCGTCACGATCCAGGCAATCGAGCGCTCGGACAACGAAAATTCTTTCGGCGCGGCGTCCATCGTGGCGTCTGCGCTCGCAGCGGCATCGTTCGATCCGACCCGCGGCTTCAGGCCGATGCGGCCGAGCACCGGCTCGAGCACGCTGTAAGACCAGTTCGCAAACGGCAACGATATGAATAGCGTAAAGTAGGTCCCGACCGTCGTCGTGATCAGGTTGCTGGCTGCGGCAAATGCCGCGACTTCTTTGGCCACCTCCGGGGTCTGCTGCGCGGCAATTGCCGCCGAGGCCGCCGCCATCATGCTGCCCGAGCCGACACCGGCGCCCATCGCCAGCGCCTCGGGCCGGAACACGCCGAGCGCCGCGACGAAACCGGCGAGCAGTCCGATGAAGACCGCGCCGATCACCGTGCCCGTGATGTATTCGGCGAGCACGCCGCGGCCTTCAGCAGAATCCATGCCGTATTTTTCGCCGATGATCGCAAGGCTCGGCTCCCGGCCGACGGAAAAGGTGGCGCCGACCGCCTCGCGCCGCACGCCAAGCAAGAGCGCAACCGGCAATCCGAAAACCATGGTGCCGAAGAAATGACCGAATTCCTGAAACAACAGCGCATAGCCGGAAGCAAAGATCTTCGGCAAGGACGCGCCGACGAGAAGGCCGAGCTTGGCAACGAACAGCAACAGCGCCGATTGCAGAACGGCGGAAGCATAGCCCTGCGAGGCGGCATCCATCTTCATCGCGCGAGGAAGATGGTTTTTCGCAAGGCTTATCGCGCATCCGAGCAGCAGCGCCCAGAGCAGCGGCAGCAGGATGATCTGACCCGGCCCCGCCTGGACGCTGAAACTCCCGATCAACTCGGCCGCGACAACCACGAGCAAGGCAAGCGCCAGCACCCGTACACGACAGCCAGTGTCAAGGCGTTCGGATTCGAGCAGCGTGGCTGAAACACTCATCGAGGCGCCCTTCCCTGTTCGGCCGGCCATGCGCCTTCAGGATGAACTTTCGTCCCCAGGTGCTCGCGCCGGACCGCAACGACCGGGCGCATGATTGCGAATTTCACCGTTGCGTGATATGGCCGGTTCTTGATTTTATCGTTGCGTTTTATGCAACACGCGTTCCGGGCAAATTTCCATCGATGCCGTCAAATTTCGATCAGGAGCGACTTCATTACCTGCGCCAGGCCGTCAAGCTCGGCAGCATTCGCGGCGCGGCCGAGCGATTGAACGTCAACCCTTCGACGGTGAGCCGGCAGATTGCGCTCCTCGAGCAGCAGGTATCGACGACCCTGCTGGAGCGGTTCGGCCGCGGCGTCCGGGCGACGGAAGCTGGCCAATTGCTGGTGGAATATGCCCGGATCCAGGACTCCGCGCGCGAAGACACGCTGGCCAGATTAGCCGACCTGAAGACGCTCAAGCGCGGCCATATCGAGATCGTCACCGGCGAAGGCTACATCGACGACTTGCTCGGCGGGCCGCTGCAGGAATTCTGTCGGCGGTTTCCCGGTCTGACGCTGTCGCTGGAGATTACCGGGACGGACGGCATCGTGCAGGCAGTGATCGAGGGCGAAGCGCAGATCGGCATCGTCTATTTCCCGCCCGCCGACCGGCGGCTCCATTCGCATTTCAGGATCCGCCAACCGATCTGTGCCATCGTCCACCCGAAGCATCCACTGGCGAAACTGGGACGCGCGCCGAAATTGTCCGATCTCGCGCGCTATCCGATCGCCGAGTTGCGTGGATCGTTCGGCACCCAGAAGCTCATGGAAGTCGCGTCCGCTTCCGACCGCATCAGCTTCAATCCCGTGGTCCGCACCAACTCGTTCCTTGTGCTGAAGCGTTTCGTTTGCGCCAATCTCGGCATCGCCTTCATGCCGGCCTTTGCGGCGACGCGGGAGATGATGGACGGAGAAGTGATCGCGCTTCCGATCGATCATCCCGTCCTGCGCGCGGCCGAGGCCCACATCATCACGCGCCACGGCCGCAGGCTGCCTCCGGCGACGCTCGGCCTGCTGCAACACCTGATCAAGCGCATGAAGGCTTTTGAGCCCTTCGTCAGCGGCAGACCGGGGCCACGGCGGGTGAAAAGCGCCAAATTCGCATAAGGCTCAGCGGCGAGAAGCAATGCTCAGGCTGCATCCTGCGCGCGACTTTCCGCGCCGTCCGCTGCGCCGGCGTCGCGATAACGCGATCGAGCGTCGAGGCGCTGGCTTCGCACATCACCTGCGAGACGATATTGCCGGACTTTTCGAATGCGGCCGCGAGCGATTCAAACTGGGCCTTCGCCAGGCGCAAGGTCGAGAGCGGCACGGCGACGGAGCCCGCTGGAATCTCGGGGGGCGCCTCCCGGATCGCCGCGAGGTGAGCCTCGGCTTCCTCGGCGCGCTGCAGAAATTCGCCCTGCCGCCTCTCCATCTCGGCCACGATTTCGTCCGCGCGCGACTGCTGTTCGGCGAGCCTCGATTGCAGGGCGAAAGCCTCGTGCTCGAGTTCGCCGATCCGCCCTTCGAGCGTCTTGCGCGTCTCGGCATCGGCATCGCCCCTGATACGCGCGGCCTGAAGCAACTCTCTCGTCTCTTTCAGGAGGCCGCTGTGCGTCTCGAGCAGTCCGGCCGCGCGAAGCAGATTGTCCGAATTGCTGCCGGTCGACATCAGGTCGGAAAATCTGCGCAAAAACCGCAGGGCATCCGTCGTATCAGTCGACGTCGGTAAAGCTGAAATGGGCTCGGTCATGAATCCAGACGGCAAAACGCAAAAAATGACGGCCTTCAAATCGAGGCATACGCAAATCGCGGGCGCAGGCCCGAACAAGGTCGGCGAATATGACAGCCGCTTGACATCCATACAGGATTTGCCCGGCCGGCGCTCGCGGCCGCTGCCTAGTTGAGCTGCTTATCCCGCCCTTTTCAGGCCCGCTTGCGACCCGCCCCGTAATCGTCCGGGCCGTATTCGTACGGTGCATTAAATTAACCGGTGCCGCGACCGGCCACGGTAGGGTGCGCGCGTCAAACAACCAGTACGGGAATAGGCGACGAACATGCCGGCAGCACCGATCTGCACGACCTGCAACCTCGAAAGAATGCTGATCAGCATCAAGCCCGGCAGAAACCGGCACGACGTGCGGGCTTACGAATGCTCGAACTGCCGGGACGTCTTCCGGCTTGTCGTCGAGCGCGAGCCGCTTGAAGCCGACGATCTGGTCTTTGACAGTCCCGCGCGGAGCGCCAGCGCGCGCTAAAGCGGGCCGCGCCCTTAAGACCTCACGCCAGCCATCACTAGCCGCTGCCGAGCGCGAAGCAACAGCCCCACCGTGATGGTGATGTTGAGCGCATTCCACGCCAGTCCGTTGAGGAACGCGGCGGCATAAGATCCGGTGGCGTCGAAGATCACGCCGGACACCCAGCCGCCGAACGACATGCCGAACACGGACGCGAAGATCACGATGCCCACCCGGGTCGCAGCCTCCTGGGCCGGCATCGCCTCGCGCACGATGATGGCATAGCTCGGCACGATGCCGCCCTGGAACAGGCCGAACAGCGCCGAGATGACGTAAAGCGACGTCAGGCCATCGAAGAACAGATACATCAACAGCGCCGCACCCTGCGCAATCGAGCCGATCAGGAGCGTGCGGATGCCGCCGATCCTGTCGGCGAGAAAACCCGAGCCGATGCGGCTGATGATGCCGAAACCCAGCATCAGCGACAGCATTTGCGCGCCGCGCGCCACGCCATAGCCGAGATCGCCGCAATAGGCGACGATATGAACCTGCGGCATCGACATCGCCACGCAGCAGGCAATGCTCGCCAGCGACAGCATCGCGGTCAGTGTGTTGGTGGAAAGCTGCAAATCGACCCGCGGCGGCGGCGCGTCGACGTGGCTGCGCCGGGTCTCCGATCCGACCAGAAGGCGCAGCAAGATCACCGCCAGCGTCATCGCAACGGCCGTGAAAATGCCGATGGCGATATGGGTGTCACGCCAGCCGGCCGATTGCATGCCCCAGTTGACGAGCGGCGGCCAGATCGCGCCGCCGATGTAATTGCCGCTCGCGGCGATCGCGACCGCCAGTCCGCGATAACGATCGAACCAGTGCGAGGCCTCCGCCATCAACGGCCCGAACGTCGCTGACGAACTCAAGCCAATCAGGAAATGCGCCAGGATGAATTGCCAGATCGACGACGACAGGCCGGCGCCGATATAGCCAAGGCCGAGAACGCCGACGCCAATACCGATCGCGGCGACAATGCCGTAACGATCGGTGACCTTGCCGGTGAGGACGCCGCCCAATCCAAAGCCGAGCATAACCAGGGTGTAGGCGAGCGAAGCGGTGCCGCGTGTCGCTGAAAATTCACTTTGAACGGTAGGAAGCGCCACCACGATCGACCACATGCCGACGCTGCCGAGCGACCCGATCAGGACGGCCACGACAAGGCGCGTCCATGCCCGGCGCGAGTCGGGAACGAACGGCGGCGAATATCGGGTGAGGTCGACGGTAGTGTCCACGGCGCGGGCAAATTCGCCGCCATTCTGCCTATGGTCAACCCACAGTGCCGCGATATTGGGCATGCAGATCCGCTAGTGGTCCGATTCTAACATTCGCATCCCTTCTCGGCAGGTACTTTTGCGAATGTTAGAATCAGAGGACCACTAGCAAATATATGTTTCTAGTGGAGTTTAGGATTTGACATTCGCTTTGTGAATTCGCGGCCAGGGGGATAGCGAATGTCAAATCCACTCCACTAGGGACGCCGGCAACCGGACACCGCGACGGATCGCCTCAGGCGCGGAGAATCTCCCGCGATCTCAAACAATCGCCTCCCGGCGCGGCGGATTTATCCACAACGTTTGTATGTAATGAACATAATTTACAATCTGAAATTCGGCGAGCATTCGCAGATCATTTTTCAATGCAGATCATTTTTTGAATGATGGAGAGGCGCCGTGGATCTCAATCATGTCGACGATGCGATTGTCCGGAGCTACCGCGAATTGCGGACACGAATTGGGATCGCCGCGTTGGCGTTTCCCCCGGTTTTGGTTGTTGTCGGACTTCTCTGGGGGTTCAAGGTCCAGGCGACATTGAGCAACTACTATTTTGCAGAGGATATTACGCGGGTCGACCTCTATCCGGTACGACTCTGGTTCTGCGGCATCCTCTTTGTCGTCAGTTTCTTTCTTTTCCGGTATCAGGGCTTTTCCAAAAACGAGAATCGCTGGCTCAGCGCCGCGGGCGTGTTTGCAGCCTTCGTCGCCATATTTCCGATGTCGATCGGCGGCAAGAGCGACTACGACTTCGTATTGGCGCCGTTCGGCCTGACGAAGTTCCTTTCGCTGCATGGAATCTGCGCGGTGCTGGCATTTGTCTGCATCGCCGTCGTGATCGTCTGGTATGCCGACGATAGTCTGTCCGAACTGAAGGACCAGGCCGCCTACAAGTGGTTCAAGGCCGCCTATTTCATCATTGCTGCATTCATGGTGGCTTCGATCGCACTGGCGATCGCCCTGAATTATCTGCATCACGGCCAGGGCTCCTACATCCTGGCGGCAGAGTGGGCCGGCATCTGGGCCTTTGGCGCCTATTGGTTCGTCAAGAACGCGGAGATGACCCGGGTAGCCCAGTCAATGCGGAAGAGAGGAATCGCGCCGTTGGCCCCGCAGGCGAGGCCCGACGTCCTGAAGATGCTCTGAACCAGGAGGGACCTGACCCCTCATCGGCCCCTAGTGGAGATCGCTCAGCGCGCGCCCGAAACTTGGGCTCGCGGCGGCCCGCGGCCGCCGTTTGCCGTTTGATTGGCCGAAATCACCCCGCATTAACCGTTTGCTAACCATACACCGGGCAAAAATTGCCCAGTTGCGAAGTCGAGTGTCGTCAGCCGCGTAAAACGGGGGAGTACTCCGTGGACGCCAGTGCGGTTCCTCACTTTCGAAACGGCGGGCCGGCGCCCGCCGCGCAGACGCTTGGCCGCCGACGGCATTCGCGAGAGGAATCGGGTTCCATGGTCGATGTCACGGCAGGTCAAGGCGCAGCCGCCCCCTCGACCAACTTCCCGACCCTCGGCGAAATCGGCACGATCCTCAAGCGCGGCGATCTCGCGCTCGCCTTCGGCATCCTCACCATCCTGGTGGTGCTGATCCTTCCGCTGCCCTCGGTCATTCTCGACCTGTTTCTGGCGATCTCGATCACGCTGTCGATCCTGATCCTGATGACGTCGCTGTTCATTCAGGCGCCGCTGGAATTCTCCGCCTTCCCGACCATCCTGCTGATCTCGACCATGCTGCGGCTGTCGCTCAACCTCGCCTCGACGCGGTTGATACTGTCCCGCGGCCACGAGGGAACGGACGCCGCCGGCCACGTCATCGAGGCCTTCGGCAGCTTCGTGATGGGCGGCAATTTCGTCATCGGCATCATCGTGTTCGCAATCCTGGTGATCGTGAACTTCGTCGTCATCACCAAAGGTTCGGGCCGCATCGCGGAAGTCGCCGCCCGTTTCCACCTCAACTCCATGCCCGGCAAGCAGATGGCGATCGACGCCGACCTCTCCGCCGGCCTGATCGACGAGAAAGTCGCCAAGGAACGCCGCAAGGCGCTGGAAGACGAAAGCGGCTTCTTCGGCGCCATGGACGGTGCCTCGAAATTCGTGCGCGGCGACGCCGTGGCGGGCCTGCTCGTCGTCTTCATCAATGTCATCGGCGGCATCATCATCGGCGTGGCGCAGCAGGGCCTGAGTTTCTCGGAAGCGGCCCACACCTACACGCTGCTCACCGTCGGCGACGGCCTGGTGACGCAAATCCCCGCGCTGATCGTCTCGACCGCGGCCGGCCTTCTGGTTTCCAAGGCCGGCGTCTCGGGCGCGGCCGACAAGGCGCTGATGAAGCAGCTCTCCGGCTATCCGCAGGCGCTCGGCATGTCGGCCGGCGTGATGCTGGTGCTCTCGCTGCTGCCGGGCATTCCGATGCTGCCGTTTCTGGCGCTCGGCGGCGGCGCGGCCGCGCTGGCTCTTTCGGCCCGCAAGTTCAAGCGCGCGGCCACCGATGCGGCCGCGAAGGCTGCCGCGGCTCCGGCGGCGGCAGCCTCAGCCGCCGCAGCCGAAGAACCAATCTCGGCAGCCCTGAAGATCGACGATCTCAAGATCGAACTTGGCTACGCGCTGTTGCCGCTAGTGAACGGTCCCGACGGCACCGACCGGTTGACCGAGCAGATCAAGGCGCTGCGCCGGTCGATCGCGATCGAAATGGGCTTCGTGATGCCCTCGGTGCGCATCCTCGACAACGTGCAACTCGAGGCCAACACCTACATCATCAAGATCAAGGAAGTGGATGCAGGCTCGGGGCGGATCTGGCCGAACCAGTTCATGGCGATGGATCCCGGCGGCGGCCAGGTCGACGTGCCCGGCATCCACACCACCGAGCCGACGTTCGGCCTGCCAGCAACCTGGGTCGACGCCAGCCTGAAGGAAGAAGCCTCGCTCAAGGGCTATACCGTGGTCGATGCCGCGACCGTGATGTCGACCCATCTCACCGAGCTCTTGAAGAACAACGTCTCCGACCTGTTGTCCTATGGCGAGGTGCAGAAGCTCATCAAGGAACTGCCGAAGGAGCAGGGCGAACTCATCAAGGACATCGTGCCGACCCAGATCACGATCTCCGGCATCCAGCGCGTCCTTCAATTGTTGCTGGCCGAGCGCATCTCGATCCGCGATCTCTCCACCATCCTCGAAGGCATTGCGGACGCGCTCGCCTTCTCGCGCAATCCGGCGACCGTGGTCGAGCATGTCCGCGCCCGGCTGGCGCGGCAGATCTGCGCCCAGAACACCACGATCAACGGCTATCTGCCGCTGATCGCGCTGTCGGCGAAATGGGAACAGGCCTTCGCGGAATCGCTGATCGGCCAGGGCGAGGAGCGCAGCCTCGCGATGCAGCCGTCACGGCTGTCGGAATTCATGACGATCGTGCGCGACCGGTTCGAACAGGCCGCGCGCGAGGGCGAGGCGCCCGTGCTGGTGACCTCCGCCTCGATCCGGCCCTTCGTTCGTTCACTGGTTGAGCGCTTCCGCGCCCAGACGACGGTGCTGTCGCAGGCCGAAATCCACCCCCGCGCGCGGTTGAAGACCGTCGGCAGCATCTAGCGCGCGAAAGCCGGAAAAGCCCCTCAGGACAGCGCCCTGGCCCGCGAAGCAGTGCGGCGCAGCGCTTGTTTTTTAGCCACAGGCAACTGATTTCTTAATTTTCCGCAATCTGCGGCGTTTTGGCGCTAAAACTCCGCCTTCTTGCTAACTAACTATATTTACAATTGAATTTTGATTTTCCGATCATTTTCACGCAAAGTGGATCGCGAAAGATCACGTATTATCACTGCCTTGTGATCACCCCTAAAGAAACGACAGGCCATATCCTACGTTTATTAGGCTGAGGTGATGAACCTGCTGGCGGATGGGAACGACGAATCCGCGAAACACAGGGGCAGCC
This sequence comes from uncultured Alphaproteobacteria bacterium, assembly GCA_963788885.1. Classification (GTDB taxonomy): domain Bacteria; phylum Pseudomonadota; class Alphaproteobacteria; order Rhizobiales; family Xanthobacteraceae; genus Bradyrhizobium. Next base: position 136,609 of record CAWBIR010000011.1, on the reverse strand, counting down.
GGCAGGAGGCTTTGATGAATCATTCGATTTACAGTGCCGATCGTACGACACACCTCAAGATTGTGGTGATGGCGCTTGTTGCCGGCATCGTGGTCGCAGGCTTTGGAATTTCGGCTCGCACGTTCTCGGATGACGGCAACACGCAAACCGCGCGCGTCATCAAGGCGGGTAAGCCGGTGGTCGTGACGAGTTCAGACACCTCGACGGTGCGATAACAGTTTTAAGGAATTCACGGAGCGCTTTACCAGCCCCCCAAATCGCTACGTGGATAATGGAAGACCCAACTGTCCCCCAAGTTGGCCCCCCGAAAACGCCCGCCCCCCACGGGCGTTTTCTTTTTGTGCAATCTTTTGCGCAGGATCGGAGTAGCGGACGGACGCTACGTCCCCTCCCCCTGCGACCAAAATGAAAGACTTGGTTTAGTCGGAGCCGCGATGGAGGTGAGCTCCCTCTCCCATTGGGAGAGGGTTGGGGTGAGGGGTTACGGTCTAACGACGTAGCTTACCCCCCTCACCCGGATCGCTGTCGCGATCCGACCTCTCCCCATAGGAGAGGTGAAGGAAGTCACTCAGCGCGGCGGCGGGACCGTTTCGATCAGCTTGCCGGCGAAGACCGGCGTCGAATGCGGATTGCCGTCGGGCGATCCGCCGGCCTGTTCGACCGTCACCGCATAAGTCGCTGATTTGACCAGGTCGGCATCGTAGGAAGAGAGCAACGGCCGCGAGGTGAAGTCGCTCGTCCCGATCACGCCGAGCGAGCGCGGCTTCGGCAGCTTGTCGGAAATCAGCCACAGCTCGAAGCTCGAGCCGGGGTCGGCGGAGGCGCCGACCTTGCGCACCGTGAAATTCTTGGTGGCCTCGTCAACCGTCAGGATGAAAGCAGGCCCGCCGCCGTCCTTCTGGAGCACGGCAACATATTGCCCCGACGCCTTCGGCGCCGCCTGCGGCGTAACCTGTGCCACTTGCGTCTTCGCCTTCGGCCGCATGCTGTCCGGCAGCAGATCCGGCATCGAAACCCCGACACCGATCATCACGACCAGTGCGGCGGCGATGGCCGAGGCCGCGGTCGCAATCGTGCGCCAGCGGCGGGCATAGGCGGTCAACTGAACCACGTTAGAGTTGTCGACGCTGGAAGTGTCCGCGCCGGAAGTATCCACGCGCAGCGCATCGGCGGCTTCCGCAATGACCCGCGCGGCTTCGGTCTCATGCGCCGGCGGCAACGGCGCCGGCTCCGGAAGCACGAGCGTCGACTGCCGTTCGGAATGGCCGATCGCGGCCCTGATCTTTTCCCACACTTCGGCGCGCGGCTCGACCGAGCCGACCATCTGGTTGAGCGCGCCTAGCTTGTGCTCCCATGCGGCGACCATCGCCGCGAAGTCCTTGTCGACGGACATCATGGTTTCGGCCTGCGCGCGCTCGTCGGCATCCAGCGTGCCGAGGGCGTATTCCGCGGCGAGCGCGATATGGTCTTCGCTAAAGTCCATCGTCTAGAGTCCGAGACACTCCCTGATATCCATCATGCTGCGACGCAGCCATGTCTTCACCGTGTTCACCGGCGCCGCGAATTTCTCCGCCAGCTGTTCGCGACTCCAGCCGTTGTAATAGGCGAGCAGCACGAGCTTTTGCCGGTCGGGCTCGAGCCTGCCGACGCATTCCAGGAGCCGCTTCAGGTCTTCCGTCATCTCGCGCCGCGCCAGCGGATCGGGCGTGTCGGCTGCGACTTCCATCGCGGCCGGCTCTTCTTCGATCGAGGCTTCGCTGCGCTTGCGCACGACGTCGATCGCCCGATTGCGCGCAATCGACGCCATCCATGTGATCGGCGACGACTGCCCCGGATTGAATTGCGCTGCGCTATTCCAGATCTTGACGTAAGCTTCCTGTATCACCTCCTCGGCGAGATCCTGTCGCCGCAAGATACGGAGCACGACGCCAAAGAGTTTCGCCCGCGTGGCGGCGTAGAGCCGCTCGAAAGCAGCCTCATCCCCCTTCGCCACCGCGGCAATCAGCCAGACCAGCTCTGCTGGCGTCAGCATTCAGCGTCCCCCGAAGTCGCGATTGCCCATAGGACATCCGCAAGCCGTTTCGTATCACATCTTGGGCCAAAACCGTCCACCTGGAAAGCTGCGGCACACCCTGTGGGTGGCTACAGTAAGCCGTCGGCAGAACGCGGAAAACCGGGCCATTTTAATGGCCCGGTTCGCAGCAAGTGGAAACGAGTTATGCGACGAAGCGGCGCGGTTTAAGCGATGGCGCCGATGCGGGCGCGCATCAAGCCGATGCTGTCGAGATCGGCCTGTTCGCGGGCGCTCTCTTCAGCGCGTTCGCGGGCCTGATCGCGCTCGTCGAGCAGTTCAACCTTCTTCAATTCGTCGAAGGCTTCGGCCAGAAGGCCGCGGGCTTCCTCGAGCTGAACGCGCAGCTCCTCCGCCGAACGGGTGAGATTTTCCCGGCGCTGGATCGCAGCCTTGGCATAGGTCGGATAGGCGAAATGCGAGGGATCGTTGATACCGGCGCGTTCCTGTTCCGTCTGGATTTCGCGCTCCAGATCGACCGACATACGCTGGAAATCGGCGATCATGGCTTCGATCTGCGAGACCCGGCGGCGCTTTTCATCGACCTGAAATTTCTTCAGACGGATCAGCGTTTCACGTGACTTCATCGACTCATACTCCCCAGAAGTCCCAAATTGTTACGGGACGAGTGCCGGCTCCCCATGGGGGCCCCGCCGGCATCACAACTGTGGCGCGGATGATGGCCTGACAAAGTTAGCGTTCCGTTTCCAAACCCTGAAGGATTCGCTCTAACCGCCCATAACCGTCCTTGAGGCCGGTGGATTCGTCCTTGGCCTGGCGCAAAAACGCCTCCAGCGGCTCATGCAGGCTGATCGCCTCGTCGACTTCCGCGCTCGAGCCCGCTTTATAGGCCCCGAGCCGGATCAGTTCCTCCATATCGGCAAAGGTCGCCATGGTCTGGCGGGCCTTGGTAATGACGGGCAGAAAGGCCTGATCGGCCGATCTCGGCATGGTGCGCGACACCGACTTGAGAATGTTAATCGCCGGAAACCTTCCGCGCTCGGCGATCCGCCGCTCCATGACGATATGGCCGTCAAGGATGCCGCGGACGGCGTCCGCGATCGGCTCATTATGATCGTCACCGTCGACCAGCACCGTAAAGATGCCGGTGATGGTGCCCTCGCCCATGCCAGGGCCGGCACGCTCCAGCAGCTTCGGCAGTTCGGTGAATACGGTCGGCGTATAGCCCTTGGCGGTCGGCGGCTCGCCGGCCGACAGTCCGATCTCGCGTTGCGCCATCGCAAAGCGCGTCACCGAGTCCATCAGGCACAGGACATCCTTGTCCTCGTCGCGAAAATGCTCCGCGATCGCAAGCGTCAGGTAAGCGGCCTGCCGCCGCATCAGCGCGGGTTCATCGGAGGTCGCTACCACCACCACCGATCGCGCGAGGCCTTCGTCACCAAGGTCGTCCTGCAAGAATTCCTGCACCTCGCGGCCGCGTTCGCCGACGAGCCCGATCACCGTGACGTCGGCATCGACGTTGCGCGCCAGCATCGACAACAGCACCGACTTGCCGACGCCGGAGCCCGCGAAGATGCCCATGCGCTGGCCGCGGCAGCAGGTGAGAAACGTATTGAGCGCGCGCACACCGAGATCGAGCGGGCTGCCGACGCGTCTGCGCGAATGTGCCGGCGGCGGCATGTTGCGGTAAGGCACGGGCGACGCTCCTTGCGTCAGCGGCCCCTTGCCGTCGATCGGCTCGCCCATGGCGTTGATGACGCGGCCGAGCCAATGTGGGGAAGGCCGCACCTGATTGCCGGCATTGCCGATCACGGCGCGGCAGCCGCGCCTCACCCCGTCGAGACCGGCGAACGGCATCACCACCGCATTGTTCCCGGTGAAGCCGATCACCTCGCAGGGGATGAAACGATTGCCGCCAGTGTCGATCACGATGCGCGCGCCGACGCTCATCGCGTGAATGGGCCCCGCGATCTCCACCATCAGACCGCGAACGCCGACCACGCGGCCATAGATGTTGATGCCGTCGATATCGCCGATCTGTTCGGCAAGCGCCTTCATTGCGAAAACCTTAAGTTTTCACGCCTTTTGGGGGCGGACCTTAACTTGGTGTTTACCCGCATCGTTAATCATTACGTCACTGTCTTTGGTGACTGAGAACGCGTTCGACCTGGCTTCAGGAAGGGCGAATCGTGAGAGTCGGATAAGTTCGACTCTTAATGTTGAGCTTGAACGGGACCGGATACAAAAAACTGCTTCGACGCAATATCTTAGAGCAATTCGTAAAAAATTGCATCTAAGGGTCTTGCGGATCAGAATCAGATTTTGTTAACCATATCCCGTCAGGATCCGAATCAGTTGTTCAAAGGCGTTTTGAGTGCCGCAAGTGCGGCCGACCTGACGCCCGGAGCGGCGACTATAGGGGACTGGCATGCGCGTTTTGCTGATAGAAGATGACAGCGCCGTCGCGCAGTCGATCGAGTTGATGCTGAAATCCGAGAGTTTTAACGTCTATACGACGGATCTCGGGGAAGAAGGCGTCGATCTCGGCAAACTTTACGACTACGACATTATTCTTCTCGACCTCAACCTGCCCGACATGTCCGGTTACGACGTGCTCAAGCAGCTCCGGGTCTCCAAGATCAAGACACCCATTCTGATCCTCTCCGGCCTCGCCGGCATCGAGGACAAGGTCAAGGGTCTCGGCGTCGGCGCCGACGACTACATGACCAAGCCCTTCCACAAGGACGAACTGGTTGCCCGCATCCACGCGATCGTGCGCCGTTCCAAGGGTCACGCCCAGTCGGTCATCCAGACCGGCGATCTCGTGGTCAATCTCGACACCAAGACGGTCGAGGTCGGTGGCCAGCGCGTGCACCTGACGGGCAAGGAATACCAGATGCTGGAGCTGCTTTCGCTCCGCAAGGGCACCACGCTCACCAAGGAAATGTTCCTCAACCACCTCTACGGCGGTATGGACGAGCCGGAGCTGAAGATCATCGACGTCTTCATCTGCAAGCTGCGCAAGAAGCTTGCGAACGCTTCGGAAGGCCGCAACTTCATCGAAACCGTGTGGGGACGCGGTTACGTGCTGCGCGAGCCGCACGAGGTCGACGAGCGCATTCCCGCCTGATGTTTACGTAGCGAGCCCGTAGGCTCATCCTCCCGAAAACTGGACCCCGCCGCAAATGGCGGGGTTTTTATTTGGGGAAACGGCTTAGCGCCTCTTCTTGCCAGTTTTCTTTTTGGCCGCCTTGCCGGCCTTGTTTTTTCCAGCCGTCGTCTTGCTGGCCTTGGCTTTGGCAGCTTTCTTCACGGCCTTTTTGGCAGCCTTGTTGCCGGTCTTCTTCGCGGCTTTCTTTACAGTTTTCTTGGCCGCTTTCTTCGCGACATTCCCGGCTGACGATTTCGCGGCAGTTTTCTTGCCGGCTGGCTTTGCTGCCGGCTTCTTGACGGCCTGCTTTGGCGCCGGGGCGGCGTCGGAAGGCGTTTCAGGCGCCGTCGGCGGCGAACTGGATACGACGGGCTGAGGCGGCGCGCTTGCGGCGGGCGGCGTTGCATGCCCGCCCGCGGCCAGCCAGAAGCGCATCTCGGCCGATTTGACCGTTGGTCCCGTGATATAGCGCTCCTGCCATTTGTCGTCGCCTTCCAGCGGCTTGCCGAACTCGTTCGGGTGTTGTTGCAACAGGAAGCGCCAGGCGTAGTGGTCGTAAACATCGAGCACGTTGCAGGCATAGGCCTCCGCCAGGGCGCGATGGCCGTGGATGATGACCATGTTCTCGTCATTGTTGTGGGAAGCGCGGTAGCCGAGATTGTGCGAGCCGGTCACGACCACGCAATCGTCGCTGAAGGGATCGATCACGACGATCTTGCTGTGAATGATGGCAAAGCCGTATTTCGCGAGCTCGGCTTCCCAGCCGCCGGGCGCATCCTTCGCCGTGACGGCGCCGGCGGGAATGGCGCGGTAATCGATATCGTTCGCCTCGCCCGCCTGCTTGGGCTTGCCCTGATCGCCGACGACGGTGACGGTCCCCGCCCCTCTTTTCTGGCCGGCGGGCGCCGCGTCATCATCGGCTTCGGCTGAGCCGCCCGCATGCAGCGCCGCGGAGAAATTGGTCGCGCGTTGCGCATTGGTCAGCGCGCCACGAACGAACAGATCTGGCTTCTGTCGGAGCAAGCTTCCGGCCTCATCCAGAATGGAGTTATTGCCGGGGTCGAAGGCGAGAAAAAGGATCGCCTGCTTGGCGCCGTCCATCAGCTCGAACACGCGCCCCATGTCATTGGGCTTGTCCGGGTTCTTGCCGAGCTTGCCCGGCGTATTGGGCGAGAACATCAGTTCGACCTTGACGCCATTGCCGAGATCGATCGGGCTTTGAATGGCCTTGTCGTTATTGCTGTGGTCGAAGGTGGTCCGCAGGGCCTGGGACTGCAGCTTGTGCTGGTCGCCATCTGCGGCCTCGGTATCGGCCTTCAGCGCGTTCCAGTAGTCGATATAGCGCTGGGCCACGTCCTTCGACTCGATGACCAGCGCGTTGTTGGACTGCGTGCAGAGCCCGGTGCTGGTCCAGTTGGTCGAACCCGACAACACCGCCGTGGGCTGGTCGTTCTCGCTCAGCACCATGAACTTGTTGTGCGGGATGTCGCCCTTGCCGAGAATGCGGTCGATCACGTTGGCGCCGGCGGCCTTCAAAGCCGCGCGGTTGGCAGCGTCGGCGTCATCGCTCTTGGGCCCCTCTTCGTTGCCCAGGATCACGTTGCGGCTTTTCGCATTGGCCTGGAGCTGCTTTTCCAACCCTTGGGGATCGTTGAGTTCGTACAGCGCGGCATGAATGGTGCCGCCATTCTTGTCGGCGCGGGAAAGCAGCGAGGTCACGCCCTCCTGCAACTGGCCCATCAGATTGATCCGGATCGCATCGTCCGGATTCTGGATATGGGGCGTCAGCGCATCGACGCTGGGATGGTCGCCCAACGCATGCGCAAGCGCCTGCGTCGCGACAATGCCGCGGTTGAAATAAACCTCGAACGGCGGCCGGTCCGGCGTCAGCGTCACCCGGTTGCTGCGCAAGGCCTGAGCATCGGCCAACGGCGTCAACGTCTGACCGGGGGTCCCACCCATCGGAACGATGAGATATTCGTAGGTACCGCCGCGCTTGGCATACAGGTCTTTCCACCAGAACTTCTGGATCGGCGCTTGCGCGGTGGTCAGGTCCGCGCCAGTCTGGCCGGCGAAGCGTGCCATCGCCGGCAGAATCGTTTCCTTGTTGTTATTGTCGATATCGATCTGGTGAATGGCAAAGCCGAGACAGCCGTCGAGATGCCGATCGAATGTCCAGGCGACGACGGCAATGTCATTGTTTGAAAAGGCAACCGCGACTTCGGGCATTTGAAATCTCCTTGTGCGGGGCGACCATTTTAAAGTTGTATTTAAATACGAACGCTCGCCGGATTCGGTTTTATATTGAGCGACAATGTCGGCAGCATGAAATCAGCGAGGCAAACTGACGATGATCCTGCAATCGCTCGCCGGGCTTCCGGCGTTTCTGGTCTACTTCTGCACGTCGATCTTCTGTGTCGTGGTCTATCTCTTCGTCTATACGCGCATCACGCCGCATGACGAGTTCAAGCTGATTCGCGACAACGATCCGGCGGCCGCGATCGCGCTCGGCTTGAGCCTGCTCGGCTTCACGCTGCCGGTGGTGAGCGCCATCGCCCATTCCGCCAATGTCCTGGATTGTCTGCTCTGGAGCCTGGTCGCGCTGATCGTTCAGATCGTGGTCTATTACGTCATCAAGATTCCGGTGCCGAACCTGTCGGCCAAGATTGCGGCCGGCGAAATGGCGCCTGCGATCTGGCTCGGGCTGTCCTCGCTCGCAGCCGGCGCGCTCAACGCCGCTTCGATGATCTACTGAAGCGTGGCCGGCTGACATGGCAAGCCCGCCCCCAGATTTCGGCAAGCGCAAGCCCGCGACGCCAACGGTGGCATCGCCGCCGGTGAAACGCTCCCGGCACGTGGCGCTGTTGTTGACCGGCACGCTCGCGGTCGGCGGAGGCGCCTATGCGATGATGCCACGCCAGAATTGCGCGCCCGCGAGCCCGGCGATGGCCGGGCCGTCGCCGCCAATATCGGGGGCGACCACACAACCGTCGCCGATACCGGTCACCACCTGCGGGTCAGGTTATTCAAGCGGCGGCCACGGCGGCGGCTCGGGAAGCTGGTGGTCGCACAGCAATTTTTATGGCGGCAGCTCTTCGTCGGGATCGTCGGCCGGAGCGGGTTCGACCACAACGACGCGTGGCGGCTTCGGCGGCTTTGCGCATCTTTTTTCCGGCGGCGGCTAGTGGAGTCGATTTGACATTCGCCACCCAGCCAACCGCATGCTCGCAAGGCGAATGTCAAATCGCAAACTCCACTAGAAATATTTTTGTCTTGCTAGTGGTCCTTTTGATTCTAACATTCGCAAGAGTGGGCGTTGAGAAGGGATGCGAATGTTAGAATCGGACCGCTAGCGTGCAGCGCATCCTTTGCAATGAGCGCGACGACTGGCAGGCAACTGCGCAAGCCTGCGGCTTCGACTTTCACACCATCGATGGCGAGCGCTACTGGGACGAACGCGCCTATTACGCCTTCACGCTTTCCGAAATCGAGGACCGGATCGAAACGCCGACCGGCGAAATCGAGGAGATGTGCCGCGAACTTTGCGGCCGCGTGATCGAAGACGAGCGCCATCTGAGACGTTTGCGGATTCCGCAGGCGTTCTGGCCATTGATCCGCGATTCCTGGCGGCGCGGCGATCAGAGCCTCTACGGCCGGCTCGATCTCAGTTTTGGCGGCAGCGGCGATGCAAAGCTTCTGGAATATAACGCGGACACGCCGACCTCGATCTTCGAGGCGGCGGTGTTTCAATGGACCTGGCTTGAGCAGGGCATCGAGCGGCATCTGCTTCCGCCTGGCGCCGACCAGTTCAACTCGCTGCATGAGCGACTGATCGAAACCTGGAAGAAGTTTGCATTGGCCGGCCGGCTGCATCTGGCGGGGGTTCTCGACAATCCGGAAGACGCCACCACGCTTGCCTATCTCGAGGACACCGCAAGGCAGGCCGGCCTTGCGACCACCGTGCTTGCCATGGAAAGCATCGGCTGGCGCGACGGCCGCGGTTTCGTCGATCTCGACGATGAGAAGATCAGGCTCGCCTTCAAGCTCTATCCCTGGGAATGGATGTTTCAGGAAGCCTTCGGCGCGAGGCTTGGTCCTTCCTTGACCCGCTGGATCGAACCGCCATGGAAGGCGATCCTTTCCAACAAGGGCGTGCTGGCCTTGCTATGGGAGATGTTTCCGGGCCATCCCAATCTGCTGCCCGCATTCTTCGAGGACGAGCCGAACGCCAAGAGCCTCAGTTCCTCCTACGTGCGCAAGCCGCTGTACTCGCGCGAGGGCGCCAATGTCGCGATCGTGCGTCATGGCGATGTCGTCGCCGCACAGCAGGGGCCATACGGGGCCGAGGGCTACATTCGCCAGGCGCTGGCGCCCTTGCCGAATTTTTCCGGCCAATATCCGGTGCTTGGAAGCTGGCTCGTCGATCACGTGCCGTGCGGCTTGTCGATCCGCGAGGACGAAAATCCGATCACCGGCAACACATCGCGCTTTCTGCCGCACGCGATCCTTTAAACAGGCAGCAGTCTATCGGGCTGCGAGCGCAGCCGCCCGCTGCGGCATGGCGCCGGCAAAGCCGGGCTTGGTGGTCCGCGCCGAGTTCGGACGATAGAGCCCCCGCCGCTCGGGATAGGGCTTGAAGGCATCGGAGATGCCGACCACGGATTCGGCCGCACCGAGCACCAGGAAGCCGTCGCTTTCAACCAGCCTCGACATGCGCTCGAAGATGCCCGTTTTGGTGTCCTGGTCGAAATAGATCAGGACGTTGCGGCAGAAGATGATGTCGAACGTTCCGAGATGGCCGAAATCCTGCATCAGGTTGAGCTGGCGATGCTGCACCATGGAGCGGATATCGGCATTGAGCTGCCACATGTCGCCGACTTGCGTGAAGTGCTTGACCAGAAGCTGAATCGGCAGGCCACGCTGAACCTCGAACTGACTGAAAATGCCGGCCTTGGATTTTTCCAGAACGCCTTGCGACAGATCGGTCGCGATAATGTCGATCTTCCAGCCAGCGAGCGCCGCGCCCAAACCCTTCAGGCACATCGCGATCGAATACGGCTCCTGCCCGGTGGAAGAAGCCGCACACCAGATCCGTAACGTGCGTCGCGCCGCGCGCGCCTGCAACACCGCCGGCAGCATCGTGTCCTTCAGATGGTCGAACGGCACCTTGTCGCGGAAGAAGAAGGTTTCGTTGGTGGTCATGGCTTCGACCACTTCCGCAATCAACGGCTCGGCAGCGCCCGCCTTCATCTTCTGCACGAGTTCAGTAATGCCGGCGAGACTCGCCTTGCGCGCGAGCGGCACCAGCCGGCTCTCGACCAGATATTGCTTGTCCGGGGAAAGATCGAGCCCGGAGCGCTCCTTCAGAAGCTTCCTCAAGAACTCATAATCCAACGGCGTCACGAGCGATCTCCTGAAAACAACCTGACCAGTTTCGGTGCGATCTGATTGAGCGGCAGCACTGCCGCGCAGATGCCGGCATGGGCGGCGGCGCCCGGCATTCCCCACACCACGCTTGTAGCTTCGTCCTGGGCGATCACGCTGCCGCCGGCGGCAACGATGTCCTTGCCGCCGCGCATTCCGTCCGATCCCATTCCGGTCAGGATCAGCGCCAGAATCGAACCCTGCCAGGCATCGATCGCGGAGGTGAACAAGGGATCCACCGCCGGTTTGCAGAAATTGATCGGCGGCCCGTCGTCGAGCGCGATCACCGCGCCGACGCCCTGACGCGTCACACGCATGTGACGGCCGCCCGGCGCGAGATAGATGTGGCCCGGCTTGACGGCTTCGCCCTCGATCGCCTCACGCGCCGGCCGGTTGCAGGCGCGCGCCAGGTGTTCGGCCAGAATCGTCGTGAACGTCGGCGGCATGTGCTGGGTGATGAGCACCGGGAAGCGGTCGATCACCGGGCCGATCTCGGCCACGAGGCTCATCAGCGCTTGCGGACCGCCCGTCGACGAACCGATCAGCAGCACGCGGGGATTCTGCATCGAGAAACTGCGCCGCGCGATCGGCGCGTGCGCGACCGGCATTAGGGGCGCACGAAGCGCGCGATCGGCGACAGGCGCATGCGAATGAGCATGCGTCGCAGGAGCAGAGCGGCGAACCTTGGCGCCGAGATGGCGGATCTTCTGCACCAGGTCGTGGCGGAAGGTTTCGGCGGCGGAGGCCTCACGGGTGCTTTCCGGCTTCGGAATATAGTCCGATGCACCCAGCGACAGCGCCTTGAAGCTGATCTCCGCATTGCGGCGGGTCAGCGTCGACGCCATGATGACGATCAGGTTGCGCTTCTTGGCGAGCAGCCGCGGCAGCGCCGATATGCCGTCCAGATCCGGCATCTCGATATCGAGCACGGCGACGTCCGGATTGATGCGCTCGATCTGGTTTACCGCGTCAAGGCCCGTGCGCAGCGATGCAGCGACCACCATGTCGGGCTCGGCGCTGACCCACCGGGAAATCATGCCCCTGATGACGACGGAGTTGTCCACCAGCATCACCCGCAGCGGTTCAGGCTGCACCGGGCTCGTAGCCGAAGGACTTGTCAACGCAACACTCATACTCACCGACCGAACTCAACACACAGGCCGAGAAGCGAACACACGCTTCCGCGGTATCGCCGGGGGCTCGAGAGCCGCCCGGACAGGTATTCGAAATCAGATCAGGCCGACTTCCTGGAACTTGGCCGTCACGATGTCCTTGTCGAACGGCTTCATGATGTACTCGTTGGCGCCGGCGTGAAGCGCGCGCGCGATGTGAGCCACATCGTTTTCCGTGGTGCAGAACACCACCTTGGGCTGGTCACCACCGGGCATGCGGCGGAGATTGCCGAGGAATTCGTAGCCGTCCATGACCGGCATGTTCCAGTCGAGCAGGATGGCTTCCGGCAATCCGCGCTTGCAGACCTCGAGCGCCTTCTCGCCGTCTTCGGCTTCCACGATCTGGAAATCCAGCCCTTCCAGAATGCGCCTTGCAACCTTTCGGATGACGCTAGAGTCATCCACGACCAGACACGTTTTCATTGTTGTTACCCTTCTCAAACCCAGATTGGTACTTCAGTTACGCGTTCGTCAGTCTCAAGCGGCCATCATCTCGGGTGAAATTTCGAGCACCCGCTCGACATCCAGAACGACCATCAATTGCCCATCGAGGCGGTGCACGCCGCCGGCAAGCTTGGCCATGCGGGGATCGAGGTTGACCGGGTTTTCTTCGCGGCTTTCATCGGCAAGCCTCAGCACTTCGCCGATCTGGTCGATCAGCAGGCCATAGGATTCGCCGCGCAGATCGACGCCGACCGCCATCGGCGGCTTGCCGTCGTCGTTCTTCGGCATCCCGAGGCGGGCGCGCATGTCGATCACGGTGACGATGCGGCCGCGCAGGTTGAGGACGCCGGCGATCTCGCGCGAAGCCAGGGGAACGCGGGTCACGCGCTCCGGCATGAATACGTCCTGCACCCGCGAGATCGGCAGACCGAACAACTGGCCTCCGATCATGGCGGTGACGTATTCTGCGAAAGTGCCTTCGACGCCGTCGGTTTTGCTGGTCATGCTGGTCATGCTGTAATCCCTATGCCCAAACTCATGCCGCCTGCCGGTTCACTTCGGCAGTCTGTTCCTTGAGCGCCGCAATCAGTCCGGGACGGTCGAACTTCGCAACGTAGTCGTGGAATCCGGCCTGACGTCCACGCTCGATCGCCGCCGGCGATACCAGCGAGGACAGCGCGATGATCGGCATCGCCGCGAGATGCGCATCGGCGCGGATCGTCTCGGCGAATTCGAAGCCGTTCATGTCGGGCATTTCGATATCGGTCAGCACCGCATCGAAGGCCTGACCGGAACGCAGCGCCGCAAGGCCTTCCTGGGCGTTTGGAGCGGTACGAACCTTGTAGCCCGCGGCTTTCAGCACCGGCGCCAGCATGTTGCGGAAGAAGGCGGAATCGTCGACCAGGAGCACCGACTGCGCCGAAAGCGAGGGCCGCATCTCCTTACGCGAGAACCAGTCGGCAAACGCCATCGGCAGGAAATGACCGACGTCGATCACTTCGGTCGCCTGCCCCTTGATCACGGCGGAGCCGAGAATGCCGTCACTTGAACCGGCCACCTCGATGTTGAGGCGTTCTTCGACGATATCGATGATTTCGTCGACCACGAGCCCCATCGAGCGGCCGTCGTCGGCGAACACCAGGATCGGCTGCGAGCCGGAGGTGCGGACGTCCACGCCGTTCATCTGCACGAGCGGCATCAGCTGATCGCGGTACTGCACCATCGAACGGCCGTTGGAGAGCTCGATCTTGTCGGCGGCGATTTCTTCCAGACGGGTGACGAGACCAAGCGGCACCGCCTTGGGCTGGTTGGAGCCGGCGCGGAACACCAGCAGCGAAGTGAGCTGCTCGGCGCTGGCGGCGCGATGCGCCGCATTCTCGTCGGCGATCTCGTGAGCCGCGTTGCCGGCCGCGCCAAGCGCCTTCGCAATGCCGTTCGGGTCGATGATCATGATGACGGCGCCATCGCCAAGGATGGTGTTGCCCGAGAACATGTCGATGTGACGCAGCTTGGTCGACATCGGCTTGACCACGATTTCCTCGGTGTGGAACACGCAATCGACCACGATGCCGAAGGTCTGGCTGCCGACCTGCGTCACGACGATGAAGCCGTTTTCCGGATCGGAAGAAGAACCGTCGTCGATCTTGAGCAGCTTCTTCAGATGCATCAGCGGCAACAGCTTGTTGCGCAGACGCAGGACCGCAGTGTCCTTGATACGCTCGATGCGATGTTCGGAATTGGCGCGCGCACGCACCAGTTCGACCACCGAAAGCTGCGGGATGGCGAAGCGGTCGCCGCCGGCTTCGACGATCAGCGCCGAGACGATTGCAAGCGTCAGCGGAATCTTGATGGTGACGGACGAGCCTTCGCCGGAAACCGACTTGATGTCGATGGTACCGCCGATCTGATCGATATTGGTGCGCACCACGTCCATGCCGACGCCGCGGCCGGACACGCTGGTGACGGCGGCAGCGGTCGAGAAGCCCGGCGCAAAGATGAATTTGTGGATCTGCGCTTCGGTCATCTTCTCCAGTTCAGCCTCGGTAACGAGACCGTTCTGAACTGCCTTGCCCTTGATCCTCTCGGTGTTGAGACCACGGCCGTTGTCGGCGATGCAGATGATGATGTGGCCGCCTTCGTGATAGGCGGAGAGACGGATCGTCCCGATCTCCGGCTTGCCGGCGGCGGCGCGCTCGGCGGGCGTCTCAAGCCCGTGGTCGGCCGAGTTGCGCACCATGTGCGTCAGCGGATCCTTGATCAGGTCGAGCACCTGGCGGTCGAGTTCGGTGTCGGCGCCGTGCATCTCGAGCTCGATCTGCTTGTGCAATTCGCTCGAGAGGTCGCGGACGATACGCGGCAGCTTCTGCCACGCATTGCCGATCGGCTGCATGCGCGTCTTCATGACGCCTTCCTGCAGCTCGGCGGTGACGTTCGACAGCCGCTGCAACGGCACCTTGAATTCGGTGTCCTCGTTGCGCCGCGAGATTTCCAGGAGCTGGTTGCGCGTCAGCACGAGCTCGGACACCATCGTCATCAGGTGCTCGAGCGTGTCGACATTGACACGGATCGACTGGTTGGCGACACGGTCGCCTTCGTTCGCATCCACTTCCACCGCCGTCTTGGCCTTCTTGGCGGAAGATTTCGGTGCCTTTTCGGCCGTTGCGACCGGCTTGGTGTCAGCTTTCGGAGCTGGAGCGCTGGCCTCGGCCTTCGGCGGCGCCGCCTTTGCCACCGGCGCGGGCGCGGGCTGCACAGCTTCGGAAGCGGTCTCACGGAACGCACGCTCAAGCTCGTCGAGCGACACTTCGCCCGGCCGCAACTCGCGTTCCAGCACCTGATAGGTCAGGGAGCCCTCGGTATTCGCGGGTCTTTCGGGAGCGGCCGGCACGAGCGGTGGCGATACTGCTTCCACCGGGGCTGCTTCCATCGCGGCCATACCGCGCTCGACCATCTCGTGAAGTTGCACGATCAGGTCCTGATCGTTGCCCTCGGGCTCGGCTTCGGTCGCTTCCAGCCCGCCGAGAATTTCCTTGATGCGATCGATGCTGCTCAGGATCAGCGTCACCGCCTCGGCGGTGACCGGCATGCCATCGCGGAATTTGCCCATCAGCGTTTCGCCGGCATGGGCCAGCGCTTCGAGCCGCGGCAGGCCGAGGAACCCGCAGGTTCCCTTGATGGTGTGCACCAGACGGAAGATGTTATCTAGAATCTTGGCGTTGTTCGGCTCCTGCTCAAACCGCACCAACTGATTGTCGACGGTGTCCAGGCTTTCGCTGGTCTCCGTCAAAAACTCTCTCAAAAGATCGTCCATGAAAACTGGCCTTCACCCACGCAACACGCATTCGGCGTGCTTTCCGAGTGGGGCCAGCTTCCATGCAAAGCGTTTAATATTGGTTGAGTAAACGGAAAAGAACGGGCTCAACAAAGAGATAAGCCGTCCCCGTAAAATACCGGGCGAGTTACGATTGCTTAACCTTCGCGCTTAGGCGAGCAAACGGCGCCGCGCCGAAAACGCCCGCCTTTTCAATCGCAGGCGCGCGCTTTATGCCGCCGTGACCACTACCGCCTCGCCGTCGACGGCCAGGCTCACCTTCAACCCGCAGGACTCGGCGAGCAGGCGGGTGTAATACGGCTGCACCGAATGGGCGTCGCTCGCCGAGATCTGTCCTGAGCTCAAGATATCGGCAATATTCTGCGGCAGACGGGCATTCAGGCCCCTCGCCGTGACGCGGAAACTTAGGACGTCACCCTCGCCGATCGGATCGACCGTGAGCGTGCCGCCGCGCGGAATGGTCTGCTGCGCGATCACCATCATATTCAACAGCAGCTTGACGCGGTTCTTGGGCAACAACAGCCGCGGCAGGTTCCAGGCGATAGTGCACTTGCCGTCCTCGATATGGCCGCGCGCCATGTTTTGCGCGTCGCCAAGATCGATCTGGGCGCCGGCGGAGCCGGCCGCACCGAACGCCAGCCGGCAGAACTGCAACCGGGCTGACGCCGTCTTGGCGCTCTTGCGAATCAGGTCGAGGGCGAAGTCGCGGTCTTCGGGCTTGGGATTGTCGTCCAGCACCTCGAGCCCATTGACGATGGCGCCCACCGGGCTGATGAGATCGTGGCACACCCGCGAACACAGCAACGCCGCCAGTTCAAGGGCATCGGGAGCGGGACCGGGAGACGGAGCACCAGACATGAGCGTTCCTGAAAATCAGTGACGGCGCGGATGATGCGAATCACACTAATTGGGTGGGGCTTGATACACTGCACAGGCTGGCGCTGCCAACAAGCCGCCGGGCTCGAGCCGGCGCGACGACCTGTGCCAAGGAATTGAGACTTTCATGGGCCCGCCGACCGGAAATCCGCCCCTGCCCCCGATCGACCGCGACGCCGCGGCTCGCCTGATGGCGCCGCTGACCGCGCTCGTCGCCCGGGCCGGAGCGGCGATCCTCAAGGTCGACCGCAAAAGCATGCGTGTCGACGGCAAGTCCGACGGCTCGCCGGTCACCGAAGCCGATCTTGCCGCCGATCGCATCATCGCCGACGGCCTTAAACAGCTTGCGCCCGACGTTCCCGCCCTCTCGGAAGAACGCGCCAGGCCGGCGGGCGGCTGCCCGGAGGCCTTCTTTCTGGTCGATCCGCTCGACGGCACCAAGGAATTCGTCGCCGGCCGCGACGAGTTCACCGTCAACATTGCACTCGTGGTCAGGGGAACGCCGCTGCTCGGCATTATCGGCGCCCCGGCATTGGGGCTGATCTGGCGCGGACTGGTCGGCCAGGGCGCCGAGCGGCTGACGACCGGGCAAGGACACGACCGAGGGCAGGACGTAGGACCGGCACAACCGATCCGCACACGGCCTTTCCCCGTCCCGGGTCAGCCTTGGGTGGCGGCGCTGAGCCGCTCGCATGGCGATAGTGCGTCCGAGGCCTTTATCGATGCACGGCCGGGCGCGGTCAGGCTGCAGCTCGGCTCGGCCTTGAAGCTGGCCAAGGTCGCCGATGGCGAGGTCGACATCTATCCGCGCCTGGCGCCCACCAGCGAATGGGATATCGCGGCGGGCCACGCGATCGTCACCGCCGCCGGCGGCAAAGTCACCGACAGCGCCGGCGGCGCGCTGCGTTTCGGCAGGGCTGCGGATTTCATCGTGCCGGGCTTCATCGCCTGGGGTGATCCGGCTGTGCCCGAGCAGGCCGAGCGGAAGCGAGGCCGTTAGCGAACGGCACGAAAAAATCCTTCGAGACGCCGCTCGCGCGGCTCCTCAGGATGAGGCGAGAGGATTCCTGTGACGCGTTAGACCTACTGCGAAAGCTGTTGCTCAAGCGCCGGCCAGCGCAGCCTCGCTTCTTTCAGGTAGGGCGCCGGATTGGCGGCAAAGGCGTCGCGGGTGTCTTCGCGCCCGAACAAGTACAACCGATCGGCGGCGATGAGCCAGAACAGCGGGTTTCCGGCCACCGTGATC
Source organism: uncultured Alphaproteobacteria bacterium (assembly GCA_963788885.1). Lineage (GTDB taxonomy): Bacteria > Pseudomonadota > Alphaproteobacteria > Rhizobiales > Xanthobacteraceae > Bradyrhizobium. Next base: position 118,933 of record CAWBIR010000011.1, on the reverse strand, counting down.
CCGCGCGCGACGTCGACGGGGTCATAGCCGCCGAACTGCGGCCCGTAGATTTCGGGATGCGCGGCAAAGGAATCGCGATTGCCCTCGTTGCGGAAGCGCCAGACCGCCCCGCTTTGCACGGCCTCGAAGGCCGGCAGCCCGAGCTCGGGATTGCCATCGACGAAATAGGCCAGGGGGTCATAGCCCTCAATGGCGAGCCCGCTATAGCGGTTGGTGACCACGCGCTCGGTCGTGGCCGCCAGCGCCAGCGATCCCGCCGCCACAACTCCGCCCCATCCCGCCAACAGGGCGAGCACGATCAAGGCCACACCCGGACGAAAATGCGGTTTCGTCGCGTTCCCGTTTGCTTCCTGCCGTTGTGGCGTCATAGTTGAACCTGATAACGTTCGAGTCGGGGGTGTATCGGGTTCAGCCTAAATTCATGCTGGTCAGCATTAGGTTAAGGACGACACTGGGATTCGACGTCTAGGGGAACTTCGATGAATTTCGCCACGCGACTGGTGCTGGCAGCGCTCACTGCGCTGATGTGCTGGGCTGTGCCGGTTTCCGCGCAGCAGGCGGCGCCGCCGCCGGACCTGCCGCCACCGCAGCGCCAGCCGGGACCGAACACCTACGGGCCGGACGAACTGGTCGGCGCCGGCCACAAGTTCTTCGGCAACGTCTCGCGCGGGCTCGCCTCGGTGATCGAGCGCGCGGTCAGCCAGTGGGGCCTGCCGAACGGCTACATCCTGGGCGAAGAAGGCTCGGGCGCCTTTGTCGCGGGCCTGCGTTACGGCGAAGGAACGCTCTACACCAAGAACGCCGGTGACTTGCGGGTCTACTGGCAGGGGCCGTCGGTCGGCTTCGACTGGGGCGGCGACGGCGCGCGCACCATGACGCTGGTCTACAATCTGCCGGCCACCGGTGCGATCTACCAGCGCTTCGCCGGCATCGACGGTTCCGCCTATATCATCGGCGGCTTCGGCATGACGGCGCTGACCGCGAACAACATCGTGCTGGTGCCGATCCGCTCAGGCCTGGGCTTAAGGCTCGGGGCCAATATCGGCTATCTCAAATATACGCCGCACGCGACCTGGAATCCCTTCTGATTTTTTCCGCCCAGATAACGGGCATTTTCAGAATCGGAACACGCGAGGCGGCGAGTCAACGTTAACGGCGCTGGTGTGGCGGTTAGGGACTGGCTTGCCTACACGCGCCGTGGCATTGTCAACGAATACTGAATCGTAGCGTAAGCGTCGTGGTGTGGAGGTCCTATGGTCGAGCCGGCCATGTATCTGGCGATCGGTTTTCTGGTCGCGATGCTGCTCGGTCTGACGATCGTGCCGCTGGTGCATAACCGCGCGGTGCGGCTGACCACCCGGCGCATGGAAGCGGCGACGCCCCTATCGATGGCGGAGATCCAGGCCGACAAGGACCAGTTGCGCGCGGAATTCGCGATGTCGGCGCGGCGGCTGGAGATGAGCGTCGACCAGCTCAAGCACAAGACCACGAGCCAGTTGGCCGAACTCGGCAAGAAGACCGATGCGATCAATCGCATGAAGCTCGAACTCGGCGAGAAAAACGCGACGATCTTTTCGCTGGAAGCGCGCGAGAAGGCGGTGAAGGAACAGCTTCGCGCTACGGAAGAAGAATTCGCGACCAAGACCACGGCGCTGCGCGCGGCCGAGAAGGCGCTGACCGACAAGCAGGGCGAACTCACCGGCATCAAGACCGAACTCAGCGATCGTTCTGTCATGGCCGAGAGCCGGCAGGTCGAACTTGTCGCCGTGCATGCTCAGATCGATGCGCTCAAGAACCGCGTCGGCGATGCCGAGAAGGAATTCACCGCGACGCAGACGCGGCTGGAGCAGGAGCGCAACGCGTCAGAGACCGCAAGCCGCGACCTCACTGAAGCGCGCGGCCGGGTCGAGAACCTGAGCCAGCGCGTCACCGATCTCGATCGCCAGTTGATCATGCAGGTCAAGGAAGCCGAACTGCTCGGCAACCGCGTCAACGATCTCGAGGGGCGGCTTGCGACCCAGGGCAAATTGCTCGCCGAGCGTGACTATGAAGCCAACCAGCTTCGCCAGACCAAGGACGCCGCCGAGCGCTCCATCAAGGAATTGCGCGACGAGCTCGCGCTCAGCAGCGGCGGCTCGGCGCCGATGATCGAGAAGCTGAAGTCCGAGAAGGCCGCCGTCGAGGATCAGCTTCGCGCCGCGCGCGACGAACGCGCCAAGCTGCAACGCGACATCAACGCGATCCAGCAGCAGGCAGAATCTTCCTGGGCCACCGAGCGCATGGAGAATGCGCTCCTGCGCGAACGCATCAACGACATCGCCGCCGAAGTTGCCAAGCTGGCGATCCAGTTGGAAGGGCCGAACTCGCCGATCGAGGCGCTGCTGGCCGCTGAACCTGTGAAGCCCGCGAATGGCGTGGCGAACGGTTCGGCCAACAATGGCAGCGCGGGCGAAGGCGGCGGCACGCTCGCCGAACGCATCCGCGCGTTGCAGGCCCACGCTTCCCGCGCCCGTCAGGGGGCGTAACTCTCTTCATTTCCTGAAGGCCCCGTCATTCCGGGGACAGTTGCGCCTCCCCTCTTCCGTCATTCCGGGATGGTCCGAAGGACCAGACCCGGAATCCATTTCTCCTAGCATTCGTGTGGCACGATAGATTCCGGGCTCAGCCCTGCGGGCTGCCCCGGAATGACGAACTCATGCCTCCACATCCCCGCGAAGCCCAATAGCCTCCGAGTGATCTGAAACATCGTCCCTCGGAAATCAGAGGGCGCAGGGAATGCCGGGCGCTCGATGCACCCATAGTTTCGTGTGTAGAAAAACACACGAGGTCGTCACTACAGGTGAGCCGAACGATACGGCATTCCCTGCGCGAATGGTTTTACGGCTTACTCCGCGCTCTCCTTGGTGACCGGGCTTTCTTGTCACCATCGCCAGCGTGATGCGATAGCATCGCCACCAACTTGACATCAGCGTCGGGATGTCAGGACCACACGACTTCGCCGTCCGCTTCGCTTGCGTTCGTCTTTCCGAAAGCAAAAGCGTCCACCGCTCCCCGCGCCCAACGTTCGTGACGATCGCGAAACGCCCCTCTTACTCGGGCACGGGATGGCCGGAATTGTGCTTCTGATTTGCCCGACGGCTCAACCGCGCGAGCCTGCGGCCGATTGGCACGACGGGCAAATCAGGTGCGGGGTGCGGAAATGCTGTCAAATGATCAGCAATTGCTGCTTTCGTCATTCCGGGGCGCACCGTTAGGTGCGAGCCCGGAATCCATGGCGCCGCACGAATGTCTGGAGAAATGGATTCTCAGGTGCGCAATTGCGCACCATAGCTCAGCCCGGAGCCTGTCATCGGGCCGCGCTACGCGCGGACCCGGTGGGGCTGCCCCGGAATGACGCGTCAATCCGCTTGACACCCCTACCCCCCGCTTCGTAAATCGCACCCTTCTGGCACCCCTATGCGGGCGGCCGGGCGCATAGCTCAGCGGGAGAGCGTTCCCTTCACACGGGAGAGGTCCAAGGTTCGATCCCTTGTGCGCCCACCACAACTTTCCGATTTTTTTTGCGTGTTCGCAACCATCCGAACCAAGCCAAGCCAATAGGAAAGCCGCACGGCGTTTGCTTCAGGCCGCCCGGTCTCGAGTCACACGTCCCCCATTCACAACTTTTTATGTATGCACGGGCGGCCCGGCGTGTCCTTGAAACATAAATTTGTCTCGCCGCTGCTCGTGTTACATTGATAAGACCCGTCAGGGTTTTCTATCCACGAGCCATTAGAGGATTTGCATCCTTCTTTGAACTTGGCCTTAAAGTCCTTTTGTGGCTCAAGCGACGCCTGCACGCCCGCTTTAGAGAACGTGCCTTTCGCCGTGAAGGTGTAATAGTAGCCGATGTGGCCCGCACGCGTCGTCGATAGCTTGCAATCGCTATCGCTGCTCAGATGGTCCCATACGACCGTTCCTTTGTAGCCCGCGCTCGCTGCTTTTTCTATCGCGTTTTTCTTCGCGTCAATGCAGGCTTCTTTTGGGTTTGGTGGATTAAGGGACCCGGCACTAAGTGTCTTCGTCGCCTCAAATTTTTCTGTTCCTGTCTCAGCAAGCAGCGTCGTTGGCGACATGGTTGTGATGAGCACGAATACTGTCGCGGGAGCTATTTTCATTATCCCTCTCTTCGAAACGTCGAAAATATGCACTGCCGCCACCGGACGGCTCGGGCAATAGCCGCATATGGCAAAACGACAGTGCCTGGACCAATTCGTGGTTCTGAATGGCCGCAAGGTTCACGTCCTCAAGATAAAACGGAAATTAAGCAGATGGCCTCATCCAATTGGATGATGCGGAAGAGCGACCGGCTGTCCGAGCGCTGACCACCAAGCCCTTGCTTGCTCCCCGAGTGTCATGAACGGCTGCTCGGCGTTCGAAGGAGCGGGAGAGGTCCAAGGTTCGGTCCCTTGTGCGCCCGCTAGAACCTTCAATGAAATCAGATGCTTTTTAAATTGGCGAACGGCGGTTCAGTTCGCCAATTAGCATTTGCACGCAGAACGAGGCATGAAATGGCGTGCAGTTACGTGCAAAATCCGTGCAGCAAATTCCATTGTTTCTGGCTGGTTGGATTGAGGCCCATCAAAGCCGACCAGGCTACAGTAGTAATGTCTCGGGGGCGTCTATGCGCGTGGAAAGCTGATCGAGGAGGCCAGGACGCTGCCGCGTGGTATGATTGATGGTGATTAAGTCAGCACTTCTGACAGGAGCATCAAATGGCTCTCTTAAGACGAGAACTGCATCGTCAGGTAAAAGGCCCTGAGATCACCCATCTGGATTGTTGCACGCTAGTTTTCGATACCGACGCGAAGAATTTATACGTCGAGCGCGAAGTGGCACATTTAGACGTGACCGTTGAGGGCGCGATTGAGATCCAAACGGCGACGATGGATATTGCAGATTACCTCAAGCAAGGTGGCCAAACTGCTGGGCACCGCGAGCTATGGCGGTTGCTGAGGACGCTTTTCAAAGAGACCGTCGATAACGATGAGCTGGTCCACTAGCCCCTCAACGTCTCGCCAGCCTTTTGGGCTTTCTCAGCCACATCCGCTTGGCCTTTGCCTCAGCACGCTTTTTGAGCTCGGCCTTGATCTTTTCGATCAGGGTTGGCTCTGACGTCTGAATTTTAAGGGTGGAGATCATCGCGCCGCCCTCCGAAGACTGCGTTCAGCAGGCTATTCCAATTCCGGAAGAGGGCAATCTAAAAAAGCGCTGCTTGGTCAGCTTCGAAACTCGGCGCCGCCTGGCGGGCTCGTAGCCCGATCAGACAAAGACGATCTCCGCCGACGTTAAACCTAATCAGCAAGCTTAATCAGCGGTTTTTCTCGCGGCGCACTAGTGCTGCGCTATCGTCATCTCGCCGGTCACTAACTGTTAGAGGTGATCCATGAGAGACAAAAAGGACTCCGCGCAACAAGAGGCGGGACGGAATTTTCAGCGCGCCGCAAAACCGATCTTAACTGAATACGAGAAGGTGGAGGAACCTTCCGGAAAAATTTCGAACGGTTGAAGGCGGAGCGTTTGGCTAGGGACGCGGCAACGCCTGACGACAAAGAGCGGCACTGATCCAAACAACAAGCGCGGTTCAAACCCGCCATCCCTAAAGGCCAACCATGACTGAGCGGAAACTGCCCAAGCGAGAACCCAGAACTAAGGCTGAACTGTACGAGATGTTGGCGGAGGCTGTCCGCAATACACAGCCCGAAGCCAAGCAGCCTCCCAAACCTAAAAAGGGACGTTCCTGAAGGCCTGCCGCGCAACAATCGTTTAGAGTTTTGCATTGATCCAGCCGCGCGCGCCCGTGCGAGAGCGATCTCGGCCTACTCGGGCAAAACGAATTCCGACGCAAAAATCGTTTCGATTAAACGCCTTTATGGCTTGGTTCGCTTGGGGTACGCCTTCATCACCCCGTCTGTCATCCGAACCCTCTGGCGACGCGGGCCGAGGCTAGTTTAAGTTCTGACAACGCAAAAGCCGCCAAGGTGTTGTCCCTCGACGGCTCGTGCCGTTGCATTTGCGTAGAGGTACTGTGTCGAGCGGTGGTCGAACGCAGCCCGTGCTCGCTCTTATTTGGACGCAGGCGACCTTCAATGAGGCCGTTGGGTGCGTTGCCAGTCTCGGGCCAACGATCCCGATCCTTGTGACATGTGACTGGCGGCGATGCTCTTCAAGCCAGCACTGCTGTCCCATTCGATGAAATGGCAAAAGCAGGTGATCATTATCGCGAGCGAAGGCTGTCACGCCGAAGCCCAGCGGACGCGGCATGTGGCTTTTCGCACAACGTCACCCATCGCCCGCAGCGACAACCTCCGTGACGCCCCGAGAGGCGATCAACAACCCCGATGGAGATGACAATGTCGCATACGATTTCAAAGAACTGGCCAACCCTGGCGAACCTTCAGCGTTTCGTGCTGGTGGCCGCCGCCGCAGTATCGCTTGGCGTCGCGCTGGGCGCGGCGCCGGCCGAAGCACGGTTCGGCAATCAGCCGGCTACCACGGTGACGAACACCACGCCGCACTTCGGCGATCAGCCATTCAACCCGCCGACCAACACCACTCAGCATTTCGGCAACATGCCGACCAATACCGTGACCAACACCACGCCGCACTTCGGCAATATGCCCGTCACCACCGTGACCCATACAACGCAGAAGTTCGGCGACCAGCCATTCAATCCACCCGCCAACAACCATCCGCTGTTCGGCAACCAGGTGCGGTAAGGAACGCCGTCGAAGTCCTGACGATCGCGTCCCAACCTCTGCCGCAACCCGGCGCGAGCTGGCCGCGCAGCAAAGCCCCGCCAACCCCGGCGGGGCTTTTTGTGCTTTCGGGTACCGGATCGCCGCCCGCTGGCCCTCGAATTTCGCAATGTGGTTTTTCGCACAACCTCGCAGGTCCGCCTCTGCGACAAATACCGTGTTGACGGCGCCGAGGCGCAGACAGGGTACGGGATGGTCCCGCACCGAAGCTCCTCAAAACAAGGCGTCCTGACCACATACCACTTGAGGAGATTTTACCATGAAGACCTTTGCCAAGATCATCGTTTCCGCCGTGATGCTGTTCGCCTACGCGCCGGCTTTCGCCCATGGCGGCGGCCATGCCGGCATGAACAGCAGCATGAACGGTGGCAACAACTCGCACAACGGCATGAGCACGAACACGCAGACCCACAATACCTCGACCAAGACGGTCACGACCGGCAACCTCAGCTACCGCACCAAGTTCGTCCTTCGGACCGAAGAGCGCATCCTGAAGTTCGAGATCAACAAGCTCAATATCGAGGTCGCGCGGCTGAAGACCCTGCTGGGTCCGAATTCGCCGAAAGTGATCGCGCTTCAGAACCAGGTTCTGCGAGACGGGCAGCGGCTGTTCCAGATCGAGACCAAGCTCGGTCAACTCGTGATCCTCTGACGCCTTCTTGACGGCACCAAGAGACCCGGCCGCCCCCGGCCGGGTCTCTTTCGTCCGTCCGCGCCGATTGACGGCCAGTCGGGTTCCATCCAGAGTCGCCCGTCAGGATCAATCTGGACGGCCGTAATCCTCCGACGTTGAAGCGGGAGGCGGCCCGTCGTTGTCGGTGCGGGCATGGGGAAACTGCGGCTGCCGTCTGAGCGTGCGACCCGGCTGGCGGCCGGGTTGATCATGTTCAGCTACGCGACCTGTCATCTGCTGAGCCACGCCACCGGCCTGTTCCTGCTCGACGCAATCCAGGCGGTCGGCCACGACATTATTCTCGCACCATGGCGGACGCCGCCCGGGCTTGTCCTGCTGCTGTTTGCCTTTCTCACGCATCTTGGCCTCGGGCTGAAAGCCCTGTACCGGCGGCGTCACCTGCGCATGCCGCCCATCGAGGCCTGGCAGCTCGGGCTCGGCCTGGTCACTCCGCTGTTGATCGCCCCGCATGTGACCGACGCCCGCTTGGGCGTCTTGCTGTACGGGCTCGAGGATTCCTACTTCCGCGTGCTGTACGTGTTTTGGGTCGCCGATCCCGCGGTCAGCCTTTCACGTCAGCTGGCGCTGCTGGTCGCGGTGTGGATTCACGGCTGCATCGGCATCTATATGTGGCTGCGCTCCAGATCATGGTTCGTCCGCCGCCTCCGCTGGTTCACGGGCGCGGCCATTGCGTTGCCGACGCTGGCGATTCTGGGCGTGATCAATGCCGGCTGGGATACGATCTTGCGCAACGCCGTGACGCCGGGCTTTGCCGCCGCGCACGCGCCGGGGCCTGAGGCGGCGGCTGCCGTCGCGGTCCTGTCGCTGCGGTTACAGCTTGTCTATATCGCAATCGTCGGCGGCGTTCTCGTGCTGCGCGCCATCCGCAATGCCTACGAGCGGCGCCTGACCGGCATCACCATCGATTATCGCGCGATGCGGCAGGTCACGGTGCCACGCGGCTTCTCGCTGCTGGAGGCAAGCCGCTGGGCGGCGATTCCCCACACGTCGGTATGCGGCGGCCGCGCACGCTGCACGACCTGCCGCGTCCGCATCTGGCATGGCCTGGACGGTCTCGCTCCGGCGGCGCCGATCGAACAGAACGCCCTCAAATGGATCCGCGCACCGCATGATGTCAGGCTCGCCTGTCAGGTGCGTCCCGAGACCGACATCACCATCACGCCGCTCGTCCCGATCTCGCGGCTGCGCGACGGGCTCAGGCTCGACCTCAGCGAGGCGCGCGAACGCAACGTGACGGCGCTGCACGCCGACTTGCGCGACTCGGTCCGGCTCGCCGCCGGGCGGCTGCCTTACGACGCGCTTTTTATCGTCGATCGCTACATCCAGGCGACGACATCGGCGATCCTTTCGAATGGCGGCCATATCACCAGCGTCGCGGGCGACGGCATCATGAGCGTGTTCGGGGTGGATTGCGACGCAGCCACCGCCGCGCGCCAGGCGCTTTCTGCCGCCGAGGCGCTGTGGCGCGGCATCGACCGCATCAGCGACGATCTGGCCGACGACATCGGCTCGCGGCTGCGCTTCGGCATCGGCATCCATAGCGGGCTTGCGGTGATCGGCACGCTCGGTTCGCCCAATCAGCAATCGCTGCAATTTCTTGGCGACACCGGCAACATCGCGGCCCGCCTGCAAAGCCTCAGCAGGGACATGAACTGCACGCTGGTCCTCTCCGCGGAAACGGCGGCAACAGCAGGACGGGAAGATGCACGCTGGCGCCATGCCACGGTCGATATCCGCGGCGCCGATTCCGTAATGCCGGTCTTTCTGATCGACGCCTGCGAAGGCCTGGTTGACTCCGGACTTGCCGTCCCCGCCCCCTAGATTTCAGGCCGTTGCAGATGAATTCGCAGTCGCTGAGCCGCATTCCCCTGTTCAAGTCGCTCGATGCCGAGCAGCTTCGGCGTCTGGATTCCCAATGCGCCTGGCGCAAGGTCAGCACAGGCGAATCCGTCCTCGGCTACAAGGACGGCGGCACCGAAGTCTATTTTGTCATCCACGGCCATCTACGCGTCTTCATCCAGGTGATTTCCGGCAAGTCTTCGATCCTGCGCGACATTCGCGACGGCGAATATTTCGGCGAACTGGCGGCCATCGACAGCAAGCCGCGTTCGGCGGAAATCATCGCCATTACCGATTCGATCGTCGCGAAAATGCCTGCGACAGTGTTCCGCAAGGCCGTCCACGACTATCCCGATGTCTGCGACCAGCTCCTGCATCTTCTGGTCTCTCAGGTTCGCATGCTCGCCAACCGGGTCAACGAGTTCACGACATTCGACGTGCGCCGCCGTATCTATGCGGAATTGCTGCGGCTTGGTCGCAAGGCGCGCAAGGACGACGTCGCCTCCGTCATCTCGCCTCCACCGACGCATGCAGAGCTGGCAGCCCGCGTCAGCAGTCATCGGGAAGCCGTCACGCGCGAACTGAACCGTCTGGAAACCGAAGGATTTCTGGAGCGCCGGCGAGGCGCGATCGTCATCCTCGATCCCGAACGCCTGGCAAAGTTGCTCGAGGACAACGAAGACTAGCGCCCCCAAACAAAAAAAGCGGGTCAAACCTGGTGTGGTGAGTAGGTAGCACAGGAGGCTACCATGACCTTCATCAAGATTGCCCTTAACGCCCCGTTCTTCGCCCGCATCTTCAATCCGTACCGGCCGGAACTGCATTACATGCGCGGCCCCGGCCCGGCCTGCCGCGCCAAACAGGCGGCATGTTCGGCGAGTCTCAAGCCGGCTATGCCGAGTTGGTAGTCGGCCTGAAACAACATTCCCCACAAGGCGGCTGCGCGGCCAGCAGCCCTATTTCTTAGCATCAGCCGCCTTCTTCGCGTCGGCAGCTTTCTTTGCGTCGGCGGCCTTCTTCGCATCGTCGGCAGCCTTCTTTGCGTCAGCTTTCTTCTTTTCGTCGGCCTTCTTCTTCTCCTCAGCGGCTTTCTCGTCAGCAAGTCTCTTTTCGTTGGCTTTCAGCCTCTCCTCACCAACTTTCTTTGCGTTTTCTGCGTTTTTATTGATATCCTCACCAGCCTTGACATTGTTGTCGCAGACTCCGGTGGTGTGCCATTTGCACGAGTTGGCGTCAGCAGCTTTGCACACCCACATTTGGTTCTTGTCGTCATAGCACTGCGTGGCCCCGCATCTACAAAACTCCCCCTCCTTTTGGCCGTAGTGTTTATGCTCGACTTCAGCGCTGGCCGGCGGCAACAGCAGCGCGGTCAGCACGAAAGCGCTTGCGGTAAGCAATGTTCTCTTCATGTGTGGCCTCCAATGTCGCTACGGGAACAATGGCGCGGCTCCGCGCTGAAATGGCAGCGCCAGACGGGGTGCATTACGACCTGTCGATTACTTGGTCAGCAGGCCGTATCGACAGGTTCAATTGGTGAGCGGTAGTTTTTCTGATCCGATCCGGCTAACCGCTATCGCGCCGCCGAAAAAATCGCGGACCGGCTCAAACTTGCCGCGCGCACTGGCTTCGACATCAACTCGGCCTGCCAAAGCAGCTTGAACGAGTTCAGGAAATGACGCGCGGTTTCCGCTTCGCCCTCGGCGGTGTAAATCGCCGTGACCTGATAGAACCATTTGCCTCTTTGGAAAAATCTTTCTTCGAAATGACTTCCATTGCCAAGACAACTCGAGCCGGCGATTTCAAGGCCCTTTTCCGCCCCCAGAAGCGTAACCGGGGTTTCCTTCCTGGTCTGACATTTGCTGGCCAAAAAAAGCGCTGCGGACCCGCCCTCGAAGTTGACGGCATCCTTCATCAACATGGCCGCCACGAAGTAAGCGGCGGTGCCGTTCTCCTGCAAGTAATTCGTCGAACGAACAATTCTGCTTTTGGTTTCGTCAGACATGGCCGTCTCGGTCACAGCCACGGGCCCGGAAAACTCAACCTGAAAGCCGTCATCCGGATAGATTTGCTGCTTCCATTCCTCTGCAAAGGCGCAGGCGCTTGTGCCAAGCAACCAAACCAACCCGGACAACAACAAAATCGACCAGCGCACGGACATCACAATCCCGGCCCCTTGAAGGCGGCGAAAGAAAATCGTCTCGCCTGAGTTTATCCGGGTTGCGACGGGAACTGCAACGTAGCGCAGCAGATTGCGGGCGTGCATAACCTACTGAACGGCCCGCCGCTGCATCCGCAACAGCGGATAGGGACGGCCGTCGCGATCCGTTGGCGTGGACGAGACCAGGCGAAAACCCATGGCTTCGTAAAATCCGACGGCCTGCTTGTTTTGCGTATTCACTTCGACTTCGAGATTAGCCGCCCTTGAGGCCGCCTCGGCCAGAAATCTTCGCCCCAACCCCTGCCCGCGAAACGCGGGAGCGATGAAGAGCGAGTCGATTTCGTTTCCTTCGACCTTAAGGAAGCCGATCACCCGGTCGTCCTCGTCGACGGCGACGGTGAAGTCGTGATGGGGCAGGTAATCCCTGCGCACCAGCACGCAAATCTCGGCGAGATCCGATTCAGCCAGAAAATCATGCGTAGCCAGCACGGAGGCGTGCCACACCTCGTACATCCCTTCGATATCGTCGAGACGCGAAGTCCGCAGTCGCCAGCACTTCATCAAGAGCTAGTCACTGAGCGTCAGGACGTGGCCGATCGCCTCGGAATCGATGACGGCGCCCAGGCGTTGATAGAATTGCCTGGCCGTGACGTTGCGGTCCCACACATCCCAGGCAAGCTTCCGTGCGCCCTGAGCGCGGCCCCAGGCCTTCGCCTGCGCCATCAGGGCCTTGCCGACGCCCTGCCCGCGCACATCGGCACGGACTGCAATGTCGCTGACATACACGCAGGCCCGCGCGCTATAGAGCTCATGGGTCAGCACCCATGCGATCAGGCCGACGACGCGATCGCCGCGCAGCGCCAGAACGAGATGCATCGGCGCATGATCGCAAACATAGAAGCTGAGATAACGCTCGAGCGTCAACGGCGGCGGCAACTCCTCGATATGGACCGCCAACTCTTCGGCGAGGCCGCGCACGGCGGCAAAGTCGCTCTCCCGCGCCCGTCGAAAACTTAAATCCTCACTCACGCGTCCACCTCTGTTCCAGGCGCAACAGCCCGTGAGGTGTAGTACGTCAGCGCGGCGGCAAGAGTTACGCCGGCGCGTGAAGATATTTTCAATTGGACCGGTCGGTGCAGCAGGAGGCCGAGTCGCTCTCGCCCGAGCGCACGGCCTGAATCGGCGGGCAAGGCACCGAGCCGTAGGAACAGAACACGCAACAATCGCCCGGCTTTGGCTTCAGCTTGGTGCCGCAACCGGTGCATTCGTAGAAGAACTGGCAGGCATCGACCGGCATGGTCTCTGTCTTCGCGACGCCACAATGCGGGCAGGTGATGGTCGATTGAAGAAGCATCTGTTCAGCTCTCGTCGGCTCCTGGCCTGGACCGATAACCTGCCCTGACGGCGCCCCCAATCACAGCTTCGCGAGCGGCCAGAACAGTCGCCGGATTGCCCGGTCTTCGATATTCTCGGCGTCGAGCATTCCTGAAAGAGCGGCGCAACAGGAGCGAGACATCATGCCGGTTGAAGCAGCAGGCCTGTCGTGCACGGTCCGAGCGATGCGTCCAGTGGTGCCGGCCAGGGATTTTGATATCAGCAAGCGGTTCTATGTCGAGCTGGGTTTCCGGCCACACCCACTCACCGACCAACTGGTCGAGATGCAGCTCGGCGTATTCTCCTTCATCCTCCAGGACCATTACGCGCGTGAGTGGGCCGACAATTTCGTGGTGCATCTGACGGTTTCCGACGTCGGCCTGTGGTGGGATCATATCGCGAGCCTCAACCTTCCCGTGCGCTATGGCGCCAAGCTACAGGCGCCGGAACCGCAAGGCTGGGCCGTGGTCGCCGGCGTGACCGATCCCTGCGGTGTGCTCTGGCGATTTGCTGAAATACAGGCCTGATCCTGCGGCGGAACTAATCCCTGTTCGCCCACCGTTCAAAAGCCCACAGCATCACCACGCAATCTGGCGGTTATCGGGAGCAGCGCGTGTCAGGAGCGGTTTTCCGAACACAGACGGCATTAGATCGTCGAGGAAGAGTAGCAATTGAGCCCGAAAACCCGGGCCATTTCCTCCCGCGTGATTCATCGGCAGGATTACTTCCGCTGAGGCCTGCCACGTCACGGCCACATAAGCGAGGCCGGGATTGGCGGTCGCGACCGTCTTCTGGCCAACCGGACTGTCAAACCTGAACTCTACCAGCGGCACCCACTGATTTAGCGGCTCGTCTTTTGGCGAACTGTTGGTAAAGCGGCTTGTCAGGTAAAGCGTGCTGTACTGGATCGAGAAACCCCAATGCAGCGTCTGCACGGCAGGCGACGCCAAGTTCTGGAAATTGCCAGTCGCGAGGTTCGGTACAAGCGCCCGCCCCGCAACTCCGATGGGTTCTTCATCAACCAATGCCCCGGTGATTGCAAACGGACGCAGCCATGACAGTGAATCCGGGAGATCGCCGAAACCCTTTCCGAAAGTGATGCCAGGCTGGATCGTATTCGGTGCATCTGTGCCGACGGCCGCAGAACCCGAATGTGCAATTCCCCACGATAGGCTCAGCGATACCAACGCCTCGTGCCGGTTGTCGCGATACGCTTCGTATTTCAGACCGAGATTGGTCTTGTCGAAACCCGATGTGTGGCCGATCGGCCAGTTCTGGTGCAGCCACCCGCTGTCGAGCGTTGCGGCCAAGGTTGGGGTCAAGAGGCGCGCAAACGACCAATTGATGCGATTTTCAATGACGCTGCTGCCCTGGGTGGGAAAACCGAGATATTGGGTATTCGGCACGATGGCTTCATCGGCAACCGCGGGATCGTCGAAAGTCATAGTCCCGTCAAAATAGCGATTGCCGGCAATTCCGTGGGCGTGCGCCATCCCGGTCGCCACCAGCAGGCTTACGACGGTCGCAACCTGAAAAAGCGGAAAGTTCCTCATTACCGCGCCCTGCGATTCGGCAAATAATCTATGCTGCCTCTTGGTCGAAGTCGCGCAACGCTAACCGGCGATTGACAACTTCGCCCGCGTTGATACAAAATCTTGCCTGGGGATAGCGATCTCCCCATGAGGCGACATGCCCAAGAATCGCGTCCGGTTCACCAAGGACGCAGCATGTCTTCATATACCTCAATCTCATCCGACAAATTGTTCCGGCTCGTTGGTACGGCAAAAGCGCCGGTGCTGATCGATGTCCGCACCGACGAAGAGTTCGCCGCGGACCCGAGCCTAATTCCGGGCGCAACACGCCGCTCCCATCGTCACGTCCAGGATTGGGCAGCGGGCCTTGCCGGCCAGCCCGTGATCCTGATCTGCCGTGATGGCGGAGGGCTCGCGGAAGGTACGGCGGCGTGGCTCCGCCACAGCGGCATCGCCGCCGAAACGCTGGAGGATGGGCACGCCGGCTGGAAAAAGGCAGCACTGCCGACCGTTCCCGCCGACAAGCTCCCAAAACGCGACGCGCACGGGCGCACTGTCTGGGTCACGCGGTCGCGACCGAAGATCGACCGCATTGCCTGCCCCTGGCTGATCCGCCGATTTATCGATCCCGTCGCGGTGTTTCTTTTCGTCACCCCTGCCGAAATCGATGCGGTGGCCGAACGTTTTGAAGCCGTGCCCTTCGACGTTGAGAATGTGTTCTGGAGTCATCGCGGCGAGCTCTGCACGTTCGACGTCATGGTGCAGGAGTTCGGCCTGTCGATGCCGCCGCTGGAGCGGCTTGCCACGATGGTGCGCGCGGCCGATACGGCGCGGCTTGATCTGTCGCAGGAAGCGCCGGGCCTGCTCGCTGCCTCGCTCGGTTTGTCGCGCATGTATGACGACGATCTGGAGCAGCTGAACGCCGGTATGCTGCTTTACGACGCGTTCTATCGCTGGTGCCGGGACGCAGCGAAAGAGACCCACAACTGGCCAACGAACAAGGCGAAGCCGTGAGGGCGGACGACATCGAGAGACAATAAGGGCACGAGGTGGGGCGATAAGACCAACAGAGAGGACGCGATCATGCGCAACAAAATCTGGACGACCTCCTTTGTTCTCATGGCGTTTTGCGCCGTCCCAGGCGCGCAGAAAATCGACTGGAACGTCCTCGCAGAAACCTTCGTTTCGCCGGCGCATGCGCAGGAGATCGACTGGCCGAAGGTCGATGAGACGCTCGGCCGGAAACCGGCAGTTTCAGGCGACGTGCATCGCTACGGTTTTCCGCGCTCCGATCTTTCGGTGACGCTGGACGGCGTGACGATCAAACCGGCGTTCGCCCTCGGTGGATGGGTAGCGTTCAAGCCGGCCCACGGCGGCGCGATGATTATGGGCGATCTCGTGTTGCTCGAAACCGAGGTCAATCCCGTGATGGCGAAAATGATCGCAAGCGGGCTCGAGATCACCGCCGTTCACAATCACCTGCTCCGCGCGAATCCTGCGACCTTCTACATGCATGTCGCCGGTCATGGCGACCCCGCCAAGCTGGCCGTGGCGATCCGCGATGCGCTCGCCGAGAGCAAAACTCCGCTTGTCGTCGCAGCTCCAGCGGCTCCTCCACCGGTCATCGATCTCGACACGGTACAACTCGACCAGATCATCGGCGCCAAGGGACAGGCCAATGGCGGCGTCTACCAGTTTGGGGTGCCGCGCCGCGATCCCATCATGGAAGGCGGAATGCAACTTGCACCGGTGGGACCGATGGGCGTCGCGACAGCGATCAACTTCCAACCAACCGGCGGCGGGAAGGCAGCCATTACGGGTGATTTTGTTATGATTGGGGACGAAGTGAATCCCGTCATCAAGGCGCTGCGCGCCAACGGCATCGAGGTAACGGCGCTGCACAGCCATATGATCGACGAGCAGCCACGGCTATTCTTCATGCACTTCTGGGCAAACGACGACGCGATCAAGCTCGCCAAGGGCCTTCGCGCAGCACTCGACAAGACGGCGAGCACGAAGGGCTGATATCGAACCGAAGCATCGAAGATGACGGAAACCGCAATCGAGCGAGGTCGGATAGCTGAGCTGGGTGATGGTTCATTGGAGCCATCACAATTTGAGCTCTGAATTGTTCGTGAGCGCGTCGAGCGGACCGTCCTCGACAGGTTGACAGGTCAAGCACGAAACACTTAATTCGCGGCACGGGGATTGCGATCTCCCCGCGAGGCGACATGCCCAAGAATCGCGTCCAGTTCACCAAGGGCGCAGTGTGTCTTCCATCGATCCGGAATCTCCCAACAAATCATGGCTAAGCAAGGCTCTGATCCGGGCCGTGGGCTTGGTCGCGGCGATCATTGTCCTCGGCGGCTGGCTCTACGCTAATTTTGTCCCGGGGCTGTCTAGAGCTCTTCAAGAGCCGCCGGCGGCCGAAACGCTGATCGCCACCTGGCTCTTGCACCAGAGCGTTCCCGCCGAAGCCAAGAACGCCGTCAATCCGTTGAAGGACGATCTCGCGAGCATCGCGGGCGGCAGGGACCTGTACCGAGAGAAGTGCGAGACCTGCCACGCCTATGACGGCGGCGGCAAAACCACGATCGGCGCGGGTGAATATCCGCGGCCGCCGGCGCTTCGTTCGTTTGCAATTCAGGCGACGGCGGACGGCGAACTATTCTACCATATCCGCAACGGCATCCGTAACACCGGCATGCCCGCCTGGAACCTGCCCGACCGGCAAATCTGGCAGCTTGTGAGCTACATCCGCCACCTCCCCGAAGTGGCCTCGTTGGTTCCGGTCGCGGCCGCTGCGGAGGCGAGTGTGCCGCCGGACCACGGACGCTATGTCGGCTCCGTTGCCTGCAAGGGGTGCCACGAAGAGGTTTATGCGCGCTGGAGCAAGACGCGCATGGCCAACGTCGTGCGCGACCCCAAAGAACACCCCGACGCCATCACGCCGGACCTCTCAAAGCCGAACCCCGTCTTCAATTTCTCCAAGGAGGATGTCGCCCTTGTCTATGGCAGCCGGTGGAAGCAGCGATATTTCAAGAAGGTAGGCGACGATTACTTTCCATTGCCTGTCCAGTGGGACGTCGCACATGAAGTCTGGCGCCGCTATTTTGTGCCAAACACCGCCGACTGGTGGACGGCCTTCTACCCGGCGGACAATTTCCAGCGCCCAACCGGCCCGCTCTGCGACGGCTGCCATTCCGTAAATTACGATATCAAAACCAAGACCGTGACCGAGTGGAATGTCGGCTGCGAGCGGTGTCACGGCCCCGGAGAAGCACACGTCAAGAAACCGGTTCGCGAGACAGTCGTGAATCCCGGCCGTTTCGATTACGTCCACGCCAGCGACACCTGCATCCAGTGCCACTCCCAGGGAAAACCGAAGAGCAGCCCGATCGAAGGCAAGTATTATGACTGGCCGGTGGGTTACGACGTCGGCAAGAATCTGAAAGACTACTGGAATCTCGAGGAACACAAGCTCGGCGAAACCACCTTCACCCATTTCGCCGACGGTACCGCGCACAAGAACCGGATGCAGGGCAATGATTTCGTGCAAAGCCTGATGTACGCCCGCGGCGTCACCTGCTTCTCCTGCCACGATCCGCATGGCGGGGACAACGTCGCCATGGTGCGCAAGCAAGGCAATGCGCTGTGCCTGGATTGCCACGGGCCGAATGCGCAGGCAGGTCCCCATGCGCCAAGTGTGGAAGCCCATACCCACCACCAGGCCGGCAGTGCCGGCAACGAATGCATCGCCTGCCACATGCCCAAGATCGCCGAAACAATCTCTGACCAGAAAGTGCGAAGCCACACCTTCCATTTCGTAACGCCGGGCGACACCGAAACGCTGAAAGATTCCGAATGCGTGTAACGAGTGCCACACAGATAAATCTGTTGAATGGGCCAAGGCCGCACTGGAATCCTGGCCGGATCGCTCACCCTGGCGGGTAGCGCGGTGAAGAGGACCGGGGCCATGAACGACAGGCTCCTTCGCATTTGCACCGCAACCGGCTTTGTTGCCGTGGTTTCGCTGTGCCTTGGCGCGCAGCCTGCGTCAGCCTATCGCCCCTTCGACGGAACGGATGCCGCCGTCGCCGGCGTGAACGAAACCGAGATCGAGCTTCAACCGTTCGGGTACCAGCGGAACGGGATCGCAATCGACGGCGGTCGCGCCCTTTGTCGTCTACAACTACGGTTTCGCCGATCGCTGGGAGATGGTGCTGCAAACCGAAATGCTGTCGCCGATCACCGGCGGCGGCCAGCCCAGCATTGCGGCGACCGGCGCGTTCCTCAAATACGTAATCGTGCCCGGCGTGTTGCAAGATAAACCCGGCGTCAGCATCGCGACCGAATTTGGACCCTTGCTGCCCGGCCTCAACGCCGACCCCGGCGTGGGATTTAGCTGGGCGGGCATCGTCTCCCAGCGTTGGGACTGGGGCACCGCGCACTTCAACGTCGAGGCCAATCTCACCCGCGATCATCAGGCCGAGGCATTTGTCGACCTCATCCTGGAAGGACCGTCGACATGGAAGGTACGCCCGGTATTCGAGACCTTCTACGACAAGGTGTGGACCGAGACCGAAAGCCGCTCGGTGCTCATCGGCGCGATCTGGCAGGTCGATCACGATCTCTCGCTCGACGCGGCTTACCGCTACGGGATCGTCAACGGTCACGCCGTCAATGAAATCCGTGCCGGTCTCACCTTCGCGTTCAAGGAAGAAGGCGACAAGACCCCGACCAAGCCGGGCGTGACGTTCAGCAATTGGGGACTGTCGCGCTGACGCGACCTCTGCCTGTTTTTGCGAAGCCGGCGTGGCCGCGCGGCATATCCCGGGCGCCGGTCTGAAGGTGCAATCATGACCCACAAGATCGCAATCGTCTGGCGCGGAGATCCTGCGGCACGCGCGCAGGCCACGCCGGAAAACAACCGTTACCACCGGATTTTTTCCGAGCTGCTGGCGCTCGGCATCGAGGCCGAACCTGCCGTCTATTGCGAGGAAATGCAGGATGAGGTTCGCGCGCAACTCATGAAGACGGAGGGCGTGCTGGTCTGGGTCAATCCGCTTCAGGACGACCGTACGCGGGAACAGCTGGATGCATTGTTGCGCGAGGTGGCGGCAACGGGGCGCTTTGTCAGCGCGCATCCTGACGTGATCCTCAAGATGGGCGTCAAGGAAGTATTACACCGCACCAAACATCTCGGCTGGGGCACCGACACATATCTTTATCGCAGCGCCGCGGAATTTCGCGACGGCTTTCCAGTCCAGCTTCGTGAGGCTGGACCACGCGTCATCAAGCAGAATCGCGGCAATGCCGGTCAGGGCGTCTGGAAGGTCGAATCGATCGGGCAAGCGTCCGGCGCTGCTGATTCCGTCACAGTGCTGGAAGCACGCCGCGGCAGCGCACCCGAAGTATTGCCGCTCGAAAGCTTTATGGCGCGCTGTAACGGCTACTTCGATTGGGGTGGATGCATCATCGACCAGCCATTTCAGCCCCGCCTGCCCGACGGGATGATCCGCTGCTACATGGGCGTCGACAAGGTTGCCGGCTTTGGACATCAAAAGATAACGGCCCTGATTCCGCCTCCGCCCGAAGGGCCGGATGCACCGGCCGCACAGCCTGGACCGCGCATCATGCATGGTCCCGATGCCGCCGGGTTTCAGGCTCTGCGGATGAAGATGGAGACCGAGTGGACGCCACAGATGATGAATGTCCTCGGGATCGAGAGAGGGGCGCTTCCGATCATCTGGGACGCCGACTTTCTGTATGGACCAAGGAACGCCAAAGGCGAAGACAGCTATGTGCTTTGCGAGATCAACGTCAGCTCGGTTTTCGCGATTCCCGACGAGGCCCCGGCCACTATTGCGCGCCTTACGCTCGAACGCCTGAGCGGACGTTAGAGCCGGTCGGTAAAGCGAAAGGACACCAACGCCAACGGTTCGGATCATTTGACCTATAACGACTTTGCCGTCGACAAAGAAAAGCCGCTATCTGAAAAGATATCGCCGTGTAGCCTTCTTGCGGAAGAACATGAATTGCAACGTCACACATCTTATCCCGCGGTATCGGACTAAATCGATTCATGCCGCCGCAGCCGGAATCCTGTTCGCCCTGCTCTGCCCCTTGGCCGCGCAGGCGGCGACACCGGCGGAGCTGATTTCGGGCTTTCGCCTCACGCACGGCGAAGGAAAAGTGACGACCGACGCGGCGCTCAATCGCATCGCGCAAGAGCAGGCCAAAGCGATGGCGGCAAGGGATGTGCTCGATCACAACGCGCTCCGGCCCTTCAGCGCCCGCGTCACGCAGCTAGGCTCCATCAGATCGGCCGAAAACATCGCCTACGGATACGACACGTTTCCGAAGACGCTGGACCAATGGATCGGATCGAGCGGACACCGCACCAATCTTTTGATGCACGGCGCCTCGCGTGTCGGGATCGCCAGCGCCCAAAGCTCGAAAAGCGGCCGGACCTACTGGGCGATGGTGATTGCAGCACCGGAGCCAAAGCTCGAAAAGCGCGGCAAGGGCGGCAAGGCCAAGCCCTGCGAGATCATGCTCAACGATACCTGCCTCTGACGCTCGGTCGATGACCAGAGCCGATCGAGCCCGGCGGAGCCTTGCCCGATCTTTGGCGCGGGCAGAGGTCCCATCACGATGGAACCATGCGGAACCCCCGGGATTAAAGGAGGATATCTATCGGGAATGGATGCATGCGCGGCGGTCTTCCGGTGTCAACGCTGACGGCTTCAGGCACGCAATCGCGCCACTGGTTCGTGCGCTTCTCCACGGCGATCGCACATTGGGCCGGCACGTCGTCGGCTTTCGTGATCGCCGTTCTGATCGTGGCGGTCTGGGCGGTCAGCGGTCCGCTGTTTGACTACAGCGACACGTGGCAGCTGGTCATCAATACCGGCACCACGATCGTCACCTTCCTGATGGTTTTCCTGATTCAGAACACGCAAAACCGCGACACCAAGGCGCTGCAAGTCAAACTCTCCGAACTGATCCTGGCGCTGGAAGCCGCCAATAACCGGATGGCGTCGATCGAGAATGCAAGTCCGGAAGAACTCGACGCCGCGGAAGCAGAAATCCAGGAGCGCGCGAAAGAGGGCGCGGGCTAGTGCTCCGATTCTAACATTCGCATCCCTTCAATTCGCCTTGCGAGCTGGTGGCCCGGGGATAGCGAATGTCAAATCCACTCCACTAGCTGTCCCGTACATCTACGGCACCAACGTACACGCAAAGCGTGCACGCGAACCGATGCGCCCAGTTTAGGGAGAATTTTCGTATCAGTTGCAGGCAATCTGCCTCGATCCGCGAACGGTCTTTTAAGGCAGCCCCGCGCCACTTTCTTAACCCCTTAAAATTACCTTTGGCAGGCGAATTCCCCTTTATTCCCCGGAATCTTACGGAACCGCCGCCGTCATGTTTGGGATCAAGGCACGAGTAAAGTCCAGCGGCACCGCTCACCTTCTGGCGACGCGCGGCATCGCGTGGTTCGTGGCGCTGGCCTGTACCATCGTGGTTGGACTGGAAGTCTCGCGGGTCGTCTCCCACCACTCGGAAGTCATTGCCGACGCGCGGAAGGACACCGCCAACCTCACGAGCTCCCTCATTCAGCACGCCGAGCTGACCTTCCGCACCGCGGATGCGGTCCTGCTCGGCGTCGTCGAGCGGCTTGAACACGAAACACTGGATGCGGCGGGGCGCGAGCGGCTGAAGGCCTGGTTCAATAGGGAAGTGAAAAACTCCGCCCAGTTCATCGCCTTTGGCGTCCTCGACAGCGAGGGGACGATGGTCGTGAACATGCTCGGGGAGAATGCGCCGTCGCAATTCGCCGACCGGGAATATTTCATCTATCACCGCTCGCATGACGACGATGCGCTTCGCATCGGCCGCCCCGTTCACAGTCAGTCGAACGGATGGCTGATTCCGGTGACGCGCCGCGTCAACAAGCCCGACGGATCGTTCGGCGGTGTGGCGCTTGCCGCGATCAATCCGAATTATTTCCAGGAGATGTACGATCGCCTCGACCTCGGCAACAACAGCGCCGTTCTCCTGGCGACAACAAGCGCAACGCTTCTGGTGCGGCGGCCCTTCGTCGAGGCCAATATCGGCCGCGACCTGTCACAAGCCAAAATCCTCGCAGCATTGAAGGAAGCGCCCTCGGGCAGCCTGGAGATCAAGGCTTCGATCGACGGCGTGACACGTTTCAACAGCTACGAGCAGGGACACAGCTATCCGATCTTTATCACCGTCGCCCA
Source organism: uncultured Alphaproteobacteria bacterium (assembly GCA_963788885.1). Lineage (GTDB taxonomy): Bacteria > Pseudomonadota > Alphaproteobacteria > Rhizobiales > Xanthobacteraceae > Bradyrhizobium. The sequence continues at coordinate 96,272 of CAWBIR010000011.1, read as the reverse complement.
GAACATGGACGAGCTGCTGGCGCCATGGAGGGCGGGAGCCATCCGCCGGCTGGTCGAAGCCGCAGCGATCGCCTGCTTCATCCTGCTGATGGGCGCTTTCGTCTGGCGCGCCACCAAGGACCTCGCCAGAAACTCGATCGCGCTTCACAGAACCAACGCCCGCTTCGATGCCGCGCTCGCCAACATGCCGACGGGCCTGAGCATGTTCGATGCCGACGGCCGGTTGCTGGTCTGGAACGAGCGCTACATCGAACTCTACGGAATGTCGCCGGATGTCGTGACGAGTGGTGCGGACATCAACGACATTGTCGCGCACCGCAAGCAGACCGGCGGTCTCGACCTCGACGTCAAAACCTATGTCAGCAAATTTCGGAAAGACCTTCAACAGCACGGCAAGAACACGAACGTCACGCGCCTCAACAGCGGACGCACGATCTCGGTCACCAATACGGCGATCTCGGGCGGCGGATGGATCGCGATCCACGAAGACATCACCGAGCGCGTCGGCGACGAGGAAGCGCTTTTCAATCAGGCTGCCGAGCTCGCGCGCATCAACATGCGGTTCGACCTGGCGCTGGGCCACATGACGCAGGGACTGTCCATGTTCGACGAGCGCAAGCGGCTCGTGGTCTGGAACAAGCGCTTCGCCGAACTCTACGACGTGCCGGAAAGATTCCTGAAGGTCGGGACGCCCTATGAGGACATCATTGCCGACCGCTTTGCCCGTGGCGTCACCAAGACCGATACCCGCCCGGAGACAATCAAGGCCAAGGTCACCGAACTGTCTTCGCTGGCGACGAATTCCCAACGGGTCGACGAACTGGCGGATGGCCGTCTTCTGCTGCTGACGCGTCAGCCGATGGCGGGCGGCGGCTGGCTCTCCATCATGGAAGACATCTCCGAGCGGCGGCGCGCGGAAGCCGAGATCATTCATCTCGCACGCCACGACGTTTTGACGGGCCTGCCCAATCGCGCCCAGTTCAACGAGAAGCTGGAGGAGGCCAGCAAGTGGCTGAAGCGCGGCGGCGGCGCCATCACCGTCATGATGCTCGACCTCGACCGCTTCAAGGCGGTCAACGACATGTTCGGTCATCCCGCAGGCGACCAGCTTCTGATCGAAGTCGGACGCCGGCTGAAATCCACGCTGCGCGAGACCGACCTGCTGGCGCGGCTCGGCGGCGACGAATTCGCCATCATCCAGGAAGGCGGCCCCGCGCAGCATGAGGGAGCGATCACGCTCGCGCTTCGTATCATCAACGCGATTTCTGAACCGTTCGAACTCGGCGGGTTCGAGGTCAATGTCGGGACCAGCATCGGCATCGCCATGGCGCCCGAACACGGCGCCGAGCCGGAAGGACTGCTCAAGAGCGCCGATCTCGCGCTTTATGCCGCCAAGGCGCAAGGACGGAACGATTTCCGCATCTATCAGTCCGGCATGCTGGAAAGCGCGACCTCGCAGCAACTGGCGGAAAGCGAATTGCGCGACGCCATCGCCGAGGAACAATTCGAACTGCACTACCAGCCGGTGGTCGACGTCGCGACCCGCCAAATCTGCGGCGTCGAGGCGCTGGTGCGCTGGCGCCATCCGGACAGGGGATTGGTCGGGCCCGATCAGTTCATTCCGCTCGCCGAATCGACCGGCCTGATCGTGCCGATCGGTGAGTGGATTCTGCAACGGGCTTGCGCCGACGCCGCCAAATGGCCGGCGCATATCAAGCTTGCGATCAACATTTCGGCCGTTCAGTTCAAGAAGGGCAACCTGTTCGAGGTGATCCTGTGCGCGCTCGTCGAAAGCGGCATGGAGCCGGATCGGCTGGAGCTCGAGATCACCGAAACCTCCCTGCTGGAAAATCAGGAAGCGCATCTGGCGACGATCCGCCAGCTCAAGAATCTCGGAATAACGCTGGCGCTGGACGATTTCGGCACCGGCTATTCGTCGGTGACCTACCTGACGAATTTCCCGTTCGACAAGATCAAGATCGACCGGACCTTTACCCGCGACGTTCTGGAGCGGCGGGATTACGCCGCGGTGGTATCGTCGGTGCTCGCGCTTGCGCAGGGCCTCGACAAGCTCACGACCGTGGAAGGCATCGAAACCGAGCAGCAGTTCGAATATATGCACGCGGCCGGCGTCGATCTCGCCCAGGGCTACCTGTTCAGCCGGCCGATGCCGGCCTCCGAGCTCGATTTCACGATTCGTTATCCGTCGGTTAAGCAAAATATGGTGGCTTGAGTGCGAAATCTTGGGATTTTGACCATGGACGCGCAGACAGACTCGCGAGGCGGCTTGATCGATCAGCTCGAGGACGCGCTCGGCACCAAGGACCTGGCGCGCCGCGCCGAGGTGCTGCGCCGGGTGACCGACCTCTTTGCGCTCAGGTCGGGATCATTTTCGGATGACCAGATCGCGCTATTCGACGTCGTCATGGCCAAGCTGCTCGACAATATCGAGAGCGCGGCCCGCGCGCAGTTCGGCAGCCGCATCGCGAAACTGCCCGACGCGCCGCGCGGGGTGATTCGCCTGCTGGCACAGGACGACGCGATCCTGGTCGCCGGGCCCGTGTTGACCCATAGCGAACGGATCGACGTCGACACGCTGGTCGACACCGCCAGGACCAGGAGCCAGGACCATCTGCTCGCGATCTCCGGCCGCAAGATGCTGGTCGAATCCGTGACCGACGTCCTGGTCGACCGCGGCAACCGCGCCGTGGTCTCGGCGACGGCGCACAATGCCGGCGCGAAATTTTCCGAATTCGGGGTTTCCACCCTGGTCCGAAAGGCGCGCGACGACGGCGACCTGGCGCTGTGCGTCTGGTCCCGCCCCGATATTCCGCGGCAAAATCTGGTCAAACTGTTCGTCGATGCGTCCGAGGCGGTCAAGAACCAGCTCGTGGAAGCAGATCCGCGCCGCGCCGAACTGATCAAGTCGATGGTCGCGAAGGCCACCGACGACCTCCAGACCAAGGCGCGCGCCGGATCCAATGATTTTGCTCATGCCGCCGAAGAGGTGCGCGAGCTGAACGCGGCGGGCAAACTGAACGAAGAACGGTTGATCGTCTTCGCCGACGAAGGCAGTTTCGACAAGGTCGTCGCCGCACTATCCCTGATGTGCGACATCCCGCTCGGCGCCGTGGAACGGGCCTTCGTCCAGAACCAGACCGAGCAGATCGTCGTTCTCGCCCGCGCGCTCGACATTTCCTGGGCGACGACGCTGAAACTTCTGTTGCTGCACGCCGGCGTCAATGGCTCTTCCCGCCAGCAGCTCGACGTGACCTTTGCCAATTTCTTCCGGCTTCAGCCGGAAACCGCGCGGATGGCGCTCAAATTCTATCGCATGCGGGAAAAGGCCGGCCAGCCGAAATAATCACAACGCTTTCAGAGTGGATACGGGCTTGCGTCCGCGATGAAAGCTGCGCTCCCTCTCCCGTTGGGAGAGGGTTGGGGTGAGGGGTTACGGTCTATCACGTTAAGCGCCCCCTCACCCGGATCGCACTGGACGATGCTATTGCATCGCCAGGAGCGATCCGACCTCTCCCCGCCGGGGAGAGGTGAAGAACTATCCGATCCCCGCCTCTTTCAGCCGCTGCGCCAGATATTGCGACAGCTCCTCGTGCGGCTCGCCCGAGACATAGACTTCCGAAGCCATAACGCTGTTTTTTCCGAGCACGACGAGCACGCCGATCCAGTAGGCGAACCAGATGTGCTGGTCGGTCAGTGCACGCAGCTTGTGCCGGTCGTGCTCGAGTGGCTGATGGTTGGACGCCTTGCGCACCTCGAGTGCGATATGGTTTTTCGGAACGCGGCGCTGGTGCACGACGATATCGGGGTAAATCGATTTTCCGAGATGATCGTCGGTCGAGACGATCGAGCCGTGCGGCAGTTTCAAGGTTCGCGGGCCGAGCCGGTCGAAATCGCAATCGACCTCGAAATCCGGAAACTGCCGTTCTACTTGCACCGCAAGGCGATGGGTCAGGGTGCGCTCGCCGAGATCCTGCTCGAACAGGAACGCCTCACGGGCGTAAAACTCTTTCAGCGCGGCGACGACCTTTTCCAGTTCGGTGTGCATCCGGCCCCCGGAAACGCGCGCTGTCGCATCATCCGTCATTCCGGGATGGTGCGCCAGCACCAGACCCGGAATCTCGAGATTCCGGGTTCGATGCTTCGCATCGCCCCGGAATGACAATCACTCACATCTGCACTTCGATCAGGTGCGGTCCCTTGGCGGGGACGAAATCCGCAAGCGCCTTGTTCAACTCCTCGGCTGACGTGACCGCGCGCGCCTCGACGCCCATGCCCTTCGCAAGCCCGACAAAGTCGATGGTCGGCCTGTCGATCTTCAGCATGTCCATCGCGCGCTGACCCGGCGCGCCGGCGCCGACGCCGTCAAACTCGCCGCGCAGGATCTGATAGATGCGATTGGCGAAGACGATGGTGAGGATGTTGAGGCCCTCGCGCGCCTGCGTCCACAGGGACTGGATGGTGTACATCGCGCTGCCGTCGCCGACCATGCAGATCACCTTGCGGTCGGGACACGCGACCGCCGCCCCGGTTGCGACAGGCGTCGAGAACCCGATCGAGCCGCCCATGTTTTGCAGCCAGTCATGGGGTGCGGCTGCCGCCGTTGGCGGAAAGAAGCCACGGCCGGTGGTGAGGGATTCGTCGACGATGATCGCATTTTCCGGGATTGCGCACGCAATCGCCTGCGCAATCGTGGCAAACGTCAGCGCGCCGGTCGGCTTGCTAAGTTCGGCAAGCGCTTGCGGCTTGACGTCGGACGGCTTGGCGCCGAGCGCATCTGAAAGTGCCTCGAGCGCTGCAATCGAGTTTTCGCCCCAGGCCGTCATGCGATGCACCTCGCAGCCGGCGGGCTTGAGGTAGCTCGGCTTGTTCGGATAGGCGAAGAAGGCGATGGGGTCGTTGGACTCGACCAGGACGATGTTCTTGAAGTCCTTGAGCAGCGGCAGCGCCTGCTCGATCACGTACGGGATGCGGTCGATCGAGAACCGGCCGCGGCCGCGCGCCATGCGCGGATGATAGGTCTGGCCCATCACCTTGCAGCCGGTCTTGCCGGCGATCTGCTGCGCCAGCGCCAGGCCGCGCTCGGTCAGCGCATTGCCGGTGACGAGCAGGAGATTCTGCGTGCCGCCGGAATGCAGGATCTTGGCCGCCTTCTCGACCGCTTCAGCCGAAAAGCCCGGCTGCTGCTTCGGCAGCGGTACCTGCGCGATGCCGTCGGCTTCGTTCCAGGCGGTATCCGCAGGCAGGATCAGCGTGGCGACCTGCGGCGGCGCGCTCCTGGCGGCGGCAATCGCCGCGGCGCCATCGGCGGCGACGGATTTCGCATCCGGCGAGGTGCGCACCCATTCCGACATCGGTCGCGCGAGGCCTTCGATATCGGAGGTCAGCGGCGCGTTGTAGCCGATGTGGTAGGTCGCGTGCTGGCCGACGATATTGACGATGCCGGAATGCGCTTTCTTGGCATTGTGCAGGTTGGCAAGGCCGTTGGCGAGGCCGGGCCCGAGATGCAACAGCGTCGAAGCCGGGGCGCCCTTCATGCGGAAGTAGCCATCGGCAGCACCCGTTACCACGCCCTCGAACAGGCCGAGCACGCAGCGCATGCCCTCGACGCGATCCAGCGCCGCGACAAAATGCATTTCGGAGGTGCCGGGGTTGGCGAAACAGACGTCGACCCCGCCCGCGACGAGGGTCCGTACCAGACTTTCAGCACCGTTCATTCCCAGGCTCCGTTCGCGGTTTAATGGCTTCGATTTGTCTCAAGATCAATCATTCTTGATGGCGTTCGTCAAAGGGGGATTACCGGCATGGCAGCCATCGCACGTGGATAGCGTCCCGCAATCTTAACCGCACCATTCGAAAACCGTCACGTTCGCTTGCGAAAATAGCCCCGATATGGCCTGCTTACCCATCAAGCCTAAATAGCGAGGAACCCGATGACCCGGATTTTCGCCCGACTGGCCGCCGCACTGATGGTGCTGGCCGCCGCTTCCCCCGCCCGCGCCACCATGGACGACGACTTTTTCAACATCGGACGTCAATTTCGACAGCAGCAATTCCAACAGCAACCATTTCAGCAGCAGCAGCCGATGATGCAGCAGCGCGGCGCGCCCTATTATGGCCCCGGCTCCGACTATTACGGCGGCGGCGGCTCAGGTTCGATCCAGCGCGAACGTGTCAGTTCGCCGGTGGCGCAGCCTGCGGGCAGCATCTTCATTTCGACATCAGAGCGGCGGCTTTACCTGATCCTGGGTAATGGCGAGGCGCTGCGCTACGGCATCGGCGTCGGCCGCGACGGCTTCCGCTGGACCGGCACCCACCACGTCAGCGCGAAGAAGGAATGGCCGAGCTGGACCCCACCGTCCGAAATGCGGCGACGGCGTCCCGACCTGCCACGCTATTTGGCCGGCGGCATCGAGAACCCGCTCGGCGCCCGCGCGCTGTATCTGGGCTCCACGCTCTACCGCATCCACGGCTCCAACGAGCCGGAAACCATCGGCCACGCCGTGTCCTCCGGTTGCTTCCGCATGACCAACGAGGACGTCACCGATCTCTACAGCCGCGTCTCGGTCGGCACGCTGGTGGTGGTAAGGTAAGTTGCTGTATTCACCTCTCCCCAGCGGGGAGAGGTCGGATCGCTCCTGGCGATGCAATAGCATCGTCCAGTGCGATCCGGATGAGGGGGTGCTGCTGTTACGAGAGACCGTGACCCCTCACCCCAACCCTCTCCCAAAGGGAGAGGGAGCAGACCTCCGTTACGGCTTTGGTCGAAATTGATCTCACCACGCTGTCGAGCGCCCTCAACTTCCCGACTTGCACATCGCCTTCAGCGATGCCCATTCCGACGCGGTTAGCAGCGGCGGACCGCTGGCGGGACGGTTTTCGTCGGAAAGGTGTTTCAGCCGGTCTTCGGTGAGCGGATGATTGGCGAGGATCGACAGGGTCTTGTCCCCTTGATTGCCGGTGATGCGGAAGATCAAATCGCCCATCGGCTTGGTCGGCCGGCCGAGCCGGTGCATCACCTCAATCGAGAAATCATCGGCGTTCTGTTCGGCCTCGCGCGAATAGGACGCGGTGAAGAGCGAGCGCGAGCCGAACACCAGAGCCCCGGAACCGGTGACATCGCCGAACAACAGCCCGATCAGGAACGACGTGCCGCCGCTATAGATCATGTTGCGCGTATTATCGCGATGCATGACATGACCGAGTTCATGCGCGAGTACGCCCGCGACCTCGTCGGGGTCGTTCGATCGCGCCAATAACCCGCTGAACAAAAAGACCTTGCCGCCCGGCAGCGCGAAAGCGTTCGGGACCGGCGTATTCAACACCGCCGCCCGAACCGGCGTGGTAAAGCCGGCAGCGTTCGAGATTTCTTTCATCAGCTTGTTGAAGGCAGCGCCGCCGGCGGGGCCGGTGCATGGCGTGCCGCCGAACATGGCCGAGATTTGCCCCTCGGCCGCATCGCCGATGCGGCGCTCCAGCGCAGGCGGCACCAGCGGCGCGAGACGATCGGCCGTCAATGGAAGCCCGAACCAGATCACGGCGACGATCGACACCGTCGCTGCGATCGACCAACCGATGATGGCGGTGACGCCGCGCCGTCCCACCGCATTGTCATCGAGATGCGGACAGCGAAAATTAATCGCCTCAGCGAGCGCGGTGTCGCGAACTTCCAAGCGCGCCAGCGACGGCGCGCTCGCGCAACTGAGGCGCAAGACGCCGGCCGCGCCATCGACGCGGCGGATGTCGGCGAGCGGCCAGGCGGCGAGGACAGCCCCGTTCTCGCTGATTTCGAGCCGGTCCCTGAGCACTAGCTCGACGGAATGACGGCGGCTCGAGGTGCCGTCGTAAAAAACGGAGCCGCGATCCTGCGGCGCTGTCGAAGTATCCGTTGCGCCGGTTTCAGATTCGCTGCCCGTGGCGGATGTCATAGCTAGAATCCGACCACATCGAGGCCGTTGGCAAAACCCTCGCCCAACGCATCGGCGAGTTCGCCCTTGGCCGCCACGTTGTTGGCTGCTTCCAGGCGGAAGACGGTCGTCGACGCAGCAGCCCTCGCCCAGACGTCGCGCAACAGATAAACCCGCAGTGCGATATTCATGGCGAGAAGGATCGCAAGATAACCGACGATCGTCGCGACCGTCATCGAAATCTTCCCCTGCATGCGGGCGGCAATATGAGCGGCATCGCCGAAACCCACGAACAGCCCGATGCAGGCGGCGAGATAGACACAGAAAGCGAGCGAGATGAGCATGTACCAGCCGATGACTTTCCAGTAGAGGCCATACAAGCCACCTGACGGCAGATCCGACTCAAACGACACGTCGCCAAAGCGCACGCCGGAAATCCACCAGCGCCATTCAATGGCTTTGAATCGACCGTAGATGAACGGCATCGCGATAAGCCAGATCAGCATCACCAGAGCGAACACGCTGCTTTCCGCGGCGGACATCTTGCGACCGGCGTTCACAATGGCGAACACAAGCCCGAGGATGATGGGAGAAAGGGCCGCCAGCCATAATTTCCAGCCGCGCTTGAACAGCTCCGCCCCGCGCCCTTCGAAGCTGCCCTGGAGAGCGCCGTAGTGGCAGTGCCGCATCTTGTAGCGCTCGAGCGCGGCTTCCCGCCACGGCAGCACCGCACCAAGCGTAAGTCCCGTCAGCAAGCCCCAGCCGGCGGCCCGCATGGCATAGGCCCATCCGGAACCATCCATCCAGAACCGCACCCCACGCCACACCGTGCGGGTGAGGCGATAGCGCCGCGCGCGGTAGATCGCGAACTGTCCGAACAGATAGAAAAATAGAAACAGCGGGAAACTGGCAAAGGCCTTATAGCGCTCGGCCTCGATGCCGACGAGGGCGTAGGCGACGTAGATCGGAACCAGGATCGCCATCGCGAACAGGAAGCCGATCAAGAGTTCCCTGCCGCGCCCGGTGTATTCCGGCGCATCACCGTCGAGCGAAGTATGTGACCACAGATGACGGCGAATGTCGGTCGCAAGCCAGAACCGGTAAAAGCCGAAGGTAATCAGTTCGAGACCAGTGCCATTGCGCACCAGGCGGAAGAAGTCGCCGCGCTTCCCGTAAAATTCTATCTTGACCGCAGACGCCGGCAACGGTGGCGGCGCTGGAACGTGCGGCACAGAACTCATCTCATTCACGGAACACCCCCGGAAAAAGCGGCCGCAGTGAAACCTTGGATTGAACCGGTGTCAACACTCCCGTACTGTTTCTGCTTAATCCGCCTTTAAGCGTATTTCTCAAACAATTCCCGCCCGATCAGCATGCGGCGGATTTCGGATGTGCCCGCGCCGATTTCATAAAGCTTGGCGTCGCGCAGCAAGCGCCCCGTAGGGTAATCGTTGATGTAGCCGTTGCCGCCCAATAACTGGATCGCGTCGAGCGCGCATTGCGTCGCCTTTTCAGCGGCATAGAGAATGGCCCCGGCGGCATCCTCGCGCGTGGTCTCACCGCGGTCGCAGGCTTTCGCCACCGCATAGACATAGGCGCGGGAGGCATTCATCGTCGTATACATGTCGGCGATCTTGCCTTGCACGAGCTGAAAGCTGCCGATCGGCTGACCGAACTGCTTGCGCTCATGCACGTAAGGCAACACCACGTCCATGCAGGCCTGCATGATGCCGAGCGGGCCTGCCGCCAGCACCGCGCGCTCGTAATCGAGGCCCGACATCAAGACGTTGACGCCGCGTCCGACTTCGCTGAGCACGTTTTCTTCCGGCACCTCGCAATTGTCGAACACGAGTTCGGCGGTATCGGAGCCGCGCATGCCGAGCTTGTCGAGCTTCTGCGCGGTGGAAAATCCCTTCATGCCTTTTTCGATGATGAACGCCGTGATGCCGCGCGGCCCGGCGGACGGGTCCGTCTTGGCGTAGACCACGAGCGTCTCGGCAACCGGGGCGTTGGTGATCCACATCTTCGAACCGTTGAGGATGTAACGATCGCCCTTCTTCTCGGCGCGCGTCGCCATCGATACGACGTCCGAGCCCGAGCCCGGTTCCGACATCGCAAGCGCGCCGACATCTTCGCCGGAAATCAACCTGGGCAGATACTTCTTCTTCTGCGCATCGGTGCCGTTGCGCCGGAGCTGATTGATGCAGAGGTTGGAATGCGCGCCGTAGGACAGGCCGACCGAAGCCGATGCCCGCGATATCTCTTCCATCGCCACGCAGTGTTCGAGATAGCCGAGGCCCGAGCCGCCATATTCTTCCTCAACCGTGATGCCGTGCAGGCCGAGCGCACCGAGCTTGGGCCAGAGATCGATCGGAAATTGGTTGGTCTTGTCGATTTCGGCGGCGCGCGGCGCGATCTCGTTGGAGGAGAAATCATGCACGGTCTCGCGCAACGCATCGGCGGTCTCGCCGAGGTCGAAATTGAACGTCCGGTACGCATTGGGAATCATGGCGGCCGCCTCCGGAAAAATCAGACTTTGTTTCAAACTATGCCTTAATCCCTGAACCTCACCTTGTCACCAGCAACAGAGGTCGGGAAGGGCTTGGTGGCTGGCATGCCATGACGGCTCGACGCTAAATCCGTCAAAACTGTCTCTTGCCCTGACGCATGCAAGGGGATGTAATTCGGTCAAAAGCATCACCGACTTCCGATTCAACGGCAGGGGCACTTCCAGGGAAGAGCGACCATGAACATCCAGACATCGCCGGGAATCGACAGGCAGGAACTGCTACGCGCCGCGCGCGAGGCCGCCTATTCGACGCCACTGGAGGATTTTCACCCTGGCGCGCCGCAACTGTTCCGCAACGATACGCTGTGGCCCTATTTCGAACGGCTGCGCAAGGAAGAACCGGTGCATTACTGCACCAAGGCGCCGATCGAACCCTACTGGTCGGTCACCAGGTACAACGACATCATGCATGTCGATACCAACCACGGCATCTTCTCCTCGGACGTTTCGCTAGGCGGAATCTCGATCCGCGACGTTCCGCCCGGCTATGACTGGCCGAGTTTCATCGCCATGGACCAGCCGCGGCATTCGGCGCAGCGCAAGACCGTGTCGCCGATGTTCACGCCAAAGCATCTCGACGAGCTCGCGATCCTGATCCGCGAGCGCACCGCCCGCGTGCTGGATTCGCTGCCGCGCAACGAGACCTTCAATTTCGTCGACCTGGTTTCGATCGAGTTGACGACGCAGATGCTGGCGACGCTGTTCGATTTTCCCTTCGACGAACGCCGCAAGCTGACGCGCTGGTCGGACGTCTCGACCGCATTGCCAAAGAGCGGCGTCGTGGAATCCGAAGAACAGCGCCGCGCCGAGATGGACGAATGCGCGGCCTATTTCTCGAAGCTCTGGAACGAGCGCGTCAATGTAGAGCCGCGCAACGATCTGATCTCGATGATGGCGCATAACGAGGCGACGCGCCACATGGACCCGGACAATCTGATGGGGAACATCATTCTCCTGATTGTCGGCGGCAACGATACCACCCGCAACACCATGAGCGGCTCGGTGCTGGCGCTGAACGAAAACCCCGACCAGTATCGGAAGCTGCGCGACAATCCTGATCTGATCGATTCCATGGTGCCGGAAGTCATTCGCTGGCAGACGCCGCTCGCCCATATGCGGCGCACGGCGCTGGTCGATACCGAGCTTAACGGCAAGAAAATCCGCAAAGGCGATCGCGTCGTGATGTGGTACGTCTCCGGCAACCGCGACGAGGAAGTCATCGAGCGGCCCGACGAGTTCATCATCGACCGCGCGCGGCCGAAAATCCACCTGTCGTTCGGCTTCGGCATCCACCGCTGCGTCGGCATGCGGCTCGCCGAATTGCAACTGAAGATCGTCTGGCAGGAGATCTTGAAGCGGTTCGAACGGATCGAGGTGGTCGGCGAGCCAAAGCGAGTCTATTCGAGCTTCGTGCGGGGCATTGAGTCCCTACCCGTACGCATACCTGCATGAACGAGACGCTGAACCCGCCCAGTTTTGCCGAGGCCATCAATGCCAAGGGTTTTACGGGGGCGGCCGGCTTTCGCGTCGTCACCGTGCGGCCGGGCTATGCCGAGCTGGCGCTAGCGCGCCGCGACGATCTCTTGCAGTTTTTCGGGCATTTCCACGGTGGCGTGATCACCGCGCTCGCCGACCAGGCCGCCGGAATCGCGGTCACTTCGCAACTGCCCAAGGGACGGATCGGGATGACGGTCGAGCTCAAGATCAACTTCATGGAGCCCGCGCGCGGGGCGGAGCTGGTCGCCCGGGCCAGGACCCTGAAAATGTCGGGCTCGATCGGGGTTGCAACGGTCGAAATCTTCAGCAAAGACGGGACCAGCGAAACCCTCTGCGCATTCTGCACCGCCACCATGCGCGGCCTCGATCTTCCAGCCGAGTTCCGATGACACCGACCGATCAACCCGACGAACATGCCGACATCCGCGATGCCGTAACAAAACTCTGCGCGCAGTTTCCCGGCGAATACTGGCGCAAGCTCGATCGCGAGATGGCCTACCCGAAGGCCTTCGTCGATGCGCTGACCGAGTTCGGATACCTTTCAGTGCTGATCCCGGAAGAGTATGGCGGTGCCGGCCTTAAACTCTCGGCGGCGACTGCGATCCTGGAAGAGATCCACCGCAACGGCTGCAATGCCGGCGCCTGCCACGCCCAGATGTACACCATGGGGACGGTGCTGCGGCACGGCAGCGAGGCGCAGAAGGCGCAATGGCTGCCCAAGATCGCCAGCGGCGAGTTGCGGCTGCAAGCCTTCGGCGTCACCGAACCGACCAGCGGCACCGATACCTCCTCGCTGAAAACCTTCGCCCGGCGCGAAGGCAACGACAGCTATATCGTCAACGGCCAGAAAATCTGGACCAGCCGCGCCGAATATTCCGACCTGATGATCCTGCTCGCGCGCACCACGCCGAAGGAACAGGCGAAGAAACGTACCGACGGGTTGTCGGTGTTCATCGTCGACATGCGGGAAGCAAAAAACGCAGGCTTGTCGATCCGCCCCATCCGCACCATGATGAACCACTCGACGACGGAAGTGTTCTTCACCGACATGAAAGTGCCGGCGGAAAACCTGATCGGCGAGGAAGGAAAAGGTTTCCGTTACATCCTCTCCGGCATGAACACCGAGCGCATTTTGATTGCGTCCGAATGCATCGGCGACGCCAAATGGTTCATCGAGAAGGCCTCGACCTACGCCAGGGATCGCGCGGTGTTCGGCCGCCCGATCGGCCAAAATCAAGGCATCCAGTTTCCGATCGCGAAGGCCTATGCCGCGATGCGCGCGGCCGAACTGATGGTCAAGGAAGCCGTTCGCAAATACGAAGCAGGCCTTGATTGTGGCGCGGAGGCCAACATGGCCAAGATGCTGGCGGCGGACGCCTCCTGGGAAGCGGCGAACGCCTGCGTGCAAACCCATGGCGGCTTCGGCTTTGCCGAGGAATATGACGTCGAACGCAAGTTCCGCGAGACCCGGCTCTATCAGGTGGCGCCGATCTCGACCAATCTGGTTTTATCGTACATCGCCGAGCATATTCTCGGCATGCCCCGCTCCTATTGAGAACCAACCATGTTGCCGCTGGAAGGAATAACCGTCATCGCCGTCGAACAGGCTGTCGCCGCGCCGTTCTGCTCGTCGCGGCTGGCCGATGCCGGCGCCCATGTCATCAAGGTGGAGCGGCCCGAGGGCGACTTCGCCCGCGGCTATGACGCCGCCGCCAAGGGACAAAGCAGCTATTTCGTCTGGCTCAACCGCGGCAAGGATTCCGCGGTGGTCGATCTATCGACCAAGGAGGGCCGCACCGAGCTCGAGCGGCTGATCGCAAGCGCCGACGTGCTGCTGCAGAATCTCAAGCCGGGCTCGATGGACAAGCTCGGCTTTTCGCTCGATCGGCTGAAGAAGGATTATCCGGCGCTAATCACCTGCACCATCACAGGCTATGGCGATGAAGGGCCCTACGCGCACCGCAAGGCGTATGACCTGCTGATCCAGGCGGAGAGTGGCCTCGCTTCGGTCACCGGCGGGCCGGAAACCCCTTCGCGCGTAGGCTTGTCGATTGTCGATATCGCAACCGGCGCCACCGCACACGCCTCAATCCTGGAGGCCCTGATCGCGCGTGCGCGTACCGGCAAGGGCGCCGATATCAGGATTTCGATGTTCGATGTGATGGCGGACTGGATGGCCGTACCGCTGATCAACTCGGAAGCCGGGCAACCGCCGAAACGTATTGGGCTTGCCCACCCCTCGATCGCGCCCTACGGCGTGTTCCGCTCCAAAGACGGCAAGGACATCCTGATCTCGATCCAGAACGAACGCGAGTGGAAGAATCTCTGCACCGACGTGCTCGGCAAACCGGACCTGCCAAACGATCCGCGCTTTTCCAGCATGGTCGAACGGGTGAGGAACCGCCAATTTACCGACGGCATCGTCGGCGATAGTTTTGGATCGATGACGCGCGATGAGCTGTTGAAGCGTTTGTCGGATGCCGACATCGCTTTTGCCGAGGTCAACACCACTGCCGATCTGTCACAACACCCGCACTTGAGGCGGATCGAGGTAGACACGCCCAACGGCGTGGTGAGCTACCCCGCGCCGGCCGTGATTTTCGTCGACGAGCCGCGCCGCTATGGGGCGGTACCCGGTATCGGGGGACGCGCGAGCCTTACCCACGCGAGCTTTTCCAAGTTGAGCCCTGCCAACACGAACCTTGCCAAGAAGCCTTCCTGAAGGACGTCACCGCAATGACCGAAAAGCCCGACCTCGATCATTTGCGGCAGTGGATCGGCCGCAGCACCGAAGCAACCGACACCGTTACCGCGCAACTGGTGAAGGGCTTGCGCGCCACACTGTTTCTCCCCGTCGGCGAACCCAAGACCGGCGACGCCGCGCCGTTTACCGTGCATTGGTGCCTGGCGCCTGCGGTCGTGCCTGCATCGGAGCTTGGCCCCGACGGCCACCCGTCGCGGGGCGGCTTCCTGCCGCCGGTGCCCTTGCCACGGCGGATGTGGGCGGGCGGCGAACTCGAATTCTTCGATACGCTCCGCGTCGGCGACGAAGTCCTGCGCACCTCGCGCATCAAGGACGTGAACCTGAAATCCGGCTCGACCGGGCAACTGTGTTTTGTGGCCGTGGATCATGAGCTGGCCACGCCGCGCGGCATCGCAATCCGCGAACGTCACGACATTGTTTATCGCGATGTCTCGACAAGCTCTCCGCCCCCCTCGAAAGCGTCGAGCCCGCCGGTTGCAAAGCATCGCGAAACGCACGTAGCCGATCCGGTGTTGCTGTTTCGCTACTCGGCGCTGACCTTCAACGGCCACCGCATTCATTACGACCGCGACTACGTCACCAAGGTCGAGGGCTATCCCGGCCTGATCTTCCACGGGCCGATGCAGGCGGCGTTGCAGATCGAATTCGCCGCCAAGCTGCGCGGCCTGGTGCCGACGAAGTTCGCCTATCGCGGCGTGCAGCCGTTGTTCGAGGGCAGCTTCTCGGTCAACGCCAACGAGACTGACGCTGGCCTGGAGACGTGGACCGCGAACTCCGAAGGACAGCCGACCATGAAGGGCACCGCGACGTGGTGAGGAATGACTCGTCATTCCGGGGCGATGCGAAGCATCGAACCCGGAATCTCGAGGTTCCGGATCTGGTGCTTGCGCACCATCCCGGAACGACGGAGTAGACATTGCCCCGCAAAACCGGCACCTCCCTCACCGTCAAGCAGGCGACCTTCGACCTGTTGCGCGCGTTCGGCATCAAAAAAGTCTTCGGCAATCCCGGCTCGACCGAACTGCCCTTCCTGAGCGACTGGCCCAGTGACATCGACTACGTACTCGGCCTGCAGGAAGCTAGCGTGATCGGCATGGCCGACGGCTATGCGCAGGCAACCCGCAACGCCGGCTTCGTCAACCTGCATTCGGCGGCCGGTGTCGGCCATGCGCTCGGCAACGTCTTCACGGCTTTTCGCAACCAGACGCCGCTCGTGATCACCGCGGGCCAGCAGGCACGTTCGATCCTGCCCTTGCAGCCGTTTCTCTTTTCCGAACGTGCGTCGGAATTTCCGCGGCCGTATGTGAAGTTCGCGGTCGAACCGGCGCGGGCCGAGGACGTGCCGGCCGCCATCGCGCGCGCTTACTACACCGCGATGCAGCCGCCCTGCGGGCCGACTTTCGTCTCGGTGCCGATCGACGACTGGCACAAAGCCAGCGCAATCGCTAGAAGCGCGCAGCGTCACGCGCGAACTGAGCCCCGATCGCGATGCGATCAAAGGTCTGGCCGAAGCGCTCGCCGCCAGCCAGCATCCGGCTTTCGTGATCGGCCCCGGAATAGATCGCGCGCAGGCGGTCGACTTGATGGTACGGCTCGCGGAAAAGACCCGTGCTTCCGTGTGGGTCAGCCCGTTTTCGGCGCGGTGCAGTTTCCCGGAGCGACATCCGCAATTTTCGGGCTTCCTGCACGCCTCGCCGGGGCAACTCTCGGAGGCGCTGCGTGCGCATGATCTGGTGGTCGTGATCGGCGCGCCGGTTTTCACCTTTCACGTCGAAGGCCATGCCGCGATCTTCGACGGCGCGACCACGCTGTTCCAGATCACCGACGATCCGGAGGCCGCCGCGGTGACGCCGGCCGGCACCAGCATCATTGCGACCATGAAGCCGGCGCTCGCAGCGCTGATCGAACTGACCGGCGAGACCAAACGCACGGTGCCGAAGGGCCGCGTGTTGCCACCGGCGCCGAGCGCATCGGTGCCGATTTCGGCGGAATTCCTGCTGCATAGCCTACACGTAGCGATGCCTGACGACGCCGTGCTGGTGGAAGAAGCGCCCTCGCATCGCCCGGCGCTACAAAAATTCATGCCAATGCGGGGCCAGGACAGCTTTTACACCATGGCAAGCGGTGGCCTCGGCCACAGCCTGCCGGCCGCGGTCGGCATCGCGTTGGGCCGGTCGAATATTCGCACCGTCTGCCTGATCGGCGATGGCTCGGCGATGTATTCGATCCAGGCGCTGTGGACGGCGGCACAACGAAAATTGCCTTTGACGGTCGTCGTCATCAACAACCAGGGCTACGGCGCGATGCGCTCGTTCAGCCAGGTGATGCAGGTGCGCAACGTGCCCGGCCTCGACATGCCCGGCATCGACTTCGTGAAGATCGCGCAAGGACATGGGCTGCGATGCGGCGCGGGTGACGAAATCATCCGAATTGGAGGGCGCGCTCAAGCGCGCGCTGTCGCACAACGGTACGAGCGTGGTCGAGGTGATGGTCGATGCCACGGTGCCGGTGCTATATGAACGGAAGACACCGACCTAGCGCGCTGCCTCAGGAGGCCAGGAAGCCCCCATCGGTCGCGAGAACGTGACCGACTACGTAAGACGACGCGTCTGAAAGCAGCCAGACCACAGCCTCGGCCACCTCCTCCGCCTTGCCCATGCGTCTCAACGGCAAGCCGGCCGCGACGCTTGCCATGTCGCCGACGCCCGAGCGCAACATCATATCGGTGACGACGCGACCCGGCGCTACCGCGTTAATGGAGACGCCGCGCGACGCGGCCTCCATTGCCGCCGAGCGAACCAGAGACAGCACCGCGGCCTTGGAAGCGGAATAGAGCGCCAGACCCGGATTTGGATTGCGGACACCGCTCACCGAGGCATTGATGACGATCCTGCCCGAACCTTGCGCAAACATCACCGGCAACTGATGCCGCAGGCAGAGGAATACGCCCCGCACGTTGGTATCGAATACCGTATCGTAAACAGCGCTGTCCTGTGCTTCCAAAGGCGCGCGTCTTTCCTGAAAGCCGGCATTGTTGAAGACGGCATCCAGCCTGCCAAAGCGCGCGATCGCTGTGGCAACCAGACGCTCGACGTCTGCCTCGCGGGTTACGTCGGTTGTGAGCGCAAGGGCTTCGACGCCGAAATGTTCGCAGGCTTGCGCCGTGGCTTCGATCTCGGATTGCCGGCGTCCGGCGATCAGCACGGCGGCAGCCCCCTCCTCAGCCATCTTTAGCGCGGAGGCGCGGCCGATGCCGCTGCCGCCTCCCGTGACCAGGCAGACCTTGCCGACCATGCGAGCCGGCGATTTCGCTAGCTGACCTTCACTCGGCAAAGTCTCGCTCATGACACCCAACCGGCCGCGACGAAGGCCGGTTCCTCTTTCAAAGTACATCGGTTCGGTATATAGTTGTATGATACAACTATATGAGGAGTCAAGATGTCCGACCTCGACGTCGCTCTCGTTGACGACATCCGCTCGGCTTCGCGTCAGATGGTTCGCGAGCTGGGTTTTATGGAAACGACGCTGGCGGCCACCGACTATCCGCCTTCGGCGGTCCATACCATTCTCGAGATCGGACTTCGCGGCCCGATGACTGCGATGCAACTCGCCAATATTTTGCATCTGGAGAAATCGAGCGTCAGCCGGATGGTACACAAGCTGATCGAAGCCGGCGAACTGAAGGAGACAACGGATTCGTCCGATTCGCGCAGCAAACCACTCTCGCTCACGGCGAAGGGAAAGCGCACTCTTGCCGCGCTTCACGATTTCGGAAGGCGCCAGGTAATGGCCGCGCTCCAACGCCTGAGCAAATCTGAGCAGCGGACGGTGCGCGAGGGGCTGAGGCTGTATGCGGCGGCCTTGGCAGCGGACCGCTCGATGTCCGCGTCGTTGGAAGGCTCGCTTCAGCCTGCCACCGACTGACTTTCCGTCAACCTTGATGCTCTTCACGCAGTTTGGCCTGGATCTTGGCCATGCCTGAAATCCAGCGGTCGTAGTCGTCGGTCTTTCGGCGCATGTAACCAAGCACCTGCGGGTGCGGCAGGATCAGGAACGTCTCGCGCTCGAGGCCTTCGAGCGCATCCCTCGCCACCTGTGCCGGCGGCAGATCGCCGTCGCCGGATTGCGGCCCCTTCGGCAGCGACCGCAACATGTCGGTATCGACGCCTTGCGGGCACAGGATCGAGACCTTGATGCCGTCGGCCCGGTGCGAGATCGCGAGATTTTCCGCAAAGCCTACGGCGGCGTGCTTGGTGGTCGAGTAAGCCGCGCTGCCGACCTGCGACAACAGGCCCGCGGCCGAGACCGTATTGAGGAAATAGCCGCCGCCGCGCGCCTTGAAGCGCGGGACGAGGTGCCGCGCCGCATAGACATGCGCCATGACGTGAATGGCAAAACTCCGCGCGAACGGCTCATCCGACGTGCCGCCGACGTTCTCGGAACGCGGATCGAGACCGGCAAAGATGCCGGCATTCGAACAGAACAGCGCAATGGGGCCGAACAGGTGTTCGGTCTCGTCGATGACGTGAAGGACGTTCTTCTCCTGCGCCACGTCGCATTTGAACGCCGCACCACCTACCGACGCCGCGACCGTCCGCGCCGCCGTAATATTCAGATCGGCCACGATCACCTTGGCCGCGCCTGCGTGGTGGAACGCCTCGCACAGCGCCCGGCCGATGCCATTGGCGCCGCCGGTGACGACGACAACCTTGTCTTTTACCAGCATCGCTGGATCCAAACGATTGAGATGGCGGAAGTCGGGCTTACGCCAGAACCAGATCGAGCACGGCCGTGTAATGGCACGCCGCGCCGAGAAGCACGAAACAATGCCAGATCGCGTTCTGGAACCGCAGCCGCTGCCATGCGTGGAAGATTACTCCGAAACTGTAGAGCAGGCCACCGGCCAAAATGAACCACAGCGCCACACTCGGCAGCGAGGAGAGGCCGGCGTCGTAGGCGATCAGGCCACTCCAGCCCATCGCGAGATAGAGCCCGACCGACAGCCGGTCGAAGCGTCCGGGGAAGGCCAGCTTCACCGTAATGCCGACCACCGCCACGCCCCATACGCCCGCAAGCAGGGACATCGCAAACACGCGGTCCTGCAACTGCGCAAAGATCGGCGTGTAGGTCGCAGCGATCAGCACGTAGATCGCCGAATGATCGAAACGCCGCAATATCCATTTGCGCCGGGATACCGGCCAGAGATTATAGGCAGCGGAAAACCCGAGCATCGCCAGAAGACCCGCGGCATAGACCGACACCGTGACGATCTCATAGGCGGAAGCGAACACCGCTGCGAGCACGATCAGGACGGTAACGGCAATAATCGCGCTGAACACGCCAATGCCGTGCACGATGCCGTCGGCGATCAGTTCGGCGCGGTCATAATTCCAGCGAATCGCATCGGCCGCCGCATGGGCCGAATGGGAGGCAAACTGTTTCAGTCTGAAGACGGTCATACGGCCCGAGGATACGCTTCTTCGATGAAACAGATAATGACTTTGACGCCTCAACGATCCCCTAAGCCATTAGGAAAAAATCGCGTCGTAAATGTGAAAACTTGATTTTGGCGGGGCAATCGCCACCTTTGTGATTGGTTTACCAAATTACCTCTCCGAAAACCGGCTTTTTCCCGCGAATGTCAGTATCAGACCACTAGCGCATGGCCTTTGATTTTTCCGACATGGTGGAAGAGGCGCGTATTTCGGCGCGCGCGCTGATGGATTTCAGCGAGGGCCTTTTCAATCCGACGTTGCGGCTTGGCATCACCGGGCTGTCACGGGCCGGCAAGACCGTGTTCATCACGGCGCTGATCCACGGCCTCACCCGCGGTGGCCGCTTTCCCGTGTTCGAGCCCTTTGCCTCGGGCCGGATCGCCCGCGCCCGGCTCGAACCGCAGCCCGACGACGCCGTGCCGCGCTTCGACTATGAGCGCCATGTCCATACTCTGATCGGCGAACGCACATGGCCGAACTCGACCGTCGACATCAGCGAATTGCGGCTCGTGATCGACTATCAGCGCCAGAACGGCGCCGAGCGCACGCTCACGCTCGACATCGTCGACTATCCCGGCGAATGGCTGCTCGATCTGCCGCTGCTCAACAAATCCTATGAACAATGGTCGCGCGAAAGCCTCGCTCTGTCGCGCGGCACCGCGCGCGTCGCGCTGGCCACCCCGTGGCATTCGTATCTGTCGGGGCTCAACGCCGAAGCGCCGGCCGACGAACAGGCAGCGCTTACCGCCGCGCGGCTCTTCACCGACTATTTGCGCGCCTGCCGCGACGAACGCTTCGCCATGAGCTTGCTTCCGCCCGGCCGCTTCCTGATGCCCGGCAGTCTTGCGGGGTCGCCGGCGCTGACGTTTGCGCCGTTAGAGGTGCCGGAAGACGGCAACGCCCCCGAGGGATCGCTGTGGGCGATGATGCGAAGGCGCTATCAGTCTTATAAAGACGTCGTGGTGCGGCCGTTCTTCCGCGACCATTTCGCGCGGCTCGATCGTCAGGTGGTTCTGGTCGATGCGCTCGCCGCGTTCAATTCGGGGCCAAATGCGCTGTTAGATCTCGAGGCGGCGCTGGCCGGAATTCTGGATTGCTTCCGGGTCGGCCGCGGCTCGTTCCTCAACGCGCTGTTCCGCCCGAGGATCGACCGCATCCTGTTTGCGGCGACCAAGGCCGATCATCTGCACCATTCGAGCCACGACCGGCTGGAAGCGGTGCTGCGCCGCGCGGTCGCGCATGCCGTAACGAAGGCCGAGGACACCGGTGCCACCATCGACGTCGTGGCGCTTGCCGCTGTCCGCGCCACACGCGAGGCGCAAGTCACGCGAGGCCGGGAAAGCCTGCCGTCGATCCTGGGCACGCCGATGTCCGGGGAGAAGTCGGACGGCGAAGTCTTCGACGGCAACACCGAAGTGGCGACCTTTCCCGGCGAGTTGCCTGAGGATCCGCAAGCCCTGTTCGAGGGCGAGCGCGCCTTCCGCGGCCTCGCCGGCGGACAGGGCGAAGGGACGGATTTCCGCTTCCTGCGCTTCCGCCCGCCCCGCCTGGCGCCGGAAGGCGAGAACGGCGCTACGCTGCCTCACATCCGCCTCGACCGGGCGCTGCAGTTCCTGATCGGAGACCGACTGCAATGAGCAAGCGCTCTTCTTATCGCCGGCCCGCGACCTTCAAGCTCGACGATGCCAACGTGGTCGTGACCGATCCGAATGAGGAAAGCCGCCCCCTACGCGGCACGATTCAGGTCACGCCGGAAGACGACGCGCCGCAGTTGCCGGTTGCGATCGAGCCGACCATTCTGCCCGCAGAGCGGCGCTTTCGCTGGGGCACGCTGTTCTGGACTGCGGTCGGCGGGCTGGTGCTGCTCGGCGCAGGCCTCGGCGTCGCGCACCTGATCGAGGACCTGTTTGCGCGCAGCGATAGCCTCGGCATCCTCGGCCTCATACTGACCTTTGCTGCCACGCTCTCATTTCTGGTCGTCGCCGCGCGCGAGGCGATCGGCCTGATGCGGCTTTCGACCATCGAAACCCTGCACCGGCGGGCTGCGGCGGTGATCCTGAGCGACGATCGCAATGAGAGCCGCGACGTGCTGCGCGATCTCCTGAAGATCGCGCATGCCAATCCGCATCTGGCGCGCGCCCGCGCCACGTTGAGCCATCACGCTGGCGACATCATCGACGGCGCCGATATGATCCGCCTTGCCGAACGCGAACTGATGTCCCCGCTCGATCAGGAGGCGCGCTTTCTGATTTCTGCCGCCGCGCAGCGCGTCTCGCTCGTCACCGCGATCAGCCCGCGCGCGCTGTTCGATGTCGTCTTCGTGTTCGCAGCTTCCCTTCGCCTGATCCGGCAGCTGGCGCTGCTCTATGGCGGCCGGCCCGGCACGCTCGGCATGATCAAGCTGATGCGCCACGTGCTAGCGCACCTCGCGATCACCGGCGGCATGGCGGCGAGCGACAGCGTGATCCAGCAGATCCTCGGCCACGGCCTCACCGCCAAACTGTCGCAACGGCTCGGCGAGGGTTTTCTCAACGGGCTTCTGACCGCGCGGCTGGGATTGGCGGCGATCGATGTCACGCGTCCGCTGCCGTTTACGGCCCTGCCGCGTCCGTCGCTGACCGATCTCGCCAAAGACCTGTTGCGCAAGCGCGAAGACGATAGAGAACCGTGATTCTCTTTCTTCACCTCTCCCCTTGCGGGAGAGGTCGGATCGCATCGCAAGGTGCGATCCGGGTGAGGGGTAAATTCCAATTCTATCGAGAGACCTGGCCCCCTCACCCCAATCCTCTCCCACAAGGGAAGAGGGAGCTCACCGCCCGCGCTGAAAAATATTTCAAACCTCAGGCCAGCCAGCGCCAGCCAAACAGCGGCGAGTCCGGCGGCGGCGTCAACTCCGGCGTCCAGCCGGTGAACTTTTCGATCGCGTAAGTATCCATCACGATGCCGCGCCAGACGCGATCGACGCTCTCGAGCGGTTCGCGCCTGGCCGGGACCGACGCCCACAACGCAATGGCCGGATTGTTTTCGGGCTCACGCCCGACATAGAGACCGGTATGGCCTGCGATCAGGTTCATATCGGGTGCACGAAAGCCCTGATACCGCCCGCGCTCGTTGATCTGCACCACCGGCACGCGGTCCTTGAAGAACCAGCGCAGCATTGCACAGGTGCGGTAATCTGACGTCGCGATCCAGGTCGCGCCCGTCTTTTGCAACTCGGCCTCGACGCGGGTGACGACCGCCTCGTAGCCGGCCTCGCCGCCGACCGGATCGGTGCGGCCGATGAAATTATAGGGCAGCGCGAGATAGTAGAAGCAGACGGCAACGACAAAGACGATGCCGGAGACGATCGCGATTTTTGCCCAGCGGAACGACATCGCGATAAAGGAAGCGCTCCATCCCTCTTGCCCGAGCGTCGAGAGATTGATGGCGGCCGCCGCAAAACCAAGCGGCCAGATCAGGGTCGGCCAGGTATCGCCGACCCGCAGGCTCAGCGATTTCCAGAGGAAGTAGAGAAAGGGAACGACCACCGCGGTCGATAACAGAATGGCGATCGCATCGCCGCGGCGAACTCCGCGCCACGCGGTCAACGCGACGCCGGTCAGCACGACCGGCAGCAGGACAAAGCCGACAAGGCCGAATTGCAGGCCGATAAACTCGCCGAACGTGCGAAACGACCACGTATGCTCCACCGTCGCGGAGGTCGCGCGTACCGCCTGGAAGCGGAACGAGGCAAAGTCATGCTGCACATTCCAGATTACCACCGGCAGGAACAGCAGCAACGCAATCACGGCCGCGGCGTACGGATACGGGCTGCGCAGCCAGCGGCCGCGCCAGCGCGGCACCAACATGAACGCGAGCACCGCAGGACCCAGCAAGGCAATCGTGAATTTCGACAAGGCCGCCAGCCCTGCGAAAACGCCGGCTGCAAGCCACCACCGCCCGTCGCCGCTGTCCGCAAGACGGACCAGCGCCCACACCATCGCCGTGACGAACAGAACCAGCGGCACGTCGGGCGAGATCTTGGTCATCAACAGGCCGAAATAGAGCGAGGCCTCCATCATCAGCACGGCAGTCGCAACCGCGCGCATGTCACGCGTGGCGCGCCAGACGATATCGGCCAGCAAAGCTTGTGCGGCGAGCATTGCCACGAGGCCGGCAAACCGCGCGCCGAAATTGGTGTCGCCGAAGATCGCCGTGCCGAAACGCACGAACCAGGCGACCATGGGCGGATGGTCGAGGAAGGAAAGCACGTTTTCCTTCGACCAGGTCCAGTAGTAGGCCTCGTCCGTCCGCAGATCGAGCAGGCCCGCATAGAAGCCGCGCATGATCGTCATCGCCGCGATCAGCGCGAGTACGCCAAGCCAGGGGCGAAGGGAGGGATATTCAGCTTTTCCGTGGGAGCTATTCTTGGGCGCTATCGTCACGGCGCTTTCTCCCCTGCTCGGCCAAGGGTGTCAACGGCCTAGTGCCCCGATTCCGAAGTTCGCATCGTAACGCGGCCCCTCGTTTGCGAACTTCGGAATCGATAGGACACTAGCGAACTATTGTTCTAGGGACTCAGCGAGCAAACTCCCTGACCCAGTCAGCATCGTATCCGCGATCCGCGAGGAACATCGATTGCCGCTGGGTCGCCCCTGTAGCGAATGACCCAAACTAGAAGTGGCAGATCAATCGCCTTCCATTGCCGGCGCCACCGAAAATCAGGGTGAACCTAGACGGACAATGGTTAAACTTGCGCAATGGGTGCCTTCAAAATGATTCCGAATAGACCTTTCTTATTGAAACGTCTTAGATCGGGACGGAGCGGTTCGGCCTCGCAAATCAAGGATTGCTGGTCAGGAATGGTTTGAGTAAACGATTGAAAAGCCCAATTAGCGTCGATGTCGTCAACGACGACTGCACCCCTCGGTCCGAGCGTCGGCCAAATTCTATCCAATTCAAAGCGAACATTGCGCTCACTATGGAGGCTATCGTGAACGAAGAGGTCAATCTGACCTCGCTCTCGAAGCAATCCCGGAAGACGGCGGCGACTCGAACCCGTGATATATGTCCATCGATCTGAGTGACCCCTGCCAACGGCGATCCCGATTTCTCGACGCCAGGACCTTTCCAGTGGTGGAAGATCTATGCTCCATAGATGACCGTCTCCGTTCCTCTTAAGCGCCTCAAGGATGAAGCGAGAGGTAACGCCGTGAGCCACCCCCGTCTCGACAACAGTCTTGGGTCTTAAGTGCCGCGTTAGACACCATACGGCTCGCACGAATCCAGCATCACCATCGTTCCACCCCCGGAAGCTCTCAGGCCCCGTTCGTATCCCCTTCGCTTTCAGCTCGCTTATTACCTGGTGCCATACCTCCAGAAACTCCTGGGTCTCATCGCAGGGCCACGAAATACCGAGAGCTTGATGAAGGTTCTGTTCCCAGCTTAAATCTGGTTCGTAGGGACATTGAGGTCTGCCCTCATCGCGCTTCTCCACATAGGATTCGCGAATAGTAGTCCAGGTTTCGATCGGATCGGCTAGTAAGTCGGAAACACCCGTTACCGGATGCTTCAGCAAATAGCGTATGGGTATTCCCAGCATCGTTGCCCTCCCGCGTGTTGCGCCCGTAAAATCCGCCGCATCGATTGCATCGAGTTTCCCTTTGTAGAACTGAACAAACTTCTCGGGTCGTACGCTGGAAAGTCATACTATAGCTTTAGCTCGCTTTCCGCTTTGGCACATAGCGTCGCAACGATGCGGGTTTTGGTTCGCTATCGGGGGCATTGCGGACCTTGGCAAGCCGTCCGCCCGACAGGTTTATGGGTTCACGGCCTGGTGCGCCTTTGGTTCAAAAGTCCGCATGACGAACTCGCGGCATCAATGATGCGGACTTTTGAACCGCCACACTAGGGTTGCCCACAATGTCGTTAACTGGAGGGAAAACCACCGCTCGTACGGGACGGAATTAACCGCTAGCTTTGCGGGTCTTATGAATCGGTGGATCGGCATGAGCGAACCCATCCTGGCCCGAATTGGAAAATTTCTTCGCGGCATCAGCCTGCGCCAGATTCGTTTCGCCTGCGGGCTCATCCTCTATGCCTACCTGATCAGCCATTTCCTCAACCACGCGCTCGGCAATATCTCGTTGGAGGCAATGGCCTGGGGTCTGCGCTATCACCTGGCGTTCTGGCAGTTCCTGCCGGTTGCGATCGTCTTTTATGCCGCGGTGCTGGTCCATGGCGGTCTTGGAATTTGGGCGCTGTACGAACGCCGGCAATTTCGATGGAGAGCAATCGAGCCGCTGCAACTCGTGCTTGGCCTGAGCATCCCGGCGCTGGTCGCCGCGCACATCATCGGGACACGGCTTGGCCACACGCTGTTCGGACACGACAAATTCTATCCGCAGGTGCTTTACGGATACTGGGTCGTGTTTCCGTTCCGGATCCGGCTGACGCTGGCGGCGCTGGTCATTTCCTGGATCCACGGCAGCATCGGCCTTTATTTCTGGCTGCGGATGAAGGCGTTTTTCAAATACGCCGCGCCGTTCCTCTTGGCCGCCGCGATCCTGGTACCGACGCTGGCGCTGCTTGGCCTCTACCAGAGCGGCCGTATCATCACGAAGGAAAGCGAGAATGCCGCATGGCGCGCAGTCAATCTCGCGCAGGACAAAGTCGGCACGGCAGCTCAATCCGACACGCTCGAAGACATCATCGAATATTTCCTGATCGGCTATCTCGGCCTGCTCGGCTTCGTGCTGGTCGCGCGGGGCGTTCGCCTCCTTCACGAGCGGCGTGGCGGCATGATCACGCTTTCTTATGGCAATGGCCGCGCCATCCGGGTGCCGAGAGGCCTTTCCGTGCTTGAGGCGAGCCTGCGCTATCAGGTCCCGCATGCCAGCGTGTGCGGCGGCCGTGCCCGCTGCTCGACCTGCCGCATTCGCGTGATCGGCGACTGTGCGGCGCTGCCTCGGCCCTCCAACCGTGAAGCCTTCGTGCTCAATCGCGTGGGCGATTCCGATCCCTCGATTCGGCTGGCCTGCCAGCTCCGCCCCGAGAGCGATCTCTCCTTTTTCCAGATCTTCACGCCGCAGACCGCGCCGACCCGCCATGGCCCCTCGCATATCGGCGAGGAGCGCTATCTCGTCAGCATGTTCGTGGATATGCGCGGCTCGACGCGGCTGGCCGAAAATCGCCTGCCGTTCGACACTGTCTTTATCGTCAACCGTTTTCTCGGCGCGGTCTCGAAGGCGGTGATCGAGTGCGGCGGCCAGCCAAACCAGTTTCTCGGCGACGGCCAGCTTGCGCTGTTCGGGCTTGCGACCAGCCGGCAAACCGCCTGTCGCCAGGCACTGACCGCGGCGGCGCGAATCTCGGCCCATATCGAGGAACTCAATCAGTTCCTCAAAAACGATCTGCATGAGCCCATCCGCTTCGGCATCGGCATTCACGGCGGCGAGGTGATTGTCGGCGATATCGGCTACCGCGATCACATGGTGTTCACCGCGCTCGGCGACGCCGTCAATGTCGCGGCACGGTTGCAGGACATGACCAAGAGCCTTGGCTGCGAAGTCATCTTCTCAGACGAAGTGCGCGCGACAGCGGGGCTCTCGAGCGACGATCTGCCGCGGCAAGACGTCGAAATTCGCGGCCGGACCGGACCGACCAGCGTCTGCGTCGTGGCGCACGCCGGTACCTTGTCTGCCCTCCTCGAGGGTGAGGCGCCCGTCGCCGCCTGACGATCTTACCGTCAGGCGCGTGCGCCGGGCCCAAGCTGAACAGACATTCAGAAAAAATCCTCGAGCCGGCGGGGTTCTATCGAACCCCGTTCCGAGACAGCGCGACTGACGGGCAAGGGGTCAAACAGATTGTCCAACCTGCGCGCAAGCAGCGCGCCATTTGAGGAGAACAACCATGCTTCGCAAACTGACGATTGCTCTTGCCGCCACCGTTTCGCTCAGCGCCGCGCTGGCGCCCTCCGTCGCGTCCGCAAAGGGCATGGGTGGCTTTGGCGGCCACCATCATTTCGGTCACTTCGGTGGCTTCGGTATTGCCGGCGCTATTGCCGCGGGCGTCGTCGCCGCCGACGTTGCAGACACCACCGTTGTCGACGAGAGCTGCTTCGTGAGGCAGCGTGTGGTGACGCCCTACGGCTACCGCATGCGCACCATCAACGTCTGCGCAGAAGACTGATCGAAGCGCTAGATGTCGACATCGTCGCTCCGGCCGCCCTCACGGCCGGAGCGTCGCGTTTTTGCCTGGAAGAAAGCCTTTGTTGGCCGGCGGCGGTGCCGATCCGGAATTGACTTGGCGCGCCCCGGTGCCACACTCGTCAACAAAGCAAGTGGTTCCAACAAGAAAATGCGGGGAAACGTCATGATCGACCGACGGGAACTACTCAAATGCACGGGCCTGGCGGCATTGACCGCCGGCTTTTCATCGCCCCGGGCCTTCGCACTCGACACTGTCGAGTTGCCGTTCGACAACGGCCAGCGCCCGCTGGTCCGGTATCCGCAAAAGCGGCCGATGATCGGGCTGACCAGCCGTCCGCCGCAACTCGAAACCCCATTTTCGGTCTTCGACGGCGGCCCGATCACGCCGAACAACGCCTTTTTCGTGCGCTACCACCTGGCCGACATCCCCTACAACATCGATCCAGACAGGTTCACGCTTGAGATCAAGGGCAAGGTCGACCGGCCACTCAAACTGTCGCTGAAGGAGATCAGGAAGCTGCCGGCGACAGAACTGGTCGCGGTCAATCAATGTTCGGGCAACAGCCGCGGCTTCTCCGAACCGCGCGTCGCCGGCGGCCAGCTGGGCAACGGTGCAATGGGCAATGCCCGATGGCGCGGCGTACCGCTCAAGGCAGTGCTCGACATGGCCGGCGTACGGGTTGGCGCCCGACAGGTCACCTTCAACGGCATGGATGGGCCGGTGATGGAACCGACGCCCGATTTCGTCAAGGCGCTCGATATCGATCACGCGTGCGACGGCGAGGTGATGCTGGCTTATGGCATGAACGGCGAAGACCTGCCGTTTCTCAACGGATTTCCGCTACGGCTTGTGGTGCCTGGCTATTACGGAACCTACTGGGTCAAGCACCTGAACGAGATCACCGTGATCGATAACGTCTTCGACGGCTTCTGGATGAAGACTGCCTACCGCATTCCGGACACGCCATGCGGCTGCGTCGAACCCGGTACCGCGCCAAAGGCGACGATCCCGATCAACCGTTTCACTGTCCGATCCTTCATCACCAACGTGACCAACGATGCTCACCTGAAAGCACGCAAGACGACCACTTTGAAGGGCATCGCCTTTGACGGCGGCAGGGGAATCAAGAACGTCGCGATTTCTACCGACGATGGCGCAACTTGGACCGCGGCGCGACTCGGCCGCGATCTCGGCAAATATTCGTTCCGCGAATGGAAGCTGCCGGTAAAGCTCACGCCCGGCCCTCATGATCTGAGGGTGCGCGCCACCAACAACGCGGACGAGACGCAGCCGATGGAACCTCGCTGGAATCCGGCTGGCTATCTGCGCAATGTCGTCGAAACCGTCCGTGTCACCGCGGCCTGATGAGATAGGAAATCGATCATGAAGCGACGGCTCCTGTTCGCCATTCTGCTCGTCATCGTTCTTGGCCTGATCCTGAAATACGGCGCAGCCGCTGCCCCCATCGCCTATGATTTGCCGCCTGAGGCAGCGGCTTTCAAAGCGGGAGCGAATCTCGATGTCGTCATGAACAATTGCACGGGATGCCATTCGGCAGACTACATTTCGACCCAGCCGCGAGGACCGAAATTCAAAGCGGATTTCTGGCGGGCCGAAGTGACCAAAATGATCAAGGTCTATGGTGCGCCAATTCCTGACGCCGATGTGCCGAAGATCGTCGAATATCTCGCCGCGACTTATTGACCGCCGATCAGGGCCACCGATGACTGGCTCGGACCAAAGCCGCCGCGATTCGCTCGACAAATTCTAAATATTCCCGCCGCTCACGGCTTCGTGTTCCCTGCGACATTTAGGATGTACGTGAACCGCAGGGCACCTCTCGCTCACATAAAGGCGAACCGCCTTGCAAGCGCAGGCGAACAATCCTAAGTGCACTGTCCATTGTTTTGCGGCAGAACGCCCTACACGAAATTAGTCTCATGAACACCAATGCCGCACTCGTTCGCCATGCGCGTGACACGAGGCTCTACCTGTTCCTTGGTCTCGCGAACTGGTTCATTTTTCTCGACCACATCCCGAACGACGTCGTGAGCTGGATCACGCCGCGCCATCTCGGCTTGAGCGGCGCCGCCGACATGTTCATTTTCATCATCGGCTATAATGCCGCGCTCACCTATGCGCCGATCATGCTGGAACGCGGCGCCATTGTCGGCGCGACTCGGGTTCTCAAGCGCGCCTGGCAACTCTATGCGGCGTTCATCGTGCTGCTTGCGATTTACGCGGTGTCGATCGGGGACGTCGCCACCCATTATGCCGCCCCCGACATCGTCTATGAGTTCAATTTCGCAGGCCTTCTGGAAGATCCGGTCCGTACCCTGGCCCATGGTCTGTTGCTGCAATCCAAGGCCTCGAATCTCGATTTGCTCCAGCTCGCGGTCCTGCTGATGGCGTTTTTCCCGCTGGCGCTGTGGCTGATGCTGCGTGTCCCCACGCTGACGCTGGCCGGATCGTTCGCGCTCTACCTCGCCGCGCGCCAGTTCGAGTGGAACCTGTCGACCTTCCCGGACGGCAACTGGTACTTCAACCCATTCTGCTGGCAGTTGCTGTTTGTGCTCGGCGCCTGGTGCGCGCTCGGCGGCGTCAGCCGGTTTCGCGCCAACTTCCGCGCACCGTTATGGGTTTATCTCGGCGTGGGCTATCTCATCTTCGGCTACGTCATGTCGATGGCCGGCCGCTTTCCTGTGCTGGGCGACATGCTTCCAGCCTGGCTGCACGACGTCTTCATTCCGAACGACAGGGTCAACCTGGCGCTCTACCGCATCCTGCATTTCATGGTCGTGGCCTTGTTCGCCACGCGCCTGATCCCGAAGCGATGGCACGGATTGAACTGGCCGGTGTTCAGGCCGCTGATTGTCTGCGGCGAACAAGCGCTGCCGGTGTTCTGCGCCGGTGTGTTCCTCTCCGTGGCTGCGCATTTTGTGCTGGTGACGGGCTCCGGCTCGCTTGTGGCGCAAATCCTGGTCAGCCTTTCCGGCTTTGCCATCATGACCCTGGTTGCAGCCTATGTGGCGTGGTCCAAGCGGCAGGACGGGCACGCGGTCGCACCGATCGGTCACGGCGCTTCGTTGCGGGCGGGATAGACGGCCGGCGACGCCGAACCGGGATTTCTCGGAAAGCGGCTTGACTGTATGCTCCGAAAGATTCTGCGTCGGAGCTTGCGATGCATTCCAGACCCGCCGACCTCGCCCCGTTCACAGCGCCTTACGCTGCGTACGATGTCGCCATCGCGCGCGAGCTGCTGGGCGGGGCCCGGCCGAGCGGGGATCGCGAGGCGCAGATCGATCGCATCGCGACACGCCTGATCGAGGCAATCCGCGGCAACGACGATCCGCTCGGCGGCGTCGAGGACATGCTGCGCGAATTCGCGCTCTCCACCAAGGAGGGCCTCGCGCTGATGGTGCTGGCCGAAGCGCTGCTGCGCGTACCGGATGCCGGCACCGCCGACCGCTTCATCGAGGACAAGCTCGGCGAAGGCGACTTCATCCACCACGAGACCAAATCGAGCGCTTTCCTGGTCAATGCTTCGGCCTGGGCGCTCGGCCTATCGGCGCGGGTCATCCAGCCCGGCGAGACGCCGGACGGCACCATCGGCCGGCTGGTGAAACGCCTCGGGGCACCTGCGGTGCGCGCCGCGACGCGGCAGGCGATGCGGCTGATGGGGAGCCATTTCGTGCTCGGCGAGACCATCGAGGCGGCGCTGTCGCGCGCGCAATCGGGCACTGCGCTGCGTTATTCATTCGACATGCTCGGCGAAGGGGCGCGCACCGCGGACGATGCGACGCGTTATTTCAACGCCTATGCGCGCGCGATCGAGGCGATCGGCGCCAGCGCCGGTACGCGTCCCCTGCCCGACCGGCCGGGCATCTCGATCAAGCTCTCGGCGCTGCATCCGCGTTTCGAGGCGGTGAGCCGGCAACGGGTGCTCAGAGAATTGGTGCCACGTCTCGTCGACCTGGCGCAACGCGCCAAATCCTATGATCTCAACCTCACCGTCGATGCCGAAGAAGCTGACCGGCTCGAACTCTCGCTGGAAGTGATCGCGGCGGCGTTTGCTGACGCATCGCTCGCCGGCTGGGACGGCTTTGGGCTTGCCGTTCAGGCCTATCAGAAGCGCGCCAGCGCCGTGATCGACCATAGCCACGAACTCGCGACGGCGCTGAACCGCCGCATGATGGTGCGCCTCGTCAAGGGCGCCTATTGGGACACCGAGATCAAGCGCGCGCAGGAGCGCGGCCTAGATGACTACCCCGTGTTCACACGCAAGGCGATGACCGACCTCAACTACGTCGCCTGCGCCGAACGGCTCCTAAAACTGCGGCCGCGGCTGTTTCCGCAATTCGCCACCCACAATGCGCTGACGGTTGCGGCCGTGCTCGAACGCGCTGGCGACCAAGGCAGCTTTGAACTGCAACGCCTGCATGGCATGGGCGAGGCGCTTTACGAGCGGCTGATCGAGGACCGTCCAACATTGGCCTGCCGCACCTACGCACCGGTCGGCAGTCACCGCGATCTCCTCGCCTATCTGGTGCGGCGCCTCTTGGAAAACGGCGCCAACTCCTCTTTCGTGGCGCTCGCGGCCGACGATCACGTACCTGTCGCAACCTTGCTGCGGCGGCCGGCTGACATCATCGGCAGCGAGGCTTGCGCCCGTCATCCGAACATTCCGCGGCCGGTCGATCTTTATCAACCCAAACGGAAAAATTCGCGCGGAATCGAATTCGGCGACCGCGTGGCGTTGCAGGGATTGCTTGCTTCGGTCGCTGCCGAGACCGCCGCCGTCGCCGCGGCCTCGCTGATCGATGGCAAGGCCGCTATCGGCAAGGCGCGGCAGCTATACGCCCTCGCCGATCCCGCCATGCTCGTTGGAAGCGTGATCGAGCCGACCATCGACGACGCAAAGGCCGCCATGGCCGCTGCGCGCGCCGGATTTTTCAACTGGAGCCGAACAGCGGCTGCGGTCCGCGCAAGCTATCTCGAACGCGCCGCCGACCTTCTGGAGCAACGCGCCGCGCGCTTCATCGCGCTGATGCAACGCGAGGGCGGCAAGACGCTTGATGATGCGGTCTCGGAAGTCCGCGAGGCCGTCGACTTCTGCCGCTATTACGCCGCGCAGGGACGCGATCTCTTCAGCGCAAGCGAGGCCATGCCGGGACCGACCGGCGAGAGCAACGCGCTAGTCCTGCGCGGCCGCGGCGTCTTCGTCGCGATTTCGCCGTGGAATTTTCCGCTGGCGATCTTCATGGGCCAGATCACGGCGGCGCTGATGGCCGGCAACACCGTGGTCGCAAAGCCCGCCGAGCAGACACCCCTGATCGCTTTCGAAGCGGTGCGGCTACTGCATGAAGCTGGCGTGTCGTCTGCCGCGCTACATCTTCTGCCGGGCGACGGCCGCATCGGCGCGGCGCTGACCGCCCATCCCGATGTCGCCGGCGTCGTCTTCACCGGTTCGACCGAGGTCGCGCGCGCCATCAACCGCGCGCTCGCCGCCAAGGATGGCCCGATCGTGCCGTTGATTGCGGAAACCGGCGGCATCAACGCCATGATCGTGGATGCGACCGCCTTGCCCGAACAGGTCGCGGATGACGTTCTGACGTCGGCGTTCCGCTCCGCTGGTCAGCGCTGCTCGGCGCTGCGAATTCTGTTCGTGCAGGAGGAAGTCGCCGACCGCACGATCGAAATGATTTCAGGTGCCGCGCGCGAACTGAAGATCGGCGATCCCGGCGACGCCAGCGTTCATATCGGTCCCGTGATCGACACTGAGGCCAAGCAACGGTTGGACGCGCATATCGCGCGGATGAAACGCGAGGCGCGGCTGCACTTTGCAGGGTCCACACCATCAGGCCAATATGTCGCGCCGCACATCTTCGAGCTCGCGAACGCCGGACAACTCACCGAAGAAGTGTTCGGTCCGATCCTTCATGTCGTGCGTTACGAGGCCTCCCGCCTCGACGAGGTGCTGGCGTCGATCGAGCGCACTGGTTACGGGCTGACGCTCGGTATTCATTCGCGGATCGACGACGTGGTCGATGCGGTCGTCGACCGGCTCGCGATCGGCAATGTCTATGTCAACCGCAACATCATCGGCGCCGTGGTCGGCGTGCAGCCGTTCGGCGGGTCTGGCCTGTCCGGCACCGGCCCCAAGGCCGGAGGCCCGCATTACCTGGCGCGCTTTGCTACTGAACAGACCGTGACCGTCAACACCGCAGCCGCGGGCGGCAACGCCGCGCTATTGTCGGGCGAGGAATAGGCCATTGACGGCGGCGTAACCCGCCGTTGCATCGGTCGCGGTTATCGATCAAAACCATCGGCGACTAGTGTCCCGGTTCTGACATTCGTATGATGTCGCGGCAGGTTCGTTTACGAATGTCAGAACCAAAGGGGCACTAGCAAATATTTGATTCTAGTGAAGCTTTGACTCTGACGTTCCTTTGAGGGGGGTGCTGCGAAACTGAAAGGAACGTCAGAGTCGCTTCACTAGCGTGGGATACCCATCCACCGCACGGAATAAGATCAACAATACGGCGAGGACGATTCGATCATGGCGGGCGGCATCTTCGAAGGCTTAAAGGTTCTGGATTGCGCGAGCTTCATCGCGGCGCCGGCCGCCGCCACGGTGCTGTCGGATTTCGGCGCCGAAGTGATCAAGATCGAACCGCCGGGGACAGGTGACCCCTATCGGCTGCTGCCGAAGCTGCCGGGTTATCCGATCAGCGAACACAATTTCGCCTGGCTTCTGGAAGCGCGGAACAAACGAAGCCTGGCGCTCGACCTCTCCAAACCGGAGGGGCGCGAGGTGCTGTATCGGCTCGCCGCCGAGGCCGATGTCTTCATCACCAATTTTCCGCCCAGCGTACGCAAACGCCTCGGCATCACCTATGAAGACATCAAGCCAAAAAACCCAGGCTTGATCTATGCCTCCTTCACCGGCTATGGCGAAAAAGGCACTGAAGCCGACAAGCCCGGCTTCGACAGCAACGCCTATTGGGCGCGATCGGGCCTGATGGACCTGGTGCGTGCGGACGAGAACACCACACCGGCGCGCTCGGTGCCCGGCATGGGCGACCACCCTTGTGCCATGGCGCTCTATGGCGCGATCGTCACCGCCCTCTACAAGCGCGAGCGCACCGGCGAAGGCTCGCACGTCTCCTCGAACCTGATGGCAAACGGCCTGTGGGCGGCGGGTGTGCTGGCGCAGGCCAAACTATGCGGCGCGAAATTCGAGGCGCGGCGGCCGCGCGAGCGCGCGCTGAATGCCGTCACCAACCATTATCGCTGCGAGGACGGCCGCTGGCTGATTCTTTCGCTGCTCAATGAAGAGCGGCAATGGCCGGCGCTCACCCGCTGCCTGGATCGCGAAGATCTCACCAACGACATCAGGTTTGCCACCAAAGCCGACCGCCACGCCCGCTCGGTCGAACTGATCGCGATCTTCGACCAGGTGTTCGCCACGAGGGACCTGGCCGAGTGGCGCCAGCGTCTCGACGGCAACGGCCTCGTATTCGGCGTGGTCAACATCCTCGACGATATTTCGACTGATGCGCAGATGATCGAAAACGACGTGCTGGTGCCGTTTGCGAACGACACCATGCTGACGATCAACAGCCCGATCTGGGTCGACGGCAGCGACAAGGTGAAACCGCGACGGGCACCCGACGTCGGCGAACACAGCGAGGAAATCCTGCGCGAGGCCGGCTACGACGAGGCCGCGATCGGGAACTTGAAGGCCTCCGGCGCGGTGGCGTAACAACGAAGAGAGGCACACCATGCCGACCTACCGGCTGCACTACTTCCCGGAGTCCGGAAACAGCTACAAGCTCGCGCTGATGCTCACGCTCTGCGGCCAGAGTTTTGAGCCTGTCTGGACCGATTTCGCCGGTGGCGTGACGCGGACGGCGCAGTGGCGGCAGACCGTGAATGAGATGGGCGAAATTCCGGTGCTGGAAAAAGACGGCGTGCGGCTGACCCAGACCGCGCCGATCCTGCTCAAGCTCGCCGAGCAGTATGGCCGCTTCGGTGGCGAAAGCGCTGACGAGAAATTCGAAGTGCTGCGCTGGCTGTTCTGGGACAACCACAAGCTCTCCGGCTACATGGCGACGTACCGTTTCCTGCGCACCTTCACGCCGTCGCCTGATCCGATCGTGCTGAAATTCCTGCGACGCCGCCTCGATGACTTCCTCGGCATCCTGGAGCAGCATGTGGAGGGACGCGCGTTTGTCGCCGGTGACCGGCCGAGCATCGCCGATCTTTCGATGATCGCCTATCTTCACTATCCAAGCGACGAGACCGGATATGATTTTGCGACGAGCCATCCCGCGATCGATCGCTGGCTGCAACGTGTTGCGGCGCTGCCCGGCTGGAGCTCGGCCTATGACCTGCTGCCGGGCAAACGCCTGACGCATTACGCCGGAAAAGACCTCTGAAACGACGCCAGTGCGGCCTACTTGTTGTTGAGGATCACCCAGCCGAACGCGATCAGCCCGATGACCACGGCGACCACAATCGCCCAGACACTGACGCGGATAGAACTGGTCGTTTGCCGCGCGCTTTCATTGGCGGCGATCTCGCGGTTGCGTTCCTTGCTCTCCCCGGTCGGATCGGTCACGGTTCGGCTCCTGCGTCAAACGCCAGCGTTCGCGTTAATCTAACCCAGACTTACGCTCTCGTCACGGCATCGAGCGGCGACGCCAGGTCGTTGGCGCTCTTTCCGCTTCCACCCAATCCGGCCAACCGCCCCAGCGCAAACGCCGCCAGTGCCGCGCACAGCGCAGCAAGCGCCGCCGCCACAAATACTTCCCCCGCCGTCCATTTCAAGCTGAGCAGCACGCCACCAACCAGCGGGCCAACGATCGAGCCGATCCGCCCGACCCCAAGCGCCCAGCCAACGCCGGTCGCCCTGACCGCGGTCGGATAAAATCCGGCGGCGAGTGCGTTGGCGGCGATCTGTCCGCCGACGATGCAAAAGCCGGCGACAAAGATCGCGACCGTGACGAGGGCGACCGAGTGCCCGAGCTGGCCGATCGCACCGACCGCAAATACCGCGATGAAATAGACCAGCGCCAGCGCACGAAACGAGAAGCGGTCGATGATGCTGCCGAGCGCGAAGGTGCCGACCACGCCGCCGACCTGAAACATCGAGCCGATGACGGCGGCCGTTGAAATCGAGGCGCCGAGATCGTTCAGCACCGTCGGCAGCCAGTTCGACAAAAAGTAGATATCGAGCAGGCTCATGAAGAACACCACCCACAGCAATAGGGTGGAAAGCGTTCTTCCGCCCCTGAAAAGATGCTGGACCGGAATGCCTTTCAGCGTGGGTTCGTCGACGACATAACGTGCGCCGTCGGCAAAGTCGGCTTTCGGATTGATGAAAGCCAGCAACTCCGCGACCCGCGCATTGGCGCGACCGGTCAGCGCGAGATACCGCACCGATTCCGGGAGACGCAATATCAGGATCGGCACCAGCACCAGTGGCGCGACGCCGCCGACGATAAAGACCGATCGCCAGCCGAACTGTGGAATCAGGGCGGCGGCCAGGAAGCCGCCAAGCGCAGCGCCAATCGAAAAGCCGACAAACATCACCATCACCATGGTGGCGCGGCGGCGGTGCGGTGAGAATTCGGAGGTGAGCGCCACGGTGTTCGGCATCGCGCCGCCGAGGCCAAGCCCGGTCAGAAACCGGATCGCAAGCAGCGTGCTCACGTCATTAACGAAGAATGTGGTCAACGTGCCGATGCCGAAAGCGAGCGTCGAAAGCACGATGATTTTCTTGCGCCCGATGCGATCGGCCAGTGGACCAAGCAGCAGTGCGCCGATCATCAATCCGAACAGGCCAGCGCTGAACACAGGTCCCAGCGCCTCCTTGCCAATATGCCATTCCTTCGCGAGCGACGGCGCAACATAGCCGATCGCCGTGGTATCGAAGCCGTCGAGAAACAACACTGCCGCGCAGGTCAAAAGCAGTTTGACCTGAAATGCACTGACCGGCTGGGCATCGATGAAGGCGGCGACATCGATCGTCGAGGCGTCCTTTGTCGATGTGCCGCTCACGCGCGCAACGCTTCCTTGGAAAAGCCCGCTATCTGCTTGTAGCTGTCGGACAGCGCGACGAGCTCGTCGTGACTGATGACGTCGTCGATCGCTTTGAACGGCTTGTCATTGGTCCGCTGATAGACTTCGCGCAGAATTGCGTCCGGCGGATTGGTGCGATTGGTCAGCACAATGCGGGTGGTTTTCTCCAGCCGCTCTTTTTCGTAGATCCCAAAGGCCGCGACGGGATCGTCGCTGGCTAGCAGTGCCGACGTCATCGCCCGCGTATCCAGGATGGCTTGTCCGGCGCCGTTCGAGCCACGCGGCACCATCGGGTGCGCGGCATCACCGAGCAGCGTGACCCGGCCAAAACTCCAGCGCGGCAGCGGGTCCTGGTCGACCATCGGAAATTCCAGCGCGCTATCAGCGGCGCGGATCAGAGCGGGGACGTCGAGCCAGTCGAAATGCCAGTCGGCAAAAGCACCGATGAAATCGTCGAGCGAGCCGGCTCTGTTCCAGTCGCGCCGGCGATAGTTCGGCGTTTCGATCTCGGCGACCCAGTTGACGAGTTGCAGACCATCGGCGCCGGCTTCGCGGATCGGATAGATCACCATCTTGCCGTGCGACAGCCAGCCTGCGCGCGTCAGGCTCGCACCCGACAGGATCGGCTTCCACCGCGTAACGCCGCGCCACATGTTGACGCCGGAATAACGCGGCTCGCCTTCATCAGGGAAAAACTGTTTCCGGATCACCGAATTGATACCGTCGCAGGCGATCGCCGCGCGGCCCCGCACGCTTTGACCGGACGCAAAACGCAAGGTGACGCCGGCTTCGTCCTGCTCGACGCCAGTACATTGGTGGTTGGTGAGAATGCGATTTCCGCCGACGCGGCTCTTGAAGGCCTCGAGCAGCACCATCTGAAGGTCGCCGCGATGAATTGAGAATTGCGGGTGGTCGTAACCCGCGGCGCGGCCGAGCGGCTCCTGATAGATCAGCTGGCCGAAGCGGTTGAAGAAGGTCGAATCCTTCGTCGCGATCGCAACGCGCGCGAGATCGGCCTCGAGGCCGAGCGCCGCGAGTTCCTTGGTCGCATGTGGCAGCAGGTTGATGCCGACACCGACCGCGCGGATTTCAGGTGTGGATTCGAAGATGCGGCAGGGAATGTTGGCCGCATGCAGCGAAAGCCCCAGAGTCAGGCCGCCAATGCCGCCACCGACAATCAGGATGTCGTCCATGTTTCCTCCCCCGCGTTTCTCACGCGGCTTTTCGCGATGAAACACGATTAGTGAGCCTACTGTCAATCTACGTATTGACTTAAGTTCGAAGACTGAAACGCTCCAATAAGCTAAGCTTAGGTATCGCGGCCAGCCATTGAGTAGCCATATGATTCACAGACAGACAGCTAAAGCGCTCGAGGTCCGTTCAGCGCAGGTGATTGGTTCGTTAAACCGTTGGGCCGAACATTTGCGAAAGGAACTCGTCGCTCAACGTTCGCAACGTGAAACGTCAACTCCACGATCTAAATACTCTAGCGATCCTGACCATCCAGAGACCATCACGCTGAAATGGGTCGATGTAGAAAATCTTATGCACGAATTGCGACAGCAGGCGAATGAGCTCAGTCAATTCACTTCAAAAAGCGAAATTAAATAGTAAGCGCTATCATATGAGATCCTACCGGTTGTCAACAAAGCACATGCCCATGCGCGAGGCTTCGCTCATCACCTGACAGGAAAGCCCCTTGGCACAGCCCCAGGACGTGAAGGTCGGATCGTTGTCGGTGGCCTTCTCCCGCGAGCCGTAACAATGGGCGCCCCAGCCATCGTCATATTCGGTACCGGCCAATTCGCGGCTGCCGCGCAGTTGCGGCCGTTCCGAGAATCCACGGGAATAGTCGATCTTCTTGCCGTCGCGGATTTCGGTCAGGATTTCGCGGCGGCGAACCTGGTCGCCAAAGAAATGCGTCGAGGCAGGTACGATCGTGGCGTTATTCGGATTGGTCGCCATCCAGTCGACACCGGGAAAATGAAACCCGCCGATGCCGCGGGTCTGATGGCAACCGGCGCAGGTGATGTCGTTGAGGCGGCGCTGAAAGCCGGCAAGCGAACGGATATTCTGCAAGGTGATCCCGTGCGCCGCAGCCTTTTGCAGTGCCGTGACGACGTCGTCTTTGGAGAAGATCGCACCATCGCCCTCGCCTTGCATGAGACCGAACGCCGGCTGCGAAGGCGATGCCGAGAAGCCGATCGGGGTCGGCGCGACAGCGCCCTTGGCGAGAAATTCCTTGGGGATCAGCGCCGTCCCGCGATCGAATTCGCTCAAATGCGCCGGATCGAGCAACCACGCTTTGAACTGCGCTTTAAGTTTTTCATCCGACAACAGACGTTCACGATCAATCTGATCTTCCAGCGTCGTTTCTTCGAACGCTTTCGTCTGCGGATTGTAGTCGAAGACTTTCAGAAGGTAGTCGGTGCGGAATTCACGGGTCGGCGATTGCGTGACGTGCGCGATCTGAAGGTTGGTTTCGATACGGTCGATATTGTCGGGCCCGATCGAGGCCAGTGGCCCGTCAGGCGACGCCAGCTTTTCCGCAAGCGCTGCGCCCGTGAGCGACCAGTTGGCCGTGTCCAGCCAACGGCGGGCAAGGGTCGCACAGGTGAGCGACGCGGCGCTTCCACCGGCTTTTGCTTTCAGGACCAGGTTGAGCGTCATCGGGAGCCGCGCCGAGGCGCCGTGATCGCCGACCGGCGGCGCATCCGGCTGCGTAAGGCGATAGATCAGGCGGATTTCGCCGCAGCTCTCGGGCGCCACAAAAGCGCGGTCCATGCGGTTGACGATTCCGGCAAGCACAAAGCGCGTCGTCGACGAATAAAGCTGGTCGCGGTCGAACAGCTGGAAATCGAACTGCGGCCCGACGCCGATGGTCTGGTTCGGCAGCTCGCGCTTGTGACGTTGTACGTAGCGCTCGAATTCCTCGTCGAGCGATTTCCGGACCGGCGCCATGGCAGGCAGCGCGAACAGCGCGCTATCGGTGAGCGGTTCGCTCGATGATGCCGACAACATCCGCGAGAGCCCAAAGGCACCGCGATCGAACTCCTTCAAGGCGGATGGATCGGTGACCGCCGTGCCGCGCTCCAGCAAGGGCGTGCTCCGCGCCGGGTTCAGCGACGATAGAACGACAGCGAGGGCGATGAGGAGGGAACGCAAGGAAACCATGTCCTGACAAACACCGCGGAGAGGTCCCCATTCCAGAGGCCTCCACAACAGGTCGTTCAGGAGATAGACAACAAAACGGCGGCTGTCTTGTGACAACCGCCGCTATTTTCACGTCACGGTGAAAACCGGACGAAAGGCTTCTAGCGCGCGACGATCAGGCCGCGGCTGGTCACGACGACCCAGCGGCCGTCCTGGCGGCGGATGGCGTCGACCCGGCCAAGACCCGGGACCACATCGCCGGCATAAACGTCGTAGCTGCCGCGGCGGCCTTCGATCAGGGCGCCGCCATAGGCGACCTCGCGCAGCACCCAATCTTCCAGCGTCGGCAGGCGGCCGACTTCGGTCTTCGCCTCAGGCTTGGTTTCCGACTTTGGAACCGGTCCCGCCGCGGCTTGTTGCTGCGCGGGGGCGGACCCGATCGAGCCGGTCACTTCCTTCGACGCGGAGGCAGCGGCAGGCGCCGTCGCGGCCGCCGCGACAGGCGTCGCAGCAGGTGCGGCACGGAGCTTGTCGACGGCTTCGCTGAGCTTGGCGAGTTTGGCGGCCGGTTCGGCCTGGGCACGCTCGAGCTTGTCGAGGCGATCGGTCGTCTTGTTGAACTGGTTCATGCCGAGCTTGGAAGCGTGGTCGAGCCCGGTCTTCAGCGCCTGAATGTCGGCGTCGATCCGCGACAGCGAGGCCTGCGTCGGAGCCGAGCCGTTGTTCGCAGCCACGTCGCTACCGCCATGCATGAAGGTCGCGGTCGCGAATGCGCCGCCCAGCGCGCCCGCTACCGTCGCCAGCGCCGCCACGGCGGCGATCGCTGCGATCCGGCGCTTGCCGAACACGCTGTGCGCAGCGGCCTCCTCAGGGCCGACATGAATGTCCTGGTCGGTCCAGGCACGATCGCCACGCGGCATCACGATGACCTTGCCGGGAGTGGGCGAAATCTTCTCGGCTGTGGCTTCCGGCTGGGTGGCCTGAGCGGCCGCCTCGGCCTTCACGGCCTCGACTTTCGTCACCTCGGACAATGCCGGCTCGGACATCGAAGGCTCTGACATCGAAGGCTCGGGCGCCACGGGTTCCGATACCACGGGTTCAGAGAGCAGCGCGCCCTCGGCTGCGGTGGCGCCCGCCGCGGAGGCCGTACCCGGCTCGCTCGGCTTATCGTCGGAATGGGAAACGCCGAGGTTGAGGGAACCCTGTTCAGAGCCTGGCTGCTCGGCTGCTTGGTCGCTCATGGTCAAATCTCCCTAAAAGATTGACCATTTGGTAACTTTCATATCTTGCTAAATCCTTACTTCGCCGAGGGCTTACCGAAAATTTAGGAATTGCCATGGGCGGATACCCCGCCCGCCCTGCCGGAACCGTCCCAGTTTCCAGCGCCCGGTTTCCCGATTAACATGGCCTTAACCAGGCGGGGGAAGCCATGGCCATCGAGAAATGCATCAACGAGTTTGATGTCGGTCAGGTCATCTTCGAGGAAGGCTCGACCGGGCGCGAACTCTTTGTCGTGCTCGACGGCGAGGTCGAGATCGCCAAGCTGAACGGCGCCAGCAAGACCGTCATCGTCACCCTCGGCAAGGGCGAATTTTTCGGCGAAATGGCCGTCATCGACGGTTCGTCGCGTTCGGCCACCGCGATTGCGGCCGCACCCAACACCCGCGTGATGCGGATCAACCACGCCCGCTTCGTCTATCTGGTGAGCCAGCAGCCGGCCTTCGCGCTGATGGTGATGGACGCGCTGAGCAAACGCTTGCGCGCCTCCAACGCCGCCGCCTTCAGGGCGAACAATCCATGAGCGAGCGCAAGCCGAGCCCGTTTCCAACCCTGCTCAACAACGACGTCTGTTCGCTTATCCAGGCCGAAGAGAACGTCTACCAGATCCGCTTCAAGAACCGTGCGGCCAACGCCTATCTGGTGCGGGGCAAATCCCGCACCGTCATGATCGATGTCGGATTGACTTCGAATTACCCGGCGCTCCTGGAATGCCTGCATCATCTCGACTGCCCGCCGGAAAAGATCGACATGGTGATTCTCAGCCACGAGCATCTCGACCACATCGGCGCGGCCTGGCACTTCAACGAGCAACGAACAATCGTCGCGGCACACCGGCTCGCCGCTAACAAGATCATGCTGCGCGACGACTTCTCGATGCTGCGCAAGATGTTCAATGAGCCGAACAAGCCGATCGAC
The DNA here is from genome assembly GCA_963788885.1 of uncultured Alphaproteobacteria bacterium. Taxonomy (GTDB): domain Bacteria; phylum Pseudomonadota; class Alphaproteobacteria; order Rhizobiales; family Xanthobacteraceae; genus Bradyrhizobium. The sequence goes on along the minus strand of CAWBIR010000011.1, from coordinate 52,397 downwards.
GTCGACATCTGGCTCGAGGAAGGCAATCTGCTCGACCTCGGCGACTTCAGGCTGAACGTCATGTACACGCCGGGCCACACCTCGGCCTGCATCAGCCTGTTCGACCAGGACAAGGGATTGTTATTCGCCGCCGACACGCTGATGCCCGGCGGCGTGATGGGCGGCGTGTTTGGCTCCGGCAGCATCAGCGATTACATCCAGTCGCTGGAGCGCCTCAAAGGTCTCAATTCGAAAATCCTGCTCTCGGGCCACGGGCGGCTGTCCGATACGCCGCAGGAGGATGTGCGGATCGCGATCGCCCGCTCGCACGCGCTTTTGTCGGACACCGCGCAACTGTTCGACGCGCTCGATGCGCGGTCGAACTTCGAGCCGATCATGCAGTCGGTGCGCGACCTCAACAAGCTCGACGACTCCTGAACCTTTTGGACCGATTGCTCTGCATTTGACAGATCGCCGGCGCGTCTGCTCAATGCGCCGCCGCTAAAAAAAGGGGGAACACGCCGTGAAACTCTACGATTCGATCGGGCCGAACCCGCGCATCGTCCGCATCTTCGTGGCGGAAAAAGGCATCGAGATGCCCAAGCAGTGGGTCGATCTGCGCGGCGGCGAGAACCGTCAAGAGGAACATCTCAAGCGCAATCCGCACGGCCAGATGCCGACGCTCGAACTCGACGACGGCAGCTTTCTCTCCGAGATCACCGCGATCTGCGAATACCTCGAGGAGACGAAGCCTGAACCGGCGATGATCGGATCGACGCCGAAGGAGCGCGCGGAATGCCGGATGTGGACACGCCGCGTCGATCTCAACATCTGCGAACCGCTCGCCAATGGCTATCGCTTCGGCGAGGCCGTTAAATTCTTCGAGAAGCGCATCCCGGTGGTCCCGGAAGCCTCGCCAGGCCTGAAGATGATCGCCGCCAATCGCCTCGCCTGGCTCGACGGCCAGATGGCGGACGGCCGGGAATACCTCTGCGGCAAGCGCTTCACGCTCGCCGACATCCTGCTGTTCTGCTGGCTCGATTTTGGCGCCCTGGTAGGGCAACAGATCGATCCCGCCAACACGAATATCGAGGCATGGTTCGATCGCGTCGCAGAGCGGCCTTCGCTGAAGGCTGACCCGGTCACCCCTCCGGCCAGCGGTGCGCGCAAGTAAGGCTTAAGTCCGAGGCGAACTCCAACGGGTCCGCGCAAAGCGCGGCCCCGTTGGCTCGCAATGAAGCGGTGGGGCGGGGCTAAACCGCCACTGCGAGAAGCGTGCTCATACGACGTCGCTCGACGAGCGAAGACGAAAGCAACTGTCTTGAGCAACTGTCTTGGGGTTTGCGTCGGACGCACGCCGCAATCACCGACGCGCGATCTCGTCAGTTCGGCCAGCACCGGCCTCTGTACGGGCCGAGGTGATAACCCGGCGGGCACCACCTTCCGCCATACGGGCCAGAAATAGGGCTGACTCCGCGGTCCTCTCCGCCAGGGTAGCCCCATTGTCCGCCCGGCTGACATCCGCCATAGGGGCCGCGGTGCCAGTACGGGCCGCAGCCGCCTGAAACGAGGACGACCTGCGCGTCGCCGCTACCGACGCTACCGATAGGCATCGCCTGTGCATTCGGCATTCCCACCATTAAGCCCAACGCACCGGCAGCGATCCAATTCTTCAACATCACTGTGCTCCATTCGTTAGATCTCGCGAGAGGCGCGACACAGCGCGACCTCTGCGCGAAAGAATGTCGCAGTCAGGATGAACCGGGGACGAATGAACGGTTCAGTGTGATGAACAACATATCGTCCGATCGCCTTCCCGGCGCTCTCACATCACGACCGGCGCATCCGGCAGTTCGTTGGGGTTGGCGCCGTGTCTCGGATAATACGTCGCGAGTTCCCGCGACACCGCCTGAATTCCCCTGATCACGCCGCCTGCGAAATTTCCGGCTCTGAAATCGGCTTCCATCGCAGCGCAGATTTTCTGCCAGCCGGCCGCTCCGACCTTGGCATCGATGCCACGGTCAGCGACGATCTCGACATCGCGGTCGGCCAGCAAAAGATAGATCAGCACGCCGTTGTTATGCGCGGTGTCCCAAATCCTCAAATGCGAGAAGACATCGAGCGCACGCTCGCGCGCGGATTGGTTTGAGAACAGCGGCTTGCCGTCAAGCGCGCCCTCGACGACGAAGCGCACCTGGCCTGAATGCGCCGCCTCGCCGGCCTTGATCGCTTGTTCGATCAAAACCAGCGCCTCCTTCGGGAAAACCCGGCGCGCCCGCCAGTGATGCTCCACGAGATGCTTGCCGATGCGCTTGATACCCATCACCAACTCCCGCTACCAGCTTCCGGAGGCGCCACCGCCACCGAAATCGCCGCCGCCGCCGGAAAAGCCGCCGCTGTCGCTCGAACTCGATCCGCTCGACCACGAACCGCCGGAGGAGCCTGACGACCAGCCTCCGCCAGAGCCGCCCCGCCCGCTGCGCGAGGCCTGCTGGCTTGCCGCCATGATGGCATCGCCAAACAGCGTAAGAATGAACGCAAAGATACTGAACCCGACGGAAACGGCGATCGAGCCCAGCAAGAACCAGAAGATCGTACCGACCACGCCCGCGGTAACGCCGGAGCCGAGCAGCCGGCCGAATAGGCCGCGGGAGATGCCGGCAATCGCCAGAAAGCCGATAAAGCCGAATGGGCTGAAAATGATATTGAACGCCATGCCCGGATCGACGTGGTGCGATGCCTCCGGTTGCGGCTTCGGCAATGGTTCGCCGTCGATGATCCGGATGATGCGGTCGACGCCGGCCGAAATCCCGCCGGCGAAATCACCGGTGCGGAACTGCGGCACGATAATCTCGTCGATGATGCGCCGCGCGGTCACGTCCGGCAGCGCGCCTTCGAGGCCATAGCCGACCTCGATCCGCAGCTTGCGGTCGTTCTTGGCAACGACCAGAAGCGCGCCGTCATCGATCTTCTTGCGCCCGATCTTCCAGGCTTCTGCGACGCGGATCGAGAACTGCTCGATCGTTTCCGGCTGCGTGGTCGGAACGATGAGGACCGCGACCTGGCTGCCCTTGCGGGTCTCGAGATCCTTCAGCCGTTGCGTCAGCGCCGCCGCGTCGCTCGCCGACAGTGCGCCGGTCTGATCGACGACGCGCCCCGACAGAGGCGGCACGGAGACCTGAGCTGAAGCCGCAAACGGCCAGCAGATCAGGAACGCAAAGAAGACCGCCCTTGCGAGCATCGAGGCGAAGCTACTTCGAAGGCTGAGGCGCCGGATTGAAATCCACCTTCGGCGCGGTCGAGATTTCCTTTTCGTTCTCGACCGTGAAGTTGGCCTTTTCCTTGTAGCCGAACGCCATTGCCGTCAGATTGTTCGGGAAGGTGCGGATGCCGACGTTATAGTCCTGCACCGACTTGATATAGCGATTGCGCGCCACCGTGATGCGGTTCTCGGTGCCTTCGAGCTGCGTCATCAGGTCGTGAAACAGCGCGTCGGATTTGAGTTGCGGATAGTTCTCGGTCACCACCAAAAGCTTGGACAGCGCGCTGGTCAATTCGCCCTGGGCGGCCTGGAATTTGGCGAACGCGCCGGGATCGTTGACGAGTTCCGGCGTCGCCTGGATGGAGCCGACCTTGGCGCGCGCATTGGTCACACCTAACAGCACGTCTTTTTCCTGCTGCGCAAAGCCCTTCACCGAATTGACGAGGTTGGGCACGAGATCGGCGCGGCGTTGATACTGGTTGAGCACCTCCGACCAGGCCGATTTCACCTGCTCGTCATTGGTCTGAATCGCATTATAGCCGCAATTGGTGAGGCTCAGCGTTGCCAGTGCCGCGAGTACGGTCAAAAACTTGCGCATCAAAACTCTCCATTACAGCCACCCAACAAACCTACCAGATCAGCTCCGGTAGGGCAGCCGTCAAAACCGCCTCAAGCTCCCAATTCTGGAGAGCTGTCGGTTTGAGTCGCTTTGATGACAGGAAAGGTTCAGGCGATCCATGGAACGCTCTTATCCCTCCCCCGCGTAGCGTGTGGAGGGTCGACGCGAGTGCAATGAGCGTCGGGGTGGGGGCGCTTGCAAATAGCGATACCCCCACCCGGCTCATCGTTCGCTTCCGCTCACGATGATCCACCTCGAGAGCGAGCTATGCTCGCCTCGGACCCCGCAAGGGGGAGGGATTAAGAAAGCAGATCAAGCCGCCTTGGTCCTGGCGTCCCGGATCGCTTCCCACACCTTCATCGGCGAGATCGGGGTCTGGATCGAGGTGATGCCGAGATCGGCAAGAGCGTCCATCACGCCATTGGCGATGCAGGGTGGGCCACCGATCGCGCCGGACTCGCCGCAGCCCTTGGCGCCGAGCGGATTGGTGCGGCACGGCGCAGAGCCGTCGAGCGTCACTTCGATCGGCGGCACGTCATCGGCGCGCGGGATGCAATAATCCTGATAGCTTGCGGTGATCAACTGGCCTTCGCTGCTGTAGGTCACGCCTTCATAGAGCGCCTGACCGATGCCCTGCGCGACCCCGCCATGCACCTGCCCCGTCACGAGCATCGGGTTGATGGCGACGCCGACATCGTCGACCGTGGTGTAACGCACCACGCGCGTCACGCCGGTTTCCGGATCGATCTCGACCTCGCAGATATGCGTGCCGTTCGGCCAGCTCGGCCCGTCGGTCTGGCCTTCGCTGTCGACGGACAGCTGCGCGCCCGCTTCCTTCTTGGCGATGTCGAACAGGCTGACATGCTTGTCGGTGCCGACCACAGTGAGCATGCCATCGCGATATTCGATATCCTCGACCGAGGCTTCCAGCGTCTGCGAGGCTTTCTCGCGGGCCTTCGCAATCAGATCGGCGGCCGAGACCACCGCAGCGGTGCCGCCGACGAACAGCGAGCGCGAACCGACGCTGCCGAAGCCGATCGCAAGGTCGGTATTGCCTTGCACCACGTCGACCTTGTCGATGGAGACGCCGAGCGCTTCCGCGATCATCTGCGCGAACGTGGTCTGCAAACCCTGCCCCATCGCCTGCGTGCCGGCGTGGAGCACGATGCGTCCGTCGGCGGTCGCATGCAGGCTGACTTTCTCGTTATGCACGGTGCCGCCGGTCCATTCGATATAGCTGGTGAGGCCGCGGCCATAGAGCAGGCCCTTTTTCTTCGCGGCTTTCTTGCGCGCGGCAAAGCCGTCCCAGTCCGCCAGCTTCGTGGCGCGCTCCAGCATATGGGCGAAGGCGCCGGAATCGTAAACCTGGCCGACGGCGTTGGTGTAGGGCATCTGCGTCGGCTTGACGTAGTTCACCTTTCGGATGGCGCGCGGGTCAATCTTCAATTGCCGCGCGGCCGCATCCATCAGCCGCTCGACCACAAACACCGCCTCGGGACGGCCCGCGCCGCGATAGGCAGCAACCGGCGCCGTGTGAGTCATCACCGCCTTGAGATCGTAATGCACGAGCGGCAGGTCATAGACGCCGGTCTGCACGAAAGGTCCCAGAATCAGCGGGATCAGCGCGCCGGTCCCGGAGATATAGGCGCCGGTGCCACCGGCCGAGCGCACGCGAAACGCCTGCACGCGGCCTTTGGCATCGAGCGCGAATTCTGCCATCGTGGTCAAATCGCGGCCATGGGTGCCACCGAGAAAATCGTCCGACCGCTCGCCGCGCCAGCGTACCTTCTTGTTCAGCTTGACGGCGGCATAGGCGACCATCCCGTCTTCCGGATAGAGATTGGTCTTGTGGCCAAAGCCGCCGCCGATGTCGCCGACCAGAACCTGGATGCTTTCCTTCGGCCGCTTCAGCACAGCCTCCGCAAGAGTATCGCGGGTCGAGGCCGGCGTCTGCGACTGGACATGCAGGATCAGCCGGCCGGTCTTTTTCTCGACTTCGGCAATGGCCGAACGCGGCTCCATCGCGCAAGGCACGAGACGCTGGTTAAGGAGATCGAGCGAGACGACGTGGTCGGCCTTGGCAAAGACCGCTTCGACCGCCGCCGCATCGCCATAGCTCATGGAGGCCACGACATTGTTAGGCACTTCCGACCAAACCACCGGCGCACCCGGCTTGACCGCTTCCATCGGGTCGACCACGGAGGGCAGCTCTCGATATTCCACCACGATCGCCTCAGCCGCGCTCTGCGCGGCATAACGCGAGGTCGCGACAACGGCTGCGACGGTTTCACCGACATAACGCACGAGGTCATGAGCCAGCAGCCGGCGCGGCGGCACTGTCATCGGCGAACCGTCGGGCCGCGGGAAAATCAGCAGCGTCGGCAGCGTACCGATGTCGTCAGCGATGAGGTCGGCGCCGGTGTAGATCGCTTCGACGCCGGGCATCTCGCGGGCAGCCTTGGTGTCGATCGAAACGATCTTCGCATGCGCATGCGGCGAGCGCAGCATATAGAGCCACAGCGCGCCCTCTTCCGGTTTGTCGTCGATGAACTGGCCCTTGCCGGTCAATAGCCGCTGGTCCTCCAGACGCTTGGGCGACTTGCCCGCACCGAAACGCATATTGCCGGGAAGAATGTTCATCGGAGTTTCCTTGAGATTTGGTCAGGATGGCAATGTAGCCGACAGGCAAGGAACAGGCCAAGCCCTTCCCTGTCATTCCGGGGCGCGAGTGCAACAAGCGAGCTATGGTGCACAATTGTGCACCTGAGAATCCATGGTACCGCATGAATGCTGGGAGGGGTTCAGCCCTGACGGGCTGCCCCGGAATGACGACGGTGGGTTGGGCACGGCATGCGTTCTACCCCACGTCCCGCAGCACCGCCTCGACCGCCTTGCGCTCGTCGGCGGTCAGCGCCTTCTGGGGCGGGACGGGATCGCCGACGTCATAGCCCTGGATCGCCAGCGCGGCCTTGATGCAGGCGGCCAGATTATAGCGCGCGAAAGCCTCGTTCACCCGCCACAGCTTGCGCTGAAGCGTCAGCGCGTCATCCCAGCGTTTGGCCTTGCAGAGATCATAAAGGGCGACGCTCTGCCGTGGGATGATGCAGGCCGGTCCCGCCATCCACCCGACCCCGCCGATCAGCATCACGGCGGCCGGGATGTGGGCCGACGCCGAAAACACGCGAATGGAATCGCCGCTGCGGTTCATGATCGATAGCAGCCGCCCGGTATTGGTCGAGGCATCCTTGATGTACTGGATGCGCGGATGGCTCGCGAGGCGCTGGATGCAATCGAGCGAGAGGTCCGAACGCTGGAATTGCGGGTTGGTATAGATCACGACGGGGATATCGACCGCATTCGCCAGGCTGCGAAAATAGGATTCGACCTGCGCATCGGAAAGCGGGAAATACGCCTCCAGGATCGCCAGAATGCCGTCGGCCCCGCATTTTTGATACGCCTTGGCCTGCGCCACCGCATCCAAAGTCGAGGTCGAGGCAACACCGGCCACGACAGGCACGCGACCCTTCGCGGCCTCGATCGTGGTCTCCACCACCGCCAGCCGTTGCGCGTTATTGAGATAGGCGAACTCGCCGGTCGAGCCGAGCGGCGTCAGCCCATGCACACCGGAGGCGATGAGATCGCCGCAGAGGCGCGCCAGCACGTCGCGACGGACGGTGCCGTCGGCATCGACAGGCGAAACCAGATAGGGAAAGACACCGTGGAAATCGGTCATGGCGAAAACTCCTAGAAGATGCGGAAGGCCGAAGCAATCAGGATGGCTGCGACCAGGCTGAGGCGGCCTGCAGCTTCAGCATGAGAAAATCGAGCAGCAAGCCGACGCCGAGCATGGTCAGGATATAGGCGAAGACGGTCGGGCTTTCGAAGAAGCGCTGGGAATACATCAGCGTTGCGCCCATTCCGCCGCCGCCACTGACCATCTCCGCGGTGAACGTTGTGATCAGCGACACCGGCAGCGCCACGCGAAGGCTTGCGAAAATTCGCGGCCACGCTGCGGGCAGCACGATGCGAAACAGCACGCCGATGTTTGATGATCCCATCGAAGCAGCAGACCAGATCAGGACGCGGTTGACGCTCGTGGCCGCCGCGAAACTCCCGATCACGATCGGAAACACGCAGGCAAACGCGACCAGCAGTATTTTCGAGAGGCTATAAATGCCGAACCAGAGAATGAAGATCGGCAGGAACGCGATCTTCGGCGACGGAACGGCCAGCGCGATCACCGGATCGAACAGCCAATGCAGAAAACGATTCCGCGCCATGGCAATCCCGAGCGGCACGCCTATCAGTGTCGCAAGACAAAGTCCGACCGCCGCGCGCGAAAGGCTGATGCCGAGATCGAGCGGCAGCGAGCCGTCGGCGCACACGGTCCACCACTCGGAAATCACTTTCGTAAACGGCGGCAGGAACAGCGACGATGCGAGACCGGCGCGGGCGGCCGCTTCCCAGATCGCGACGATCACGAGCACGGAGGTCAGCGAACGGATGAAAAGACCGCGCTGGCTTACCGCTTTCGCCGTCACCGACCCGCTCATGCCGACCCTCGCGCCGATTCATGCCAGCGGAGGCTTTTCTCTGTCAGCCTCAGCAGAAGCCGATCGGCGAGGAATGCGACGACGACCACGCAGGCTATCGCGGCAAACATGTAATCGTAGGCGCCGTTCTCGCCATACATGAAGATCAGCTTGCCGATGCCATTGGTCGAGGCGATCATTTCGGAGGAGATCGCAAGCACGAAGGAAAAGCCGAGCGCAACGCGAAGACCTGCGAAGATGTCCGGCAGCGCATGCGGCAGATAAACCTGCCACAGCATCGCGCGCGGCTTTGTTCCAAAGGCTTCCGCGCCCCAGACCAATACACGCGGCGTCGAGGTGACGCCTTGCGCCGTATTCACGACCATCGGCAACAGGCAGGCGAGAAACACCGCACAGACGGTGGTCACGGTACCAATGCCGAACCACAGGATGAACAGCGGAATCAGCGCCGATTTCGGCAGCGAGTAGGTGCCGCCGACAACAGGCGCGGCATAGGCGCGAAACACGTCCGAGCGCGCCATCATCAGGCCGAGCCAGACGCCCGCGACTGAGCCGAGCGCTAAGCCCAGCCCGGCACGCCACAGCGTGATGAAGATATTGTCCCTGATCTCTCTTCCCGTCAGGAGATCGAGGGCAGCGACGCCAATGCGCGCCGGTGACGGCAGAAAGGACGGATCGACCAGGCCAACACTGCTCGCCGCCTGCCACAGCAAGCCGATCAGGACGAGCGGCAATGCCCGTCCTGCTGGCGAAGACAGCCACGAAGCGCGATCAGATTCCATGCGCCGCCTTTTCCACAGCGAGCGCTTGATGCCGCACCGAAATCCAGACCTGGTTGCGCACCTTGTTGAACGCATCCGACGTGAAAAGCTGTTCGCGCGGGATGGTGCGGTCGAGGTCGATGTTGAATTCCTCGACGATTTTTCCCGGACGCGCCGACATCACGCAGATGCGGTTGGAGAGATAAACAGCCTCGCTGACATCGTGGGTGATCATCAGCACGGTCTTGCGGGTCTCGAGCCAGATCCGCAACAACTCATCCTGCATTACCTCGCGGGTCTGTGCGTCCAGTGCGCCGAAGGGCTCGTCGAGCAACAGGATGGCGGGATCGCAGGCCAGCGTGCGCGCGATCGCGACGCGTTGCTTCATGCCGCCGGATAGTTCGCGTGGGAATCGGTCCTCAAACCCTTTGAGACCGATCACCCCGATCAGGCGATCGGCGATGCGCCCGCGTTCTTCCGCGGGCAGCGAGCCACGTTCCAACCCGTAGAGAATGTTGTTGCGCACCGAGAGCCATGGAAACAGCGCATATTCCTGAAACACCACGCCGCGGTCGGTGCCGGGCCCGGCGATTGGTTTGCCGTCGACCAGAACCTGGCCGTCGCCCGGCAGGAACCCGCCGACCACATAAAGCAGCGTGCTCTTGCCGCAGCCGGATGGCCCCACGATCGAAACGAATTCGCCGGTCTTGATCGCAAGGTTGACGGTTTGAAGCGCCTGCACCGCCTGTCTGTCGCCGGGATAGGTTTTGGAAACCCCCTTGATATCGACCTTGGGGAGTTCAGGCATCACAAGGCGCACGGTTTCGGCAGCAGACCGACATTGAGATATTTGGAGGCGTCGATGCGGCGATCGATCAGCTTTTCCTCGAACATGGCATCGAGCGGCTTCTGGATCGTCTGCGCCGACACGCAGGCATTGGGATCGCGATAATAGTCGCGTCCGGTTGCGAAATACGAATTCAGCACGTCCTTCGATGACTTGGTGAAGTCCGACACGAGCTGGATCGCCTTTTCGCGGTTGGCGGGATCGTAGAACCAGGCGATGCCGTCGACATAGTCGGCAAGGAACGCCTTGACCGCCTCGGGATGCTCTTTCAGGAAGGCGTTCGTCGTCACCTGAAAAATGACCGATGAAGGACCGCCGAAAGCATCGCCCCCGGTCAAGACCGGCCGAAGGTCGCCCTTGGGGCTTTCGATTGCCAGGAACGGAATCACCAGCACGCCGCAATCGATGCGCTTTTCGCGAATGGCGGACGCGATATTCGGAAACGCGATCTCCACGATCTCGACGTCACGCCGGGGATCGATGCCGTTTTTCTTCAGCGCGACGCGCAAGGCGAGATCGACCGCGGAGGCAAACGCATTGATGCCGATCTTCTTGCCCTTGAGGTCGGCGATGGTCTTGATCGGCGAGTCCTTCAAAACCATAAAACTGTTGGTCGCGTTGCCGGTGTGGCCGTCCTGGTAGTTGTCCGAGATGATGGTCAGGCCGTTCGGCACCGCGTCCTTGACGATGATGGTGGCAAAAGCCGGACCCGACAGGGTCGCGAGGTCGGCCTGCCCTGCGGCCAACAACGCCGCCGCTTCCGGCGTGCCGCGGGTGAACGTCATGTCGAGCGTGTAGGACTTGCCGTAATTCTTCAGGACGTTCTGCTTGACGTAGTCCAGGAAGATGATCGTCTCCATCTCGTTCGGCCCGATGCCGCCGCCGGTCGCGTAACGAATATTGGGCACCGCGGCGAACGCCGTGCGGCTCACAAACGGCGCCGATAACGCGGCGCCGGTGGCGCCAAGCACCACGGCGCGGCGGGAGATCGAGGGGGCAAACGGCGGCATCTGGTTTCCTCTCATCGGCCAAAGCAAAATGACAAAAACAACGGCCGTAACATCAGGCAAATCTCATGCCTTGAGAAGGGCCATTATGCGTGGAAAGAGCCGTTACGCCTTGAGGATTGCCATCGCTTCGATCTCGACGACAAGATCGGGATGCGACAACCTGCGCACCTCAACGGTTGTACTCGCCGGCAAGCCAACGCCGAGATAGTTGTGCCTGACATCGACGTGCTTGAAGAACTCGTCGATGTCGGTGACGAAAGTCGTGGTCTTGACGAGATCGTTCAGCGTGGCCCCGGCGGCTTCCAGCGCGTTCTTCAGGTTCTCGCCGACTTGTTTGATCTGCGTGCGCATGTCCTTTGGCCCGACGATATTGCCGTCCTTGTCGCGCGCCAACTGGCCGGAAACGAACACCAGCTTTTCGCCGGAAGCGACGACGACATGCGAATAGAGCACATGGCCGCCGACGTTGCGCGTGAACAGGGTCGCGGGCTGGATTTTTTCGATTGTCATAATTGAACGGCTTTCGCGAGGGCTACGCATACCCGTCAGAACGGGCAAGGCGCGCGACTCTTGCCAAAGGGCGAGCAAAGAGCAACCCCGGAAAACCGCATGGAGGTGAGACGGCTGCGCCGCGCAGGCGTTGAAAACTTACGCGGCGTTAAGCATCGGCCAGGTGGTGGTCTGAACCATCCAGCTCTGCAACGGGCTGGCGCTGGCCTCACGCTGCGTGAAATGGGCTTCGAGCTCTGCCAAAGCGCGACTTTCCCACTCAAGCGCCTGCTCCAGCAAGGACAGCCGCTGAAGGGGGCGAAACGCCGCGGTTTGACGATACAGTGACGCAATGGCGCGATATCGCCGCACGTTTTCCAGAATACCCTTCCCGTTCATCGATCGTCTCCCCAACACTAAAACTTCCCAACGGGAGCGACTTTGGCGGCGGCGGGTTTTCAATTGCTTATCGGGTTCGGTAAACGACTTTCACGGTTTGCAAAATGTTGACGGCATGAGCAGCCATGCATGCAGGCCCGCCCCTTGCTCCCGGATAGGCGGACCGGATAGCATCCGCCCGCCCAAAACCAGGGCCAAAGCAGTTTTCACGGGAGGAAAATCATGAAAAACACAAACCGGCTCTGGCGATTTCTGCTGATGCCGCTGGCGCTCGCCGGCATGCTGAGCATCACCTCGGCCGCCGAGCTCAACTCGGCCGCTGTGATTTACAAACTGCCGGACCAGATTCCCTGGAGCCCGGTCGATGCCCGCGGGGCGCAACAGGCCGTGGTGGTCGGCGACCCCAGCAAGCCCGGATTTTACATGGTCTATACCAAATGGACCAAGGGCAACCATTTCAGCCGGCCCCACTTCCATCCGAACGATCGCTACATCGTCGTGCTGCAAGGCACCTGGTGGGTCGGCACCGGACCGCATTTCGATCCCGCCAACACGACCCCGCTGCCCGCCGGCAGCTTCGTGACCCATTTCGGCAAGCAAGTGCATTGGGATGGCGCCAAGGACGAGGACGCCGTGCTCCTGATCCAGGGCGAAGGTCCGGCGACCTCGACATATGTGAAAGAAGAGTAACCGTCGCTCCAACCCGAGCGGAGTGCTCCATGCGCTGGCTGAAATTCACTGCAAACCAGACCTCATCCTGGGGGATCGTCGAAGGCGACCGCGTGATCGCGGTCGACGGCGATCCCTTCGGCGAATGGCAGCGTACGCCGCGCACGCATGCGTTGGCCGACGTCAAGATCGAGCTGCCGGTGGTCCCACGCACCTTCTATTGCGTGGGACTGAACTATCTCAAGCACCTCAAGGAAGCCGCCAACAAGCGCGGTGAAGTCCCGAACGTGCCGGATCGGCCCGAGGTCGGCTATCGCGCCCAGAACGCGCTGATCGCGCATGACGAGAACGTCGTCATCCCGGCCAACGCGACCGAGCAAATTCACTACGAAGGCGAGCTTGTCGTCGTGATCGGCAAGAAGGCCAAGCATCTGAACGAACAGAACGCGATGGATTGCGTGTTCGGCTACACCATCGGCAACGATGTCAGCGAGCGAACCTGGCAGAAGGCCGATCGCGGCCTGTGGCGCTCGAAAAACGCCGACACCTTCAAGCCGATGGGGCCGTGGATCGAAACTTCCGTCGATCTCGACAAGATGGAAACCATCGTGCGGGTGAACGGCAAGGAGAGCAACCGCTTCCACACCAACGAGATGATTTTCGGGGTCAAGGAATTCATCGTCGAGATGACGAAGTATTTCACGCTCTGGCCCGGTGACGTCATCTGGATGGGAACCGACGGCGCTTCGCCGAACATCAAGGCGGGCGACGTGGTCGAGATCGAGATCACCGGCATCGGCACGCTGCGCAACAAGTTCGTCGCCGAGAAGTAGTGCGATGAGCCGCCATTCCACGGCGCACCATTTCCTGCAAGGTCTCGTCGACCTCGGCATCGACTACATCTTCGCCAATCTCGGCACCGATCACGTGTCGCTGATCGAGGCGATGGCGGAGTGGGATCGCGACGGGCGCAAGCATCCGGAAGTGATCCTTTGCCCACACGAAGTGGTCGCCGTGCACATGGCCGCCGGCTACGCGCTCGCAACGGGACGCGCGCAAGCCGTGTTCGTGCACGTCGATGCCGGCACGGCGAATGCCTGCATGGCGATCCAGAACCTGTTTCGCTATCGCCTGCCGGTACTGCTGTTCGCCGGCCGCGCGCCGTTTACCTTGCATGGCGAATTGCCGGGATCGCGCGATACCTACGTGCATTTCGTGCAGGACCCTTTCGATATCGCCAGCATCGTCCGTCCCTATGTGAAGTGGGAATATTCGTTGCCCTCCGGCATCGTGGTGAAGGAAGCGCTCGCGCGCGCTTATGCGTTCGCGCAGAGCGATCCGCCGGGACCGGTCTACATGATGCTGCCGCGCGAGACGCTGGCGGAAGAATGGGACGATGCGGCGATGCCGGCCTATCCGCCGGCGCGCTATGGCAGCGTGCAGGCCGGCGGCATCGAGCCTTCGCGCGTCAAAACCATCGCGGACGCGCTGATGGCAGCGGAAAACCCGATCGCGATTACCGCCTATCTTGGCCGTAAAGCGCATGCCGTGGCCGCGCTCGAACGCCTGGCGCAGCTCGGTGGCATTCGCGTTGCGGAATTCAACTCGATCGACCTCAACATCTCGCAAGCCTCACCCTGCTTCGCCGGCTTCGATCCGATGCCGCTGCTGGAAAACGCCGACCTCGGCCTGCTGCTCGATTCCGACGTGCCGTTCGTGCCGCAATATGCCAAGCGCGCGGACGCAATCAAATGGATCCAGATCGACATCGATCCGCTGAAAGCGGATTTTCCGATGTGGGGCTTTCCGACCGATCTCCGCATCCAGGGCGATTGCGCCACCGTCCTCGGACAGATCTGCGAAGCGATCGAGGCTCGCGCCGACGACGCCTTTCGAAAGCGCGTGGCGACGCGCATTGCAAGCTGGACCAGTGCCCGCGAGGCGATGAACAAGCGGCGGGCGGATGCGCGCGCCAACAAGGGTACGTCCGGCGCGCTCACACCGGCGTTTCTGTTCGCGACGCTGAGCGGGAAAATCTCGCAAGACGACATTGTCGTGAACGAAGCGATCCGCAATGCGCCGATCCTGCAAGAACACATCACGCGCACCAAACCCCGCAGCTATGTCGGGCTCGCCGGCGGCGGCTTGGGATTTTCCGGCGGCATGGCGCTCGGGCTAAAACTCGCCGAACCGAAGCGCCGCATCGTGCAAGTGATCGGCGACGGCGGGTTTCATTTCTCCTCGCCCGACAGCGTCTATGCGGTCGCGCAGCAATACCGCGTGCCGATCTTCACGGTCGTGCTCGACAATGGCGGCTGGCAGGCGGTGAAATCGGCGGTGCAGCGCGTCTATCCCAAGGGCGTGGCCGCGCGACTGACGCGTTTCAGTCGCGGCTGACCTCGGGACGTCAGGGCGAGCGGCGGGATTTTTCGGCTGTAGCGAAAGCCTTCGGCGCATATGGCGAACACGTCACCGAGCCGGACGAACTCGCAGCCGCAATCGACCGCTGCCTCGCCGCGCTCGACGACGGCCAGGCCGCGGTGCTTCATGTGCAGATTACCCGGTTGTGATGACATGAAGACTTTCTGCCAAAAAATCGCGATCAGTGCCTGCCTCGGGCTGGCGGTCATTGCGTCTGCACGCGCGCAGGAAGACCCGTCAAAATATCCGACGCGGGCGATTCGTATCGTCGTTGGCTTCACACCGGGCGGCGGCAATGACCTGATCGCGCGGATCGTCGGACAGAAGCTGTCGGAAAGCGTTGGCCAGCCTGTCGTCATCGACAACAAGCCCGGCGGCGGTGCCATCGTTGCGACCGAATATGTCGCGAAGTCACAACCGGATGGCTACACGTTGTTGATCGGCGCCAGTGGCGCGATGGCGATCAATCCGGCGGTCTATGCCAAGCTGCCGTACGATCCGGTCAAGGATTTCATTCCCATCACCGAGCTCGGTTCATTTCCGCTGATCCTGATCGTCAATGCGACATCGCCGATCAAGTCGGTCGCTGATCTGATCGCCTTTGCCAAGGCCCATCCGAAGGAGGCGAATTACTCGTCGTCCTCCGCCGCCTTCCAGCTTGTCACGGAGCTGTTCAAGCAGAAGACCGGCGCACCGATGCAGGAGATTCCCTACAAGGGCGCCAACGACTCCGTGATGGCCGTGATCTCCGGCCAGGTGACCGCAACCATTGCGGACGCGGGGCCCGTGTCGGGTCAGGTCAAGGGCGGCCAGGTGCGCGCGCTCGCGGTGACGTCGCCTGCCCGCGCGGTGGACCTGCCCGACGTTCCCACCATGAAGGAAGCCGGCGCCGATGTGGATGCGGTATTATGGAGCGGCATTTTTGCACCCAGGCAGACGCCGCCTGCGATCGTGAAGAAGCTCGAAGCCGAGCTGACGCGGATCATCAAGGAGCCCGACGTGGTCGCCAGGCTGAAGCCGCTCGGCATTCAGCCGGTCGGCAACTCCTCGGAAGAATTTGCGCGCATCCTCACCTCCGACATCGCGCGATGGACCGAGGTCGCGCGCGCCGGAAATATCAAGATCGAACAGTAACGACGCGCGGCACGGCCATGTTCACCAGCGCCGAGACGACGATCGCGACCACCGAGTTGAGGATCAGCGCACCAAGGCCGACGTAAAACACGTAGCTGGTGTCGCCGAGCTGCAGCGTGGCGAGCGGTTTCAGCCCGTTGCTCCACGCGGTCCATGTTCCCCACAACGTACCGACCGCCCAGCCGAGCAACAGTCCGGAGGCGCGAAGCCAGCGCGTGAACAGCCCGAACACCAGCGCCGGGAAGGTCTGCAAGATCCACAAGCCGCCGAGCAATTGCAGATCGAGCGCATATTGCGTCGGCAGGAAGGTGATGAAGGCGAGCGCGCCGACCTTGACGACCAGCGAAGCGATCTTGGCAACGGACGCCTCGCCGGCATGGCTGATGTCGGGATTGACATAGGACTTCCAGATATTGCGCGTGAACAGATTGGCCGCGCCGATGCTCATCACCGCGGCCGGCACCAGCGCGCCGATCGCGATCGCCGAAAACGCAAAGCCGGCGAACCAGGACGGGAACAAGGTCTTGAACAGCATCGGCACGACGTCGTTGTTCGAGGTCACCTTGATCTGCGCGGCGTAAGCCATATAGCCAAGCAGCGCGATCAGCCCGAGCAGCAGCGTATAGGCCGGCAACAGGATCGCGTTCTTGCGGATGGTGTCGGCAGACTTGGAGGCAAAGATGCCGGTCAGCGTGTGCGGATACATGAAGGCTGCAAACGCCGAGCCCAGCGCGAGGCTTGCATAGGCCAGCATCTGCGACGGCTTCAACACCAGACCGGTGGCGCCGCCCTTGGCGACGAAGGCATCGTTCGCAGCAGAAAACACTGCGGCGTAGCCGCCGAGTTTCGACGGCACCACGACGACCGCGACCAGCACCACGATATAGATCATGATGTCCTTGACGAAGGCGATCAGCGCAGGCGCACGCAAACCCGAGCTATAGGTATAGAGCGCGAGGATGACGAAGGCCGCGACGATCGGCAGTTCGCCGGTCAGGCCAATCGCCTTGATCACGACACCCATGCCGATCAGTTGCAGCGCGATGTAAGGCATGGTGGCAACGATGCCGGTAACCGCAACGGCGAGTTCGAGGCCACGCGAGCTATAGGTGTCGTGAACCACGTCGGCCGCGGTCACATGCCCCTTGGCATGCGCCACCTTCCAGAGCAGCGGCATCACGGCGAAGACGAAGGGATAGACCACGATCGTGTAGGGAAGCGCGAAGAAGCCATAAGCACCGACCGCGTAGACCAGCGCCGGCACCGCGATCACGGTATAGGCGGTATAGAAATCGCCGCCGACCAGAAACCAGGTGATCCAGGTGCCGAACTGGCGACCGCCCAGGCCCCACTCGTCGAGATGTTCGCTCACCGGACCCGCTTTCCAGCGCGCGGCGAAGAAGCCCATCACGGTGACGAGGGCAAAGAAGAACACGAAGACGGCGAGTGCGATCCAGTCGATGTCTGCGGACATAGTGGGCCTTGCTTAATTAAAACGGGCGCGGAGTCTTATGGTGTTTCGTCGTCGGGCTTCTGCGAGCGATAGACGATCCAGATCAACAACGAGCAGATCGGCACCCAGGCGAGCTGGTACCAGTAGAAGAACGGAAAGCCGAACAGCGCCGGCTCCTGGAAATTATAGAAAGGCACCCACAACAGGCCGACAAACGGCAGCAGCAACAGCACCCACATGACGGGCATCCTTTAATAGGCCGCCTCTCGGGTTCTCGGCGACCAAGCCAACGATCTTTTTCGCTGTCTACGACCGGATCGTTGTGCCGTCCAGCATTTTGCATCGCCGCATTGCAGCGATGCCATCTCGTCAATACGACAACGCCGCGGAGGGTTACCTCCGCGGCGTTGGGTACAATCTGAGTTAGACTAAAGCGTTAGAGCCTACTTGATCAGCTCCGCACCGACCTTGCAGATGGCCGCGTCCTGATCGCCGGTGCCGCCGCTGCAGCCGATGGCGCCGATTAGCTTGCCGCCTTCAACCAGCGGGAAGCCGCCGGGGCTTGCGGTGAGCGTCGGATCGAGCGTGCCGGGATAGCTATGGCCGCCCTCATAGGCGTTGTAGAACAGCCGCGTCTCGCGGCGGAAGCGCGCGGCGGTGCGGGCCTTGTTGATCGAGATCGCACCGGAGGCGATCTGCGCGCCTTCCATGCGCGCGAACATCACCGGCTCACCGTTGGTGTCGACGACGGCGATGTTCATTTTCCAATTGCGCTTCTTGGCTTCGGCTTCTGCCGCCGCCATCACCTGCTTGGCCTTCTCCAAACCGATCGACATGCCATAGGGAATGTCGAAGGGCATCGCATCAGGTGTGCCGCCCGAGGGCGGGTTGGCCGGCGCCGGAGCCGGCGTGGTAGCCGGCGCAGGAGCCTGCGCCAGTGCCTGCGAAGAGATCGCCACGGCGGCAAACGCCGCCAACGCATAAGAAATCGTCGAACGCATTATGTACTCTCCCTGTTGAAGTTTACTTCCCGGTAGTTCGAAGGTTTTTTCCGACGCAGCCTCACATTGGCGGCGTCAGACCATCCTTGCCGTAGGTGACGCGCGGTGTTTGCCAGGTTCCGTCCGCGCCCTTCTTCGCCGCGCCGACGAAGATCTTGGTGCCCGGCTTGAGATCGGCCTTGTCGCCGATCACGTAGGTGACGACCTGGGTCTCCGGCGTCACCAGCACCTTCTTCTCACCGTCCTTGTATTTGACGGTCAATACCGGCCCGTCGACACCGCCGACCGTCTGCTCGACGTTGGCGTTGGTCATCTTGGTGTTGGGACGGAGATCCCAGTCATAGTGGCCTTCGCCGGTGCCACGCATCGATTCCGGGAAGATGTGCACCTCGATCGCCTTCTGGCTGCCGTCGGGCTGCGTCATGCCGGTGGCGCCGACGAACTGGCCCGGCTTGATGTCGGCCATCGTCGACTTTCACGATCGCAACAAAGAGCTGGGGATCGGTGACCGTGAGCTTCAATTCCGCGCCGTCACGATTTTTGACGACATAGGCTGCGCCGTCGACGCTCTCGATCGTGCCGCGGATGCGCATCGTTTCCTGCGCTGATGCCGGCAGAGCGAAACAGGTCGTGACGAAAATCGCAGCCGCGAACATGCGCTGGAGCGTACTGAACATTGGGATCCTCCATGGGGTCTGAATGGATGGCAGAACGCGAGAAGGCCGTTCCGGCCAAGTGCCTGAAAGGTGCGTTCTCTGCAACCCCTGCCGGGTTGGAATATTCCTTAATAAGGTTACGGGCGCGCCCGCCATCGCACTGCAACAGAAGCTATGACAGCGTCATTCGACTTTGATCCCGGCCTCGCTGATCACGCGGCGCCAGCGTTCTTCCTCATCATGAAAATATCGCTCGAGCGCGTCCGGCGGCAGCGCGACCGTCACGAGCCCTTCGTTGACGCCGAGCTTCTTGAAGGCCTCGGACTGAACAGCCGTGGCTGCCGATTTATTGAGCCGATCGATGATGTCCCTGGGCGTGCCGGCCGGCGCAAACAGCCCGTACCAGCTTTCGGCGGCATAACCGGGCACGCCGGCCTCGGCGATGGTCGGCAATTGCGGAAAGGCCGGCGAGCGCTCCGCCGAGGTCACGGCGATCGCGCGCAACTGTCCGCTTTCGACCAGTGAAGCCGCACTTGCCACCGTCGTGAACATGACATCGATCTGGCCGCCGATCAGATCGGTGATCCCGGGCGCCGCACCTTTATAAGGCACCGCGGTCAGATTGACCTTGGCCATGTCCTTGAACAGTTCGCCGGCGAGATGTGCCGAGGTACCGGCGCCAAAGGTGCCGAATGTCATCTTGCCGGGATTGGCTTTGGCGGCGGCGATCAGATCTGCGATCGAGCGGACCGGCGATTTCGGATTGACGACGACGATATTGAAGGAGCGCGCGATCAGCGCCACCGGCGCGAAATCCTTGTGCGGATCGTAGGGCAACTTCGCATTCAGGCTGGGATTGACCGCATTCGCGAACGTTCCCATCAGCAGCGTGTAGCCGTCCGCCCTGCTGACCGCGACCGCCTGTGTTCCGACGATGGTCCCTGCCCCGGGCTTGTTCTCGATGATGACGGACTTGCCGAGGTCTCTTTCCATGTCGTGCGCGAGCGTGCGCGCTACCACGTCGGTGCCGCCGCCCGGCGCAAACGGCACGACGATCCGCAACCCTCGTTCCGGATAGATCGCCAGCGCCGGCTGGCCCGAAAGGACGGCCAGCAGCAACGCGGCCACGAGCACGGGAGGCCACAACGGCGATGGCCGGGTCGGCGCAAAGACCATGGATGTTTGCCTCCGAAAGAGCTTTTGCCGCAGTCTATCAGATCTGGTCCTCCAGTGTGCACCGTGCCATGCGCGGGGTGGCATGCCGTTATGACGTCGGAATACGCGCGCCAATGTGGACGGCGGAAGCCTCGTTGACATAGTCTCCGCCGCAACGAAAAACGTCAGGAAAGTTCTCGGGAGGAATTCATGAAGCGTTGGCTGTTCGTTTTGCCGCTGTTGATCGGGTCGCAGGCCGCCTTGTCACAAGCGTTGGCCCAGCAGGCGGTGCCGACGATCAATTTCGACTCGGTGTCCAATCCGCTGAAGCTGCCGACCAACATGTATTTCGGCGAGGTGTCGGGCGTCGCCGTGAACTCGAAGGGACACGTCTTCGCGCTGTCACGCGGTAACACGACCGGCCCTGCTTATGCCGCCGCCGCGACCCAGCTTCTGGAATTCGACAAAGACGGAAAGTTCATCCGCGAAATCGGCAAGAACCTTTACGCCTGGTCATTTGCCCACACCGTCAAGGTCGATCCCAGCGACAACATCTGGGTGACCGACAAGGGCTCGGACATGGTGATCAAGTTCGATCCCGACGGCCGCGTCATCATGGTGTTCGGCCGCAAGCAGGAAGCCTCCGACGAAGATACCGAACCGTTGAAGCACCCGAAGCCGCCGCTGCCGCCGGATGACGGCCGTTTCCGCCAGGTGACGGATGTGGCCTGGGACAAGGCCGGCGATACCTTCATCAGCGACGGCTACATCAATTCGCGCGTCGCCAAGGTGGACAAGGACGGCAACTGGGTGAAGTCGTGGGGCGAACCGGGCAGCGGGCCGGGTCAGCTCAACACGCCGCACTCGATTGCGACCGACGCCAACGACAACGTCTATGTCGCCGACCGCGGCAACCATCGCATTCAGGTGTTCGACAAGGACGGCAAATTTCAGCGGCAGATCGTGATCGATGTGCCGGTGCCGCCGGATGCGAAACCCGCGATCGGCAGGATTCCGGACGAGGCGGTGAAGGCCAAAGGCACTTTCGCGCCGGGATCGCCCTGGTCGATCTGCATCACGCCGCCGCCGCATCAGGTGCTCTATAGCTCCGACGCCTGGCCCGGCCGCGTCTACAAGCTCAGCCTCGACGGCAAGGTGCTGGGCGTGCTCGGCCAGTCCGGCAAGCAGCTCAAACAATTCGGCTGGATTCACGCGATGGCGTGCCCGTCGGAGAACGTGCTTTACGTCGCCGAGCTCTTGAACTGGCGCGTACAGAAACTGATCCTCAAGCCGTAAGCCGTTTGAACGGAGACACCCATGATCAGAACAGTGTTGGCGGCGGCTATCGCGCTGGCATCCCTCGCAAGCGCGGCGCGCGCGGAAGATTCCGTCGTCGCCAGGCCGGTGCAAAGCGAAAAGCTTCCAAACGTGCCGGGCAAAAGCATCACCGCCGTCCAGGTGAATTATGCGCCCGGCGCCAAGTCAATGAGCCACCACCATGCCGGTAGCGTTTTCGTCTACGTGCTGACGGGACAAGTACGCTCCGAGGTGTCGGGAATGGGACCGGCCAAGGTCTACAAGGCCGGCGAGACCTTCTTTGAACCACCCGGCAGCACACATCTCGTCAGTGAAAACGCCAGCGCGAGCGAGCCGGCGAGCATTCTTGCGGTGTTCGTCGCCGACGACGGCGCGAAGCTGACGACCTACGACGCCAAATAGGCGCGAATGGCGCGCTACTCGCCGGTCGCGCGCGCGAAGTCGATATAGATTTCGCGCAGGCGCTGGGCCATCGGACCGGGCTTGCCGTCGGCCACCGTCTTGCCGTCGATTTTCACCACCGGCTGCACGAAGGATGAAGCGCTGGTGATGAAGGCTTCCTTGGCCTTCAGCGCCTCCTCGATCGTAAACGCGCGCTCCTCGACGCGGAGCTGCCGCTCTTCGGCGAGCTTGACCACCGCCTTCCGCGTACAGCCCGGCAAAATCGACGATGAATTCTCGCGCGTCACCAGCACGTCGTCTTTGGTCAGGATGAAGGCCGAGGACGACCCGCCCTCGGTGACCTTGCCGTCCTCGATCATCCAGGCCTCGCCGGCGCCGGCCTCGGCCGCCGCCTGCTTGGCGAGCACCTGCGCGAGCAGTGCCACGCTCTTGATGTCGCGGCGCGACCAGCGGATGTCGGGCACCGTGATGACGCCGATGCCGGTCCTGGCGGAAGCGGCGTTGACGATGTCCTTGACCGAGGTGAACATCATCAGGGTCGGCTTGACGCCCTTCGGAAACGCGAAGTCGCGCCCGACATCGGCGCCACGGGTGACCTGGATATAGACGAGGCCGTCCCTGAGCTGGTTGCGGGTGATCAGCTCGTGCTGGATTTCCTTGATGCGCGCAATCGTCTCCGGCAACGGCAGCTTGATCTCGCCGACCGAGCGCTCGAGGCGGGCGAGGTGCGAGTCGTTATCGACCAGCTTGCCCTCGAGCACCGCCGAAACCTCGTAGATGCCGTCAGCGAACAGAAAGCCGCGGTCCAGGACCGAGACCTTGGCTTCGCTAAGCGGAACGAAGGCACCGTTGACGTAAGCGATGGGGTCCAAACCGGTTCTCCTAAGGTGCGATAAATCAATTCTGCGACAGCATATACGCAAAATGCGGTCGCGGATAAACCGCTATGACGTCATAGGCGCCACGCATCGTGCGTCTCTTATCCCTCCCCCTTGCGGGGAGGGAAGGCGCGAGTGAAACGAGCGCCAGGGTGGGGGTATTAGAGAAAAGCCTCACCCGTCCGTCCTTTTAGCATAGCCGATGTACAGCATCGGCGTTCTCATCCCGAAGTACGGCGACCGAAGGTCGCCTACGCACCCTCCCCACGCTTCGCGGGGGAGGGATAAAAATCAGTGCGACAAAATCTTCGACAAAAACTTCTGCGCACGGTCGCTGCGGGGTTTGTTGAAGAAATCGTCCTTGAGCGCGTCCTCGACGATTTCGCCCTGGTCCATGAAGATGACGCGGTTGGCGACCTTGCGGGCAAAACCCATTTCGTGGGTCACGACCATCATGGTCATGCCGTCGCGTGCAAGATCGACCATCACATCGAGCACCTCGCTGATCATTTCGGGATCGAGCGCGGACGTCGGCTCGTCGAACAGCATGGCGATGGGATCCATGGCGAGCGCGCGCGCGATCGCCACGCGCTGTTGCTGGCCGCCGGACAATTCGGCCGGATATTTCTGCGCCTGAATCTTGAGGCCGACGCGATCGAGCAGCTTCGAGGCTTTGGCTACGGCTTCCGCATGCGGCCGGCCCAGCACCTTTTCCTGCGCCAGACAGAGATTGTCGATGATACGCAAGTGCGGGAACAGTTCGAAGTGCTGAAACACCATGCCGACGCGCGCGCGCAGTTTCGGCAGATTGGTGCGGGAATCCCCGACCGAGATGCCATCGACGGTGATGGCCCCTTTCTGGAACGGCTCGAGCGCATTGACGCACTTGATCAAGGTCGACTTGCCCGATCCGGACGGGCCGCAAACCACCACCACCTCGCCCTTGGCGACGCTGGTGGTGCAATCCTTCAAGGCCTGGAAGGATGCGGTGTACCATTTGTCGACGTGGCTGATCTCGATCATCAGTACCCCTGTTAACGAACGATGGCGATGCGCGCCTGAAGGCGCCGCACGCCGAAGGAAGCAATGCTGGAAACGATGAAATAGACGACGGCCGCGAACAGATACATCTCGACCAGCCGGCCGTCGCGTTGCGCAACCTTGCTGGCGGCGCCGAGGAAATCCGGGATCGACAAAACGTAGACCAGCGAAGTGTCCTGAAACAGCACGATGGTCTGCGTCAGCAGGACCGGTAGCATGTTTCGGAAGGCTTGCGGCAGCACCACGTAGCGCATGGTCTGGCCGTACGTCAGGCCGAGTGCGGAAGCTGCGGCCGGCTGGCCCTTTGAAATCGACTGAATGCCGGCGCGCATGATCTCGGCGAAATACGCCGCCTCGAACAGTGTGAAAGTGATGAGCGAGGAAGCAAACGCGCCGACACGCACGGGCCGTGAAGATCCGGTCAGCCATTGTCCGATATAAGGGACGAGGAAGTAGAACCAGAAAATCACCAGCACCAGCGGCAGCGAGCGCATCAGGTCAACATAGAGCTGAGCGAAGCGCGACAGGCCCCACAGGCCGGAAAGCCGCATCATCGCAATCAACGTGCCGAATACGATGCCGCCGCAGGTCGCCAGCGCCGTCAGCGTCAGCGTGAAAGTCATGCCGTCGAGGAACAGATAGCCGAGCGAACGGCGGATAACGTCGAAATCGAAATTGGAGAACATGCGCTATTTCCCGGTGATGTAGCCGGGGATCGCCACACCGCGCTCGACGAAATGCATGGCGACGACGACGACGATGTTGATGAGAAGATAAAGCACCGTCGCGGCGGTGAAGGCCTCGAACACCTGGAACGAGAACTCCTGCATCGCGCGCGCTTGCGCTGTCAGCTCGATCAGGCCGATGGTGAGCGCGACCGACGTATTCTTGATGGTGGAGAGAAACTCCGACGTCAGCGGCGGCAGAATGATGCGAAACGAAATCGGCAACAGCACGTAGCGATAGACTTGCGATGTCGTCAGGCCGAGCGCGGTGGCGGCGTTTTTCTGTCCGCGCGGCAGCGAGTTGACGCCGGCCCGGGTCTGTTCGGCGACGCGCGCCGACATGAACAGGCCCGTACCGATCGCGGCCGTATAGAACGGCGCGTTCGGCAGTTGCTTCAGCCACAGCCCCCAGGAGGCCGGCAGCAGTTCCGGCAACACGAAGAACCAGAGAAAGAGCTGCACCAACAGCGGCATGTTGCGGAAGAATTCGACATAGCAAAAGCCGAACAAATTGGCGGCCTTCGACGGCAGCGTACGCATCACGCCGACAATGGCGCCGGTAACGAGTGCAATGATCCAGGCCGCGAGCGCGGTGACGATCGTCACCACAAGCCCTGACAGCAGCATGTCGAGATAGGTGCCGGTGCCGTTCGGCGACGGTTCGAAGAAGACGTACCAGTTCCAGTGATAGTTCAAGACCGCATCCTCACATGGCCTTGTAGGAGTCCGGATCCGGCGAGTCGGTCGGCTTGGCAAACGCCTTCTTCAATTCCGCGCCCAGCGGCACGTTGAGGTTCAAACCCTTGGGTGGAATCTTCTCGAGGAACCATTTTGCGTAAAGCCTCTCGCCCTCGGCGCTCCGATAGAGCGCTGCGGTGGCATCGTCCGCCACCTTCTTGAACGCCGGATCGTCCTTGCGCAGCATGATGCCATAAGGCTCGGGTTTGGAGAATGCGTCGGTCGAAATCACATAGGCGTCCGGGTCTTTCGCCCCCGCCGCAAAGCTTGCGAGCAGAATATCGTCCAGCACGGCCGCAACCGCGCGATCGGTCTCGACCATCAGAAAGGATTCGGCATGCTCCTTGGCGGGAACGATATTGATGCCGAGGTTGCGCGCCGCATTGGCCTCGGTGAGCTGCCTGATGTTGGTGGTGCCGGAGGTCGAAGCGACCGTCTTGCCCTTGAGGTCGTCGATCGAATTCAGATGGCTCGACTTCTTCGAGATGAAGCGCGTCGCCGTGAGAAAGTGGGTATTGGTGAAGGCGACCTGCTTCAGCCGATCGGGATTGTTGGTGGTCGAACCGCATTCGAGATCGATGGTGCCGTTGGCGAGCAAGGGAATGCGCCCCGACGACGTCACCGGATTGTATTCAACGGTGAGCTTGTCGAGCTTCAGCTCCTTTTTCACGGCCTCGACGATCTTCAGGCAGATGTCGATCGCAAAGCCGATCGGCTTCTGATTGTCATCGAGATAGGAAAAGGGAATCGAGGAGTCGCGGTAGCCGACGTTGATGACGCCGGTGTCCTTGATCTTTTTCAGCGTGCCTGTGAGCTCCTCGGCATTGGCTCCGCCCGCACAAAGAACGGCCGCAAATGCAAGCCCCGCCAGACGCAGGCATTTCATTCGCATTTCCCCAACTCCAACGATGTCAGACACGAGATTCCCCTCAAACATCGGCACGCAATTTAGTTACGCGCTTCGGCATACCGCCGCTCATGCAAGGACCGGGCCGCCCCGGGCCGGTGCGACCTTACATGACTTTATACGCATCGGGGTCGGCGGAGTCAGAGGGTTTGGCAAATTCATGCCTGAGCTCGGCCCCCATCGGCACATTCAAATTCAAACCTTTCGGCGGAATTTTCTGCATGAACCACTTGTCGTAGAGCTTCGGACCCTCGGCACTCCGATAGAGCGCGGCCGTGGCATCATCCACCACTTTCTTGAACGCCGGATCGTCCTTTCGCAGCATGATGCCGCACGGCTCGGGCCTGGAGAATGCATCCGACGAAATCGCGTAGGCTTCCGGATTCTTCGAGCCGACCGCAAAAGCGGCCAGCAGAATATCGTCCATCACGAAGGCGACCGCGCGGTCGTTCTCGACCATCAGGAACGCTTCCGCGTGGTCCTTGGCGTGAATGACATTGATGCCGAGATTGCGGGCGGCATTGGTCTCGATGAGCTGCTTGATGTTGCTGGTGCCGGAAGTCGCGACCACCGACTTGCCGCGGAGGTCCTCGATCCTGTCGAGCTTGTTCGCCTTCTTCGAGATGAAACGTGTCGCGGTGAGGAAGTGGGTATAACTGAAAGCGATCTGCCTCTGCCGTTCCGGATTGTTGGTAGTCGACCCGCATTCGAGGTCGATGGTGCCGTTGGCCAGCAGAGGAATGCGGGTCGACGACGACACCGGAACCAGTTCGATCGCGAGCTGGTCGAGCTTCAACTCCTTCTTCACGGCGTCCACGACCGCATAACAGATGTCCATGGCGTACCCGATGGGCTTCTGATTATCGTCGAGGTAGGAAAACGGAATCGAGGAGTCGCGAAAGCCGAGCGCGATTCCGCCGGTCTCCTTGATCTTCTTCAGCGTGCCCGAAAGCTCTTCAGCTCTCGCAGGTGCTGCGCCCAAAACCGCTTGCGCGGCGAACAAAGCCGCCGCGAAAGCAAAACCTGCGCTGCGCAAGCGCCGCATGCGCATTCCCAATCTTACATCGCCTTGTAGGAATCCGGATCGGGCGAGTCCGACGGCTTGGCAAATTGCTGCTTCTGTTCCGGTCCGAGCGGCACCTTGAGATTGAGGCCCTTCGGCGGAATCTTTTCCATGAACCACTTGGTGTAGAGCTTCGCGCCCTCGCCGCTCTGATAGACCGCGGCGGTGGCCGCATCGACCACCTTCTTGAACGGCACGTCGTCCTTGCGGACCATGATGCCGTAGGGCTCGGGCTTGGAGAACGCGTCCGTCGAAATGACGTAAGCGTCCGGATCCTTGGAGCTCGCGACGAAGCTTGCGAGCAGAATGTCGTCCATCACGAATGCGACCGCGCGGTCGCTCTCGACCATCAGGAACGCCTCGGCGTGATCTTTCGCCGGGATGATGTTGATGCCGAGACTGCGCGCCGCATTGGCCTCGTTGAGCTGCTTGATGTTGGTGGTGCCGGAGGTCGAAACCACCGACTTGCCCTTGAGGTCGTCGATCGACTTGATGTTGTTTGCCTTCTTCGAGACGAAGCGGCTCGCGGTGAGGAAGTGGGTGTTGGTGAACCAGACCTGCTTCTGCCGCTCGGCGTTGTTGGTGGTCGAACCGCATTCGAGGTCGACGGTGCCGTTGGCCATCAGCGGGATGCGCGTGGCTGACGTGACCGGGTTGAGCTTGACCTCAAGCTTGTCGAGCTTGAGCTCCTTCTTTACGGCATCGACGATCTTCAGGCAGATGTCCATGGCGTAGCCGACGGGCTTCTGGTTGTCGTCGAGATAAGAGAAGGGAATCGAGGAGTCGCGATAGCCGAGCGTGATCGCGCCGGTCTCCTTGATATTCTTCAGCGTCCCCGTCAATTCCTGCGCCATCGCCGGGCATGCCGAAAGCACAACGGCAAATGCCGCGCCTGCAATAAGCGTTTGTTTCATGGAAATGCTCCTTAGTTATCCGAACCTGTCGCGGCCGGGTCGAAGACCGGCGTCCTGCCCCACCTTATGGTCTGAACGGCAGGCGCTCGCAAGCCGACCTTTGGCGGGAAAGCAGTCGTGCGCCACTACGTCTCACGCGAGGCGGCCGAGGTGGCATGGATGGTTAACAGCGTGCCCAGGCTCAAAATCGCGACCGCCGTCAAATAATAACCGGGCGCCAGATCGCCGATCAGGGCAAAGCCGCCGAGCCACGTCATGGTGGCCGGCCCCATCCCGCCGAACAATGTGACACCAATATTATAGCCGAGCCCAAGCCCCGTGGCCCGTATCGCCGGCGGCAGCAGCTCCGCCATCAGCGCGGCGAGCGGGCCGTAATAGAGGGCTTTCAGCGTCGACAAAACGAACACCACGAAAACGATCACGGCCGGCACCGGATTTTTCGTGATCAGCAAAAACATCGGGAACACCGAAAGCAGCAGCAGGATATTTGCCGCGATCATGTGTCGTGTGCGTCCGATCCGGTCGGAAAGCATCCCGGCGAACGGCGTCAGCAGCGTGACCATGATGCCGCCGACGAAGGTCGCGGTGAATCCCGTGACCGGCGGCAAATTGAAGTTTTTCACCACATAGGTCGGCATGTAGATGATGAGGTAGTTCACCGCGGTCGAGATCGCGAGCGCGCCGATGCCGAGCAAGACGCGCGATTTCTGGTTCAGGAAAATCTCCCTCACCGGCGAAGTCTCCGCGGCCGGCGGCGCGGTGGCGTCTTCCAGATGATTGCGGATGTAGATGCCGATCGGGCCGATCAGGACGCCAAACAGGAACGGAATGCGCCAGCCCCACGCGTTGAGATCCGCAGGCGCCATCCAGCCGGTGAGGACGACGCCGAAGGTCGACGCCAGCAGGTTGCTGAGGCCCTGGCTGGCAAATTGCCAGCTCGCGATGAAGCCGCGCCGGTCGGGCCGATGCTCGACCAGAAAAGCCGTGGAGCTGCCGAACTCGCCGCCGGCGGAAAATCCCTGCACCAGCCGCGCCAGCAGGACCGCGATCGGCGCCAGGACGCCGATCGTGGCAAAGGTCGGCATCACCGCGACTGCGAACGTGCCGATCGTCATCAGGACGATGGAAATCAACAGCGAGGCTTTGCGGCCATAACGGTCGGCATAGGCGCCGAGTACGACGCCGCCGATCGGCCGCGCGAGGTAAGCAAGCCCGAACGTTCCGAACGTCAGCAGCAGCGACGTCGCCTGATCGTCGTTCGGAAAGAACGCTTTCGACACATAGACGGCGAAATAACCGTAAATCGTAATGTCGTACCATTCGAGCGCATTGCCGATCGAGGTCGCCACGATGAGCTTCGTGATGTTCTTCTCGCTTCCGGCGCTTGTTGCCTCGGACAAATCGGCCGGTACTGAGACGCTCATCGCATTTCCCTTTCGCTCAGAGCGGCCGCTTCAGCTCGCCAAGATCCCAGAACAGGCCGGCCATGATGCCGAGCGCCTCTTCCGTCACCGACAGCAGAATGTGTTCGTCGGGCGCGTGCTGCGAGCAGCCGGGATAGGAGTGCGGCACCCACATCGTCGGCACTTTAAGAATGTCGGTGAAGACGTCATTGGGCAGCGAGCCGCCGAAGTTCGGCAACACGGCCGGCGCCTTGCCTGTGGTCTTGCGGATCGATTCCGCCGTCCAGTTGATCCAGGGGCTGTCGAAATCGGTGCGCGAGGCGGCAAACCGCTGCGTCGCGGACACCTCGACCATCGAGAAGCCGCGCGCATGCAGATGCGAGCGGATCACCTCGGCGATGTTGTCGACCTTGGTGCCGACCACGAAGCGCAATTGCAGCACGGCCGACGCGCGGCCCGGAATCGCGTTGGCCGGCTTTTCGACATTGCCCGATGACATCGCCAGCACTTCGAGCGTGTTCCAGGCATAAAGCCGCTCGGCCGCCGACAACCCGTCCTCGCCCCAGTTCTCCGACAGCGCCGGCTCATCCGCCGTCGGCTTGACCTCGACGTCGGCAAGCGCAGCACGAATTTGGTTCGACAGCCGCGGCGGCTTCAAGGACTCGAGTTGCAAGCGGCCGTGACTGTCGACGAGCGATGCGATGGCGTTCGCCAGGATGGTCGCGGGATTGGCGAGCACGCCGCCCCAATTGCCGGAGTGATGGCCGCCGTCGCGCAAATTCACGTCCAGATGAATGCGGATGCCGCCACGGCAGCCGAGGAACAACGTCGGCCGCTCGGCCGAAAGCCGCGGGCCGTCGGAAGCCAGCAGCAGATCGGCCTTCAGCTCGTCGCGCAGTTGTCGGCACACTTCCGGCAAATCCGGCGAACCGATCTCTTCGCCGGTCTCGATGATGAATTTCACGTTGAATCCGAGCTTGCCGCCGCGGGTCTCGCGCACGGCGCGCAACGCCGCCATGTTGATGCTGTGCTGGCCTTTATTGTCGGCGGTGCCGCGGCCATAGACGCGGTTGCCCACTTGCGTCGTGCGCCAGGGATCGAGATTGTCCCGCCACTCTCCGACCATGCCGTCGACGACATCGCCATGGCCATAGATCAGAACGGTCGGCGCGGAACCGCTCTCGCGGTATTCGGCCAGCAGGTATGGACCCTTTTCGGCCGGGGATTCGATCAGCCGCGTCGCGAAATCCATTTTCGCGAAAGCCGGCTGAAGGTCCTCGGTCAGATAGGCCCGCAACGCATCGTGCTTTTCGGGATTCTGGCTTTCCGTTTGATAGGCGACCCGGCGGTCGAGTTCGGCAAGAAATTCTCCCGAACGCAGCATGGCATGGGCGCGGGCGACGGCATCTGTTCTGGTCATGACATTTTATTCGCGGGTGCAACGTTGGCGTTTCGATCAGGTCACGTTAGCGGGATAAATCGGGCGCCGGAAGGCACTTTGCTAAAGCGCATTGGGATGCGACACTCCGAGAGCAGCCCGGCAATCAAGAAACTGCGATCAAAGGGAGAATTCCATGAAAGTCATTCTGCGCCTCTCCGCTATCAGCCTTTTATTCGTCGGTTCCGCATTCGCCCTGACCGGCGAGCGCATGCCGGAAATGACGCTCGAACAAATGACGCCCGCGCAGCGCACCATCGCCGAAGCCATCATGAGCGGACCGAGGGGCCGGATGAGCGGCCCCTTCAACGCCTGGCTGCGCAGCCCGATCTTGGCGGACCGGCTGCAAAAGGTCGGCGAATATGTCCGGTTCAACACCTCGCTCGACAAACGCATCAACGAAATGGCGATCCTGATGACGGCGCAGGCCTGGGGCGCGCAATATGAGTGGTACGCGCACGCCCCGCTCGCGCTGAAAGCGGGACTCGACCCCGAGGTCGTCAAGGCGATCGGCGCCGGTGAGAAGCCCGCCAACATGAAGGACGACGAGGCGATTGTCTGGGAGTTCACCACGCAATTGCGCCGCGACCACAGCGTCAACGATGCCATTTATTCCAGGGCGCTCGAAAAATTCGGCGAGCAAGGCATCATCGACCTCGTCGCCGTCAACGGCTATTACGACGTGGTGTCGATGACGCTCAACGTCGCGCATGTAAAGGCGCCGGCGGAAGCCGTGATGCCGTTCAAGCAGGCCGGCCAGTAATTTCTCTCAAGATGATCGCCTCCGAAAGTCACCTCGCATGAAGAAGGAAATCCGGCTCAACGCGTTCGCGATGAATTGCGTCGCGCATCAATCGCCGGGACTGTGGACCCATCCGCGCGACCGCACCGCCGACTATAACCGCCTGCCCTACTGGCTCGATCTCGCCAGGACGCTGGAGCGCGGGCGGTTCGACGGCCTGTTTCTTGCCGACGTGCTCGGGGTCTATGACGTATTCGGCGGCAGCCCCGATGCCGCGCTCCGCACCGCCGCGCAGACGCCGGTCAACGATCCCATGCTGGTGATTCCGGCAATGGCCGCGGTGACCGAACATCTCGGCTTCGGCGTGACGTCCAATCTGTCCTACGAGCCGCCCTATACGTTTGCGCGGCGGATGTCGACGCTCGACCATCTGACCGAAGGGCGGGTCGGCTGGAACGTCGTCACCGGCTATCTCGACAGCGCGGCGAAAGGCGCCGGCAAGGACAGACAGACCGGGCACGACGACCGCTACGAGATCGCGGACGAATATATGGAAGTCGTCTACAAGCTCTGGGAAGGAAGCTGGGAACACGATGCGGCGATACGCGACCGCGCGCGCGGCATCTTTGCCGATCCCGAAGAAGGTGCATCGCGTCCAGCACGAGGGAAAGAATTTTCGCCTCGATGCCATCCATCTCTGCGAGCCCTCGCCGCAACGCACGCCGGTGCTCTATCAGGCCGGCACCTCGCCGCGCGGACGCCAGTTCGCCGCGGAGCATGCCGAATGCGTGTTCATGTCGGGGCCTTCGGCGAAAATCATCGCCCCGCGCGTCGCCGGCATTCGCGAACTCGCCGCCAAGGCCGGCCGCAACCCGGCCGAGATTTTGATGTTCTCGATGTTCACGGTGATCCTCGGCCAGCACCGAGGCCGAGGCCAAAGCGAAGTACGAAGACTATCGCAGCCACGTCAGCCCCGAAGGCGCGCTGGTGCTGATGTCCGGTTGGACCGGCGTTGATTTCTCGGCCTACGACCTCGACCAGCAGGTGCGTCATGTCGAGAACGATGCCGGCCGCTCGGCGATGGACAACATCACCCGCGCCGATCCCGACCGCGTCTGGACCGTGCGCGAGGTCGCCCAGCATGTCGGCATCGGCGGCATTGGACCCGTGGTCGTCGGTACGCCGGAAAAGGCAGCCGATGCGATCGAGGCGTGGTTCGATCAGACCGACGTCGACGGGCTCAACATGCCGTTCGCGGTCTCACCGGGCGATTTCGCAGATGTTGCCGACATGCTGGTGCCGGAATTGACGCGGCGCGGGCGCTACAAGACGGCATACAGGGAAGGCACGTTGCGGGAAAAATTGTTCGGCACGGGCCGCGCGCGGCTCGATGCGCCGCATCCGGCGGTGCGGCAGTAGGCCGAAGTGCAAACCTGACTGTCATTCCGGGGCGCCTCGAAGAGGCGGACCCGGTAATCCATTCCTCAACGAACTCCGGGCGCGATGGATTCTCAGGATGCGCAATTGCGCACGCATAGCCCGCGCTCGCGCGCATCCCGGAATGACAGCCGCCCTACACCGTCCCGTCCACCATCACTTCGATCAGCTTGGCGCCGGGCCGCTTGAACGCTGAAGCCAGCGTCGACTTCAGCTCCTTCGGATCGGAGATCCGTATCGCTTCACAGCCGAGCGATCTGGCGACACCCGAAAAATCCACCGGCGGATCGGCGAAATCCATGCCGACATAATGATCGTCGCCGTGGAAGGCGAGCAGCCGCTGCTTGATGATGCGATAGCCGCCGTTGTTGGCGATCACGATGTTCAGTGGCAGCTTGTGATGCGCCGCCGTCCACAGCGCCTGGATCGAATACATCGCACTGCCGTCGCCGGAGAAACAGACGACAGGACGGGTGGGATTGGCGAGGCTGACGCCGACGGATGCCGGCAAACCCCAGCCGATGCCGCCCGAGGCCAGCGCATGATAGCCGTAGCGGTCGCGATGCGGCCGCAGCGACAGCATCTGCCGCGAGGAGGTCAGGCCTTCATCGACCACGATCGCGTTCTCCGGCAGCGCCTCGACCACCTGCAACGTCAGATAATCCGGGTCGATCGGCGCGCGGTCACCGCGCTTGGCCAACTGTTCGATCAGCGCGGCACGGCGTGCGGTCCAGTTGTTCGACGCCAGCGCGGCGACGCCTTGTTTGGCCTTGGTCTCCAGCGCCGCGCCGCCCTTGGCCTTCAGCGCCGGAATAAGCGTGCGCAACGTCTCCTTGACATCGGCCTTGAGCGCCAGTTCCGCGCCGTAATTCTTGGCGAGATCCCAATCGACGAGACCGATCTGCACGATCGACAGTCCCTCCGGCAGCGGATCGGTCTCGCTGTGCACCGACATTCTCAGGGGGTCGGCGCCGAGCGCAATCAGGAGATCATAGGGCGCAAGAACGTCGCGCACCTGCGGCTGCGAGCGCGAGAGCGCGCCGACGAAGCAAGGGCTCTCGGAGAGGAAATGCGCGCCATAGGGCACCGATTGCTGATAGGCCGGACAGCCGAGCGTCTCGGCAAGTGCCGCCGCCTCCTGCAGCGCATCGCTCTTCACGATTTCGTCACCGGCGATGATGACCGGCCGCTCCGCTTTCAGGATACGCGCCACCAACGCCTGCAACGCCTCGTCGGAAGGTTTCACGCGGGCGTCGACGCGGGTCGAGCGGCCGAGATCGATGCCGGCCTCGGAATTGAGAATATCGCCCGGCAGCGAAATGAACACCGGGCCGGTCGGCGGCGTGGTCGCGATCTTGGCGGCGCGGCGTACGATCCGCGGCAAATCTTCCAGCCGCGTCACCTCGACCGCCCACTTCACCAGCGGCTCGGCCATCCGCACCAGCGGGCCATACAATAGCGGCTCCATCAGGCCGTGGCCCTGCTCCTGCTGTCCCGCGGTCAAAATCATCGGCGTGCCGGTAAATTGCGCGTTGTAGAGCGAGCCCATCGCATTGCCGAGACCGGGCGCGACGTGGACGTTGCAGGCAACGAGGCGGCCGGAGGCGCGGCTATAGCCATCGGCGATCGCCACCACGAGGCTCTCCTGCATCGCCATCACATAGGTGAGATCGGGGTGATCCTTCAGCGCATGCATGATCGGCAACTCGGTGGTGCCGGGATTGCCGAACAGATGCGTGATGCCTTCATCCTTGAGCAAGGCCAGGAACGCCGAGCGCCCGGTAATGCGATTTTTCATATTTCCTCCACACTCGCGGCCGTTGCCGTCATGGTGCGCATCATGATCAACTTTGCTCTGTCCGAGGCAAGAAAGCAGCTTCATGGCTGCCTTGCACGCTTGCCGCCGGTCAGACTTGTTCACGTTGCGTCATATTCGTATGAATATGTCGTCCTAGCCCGCCCTCGCCGCATCCATCAAACAATCAATACAGGGAGAACCAAATGAGCATGCGCTCGCACAAGCCGGCTGCAAAAATGATTGAGAGATTGCTATTTGCCAGTGCTCTGGCTGCCGGCACGCTGAGCATATCGCTCGCCGTGGCGCAGGCACCCCTTGCACCCGTCGTATCCGACAAGCCTCAAGTGACGCCGCCGAAGAACGATGCGCTGCTGAAAGCGCTTACTCCGGCGCCCGCGAAAATGCTGCTCAATCCGCCTGATAGCGACTGGCTGATGTGGCGCCGCACCTATGACGCCTGGGGCTTTAGCCCGCTGAAGCAGATCAACGCCGATAACGTCAAGAACCTGACGGTGGCCTGGAGCTGGGCAATGACGGCGGGCGCCACCGAAACCACGCCGCTGGTCCATGACGGCGTGCTCTTCCTGTACAACTGGCTCGACAAGGTGCAGGCGCTCGACGGCACCAATGGCGACCTGTTGTGGGAATACAAGCGCGACATCCCTGCCGAAATCCCGCGTCAGAACGGAAACTTCGCCGCCAAGCGCAATTTGGCGATGGTGGACGACAAGCTGATCGTCGCGACCTCCGATGCCCACATCATCGCGCTCGACATCAAGACCGGCAAAGTGGTCTGGGACCACCAGACGGAAGACTACAAAAAGGGCTGGCGCTATACCGGCGGCCCGCTGGTCGCCTCCAACGTCATCGTGCAAGGCATGAGCGGCTGCGGCAACGCCATGCCCGGCGGTTGCTTCATCACCGGCCACGACATCAACACCGGCAAGGAGCTCTGGCGCTTCCACACCATCGCGCAGCCCGGCGAGCCCGGCGGCGATAGCTGGAACGGCCTGCCGCTGGAAAAGCGCTTCGGCGCCTCGACCTGGAACTCTGGCAGCTACGATCCTGACACCGACACGCTGTTCCTCGGCGTCGGCCAACCCTATCCGCATATCGCGGAAATCGGCGGCCTGTCGCCGAAAAAGGAAGGCGCCAACAATGACGCGCTTTACACCGACGCCACGCTCGCCCTCGATCCACATACTGGCAAGCTGAAATGGTACTATCAGCATCTGGCGAACGACACCTGGGACCTCGACTATGCCTATGAGCGCGTGCTGGTCGATCTCCCCGTCGACGGCAAGACGCGCAAGGCGCTGGTGACCGTGGGCAAGCTCGGCATCGTCGAGGTGCTCGACCGCACCAACGGCCAATGGTTGTGGGCCAAGCAGACGGTCTACCAGAACGTCGTCTCGGCGATCGATCCGAAGACCGGCGCCAAGACCATCAACGAGGCCGCCGTGCCGCATATCGGCAAGACCACCACGAATTGTCCGGCGGATCCCGGCAGCCGCGGCTGGCCGGCCACCGCCTACAGCCCGCGTACGCACATGCTTTACATCCCGCTGAACGAGTATTGCTCGGACACCACGCCGATCCCGATCGAGGAGGGCAAGGCCTATACCGGCGGTAGCCGTGCGATCTTCGCGCGCGGACAGGTGCCGAACAGCGACGGCAAGATCGGCCGCGTCGATGGCGTCGACCTGTTTACCCAGAAAGCGGCGTGGTCGGACCGCACGCGCGCACCGCAGACCGGCGCTGCACTCGCTACCGGTGGTGGCCTCGTATTCGCCGGCGCACTGGACCGCTACTTCCGTGCCTATGACGACAAGACGGGCAAGGTGCTGTGGCAGATGCGTACCTCGAACATCGTCAACTCCTACCCGATCACCTATTCGGTGAAGGGGAAACAGTATGTCGCCGTCGCCGTTGGCAACGGGTCCAGTCATGCGCGTTCGCTGGCGACCCTGACGCCGGAGATCGCGATTCCCGACAGTGGCTCGGCGCTGTTCGTGTTCGCCCTGCCCGCAAACGGCAAGTAACACAAAGATAGACCATGCAACGACGCTTCTTCCGCTCTCCTTTTCTAGCTTCATTTGCCGCCATAGCCACCTTGGCCGTGGCGGTGCCGGCGCAAGCACAAAGCAGCGGGGGAAGCGCCGATGCAGGATCGCGTGTCTACACAACCAACTGTGTCGCCTGCCATCAGGCGGGCGGCACTGGCATGGCGGGCGCCTTTCCGCCGCTCGCCGGTCACTTTCCTGAACTCTTGAAACGGGCCGACGGACGCACTTACGTCGGCAAGGTGCTGCTGTTCGGCCTCGAGGGCGAGATCAGCGTCAGCGGCAACAACTACGCCGGCGCGATGCCGCCGTGGAACGCGCTAAGCGATGACGACATTGCCGCCGTGCTTAACTACGTCAGCAACGCCTGGGACAACGGCAAGTCGCTGCCTGCCGACTTCAAGCCTTTCACCTCAGACGAGATCAAGGCAATCCGCGCACCAGAGCTCACCTCGGCGCAAGTCTATGCGATGCGATCCGGCGCGGCCGGGGGTGGCGCACCGGCGACGGCAACAGCAGGTGGCGCCGGCGGAATGACGCCGGTCACCTTCACCGCAGACCAGGTGACGACGGGCTCCGACATCTATTCGGAACGCTGCGTCCAGTGCCACGGCGACAAGCTTGATAATGGCGAATTCGGCGGCGCACCGCTTAACGGAAAGTACTTCAAGCAGCACTGGGGCGGTGGCTCGGTCGCGGCGCTGGTGGCCTACATGAAGGCAAAAATGCCGCCGGACCGTCCGGGCAGCCTCACCGACCAGAGCTACGCCGATCTTGCCGCCTTCCTGCTCGACGCCAACGACTATGCCAAGGGCGACAAGGAATTGCCGCCCGATACGGCCGCGCAACAGAAACTGAGTTTGAAGCGCTAACAGTCAGCGACGATCAGAACATTCCTTCGCGCCCATTGTTGCGAGATCGCTTTTTCCCGCGATGCCAGACCACGCCCGGAAAACCCTTTAGCGGCACCAGGGATTCGCCGGCATAGGTCCACTCCTGCAACTCTTCGATCGCAATGTGATAGAGCGGCTGGCGGCCGGTGCGATCGGAAAACAGCGCGCGGGGAATGTTGACCATATGCGGCGAGCGCGGACGTTCGTAAATCAGCGGCGTACCGCAGCGTTTGCAGAAGGAGCGCCTGGTCTTCGTCGTCGCATCTTCGAAGTGCGCGATGTCCTCCTCGCCCGCCGTGATACGAAAGCGCTTGCGCCAGCTACCGACATAGGTCGCATAGGCCGCGCCATGCGCTCTGCGGCTGGCGGAGGAATGATCGTGCCAGGCCCAGCGCGCCGGCACGTCGATCTCGAAAGCGACGCTGCCGCAGAGGCATTGTCCCCTGGCGATGCCGGCGGCTTTTGTTGGTTTGGCCATCTATTGCCTCCAGTCATTCCGGAGCGATGCGCAGCATCGAATCCGGAATCTCGAGATTCCGGGTCTGGTGCTAACGCACCATCCCGGAATGACGGAGCCCCGATTGCGATACATGCGTTCGCAACGACGGTTACGCCGTCGCCATCCCGTCGTGCACCGGATAATCCGTGTAGCCGACTTCCTCGCCGCCATAGAAGGTCGCGCGATTATACGGCGTCAGCGGGAAGCCTTGCTGCAAACGCCGCGGCAGATCCGGATTGGAAATGAAGATACGGCCGAACGCGATCGCATCCGCATGGCCTTGCGCGATGGCGGCTTCCGCCGTCTCGCCGGTGAAGCCGCCGGCCGAAATCAAAACGCCGCGCCACAGCGGCCGGAACAGCACCATCGCCGACGGCACGTTCTGCCAGTTCACTTCCGCGCGTCCTGCCCCGCTCGAGCGAGGCTCGATGAAATGCAGGTAAGCGAGCCCGAGCGGATCGAGCGCTTTGACGACATGCGTATAGAGCGGCATCGGGTCCGCCTCGCCGCTGCCGTTCGCAATGCCATAAGGCGACAGCCGCACGCCGACGCGGTTGGCGCCCCACACCCCGATCACGGCCTGCGCGATTTCGAGCAACAGCCGTGTGCGGTTCTCGAAGCTGCCGCCGTATTGATCGGTGCGTAAATTGGTGTGCGATTGCAGGAATTGTTCGAGCAGGTAGCCATTGGCGCCATGGATCTCGACGCCGTCGAAGCCGGCCTCTTTGGCGTTAGCAGCCGCCTGCCGGAACGCCTCGACCACGTCCTTGACCTCACTGGTCTCCAGCGCACGCGGCGTCTCGTACGGCACCATCTTGCCGTCGGCCGTCATCGCCAGCATGCCATTGCCCGTGATCGGCACGGCGGAAGGCGCAACCGGCGACGCGCCGCCGGGCTGGAACGACGAATGCGACACGCGGCCGACATGCCAGAGCTGGAGAAAGATCAAGCCGCCCTTGGCGTGCACGGCGTCGACCACACCGCGCCATCCCGCAATCTGCGTCTCCGAATAGATGCCGGGCACGCCGGGATTGCCGCGACCACTCACCATGACCGGTGTGGCCTCCGCGATCAGGAGGCCGCCCGGCGTGGCGCGCTGCGCATAATATTCGGCATTCAGCGGACGCGGCGCGAAACTCGATCGCTCCGCGCGCATTCTCGTCAGAGGCGCCATCACGACGCGGTGCGCGAGCCGGTAGGGGCCGACCTGAAGCGGTGAAAACAGAGCAGGAAAATTCATGTGATGCGGCCCCCGGAAAAATGTCTTTGCCGCAATTTTGCGATCAAGATTTTGTAACCGCAACCCGCGTGTGCCGCGATAGCCTCTGGCGAAGACCTCCCATGCGCGCCAGATCGAGTGTACCCGATCTCCCCGACAGGAAGAAAACTCATGCCTCACCCCGTCCTATCGCCCGATAACGTTGCCGTCATCACCGGCGGTGCGAGCGGGATTGGTCTCGCCGCCGCAAAGCGCTTTGCCAGCCTCGGCATGAAAGTCTGCATTGCCGATCTCGGAGATGATCGCCTTGCTTCGGCTGAAAAAGAACTGGCGGCAGCCTCGCCCGGCGGAGCAGCAAACGTGATGACGATGGCGGTCGATGTCAGCCGCGTCGAAGAGGTGACAAAACTCGAAGCCGCGGTGCGCGAGCGCTTCGGCGGCACGGATGTGCTGATGAACAACGCCGGCATTCAGCCGGGCAGCACCATGTTCGGGCCGGAAGCAAACTGGCAACGGATTCTCGGCGTCAATCTGTGGGGCATCATCCACGGCTCGCAGATCTTTGCGCCTCGCATGATCGAGCGAGGAAAGCCCGGGCTCATCATCAACACCGGCTCCAAGCAAGGCATCACCACGCCGCCCGGCGATCCCGCCTACAACGTCTCGAAAGCCGGCGTGAAGGCTTTCACCGAAGCGCTCGAACATGAACTGCGCAACACCAAAGGCGGCCACATCAGCGCGCATCTCTTGATTCCCGGCTTTGTGTTCACGGGGCTAACCGCCAAAGGCCGCACCGAAAAACCGGCCGCAGCCTGGACACCAGAACAGACCGTCGACTTCATGATCGAACGGCTGGAAGCCGGAGACTTCTATATCCTGTGCCCGGACAACGATGTGCCACGGCCGCTCGACGAGCGGCGAATCCTGTGGGCCGCGGGCGACATCGTTGAAAATCGTCCCGCGCTGTCGCGCTGGCATCCGGATTACGCGCAAGCTTTCGCCGGCTTTGTGAAGGAGAGCTGAGGCCTAATCCGCCCGGTTCTGCGCATTCCAGTATCGCTCAAGATTAGCGATCAGGGCCGGGCTGAAATGGCAATAGGCCTGTTCACGCGCATAGACGGCCATATAGCGGCGGAAGAGATCGAGCGATTCCACCGCGATCCTGAACGCACGGCGATTGCTGATCGCGCCGACTGCGCCGGAGCCGGTCAAATTCTCAACCACCCGCTCGATCGCCGCATCCATCTCGCCGGCTTCGACAACCTCGTCGCAAATCAGGCGGCCTTCCGGACTATCGCAGAGCAACTTGCGCTCATACTGGACGAGCTGGCGGGCCAACCGGTCACCGACAAAACGATGCAGCCGTAAATTCGCCGCACCCGGCACAATGCCTTCCTTTCGCGCCGGCAGCGTCATGAAGGCATCATTTGCCGCCAGCACATAATCCTGCGTCAGCAAAATCTGGCAATGACCGCCGATCGCAAAGCTTTCGACCACGGCAATCCATGGCTTTTCGATACCCGCGCCATGAACATCGTCCGGAAGCGATTCCGGCCGCGCCACACCGCGCATGAATTTATGCACGAAGCCCAACTCGCGCTGGATGAACCAGAGAAAGGGAATTTTGCCGCGATAGAGATGCGTGAGATTGATCCCGCTGCCGAGTATCCGGCGTCCGCGGTATTTGACGTGCTCGACCTCCCCGCCCCTGAGCACGGCGATATTGCTCTTGGGGTCGAGCGTCGCCAGATCGATGGCGATTTCGGTCGCATCGATCGTGGTCTGGTCCTCCGCGTTCAGATAGCGAGGGTTCTTCAACGTGACATGGACGGCGTGTCCGCGACGCTCGACCGTCACCGCGCCAAGGTCGACGAATCCATCGGCGATAAACTTTTCGAGATATGGCACCGCATCGGCTCTCGGCAGCAGCATCGCGTGGCAAAGATGGGTGCCCGAACGCTCCTCACCCAGCACATGCGACAGGAATATTCCCTGGTCGATTTCCACGCCTTCCTTGTCGCGTTGTAGCCTGCCTGCATCTTCAGCGATCTCGTCAGTGCTCGGCACGAGACCCGGAAACGCATCTGCCGCGGCTCGAACCAGCTCCTCGACACGGACGAACTTTGAATAGTCTTTCGTGAGCGCCTGATAGACGGAAGCCGCATGCCGCGCCAGGAAGCGCTGCCGCGCGTCGCGCGCTTTCTGCTGGATGGTTTCGGCGGCCCTTGCCTGTTCATCGTTGCGGGCCGGCTTGGCCGGCAAGCATCCGAGAAGCTCGCGCGAAAGCTGCCAATAGGCCGCGTAGCGCTGGCAATCGCCGGCGAAATCATCCCCTGCGACACTACCGGCCGAATCCGGTTCAGCGCCCTGCCATGTCTGGAATTTCTCGGCCGGCAGCAGGCTATGAGGAAGCATATTCGACACCACTTCGGTCCTTGCTCAGTCCTTGGGCCGGAGATCGAGGACGCGCTTTGCCTTGCCCTGCGAGCGTTCGATCGCGCCGGGATCGACGATGCGCACGCGCGAGGTCACGCCGACCAACGCCTTGATCAGATGCTCGGCCCGCAGCCGCAATTTCTCGCGTTCGTCCGTTGCGTCGCCGCCTAGGTGCTGACGCGTCTCGACAACGACATCAAGCTCATCGAGATGCCCGGATCGGCGCAACTCGAGCACGTAATGCGGCGCCAATTTTTCCTCGCCGGACAGCGCCGCCTCGATCTGGGATGGGAAGACGTTGACCCCACGAATGATCAGCATGTCATCGCTGCGCCCTTTGACCCGCTCCATCCGGCGCATCGTTCGCGCCGTGCCCGGCAACAGGCGCGTCAGATCGCGCGTGCGGTAGCGAACGAGCGGCATGCCTTCCTTGGTCAGGGTCGTGAACACGAGTTCGCCGGGCTCACCGTCAG
Organism: uncultured Alphaproteobacteria bacterium; assembly: GCA_963788885.1. GTDB lineage: Bacteria > Pseudomonadota > Alphaproteobacteria > Rhizobiales > Xanthobacteraceae > Bradyrhizobium. Next base: position 9,603 of record CAWBIR010000011.1, on the reverse strand, counting down.
CCAGCGGGGTTCCGGAATTGGGATCGATAATTTCGGGATAGAAATGATCCTCCCAGATCGTCAGGCCATCCTTGGTCTCGATGCATTCCTGCGCCACGCCAGGCCCCATGATCTCGGACAGCCCGTAGATATCGAGCGCCTGCAGCCCCATGCGGGATTCGATTTCCGACCGCATGCTTGCCGTCCACGGCTCCGCGCCGAAAATACCGGTCCGCAAGGAACACGCGCTGGCCTTGATCCCCTGCCGGTCGAATTCGTCGGCGATCGCCAGCATATAGGACGGCGTCACCATGATGATGTCCGGCTGGAAATCACAGATGATCTGCACCTGCCGTTCGGTCATCCCGCCGCTGACCGGAATAACCGCCGCGCCGAGACATTCGCCGCCGTAATGCGCGCCGAGCCCGCCGGTGAAGAGACCATATCCATAGGCAACGTGGATCTTGTCCGTCGACCGCCCCCCGGCGGCGCGAATAGAGCGCGCCATCAGTTGCGACCAGGTTTGGATATCACCCCTGGTATAGGCGACGACGGTGGGCTTGCCGGTCGTTCCGCTGGATGCGTGAATCCGTATGATGTCGTCCATCGGAACCGCGAGCATCCCGAACGGATAGTTCTCGCGCAGATGCTGCTTGGTCGTGAACGGAAATTTCGAAATATCGGAAAGCTGCTTGAGATGGTCCGGATGCACGCCCAATTCGTCGAAAGCGCGCCTGTAATGCGGCACCTTTTCATACGCGCGGCTGACCGTCTCCTTCAGACGCGCAAGCTGCAATGAACGCAACTGGTCGGCGCTGGCCGTTTCGATCGGCTCCAATCCTTCCGCTGCGCCCATCCCCTCACCTCGAAGCGGTTTACAGCGTCTCCTGCTTGTGCCCGCATTGCTTGCAGATAAACTTCGCCCGCGTCACGCCGCGCTCGGCGGAAACCCGATTTGGCGCGCCGCATTTACCGCAGACCGCCTCGATGCGGGTGTTGCCTTCTTTCACGACCAGCGGCTTGCGCGCCATGGCCTCGCGGATCAGGCGTTCGGCCTCTTCGCGCATCGACTGTTTCGACATCGGCTCGTACCTGTCCTTACCGCAGATAGCGGCCTTATAGCATCGCCATGGTGTCTTGCGAGCAAAAGAGTCAGGTCTCCACGATTACGTAATTATCCTCGACGAGAACCTGAAAAGTCTCGGCGACGTAGGGCCCCTTGGCGAGCGTTTCGCCGTCTTCAATGACAACGGGGTAGGTTCTGACCTTGACGCGCTTGGGATCGAACCAGGATTGGCCGTTGCGCATGTCGAACTCCCAGCCGTGCCAGGCGCAGCGAAGCAGTTCGCCGACGCGAGAGCGCTGATACACTCCCGGTTCCGGCGAGGTCAGCCGCGCCACGCAGGCCGCCCGGTCCAGCGGTGCGCCAGCATGCGGGCAGCGATTGAGCAGCGCGAAGAACTCGCCATTGGCATGGAACACGACCACGTCGCGGCCCTCGAGCGTGACCACCTTGTTACCGCCGGGCGGGATGTCTGACGTGCGGGCGACGATGTGACGGGGCATGGCAACTAATCAGGCTTCGCTATCAGAGCTTGTAGACGGCGCGCGCGTTGGTCTGGAACAGCTTGATCCGCTCCGCTTCCGAAAGCGGGGCCTTGAACGCGTAGCGTGGATCGTCGAAATCCCAGTGGGGATAATCGGACGAAAACAGCAGGCGATCGATGCCGACCCATTCGATCAGCGAGCGCAGATGCCTGGCTTCGTCGGGCTCGTCGACCGGTTGCGTCGTGAACCAGAAATGCTCGCGCACATATTCCGATGGTTTGCGCTTGAGATGCGGCACCTCGCTGCGGAAGCGTTCGAAATGCTGATCCATCCGCCACATGGTCGACGAGATCCAGCCGAACCCGCCCTCGATGAACACGATCTTCAGGCGCGGGAAGCGCTCAAACACGCCCTCGAGCACGAGGCTCGTCAGCGCCGCCGCCATGGTATGCGCGTTCGACTGGTGCTCTTCGGCGTAATATGACGGCCAGCCGCCGCGGCCGGCGGATGACCGCCATAACCACCGGTGTGAATGCCGATCGGCAGGCCCAGTTCCTCCGCACGCGCATAGATCGGCCAATAGCGGCGGCGGCCAATCGGCTCGTTGGCCCGCGGCGAAATATTGATCTGCACGTACTGGCCGACCTTGGCGCAACGCTCGATCTCGGCAACCGCCAAATCGGTACCGTCCTGCCCGACCAGAATGGAAGCCTTCAACCGCGGATCGCGGCTGGTCCAATGCGCGAGCTGCCATTCGTTGACAGCGCGCTGGATCGCCGCCCCGCATTCGAGGTCCTGTTGCGAGAAGATGAACATGTCGAGCACCTGCAACACGCCGAACTCGACGTCGAGCGGATCGAGATATTGCTTGCGCATGAAATCGAGATCCGAACCCGGCGGACCGCCGGTCGGCGGCCAGGCGTCGCGGCGCGAGATCAACGGCGAAGAACGCGGATATGGCGTCGTGCCCATGTACGGCGTGCGCAGATGATCGCCGTAGGTCTTCAAATGCTCCTGCCAGCGTTTCGGGAGAAACGGATTGAGGTCGCTCTTCGCATGCAGGCTCGGATGGACGTCGCAATCGATGATCCGGAATCGCGTCTTCGCGGACTTTTCCTCATCTAACAGCGGGCGGTCGATGACTTCACTCATGCGATCCTCCTCGGAAGTGGATTAAGCGGCGAGCGACAGCCGCGGAAAGGTTTCAAGCGGATTGTCGGCGCACATGCGCGAAACGATGCTGGCTGGCAGATTCGGCGGCACCGCGTCGTCACCGTCGAACTGCCAGTGCGGATAGTCTGACGCGAACAGGAACATCTTGTCCGAACCGATCATCTCGATGATGTCGGCAACGCTGGCCGCATCCGGCGGCGCGTCGAACGGCTGCATGGTCACGCGAACATGGTCGCGGATGATCGCGGCCGGCTCGCGCTCGACCCAGGGCACCTCGACGCGAACGCCGCGCCAGGTCTTGTTGGCGCGCCACATGAAGGCCGGCAGCCAGGTCACGCCGGATTCCATCAGCACGACCTTGAGCTTCGGAAATTTCAGGAACACGCCCTCATAGACCAGGCTGAGCACCTGCGCCTGAAACGCCTGCGCCTCGGCGAGATAATATTCGTAGCGATAGGACGGCCAGCCGACCGAACTCGGCGCCTGCCGATAGGCGCTGCCGGCATGGATCGCAATCGGTAATCCGTGCTTCTCGGCGGCCTGCCATACCGGCCAGTAATGCCGCCGTCCGAGCAGGTTCTCGCCCTGCGCCAGCACCAGAACCGAGACGAAGCGATTGTCACCGGCGCGGCGTTCGATTTCCTCGATCGCGAGATCCGGCGCCTGCAACGGAATGACGATCGAGGCGCGCAGACGGGAGTCGCGATCCAGCCACTCGGCGGCGATCCAGTCGTTGATCGCCTTGCAGAAGGCCGACGCCATATAGGGATCGTAGACGGCCTGCGCGCCGTACAGCACGTTGCAGATCGCGTGGCTGGCGCCGAGCTGATCGAATGCGCCGCGCTGGACCATCGCGAGATCGCTGCCGGGCTTGCCATTTTTCGGGCGCCAGTCGGCGCGGCCGGAGAGCGGCATGTGCGGCGGATAGCTGTTGAGATCGAGGCCGTCGATCGCCCGGCTCACCACCTGCTCTTTCCAGTGGTCGTCGAGATAGGGCAACAGCGTGGTGCGCGTTCCGCCGATGGCCGGATGGATATCGCAGTCGATCCGCGTCGCCGCCATGTTCCGTCCCTTGAACTCGTTATCGCGGGCCACTTGACGGTCCCGCATTTTGCCGGGAAGTGTGACGCCGCCCGGTTGCGAAGGCAAGCGCCGCCTGAGAAGCTAGACCGGCGCCAAAGGCATGGCGGAGGCGCAACGGCGATCTTGCGCCTTGCGATTTTCTGCTGGCACGCCCGTTGCACGCCACGTTTGCAGGGTAAACATTCGGCTCGTCGGCGTTTTGCACTTCCGGAGATTTCGTCATGATCCTGATCCGCGGCGGCACGGTGGTAAACCACGATCACTCCTGGCGTGCGGACGTGCTGGTGGATGGCGGCGCGATCACAGCGGTCGGCCCCTCGCTTGAGGCGCCTACAGGCGCTGAAGTGATCGACGCCGGTGGCTGCTACGTGATGCCGGGCGGCATCGATCCGCACACCCATCTCGAACTTGCCTTCATGGGCAGCGTCTCCGCCGACGATTTCGAATGGGGCACCAAGGGCGCGCTCGCCGGCGGCACCACCATGGTCGTGGACTTCTGCATCCCCGACCCCGGCCAGTCCATGCTCGCCGCGTATCAGGACTGGCGTCGCAAATCCGAAAAGGCGGCCTGCGACTACGGCTTCCACATGGCGGTGACGTCGTGGTCGAAACAGGTGTTCGACGAGATGGCGATCGTCGTCAAAACCTACGGCATCAACACCTTCAAGCACTTCATGGCCTACAAGGGCGCGTTGATGGTCAACGACGACGAACTCTACAACTCGTTCGCGCGCTGCGCCCATCTCGGCGCGCTGCCGCTGGTGCATGCCGAGAATGGCGACGTGGTCGCGAGGATGCAGGAGTCGCTATTGGAAAGCGGCATGACCGGTCCGGAAGGCCACGCGCATTCACGGCCGCCGCTGGTCGAAGGCGAGGCCACCAACCGCGCCATCATGATCGCCGAGATGACGGGGTCGCCGGTCTATATCGTGCACACGAGCTGCCGGGAGGCGCATGAGGCGATTGCGCGGGCGCGCGCCAGCGGACAACGCGTGTTCGGCGAGCCGCTGATCCAGCATCTGCTGCTCGATGCCAACGAGTACGAGAACAAGAGCTGGGACCACGCGGCGCGGCGCGTGATGTCGCCGCCGTTCCGCAACAAGAACCATCAGGATAGTCTGTGGGCAGGACTGCAATCGGGCTCGCTGCAGGTGGTCGCGACCGATCACTGCGCCTTCACCACGGAACAGAAGCGCTTGGGCGCCGACGACTTTCGCAAGATCCCGAACGGCACCGGCGGCCTCGAAGACCGTATGCCCTTGCTCTGGACCGCAGGCGTCAACACCGGCCGACTGACGAAAGAAGAATTCGTCGCGGTGACGTCGGCCAACATCGCGCGCATCCTCAACATCTACCCGCGCAAGGGAAGGCTCGACGTCGGCTCGGACGCCGACCTCGTGGTGTGGGATCCGCGCGCGAGCAAGACCATCAGCGCCAAACACCAGATCAGCCGGATCGACTACAACGTATTTGAAGGATTTGCCTGCACGGGTGCACCGGTCGTGACGCTATCGGGCGGCCGGGTCGCCTTCGCGAAGGGCGAGCTTCGCGCCGAACAAGGCGACGGCAAATATGTCGAGCGGCCGCCCTTCTCGCCGATTCAGGTCGCCAATTCGACATGGAAACAGGTGACCGCGCCGAAAGCGGTCTCGCGCGCCGATGTCACGCCGTGACTTGAGAGAATAACGGTCATGGCTCGTCTTGACCGAAAATCTCCGCAGCAATCCGATTGGTCTCGATCGCGGCCGGGATGCCGCAATACATCGCAACCAATAGCAGGACGTCCTGCACCTGCGCCCTCGTGCATCCGTTCGCCAAGGCGCCTTTGGCATGCACCGCGAATTCGGCGGGTTTGTTGCTGGCCGCCGTTATCCCGAGCATGACGAGACTACGAACGCTGTCGGAAAGTCCGGTCCTCTCCCAGACATCACCGTAAACATACGCGTTGATGACGTTTTGAAGCGGCGCCCCGAATTCGCCGGACGCAGCCATTCGCTTCTCGACGTCGGCTTCGCCAAACATCTTTTTGCGCCGCCGCAGACCGCGCGCGTATAAATCGTTGGTGTCCGCCATGGGCGCCTCTTTCCCCTGAGATGCCGATTTATACGGATAAATTCTGACAGGCTCAATCGTCAAAGCCTCATATTGCCAGCGATATCTTGCCTTCCTTCGATATTTGTCCGTATAAATAAACAACGGATCCGGGATATCATATGTCATCGAAATTGCGCATTCTCGCTGGCCTGCTGCTGTTCGGATGCTCGATTCCGCAAAGCGGCGCGGCAAGCTGCGATTATCCCTCCCGACAGATCAGGATCGTGGTGCCGTTTCCCGCCGGCGCCGGTCCGGATCACGTCGCGCGCATGCTGGCTCAACATCTCCAGGAAGCCTTCGGCCAGACCGTTCTGATCGAGAACCGTGCAGGAGCGCTCGGCAGCATCGGAGCGGCGGAGGTCGCGCGCTCGGCCCCCGACGGCTACACGCTGCTGATGGGCACCAATACGACCCACGCGGGCAATGTCGCGATGCTCAAGAACCTTCCCTACGATCCAGTGAAGGATTTCGTCCCCGTCATCAGGACCATCACCACCGCGATGGTGCTGCTGGTCAAGCCGGACTTCCCCGCCAGGGACGTTACCGAATTCCTCGATTATGCGAAGACGCATCCGAACCTGACGGCGGGCTACGGCTCGGGCGCGGCGCAGATATCCATCGCGCAATTGCAATCGCGCGGCGGCCTGTCGGTGGTCGCGGCCTCCTACCGCGGCGTACCGCAGGCGGTCACCGACGTCATGACCGGGGCAACCAACCTCACCTTTGCGGATCTGTCGGTGTCTCTGCCGCAGATGCAGGGCGGCACGCTTCGCGGCATCGGCGTGACTTCGCCGAAGCGAAACGAACTGACGCCCAACCTGCCCGCGTTGGCCGAGGCGATGCCCGGCTTTGAGGCGACCATCTGGTACGGACTGCTCGCGCCCGCGAAAACCCCCGGCGCGATCGTCGACAAATTGTATGCGGAGAGTGAAAAATTCCTGTCGACGCCGGCAACGCGGGAAAAGCTCGCCAGTGTCGGCGTCGTCGTTGCGACGATGCCGCCGAAGGAATTTGGCGCCTTCATTCAAAGCGAGATTGTTCGCTGGACCGCGGACGCCAAGGCTGCGGGCATCGAGCCTCAATAACGCGGATTGGAAAACCGTTACGCCCATGTCAGCTCATGCATCCATTGGAATGATCGGGCTCGGCCTCATGGGAGCTGCGCTGTCGGCGCGACTGATCGATGCCGGGAATGCCGTGATCGGGTTCGATATCGACTCCGAACGATGCAAGGCATTCAAGGCCACAGGCGGCGAGTTGGCCGCCTCGGCTGAAGAACTCGCGGCCCGATGCCGGGTGATCGTTGTCGCCGTTTACAGCGCCGACCAGATCGAGGCCCTGCTCGCCGAACTGGCGCAAAGCGAGAAGCCGGCGGGAAGCGTGATGATCTGCACCACCACATGCACGCCGGACGAGATCATGCGGATCGCGAAACAGGCGGATGACGCCGGCCTGACCTTCGTCGAGGCACCGATATCCGGTACGAGCGCCGAGGTCCGAAACGGCTCGGCCATGGCGCTGGTCGCTGGCCCGCAAGCGGCCATAGAGGCCGCCGACGCCACGCTTGATATTCTCTGTCCGCAACGGGTGAACGCAGGCAAGATCGGCGACGCCAGCCGAACCAAACTGGCGATCAATCTGATCCTGCAAAACAACAGGGCGGCGTTGGCGGAGGGCATTGTCTTCGCGGAAGGCCTGGGACTGGACCCGGCGGCCTTTCTCGCGACCGCCCGCAAGTCCGCCGCCTATTCCCGGGTCATGGACACCAAGGGAGACAAGATGCTGACGCGTGATTTCACGCCCCAGTCGCATATTTCACAGACCTTGAAGGACGCCGAACTCATTCTCGCCGAAGCCGGGCGCCGCAGTCTTTCGCTCCCCATGACATCCACCCAGGCCGCCCTGCTTCGCGCCGCCATTACGCTGGAAGGGCCGGATAGCGACAGCGCCTCCGTCATCGAAGCCATCCGACCGTCAAACGCCCGGACCGAGGATCCCAAATGATCAATTGCGCCATCGTCGGACTGGGCCGCTGGGGCCGTCATCTCGCTGAGGCTGCGCGCGGCCAGGCTCGCCTGAAGATAACCCGGGCCGTCGAGACCGACATCGAGAACGCGCGAGGGTTCTGTGCCGAACATCATTTCGACCTGACCGGCAATCTCGACGACGTCCTTGCCGATCGCGCGATCGACGCAGTCCTGCTGGCGACACCGCACTCCCTGCACATGGATCAGGTGATCGTCTCCGCCGCGGCTGGCAAGCAAATATTCTGCGAAAAGCCGCTCGCGTTGCGTCGCGACCACGCCGAGCGCATGTTCGGCGCCTGCCGCGATGCGGGCGTGGTTCTCGCGGTCGGACATAACCGCCGGTTCTGGCCGTCGATGCGGGCGCTGCGAGAGATAACCGCCAGCGGCGAACTCGGGACGATCCTTCACGTCGAGGGCCACAACAGCAACGAGAATTCGGAGAAAATCACTGCGGGATGGCGGCTGTCTCCCGAGGAATCCCCCGGCGGCGGACTAACCGGCGCCGGGATGCACGTGCTCGATGCCTTTGTCAGCCTGCTGGGTCCGGTCCGCCAGGTCTACGCGCGCTTCAACTCGCGCGACTCCGGTCCGCCGCCGCGGGATTCTTCCGTGCTTGCGATCGATTTCGCCAACGGTGTCACCGGCACGCTGGCAACGGTGAGAGCAACCCCTTTCTATTGGCGGGTTCACGTGTTCGGAACCAAGGGATCGGCGGAAGTGCTCGATGAGGCGACGCTGGTGCTTCGAAAGTCGGGCTGCGCGCCGAAGACGACGAACTATCCGCCCATCGATGTGCTGTCCGCCGAATTGAACGCCTTCGCGGATGCGGTCGAGCGCAAACGTCCTTTCCCCGCGCAGGAGATGGAAGTGCTCGCCACGCTATCGGCCTTCGAGGCTGCGCTGGAATCGATGGAGTTGGGGCATCCGGTGGTCTGCGATGGCGGATAGATCTGTGGAACAAAAGCCTTCACGCTATCGCGACATTGCCGCCAGACTGCAAAAGAAAATCCGGCTCGGCAAATATCCGATCGGAGATTTATTGCCAACCGAAACCGAATTGATGGCGCATTATTCGGCCAGCCGTCAGACCGTTCGCGAGGCGCTCCGAATCCTGATGGACCAGGGCCTGATCGTACGACGCGCCGGGCTCGGCTCGGTGATCATCGCAACCGAGCCTCCCGTGCTGTTCACCCACAGCGTCAAATCGCTCAGCGAGTGGCTCAGATATTCCAATGAAACCTATCGTGACGTCGTCAGGAGTGGCGAGATCGTCGCAGATCGCGATCTGGCCGCATTGCTGAAATGTGAGCCCGGCAAACACTGGTTTCTGATCGAGTCGGTCCGCCGCGCCGACCAATTCGCCGCCCCTCTCGGATGGACCGAGATCTACGTGTTGCGGAAATTCGCAGGCGTCGTGAAGCGCAGCGATCACGGCCGCGCACCCGTACACGAACAGATCGCCAAGATGTTCGGCCAGATCACCGAATATGCCCAAATGGAAATCTTCGCGCGGCAAATGCCGGCCGCACTGGCGAAGGCGTTGCAGGTTAAAGCCGGCTCACCTGCCTTGACCGTCGTGCGCCGGTATTATGGCGTCAAGGAAGAGCTGTTCGAGGTGACCGTCACCACGCATCCCGAAGGCCGCTATACCTATTCGATGGATATGCAGCGCTCGCTCCGCCCGCGCGTCTAAAGCATG